>NZ_CP047644.1:930000-4203926 GCF_009906915.1 Bacillus sp. AM1(2019)
TAACCCCGTCTCAAGGGTTCGAATCCCTTGCTCTCCGCCACTAATTATCAATACATAACAAACGAAAAAATACCAGGGCCCGTTGGTCAAGCGGTTAAGACACCGCCCTTTCACGGCGGTAACACGGGTTCGAATCCCGTACGGGTCACTTATATGATGGAGGATTAGCTCAGCTGGGAGAGCATCTGCCTTACAAGCAGAGGGTCGGCGGTTCGAGCCCGTCATCCTCCACCATTATCATCGCGGGGTGGAGCAGTTCGGTAGCTCGTCGGGCTCATAACCCGAAGGTCGCAGGTTCAAATCCTGCCCCCGCAACCAAAAAAATGGTCCGGTAGTTCAGTTGGTTAGAATGCCTGCCTGTCACGCAGGAGGTCGCGGGTTCGAGTCCCGTCCGGACCGCCATTTATAAAAAGGCTCGGTAGCTCAGTTGGTAGAGCAACGGACTGAAAATCCGTGTGTCGGCGGTTCGATTCCGTCCCGAGCCACCATTTGCCGGTCTAGCTCAATTGGTAGAGCAACTGACTTGTAATCAGTAGGTTGGGGGTTCAAGTCCTCTGGCCGGCACTCTAAATGATGGAGGGGTAGCGAAGTGGCTAAACGCGGCGGACTGTAAATCCGCTCCCTCAGGGTTCGGCAGTTCGAATCTGCCCCCCTCCACCATTTTATAAATAGGGGCATAGTTTAACGGTAGAACAGAGGTCTCCAAAACCTCCGGTGTGGGTTCGATTCCTACTGCCCCTGCCACTATTTTATTTATTCATCTTCAGATTATGGCGGTTGTGGCGAAGTGGTTAACGCACCAGATTGTGGCTCTGGCACTCGTGGGTTCGATTCCCATCAATCGCCCCATTTTATCATTGGGCTATAGCCAAGCGGTAAGGCAACGGACTTTGACTCCGTCATGCGTTGGTTCGAATCCAGCTAGCCCAGTTGCATTTTTTTAAAACAACAGCATAAGATGTATTAAGTTCTTTTACATGTTGCGGAAGTAGTTCAGTGGTAGAACATCACCTTGCCAAGGTGGGGGTCGCGGGTTCGAATCCCGTCTTCCGCTCCAAATTACGGCGGCATAGCCAAGTGGTAAGGCAGAGGTCTGCAAAACCTTTATCCCCGGTTCGAATCCGGGTGTCGCCTTTCTATTGCCGGGGTGGTGGAATTGGCAGACACACAGGACTTAAAATCCTGCGGTAGGTGACTACCGTGCCGGTTCAAGTCCGGCCCTCGGCACCAATTTAACTTTGAACGAACTATGTTAAATTGGTCATCAGTTTTCACATTATAAAACATATATGAGAGTGATTTGCATATTGCAGATCACTTTTTTTATATAATAAAAACGTAATGACTATCAATATCAGTTTCTTGCTTGTATCGTATATACTGCATTACCATTTAAAAAACTTTGCTAAAACCGTTGACGTTTTATGAAATACATGTTATATTTATATACGTCGGTTGAACACGACGAATTACATGCCGGTGTGGCGGAATTGGCAGACGCGCACGACTCAAAATCGTGTTCCTTCTGGAGTGCCGGTTCGACCCCGGCCACCGGTATACAAAGGCTTCTACAATATGTAGAAGCCTTTTTTGTTGTGTGAAAATATCCTCCAAGGCTTGTGAAAACATGATACCTGCTGATTGTATAAATACGCTTTTTTCAAAGATACTAACAACAAGTTCTTTGAAAGAGGTGTTTTTTATGGAAGGGACTTGGGCTTGTCTTATCCCATTTATTCTGGTCATTCCCATTTCAATCATTACAAAGCAAGTGCAGTCCGGTCTGTTTGTCGGTTTGCTGGTCGGAAGCTATCTTTTGCATCCCAGCTTGCTTGGCGGGATTGAACATATGGTTCAATATGTCATCAGCAACATTGTCGTCACCAATAATATTAGAATCATTGTGTTTCTATATTCATTTGCCGGCCTTGTAGGGATTATAAAGCTGACCGGCGGGATAAAAGGATTCGTCCATTTGATCAGTAAAAAAGTTAAAACCAAAAAAGGTGCGATGCTGCTTGCATGGCTGTCGACATTTGGCACGTTCAGTGAACCGGACTTTCGCATCGTCACAATTGCACCGATCATGAAAGCTTTAAGCAAGCGTCTGGATCTGTCGAAACAGAAAATTGCGTATGCCATTGAGTTTACGGCAAACCCTGTCATTGCCTTGATTCCGATAGCAACGGCATTTGTCGGCTACATGGTTTCCATTATCGGACAGGCCCTTAAAACGTCAGGGATAGATCAGCCGGCTTACACGGTGTATGTGAAAAGTATTCCCTTCAATTTTTTCTCCATTGTGATTATAGTAGTCGGAATTTATTACTGCTTTTTTAAGAAACAAAAAGCGGACGAAAGCTTAGAAAAAACAGAAAAGAGCGGACAAACTTCTGCTCGCAAACATAACAAAAATACGGAACCGATTCCGCGGAACAGGGGTGTGTTGCTTTCAAAAGGATCAGGTTCATTCAACATGGAAACAGGGACGATCTCAGATATTCACGGTGGACATACGGGAATGTTCAAAAGTGATGAGCATGCTGACCAGCAGGAGGAGCTGGATTCGGCGCACCGTGCTTATATTAAGGAAACACCGATTCGGCCTTGGAATTTAATCATTCCGATCGGGCTGTTTTTGCTATTAACACTCTTTCTCAGCTGGTGGGACGGCCATTCAAAAGCACAAGGGTTTTTGAATGCTTTTATCAAAAGCGATATGCTTGGCGTCATGTTAACCGCATTATTGGCAGCGGTTATTGCAGCATTTGCTCTTTTTATGTTTCAGCGTTTTCATGCAGGCGAGCTTGTTACCCATTTTATTAAGGGCGGAAACGAATTGGTCAACGTTATTATTATGTTATCGCTGATTTGGGCCGTAACAGCAGTATCTGAAGACCTTGGATTCTCGAAATATGTTACTTCTCATTTAACGTCATGGATCCCTCATATGTTTATTGCGCCGTCTCTTTTTATACTGGGGGCTGTTATATCCTATTTTATCGGGTCATCCTGGGGGACTTGGGGGCTATTAATGCCGCTCGGCGTAACGCTGGCGGTACAGTCACATACCAGCTTATTATTAGCGATCGGGGCCGTGTTTGCGAGCGGAACATTTGGAGCGTTTGCTTCTCCTCTCAGTGATAATACGGTGACAACCTGTACGGTGTTGGAGATCGATGTTGTGAAATATGCCCGTTCGAAGCTTGTTCCGGCGCTTATCGCTGCGGGGATCTCCGTTGTGTTATACGGTGTGTTTTCATTTTTTAGATAACAAATACTTTTTAAAGGCGGTATCCGAAATTGGGATAACGCCTTTTTATGAGCTGTTATACTAGAGGAAAAAAGAGGTGATGACATTGAAGCAGATTATTGCAATGGGCGGCGGGGGCTTTTCCATGGAGCCGGATCATCTTGTGCTGGATCAGTATATTTTAGAGCAGGCGGCGCGGTCAAAGCCGAAAGTTTGTTTTTTGCCGACGGCAAGCGGAGATTCGGAAAATTATATCGGCAGGTTTTATCAGGCCTTTCAAAAGCTGCGGTGTGAGCCGGATCACTTGTCGCTGTTTAAACCGCCGGGTTCTGATCTCAGATCCTTTCTCATGAAGAAAGATATTATATATGTCGGCGGCGGAAATACGCGCAATATGCTTGTCTTATGGAAAGAGTGGGGGCTTGACCTTATTCTTCGTGAGGCTTGGGAAAACGGCATCATGTTGGCGGGTCTCAGCGCCGGGGCGATTTGCTGGTATGAAGAAGGATTGACGGATTCGGCTGGAGATTTGAGAGAGTTAAGAGCTTTAGGATTTTTGCCGGGAAGCTTTTGTCCGCACTATGACGGAGAAGCGGAGCGCCGGCCGGTGTATCACCGTCTGATTTCAGAAAAGAAACTCAGGGAGGGCTATGCCGCTGATGACGGCGCTGCGCTTCATTATAAAGACGGTCAGCTGTTCCGGGCTGTCTCTTCCCGGGAAACCGCAAAGGGTTATCGGGTTTTTAATACCGAAGAAGGCGTTCGGGAAACAGAGCTTATGACTGTTCCGTTATCTGAATTTTGATAATATGCTTTTTTTGTACACAACTTATGTTACGATGAGAGCGAAATCAATAGTTACTGGGGGTGCCCGTCTGAGCGGGCTGAGAGAGAAGCGGCGGCTTCTTAACCCTTTGGACCTGATCTGGTTCGTACCAGCGTGGGGAAGTAAAGGTTTTATTATTGTTGATGAAAACAATAATAGTTTCTTTCTGACTGCAAAACCGGGTTCTTCTTTGAACCCGGTTTTTTTGTGCTGGTGCTGAGCTTGGTTCTGTTATTCAAATGATAAAGGAGAGATTTGTATGCAAAATCAATCAGTACAGCAAGCGAACATTTCCATTATGTCGAGTTTTTCCGGCAGTAAAAAGGTTTATGCAGAAGGTTCTTCGCCCGATATACGAGTGCCGATGCGGGAAATCAGCCTGAGTGCGACTACCGGGGCATTCGGGGAAGAGGAGAATGCGCCGGTCCGTGTTTATGATACGAGCGGGCCGTATACAGACCCGGATGTACAGATTGATATTCATGAAGGGCTGGGGGCGCTCCGCACAAAGTGGATTACCGGGCGCGGAGATGTAGAAGAATATAATGGCCGGACCGTGAAGCCTGAAGACAACGGTTATAAAAAAGAGGGCCGTGTCGCCGAATACCCCGGCCTACAGCGGAAACCGCTTCGGGCCAAGCCGGGGAAAAATGTAACACAATTGCATTATGCGAGAAAAGGCATCATTACGCCGGAAATGGAGTTTATCGCAATACGTGAGCATGTGTCTCCCGAATTTGTCAGGGAAGAGGTGGCGAGCGGACGGGCGATTATTCCTTCTAACGTCAACCACCCGGAAAGCGAGCCGATGATTATCGGCCGGAATTTTCATGTGAAAATCAATGCAAATATCGGCAACTCGGCTGTTACATCTTCTATCGAAGAAGAAGTCGAAAAAATGACGTGGGCGATTCGCTGGGGCGCCGATACGATGATGGACTTATCCACGGGAAAAGACATTCATACGACGCGTGAATGGATTATCCGCAACTGTCCCGTGCCTGTGGGGACGGTGCCGATTTATCAGGCGCTTGAAAAAGTAAATGGCATTGCCGAGGATTTAACGTGGGACATTTATCGTGACACATTGATTGAGCAGGCGGAGCAGGGCGTGGATTATTTCACCATCCATGCCGGCGTACTGCTTCGTTACGTCCCGTTAACGGCCAAACGCACGACGGGAATCGTATCCCGCGGCGGGGCGATTATGGCGCAATGGTGCCTGGCTCATCATCAGGAAAGCTTTCTATACACGCATTTTGAAGACATTTGTGAAATTATGAAGACCTATGATATCGCTTTTTCTCTTGGTGACGGGCTTCGCCCCGGTTCGATTGCGGATGCCAATGATGAAGCGCAGTTTGCGGAATTGGAGACTCTCGGAGAATTGACGGAGATTGCGTGGAAGCACGATGTGCAAGTGATGATCGAAGGACCGGGTCATGTGCCGATGCATAAAATTAAGGAAAACATGGACAGGCAGCTGGAAATTTGTAAAGAGGCGCCTTTTTACACGCTCGGGCCATTAACGACGGATATCGCTCCGGGTTATGACCACATTACTTCAGCAATCGGCGCGGCGATGATCGGCTGGTACGGGACGGCGATGCTTTGCTATGTCACGCCGAAGGAGCATTTGGGGCTGCCGAATCGTGATGATGTAAGAGAAGGCGTCATTACGTACAAAATCGCGGCACATGCCGCAGACCTTGCTAAAGGGCATCCGGGTGCACAGATCCGTGACGATGCTCTGTCTAAGGCGCGGTTTGAATTCCGGTGGCGTGATCAATTTCATTTGTCGCTTGATCCTGAAAGAGCAATCGAATATCATGATGAAACGCTGCCGGCTGAAGGCGCAAAAACGGCTCACTTCTGTTCGATGTGCGGTCCGAAGTTCTGCAGCATGAGAATTTCTCAGGATATTCGTGATTATGCGAAGGAAAACGGACTTACTGAAGACGAGGCCGTCAATGAAGGGCTGAAAGAAAAAGCAAAAGAGTTTGCAGAGAAGGGAAGCCACTTATATCAATAAAAGAAAAGATGAAGATGGAGTTTGCCCATCTTCATCTTTTTTAGAAAAACGGTGAACGGCGAAGCGGCGGAATGCTCTGCTCAAATCGGAATATATTTTCCGGATCATATTTCGTTTTGACTTGACGGAGGCGGTGAACATTTTCTCCGTAATACGTTTGCAGCCAGTTTCTGATTTCTCTATCAGGCCAATTCACGTAATCTCCCATCGTTTCTCTTGATAGGGACGTTCTCAGTCCTTCGATCCAGCGGACATTTTGTCTTTCTTCTTCAGCAGATGTCCAAGTTGTAATATATTCTTGGGCAATGATTGCGTTGCGATAGTAGAATGCCGTTTGGTCAGGAGCGATCCGTCCGGCCGCCCCGCCGAGAGATTGCTGCCACACACTGGCGTTTTCGTTCGGAGCGTGCTCTAAATAGCGCTTTAAAGTGGAAATCGCGCGTGTTGATAATGGTTTTTCAATAAAGGATCCTGACCGCTTCATCTTTTGCGGCTGATTGCCTCCCGGGCTGTTAAAAAAGGCTGCCGCTTTAATAAATGGCACTGTCTTGACCATGCCGCTTGCCGGTTTTCCCGCTTTCATTAACGGAGCCAGCAGTTCTTTCAGCTCATCCTTTGTCCCGGTAAATTGACCGAGCGCTTCTATGCGGTTGACTTCCTTAGGCCAAAACTGAATTGATGAGGTAAGCCGGTTGTCTGTAAATGGAGCCCAGCGCTGCCATGTGTTAAATACTTCCTCAAAATCATCCCAGCCCCAAGTGACAGAAAAAACAGACACGCACGAGATCGGCACGGCTTTAAACATCATGGATGTGACAATGCCGAAGTTGCCTCCCCCTCCTCCCTGAGACGCCCAAAATAGATCAGAGTGCTTTGAGCGGTTGACTGTGATCAAGTCAGCACCCGCTTTTTCGTCCGCTATGATCATTTCGAGCTGGAGGAGACGATCGCAAGTAAGTCCGGCTGTCCTTGTTAAATATCCGATTCCTCCCCCGAGCGTCAGCCCTGTGATTCCCACATTCGCAATGGTTCCCGCAGGAAGGGTCAAGCCGTACCGCCAGAGTGTCCGGTAGACCTCCCCCAATTCGGCTCCCGCTTCAATCGAGACCAGCCGCTTATCCTCATTTACTCTTATTTTCTTCATTTCACTGAGATCAATGACTAGTCCGTCATTTAACAGGGAAAAATTTTCGTAGCTGTGTCTTCCGCCTCTGATACGGAAAGGCACATTGTTCTCACGTGCCCATCTCACCGCATTGAGAGCGTCATGTTTGTTTTGACAAAACACAATGATGTCTGGATATCTTTGCAGGCTTAAATTGATATTGGTTCTTGCAGCATTATAGTCCGGGTCATCTTTTTTGACGATGCGACCGGTCAATGTTGTCTTTTCCACATTCTCACTCACTTTCACTTGTAATCTGCTATGTTTTCTAGCATATGCGGAAAAATGAGAGAGTGTATGAGGAAAACCCCCGGAAGGAAACGATATTTTAAATTATAGTTGACAGGTAGGTATTGTATGAATTAACATAATCATTACATATTTCCAAACGATGGCTGATCGGATCACCGAAGGCTCTTATCTTTTAAACAGATAAGGGCCTTTTTTGCGTGAAAGTCATTGAATGAAATGAAAAGCGGAGGGATGAAAAGTGGCGTTAAAAAAGGTATCACATGTGCGCAAAAAGAGCAAAAAACGAAAAAAGTACAGAAAATACACATTGAATTTCGAACTGCTTGTAGAGAAAAACAAACGGGAGATTATGAGAAATGAGGAACAGATGGAGCAGATTTATATAAAGATAGATGAAAAGCATGCGGGGGTTCGATAAAGATGAAGGAGAGAAAATGGAGGATAAAAACAACGGTACTCGCGCTGTCGGTATCCATCATGTTATCAGGGTGCGCGTTAGGGAGCGCCGGGGAAGAACCGTCATCTGCGGCGGATAAAAAGGAAGAAACACGTATTGCCCATGTCAAGACAAAGGAATTTAAAGCTTCTCATCCGGCGGCCATTCCCGCTAAATCGAAAGCCAGAACTGACACTTTTGTTGCTGGGATTTCCGCGCCGGGCGGCGTGTTTCTGCCCTACTTTTATGAAAACGGCTGGGACGGAAATGCGACAGATCCTATTTTTGAACCGTTAGTCAAACTGGATAAAACGGGGAAGCCTGCCCCGGCTCTTGCGGAAAGCTGGAAAATTTCCAAAGATCAGCTTACATACACGTTCCGTTTAAGAAAAAATCTCGTTTTCAGCGACGGTTCACCGCTGACCGCAAAGGATGCCGCATTCACTTTAACACTGCTGCATGATCCTGCATACGCGGGCTATGAAGATATCACCACGGCCTATATTAAAGGCGGTAAGGCTTACAAGGAAGGAAAGGCAAAGACGATAGAGGGCATTCGCGTCCTTGATGACAGAACCATTCAAATCACGACTGAGAAAGTCAGTGCGAAGTCGCTGCTTCTTTTAGGCGGGCAGGTGCTGTCAGAAGCCTACTACGGAAAGAATTATCAATTCGGCAAACTGGATTATTTAAAAGAGCTTTATGCCAAACCGTTCGGAGCGGGACCTTATCAATTTACAGAATACCTTCCGGGACAGGAAATACGCTATCAGGCTAATGAACACTATTATGCAGGAAAACCAAAAACCGAAAAGCTGATTTATAAAATTATCGATCCGTCAACTTCCCTTCAGCTGTTTGAAACGGGTGACCTTGATTACGCTTCTTTCTCACCTGATGATGATACGGTTCAGCATTTAAAAAGTCTCGGTTTTGCCAATATAAGCGTATCTGTCGTGAATGATTACGGGCTTGTGTACGTCAATCACAAGCGTCCTCCTTTTCAAGATAAGAAAGTGTCCCAGGCGCTTATTTCCGGACTTGACCGTCAAAAAATCGTCGATGTCCGCTTTAAACGCTACGGAGAAGTCGCGAATGTGCCGGTGTCTCCGGTTTCGTGGGCTTATGATGACAAAGGTGTCAATCGGTACGCGTTTAACCCTGAAAAAGCCAAAAAGCTTCTCGATGAAGCGGGCTGGAAAACGGGTAAAGACGGTGTACGTGAAAAAAACGGCAAAAAGCTTGAAATCAGCTATTACACGTCTAAAGCGGATGATGATTTCATCCCGATCGCGAAAGAAAATTACGCGGACATCGGAATCTCATTAAAACCGGAAGTGATGGATTTTAATACAGAAGTAGCGAAAATAAATGACAAACAATATGACCTTGCCGCCGTTTCCACCTCGCAGATTCTTGATCCGAATGACACGGTGGAAAAGCTGGCTTCCGGCCATCCCAATAATGTAACAGGATATTCCAATCCGAAAGCGGACCGGCTGATAGAGAAAGGAGCCGGCACGCTTGATATCAGCAAAAGAAAAGAGATTTATCACCAGCTGTACCGGGAGCTCGGGGAAAACCCGCCTTACATTCTGATTCATTACCGTCAGAGCGCAAGGGCGGTCAGCGGAAAAATAAAAGGGCTTGAGCCTGATAATTATTCTGGAATCAGTTCAAGTCTCTCAAATGTCTCAATTCAATAGAACGGTTGGGCAAAATACCCGGTGCATCCTGGGGATTTTGCCCTTTCAGCGGAAAGGAGGGGCTTTTTGTGAAACGGTATGCCGCAGAACGATTCATTCAAATGCTTGTGATCTTATTCGGTACGTCCTTTATTATTTTTTTCTTATTCGCCATGCTGCCGGGCGACTATATCGATTCCAATGTAAACCTGACTCCTGAAAGAGCGAAGGAGTTAAAAGCGCTTTACGGGCTGGATCAGCCGATTTGGCAGCGTTATGTGACGTGGCTCGGAAATGTGCTCAGCGGAGATTTTGGGTTTTCTTTGAAATATCAGGAGAACGTCCTGTCACTGCTTCGGAAATATGTCTGGAATTCGTTTTTTGTCGCGTTTTTGGCGTTGCTTGTCACATGGTCAGCCGCGATGATAACGGGTGTCATATCCGCTGTCAGGAAATACTCATGGTTTGACGGGATCGTGACGTTTCTTGTGTTTGCTTCCATGGCGTTCCCGTCTTTTTTTATCAGCCTTCTGTTTATTAAGTGGTTTGGGGTGGATTTGAAATTATTGCCCGTCGGCGGGATGATTGATACCGGAAGCACGAGTACAGGTTTTTCGTACGTGCTTGAAGCCGCCAGACATATGATTCTTCCGGTCGTGATTTTATCTATGCTCGGCATCGGCTCGCTGACAAGGTATTTCCGCTCCGGCATGCTGGACGTGATCAGACAGGATTATATCAGAACGGCGAGAGCGAAGGGATTGAAAGAGCGCACCGTCATCTGGAAACATGCGTTGAAAAACGCGCTCATTCCGGCCATCACCCTGCTTGCTTTTGAACTGCCGGGACTGTTTTCCGGAGCTATCATTATTGAACAGATTTTCGGGTGGCCGGGTGTCGGACGTATTCAGCTGGAATCTGTGCATTATCGTGATTATCCGGTTTTGATGGCGTTTACCTTGTTTTTGTCTTGTTTAACGATTGTGGGGAACTTCTTGGCGGATATCGCTTATGCTGCGGTTGATCCGCGGGTCAGGCTGAAATAGGGGGTGTTCGGAATGAAAAAACAAAAAGGGGTGCCGCCTTCTCTTTGGAAGCAGACGTACCGCCGCCTGCTGCAGCATAAGCTGACGGTCATCAGTCTTCTTTTCTTATGTTTTATGTTTTTATTGTGCTTTATCGGGCCGTCTTTTTCTCCGTACATAACAGATCGGACGGATATTTCAAATGCCAATCAGCAGCCGGGAATCCATCATTGGCTGGGAACCGACCAGTACGGGAGAGATGTGCTGACGAGGCTGATGCTGGCGGGGCAGATTTCTCTGACTGTGGGGCTTGCTTCAATGGTGCTGTCGCTTGTCATCGGTTCTTTACTCGGGGCTGCGGCCGGATTTTATCGGGGAGCCGCAGATATGATCATTATGCGAATTGCTGATATGCTCATGTCCATCCCGGGCCTGCCGCTGCTTTTGATTTTGGCTGCGGTGATGTCGGAGTGGAAAGTGCCTTCTGAATACAGAATGTACCTGATTATGATGATGTTAAGCCTGATCGGATGGCCCGGTTTGGCGCGGCTTGTACGCGGACAGATTTTGTCGCTGAAGGAGCAGCCGTTTATGATGGCCGCGGAAGTTTTGGGGCTTAGTGATAAACGGAAAATCCTCTATCATTTGCTTCCCAATACATTGCCGTTATTACTGGTAGCGGCGACTTTGCATGTGGCGGGAGCGATGCTGAGTGAATCGGCGCTGAGTTTTCTCGGGCTTGGCGTTGCTCCGCCCACACCTTCTTGGGGAAACATGATGGAAGCGGCGAATCATTTTATGGATTTTACACTCCGCCCATGGCTGTGGATTCCGCCGGGAACGGCCATTTTTCTGACCGTTGTGGCGATTCATCTGCTTGGAGACGGTTTAAGAGACGCTTTTGATCCTAAGGTAAAACGGCAGGTGAAAATGAAATGAAAAAACCGCTTTTAGAAGTAAGGCATTTGGAAACGGCTTTTTATACAGAGGAGGGGGCGGTAAAGGCCGTGGACGATGTCAGCTTTACGATACATGAGGAGGAAACGGTTTGTATTGTAGGGGAGTCCGGCTGCGGGAAAAGCATGGCGTCATTGTCCATTATGCAGCTTCTTCCCGAGACGGGGAGAATCGAACGGGGAGCGGTGCATTTTTCCGGACGGAACCTGTTGGAATTGAAACCAAAAGACATGCAGAAAATCCGCGGCAGCGAAATCGGGATGATATTTCAGGAACCGATGACATCTTTGAATCCGGTGTTTACAATCGGTGAGCAGCTGGCCGAACCGATTCGCGAACATTTATTGCTGAGTAAGAAAGAGGCATGGCGGAAGGCCGTTGAACTGATCACGTTAGTGGAGATCCCGCATGCCGAGCAGGTTATGCACCGATATCCTCATGAGCTGAGCGGCGGCATGCTGCAGCGCATCATGACGGCTGTCGCGCTAAGCTGCGAACCGAAATTGATCATTGCCGACGAGCCGACGACAGCGCTTGACGTAACCATTCAGGCGCAGATGTTGGATTTATTGCGGGATATGAAAAAGCAATTTCGCACGTCTATTTTATTCATTACTCATGACCTTGGCGTGGTTGCCGAAATGGCTGATTATGTGATTGTCATGTATGCGGGAAAAATTGTGGAGGAAGGACCGGTTGCAAAGCTGTTTTCTGATCCGAAGCATCCGTATACGAAAGGGCTGCTCGCGGCCAAGCCGGTTATCGGTCAAAGAAGGGAGATGCTGTACACCATTCCGGGGCAGGTCCCCGAGCTTGCGGACCTGTCGGGATCGTCTTGTTATTTTGCGGAGCGATGTGAACACAGCACGGAAATATGCCGGAGATCGAGCCCGCATTTTACTGAATTCGGGAAGGGGCATCAGGCGGCGTGCTGGCTTTACAGAGAGGAGAAAGCAGATGAGTGATGCGTTGCTGGAGGTCAAGGGGCTGAAAAAATATTACGAGGAGCATGGGGGGATGAGAAAGACCCGCAAAAATCCCGTAAAAGCGGTCGACGGTGTCAGTTTTACGATAGAAAAGGGAGAAGTGTTTGGCTTAGCGGGAGAATCGGGCAGCGGAAAGTCATCAATCGGCAAGACCATTTTGAGGCTTCATGAAAAAACAGGGGGAGAGGTGTTTTTTCAGGGACGTGATGTGTTTCGGATGAGCCGGCGCGAGCTCAAAACTTTCAGATCAGAAGCGCAGCTCATCTTTCAAGATCCGTTCAGTTCTTTAAATCCCCGGCGCCGGATCGGAGAAGCCATCGGTGAAGCGATGATCGAGCATCAATTGGCGGTGAAGCGGAATGCGCGTGATAAAGCGGCGGAGGTTCTTGAAGCCTGCGGACTTTCCGCAAACTTTATCGACCGATATCCGCATGAATTTTCCGGAGGGCAGCGGCAGCGGATCGTGATTGCAAGAGCGATGGCGCTCAAGCCGCAATTTATCATTATGGATGAACCCGTGGCGGCGTTAGATGTCTCCATCCAGGCGCAGATGATCAATTTGTTCAGCAGCCTTCAAAAACAGCACGGGCTGTCATATTTGTTCATTTCTCATGATTTAAGCGTGGTGGAGCACTTATGTACGAAGGTCGCCATTATGTATTTAGGGACGATTGTGGAATACGCGTCAAAGGAGGAGCTCTTTTCACGGCCGCTTCACCCTTATACGAAAGCGCTGTTATCAGCCGTGCCTGTTCCTGATCCCGGAGCGAAAAGGGAGCGGATAATTTTAAAGGGTGATATACCGAGCCCCTCTGATCCGCCTTCAGGCTGTAAATTCCGAACGAGATGCCCGGCAGCCAAGAAGATATGTGCTGAGAAAAGTCCGGCGCTGTCAGAAAAAGGGCTTCATCATTTTGCGGCATGCCACTTCGTGTAATTGAGAAAAAAACGATTTTATTGATAATAAACAGGAAAAACCTGCCGGGCAGACCGGCAGGTTTTTTGATGCTATTTTGGTGATGGCAGTCCGAGTCCTTCGGCAACGCGTCTGCCGTATTCAGGATCAGCCTTGTAAAAATGGCCGATCTGGCGCAGCTTAATTTCTTCTTTTTCCACAGGTTTCATCGCACTGACGATATTGGCGACAAGGCGCGCGCGCTCTTCCTCGCTCATCAGGCGGTACAGGTCGCCGGCTTGTGTGTAATGATCATGATGGTTATAGCTTACACTGTCAGCGAAACCTGATACAGGATATGCCGCCTGTTTATCTTCAGGTGACTCTTTCGGGCCGCCGAAGCTGTTAGGCTCGTAATAGACGGAGCGGCCGCCGTTATCATCAAAACGCATTTGTCCGTCACGCTGATAGTTTTTCACTTCATTGCGGGAACGGTTGATCGGCAGCGCCTGATGGTTCGCGCCGACACGGTAGCGGTGCGCGTCATGGTATGCGAACAACCGGCCTTGAAGCATTTTGTCAGGTGAGACGTCGACGCCGGGGACTAATGTGCCGGGAGAGAACGTCGCCTGTTCTACTTCCGCAAAGTAATTTTCCGGATTGCGGTTCAGAACCATGCGGCCGACTTCAATGAGCGGATAGTCTTTTTGAGACCATACTTTTGTGACGTCAAACGGATCAAAGCGATATGTGTTTGCGTCTTCTAACGGCATGATTTGAACATATAATTTCCATGCGGGGAAATCGCCGTTTTCAATCGCATTGAACAAATCTTCCGTATGGTAATCGGGATTTTCGCCCGCGATTTTTGCGGCTGTATTAACATCAAGGTTTTTCACGCCTTGCTCTGTTTTAAAGTGATATTTGATCCAGACGCCTTCGCCTTTATCATTTGTCCATTTAAATGTATGGCTTCCGAATCCGTGCATATGGCGAAGAGTCGCCGGAATGCCCCGGTCTGACATCAGAATGGTTACCTGGTGCAAGGATTCCGGTGACAGAGACCAGAAATCCCAAACGGCCGTCGGATTTTTCAGATGTGTTCTCGGATCTCTTTTTTGTGTATGGATAAAGTCAGGGAACTTGATGGCATCGCGGATGAAGAACACGGGTGTATTGTTTCCGACGATGTCGTAGTTTCCTTCTTCTGTATAAAACTTAACGGCAAATCCGCGCGGGTCGCGCACTGTGTCACTAGAGCCCAGTTCGCCCGCAACGGTTGAGAAACGGATGAAGAGCGGCGTGCGTTTACCGACTTCTGACAGAAATGCGGCTTTCGTATATTTTGTAACGTCATTTGTGACTTCAAAATAACCGTGCGCGCCCGCGCCTTTTGCGTGAACGACACGCTCGGGAACGCGTTCTCTGTTAAAGTGCGCCAATTTCTCAAGCAGATGGACGTCTTGTATTAAAGCAGGACCGCGATCGCCGGCCGTCATTGAGTTTTGGTTATCTCCGACAGGAGCGCCCCAGCTGGTTGTCAATTTATTTGAACTCATGTGATCACCTCTTTAGATTTATAAAAACATAATATCACCTATCAGTAAAAAGTCAATATTATTTTATAATGATTATAAAATAATTATTTTTATTATCGAAAAAGGGTTTGGATTTGAAAGCCTACTTGACTGACGGGAATAATGGGTTTAAGATGAGAAAAAATAGAAACCGCTGACTTGGACACAAGAGGCTCTTATTCATCACTGGATAAGGGCCTTTTTTTATTGTCAGGCGGTAAAGGGAGGCGGCGATTGTATGCTTTTCCGGCAGCATTTTAAACCTGTCGATATTCACGGTCATCTGCCGTACAGCCTTTATTTCGGCAAAAACGATAAGACATTTTCCGATTATAACCGGGAGCGGTCAGATAGAATGAATCTGACTTGGGATTTTCCTGATCCGCATGATGTTGAGGGCGATGACGGCGAAATCGCTTTGATGACAAGGTGGGAGAATGAATTAGATAAGTACGGCATTGACGTGCTGAATTTTTTAACAGCAGAGAGCAATGACCGGATGGCGGCGTTTATTCAAGCCAATCCCGCGAGATTTACCGGATTTGCATATCATCCTTTGGAGCGGGAGGATGCGTATGAAGAGCTGAAAAGAGCGGTAGAAGAGCTCGGTCTGAAAGGATATAAACTGTTCGGGCCGCTGACAGACATCGATTTTCATGATCCATCGCTGAAAAAGCTATGGACGTATCTGGCTGACAAAAGGCTGCCTGTATTAATTCACTTCGGGCTTTTAGGAAGAGCGGGGGGCATTGTCAGCCATCGCAACATCAACCCGCTCTCCATCTATCGCGTCGCGAGAGAGTATGCTGATATCCCGTTCATCATTCCGCATTTCGGCGCCGGATATTACCAGGAACTGCTGCAGCTGTGCTGGAGCTGCCCGAATGTGTATATTGACACGTCCGGCTCAAATCAGTGGATGAGGTGGATGCCGTACCCGCTTGATTTGGAAATTCTGTTTCGAAAGACATCTGAATTAATCGGTGCTGAACGGATCATCTTCGGGACGGATTCGAACGGATTTCCGAGAGGATATGTATACAGATATCTTCAGGAGCAGGTGAGGACCTGCCGGGAAATCAATATGCGGGAAGAAGATATAGAAAACATTTTCGGCAACAACGCGCGGACATTATTGAAAATCGCCCGCCAAGAAAAGGAAGTAAATACGTGATACAGCCGATGCGCTCTCTGGCAGGGTTATGCCGGAGGGCGTATTTTAATCCTTATAAAAAACAGTTGACAAGTCGGAATAATTTGAATTAACATGATATTCAAATTTAAAAACAAACGGGTTGCCGATCGGACCGCCGAAGGCTCCCATCTCTGCAAGCAATCGGAGATGGGGGCCTTTTTGTTTTTCGATCGCACGCGGCAGAAAGAGAGGGGAAGACAGATGGCTGTAACCATCAGCATACAAGAAAAAGCTTTTGAGCATGAAGGCCGGAAAACGCCGGTGCTGAATGATATTGAGCTGTCAATTGCATCGGGAGAATTTTTGACTGTCATCGGGCCGAGCGGATGCGGCAAAAGCACGCTTTTAAAATTGATTGCCGGTCTTGATACCGATTATAAAGGCTCTGTCACAATAAACGGCCGCAATGTATCGGGACCGGGCATCCGGCAGGGATTTATCTTTCAGGAGCACCGGCTGTTTCCCTGGCTGACGGTAAAACAAAACATCGCTGCCGATCTCAATATGAACGACCCGGCCGTTCGGAAAAAAGTAGATGATCTGATTGAGGTTGTCAGGCTGCAGGGAGCGGAGAACGCTTATCCGCGCGAATTATCCGGCGGCATGTCGCAGCGGGTTGCCATCGCCAGAGCCCTTTTGCGCGAGCCGGAGGTGCTGCTTTTAGATGAACCGTTCGGGGCGCTTGACGCTTTTACGAGAAAACATTTGCAGGGTGTGCTGCTTGATATATGGCGCGAGAAAAAAACGACGATGATTCTGGTCACGCATGATATTGATGAATCCGTCTATTTAGGCGATAAGCTGGCGATCCTCAGGGCACAGCCCGGCCGGCTGCACAGCCTGATGCCGATTCAGCTTCCGCATCCGCGCAATCGGACGTCAGCGGATTTTCAGGCCGTCCGGCAGAAGGTGCTTTCTGAGTTTGAGAAAACGGAAGACCTCCGGTTTGCGGATGGGTCCGGGATATAGAAGGGACGAAGTGAAGTGAAAAAAATCATCATTCTTTTAGCCGCAGCAGTCATGGTGTCAGCCGGATGCAGTGCAGACGGGACAGGGGGGAGCGGGAAAACGGTGAAAGAAATCCGGATCGGCATCCAGCAGAGTTTAAGCCCGCTTCTCATTGCCAAGGAAAAAGGCTGGTTTGAGGAGGCTTTCAAAAAAGACGGAATAAAAGTAAAATGGGTCGAATTCCAAAGCGGTCCTCCGCAGTTTGAAGGTCTTGCCGCCGATAAGCTTGATTTTTCCCAGGTCGGCAATTCACCGGTCATTTCCGGTCAGGCGGCAGGGATTGATTTTAAAGAGATCGGGCTGTCTCAGGACGGGTTAAAGGCAAACGGCATTCTCGTAAACAAGGGCAGCGGGATTCAGAGCCTGAAAGAATTGAAAGGTAAAAAAATCGCTGTAGCCAAAGGCAGCAGCGGCTTTGATTTTCTCTATAAAGCTTTAGATAAAGCGGGGCTTTCCGCCGATGACGTCACCATCATCCAGCTTCAGCCTGATGAGGCGGTTTCCGCTTTTGAAAACAAATCAGTTGACGCATGGTCCATTTGGGAGCCGTATTTGTCGATTGAAACGCTGCAGCACGGGGCGGAAATATTGGCGAACGGAGAAAGCACAGATTTATATTCTCCCGGTTTCACGTTAGTCAGAACGGGATTTTCCAAAGAACACCCGGATGAGGTTGTCCGTTTTCTGAAAGTGTTCAATAAAGCAGTTGCATGGCAAAAGGAACACAAAGATGAAGCTGTCTCCTTATATGCGAAAATCAAACATCTTGATCCGAAAGTCGTCAGAAACGTGCTTAACAATACTGAGCCTCTCAATGAACCGATCAATGATGATATTGTCAAAGCCCAGCAGGAAACCGCTGATTTTCAATATCAAACAAAAGCGATTCATAAGAAAATTCATGTAAAAGACGTTGTCGACAATTCATTTATTAAAAAAGCGCTTGAAACGGGGGATGGCAAGTAATGAAAGCAGAAGTATCAACGGCTGCCGGCGCAATAAGCCAATCAGAAAAGAAAGCTCTGGCAAGATCCCGGAAGTATTCATACCAATGGATGAAAGGGGTTGTACTCCCGGCTGCGGTCATCGCAGTATGGCAGTTTATCGCAAGTCTGGGCATCGTCTCGATAACGGTGCTCCCCTCACCTGTCGTCATCTTGCAGACGTTTCAGGAACTTCTTCTTTCAGGTGAACTTTGGGGTCATTTAGAGATCAGTTTATACAGGGCTGCTGCCGGATTTCTGCTTGGCGCTGGCCTCGGGCTTGTTTTCGGGCTGCTGGTCGGTTTCTCAAAGCGGACGGAAGCATATCTAGATCCGTCTCTTCAAATGCTCAGAACGGTTCCGCACTTGGCCGTGACTCCTCTGTTCATTTTGTGGTTCGGATTTGATGAGACATCAAAAATTCTGCTGATCGCATTGGGGGCTTTTTTCCCCGTGTACATTAATACGTTTCTCGGAATCCGCAGTGTGGACGCGAAGCTGTTTGACGTCGCGCGGGTGCTGGAATTTAACTGGTATCAGCAGATGACGAAATTAATTCTTCCGGCATCTCTGCCGAATATCCTGCTCGGCATCAGGCTCTCTCTAGGCATTGCGTGGCTCGGTCTTGTGGTGGCGGAACTGATGGGATCGAGCGAGGGCGTCGGTTATATGATTATGGATGCCAGACAATTTTCACAGACAAATAAGGTGTTTGTCGGCATTATCATTTTTGCGGCTGTCGGCAAGCTGACAGATGCATTGGTCAGAATGCTCGAACGGAAACTATTAAAATGGCGGAACAGTTATGAAGGGTAACCTATTAAAAAAGGAGAGATTCATATGGAGATTCTTTGGTTTATTCCGACGCATGGTGACGGCCGGTATTTAGGGACGCAAACGGGAGGGAGAACGGCGGATCATCTTTATTTTAAGCAAGTGGCACAGGCGGCGGACAGACTCGGGTATACGGGGGTTCTGCTGCCGACGGGGAGATCATGTGAAGACCCGTGGCTGACGGCTGCCGCTTTAGCGGGGGAAACGAGTGACTTGAAATTTTTAGTGGCGGTCCGTCCGGGACTGATGCAGCCGTCTGTCGCCGCGAGAATGGCGTCGACAATGGACCGGCTGTCAGACGGCCGTTTGCTCGTAAATGTCGTAGCGGGCGGAGATCCTTATGAACTGGCGGGAGACGGCATGTTTATCAGCCACGATGAACGTTATAAGGCGACTGAAGAATTTTTAACCGTCTGGCGCGGACTCATGCGGGGCGAAACGGTGACATATGAAGGGGACCATATCAAAGTGGAAAACAGCAATCTGCTGTTTCCGCCAAAACAGTCTCCGCATCCGCCATTATATTTCGGCGGTTCATCACAGGCGGGAATTGAGGCTGCGGCGAAACATACAGATGTCTATTTAACATGGGGAGAGCCGCCGGAGCAGGTAAAAGAAAAGATTGAAACCGTTAAAAAACAGGCTGCCAAGGAAGGAAGGACAATGCGTTTTGGCATCAGACTTCACGTGATTGTCCGGGAGACTGAGGAAGAGGCATGGGAAGCGGCTGAACGATTAATCAGCCATTTAGACGAAGAGACGATTGCGAAAGCGCAGGCTGCGCTCCGGCGCGCTGATTCTTCGGGACAAAAACGGATGGCCGATCTCCATAACGGTGACCGCTCGAAGCTTGAGATCAGCCCGAATCTCTGGGCCGGCATTGGACTGGTCAGAGGCGGAGCGGGCACGGCGCTTGTCGGTGGTCCGCAGACCGTCGCTGCTCGAATTTTAGAGTATCAGGCACTCGGCATTGAGTCGTTTATCTTTTCAGGCTATCCGCATCTGGAAGAAGCTTATTATCTGGCTGAACTCGTGTTTCCGCTTCTGCCGTTTCAGAATGAACGGACTAAAAAGCTTGAGCGCAGACTGGGTGAAGCAATGGGAAACGACCATTTTGCAAGAGGAAATAAAGCGACAGTCTGATGACGTCGCAAGGCGGATAATTGACGGCGGGCGCTTTCTGCGGATTCATTTCCGGGGAAATGCCGGCAGTGAAGGCGGGTATTCACCCGCCTTTTTAAGCGCTTAGCTTGCACGATACTCATATGGATGATATGATACAAAACGTAATAATTGCGATTTGAGAGGAGTGCTGAAATGGCCAAAAAATCAAAAGTGATCAAAGAGCTCAAGCGGCAGAAGCTTGTTGAACAATATGCGGACATCCGAAGAGAATTAAAGGCAAAAGGAGACTGGGAAGCGCTGAGCAAACTGCCGCGTGATTCTGCTCCGGCCAGGCTTCATAACCGCTGTACGGTGACGGGGCGGCCCCGCGGATATATGAGAAAATTTAAATTGTCCAGAATCGCATTCAGGGAGCTGGCGCATAAAGGCCGGATTCCCGGGGTGAAAAAAGCGAGCTGGTAAAGTAAAAAACTCCGGATCTGTCATGAACCGGAGTTTTTGCCGTGCTTATGAAAAGTGAAAGCATAAGCCAAATGCTGAATCATCATCAGAATGAAAATCAAAAGAATCGGAAAAAAGGGAAGATGCGGCTGAATAAGCGGATAAAACAAAAGCAGAACGGCTGCGGCCGGCAATGAGAAGTAAACGGCGATATACGAGGAACGGCAAGCTTTAGCCGTCATCATCCGTTCTCTTTCATCCTGTTCCTCAAATTCATCGGGCACAAGCCTGTGCTTTTTGCCGTTCCGTTTTTTCTTTTCAGTATAGATATATAATGCGGTACAAACGGTAAACAGCAGAAACGGCGTGATATTCAGCTCAAATGAACCGCTCCCCTCCGTTTGGAAAAACTGAGCGATCCGCGGCGCCGCTTCCATAAAGGAAATAAGCGTCCAGCAGGCCAATCCGTAGAGTGCAAGGTGAAAACACGCTTTTCTTTTCAAACTCATTTTTTCTCCTCCTCCAGCCAGAACACTTCCTCCATCGGCAGGGAGAAAGCCCGGCAGATGTTAAGCGCCAATAAAAGTGAAGGCACATAATCTCCTTTTTCAATCGCTGCAATCGTCTGTCTGGTGGCTCCGGCTTCTTTTCCGAGCGTTTCCTGAGAATAGCCGAATCTGGCTCTCAGCTCTTTTACTTTATTTTTCATCATCAGGCGTACCTCAAGTTTTTTTCTTTTTTATATTGTATGAGACTCTTAACAAAATGTAAACCCAACTTAACATGTGGACAAAAAAAGAATTTTTTTCGACAAATTTTTTAACATTCCCTTGACGAAAAAAAAATAAACATGTAATATTAGAAACATCAAATCGGTACTGACAAAAATTAATTTTGATGCGGGTGTAGTTTAGTGGTAAAACCTCAGCCTTCCAAGCTGATGTCGTGAGTTCGATTCTCATCACCCGCTCCATACATACGTTATTAACGCAGTGTTTCGTTTCTCTGATAAACGAAGTATTGCGTTTTTTTATGTGAAAAAAGACACGAAAGGCGTGTCTTTTTATGAAAGCCAAGAGACGGTATGCGTGCCTCCGTGAATTTGTTCAAACATTTTTGTTAAGGATGATAGCAGCTCATCCGCCGCGTCGGCATGAAATGAAGGCGGGAAAAAGATCAGCTGCAGCATTTTCTTTGTGCCGGGCGTGACCGGGCGGGTATTGATATGTCCGGTGAAGTCGCCGAAAACACCATCCGGGCCGGAGAAGGACAGTACGCTTTCTTTTTCTCCGATTTTAATTGAAATCGGTTCATCTATTTCTGCGGCGTCATACGTCATGATAGGCAATGAATATTTCAAGGAGAAAAAAAGTATGGTATCATGGGCTGAATTCACACTTTCAATGAATCGTTCCCGGGAAATATCGCCGAGCATAAGCTCCATCGGCGTTTTTTGTCCTGAAAAGGCGGGACTGAGCTGTTCCATCATACGCGCCCATTCTTGTACAAAAGGCTGCTCTTCTATACCCCCGTCAGCATAATCAAAGTAAAGAGATTCTTGAAATAAACGGAGGCGGCCTTTCAGCATTTGCGGAGCAGGCCCGACTTCGATCTGTTCATATAAGACGGCTGCCGCTTTGATCCCCGGCACCCGTTCAGCAATAAGTGGATCTAAACTGATGTTCAAGTGTGTTCACTCCATTTCGGGATGATAAAACTCTATTATACCTGTGCGGGAGCCTGATCACAAAGAAAGGAGGCTGTGCAAAAAATGAATATTCATAAACTGAAAGAGGAATTAATCGAATACGCCAAAAGCATAGGAGTCGACAAAATCGGGTTTACGACGGCTGATACGTTCGACAGTCTGCGGGACCGGCTGATTCTTCAGGAATCACTCGGCTATTTATCCGGGTTTGAAGAGCCGGATATTGAAAAACGGGTTACACCGTCTTTGCTTCTCCCGAAAGCCAAATCAATCGTCGCCATCGCCCTTGCTTATCCTTCCAAAATGAAAGATGCGCCGAGGAGCACGAGGGACGGGCGGCGCGGCATTTTTTGCAGAGCTTCCTGGGGGAAGGATTATCATGACGTGCTGAGGGAAAAGCTTGATCTGCTGGAGAATTTTCTCCAAAGCAAACATGAGGATATCCGCACAAAGTCAATGGTGGATACAGGAGAATTGTCCGACAGGGCCGTGGCTGAACGGGCGGGAATCGGCTTCAGCGCCAAAAACTGCATGATCACCACGCCTGAATACGGCTCTTACGTCTATCTGGCTGAAATGATCACCAATCTGCCCTTTGAACCGGATGTGCCGATTGAAGATATGTGCGGTACGTGCACAAAATGTTTAGACGCGTGTCCGACCGGCGCGCTCGTCAATCCCGGACAGCTTAACGCCCAGCGCTGTATTTCGTTCCTGACCCAGACAAAGGGATTTTTGCCGGATGAGTTCCGCACGAAAATCGGAAACCGTCTGTATGGCTGTGACACGTGCCAGACGGTCTGTCCGATTAATAAGGGGAAAGATTTTCATCTTCATCCGCAGATGGAGCCTGATCCGGAAATCGCAAAGCCGCTGTTAAAGCCGCTTTTGACCATAAGCAACCGCGAATTCAAAGAAAAATTCGGACATGTATCGGGATCATGGCGCGGCAAGAAGCCGATACAGCGGAATGCGATTTTAGCTTTGGCTCATTTTAAAGATGCCTCGTCTCTTCCGGAATTAACGGCCTTGATGCACCAAGATCCGCGCCCCGTCATCAGGGGGACGGCCGCCTGGGCCATCGGGAAAATCGGTGATCCTGATTATGCGGGGGAATTAGAAAAAGCGCTTCAAAAGGAGCAGGATGAGGAAGCTATACGGGAAATTGAAAAGGGACTGGAGCTGTTATCGGTTTCTGATAAGACTAAAACCGGCCGGTCCTGACATATGTATAGAGAAAAAGCACTTGGCGTGAGTTCAAGTGTTTTTCTTTATAAAACAGTATGGTGGGTGGAGCGCTTGAAGCATATTATTGAAGATTTAGCGGAGGCCCGGCTTCATTATTTAATCAACGGAACCGAGATGAGGCACAATGGGCAGCCCGGCGATCTTGAGGTCCTGACGAGAAAAAAAGAGCTGTTTGAAAAACGGAAAGTTGACATCGTGAAAGCGAAGGCAAAAGCCGTCATTGTCAAAAGCAGCCTTGAGGACGACGGCACGTTATGCGTCATGTACACGATTCATTTCGAATATTTGTGCAAGGAGCATGACGGACACCTTTACTTAGAAGAGCAGATTGAGGAACGGACTGCATTTCTCTATGATCAGCTTTTGATTAAAGACCGGGAAGTAAAGAAAAAACCGGCGGGATTTTCTGACGGAAACAGCGTAATTGAATATGAGCGGAGTGAACGGGAAGATTTCGGGCGGGCGTTTCAATACGACCGTCTGGCTGCCGTGCAGTACGCGGAGAAGTTTTGGAATAAACGAAATCCCGCTTATAAAAATTTCAGCGACAACTGCACCAATTTTATTTCCCAATGTTTACATGCCGGAAAAGCACCGATGCGGGGGCATCCGAACAGAGGCTCAGGCTGGTGGATGAAGGCAAGCTCGTGGAGCTACAGCTGGACGGTCGCGCATTCGATGAAGATGTATCTGGCCCAATCCAAGGCAGGGCTTCGCGCGGTGCAAGTATCAAGAGCTGAAGAACTGATGCCCGGAGATATCATTTGCTATGATTTTGAAGGGGACGGCCGTTTTAATCATACGGCGATCGTGGTCGCGAAAGATAAAAGCAATATGCCGCTTGTCAATGCCCAAACGTATGACAGCAGAATGAGATATTGGTCATATGAGGATTCAACGGCGTATACTCCTTCCATCAGATATGCGTTTTTTCATATTACGGATGATACGACAAAAGAGTAATTAATGATATAATGGTGGGCGGAATAAAAAACAGAGGTGAACATCGTGGCATTACATGTCGTTTTATATCAACCCGAAATCCCGGCCAATACGGGAAATATCGCACGTACTTGTGCGGCAACAGACACAACGCTTCATTTGATCCGCCCGCTCGGATTCTCGACCGATGATAAAATGCTGAAGCGCGCCGGACTCGATTATTGGGAGTTCGTCAAGGTCGTATATCATGATTCATTGGAAGAGTTATTTGAGGCATATGAGAACGGAAAGTTTTTCTTCATTACAAAATTCGGCCAAAAGCCGCACACATCATTTGATTACTCAAATACGGAGGAAGACTTTTTCTTCGTATTCGGCAGAGAAACGAGCGGACTTCCGAAAGAATTGATCGAAAACAATATGGACCGCTGCCTGCGTCTGCCGATGACCGAGCATGTGAGATCATTAAACCTGTCCAACACGGCCGCGATTCTTGTATATGAAGCGCTGCGCCAGCAAAATTACAGAGATTTGACGTGAAAAAAGCGCCCGCATCCGGGCGTTTTTTTATTGAATAAAAAAGACGGACAGCAGCGGTTCACGGCGTTTTTATATTTATGGGCTTAACAACGTAACAGTGTTATGTTACAATGCATTCATCGAAGGAGCTGGATTCATGGAGGAACAATTGATTTCTAAAAAAGAATTGCTGGAAGAAACATCAATTTCATACGGGCAGCTGTACCGCTGGAAACGGAAAAATTTAATTCCTGAAGAATGGTTTATCCGAAAATCAACATTTACAGGCCAGGAAACATTTTTTCCGAGAGCGGAAATATTAAAACGCATCTCAAAAATACAGAAAATGAAAGAAAATCTGTCTTTGGATGAAATGAGAGAAATGCTGTCTCCGCAAATGACTGATGTCAATATAACGTCTGCGGAGCTGCTTCAAAAGGGACTGATTTCAAAAGCCGCGCTGCAGGTTTATGGCGAAGACGGCGTGACATTCGCGTCCCGCGCGCTGCTGTCTTTATATGTGCTTGAAGGGCTTTTGCAATCGGGCAATATCAGCCTTGAGGAAGGAAAATTGGCGGCAGGGGTGCTGAAAACGTATGAGGCTTCCGAGCTGAAAGCGAATACGCAGCTTGTCATACTCCGAAAGCTAGGCGTAACGACGTGCTTCATCGCAGACGCGGAACATATTTTATTTGAACCGACTGTCAAAGTGGTTGAACGGGTGGCGCTTGCTGCGGCATCGGAAGAATTAAAAACGAAATGGATGCAGGAGGACCATCAATGGAAGTAACAGATAAATTAATCATCAACGGTTCAGGAAGTTCAAAAGGAGGCCGTTTTCATACAGTGGAGATCAACGGAAGCGGCACGGTGTCAGGTGATGTGGAGTGCGCGAGCTTTTTGTTTAACGGCAGCGGAAAAACAGACGGACATGTCAAGACGCAAACACTGACGATCAGCGGTTCGGGGAAAATTTCCGGCAGTGCCGAAGCTGAATCCATCCGTATCAACGGAACGGGTGTCATTAAAGGTGATGTCAAAACGGAGCGGCTGAACGTCGCGGGATTTTCATCTTTCGGCGGCGGTGTGAAAGCTGATGATATTTTCATATCCGGGAAAGCCGGGATTGAAGGCGATTGCGAGACAGAGACGTTCCGTTCGGAAGGCAAATGCAAGATCGGCGGCCTGCTGAATGCCGATGAAGTCAGTATTAAGCTGGC
The DNA here is from genome assembly GCF_009906915.1 of Bacillus sp. AM1(2019). Lineage (NCBI taxonomy): Bacteria > Bacillati > Bacillota > Bacilli > Caryophanales > Bacillaceae > Bacillus > Bacillus sp. AM1(2019). Next base: position 956,313 of record NZ_CP047644.1, read on the forward strand.
GGCGGGAGAAAGCCATGTGAAAGAGATCGGCTGCCGCCATTTGAAAGTGATGAGCAGAAAGAGCGTGCTTACGCGTTTTAAGCTGATGCCCGCCCCGGTGCTGACAGCGGAGCTGATTGAAGGTGACATCATTGAATTGGCGGACACGAACGCGAAGACAGTCCGCGGAAATCATGTGCGGATCGGCGCAGGCTGCACCATTGGGACTGTGGAATACAGCGGCGATTTTACATGTGATCCTTCCGCTTTGGTTAACAAAGTCGTGAAACGATAGGAGGAACTGCGATGGAAACGACAAAAAAATTGAGTCATTTAAAAATGTACGGAGCCGGACACGCCTCCGGCGGCTCCTACCAAAATGTAAGCATTAAAGGGGAAGGAACTGTCGGCGAAGGACTTCAAAGCGAACGCTGCCGGATATTCGGTACGGGACTTTTTCTCGGAGATGCCGAGATCAACAGGCTGAAAATTTTCGGAGAGCATGAAGTTGCAGGAGATTTATCAGCACGTTCAGCAAATGTGATGGGCACATTGAAAGTCGGCGGCTCCATGCGTTTCGCCACGATGAGGCTGAAAGGACTTGCTGAAATTGGCGGCGGGGCCGCGGGAGAGCAGTGTCATATAAAAGGCAGTCTCACAGTCGGCGGCGATTGCGAGACGGAGCTGCTTCATGTAACAGGATGTATCAATGTGGCGGGATTGTTAAACGCGGGGGACGTAAACATCCATTTGCGTTATGACCGAAGCCGCGTGAAAGAAATCGGCGGCACATCGATCACCGTCAGACGGAAACCCGGTTTTCTTAAACGGAAAGCCGGCACGCTTTCTGCTGAATTGATCGAAGGGGACGCAATTTACCTCGAATACACGGAAGCGGACATCGTCAGAGGAAAGCATGTGGAAATCGGCCCGGGCTGCAAAATCGGAAAAATCGAGTATCAAACAAGCTGCAAATCTCATGAAAAATCAACAGTCCAAGAACATATTCAAATGTGAAACATTGTTATGTTGTACAGGAAAGGGTGCTCTTGATGAAGAGCACCCTTTTGCCGTTATTTGTTTTCAGGTTTGCTGTCGTAACCCGCCGTAAAAATGGATACTAAAAAAGTGAGAATGACCCCAAGTAAAATGATCGTTTTCATCATTTCTCCTCCTCTTTGCTTTTCCATTTGATGTCCGAGTCTGGATGAAACTGTATTTCTTTCATTATGAACGGTGCACTGGACCCTTGTCAATGACGGCCTTATAACGTCTTTATTTTTAAGAAACGAAAAGCATGTATTATCACGTCACCGCATAGATTGTAACAAAGTACCTTATTTCTAGTGCATTAACCATGATAGAGGAGGTTCTTATGGATATATTAAAGAAAATTGAAAAGTACAGAGAGGAAGAGCAGCGTCTCAAATGGGAAGGGACGTTCGCTGATTATTTGGAGATCATAAAAGAAAATCCATTGGTCGCGCAGTCTGCTCATTCTCGCGTTTTTAATATGATAAAAGACAGCGGAATCGAGGAGGATGACGGTAAAAAGACATACAGCTTTTTCTCGCGGGAGCTGTTCGGCCTTGAGGAATCTCTGGAACGGCTCGTGGAGGAATACTTTCACCCGGCTGCCAAGCGGCTCGATGTAAGAAAACGGATTTTACTATTGATGGGACCCGTCAGCGGCGGAAAGTCAACTCTTGTCACCATGCTGAAAAAAGGGCTTGAAGCCTACTCATTGACAGACAACGGCGCTGTTTACGCCATTAAAGGCTGCCCGATGCATGAAGATCCTCTCCATCTCATTCCCCATCATCTGCGCGACGACTTCTACAGAGAATACGGCATCAGAATTGAGGGCAGCCTTTCTCCGCTTAATGTCATGCGGCTTGAAGAAGAATACGGCGGCAGAATTGAGGATGTAAAGGTTGAACGTATATTCTTCTCGGAGGATAAACGTACCGGAATCGGAACCTTCAGCCCGTCTGACCCGAAATCACAGGATATCGCCGACTTGACGGGAAGTATTGATTTTTCAACGATTGCTGAATACGGCTCAGAATCAGATCCGCGCGCTTATCGGTTTGACGGTGAATTAAATAAAGCGAACCGCGGAATGATGGAGTTTCAGGAAATGCTGAAATGCGATGAAAAATTTCTGTGGCACCTTCTGTCACTCACGCAGGAAGGGAATTTCAAAGCCGGACGGTTTGCGCTCATTTCCGCCGACGAATTGGTTGTTGCGCATACGAACGAAACGGAGTACCGCTCGTTTATTGCCAATAAGAAAAATGAAGCCCTTCACTCCAGGATCATCGTGATGCCTGTTCCTTATAATTTAAAGGTGTCAGAGGAAGAACGGATTTATGAAAAAATGATTTCTGAAAGTGATGTTTCTGACGTACACATCGCCCCCCATACATTAAAAGTGGCCGCGATGTTTTCTATTTTGACCAGGCTGAAGGAACCGAACCGCTCTGATATTGATCTCGTCAAAAAAATGAGGCTCTATGACGGAGAAAGCGTTGAAGGTTACAATTCCGTTGATCTTGAGGATATGAAGAAGGAATTCCATGATGAAGGAATGAGCGGAATTGACCCGCGTTATGTCATCAACCGCATTTCCTCAACGATTATCAGAAAAAATATGGAATCGATCAATTCGCTTGATGTGCTGCGTTCCTTAAAAGAAGGACTCGACCAGCATCCGTCCATCTCCGCCGAGGACAAAGAGCGGTATATGAATTTTATTTCCGCCGCCAGAAAAGAGTACGATGACATCGCCAAAAAGGAAGTGCAGAAGGCGTTCGTCTATTCATATGAAGAATCCGCGAAAACTCTCATGGACAATTATTTAGATAATGTGGAAGCGTACTGCAATAAAAATAAGCTCCGCGACCCGCTGACGGGAGAAGAAATGAATCCTGACGAAAAACTGATGAGATCCATTGAAGAGCAGATCGGCATTTCAGAAAACGCGAAAAAAGCGTTCCGCGAAGAAATCTTAATCCGCATATCCGCATATGCAAGAAAAGGAAAACGCTTTGACTATAATTCGCACGAAAGACTCCGCGAAGCGATTCAGAAAAAGCTGTTCGCAGACTTAAAAGATGTGGTGAAAATTACGACCTCCACCAAAACGCCGGATGAGCAGCAGCTGAAAAAGGTCAATGAGGTAGTGGCAAGATTAATAGATGAACACGGCTATAATTCGACTAGCGCTAATGAACTGCTGAAGTATGTCGGAAGCTTGTTAAACCGCTGATGTTTGATTTCATTGAGAGGCCCGTCTGTAAAAGGACGGGTTCTTTTGTCTGTTTTTCGCAATTGTTTGTCAATTGGAGAGTCCGGCCGGCATAAGATAAAAATAAATCTTTTCGCCGGACTTGTTTCATAAACAGGACCAAGCCGGAATACACATGTAAAACGACCATAACGGTTAAGGAGGGGAATTCATGTCCCGTAATGACAGCGGAAATTTTTTGATTTCAGAGGAAGACTGGTCCCTCCATCGCAAAGGCTTTGACGACCAGCAGCGCCACCAAAAGAAAGTACAGGAAGCGATAAAAAACAACCTTCCGGACCTTGTCACTGAGGAAAGCATTATTATGTCCAACGGAAAAGATGTCGTGAAAATCCCGATTCGTTCGCTTGATGAATATAAAATCCGTTATAACTATGATAAAAATAAACATGTCGGCCAAGGCGACGGCGACAGCGAAGTCGGCGATGTCGTCGCAAGAGACGGCGCAGATAAAAAGCAGGGTGCCGGAAAAGGCCAGGGAGCCGGCGATCAGGCAGGCGAGGATTATTATGAAGCGGAAGTTTCATTGATGGATCTGGAAGAAGCGCTGTTTCAGGAATTAGAACTGCCGAATCTGCAGCAAAAGGAAAGGGACAATATCGTCCATACCGATATCGAGTTCAATGATATCCGGAAAACCGGGCTGACAGGGAATATCGATAAGAAAAGGACGATGCTGTCGGCCTATAAACGAAACGCCATGACAGGCAAGCCGTCGTTTTATCCTATTTATCCGGAAGATCTGAAATACAAAACATGGAATGATGTGACGAAGCCGGAATCGAAAGCTGTCGTTTTAGCCATGATGGATACAAGCGGTTCGATGGGCGTATGGGAAAAGTATATGGCGAGGAGCTTCTTTTTTTGGATGACACGATTTTTACGGACAAAGTATGAAACGGTTGATATCGAATTTATCGCCCACCATACGGAAGCGAAGGTTGTGTCGGAAGAAGATTTTTTCTCGAAAGGCGAGAGCGGGGGCACCATCTGTTCCTCCGTTTATCGGAAGTCTCTTGAATTAATTGATGAAAAATATGACCCCGCCCGCTACAACATCTATCCGTTTCATTTTTCAGACGGAGATAACCTGACTTCGGATAACGCCCGGTGCGTAAAGCTCGTCAATGACATCATGAAAAAATCGAATCTGTTCTGTTACGGTGAGGTCAATCAATATAACAGGCATTCCACCCTCATGTCCGCCTATAAAAATGTCAAAGATGATAAATTTAAATACTACATCCTGAAACAGAAATCAGACGTATTTCAAGCGCTGAAAAGCTTTTTTAAAAATGAGGAAGCCGGTGTAAGCAAAGCATCGTATTAAATATAAAGCCGAGTGAAGAATCGTGCGGCCGCGGTTCTTCACTCGGCTTTTTTAAATTAAAAATAAAGAGAAAAAACGGCATAAAAAAAATCCTTAAAAAATGAAACTTTTCTCTTTACAAACCTTCTTTCATTTATTAATATTTTATCTTGTGAACTATTATTAAGGGAATGAGGTGAAAATACGGTGATTGAATCAGAGCTCGCTTTGCTCAGTTTTGAACAACTGTTTGATACTTCCAGATCGATTTACAAAAAGCAGAAAATGATTCTGGAGACAGTTCTTGAACCTTTTGATATTACAGTACTGCAGTATCTGCTGATGTTCAAAATACATAAGAGCAAAAGCACGCAGCTTTCAAGGCTGGCTTTGTCGCTTGATCTGAAACCGGCGTCTGTCACGAGAATGACCGATATTCTGTATAAGCGCCGCCTAATGGTTCGGAGCGACTATCACGACGACCGGCGTGTTGTTATGATTCAGTTAACCGAAGAGGGGGAAGAACTTCTAAAGAAAGCTGCTGTTCAATATGCCGAAAAAGCGGCGGTCTTATACCGGCAGCTCAATACCGCTGAACTGCAGTACCTGCGCAAGCTCGCGGAAAGTTTAACGAAGCTTGCAAACGGCTGTGCAGTGAAAAACGGAAAATAAAAAAATCCCCACATATTTTTATCATCATTCCACAAAATGATAGAGGAAGAAACGAAAGGAGAAAACAAAATGAACAGAGGACGTTTAATTCTGACCAACATTATCGGTTTGATTGTTGTTCTTGCAATTATAGGCGGAGGTGCTTACTACTATTATCAAAGCACACACTATGTAAAAACCGATGAAGCAAAAGTTGCCGGAGACATGGCTGCTATCACAGCTCCTGCTGCGGGTAAAGTAACTGACTGGAACCTTGATGAGGGGAAAGAAGTAAGCAAAAACGACGTTGTTGCAAAAATCAAAGGACAGCAAAATGCTGACGTAAAAGCCATCATGGATGGAACAATCGTGAAAAACGAAGTGAAAAACGGCCAAATGGTGCAAGCCGGTACGACAATTGCCCAGGAAATTGACATGAAACACCTTTACATCACTGCAAACATTAAAGAAACAGACATTAGAGACATTGAAGTAGGAAACAAAGTAGACGTAATTGTTGACGGCGACCCTAATACAACATTTGACGGAACAGTAGAAGAAATCGGTTATGCGACAAATTCAACATTTGATATGCTGCCTTCTTCAAACTCAAGCGGCAACTACACAAAAGTAACGCAAAAAGTTCCTGTTAAAATTTCACTCAGCAACCCATCTGACAAGGTGCTTCCTGGTATGAACGCATCTGTAAAAATCTCTGAATAATACAGATCAGTCATCAAACCATGAAGGGAGGTTGTCTTAGGTGGCTAAATCAGATAATCAAGTAAAAAGTCCTAAAACATTGCTTATTGTGCTTATGGCCGGGTTATTCCTGGCGATCTTGAACCAAACGCTTCTTAACGTGGCGATGCCGCACTTAATGACCGAGTTCGGTGTGAGTGCGACGACGATTCAGTGGCTTACGACCGGATACATGCTGGTCAACGGTGTTTTGATTCCGTTATCTGCGTTCTTAATTACCCGGTTCGGACAGAGAAGCCTCTTTCTCGTAGCCATGTTCTGTTTTACAGCGGGAACGTTAGTCTGCGGAATCGCGCCTAACTTCTCAACCATGCTGATCGGCCGGTTAATTCAGGCGGTCGGCGGCGGTATCCTGCAGCCGCTGGTCATGACAACCATTCTGCTTATCTTCCCGCCTGAAAGCAGGGGGAAAGGAATGGGGATTTTCGGTCTTGCGATGATGTTTGCTCCGGCGGTCGGACCGACTCTTTCCGGCTGGATCATCGAGCATTACACATGGCGCATTATGTTCTACGGCCTTGTTCCGATCGGGGCAATCGTTATTATCATAGCGTTCTTCCTCTTTAAGAACTTGGTGGAACCGCAAAAAATCAAACTCGACAGCTTGGGTGCGATTCTATCCATTGTCGGATTTGCCTCATTGCTTTACGGAGTCAGTGAAGCGGGCAGCGACGGCTGGGGAGATCCGATCGTGCTGTCTACCGTCATTGTCGGTGTCATCGCGATTGCCGCGTTTGTCATCCAGCAATTGCGCTCTGAAAAACCGATGCTCGACTTCCGGGTATTTAAATATGATATTTTCTCACTTTCCAGTGTGATTAACATCATTATTACCGTTGCGCTTTACACAGGAATGTTCCTGCTTCCGATTTACCTGCAGAACTTAGTCGGCTTTACGGCGCTGCAATCGGGCCTCTTGCTATTGCCGGGCGCGATTGTCATGCTGATCATGTCGCCGATTTCCGGTATTCTGTTTGACAAAATCGGTCCGAGACCGCTTGCGATTATCGGGCTGGTCATCACGGTCGCAACGACATTCCAGTACACAAAATTGACAATTGACACACCTTACACGCACATTATGCTTGTCTATGCCATCCGCGCATTCGGTATGTCACTGTTAATGATGCCTGTTATGACAGCCGGAATGAACCAGCTTCCGGCACGGTTGAACAGCCACGGCACGGCGATGAGCAACACGCTCCGCCAGATCAGCGGTTCAATCGGAACAAGTTTGATCACAACGATTTATACGAACCGTACGACAATGCACTATTCGCAGATTGCGGATAAAACGAGCACGGCTGATCCAAGCTTCATGCAGTCGTTCCAAAGCGCGGTTTCGAATTTAATGGTCAACATGAACATGTCGCTTGATGCGGCGAAACAAACCGTTTATTCATATCTCTACAAAACAGCTTCACTTAATTCCAACGTTATGGGGATTAATGACGCGTTTATGTGGGCGACGATCTTTGCGGTTATCGGCGTAGTCCTGAGCCTGTTCTTGCGTGACGTACGGAAAGACAAACAGCGGGCGAAGAAAAAAGAGGAGCTGTCATTGCTTCCGGCCCCTAAAGAAGTGAAGGAATCTTAATCATCTGAATGGGAGGTTTCCTGAATGAAAATTTACGTAGTGTACGATAGTGAAGGCGAACATACAAAACACCTTGCTGAAGCCATTGCCGAAGGAGCACGAGAAAACGCTGAGGCTGAAGTCCTGATCGACCATGTCGATCAAGCAGACATCCGCAAGCTGAAAGACATGGATGCCATTATTTGGGGATGCCCGGGACACTTTGGCACCATCAGTTCAGGCTTAAAAGCGTGGATCGACAGACTCGGCTATCTGTGGGCTGAAGGCGAGCTGATTGATAAAGTCGGCGCCGTATTCTGTACGACGGCGACAACACATGGCGGATTAGAAATGACAATGCACAATCTGATCACTCCTATGTTTCACCAAGGCATGATTGTTGTCGGACTTCCCGGCAACGTTCCAGAAAACGCGCTGTACGGCTCTTACTACGGCGCGGGCGTCACATGCCCGGTTGACAGCGATGTGCTGATGACGGAAGAAGGCCTTCAATTAGGCCGTGCGCTTGGCAGACGTGTCAGCCAAGTCACAGGTAATCTAACTGCCGGACGACAGTAAGGAGAGGGTTATATGGCCATTATTATAGCGGTTATTGCTGCTGTCATTGTGATTGCACTTCTTATCACATTCAATGTCCGCAGCACTTCTGCAGGACAGGATGTCAAAGAAGAAAAGAGAGAAGCGATCGGCACTACAGCCGAACAGCCGGAAAAGCATGATCCGGCCGAGGAGCGCTCAGCCGAGCATGCTCCCGTCGTTGTGAAATCTGAATCTCCCCGTGAGAAAAAGAATACAATGGGCGATGATGTGTACCGTCAGGCGCTTCAGAAGTTTAAGACTTCTGAGACGGATCGGGAAACAAACGATCCTGATAGCGGCGGCAAAATGCAGGATAGCAGCTATCGTGATGCGCTGCTCTCCTTAAAAAACAAAAAGAAGTAATTGAAAAGGCAAATCTGCGTAAGAGCGGATTTGTCTTTTTTTTATTGAAGATATTGTAATACATGATGATCTAGTGTACTATGTTACTCATACACTTGATCCGAATGGAGAGAGCAAGAATGACATCGTTTTTAGGTTTGCTGAAAAAAGATGCGAAGGTTTCATGGATTTGGCTCGCGGTGTGGCTTTGCGGCATGATTTGCTTGGCGCTTGCAGCCCACGTCATCGCTGCCCGTCAGAAAGAACCGCTCGTCATTTTCGGCTTTTTTGCGGCAATGGGGTTTTTTCAATTTCTTGTAGCGCCGCTTTTTATGTACTATCACCTTCATAAAGAAGGAAAAAACCAGCTGTGGCTTTACAATCCGAATGGAGGGTTTTATCTGCTGGCTTCCAAGCTGACGGCCTCACTGCTGTATCAGTTGATCGGGCAGCTGGCGCTGACCGGTTACGGCATTTGGATGTACCGGATGCTTTCTGCAAAAGGAGCGCTGGAACACGCCATTCCCCTGGCCGGCACATTAACCGGACTGAATGCTTACCTGCTGATCAGTTCAGCGTACTTATCTGTGATCGTGGCCGTATTTTGGACTGTTTTTCACTCATTAAAAAATGTTCCCGTCCTCCGTTGGGTGATCTGCATCGTGCTTGCGTTTGTCTGGACCTATATTGACGATAAAATCATTACGCCTTTCACTTCATCTCAACATGATTTATGGCCGGTAAAAGTGTATGCGAATTTTCATTTTCATTATACAAAATTGACCGGATGGACGATGGAGCTGAAAACCGTCCACATTTCGCTTTTCAGCTTCTTGGCAGTGATCGTGCTTGCGGCGCTCTGTCTTGCGCTGGCCTCTATGCTGCTGAATCGAAAGGTTGAGGTGTAATGATGGAGAATGAATTTCAGTCATCCAAGCCGATTTATCTGCAGATTGCCGATCGTGTATATTACCGGCTGATCCGAAGTGAGCTTTCACCGGGGGACAAACTGCCGTCCGTAAGGGAGATGGCCGTACAGATGAAAGTGAATCCGAACACGATACAAAGAACGTACAGTGAAATGGAAAGGCTGGGGATCGTGGAGACGAGAAGAGGACAGGGAACCTTTATAGCGGAAAGATCCGATCTGAAAGCAGAGCTGAAAGACAGGCTGACAAAAGACGTTTTCAAACGCTTTATTCAGGAAATGGCGGAGCTGGGGTTATCTCCTGAGGAAATGCTCGACGGGATCAAACGATATGCGGAGGAAGCAAACGATGAATCTTGATTTTGAACGCGTAACAAAAAAATACGGCCGCAGGCTCGCGGTCAGCGATGTATCATTTTCATTGTCTCCGGGTAAAATCTACGGAATTTTAGGGCCGAACGGAAGCGGGAAATCAACAACGCTTAAAATGCTTGCCGGGCTTGCGTTCCCGACATCGGGCGCCGTCCGGATGGGAGATTGCGCAGTAAGCAGGAACATGCTGTTTCGTACGGCTTATTTAACCGAACATGATATGTTTTCCGCCCGGACGACCGTCGGTGATATGCTCACATTTTATCATTCGCAATTCCCGGATTTTCAGCTCGAAAAAGCACATAACCTATTAACGGAAATGAATCTTTCAGCGAAGCAGAAGATAAAAGAGCTGTCCAAAGGCAGCCGGGGCAGGCTGAAAATCGTCTTGGCCCTCTCGAGAAAAGCATCCGTCATTCTGCTGGATGAGCCGTTTTCAGGTCTTGATCCGGCGGTCAGAGAGTCGATTGTCAACAGTCTCGTATCTTATATTGATTTTGACAGCCAGATCGTCGTCATTGCCACGCATGAGATCGGCGAGATTGAGACGCTGTTAGACGAAGTGATGGTTTTCATAAAAGGGAAAATCGCTGAACGGCGCGAGGTCGAAGAAATCCGGGAACAGGAAGGAATGTCCGTGCTGCAATGGTACAGAAGCGTCATGCAGGCGCACGAAATAGAAGGGGGATTCTAATTGGAAATGGTATTAGAACTGCAACAGGTAAAGAAAACGATAAAAGGACGAACGATTATTCATGATCTGAGCTTCTCCGTCCGGGCGGGCGAAGTGTTTGGATTTTTAGGGCCGAACGGAGCGGGGAAAACCACTACGATCAGAATGATGGTCGGATTAATGAAACTGTCTCAGGGAGACATCGTAATCTGCGGGGAATCCATTACGAAAAACTATGCAAAAGCGGTCAGGCACGTCGGAGCCATCGTGGAAAACCCGGAGCTGTACAAATTCCTGAGCGGTTATAAAAATTTACAGCAGTACGCAAGGATGGTAAAAGGCGTTACGAAAGAAAAAATAGATGAGGTCATCGAGCTCGTCGGGTTGCAGGACAGAATACATGACAAAGTAAAAACCTACTCTCTCGGAATGAGACAGCGTCTCGGCCTCGCCCAAAGCCTGCTGCATAATCCTAAGGTGCTGATTCTGGATGAACCGACAAACGGCCTTGATCCCGCGGGCATCAGGGAAATCAGGGACCATCTGAAAAAGCTGACACGTGAAAAAGGAATGGCTGTCATCGTCTCAAGCCATCTGCTGTCAGAAATGGAGTTAATGTGCGACCGAATCGGCATTCTGCAAAAAGGGGAGCTTGTCGATATTCAAAAAGTAAGGGATGAAGGAAAAGAGGATAAAGATACATACTTCTTCCATATTGAACAAAGAGAAGAGGCCCTGGCCGTTCTGAGTCAGTTTGACTGTGTGAAGAAGACAAACGGCATTGAGATCAAGCTGTCAAAACAGGAAGTGCCTGATGTGATATCACTGCTCGTCCGTGAAAACATCCGCTTATATGAAGTGAAAATCATGACAAAATCTTTGGAAGACCGTTTCTTGGAGATTACCGGCGGGACGAAAGAGGAGGTTCAATATGTTTAAGCTGATCTATAATGAATGGATAAAAATTTTCAGCCGCGTCGGCACGTGGGCTATGATTGTAATTTTAGGCGTTTCGATGATCGGTTTTGCGCTTCTGTCAAACCATTTCACCTCGAGCGAAGCCAATCCGAATTGGAAACAGGAGCTCCAGGCCGAAAACAAAGAAATGAAACAGCAGATGAAGGAAACCGGAAACCAGACGCTCATTGATAACCTGAAACAGAATGTCGCGATAAATGAATACCGTATGGATCATAATATTCCTGAGGATACAGGGTACACAGTGTGGTCATACGTAGCTGATTCTTCGATGATGACTGTTTTGACCGGGCTGTTTACGATTATCATTGCCGCAGGCATCGTGGCGAATGAGTTCAACTGGGGCACGATCAAGCTGCTTGCCATTCGTCCGCTCAGCCGTTTTCAGATTTTGCTTTCTAAATATATGACGGTGCTGCTGTTCGGACTGCTGATGCTTGTGATTTTATTTGCCGGCTCCGCTCTGCTGGGATTGGTCTTTTTCGGTACAGGGGGAGATACTGCGGCTGATGTTCATCTCGTATACAAAGACGGCCATGTTTTTGAGCAAAATATCATCGCCTTCCTCGCTAAAACATATATCTATGAATCTGTCTCCGCTTTTATGCTTGCAACGATGGCGTTTATGCTGTCTGCGGTATTCCGGAACAGCTCATTAGCGGTCGGATTTTCTATTTTTCTATTGGTTATGGGAAACACGGCGACTGTATTTCTTGCCACGAAATTTGAATGGACCAAATATATTTTATTCGCCAATACGGATTTATCGCAATATATGAACGGGACTCCTTTAGTAGAGGGGATGACGATGACATTTTCGGTTGTGATGCTTGTGATTTACTTCGTTATTTTTCTGGCGCTCGCATTCGGCGTCTTCTTAAAACGCGATATTGCCACTTGATATAAAAAAGCTGTTTTGCCTTTGCAAAACAGCTTTTCGTTTTAGATAAAAAAAACCCTGCCGGCGTACACCGGCAGGGTTTTTAAACAATTTATGCTTTTGTTACGTTAGCAGCTTGTGGTCCGCGGTTTCCTTCAACGATTTCGAAAGAAACAGATTGGCCTTCTTCTAAAGTTTTGAAGCCTTCGCCTTGAATAGCAGAGAAGTGAACGAATACATCGTCTTGACCTTCTACTTCGATGAATCCGAATCCTTTTTCAGAGTTGAACCATTTTACTTTACCTTCTAACATGAAATTTCCTCCTAAAGCGACATAACGCTTAAATTCACTATTCTTGCTCTAAAACAAACTTCCAAGACGAAAACTCTTACAAAACTTTCTTCTTAAAGATAGTTCGAACAAAAATAATTACCTTTACTCTACCAGTAATTCGAAGAAAAAACAACTGCTAAATGTAACTTTTTTCGAAATAACATGTTTTAAGAGGGGAACGCTCTGATACGGAAATCTGATTTGAGACTAGAACAGCCCATTTTCAGCTGATAAAAACCGCTTTGCAGCCTCTTAAGGAAGAATTGACAACCCTTTTTTTAATCGGTATTGTAGGTAATCATGAGCCCGAATACCATGGTGCAGCCTCTGTACATAAAAATAGATAGGGAGTAGGTCAACTTGAACCTGCGGCTTATAAACAGTCTGTTTCTTTTCATTTTGATCATGTCACTTACTTCATGCCATTATCCTGTCGGGAACCGGACAATTACTATCGGAATCAATGAATCTGATCAATCGATCTGGGAGTTTGTCGCGAAAAAAGCCGGTGAGGAAGGATTGCAGCTTTCTTTGGTAACGTTTTCGGATTATGCCGAGGCCGATTTGGCGCTTGCCGGCGGGGATCTCGACGCCAATGCGTTTCAATCCGTTTCTTATTTTCAATCTTTGCCGCCTCATGTGAAAAAGAAGCTGGCTCCTTTAGGAACGACATATGCGGCATCGCTGGGGGTGTATTCCAAGCAACATAAACGGCTGAAGGATATACCGGACGGAGCGGTCATTGCCGTGCCTGATGAAGCGGCGGCCTTCGGCAGGGCGCTTTTTCTCATGCAGGAGGCCGGACTGATTACATTGAAAAAGGGATTCACCGGTACGGGTTCAACTGATATGATCAAGGACAACCCGAAGCATCTGACCTTAAAAACGGAAACAAAAAAGAACGCCTATCAGGCGGCGGAACATGCTGACGCAGCAGTTCTCAGTCAAAGCGAGGCGAAAAAAGCAGGATTTCATGCGGAGAAGGACGCGCTGATCCGATCGGCGCAAATGAAAGAAGCGTATATTCATCTGATCGCCGTCAGAGCTGAGGATAAAGATGATGAACGGATGCAAAAACTCCTGTCTTTGTATCAATCAGATGATACCGCGGCGTTGATTGAAAAAGAATATGAGGGCAGCCTGATTCCCGTTTTCCTGAGGGGCGGCTTTCTCACTGAAAAGAAAGAATGATTTCCTCTTCGGGCGATCATTCTTTTTTTTCAGTGCTGCACACTTGATTGCGCCCTGATGTTTTCGCTTTGTACAGCATCCGGTCCGCGATCAGGGGCAATGTCTGAGGATCCGGTGTATTTGTCGGATAATGCGCGATGCCGAGGGAAACGGTCACGGGAATTGTATCTCCGCTCGTCAGCAGAATCGGGTTCGCGTCAATCGTGTGCCTGATTTCCTCTGCGAGGTGAAGCCCTTTTGTATACGTGCAATTGGGCATAAGCACGGCAAATTCTTCCCCGCCGATGCGGGCTGACGTATGAGAACTGCTGAGTAAGAACCTCAGGCGTGCCCCCAGTTCCTTCAGCACTTGGTCCCCTTCATAATGGCCGTATTGATCATTGATCTGCTTAAAGTGATCAATATCCAAATAAATAAGCGCGAGCTGAGACGAGGGGGATTGAGACGCCCGATCGTACAGAACGCGCGAGACGTCCTCGAATTTTCTCTTATTAAAAATCCCCGTCAGAAAATCATAATTCGCTTGAAACTTGTATTGCTTGAACAAAACGCGGGCATCGGCTTCGTGTTTGATGATATACAGTGACAGCATTCCGCCCAAGACGGAAATGAGCCAATAATAAACGAGGGCCCCGGCAGGCTGTTCAGGCATAAGAAACAGCAGCGTCAGGGTGAAAATAACATTTGAAAAAAGCAGCATAACGAACGCCTTTTTGTGATCCGGCTTTTTTCCTCTGAGGACGGCCGCAGAAAGTATCGCAATAACCCCGACTGCGGCGATGGAAAAAATGGCGCTGGCATTGAAATTGATCAGGATACGGCCTGCGACGATAATCGCAAAGGCGGCTGCCGTAGACACCCAGCCTCCGTAAAGAGCGGCGATGATAATGGGGATATTTCTGAGATCAATGATGGAATCGGAGTAAGAAAAGCCGAAAACAATCAGAAAAACCCCTAAAAGCCCGCAGACCGTCCCCTTCAGTAATTGAAACATCGGACGGTCTTCTTTATACGAAAGCGACTCTTTAAAAAGAAGGGTGAACAGATAATTAAATGTGATTAAAATCGTTAAATTAAGAAACAGTTCCTTCAGCATAACAATCACCCTTATATAAGTTACTAGAGAAAGGGTGGAAAGAAAAGAGAAAAATCAATAAAAATACATATATTGTCAATCCTTACTTGACCGATCGGAATTGATATAATATAGTGTTAAAGGATAATGAGCAAGGGAGTGTTTACCTGTTTTGGAGAATTTATTTGTAGTCTTACATGTTTTTATTATGCTTTTGCTTATAGCAGGTCTGTTTGTCATGCAAAAAAAACACGTTTCCTTTTCTAAACGTGTCTTTACCGCGCTCGGACTAGGCATTGTATTCGGTTTTGCACTGCAATTGATTTACGGGCCGGCTTCACATATTGTGACACAAACGGCTGATTGGTTTAATATCGCCGGCGGCGGTTATGTCAAATTGCTTCAGATGATCGTCATGCCGCTAGTCTTTATTTCTATTCTCGGCGCATTTACGAAGCTGAAACTGACCCATAACATCGGGAAAATCAGCGGACTGATCATCGGAATTTTGATCGCTACGACAGCAATTGCCGCGGCAGTCGGAATTGTTTCGGCGCTTTCTTTTGATCTGAAAGCCGTCCATATCGACCAGGGAAGCACCGAGTTATCAAGAGGCCAGGAGCTGCAGCAAAAATCTGAGGATATGACGGCCAAAACGATGCCTCAGCAAATCGTTGAGCTTCTGCCGGGAAATCCGTTTCTTGATTTCACGGGAGCCAGACCGACTTCCACCATCGGAGTCGTTATTTTTGCCGCTTTCCTCGGCATCGCTTTTCTGGGCGTGAAACGGAAGCAGCCGGAGCACGCTGCGACATTCAGCGGAATTGTCGATGCGGTATACGCGATTATTATGCGCGTCGTGACATTAATTTTAAGACTGACGCCTTACGGGGTATTGGCGATTATGACAAAGACGATCGCGACAAGCGACATCGACAGCATTGCGAAACTGGGGATGTTTGTGATCGCTTCATACGCCGCGCTTATCGTCATGTTTATCATTCACTTGCTGCTGATTACGTTCAGCGGTTTAAATCCGATCACATACGTGAAAAAAGCATTTCCTGTCATGGTGTTTGCGTTTACGTCCCGTTCAAGCGCAGGGGCTTTGCCGCTTAATATTAAAACGCAAAAAAGCTTGGGCGTCCCGGAAGGAATTGCGAACTTCGCCGGTTCATTCGGTTTATCGATCGGTCAAAACGGCTGTGCCGGCATTTACCCGGCGATGCTCGCGATGATGATTGCGCCGACAGTAGGGCAAAACCCGTTTGAACCGGGATTTATCATCTCCGTCATCGCCATCGTGGCAATCAGTTCATTCGGTGTAGCAGGCGTGGGGGGCGGCGCGACATTTGCGGCTCTGCTCGTCCTATCCGCTTTGAACATGCCTGTCGCGCTTGCCGGGCTGCTCATTTCAATTGAGCCGTTAATTGACATGGGGCGCACCGCCTTAAATGTCAGCGGCAGTATGACCGCAGGGCTGTTAACAAGTAAAATGACGAAGGAAACCGATACCGCGGTGTACAATGATTCCTCAATCGTCATTGAAGCTGAAGAAGCTTAACAGCAGATCGATGGTTCATTCTCTTATAGAAAAATAATAGATAGAGCGCTAAAACGAAAAATCCTTCATCGTTGAACGAATGAAGGATTTTTTCGTTTCTAATGATTTCCGGGTTCAATTTCTTCCAGCATATTCATCACGGTGCTGTCATTTAAAACATTTACCGCGCTTTCTTCGAAGTGAATCGGCTCGGTATAGTGAGGCTTCGGCGAAGTTTCTTTACTGCGGTCTGCCTGTCCGTCCGTATGGGATGAGCCGGAGTGATTGCGGGAAGTCTGCTCATGCTGCCTTCCGCCGGAATCCCCGCCGAATGCCTGTTTGATCAGCTCGGCAGGCTGCAATGAGCCGTTTTGTGAATGCCGGGCTTTGTCCGTGTGCTGCTGTCCGCCGGAATCCCCGCCGAACGCCTGTTTGATCAGCTCGGCAGGCTGTGTGGAGCCGTTTTGTGAATGCCGGGCTTTGTCTGTGTGCTGCTGTCCGCCGGAATCCCCGCCGAACGCCTGTTGAATCAGGTCAGCAGGCTGCATGGAATGTGTGCCATCTTTATGCTGCATACTGCCTGAAACCATTCCGGAGATTTTCCGGCGGATTTCGGGTGATAAAGCTGCAATCAGAATCGATGATCCGATCAGCAGCGCTGTCGGGCTGATGCCGCTTTTTTTTCTGAACAAGTTAAATCCCTCCTCATTCAATTGATTACGCTTACCTTTCCCTTTCCTTCTGATATTTATCCAAACCGCTCAGAATGCAAACGGCGTGCATAAATCCCGCCGAATAGAAAAACCTATACGTAAAGTGAGAAAGGAGGAATTCACATGATAAAAAAGCAAGCAGTTATCTCTGCCCTTCTTCTGCCGATGCTGATTACCGCAGGGTGCAGTATGGGGAACCAGGGAGAAGGAAAACGAAATGACAACCGCACCCAGAATGTAAATTACCGCAACACGCCTAACGACGGTGCGACAAATATGAATACAGTGAACCGTCATAACCAAAACACCGATCACAATGACAATCGTAACCTGAGAGTGGCTGATAAAGCCGCCGACAAGGTGACTGATTTAAAAGAAGTTAAAAATGCGACTGTGATCGTTGCCGGAAACAGCGCATATGTTGCCGTTGTTCTGACAAACGGGCAAAAAGGCGCCATCGCCAACCATTTAAAAAATAAAATTACCGATAAGGTGAAATCAGCCGATAAACATGTCCGGACTGTATATGTATCAGCGAACCCGGACTTCGTTGAACGTATGCAAGGCTACGGAAAACGAATCCAAAACGGACATCCTGTATCCGGTCTGTTTGATGAATTCGGCCAAATGGTGCAGCGTGTATTCCCAAACCCCAATAAATAAATGAATGGAAAAGCCGCATTTGCTGCGGCTTTTTTATTTTATCTGCCGTCACGACCCAGCGCTCCTGAGCATAAAGTAAAGAATGAGATGAAAATTGAAGGATCGGGGAGGGGAGCTTGTTTGCGTGACGGCATGGGGAAACGGGCGGCATTCACTCTGATCCTGTGCGGAGTCCTTGTCATATTGGCTGTCAGTTCAGCCGTTTCAGTAAGTATGATGTACGTCCTGTCAGGCCAAAACAGCCGCTCTGTTCCGACGAAGGAACAAGTGACTGAACACATGAATAAAGAAATTTACAAACATACAGCGATTTACTATACGGCGGATGAAAAGCCGCTCTTGGATCTGACCAAGCTTACGCTGGACCACGCAAAGCGTATCAATCAAATCATTGTCGGCTACAAAGGTGCAGCGCCGCTTGAACTCATTTTCTTTTCGGATGAAGCTGAAATGGAGCAATATTCAGGATTGAAAAATGTAGTCGGTTTTTATTCAGAACAGGAGCAGATGATGGGGCTTTTGCCTGAAGAGAAAAAACAGCTTTTGAAAAAAGATGAGCTGGCCGTTTTCATGTATAAGCAATTGATTATACATGAATACACACACTACGCGTTTCATCAAAAAACGCGGCAATTGGGGACGGATACGTCTGTATTTCCGCTTTGGTTTCATGAGGGGCTGAGCGAGTGGGTCGCGCATTATGATGTAGTCATTGATCCGATTGCATTTTCCGTCGTGCCGTTTGATCAATTAACGACCGACCGAAAATGGCAGAAATCGCGTATGGAATATGAAACGGATGTCTATTTGCAAAGCTTCTATATGATAAAGGACTTAACCGAAACATTCGGAGAAGGCATTATCTTAACCATTATCAACAAAACCGCCGAAACACAGGATTTTGAAAAAGGCTTTGAAGCGGCTACGAAAGAAAGCCTGAAACGATTTGAACATGATTTCACAAAAGCATATGAAAAAAAGAAAACGGCATTGGAGAGTCAGGTTTCCAACGCCGTTTTTTAATCAATGGAGGTTTTGCTGCTGCTGTCCCATTTGTCCTTTAATCGGAGGCATTTGCGGCTGTCCCTGCGCCGGCGCAAATGAATTCAGCATGGTCTGCATATCTTGTGCATTGAGCTGAGGAACCTGATAATAACCGTGTTTGTTTTGGTATAAGAAGATTTCAAACGCCATTTCGACATATTGCTGAATTTGGGCGGAGAGCACTCTTCTTGTGACGGGATTGGTCATTTCAAGCGAGCTCATCGTCAAGAGAGAAGCTTGAGCTTTAATCAGGCCGAGCATATGGCCGCTGATCCCGAGATCTTTGACATCATTTAATGATTGATTCGGTTTTTTCGGCTGAGTCGGTTTTATACCGTAGACGGCCTGGTTCTGTTCCTTCATCATATATGTCGACGTTTCCTGAGAAGGCTTTTGGCCGGTCTTAAAGCATTCTGCCGTCAGATTATAGAGTCCGAGAATGAATTGATACTGGCGGTCAAGGATGTCGGCCAGCTGCTGATCCTGTATAAACTGTCTGAGCATCATAAATTGATCCAAAACGCCGACTGTTCCGGCCAGCACTTCATGCATATCGAAAAGCTCATGTCCTCCGTGATTCACTTGCGGTGAACCCGGGATCCCCTGATTTACTGGCGGCTGCTGCTGATTCTGCTGCTGTTCCACTGGTTGTTTTCCTCCTTCATGTCAAATCATCATTAAGATGTGAAAAAAGCCGATCCGTTATACATCAAGACCTAT
This sequence comes from Bacillus sp. AM1(2019), assembly GCF_009906915.1. Taxonomy (NCBI): domain Bacteria; kingdom Bacillati; phylum Bacillota; class Bacilli; order Caryophanales; family Bacillaceae; genus Bacillus; species Bacillus sp. AM1(2019). Next base: position 975,956 of record NZ_CP047644.1, read on the forward strand.
TTCGTTACGTGGGGATTATTTACTATTTTGCGCCAGCGAAGACAATCTTTACAAAAAAATGATGTGATTTTTAAGAAAATAAGCTAACGTATTTCTTAGAAGACAGGGGGGAAATGAATGAAGAAAAAAAGGGGTATGCGTCTTTCGTGCTGTTTGCTGACGGTTTGTTTTATGATGTTCAGCGTGAAAGATGCGGAAGCAATCGGACAAGCCGGATCACTGAATGAAGCCGGCACGGATAAAGCGTATAAAGAACGGCAGACTGAAGACTCGGGCCGTGTCCCGCTCAGAATCATCAGCATGAATGATCTGCACGGAAAAATTGATCAGCAATATGAGCTTGACCTTAACGGAGACGGTAAACCGGATGGCACTTTCGGGCGGATGGACTACGCCGCCGCGTACATTAAAAAGGCGAAAGCCGAGAAAGAACACGCCTTTGTCGTGCATGCGGGCGATATGATCGGGGGCAGCTCTCCCGTGTCAGCCCTTTTTCAGGATGAACCGACAGTAGAATTGATGGAAGACATCGGTTTTGATGTCGGAACTGTCGGCAATCACGAATTCGATGAAGGAACGGATGAGCTTAAACGGATCATCAATGGAGGAGATCATCCGGACGGTAAGGGGACAAGCGGTTATGACGGCCAAAATTTCCCGCTCGTCTGCGCCAACTGTAAACTGAAGTCAGGGGAGCCCTTTCTGCCGCCGTATGAAATTAAATACGTTTCCGGAATTCCGATCGCATTTATCGGGGTTGTAACCAGATCGGCGGCAGGCATGGTCATCCCGGACGGAATTAAAAATATTACGTTTACGGATGAGGTAAAGGCCGTCAATGACGCCGCCGCTGACTTGAAGAAAAAAGGAATTAAAGCAATCGCCGTACTCGCCCATATGTCTGCTGAACAAAATGGCTCAGCCATCACGGGAGAATCCGCAAAGCTTGCAAGCGGAACAGACTCAGAGATTGATGTGATTTTCGCCGCGCACAATCATAAAGTCGTAAACGGAGAAATCGACGGCAAGCTGATCGTGCAGGCATTTGAATACGGAAAAGCAATCGGAATCGCCGATCTTGAACTTGATAAAGAGTCGAAGGATATCGTGAAAAAATCAGCGGAAATCCAATATATCGATCAAAGTAAAATCAAGCCTGACCCGGCTGCGGCAGGCATATTAAGCAAATATGAAGAGAAAGTGAAACCGATTATCAGCGAAACGGTCGGGGAAGCGGCCCATGATATAACGGGCGGGTATTCAAATGACGGCGACACGGCGCTCGGAAATCTGATTGCCGACGGTATGAAAGCGAAGATGAAATCCGATTTTGCGCTTATGAATGGGGGAGGCATCCGGGACGGCATAAAAAAAGGGCCGATCACATGGGGAGACCTTTATAATGTACAGCCGTTCGGCAATGTGCTGACGAAGCTTGAAATCAAAGGAAAAGATTTGCGGGAGATTATTAATGCGCAAATTTCTCCGGTGTACGGTCCGGATTACAGCATCAGCGGATTTACCTATACATGGAACCCGGAAACCGGACAAGCGGTGGATATGAAAATGGCGGACGGGACAGACATACAGCCCGAAAAAGGATATACAGTAACAGTCAATCAATTTATGGCGACGGCGGCGGGGGCAAAATACGGTCCGATCGGGAAACTCGGCAAGAATCCGGTGACGGGGCCTGAGGATTTGGAAGCGACAGTAGACTATGTCAAAAGCTTTTCCGCGCCGATTTCTTATCAAACCGACGGCCGCATCCGCACGGCACCAGCCGCCGAAACACCTGATGATACCGGCAATCAGCCGGGAAGCGGGGAAACACCGGGCGGCACCAGGCCTGATAAAGGAGAAAAACCTCAAGCGGAAAAACCCGCTAAAAAACCGGATGCAGCAGAACAGCCTGATCAAACCAAAAAACCTAAACGTCCTGTCGCAGAAGAAACAGCATCTGATACAGTGCAGTCAATTCCTGAATCCCGTCCGGCGTCTGCCGCAAATTCGGAACAAAGCACAAAACAGACTGAAAGCGGCACACAAAAAGGCCGCCTTTTGCCTGATACTTCAGCGGGCAGCCATCAGACGGCATTGGCCGGCCTGGTGATCACGGGTGCCGGTGTATATTGGCTTTTCAGAAAGAAAAGGGGAATCCGCACACGATGAACAAACTGAAACATATTCCGCTTCTCGTCATCATCGCCGGTATCATCATCACATGTTACGGAAGCTGGAAGATCATTGATTCACATATGAAAACGAACCAATCGCTTGAAGAAGCAAAAAAAGCAACAGAACCTGTCTTGGAAAAGAACGAAACAAAAAGCGCCGTGCTGGCACAGCGCAAAAAAGAATTTCACCCCGAAACGGGTGAGGCAAGCGGCATTTTAGAAATCCCTGAAATCGACGCTGAGCTCCCGATCGTCGAAGGGACTGACGCAGATGATTTAGCAAAAGGCGTCGGACATTATAAGGACAGCTATTATCCGGGCGATCACGGCCAAATTGTGTTATCCGGCCACAGGGACACGGTGTTCCGCCGGACCGGCGAACTGAAAAAAGGAGACAGACTGAACGTGATTTTGTCTTACGGCACGTTTTCTTATAAACTCAGCCGTACAAAAATCGTCAGCCGGGATGATACATCTGTCATCACCCTTCAGCACAAGCGGGAGGAACTGATCCTGACCACTTGCTATCCGTTTTCTTACATTGGAAATGCGCCGAAACGATATATTATATATGCCGACCCGGTTTAAGAAAAATACGTTTCGGTAAAATGAGCCAGATCAGCCGGCATCGGCGCCTCGGCAACGATTTCTTCTCCTGAGATCGGATGGACGACACTGACTTTTTTGGCGTGAAGCGCCTGCCTGTGAAACAGCGTCCTGCTTCCGCCGTACAGGTCATCGCCCGCCAACGGATGGCCGATGCTTGCCATATGCACCCTGATTTGATGTGTTCTCCCGGTTTCCAGTTCAAGCTCTGCCAATGTAAGCTGCGCACCGGGATGATAGCCTTTCACTTTGTAATGGGTGACGGCGGCTTGTCCGCCGGGTGAGACGCGCCGTCTGACGGAATGTGACCTGTCGCGGCCGATCGGCGAGTCAACCGTGCCTTTTTTCGGCGTGATTTTTCCTTCCGCCGCGGCGATATAGGTGCGTTTTAATGTTTTGGTTTCGAGCTGACGGTCAAGGATTGCATGGGCCAGGCGGTGTTTCGCGAAAACGACCGCGCCTGACGTGTCACGGTCAAGACGGTGAACGTGGCGCACTTTCGCCTGCTCGCCGTTGATTTGAAAATGGTAAGCGATCAGGTTGCTGAGGGTGCCGGTCTGACCCTCTTCATTTGGATGAGTCGGCATTCCCGCCGGCTTATTTGCAATCAGCATATGATTGTCCTCAAATAAAATGTCCGGCTCTCCGTATTCCGGAGTCACCGAAGAACCCGTTTTTTCCTGAAGATCAATGAATAAGCGATCTCCGGTCTTCAGTATGATATTGTTTTTCGGGGATGTCCGATTCACCTGAATGCTTTCTTGGTTCATCCATTCCGTAATTACGGGTTTTGACGCCTGGAATTCAGATTTCAGGACTGAAAACAGCCATTGTCCGGCGTGCTTTTCCGTAATCAGGAGTTCCAGACCGCGGTCATTTTGTTTCATATCATAAAGCTCCTTTTCAAGCGGAAAGCGGCTGTTTCAATAGGAAACACTTACCTTAGCTTTCGCGTTTTTTTCTATGCTATTCTTGATAAAGATTAAGGATATTCACATGGCAAGAAAGGTGATTGATGTGAGAATTGTGAACGCAGCGACTGACGGACAAGAAAGCGCGATACAAGAGCTTTCCTCTGAATTGTTTCAAAATGTCTTTCCTCTTTATTTCTCCGAACTGGAAATTCAGCGCTTTAAAAAAAGGGGCGTATTATCATTACAAAACCAACGTTACCAAGGAACTTTAAAAGAAGCGTTTCAAATTATGGCTTGTCTGCAAACGGTACATATCATGCTGTCAAAGCCGCACCCGGTATATGACGTCAAAGAGCGGGCGCTGTTTGATAAAAATTGCGCTTTGCTGAATGAATGCGGAATGAATTTTCCCTTTACCTATGATGATTTCGAGACAGGGGCCGGATCAGAAGCCTGCGGTCACAGAAGGCTGATCTGACGGGTATAAAGAGCCTTTTAACAGGCTCTTTTTTGCTTCTTTGACATGATACCACAATTTCTTTCCTCTAACTCCCTTTATAATGAGACAAATCCCCGAGCATAATAAATGTCGAAAGGGGTGCTTTACAATGAGTTCAATCAAACAATCAATGACTACCCACGTGGCTACCGTTTCTCCCAATCAAACGATTCAGGAAGCGGCTGCGCTGATGCACCAGCATAATGTCGGAGCAATTCCCGTCGTTGACGGAGGGGAATTAAAAGGAATGCTGACAGACCGTGATATCGCATTGAGAACAACGGCTCAAGGCCGCGACGGCCAAACACCTGTTTCACACGTGATGTCTTCTGCAGTTGTATCCGGAAACCCGGAAATGAGTCTTGAAGAGGCGTCACATCTGATGGCCCAACACCAAATCCGCCGCCTTCCCATTGTCGATCAAAATCATCTGGTCGGGATCGTTGCGCTTGGAGACTTAGCGGTCGATCAGCGTTCAAATGAGTCTGCGGGAGCAGCTCTTTCCAATATTTCCAGTCAAAACACACAGTAACGGATGAAGAGAGCTTGCACTCATGCAGGCTCTTCTTTCCGTCAGAATGTTACATTTTGAACGCGAAAGAAATTCACGGTATAGTGTATACATAGGTCAGTACGTTTAGCTAAAGGAGCTGTAACCATTGATAAAAGCATTAATCTTTGATTTTGACGGGTTAATTTTAGATACAGAAACCCATGAATATGAAGTGCTGCAGGAAATGTTTGAAGAACACGGTTCAACATTGCCTTTATCCGTCTGGGGAAAGGTGATCGGAACGGCCGCGGGGTTTAAGCCGTTCGCATATTTAGAGGAGCAGCTGGGAAGAAAGCTCGATCATGATGAACTGACGGCGATCAGGCGCGGGCGCTTCGAACAGCGGATGAAGACGGAAACGGCGCGTCCCGGGGTGGAGGCTTATTTAGCCGCGGCAAAAGAATTAGGATTGAAAGTGGGGCTCGCGTCCAGCTCAGATTTTAAATGGGTATCGGGCCATCTGAAGGAATTAGGCCTGTTTGATGAATTTGAAGTGATTCAGACGGCTGACGACGTAGAAGAAGTGAAGCCGAATCCGGAGCTCTATCTGAAAGCTGCGGAACATTTAGGCGTTGAACCATCTGAATGTCTGGCCTTTGAGGATTCGGTCAACGGCTCAATCGCAGCCAAACGTGCCGGAATGAAATGTGTCATCGTCCCGAATAAGGTAACAAGCGCCCTGTTATTTGAAGAATACGATCACAGACTGGAATCGATGGCGGAAATGGAACTTGAATTACTCTTACAGCGATTGAACGATCAAAACGAACCGGCAGGGGGAAGCAGCATTGTCTGAGAAACTTGATCTGACCCGTTTTGAAAAGAAAATGGTCATACGGAATATGGAAGAGAAAGATATCAACAAAATAATTGAGCTGCAAAAGGATTGTTTTCCGGGGATGGAGCCGTGGGAGCCTGAGCATTTAATCAGCCATCTCGCGCACTTTCCGGAAGGTCAGTTTTGCGCCGAGTATGAAGGGGAAATTATCGGTTCATGCTCAAGCCTGATCATCAATTTCGATGAATATGATGACCGCCACACGTGGCAGGACATTACAGACGATGGTTATATCACGAACCACAACCCGGACGGATTGAATCTGTACGGGATTGAGGTAATGGTTCACCCGGAATACAGACGGATGAAAATCGGACACCGGCTGTATGAGGCGAGAAAAGACTTGGCGAGACGATTGAATCTGAAAAGCATCATTATCGGCGGGCGGATTCCGAATTATCATAAGTATGCGGAAGAAATGACGGCGAGAGCCTATGTCGAACAGGTGACGCGCCATCAGATTTATGATCCGGTGCTTTCTTTCCAGCTGATGAACGGATTTACGCTCATGCGGATCAATCCGAATTATCTCCCGGATGACACCGCGTCCATTAAATATGCGACATTAATGCAATGGAACAATGTCGATTACTTGCCGCAGTCGAAGCGCTATTACAAATCGGCATTTCCGGTGCGCATTTGCGTCATTCAATATGAAATGAAAAAGATTTACTCCTTCGAGGAATTTGCCAATCAGGTTGAATATTATGTCGATGTGGCTTCCGATGCGAGATCTGATTTCGCGGTGTTCCCGGAAATTTTCACGACGCAGCTCATGTCATTTCTCGAGGAGCGTTCTCCGAGTCTGGCCATTCAGAGGATTACCGAATATACCGAGGACTATATCAGCCTCTTTACAGATCTGGCGGTGAAATATAATGTCAACATCATCGGCGGCTCTCACTTCGTTGAAGAAGAGGGGAAAATTTATAACATCGCCTACTTATTCAGACGTGACGGCACGATTGAAAAACAATATAAGCTTCACATTACGCCGAATGAGCGGAAATGGTGGGGCATCAGCGCCGGAGACAGGGTGCGCGTATTTGATACGGACTGCGGAAAGATCGCCATTCAGATCTGTTACGATATCGAATTTCCGGAGCTTGCGAGAATTGCCGCCGATCAAGGGGCGAAAATTATCTTTACGCCGTTCTGCACTGAAGACCGCCAAGGCTACTTGCGCGTAAGGTACTGCTCTCAGGCGAGAGCGGTTGAAAACCAAATTTACACCGTCATCTCAGGTACGGTCGGAAACCTTCCGCAAACAGAAAATATGGATATTCAATACGCGCAGTCAGCCATTTTTGCTCCGTCTGATTTTGAATTCGCCAGAGACGGAATCGTCGGTGAAACGAATCCGAATATCGAAATGGTCGTGATCGGGGACGTGGACCTTGAAATCTTAAGAAGGCAGCGTGAAAACGGAACCGTGCGCCAGCTGAAAGACCGGCGCAAAGATATTTACCGGATTACGCACCTGAAATAAAAAAACGCCCGCTCCGCTTAAGGGGCGGGTTTTTTATAAAAACACTTGCGCCGGCCCCGGTTTCGGGATATGCTCTTGTAGCCCTTTCGCTTTCTGGGAGAAAGCGTTTTTTTAATTGCCGCCGCTTTATTGACTCGCCCATGCCGCGCCTTTATATTCTTATTAAGAGGAAAACTTCACCAAGAGAATCGGCGTCAGAAGCCGGGCAGCTTTCGATACAGTGCAATGATATTGAAAGGGAGATGAGCGGTGTGGAACATGTACAAAAAAATCAGTCACTCAAACAAAAGGATAAAGAGCTGATTTGGCACGCGATGAAAGGGGCGGAGCCGGATGACAGCATAATCGTTCAAAAAGGGGAAGGCGCCTGGGTTACGGACATTGACGGCAGACGGTATTTGGACGGCATGTCAGGCCTGTGGTGCGTCAATATCGGATACGGGAGAAAGGAGCTTGCCGATGCGGCTTACAGCCAATTGAAGGAGCTTCCTTATTATCCGCTGACCCAAAGCCATCAACCCGCGATTGAGCTTGCGGAAAAACTGAATGAATGGCTCGGCGGCGATTATGTGATCTTCTTTTCCAACAGCGGATCGGAAGCAAATGAAACCGCGTTCAAAATTGCCCGCCAATACCACATTGAAAACGGCGATCACAGCCGCTTCAAATTCATCTCCCGGTACAGAGGCTATCACGGCAATACGATGGGGGCGCTCGCCGCTACCGGCCAGGCGCAGAGAAAATATAAATATGAGCCGCTCTCACAAGGGTTTTTGCATGCGGTGCCGCCTGATCTTTATCGGAATCCCGGAGATGCCGTCACATTGGAAAGCGCGCATGAAATCGACCGGATCATGACGTGGGAGTTAAGCGAAACGATTGCCGGCGTTATTATGGAACCGATTATTACAGGCGGAGGGATACTGATGCCTCCGGACGGGTATATGGCAAAGGTAGAGGACATTTGCCGCCGCCACGGCGCGCTTCTGATCAGTGATGAAGTCATTTGCGGTTTCGGCCGCACGGGAGAGCCGTTCGGATTTCAGCATTACGGCGTTTCACCGGACATCGTCACAATGGCAAAAGGCATTACGAGCGCTTATCTGCCGCTGTCGGCAACGGCAGTAAAACGGGAGATTTTTGAGGCGTATTCGGGCGGTGAGCCGTACGGCCGCTTCCGGCACGTGAATACATTCGGAGGCAATCCGGCAGCCTGCGCCCTGGCTTTGAAAAACCTGCAATTGATGGAGGACGAAAATCTGATCGCCCGCTCCCGTGAGCTTGGAGAAAGGCTGCTCCGTGAGCTTGAGCCGCTCAGAGAACATCCGGCGGTCGGAGATGTACGGGGCAAGGGCCTCCTTGCCGGCATTGAGCTCGTCAAGGACAAAGTCACGAAGGAACCCGCTGATGCCGCCCTTGTGCAGCACGTCATCACCGCCTGCAGAGAAAAAGGCCTGCTTGTCGGGAAAAATGGCGATACTGTAGCGGGATATAATAATGTCATTCAGCTGTCTCCGCCTTTTTGCCTGTCGGACGAGGAGCTCTCTTTCATCATTTCGACCGTCAAGGAAAGCGTGCTGAGCATTGATTTTTAATGTAAAGGAGTAAAACATGAGTTTTCACAACCAGCAGATTCTACCGGCAATCCGGAACATGAAGCAATTCGATGCATTTTTAGAAAGTCCGTTCTTATACGGCGTCATTTTAGATATCCACCTCGGTCAATTAAAAGGTGTCGTGAATGAAGCAAAAAAACACGGAAAACTTCTGATGGTTCACGTCGATTTAATTCACGGCATTAAGCATGACGAATACGGTGCGGAGTTTATTTGTCAGGATATCCGGCCCGCGGGCATCATTTCGACGAGATCATCAGTCATCGTCAAAGCGAAACAAAAGAAAATATACGCGATCCAGCGTCTGTTTCTCTTGGATACGAGCGCCATGGAGAAAAGCATGGAATTCGTCGGAAAGCATAAGCCTGACTTTATCGAGGTTCTCCCGGGCATCGTTCCGACTTTAATCAGAGAAATTAAAGAAATGACGGGGATTCCGATTTTTGCCGGCGGCTTCATCCGCACGGAGCAGGACGTTGAAAACGCCTTGCAGGCAGGAGCCACAGCTGTGACGACTTCAGACACCGAACTATGGGCTAAATATGAACATTCTATGACAAAAAAAGATTGACACCGCTTACACCCATTGTTACAATAGACCTAGGTTAATACTATGTGATGGAGACCCGGAGACCCACAACAGCTCTTTACGGAAGCAATAAAGCGTAAAGCGGTTTGTTGTGGGTTTTTTATTCTCTATAACTCTGTCAAACCTGCTATTTTGTCATTTAGGAGGAATGATGATGACAGCATTTTGGGGAGAAGTAATCGGTACAATGCTGCTTGTTATTTTCGGCGGCGGCGTTTGTGCGGGAGTCAATTTAAAGAAATCGCTTTCATACCAATCCGGATGGATTGTTATTGTATTCGGCTGGGGATTGGGAGTAGCCATGGCGGCATATGCCGTCGGCAGTATCAGCGGCGCCCACTTGAATCCGGCTTTAACGATAGGCCTTGCGCTTGAAGGCAGCTTTCCTTGGAAAGAGGTCCCTGTTTATATTGCGGGGCAGATGATCGGAGCAATGATCGGTGCGGTTGTTGTGTACCTTCATTATCTGCCGCATTGGAAGGCGACGGATGATCCGGCCGCTAAACTGGGCGTTTTCTCGACCGGCCCGAGTATTCCTCATACATTTGGGAATATGATAAGTGAAGTCATTGGTACGTTTGTGCTTGTGCTCGGCATTTTGGCAATCGGAGCGAATGAATTTACAAAAGGGCTGAACCCGCTGATTGTCGGATTCCTCATTGTTGCCATCGGGATTTCTCTTGGAGGGACGACCGGATATGCGATCAACCCTGCGCGGGATTTGGGGCCGAGAATCGCTCACGCCTTTCTGCCGATTCCGAAAAAAGGGCCGTCAAATTGGAAATATGCCTGGATTCCCGTAGTCGGTCCGATCATGGGCGGTGCGTTCGGCGGCGTATTTTACAATGCCGCGTTTAAAGGAAATGTGACACCTAGCTTTTGGTTTGTAAGCGTTATAATGGTTGTAGTGCTTTTCATACTCTATATTTATACCAAGAAATCTCAATCACGGAAAATATTATCAAATTCTGAATATATTTAAAAAGGAGAGCGGCATCATGGAGACCTATATTTTATCAATTGACCAAGGCACAACAAGTTCAAGAGCGATTCTTTTTAATAAAGAAGGAAAAATCGTGCATTCCGCTCAAAAGGAATTCACACAGCATTTCCCTCAGCCGGGCTGGGTGGAGCACAATGCGAACGAAATCTGGGGATCGGTGCTCGCCGTTATCGCGACTGTGATCTCCGAGTCCGGAATCAGCGCTGATCAAATTGCCGGCATCGGCATCACGAATCAAAGGGAAACGACGGTCGTATGGGATAAAGATACCGGAAAGCCGGTATACAATGCGATTGTGTGGCAATCGAGACAAACATCCGGCATTTGCGAAGAGCTTCGTGAAAAAGGATATAATGATACATTCAGAGAAAAAACGGGACTTTTGATCGACCCTTATTTCTCAGGAACGAAAGTCAAATGGATTCTTGACAATGTAGAAGGCGCGCGGGAAAAAGCGGAAAACGGAAATCTTCTGTTCGGAACGATTGATTCATGGCTCATCTGGAAAATGTCCGGAGGGGCGGCGCACGTAACGGATTATTCCAACGCTTCAAGAACGCTGATGTTTAATATTCATGAATTAAAATGGGATGACGAGCTGCTTGATATTTTAGGCGTGCCGAAATCAATGCTGCCGGAAGTGAAACCGTCTTCTCATGTGTACGCGAAAACGGTTGATTATCATTTCTTCGGTAAAAACATTCCGATTGCGGGAGCGGCGGGAGACCAGCAGTCAGCGCTGTTCGGCCAGGCGTGCTTTGAAGAAGGCATGGGGAAAAACACATACGGCACAGGCTGCTTTATGCTGATGAATACCGGAGAAAAAGCCATCACTTCTGATCACGGCCTTCTGACGACAATCGCCTGGGGATTAGACGGAAAAGTCGAGTATGCACTGGAAGGAAGCATCTTTGTCGCAGGTTCTGCCATCCAATGGCTGAGAGACGGCATGCGGATGTTCCAAGATTCAAAAGAAAGCGAGACATACGCAGAGCGTGTGGATTCCGCTGACGGTGTTTATGTCGTGCCCGCTTTCGTCGGATTAGGCACACCGTACTGGGACAGTGACGTGCGCGGCTCAGTTTTCGGCCTGACACGCGGAACGACGAAGGAGCATTTTATCCGGGCTACGCTTGAATCTCTCGCTTATCAGGCGAAAGATGTGCTTGATGCCATGGAGGCTGATTCAGGCATCTCTTTAAAAACATTGCGTGTAGACGGCGGAGCGGTAAAAAATAACTTCCTCATGCAGTTCCAAAGCGACTTGCTTGATGTGCCGGTCGAACGTCCGGAAATTAATGAAACGACGGCGCTCGGTGCCGCGTATTTGGCCGGAATCGCTGTCGGATACTGGAAGGACAGCACTGAAATCGCCGATCAATGGAACCTTGATAAGCAATTCAAACCGGAAATGGAAGATGAAAAACGCGATGAATTGTACGGCGGATGGAAAAAAGCAGTAAATGCAGCTATGGCTTTTAAATAAGATAAAAATGTGGTATACTGAAAACAAGTTAATAGGAACGGTCCTGAGATGAGGAGAGACCACAGCACCAAAGTGATGACATGCGCTTTGGCTGTTGTGGTCTCTTTTTCTATACCGTGACAACAAGGAGGAAACGTAATGATGAATCACCAATTTTCAAGTTTGGAACGGGATCATATGCTGGAAGACATGACTAAAAAAACATACGATCTGTTTATTATAGGCGGAGGTATTACGGGTGCCGGTACGGCGCTTGACGCAGCTTCAAGGGGAATGAAAGTCGCTTTGAGCGAAATGCAGGATTTCGCGGCCGGCACATCAAGCCGATCCACAAAGCTTGTCCACGGCGGTTTGCGTTATCTGAAGCAATTTGAAGTCAAAATGGTTGCAGAAGTCGGTAAGGAACGTGCCATCGTGTACGAAAACGGCCCGCACGTCACGACGCCGGAATGGATGCTGCTGCCGTTTCATAAAGGCGGCACGTTCGGTTCATTCTCTACTTCCATCGGCCTGCGTGTGTATGACTATTTAGCGGGAGTAAAAAAATCAGAGCGCAGAAGCATGCTGTCTGCTAAAGAAACGCTGCAAAAAGAGCCGCTCGTCAAAAAAGACGGCTTAAAAGGCGGAGGCTATTATGTAGAGTACCGGACGGACGATGCGAGACTGACGATTGAAGTCATGAAAGAAGCCGTTAAATTCGGTGCGGAGCCTGTCAACTACTCTAAAGTGAAAGAACTGCTTTATGAAAAAGGAAAAGTTGTCGGCGTTTTAATTGAAGATCTGCTGTCAGGCAAGGAATACAAAGTTTACGCCAAAAAAATCGTCAATGCGACAGGTCCGTGGGTCGACGAGCTGAGAGAAAAAGACCACAGTAAAAGCGGAAAACATCTTCAGCACACAAAAGGAGTCCATCTCGTATTCGACCAATCCGTATTCCCGCTTAAACAGGCGGTATACTTTGATACGCCGGACGGCCGGATGGTGTTCGCCATTCCGCGTGAAGGAAAAACATACGTGGGTACGACCGATACGGTTTACAAACAAAAACTTGAGCATCCGCGCATGACGGTGCAGGATCGCGATTATGTCGTCAGCTCCATCAATTATATGTTCCCGGAACTGAACATTACGGCGGACGATATTGAATCAAGCTGGGCCGGCCTCAGACCGCTTATTCACGAAGAAGGGAAAGACCCGTCTGAGATCTCCCGTAAAGATGAAATCTGGACATCTCAATCAGGCCTGATTACGATCGCCGGAGGAAAACTGACGGGCTACCGTAAAATGGCTGAGCACATTGTCGATCTTGTCCGCGACCGCTTGAAAGAAGAGGGCGGCCAGGACTTCGGCGGCTGCAAGACGAAGACGATGCCGATTTCCGGCGGACATGTCGGCGGCTCTAAAAACTTCGAGTCATTTGTGGAAGCAAAGACAAAAGACGGCTTGAAAATCGGTTTATCACAGGAAACCGCTAAGCAGTTAGCCATCAGATACGGCTCTAACGTTGAAAATGTATTCAGCCGGATTGAAGGTCTGAAAGACGAAGCGGAAAAACGCCAGATTCCGGTTCACATTCTGGCTGAAGCGGCTTACAGCATCGAAGAAGAAATGGCTGCGACACCTGCCGATTTCTTCGTCCGCAGAACGGGAAGACTGTTCTTCGACATCAAATGGGTGCAAACGTATAAAACGGCCGTGATTGATTACATGAGCGACCGATTCCAATGGAATGACGCAACGAAAGAAAAACACACTGAGTGGTTAAATACGCTGCTGCACGACGCGGTTGTTCCGCTCGAACAATAATAACCGGAGGGCTGTGCCGAAAAGGCATGAGCCCTTCTTTTATCTTCTTACATAAAGCATTTGGTTAGGTTATCAAGTGACACGGGCAGCCGATTCATATTAAAATATGGTCATAAGCTGAAATTATAGGAGGACGAACATGAGTTGGAGTAAGAGCTACGAACGCTGGAATCAGGCCGAACAATTAGATTCAGAATTGAAAAAATTATTGGCGGACGCAGAAGGAAACGAGCAGCTGCTGGAAGATTTTTTCTACAAAAATCTTGAGTTCGGAACAGGAGGCATGAGAGGAGAAATCGGGCCGGGTACGAACAGGATGAATATTTACACGGTCCGCAAAGCATCCGCCGGACTTGCGGCGTATATCGAAAAACAGGGAGAAGACGCGAAAAAAAGAGGGGTTGCGATCGCATACGACTCCCGTCATAAATCTCCTGAGTTTGCGATGGAAGCTGCAAAAACCCTTGCTTCCCAAGGCATTCAAACATACGTATTTGATGAGCTCCGCCCGACGCCTGAGCTGTCTTTTGCGGTGAGAAAGCTGAACGCTTATGCCGGTATCGTCGTGACGGCCAGCCATAACCCGCCTGAATATAACGGATATAAAGTGTATGGCGATGACGGCGCACAGCTGCCGCCGAAAGAAGCGGACATCGTCATTGCGGAAGTGAATGCCATAGAAAATGAATTAACGATTCAAGTTGAAGATGAACAGTCGCTGAAAGAAAAAGGTTTGATTAAAATAATCGGTGAAGAAATTGATAAACCGTATACTGAAAAACTGACTTCCATCTCCGTACATCCCGAGCTTTCGGATGAAGTGGATGTCAGCGTCGTGTTCACTCCGCTGCACGGCACGGCAAATAAACCGGTACGCCGCGGTCTTGAAGCACTCGGTTACAAAAACGTCACCGTCGTAAAGGAGCAAGAGCTGCCGGACCCGGATTTTTCAACCGTCAAATCGCCGAATCCGGAAGAGCACGCGGCATTCGAATATGCCATTAAACTCGGAGAAGAACAAAATGCCGATATTCTCGTCGCTACGGACCCGGATGCCGACCGTCTCGGCATTGCCGTAAAAAACAGCGAAGGCAAGTACACAGTGCTGACGGGAAATCAGACAGGCGCGCTTTTATTGCATTACCTGCTTTCCGAGAAGAAAAAACAGGGCACCCTTCCTGAAAACGGTGTCGTCATGAAAACGATTGTCACGAGCGAATTGGGCCGCTCCGTCGCTTCATCGTTCGGGTTAGATACGATTGACACGCTGACAGGCTTCAAATTTATCGGTGAAAAGATCAAAGAATATGAAAAATCAGGCCAATACACGTTCCAGTTCGGGTATGAAGAAAGCTACGGCTACTTAATCGGCGATTTCGCGCGTGACAAAGACGCGATCCAGGCTGCGCTGTTAGCCGTCGAGGTATGCGCCTTTTATAAAAAGCAGGGCATGTCGCTTTATGACGCGCTGCTGTCCATTTTTAAAGAATACGGTTATTATCGTGAAGGCTTGAAGTCATTGACGTTAAAAGGAAAACAGGGAGCAGAGCAGATTTCCGCTATCCTGACTTCCTTCCGAAACGATCCGCCGAAGCAGATGGCCGGAAAACAAATCACACAGGCTGAGGACTATTCAACGGGAAAACGGACTGTATTTGCCGATCATCGTGAAGAAGATATTGATCTTCCGAAGTCAAATGTCCTGAAATATTTCCTTGAAGACGGCTCTTGGTTCTGCCTTCGTCCATCGGGAACGGAGCCGAAAGTGAAGTTCTATTTCGCCGTGAAGGGAACTTCTTTACAAGACAGCGAACAGCGTCTTGCCGCATTATCTGAAGCCGTCATGAAAACGGTGGATGGCATAGTGGAAAATACGAAATAAACAACAAACCGCCGGAAGCGACATCCGGCGGTTTTTTTTACGTTTCATCCGAAAGTATGAGGAAAATTCATGCTGAAAACAAAGGAATATACAGAAAAGAATTGATATAATATGGATAATTCTGATTGGCCGGAGTGAGGGAAATTGACGAAAACGACGGTAGAAACGTTAAAAACGTTAAAAGCGATTGCGGAAACCTTAAACCAAAGCCACGATTTAAAGGAAGCGCTTGATAAAGTGCTCCGCGAACTGCTCAGCCTGACCGGGCTGCAGACAGGGTGGATTTTTCTGATTGAGCCGGACGGGTCTTATACGCTCGCCGCATCCGCTTATTTACCGCCGGCTCTCGGTCAGCGGGAAAATGCACTCATGTGCAGCGGGGAATGCTATTGTCTTACCAAATTCAGCAATGGCGGATTGACAAAAGCCGTAAACATAATGAATTGTAAACGGATTGAATTTGCGGAACAGACGACGAACTGCCGCGATACGGAGGGCATTACCCATCATGCGACCGTACCGCTTGAGGACGGCGGCCGGAAGTTCGGTTTATTAAACGTCGCCGCAAGTGAAAAGACATTTTTCAACGAAGAAGAACTGCATCTGCTTGAAGCGGTTGCATTTCAAATCGGAACGGCGATTCAGCGGATGAAATTGGCCGAATTTGAGCAGCAGAACGCCCTGTTGATGGAACGAAGCAGACTTGCGCAAGAGCTGCATGATTCCGTCAATCAGATGCTGTTTTCTGTCAGCTTAACGGCAAAAGCCGCAAAGAGCTTTACAGATGATGATCGGCTCCGGCAGATGATTATGTTTATTCAAGAGCTGTCTCAGGATGCGCTAACAGAAATGAGGGCGCTTATTTGGCAGCTGAAGCCGGAAAGTTTGACGAAAGGGCTGTATGCGTCGATCAAAAGCTATGCCGCTCTCATCGGCCTGGAAGCCGTTTGTGAAATGGAGGATGAGCTGGAGCTTACAGATGAACAGGAACACGCGCTTTGGCGGATCGCCCAGGAAGCCTTGAATAACTGTAAAAAGCATGCGGGAACGGACCGGGTTATCATTTCCGCCGTTAAAAAGCCGGATTGCGCTGAGCTTCACATCAGCGACCGTGGAGCGGGCTTCAGCGCTGATGTGCATGCTGTGCTCCCATCGCTCGGCGTGGCCGGCATGAAAGCGCGGGCTGAAGCGATCGGAGGCCGCTTTACACTGCAATCCGAGCTTGGCGCCGGAACGATTGTCTCAGTTCGGCTTCCGTTTCGGGATAGGAGGTCTGATTGATGAAAATTGTGATTGCTGATGATCATCACGTTGTCCGCAAAGGACTGCGCTATTTCTTCGCCACTCAGGAAGACATTGAAGTTGCCGGTGAGGCATCCACCGGTGCTGAAGCGCTTCAGCAAGCTGAAAAGACGGAGCCGGACATCATTCTGATGGATTTATCAATGCCTGATATGGACGGCATAGAAGCGGCAAAAATTGCGGCTGAACGATTTCCGGACATCAGTATCGTCATTTTGACGAGCTATTCTGATCAGGAGCATGTCATTCCCGCCCTTAAAGCCGGCGCAAAAGCGTATCAGCTGAAAGACGCCCAGCCCGATGATTTAGTAAAAACGCTCCGGGAAGTATATTCCGGACGTTACCGGCTGTCGGCGGATATTGTGCCTCATGTGCTGACCCATATGGTTCAGGATGGTCAGGATAAGGAAAAATATTATCACCTGACCCCTCGTGAAAAAGATGTTCTTCAAGAAATAGCCAAAGGGAAAAGCAATAAGGAAATTGCGGCGGCACTGTTTATTTCAGAAAAAACAGTGAAGACCCACGTGTCCAACCTGCTGTCAAAGCTGAATCTTTCCGATCGGACGCAGGCGGCATTGTATGCGGTAAAATATAATGTTTTTGGAAAGGCGGTAAAATCATGAGCATATTAGTGATCAGCGGAACACCGAGAAAAAACGGGCGGACTAGAATTGCCGCTTTTTATATCAGAGATCGGTTTCATACCGATTTTATTGATTTGAGCGAAAGTGATCTGCCGCTTTATAACGGTGAAGAAGAACAGAACGAGCTGCCTTCAGTGCAAGAGTTAAGGCGGCAGGTGAAAAAGTCGGCGGCCGTCGTCTTATTATCTCCCGAGTATCACAGCGGCATGAGCGGCGCTTTAAAAAACGCCATCGATTTTTTAAGCAGCGATCACTGGGCATACAAACCGGTGGCAATCATTGCCGCGGCGGGCGGAGGAAAAGGAGGCATGAACGCGCTGGCGAATATGCGGACGGTCATGCGGGGCGTTTATGCAAATGTCATCCCGAAACAGCTGGTCTTAGACCCGATTCACATTGACATGGAGCGCCGGACCGTATCTGAGGATATAGCGGTCAGCCTGAAAGAGATGATCGAAGAGCTGAATATGTTCACAAACACAAGAAATCCCGGCGTCTGACGCCGGGATTGTTTTTATGTCAGCATGGCTAATTGATCTTCATAAGCGAGCTCTGTCGCATGATCAATATACCCGAGAAGAGAATACAGCTCTTTTTCAAGCACCGCATGATCATATTCGAAATGATACGCGTGCAGAAAGTGCTCAATACGCTTTGATAATAAATCATCTTTTGTACGAACCATCAATATTAACAAATTGTCCCATTGAGATCGGTGTGTGTAATACAAGGCTTTGTCATAATCGGCATGATCCATCTAACGCTTCTCCTTTCAATGAGAAGTTCTCCGTTAGTTTATGCCGCTGAAGCCCGGATGCAACGGGGGAAAAGTTGGTGTCCTTATCACTGCGGCATAGCAATATGAGGGAGACATAAAATAAAACCGCATATCCGTCTCTTCTTTGGACACGCTAAGATTGACAAAAAACGACTCAGGAGAACATAAGATGAAATCCCTTCCATTTGCGCTTGCCCTCTTGTTTTGCGGCATTCTCATTGCCTCGATCTCTGAAAAAGGGCATACAGAACACCTTGATCCATCAGTTGAAAAATGGGAGCAGCTCGCATGGAACCAGCTTGAACGTGAATACAAGGGGGCCGAGCTTACTGATTATTCGTACATGGGCCGTACAAAAGTGAACCGGGAACAGACGAAAGATGTGTTTCGCGTAACGGTGCAAACAACAAAAGAAACGTTTTCATCCCGTGCTGAAGTGTATTTCCATCCCGTAACAAAACACGTGATCAGCATTAATATTTTCAGACTGTAAAAAAAGCTGCACAGCCTAATTGAGGCCGTACAGCTTGTCAGATATCAGAAGAAACGTTTTGCGCCGAGGTAGCGCTGTTTCCAATAGGAATTGTTCATGCTGGAAATAACGACACCCGAATCGTTGGCATTAATAAACTGGCCGTTCCCGAGATAAATACCGACGTGGGAAGGTCCGGCTTTATAAGTTGAGAAAAAGACAAAGTCACCGACCGCCGGCTGGCTGACTGATGTCATCGTATTCCAGTAGCCTGCGGCTGAAAGTCTGGATACAGAAGTGACCTTATTGAGAACGTAATAAATGAAACCGCTGCAGTCAAAGCCTCTCGGCGTTGTCCCGCCCCATACATACGGTACGCCCAGTTGAGCTTTTGCGGCATCGATCATTACATTAATCTTCGCGCTTGTTGAACCTGTGCCGCCTGTGTTGCCGGACTGATTCGGTGTCGTGTTTGTCTGCTGCCCGGTAATCGTCAGCTTTTGTCCGATTTGAAGAACATCTGTTTTCAGATTGTTTTTCTCGCGGATCTGCTGGGCGGTCACATTGAACTTTTGGGCGATAACCCATAAAGAATCCCCGCTTTTCACGGTATATGTAGTGGTTTTCCCTGTATCTCCGGACTGGTTCGGAGTTGACGGTGAAGTCGAAGAGCCGGAAGATGACGTTTTGGTCAGCTTAAGCACTTGTCCGACCCGCAGCATGTCTGACGTCAGTTTGTTGATGCTTCTGATTTGCTGAACCGTCATATTGTATGCGTTTGCGATTTTCCAGAGTGAGTCTCCGCTTTTTACTGTATAAGATGACGTTTGCGTCTGGTTTTTATTTTGGTTTGAATTGTCTTTTGACGGCGTGTTTCCCGAAGAAGACGTTCCTTTTGTTTTCAGGACTTGGTTTACGTAGATCGTATCCGTTTTTAAGTTGTTTAATACTTTGAGTTCCGCAATGGTCATATTGACGCTGTTTGCGATCTTCCATAGTGAATCGCCGAGTTTGACTTTATACGTCCCGGAAGATGATGACTGATTTTTGCTGCTGTTTGAGCTGCTGCCAGGAGCGGTTTTTTTCTGATCGGTGCTTGAGGAAACTTTCCCCGTCACTTGCAGCTTCTGTCCGGCGCGGATTAAGTCGCTTGTCAGACCGTTCAATTTTTTCAGTTCCTGTACGGACATTTTAAAATCAGATGCGATCAGCCACAGCGAGTCTCCGCTTTTCACTGTATAAACGCTTTTAGTCGTGCCGCTGTTCTTTGAAGATGGCTTTTTGCTGCCGGAATCTGATTTGCCGTTAGGAATGTTGAGCGTCTGCCCGATAGAAAGAACGGTGGATTTTAGATGATTCGCTGATGTAATGGCATCCACGCTTGTATTGTAGTTTTGGGCAAGCTTCCATAATGAATCTCCGCTTTTAACCTTAATCGTTTGTGCTTCTGCCGGTGTTACAGCTAACGCAGACCCGACGATCGCAGATGCAGTCAAACCGACCGCTACCTTTTTTTTCATAGTGAATCTCCCTTTTCCTGCGATAATTTTTCTATCCCCATTCGTTGCAGCCGCAAGGTGAGGATATCAGTAATGATAATCTTTATATCGGCACTTGTCTGCAATCGTTTATCATATTAATAGAAATAGTCCTTTTTTCTTATGCCGGCATAAAAAAAGAAGGAATGCGGACATTCCTTCAGCTTCTGAGCAGTCTCATAATCTCCTCTTTGTTTTTGACCAGATCCCTTAACGTATATTTGTCTAAAACGGCCAGGTAAGCTTGCAGGGCTTCATTCAGAAGGTTCTTTAAGTTGCAGGCGGGAGATATAATACAGAGATTTTTTTTGGAGTCAAAGCATTCTACGATGTTAAAGTCGTCTTCTGTATTTCGAACGACTTCTCCAATGTTTATGTCTTCCGGTGTCATTCCTAATCGGATTCCGCCTCCCCGGCCCCGGATCGTTTCGACATATCCGAGCTGTCCGAGGCGGTAAATGACTTTCATGAGGTGGTTTTTAGAGATGGAATAAGTATCTGCGATTTCTTTTATGTTGGAAAGTTCGTCGGAATGTCTGGAAGCCAAAAAAATTAAAACGCGTAAAGAATAATCGGTATAGTTCGTTAATTTCATAGAATGACCTCGAAAAAAGAGATTTTGCTTCTGTTACAGTCTATCATATATGAATTTAAAATGAAAAAAAAGGAATTTGCCCCTTTAACTCAAAAAAAAACGTGCGCTCCTTCTGAGCACACGTTTTTTTCGTTAAGACATCGGCGGCTTACGATCGTCAGCCGATTGATGTTTTTCAATTTTGCGATCCAATTTTGCGAGATAACGGGAGGCGAATTCTTTTCCGCCAAGACCGAATGAAAGTCCGAAGGCAAGCGCGAAACCGCCCAGAATCAGAATAAACGCGGCATTTACGATCGTGTCGGCGACACCGAGCTGATCCAGCGCCATAAAGATTGAAAGAGTGATAATGGTATATTTCGCAAGCGGCGCCAGGAATCTGAATTCCTTTCCGCTCAGCATGCCGGCAAGCAGCCTGCTGACGAGCTGTCCGGCCAAAAGCCCGATTCCGAGAATAAATACAGCGGCCAGAACATTAGGCAGGTAAGCGATAATACCGGTTGCGATAACAACGAGAAATTCGAGATGGACAAGCTGCAGCGCCTCTGCCGTAAAGAGCAGGACGATGATGATCTGAACAATCATGCCGACCGTCTGAGAAAGCGTCAGCTTCGGGGTACCCGCCTGTTCAAAGCCCATTTTACCGAGAAGAGAGTCGAAACCGCCCCGGTGCAAGAGCCCGGATACAATGCTGTTGACCCATTTTCCGATCCAGATGCCGGCGATGATCAGCACAATACCGATGATGATATTAGGGAGCATTGTGAAGACCGTGTGCAGCATGGCTGACGCCGGTTCAGAAATACCCGCCACATCAAGCCGGTCAAGCGCAGAGATGATCACCGGAATGAAAATCAGCACGTAGACAATCGTTCCGATGATTGCCGACAGGCTTGTATCCTTCAGATAAATAGAAAGCCCCATACGTGCGGCAAGCCTTTCCGTGCCGATACTCGCCAGAAAGTTTGTGACGATATCACGGACGAGACGGGCAACAAGCCAGCCGATTAAAACAATCAGCGCCGCGGCGAATAATTTCGGTATAAAGGACAAAACGCTTTGGATCATATTTGTAAACGGCCCTGATACTCCGCTGATTTGGAGAGCGGCCAAGACGCCGGGCAGGAACAAGAGCAAGACGAAGTAAAAAACGATTCGTGAAGCGGCCGTAACGGATCTGCTCATCTCCGCTTCTTCAGACACCATTGTCCATTTTCTGAGCCGGCCGTTTTCAGCGAGTTTCATGCCCGCTTTTTTGACGAGATAGCTGAAAAGCGAAGCGGCCGCCCAGCCCAACAGCAGAATCAGGCCGGCTTTTAAAATGCTCGGCACTGCCGCCGTTATCGCTGACAGCATGCTGACAAAAGGCGAAGCCACGGTTGTCAGATGCAGAATGTTAAAGAATAGAATAAAAACGATGATTAATGCGATAAAATAAATGACTTTACTGATGACTTTTTCTGAGGAATAGCGCGCCGGCTTTTTTTCGGCGAACAGCCTGTCGTCGATTTTTGTTTTTTGCAGGCCTTTGTATACGGCTTTTTCAATGATTTTGGCAATGCCCCAGCCGATAAGCAGGACGAGCAGTGCAATGATCAGATTCGGGAGTTTGCTGAGATACGTCGTAAGCATGTCTGCTGTATTCAAGTAGAATCGCTCCTTTTCTTTTTGGGGTATGGTGTGTGTTTTACCCACTTACATATAAAGCAAACGGGGCGGATGTGCCGAAAGTTTTCAGCCGGAAACCGGTCTGTTATTTCATCTTTTGAGAGGAGGGGTCATACATTATAAATAAGTCCAAGTAGGGGGGATTCGGTTGAACGCGGAGGAGACAAAAGGTTTACAGCGGGCAATTGAGGAAATAACCGACATTGCCAAGGGTTTCGGCCTTGATTTCTACCCGATGAGATATGAAATTTGCCCGGCTGAAATTATTTATACATTCGGCGCGTACGGCATGCCGACGAGATTCAGCCACTGGAGTTTCGGCAAACAATTTCACAAGATGAAACTCCATTATGATCTCGGTTTGAGCAAAATTTATGAACTTGTCATTAATTCCAACCCTTGCTACGCTTTTTTGCTGGACAGCAATTCGCTGATCCAAAATAAATTAATTGTAGCCCATGTTCTTGCCCATTGTGATTTTTTCAAAAATAACTGCCGCTTTCAAAATACGAATCGGGACATGGTTGAGAGTATGGCGGCTGCGGCGGAGCGGATTAAGCATTATGAAAGAATGCACGGGATAAAAGAGGTGGAGTCCTTTTTAGATGCCATTCTGGCGATTCAGGAGCATATCGATCCGTCGCTCGTCAGGCCGAAGCTGCTGTGGAGCGTCGATGACGAAGAGGAGGACGAAGAAGAAACCGCGCCATCGCCTTACGATGATTTATGGGGAATGGATAAGCCGAAGCAGGTGAAAAAGAAAAAAGGGAAAAAACCGTTTCCGCCCCGGCCGGAAAAAGATATTCTGCTGTTTATCGAAGAACATTCGCGGGAGCTTGAACCGTGGCAGCGTGACATTTTAACCATGATGAGAGAAGAAATGCTGTATTTCTGGCCGCAGCTGGAAACGAAAATCATGAACGAAGGCTGGGCATCTTATTGGCATCAGCGGATTATCCGCGAGCTTGACCTGACTTCAGATGAAGCCATCGAATTTGCGAAGCTGAACGCAGGCGTCGTTCAGCCGTCAAAAACGGGAATCAACCCGTATTATTTAGGGCTGAAAATTTTTGAAGACATCGAAGAGCGTTATGACAACCCGACAGATGAAATGAAAAAAACAGGAGCAAAGCCCGGTTCCGGCCGCGAGAAAATGTTTGAGGTCAGGGAAATTGAATCGGATATATCATTTATCCGCAATTATTTGACGAAAGATCTCGTGATGCGTGAGGATTTGTATTTATTCCAAAAACAGGGCAGGGACTATAAAGTGATCGACAAAGAATGGAAGGCCGTGCGCGACCAGCTCGTGAACATGCGGGTCAACGGAGGATTTCCTTATCTGACCGTCAATGACGGGGATTACCTGAAGAATAATGAGCTTTATATTAAACATTGGTATGAGGGAATTGAGCTTGATCTGAAATATTTGGAGAAAGTGCTGCCGTATCTGTACCAGCTGTGGGGCAGGAGCGTGCACATCGAATCTGTTCTTGAAGACAGAGAAGTGATGTTTTCTTATGACGGCAAAGGAGTGCACCGGAGATATCTGTAAAAGAAGAAAGGATGCGGGGAAACCCCCGCATCCTTTTTTATTTTCCGTGTTTCAGGATGTGAAAGATCTTTTTGGCCTGGTCCGTGTTGTTTAAAAGCCCCGTAAATGACTCTCTTCCCGGACCGTACGCGTAAACGGGAACTTCTTCGCCCGTATGATCGCCGGTTGTCCAGCCGCTGTTGGTTTTCGCATTAAAGAGCTTAATGATCGCTTTGTAGATGCTCTTGTCAGCATCCTGTTTTGCTGCCGTTTCGATCTGTTTGATTTCAGCTTTTGACCATTTCAGGTCTGTATAACGCGCAAGCACGGAAGATACGGATTTGCCCGCTTTGATTTGGTCAGCCATAAATGCCGGGGTTTTTTTGGCGGCAAGAATCGGTTCAACATGCCAGTTTTTATCGTCATTCGCGCCGATCGTCAATCCGCCGGTGGTATGATCGGCCGTGGCAACGACAAGCGTATGTTTGTCCTTTTTGGCAAATGCGATCGCTGCTTTATACGCTTTTTCAAAATCCTTCATTTCGCTCATTGCGCCGACTATATCATTGTCATGTCCCGCCCAGTCAATTTGGCTGCCTTCGACCATTAAGAAAAACCCTTTTTTATTCTTGTTCAGCCTGTCGATCGCTGCCGTTGTCATGTCTTCTAATGAAGGGACGGCGTTTGAGCGGTCGATTGCTTTGTCGAGTCCGCCATCGGCAAACAGGCCGAGAATCTTCTTGTTACGATCCTTTTTGAGCTCCTGTTTTGATGTAACGTAGCTGTATCCCGCTTTTTTGAAATCCTTTGTTACATTGCGGTCTTTACGGATAAAGTTTGATTTGCCGCCTCCGAGGAGCACATCGACTTTCTGTTTTCCGTTGATGCGGTCATCAAAGTAGCTGCTTGCGATGTCATCCATATTTTTTCTGGATTTGTTATGGGCTCCGAATGCCGCAGGAGTGGCGTGGGCAATCTCCGAAGTTGCGACAAGTCCGGTGGATTTGCCTCTTTGTTTCGCTTCTTCGAGGACGGATTTTACCCGCTTTCCTTTTTTATCGACTCCGATCGCCGCGTTATACGTTTTCACGCCTGTGGCCATTGCCGTGCCTGCCGCCGCGGAATCGGTAATATTGGAATCAGGATCGTCAGGGTAAGTCATCATCATACCGGTGAGATTGGGGTCGAATGCCGTCAGTTTCATGCCATCCGAAGGTTTTCCTTTGTTAATGACCGAACGGTAGGCGTTCATATAGGGAGCGCCCATTCCGTCGCCGACCATGAAGATGACGTTTCTGATTTCGTTTTTGTCAGGCTGTTTTTTTGCCGCAGCCTGTTCGGAGTGCTGAAGCCCCGCGCCCGCAATCAGACCGGCTGTCAGCACGGATACGGCTGCCGCCGGCAGAAGTTTTGATCGAACCTGTTTAAATAGACTCATTCTCACTCGTCCTCCTTTAATCTTGTCTGCATGTCTAATGGTAGGGGATGTTTGTAAAGAGCGCCTGTTCCTCCTGTAAATTTCAGGTGAAACATTGTTAGAAATGTAAATTCCGGTGTAACTTATGTTTTCAAGAAAGAGTGAAAACCATTCACTTTTTTGAAAAAGACGAGGATTTTTTTAACAAGGGGTTATTTGGAAAATAAACTGCTTTGTTTTTCCAAAATACGAGGATCACAGGAAAAAAACATGACAAATTGACTCATTTTTCGTCACGTTTGAAATCAAATTGAAATATTTAATACCCTTAAAAACTTTTTTTAAAAACGAATTAGTAAGAAATTTGTCACGGGAAGTCAAGTCTATTTCTAGTGGAAATTGAACCTTATAATAGGAAACAGATAAAAACTTTAAAAAAGAGACACATAAAATAGATAGAATCATTCGGGGAGGAAAACATGAAAAAGCAACTTGTTACAGCAACAACGGCAGTGGTTTTGGGGACGACTTTGTTTGCGGGCGCGGCATCTGCGCAAACGATTAAGGTAAAAAAAGGCGATACATTATGGGGACTTTCAAATCGGTACGGAACGTCAATTAATTCCATTAAATCTGAGAACAAATTAAAATCGGATATCATTTACATCGGCCAGACGCTTTCGATCAACGGTAAATCATCTTCAGGTTCAAATTCGGGCAGCAAGTCATCATCGTCTACATATAAAGTCGTAAAAGGCGACAGCCTTTGGAAAATTGCGAATAAATATAAAATGACGGTAAACCAATTAAAAAGTTTAAACGGTTTAAAAACGGACCTGATCCGCATCGGACAAGTTCTTAAAGTAAAGGGATCAACTTCCGGTTCAACGTCTTCAGGATCTTCGTCATCAAAGCAGCCTTCATCCAGCCATAATGCTGCACAGACGAGCCTGAATGTAAACAAGCTGATTTCTGATGCGCAATCTTTAATCGGCACGCCGTATGTATGGGGCGGAACAACGACTTCCGGCTTTGACTGCAGCGGATTTATCTGGTACCTGTTAAACAAACAGACGAGTGTCGGCAGAACAAGCACTGCGGGATACTGGAGCTCAATGAAGAGCGTGTCCAGCCCGTCAAGAGGAGACTTCGTCTTCTTTACAACATATCAGGCCGGCCCTTCACACATGGGTGTGTACATCGGAAACAACAAGTTCATCCATGCCGGTTCTGACGGCGTCACAACAAGTGATCTGAATAACAGCTACTGGAAACCTCGCTACCTTGGCGCGAAAAGATTCTAGCAGCGATAGAAACCCGTTCATCAGAACGGGTTTTTTATTTAGACGGGACAGAGCTCCATTTGTTTCACCTAAAAATGAAAATGTGATAAAAAATCTAAAAAGGTTTTCTTTTTCTCATTTTCATAGAGGGCAATGGCGTACGCGCCCGCGCTCGGCATCTGGGCGAATTCGCACGGAATTTCAATCATGCTGCCTGCGGCGAGTTCGGCCCGTACCGCTGACAGCGGCAGAAATGAGACACCCAGCCCCTCTTTAATAAATCGTTTCGTAATATGCGTCTGTGTCACCTTCATTGTCCTGACGAAAGGGAACTGTATTCTGACCTGGCGGAGCAAATCATCCCAATAGTCAGGGTGGTTATGGGTCAAAAGCAGATATTGTCCGAACAGGTCTTTCACTTCATCCGCCTTCCCTGTCCCGGGTTTTCGGCCGGGCGGCGCGACGAGGACAACGGGGTCATTGTACAGGGGGCGGCAAGTGAGGGAAGATGATTGCACCTTTAAGCAGCTCAGTCCGATATCGGCTGAGCCGTTTCTGATTTGAGAGGCGATTTCTTCCGATTCGAAAATGGTGACCGTCATTTCGGTTTCTTTATTGTCCTCTGTATAACGCTTCATGACAGACGGGAGAACGGTGTCGGCGATAAGCGGCGAAACAGCGAGTGTCAGTGTGTGCGAGTAGCCCTGGCGCACCCTGTGCAGCTCCGCCATGCTGTTTTCATAGTCTTCCAAAAGCCTCATGGCAAACGGCACGTATGCTTTTCCTTCTTCCGTTAATTGTATTTTCCGGCCGCTTCGCTGAAACAGCTTGCAGCTGATTTCTTTCTCTAATAATTTTATATGAACGGTGACGGTCGGCTGAGATAAAAAAAGCGTTTCCGCCGTTTTTCTGAAATTCTCATATTTTGCCGCAGTGACGAAGGTGTGAAGCCATTTAAAATCCATAGATGCACTCCTCTGATTAAAAGTTTTAATTAATTCCCTTAAAAATATTCATTATTTTTTAAATATTATATTTACTATAATAACAGAAAGAGGATAAGGGGGAATGAAATTGATTTATCGTGGATTGAAAGGGATTACTTGTGCAGAAACGGCTATCAGCCACATTGACGGAGAAAAGGGGCATTTAATATATCGCGGCTATGATGCGAAGGATATCGCGCTGCAATCCAGTTTTGAAGAAGCGGCGTATCTCATTTTGAACGGGGCGCTTCCTGATGAGCGGCAATTGCTTGCGTTTCAGGAAGAACTTGCAGCCGAGCGCGGGCTTCCGAAACATTTGATCGGCTTACTGGAAACGCTTCCGGATGAAATGGACGACATGGCGGTGCTGAGAACGGCTGTTTCAGGTTTGGGCACAGATTCATTTACATATCCGCCCAAGCCGGAAGAAGCGATTAAACTGATTGCCGTCACACCGACGATTATTGCGTACAGATACCGCCGTAAACAAGGGAAGGAAGCGTTGTCACCTGAGGCGCGATACGGACACGTTGAAAACTACTTGTATATGCTGACAGGCAGGCAGCCGTCCGCAGCCCAAAAGAAAGCGCTTGAGACGTATATGATTCTGGCGATGGAGCACGGGATGAATGCATCGACTTTTTCAGCGAGAGTCACCGTTTCGACTGAATCGGACTTAGTGTCTGCCGTCACTGCCGCACTGGGTACGATGAAAGGGCCGCTGCACGGAGGCGCGCCTTCAGGCGTCACGAAAATGCTTGAAGACATCGGAGAAAAAGAAAATGCAGAAGCGTATTTGGCAGCGAAGCTTATGAGGGGAGAACGCCTGATGGGCTTCGGGCACAGGGTGTACAAAACAAAAGACCCGCGGGCGGAGGCGCTGCGCATAAAGGCTGAAGAAGTGGCGGGAAATGATCCGTCGCTTGACTTGGCGCTTTATGTGGAGAAGGAAGCCATCCGCTTGTTAGAGCAATATAAGCCCGGACGGAAGCTGTATACGAATGTAGAGTTTTACGCAGCGGCTGTGATGCAGGCCATTGATGTCGACAATGATTTGTTTACGCCGACCTTTTCAGCAAGCAGAATGGCAGGCTGGTGCGCACACGTGCTTGAACAGTCCGCTGACAACATGATTTACAGGCCGTCTGCGAAATACACCGGCGCTTTTCCCGAAACGGCTCAGCAGCTTTAATCACCGGCATATTTGTCCGTTTAACTCCCCGCACTGCGTGGTATCGTCTCAGTAATACCAATTGCAGGAGTGTGAGAATATGAATCCGATGGACAGACAGACGGAAGGACAAAAGCCGCAGGTGCAAAACCGCCAGCCCGGCATTGAGTCAGACATGGAGCCAAAACCGCTCTTGGAGGACCCGGATGTAAAAGGGTCGGGCAGATTAAAAGGAAAAGTCGCCGTCATCACGGGCGGAGACAGCGGCATCGGCGCAGCGGCTGCGATCGCTTACGCGAAGGAAGGGGCGGATCTTGCCATCCTGTACCTAGACGAACATGCCGATGCCGAGAGAACGAAAAAGCGTGCGGAAGAATACCAGGCCGAATGCCTGTTAATTCCGGGAGACGTCGGTGATGAGGCGCATTGTCAAAAGGCGGTCCGCCAAGTCTTAGATCACTACGGAAAAATAGATATTCTCGTTAATAATGCGGCTGAGCAGCATCCGCAAAACGGGATTCTTGATATTACAGCTGAACAGCTGGAGAAGACATTCCGTACAAACATGTTTTCTATGTTTCATATGACAAAAGCCGTGCTGCCCCACCTGCAAAGAGGGAGCGCCATCATTAATACAACGTCTATTACCGCTTATCAGGGAGACACATCATTGATCGACTATTCATGCACGAAAGGCGGCATCGTTTCCTTTACGCGTTCAATGGCGATGTCATTGGCCGATCAGGGGATCAGAGTAAATGCGGTGGCTCCTGGTCCGATCTGGACCGCCCTGATTCCGGCAACGTTTACTGAAGAAAAGGTGGAAAAGCATGGTCTGGACACTCCGATGGGAAGACCGGGACAGCCTGCGGAACACGCCGGAGCTTACGTGCTTCTGGCTTCAGACGAATCTTCCTATATGACGGGGCAAACCATTCACGTAAATGGCGGCAGATTTATTTCAACATAATACGCAAGTCTTATCCCGCGCTTTTAAAAAGGGCGGGATTTTTATTTAAACGTACATATGAATACGATTTTCAAAAAATGGAAGTCTCCAGCTAAATCACTAATGTTAATATTTCACAGTGGAGAATCCGCTGAGTTCTGTTTTATGAAAACTAAAAACAATATATAGAATTTTCAAAAATTTATTTTCATTTTTATATTTTTCGCTATAATATGACATAGGAGAAAGGAATGATGTGCTGAAACATTTCATGCGAAAAATAAGAATTTAGTCATTATTGCTATTGTTATCTGAATATTCTAACATATATTGGTTTACAAGGAGTGAAGCAGATGAAGGGGAGCGTATTCAGAAAGAAAAGCATTCAGGACCTGCTTGCCGCAACGGGCGGGGAAAAGTCGCTAAAAAGAGAGTTAGGGGCCTTTGATTTGACCCTTCTGGGGATAGGGGCCATCATCGGAACGGGGATTTTTGTATTAACCGGAACAGGCGCTGTCACGGCGGGGCCGGGGCTGACCGTTTCATTTGTCATCGCCGCTCTTGCGTGTTTATTTGCGGCTCTGTCATATGCCGAATTTGCTTCAAGCGTCCCGGTTTCCGGTTCCGTCTACACGTTTACTTATGCGACACTGGGTGAACTTCTCGCGTTTATTATCGGATGGGATTTAATCTTGGAATATATGCTCGCCGTCAGCGCGGTTTCGGTCGGATGGTCCGGCTATTTTCAATCATTCTTGGCGGGCTTCGGCATTCATCTTCCGACCGCATTAACGGCCGCGCCGGGGTCAATAAAAGGCACGGTCACATTCTTTAATCTCCCCGCATTTGTTATCGTGCTTGCGATTACATTCCTCCTCTACTTAGGCATTAGGGAATCGAAGCGGGTCAATAATATTATGGTCATTTTGAAGGTTCTGGTTGTTCTATTGTTTATCGCCGTTGCGGCCGTATATGTCAAACCTCACAACTGGCAGCCGTTTATACCGATGGGGTTCGGCGGTGTTTTCAGTGCCGCGGCGCTCGTTTTCTTCTCTTTTATCGGTTTTGACGCCGTCTCTTCCGCCGCTGAAGAAACGAAAAATCCGGCGAAGGATCTGCCGAAAGGAATTATCTTTTCATTAATCGTCTGCACTGTGCTGTATGTGACCGTATCGGCGATTATGACGGGCGTCGTTCCGTTTGCCCGCTTTGAAGGCGTTGACCATCCCGTGTCTCTCGTCCTGCAGATGGCAGGACAGAATTGGGTGGCCGGGATTATTGATATCGGCGCAGTGTTGGGAATGACAACGGTGATGCTCGTCATGCTGTACGGCCAGACGAGGGTGATGTTTGCCATGTCCCGTGACGGTTTGGTGCCGGGGGCGCTTTCAAAAGTCCATCCGAAGCATAAAACGCCGCATGTGGTGACGTGGGTGTTCGGCATCCTGTCAGCATTACTCGGCTCGCTCGTCCCGCTTGATGAACTGGCGAAGCTGGTGAACATCGGCACGCTTGCCGCGTTTGTCCTGATTTCCGTGGCGGTTATCGTATTGAGAAAGAAACAGCCTGATCTGCCGAGGGCTTTTAAATGTCCGGGGGTTCCCTTTATTCCGATATTGTCCATTCTGTTCTGCGTGTTTTTGATTATTAACCTCGGCGCCACCACCATATTCCGTTTCTTTATCTGGCTGATCATCGGTCTGGTGATTTATTTCTTATATTCGAGAAAGCATTCGAAATTAAACGGGGATTTGTAAGGAGCGGCACCCGCCGCTCCTTTTTATTTTTCGGAATAATGAAACATATTGAAATGGGCTTAAGTTATCGCAGCGAATAAGGGATAATATAGGGCGGAAGGGAAGTGGAAAGTCGTGTCTGACCAAAAAAGGGTTCAATGGGCCTCGAAAATAGGATTTATTATGGCCGCTGCCGGTTCGGCGATCGGTCTGGGAGCCATTTGGAAGTTCCCTTACGTAGCGGGTACGAACGGAGGAGGCGCTTTTTTTCTTTTATTCGTCCTCTTTACCGTGCTTTTAGGCTATCCGCTTTTGCTCGGTGAATTTATTTTCGGAAGACGGAGCCAGACAAATGCGATTGATGCCTACAAACAAGCCGCGCCGAAGTCGGTATGGCACCTCACGGGTTATGTGGGTGTGGCGGCCTGTTTTTTAGTTTTGTCTTTTTACAGTGTTGTCGGCGGGTGGATTTTGCTTTATGTGTTAAAAGCCGTTACCGGTTCTTTATCCGGGCTCACTCAGGAGCAGTACGGCACGGTGTTCGGGACGGTCATTGAAAATCCGATCCAGACTCTCATTGCGCAGCTTGTATTTATGATCATGACGGTGGCGGTCGTCGCAAAAGGCGTGCAGAAAGGGATTGAACGTGTCAGTGCGGTGCTGATGCCGATTTTATTCGTGCTGTTTCTATTGCTTGTGCTGCGATCAGTCACGCTCGATCATGCCGTTGAGGGGATTAAATTTTTATTGGTTCCGCACTTTGAAGATTTGACGCCGGAATCCATCCTATATGCTTTAGGACAGGCGTTTTTTACATTAACGCTCGGTGTTTCGGTCATGGTGACATACAGTTCGTATCTGCCGAAAACCCAAAATCTTCCGGGTTCGGCGGGTTCCATTGTTTTGATGAATGTGCTCGTCACGCTGTTTGCGGGACTGGCCATTTTCCCGGCGGTTTTTTCGTTCGGCTTTAAACCGGATGAAGGGCCTACACTGCTGTTTACCGTGCTGCCGGCTGTGTTTGACCGGCTGCCGTTCGGCTCGCTGTTTTTTATCAGCTTTTTGGCTGTCTTTTTCTTCGCCGCTCTGACTTCGGCCTTTTCGATGGTGGAAATTATCGTGGCGACTGTCGGGAAAGGTGATGAAACGAAAAGAAAGAAGCTGTCGTGGACAAGCGGTTTGCTCATTTTCTTAGTCGGAATTCCGTCCTGTTTATCATACGGTGTTCTCGGTGATGTTCATTTGTTCGGAAAAACGTTTTTTGATCTTGCGGATTTCACCGTCAGCAATGTGCTGATTCCGCTCGGCGCTTTATTAATATCAATCTTCGTCCCGCTGAAAATACCGAAGCAGGAGCTGTTTGCCGAGATGAAAAGCGGTTCCGCCATCGGCTATCGTTTCTTTCAACTGTGGTATTTCCTTCTGAAATATCTCGTGCCGCTGGCTATCATCGTCGTATTGCTGCATTTAATCGGCGTTCTTTCATTTTAAAAAAACAGGCCCCCGTAAAAGGGCCTGTTTTTATGTTTAAAAACCGAATTGCAGATTCGTATCAACCGCAACGATCGTATATACACAGACAATGACGAACAGATTGAGAATGACACCGAGCAGTCCCGGGCCCGTCCGTCCTTTTTTAATAAACAGCTCAATGATGCCGAACGGCACGGCGGCCATCGCAAACGGCAGCATCTGATAAGAATAGAAAGTCACATTGCTGATGATTGCCACGTTCAAAAGCAGCAGCGACAAAATCGCGGTACCGACTGATATCCAGCCGAAAACATTATGCTCTTTAAAAATTCTTACCAATTCCATAATTCCACCTCACCGATGTTTGCTGCTTTTACTGTTTTGTTTTTCAGCAGACGTTCGATTTCTTTTGTCGGCCCCGTCACGACAGAGCCGTATACGTTCATTCCGTGATGTTCAACATAGTCGATTCGGCTGCCAAGATTCATGTCTTTTCGTTTCGATATTGCATGCGCCCATTTTTTATGGCGGGACATAAATTCAAGGGCATTGATAAATTGTTCACGGTCTGTCTGTCCTTGCGTTTCGAAAGAGGACACCATCTTGGAATCTTTCCCGGGAAATCCTAACGGCTCGGCATAAGGACTGTCTTTCAGATTTTTCTCCGTTTCGACCGCATTCCATAAAAACTTCACATCGTATTTTTTAAAAGTTGAATATACTTGAGAAGAAGGGTAGGCCCGGTCATAAGAAAGATAGACCTCCGCCACGCTTCCTTCAGGCAATTTTTTTAATGTCTGACCGGCTTTTTCAATCGTGCGTTCCTTTAAGCCGGAAGGATGGGCGAAATAATGCTTTGCCTGTGCCGCGTCTAAATCATAGTAGTTAACGGCAGGCGATTTGACCGTATCTAAAAACATTTCAATCCGTTCTCCGCCGACGGATTTCGTTTTTGTGCCGATCTGCTTTTGCAGCGGAAATTCCGTATTCATTCCAAACAGCTTCACCTGGCTTTTCAGTCCGGAGGTATCGACAAGGACGTTCGGCATTGTGGTCGCCACCGTCACTGCCGCGGTCTCCATTAATTGATTGCCGGTGCTTTCCTTTCCTCCCAGACCGTAATAGAGGTAGCTTCCCAAAGTGCAAAGCGGCAAAATCATCAAAGTGGAGATGACGGCGAGAACTGAAATCCGCAAATACGATTTGCGTTTTCCGTATGATAAAATGGCCTTCTGTTTTTCCGGGCTGATGCCGACGTCCCATTCCCGGTCGTCCTGCATTTCGCTTTCAATCAACTCCTGATAGACTTCCAGCTTTTCCAGCTCTTCTTCAAAGGCGGCCATTTCCCGGTCGCTCATTTCTCCATTTTTGTATTGGTAAAAACGCTTTTTAAATTCTTCATTCATCATTAACACCTCTATTATAAAGTGCTTTCAGCCGCTGTCTGGCACGAAATAAAACACTTTTAAAATTAGCCTCTGAAATATTCATAATATGGGATGCTTCTTTGTAATTCAGTTCTTTTAAATAATACAGTGTTAAGGCCTCCCGATAATTGTCGGGAAGTTCGGACATATACCCTGTCAGCACTTCCTTGATTTCAATCTGATGAGCCGGGCTTTGAACAGCCGTCTGAAAAAGGCTCCCAATTAAGTCATCGGAAATGGTCACTTCCTTTTTATGTTTTCTGACATAATCTATAAACGCATTTCTCGCCACTTGAAAAAGCCATGGCTTTACTTTGCTGTGGTCGTAGGAGTGAATGTGTATGTATGCCCTCATAAAGGTTTCCTGCAGCAAATCTTCAGCGAGATGCTTGTCTTTTGTCATGGAGAGCAGGAACCGGTAAACATCATTCATATACATTTGGTAAATTTCATCGATCGTCACTGCCTTTTCTCCCCTCTATGTTATACACGCATAAGAAAGGTTTAAAGTTGCACGTTCCATGCAAACGGCTTAAATTCATTTTCACCTCATCAAACACCATTTCTCTATAGTACCCAAAATCCGTCATAAAAGATAGAGATCGGCGGAGGAAAAATATAATTATTAGTACCAGGTAATAAAAAATATTGTTATAATAGAGAGAGAACACTTTTGATCATTACAACAAAGGAAGTGCGTTATGTATAAGTTTTGTGCAAATGCCATCAAATGCATTCTATCCCTGCGCGGAGGAGTGAAAGTGTACAATAAAGAGAATCTTCCGTCTGATAAAGGATTCGTTATCGCGTGCACGCATGCGGGCTGGGTGGACGTCCTAACGCTCGGTGTCGGGATATTGCCCCATCAGATTCATTATATGGCGAAAAAAGAGCTGTTTCAGAAAAAGTGGATCGGACGTTTTTTGAAGAAGATTCACGCGTTCCCGGTTGACCGTGAAAATCCGGGCCCGAGCAGCATTAAAACGCCGATTAAGCTTCTGAAGGAAGGAAAGATTGTCGGGATTTTTCCGAGCGGCACGAGAACATCAGAAGACGTCCCGCTGAAAAGAGGGGCCGTGACCATCGCCCAAATGGGAAAAGCGCCGCTCGTTCCGGCCGCATATAAAGGGCCGTCTACGGGTAAAGCGCTGTTTAAAAAGGGAAAAATGCGGCTTATCATCGGCGAGCCGATTTTTTTGGAGGACTTTTCCGATCTTGCGCCGAAGGAGAGGCTTGCGGCCATGACAGAAGAGCTGAATGCCAGAATTAAAGAGCTTGAGAAAAAACTTGAACAATTGTAAATGAAAAAAAGCTTGCCGTCTGTATCAGACGCGCAAGCTTTTTTGTTATGCTTCTTTTTGTTCGGCGGTTTCCAGCAGTTCATCAAACGCCAGTTTTTTCACTTCGATATATGCGACGTGGTGGCCGTCAATTTCATTAATGATAAATTCACAGCCTTCTTCGATAATCGAGTCGTATTGTTCGACGTCGTATTTCTGGGTAAGGAACCAGCCGCCGATGGTGTCGACCTCGTCATTTTCCAAATGGATGCCGAGGAGTTCGTTCACTTGATCAATCAGGACCTTGCCGTCAAGCATGTAATGGCCGTCGCCGAGTTTGCGGATTTCGTTGATTTCATCGATATCAAATTCATCACGGATTTCCCCGACGATTTCTTCAATAATGTCTTCAACGGTGACAAGCCCCGCGGTGCCGCCGTATTCATCCGACAGAATCGCCATATGAACCCGTTCCTTCTGCATTTTTACAAGCAGATCGTGAATCGGTGCCGACTCAATCACATGGATGATCGGATTGACAAAATCGGTAATCGGCGAGTCGACTGATACTTCGCCGCTTATGCAGGCGGTCAGCACTTCTTTAATGTTAATAACGCCGATAATATTATCTTTGTCACCCTCTTCGACAGGGTACCGGGTATATTTTTCAATCTGAATGATGTCCATCATTTCAGAAATTTTGATATCATGCGGCAGACTGACGATTTCCGTACGCGGAATCATGATTTCTTTTGCAAGTCTGTCGTCAAATTCAAAGATTTTGTTCACATATTTAAATTCAGACTGGTTGATTTCACCGCTTTTATAGCTTTCCGATAAAATGATGCGCAGCTCTTCTTCAGAGTGGGCAAGCTCATTTTCAGACACCGTCTCCAGACCGAACGTCTTCGTTAAAAGACGGGCGGAGTTGTTCAGAAGCCAGATAAACGGGAACATGATGCGGTAAAACCAAATGAGCGGTTTCGAAAACAGCATTGAAACGGCTTCCGCTTTCTGGATGGCGACTGTTTTCGGCGCCAATTCTCCCACGACCACGTGTAAGAATGTAATGATCGCGTAGGCGAGAATAAATGAAATAATATGCGATAATGAGCTTGGTACGTTTATCTTTGTGAAAAGCGGATGAAGCAAGCGTTCAATCGTTGATTCGCCTAAGACACCAAGACCGATGGAAGTCAATGTTATGCCGAGCTGGCACGCCGATAAATACTCATCTAAATGCGTGGTCACTTTTTTGACACCGATTGCGGCTTTATTTCCTTCTGCTATAAGCTGGTCAACCCGTGAGCCTCTGATTCTGATTATCGCAAACTCAGATGCTACGAAAAATGCCGTCAGCGCGATTAAAACCGCGACTAAAATCAAATTCACAATGTCCAATTAGAACCTTCACTCCTTTTGGGAAGATGAAGGTAACACCTCCTGTTAGTAAGATAATGGTTTAACTTAACAGCAGCATAAATGATTGAAGCACTGCAAGCTTTTCTGGAGCCAGCCTTTTTTTCAGCTGGGCGCGCTCCTCTGGTTCAAGCTTTTCAAACCGATTCAAGATCACGGAGATGTTTTGATTCATGTGATCAATTTCCGATGCCAGATTTCCAATATCGTCAGGCAGGGCTGAAGAGGGAAACTGGTTCTCCAGTCGATCTTTTATATCAGACAGGGCCAATCGCTGCTTTTTACAAGCGACTATAAACTTTAACCGATTAAGTGCAAGTGTATCGTAGTAACGATAGTTCGAACAAGACCTGTCAGGCTTTAAAAGCCCGAGGTTTGTGTAGTAATCCACCGTGCGTTTCGTTACACCGGCAAGCTCTGCTAATTCACTGATGCGATAAGTCTCAGCCCCATCTAAATCCCTCCCCAACCATCACGTTATAGTTATGAGAATAGTTTAATATATGAAGGGGAGTTTGCACAAGTTTATTGTTTTCCGTCTTTCTCCTGAAACGGCGCGGCGGGCTGTCTGAAAAAGCGTTGACTGCGCCAGGTAAATCTTTCATAATCATTGTAAATAGAAACGGAAGAAAAAGACAGAAGGGACAGATGACAGTGGCCGGTTTATCACGGGAAGTGACACAGAATCTGGAGAAAGGTTCATGGATACGCAAACTATTTGATGAAGGCGCGCGGCTGAAAAAAGAGTTCGGCGCCGATAAGGTGTTTGACTTTTCAATAGGAAATCCGGTTGCGGAGCCGCCTGAAACGTTTAAAAAGGCGCTTTGCGAAGCGGCTGAAACAGGGCGGCACGGATACATACAAAACCAGGGGCTTCCGGAGGCGAGAGAAAAGGCTGCGCGCTTTTTGTCAGAGCGGTTTCAGACAGAAATTTCCGCCAGGCATACAGTCATGACGGTCGGAGCCGGAGGGGCGCTGAATGTCGCGCTGAAGAGCATTTTAAACCCGGAGGAAGAAGTCATCCTTCTTTCGCCTTATTTTGCGGAATATAAAGCGTATGTTGAAAATTACCGCGGCAGACCCGTCATCCGCCCGCTGACTGACTCATTTGAGATTGATATTGAAGC
Source organism: Bacillus sp. AM1(2019) (assembly GCF_009906915.1). Classification (NCBI taxonomy): domain Bacteria; kingdom Bacillati; phylum Bacillota; class Bacilli; order Caryophanales; family Bacillaceae; genus Bacillus; species Bacillus sp. AM1(2019). The sequence goes on from NZ_CP047644.1 coordinate 1,014,216, forward strand.
GGTTAAAGGTGCGATCACCCCCCGTACGAAAGGACTGATCGTTAATACGCCGCATAATCCGACGGGGACTGTGCTCAGCCAGAAAAACCTTAACGAATTGGGCGCCTTATTAAAAGAAGCCGAAGAGCGGAACGGCCAAAGCATATTTATTTTATTTGATGAACCGTACAGCCAGCTGATCTACGGAGAAGAGCAGGCGAATCCGTTTCAGGCGTATCACCGCGTGATTTTAGTCAGTTCGTTCAGTAAAGATCTCGGCATTGCGGGGGAAAGGCTCGGGTATATCGCGGCAGACGCCCAAATGCCTGAGGGCGATCTTCTGACGGATGCGTTCGTTTTCTGCAACCGGACGCTCGGCTTTGTGAACGCTCCGGTCATGATGCAGCGCGCCGTGGCGAAAATGGATGATCTTTCGATTGACGCTGAACCTTACAGAAAGCGGAGAGACCTTATGGTGGACATCCTCACAGAAGCCGGCTTCGAATTTGAAATGCCGAAAGGAGGCTTTTTCGTCTTTCCGAAATCACCGATTGAAGACGAGGTGGCGTTCTGCATGCATGCCGCACAGAAATACAAACTATTGATCGTACCCGGCAGCGGATTTGGAAAAAGCGGCTATTTCCGATTATCTTTCAGCGTGCCTTCAGAACAGATCAGACAGTCGCGCGATATTTTCAAAGCACTGTATCAAGATTTTTCTTCATAGCTTCCAATACATAAAGATGGGAGAACGGACAAATGTCGAGGAGAAATAATGGCACGTCAGACATCAGCATTACAGGAATCGGAGTCTTAACCGCGGTCGGACAAGGCAAGGAGGCGTTTCTCGATGCGCTCATGGAGGGGCGGCACGCCTTTGATGTGATGAAACGGCCCGGCCGGCAGAAAGGCAGTTCGTTTATCGGCGCGGAGCTTAGCGGATTAACGCCGCCGGACGCGCTGTCCAAGCGCTTGTACCGAAGGGCCGCATTATCAGGAAAGACGGCGCTTATCGCTTTATATGAAGCGTGGCATGACGCTCAATTAGACGGCGCTGACCACAGCCGCACCGGTCTGATCATCGGCGGCTCGAATATGACGCAGCGCGAATTGCTGCAGGTCTTTGAGAAAAACGGTGAAACGCCGCAATTTGTAAATCCGACATACGGGCTTTCTTTTATGGATAGTGATTTGTCGGGGCTTTGTACGGAGCAATTCGGGATAAAAGGGCCGGCCTTTACGGTCGGCGGCGCGTCGGCAAGCGGCCAGGCGGCGGTTATTCAGGCTGCTCAAGGAATCAAAGGAGGCCTGTTTGACCGATGCATCGTGATCGGGGCGCTGGCCGATCTGTCGTACATGGAGTGTCATGCTCTCCGTTCTTTGGGAGCGATGGGCACTGATACATACGCTGAACGGCCTGAAGCCGCCTGCCGCCCGTTTGACCGGCATACGGACGGGTTTATATTCGGAGAGGCGTGCGGGGCGATTGTGCTGGAACGCGCTGAATCTGCCGAAGAGAGGGGCGCGCGTTCGTGGGCCGGCTTAAAGGGCTGGGGGATGGCTTCCGATGCGAACCGCAACCCGAATCCTTCAGCAGAGGGCGAAATGACGGTGATCCGCCAGGCGCTGGAGCGGGCCGGTCTTTCAGCAAAAGAGATCGATTACATCAACCCGCACGGCACCGGTTCGCCGATCGGTGATAAGACTGAATGCCGGGCGCTTTCTGAAAGCGGCCTGTCGCACGCGCGGATTAATGCGACAAAATCGATTACCGGACACGGTCTGAGTGCGGCCGGAACGGTGGAAATCATTGCTGCTCTCTTGCAAATGCGGGAAAACAAGCTTCATCCGATCCGAAACTTAACGGAGCCGATTGATGATTCTTTTCAGTGGGTGACCGACGGGCCGAGCGCCCATACCGTACACCATGCGTTAAGCTTAAGCATGGGATTCGGGGGGATTAATACGGCGCTTTGTTTAGAAAATCATTTCCGAAGCAGATAACGGCAGCCTTCTTTTTGAAGGCTGTTTTTTATATGATAAAAAATCTGAAAATGATGAAAGAATGGAGTTGTGATACAATAAACTATACAAATGACAATCATGCTTTGACTTAGGAGGTGGCAGGATGGGGCCCTCTGTGTAGTCAATCACCCATTTCGTTCCTCTCGCTTAAGAAAAAACGATGAAATCAGGAGGTGACGTCCTTATCCTTCAATTCGGGATAAGGTGAAATGGACGATATTGACAGTTTGATTTTAATCGGTGTGCTCATTGCGTTAACGGCATTTTTCGTGGCGAGTGAATTTGCGATCGTCAGAGTGAGAAGATCCAGAATTGATCAGCTCATTTCAGAAGGGAACAGACGGGCGGTGCTCGCAAAGCGTATCATTACGGATCTTGATGAGTATTTATCCGCCTCGCAGCTTGGCATTACACTCACCTCCATCGGGCTCGGCGTACTGGGAGAGCCTGCATTTGAGCGGATGCTTCATCCTGTGTTTCAGGGTATGGGGCTGCCGGATTCAGCCGAGCATGTGATTGCTTTTGCTGCGGCGTACGGGCTGATTACGTTTTTACATGTCGTCGTCGGTGAGCTTGCGCCTAAAACGGTTGCGATTCAAAAAGCGGAAAAGCTGACGTTATGGATTGCCGGACCGCTTCGGTTATTTTACGTGTTCATGTTCCCGTTTATTTGGGTGCTGAACGGCTCCGCGAGAATTCTGACCGGTTTGGCCGGATTAAAGCCGGCATCTGAGCATGAAGGCTCCCACTCTGAAGAAGAGCTGCGGATCCTGCTGTCAGAAAGTTTAAAAAACGGAGAAATCAATCCGTCTGAATATACGTTTGTGAATAAAATTTTTGATTTTGATAATCGGATCGCCAAGGAAATCATGATCCCGAGAAAAGAAATCGCGGCTGTTTCCACTGATATGGACGTGCCGGAAATGCTTGATATGATGCTGAAAGACAAATATACGCGCTGGCCCGTAACGGACGGGGACAAAGACAGCGTCATCGGCATGATCAATACGAAGCATCTCTTTTCAGATCTGCTGTTTATGACAGAAGATGAAAAAGCGGAAGTATCCATCACGTCTTACGTCCGCCCGGTGATTGAAGTCATCGAGACGATCCCGATACACGACCTGCTGATAAAAATGCAGAGAGAACGGATTCATTTGGCGATATTGTCTGATGAATACGGCGGAACGTCCGGTCTTGTGACGACCGAAGACATCCTTGAAGAAATCGTCGGCGATATCAGAGACGAATTTGATGAGGACGAACAGCCGCAGATTCAAAAGCTGTCCGAACGCCATTATGTGCTGGACGGAAAGGTTCGGATTGATCAGGTGAATCATCTTCTCGGCGCAGGGATTGAAGAGGAAGTCGACACGATCGGCGGTCTTGTGCTGAAACGGAATATTGACATCTGTGCGGGTGAGTCGATACAAATCGGGGGATACACTGCCCTCATATTAGAAATGGACGGCCGGTTTATTAAACAGCTTGAACTCAAAGAAGAACAGGGCCGCCCGGGCGGTCAGGGAACAATAAACCGCCAGCTGCCCGTGCCTGAAACGGTCATGCTTCATAACGCAACCTTGAGCGAAAAATAAGCTCAAGGTTTTTTTAAATGGATATCATAACAAAGCCGCACCAGAACGCCAAAAGGCTTCCGGCTGCTGAAACAGCGATGTAGAGCAGGCTTTCCTTTATGCGATTGTTCATCATCAGCTGCACGGCTTCAATACTGAACGTGGAAAAGGTCGTAAACGCACCGAAAAAGCCCGTCGCGATGATGATGCCGGCAGAAGGATTATCCAGACCCAGGCCGGTGAACATGCCGAGGCCGAAGGAGCCGAGCAGGTTGACCGCAGCCATTCCAAGCGGCATCGGAAAACCTTTTGTTCTTTCTGAAATTGTTTTACCCAGCAGAGACCGTAATACCGCTCCGATACCCGCTGCGATAAGCATCAGGACAATCGTCATGGCGTATCATGCCCCCTTCCCGCTGCGTGAAGGGCAATCCGCCGTCCCCAGAAAATGCCGGCACATGCAAGGGTAATGCCAGAGACTAATGTCGCGGCAAAATAACAAAAAGCCGCTGCGGGAGACGATTGCAGCAGAAAAATGGTTTCTTTTGCGAAGGTTGACATCGTCGTGAAGCCTCCGCAAAAACCGGTTCCTAAAAAGGCGGTCAAAAGAGGGCGTTTAGCCCGAATGATGAAATAACCCGTAATAAGACCGAGTAAAAGGCTTCCCGCCGTATTTTCGAGGAAAGTGGCCGCCGGGAAAGAACCGCTGTGAATGTGCGCGCTCATTTCAAAGCGGAGCAATGCGCCAAGCGCGCCTCCGATAAAAATTGCGATGTATTGTTTCATATCAGCCATCCTTAGAAATAAAATCCGGAAAATCAGTTACAATGCCGTCAACTGCCATCATTTGCAGTTTTTCGGCCGTCTTTTGATTTCTGACCGTCCAGGCAAATACTTTCAGGCCGTGTCTGTGAGCGGTGGAAATCAAGAACCGATTCAGGCGGGTATATTTAATATTGACATAATTTACGGCTGATTTGTAGGCGGCCAGCTGGCTTTTGGAAAACATCCCGAAGCTGGGTCTTGCAATTATTGCAGTCGGAACGGACGGATACATGTCGTGAAAGGTCTGAATTGACTTGAGGCTGAATGATTGAACGATAGGGCGGATGGAAAAGGAAAACCTGCTTAACAGCTGGCCGACTGCTTTTTCAAGACCGATTTGAGAAACGTGCCCCTTCAGTTCAATTAAAAATCCGATTTCAGAATGATAACGCTTCAGAACCTCTTCGAGCAGGGGAATCCGCTCCCCTTTAAACTCAGCCCCATACCAGCTGCCGGCATCCAGAGACTGCAGCTTCTTCAGCGTAAAATCTTTTACAAAACCGGAGCCGTCCGTCGTCCGGTCGACTTTGTCATCATGGATGACGACAATCTGGCCGTCTTTTGTGAGCTGGACGTCAAGCTCAATGAAATCAGCGTTCATTTCGGCAGCGATATCAAATGCCGCAAATGTATTTTCGGGCGCGTAACCGGATGCGCCGCGATGAGCGATGGTATACAAGCTTGTCAGCTCCCCTCATGGGCATTTCTGTTATTATATCAGATTCGTATATGCACAGCGATTCAAACTGGTGAATGTGCGAAACAGTATTTTTTTGGAATAAAGATAGTGCTTTTTTCGGTTTACAATCCGCAGTGATGATTTATAATGGCAAAAAGGAGGCGAGATCATGGGAAAAGGGAGATTGAAAGTGGAAGAAAGAATTAAGGCCGAAACCGATGCTGAAATCCAAAAAGCGACTCTCCTGAAACAGACACAATCAAAGAAGAAATAGTGCCTGACCCTGTTGTATCTGGCTGAAAGATGAACGAATGTGTGAAAACCCCGGCTGTGCTCTGATGCCGGGGTTTTTCAGGCTGCCTAAAGACATTAAAAGAAGCTGATGTCCGAATGTTTTAGTATAATAGATTTTCGACAAGACAAAGGAGCATGCCATGATGACACAATTTCAGAGCTTTTTTACGCTTGACCATATTTCGCAGATCAGTATCAGCATCGGAATTTTAGCGGCTTTTCTCGTTTTGAGAAAACTGTTTGTCAAATACTTTTTTCAGCTCGTTTACAAATTGGCGAACAAGCCGAAAACCGACATATTCAAACAGATTGCCGTAGCGTTTGACAAGCCGGCCAGATGGTTTTTCGTGGCGCTGGGTCTGTTTTTGGCGATTGAGTATTCGCCGTTTTTAGACGGGCAGATGGACATTGTCAAAAAATTGTACCGCTCTCTGATCGTTGCGCTGATCGCCTGGGGGCTTTGCAATCTGACATCGGCGTCTTCGTTTTTATTTCATAAAGTCAATCAGCGTTTTGAGCTTGATATGGATGACATTTTGGCGCCGTTTTTATCCAAGGTGCTGCGCTTTGTCATTCTGGCGCTCAGCGTCAGTGTGATCGCGCAGGAATTCAATTATGATGTAAACGGGTTCGTGGCCGGACTCGGACTTGGCGGATTGGCCTTCGCGCTCGCGGCTAAAGATACGATCAGCAATTTTTTCGGCGGCATTATCATCATTACGGAAAAGCCGTTTACGATCGGCGACTGGGTCGAGACGTCATCTGTAACGGGGGGCGTTGAAGATATCACATTCCGAAGCACAAGGTTCCGGACGGCGCAGGGGGCGCTTGTTACCGTGCCCAATTCAACGCTGTCTATGGAAGCCATCACAAACTGGACGAGGATGACGAAGCGCCAGGTCACGTTTTCTGTTCGTGTTTCTTATGCGACGCCGATTGATCGTTTAGAGCGGTGCATCACAAGGCTCAGAGAAATGCTTCGTGAACATGAAGGCGTGCATGATGATACGATTATGGTTAACTTTGACGTGTTTGCGGACAGCTATTATAATCTGTTTTTCAACTTTTACACAAAGACCATCGTCTGGGCGGAAAGCTTGGACGTGCGGCAGGATATCAACCGCCGGATTATTGATATTTTTGCTGAGGAAGGCGTGGAGTTCGCCTATCCGGGCCAGAATGTATTCGTAAAACAGAAGAGCCACGATGATCCGGTTCATGTGAAGGATCATTCCGGAGAAAAAGAACGGGCATAACAGGCGCCGTTCTTTTTTCATGATATGATAAAAAGAAAAGGCGGTGGAAGAGTGGAAGCGTTTATGACATTGATCAATCAGGCGGAACGTATCGTGGTGCTGACGGGAGCGGGAATGAGCACGGAATCCGGCATTCCTGATTTTCGTTCGGCGGGCGGTATATGGACCGAAGACACCTCCAGAATGGAAGCGATGAGCAGGGAATACTTTGAACGCCGTCCGCGTGAATTCTGGCCTAAATTCAAACAGCTCTTTCAGATGAAAATGAGCGGAGGCTATGAGCCGAATGCCGGCCATACGTATTTGGCGGATCTTGAAAAGCGGGGAAAGCAGGTAGACATTTTCACGCAGAATATTGACGGGCTGCATAAGAAAGCGGGAAGCAGCAGTGTCTATGAGCTTCACGGTTCAATTCAGACCGCCGCATGCCCCCGCTGCGGAGCGCGCTACGGGCTTTCTCATCTGCTGAAGGACGAAGTGCCGGAATGTACGGCGGAAATCGGTGATCATGCGGTATGCGGCACCGTATTAAAAACGGATGTCGTGCTGTTCGGCGATCTCGTTCAGCATTTTGAAACCCTTTATGAAAAGCTTGATAAAGCTGATCTTCTTCTTGTGATCGGCACTTCGCTTGAAGTGGCGCCGGCAAGGTTTGTCCCTGAGGATGCGGGCCGGATTCCCGGTTTGAAGCAGGTGATCATTAACCTTGAGCCGACATATTGCGACCATTTATTTGATCTTGTCATCCATGAGAAGATCGGTGAATTTGCAAAACGGATCAGCGCCGCGACATAAAAAAGCCGGATCATATACAGATCCGGCTTTTCTTATTCATGGACGGGAATCATTTGATCCGTCAGAACATCAAAGGAGTAGCCCTGGGCTTTCAGTTTTTGGATCAGGCTAGGCAAAGCGTGCACCGTCGCAGGCAGATCGTGCATTAAAATGACATGCGGCCTGCTCGTATGAACGCTTTCCAAATATGCGAGCTGATTCAATACTTCCGGCACGTACCGTGCGTTTTTGTACTTCCAGTCTTCACTGTCTATCGTCCAGTCCCAGTACACGAATCCGCCTTTTTCGAGATTCTTAATCTGGGCAGCCGTCAATGACGGTTTACTGCCGTATGGCGTGCGGACAAGATCCGTTTTTACTCCGGTGATTGCCTCGAGCGTATCGCGTCCCTGCTGCATTTCGTTCAGCGGTGATGTCGGTGTTTGATAAAACAGGTGATTATCGTGCGTCACGCCGTGCAGGCCGAGCGCGATTCCTTCCTGCTTCGCTCTTTGCACGGAATGCTTATAGGCTTTCATCCGCGGTTCAAGCATAAAAAAAGTGGCCTTTGCGCCATTTGCCTTCAATACATTCAACAGCTGTTCAGTATATGGAGACGGCCCGTCGTCGAAGGTTAAATATACCGTTTTTTTCCCTGGGTCACGCTCTTTCTGCAAATGTTTCATTAAGACGTCGGGAGAATCATTTTTCAGCCGCAGGCTTTCTGCTTCATCCCGAAGCTGCCCGTTTGCGGTCACGGTGACCTGTTTGTTTTTTGCGGCGGAAGCGGAATATCCCATTATGACGATTACCAGAAGCAGTCCGCACAAAACTGCTAAACTTGTAAGTTTAAAAGCCAATGAAAACAGAGAAGGGGAAGCACCTTCTTTTGTGTTGCGCATAACAATCTCTCCAGTAGCATAAGTTTCTGCATAATGCCGATAACAGCGGAGGCTTGCGAAGTGCCATAAGTTAACAGCATATGTATGTCGAATCAAGTATACAGGAACAAAACTGGAAAAGACATAGAAAAGATGTCGAATAATAAGATTTTAAGAAAAAAATAAACTCCGCAGCCGGCTCGTTCAGTATGATAGAATAGTTGACAATAACAGCTGAGAATGTACATCACGGCAGATAACGATTAGGAGGGTTTACATGAAGACATTAGTAAACGGCCAGTTGATTGATCGTGAAGAAGCGGCAGTTGATATTGAGGACCGCGGATATCAATTCGGTGACGGTGTGTATGAGGTCATCAGAGTGTATAACGGCGCCTTATTCGGTCTGCGTGAGCATATCGTCCGTCTTTTCAGAAGCGCCGCAGAAATCGGCATCACCCTGCCGTTCTCCGCAGAGGACATAGAATGGGATCTGCAAAAGCTCGTACAGGAAAACAAACTCATTGACGGCGGGGTCTATATACAGACGACGAGAGGGAAGGCGCCGCGGAAGCACCAGTATGACGAAGGATTGGAACCGCAGACGACGGCATACACCTTTTCAGTGAAAAAACCGGAAAATGAACAAAAAGCCGGAGCGCAGGCCATAACGGCGGAAGACAAACGCTGGCTGAGGTGTGACATTAAGAGTCTGAATTTACTGTATAATGTGATGATTAAACAAAAAGCCTATGAAGCAGGCGCTTATGAAGCGGTGCTGATAAGGGACGGAGCGGTTACGGAAGGAACCTCTTCCAATGTATACGCCGTCATAAACGGCACTGTCCGGACGCATCCTGCAAATGAGCTGATTTTAAACGGCATTACGCGGATGAAACTGTTAGAGCTGATGAAAGAAAACGGGATTGAGGTGCGGGAGAAGGCTCTTACCGAAGACGAACTCAGGGATGCGGATGAAATTTTCATCTCGTCAACGACGGCTGAATTAATCCCGATCGTAACCCTTGACGGAAAACCGGTCGGAAGCGGCGCGCCGGGACCTGTAGCCAAAACGATTCAGGAGGCTTTTCAGTCGCACATTCAGCAGGAGCTCGGCGTTCAGTCATAAGCTGAAAAAAGGCCGGAACACATCCGGCCTTTTTGCTTCAGTCAGATAAAAAGAGATTCGATATGCTGCACGAGCACACGGGAGATCTTCTCTTTTGAAAGACGCTCAGGTTCAAGCATGGCATGCAGCGCCAATCCGTCGGCGATGGCGTACATTTTCTCCGCTTCGATCTCTTTATCAAGATTCGGTTTCAGAAGCTTATTTTCATCCAGCCAGTCAATCAGACCGCGGATATATGCCAAGATCCCGTCCTGCTGGGGTTGAAACTCTTCTCCCTTATGTCTGGCATAAGCTGTGAAAGCGAACCATACCTCCATTTCAGCCATCGTTTCTTCATCTGTCGGGATGATTTCAAGCATCAGACGCACCGCTTTTTCTTTCGGCGGCAGATCTTTCATGGCAACTTCGTTAATTCTGGCGGCCGCTTTTTCTTTTACGAGTGTCATCGCATACCCTAAAAGCTCATCCTGGGTGGTGAAATAGTGCCTCAGCGCGCCTAAAGAAAGACCCGCTTCCTGGGCGATGTTTCTCACTGTCGCTCCTTCCATTCCCCGCTCCAAAATCGTCCGCCAAGTGGCTTCGGCTATTTGTTTTCTTCTTTTTTCATGATCGATTATTTTAGGCATGGTTCCAGTGTAACAGGAAATATTTTTTCTTGCAATTTTGCAATACAGTTGTATTAAATAAAAAGCAGTGATACAATGCATTTTAGAAAACGATAAGGGGGAACCGGATTGAACGCGATTGCTTGGTTGATTGTCATTTGTGAGGCTGCTTTTTGGGCGGCTGTCATCTTCGGATTGGCGGCGCGCTATATATTCAGGCGGCAAAAGCTCGGAATGTTTTTTTTCGCTCTCATTCCTTTATTGGATGCCGTACTGTTTCTGGCGGCTGCAGCTGATTTATACAGAGGGGCGGCGGCGACTATGGCGCATGCGGTGGCGGCCATTTATATCGGAGTGTCTGTCGCCTTCGGGAAAAGCATGATTCAATGGGCGGATGAGCGGTTCCGCTATTATGTGGTCAAGGAAGGGGCAAAACCGGTCAAACGGTACGGACTGGATTATGCCAAACATTATGCAAAAGGGTGGGGAAGACATGTATTAGCATTTGTCATCGGCGGCGTTCTTTTAGCCGGAACGGTATTTCTCATTCAGGACGCTTCCCGCACCGAAGCGCTCAGCGTACTGTTAAAGGGCTGGTCTGTCGTATTGTGCATCGATTTTTTGATCATGGCGAGTTTTTTTGTGATGCCGAAAAAAAGAAGAAACAGCCGGGAGCTGTAAAAAAAGCAGCTTTTGATTAAGCTGCTTTACAGAAAGAATTATTTTACGATCAGCACGGGAATATCGGATTTCGATGACAGTTTTTCACTGACGCTTCCGAATAAAAGTTTTTTCAGCCTGTTCTGGTCCCGGCTCCCCATGACGATCAAATCCGCCGATATACGGTCGGCATGCTCGATAATGGCATCAGCGGGATCACCTTCTAAAATGTCGATATCCCCGTCAATCTGGCTGTCGTTCATCAGCATTCTCGCTTCCGCAACGATTTCTTCCGTACGGTCTTCATAAATCATCGGATCAGGGGAGATTCTTTCCGCCTGGAGCGGGTCAGGAACGCTTGCAATCCCGCCGCCGATATACGTTGCCCCGGCTCCCGGCCTCGGGGGATCAACAATCGTCCGGGTATCTTTTGCATTGTGGGAATGTACGACCGTTAAATCCGCGTGAAATGTTTTTGAAAGGTCTATGGCTTTTTGGAGCGCTTTTTTACTATCATCACTTCCGTCAAAAGCTGCTATCAACCGGTCCGCGTGAAACATCGGCCTCATCCTTTCAGTAAAAAAGGTTTGTTTTACAATACCCGAATGGCAGAAATGCAAAACCTGCATTGACAAAAAAAGGATTTGTTTATATGATGAAGGAACAATATAGGGAAAAAGGAGGTATGGATCATGTCAAAACTAAAGCTTGTCAACTCATCTTCAGCTGAATACCGGCGTGACTCCCATACAGCTTCCGTTTTCTGAACATTTGCTTAAAAACGGGGCAGTCGCGCATAAACGGCGGGTCTGTACCTTATTTATAATAATAAGAGGCATGGAGCTGAGGCTTCATGTCTTTTTTTATACAAAAAAATGAAAGAAAGACAGGTGTGATGCATGTGGCGGTATTAGCGAAAACAATGAAAAACAATCCGGAAAAGCTTGAGGGCGGCTGATTGATGAAAGGGGATGACGGTATTTGTTTACTGTATTAAAAAAGCTCGCGTGGTTTTTTAGAGCCTATTGGCTGCGCTATACGACAGCGATTGTTCTGTTATTGATTGTGAATGTCATTGAAATGTTTCCGCCTAAACTTCTTGGTAACGCGATAGACGATATGAAGGCGGGTGTGTTTACAAAAAGCGGGATGCTGTTTTACATATGTGTTTTTCTCGCATTAACGGCAGCCGTCTATTTACTGTCTTATTTTTGGATGTATCAGCTTTTCGGCGGGGCGAATGTCATGGAGAAGATTCTCCGTTCAAAGCTGATGGGAAGGCTTCTTCAAATGTCACCGCCGTTTTACGAGAAATACAGAACGGGCGATTTAATGGCGCGGGGGACAAATGACTTGCAGGCCGTCAGTATGACGACGGGCTTCGGGGTCTTAACGCTCGTTGATTCGACGATGTATATGCTGACGATATTTTTGACAATGGGGCTTCTCATCAGCTGGAAGCTGACATTTGCCGCGATTATTCCGCTGCCGATAATGGCGGCTGCGGTCAGCCTGTATGGAAAAAAGATCCATGAGCGGTTTACGGAAGCGCAGGATGCTTTCGGATCATTAAATGACAAGGTGCTGGAGTCGGTATCCGGCGTCCGGGTCATCCGGGCATTCGTGCAGGAAAAAAATGATGTCAGCCGGTTCGGTGATATGACGGCGGATGTATATGAGAAAAATATGAAGGTGGCGTTTATCGATTCACTTTTTGAACCGACTGTGAAGCTTCTCGTCGGCCTCAGCTATCTTATCGGTCTCGGCTACGGCGCTTATCTCGTTTTTCAAAACCGGCTGACGCTGGGAGAGCTGGTATCGTTTAACGTGTACCTCGGAATGATGATCTGGCCGATGTTTGCGATCGGAGAATTAATCAATATCATGCAGCGCGGAAATGCCTCCTTGGATCGTGTCAATGAGACGCTTTCCTATGAGCCTGACGTGACAGGACCCAAGCACCCCGCCGGCATCAAGGAGCCAGGGCGTCTTGTTTTTGAACATGTGACTTTCACGTATCCGAGCGGAGCGGGACCGGCGGTTTCTGATGTATCTTTTTCCGTAGAAAAAGGGCAGACACTCGGCATCGTCGGGAAGACGGGAAGCGGAAAGACGACGATCATTAAGCAGCTGTTGCGTGAATATCCGCCCGGGGCTGGAGCAATCACGTTTACAGGCGTTCCGATTCAGGAGATTCCGCTTGAGGAGCTCCGCGGGTGGATCGGCTATGTGCCGCAGGATCATATTTTATTTTCAAAGACTGTAAAAGAGAATCTGCTTTACGGACGGCAGTATGCAAACGAAGAGGAAATCGGCAGCGCGCTGAAAGATGCGCATTTTGAAAACGATATCGGTATGCTTTCCGACGGGCTTGAGACGCTTGTCGGCGAGAAGGGCGTAGCGCTCTCGGGCGGACAAAAGCAGCGCATCTCAATTGCGAGAGCGCTTTTGACCGATCCGGACATTCTCATATTAGATGATTCGCTTTCTGCCGTAGACGCGAAAACGGAAGCCGCTATCATTGACAGCATCCGTAAAAAACGGCGGCATAAAACAACGATTATCACCACCCACCGGCTCTCGGCAGTTGAACACGCAGATCTCATTCTCGTCATGGATGAAGGCCGGGTATCTGAAAGAGGCACGCACCGGGAGCTATTGGCGCAGAACGGCTGGTATCGAAAACAATATGAGAGGCAGCAGCTGTCCTCTCTTGAAGAAGGGGGGACGGGCGCATGAAGACTGGGAGAAGATTATGGAATTACGCGCTTCAATATAAGAAGCTGCTGATATGGGCGGTCGTCCTGCTCATTATTGCGGTCGGCACTGAGCTGACCGGCCCGTTTATCGGAAAAAAAATGATTGACGACCACATTCTCGGCATTGAAAAAACATGGGTTAAAGCCTCTGCGGACGATCCGGGCGCCGTCAGGTTCCGGGGGCATGATTATGTCAGGGAGGACCGGCTCAAACCGGGGGCGGACAAAACCGGAGAGGCGCACATTTATCAAGTCGGTGCGGGCTACTATTTTGTTGACCGTCCCGTCAGTTTTGACGGAAACCGTTCTGTGTCTGACGGCCGGCTGACAATATCAAACGGTAAAGAAAGCAGGTCATATCCCGCCATTACGTTATCAAGACAGGAGATTTTTCAATTTTACCGTCCCGAAATAAAAGGATTGCTGACGCTGACCGCCATTTACGCGGGACTGCTCATGTTTTCCGTATGTTTTCATTACGGCCAGCATTATCTGCTGCAGATGGGAGCGAATCGGATCATACAGCGCATGAGGCAGGATGTATTTTCACACATTCAGAAAATGCCGATCCGCTACTTTGATAATCTGCCTGCCGGAAAAGTCGTGGCCCGCATTACGAATGACACAGAAGCGGTGAGGGATTTATATGTAACGGTGCTGTCGACATTTATCACAAGCGGCGTTTATATGCTCGGCATTTTTACGGCGCTGTTTATGCTTGACGTCAGGCTGGCCGCCGTTTGCCTGCTGATTATCCCGATTTTAATGATCTGGTCGGTTGTGTATCGCAAATACGCATCCGTCTTCAACCAAAAAATCCGTTCCATTAACAGTGACATCAATGCGAAAATGAACGAGTCCATTCAAGGGATGCCGATTATTCAGGCGTTCCGCCGAGAGAAGGAAACGATGAAGGAATTTGAAGAATTGAATGAAGCTCATTTCCGCTACAAAAACAAAATGCTGTCCTTAAATTCCCTCATGTCCCACAGTCTTGTCAATGTGTTGCGCAATCTGGCGTTTGTCGGGCTGATATGGTATTTCGGAGGCGCGAGTCTGAGTGCGGCCGGAATTGTTTCGATCGGCGTTTTATATGCATTTGTTGATTATTTAAACCGTTTGTTCCAGCCGGTTACGGGGATTGTCAACCAATTTTCGAAGCTTGAATTGGCCCGTGTCTCTGCCGCCAGGGTATTCGAGCTTTTACAGGAGGAGGAAACGGAAGAAGAAGGCGCTCCCGCAGACAGAAAGGCGAAAGGGACAGTGGAATTCCGTGATGTTTCTTTTGGATATCGAAAGGGGGAAGAGGTGCTGAAACACATCAGCTTTACAGCTGAAAAAGGGGAGACGGTCGCCCTCGTCGGCCATACGGGGTCCGGCAAAAGCTCCATCCTGAATCTTCTGTTCCGTTTTTATGATGCTCAAAAAGGGGATATTCTGCTGGACGATAAAAGCATATACGGCATGTCGAGGCAGGAGCTGAGGTCGCATATGGGCATTGTGCTGCAAGACCCGTATCTTTTCTCGGGCACGATCGGCTCCAATGTGACACTCGATGATCAGCGTATTTCTTTGGAGCAGGCGGAAGAAGCGCTTCGCCAAGTCGGCGCCGCAAGTCTTCTGCAATCCCTGCCGAAGGGCATCAGAGAGCCCGTCACTGAAAAAGGCGGCACACTGTCCTCAGGCCAGCGTCAGCTGATTTCTTTTGCAAGAGCGCTTGTGTTTGATCCGGCCATTTTAATTTTGGATGAGGCGACGGCGCACATTGACACCGAAACAGAAGCAGTCATTCAAAAAGCGCTGCAAGTCGTTCAAGAAGGGCGCACGACATTTATTATCGCCCATCGGCTTTCCACGATCAGACACGCGGACCAGATTCTCGTGCTGGAAAAGGGCCGCATCATTGAAAAGGGAAGCCATGACGAATTAATGGCGCAAAAGGGGCAGTACCATCAAATGTATGAATTGCAGAAAGGAACGGCGAAGTCCGCGGTGTAATCGGAAAGGGTGAATCTAAAGATTCGCCCTTTTTTTCATTCAGTAAGCCAGTCCCACCCGTTTTCTGACAAACTGCGGGCTGATCAGCTCACGGTACAGAAAATGCGCCGTGTCTCCGACGGTGATTTCAGCGCCGTCTTCAGGAAGGCGATCCTGTTCGAACCGGTAAACTCCGGCAGCATCTCCGTCAGGAAGGTAGGTGGGACAGATGATCGTCCAGTCAAGATCCTCTGCCAGCAGCATCTCGTATACGCGGGCGTGTTCTTTTGCGGCTCTTGTTGATTTTCGTTTTGATTCTGCCGATTCAAAACGGTATTGATCAGGCATAAGCCGTGATTGAAGGATACCCGCGGTGCCGATCGTAATCAGACGCTGAACATGATGCCGTTTCATGCCGTCTATGATATGGGTCATAGCGGCTGAAAGGGTATCGTCACCGTCCGTGCCGAGACAGCTCACGACTGTGTCCGCTTTGGAAATCAATCGGCTTACATCTTCCCGCCGCCTCGCATTCCCTGTTATGATATGTTTTTCAGGAATGGGAAGGACTGTTCCGGCTGATCTGACAAGAGCGAATATCTCCATGTGTCCATGTTTCTGCGCTTCTTTTATAAAAGCCTGTCCGACTCTTCCCGTTGCTCCGAGTAAAGCGATGTTCATGTAAAAAACCTCCTCGCCGCTCATTATATCATTCAAAGCAGCGGGGAAAAGAATACCTGTGAATAAACGGGAAATGGTGGGCAACATATTCATTGACCAAAGAGACACTTACGAACTGAAACAGCTCCCAATTGACTGAGGCAATGAATGACATGTTTTCCCTCCTTTTTTCCTAGGGTATGTGGAATAGGAAAAAAGGGTGACGGCATAAAAGAAGACGCGGTATCCCGCGCCTTCTGTAAGCCATTTATTGAGTTATTGTACGCCTTGGCCGCCCATGCTCTGCTGTGCGAAAGATACTAAACGTTTCGTGATTTCTCCTCCGACAGAACCGTTTGCACGAGAAGTTGTTTCTCCGCCAAGGTTTACGCCGAACTCAGAAGCAATTTCGTATTTCATTTGGTCGATTGCTTGAGCAGCGCCGGGTACTACGAGTTGGTTTGAAGAGTTGTTGTTTGCCATTTGTATGATCTCCTTTATAAAGTAGTATGGTTGGGTTTGCTGGAATTGCACCAGCCGATGATTTTCGGAATGAAAACCATTGCCAGCTCGGCTTCACCCAATGCTGTTTGCCGCTTTGTACTACGTATTATGGTAAAGCAAACGGCATCTCATTCGGAAAACGGTGTGGTAAATAGCGGAAGGAAAAAGAAAAGCCCAGCCTGGTGCGGCTGAGCTTTTAGCTTTCAGTCATATATGTGATAAAGCATTAATTCATGCAGCTCTTTTACGAGAGCCGGCTCTTCTTTTCCCGGATGTGTGTGTCCCCATTCAATGTCTCCGGACTTATGGTAAATCCCTTCGTAATGCGTACCCTGCCAGTAAAATGAAATCCGCCATCCGGGCAGTTTCTCTTTTTTGAATAACGGTTTCCAGCTGAAGTGCGAAATCATGACGTTCACGCTCCTTATGGGAAATGTTGATCTTGTTCATTGTAGCTCATCGTTCATTGCCTGTCCCGGGTAAACCAAAAAAAAGACAGCCTCACCGCCAAAGTTTTTCCGGGGCGGTGATGGACCGTTCTGATAAATACGACGCGTATTCAAAATTTCTCCGTTTTGTCAGGTAATCGACCGATCTCAGCTTCGGATGGGAAAAAATGCTGCGCCCGGGGCGGGAATTGGCTTCAAACATCCAAACTTTCCCTGAATGATCGACGCCGAGGTCAAAACCGATTTCGCCGATAAAACCTTCAATGTGCTCATTTAACACGCGGCTGACCGCCAAGGCGGCTTTTGAAAGTTTCCGCATCATGCCGACTCTCTCGCGCGGATCGCCGTATAATTCAGCTAACGTCCTGACTTCTCCGCCAGTTGCCAGATGCGTCGTGATGCTGTTTTCACCGGAAATTTTTGCCGCAATGGCCGTCACTGTCCACTTCCCCTCGGCGTTTTTATTCGTGTGCACCCTGAAATCGACGGGGCGCCCATCCAGCCGGATCAGGTCAATGCCTTGCTGAATTAAAAATGCGGACGGGTCATTGTTTTCTTTAAATGATGTCATGAAGGATGCCGCATCTGAATACTCTGCCGTCACCACCGTTTTTTCCTCATTCGTGTGTTTGACAGATAAGCCGGCATCTGTTTTTTCCACCTTGTAAATCCCCGTTCCGAGTGCGCCGTCTGCAGGTTTGATATAGACGGTGTCAAACGTGCTGCATAACGTTTCTAACGCTTCCGCATTCGGGTGCAGGATAGATTTTGGCAGAAGTGAAGCGGTGAGACTGTTTTTTTCCAGAAGCTTATGAATGTCCCATTTATTAAAGAATTGCGGATTAAACCACGGAATCTGATAGACATTCATCAGCCTTTGTTTTGTCTGTTGTAAAAGCGGAACTTCTTCCGTTTTTCGGCTCGGGAGTCTGTCATATACGACATTCGGAAGCGGGACGGCCGTCCGTTTCCAGCTGTTTTCTTTATAAATCAGCGCTTGGACGGTGCCTTCTTCCCAGTTGATCTGATGAGCACCGAAAACAAAACAATATCCGTTCGCCTGTTCATGAAGAGAGAGCATCTTGGAAAAGAAGTCTGTGCGGTCTCTTAACGGGCGGGTCGGCGATGATGTGAACCCGGCTGTGAAAACGCCGATCAGCGGACCGATGTGCACCGTCTGGCCGTGTATGAGAAAGTCAGCCCGGCTTTTATGCGGTATCAACAGCTCCTCAAACAAATCTTCAGAAAGGAGCGCGCTTTTTTCAAGTGATTGAGAAAAGGCTACACGGCATTTGACAACCTTGGTCCCGAAGGCAGCGGATAAAAGCCCTTCCCGTTTCATGGAGGAGGGGAGAAACAGCGTATTTTTGCTTTTTTTATCGATGCCGACAATCATCCCTTTATGATTCACGCGGTAATACTCCTTTCCGGCTTTCCTGTGACTGAAGTTCGCGGAAGCGTCTCAGCGGACTCGTATACAAATCCTCTTTCGCCTCCGGAGCCACGCTTAAAATAGCTTTCCGCCCCGGCTTTGAATTGACATCCAAAAGCCAGATGCGTCCGTCTTTGGCATAACAAATATCGAGCCCCAGCTCAAACAGCGGCCCGAACCGTTCGTCAAGGAAATAAGGGACGGATTGGGTGATCGAAAAGACATCATCCAATAAAACGGCCTGCTGCTTTCTCGGAATTTCCTCAAACCATGTGTCAAACTTAATCGGTTCAGATCCTCCGGGGAAATGAGATAAAAGACCGTTCTGATAACCCCTTCTGACCGCTTTTCCGACCGTTTCCCAAACGCCTGACTCAGTTTTGCGCATGAAAATGCGGATGTCGCACGGATGCCGCTCTTTATCCTGGATATTTAAGTAGGATTGAAGCAAATAGCGGTGCTGCAGCACTTTTTTGCACCAAGACTTAAAAGACACGTGATTGGAAAATGATTTTGTTTGTTTGTTTTTTCCGATATAGTAAGTGGCCGTAATTGATTTTTTGCCTGTTTCAAGCAGGATGATGCCTCTGCCTCCCGCGCCGAAAGCGGGCTTAAGTATACATGCTTTTTCCTTGGCTAAGTATGATTGCACCTGTTCATAGCGGCTGACTTCGGCCGTTTCAGGAATATAGGGACTGATCAGATGATGTTTTTGGAGCGCATCCGTGACCGTCCATTTATCAGGAAGCCCCCGGCCGATAAATTCCGTTTTCCGATATTTTTTCAGCCATTCGACGATCGGTTTGGCTTTTTGCGCTTCAGCGGATTTTCCGTAAAAACAGCGGTCGTAAATATATTCGGGAATATCGATTTCCGTTTCGTTCCACTTTCCGCTTTGCGGGTGATAGACGAGCGCTTTTACGCGCAAAGAATCCGGAAATATATCAAACGGTGTAAAGCGGGCTAAGCGCACATTATATTGAGGCGCTCTTTCAGCCAATTCCCCGGCGTAATCTTCTTCGTGCCGGCGGGATACAGACATAAAACCGAGTGTTGTCATATTATTACTCCCCCTTTATTCAAAAAGCCGCTGATGGAACGGCCCTTCCATCCAATAAATATGCTAAGGCGCATCATAAAAGATGATCTACTGTAAAGAGTACGAAACAGCATCTTGCCTTATTCCTCACAAACAACAATTCAGGTTCTTCATTTGCCCGCATGCACGCCAGCCTCTATAATACGAATAGATATATCATCAAGAAAATAGAACATTAGATGGAGGCAGAAGAAAAGGAATGGGCATAGCAGGAACGTTTCTATTTATGATTGTGATCGGAGCCGCGATCGGCGCGGTGACGAATCATCTTGCCATTCAGATGTTATTTCGTCCGTACCGGCCGTATTACCTGTTCGGAAAACGGGTTCCGTTTACGCCGGGGCTGATCCCGAAAAGGCGGGATGAATTGGCAAAACAAATGGGGCTCATGGTGACGAACCACCTTTTAACCCCGGAAGGAATAAAAAAACGGCTTTTATCAGATACCGTTAAAAACCAGGCGCTTCTTTTCGCCGAACAATTCACACAAAAAATGGCCGCTTCCGAGATGACGGTGCACGAAGCTTTGGCCGCCGCGGGCATCCGGAATCCGCAGGAAAAGACGGATGCCTGGATTGACCGTTTTACCGATGAAAAGCTTTCGGAACTGTACCGGAAATATGAGCACCGCGCCATAAAAGACTGGCTTCCTGATGAGCTGCAGGAAAAGCTGGATGCAAAAGTCCCGATGGCCGCAGATTATATTCTGAAGCGGAGCATTGATTATTTTGAGAGCGAAGAAGGGAAAGACAGGCTCGGAAATATGATTGACGACTTTTTGAATTCCCGGGGGATGCTCGGCGGCATGGTGCAGATGTTCCTCGGCAATTCAAGCTTGGCAGACCGTGTGCTGCCTGAGCTGTTAAAGTTTTTGCGCAATGAGGAAACGAAAAAGCTTCTGGCTGATCTGCTTTCTCAAGAATGGGGCAAGCTCAAATCTTATACACTTTATGAGGCCGATGAAAAGTGGAATGCGAAAGATCTGCTGTTCAGCATGAAAAAGCGGGCTTTGGCCGCACTTCAAACCGCGCCCTTTTTCGAATGCCGGCTCGGTGACATCATCTCCCGTTATGAAGGGGAGATTACGGGGACGTACGCGCCGAAGCTGCTTGATGCGGCACTCGGCGGTATTGCCGCTCATTTGGAGGATGTGCTGAAACGGCTGCGTCTTGAGGAAGTGGTCAAAGAGCAGGTTGATCAGTTTCCCGTTGAACGGCTGGAGGAAATGGTGCTGTCGATTTCCAAGAGAGAATTTAAGATGATAACGTATTTAGGCGGTTTGCTCGGCGGGATAATCGGAGCAATTCAGGCTTTGTTTGTCATTCTTTTCTAAGGAAAACATACGCCGATGATGAAAGTCGCTCCGCAGTCTGTTATAGTGGAGTGGTATGTCCGAAAGGAAGAAAGGAGCGGTTACTATGGCAGTTCATTTTTATGATGCAGCATATGATCTTGAAAAAGCTTTGCGAAACAGTGATGAATACAGCCGTCTGAGAGGGCTTTATGATCAAGTAAACGCAGATGAATCCGCAAAACGCATGTTTGATAACTTCCGCAATGTACAGCTGCAGCTTCAGCAGAAACAGATGTCAGGTGAAGAAATCACTCAGGAAGAGGTAGAGCAGGCACAAAAAACGGTTGCTCTCGTACAGCAGCATGAATTGATTTCTCAGCTGATGGAAGCGGAACAGCGCATGAGCATGCTGATCGGCGAGTTAAACAAAATCATTATGAAACCTCTTGAAGAGCTTTACGGCAGCCCGGAATAAGCTCCACACCCCTCCATCTATGAAATGGAGGGGTTTTTTTATTCAACAGAAAAATCAAGCGAACCTTTTACCGTACCGTTAATGATGACAGACAGAGTGTGAATTCCCCGATAATGCTTGCGGGTGGTTAAATCTTTAAGGGAATGATGTTTGCTGAAGGTTTTTACGTCCCCGTTATCCATGGCGGACTCCGACATCTTAAACACCTTGCGGCTGCGGTGCCCCCTTTTCTTTACAAAATCAATCGCGTATTCAACCCTGACTTTTTGCCGGGCGGATGAGCGGATCTGAAAAGAAAAATGTATGCTTGTTCCGATGGCGGCCGTTTCCGAATTCAGTGTAAAACGTTCCAATGAAATCCGGGAGGCGTCTTCAAACCCGAAAACCGCAAGCGCCTGTTTGTCTCCTCTTTTTAACAGTGTCCTGCAGGCGTGCTTCAAAATCCAGTCCGTGTGCGGACAGCTTCCGAACCGCTCGGCTGCGATCTATCCGGATGTGTTTTGGAGATGTCATTCAGGTTATTCGCCACGCTTTTTCTGACATATAACGAGTCATCCTGCATCAAGCGGTCCAGAACAGGGAGAATCGGAGAAGGATCGTCAAGAAGAGCCGGAATGGAGATTCCCCATGGGAGGCGCGGTCTTGAGCCTTCGCTGGCAAGCCTTCTGACATGTTCGTCCGGATGCTCCGTCCAGGAAAGGAACTCTTTGAACATCCGCTCCCGGTCAAGCCTGATATACGGGCGGACCGCAAATTCGGAAGTGGAAAAACGAGTGAAATACTGAAGCGCCTTCATTGATTCGTCCCAGTGATCCGTTCCGTACTGTTGGACATAATCGGGAAAAATAATCCCGGCGAGCCCTGAGAAGCGGGGAGCTGTCTCATATAAGACGTCAAGCGCCCGTATGTAATCCTTCGGCAGTGTTTCATATAAAGAGTCTGTGATCCGGCGCATCCGCTGTTTTAACGTCAGTCCGGGCCAATCTTCCTGAAACATCAGCGCCCGGCACTTGTCCCGCTCAAAAGCCGGATGCGCCGATTTGATTCTGTTCAGAAGTGCTTCTGCAAATTCTTCGTTATAAATATCTTTTAATAGAGACATGACAGTCACCGCTTTTTTTCTTTTATTATATGAGAATGTATGTTCCCTTTCAACTTTATCATACATTCAGCACAGATATTCCCTCTGATTTTTTTAGTTAAAAAAACCCTTGTTTTTTAACAATATAATTGAGATAATAACTCTGAAAGCGCCTACACTTACAGATGATCTAAGGATACGGTCGCCTATACTGCCTGGTATGTTAAGGGGTAGCAACAGAGAGTAAGTGAAACGAGCGCATCAACGGTCAAATAAGGGGTTCCTGATATATTTCGTAAATAGAAATACACATTGGGGAGAAGGCAGCAAATCGATCGTATCCCAACAAAACGACAGTTCAAAGTCTGCTTGAGGCAGGCTTTTTTGCTGCGGAGAAAAGGTTGTTCTAAACAAAGAGACAGGGTCATATCCTAATGACAAGTACAGTCATCAAGGAGGGGGACTTCTCTGTGTCAAAACAAATGCTGGCGTTAAATATAGACGGAGCGCTTCTTCGCTCCAACGGCAAACTTCATCAGACGACAAAGGATGCCATCGAATACGTCAAGAAAAAAGGAATTTACGTCACACTGGTCACAAACCGCCATTTTCGCTCCGCTCAAAAAGTGGCGAAAATATTAAAGCTGAATGCAAAATTGATTACCCACAGCGGCGCATACATTTCTGAAAAAATAGATGAGCCGTTTTTTGAAAAGAAAATATCAGAAGATCACACGTTTAATATTGTTCAGGTGCTGGAAAGCTATCCATGCAATATCCGGCTTCTTCACGAAAAATATTCGATCGGAAACAAGAAGAAAGTGAACTCCAATCTGGTCGGGAAAACAATGATTCATCCGTCTGACCCGATTTTTTATCCGGTGCAGTTTGTCGAATCATTAAGTGACCTGCTCCTTGATGAGCCGGTTTCAGCGCCCGTCATTGAAGTGCATGCCGAAGATGGCCTGCAGGCTGACATAACGGATACGATAATGAAAGCATTCCCGGCCGTCGATGTGATCCGCGTCAACGGAGAAAAACTGAACATCGTGCCTAAAGGGGTTTCAAAAGAAAGCGGACTTTCTATGGTCGCCGCTGAACTCGGGCTTTCAATGGAAGAGGTTGTGGCTATCGGCCATCAGGAAGATGATCTGCCGATGATCGAGCTGGCCGGTCTCGGCGTCGCGATGGGGAATGCTTCAAATGAATTAAAAAGAAAAGCGGACTGGGTGACAAGGTCAAATGATGAACAGGGAGTCGCCTATATGATTAAGGAATATTTCCGCATGCAGCACCGCAAAGGCTTTCTCGATAAGTTCCACATGAAACGGCCGTAATCAAGAGCCGCAGACGCGAAACGCCGGTCTGCGGCTTTTTCGCGGATTGATTTTAGCCTGTTCTTTCTGTACACTAAAGAAAGTTTTGAATCTGAAAAATAAGGTGATCACATTGCAAATAAAAATAGACGGCATCACGGATGACAGGCTGCATCGTCCGCTGCAAAACATCGCGAATTTATTTTTTGAAGAGTGTGTTCTTGCGTACGGCGAAACGGAGGAACCCTCTGATCTCGTCATCTCACTTGCCATTTCTCAAGATGCAGACAGCGTGTCGGTATCCGGAGAAATCAAAGGAACCGGCGAAAAGGAACATCATACGAAACCGCTTCTTACCGGATGGAGCGAAAAAGAAGTATTTAAACAGGTGAAAAACACGCTGTCATACGTCTACTTAAATCTTCTTCAATCGCATACGGGCATGACACAAAAATGGGGAATCTTAACCGGCATCAGACCTACTAAACTTCTTCATAAAAAGCTGCAGAGCGGCCTGACAAAAGAAGAGGCGCACGCCGATCTGAAAAAAGATTATCTGATCCATGATGAAAAAATCAATCTGATGCAGGAGATTGTCGACCGTCAGCTCGCTGCGGTTCCCGATCTGTACCGGGTCAAAGATGAAGTCAGCATATATATCGGCATCCCGTTCTGCCCGACGAAATGCGCCTACTGCACGTTTCCGGCATATGCCATTCAAGGACAGGCGGGAAGAGTCGGCTCCTTTTTATGGGGGCTTCACTATGAAATGCAGAAAATCGGAGAATGGCTGAAGCGGCATGATATCAAAGTGACGACCATTTATTTCGGCGGCGGCACGCCGACAAGCATTACCGCTGAAGAAATGGATCTTTTATATGAAGAAATGGTCCGCTCTTTCCCGGATGTCGCGAATATCAGGGAGATTACCGTTGAAGCGGGCCGACCCGACACGATTACGGAGGAAAAGCTGGCCGTTTTAAATAAGTATAAGATTGACAGAATCAGCATTAACCCGCAATCTTATGAAAACGAAACGCTTAAGGCCATCGGCAGACATCATACAGTTGAAGAAACCATCGAAAAATACCATCTTTCCCGCAAACACGGCATGAATAACATCAACATGGACCTGATCATCGGCCTGCCGGGAGAAGGGACGGCTGAGTTCAGACACAGTCTTGAAGAAACGGAAAAGCTGATGCCTGAATCTTTGACCGTTCATACGCTTTCTTTTAAACGGGCGTCAGAAATGACGAGAAACAAGCATAAGTATAAAGTTGCCGACAGACAGGAAGTGTCCCGCATGATGGATGACGCCGTCCGCTGGACAAAAGAGCACGGGTATACGCCGTACTACTTGTACCGGCAGAAAAACATTCTCGGAAACCTTGAAAATGTCGGCTACTCCTTCCCTGGTCAGGAAAGCATCTACAACATTATGATTATGGAAGAAGTGCAGACGATTATCGGTATCGGCTGCGGCGCGGCAAGCAAATTCATTCATCCGGAAACCGGAAAAATCACGCACTTCGCCAATCCGAAAGATCCGAAATCATATAATGACCGATTCGAGCATTATACAGAAGAGAAAATCAAATACTTAGATGAGATGTTCGTTAAATCTGCATTATAATATCAAAAACGGCACGGAATCAGCGTGCCGTTTTTTTTATGTTTAACCGTCTGCAAAAACGGGAAAAGACCATCAGACTGTTATTCGTAAGAGGTGTAATTATGTATGATGTCATAGGAGCGGGAATCGGGCCGTTTAATTTAGGGCTTGCCGCATTATTAGAGGATATACCCGGAACAGACGCTCTTTTTTTCGATAAAAAGAAAGAATTTGCGTGGCATCCCGGTCTATTAATTAAAGGGACAGATTTACAGGTGGCGTTTCTGGCAGACCTGGTCACGCTCGCCGATCCGAAAAGCCGCTACACGTTTTTAAACTTTCTCCATGAACATGACCGGCTGTACCGGTTTTATACGTTTAATGAATTTGATATTCCGAGACGGGAATTTAACGACTATTTGAGCTGGGCGGCTTCAGAAATCAAATCATGCCGTTTCGGCTCAGAGGTAATCGGCGTGAAAAATGCCGGCGGACATTATGACGTCAGCGTCAAGAACATTGAGGACGGAAGCATCAGTGTCTATCAAACGAAGCATTTCGTCATGGGGACGGGGTCTGAACCGCTTATTCCCGCAGAGATTGCTGGCGAAGCGCGTCAGGACACGATGGTCAGCACGGAATATTTGTTTCGGAAAGACGAGCTCGCCGGCGCCGAATCAATTACAGTGGTCGGCTCCGGACAGAGCGCCGCGGAGATCTTTTCTGACTTATTGCACGATGAACAATACCGCCGCAGCCGGCTGCAATGGGTGACACGCTCCGCCGGATTTCGAGAATTGGAAACCGCCAAGCTCGGGCAGGAAATGTTTACACCTGATTATGTGGAATATTTTAACCGCCTGCCTTTTAAAGAACGGCTGAACACGCTCCCTGAGCTGGACGGACTGCGCCACGGCATTGATTCTGACACACTTGCCGCCATTTACGATGCCCTGTATCACAGATCGATCAGCGGAGGTTCGCCTGACGTGTATATTCAGCCGATGGCGGAGCTTGAAAAAATTGAAAAGCAAAACGGGCGCTGCGTACTGAGCTTTCATCAATGGCAGATGGATGAAACCTTTACGGCCGATTCAGAAAAAGTGATATTGGCGACCGGCTTTAAATCCCATATTCCGGAATGGTTTACGGCAATTGCCCCCGATATCGAATGGGAGGATGAGAAACGGTTTAAAGTGACGGCCGATTCCCGTCTTATCTTTAAGGACGACAGGCGGCATCATTTTTTCACATTAACGAATCTTGATCATGCTCACGGAACAGGCGCTACGAATTTGAAGCTGTCTGTTTACAGAAACCAAAAAATCATCAATACCATTCTGGGGAAAGAGCATTTCTCCATTAATAAAAAAACGGCTTTTCAGCAATTTCTTCCCGCTCAAAAAAACTGACCCCTTATGAAGAGGTCAGTTTTTTTTATGATTTCTGCGGTTTCTTTTCAGGCGTCTTCCATTTGAACACGCTGTTCAACAGGAGATATATCCGCTTCGATTCTTTCGTGAGCAAAGGGCCGAAGATGGCCAGTATCAAAACATATAAGGCGGCGAAAGGTTTAAGTGAAGCGGACAGGCCGCCGGCGATGCCGAGATTTGCGACGATAATGGAGAATTCGCCGCGGGACACAATGGTCAGCCCGATATTGGACGATGCTTTATGAGAAAGCCCCGCCCGGCGCCCGGCGATCATGCCGGCGATAAAGTTTCCGGCAATCGTCAGCAGAACGGCGCCGAGGGCGAGCCATACCGCATCTCCGAGTGAAAACGGATCAATGCTGAGGCCGAAGCTGAAGAAAAACATGGCGCCAAAAAAGTCACGGAACGGCACGACAAGATGCTCAATCCTGTCAGAATGGGCCGTCTCCGAAAATACGAGTCCGAGCAAGAGCGCGCCGATCGCTTCAGCGACATGAATCGTTTCGGAAAAGCCGGCAATGAAAAAGAGCGCGGCGAAAATGACGATGACAAATACCTCGTTTGAACGGATATCAAGCAGCTTGTTCAGCAGAGGCGGCAATTTCCGAGCGGCAATGAAAAACAGCAGCATATATCCGAAAGCGATCACGATTGACATCAGCGCGCCCCCGACAGACGTCGCGTCTCCCAGAACAAGCCCGGAAACGACGGACAAGTAAACCGCCAGAAAGATATCCTCAAACATAATGATGCCGAGAATCAGCTCCGTTTCCGGATTGGCCGTGCGCTTTAAGTCGACAAGCACCTTTGCGACAATGGCGCTTGATGATATCGTGATGACACCCGCCAATACAAGCACTTCCAAAAAGGAAAAGCCCGTGATAAAGCCGTAGATCAGCCCTAAACTGAAATTAATCAGAATATAAATCGTTCCGCCGGCGGCGATTGAACGTCCGGATTTGACTAATTTTCCGACCGAGAATTCAAGGCCGAGGTAAAAGAGGAGGAACAGGACGCCCATCCGTCCGAAAAATTCAATCACTTCCCGGCTTTCGATAAACGTCAGGTCAATGATGCCCGCTTGGGGCGCGTGCGGCCCGACGAGCATTCCTAAAATGATCAGGAAGGGGATGATCGAGAATTTAATTTTATTGGCGATGACACTCGCAATGGCCACAAGAACTAACGCCGTACCGACTTCAAATACGAGATGGTCCATAAACAGATCACACTCCGTCTCTGGAGAGGAAGTCTTGGATCAGCTTTTTCAGATGCTTTCTTTCACCTGAGAGGACGAGTGTATCGTTTGCTTCAAGGAGCGAATCAGCGCCCGGGTTTAAAAGCTTTTTCTGGTTATGCTTAATGATGGCGATGACCGTCACGTCATAGTTCTGCCGCACATCCAGTTCGCCGAGCGTCCGCCCTGCCGCTTTTGCCCCTTTTTCAACTTTAAACCATTCGATAATCAGATCGTTGAACGCCATTTCAATCGATTCAAGCGCCTGCGGTTTATACACCATCCCGCCGATAATCGCGGCAATTTGTCTAGCTTCCGCATCATCAAGTGAAATGCTTGCCAGAAGCTCATCAGGGTCGCGGTCATCAAATCTGTAAATTTCCCGCCTGCCGTCATCATGAATGATGATTGTCATTTTTTCATGATTTCTCGTTTCGATTTCGAATTTTTTCCCGATGCCGGGCAGATCGTTTTCTTTAATATTCATAAAAATCCCTCCGGAATATACTGTTTTTACACCGTAAATACAGATTGGCAATGAGAAATGGTCTGATGCCGGAGGTAATTTGACTGGTATTGTATCGGAATGGCGCATGTCCTTTCCATTGTGGAATCAATGAATTGATCAAGAGGTTTGACAGATAACAGGGAGATCATCCGGGATAACGCACCGTATCCTTTTGACAGGCCTTGCGGAGCGGTTTTGGTTTGAACCGGCGTCTTTGCCGAATCCGTTTCCTGCGGGTAAACCGAAATTTGTACATGGCTGTCTGTTTCTGTCACCAATTGGGAAGGAAGAGCGACATCCGAAGGGGGGAACAGCACCATAAAAAAGCTCAGTAACAAGCTGAGTATCACATATTTCATTATCGGCGTTTTTCCCCCCTTTTGTTTTGTATATCAATTTCACTATATAAAAATGTATGTTCAGTTTCAAATGATATGCATTTTTCGGTATCTGTTGACCTTGAAAAATAAAGGAGTTTCGCTTCGGGGGAAGGAATATATCATTTGAACAAAATATGTAAGCGGATTCAAGGGGGATGTAAACATGCAGTATATTCGTTATGAAGAAAAGGGAAAGATCGCGGAGATTGTGCTGAACCGGCCTGACAGTTACAACGCGCTGAATGAACAAATGCTCCGGGAATTGGAAAATGCATGCGTGATGGCAGCCGACAGTGAGGCGCTTATCGTGCTTTTACGGGGGGAAGGCCGGGGATTTTCCGCGGGCGGTGATATTCAGATGATGACGTCGGATCATGATTCAGGAGAATATGAACGGCTCATGAAAATGATCGAATCCATTACGCTGACCCTCTATGATATGAAAAAAATTGTGATTGCCGCCATCCACGGAGCCGCGGCCGGGCTCGGGCTGAGTTTCGCGCTGTGCGCCGATGTGGTGCTCGCCGAAGAAAACGCCCGCCTCGCGATGAATTTCATCGGCATCGGATTGGTTCCCGATGGAGGAGGCCATTATTTATTAATGAGACGCGTCGGTGAGATCGAAGCGAAAAAACTGATTTGGAGCGGTGAAAAATTGCCGGCTGAAAAAGCGGTGCGGCTCAAGCTTGCCGACGGGCTGTTCAGCGGCGGCCCTAGTGAGGGGGCACAACCGTATATCGACCGATTGCTGCATGCGCCGCTGTCAGCGATGATTGAAACGAAGGCTATTTATCAGAGCCTCCATATCAGCCGGTTAAAAGACGTTTTGTCTCTTGAACGAAAGGCCCAGGAAAATATGAGAAAAACGGATGATCATAAAGAGGGCATCCGCGCCTTTTTAGAAAAACGGACGCCGCAATTTAACCGGTAAAATACAGAAGCCGGAAAGCTTCTGTTATCTGTGGAATAAAATCAGCTTTCCGGCTTCATTTACCAAGCGATGAGTACTGTTCTCAAGCTTTTTTTCCTTCAATAAAGCCTCTCCGGCGGCCTTCGCCTCCGCCTCATTATCCGCTTCGATCCGTTCATTCAGCAGCGTTTCTCCCGACGCATGGAATGCGGTCAATACATATTGTCCCATCATGTCACCCCCTTTATAGAATGATATTCTGATAAAGAATTTAAAATCCTCCATTAATTTTGACCCATTATTAGTATATAATGGGTCAAGGAAGGAGTTGGATTCGTGCTTACAATTAAAAACGTAACGAAAACATTCGGCAGCTTTACCGCTGTTGACAATTTGAACCTGCAAATACCTGAAAGGGAAATGTTCGGGCTGCTCGGCGCAAACGGCGCGGGAAAAACGACGACCTTTCGGATGATTTTAGGTCTTTTAAGCCTGACTGACGGGCATATCACCTGGAAAGGGCAGCCGGTCAATTATTCCATCAGTGAAAAAATAGGCTATCTCCCGGAAGAGCGGGGGCTGTATCCGAAAGTGAAGGTGAGTGACCAGCTTGTCTATCTGGCGAGATTAAAAGGAATGGGCAAAAAAGAGGCGGAAAAAGAGCTCATGACATGGCTCGAGCGGTTCGGCATTACAGATTACAAGAATAAGAAAGTCGAAGAGCTGTCGAAAGGAAACCAGCAGAAAATCCAGTTCATTTCGGCCGTCCTGCATAAGCCTGAACTGCTGATTCTCGATGAACCTTTCAGCGGTCTTGATCCGGTGAATGTCGAGCTGCTGAAAGAAGCGGTTATTTCTTTGAAAAACAGCGGCGTTTCCATCGTTTTTTCAAGCCACCGAATGGAGCATGTGGAAGAGCTTTGCGAGAATTTGTGCATTCTCCAGAAGGGGAAACCCGTCGTTCAAGGCAATCTGAAAGACATTAAGCGGTCTTTCGGCAAAAAAAATGTCACTGTTCATTCAGATGATGACCTCAGCTTTTTAAAAACGCATGAAGGCGTCGTGAAATGGAAGGAAACAAATGACGGGATCAGACTGCAGGTCGCGAATGAACCGGTTTCTCAGGATATTTTCCGGGCGCTGCAAGGGAAAGGTTTTATACGGAAGTTCGAATTGGAAGAGCCGTCACTGCATGATATTTTTATAGAAAAGGTGGGGGCCGTTTATGAATAAATTTTGGATTATGCTGTTTCATACATATAAAAACAAAATCGCGGCAAAGTCATTCATTATTTCGACCGCCATTACCGTTTTATTGGTATTAGCGGTGACCAACCTGCAATCGATTATATCCGTGTTTCAATCGGATGACGGCAAGCAGCAAATTGCGGTGATTGATGAAACGGGCGGGCTGTATCCGGCGTTTGCAAAACAGCTTAAAGCGGCGGATACAGACAATGATCTGCAGGCAATGGAGACGAAGGAGTCTGAAAAAGATGCCGTAAAGCGAGTCAAAGACGGTGAATGGGACGGACTGTTTATCATCAGACAAGATCAAAAAGGAACGATAACAGGAGCATACAAGGCGCTGACCATTTCCGATGAATCAGCGTATAAACTGCTCAAGCAGGCTTTAACCCAGACAAAAACCGCTGTCGAAACCGCCAAGCTCGGCATTTCGGCAGAAAAAGTCAGCAGCCTCTACACTCCGCCGGAAGTCAGCAAAGACGCGCTGGAAAAAGGGGCGAAATCTGAGGAAGAGCTCGGTCAGGTAATGGGGCTTGTATACATCATGCTGTTTGTCATCTACTTCTCAGTTATCATGTACGCAAGCATGATTGCGATGGAAGTGGCGACGGAAAAATCGTCCCGCGTCATGGAAATTTTAATTTCAAGCATGCCGCCGATTCAGCAGATGTTTGCCAAACTGTTCGGTATCGCGCTCGTGGGGATCACACAGTTTGCGGTGCTGATTGCGGCGGGTTATCTCTCACTGAAGCTGAACCCTCATAATGAGGCGTCGTCGCCGATCAGTGCATTTCTCAATTTTACGGATGTTCCAGTCTCGACGATAGTCTATGCCGTCATTTTCTATTTGCTCGGCTATTTTCTTTACGCGACGCTTGCCGCGTTTCTCGGCAGTGTTGTCAGCCGGATAGAGGACGTACAGCAGACGATTCAGCCGATGGTTTTTTTAGTCGTCGCAGGTTTTATGATCGCCATGTTCGGCATCGGCAATCCTGACGCCGGTTTTATTACCGTTACATCTTACATTCCGTTTTTCACGCCGATGATTATGTTTTTACGCGTCGGGATGCTCGATATCCCGTTTTGGCAGGCTGCGGCCGGAATCGCCCTGACACTGGTCACTATCGTGATCTTTGCGGCGGTCGGCGCGAAAATTTACAAAGGCGGCGTATTGATTTACGGAAACGCCAGCGGATTCAAAGCGATTAAACAAGCGTTGCGCATCTCCAAAAAATAAGAGAAACAGCCCGGAACAGCCGGGCTGTTTTTTTATTTTGCAGAACGTGCATTCGTATAAAAACGGTGCTAAAATAAGGGTAATTCAATTTGCAGAAAGGGGAGGGCGAGATGGCTGATCTGACGTTTATTCATGCCGCTGACCTGCATCTGGACAGCCCGTTTTACGGCATTTCGAATCTGCCTGAACCGGTATATGCGCGTATTAAAGAAAGCACATTTCACAGCGTCCGCCGACTGACGGACGGGGCACTCCGGGAGCAGGCAGATTTCGTGCTGCTTTCGGGGGATCTGTTTGACGAAGCCAACAGAAGTTTAAAAGCCCAGCTGTTTTTGAGAAAACAGTTTACGAGATTACAGGAAGCGGATATCCAAGTGTTCGTCATATTCGGCAACCATGATCATTTGGGCGGTAAGTGGACGCCGATTGAATGGCCGGAAAATGTACATATCTTCACCTCGGATACACCGGAGGAAAAATCTTTCTTTAAAAACGGAGAGCTTGCGGCAAGCATTTACGGGTGCAGCTATCAGGAAAGAAGCGTAACGGTCAATCAGGCGGCCCGTTACCGGAAAATGACCGGCGCGCCTTATCATATCGGCATGCTCCACGGCATGTTATCAGGAGCGGAAGGGCATGACCCGTACTGCCCGTTTACGAAAGAAGACCTTGAAAAAAGCGGCATGGATTACTGGGCGCTCGGACACATTCATAAACGGCAGGTTCTGTCCGCCCAGCATCCCGCCGCCATTTACCCCGGGAATATTCAAGCCCGGCATTTAAAAGAAACCGGACCTAAGGGATATTTTCTCGTCCGGGCGGCAAACGGTGAGATGTCTTGGGAATTCAAAGAAGCGCATGATGTGTTATGGGAGGAAATTGATCTGGATATCTCCGCAGCTGAACATATGACTTCACTTCTGAGAGCCGCATCAGATACATTCTCCGGCTTGCGCGCGGCGGGCCGTCCGGCATGTGTCAGGCTGGTGCTTCGCGGCGCAGCGCCCCGCTTTTGGACGGAGGCGCCCGCAGGCATCGTGGAGGAGCTTCTTTCCGCTTTACAGGAGGAAGAGGCCGAAGAGGAATGTTTCATCTGGCCGCTTGCGCTTGAGGATCGGACGGACGAAACAGACAGCGTGCCGCCCGATCCGTTTTTTAAAGGGCTGCTTCAGGACATAGAACAATGCGCGGACATGAGCGGTGTATTTGAAGCCCTTGAGCGTCATCCCGTATACCGGCGTCAGATGGCTTCATTTACAGATGAAGAGATACTGGATATTAAGCGGCAGGCTCAAGCCGTTTTAAGACGCCAGATGAAGGAGCTTCAGCGATGAAAATAACGGCGATGCATATTTACCAATACGGAAAATTTTCCGACCGAAGTTTTCAGCTGTCAGATTCTCCCGTGCAAGTGATCTACGGGTTAAATGAAGCGGGGAAAACGACATTGATGTCCTTTATCAAAAGCGTGCTGTTCGGTTTTCCGAAATCAAAAAAATACGAACCGAAAAATGGCGGGGTTTACGGCGGCGCTGTGGAATTGAAGCATGTCGATCACGGCGCTGTCAAAATCGAACGGACAAAAGGCGCTGCCGAAAAAGTCAGAGTGTATACGGCTTCAGGCGAAATCAAGGACGGAGAATGGCTCAAACAGCTTCTCTCCGATACAGACCGGGCGCTGTACGAAGCGATCTATTCGTTCGATGTATTCGGACTGCAGGAGATTCAAGCTTTTAACCGGGACAAAATCGGCGAGTTTCTCCTGTATTCGAGCTTATTCGGGTCGGAAGCGGCGGCAAAGCTTGACGGGCGGCTGGCAAAAGAACTTGACAGGATATATAAGCCGAACGGGCGGAACCCCCGCTTAAATCAGGAGTTGGATACATTAAAGCGGCTCAGCGCCCAGCTGAAACAGGCGGAAGCTGCGGAAGCGGGCTATCACAGCCTTCTGGAAGAGAAAAAAAGCGCCGGCGGCCGTTTGCGGGATGCCGAAGCACGATTGAAAGACATAACTGAAGAAATCAAAACAGTAAAATCAGCGATAGAAGCAAAGCCGCTCGCAGACAAAAAAACAGCCTTGGAAAGCGAACTTTCTTCTTATCCGGAAGCATTGAAGCAATTCCCGAAGGACGGAATGCATCAGCTTGAAAAATACGAATCGCATCTCCATCCGAAAGCGGCCCGTCTTGAGGGGCTTCGGGCAAAAGCGGATGAACTCCGGCGGCAGGCTGAGCTGCTCGCTCCAAATGAGGACTTGCTGCAAAAAGAGCGGCAGCTGCAGGAGCTTTCCGGCGAGCAGCATATGTACGAATCGCGCGGCGAACAGCTTGCCGCCATCCAATCACAGATCCGGCAGACATCTGCCCGCGTTTCGTCAGGATTGCAGCAGCTCGGAAGACATGAGGAAGACGGCATTCTTTCACTGAACACCGATTATGAATATGAATGGCGGCTGCAGGAAGCCGTGCAGAGCGCCGGACAGGCAAGAGAAAGAAAGGCACAGCTTGATGCGATGTTCGAACAAGCGCGGCTGGAGCTGGAAGAAGCCGAACGAAAACATGCCGTGACGGCGGAAAACATTTTGGACCCCGCTGTCAGGAAAGAAAAAGAAGCCGCTTTACAATCATATAAGCAAACGGCTGATACAGAAGGAAACGAATGGCAGGCACATGTTCAGCAGCTGGAAAAACAGCGCGCCAGACAAAAAAAGCTCTTTCTCGGTGCGGGCATTCTGTTCATTGCGATTTTTGCTATGTTAAAGGAATGGCTGCCCGCCGCCCTTTTTACCGGCGCTCTGCTGCTGTATATGCTGTCCGGCATGCAAAAGCCGCTGCCGTCAGAAAGAGGAGGGCCCGGACACAAGAAAAAGAAGCCGGCGATCTCTAAAGAAGCGGCTGATCTTCTGCAGGAAGAGCTTTGGCGTGACGGCCGGCACCGGCAGCAGCTGATTGCGGATCAAGCCGTGCTTGAACAGAAAGAAGCGGCATATGAAAGAGTCATCCGCCAATATGAAGAATGGGAGGCGGAAATGGCGCCGTCTGAAAAACAGGCGGAACTTTTTATGAAGGAACTGGGGTTTTCAGGAAGTCCTTCCCATCTTCTTGACGCATATCATGTGATGAAAGATGTCAAAAAAGAAATCCTTAACAAGCATGAGCTGACCATTGAAGCGGGCAGGCTGCAAAAGCTGCAAAGAGCTTTTGAGGACCGGGTCAAAAAGCTGAGTCCTTCAGACGGAAGGGAGCTGTCCGTAAAAGAAAGACTGCACGTTTTGCTGGCGCAGGCGGAACGGGCCCGTGAGGAAGCAAAACGAAAGCAGGCGCTCGAAACGGATCTGCTGCATGCACAAGAGCAAATGCGTGAATTAAATGAAGAAGTTCATTACTACGAACAGCAGGTCAAACAGCTTTTCATGGCGGCAGGCGCAAAAAAACGCGAACACTTTTGTGAACTCGCCAGGCTGAATGAAAGCCGCCGGGAAAAAGAGCGGCAGCTGCGCGAAATCAAAACGCACTTGTCCGGCATAGGCGGAAAACAGCTGGAGCCGTACATGAGCCGCACAGTGTCCGAACTTGAACATACAGTCGTTCAGAAGGAAACAGAGAAAAAAACGCTTGAGGAAAAAAGCGCCCAGCTCCGTGAGCAAACCGCTTTATTAACGGTGAAGCAAGAGCAGCTGGAGTCCTCGGGGCTTGTATCCGATTTAAAACATCAGACAGAAATGCAGAAGGAGCGCGTGAAAAAAACCGCTAAAGAGTGGGCCGCATTACAGACGGTCAGACACATTATCAGGGAAAAAATGGAGCGGCATAAAAAAGTGACGCTTCCCCGTCTGTTAGAAACCGCCGGTGCATTATACGGACCGCTTACGGACGGACGCTATCACAAATTGTATTTTTCCGAGGCTGATGATTCTATTATGGTCATGCGGAAAGACGGAACGGTGTTTTCTGCAGGCGAACTGTCACAGGCGGCATGCGAGCAGCTTTATGCGGCGATTCGTTTTGCCCTTGCGTCAGAGAGGGAGTCTGCGGTATCACTGCCGTTTTTACTTGATGACAGTTTTGTCCATTTTGACAGGCAGCGGCTGCAGCGGCTGTTTGATGTGCTGAATCAGCTTTCAGAAGGCGGGCGGCAGATACTTTATTTCACCTGCCATGAGCATGTCAGCCGGTCTTTTCACAGCGGACAAGTCATGCGGCTCCTGTCATAAAAGAGTTTATTTTCAAAAAAGAGGTATGTGCTATACTGGTATTATGTAAGATATGGAGGGAGCTTTTAATAGAATGGCAAAAGGTATTATGCTGCACGAGGTCGGCGAGCAGGTCGATCAATACTTTCTGATTAAATCTTCGACTAAAGGAATCGCAAGCAACGGAAAACCATTCCTGACGTTAATGCTGCAGGACCAATCGGGAGATATCGAAGCGAAGCTGTGGGATGCCAAGCCGACTGATGAAGTAACGTACGCGGCGCAGACGATCGTGAAGGTGATCGGAGATGTCCATCACTATCGCGGACGAAACCAGCTTAAGCTGAGAAACATCCGGCCGGCCGGCGAGAACGAAAATGTCAGCATTGATGATTTTCTGGAAACGGCGCCAATTCCGAAAAATGAAATGATGGAAACCGTCACTCAATACATTTTTGAAATGAAAAATCCAAACATCCAGCGGATCACAAGACATCTGGTCAAAAAATATGCGGCTGAGTTTATGGATTACCCGGCTGCGGCTAAAAACCACCATGAGTTCGTCTCCGGGCTCGCGTATCATGTAGTGTCCATGCTGAACCTGGCAAAAGCGATTGCCGATCTGTATCCGTCTCTTGACCGGGATTTACTGTATGCCGGAGTCATTCTGCATGATCTCGGCAAAGTAAAAGAGCTTTCAGGCCCCGTCTCCACAACGTACACCGTGGAAGGGAATCTGCTCGGGCACATTTCGATCATGGTGACAGAGCTTTCAAAAGCAGCCGAAGAGCTTCAGATTGACGCTGAAGAAGTGCTGATTCTGAAACATTTGATTTTAAGCCATCACGGAAAAGCGGAATGGGGAAGCCCGAAACCGCCGATGGTGAAAGAAGCGGAAATTCTGCACTACATTGATAATCTGGATGCAAAAATGATCATGATGGACAGAGCGCTGGAACGGGTGAAGCCGGGCGAATACACAGAGCGTGTATTTGCGCTTGAAAACCGTTCTTTCTACAAACCGACTTTCCATCAATAAGATAAAAAAGGCCGATTCTCTATGATCGGTCTTTTTTACGTTCAGCTCTCATAACTTGTCTTTATCAAGCATAGCTTAGAATAAAGACTCTGGGTGAAAAAAGGAGGAAACCGACGTGCTATTTTTTCCTTGGTGGGTATACCTTTGCATTATCGGAATTATTTTCAGCGCATATAAGCTTTTCACAACAGCTAAAGAAGAGGAAAAGCTTGACCAGTCGTTTATTGAAAAAGAAGGAAGGGTGTATATTGAACGGATGGAACAGGAACGCGAGCGCCGTATGGCTGCGCCCGCAAGTGAAAACGGGGATGCGGAAGAAAACTCCAATCATTCCATCGCATAAAAAAACTGTGCGGCTCGCCGAGAGCCCGCACAGTTTTTTTATTTAGATTCAGAAGATGTTGAAGTGTTAAACGTGTCTTTTAAGTCTTTGTCTTCAACTTTTACGTCAGCTTTTTTCATGACTTTTTGAATCGCTGCCTGTACAGCTGAGTTGTCGTTTAATTTCTGTTTAAGAACTTCTTCTTTCAGTTCTTTTTTCATGTCATCATATTTGCCGCGTTCTTCCGTCTTTTTGATGATATGATAACCGAATTTTGTTTTGACCGGATCGCTGACTTGTCCGACTTTCAGGCCGAATGCAGCTTTGCTGAATGTTGCATCCATTGACTTTTTATCGAACCAGCCAAGGTCGCCGCCGCTGTCTTTTGATGTGTCAGTTGAGTATTCTTTCGCAAGCGTTTCAAACTTCTCGCCTTTTTTCAGCTTTTTCTCCACTTCGTCAGCTGTCTTTTTGTCAGCGACAAGGATGTGGCTCGCGCGGATTTTACCTTTTAAGCCGTCGTAATATTCTTTCGTATCAGCGTCAGTCACTTTGATGTTGTCTTTCGCCGCTTTTTGTGCAAGCAGTTCGTACTTCACCTGATCTTTCAGGTAATCTTCGCCGTACTGCTGTTTAAGGGCGCTGTACTGATCGCCGAGCTGCGTTTTGTACTCTTTCAGCTTGTTATCGATTTCTTTATCCGTTACTTTGTATTTTTTTGCTAATACTTTTTCTTGTACGAGCTGTGTCAGCACACTTGCACCCGCGGTTTTTTTCATGTTCGTGTAGAGCTCGCCTTTTGTTACATTTCCGGCATCTGTCTTGGCGATTACGTCGTTGTCGCCGCTGCTGCAAGCGCTGAGAGCCAGGACGCTCGTTGCCGTAATAGCTGCTATCGCGATTTTCTTCATTCCTTTAAACACTCCTAATCATCCAAATTAAATTGCATATGCGTATCATAACATATTGTGGCTTTCTGTAAAAAGATTTTAAATAAAGGGCATTCGTCTAGTCAAACTTTTTCCTGATACATACAAATATATTGATCATGAAAAGGAGGTAATGAACCATGGGCGGAGGATATTCAAACGGTTTCGCGCTGCTCGTAGTACTGTTCATATTGCTTATCATCGTAGGTGCAGCTTACATTTGTTAAGCGAAACGGATCGCTTTTTCTAAAAGCGGTCCGTTTTCTTACCCGGGCGCCTAATCGTTTCAGAAGTACATTGCATATGATGTAATTGGAAAAATAAAACGTTTTGTAGGAGGTGCTTTTGGAGATGGGTGAAGTATTTGCAGGCGGTTTTGCATTATTGGTTGTTCTGTTCATCTTATTGATCATCATCGGCGCTTCTTGGCTTTATTAAGAAAAAAATATGGCTGTCGGGGGTCAGACCTCCGTCAGCCATATTTTTTTGCCTGTTTACACAGTAAAGGAGATCTCGACGAATGAAGAGATCAGTAAAATTAAAATAGATACATTAATAAAACGGAATACCTTATCCTGCCGGTCTTCAGGAATCTCTCTGACAAGGCATAATGTATTTGTGAGCCTGTTTATGAAATAAAGAATAAACAGGGCAGCCACGATAAAATAGAATAAAATGATGGGAGATTCCCCCTCTCTCTGAACTGCTCCCATATTACATTACCAAATATTTATTAAAAAAGATAGAATGTAACCTGAAAAATCAGCGGGACATCAAGACTCCGGCACTTTTTTTACTAAAATATCAAAACCGTCGGATTCCTGGTCAATCAGACATGATTTGGGCGCTTTGACCAGATGGAGCGCAAACAGAAGATCAGGCAGGCAATACCCCGCATGAATGCTCGAAATCATATAAAAGTAATGAGCGTGTCTCGGAAATGCCAGTCCGGCATAAAACAATAACGGCGTAATGAATAAAAACGGGCTGATCGTAGAAATCAGCATCGTCGTTTTCGGTATGCCTTTCCATGTCGGCATCCGCAAGAAGTACATTTTCATTTCCTTTTTTCTTTTTTTACAGATCATCGGCAGGACATGTATGACTTTATGTACAAATAAAGTAACAACGAGCAGAACACAAAAAGCAAACACGTGCCCGTCACTTAAACTGATATTCGGACGCAGCAGCCCGAATGCCAAGAAGTTGCATATAAAAAACAGGATCATAAAACCTACAGCAGTCAATAATAAACGAACCGCACCATAATCTTTGATCAGATTAATGGTTTTCCAGCAATTCATCAGAGTCATCCTTCCGTACAAAGATGGAATACAATCTCAAAATAATTTACTCTCTTCAGGAGAAAAAATCAATCCTTTTTTAAAGAAAAAAATAAACCTGGAAAGAGAAGAACAGAAGAGCTCGGTGAAACATGGAAATGTACGGTTTAACCTTTCTTCTCCATTCATTATCAGCTAAAATAAGATTAAAGATAGAAAGAAGTGAAACGGATGGATTCAATGGATCAGCGTATCGGGCGTTTAGAATATTACATACAATTGCTGGTGAAAACGGTGGATATGGATAAGTACCCTTTTTATGCGATGATGATTGAAAAAGGGCTGACCGAAGAAGAAGGAGAAGAGGTCGGGCGGATCTGCCGCGAATTGGAGGACGAGCTGGAGTCGCAAAAAGCGCAAGGCTTTGTGACGTTTGACAAGCTCCTTGCGCTTTTTGCGGGACAGCTGAACGAAAAATTAGATGTTCATGAAACGATTTTTGCTCTGTATGAGCAGGGGCTTTATACAGCGCTGATGGAAGAGTTTATTGAGATTATGAAGCACTTTGATTAACTGTTGATCGGTTCCAGCTCTTCAGCCGTTTCATGGACAGCCGATTCGTCCGTTTTTTTCTTCAGCCTTCCGTCTTCACTTTCAAAATCATTGTTTATGTTTGTCAATGATTTCTCGAATATCTCCATAAAATCTTCGCCGTAAATGTGGCGGATGACACAGGTTAATTCTTCAACCTCAGGAAACTTCCCGAATAAGTGGTAGATCGGCTGTGAGCCTTTAAACACCGCGTTCCTCGACGGATCAAACTCCTCAAGCAGGCTTTCGAATACATTTTCCCCTTCTTCAGTTAACTGAATGTACGTGTTCCGTTTATCATTCAGCCGCTTGGAAAATTTCAGATATCCCCGTTCTTCAAGCTTTTTTGAAAAGTTAAATGCAGTTGATACGTGCATAACGCCGAATTTGGCGATTTCTGAAATAGAAGCTCCTTTAAGCTGATAGGCAATCCATAATATATGATGCTCATTAATATTAAGGTCGTACGGCTTCAGCCAATTCTGCCAGTCTTTCTCGATAGATTTCCAGAGCGCTTTGGACAGCTGCGCCATTTTTTGGGTATAGATTAAAGCTTCTTTTAGATCGTAAGGCGGTTCAACACGATTCAATACAGATCACCTGCTTCACATTTTCTTTTCCTCTATTATGCCAATAAAATAAAGATT
This sequence comes from Bacillus sp. AM1(2019), assembly GCF_009906915.1. Taxonomy (NCBI): domain Bacteria; kingdom Bacillati; phylum Bacillota; class Bacilli; order Caryophanales; family Bacillaceae; genus Bacillus; species Bacillus sp. AM1(2019). The sequence goes on from NZ_CP047644.1 coordinate 1,055,517, forward strand.
AATAAAGATGAAAATTTAAGAATTTTATAATAAATTCTTAATCCTTTGCTGGGAAAGGCTTTAAACCGCAAAAAAAAGTGCGGAACGCAATAGGTCCGCACTTTTTTTGGTTGTATAGGATATTAGTTTTGTAAGGTTTTCTCCAGCTGTCTGATTTTCTCTTCGATATCAGCGATTTCCTTTTGGAGATCCTGCTGGTGCGGCTTGATTTCCTCCTGCCACCTTTTAATGCTGGTCTGAAGCTCTCCGCCTACGTCTTTAATGACTTCTGCGCTTTCTTTCGCCGTTTGGACAAGCTGGTCCTTAAGCGCCATTCCGTCTTTTTTTAACCGTTTGATTGTGTCCTCAATTGAATTGCAATTCTCTTTGATTTTGCCCCGCAGCTCTTTTCCGGATGAAGGAGCCGAGAGTAACACCGCTGCGCCTCCGATCAATCCGCCTACGAAAAGGCCTGTTAAAAGGGAACGTCCGTCAGCCATTTGAAATCACCCCGTTTTTTTTCTCATAACTTTTATCATTTTTGTTCAGAAGAATAAACTTCTATACATAGCTTGCTTTATTTTAGCATATTTTTTAAGGGAAAAGGAGGGAGAAGGTTGTCTGTCTTTATGATTGTTTTATCTTGTATGGCTCTTGTCTTTGCGGCGGGCGCCGTTTATTACCTGAAACTGCTCGGCCAGGCCGCTTCATATCCGCCGAAGCGGGTCGTCCGCCAAAAGGCCATCGTCTGCTCAGCAGGAACCGCCCTCACATTGTTCCTTATCTTTTTCACAAAACTTCTCGTATAAAACATGCTGAAACACATTAAAAAACCTCTTCCGGCCGGAAGAGGTTTCGGTATGCGGTTATTTCACCGTTTCAATCATATTGGACCGTTTTAAGATCGTTTGCACAATCGGATGCATAATGATCATGGCGATCGCGTTCAGCGCAGCCGCCGGAAGGACGACCGCGAGCACCAAGGCGGTGAATCCGCCCGGCAGGCCGACAATCAGAAGGGCCAGCGCCAAAAAGAGCAAACCGGAGATGAAGGTGCCGGCTATCGTAATGACGGCGGCGGCCGCTGTTTTCACGCTCTTTTTCACCAAAAGCGCCAGCGCGAGAAACAGAAACGCCGTTACCGGTTTTTCAATGATATTCGGAAGCTGTCCGCCCGGAAAAGATGTCGTGAGTGCGGAAATGATTCCCGTTACAATCCCGATCATCAGTACGTTCTGCACACGGGGGAATAACAGAATACCCATAAACATCATCACAAGCATCATATCGGGTTTCATTCCGAATAATACCGGCGGCATAATGGAATGAAGCACCGCTCCGATTGCCGCAAACAGGGCCATAATGACTAATTCTTTTGTTTTCATACTAAGCTCTCCTCTGCTAAGCTTTTTCGCCATCCAATAATATGCTCGTCATTTATTGCGATGGCCGGAAAAATTGATATGCAAACAGTATATCAAAGGAACCGTTATGTTAGAAGAAATTTATTCGTTTTCCTGCTGGAACTTTCTCATAAACTGAGCCAGTTTTTCACAATCAGCCAGGCTGACGGCGTTGTAGATAGACGCCCTGCAGCCTCCGACTGAGCGGTGGCCTCCGAGTCCGATCATTTTAGCCGCTTTCGCTTCTTCAACGAATTTTTTCGTGAGACTGCTGTCGCGGAGGGTGAACGTGACGTTCATGTGAGAACGGCTGTCTTTTGCGGCATGCCCCGCGTAAAACCCGCCGCTTGCGTCGATTGTGCCGTACAGGACATCGGCCTTTTCCTGATTGCGCCGTTCAGCCGCTTCGACACCGCCGTTTTCAGCCAGCCATTCAAGGACGAGGCTCAGCATATAAATCGCAAATGTAGGCGGCGTATTATACAGTGAATCGGCTTTTGTGTGAGTGGAGTATTTCAACATTTTAGGGACGTTGGCGTTTTCGTTTTCAAGCCATGATTTTTTCATGATGACGACCGTGACGCCGGACGGCCCGAGGTTTTTCTGGGCTCCGCCATAGATGACATCAAACGTTTTGACATCAATTTTTCTGCTCAGGATGTCGCTTGACATGTCGGCTACGAGCGGGATCGGTGAATTCGGGAACTCTTTCCACTGCGTTCCGAAAATCGTGTTGTTTGACGTAATATGCAGATAGGCGCCGTCTTTGATTCCTGAGAGGTCCGCTTCCGGTATGCGGTTGTGGTTTGAATCTGCGCTTGTTGCCGTGACGGATGTGTTTCCGAACAGTTTCGCCTCGGCGAGTGCTTTTTCAGACCATGCGCCCGTTACGATGAAGTGCGCCGTTTTTTCCGGCGTTAAAAAGTTCATCGGAAGCATGGAGAATTGAAGGCTTGCGCCGCCTTGAAGAAATAAAATATCATAATCGTCGGGAATATCCATCAGTTCTTTCAGAAGGCTTTTGGCTTTTTGGTGCACCGCATCATATTCCGTGCTCCGGTGGGACAGCTCCATGACGGACATGCCGGTATCATTGAAGTTGACAAATTCTTTTTGTGCTTTTTGCAGCACATCCAGTGGAAGGGCTGCGGGTCCTGCATTGAAATTCGTTGTACGTTCCATGTTTACGATCTCTCCCTGTTTTCCGCTTTAGTGTAAGAAATAATACAATTATCCTATCACAATTTTTTGATTTTTTTGATATGAAAAAATATAATTTTATGTATTTTGTGTTTCCGGACGCAAAAAAACCTCATCTTTAAGATGAGGCAAGCCGTTTTCTGACGGTTGAAGCGATCTCCTGAAGATCGTCAGGCGTATAGTCTTCGGCGTGGGGCTTCCAGACAGCCCCGAAACCGTCGCCTTTTCCGTAACGCGGAATGATATGCATGTGAAAATGGAACACCGATTGGCCCGCTTTTTCACCGTTGTTATTGAGAATATTCAGCCCGATCGGCTCGAATTCATCGCGGATGGCGCGTGCGATTTTCGGCACCGCTTCAAAATATTCTTTAGAAAGCTCAGGCGTAAACTCGTACACGTTTTCGATATGTGTTTTCGGAATCACGAGCGTGTGGCCCTTTGTGACCTGGCTGATATCAAGAAACGCCGCGACGTGTTCATTTTCGTATACTTTTGAAGACGGAATGTCACCGGCAATGATTTTGCAGAAAATACAATCGTCCGCTTTGTGCATAGATGGGTTTCCTCCCTGAAAAGAAATATATGTATATTCTCATCGTACCACAAAAACGGCCAAAACAAAAAACAGGATGAACGGCTGCGCGTTCACCCTGATGCAGAAGTACGAAGCTTTATCACAGAAAATTGAATATGCCTTTTGTAAGCACCTCATTTGTTTTTAAAATGAAGACTTATGAGTCTGCTTAATCATTCCTGGGACAAACACCTCATTTGATTATTTCATCATGAATGAAGAACATCATCAAAGCAGTGTGTGAAGAAATTGTAAGCACAGGACATGTTGATTTTCATCCAACTGTTCTAAGACGTCTTTTATAAACACCTCATTTTCAGTTGATTAAAGCTGTTTCCTTCTACATACATTATGATGTCCGCCAAAACGATAACTATGCACGATTTTCACGTGAGAAAAAAGGGAATCGTTTCAAATCAGACTTTATTTTTGGTACTATGAAGAAAAACGAATCAGAAGGGGAGAAATTATGTCTCTGCTATCGGTAAAAGACTTAACCGGCGGTTATACGAGAAACCCGGTCTTAAAAAATGTTTCATTCACCCTTGAGCCGAACCAGATTGTCGGACTCATCGGATTAAACGGCGCGGGCAAAAGCACGACGATCCGGCATATTATCGGATTAATGGACCCGCATAAAGGCTCGATCGAGCTGAACGGCAAGACGTTTTCGGAGGATAAGGAAAGCTACCGCTCGCAATTTACGTACATCCCAGAAACGCCGGTGCTGTATGAAGAACTGACGCTCAAAGAGCATTTGGAGCTGACGGCCATGGCGTACGGCCTTTCCAAAGAAACTCTTGAAAAAAGGCTTCCTCCGCTTCTGAAAGAATTCAGAATGGAAAAAAGGCTGAAATGGTTTCCCGCTCACTTTTCCAAAGGGATGAAGCAGAAGGTCATGATCATGTGCGCGTTTCTCGCGGAGCCTTCGCTTTATATCATTGACGAGCCGTTTCTCGGCCTTGACCCGCTTGCGATCAATGCATTGCTGGAGCGGATGGACGCCGCGAAAAAAGCCGGATCAAGCGTGCTGATGTCAACGCATATCCTGGCTACGGCAGAGCGCTACTGTGACGCTTTCATTATTTTACATAACGGCGAAGTGCGGGCAAGCGGCACACTGGAAGAACTGAGAGAGCAGTTCGGCATGAAAGACGCAGCTCTTGATGACTTGTATATCGAACTGACGAAGGAAGACGCCGGCCATGAATAATATGTCTACGATTTGGCAGTCCCGGCTTGAAGAGCATATAAAGGAAACCAGAATGTATATGAAATATATGCTCAATGATCATCTCGTCATTGTGCTGATCTTTTTTATTGCCGGAGCGGCAAGCTGGTACAGCAAGTGGGTCAAAGACATTCCCGTTCATTTTCCGTCATTTTGGGTGATGGCGGTGCTCTTTTCATTTGTGCTGACCGGTTCATACGTCCGGACGCTGTTAAAGGAAGCGGACCTCGTGTTTCTGCTGCCGCTTGAACCGAAAATGGGGACATACTTTAAGCATTCATTTAAGTACAGCTATCTGTCACAGCTGTTTCCGCTTATTGCCCTGTCGCTTGTATGCATGCCTCTGTTTTTCGCTGTAAGTCCGGGGGCGTCGCTTGCGTCGTATGCCGCCGTATTTATTCAGATGCTGGCGGTAAAAGCGTGGAATCAGGCCATGGAGTGGCGGATGACGTTTATGAATGACAGAAGCATGAAAATGATGGATGCGGTTATACGCTTTATCTGCAATATGCTGCTTTTATACTTCGTCTTACAGTCGTTTTATGTGTACGCTGCCGCCGTCTATGTTGTGATGGCCGGCCTTTATGTGTATTTCATATCGGCCGCAAAACATAAATCATTAAAATGGGAAGCCCATATTGAATATGAATTAAGAAGGAAGCAGCGGTTTTACAGAATCGCCAATCTGTTTACCGATGTGCCTCACCTGAAGAAACAGGCAAAACGCCGGGCGTATCTCGACTTTTTGCTCAGAATGATTCCGTTTGAACAGCGGAAAACGTTCTCCTATATGTATGCGCGGGCCTTTCTGCGTTCAAATGATTATCTCGGCATTCAGGTCAGGCTCACGATTATTTTTATCCTGATTATTATGCTCGTTTCCGCCAATCCGTGGATAACGGCGGCGTTAACCGTATTTACCGTCTTTATAACGGGGATACAGCTTCTGCCGCTGTTCGGGCATTTTCATCATCTTTCTCTGCAGGAGCTTTACCCGGTCAATCAGAAAGCGAAGCTGCAAAGTTTCTTTTCGCTGATGAAATCGGCATTAACCGTGCAGGCGCTGCTGTTCTGTGCAGCGTCAGCTTATGCCGCGGGAGTCAGCGGGGCGCTGTATGCGGCTGTTGCTTCAGCCGTTCTGATTTTTGTAATCATGCCTTCGTATATGGGCGGAAGATTGAAAAAGTACGGCAAGCTGTAATCAATCGGGTTTTTGAAACCTCAATGAAAGAAGGAGACACAGATGACCGACGATCAGCAGCTGATACAGGAAGCACTGCAATGGAAAGCGCGTTTTTTGCGCAAAGATTCTATGCTTGAACGTTTTTCTAAAGGAATGCAGGCGAAAATCAATGAGCGGATTCCCGATAAAATTCATGCCGTCATCACAGAAAGCATTAAAAAAATGACCGAAGCAACAATGGCTGGTTCAAATCTGGTGAAAAGCAAGCGGGATACACACGGTATGACGCTTGCTGAAAAAGATGCCCTTGCCAGACAAACCATCGTATCGTACCAAAAGGTCGCGGCAGCTGAAGGTATCGGTACGGGGGCCGGCGGAATTTTTTTAGGGATGGCTGATTTTCCTTTGCTGCTATCCATTAAAATGAAATGTCTGTTCGATCTTGCCTCCATTTACGGCTATGATGTGAAAGACAGGGATGAGCGATTGTTTTTGCTGTTTATTTTTCAGCTGGCTTTCTCAAGCGGTGAACAGCGGAAACGCATATACTCAATGATTGAACAATGGGATTCGAAAAAGCATGATGTCGATTGGAGAGTTTTTCAGCAGGAATACCGCGATTATCTGGACGTGGTGAAATTGTTTCAGCTTTTGCCGGTCGTCGGAGCCGCCGTGGGCGGAGCGGCCAATTATAAACTGCTGTCACAGCTCGGTGAGACGGCAAGGCACGTTTTTCATTTAAGAATCACAGCAGCCGGTACGTAATGTACCGGCTGTTTTTTATGTCAGCGGGGGTAGCTCACCGCGGCACCGATAAGCACCTTGGCGGCCGTCAGCATCGCTTTTTCATTAAAATCAAATTTCGGATGATGATGAGGATAAATGGTTTCCGCGTTTTCTAAAGCGGCGCCCGTAAAGAAAAATGCGCCTTTTGTATGCTGCAGATAATAGGAAAAATCCTCTCCGGCCATCTGCGGCTCTCCTTCAACGACCTTCGTGACGCCGTCTGTTTCCGCTGCGGCTGCCGCAGCGTGCGCCGCTTCCTCAGGATGATTAACGACGGCGGGATAACCGCGCTTGAAACGATATTCATAGGAAGCGGAGTGCATGGAACAGATTCCTTTTACGACGGCTTCTATTTCTGCTTCGAGCAGGCTGCGCACACTTTCGTCAAACGAGCGGACGGTGCCTGATATGACTGCCTGATCGGCAATCGCATTAAACGGATTTTCAGCGATGAATGAGCCGGCTGAGATGACGGCCGGCTGCACCGGATTTACCCGCCGGCTGACGATATGCTGAAGAGCCGTGACGATTTGTGAGCCGATTAAAACGGCGTCCTTCGTATCGTGAGGAATCGCGCCGTGGCCGCCTTTGCCGATGACTTTAATCGTAAAGCCGTCAGCGGCGGCCATCACTGCGCCCGGGCGGCATAAGACCGTCCCGACGGGTTCAGTCGCCCAAAGGTGTGTGCCGAAAATGGCATCGACATGCTCGAGGCAGCCATCCTCAATCATTGATTTTGCTCCGCCGGGAGATAATTCTTCGGCGTGCTGGTGGATCATCACAAATGACCCTTTCAGTTTTTCCCGGTTGCGGTACAGCACTTTTCCGACCGCAAGCAGAGCCGCCGTATGGCCGTCGTGCCCGCAGGCGTGCATGACGCCGGGAATTTGTGAAGCATAGGGCACATCTTTTTCATCCTGTATCGGCAAAGCGTCAAAATCAGCTCTGAGTGCCACGGCCGGTCCCGGTTCACCGCCTTCAATATAGGCTGTGACACCGTTGCCCCCGACATTCGTCCGGATGGGGACGCCGAGCTTTTCATAAAATGAGGCGATGAACGCCGGTGTTTTTTTCTCCTTAAACGATGGCTCGGGATTCATGTGAAGGTGACGCCTGATTTCAACCATTTCCTCATACAGCCCGTCAAGCTGAGCGTTTAAGCTTTTTTGAAGTGTCGTTAACGTCAAAAGCGATGCCCCCTCGTCTGCTTTTCCCATGATTGTATAGAAAATGTCAGAAGATTTCAATCCTTTTGCTACGGGAGAATGATGATGGCGGCGATCGTTGTGACGACTAGCCCGGCCGCAACCGGGATAAAGTTTTTCCTGGCAAGCTCAAACGGATCAACTTTACAAATAGCCGCAGCGGGGATCAGTGCCCAAGGGACCAATGTTCCGCCCCCGACCCAGATCGCTGAAATCTGGCCCAGCGCCGTTAAAACGGCCGGGTCCGTATGAAGCGCGGCGGAAAACAGCTTTGCCATCGAGCCTGCAAGAGATATACCGGAAAACCCTGACCCGTCGAGCCCGGTAATCGCACCGACTGCTGCCAGGGCGATGCCGGCGAATTCTCCGGACATCGGAAAAGAATGGGACAGGGCCAATCCGAGGTCATTGACGATCCCCGCAGATCCTTTCGGCAGCGGGGTGTTCAAAATACTTTTAAACCCCGCGTCACCGAGATAAAAGAAGGCCGCGATCGGAATGACGGGGCCGAATACTTTAAAGCCGAATTGAAAACCGCCGATAAAATACTCGGTGATCTTTTCTAAATGCCGCTCTTTATATACAATGAAATGAACGATCAGGAGAATGCCGATCGCGGTTCCTCCGACGAGTGCCGTCGCCTCGTTTCCTTGCAGACGGTATACAATCATGCAGATAATATCGGCGAGAAAAACAAGCGGAATGAAAACCGCCAGGATCACCCTGAGTTTTTTCGGCAGATACATACTTGTGTCCAAAGAACCGGAGCTGTCCAAGGAGAGGGGGGCCTTCGTTTTTTTTCGATCCCGCATGATGAGGAAGAAAGCGGTGATTGTCGTCGTTAACCCCATGATCAAAACGAGCGGAATACTTGCCTGCATGACATCGCCCACGGGAATGCCCGCGGCATCGGCCGTTAATTTCGGGGCCGCCTGAATGACGTAATCCCCCGATAAAGCGAATCCGTGGCCGAACAGGTTCATCGCCATAGCCGCGGCGATCGGAGAAAGGCCCGCCCGGATCGCTGCGGGAAGCAGCACAGCGCCGATCAGCGCCACCCCGGGTGACGGCCAGAAAAAAAGAGAGATGGCAAACATCAGACAGCCGATAACCCAATACGCGACAGCCGGCCCTTTCATCAGCTTTGCAAACGGAGAAATCATCGCTTCATTAATACCGGTTTCGGTCAAGAGGCCGCTCATCGCCACGATAAAACAAATGATAAAAATCGTCGGCAGCAATTCTCCGGCGGCATACGTGAAGCTGTGAAACAGGCTGCTGACCGAAGCGGAGAATGAATGCGTCGTCCATAGCGCAATCACAAAAATGCCGGCGAGTGAAATAAAGGTTGTATCTTTTCTGAGAAGCATAAAAACGATAATGGCCGCGATAAAAGCAACATAAAGCAGATGTACCGAGTAGACGCCGATCCCCAATTGAACCACTCCGTTTATAAATAGGATTGCTACAGGTTATTCATAGGCGGGCGGAAGGTGCAAAGAACGAAGCGTAAAATCGGGACATTAAAAAAGCCGGAGAATCTCCGGCGGTTTTTTAGTCTATTGCGTAATAAGCGGTTACATAAGACGGCCGGGAGAAAATAGACGTCGTGTCGATGCCGGCAGATGTTCCGCGTTTTTTATGAGCTTCCTGATAAGAGTTTGACTGCTGCCAATCCTGAAAGGCTTTTTCCTCTTTCCACAGGGTCAAAATGACATACGTATCGCCTTCGAGCGGTCTTAATACGCGGATGGCTTGAAAACCGGGTTCATTTTCCACTTTGCCGGCGCGGTTTTTAAACCGGTTTTCAAACAGCGGACGGCCTTCCTGGGTAACGGCGATGTTGTTGAGGACGGCGTAGCCCGGATTTTTGATTTCCCCGACGCTGTCGATGCTTTCATAGGAATGGGGCGCCTGAAAAACGGTTTCTCCATTTGTTTCATGAATTAAAACCGCATTATCCTCACCTTGCATCAGCACCATATTCTCACTCGGGTGTTTCTTTGCAATCGTCTTTAAAAAATCGGCTGTCCCGTATGTAATATAAACCTTCATATCAGCCACCTCCTGCTTGCTAGTATATCAAAAGAGTGGTATAAGTTTCTATTGGCGACTCATTCTGACATAATTCGAAACAATATTTCCCATACTACAAGTTAAGAAAGGCGAGGTGACTTATGCTGAAAAAGAAAAAAAGATTCTTTATTCCGGCTGTAATTGCGGCGGCAACCGCTTTTCTCGCGTTAATCGGATACATTATCATTATATTTCTCGGCCATTATGTCATCGATGAAAAGAAATTAATACTGCACGCATCTTCAAAAATCGTCGATCAAAACGGTGATGAAATCGCGAGCCTCTATACGGAAAATCGCGAGCCGGTATCCATTCAGCAGGTTCCGGAAGATGTGAGAGATGCCTTTATCGCCGTTGAAGATAAACGGTTTTACGAACATCACGGCATTGATGTGAAGTCTGTCGGCCGGGCGGTGTTCCGGGATGTTTTAGCAGGCGGCAAGGTGGAAGGCGGAAGCACGATCACCCAGCAGCTGGCGAAAAACATTTTTCTGACTCATGATAAAACATTTTTGCGCAAGACGAAGGAAGTCATTATCGCCATCAATCTTGAGCGTGATTACAGCAAGGACAAGCTGCTTGAAATGTACCTGAACCAGCTTTATTTCGGCCATGGCGTTTACGGCATTCAAGCCGCGTCCCACTACTACTTTAATAAAGAAGTAAAAGATTTAACCGTTGCGGAAGGAGCCGTTCTGGCAGCGATTCCGAAGGCGCCATCTCTTTATTCGCCGATTCAGCATCCGGATAAAAATAAAGAACGCCGCGATACGATTCTTGCAATGATGAACGACCAAGGCTATATCAGCGCCAAGGAAGCCGTCAGAGCCCAGGGCCGGACATTGGGGCTTCATGTCAAGAAAACATCAGAAACGCCTTGGTTTGACAGTTATATCGATCTTGTCATCAAGGAGGCGGAATCCCGTTATTCGATGTCGGGTGAACAGCTGCTTCAAGGCGGCTATACGATCCGGACGTCACTTGATTCCAAGCTGCAGAAAACGGCATACACCCTCATGAAGGAAAGCGGCTATTTTCCGGGGACGGATCAAGCGGCAGAGGGAAGCGCCGTCTTTATTGATAATAAAACCGGAGGCGTGCGCGCGGCGGTCGGCGGACGCGACTACGTGACAAAAGGATACAACAGGGTTACGGCGAAGCGGCAGCCGGGCTCAACGTTTAAGCCGATTGCCGTATACGGTCCCGCCATGCAGGAAGACAAGTTCAAACCGTATTCGCTTCTCCAAGACAAACTCACGTCCTACGACGGGTATGAACCGAAAAATTATGACGGACAGTACAAGGGGGAAGTGACGATGCAGGATGCGATCACTTACAGCATAAATGCGCCCGCTGTCTGGACATTGAAGCAGATCGGCGTAGATACGGGAAAATCGTATCTTGAGAAAAACGGTATGAACATTTCTGACAACGGACTCGCGATTGCGCTGGGCGGTCTGTCTGAAGGCGTCACCCCGCTTCAGCTTGCCGGAGCTTATCATACCTTTGCGGCAAGCGGAATGTATACGAAGCCATTTTTTATAGAGAAAATCACGGACGAAGACGGAGAAACGTTGTCCGGGCCTAAAAACGGCAAAACGCGCGTCTTCAGCGGACAGACGGCATGGAATATGACGAGAATGCTTCAGCAGGTCGTAAAAGAAGGAACCGCTTCACAAGGCAGCTATCAAGGTGACCTGGCGGGGAAAACCGGCACGACCACATTTACCGGCGTCCCCGGCGCGACAAAGGACGCCTGGTTTGCGGGATACACTCCCGGACTGACGGGAGCCGTCTGGATGGGCTATGACAAAACGGATAAAACCCATTACCTGAAAGGCGGAAGCCAATACCCGGTCAGACTCTTTAAAGATATCGTTACAAAAGCGGGGGAAAACGGCCGGACATTCAAAAAGCCTGAAAATGTGAAGGAACTGGGCAGCCCGATTGAGCTGGAGGCGGTAAAGTCCCTGTCGGCCCGTTATACATTTAAGGCGATGGGACTGATTACGGTTCAATTAAAATGGGATATTCAAAAGGATGATCGGGTTGTTTACCGAATATATGAGAAGAAAGACGGAAAAGACAAGCTTCTGGATTCGGTGAAAGGAAAAGGCAGCTTTGACATACCGTACGCCAATCTGTTTTCAGGGGCTTCATACAAAGTCGTTCCATATAATTCACAGACGGATCAAGAAGGAGAGGGAACGGAATACGTTCAGCCGAAGCTTTTTTCTTCTTAATCATGAATTCGGCGATTTTTTGAACATTAAGCCTCAATTCTATACGCTTTTGAAAAAACAAGGTATAGTGTAATGGGCGAAGAACACGAACGTATGGTTGCAGGAGGAAAGGTGGAAATTCAGATGAGTAAACGAGAAGCGTTTAATGATACGTTTTTAAAAGCGGCACGGGGAGAAAAGACAAATCACGTCCCTGTCTGGTACATGAGACAGGCGGGGAGGTCGCAGCCGGAATACCGCAAGCTGAAGGAAAAGTACGGCTTAGTCGAAATTACGCATCAGCCCGAGCTGTGCGCGTATGTGACGAGGCTCCCGGTCGAGCAGTACGGAGTGGACGCTGCCATTTTATATAAAGACATTATGACGCCGCTTCCTTATATCGGAGTGGATGTTGAAATAAAAAACGGAATCGGCCCGGTGATCGATCAGCCGGTGCGCTCTGCTGCGGATATTGAAAAGCTCGGCGAACTGAATCCCGAACAGGATGTTCCTTACGTGCTGGAAACGATCCGATTACTCGTAAACGAACAGCTGAATGTTCCGCTCATCGGTTTTTCGGGAGCGCCTTTTACGCTGGCCAGTTATATGATTGAAGGCGGGCCTTCTAAAAATTACAACAAAACAAAAGCGTTTATGCACAGTATGCCGCAAGCGTGGCAAATGCTGATGGACAAGCTCGCGGACATGATTATCGTTTATGCAAAAGCGCAGATTAACGCCGGCGCAAAAGCCATTCAGATTTTTGATTCATGGGTCGGCGCGCTGAACCGCGAAGATTACCGGCAGTTTATAAAACCGGTGATGGACAGAATTTTCCGGGAGCTTTCTGCAGAGCAAGTTCCGCTGATCATGTTCGGCGTAGGCGCAAGCCATCTGGCCGGGGATTGGCATGACCTTCCTCTTGATGTCGTCGGTCTTGATTGGAGACTCGGCATAGATGACGCCAGAAAACAAGGCATTACAAAAACGGTTCAGGGCAATCTTGATCCGTCGCTTCTTCTTGCGCCTTGGGAAGTCATCGAGAAAAAAGCGAAAGCGATACTTGATCAAGGCATGAAAGCGGACGGGTTTATTTTCAATTTAGGGCACGGCGTATTCCCTGATGTCAATCCGGAAACGCTGAAAAAGCTGACGGCGTTTGTACATGAATATTCCGCTGCCAAAAAAACGGAACAATCTTCCTGAGCAGATCGTTGGTTATAAGTAGATTTTCCTGTCAAAATCAAGGTAGACAGACCATCAAAAGAGGTGTTTAACAAAATGAGCAGCAAAAAGAAAATGGGACTTCTTGTCATGGCTTACGGAACGCCTTACAAAGAAGAGGACATAGAACGTTATTATACGCATATCAGACGCGGAAGAAAGCCGGAGCCTCATATGCTTCAAGATTTAAAAGACAGATATGAAGCGATCGGAGGCATTTCTCCGCTGGCGAAAATCACGCAGGAGCAGGCGGAGAAGCTCGCACAGCGTTTAAATGAAATCCAGGATGATGTAACATTCAAAGTGTACATCGGATTAAAACATATTGAACCGTTTATTGAAGACGCGGTGGCGGACATGCATAAAGACGGCATTACAGAAGCTGTCAGCCTTGTGCTCGCCCCTCATTTTTCAACATTCAGCGTCCAGTCATACAACAAACGCGCGAAAGAAGAAGCGGAGAAGCTCGGCGGCTTGACCATCAAGTCCGTTGAAAGCTGGTATGATGAACCGAAATTCGTTGATTATTGGGTCGGCCAGGTGAAGAAAACGTATGAATCAATGCCGAAAGAAGAACGGGATGACGCGATGCTGATCGTCTCAGCGCACAGCCTTCCTGAAAAAATTAAAGAATACGGCGATCCGTATCCTGACCAGCTGGAGGAATCCGCAAAACTGATTGCCGAAGGTGCCGGAATTACCGATTACGCAGTCGGCTGGCAAAGCGAAGGGAACACCCCTGATCCGTGGCTCGGGCCGGATGTGCAGGATCTCACGCGCGAGCTGTATCAAAAGCATCCTTATAAAGCATTTGTATACGTGCCCGCAGGCTTCGTTGCCGATCATTTAGAGGTGCTTTACGATAATGATTATGAATGCAAAGCTGTGACCGAAGAAGTCGGCGCAAGCTACTATCGTCCGGCCATGCCGAACGCACAGCCTGAATTTATCGACGCGCTTGCAGCGGTCGTGCTGAAAGAGCTGGACAAGTAGAATTAAACGGTAAAGAAGGCGATAAAAATGAGTGGCGATAAAAAACATCTGGTCATCATCGGCGGCGGCATAACGGGATTAGCCGCCGCCTTCTACATGGAAAAAGAAATCAAAGAAAAACAGCTGCCGCTTGAGGTCACCTTGATCGAAGCAGGCCCGAGAGCCGGCGGCAAAATTCAGACGGCGCATAAAGACGGCTACATCATTGAGCGGGGCCCGGATTCTTTTTTGGAAAGGAAAAAAAGCGCGCCGCAGCTCGTCAAGGATTTGGGGCTTGAGCATCTGCTCGTCAACAATGCGACCGGCCAGTCTTACGTGCTCGTCAACGAGACGCTTCATCCGATGCCGAAGGGCGCGGTGATGGGCATTCCGACCAAAATCGCTCCGTTCATCTCCACCGGTTTATTTTCTGTTCCCGGAAAAGCGCGGGCGGCGCTTGACTTTGTCCTGCCTGCGAGCAAACCGAAGGAAGATCAGTCTCTGGGTGAATTTTTCCGCAGACGCGTCGGTGACGAAGTTGTTGAGAATTTAATAGAACCGCTATTATCAGGGATTTATGCCGGAGATATTGATAAGCTGAGCCTCATGTCTACGTTTCCGCAATTCTATCAGACTGAGCAAAAGCACAGAAGCCTGATTCTCGGTATGAAAAAATCACGTCCGCAGCCTTCGGGACAGCAGCTGACGGCCAAAAAGCAGGGCCAGTTTTTAACGCTGACGACAGGGCTTCAAACGTTGGTGGAGGAGCTGGAAAAGCAGCTTACGCTGACAAAGGTGATGAAAGGAACGAAAGTCACCCATATCGGCCGCGAGGAGAAAGGATATTCCGTGACGCTTGATAACGGCAAAGTGCTCTATGCGGAAGGATGCATAGTAACAGCCCCGCATAAAGCCGCGGCGAAAATGCTTTCTGATCTGCCGGCGGTTTCATGTCTCAAAGACATGCATTCTACGTCCGTTGCCAACGTCGCCTTAGGTTTTCCTGAGGGAGCCGTCAAGATGGAGCATGAAGGTACGGGATTCGTAATCTCAAGAAACAGCGACTTCTCCATCACGGCCTGCACATGGACGAATAAAAAATGGCCGCACGCGGCGCCGGAGGGCAAAACGCTTCTCAGGGCGTACGTCGGAAAGGCCGGAGATGAATCCATCGTAGATCTTTCAGATAACGAGATCATTAAAATCGTAATGGAAGATTTGAAAAAAGTAATGAAAATGAATGGCGAACCGGAAATGACCTGTGTGACCCGCTGGAACGAAAGCATGCCGCAATACCATGTTGGCCATAAGGAGCGCATCAAAGAGTTCAGAGATGCGCTGAAAGCTTCCTATCCGGGCGTATACGCGACGGGCGCGTCATTCGAAGGGGTGGGCATCCCCGACTGTATCGACCAGGGAAAAGCCGCCGTATATGATTCACTGGCTTATTTATTTGAAACGTACCAGCCTCCGTTATCGTAAAACGGAGGTTTTTTTGCATGTTCCCGTTCTGTAAAGGGAACACCAGTAAAGAGAAAAAACATTTGAATCTTCTTTGCGACTGTGATAAGTTATCTTATGTACAAAATGACTAAAACGTTCAAACGGTCAATTTAACGAGGTGGGAAACATGTCCGTCGATCGGAAAAAGCTCATTCTGGAAGCGGCAACGAAGTCTTTTACACAATTCGGCTACAAAGCAACGACAATGGATCTGGTGGCAAAGCTTGCAAATGTGGGGAAGGGAACCATCTACACGTTTTTCAAAAACAAAGAAGAACTGTTTGATGATATTTTCACCACTATTTTAAGAGAAATGAAGGAACACGCAGACGAAGCGATGAAACCGGAGCTTTCATTTCACGAAAATGTCCACCGGGCGCTTGTCGCGATTTTGGAATTCAGAAAAACACACCAGCTGACTATTAAAATTTTTCAGGAGAACGCCGAGATTGGTACAATAGCCGTTCAGGATGTCATTGCGAAAATGGAGCGGGCCATTCTGTCATACATTAAAGAAAAGATAGAAACAGCCATTGAAAACGGAAGCATTAAACCGTGTGATCCGGAACTGACCGCTTTTGTGATGCTCAAGCTCTACATCGCGCTGATATTTGACTGGGAAAAAAACCATCCGCCTCTTGAAAAAGAGACGATCGCCGAATTGCTGGAAATGTATGTTGGTCAAGGATTATCTAAATAATAGATGATCCTTCACTTTTTAGGTGCCGTGACCGTTTTGTCAAATGAGTCAGTTTGCGGAAGGAGGCAACAGGGTTGAATACAATAAAAAGCCAGTGGAAAGACATTGTAACGAACAAGAAACTGTTAATCCCCATCATTGCCATATTATTCGTTCCGCTGATCTACAGCGGAGTGTTTTTGAAGGCGTACTGGGACCCGTACGGCACGGTGGATCAGCTGCCGGTTGTCGTTGTCAACCAGGATAAAGGGGCGGACTACGAAGGGAAACATCTTCAGATCGGTGACGATCTTGTGAAAGAGTTAAAGAAAAATGATAATTTTGATTGGCATTTTTCAAGCGATCTTGATCAATCGTTAAAGGACTTATTAAATGCTAAATATTATTTATTGGTCGAGATTCCTGAAGATTTTTCGAAAAACGCCAGCACGGTAATGGATAAAAATCCGAAGAAGCTGGATCTGAAATATCATACGAATGCCGGATCAAACTATGTCGGCGCGACAATCGGGGAAAAGGCGATCGACAAACTGAAAGCCTCCGTGTCGAAAGAAGTGACAGAGCAATACGCAAAAGTCATTTTTGATAACTTTAAAGATATTGCCAAAGGGCTCGGCAAAGCCAGCAGCGGAGCCAAGAAAATAGACGACGGCACGAAAAACGCGAAAGACGGCAGCGCCAAGCTGAAGGAAAATTTAGCGAAGCTTACTGAAAGCACCGCCACCATCAGCGATAAAACGCAGCAGCTTGCAGACGGAGCGGCGAAAGTGACAAGCGGAATTCAAACGCTTGACAGCTCTATCGCAAAACTTCAGAGCGCAAGCGCCGAAATTCAAGATAAATCAGGACAGATTGCTTCAGGAGGAGGCCAAGTGGCCAGCGGGCTGAAAACGAGCCTTGACGCACAAAAGCAGCTCCAGCAAAAGCTTCCGGATTTAACGAATGGATTAAGCGCGTTAAACAGCAAGGCGCAGGAAGTGTCGCAAAAAGCGGCGGCATTTGAAGATGCGATCAATTCAGTCAACCTGTCAGACATTGAAAACGCGGTTGGGCAGCTCGAGCAGACTGAAAAGGACCTGCAGCAGTTTAAGAAGAAGCTTTCTGATCTGAAAAACAACCTGGATGCCCGGGATGACGCGGTCAAAAAGGTGATTAAGGACAGTGATTTCTTAACGGATGAGCAAAAAGCGAAACTTGTTCAGCTACTGAATGAGAAGCTTCCGAAGGCCGACCTTCCGGATTTAGACAATATCGTCAGCCAGCTTCCGTCCGGCGGAGATATTCAGCTTCCGGATATGTCAGTCATAAAAAGCGCGCTCAAAGATGTAAAAGCGAAGGCTGATCAGCTGAAAGCACTGCCTCAGTCCACATCGAAACTGTATAACGGCGCAGCGGCGGTACAAGACGCGATTAACCAGCTGACAGCGGGAACTGATAAATTGTACAGCGGAGCGCAGACCGTCTTTGAAAGCCAAAATAAACTGACGGCCGGCATCGGCGAATACAACAGCAAGTTCGGACAGCTCAAATCAGGATCAGAAGCGTTAGTGTCAGGGAGCGGCCAAGTATCAGGCGGCTTAACGAAACTCCTGGATGCGCAAAACAAAATCCATGACGGCTCGTCCAAAATTGAGCAGGGTCAAGCGTCTCTCGGCACCGGTTTAAGCAAGCTTTTAGACGGCACCGGACAATTGTCCAGCCAGCTGAAAGATGCGGCCGATCAAACCGGGGACATTAAGACAGATGACAAAACGTACAGCATGTTTGCCGATCCGGTAAAAACGGACGATAACGCGATTCATTCCGTGCCTAACTACGGTACCGGACTGACGCCTTATATTCTCTCTATGGGCTTGTATGTCGGCGGCTTGATGCTGACGGTCGTGTTCCCTCTGAGTGAAGCTTCAGGGCGTCCGAGAAACGGTTTTGAATGGTTCCTCAGCAAATTCAGCGTTATTCTGCTCGTCGGACTGATTCAATCCGTTATTGTCGCCACGGTTCTGTTGAAAGGAATCGGGCTTGATGTGGAGAGCACTTGGAGGTTCTATCTCTTTACGATGATTACCAGCATCGCGTTCCTGTCCATGATTCAATTATTGGCGACAACGATGGGGAATCCGGGACGCTTTATCGCTGTCATCATTTTGGTGCTCCAGCTCGGGGCAAGCGGAGGAACCTTCCCGCTTGAACTCCTGCCGGGATTCTATCAAGTGATTCACGGGGCACTGCCGATGACTTACAGCATCAACGGGTTCCGCGCCGTCATTTCAAATGGCGATTACGGCTATATGTGGCAGCAGGCATCCATTCTGTTGGGCATCGCCGTTGTCATGATCGCGCTGACCATCGTGTATTTTACGGTGCAAAGCAAAAAAGAACACAAAACGGAAGAAGAAATAACAGCATAAGAAAAAGAGGCTCTGAGCAGATGGTCAGGGCCTCTTTTTTTTAGATTTCGATCGTCGTACTATTAAAATCCCCATCTCACCAACAGTCCGGTATACGTCAATCCTCCGCCGAACCCGAATAATACCAGCGTCTGGCCTTCCGACAGTTTTTTCGCTTTCACAGCTTCGTCCAAAGCGAGAATAATAGAAACCGATGAAGTGTTGCCGTAATATTCAACGCTTGTCAATGTCCGTTCAAGCGGGAAGGGCAGTTTTTCACAGATGGATTCGATCATCCGCATGTTGGCGCTGTGAGGAACGAACCAATCCAGATCGTCTTTTGAAAAGCCGGCTTTTTCTAAAAGGGCATTGCATTCCTCAGGCACGGTTCTGGCCGCCCATTTATATACTTCGCGCCCGTTTTGCACCATGTTTCCTCCGCCTTTAAGCGGCTCGCCGTTTAATTCTGCGCTCAGTCCCGTGCGATACAGCACGTCCGCGCTGCCTCCCGCTGTTCCTTGCACGGCTGCCAAAAAGCCCGGCGCTGATTCATCGCGTTCCACCAATAGGGCGCCAGCAGCGTCTCCAAAAAGAACACAGGTCGTCCGGTCAGTATAATCCGTTACCTTTGATAATGTTTCACCGGCAATGACAATCACTTTTTGATGGGAACCGGCGGTAATTAATGCGTCTGCGAGCTGAAGGCCGTAAGTGAGTCCGGCGCATGTGGCGTTAATATCAAGCGCCCCCGTTTGCGGCCAGCCGAAGTAAGCCTGCACGCGTGCCGCGGTGCTTGGAAACGCATAGTCCGCCGTCGTTGTGGCGACAAGGATCATATCGACATCATCAAGAGTTCCGCTGTATCGTTCTGCAAGGTTTTTCACCGCTTCCACACACAAATCCGATGTGAATTCATGTTCGCCGGCAATGCGTCTTTCCTTCATACCGGTGCGCTGGACGATCCATTCATCAGATGTATCGACGATGCGCTCCAAATCCGCGTTTGTTAATCGGCGTGCCGGAGCATATGTACCGATTGCTGTAATTTTAGATTTTGACATGAAAAAATCACTCCTTTATATCAGATTATAACACCTGATATTATTACTTGGTACTAATTTTAATAAAAAAACCCAAGCAGCATCCGCTGTTTGGGGAGCATGAGAATCTATTTGTAAAACGGGCTTGTGTGAACGATTACCAATGACGGCAGCGGCAGCATGAATGATGATGCTTCTTTTTATCTTTCTTCTTTTTACAAGGGTCTTCTTTTTTCTTTTTACAGTGATCTTTTTCTTTTTTACAGCCCCAGAAGGCTGCACCAGACCAATTATCCTCAAACCAATCCTCAAACCAATCATTATGAAATCTTTTCCGCTTGTGCGGTTTACGGCTGATCATACATTTCCCTCCTATGCTCATGCTCCCTTCATTCTATGAAAAAAGAGAAGGAAAAGATTGGACGGGTTATGGATCAAAAGAGTATATTTTAAGAAGAATAAAATTGATAGGAGGAATGACCTGTGGAAAATATGAAACATACGATGGAACTGATTAAAGAATTGGTGTCGATTCCGAGTCCGACGGGCAATACATACGAGGTTATCGCCTATACAGAAAGTCTTTTAAAAGAATGGGGCGTCTCCTCTTACAGAAACCGCAAAGGCGGTCTTTTTGTCACAATTCCCGGCCGTGATGACAAGAAACACAGATTGCTGACGGCGCATGTCGATACGCTCGGCGCGATGGTAAAGGAAATAAAGGCGGACGGCCGGCTGAAGATTGACTTGATCGGCGGCTTCCGATATAACTCGATTGAAGGAGAATATTGCAAGATCCAAACTTCTTCCGGCAAAACCTATACAGGCACCATCTTAATGCATCAGACTTCTGTGCACGTCTACAAGGACGCCGGCAAGGCAGAGCGGAATCAGGAGAATATGGAAGTCCGCCTTGATGAGCCTGTCCGGACGAAGGAAGAGACGTCCGATCTCGGCATCAGGGTCGGCGATTTCATCTCATTTGACCCGCGCGTGCAGATTACGCCGAGCGGCTTTATTAAGTCCCGGCATCTTGATGACAAAGCGAGCGTGGCTCTGCTCCTGAATTTAATCCGCCGTATCACGGAAGAGAAAATCGAACTTCCGTATACGACGCATTTTCTGATTTCTAATAATGAAGAAATCGGCTACGGCGGCAATTCCAACATTCCTCCTGAGACCGTCGAATACTTGGCTGTTGATATGGGAGCGATCGGCGACGGCCAGTCAACGGATGAATATACCGTCTCCATTTGCGTGAAAGATGCGAGCGGCCCGTACCATTATCAGCTCAGAAAACATCTGGCCGGCCTTGCGGAGCGCTATGGCATTGATTATCAGCTTGATATTTATCCGTATTACGGTTCTGATGCCTCAGCAGCCATCCGTTCGGGCCATGACATCGTCCACGGGCTGATCGGCCCGGGAATTGACGCTTCACACGCTTTTGAACGCACGCATGAATTATCGCTTCTTAATACGGCAAAGCTTTTGCATCGGTACGTTCTATCGCCGATGGCATAAAAAAACCTGCGCGGAAATCATTCCGTGCAGGGTTTTTTTAACCTGAGATGGTTGTGTTTTGTTCTGTTTTGGCGAGGCTCATGACCTTCGCGCCTTTAACGGGATCATACTGGCCTTCCCATTTTGACATCACAACGGATGCCAGCGCGTTTCCGGTCAGATTGACGACCGTACGGGCCATGTCCATAATCCGGTCAACACCGGCGATGAATGCAAGGCCTTCTGCAGGAACGCCGATTGTGCCGAGTGTCGCAAGCAGGACGACGAAAGAAGTCCCGGGCACGGCAGCCATTCCTTTGGAAGTGACCATCAAGACAAGCACAAGGGTAATCTGCTGCCAAATGGTCAAGTCAATGTGGTATACCTGAGCGAGGAATAAAGCGGCGATTGATTGGTACAGCACAGATCCGTCTAAGTTAAAGGTATATCCGATCGGCACAACAAAGGAAACAATACCTTTCGGACAGCCGATTTTCTCCATCTTCTCCATGATGCGGGGGAGTACGGTTTCGGAGCTTGACGTACTGAACGCCAATAAAATTTCATCCTTCATATAGGCGAGGAATTTGAAAATGTTTAAACCGGCAAGCTTTCCGACGATTCCGAATACAACAATGAGAAAGAAAGCCAAAGCTACATATACTAAACCGACCAGTTTACCGAGTGAAAGCAGGGAACTGAGCCCAAATTTGGAAACGGTAACACCAATCAACGCAAAAACACCAAACGGCGCAACTTTCATGACCAGGTTCACAACATGGAACATCGCATGAGAAACACCTTCAAAGAAGGCCAAGACAGGCTTTCCTTTTTCACCGATTGCCGAGATGCCGAGTGCAAACAGCACGGTAAAGCAGATGATGGCAAGCAGATCTCCTTCGGCCAATGATTGGAAGAAGTTTGTCGGTACGATATGCAGGAATGTGTCCGCAACGGATTTGCCGCTTTGTTCTTTTTCTGTTTCAACATATTGACTGATATCTGTCTTTTGAGCTTCATGTATATTAACGCCTGCCCCCGGCTGAAACAGATTCGCCAAAGCCAGCCCGAGAATAATGGCAAAAGTAGTAATGATCTCAAAATACAAAATCGTTCTGAAGCCTAATTTTCCGACTTGTTTTCCGCTTCCCGCGCCGGCAACGCCGATGATTAAGCTGGAGACGACAATTGGAATCACTATCATTTTGATTAAGCGTAAAAACAAATCGCCGATAGGCTGTAAATATGTTGGAATGGCGGGATTGCCGTACCAGATGACACCGACTACAACCCCTAGTATGAGTCCGACGAAAATTTGCGTCGCTAGTCCAAAGCGTAATTTTTTCATAGATTACCTCCCGAAGAAAAAAGTGCAATAAGTATCTAAAAAGATAGCTATTAGAACAAATTATAATAGAAAAGAAAACAATCCGTCTATAGAAAAATATAGATTGAAAATACTGAATATTTTAAAACGTACAGATAATTGCTAATAATGGTGAATAACGCCCTATTCAGAAAGTATGATGAGGGCCGAAAAAAACGGGCGCCGCACAACTTAGAATTGTGCGGCGCCCTATTGTCACATATCCTTAATTTTCAAGCAGTCATTGCACAAATTAATGTGACACTCATACTGCTCAACAATCTCATTTCCGCATTCTTCGCATTTCTTACCGGGTAAATTTCTGAAAAAATCCGACATCTTTTCCAACATACCCATCCCTCTTTCATTGTTTTGTCTTTACATTGTATTATAACAGTTTGAGAAAATCAACGGCTGTTTTGGCACAATGTTTAAAACATGCAATTTGTACGAAAAATAGGTATATTGGAGGAAAGGAACTTTTTATCATAAACATTCGGAGGATTATATGAAAGTTACAGTTATTGGATGCTGCGGCGGGTTTCCGGCCGCAAACGAAGCAACTTCAGGCTATCTGTTTCAGTCCGGCGGCTATTCTCTGCTCGTCGATTGCGGAAGCGCCGTATTATCAAAGCTGTTTGCCTATGTTCCGGCAGAAGAGCTTGATGCCGTCATTTTGTCCCATTATCATCATGATCACATCGCTGATATCGGGCCGCTTCAATTTGCCAAACAGGTCGGCTCCTTTCTCGGAAAAGGGACGCATGCACTGCCGATTTACGGGCATGATGCTGATATAGAACAGTTTGAGCGTCTTACATATAAAACGCATACAAAAGGAGTGGCCTATCAGCCGGACCGCCCGCTTTCTGCCGGGCCGTTCACCATTACCTTTCTGAAAACGGTGCATCCGGTCACTTGTTATGCGATGCGGATTACTGACGGTTCAGCTTCTGTTGTGTATACGGCTGATTCAAGCTACCAGGACGCGTTTATCCCGTTTGCGGAAAATGCCGATCTGCTGATCTGT
Organism: Bacillus sp. AM1(2019); assembly: GCF_009906915.1. Classification (NCBI taxonomy): domain Bacteria; kingdom Bacillati; phylum Bacillota; class Bacilli; order Caryophanales; family Bacillaceae; genus Bacillus; species Bacillus sp. AM1(2019). The sequence continues at coordinate 1,079,104 of NZ_CP047644.1, forward strand.
GAGTGCAATTTTTACGCAGACCAGGACGGCACGTCAGCCGGCCATATGAACAGTTTGGAAGCCGGACGTATCGCGAAGGAGGCCGGAGCGGGGGAGCTGATTCTCACGCATCTGCCTCATTTCGGCGAGCACCGGAAGCTGAAAGAAGAAGCGGAATCCGTGTTCGGGGGCGAAGTGACAATCGCCGCTTCCGGATTGAAGTGGGAGAAATAAAGGAGGAGCACCATGTTATTTATCGACAATCAAAACATAACCGACCCGAGGATCAACCTCGCGATCGAGGAATATTGCGTGAAGCATCTCGACCCTGAACAGACATACCTGCTGTTTTATGTCAATCAGCCGTCGATTATCATCGGGAAGAACCAAAACACAATAGAAGAAATCAATACGAAATACGTAGAAGATAACGGAATCATCGTCGTCCGCAGGCTATCAGGAGGCGGTGCGGTTTACCATGACCTCGGGAATCTGAATTTCAGTTTTATCACCAAGGATGACGGCGACAGCTTTCACAATTTTAAAAAATTCACCGAACCCGTTATTCAAGCGCTGCGCCAGCTCGGTGTGGAAGCTGAATTAAGCGGCCGAAACGACATCGTCGCGGACGGCAGAAAAATTTCCGGCAACGCTCAATTTTCGACGAAAGGGCGTATTTTCAGCCACGGAACATTAATGCTGGATTCCGCCATTGATCATGTTGTATCAGCCTTGAAAGTGAAAAAGGACAAAATCGAATCAAAAGGCATTAAGTCAATCAGAAGCCGTGTCGCCAACATCAGCGAGTTTCTTGATGACAAAATGACGGCGGACGAATTCAAAAAGCACCTGCTTCACCATATTTTTAATACAAATGATCTTTCCGAAGTGCCGGAATATAAACTGACCGATGAAGACTGGAAAGCGATCCGGAAGATTTCCGAAGAGCGCTATCAAAACTGGGACTGGAATTTCGGCAGGTCGCCCGCATTTAATCTTCAGCATTCGAAACGTTATCCGGTCGGATCGATTGATCTGCGTCTTGAAGTGAAAAAAGGAATCATTCAGGACTGCAAAATTTTCGGTGATTTCTTCGGTGCGAAAGATGTGAGTGAAGTCGAACAGGCACTGACCGGAAAACAGTATGACCGAACCGCTATCAGGGAAGCGCTGGCCGGAATCGATCTGAAACAGTATTTCGGCAAAATAGAGCTGGAAGATTTCCTCGAGCTGATTTATTAGAGCATTTGCCGAACGCATGATTTGAATCAGCGCCCGTTTTTGTGAAATGATAGAACCATAATGAATAGGGAGGGATCATGATGAAAGTATTTCTCATCGGAGCAAACGGACAGATCGGACAGCGGCTGACCGGGCTGTTTCAAAAAGACGGCACGCATACGCTGCGGGCGATGGTCCGGAAACAAGAGCAGAAAGAAGCGCTTCAAGCCGCGGGAACAGAAGCCGTTCTTGCAGATTTGGAAGGAAGCCCGGAAGACATCGCGAAAGCCGCCGAAGGCTGTGACGCGATTGTGTTTACCGCCGGATCAGGAGGAAGCACCGGATACGATAAGACGCTTTTGATTGATCTTGATGGAGCGGCGAAAGCGGTAGAAGCGGCAAAGAAAGCCGGCATCAAGCGGTTCATTATGGTAAGCGCCCTTCAGGCTCATAACCGCGGCAATTGGAATGAAGCGCTGAAGCCGTATTACGCCGCAAAGCATTATGCGGATAAAATTCTTGAAGCGAGCGGTCTGACGTATACGATTATCCGGCCGGGCGGGTTATTAAATGATCCCGGCACGGGAAATATCAAAGCCGCGGCCGATTTAGAAAGAGGCTCCATTTCAAGAGACGATGTCGCCAAGACCGTTATCGCATCCCTTGATGAACCGAATACGTATGAAAAAGCATTCGATCTGACGGCGGGCGGCACGCCGGTCAGTGAAGCGCTGAAACAATTATAGTTTCCGGTTTTACGGCACTCGGGGCTTTTTGCCCTTGAGTGTTTTTCTATATTTTTCTATAATAAAAGTGAACGTTTATTCCGGACAAATGAATGACTATTCATTCATTACATTTTTAAAGGGGTGGGAAAATGAATCTGGTTTCCAAATTGGAAGAAACGGCATCGCAGAAACCGGAAAAACCAGCTTGTCTGTTTCAAGATCAGTACATGACGTATGAGGAGCTGGCAGGTAAAATCAAAGCATTTGCAAACGGCTTGGAGGACAGGGGACTGAAAAAAGGGGATCATCTCGCGCTGCTGCTCGGAAATACGCCTGACTTTGTTATTGCGTTTTTCGGCGCGTTAAAAGCGGGAATTGTCGTCATACCTGTTAATCCGGCATATACACCTTCAGAAATCGCATACATGCTGAAAAACGGCGATGTCAAAGCGATCGCCGGCATCGATCTATTAATTCCCGTATTTGAAAGCCTGCACGGCTCGCTGCCGCTGCTGGAGCATATCATTATCAGCCAGACAGCAGAGAACGCTCCATCGACAGAAGACCCTCAATTGCGCTTAAAAATGACAACGTTTACAAAAATGCTTCGCCCGGCGGAGCGCAGCAGAACTTATCCGACATTGTCAAAAGATGATACTGCCGTCATTTTATACACCTCAGGGACGACCGGAAAACCGAAAGGCGCCATGCTCACCCATCAGAATCTTTTCTCCAATGCAAATGATGTCGCCGGATACTTAGGAATGAATGAGAAAGACAAAATTGTGGCGGCATTGCCGATGTTTCACGTTTTTTGTTTAACCGTTTGTATGAATGCGCCTCTGATGAGCGGAGCGTGTGTCTTAATCGAGCCGCAATTCAGCCCGGCTTCTGTGTTTAAACTGATTAAAAGCCGTCAGGCAACCATTTTTGCCGGCGTTCCGACGATGTATAACTATCTGTATCAATACGAGCACGGCAAGGCGGAGGATTTTGCGTCCGTCAGACTGTGCATTTCAGGCGGCGCCTCCATGCCGGTCGCTCTGTTGCAGACGTTTGAACAAACCTTTGACGTCACCATTCTGGAGGGGTACGGACTTTCTGAAGCGTCGCCGGTTACTTGTTTTAATCCGTTTGACCGGGGGAGAAAGCCCGGCTCGATCGGGACGAATATTTTACATGTCGAAAATAAAGTCGTCGATACACTCGGACGCGAATTGCCCGACCATCAAGTGGGAGAATTGATCGTGAAAGGGCCGAATGTGATGAAAGGCTATTACAAGATGCCCGAGGAGACGGAGCACGCGCTGAAAGACGGCTGGCTGTACACGGGTGATTTGGCGAAGCGCGACGAAGACGGTTATTTTTATATCGTCGACAGAAAAAAAGATATGATTCTCGTCGGCGGATACAACGTCTATCCGCGCGAAGTAGAAGAAGTGCTCTACAGCCATGAGGGCATTAAAGAAGCCGTGGTCATCGGCGTTCCTGACGCCAAAACGGGGGAAGCGGTGCATGCTTATATAGTGCCTGGGGACGGTGAGCTGACAGAGCAGGCGGTTTTTGATTACTGTGAAACACATTTGGCAAAATATAAACGGCCGGCGGAAGTGGTTTTTCTTGAGGAAATTCCGAAGAATGCGACCGGGAAGCTGCTGAGGCGGGCGGTCCGGGACATGCTTCCGAAATGACGGACGAAAAGCGAAGCCGGGGGCTTCGCTTTTACATGCTGATCCGGTCAGCTCTGCGATTCTTCCTTAATGATGCTTTGTACAAGCTTCGTATCATGCCGGGTCAGTTTGTAATACGTGTTTTTATACTTGTACAGCATATAATTGCCGCCTTCGAGCCACATGCTGAATGAATCGAAACGGTCTTCATGGTATTTGACCGTTCCGTCGTAATCGGGAGATACGCTTTTGGTCAGTTTGACTTGTTTTCCTTGGTTCAAGATATCGAGCATATCTTTTACATTCTGCCTGTCTTTAATTTTGATCTCTTTTTTTCCGTGCTCAGACAGAATAATCAGATCTGCGTTGCTTGATGGAAACACATCGCCGGTCCGGCTGTATACATAGAAGAAAGCAATAACCAAAAGGGCGATTACTACAATAAACGCGATTATTTTTTTCATATTCATCACTCCGTCTTTTAGTCTTTCCCGCTTCCTGTTGTTCCATTCTTTTCTGTTGTGAAAAGATTAACATCCGTTTGGAGGCTTGGTTCTATTTATTTGCATTTATGCTTACAATAGGAGTAAGTCATAAGGCTAAGGAGGGAGACTTCCATGCGCAAATGGATAGCGGCAGCGGGACTTGCCTATGTGCTGTACGGCCTTTTTTTCTATTGGTATTTCTTTATGACAGGAGACTCCGCCGTCCCGGAGGCCGTAAAGGGAACGAAAGCCGATCCGTCCTCGTTTATGGACCCGGGCCGCCTGGCAGCCGCTGAAAACTTTTCAAATGTAAAGGATTTTTTATTTTTCATCGGAGCGCCGTTAGATTGGTTTTTATTTTTTCTGCTGCTCATTACGGGGCTTGCCAAAAAAATAAAGCATTGGCTGGAAGCAGCGGTGCGCTTTCGGGTGCTGCAAATCGTAAGCTTCGTATTTGTGATTTCACTCATCGTTACGGCGGCTTCGCTTCCGCTTGAGTGGATCGGATATCGGGTTTCGCTTGCGTATCATATTTCGACGCAGACAACAGCAAGCTGGATAAGAGACCATGTCATTGATTTCTGGATCAGCTTTCCGCTGTTTGCCGTGTGTGTGCTTGTGTTTTACTGGCTGATCACAAAGCATACAAAAAAATGGTGGTTTTACGCTTGGTGTCTTACTGTGCCGTTTACCCTGTTTTTGTTTTTCCTGCAGCCGGTCGTGATTGATCCTTTATACAATGATTTCTATCCGCTGAAAGACAAGGAGCTGGAAAGCAAAATTTTGTCGCTTGCCGACAAGGCCGACATTCCGGCCAGCCATGTTTATGAAGTAAATATGTCGGAGAAAACGAATGCGCTGAATGCGTATGTGACGGGGATCGGTTCGAATAAGCGAATCGTTTTGTGGGATACGACGCTTAACAAACTGAAGGATCGGGAAATTTTGTTCATTATGGGGCATGAGATGGGGCACTATGTGATGAAGCACGTGTACATCGGACTGGCCGGGTATCTGCTGCTGTCATTAGCCGGGTTCTATATCATTGACAAGCTTTATAAGCGGCTGTCCAAATTCTTCGGCCGAATGCTTCATATAAAGGGGCCTGAAGATCTGGCCGCCCTCCCGCTGTTATTGCTGCTCATATCCGTTCTCAGTTTTGCTTCTGATCCGATTACGAATGCCGTCTCCCGGTATCAGGAAAACGCCGCCGACCGCTACGGCATCGAGCTGACCGGAAACCGGGAAGCTGCGATTGAGACGTTTCAGGATTTGGCCGATACGGGACTGAGCCGGGTCAACCCGCCGTTTCTCGTCAAAATTTTCAGAGGGAGCCACCCGTCGATCATGGAGCGGATTGAACATGCGGAGGAAGAAAAATAATAAAAAAACCGGCGGGGCCATGGCCGACGCCGGTTTTTTTATGTTTTACTGAGCTGCCGCCTGTACGTTGATCAGCCCTTTTCCGTAGTAGAAAGCATCACCAAGTTTTGTAGTGGTGTTTTCTAAACTGCTGCGGACTTGAGTGTTTGTCCAGTTCGGGTGCTTAGAAAGAATCAAAGCAGCCGCTCCGGCAACGTGCGGAGATGCCATTGACGTACCATTGTACGCGCCGTATTTGTTTCCAGGAAGCGTGCTTTGGATAGAGACGCCTGGTGCCATGACATCAAGCTCAGAACCTACGCTTGAGAAAGATGCTCTTTGGTTGCTGCTGTTAACAGCGCCTACCGCAATGACAGAAGGGTATTTACCAGGATAGCCCACTGTGCTTGAGCCGCCGGAAGTGCCTTCGTTACCGGCTGCCGCAACGACTACGATGCCGGAAGCAACGGCTTTGTCAACTGCCGCTTTTAACGCTGCAGAACCAGAAGGTCCGCCGAGGCTCATGTTAATAACGTCCATATTGTTTGCGATCGCCCACTCAATTCCGTTAATGATCCAGCTGTACTGGCCGGAACCGTCAGCGCCGAGAACTTTTACAGCGTAAAGAGATGCGCTTGGCGCAACGCCTAATACACCGACTGAGTTATTAAGAGCCGCAACTGTACCGGCAACGTGAGTTCCGTGAGAGTTGTTGTCTTGGAAAGGATTTGTTTCAGAAGGAACCATGCTGGCTCCGCCTGCTACCTTTAAATCAGGATGAGAAGAATCGATACCGCTGTCGATAACCGCTACTTTAACATTTGATCCGGTGAAGCCTTGAGAGTGCAGAGCAGGGGCTTTAATCTGTGATACGCCGTAAGGCACGGACTGCGCGTACGCCTGTGCAACGTGATCTTCTTCAACGTAAGCGACGCTAGGGTCTTTTTTCAGCTCTTTTACAGCTTTTTCATTTAATGTAGCTGAAGCTGCGTCTACATATTTGAATTGCTTTTGCACTTTCCCGCCTTTTTCAGAAATGACATCTTTTTTCTTAGCGGCGCTCATCGTGCTCATTGTCTGTTTAAATCCGACAATGTATTTCTTTTCCCCGTTTGATTTCCCTGCCGCCTGGGCAGGAGACGTGCTGCCGAACGCCATCGTAAAGATTAACGCTAAAGCAAACAGCAAACTGATCCATACCTTTTTGCCTCTCACTCTTTATCCTCTCCTTTTTTTCATTTGCAGAACAACCAATAGACAGATTATTCTGTGGATTAATTGTATAGCATGGAATAATATTTTAGTAGACCCAATTTTTTTCAGTTTGTTTTATTTCTATTTAGGTATATCATCTCTCTTTCGTTTAATAGGAACCCGAAATATTTAAATTTTAATGGAAAAAACCGATGGAAGGACATGAGTATTTGTACACAGCCGCGATCGCTCTCTTGTTTGCTGGGTCGAACGGTTTGATTCCATTTTTAGAAGCTGCGGCAAAAACAGGATAAATGTCACCTTTTGTTGAATGCAGAAGTCTGATGGAAACGAAAGCGGAATGAAATAAAGCGGCCGGCATGAATCAGTCTTCGGCTTTCTTGACGGAGAAAAGCTGTGAAACCATTTTATAAAAATAATGATAATGAATATCATTGATACTTATATTGTCAATGATATAATTGCGGAAAAATGAAAGAGGGGGAACAGATGAAACCAATTTTCAGTATGCTGATGATCTTATCCGTTCTCTTCATAACGGCATGTTCAGAACAGGAACATGAAACCGCCGTCAGGCACGATCTGGGGACGGCGCATGTGGCTGCGCACCCGCATCGCGTCGCCGTATTGAATGATGGCTTTATTGATACCCTCCATGATCTCGGCATAAAGCCGGCGGCCGCGGCGGATGACCGGAAAGAGCGAAACGACGGCAGTCCGTCCGTCGGGCTCCCGTCACATCCCGATTTGAAAAAGATCACTTCGTTAAAACCCGATCTCATCATTGCAGACTCAAGCCTTCACAAGGGGATCTACCATAAACTGACGAAGATCGCTCCGACAATCGCTTTACAAAATGAAGCTGCGGATTATCAGGATGCGGTTGACGCTGCCCTTACTATTGAAAAGGCGGTCGGTAAAGATGGCATCATAGAGAAACAATTGTCGGCCCAGGAAGAAAAGCTGAATGACATCAAAAGAAAGCTGGATGCAGAAGGCGGCACGATTTTATTAATTGACGCTGCAAATGACAGCATTTCCGTAAAGGATGACCGGTTTTTCACGTCCCGGCTTTTGACGCTCGCAGGGTTTACATATGCGGTCCAGACGGATTCCGGCGGGAAATCAGACTCTATCAAAATGACGCCCGGGCAGCTTTTGCATATCGATCCTGATTACATCGTACTGTTGGACGGTGAGAAAGAACTCGAAAAAAATCACCTTTGGAAACAGCTGACAGCCGTAAAAAACGGACACGTTTACCGCGCGGACAGGGCGGTATGGACGGAGCGCCGGAGCATTGACGGTGCGGACGCCATATTACATGATCTGCAGAAAAAAATGCTCGCTAAAAAGGCCCAAAACTGAATTCGGGCCTTTTTGTTATGATTCTGATAGGTGGCTGCTTACATTGTAATCTTTGACGCGCCACTTATTTTCAATTCGTTCGATATTGCTCAGGCACGCATTGACAAGCTTTGCGTTTTGTATGTCGGTATCACCGTCAGAAATGGCGGACAAGAGGGCGTGAATGGCTGCGCCGTGAGCGACGATCAGTACTTTTTGCTCAGGAAACCGCTCCTGAACTTTCACTAAACCGGCAAGCATTCTGTCTGTCAGCTCTTCTGCGGTCTCCATGTTCGGGTAGTTTTTATCCGGGTAGCGCTTCGACCGTTCCGGTAAAGACATTCCTTCCGCATCACCGTAGCTCCGTTCTCTGAAATCTTCCATGACGACAATGGGAAGATTCAAAAACCCGTTAATAATGTCAGCCGTTTTTCTGGCCCGTTTCATCGGGCTTGAGACGATGACATCCCATTCAGACCCCTTTAAGTACTCTCCTGTTTCTTTCGCCTGACGCTCTCCCGTCGCATTTAACGGAATATCCGATTTGCCTTGAAGCTTCTTTTGGGCATTCCAATCAGTCTCTCCATGTCTTACTAAACAAACGGCAGTCATAAAGTCTCCACTCCGATCATTTTTTATCGATATCATCTATTATACTGCCGTTACGTTAACACTTCAAAGAGAAGCGCCAGTCCGACTCCGCCTCCGCTGCCGATCGCTGCTGCTGCGTAGCGGGCATCCGGGCGTCTTTTTGCTTCATAAAAAAGCCGGGTGACAAGCGCCGCCCCGGAAGCCCCGTACGGATGCCCTACGGCCAGAGCGCCGCCCCGGACATTTATTTTAGAATACGGCACTTGAAGCTGCTGTGAAAAAACGCATATTTTGACGGCAAACGCCTCGTTGATTTCGTATATATCAATATCATCGGGTGACAGATCCCGCTCCTTCAAAAGCTTTTTAACGGCATACACCGGAGCTGCTGACGGATAATGCGGATGGACGCCGCTTACCGCGCTTCCGATAAAACGCAATCCCGGCTTTAAACCGAGAGACCGCGCTTTTTGTTCTTCCATCACACAAACTGCCGCCGCCCCGTCAGAAATTCCGCAGCTGTTGGCGGCGGTGACAGACCCTCCGGACTGAAAGACGGGTTTGGCGCGGGTGATGAGAGGCTCCATGTTCCGCTTTTTCAGCATGTTTTCGTCAGCGGCGAATCCGTGGCAGGGAAGGATTTCCCGGCGGTACAAGCCGTCTTCGTGCGCCTTGACGCTCCGTTCATAGCTGAGAAGGGCATATTCATCCTGCATCTTTCTCGTTACGCCGTAAGCCTGTGCCGTATACTCGGCTGCTATGCCCATATCAGGATCGCCGATGTGTTCAGGAGAAAAGCGCGCCCGGGATGAGAAAGGGGAACGGCTGCTGCTCTCCGCTCCTCCCGCGATGTATGTGCTCCCCGCGCCGGCTTTAACAAAGTGGCACGCGACCCTCACGGCGTCCAATCCGGAGCCGCACTGCCTGTCGATGGTCGTACCGGACACGCTCAAAGGAAGCCCGGCGGCCAAGGCTGACAGCCGGGCGAGATTCCCGCCGCGGCCCGTCGCGTTTCCGATCAGGACTTCATCAATGTCTTCGGGGATGTTCCGGCTCAAATGGCGGATCAGCGGAGCTGCCAAATCTTCTGGGAGACAGTCTTTTAACAGGCCGTTTTCCCGGGCGAAAATTGTCCGTTTCGCATCCGTAATTACAGCTTCCATTCCATCATGTCCTTTGCCTGCTTTTGTACGGCGGCACGGGCGATCTTTCCGCCGGCCGTTTCCGGTATGTCTGAAAACAGCCACTTTTTCGGGATTTTATATGCCGCCAGCTGCTCGCGGCACTGTTTCTTCAGTTCCTTTACATTTGCATGTCCGTCGATCACCGCAACGGCGATGCTGCCCCAATAATCATCAGGAATGCCGATGACGGCCGCTTTTCTGACGCCCGGACAGCGGTTGAGCACACGTTCTATCTCTTCAGGGAATACATTCAGGCCGCCTGATACGATCATCCCGTTTTCACGTCCTTCGATATAAAGATAGCCTTCACGATCGATATATCCCATGTCATCAACCGTCATCCAGCCGGAATCATCAGGTTTTGCGCCATTGATGTATCCGGAAAATTTCATCGGGCTGTTCACAAAAATCTTCCCCGTTTCGCCCGGCATGCAGCGTTCTCCGCCGGGCCGGCGGATTTCGATTGTAACATTTTCAAACGGGCGGCCCGCCGCGTCAGGCTTTCGGGCGCTGTCTTCAGGCGATAAGAACGCCACGAAACTCAGCTCAGACGTTCCGTAAAAATCGTACAACCGCAAATGGGGATAGCGCTCTGACAGCGCTTGTTTAGACGAAGCGGGCCAGTCTGCACCGGAAGAAATCACCTTGAGCGGTGTATCCGGAAACGCCTCTAGTGAGAGCAGGGCGTCCGTCATTGTCGGAACGGTATATAGAACGTCAGCTTGTCTGAGCCGGTCTTTCATTCCGGCCGGATTGAATTTTCTTTGAAGGATGACGGTTCCGCCGATAAACAAAGTGCTGACGGCGCCGTATAAAAAGTGTGACGAGCGAAGCGTGCCCGGTACCAGCACTTTGTCATCAGGGGAAATGCCGAATTCACGTTTCGTACAAGAAAAGCTCTCCAGCCACGAACGGTGAGAGCGGATGAAGGCTTTCGGCTTACCGGTCGATCCCGAGGTGAATCCGGTATAAAAGGGCAGGCCGTCGTTTTTGATAAAAGCGCCTTCCGTTTTTTCCGCCTCGATCAAAGGCCTGCATTCATCCCACAGGATGACAGGCGTTTTGACGCCGTCCAGTCTGCCGCTCAGCCGGCGGTCACAGATGACGAGGCCGGTTTTGCTGATGTGCAGCTGGTCCGCGAGTTCCGCCGCTGCCGAGCGGGGATCTAACGGAACCGCCGTGCAGCCGGCATGCGCCGCGCCTGCGAAAAGTTGTAAAAATGGGATGCCGTTCGGCAGTAATATTGCAATGTTTTCCGGCTTACCTGAAAGGCTGCCAAGCCAGTTTGCGGTTTGGTTTACCAGCCTGTTCCAAGTTTGATAGTTGATCTGTTCTGTTTCTGTCTGAATTGCGATCTGTTCCGGCGCTTGTCCGGCTGTATCTGAATATGATGATGTAATCATGATGACTAAAATCAGCTTCCTTTCGTCGGCAAAAGCCGGCTTGCTTGAAGAGTTTTTCTGATTCTTACGGCTGCGAATGAGGCTGCGGCCGCTTTAAGCAGATCTCCGGGCACATAGATGAGGCTGAGCTTTACGGCAGTCAAGATATCAATGTGCATCATAAAAGCCTGAACGGGAATGCCGATGACATACAAAAACAGCACGCCGAACAAGAACTGTCTGATAAACAAATGGGGGACAGCAGCTGAGCGAAGGCCTTGGATGCTGAGGCTCAGCAGTAATGCCGCCAGCGGATATGCGATGAGATATCCGGCGCTCGGCCCGAAAAAAACCCCGAACCCGCCTCTGCCGCCTGAAAGGAGAGGCGCTCCGCATGCCACAATCAGCAAAAACAGCAATTGGCTTAAAAACGCCGCTTTCGGTTTTAGGATGCTTCCCGATAAGAGCACTCCGATCGTCTGGAGCGTAATCGGAACCGGCGTAAAGGATAAGAAAAGCGGCGGGAGCAGCCCCAAAAGTCCCATAATGGCGGTAAACACGGCAATATGCATCATTTCTGTCAATTTCATTATGTATTCCTCCAGCTTATCAAAATATGTTTATACAATAAAGCGAGTCTTTATATATGTCAACTATATTATATTTTAAGTTAACATTAAAAAGACCGGCCCTTTATGAAAAAGGCCGGTCGGTTTATCTTTATTCTTCTGTAAGGATAACAAGTGAATCAACGGATGATGCAACGTGGGAAACGGCGCGGCTGACTTCTTGAAGGCCGCCGAGAAAGGCCTGCAAATCAACGTCGATTTTGCCTGTCTGGTCTTTGCTCGTTTTCATGCTTTGGACGATGTCATCAAACAGACGGTTGATCTGCGCCATTTTTTCTTTCGTTTCACTTACAAGTCCGTTTACATCTTTGATATGTTTGGACACGATGTTGATTTGTGTATTGGTATTGTTCACGAGCTCTGATACGGTGGAAACGGTTTTTTTCGTATCCTCTGAAAGCTTTCTTACCTCCGTCGCCACAACGGCGAACCCTTTGCCGTGCTCACCGGCTCTCGCAGATTCTATTGAAGCGTTGAGTGACAGGAGATTCGTTTGCTCGGCGATCCCCGTCACGATGCCGAAGATTTTTTCGATCTGCTGGGCGATGTCATTCAGCTTGTCCATTTCTTCTTCGATCTGCAGAAGACTGGTGTCGATTTTATTCATCTGCTTCTGCTGGCTTTCAAGCTCTTTTTTCCCGCCGATTGATTTTTCTTCGACATGTACGGAAGTGACGGTGCCGGCTTTTGACGCCTCGGAAATGCCCTCGGATTTATCGACCAGCTCCTGCACGGCTCTGCTCGTTTCTGAAAACAAATCAGCGAGTGATCCGGATGTTTCCTGGATTTTTTGATGAAGACGGGCTTTCTTTTCCTCTTGTTCGTCACGCTGGCAGTTATATTCAGTCTGGAATGCTTCAAGGACGAGCTGCTGTTCAAGATTCAATATTTTCGTCGTCGCTTTGATCGCTTTTAAAAGCTCATGCAAATCCGGAATGGTTGCTTCATATATGTTCATCATCGACAGAAGCAGATCCTGAAACGCTCCCATATACCATTTCGGTTCAAGGCCGATCCGCAAGTGGATGGAAGCGATGCGCTGTCTTTTTTCAATGAATTCATCATCAATCGTGCCGGCAAACATCTCATGGATATGACGCCGTAATGTTTTTTTCAGGCGCTCGACCGTGCTGTGGTCGTTAATGATCGTCATTAATGATTTTTCGTGATCCAGATTTCGGTAAAAGGAATCGACGATTGTTGAGATATGTTCTTTAATTAACGGCTGCAGCTCTTCAAGCACATGAAGTTCTTCGTTTCCAAGCCTGACCATTTTCAGCTGTTTTTGGACATCTGCATATTGATTTGAAAGCGCGATGCGTTTTTTTCCATCGGCTTCCGAAAAATAAGCTGTTTCTTTTTTGCGGTCTTTTTTAAATAACAATATAAGTTCCCCCAGATATTCTCTTTTTCTTTTTATCGGTATGGAAGGAACTTGAATGAAGGCATCTGATAAAAATATTTTATTGCGAAAAAAAATAAAACCATTCGTACAGAATGGTTTAGTCAATCTTGGCTGAGGCGCTTCAGCGGCTTGATGGCGGGACCTTCGGCAACCCCGCCGTCAGGTGTGAACCGGGACCCGTGACAAGGACAGTCCCACGTCCGTTCGCCGTCATTCCATTCGACCTCACAGCCCAAATGGGTGCATGTCGTATCGACAAGATGCAGACAGCCTTTTTCATCTTTATAGGCGCCGGCCCGTTTGCCGTTTACCGTTACGATTTTTCCCTCCCCGGGCCGAAGAGTCTCAGGTGAAGCGTCCGGCCTCTCAAGTTTGCCCGAGATAAGGTGTTTGGCCACGTCGGCATTATAGGAAATCAGTTTTTTCAGTCCCGGATCTGCGTGGAAGCGTGACGGAATAAACAGGCCGGAAAACGGGTTCTTTTTGTTTTGAATATGATCAGCCAAAAGCTTCGCGGCGAGCGCTGAGCTTGTCATGCCCCATTTTTTAAAACCGGTCGCCGCCAAAATATGTTCTTCATCGCCTGAGATGGGACCGATGAACGGAATTTTGTCAATGGTGACAAGGTCTTGTGCAGACCAATGATATGGGATGCTTTCAACTCCGATTGTGTCTTCCGCAAATTGTTTCAGCGCTTCGTAATGCTCGGACATTTCTTTTCCCTGGCCTGTTTTGTGGCTTTCGCCGCCGACAAGCACCAGTTTTTCACCGTTCAAATCGGTGTATCGCAGTGATCTGGACGGCTTGTCTATGCTGAGATACATCCCGTCCGGATACGCTTGTTTCGGTTTTACCGCGAGTACGTAGGATCTGCTGGCATACATTCTGGCGGCGTAAAGCCCGCCTCCGTCATAAAAAGGAAAGTGGGAAGAGCAGACAATATAGCTGCACTTGATGCCGTGTCTGTTTTTCGTGACCACTTCCGGCTGCGGTTCTTTTTTTATGTCGATCGCAGCCGTCTGTTCAAAAATCCGCGCCCCGTTTTTAACGATCTCTTTGACGAGCGCCGCGCCATATAAAAGCGGATGGAATTGCGCCTGATTCTTCATGGCGAGGCCGAGCCTGCAATCAACGGGGACGGGAAGTTCTTTCACAAGCTCGTGTTCAATACCGAGCTTGGTATAAGCTTCCTGCTCACTGCGGATTTTTTTGACGCCTGATTCTGTATTGGTGTAAAGATATGCGTCTTGTTCAATCAGTCTGCAGTCAATCGAAAGGTCCTTGATGATCTGCTTCATGTCTTCCATGGCGCGGAGATGGGCTTCGAAATACAGCCTTGCGCTGGTCAGGCCGATCTGCTGAATAAGATCGGCATAGATGAAATCATGCTGGGCGGTAATTTTTGCGGTCGTGCCCGCGGTCGTCCCGTTTAAAATCCGGTCTGCTTCAATGACAGCGACACGGAAACCTCTTTTCGTCAGTTCGTATGCCGTTGTCAGGCCCGTAATTCCTCCGCCGATAACCGCAACGTCACATTCCGTATCTTCAGTGAGGGCGGGAAAGGAAGGAATGCCAGCTGTTGCTTTCCAATAGGAAGCCGGTTCCTCGTTTGAAAAAGTAGTCAATTCAGATTTACCTCCTCTGTTGTATATTCTTAATTTTTCCAATAAGACTCTATTCATACATGAAATTCGTATAAGATGCTCAAATTACTCATAATATAGTAATTAATGTAAAGGAGTGATCAAAATGGCTAACCAGAAGAAGAAAACCTTGCCGCCGCAGCATCAAAACCGGCAGCCGGGCTTTGAATATGTAATGGACCCGCGCCCCGTTTTTGACAAACCGAAAGCGGCGAAAAAACTTGAAGGGAAAACGGCGGTCATCACGGGCGGAGACAGCGGGATCGGCCGCGCCGTATCCGTTTTATTCGCGAAGGAAGGCGCTAATGTGGTCATCGTTTACTTTGATGAGCATCAGGATGCCGAAGAGACGAAGCAATATGTAGAAAAAGAGGGGGCGAAGTGTCTGCTGATCGCAGGGGATGTCGGCGACGAAGCCTTTTGCAACGATGTCATCCGCCAGGCGGGCCAAGCCTTTCCTTCCATTGACATCCTGGTCAACAACGCGGGTGAGCAGCACGTGCAGCCGGGGATTGAGAAAATCACGAGCCACCAGCTCATCAGAACGTTTCAGACGAATATTTTTTCAATGTTTTACTTAACGAAAGCCGCGCTCCCTCACCTGAAAAAAGGAAGTTCAATCATTAATACGGCCTCCATTACCGCCTATAAAGGCCACAAAACATTGATTGACTATTCAGCGACAAAAGGGGCGATCGTCACGTTTACAAGATCTCTTTCCCAATCTCTTGTCACTCAGGGCATCAGGGTAAACGCAGTGGCGCCGGGGCCGATCTGGACGCCGCTGATCCCGGCGAGCTTCTCGGCGAAGGAAGTGGAAGTCTTCGGCTCAGACGTGCCGATGCAGCGTCCGGGAGAGCCTGTTGAAGTGGCGCCGAGCTATTTGTACCTAGCAAGCGATGATTCTTCCTATGTCACGGGACAGACGATTCATGTGAACGGCGGCACCATCGTAAACGGATAATGTAAAAAAAGCCAATCCATATGGATTGGCTTATTCACTCTGTTTGAGTGCGGCATATTCTTTTGAAAGCGTGAGGAACGCTTCTTTATTTTTATCATCAAGCGCCTTATTAATCTGCATTGTCAGCATGGCGATCCGGCGTTTATACAAGGATTCATCAAGCACCATTTGAATGTAAATATCGGCCATTGTCACATCGAATTCGTTTGCTTTTTGCGTGTTGCGGGACTTCATGAGCTCAGTGTACGACTTTTTCTCTTTCATAAAGAATCCCCCCAATGCCTTTTTTATAGTATATGGATAACGGCCGGAAAAATCAATTAATTTTTATAATCTTTAGACAACTAATACTTGGAAATATATCGACATATCCTGCAAATTGACGAAAAAACGAAAATTAGCATTGTATAAATGAGGTGAAATGAAAAAGAAAAATAATATTTAAATAGTAATTTAAGACTAAATTACATCTTTAAAAGGTGATTTTTAGCTATATTCAAAAAAAACCTGTCGTTTTTCAATGACAGATGATAGATTATTAGTATAAATTTTCAAGAAAAGGATTGGAGGCTGCACATTATGTGCCAGAAAACACACGCACCCTTAGAAAGCTACGAAGTAAATCGTTCAACCATCGCTGTTTTGCCTGAGGAAATAGACGGTAAAATGGGGTCGAAGGTCATTGAAAAAGACTGCATTCTGTATGTCAGCATGAAGCCGATTCACATCATCGACAGAAGCTGCCGCTACTTTGGCTCCAGCTATGCCGGGAGAAAAGCGGGAACATATGAAGCGATTAAAATTTCTCACAAGCCGCCGATTATGGTGGACCCTTCAAATCACATCTTTTTATTCCCTACACTTTCTTCTGCAAGGCCTCAATGCGGCTGGATATCGCATGTGCACGTTAAAGATTTTCAACCGACGGCATTTGATGACACAGCGGTCACGTTCTCAAACGGCAAAACGATGGAACTGGAAGTATCCTATCATTCTTTTGAAAATCAGGTTTACAGAACCGCCTATCTCAGAACCACTTTTCAGGACAGGATGGGCAGTCATATCCCGAAGCGGCAGGAATTCATGCTGTATCCGAAAGAAGAGCGGACAAGAATGATCTACGACTTTATTTTGCGGGAGCTGGGGGAGAGATATTAGAGAGAGCTGTGATGTGAAGGGACGGGTCCTCTCCTTTTGGGGAGGGCTTTTTTCGATTTACATGCCGGTATAGAGTTGTATCGTGTCCGTCTGTTGGCTATGATGATGTAAAGAGTAATGATATTTCATTTTAGGAGAGATGGGCATGGATGTGTTCGCAAAATATGTATCAGGAATCGATAACCCGGATCACCGTCTCAAGGCAGAGGAAATTTTGTCGTGGACGGCTGGCCAATTTCCGAACTTAGAAGCGCAGATCAAGTGGAACAAACCGACATTTACCGATCACGGCACCTATATCATTATGTTTGCCGCGGCAAAAAATCATTTGAGCATTTTACCTGAAAAAGAGACGATGGAGCATTTTGCCGATGACATCGCTCAAGCCGGGTACAGCGCTTCTTCGCGCCTGTTCAGAATTCGATGGACTGATCCGGTGCACTATGATCTGCTAAAGAAGATCATCGAATTTAACATCAAGGAAAAAGCTGAAAATCCGGGGTTTTGGCGCTAGCGGACGTGATGTTGAAGGAGGAAGACATGGACGTTTTCAAAGACTATTTATCAAGTATCGACAGCCCTGATCATCGTCTGCGAATGGAGGAAATCCTGTCGTGGACGGCTGGCCGATTTCCGAACTTAGAAGCGCAGATCAAGTGGAACACGCCGATGTTTACGGATCACGGCACCTTTATTATCGGCTTTGCGGCAGCAAAGCATCATGTAAGTGTTTCCCCCGAAGAAGCGGGAATTGCGCATTTTGCCGACGACATTGCCCGTGCCGGCTACAGCGCTACTTCCCGTTTGTTCAGAATTCAATGGACTGAACCAGTGCATTATGATCTGCTTGAACGCATGATTCAATTCAATATTCAGGATAAGGCGGACTGCTCAGCATTTTGGCGGAAATAATGAAAGAAATATTAAAAAAACAACCCTGAGGAGGGCTGTTTTTTTATTAAAAGTAATCCGAGAAATAAGGGGTTTGCGTTTCCAGCAAATCCTCAATGAATTCCAATGTGTCCGGGCTGCATTCGAGCCGGCCCGTGCGGTGAAGATATTCTGGTTTCCGGTATGCAAATAATAATGCCGTCATCGTCTGAATATCCAGTTTCGCCGCATCAGCATCGCCGCCCGGGCTTAAAACGGCTTTTCCTTCAGGCGAAATCTCCGCTGTAAAGACGCCCTGATTCCATTCAAGCAGCGGATCTTCCAGTGTAAAAGACCATGTCCGCTTCTCTTTTTGCGGTTTAAAGGGATACTGATTGATAAATTGCTCAATATCGACAATCCGGGCCATAAAGTAAGGAGAAATCGTTTCCTCAATTTCAGCATCTTCTAACAGAAAGGCGATCGGTTCATTAGAATAATTGTCGCCGACGACTTTTGTCACCATGGAGAAATGAGCCGAAATAAAGTTCCACAGGCCTCTTCGCGCTTCTTCATTTACATATACCATTTCTTTAATATGGAAAACTTCATCTGCAATCCAGTAAAGAACATAACCGTTCGCCTGTCTGGATTGGTCATAATACACGGCAGCCGTAAGCTCTTCTAAATCCCAGCGCCAATATTCATCCCATGCCAGTTCATTTCTGATCATGGCCGCATGGCTTTTATGCGCGAATCGGCTGTATACTTCTTTAATGACCTCATGTTCCGGCTCGACGCGTTCCACTTCACCGGAAACGGTGCTCATTTTCGGGAGCTGAAAGTCTTTCACCTCAAACATCATTTTATCGCTGATTATTTCCCAGCCTTTTCTTCTGTAGTAAGGGATGGAGTAGGGGAACAAATAGGATACGGACTGACCGCGCTCACGCATGTCAACTAATGCTTTGTATAACAGTTTCGCCATTAATCCCATATTGGCGTATTCGGGATATGTTCCGACCCCCGTCACACCGCCCATTTCGAACGTTTTATTAAAAATCCGGACTTGAAATGGATAAACGGCCGCCTGTGAAACGAGTTTGTCTTTGTCAAACCAGCCCAATACATGCGCTTGTTCCAAAACGGGGAGTTTTGCGGAGGCGATTTCGGGTTCCTTCCATCCCACTTCATGCAGATTACTGTTCGTGACTTGGAAAACATATCGGAGCAGCTGATTAAATTGCTGCAAATGTTTCGGTTTGACTTTCTTTAATTCAAGCCTTTTTTCTCTGTTCATAAATTTCGCTCCTGTATGAATGATGACTGAACGTCAATCATTTTTGTGGTTTACATAAAGTGTACATGAAAATCCGCCTCGTTTCCAATTTTTCACCCGGCGGCAGTATTGACATAACGAAACGCACGATATGGGAAATCGTGCGTTCAAAATTCTTTATTTGACGACAGACATGCTGACGCTGCTGCCTGACACTGTCAATTTGGCAAAATCCTGTGTATCAATCACAGGTGTGATTGCTTTATTGTCGATCGTGATGTTCGTAAAGGCTGTTGAGAAGTTTGATTTGATGTAAGGGCGCTGATCCTCTGATGTGACCGCGACGGTGGCGAGCGCTTTCCATTTTGAGACAGAGCCTACATTTGTTTGGGCGAGTTCTGAGATGATGCGGCCGGTGTATCCGTCATTATTTGTGCCCCAGTATGTGGCGCGGGTATTGCCGTTCAGATTTTTGTAGATGGTCAGCTGTACGGTGCTGCCGGGCCGGAAGCCTTTCGTATAGGTGAATTGGCTTTCTCCTTCCAGATACTTGACCTGGCCTTGTCCCTTTGAACCGACTTTCATGATCGGTTTCCATACATGATAGGTGTCACTGTACTGAAGTCCGATATCAGCCTCTGTGCCTCCGGTAAATCCTGAGTAAATATAGGCTGTCCCATTTGACACCTGAATTGAGCTTGGAAGCTGAATTTTCGTGACGAGTACAGAACCCGTGCTGTTCAGGTAGGCCCTTCCGCCGATTCCTTTGCTGAGCTGAGACGCCGCTTCCGCCGTATTGGGACTGATCAACCCCGGAATTTCCGCCGTACATGTGCCGAATAGAACGGCTGTAGTGAGCACACCCGCAAAAAGCCCTTTTTTCATCATCATTTCTCCTCCTATCATCATAGTCAGATAGCGCTATCAATTCATATTATAAAAGGTTTTGGGAAAAATTCTATAAAAGATATACAGTCGGACGTAAATTGAAACTATTTTCCTATTTCTCTTGTAAATGGAGATTATTTGAACTATGATATGTTCAGCAATACCGCATAACTCAGGAGAGGGGATAGGATAGAGATGAAAAAGACGGCAGCTGTGCTTTTGTCTTTCGGTCTGGTGTTCGGATGTTCATACGGAGCGGGGCAGACGGCAGAAGCGAAAACAAAGGTGAAAACGTATCAAAACTGCAAGGCGCTGAATAAGGTGTACAAGGGCGGCGTGGCCAAATCGTCGAAAGTGAAAAACAAGGGCGGCAGAACAAAGTACAAGCCGTATGTATCAAAAGCGCTTTACAATGCAAATAAAAGACTTGACCGAGATAAAGACTATATCGCATGTGAGAAATAAAAAAACAAGCCTCTTTAAAGAGGCTTGTTTTTTTAAATGGATTCGGCGGTGACGGCGGTTCCGTATCCGATTAATTCGGATGTGTTCTGTCCTGCGGTCAGTTCGAACCGCAGGCCGACGATGGCGTTCGCTCCGAGCTGCTCCGCCTCTCTGATCAGCCGCTCTTTCACCGCTTTTTTGGAGTCTTCCAGCATTTCAGTATAGCTTTTCAATTCGCCGCCGACGACAGATTTTAAGCCTGCAAGCAAGTCTTTGCCGATGTGTCTGGACTGGACGATACTGCTTGTCACCAAGCCTTTCACTTCCGTAATCTGTTTTCCGGCGACGGTTTCGGTCGTTGTCATGATCATGCGGTTTTCCCCTTTCGTGTATCTTACCGCTATCTTACCATTTAAGCCGCCTTTTCGGCTGCGCCGATTTGTTTTTTTCTGACTGCGGCGCTGACTGCAAACATGACGGCAATGTTCAGAACCAGTGCGATGATGCCTGTATTCATATCCTTAACGATCTGCGGAAGAAACGGAAAGAGGGTTCCGATGGTTGATTCGGTCAGCGTAATGAAGGCCACCGTTCCGACCCCGGCCGTTATGCCGGCAAAAGCGCCGTGGCTTGTGATGAAACGCCGCTTCGGCAGGCTGAATAAGAGGGCGGGGAAAAGCTGGGTGACAAGGCTGTAGCCCATTAAAAGCAAGGTGACGATGGTATTTCCGCCTTTCAGCGTAAAATATACGGATATCAGCGCGATGACGGGTACGGCGTATTTTGCGAGCCGTGAGACTTTTTCGTCAGTCGTGCCGGGCAGAATGGCTTTGTACACATTTTTGGCGAACAGCGTGCTTGAGGCCATTAATATCATTGAACCGGGTACAAGCGCCGTCAGAATGCCCGCCGATCCGATCAGTCCGACAAACCAGGGATCAAAGGTTTTCACAGACAGCTTTAATAAGGCGAGATCCGTGTCCGTCCCTTTTAAACCGGGCACCTGCAGAATCGCCGCAAATCCGGTAAAGATGACAAACAGCAGGACGAGCTGATAAAGAGGCATGATGATTGCGTTTTTCCGAAACACCCGCGGATGCTCCGCCGAATAGGAAGCGGCAAATGTATGGGGCCACATATAAAAGCCGAGGGCGGTCAGCAAAACCGTTGAGCTGAACCAGGAAACGCTCTGTCCGGTTTCCGGCAGCGTGAGAAAACCGGGTTTTGCGGCGTCAATTTGTTTGAACATCTCCGTAAACCCGCCATAGTAATGAATGGGCAAATAAATGCCTAAATACAGGACGATGCCTAAAATCATGATATCTTTAACGACTGATATCCACGCCGAACCGTGGATTCCTGATATCATCACATAAATCGTGATGGAGACAGCGCCGATCCAGACAGCGGCTGAGGGCGGAATCTGTCCGTATGACGTTGCTGAAACAATTAATCCGAGCCCTTTCAGCTGCAGGACGAGATAGGGGATGAGGGATGCGATGCCGACGAGCGATACGAGAATGCCGAGGAGCGGGCTGTTGTATTTTGAAATAAAAAAATCTGATTGCGACATCAGTTTGTGTTGTTTGGCGTAAGTCCACACGGCTGGCAGAAGCCAATATGACAAAATGTAGGCAAGGCAGCCGTACGCGATAATATAAAAGGCGGGGCCTCCTTTTCCGTAAGCCCATCCGCTTCCGCCGAGGAATGTGAAGGTCGTGTATATTTCTCCCGCCATTAATAAAAAGACAAACATCGTGCCGAAGCCGCGTCCGCCCACCGTCCATTGTTCAAGGTCCATATGTTTTCCTTTTCGGGCCCGGATTCCGAGACATACACAAAACAGGAGCACGGCGGCCATTACGGGAAATGCTGCGTTCATTCCGCCTCACCCGCCTTGTTTTCTTTGTCCAATTTGTAAACGGCGGCCATCAGAACGGAAGTCAGCACCGCCCAGATGACGACATACGCGAGAATGAAAGGCATTCCGAAAACATAAGGCGTCACCCGGTTGGCAAATGGAATGCCGGCGAGAATTCCGAAAAAGGGCAGGGCGGCGAGAACATGAATCAGTTTCATAACATTCCTCCTTTTCATTGAAAACAGCGTGTCCCGATTATAAAGAAAATCATGTCGAATGTATAGTGTGAATAGTCTGAAATTTATCAGCTGAAAAGGAAAAGCAGTCCCGGCTGCTTTTTAAATGGTCGCAATAGACAGGTAATATTCCAATAAGGCGGTTACCTGTTCCCGTATTCTCGGGTTGAAATAACGGTGTTTTTCTTCATAGCCGTTAATGGTGCATATATAAAGCGTAAATGCTTCATCTCTTTCCGCTTCGTATAGTTTAATTTTACGCTTTCTTAACTCTTTTCTAACATCACTCAAATCCTTTTGTGCTAATTTTAAAGAGCAGCCGATAAGCTGTTTATAGGGTTGTTTTAATTTGAACGGGCACGAATCAAGCGCTTCGAGGTCCCGGTTCAGGATGGCAGCCGCCATGGGCAGAAACAGCCCTTTTTCGATGAGATCGCGGGTGCCGCTCCGGATGTCAGGCATAAATACTCCTTCTTTCTTAAAAAAGAGAACGTTTGTTCTTATTTTATACTCGCTTACACGATATTTCAAGTCGGAAAATCTCGTAAACATTTTCGTTTTTTGGAGATAATGTGTAGAATAAGGATAGACAAACTCGTTAAGGAGTATAAACGTTGGAGCATTTTTTATCATATTTGACTGAGGAACAGCTGACGGAATGGTTCCAAAGCTATAGAGCTTTCGGCCCGGCGGCTGCGGCTGCACTGCCTTTTATTGAAGCGTTTCTTCCGTTTTTGCCGCTCGTTGTATTTGTGGTGGCGAATACGAATGCATTTGGTTTGTGGGAAGGTTTTTTTCTGTCGTGGCTTGGATCTGCGGCAGGATCGATGCTGATGTTTTATGCCGTCCGCCGTTTCGGACAGAAAAGAGCTTTCGGTTTCATCCGCAGGCATCGGACCATAAGGCGGATGATGCTCTGGGTTGAGCGGCACGGTTTCGGTCCGCTGTTTATTTTACTTTGCTTCCCCTTTACGCCGTCCGCTGCGGTTCATATCGTTGCCGGTCTGTCACGGGTGGGGGCGCTGCAGTTTATATCAGCAGCCGCTATGGGGAAAATGGTCATGATCTTTATGATCAGCTTTATCGGGTATGATCTTCACGCACTCATGACACAGCCTTTCAGGATGGCGGGCACCATAACGGTGATCGCGGTGCTGTGGTATGCCGGAAAGCATATCGAACGGCGTTTACAGACGAGAATCAGTCAGCATGAGAAAGACGGAGGGAGACAGGAATCTTGAAAAAACGATTTTGGTTTATAGCCGGCGTGCTTATCGTTGTTTTGGCCATACAATTAAAGAATGCCATTTTTATTGATTATAAAGTCGAAGGAATCAGCATGAATCCGACCTTTAAACAAGGAAATGAGCTGATGGTCAACAAGTTTTCCCATCGTTACAAAACGATCCGCCGTTTCGATATTGTCCTGTTTAAAGGCCCGCACCGCAAAGTGCTGATCAAACGAGTCATCGGGCTCCCCGGCGAGTCAATCGCATACAGGGAGGATCAGCTGTATGTGAATGGAAAACGGGTGGCGGAACCGTTTTTAAAACCGTTAAAGTCATCATTGTCCGCCGGGAGCCATGTGACCGGTGATTATACGCTGAAGGAAACGACCGGGCGCAAAAGCATACCGAAGGGACAATACTTTGTTATTGGCGACAACCGCATATACAGCCTCGACAGCCGTCATTTCGGTCCGATTAAGGATAAAGACATTGTCGGAGTCATCAGTGAATCAGACGCCAAGTAAACGGCGTCTTTTTTTTCGGAAATGATTGTAAAAAAGCAGAGGAAAGACTATAATGAAAATTGTTACGCGTGAAACAAAAAGGAGGCGTTTTATTTTTTGGTGATTTTGTTACGTGTGTAACAAAAAATATGAAAGAGAGCTGATGAGATGAAAACACAGGCTGCCATTATCGGGGGAGGTCCGGTCGGGCTTATGCTTGCATCAGAACTGGCGCTGGCCGGAGTGAAAACGACTGTTATTGAACGATTGAAGAAGACGGTGCCATATTCCAAAGCGCTTATCATGCATCCGCGCACACTTGAGCTTTTTGCCATGAGAGGCATATTGGAACGCTTTTTGGAAAAAGGGACGAAGGTGTCTTCCGGCCATTTTTCCATGCTTGATACACGGCTGGATTTTTCTCGGCTGGATACGAAGCAGAATTATTCGTTAATGCTGCCTCAGGCAGAAACGGAGCGGATTTTGGAGGAGTATGCATCAAGTCTCGGCGCAGACATCATCCGCGGGGCGGAAGCGGTGGCTGTCACCCAGACGGATGACGGAGTGGAGACGGTGTTCCGGGACGAAAGCGGTATCCGCACTCTTCACAGTTTATATGCCGCGGGTACAGACGGAGCGGGGAGCATTGTCAGGAAACAGGCGGGCATCGCTTTTTCGGGCACTGATGCCGACTTAACAGGAACCCTCTGTGATGCCGCTTTGAAACATCCGCCCGAATCTTCCTTTTTGTCAACGTGCCGCCTGGAGGGATCGGTTGTGATTGTCCCTCTTACGGACGGACTTTTCCGCGTCCTCATCGTTTCTCCGCACGCTCCGCAAAAGCGGAAGGAAGAGCCGGTCACCGAAAATGAGCTGAAAGAAGACCTGCGGCGGATATGCGGCACTGATTTCGGATTGAGTGATCCGGTATGGATGTCGCGGTTCGGCAATGCCGAGCGTCAGGCCGAACAATACCGATCAGGCCGGGTTTTTGTGGCCGGTGATGCGGCGCACATTCATTTTCCCGCAGGCGGCCAAGGGCTGAACACGGGGCTTCAGGATGCCTTCAACCTCGGCTGGAAGCTGGCGGCGCAAGTGAAGGGAAAAGCGGCGCCTCATCTTCTGGACAGCTATCATCAGGAAAGGCACAGCACAGGAAAAGAAGTGTTGCACAATATAAAAACCCAGATAAAGCTCATGGATTTTACCGAGTCGGGGATGGCATTAAGAGAAACGATGACCGCTTTGCTGGATTTTCAGGAGTCCAACCGTTTATTGGCGGGAAAAGTATCCGCGCTTGATCTGCATTATGAACCGGATGCGGAGCTGCCGCCGCATATCCTGAACGGAAAACGCCTGCCGGATATCGAATTGACCCTTCATGACGGGCGGCCGGCCCGGCTGTATGATTTTCTTCATAAGGGCGCCTTTGTGCTTTTGTCATTAAGAGGGAGCATTCCCGCCGGTATTGATACGGACAGCGTGGCAGCTGTCAGTGCGGAGCTTGCTGAAACACGTGCCGATTGGGATGACGTCCACACCGTTTTAATCCGGCCGGACGGCCACGCGGCATGGGCAGCCGGCGGCTCGGGACGTGAAGCGGAAGAAGCCCTTCTGGCCGGTTTGGAGAGATGGGGATTCATCTGATGCCCTTTTATGCGCCTGTGTGATTGTTTCTTGTGTAACAAAACGTTATAGTAAAAGAAACAATCAATACGGAAGGGTGATTCAGCAGTTGGACAGAAGACAGCCAGACCATGCAAAACACATGATTCTTGAAGGGCTGACAGATATTTTTCACGAGCAGGAGAGGTGTCAGGAGGACATCAGGGCGTCGTTGGCCGGACGGATGGACGAACTCCGTGAAGAAAATGGAAAAAAATTACAGTTGACCTTGACGGAAATTCACATTTTGTCGTGTATCGGAGATCATGAACCGATCAATGTCACGTCAATAGCGGAAAAAATGAAGACGACAAAGCCGACCGTGTCGAGAAGCTGCGCGAAGTTTTTGGAAGCCGGCTTTCTGCGCAGAACCCGGCTGAGCGACAATAAAAAAGAAGTCTATTTCCGGCTGACTCCTGCCGGGAAAGAGCTGCATTCCCTTCATCATGAATATCATGAATTGATAAAAAAGCGGCTCTTGGCGTTTTTAGACCGCTATACAGATGAAGAACTGTTATTTGCTGAACGGCTGTTCCGTGATCTTTCAGCAAACTGGCGGTCTGTAAATGGCGGCGGAGAGCTGTTCAAATAAAAAACACGCATATGGATGCGTGTTTTTTTATTCGGATCATGTTCCTCTTTCACCGTGTGCCCGTTTCAGCTGAGAAAGGTGGTGCAGCAGCCGATAGAAGGGCGGAAGCATGGCGATGACGAGAACGATCCGGATGACCTGAACAGCGACGACGAAAGTCGAGTCTTCATGCAGGGTGATCGAAGTCGCCGCCATCTCGGCGATCCCGCCGGGAGAAAAGGCGAGAACAGATGTAATCATGGAGATGCCCGTTAATTTAGAAACCGCAACCGCGCTCAGAATCATGGCGGCGATTAATCCGACGGAAGAAATAAATCCGACGGTCAGCACTCTCGTCACACCGGTGAACATGCTTTTGTACATTTTTGATCCGATTGTGGCGCCGAGAAAAATTTGGGACAGCTGGTTCGCTTCCGGCGGCCACCAGGCCAGCATGTCTTTGCCCGCCAAGGCGGACCCGCCGATTTCCGCAGCAGCAACGCCGATCATGCTGCCGAGCAGCCAAGGGGCGGGAAATTTCAGCCGTTTTGCGCCTTTGCTTGCAAGCCAGGCAGCCAAAATAAATCCGGCCGTTAACAAGGCGGGAATAAGGCCCGGATGTGAAGCTCCTGCTGAAACGGCTCCGGCTGATGTCTGAGCCGTACCGTTTTGTTTGGTAAATAAGAAAATGACGAGAAACGGTATTGTCATGACGACCAAAAGGACGCGCGTCAGCTGAATAAGGCTTACAATCGCGGTGTTTGCGCCGACTTCCTGGGCGATACCGGGCATGGCGGATAAACCGCCCGGCGCCGTGCCTACAAAGCTTGTCATCATGTCCGTCCGGCTGAACCGAAAGAGCACATATCCGGAAACAAGCGCCATCACGATAGAGAAAATCAGCATGAAGCCTACCGGAAGCCAATGCTCCCGTAAAACCGACAGAACGGACAGGTTCAGTTTCTGGCCGAGTTCGATGCCGAGGATCATTTGTCCCGCCGCAAGCCATCTGCGGTGAATCCCTCTTCTGTCAGGCGCCATGAACAGCCAGCGGGGCCTCGTCATGGAGAGGATGCAGCCGGCTGCCAGCGTTCCGAGCATCCAGGCGATCGACATCCCTGTAAGCGAAAGAAGAAATCCCCCTGCCGCACTGATGAGAATAAACCAGATATCCGTAAGGAGATGTTTGTCTTTCTTCAATGAAAACCCTTCTTCCTGAAACATCCATATTAAATTGTTAAGCTCGTTAACCTTACTATTACTATAGTATAGATTTTGAGATAAATAAATAATGAATTATTTCTCATAATCCATTCATTTTTCTTATCGAAAACGCAAAAAAGCTCCGGAGATGGGTGAGTGCACCCTACTCCGAAACCTCGCCCGCTTTTCCTTTCCACACAAAGGTCAATCCCAGACCGAGAAATAAAACCACACCTGCGAACAGAAACGGGAAGTGAATATTCATATCAAATAAAATACCGCCCAGAGCCGGGCCGAAAATGGTGCCCAAACTCGTGTATGTTGAGTTCATACCGGCAACAAACCCCTGCTGATTTCCTGCGATTTTCGATAGATAAGTTGTCAGTGCCGGGCGCAGTAAATCAAACGCAAGGAAAATGATGCAGGTGACAGCGAGCACGGGTAAAAACCCTGACATCACCGTAGAAACGAAAGCCAGCACAGCGCCGATGATCAGACAAAGCTGAATGACTTTTTTCTCCCCGAGGAAGTTGACAAGTCTGCCGAATGCGAGCACTTGAATGAGGACCGCCACAATGGAGCTGAACGTAATAATAATGGCGATATCCTTTGGAGTGAAGCCGAATTTATGGTTTGTAAATAAGCTGAATACCGTTTCGTACGCCGACAGCCCGAATGCCAAAACAAAGACGATGATAAAGGCGATCAAGTAGCTTGGATGAATCGACTTTTTCAAATCTTTTAAGAAGGTTGATTCTTTGACGCTTTCCATCTGCTTTGCGCGTTCTTCTTTAGTTAACGGCTCTTTCAGCATAAAGACAGAGGAAATCACTGCGATAAATGCAATTCCCGCCGCAAAGAAAAACGGCATTCGAACGCCGTGATCGGCAATAAATCCTCCTATGCCGGGCCCGATGATAAACCCTGTGCTGATGGCGGCAGATACATAGCCCATCGCCTTCGATCTTTCCTGCACCGTCGTAATATCTGCGACATACGCTGTAACAGCGGGCATGATAAAAGCGGCACTGATGCCCCCCAGCACCCTTGCGAAATATAAAATGGAGACATGTGTGCCCAATCCGAAGGTCAGTTCGGATAATGCGAACAAAAACAGTCCGGCGAGAATCATGATTTTTCTGCCGAAGCGGTCAACCCATCTCCCCGCAATGGGGGATGCAATTAATTGCGCGACGGCGAAGGCAGCGACAAGGTATCCCATTGTGCTGCCCGTCAAGTGCATCACATTCATAAACAGCGGCATAACGGGAATGATCAATCCGATGCCTAAAAACGCAATAAATATGTTGCTTAATAAGATGATGAGTACAGCCTTTTGTTCTCTGATCGGTTTTTGCATGTTGTTTCTCCTTTGTCAGCTGTCATTCTGTTTATCAGCGCTGATCGACCCGTGAATAAACGCGGAGATGGCTTCTTTTTGCAATTCGATTCTTTGCTGAATGGTATCGTTTTTATATAACACATCTAAACCGTAGAAGACGGATAGCAGGATTTTCACTTTTGATTCGACATGATGAATGGACCAGCTGCCGTCTTGATTTCCCTCTTCTAAGATCTCCCTCATCACATCGTCATATTCAATATCAATTTTGTTGAGCCGCTTTACGACCTCCTCTGACGTAAACGCACTCGCATAAAACTCTTCACTTGCTCTCATAAGCGGGTAATTAATGCTCATCCGGCTGAGCAGCTCCGCAAAGCCCGCCAGTTTTTCGGCAGCATCTTTCAGATCAGCTTCCATTTCCCTCCACGTCTCGATCATCACGCGGTGATCCTCTTCCATGATATGAAGAAACAGAAACTCTTTTCCTTTAAAATGGTGATATAGATTGCCTTTACTGATTTCGGCCGCCTCTAAAATATCCCGAATCGATGTTTCTGAATATCCTTTTTTTGCAAATAAGTCACGCGAAGCGGATACGAGCCTGTTCTTCGTCTTTTCGCTCTTTCCGGCACCGCCTTTTGTATTTGTCACTTCACACAGATCCTTTCCGCCTCATTCATATCGTTGTCCCGGCAAAGCGGGGCTCGGTTCGTTTAAAACCGACCAGTTGGTTTATTTTATTATAAAGGGTTTTTGCTGATTATACAATGAAGAAGTTATCCATTGTTTAGAGGGAGTATAAAAACGGCTCGAAAAGTAAACCCCATTCTCTCATGTTGAAAGAACGGGGTTTGTCTGCGGTCTGAAGACTCCCGGCGGGGGAGCGTGATCTGCCTGAACCGTTATTTTCCGGTATTTACCTCGGTGTAGCTTGTGTTCGGCGCGTTTGATACCGTTCCCCCTGTATGGTGGAAAGGAGAGTGGGCCATATCGTATAAAAACCAGACGGCATGACGCTGCTCGTCAAATGCCGTGCGGGCAAATAACCGCTTCGCTTCCGGATGCACCGCTCTATCGGATGCCTGCAAATAAAAATCATTCGTTTTCTGCTCATCATAAAACGCCGCCCTCAGTCCTTCTCTGTATGTGTGCGGACAATGCTCCGTCTGTTTCGGCGTCAACTGTTTTCCGGTAATTGACGTATACAGTGAAGAGAAAGCGTGCAGGTGGCGCACTTCTTCTTCTCTGATATGTTCGATTCGTCTTCTGATTTCTGCGGTCGGCGCTTTTTCGGCTAATATTGAGTAGCAAATCACAGCGCTGTATTCACCGTTTATGGATTTTACCAGATCCTTGATAAGCACAGAATCGTCACTGCAGATGGCTGTATAATGAAAAAAATTCTCGTGCATTGGACTCACCCCCGGATGTTTATAGGGTATTATACGGCGGCAGCCCGTGACATGTGCGGATGTCATTTTTATTCTTGATCTAGCGGCGATGTAATATGGTCGTCGTATGTGTCGACAAAAAGCCGGCCGTTGCTTCCGCGCACAGCGTATACGACGTCTTCCGGTTTGAGGTTTCTCTTGTCCAATTCTTCTCTCAGCCATTTTTCCGATACGTGGTTTTCTTCCAGATTCTTCATCACCAGCCGGCCGTCCATAATCAGCTCAACGGCAAAGTTCTTTTCATGTCCGGCAAAGATGCCGAGATCCTGTCTTGTAATGGGCGCAAATTCCGGTTTGACCTCCACTGACATGCTGCCGTTTGTTTCAATGATGGCAGTCTGAACCTGAGAAATGTCAAATACGTCATTTACACGCAGCTGCTGGTTCAAGTAGTCGATGGTATAACGCATCGTTTTCATATTATGCTCAAGTATTTTACCGTTTTGAATGATAATGGTCGGTTTGCCTGCAAAGAAACCCCTAAGGGTCCTATTTTTCATAGAAAGATATGCGACAAGGTAAATGATTGCCACGAAAATAATGTAGGCAATGACATTATAATGAATCGGCAGCTTTGTATTAAACGACAGATTTGCCGTGATGGCGCCGAGCGAGATGGCCGCAATGAAATCAAAAAGCGTCATCTGTGAAATGGTTTGTTTACCGAGTATCCGGGCGCCGATAAACAGAATGCTGAACGACAGAGCCGTCCGTACAATCACTTCGGGATATTCTGACATCATCATTAGTCCTTTTTTCTTTATTTTGGTCAAAAACGATATTTTTTAAAATAGTCATCCCGTTTTTACCAGCAGATGAGATTGGTCATTTTCGTCAACTTTCGATAAAATGTAGAAAGATAAAAAGAGAGGGGTCTTCTAATTTGGGTGTTGAGTTTTTAGTAGGCAGATCGGGGAGTGGGAAAACGAGGCTGATTATCGACAGCATTCAAGATGAACTGCGCCGGGAGCCGTTCGGGAAACCGATCATTTTTCTAGTCCCGGATCAAATGACGTTTTTAATGGAATATGAGCTTGCTAAAACGCCGGATATCGGCGGCATGATACGCGCTCAAGTGTTCAGTTTTTCGCGTTTGGCGTGGCGCGTGCTTCACCATACCGGGGGCATGAACCGCCCGTTTGTGACGACGACGGGTGTGCAGATGCTTTTAAGGAAACTGATTGAAGAATATAAGCACGAGTTTAAAGTGTATCAAAAAGCGAGTGACAAAACCGGGTTCACTGAGCAGGTGGAACGGATGCTGACAGAGTTTAAGCGGTACTGTATTGAACCTGAAGACGTCCGCCGCATGGCGGAAAGCGGAACGGCGTCAGAATATCGCGGAGAGCGGATGCTGTCTGAAAAACTTCATGATTTAGGCATTTTATATCAGCAGATGGAAAGAAGCCTCGCCGGACACTATTTGCATTCAGAGGATTATTTGACGCTGCTCGCTCAGCAGATTCCTTTGGCGGACGTTGTAAAAGGCGCCCGTGTTTACGTCGACGGATTCTATCAATTTACGCCGCAGGAATTAAGGGTGCTGGAGCAGCTGATCATGCATGCTGAACATGTCACATTCTCGCTGACGGCGGACAGCCCTTCGGCGGAACAGGCACCGGATGAGCTCGATCTGTTCAGAATGACGGGAAGCACATACTATAAGCTTTATCAGACGGCAAAGGAATTGAATGCCGATATTTCCTGCAAGGAACTGCATGGCACGAAGCGGCATCGGCATGTGCCGGAGCTTGCCTGTATAGAGTCGCAGTACGATGTGCGTCCCGCCGCGGCGTATACCGGCGGACAGGAAGCTTTTACCGTCATGCAGGCGCAAAACAGAAGAGCTGAGCTTGAAGGTATTGCCCGGGAAGTTCAATCACTTGTCCGGGACGGAGGATACCGGTACAAAGATATGGCGATTCTCATCCGTCAGCCGGAAGATTATAAAGATTTGCTGAAGGAAGTGTTTGCCGATTACGGGCTTCCTTATTTTATTGACGGAAAAGCTTCTATGCAGCATCACCCGCTTATTGAATTCATCCGTTCAAGCCTGGATGTCGTGAAGGGGAACTGGAGATATGAAGCGGTGTTCCGCTGTGCGAAAACCGAACTGTTATTCCCGCTTGATCAGCCGGAGCAGAAAATAAGAGAGCAGGTTGATCAGCTTGAAAACTACTGTATCGCCTACGGCATTAAAGGGGAGCGCTGGACGAGCGGCGAGCGGTTTGTATACAGGCGCTTCGTATCGCTCGATGAGGATTTCGCGCAGACAGATCAGGAAATAGAGATGGAGCAAATGCTGAATGAGACGAAAGAGTGGATGGCCGCGCCCCTTGTCCGGCTTCAAAACCGGATGAAAAAGGCGAAAACGGTTCAAAGCATGGCGGAGGCTCTTTATCTCTTTTTGGAAGATACCGATGTTCCCCTGAAGCTGGACCGAAAAAGGCAGCGGGCCGAAGAGGCCGGAAACATGATCGAAGCGCAGCAGCACGGCCAGGCGTGGGATGCCGTTATCCAGCTTCTCGAGGAGTTTGCCGGCATGATGGGTGAAGATGAAATATCTTTGGCGCTGTTCCAGCAAATGCTTGAAACGGGAACGGAATCGCTTCATTTTTCTTTAATTCCTCCTGCGCTTGACCAAGTATTTGTAGGGAATATGGATCTCTCAAGAATGTACGGCACGTCCTGCACATTCGTCATCGGGGCCAATGACGGCGTTCTTCCGGCGCGCCCGGATGAAAACGGCGTGCTGTCTGATGATGACCGGGAGTGGCTGAAAGCGGTCGGAGTGGAGCTGTCTTCCGCGGGGCGTGAGCGCCTGCTTGATGAGCATTTTCTCATCTATATGGCGCTGTCGAGTCCGTCTGACCGTCTTTATGTGTCGTACCCGATTGCCGATGCGGAAGGAAAAACGCTCCTGCCGTCAATCGTTGTAAACAGGCTTGGCGAGCTGTTTCCCGATCATCAGGAAAAGCTGTCAGCGGCTGATCCCGAGCAGGTAAGCGAAGAAGAGCAGCTTCAGTATCTCGTCAATATACAGGTGGCTCAGACATATACGGCAAGTCAGCTCAGGCTGTGGACAAGAGAGTACGAGATCAGTGACGTATGGTGGAGCGCATACAATGTGCTGATGAAAGAGTCTGATCACCAACGTGCGAAAAAGCTGTTTTCAAGCCTGTTTTTCCGCAATGAGGCGAAGCGTCTTGAACGGCCTGTTTCGCGCCAGCTTTACGGCGAGCATATTAAAGGAAGCGTCTCCCGGATGGAGGCGTTTAATGCCTGCCAGTTTTCCCATTTTGCATCACACGGGCTTCAATTAAAAGAGCGGCAGTTTTTCAAGCTGGAAGCGCCGGATATCGGCCAGCTGTTTCACTCCAGCCTGAAGCTGATTTCAGACCGGCTTCGTGAGCAGAAGCTGGAATGGCGCGATCTGACGAAAGATCAGTGCCGGAATTTCTCCTATGAAGCGGTGGAACGGCTTGCGCCAAAGCTGCAAAAAGAGATTCTGCTCAGCTCAAACAGACACTTTTATGTGAAGGAAAAACTGCAGAAGATCGTCACGCGTGTTTCAGGCATATTAAGCGAGCATGCGAAGGCGAGCGGTTTCGTCCCGGTCGGTCTTGAACTCGGTTTCGGCGGAAGCGGGCCGCTGCCTCCGCTCACTTTCACGCTGAAAAACGGCTGTACGATGGAACTCGTCGGACGGATCGACCGCGTGGATAAAGCGGAAAGCTCAAAAGGCCTGCTGCTGAGAGTCGTTGATTATAAATCAAGCGACAGGGGGCTTGATCTGGCGGAGGTGTATTACGGGCTCGCTCTGCAAATGCTCACATATCTTGACTTATCGATTACACATTCCGCGGATTGGCTCGGCATGAAAGCGACACCGGCAGGCGTTTTGTATTTCCATATTCATGATCCGATGATTCAGGCCAGTCTGCCGATGGGGCTTGATGAAATCGAGCAGGAAATTTTTAAGAAATTTAAAATGAAAGGCCTTCTCCTCGGTGACCGGGAGGCGATCAGCCTGATGGACACGACGTTGGAGGAAGGGCGTTCAAATATCGTCAATGCCGGTTTGAAAAAGGACGGTTCTTTAAGATCCGACTCAGCCGCGGTCAGTGAACAGGATTTTCATCTGCTGACAGACCATGTGCGGCGGACATTTGAACAGGCGGGCGAAGCGATAACGGACGGGCTTGTGTCCATTACCCCGTATAAGCTGAAAGATAAGACGCCTTGTACGTATTGTGCGTTTCAATCGGTGTGCCAGTTTGATGAGTCGCTTAAGGAAAATGAATACCGCAGCCTGAAAGCGGAAAAAGACGGCACCATACTGGATTGGCTGAAGAAGGAGGCGGATGATGATGCAAATTCCTAAACCGAAAGACAGCATATGGACGGATGACCAATGGAGCGCCATCGTTTCTTCCGGCCGCGATATTCTGGTCGCTGCCGCAGCCGGATCAGGTAAAACGGCCGTGCTCGTGGAACGGATGATCAGAAAGATAACCGCGGAGGAAGATCCGGTTGATGTTGACAGGCTCCTTGTGGTGACCTTTACAAACGCCTCAGCAGCGGAGATGAAGCATCGGATCGCGGAAGCATTAGAAAAAGAGCTCGCCAAAAATCCGGGATCTCTGCATATCAGACGGCAGCTCTCTCTATTAAATCGGGCGAGCATTTCGACGCTTCACTCTTTCTGTCTGCAAGTGCTTAAAAAATATTATTATATGATTGATCTTGACCCCGGTTTTCGGATGGCTGACCAGACGGAAGGCGAATTGCTCGGAGACGAAGTGCTTGATGAGCTGTTTGAAGATGAATACGCAAAAGGGAATCAGGCGTTTTTTGAGCTTGCGGACAGATATACGACAGACAGGCATGAT
Organism: Bacillus sp. AM1(2019); assembly: GCF_009906915.1. Taxonomy (NCBI): domain Bacteria; kingdom Bacillati; phylum Bacillota; class Bacilli; order Caryophanales; family Bacillaceae; genus Bacillus; species Bacillus sp. AM1(2019). The sequence goes on from NZ_CP047644.1 coordinate 1,114,504, forward strand.
CTTGATCTTCAAGACCTTGTCAAACGGGTGTACGAGTATTCCCGGTCGCATCCTGACCCGGAAGCGTGGCTGCAAAGCTTTGTCCGCCTGTATGACGTGACGGAAGAAAGCAAAATGGAAGAGCTTCCGTTTTACCAGTATGTGAAAGAAGATGCTGAAATGGCGCTCTTCGGGGCAAAACAAAAGCTTGAGAAGGCGCTTGAACTGACAAAAGCGCCCGGCGGGCCGGCCCCGCGCGCTGATAATTTTCTGGATGACCTTCAGCAGATAGAAGAGCTGATCAGCTGCCGGCATGACTTCGATGCGCTGTATGAACGGGTTCCCGCAGTCTCCTTTAAGCGGGCGAAGGCGGTAAAGGGCGATGAATTTGACAAAGCGCTTTTGGACGAAGCGACCGATTTGCGAAACGGCGCGAAGAAACTGATCGAAAAGGTAAAGACCGATTACTTTACAAGAAGTCCGCAAGATCACTTAAAGAGTTTAACAGATATGAAGCCTGTCATCGAAACGCTCGTTCAGCTCGTGATATCATACGGAAAACGATTTGAAGCGGCGAAACAAGAAAAATCAATTATTGATTTCTCAGATTTGGAACATTACTGCCTGGCGATTTTAACTGCGGTTGATGAAGAAGGCCGGCGAGTGCCGAGCGAAGCGGCCGTTTATTATCAAGACCAGTTCCATGAAGTTCTGGTTGATGAATATCAAGATACGAATCTTGTGCAAGAGTCTATCCTGCAGCTTGTTAAAAGCGGGAATGAAGAGACGGGAAATCTGTTTATGGTAGGCGACGTTAAACAATCGATCTACCGTTTCAGACTTGCTGAGCCGCTGCTGTTTCTCGGGAAATATAAAAGGTTTACAGAAAGCGGGGAAGGCGCGGGGCAGAAAATTGACCTGAACCAAAATTTCCGCAGCCGCTCCGATATTTTGGACAGTACGAATTTCTTGTTTAAGCAGCTGATGGGCGGAAAAATCGGCGAAGTGGATTACGATGAACAGGCGGCATTGAAGCTCGGCGCATCGTATCCGCCGAATGACGCGGCAAAAACGGAACTGCTGCTCATTGACAGCGCTGATGGCGCAGACAGCTCCGAGGATACCGAAGACTTTGAAACTGTGCATTGGGAAGCGAAAGCGATAGCCGGGGAGATCCGAAAGCTTGTCTCATCTCCGTTTAAGGTATATGACGGCAAAACAAAAACACACCGGAATATCCAGTACCGGGATATCGTAATTTTGCTGCGCTCCATGCCGTGGGCGCCGCAAATAATGGAAGAGCTGAAAAACCAGGGCATTCCGGTGTACGCCAATTTGACGTCGGGTTACTTTGAAGCCGTGGAGGTAGCTGCGGCGCTTTCAGTCTTGAAGGTGATTGATAATCCGTATCAGGATATTCCGCTTGCTTCCGTGCTGCGATCGCCCATCGTCGGCTGTGACGAAAATGAACTTGCGCTGATACGCCTTGAAAAGAAAAAAGCGCCGTTTTATGAAGCGCTGAAAGCATATATAGCGAACGCTGACAGGCATGATGACCTGTATCAAAAACTGAGAACCTTTTATGACAGTCTGCAAAAGTGGCGGTCATTTTCGACGAATCATTCGGTGTCTGAGCTGATTTGGGAAGTATACCGCGATACCGGATATTTTGACTATGCAGGCGGCATGCCTGGCGGAAAGCAGCGCCAGGCCAATCTGCGCGTCTTGTATGACCGGGCGCGCTCGTACGAAGCGACGGCGTTCCGCGGGTTATTCCGCTTTTTGCGGTTCATTGAACGGATGCAGGAGCGCGGCGATGATCTGGGGACGGCCCGGGCGCTCAGCGAGCAGGAGGATGTCGTTCGGCTGATGACGATCCACAGCAGCAAAGGACTTGAATTCCCCGTCGTTTTCACCGCCGGACTCGGCAGAAGTTTTAATATGATGGATCTCAACAAATCATACCTGCTTGATAAAGAGCTCGGTTTCGGCACGAAGTATATTCATCCGGAACTCAGAATCAGCTATCCGACTCTTCCGCTTGTGGCGATGAAGAAAAAGATGCGCAGAGAGCTCTTATCCGAAGAATTGCGCGTATTGTATGTGGCGCTGACCAGAGCGAAGGAAAAGCTGTTTCTCGTCGGTTCCTGCAAAAACCGGGAAAAACAGCTGGCCAAATGGCAGGCGCAAGCAGACCGGCCCGATTGGCTTCTTTCTGAATTCGACCGCTATCAGGCGTCATCTTATTTGGACTTTATCGGGCCGGCGCTCATCCGCCACCGTGACATGGAAGCGCACAGGACGCCGGGACTTTCCTCATCTGAGGATATCGCGCGCGACCCGTCGCGTTTTCACATCCGGATGCTGCAGCAAAGTGAATTGCTGGAAGAGAATCCGAAAGAACGTGCTGAAGAAAAGAGCAAACGTCTCAAAGCGATTCAGCAGGGCGAGCCGATTCCTGATTCGTTTTCATTTGATGATCAGGCGCGCCGTCTGCTTGAATGGAAATATCCGTACCGAGAGCTGACGGCTATCAGAACGAAGCAGTCAGTTTCTGAGCTGAAGAGAAAGCAAGAATACGAGGATGAATACAGCGGCCGCTCTCTCATCAAACCGTCAGGAGACACGCTTTTATACAGGCGTCCCGGTTTTATGATGAAAAAAGGGCTGACAGCCGCCGAAAAAGGGACGGCGATGCATACGGTGATGCAGCACATACCGCTGACGCACGTTCCGACTGCCGAAGAAGCGGAGCGGACGGTCCGGATGCTTTACGAAAAAGAGCTGCTGACAGAAGAACAGCAGGAAGCTATTGATATAGAAGAAATTGTCCAGTTTTTCGGAACTGAAATCGGGAAAGACCTTCTCGGGGCGCTGCGGATTGACCGGGAAGTGCCGTTCAGTATGGCGCTTCCGGCCGGCGAGGTGTACAAGGATGCCGAAACGGCCGGTGAACCGCTGCTCGTGCAGGGGATTATTGACTGCCTCTACGAAACTGCGGACGGTCTCTATTTGCTGGACTATAAAACAGATCGGATAGAGGGGAAATTCCTGAACGGATTTGAAGGCGCGGCTCCGATTCTGCAAAAAAGGTATGAAACACAAATCGAATTGTATACAAAAGCGGTTGAACAAATTACAAAAACGAAAGTGAAAGGGCGTGCGCTCTATTTCTTCGATGGAGGTCACGTTCTTACACTGTAACAAGATCCGAAGCTCCTTTTTGGAGCGGATCTTTTTTTCTATCAAAAAGTGAGGTGAATGCGGTATGCGCATTTTACATACAGCTGACTGGCACCTCGGCAAAACGCTGGAAGGCAGAAGCAGGCTGAGCGAGCAGGCCGAGGTATTGGAAGAGCTGAATACCATTGTCAAGGAAGAAAATATTGATGCGGTCATTATGGCGGGGGATGTATTTGATACGGTCAACCCGCCTGCGCTCGCTGAACAATTGTATTACGAAAGTCTTTCCGCGCTTTCTGACGGCGGAAAGCGCCCGGTTGTCGTCATTGCCGGAAACCATGACAATCCCGACAGGCTGGCGGCGGCTTCTCCGTTAACAAATGAGCGCGGCATTCATTTAATCGGCTATCCGCGGACAGAACCCGTGCATATTGAGGTGCCGTCGGCGGACGAGCTGTTAGCCGTAGCCGCGCTGGCATATCCGTCAGAGGCGAGATTAAACGAAGTGCTTTCTGATACGTTTGAGGAAAAGCTTCTTCGCGATCATTACGATATCAAAATCAGAGAGGCGTTTGCTCACATGTGCGGACTGTGCCGGGACGATGCCGTGAAAATCGCGGCGAGCCACATTTATGTCGCGGGGGGGAATCAGACCGATTCAGAGCGTCCGATTGAAGTCGGGGGCGCTTACACAGTTGCCGCTGACAGCCTGCCGGCTGATGCGGCTTACGTGGCTCTCGGCCATCTCCACCGACCGCAAACGATCAAGCGCGCCAAGACGGCTGCCCGTTATTCAGGCTCTCCGCTGGCATACAGCTTTTCAGAAGCCGGTTATGCCAAATCGGTGACGGTGGTAGAAGCGAAGCCCGGCGGAGAAGCGAAGTGGGAAGAGATTTTCCTGTCTTCCGGTAAACCGCTCGTCAAATGGAAAGCGCAGGGGCTGAGCGAGGTTCACGGCTGGCTCGATGAAGGGCGTGACCGGAATGCCTGGATCGATCTTGATATCCATTTGACGGATCAGCTTTCTCTCGAGGAAATTCATCGGCTGAGAAAGGCGCATCCCGGCTTTATCCATATCAGGCCGGTTTTTGAAGAAAAAGAGACCGGCAATGACCGGATTGAAGTGAAACACACATCAATTGAGGATCGATTTAAGAAGTTTTATGAAAAACAAACGGGCGGCGGCGTGCCGGATGAGGAGATGGTCAAGCTGTTTTTAGAGCTTGCGTCAGCAGATGATGAGGAGGATGCGACATGAAGCCGATTCTGTTAACGATAAAAGGGCTCCACAGCTTCAGGGAGGAACAGACCATTGATTTTGCCGGACTGTCCGGAGCCGGGGTGTTCGGAATTTTCGGGCCGACTGGAAGCGGAAAATCGTCGATCCTTGATGCCATGACACTCGCTTTATACGGAAAAGTGGAGCGCGCCGCAAATAATACGCACGGCATCCTGAATCATGCCGAAGATCAGCTCGCCGTCTCATTTACATTCGCGCTTCAATCCGGCCACCGGGTTTCCTACAAGGTCGAGCGCGTTTTTAAGAGAACGGATGAAACGAAAGTAAAAACCGCCCTCTGCCGCCTGATTGAAATCAAAGACGAACAAACGGTGCTGGCCGATAAAGCGAATGAAGTGAACAAAAAGGTAGAGGAGCTTCTTGGCCTGACCATTGACGACTTTACAAGAGCCGTCGTGCTGCCGCAAGGAAAGTTTGCCGAGTTTCTGTCGCTTAAAGGCGCGGAAAGAAGACATATGCTCCAGCGCCTGTTTAATCTGGAACAGTACGGGGACAGGCTTGTCAAAAAATTGCGGCGGCGGGCGCAGGAAGCGGCAGCGAAAAAAAATGAAATGCTGGCCGAACAATCCGGCCTCGGAGACGCAGGAGAAGATGCGCTGAAGCAGGCTGAACAGCAGTTTCACGAAGCGAACGAACGGCTTGAAGAAGCTGAGAAGAAACGGGTCCGGGCAAAAGAGCGCTTTGAGAATCACCAGGAAATTTGGAACCTGCAGACAGAAAGAGATGAATATGAGCGCCGGGAGAAAAAGCTTGAGGAAAGACGCCCGTACATCACGGATTTGACTGAGCGTCTTAAAGAGGCGGAAACAGCTCTCGCCCTTGAGCCTTACGCAGACCGTTACACAGAAGCCGTCCGCCGGAAGCAGCGCGCCGAACAGGAACACGAACTGGCCAAACGGAAATCAGAGGCGGAAACCGTTTCATTTACCCGGCAAAATGAAGCCTATGAAGCATGGCGGGCCCATAAGGCCGAACAGGAGCCGAAGCTTGTCAAGGAAGAAGAGCTGTATCAAAGACTTTCAGCCATTGAACAAAAACTGCTCGAAGCGAAAAAAGAAGCGAAAAAAACAAATGCGGAACACAGCAAAAAAGAGGAAGAATACGAAGCCGCCTCGAAACAGCTGGCCGGAGTGAAAGACCGCCTGACCCGCGGCCAAAACAGGCAGAATGAGCTGAAAGAAGAGCTGAAAGCAGTTCAAGTGACCGCCGATGAACGGAAAAAATGCCAGACCGCAGCACAGCTGGCGGCGGGCTTTCAGCAGACACAGGAACAAATCACGAAAGAGCGGGCCAATCTGACAACGCAGCTGAAAAACATGGAGAAGCTGAACGGAGAAAGCGAGTCGCTCACAGCGAAAGCGAAAACGGAAGAGGAAGACATTACGCGCGCTTATCAAACGCTTCAAACCGTTTACCATATGGTCTGTGAAACGGAGCGTTCACTGAAAGCCGCAGCCGAACGGGCTGACAAAACGCAAGCCGATCTCCGCAGGCGCTCAGAGGAAGCGAGAACGGCTGCATTAACAAAAGAATTATCGGAAAAACTGATCGAAGGAAAGCCTTGTCCTGTATGCGGCTCGACGCAGCATGACCGCCCGCGTTCCGCTCATGAAACATTCTCGCCTGATACGGCTGTGCAGGAACATTTGCAGCAGGTGGAAGCGCTGCTTTCTGAGGCGGCGGCTCTTTCTCAGGAAGTGCTGACAGCCAAGGTTGCATTAGAAGAACAGTCGGGGCGTTTTACCGAAGAATGTCCGTTTCTGCAAAGCGCCCGGGTTCCGGAGCTGGAAGCCGCTTCTTCCATCAGCGGACGCCCGCTTGATGAAGCGTTCAGCGCCGTCCGCTTGGAATGGAAACAAATGAAACAGGATATGCTGTCGGTAAAAGAGAAGGTCACAAGACTGATCAGCGCGCATCAGCAGACGGTAAAACAAGCTGAGCAGCTTGCCGAACGAATCCGCTACGAGGAAAAAGAAGCCGGCCGTCTCAGACATTCATTAGAAGAGCTTGAATCGCTGTCAGAAAGCCGATTGAATCAGTACAACGAAGTCTGCGGTGATATTCCGCCAAACCGGATTGACGCCTGGCAGGCTTCGATAGATGAGAAGGACAGGCAGGCAGAAGAATGTGAGAAGCGCATTGAAACAAGCATCGCATTCCTCAAGGAACATGAAGAGGAGAAAGAACGCCTGCAGGAGATGAAGCATCGGCTTGAACGGGAACGGCTCGAGCTTCACTATGCGTCTGAGCGCCTGCAGCAGGTGATTGACGGATATGAACAAGAGCTCGGAACAGCAGCTGAAGAAACATCAATTTCCGCAAAGCTTGAAGCGGTGCGGCAGGAATTACAGCTGTTAAAATCCAAAGAACAGTCCCTATTCGATGCGCTGAAGCAGGCGCAGCAATCACTGAATGACGCAAAAGGCCGGGAATCAGGGAGTCTCATGTCACTCAGGGATGCTGAGGCCTCTCTTGAGAAAGCGCAAAACGACTGGCGCGTGAGGTCAAAAGGCACCGGGTTTACCGAGCCGGACCAAGTCAAAAAAAGTCTGCTTCCGCAAGGGCGTGCAGAGGAAATGAAAAAAGAAATTGATGAGTTTCTGGACACCTCCAAACAGCTATCGGCAAATATCAGCCGTGTTACTGATAAATTAGCCGAGCGCCGGATATCGGAGGAAGAATGGACAGCATCCGTTTCTCTGCTGAAGCAGGCAGAGGCTGAGTCAGGCGCCGCCATGGAGGAAAAAGGAGCACAGGCAAAAGCCTACGCGGTTATGCAAAAACAGCATAAGCGCTTTAAAGAGATTGAAGCCGAACTGAAAAGCTGGCAGACACAGATTGACAGGCTTGATAAGCTCCAGTCTGTATGTAAAGGCAATACATTCGTCGAATTTTTAGCGGAAGAACAGCTGGAAAGCGTGGCTCGAGACGCCTCTGCCCGTCTCGGAGCGCTGACAAGGCAGCGGTATGCCATATTAGTCGATTCAGAAGGCGGTTTCGTCATGCGTGATGACGCGAACGGAGGCGTCAAACGGCCCGTATCAAGCCTTTCCGGCGGGGAGACGTTTCTGACATCGCTGTCGCTTGCGCTTGCCTTGTCCGCCCAGATTCAGCTGCGGGGGCAATACCCGCTGCAATTCTTTTTCTTAGATGAAGGATTCGGGACTCTTGACCAAGGGCTCTTAGACACCGTTGTCACAGCGCTCGAAAAGCTGCAATCGGACAACTTATCCGTCGGGGTGATCAGCCATGTGCAGGAGCTGAGAGCGCGTCTGCCGAAAAAATTAATCGTTCATCCGTCCGAACCGGGCGGGAAAGGCACCCGGGTCACATTGGAGATCATGTAGAAAGGAGAAGGAATCATGGCCGATTCTGCCGAGGGCACATGTGAATTATGCGGCCGCCATCATGTGCGGCTGACGGAGCACCACTTAACGCCTAAGGAAGAAGGCGGGACATTCCTTCCGACCGCAATGCTCTGCATCCCTTGTCATAAACAGGTTCACGCGCTCTATACGAATCAGGAGCTTGCGGCAAGGCTCGCGGGAATAGAAGAGCTGCGACGTGACCCGAAACTTGCGCGGTTTGTGAAATGGATCAGAAAACAGCCGCCGGAAAAGCTTGTAAAAACAAAAAAAGCAAATGAACGAAAATAACGCTGAACCAAAAGCAGCCCTCTTCTGAAAGAGCGGCTGCTTTTTAGGCGTTTCCTACCACATTTTGATCGCTGACATCGGGGTCTATATAGTTTGTCGCATTGACAACGTTGTTTAATAACAGGAAATCTCCGGTATTGCCTGCTCCCGAACCGAGCGCAGATTTAGAAGAGCTTTTTGGAGAAAGGTAAAAGGAATCACCAAAGTTTACGACTCCGCCCGATATGGAATTGATAGCTATAGGTCCGGTAATTGCTGGCATAAACGACACCCTTTATAGAAGTCTCACCGTCATTATATGTCAGGGCTGCTGTGATTGTGAGCTTGGTGTGACAATCTGCCTAATATGTTTCAGGCGCGAATCTCCAAGAACGATCGACGTCGATCCGATTTGAACCACGGACGCTGACGATACCCCTTGAACTTTCACATTCCTTACCCGAATTGAAGGGTTTTCATGGCAGAATGCGCTTTGGACTCCCGTTTCCGGTAACGGCATGACGGCCGGCTGCCGAAAGATCTGGTATTCTTTTTTGTTAAATGAGCCTTCATCATCTCTGTATAAGGCAATAGTACGCTGATCGGCCAATACTTTGATCCGCATATTGATTTCATTCGTATCGCCTGCTTGAAAGACACTCGCAATCCCGACTGAATTGATTTTGGCGTTCCGGAGGCGTGAAATGCGCTTTAACATTATTCCGGCGCCAGCGGCACATAAGGCCCGATAATAAGAGATTCCGGAGGCGTGTCAAAGATGGAAGACAGATAGACGGAATCGGTGTCGCCGATTAATAATAAGGAAGAACTGGATACACCGGTAGACCGGATGTCGCCGACTTCAATATTCCGGTTAATCACTGTAAAAATCATGACGGATCATCACCTTTCATTTCACCAGGTATGTGCTTAATAAAGTGCTCGACGGCCCTGACAATATCACGCTTCACATGTTCGGCAATCTGCTCGGCATATTGCGCGGGCGCCGTATTTTCTTCTTTCGGGACATGGGACAGATAATACTGAATCCGGCTGTCCATCTGCTTTCTGATATCTTCAATAATATGATATTTGTTCGCTTCGTCCAGCCTGCTCTCATACTGAGTTTCGAGCTGTTCTAAAAGCGCGGGGATTTCTTCATTCAGGTACATATCGACGTTTTGACGGATTTGCTGCATTTGCTGGCCCGCCTGTTCCTGCTGCATCATTCCGACCTGCGGAGATGTCTGGCCGACCTCGAAGTTTTGCACGGCATTCGGATCAGTCGGATTCAATCCGATATTCAGCGTTCCTTCCAGCCGTTCAATTTTCAGCTGATCAAATTTATACTCGAGCCGATCGATTCTTGTAGAAGGCTGCTGCTTCAGCGTTGAAATTTCATTTTGGAATTCTTTCAGCTGCCGTTCGAGCTCCTGAATCTGCTGCGCCTGCTGCTGGACGAAAGAATTTAAATTCTGCAGGTAGGATGAAACGGATTGATCATACATGACATTCACCTCGCGTCTCGTTTCCTTCATTAAAACTACCGGCTTGGCGGCTGGAGCGGTACAAATGATGAGGTGCCGGGACCTCCCCCTGTTGTTACAGTCTGCTGCCCCGCGGTGACAGGCGGCGCCGGCTCAACATAACTCCCTGTATTGTACAGATTGGAAAGAGATTTAATTGAACCGGCGCTTCCGATTTGCAGTATGGAGGAATTGCTGACAGATTCTACACGCATGTAATTGATATGGATCGACTGATTGACGTAAAAATTCATACGGCGCCTCCTTTATGCGTTTCCTGCCATCGGCTGATCGATTACATCATTATCGTACACATTCGTTGAATTCCTGTAATTCGTCAGTGTGAGATTGTCTCCGGTATTGAAGCTGCCCGCGCCGGCAAATGTCTTAACCTCTGCTTTTGGAGAAATGGTGATGCAGTCGCCTATATGAACGACTCCGCTCGTACCGACGGCATTAATTTTAAACGCTCCGACAATTGCGGGCATACGAGCACATCCTTTTCGTGAAGATTTTCATGACTGCACTCCAGGAGCTTATCTGGGCTGCCTGCCTAAAATAGCTTATGACAAATGCACATTTTTGTGAGCGGAAAAAACTTTAGACGTAAAAACACCGGCGCTATACGCATGCCGGGCCTTATACATAAATGATACAGATTTATATACACATCACGTTTATGAGAAAGCCTCTTTTTTTCCTGCGGTGCGGCCGTGCTCAATCTGTACGGACGGGTTCAGCCCGCTGTCTTTCGTTTGTTGGATGAGCCCGCCCCGGCACCCGTTTAAAAGGCTGTCCAGCTCCTGGCTGCACCTGATGGTCTCCGTCGCATTGATTCCGAATTTTTGCGCTGTCTCGAATAAAGTTAATCTTTTTTCTTCAATTTTGTTCATCGTGTGATCTCCAATTCTCGATTATTTTGGAAAACATAGGATGATAATAGTATAACCCATTTTGTCCAAGAAGGTTTTATTTCGTCAATATGACTAAAAAAGTGACAATTTTTGATACTCTTTTACACTTATTTTCAGCCTGTTTAAAAGAGGAATTTCCCGCCTGGAGGAAGAATACATAAAGGAATGCCAGATTTAAAAATGATGGGGGATTAACATGAAATTTGCGACAGGGGAACTGAACAGCCGAACATTTGTCGGTCTGATCATTGATGATGACAAAATCTTAGATCTGCAAAAGGCTGAAAAAAAATTGTTTGAACTTGAGACGATTCCGGGTTCGCTGATCGAGTGCATTCAAAAAGGAGATAAGTTTGTCGCGCATGCCGGACAGCTTGCGGAATGGGCGAAAAAACCGAATGACGAGTCGGGTTCATTTATGTATGCGCTGTCTGACGTAAAGCTTTGCGCGCCTATTCCGAGACCTTCAAAGAACGTGATCTGCATCGGGAAAAACTATCGTGATCATGCCGTTGAAATGGGGAGTGAGGCTGATATACCGGAGCATCCCATGGTTTTTACGAAAGCCCCCGCTGCCGTTACAGGACACGGAGAAACAGTGGACAGCCACTTGGACGTAACGGAGCAGCTTGATTATGAAGGGGAGCTTGCGGTAATCATATCAAAAAGCGGATCGCACATCTCCAAAGAACATGCGCTTGATCATATATTCGGCTATACAATTGTAAATGATATAACAGCGCGCGATCTGCAGAAAAAACATAAACAGTTTTTTATCGGCAAAAGCCTCGATACGACATGCCCGATGGGCCCGGTCATTGTACATAAGTCGGCCGTCAGTGATCCGCAAAGCCTGAAAGTTGAAACGCGGGTGAACGGAGAACTGCGCCAATCAGGATCAACGGGTGACATGATTTTTCCGATAGCTGAATTAATCGAAACGCTGTCAAAAGGAATGACGCTTGAAGCCGGTGATATTATAGCGACGGGGACGCCGTCCGGTGTCGGAAAAGGGTTTAAGCCGCCGAAATTTTTAAAGCCGGGGGACCGCATTGACATTACAATTGAACCGATCGGCACGCTGTCGAACCAAATCGGATAATTGTGTGTCTTTCGCACGATTGATAATGCTCCGATCGGCTTGTTGTGGTACCATAAGTGAGGCAGATTGATCTGATAGGGGGAATTGAACATAATGACACATTGGCATATTACTTCATGGGTCGTTGCGCTTATCCTGGTGTTTGTCAGCTACGGGCTGTACGGTTCCGGAAAAGCGAAGGGCGCAAAAATTACGCATATGATTCTGCGCTTATTCTACATTATTATTATTCTGACCGGAGCTGAGCTTTTCGTCCGTTTTGCGAATTGGAACGGAGAGTACGCCGGAAAAATGCTGCTCGGCATCATTACCATCGGACTGATGGAAATGCTCGTCATCCGCAAGAAAAAAGGCAAATCAACCGGCGGACTGTGGATCGGTTTTATTATCGTGCTCGTCCTGACGGTGCTGCTCGGCCTTCACTTGCCGATCGGCTTTCACGTATTTTAATCAATCGCTTGAAAAACCCGGATACATCCGGGTTTTTTTAGTTGCGCAAAATGTATAAGCGACTGTGCCGCTGAATGAGAAATGCCGTGACAGGGGGATGTTGATGAGGCGAAGGAGATTTGCAGGATGCCAAAAGCGCCAATCACTCTTGCTACCGCAAAAGCTACGGCTGTGAAGGGTCAAAGCAAACGCCGGGCGTCAATCAGCGTGAAAAACAAAGCTAAATACATCAGGCGGCACCTATTTAAAAGGTGCCGCCTGTTTGTTACGCGGTGCCGTCTTGTCTTGCCGCTGAATACATAATGGAGCGCCGCCCGTCAGATGCCGTCCATTCAAATCTGTCGTGTTTACCCGAGCTGCCGCGGTGATGCTGCAGGGCGCATTGTGCGTCATCCGCCGAGAAGTGATAAAACGAAACGCCTTCACCGGAAAACAGCGCCTGATTGTAGGAAAATACGCAATCATATACAGACAGGCCGAACCCGTGAAGATGGCTGAGAAACAGCAGAAACGTTTCATCGTCCAGCGAATCGAGCAAGGTTAACAGCGGCCGTTTGACCGCCTTTTCATAACGGATTTCTTCCCCGCCGAGCAGGGCGATGGTGTCTGCGCCGATTTCGGCCGCACCGCCGCAAATCCGTGCCGGCTGCCATCTGCCCTCGCGTTTCATCAATACGTCTGCGTTTCCTAGACTGTCTGCCAGCAGGATATCGCCTTCATCGTTTTCGACGAGGCAGATGCCGTCCTCTATCATCAGGGTGCCGCGACCCCATTTGTTTTTTTCTGAGAAAAGCTGTTTTCGTTTCATAACCGTGCCGGTCTCCTTTGTTTGTTTCTTCTCTTCCGTTCTTTCCAAATCGGGCTTGTCTCATACAACTCTTAGTGGGACAAATCAACTATCTGCGTTTCTTTGCATAAACTGGGTAAAGTGCTGATAGAAACGAATTTGATACCGACAGAAACGGGATTGGAGCTGATATCACATGTGTGGAATTGCGGGTTGGGTCGATTTTCAAAAGCAGCTCGTCCAAGAGAAACATATTATGAACAATATGATAGACACTCTTTCAAAACGAGGGCCTGATGATTCAAACGTCTGGGGAGAGCCCCATGTTTTATTCGGACATAAAAGACTTTCGGTCGTTGACATTGAAGGCGGCCGCCAGCCGATGGCCTGCACGCATCAAGAGGAAACGTACACCATCATTTATAATGGCGAGCTGTATAACACGGAGGAATTGCGGAAGGAGCTTCAGGCGAGGGGCCACCGTTTTGAGAGGACCTCTGATACAGAAGTGCTGCTGCACAGCTATATTGAGTGGCGGGAGGAGTGCGTGGACCGCTTGAACGGTATTTTCGCTTTTGCCATCTGGGATGAAAAGCGCAAGCGGCTGTTCGGGGCAAGAGACCGGCTCGGCGTCAAACCGTTTTTTTATAAAGAACACGGCTCTTCCTTTCTGTTTGGGTCGGAATTGAAAGCCATCCTTGCTCATCCTGATGTGAAAGCCCGCACAGACAGCGGCGGACTTGCGGAAGTATTCGGACTCGGGCCGTCCAGAACTCCGGGCTGCGGGGTGTTTAAAGGAATTCACGAGGTGCGTCCCGCCCATGCGTTCACTTTCTCAAAGGACGGTTTGTCCATATGGCGCTATTGGAATGTAAAGAGCGAAAAGCATACAGACAGCTTCGATGAAACCGCGGCTCACATTCGGTACTTATTTCAGGATGCAGTGACACGCCAGCTCGTATCTGACGTGCCGGTTTGCACGTTTTTATCAGGGGGGCTTGATTCGAGCGCGATAACCGCGATAGCCGCCGCTCATTTTGAGAAACAAGGCAGAGATCCCCTTCATACTTATTCAATTGATTATGAGGAGAACAGCAAATTTTTTAAAGCGAGCGCCTTTCAGCCGAATGATGACGGCCCGTGGATCGATAAAATGACAAATGCATTCGGCACACAGCATCATAAGTGCGTGATTACGCAGGATCAGCTGGTTGAACATCTGGAGGAATCCGTTCTCGTCAGAGACCTGCCGGGCATGGCTGATGTTGATTCCTCGCTATTATGGTTCTGCCGGGAAATTAAAAAAGATTTTGTCGTGAGCCTTTCCGGAGAATGTGCGGACGAAATTTTCGGCGGATATCCGTGGTTTCACACCGCGGCAGAAGAAGACGGATTTCCTTGGATGAGGTCGACTGAGGAGAGGATCACGCTCTTGGATGAAAAGTGGCAAAAACGGCTGAATCTTAGAGAATACGTGAATGCGAGATATGAAGAAACCATTGCGGAAACGCCGCTGTTAGACGGTGAGACGGGAACAGATAAAGCGAGACGGCAGCTGTTCTACTTAAATATGCTTTGGTTTATGACAAATCTGCTCGACCGCAAAGACCGCATGAGCATGGGCGCAAGTCTTGAAGTACGGGTGCCGTTCGCTGACCACAGACTTGTGGAATACGTTTGGAATATTCCTTGGGAAATGAAAATGCATGGCAACCGGGAAAAAGGCATCTTGCGGAAAGCGCTTGAAGGACTGCTTCCTGAAGATATTTTGTACCGCAAAAAAAGCCCTTATCCGAAAACGCATCACCCGAAATACACGCAGGGGGTCACAGAATGGCTGAAAACGATTTTACAACAGAAAGATTCCGTGCTTCACACCCTGCTTGACAGAAAGAAGCTGGAAATGCTGCTGGAGACAGAAGGTTCATCTTTTCAGGTTCCGTGGTTCGGCCAGCTGATGAAAGGCCCGCAGCTGATCGCCCATCTTGCCCAGATCCATACATGGTTTGAGGCGTACCGTATCGATATAGAAGAATAACAGTGCCGCGACCGGTTTCCGCTGAAGGATATCGGTCTTTTTATTGTGAAACATATGGTACACTAAAAAACAGAGGAGTGATACCATGACCGAATACGAAACATGCGCCCAGCTTGCCGAGGCGCACTTTCCTTTATATAAACGGACTTTCTCATCCCTGCCGCCAAAAAACAGGCGGGCCGCATGGGCGGTGCTTGCTTTGTTTCACGAAGCTGACCGGCTTGATGTGCAGGAACTTGGAGGATTTGAACAGGCGGCACAAGACTTTCTGAACGGGTCCCGCGCCGACGGCTTTTTGTGGGAGGCGCTCGCCGATGTGCGGCAGCAATTTGCGCTTGAAGAAGAGCCGTTACGTGAGTTTATCGCCGGCCAAATCTCTGACAGAGAAAAAGTAACGTATCAAGAGTTTGATGACCTGCTGATGTACGCGGGCCAAACAGGCGGAGCCCTCGGCCTGCTTCTGCTGCCGGTTTGCGCGCGCCGGAACCAAGGGAAACTCCGCCATGCAGCCGTTTCATTAGGAGCAGCCATTCAGCTGACCCGGGTGCTTCTGGAGGTCCATACGGACGAGCGGGCGAAAAAGCGTCTCCCGCGCCAGGTGATGAAGCAATTCGGCTATACGGAAGAAGAGCTGGAGAGCCATACCGTCAACAAAGCTTTTATGAATGTATGGGAGTACATCGCATTCGAGGCCGAGGCGTATTTCGAGGAGGCGTCTGAAGAGCTGGAGCTGTTTCCGTTATACTCAAGGCCCGCCGTTACCGGTTTAGCGGCACATTACCGGTCAGAGCTCGGTGACATGAGACAACGGCTTTCACAAGCATAAAAAAACGCCCGGCTTCATAACGAAGCCAGGGCGTCTATGCAATCCCTTTTTGAATCCAAATCCGCGACCGCCATCTTCTGTACATAAGAATGCCTCTGACCCATTCATCCGCGATAAATGAAATCCAGATGCCCATAAGCCCTAATCCGAAATGGATGCCGAACAGATAAGCGAGCGGCAGTCCGATACCCCACATGGAAATCATCGCCATGTAGACGGGGAATTTTGCATCTCCGGCAGCCCGCAGCGAGTTGATGATAATGACATTGAATGAACGCCCGGGCTCAAGAATGATCGTCATGGCGATCAGCATGCTCGCCGTCGCAATAATGTCAGGGCTGCTTGTGAAAATTCCGATCAGCTGCTTTGAAAACAAAGTCATGATCACTGATGTCAAAGCGGCAATGCCAAGCGCCCAGTACAGACTTTTCATGCAGCGGTCATAAGCGTCGTCAAACCGTTTGGCGCCGATATATCTGCCGATCAAAATCTGTGTACCCTGGCTGATCGCCGTTCCGAACAGCAGGATAAACATGGTGATGTTTTGTGTATAAACCTTTGTTGTAAGCGCCTGAGCGCCCATAATGGCGATAAAATAAGTGACAACCATTTGCGAAATATTGTAAGACAGCTGTTCGCCGGCAGACGGAATCCCGATTTTCAGGAGTTTCCGCAAGTGCTCTTTATGGACGTGAAAAATCTTTTGCCATGTTAGACCGAGTCCGATGCGTTTTTTGACGATCACAATCATCGCGATCAGCCCGATGATCCGCGCGAAGGACGTTGACATCGCAACACCGGCGACGCCTAACACCGGAAGGCCGAGCGGCCCGAAAATGACAAGAAAGTTTCCGGCAATATTTAAAATATTCATCCCGATCGTAACGAACATCGTATCCTTCGTATGACCGTAGCTTTTTAAAATGGCGCTGAACGTCATAATCAAAGCCTGAATGAAGGACAGCCCGCCGACCACCTGCAAAAAGACTTTGGCATCCGGCATCAATTCATTGGAAAGACCCATCACATGAAGCAGCGGAACGGCCGCAAAAAATATGGCGGCGCTGATGGCGAGACTGATGACAAAGTTCGCTCCTATTGATACATAAGCCACTTCCTGCGCCTCTTTTTTCTGTTTAGATCCTAAAAACTGTGAAATCACAATTGTCGTACCCGTTGCGATAAAGCTGAACATCACGATAATTAAATTTAAAATCTGATTGCTGACACCCACGGCCGCCACACTGTTGTCAGAGTATTGGCTAAGCATAAGAGTGTCGGCGTTTCCCATAAACATATATAATGAAACCTCAATAAATATCGGCCAAGTCAGCGCGTATAATGAGAGTTTGTGATCAGAGGATTGTTTGAACGCAGCCCGTTTTAAAATCGCTTGTTTCATTTCTTTTAACCCCTTTCCTGACAAAATCAACGTTTAAAAGTGTACCTCCATTTTCTTATAATAAAAAGGGAGAGAAACGAAACTTCTTGCAAAAATCCGACTTAAAAAGGAGGGCCGAAAATATGTCCTTTCTCGAGTTCACAGTTCCTCCGTTCCCGGTCTTTATCGCTGCGGGAGAAGGAGTATTCAAAAAAGGCGAAACCCATGTGAGACGGGTCTTCCCGGTGTTTGATCTGCTGTATGTGAAAGAAGGCGTCCTCTACATTACAGAAGACGAAAACGCCTTTTCCGTTGAAGCCGGAGAATATATTCTGCTTTCTCCCGGCCTTGAACATTACGGGACAAAAGGCAGTGAAGAAACGACATCCTATTCGTGGCTTCATTTTGAGGGAGCGGCTTATGAGATGGCGGAAACAACCGGGAACAACTGGTCGGAGCTGAGGCGAAAAAAAGGGAGCTTTGAAGAGCCGTCCCGCTACCGCCTGTCCCTGCCGCAAAAAGGGAAGGTGAGACGCCCGCAGTTTATGGCCGGGCAATTCAGTGTGCTGACAGATGACAGCGCCGAGAATTCCGACCTGCCGCTCAGAAAGCAGATTCTGTTTGAAGAGCTGCTGCTCCATCTTCAGAAAGAAGCGTTCCAAATCCCGTCCGCAAAGGAAAGAGTCGCATGGGAGGCCGCCCGGTACCTGCAGGAGCACTATCAGGAGAAAACAACCATTAAAGCGCTCTCTTCGGCTCTTCATTACAACCAAGACTACGTGACCCGCTGCATGCAGCAGGTGCTCGGCGTCACGCCCGGCCAGTATACGAACAAAGTCAGAATGACGGAGGCGAAACGTCTTTTGTCCGCAACCAATGACAAAATGGGGGCGATCGCGGACGCCATCGGTATGGAGGACCCAACCTATTTTTCCAAACTGTTTAAACAGATTGAAGGCATTTCGCCGCTTGAGTACCGCAAATTCGTAAGCCGGAAAACGGACTGACCTAAAACCAGAGAACAAAAGAGGGATCAGTAAGCATGGAAATGACAATTTACGATGTGGCCGAAAAAGCGGGCGTCTCCGGCTATATCGGATTATGATAGATTCGAAGTAAAAAAGCAAAGGCCCGGGAGGCCTTTGCTTTTTTATGATTCGTATGAGAAAAAAATGTAGTCAGTCGGCACGCCTTTATAGCCCATTTGGTGAAGCATCGCGGTGATATTGCCGCGATGGTATGTGCCGTGATTCACAACATGCCGGATCACATCGGCATATGTCGTCTGAAGCGTCCCCAGGCGCGGATGAGAAATAGAGATCGGACCTTCCGGGTTCTCCATTTCTTTTAAAAATTCGCTGAATTCTTTGTCCAGTTCAGTCATTCTATGTTCAATCGCCTCAAAATCTCCGTCAAGCTTTTCAAATTGATCAAACTGCGAGACGATTTGTTCGAAAGTTTCTCCGTAAAGCACGTGAAGCCAAATGTAATCAGCCCGGTATATATGCACAAGCACGGCGTTCACAGTCGGAAAAACACTTTTCAGTTTCTGCTGTAAGCTGACCGCGGGCAGCGTCTTCAGATGCTGAATAACTTGCTCATTTGCCCATCTGTGGTAGTGATACAGCTTTAAAATGTCTGACATTCCAATTCCCCCTCTTCCTTCCGGTACATTCAACATGGCCTGGCCGAATTCCTTTTATCGAAACAAAAGCGCAGCAAAATAAAAAGCAGCACCCCACATCACCAATGCCGAGCATTTATTCAGGATGCCGAGGAGCCGGCCTCCTGTATCCGCCGTTTGGACGAGCCGTCCCGCGAATGCCAGTCCGGCGAACCATACCCAGGAAACCGCGATACAAGCACCGGCAAACAGCCATTTATCAATTCCCGGATAGGCGGCGGAGCTTGTGCCGATGACACTGACGGTATCCAAAATCGCATGCGGGTTCAAAAGGGATACCATGGCGGCCGTGACCGCCTGTTTTTTTGCCGTGAAAACCGTTTTTCTCGCCTGTTCGGCCTGCGGTTTGCTTCTCCAAGTCTGCCAGCCTAAAAAACTGAGAAACAAAAAGCCGCCTATAAGCATGACGGTCTGAAAAACGGGAATCTCTGCAATAATCATTGACACGCCTGCGACCGCCGCGCTGATGAGAATCGTATCGCATACCGCGGCGGCAATCACTGCGGGAAACGCCTGCCACACATGTTTTTGCCAGGCTCCCTGCTGAAAAATAAACACGTTTTGCGCGCCCAATGGCAAAATAAGGCCGAAAGCGAGCATCACTCCGTGAAGAATGGCATTCATATCGTAAAACCCTCCAATCGTCAACTAAATCTCATTGTAGCCGCACTGTGTGCTGATGTCTCCGGCCATTTGGCTGGTACTTAAACCAGCCAAATGTATAATAAATAAAGAAGGAGGGATGACGTATGAACAGCTGGCGTCCGGATCGGGTGTCGCACATACCGCTTTATCTCCAGATCGAACAGCATATAAAAGAAAAAATACTTCATGGCGAATGGACCATTGGCACGAAAATTCCCTCACAAAGAAAGCTCGCTGAGGAGCTTCAGGTCAACCGAAGCACAGTGACGGTAGCAGTTGATGAGTTAATCGCCCAAGGTCTTCTGGAAGGAAAAAGAGGGGGAGGCACAAAGGTCGTCAACAATACGTGGAGAATCATGGCAGCGGCTAAGCCCCTTGATTGGAGCACATACGTTACATCGGGGAGTCATCAGCCGAATTCATCCTTGATTCAGGCCATTAATCAAAATGAGCCGCGTCCGGATCTGATCAGGCTGGGGACGGGTGAACTGAGTCAAAAGCTGCTGCCTGAGCAGGAGATGGCCGAACTGTTCCGTGAAGCGGGAACTAACATTTTTGCGCTCGGCTATGAAGAACCGAAGGGCAGCCTGCAGCTTCGGCAAAGCGTCGCGGAACATTTGAAAACAAAGGGGATTCACGCGTCCCCGGCATCCATCGTAATCGTCTCAGGCGCGCTGCAGGCGCTTCAGCTCATTTCAATCGGGCTGCTAAAACCAAACTCCGTCATGCTGACTGAAAACCCGTCGTATCTCCATTCCCTGCGTGTGTTTCAATCAGCGGGCGTCAGGCTTAAGGGAGTGCCGATGGATGGGAGCGGAATCAAAACGGATCATCTTCCCGCTTACCGGCGGCAATACGAAGCAGGGCTGCTGTACACCATTCCGTCATTCCATAATCCGACCGGAACGGTAATGTCACTTAAGCGGAGGAAGGAACTCATCGCGCTCGCAAGAAATCACCGCCTGCCTGTCATTGAAGATGACGCATACGGTGATTTATGGATCGATAAAGAACCGCCGCCTCCGTTAAAATCCATGGACGGTGAGGGGAATGTGCTGTATATCGGCACGCTGTCAAAAACCGTAAGCCCGGGTCTGCGCATCGGATGGGTCGTCGCCCCTGAGCCGGTTGCAGACAGGCTCGCCGATATTAAAATGCAGACGGATTACGGCTCCAGTGCTTTATCTCAATGGGCGGCATGTCAATGGCTGTCAAGCGGCCGCTATGAAGCGCGCCTTTTGCGTCTCAGAAAGGAACTCAAAATCAGAAGAGATGCGGCATTGCGTTCTCTTGAAAGATACGCGGGAGATATTGCGGAGTGGCGTGTGCCGGAGGGGGGCTTTTATATTTGGGTCACTTTTCATCAAGCAATCGCCGTTCAGACGCTTTTCACCCGTGCCTTGGAGGCCGGCGTGCTGATCAATCCGGGAGCACTCTATCTTCCCGAAGACCGGCAAAGCCTGCGTCTTTCCTATTCATACGCATCCTTACCGGACTTGGAAAAAGGCATTCAAACGATAGCGGACATCGCCCGCCGTTTCGTTTGATAAAAGATCACGTCACAATGGCTCCGAGCGCTTCTGCGAATGTAACGGCATGCGCCGGAGAGATGCGGCATCCTTTCAGCTTCTCAAGTGAGACGTGCAGATGATCAAATGTGCACGTGCTGATATCCATATTAAAAAGAGACGTGCCGATGAAGTTTGCGCCGTTCAAATCACAGGCGTCAAGATCTGTGTATTCAAGAACGGCATCATTCCACTCGCTTTCTGTAAGAGCGCACGTGTCAAACCGGACATGCTTCATATTGGAATAGCTGAAGGAGCTGTAATTTGCGAGGCAGTCTTCAAACCGTACATGACGCATGGCGGAATCCGCCAGATTCAAGCCGAGAAGTTTTGAATGCTGAAACGCCGTTCTATGGATGATGCTTCCGCTGAAATCAGCGTTTGAGACATCACATTTGTCAAACAGGACATCCGTACATTCCATATGTCTGAAAGAGACATCCGTAAAAACGGTGTTTCTGAAAATGACTTTTTCGGCGCGCAGGCCGTCCAGTTTGCTGTTTACGACGGCGTTTTCTATGACGACTTCTTTTATGAGGTCGTCCTGAAGCGCTTCTGTGAAAGAAAGCACCGGCAATTCTTTCGGGATTTTCGGTTTTTGGATCGTATTCATCTCATACTTCCTTTTCTGAATTAATAGCTGAAAACGGCAATTGACAGATATCGTTTTCTGCCTGCCATCCTTGCTGTTGTGTAATGTACAAAGGGTATTAAAAAAGCGGGAGGGCGTCAATAGTACCGCATATAAAAGCAGACGTGACATTCAAGGTAATGCCCTTAGAGACATGTCCCCAAGGGCTTTAGTCTGTTTCAGGCGAGTTCTTTATACATGATCACATGCGGGCCGATGCCGGGTATGTCAAAGGGGCTGCCCGTGCTTTTCCAGCCGAGCTTTTCGTAATATCCCTTTACGTGACATCTGGCGTTGCACCAGACAAGCGCCGCCCCCATATCTGCCAGTTTTCGTTCTGCATAGGCGATTAACGTGCTTCCCGCTTTTTGCGTCCGGTATTCCTCAAGCGTCGCCATGCCGCGCAGCTGGTAGGCGGGCGCTGCCTGTAAAGCCTGCTGGTTCTGCGGGTAGAAAGAAGCGATGCTGATCAATGTCCCGTCGTAAAAACCTCCGAGATGAAAGGCTCCTTTGACGCTGTCCTGATCATATTTACAATCCTCAATCGTCTGATGGGGGCGCAGCACGCTGTGTCTGATCGCGTACGTGTCTTCTGCGGTGATGGGTTTTACTTCAACCATGAAAAAATCCTCCTTTGCTTGATTCTTTTTCTGTATCGTACCATGAAAAAGCCGCCTGTCATATCAGGCGGCCTCTTCCGCGTCAATGCAAATATACATCAGCCCGCTTTTCATCCTTTTGCTTAATATAAGCTGCAAGCTCTGACGTCAAATCAGAACGGAGAAACGGGGTGATTAAATAAATTCCGTTAAACAGTTCGCACGCCGTGTCGAGAATCGACTTGGCGATGGCGAGGCCTTCGGCTTTCTGCTTCCGCTTGTCTTCGCCGGCGAGCGCCATTTTTTCGCGGATGCTGTCTGACAGCTTAATGCCCGGGATTTCATGATGGATGAACTCTGCGTTGCGGCTGCTCGTTAACGGCATGATTCCGATATACACCGGTGTTTTGAGATGCTTCGTTTCATGATGAATGTCAATGAGCTGCTGCTCCGAGTAGACAGGCTGGGACACGAAGTAGTCAGCTCCGCACTCGATTTTCTTCTCCAGCCGTTTTACTGCTTTATCAAGGTGGCGGACATTCGGATTAAATGCTCCGGCTACGGAAAAGTTCGTTTTCTTGCCGAGCGGTTTCCCTGATAAAGAAATGCCCTCGTTGAATTGTTTAATCAGCCTGATCAAGTCAAAGGACGTTAAATCATAGACGGAGGTAGCCCCCGGAAAGTCGCCGATTTTTGAAGGATCACCCGTGATGGCTAAAATGTCGGTGAGCCCGAGCGTATCCAGCCCCATTAAATGTGACTGAAGGCCGATGATGTTGCGGTCTCTGCATGTAATGTGAACGAGAGAACGGATATCAAGGCGCTCTTTCAGCAATGAACCGCAGGCTGCATTGCTGATCCGCGGTGTCGCCAATGAATTGTCGGCGAGCGTCAGCGCTTCTATGCCGGTTTCTTTTAATTCAGCCGCCGCTTGCAGAAATTTGTCAAAATTCAATTTTTTCGGCGGATCAAGCTCTACGATAATTGACCGTTTTTGAGCGGCGATTTCGTTTAAACCAGGCTCGGTCCGTTCATTACGGACTGAGATGACTTCCTCTTCCCGTCTGATTTTCACTTCTTTATCAGTGACGGGAGAAAGTCCGCGGACCGCTTCAGCCATGGCTCTGATATGGTTTGGCGTCGTACCGCAGCAGCCGCCGATAATGCGCGCCCCCTGAGTGCGGAACTGTACGGCGCTCTCCCGGAAATAGGCATCGTCCGTATCATAAACAAGCCGGCCTTCTTCTAAAGACGGAAGGCTGCTGTTCGGATAGACCGATAAATAAGCGTCATGGAAAATCGGCACTTCGGTGAGCGCTTCAATCATGTGGTACGGGCCGAGCCGGCAATTGATTCCCGTTATGTCAGCGCCGAGATCGGCAATGGACCTGAGGGCTTCCCGAAGCGGCGTTCCGTCCTGCAGCACGCCCTGTTCGTGCATGGATACGTTCAGCATAATCGGAAGTTCCGTTTCTTTTCTCGCGATCTTCAGCACTTCGCGGGCCTCTTCTAAATCATAGTATGTTTCCAGAAGCAGACCGTCCGGCTCTTCGTGCAGCAATAAATAAAGCTGCTCCCGAAAGCTGCGTTTAATCTCCTCCAGGCTGTAGGCGTTTTTGTTAAAGGTGCGGATGCCGCCCATCGTTCCCAATACATAAGCGCCGTCTGAGGAAGCGCGCGCGATTCTGACCGCCTCCTGATTGATTTTTTTCGTTTCATCCTCAAGTCCGTATCTTGAGAGCTTAATAAAATTCGCGCCGTACGTATTTGTCTGGATGATGTCTGCCCCGGCTTCCACGTAAGCCTTATGTATCCGCTTGATTTCTTCGGGCTTTGATACGTTCAGTTCCTCAAAACATCTGTCAATGCCGTAGGAATAGAGGAGAGTGCCCATCGCACCGTCTCCGATTAAAATCCGTTCTTCTAAATCTTGTAATAGTCCCATTGTTTGCCTCCTTCATCACATTCAGCAAGGAAAAAAGAGAAATAAAAAAAGTCTTCTTAAGAAGAAGACTTTGTAATCATTTGTCTCTCTTCTTATCTTCCAAGCTGTTTTTAGCTTGCTGGATTTAGCACCTTGGTCATGGTTTGGATAAACCACTACACCGGTTGCTGAAGCGTCGTCGGGCCAGTCCCTCGGCTTCTCTTGATAAGAACGTTCATGTAATTGTCATGGGTTTCCAAAACTTAACTGTGAAAATCCCTTTCTCCAAATTTACCGAAAATAGAGACAATAATCAATAGGAATCACATAATTTATCTAAAATTAATAAATTGAACGTCAATCGGCAGGTCTGCTCCGCGGACGGCTGCGATAATCTGCTGCAGATCATCTTTATTTTTTCCGGTGACGCGCACTTGGTCGTCCTGAATCTGCGACTTGACCTTCAAGCCGGAATTTTTAATCACCGCGTTGATTTTTTTGGCGTTGTCTTTATCAATGCCCTGTACAAGCTTCGCGCGCTGGCGCACCGTGCCTCCAGTTGCATTTTCGATTTTGCCGTATTCAATGTTTTTCGTCGGCACGTCCCGTTTGATCAGCTTGCCGCTCAGCACATCTTTGAGCTGATTCAGTTTAAACTCGTCATCAGAAATCAGGACAAGTTCTTCCTTTTCTAACTTCACATCGCTTTTCGATCCTTTAAAGTCATAGCGCGTGCCGATTTCTTTCAGCGTCATCTGAATCGCATTCTGCACTTCGGGAAATTCAACTTTGGATACAATATCAAAAGAACTTTCTTTTGCCATGAGAAAACCTCCTATAACATTTCACTTATGAGTTGATTATAGTAGAATAAAGAGAAATGTCCAACAGCATAAAGCATGAATTTATGCATATTGGAAAAAATGAGAAAAACATCAGCCTCATACGGGCGAATCAGGAAGGACGATAACATGAGACCAGGGCAGCAGCTCACGCTTAGTATAGATCACCAAACCGATTTCGGTTATTTTTTAACTGACGGCGAGGATACGGTTCTTTTACATAACAGTGAAATCACAGAGGATATCGAAGACAGAGATGAAGTGGACGTATTTATTTACGTCGATCATCAGGAAAGACTCGCGGCGACGATGAAAAAGCCGCTCATCAGCTTTTATGACTACGGATGGGTGGAAGTGACGGACGCTGTGGAAGATATGGGCGTATTCGTCGACGTCGGTCTGTCAAAAGACGCGCTCGTCGCAACGGAGCACCTGCCTCCGTACAAATCCGTCTGGCCGCAAAAAGGAGACAGACTGTATTGCATGCTGAAGGTGACAAGCCGCGGGCGCATGTTTGCCAAACCGGCGCCTGAGGATATCATCAGTGAATTATTTACGGATGCAGAGGAAGACGTCATGAATAAAGACCTGACAGGCACGGTGTACAGACTGATCGCATCAGGCTCTTTTCTGATTACCGATGAAGGCATCCGCGCGTTTATTCACCCTTCAGAAAGAAAAGAAGAGCCGAGACTCGGCAGCCGCGTGACAGGGCGTGTCATCGAGGTAAAGGAAGACGGCTCCGTCAACATGTCCCTGCTGCCGAGAAAGCAGGATGCGCTTTCGGTTGACGCGGAAGAAATTCTGACCTATCTGAGATCAAGAAACGGCGCGATGCCTTACGGAGACAAAAGCCATCCTGACGATATCCGCGAACGGTTTCATTTAAGCAAAGCCGCCTTTAAGCGGGCGCTCGGGCATCTGATGAAAAACGGCAAGGTCTATCAGGAAGACGGCTGGACATACGAAAAACAATAAATGTTCTGCAAAAACATCGGTGAACCAAAACCGATGTTTTTTATTTTCTCAAAAGCTGCTATATTCCTCATTTGTTTAACACCCTGCCGAACATACATATTTTATTGAAATAAAATATTCTGACATCCGAACCGATATATAACTATAGAAAAAACAAAAGGAGAGTTTCAATGAGAAAAATGGCGATATTTGCGGCTGTACTGCTGCTTGCGCTCAGCACGGCGGGATGTGCCGGCAAATCTGAGGAAACGGCGGCCGAAAAAACGAAAACAATCGGCATCATGCTGACAGACAACGGCCTCGGCGACCAATCATTTAATGATTCAGGCTTTCAAGGTTTGATGAAAGCGAGAGACGAGCTCGGCATCACATTTGATTACCGGGAAATAAAAGATACCGGTACATACGAAAAAGGACTGACCCAGCTTGTCCGGGAAGGCAATGATCTTGTTGTGGGGCTCGGTTACAGCATGCAGGCGGATTTAGAAAAGGTCGCCAAAAAATATCCGAAGCAGCGGTTTGTGCTGATTGATTCCGTATCAGACCTGGATAATGTCACCTCCGTCACGTTTAAAGAGGATGAAGGAAGCTTCTTAGCCGGAGCGCTGGCGGCTATGACGAGCAAAACCGGCACGATCGGATTTATCGGCGGTTCAGATGCCGACGTCATTAAACGGTTTAAAAAAGGCTATCTGAAAGGCGCGGAATCAGTCAAACCGAAAATCCGCGTGCTGTCGGACATCAGCGGTACGTTTGATGATGATAAGCTCGGGAAGCGCATCGCCCAAAACATGATCCGAAAAAAAGCCGATGTCCTGTTTACGGCGGCCGGCTTCACGGGCGTCGGCGCACTGAAAGAAGCGGAGGCGCAAAAAGTATACGCCATCGGTGTTGACAGCGATCAATATTACACCGCCGAGCACGCCGTTATCTCTTCTTTAGTGAAAAATGTCGACCATGTCATCTATGAATTGGCGAAAGATTTAAAAGACAACAAGGAGATCAAAAGCGGTGAGATCGTTTACGGACTGAAGGAAAACGGCATGGAATTAGCCAAGATCAGAGTTGTCAAAAACGCAGGCGGGCTGGCGAAAAAGATCACGGATATGAAAAACAGCCTGATTGAAAAAGGAGGCGATCTGAAGTGACATTACGGACAAGGCTGCTCGTTAACGCAGCCGTTACGATGATTTGCTTCGCCGCCGTCATCGGCTTTACCATCGTAAACATGATGAAGATTCAGGCTTCAAATGAAGATGAAGTGGACGCGCTGTTAAACGTCCAGGAAGCAAAAGCTGACCTTAATACGTTAAAAGAAAGCATCACCGACTATTCCTATACGCTCGCAGACGCCCAGAAAGAAGATGTGCGAAGCTATATGAAAAGCAGCTCAGACAAACTGGCGGCGCTCGAAAAAACGATGACGGACGATGCGGACAAAGCCGCTTATGACAAACTCGCCAAAAAATACGAATCGTGGCAGGCGGAGGCGGACGCTGCTCTTGATTCGAAAAGCCCGGCTGAAGCGACAAGGACGGCGGCCCGCATCAACGGTCTTCTGAATGATATTTATATGCTGAATCTGAAAAGCCGGGATCACTATGAAGACATGCAGAAGCATACGGCTGACCAGATTCAGTTTATCGTTTACAGCGCAGCCGTGCTGACCATCGTGATACTTGCCGTCACCGTCATATCTTCCATCAGGCTGACGAGGAGAATTGCAGGGCCGATACGCCGCATGGCTGAAAATGCCCGTCGTATTGCGGGAGGGAACCTTGCTGTTGAAATGCTTGATTATAAAGGGAAAGACGAACTGAAAGAGCTGAATGACTCATTCGGAATGATGGCTGAACAGCTCCGCACCTTAATTCAGGCGATCGGAGAGGTCGGCCGTGAAGTCGAGACGTTTGCGGAAGGTTTGACGAAGGAAAACCAGACGCTGAAGGACATGACCGAGCAGGTGTCCGTGTCGACGGAAGAAATGGCGCAAGGCTCCCAAACCATTTCAGAAGATCTGCAGCATGCGGTGCAATTCATTGAACAAATGGATGAACATTCAAAGGCGAACGCCGAACGTTCAAAACAAACGACGAGAAGCAGCGAAGAGACGATTGCGGCGGTGGCTGCGGGGCGCGGTGCTTTAGCCGAGACCAAGCAAGCCATTGATAAAAGCAATGAGACATCAAAAGAGATTTCCAAAGCCGCCGATCTCTTCATAGAGCATGCGGCAGGCATCAGTATGATGGCGCAGACCGTTTCTGACATTGCGGGCCAGACCAATCTGCTGTCATTAAACGCCGCAATCGAGGCGGCCAGAGCAGGCGAGGCCGGAAAAGGATTTGCCGTCGTTGCCGAGGAGATACGGAAGCTCGCAGACGGATCAGCTAAAGCGACCGCGCAGATTTTCGATATGGTAAAGCAAATTGAAGACGGCATCACATCTATTACCGGAGCTGTCACGACCGGCGTCGCTTTAGCGGACAGACAGCAGGAGCTGATGGAGAAAACATCAGAATCATTCGTCCATATTGAACAAAAAGCCGCCCATATTAAAGCGGAGCTTACTCAATTGGACGGACGGATCATCGAATCGAAACAGCTTGGTGAGCAAGTGCTGCATCATGCCGAAAGCATCAGCGCCGTCGTTCAGGAAACGGCTGCAGGAAGCGAAGAGATTTCTGCCTCCGCGCTTGAGCAGCTGTCTTCTTTTCATAAAATGGCGGAAAGCGTCAATAATCTGGTGAGCCTGACAGAGCGGTTAAACGATCAGGTCCGCCGGTTTACTTTGTAACGGGCTTTTGCCCCGCCCCTGATTTTTGCAGCCTGACATGAGTAACTTCTGAATGAAACACAAATACTGAATATACATGTGTTTATATTTATTCTTTTTCGTGAAAGGTGAAAAAAGAAGGGAGGAATCGGGATGGATGAACAAATTCCGCATGAAAAGGGTCTTGATAATAGTCTGGCTTTATTACGCGATGGTTATGTATTTGTGAAAAACCGAGCGGAGACTTATCGCTCAGATGTGTTTCGCGCCCGTTTATTAGGGAAGACATTCATTTGTATGAGCGGAGCGGAAGCCGCAAAGCTTTTTTATGACACAGAACGATTTCAGCGGCAGCAGGCCCTCCCCAAACGGGTGCAGAAAACGTTATTCGGAACAGGGGCAATCCAGGCAATGGACGGTGAACGGCATAAGCACAGGAAGCTTCTATTTATGTCGCTGATGACGCCGCCCCGGCAAAAACGGCTTGCGGAAGCGGTGGCAAAACAGTGGAAAGCATCTGCGGAAATGTGGGAGGGTTCAAACCGAATTGTCCTTTTTGATGAAGCGAAGAAAGTGCTGTGCCGGGCTGCCTGTGAGTGGGCCGGCGTCCCGCTGAAAGACTCAGAAGTGAAAGAACGGGCAGAGGATTTCACCGATATGGTAGACGCATTCGGCGCTGTCGGACCGCGTCATTGGAAAGGCAGAAGGGCGAGGCTGAAAACGGAGAAATGGATAGAGGAGGTCATTGAGGATGTGCGGTCCGGCAAGCTGCAAACGCCGGAGGGCTCAGCCTTGTATGAAATGGCTTTTCATACAGAACTTGACGGGAACAGACTTGATTCTCACATGGCTGCTGTTGAGCTTATTAATGTTCTGCGCCCGATTGCCGCCATTTCTTACTTCATTACGTTTTCAGCTCTTGCATTGCATGATTACCCTGAATATCGGGGCAAACTGAGATCGAGAGATGATCAGGAGGCCGAAAGATTTGCACATGAAGTTCGGCGGTATTACCCGTTTGCCCCGTTTTTAGGAGCCGTTGTGAAAAAAGATTTCGTATGGAAGAACTGTGAGTTTAAAAAGGGTGCTTCCGTCATGCTTGACCTATATGGGACAAACCATGATTCCCGGCTTTGGGAGAATCCGAATGAATTTCGCCCGGAACGTTTTCAGGGGCGGGAGGAAAATAAATTTGATTTCATTCCCCAGGGCGGAGGTGATCCGGCTAACGGCCACCGCTGTCCGGGTGAGGGAATGACCGTGGAAGTCATGAAAACTTCCCTTGCGTTTCTTGCCAATGAAATAGAGTACGATGTTCCGTCCCAAGATTTAAGCTTCAGCCTGTCCAGAATGCCGGCATTGCCTGAAAGCGGATTCGTGATAAGTGATGTTAGACGCATATAGAACAAAAAACAGCCCTCTTTCTTCTAAGACAAAGAGGGCTGTTTTGCTTTTACAGATGGTCCGGTTTTTTGGAATTCTGGTTTTTTCCCGCCTGCCGGTTTTTTTCGGCAAGCCGGTTCTTTTTCTGATTTACGGCGTTATTGTCCAACGGTTTTTTGTCATCATCTTTCATGCGGCAAAGCCTCCCTTCTGTCCGTTAGGATGCCCGCCCGCATTGAAATTATGGCTTCAGGAAAAAAATCGCGAGCGTGCCCGGCCCGGAGTGGGCGCCGATCGCAGAGCCGATTGAATGAAGAATGATCTCTTTCGGATGGAACGCTTCTTCAATCATTTCCTTCATCCGAAGCGCCGTCTCTTCATTATCTGCATAGCTGATTCCCACGGTTTGATCCGCCCAATCGCCGCCTTCTTCCTTCATCATTTCTATAATCCGTTTAAACAGTTTCTTTTGTCCGCGCAATTTTTCGAGCGGCACGAGCCTGCCGTCATCCACATGCAGAATCGGTTTGATGTTCAAAAGCCCCCCGACAAAAGCGGACGTTTTTGAAATTCTGCCGCCCCGCGCGAGATAAGCGACATCATCGACCGTAAATATATGTTTCATCCGTGCGCAAAAGCTCTTTACAGACGTTTCGATTTCTTGTATTGTATTCCCGTTAACACAGAGTGTTTGCGCGTGCATCACCGCGAGGCCGCAGCCCAATGAAGCGCATTTGGAATCTACAATCCGTAAATCAAAATCGGGAAATTCCTCTTTTACTTCATTGGCGATCATTACGGCCGTCTGATAGGTGCCGGAAAGACCTGAGGAAAAGGCGACGTATATCGCCGGTTCTCCCAGTTCCGCATATTGTAAAAATACTTTTTTTATCGTATCCGGTGATGCCTGGGATGTTTTCGGAACTTTCCCGTCCCGCATCGCTTGAAATATATGATCCGCCTGAATGGTGACCGCGTCCTCATATTCGTTTCCGTCAAGTGTTACGTGCAGCGGAATGAACCCGATCCGGTTTTCTTCAATATAAGATTTCGGCAGGTCAGAGGCGCTGTCAGCAATAAGGTGAACTGTCATCATAATTCCCTTCTTTCCGATTGGTGAGAGTGATGCCAACTATATCATATAAATGTGGCAAAATAGTGTTCAAAACTTTGTTTTAAGGGAAAAGCTAATAATGAAAATGAGCGGAGGAGCAAGCCATGGTACTAGAACAAGCAAAAAAATTAGCAATCGTCGTCATCGGCGCGTTTCTGTATGCGGCGGGACTGAATTTATTCCTGATACCGGCGAATGTATATGCCAGCGGTTTTACCGGTGTCGCCCAGCTGCTGTCAAGCGTCGTTGATCAATACGCCCCCTTTTATATTTCGACAGGAGTTCTCATGTTCCTCTTAAACATTCCCATCGGTGTGTTAGGGTGGCTGAAAGTCGGCAGATCATTCACCGTATACAGCATATTAAGCGTAGCGATGACGTCCGTCTTTATGGGAATTCTCCCGGAAATGAGACTGTCGCACGATATTCTTCTGAATACCGTATTCGGAGGAGTCATCTCAGCTATCGGCATCGGTTTAACGCTGAAATTCGGCGCTTCGACAGGCGGTCTTGATATCGTGTCGATGGTGCTGGCCAAATGGAAGGATAAACCGGTCGGCACATATTTCTTCATTTTGAACGGGATTATCATTTTGACGGCAGGATTATTGCAAGGATGGGAGAAAGCATTATATACCCTTGTCGCTCTGTATGTCACAACAAGGGTGATTGACGCCATTCACACCCGCCACATGAAACTGACCGCCATGATCGTTACGAAAAAAGCCGATGAAATCAAAGAAGCGATTTACGGGAAAATGGTCCGCGGCATTACGACGGTGCCGGCAAAAGGCGCTTACACAAACGAACAGAAAGAAATGATGATCATCGTCATCACGCGGTACGAATTGTATGACCTTGAGAAAATCGTGAAAGAAGTCGACCCGAAAGCCTTCACAAACATCGTGCAAACGACGGGGATCTTTGGTTTCTTCAGAAAAGACTGATAGGAGCGGATAGAATGAAGTGGCTGTTTGGCCTGTTATTACCGGTCATTTTATTGATCGGGTGCAGCAGTCAATCCGGGCAGAAGGAGCCCGCTGAGGAGGTATCCGGAGAGATGAATGAACAGCAAGCGGAATTAGCCGTAAACCCTGTGCAGACGGATCAGCAGATCGAATTTCAAATGTCTTTAAAAAACAAAAGCGGCAGCCCGATCGAATTCACATTCAGCTCAGGGCAGAAATTCGAATTGACCGTACATGACCAACATCACAAAGAACTGTACCGCTATTCAAAAGACAAAATGTTTACTCAGGCGTTTCAAACCGTGACTTTAATGCCGAATGAAACGTATGACTTTTCAGATGTGTGGAAGAACGTGCCCGGTCCGGGAACATACACGGTGACGGTGACGTTTTTAGGGAAGTCCGATCAGATCGGAAAAAGGCTGAAAACGGTAAAAACATTTGAAGTGAAATAAAAAAGCGGCGCCCTCGTCTAAACGGGGCGCCTTTTTTTATTGCAATTTCTCCAGCTGATCCTGAAATTGGTGCAGCTGCTGACGTTCTGCATCCGTCGAATTGGCGTACGCGGAAGACACGGCGTTTTTGGCGCGTGAGACAGCTTTTTCCTGATCGCCGTCCTCGAAACCGTTAGCAATCATGACGGCCTGCTGGACAAATGACTTGGCTTGAGAAAACAGTTCGTTTCTCATTAAAAGTCAACCTGCCTTTCAGCCGAATCTTTTGCTGCATCATGCTGTGCTTCCTCTAATGTAGACCGATATGGAAATCTTGCGTCATGAAGACTGACAGAGTCCTTGCCTTGCTGAATAAACCGTTTTGATTTGTTTCGTTTACCCATTGCAATGTCCCCCTTCCATATTTAGACGAGATGAGTCGTCTGTTTTAGTATGGGCGGAAGGCTTTGTGTTATGAGCGGCAAAACCTCACAGGGAGAAATAGGATTTTAAAAATTCGGCGATTCCGTCCGCTTCATTTGATCCCGTGACGCGGTCTGCGGCCTGTTTGACTTCATCCGTGCCGTTTCCCATCGCTACGCCGCACCCGGCAAACCGGAGCATTTCAAGATCGTTGTCTTCGTCGCCGAACGCGATGATCCGTTCTCTCGGCACTTGGTAATAGTCGCTGATTTTCTTCAGGCCGACCGCTTTATTCATCCCGTGTTTAATGATTTCAATCACATGCCACGGAGCCGCCCATCTTCTGTGGTCAATGACCTCGGCGTGCACATCGGATAAATGCGCGCGTATGTCCGCGACGTCCTCTTCCTTCGCGTGAATCAATACGGACGTTACATCCTCCTTGACCGTTTCACGCAGATCGCCGAATGTGACATTCGCCGTATTCATATGAAACGCCTCAATTAAATGCTCATCATGATAATGGAAGTACACATCATCAATGACCTCAGCGAGCACATTATGTATTTGATAGGTCTCTGTAAGTTCGGCAAGCTGTCTGACCACATCGACCGATAAAGACGTGTGGTAGCGTCCCCATGATTCGTCTTTCGGGTGGTGGACAAATGCCCCGTTAAAATTGACAATCGGCGTTGTCAGCCCAAGCTCGTCATAATACATCGAACTGGAACGGAACGGGCGCCCGGTTGAGATGCAGACATGATGACCCGCTTCTTTCAGATTCTGAATCGTCCGTGCCGTTTCAGGGGAAATGGTTTTATCGTCTTTTAATAAAGTTCCATCCAGATCTAAGGCGATGAGATAAGGTTTTGTCTCCATAAATAACTCCTTTTGTCATATGATTTGCTGTTTTTCACTTATGTACAGTGTAGCTTTTTACCATCTTTATTGTCTACATGTTACACTTATGATTATGGTTATCCTAAGGAGGGAGTCAACGTGATTCTTATTGATCATCAAACCGTATCAGGCATTCCGTTTTTACATATTGTAAAAGAAGAAAATCGGGACCGTCCCGCTCCCCTTGTTTTCTTTATTCACGGTTTTACAAGCGCGAAGGAGCATAATCTTCATTTCGCTTACCTGCTTGCTGAAAAGGGCTTCAGGGCGGTGCTGCCGGAAGCTCTTTACCACGGTGAACGCGCTGAACAGCTGTCAGCAGAAGAGCTCGCCGTCCATTTTTGGGACATTGTATTAAATGAAATCGAGGAGCTTGACGTGCTGAAAAAGGATTTTGAAGCGCGCGGTCTGATTGAAGACGGGCGGATCGGTCTTGCGGGCACGTCAATGGGCGGAATTACGACATTCGGCGCGATGGCCGCGTATGATTGGGTCAAAGCCGGCGTCAGTCTGATGGGAAGCCCGAACTATACGGCGTTTTTTCAGCAGCAGATTGACCACATTCAAAAGCAGGACATCGACATTGACGTCACAAAAGAACAGGTCGATGAACTGTTTGCGCGGCTCAAACCGTTTGATCTCAGTCTGGAACCGGAAAAACTCCGGAGCCGCCCGCTGCTGTTCTGGCACGGCGTTCAAGACAAAGTCGTTCCGTATGCACCGACCCGCGGCTTTTATGAAACGATTAAACCTCATTACAGCAGCCGGCCTGACCATCTTCAGTTTCTGAAAGACGAACGGGCTGATCATAAAGTCCCGAGATACGCCGTTTTAGAAACCGTCGCCTGGTTCGATAAGCATTTATAAAGCACAAAGGTGTTAACAAAACCCGCTTTTACGTTATACTGAGGAAAAAGGAGTGATGGAACGTGGAAGAAGCATTAAAAGAAAACATCATGGGCGCCTTGGAGCAGGTTGTTGACCCTGAGCTCGGCGTCGATATCGTCAATCTCGGCCTTGTATACGACGTTGATATGGATGACGACGGCCTGACGCACGTTACGATGACACTGACATCAATGGGGTGCCCGCTCGCTCCGATCATCGTCGACGAGGTGAAAAAAGCGCTCGCCGACATTCCGGATGTAAAAGAGACGGAGGTCCACATCGTCTGGAATCCGCCGTGGACAAGAGACAAAATGTCACGCTACGCAAAAATCGCATTAGGGATTCAGTAATAAGAAAATGCACCTCGGATTTTAGGTACATCCTAAAGTTTGGAGGTGCTTTTCTTTTGTCTGCATATAAGCGACAGTGAGGGTTTGTTTTGGATCGCAAACAAACCTTTATATATAAAATTTCATATGAGGTTTATCTTTTTTGTAATAGGACAGTCTGTCTTGGAGTGTGCCTGTGTGGAATTCAAATTTATGCCCATCGGGATCAGTAAAATAAATTGACTTTTGATCTTGTTTATCTCTTGGACGCCCATTTAATATATTTACATTTAGATTTTTTAGCCGTTGATGTATTGCATCAAAATCTTTTGGATCAATTGTAAAGGCCATATGCGTATAAGATTTATGTATTTCATTTCTTGGTATATCCGCCTCTAAGTTAAGTGCAAGCCAAAGCCCGTTCAGATCAAAATATGCTGTCTTTTGCCCTTTAACCAGGAGTTGTGCATGAAATACTTTTTCATAAAATTCTATAGATCTTTCCAAATTTGAAACAGAAAAAAGAAGATGATTGATTCCTTTTATGTTTATTTTCCCCACCTCATTTAACATGTTTGTTTTAAACAATCCCTTTGGTAATACATCTGCATATATATCGATTATATACTGACTAAAAAATCATTTTAAGGATTTCTGTGTATTTTTTATGCCGTGTGTTTTCCGGTATCGGGTTAAAAAGGAAAAAAACGGACGTAAGGCATGATATAATAGACCGGCTGCATGCGAGGGAGGAACCCATGAAGAAAAAATTACTTCTCATTATCCTTAGCATTCTTGTTTATACGGCGCTGTTCGCTGTTTCCGCTTTTCACAAAGAGCCGGAGCAGCAGGCAGGGACAATGACGGATGTCAGCCGTCTCATGCCCGTGAAAATTAAGCAGACGGTCAAAGGAAAAGAGAAAGAAACATTGATCGAAACCATTAAGGAAGCAAAGAGAAAGCATCTGAAGATCTCAATCGCAGGCGCCCAGCACTCAATGGGCGGCCAGACGTATTATGAAGACGGTATCGTTCTCGACATGACGGGCTACAACAAAATACTCGGTCTCGACCGAAAGAAAAAAATCATCAGAGTGCAGGCGGGAGCGACGTGGAATGATATTCAGCGCTATGTCAATCCGTACGGGCTCGCGGTAAAAGTCATGCAATCGCAAAACATTTTTACGATCGGCGGCTCACTGAGCGCCAACGCCCACGGCCGGGATATCCGGTACGGTTCGCTGATTGATACGGTCAAATCGTTTCATCTTTTAAAGGCGGACGGCAAAGTCATCACCGTTACTCCGAAAGATGACCTGTTTTCAGCCGTCATCGGCGGCTACGGCCTGTTCGGCGTCATCCTTGACGCGGATATTGAGCTGACGGATGATGAGCTTTATGAAATGAAAACGAAACGCATGAACGCTGATACATACAGTCAATATTTTACGCAGCATGTTCAGCGCAACCCCGCCGTGCGCATGCATCTCGCACGGATCGCAACAGGGGATAAAGGCTTTTTGCGCGATATGTATGTGACTGATTACACGCTCTCAGACAATCAGAAAGAATTAAAGCAGCACAATGAACTGAAAGAAGATGAGCATCCGGCGCTGACGAAATTCGCGCTTGGCCTCTCCCGCCGGTATGACTGGGGCAGAAATTGGTTCTGGTCAACCCAGCAATCTTATTTTCTCAGCCAAAACGGCGTGAAAGTCTCCAGGAACAATGTCATGCGGTCAGAGTCGAAATTTTTGGAATATGAAAACACGGACAACACCGATGTGCTACAAGAATACTTCGTGCCCGTCGGCGAATTTGCGCCGTACATTCATGATTTACGCAAGACGCTGTCACATGAAGATCTCAATCTCGTAAATATTACGATCCGCTACGTGCAAAAAAATGAAAAAGCCGATCTGTCATACGCAAAGGAAGACATGTTTTCACTCGTTCTTTTAATCAATGAAGGGTTTTCAAAAGACGGCCAGGCGAGTGCGGCGCGGATTGTCAGAAAAATGACGGATACGGCATTGCGCCACCGCGGCAGTTATTATCTCCCGTATATGCTGTATCAAACGAAAGAGCAGATGCGCGAGGCATATCCGAAAAGCGATATGTTCTTTCAGAAAAAACACAAATATGATCCGGATGACTTGTTTATGAATTATTTTTATCAGAGGTACAAATCATGAAACACAACCATTTAAAATGGCTGATCCTGTCACAGAGCAGTGTCTTTTTTGCCGGCAGCCTGATCTTTCCGTTTTATATTTTATTTATTAAAAACATCGGTTCCAGCTACACGCAATTCGGTCTCTCATACGGCTTGTTCGGCCTGAGCGGCGCATTGATTCATCCGCTGCTCGGCCGGCTGTCGGCAAGACTGGATCCCCGCTGGTTCCTTATGGCGAATTCGTGGGGGATGGCGGTGCTTCTTCTGACGCTCCCGCACATTACCGGCGTGCACCAGGTTTATGTTGTGCAGGTGCTTTTGGGCCTGTTCGGCGCGATGCAAAAACACGGCGAGAAAATCATGATCGCCGATTACACCGACGGCGGGGAGCGGGGAAAAAAAGTCGGCAGCTATCATTTCTGGACGGCCGTATTTTCAGCTGCCGCCATTATTCTCGGCGGGTTTCTCGCTGATTTCTTTACGGTTTATATTATTTTTTACGCCAGCTCCGTGCTGTTTTTTATAAGCGGGCTGATGATGCTGAAGAAAACAGGCTGATCCGATCAGCCTGTTTTTCTTATGGAACTCCCTCGAACGAGAGGGAGTTTTTTTGTCAGCGAAAACAGATGGAAAATGAATGAAAAAATATTAAATATACAATTGAATTAATTTTTATTCATGTTATAATGTTAAATAATTTCACAAAAACCAAGAAGGTGAACCCGTTGAAAATAGGTGTTATAGGCGCTACTGGTTATGGAGGCGCCGAACTTGTCAGGATTCTTAACCATCACCCTTATGCAGAGGATTGTATATTATATTCATCGAGCGACGAAGGAAAAGAATATGCCGCTTCATATCCGCATTTGAGGAATATAGCGTCACAATCACTTCAGCCGCTTCACATAGAAACGATCCGAAACGAAATTGATGTCATGTTCATAGCCGCGCCGCCCGGCGTCTCCGGAGAGTGGTCGCCCAAGCTGGCGGAGGCGGGCATCCCGGTCATTGATCTATCCGGCGATCTGCGGATTCAAAACCCGGCCGTGTATGAAAAGTGGTATAAGCGGAAGGCCGCTCCGGAAGAAACGATTCAAAACGCGGTTTACGGTTTAGCCGAACTGCAAAAAAAAGAGATTCAGACTGCAAAGCTGATTGCCAATCCGGGATGTTTTCCGACGGCTGTGCTGCTCGGGCTCGCCCCGCTGGCGAAGAATAAGCTTTTACAAGATTCATTTCTGATTGTTGATGCGAAAACAGGCGTATCCGGCGCCGGCCGAAAAGCATCCATGGGCACTCATTATTCTGAGCTGAATGATAATTTCAAAATTTATAAGGTTAATGAGCATCAGCATACTCCGGAAATTGAACAGCAATTAGCGGCTTGGCAGCCCGGCACAGGCCCGATCACGTTTTCCGCTCATTTGGCGCCGATGACAAGGGGCATTATGGCGACGATGTATACGGAGGCTCCTCCGGGTATGTCTGCTGCACAGGTAAGAGAATTGTATTCCGAATTCTACAAAGATTCATATTTTGTCAGAATCAGGCCGGAAGGTGAATTTCCGGCGACGAAAGAGGTATACGGCAGCAATTTTTGTGATATCAGTGTCACCGTGGATGAAAGAACAAACCGTGCCACCATCGTTTCTGTCATAGATAATCTGATGAAAGGCGCCGCAGGGCAGGCGGTTCAAAATTTAAATATCATGAATGGCTGGCAGGAAGAAACGGGACTTACGATGACGCCAGTCTATCCATAGAACGAAAGAGGGATTCGAAAATATGATTCAGCTGAGTGAGGAAATCACGAAAATAAAAGGCGGCGTATCCTCGCCGAAAGGGTTTGAGGCAAAGGGCGTGCACTGCGGTCTGCGCTATTCAAAAAAAGATCTCGGAGCGATTATCAGCGAAGCGCCTGCAGTCAGTGCAGCGGTATATACGCAGAGCCATTTTCAGGCAGCGCCGCTGAAAGTGACGCAAGCCAGCCTGAAAAAAGAGGGTGTGCTTCAGGCGGTTATCGTCAACAGCGCGATTGCCAACGCCTGTACGGGAGACCAAGGATTAAAGGACGCCTATGAAATGCGGGACGGCTTCGCGTGCCAGCTCGGCATTGAGCCGGAGCTTGTTGCGGTTTCGTCAACCGGGGTGATCGGCGAGCTTTTAGACATGAAAAAAATTCAAGCGGGCATTGAACAGCTCGGTCAAGCGCCGTCCGTGTCCGGAGCATTTGAAGAAGCCATTTTGACGACGGATACAGTGACGAAACAGACGTGTTATGAACTGGTGATCGGCGGAGACATCATCACGATCGGCGGAGCGGCGAAAGGCTCCGGCATGATCCACCCCAACATGGCGACAATGCTCGGCTTTGTCACAACGGACGCGGCCGTGGAAGAACAGGCGCTCAAAAACGCGCTCAGAGAGATTACGGATGTTTCATTTAACCAAATCACCGTTGACGGAGAAACATCGACGAATGACATGGTGCTTGTGATGGCAAACGGCTGCGCGGGGAATGATTGCCTGACGGAGCAGCACCCTGACTGGCCGGCATTTAAAAAGGGGTTAAAGCTTGTATGCGAAGACCTTGCCAAAGATATTGCCAGAGACGGTGAAGGAGCGACGAAATTAATTGAAGCCAGAGTCGAAGGCGCGAAAAATAACCTTGAGGCGAATATTATCGCCAAAAAAATCGTCGGCTCAAGCCTTGTGAAGACCGCCGTTTACGGTACAGACGCCAATTGGGGGCGCATCATCGGCGCAATCGGGCACAGTGCGGCAAGCGTAACGGCCGAACAAGTGGAAGTTTTCCTCGGCGGTCAGTGTCTGTTTAAACACAACGAACCTCAGCCATTTTCGGAAACTGATGCCAAAGAGTACTTATCAGGTGATGAGATTGCGATTGCAGTCCGCCTGCAGGAAGGATCCGGCAGCGGCCGGGCATGGGGCTGTGACTTAACCTATGATTATATCAAAATCAATGCGAGCTATCGCACATAACAAAGGGGAGCGGCATGAAGAAAACGATCGTTTTTAAGTGCGGCGGAAGCGTAATCCGCGAGTTATCCGCCGATTTTTTTCAAAATGTAAAAGAGCTTATGCAATCGGGCTGGAACATTGCCGTCGTCCATGGAGGCGGCCCGGACATTTCAAAAATGCTGAAAACATTGCAGATTGAAACGGAATTTGTCGATGGACAGCGGAAAACGACCAAACCGGTGCTGGAAACAGCGGAAATGGTCTTGTCAGGGACGATCAATAAATTTTTCGTAACCGAACTCGCGAAAAACGGGCTGAAAGCCGCGGGAATATCAGGAAAGGACGGCGGTCTCCTTCAAGCATCCTATCTTAATCAAGACAAATACGGAGAAGTCGGCGAAATACAAAAAACCGATCCGTCAATCATTCACGCATTAATGAAAGAAGGCATCATTCCCGTTATCGCTCCGCTTTCCATGACAAGTGATTTCGAAACGCTGAACGTCAACGCAGACGCCGCGGCATCGGCCGTCGCTTCAGCCTTACACGCCGACAAACTTTTATTTGTCACGGATGTCGAAGGAATTATGGACGGAGAGAACAGGCTGGATACTTTGACGCCGCAAGAGATTCAGGCCCTCATAGATGACGGCGTGATTTCAGGAGGGATGATTCCGAAGGTAAACTCGGCATTATCGGCACTGAGTGAAGATGTCGAGGAAGTGATGATCGTAAACGGAAAAGGAGCGTTTTTCACCGATCAAGCCTTCCAAGGAACAAAAATCGTCAAAGAAAAGGAGAGCGTGTCATGAGCAGTCTATTTCAAACCTACAGCCGCTGGCCCATCGATATCAAAAAAGCGAAAGGGACAATTGCAGAGGATGAAAACGGAAAAACGTATCTCGATTTTATTCAGGGCATCGCCGTTTCCAATCTCGGCCATTGTCATGATGAGGTCACAGAAGCGGTGAAAGAACAGCTTGACAGCGTATGGCACGTTTCCAATCTGTTTGAAAATGATCTTCAGGAAAAAGCCGCGGCAAAGCTTGCCGAACATAGCGCGGGGGATCTCGTTTTCTTCTGCAACAGCGGGGCCGAAGCGAATGAAGGCGCCATTAAGCTTGCCCGTAAAGCAACGGGAAAGACAAAAATTGTAACATTTCATCAATCCTTTCACGGACGGACCTATGCGGGGATGGCCGCCACCGGACAAGACAAAATCAAGACCGGTTTCGGACCGATGCTTCAAGGCTTTCACTATCTTCCGTTCAATGATCCGTCGGCATTCAGCACGCTTTCAAAAGAGGATGATATCGCCGCCGTCATGCTTGAGACGGTGCAGGGAGAAGGGGGAGTCAATCCCGCCGATCCGGAATTCATCGAAGCCTTACAGACATTTTGCAAAGACAAACAGGCGCTGCTTATCGCAGACGAGATTCAAACCGGAATCGGCCGGACGGGCAAGGCATTCGGCTATGAGCATTTCGGCATCTCTCCGGACATCATCACTGCTGCGAAAGGGCTTGGAAACGGTTTTCCCGTCGGAGCCGTGATCGGCAAAAAGAAGCTTGGAGACGCCTTTACGCCGGGTACGCATGGTACGACTTTCGGCGGCAATAAGCTTGCCATGGCAGCTGTGAAAGCAACCTTGGATATTGTGTTTCAGCCGGACTTTCTCCAGGCGGCGGCAGACAAAGGATCATTTTTAAAAGCGCAGCTGAACCGTGAACTGACAGGGCCTTTTGTAAAAGAAATCCGCGGAAAAGGGTTATTAATCGGCATTGAATGCGCAGGTCCCGTGTCCGGCATCATCGGAGATCTGCAGGAACGCGGGCTTCTCGTGCTTCCGGCCGGACCGAATGTCATCAGGCTGCTCCCGCCGCTTACGGTTTCTGAAGAAGAAATGCTGTCGGCCGTCAGTATGCTTAAGGCAGCGATCGAAGCGCATTCGGCAATGAAACGGTAATTTTTTTTCGATATTAAAGTATAAAAATTCATATTTTTAATTAATTATTCATCAAGAGGTGGGCTTTAGATGAAAGGCTATTTAGTATTGGAAGACGGAACATCATTCGGCGGTGAACTTGAAAAAGACGCCCGCTGTGTTGGCGAAGCGGTTTTTTTCACCGGAATGACGGGCTATCAGGAAGTGCTTACAGACCCGTCATATAAGGGTCAGATCGTCGTCTTTACGTATCCGCTGATCGGAAACTACGGAATTAATGAAAAAGACCTTGAAAGTAAGATTCCTCAAGTCAAGGCTGTTGCCGTCTATGAAGCGTGTGAACATTATTCTCACCACGAAGCAGTCTCAAGCTTGAGAGAGTATTTAAATAAATGGAACATCCCGCTCTTAACCGAAGTGGACACACGGGCCGTCGTCAAAACCATCCGCTCCGGCGGCACGATGAACGCTGCC
Organism: Bacillus sp. AM1(2019); assembly: GCF_009906915.1. NCBI lineage: Bacteria > Bacillati > Bacillota > Bacilli > Caryophanales > Bacillaceae > Bacillus > Bacillus sp. AM1(2019). The sequence continues at coordinate 1,157,285 of NZ_CP047644.1, forward strand.
GTGTCAACAACAGGAGAAATTCCGGCAGCATCCGGAACAGAAAACCCGGCGGAGCTGGCGCAGTCTGAAGACATCACGTCAATGGGGAATGGAGACCGGCATATTGCGCTGATTGATTTCGGTTATAAAAAATCAATCGCCTCGTCACTTGTAAAGCGCGGCTGTAAAGTAACGGTCATTCCGTATCAGCAGATGAACGCTGTTTACGACATTCAGCCCGACGGAATCGTGCTCTCAAACGGCCCGGGCGACCCGAAAGCGATTGCGCCGTACATGAACCGGATTACATCATTACTCAGTGATTTCCCCGCACTCGGCATTTGCCTCGGGCATCAGCTGATTGCCCTGGCTTTCGGAGGAAATACGTATAAGCTGCCGTTCGGCCACAGGGGTGCCAACCATCCCGTCATTGACCGGAAAACGAAACGGGTGTTTATGACAAGCCAGAACCACAGCTATGTCGTTGATGAAGCATCAATTGACGAAAACGAGCTGTCCATCAGATTTCATCATGTCAATGATACATCAGTGGAAGGGCTCATTCATAAGCGCCTTCCCGTATTAAGCGTCCAGTTCCACCCTGAAGCTCACCCCGGACCGGCTGAGAGCGAGTGGATATTTGATGAATTTCTAGAGAAAGTGATACCAGCAAGGAGAGAAATCGCTCATGCCTAAAGATACAACCATTTCCAGCATATTAGTCATCGGCTCCGGCCCCATCATCATCGGCCAGGCGGCAGAATTTGATTATTCAGGAACGCAGGGCTGCATGGCTCTGAAAGAAGAAGGATACCGCGTTATTCTAGTCAACAACAACCCGGCAACGATTATGACGGATGAGGCGTTTGCCGATGAAATATATTTTGAACCGCTCACAACCGACAGCATCGAGGCCATTATTGAAAAAGAAAAACCGGACGGTCTGCTTGCCAATTTGGGCGGCCAGACGGCATTGAATTTAGCCGTTAAGCTTGAAGAAGCAGGCGTGCTGAAGAAGCATCACGTCAAGCTTTTGGGAACATCGGTGGAAACCATTCAAAAAGGCGAAGACCGGGAGCAGTTCCGCGCCCTGATGAAAGAGCTCGATCAGCCCGTTCCGGAAAGCGAAATCGTCGACAACGAAGAAGACGCCCTCCGTTTCGCTGAGTCTATCGGATTTCCGGTCATTCTGAGACCGGCGTACACGTTAGGCGGAAAGGGAGGCGGAATCGCGAAAACGAAAGAAGCGTTTCAGACGCTTATTAAACAGGCGCTGTTAGCAAGCCCGATCAGCCAATGCCTCGTCGAAAAAAGCATCGCCGGTTTTAAAGAAATCGAATATGAGGTCATGCGCGACAGCAATCATACATGCATCACCGTCTGTAATATGGAAAACATCGATCCCGTCGGCGTGCATACAGGGGACTCCATTGTCGTCGCACCGTCCCAGACGTTAACGGATGAAGAATATCAGATGCTGCGTTCAGCAAGCCTGGCGATTATTTCGGCGCTGGATGTGGTCGGCGGCTGCAACATTCAATTTGCGCTGGATCCGTTCAGCAAACAGTACTATGTCATTGAAGTGAACCCGCGTGTCAGCCGCTCTTCAGCTCTCGCGTCAAAAGCGACCGGCTATCCGATTGCCAAAATGGCGGCGAAACTTGCCGTCGGCTATACGCTTGATGAACTGAAAAATCCGCTGACGGGCTCTACTTATGCAAGCTTTGAACCGGCGCTTGATTATGTCATCGTCAAATTCCCGCGCTGGCCGTTTGATAAATTTAAACATGCCGACCGCACGCTCGGAACGAAGATGAAAGCGACGGGTGAGGTCATGGCGATTGAAAGAAATATGGAAGCGGCCATTCAAAAAGCGGCGGCCTCCCTTGAGCTGAAAACGATCGGCACCCGCCTGCCTGAACTCGGCGGCTGTGCGGTCAATCAGCTGTGGGACTTAGCGGTAACGCCGGATGACCGGAGATTTTTCGTCGTCATGGAACTGTTAAGCCGCGGTGAAACGATAGAAGACATCCATGCCAAAACGAAAATTGACCCGTTTTTTCTCCATGTATTCCGAAATATCATCACATTGGAAAACAAGCTGATGGAAGAAGGGGATCATCTGTCTATGCCGCTTTTAAAGCAGGCGAAGGTAAAAGGCTTCACGGATGTCATGATCGCATCTCTCACGGGAAAAACGGAAGAAGACATCCGTGCTCTCAGAAAGAAATCAGGCATCGTCCCGTCGTTTAAAATCGTAGATACATGCGCCGCTGAATTTGATGCCAAGACGAATTATTTCTACTCCACCTACCTTGGGGAAAGCGACGGAGACATCAGCCGAAAAGAGAAAAAACGCGCCCTCATCATCGGCTCAGGCCCGATCCGCATCGGTCAGGGAGTGGAATTTGATTACAGCGCCGTCCACGGCGTTCTGACCCTGCAAAAGCTGGGGTATGAAACGATTATGATCAATAACAATCCGGAAACAGTAAGCACGGATTATGAAATCGCTGACCGGCTTTATTTTGAACCGCTGACAACAGAACATATTTTGAACGTGGCGGAACATGAAAACATTGATTTTGCCATCGTCCAGTTTGGGGGGCAGACCGCGATCAATGCCGCTGAACCGCTGGAAAAAGCGGGCATTCCGCTGCTCGGAACATCCTTTGAAACCCTTGATGCGCTGGAGGATCGGGATCTGTTTTATCAGCTGCTTGATGACCTTGACCTGAAACATGCCAAAGGCGAAACCGCTTATTCAAAAGAAGAAGCAACGGAAAAAGCAAGCCGAATCGGCTACCCTGTGCTGATCCGTCCGTCTTATGTCATCGGTGGGATGGGCATGATCATCGTTGATTCAGAAGCGCAAATGTCAGAACTGCTGGAAAATGAAGCGGGCATGCCGTATCCGATTTTGATCGATCAGTACATTACAGGAAAAGAATTGGAGATCGATCTGATTTCCGACGGACATGAAGTATTCGTGCCGACTTACACAGAGCACATTGAACGGGCCGGCGTCCATTCGGGCGACAGTTTTGCGATTCTTCCGGGTCCGTCTGTCACACCTGATATGCAGCGGAATATAAAAGAGGCCGCCGAAAAAATCGCGGTAAAACTGGCTTTTAAAGGCATCATGAACATTCAGTTTGTCATTGATGACAAAGGGGATATTCTCGTTCTTGAAGTGAATCCGCGGGCAAGCCGCACGGTTCCTGTCGTGTCTAAGGTGATGGGGGTGCCGATGATCCCGCTTGCCGCCAGATTGCTGGCCGGCGCTTCCCTTAAAGACATCAAGCCCGAGGTTCAAAATCAGCACGGAACGGCAGTGAAATTCCCGGTTTTTTCTTCGCACGCCATTCAGGATGTGGACGTAAAGCCCGGGCCGGAAATGAAGTCGACCGGAGAAGGCATGTGTGTCGCGTTTGACGCAGAAAGCGCCCTGAAAAAAATCTACGCGCACGTCTGGGAGAAAAAAGGCAGCATCTATCTGGAAGGCTGTGATGCGGAATTGGAACGTCAGGCTCAAGAGGCGGGATTTACGGTATGCAAAGATGCGTTCCCGGCATGGGCAGAGCGAAAGGATAAAGCGGTCCATATCAATTTCAATCACTCTGAAGAAGCGCGTAAACAACGGATTGAAGCCATGACGCACGGTGTGACGGTCTTTACTGAACCGGAAACCGTAAAGGCATTTTTAGCAAGCGGCTCCGGCAAACCTGAGCCTGTATCGCTCAAAGATCTTTATCAAAAGGAAGTGGCATCATGCACACAATAAAAGCGGAACACACATTAACCCATTTGTACGGCAAAGATTTTCTTTCCTTAAAAGATGTCAGCCCGTCAGACATCAAAGCGCTTCTGACAGAAGCTTCATTATTAAAACAACATCCGATACAGCCGATTTTCCAAGGGAAAACATTGGCGATGATTTTTGAAAAATCTTCAACCCGCACACGTGTGTCTTTTGAAGCGGGAATGGCCCAGCTCGGGGGAACGGGACTATTTCTTTCAAGCAGCGACCTGCAGCTTGGGCGGGGGGAGACGGTCGCGGATACGGCGAAGGTGCTGTCCGGCTTCGTTGATGCCATTATGATCCGCACCTTTGAGCATGAAAAAGTCGAAGAGCTTGCCGAGCATGCAGACATTCCCGTCATAAACGGGCTGACCGACCGGTATCACCCGTGTCAGGCACTCGCGGATCTGTTAACGATACAAGAAATAAAAGGAAAACTGAAAGGAGTAAAAGCCGCCTATATCGGTGACGGAAATAATGTGGCGCATTCACTTATGATCGGCTGCGCAAAAATGGGCTGTGACATTGCGATTGCTTCGCCGAAAGGCTATGAAGTAGAGGAAGAGGCGGTAAATGCTGCAAAAGAAGCGGCGGCTGTTTCCGGAGCGAAAATCACCCTTACCGAAAATCCGCAGGAAGCGGTGCGGGATGCAGACGTGATTTACTCCGACGTCTTCACGAGCATGGGGCAGGAGGAAGAGACGCAGCAGCGGCTGAATGTGTTTGCCCCGTATCAAGTCAACGCCTCACTCGTCAGTCTCGCCAAACCCGACTATACATTTTTGCATTGCCTGCCCGCGCATCGGGAAGAAGAGGTCACGTCCGAGATTATCGACGGTCCGAACTCTGCGGTATTTCAGCAGGCGGAAAACCGGCTTCACGCGCAAAAAGCGCTCCTGAAAGCTCTTCTTTACAAACAGGATGAACAAAAAAACCGCTGAATCTCATTCAGCGGTTTTTGATATTTCTCCGCATACAAGCGCATACTACATAAAAAAGAAAAAGGAGGAAATGACGTGGGACAGCAGCATCAATTCCGCCCGGGACAAAAAGCGCCGAATAACGGTGTGTACGTTGAAATCGGCGAAACGGGAAGCATGGTCAAAAATCCGCAAAAAATCAAGCTTACAGTGGGAGAAATGTTCCCTGAAACTTCAAACCACAACAGATTGTGGACGTATCAACGAAAACCGTGAACACAAAAAAACCTGCTGAATAGCAGGTTTTTTTATTTAATGCTGGCTTGCATCCTGTTTGACAGGCATGATCTCCGCAAGAACAAAGACTAGCACCGCAATAACCACGGCAATAACGGATGATTGCTTGAAATTGTACGCCGCGCTGTTCATGGAGGCGACCAAATAACAGGCCATATGTGTTAAAAGGAACGTCCAAATAAAACCGATAATAAACCGCACGTTTCCACCTCGTCCTTCATTTTATTCTACGTTGTATCATACCATACATAAAGCGCGGGCGGAAGGTCATTTTCTCATCAAAAAGCGCGCCTGAAACTGACATTTGCCCGCCTGTCCGGCCGTCTGATGGAAAATTCGGTTCCTGTGCTTGGGATAATAGCCAAAACATAGCAGCAAATAGGAGTTTATCCGATCCGTTTTCATTCTTCTTACATATGATAGCCAATAGAGAGATTAGGAGTAAAAGGAGGCGGGCAGGCATGGGGATTACGGAAAGATTTTTCCAATTCGGATCTGAGCTGAACGTCATCCATCTGCCGTATCGGCCGAATGGCTTCTGTATCTTTATTCTGGGGGACAGAACCCACTTTGTCAGCCGGGACTCAAGCTTTTGGCTCGAACATGAAGGGAGAAACCAGCTGTTACATGTGCTGCTTGACAGAGGGTACACCATTTTTAACAGCAATTTATACGGGCGGCATTGGGGTTCGGAAAAAGCCGTCCTTTACGCCAGACAGCTGATGCATTATGTGCTGAAACAAGAAACCCTCAATCCGAAAATACACTTGCTCGCAGAAGGCATGGGCGCCCTTATCGCCGATCAATTGCTGCAGTCTTCAGCGGAGCATATCCGTTCAGCCGCAATGTTAGATCCTTGTCTTGACCTTCAAGCCCATTTTGAATCAGAGAAAGAAAATAAGTTTTTTTATAAGCAGTTTCTGAGGGAAACGGCACAGAGCTTCGGTGTTTCTGAAAAAGAGGCAAGCTCACTGAGCTATCAGACCATTACCGGCTGCCGCACCCGCGTGCCGGTACATATATGGCAAAGAACGACCGGAGCGCCGTACCCGTACACCCTGCATGCGAATGCGTATAAAGAAGCCCGGGAAAAGACCGGAAGCAAGACTGATATCACGTATCACCTGCTTGAGAACCCTGCGCGTATGTACAGAGCCATCTGCCGGTTTTTCCGCAGTCATGAAAAAGACCTGTAATGAATAGAATACAACAGCCATCTCTTTTCAGAGGGCTGTTTGGCTTGTGTGCGAATGAAAAACCGGAAAGGCGGCAGATGTGATGAAGACAGCGCTGATCATTGGAGCAGATGAATTTCTCGGCCTTTCATTGTGCGAACGGTTGATGGATGAGGGTGTGCATGTTGATGTCATTTTGGCAGAACCGGAGGACAAAACGAGGCAGCTGTATTTAGAAGAACGTTTAATGTGGCTCGCGAGAAACGGGCTTTTTCAAATAATAGATGAAATCGGTGAAAAGGAATACGATCGTATATGCGTTCAATACGGGAGCGGGTGTCTGCCTGAAGAAAGGGCTGAGCCTTTATATTGGATTGTTTACAGTGAGGATCACGGAGACTGGGAAAAAAACGGTCAGCGGGATACGGCAAAAGCGATTATCCTTCCTCCCCTTTACGGTCCGTGGACAGAAGCAAAAGAAGATGGCGAAAGCAGGATCTTTTTAGAAGACGCAGTCTGCGGGCTGATGAATCAGCTTGAGGCTGACGGCACAGAAGACGAAAACCAGATTATTACCCTGGAAATAAAAGAAAAAACGCAAAAAACGGAAGCGGAAGAAAAAATTAAAGAGTGGAAAAGACAATTTTCATCAATATTCGACATTTTTTAAGAAATACCTTCCATGTTATGTGCATTACCGCTACAATAAACGTATATCAATTATACATGTTATGAGTTTGAAAAGGGGTTGAACATGGCTTGATCACCAGGCTTGTCATGATCTTTTCTGTCCTCCTTTTATTGAGCGGATGCGCACAAACTCCGTTTAAAGGAAAAATTGAGAAGGTCGGAATGCTTTTTCCCGATACCATCAGTGACTTGGTATGGGGCACAAAAGGTTACAAAGGTTTATTAGCGATACAATCTGAATTTAACGTTGACGTTTATTATAAAGAAAATATCAGATCCGATGAAGATATTTTAAAAGCGATAGATGATTTTCATAAAAAAGGAGTCAATCTTTTATACGGGCACGGAAATGAATACGAGGAAATTTTCAATATGATCAGCAAGGATTATCCCGACATGGAATTCGTCGTCGCAAACGGAACGGCGAAAAGCGATAATGTCACAAGCGTTCATCTTATGGGTGAAGCTATGGGCTTTTTCGGGGGAATGACAGCCGCCCATATGTCAAAAACCAATGAGGTCGGCGTCATCGCCTCCTTTTTGTGGCAGCCTGAAGTAGACGGCTTTATCAAAGGGGCGAAATATGAAAAACCCGATATCACCGTCAATACTGAATTTACGGACCACTGGGATAACGGCAATGAAGCGCTGCATCTTTACGAGAAGTTAAAAGCGGAAGGCACGGATGTTGTATATCCGGCCGGAGACGGGTATAATGTTCCTGTCATTCAGCAAATCAAAAAAGACGGGCTTTACGCCATCGGCTATGTCGCCGAGCAATCGAATCTCGGCAAAAACACGGTGCTGACAAGCACGGTGCAAAACGTAGATAAAGCCTATACATTAATTGCCGAGCAATATAATAAAGGTACGCTCAAGAGCGGAGATCACAACTTTGATTTCAGGGAAGGAGTCGTTGAAATGGGGACGTTCAGCCCTCTGGTGGACAAAGCATTTCAAGACAAAATCTCAGACCTTGTAAAAACGTATAACCGAACAAATGAACTGCCGTCAAATGAATAGAGGTGGATACACATGCAGCATGAAAAGTCTCTTGAATTTATGCAGATCGCGATGAAATACCTGCCGGAAGCAAAGGCGGAGCTTGAGAAATCCGGCATAGATCTGTCTATGGAAATGATTCAGCCGTTTATGGACCTGTTTACATCGGTCATGGCGGAAGCGTATGAGCTTGGCAGATCTGATGCCGGGGAGCTGAATAAATAAAGAGAGCCACTTTTCATGAAGTGGCTTTTCACATGATTTTTTTCTTTATAGCGGACACCATCGGCGCGAAGTCTTTAAATACGGGCTTTAATTGATCCAGAGAGTTCATGATGGACCCCAGCTGATTCATCACGTGGTTGTAATCGATCTCTTCTTCGTTTTCAGCCTGAGGCTGCTCCGGGTTTTCTTCCGGTTCTTTATCCCGGTCTCTGGAATCGCCGAACATCATTTTGGAGAAAATATCCATAGTGAAGCCTCCTTTCGTCTTCCTTTTATTCTATGAGGAGCAGCGTCCGATAGTTTAGACGAATATATTGCCAACAGAAAAAAAATAGGGTAGAATTAGTACCTGATACTAATAATTGATCATAACTAATTAGTTTTAAATTCATTATAAAAAAGGAGTCTTTCCAATGAAAGCTGGAATTCTTGGCGTCGGCCGTTACATCCCGGAAAAAGTGCTGACAAATCATGATCTTGAACAAATGGTAGATACATCGGACGAGTGGATTCGTACGAGAACAGGTATAGAAGAAAGAAGAATCGCCGCGGAAGATATGTATTCATCCGGCATGGCCGCTGAGGCTGCGCAAAAAGCGCTTGATCAGGCCGGCATTTCCGCTGAGGAGCTTGATATGATCCTCGTGGCGACGGTTACTCCTGACCAGTCCTTCCCTACCGTTTCCTGTATGATACAAGAGAAGCTCGGGGCCAAAAAAGCGTGCGCGATGGATATCAGCGCCGCATGTGCGGGTTTTATGTACGGTATCGTAACCGCCAAACAATTCATTGAATCGCAAACATACAAACATGTCCTCGTGGTCGGCGTGGAAAAGCTCTCAAGCATTACCGACTGGGACGACCGCAATACGGCTGTGCTGTTCGGAGACGGAGCCGGAGCGGCGGTCATCGGACCGGTCAGCGACGACAGAGGCATACTGTCATTTGAGCTCGGAGCAGACGGTACAGGCGGTCAGCACTTGTACTTAGATGAAAAAGGGCATACAATCATGCATGGAAGAGAAGTATTCAAATTCGCCGTCCGGCAAATGGGTGAATCGAGTGTAAATGTCATTGAAAAAGCCGGCCTCTCCAAAGAGGACGTAGACTTTTTGATTCCGCATCAGGCAAACATCCGCATCATGGAAGCGGCACGGGAACGTTTGGAGCTTCCGGTTGAAAAGATGTCTAAAACAGTCCATAAATATGGAAACACATCCGCAGCATCCATTCCGATTTCATTAGTAGAGGAACTGGAAGCAGGCAAAATTAAAGACGGCGACGTCATCGTCATGGTCGGTTTCGGCGGAGGATTGACATGGGGCGCCATAGCAATACGCTGGGGACGATAAAAAAAGGTGAGGTGCACACAAGATGAGTAAAAAAAGAGTAGTCGTTACAGGGCTTGGAGCCCTGTCTCCGCTTGGAAACGACGCCGAAACAAGCTGGAAAAATGCAATCGGCGGCGTATCCGGAATCGGACCGATCACACGTGTGGAATCGGACGAGTATCCGGCGAAAGTAGCTGCTGAACTGAAAGATTTCAATATTGAAAATCACATGGATAAAAAAGAAGCGCGAAAAATGGACCGCTTCACGCAATACGCTGTCGTAGCCGCGAAAATGGCCGTTCAAGATGCCGGTCTGAACATCACAGACGAGATCGCGCCGAGAGTCGGCGTTTGGGTAGGGTCCGGAATCGGCGGTCTTGAAACGCTTGAATCCCAATTCGAAATCTTCCTGACTAAAGGGCCGAGAAGGGTCAGCCCGTTCTTTGTTCCGATGATGATTCCGGATATGGCGACAGGCCAAATCTCAATCGCTCTCGGAGCAAAAGGAGTCAACTCCTGTACGGTGACGGCATGTGCGACGGGAACGAACTCTATCGGTGACGCGTTTAAAGTCATTCAGCGCGGCGATGCCGATGCGATGATTACGGGCGGAACAGAAGCGCCGCTGACAAGAATGTCATTTGCGGGCTTCAGCGCAAACAAAGCCCTTTCTACAAATCCTGATCCGAAAACGGCAAGCCGCCCGTTTGATAAAAACCGTGACGGCTTTGTCATGGGAGAAGGCGCGGGGATCGTCGTGCTTGAAGAGCTTGAGCATGCGCTTGCCCGCGGTGCGAAAATCTACGGGGAAATTGTCGGCTACGGCTCAACTGGTGACGCCTACCACATTACCGCGCCTGCCCAAGACGGGGAAGGCGGTGCGAGAGCGATGCAGGAAGCAATTAAAGATGCGGGCATCAAGCCTGAAGAAATTGATTACATCAACGCTCACGGCACAAGCACGTACTACAATGATAAATATGAGACAAAAGCCATTAAGACCGTTTTCGGTGATCATGCGTACAAGCTTGCCGTCAGTTCGACAAAATCAATGACGGGTCATTTGTTAGGCGCTGCCGGAGGAATTGAAGCAATCTTCTCCGTCATGGCCATTAAAGACGGCATTATCCCGCCGACGATTAACATCGAAACACCTGATGAAGAGTGTGATTTAGATTATGTACCGGACAAAGCGCGCGAGCAGGATGTCAACGTCGTTCTCAGCAACTCGCTCGGCTTCGGCGGACATAATGCCACTTTGATCTTTAAAAAATATCAATAATACAGTTTTTGACCGGCTGCCTGAAAAAGGTGGCCGGTTTTTTTGTGCGTGCATATGATAACAACAAGAGGAGGCGAACCGGTATGAGCGTCAAGCAGACATATCAATGGATGGAAAAGGCGGCATCCGTAAATGATCTGGCCCCGCATCTTTTGCCGCTTTTTTCAGGGGCCGATAAGAAAGAGTGGAAGCCGATACTCGGGATGCTGCAAAACCACGGCATGTTCCGCCATTTGAAGGACGGCGTTAGGACCAGTAAACGGCTGAAAGAAAAAGGATGCTACAGCCACATTCAAAAGGAGGAAGCTTATTTAAAGGAGAAGTGGAACGGGCCGGACGTGCCGATCGTCGTTTTGCCCGTCGATGAACGAAACCGGAAAATCCGTCAGGAATTCGGATCAAAATCCGGTCTGGCCTTTCGGGACAAAATGTTCCTCTTTCTATCGTCGGATAGTTCCAATTCAGCTGTATCCGCCCTTATGACACATGAATATAATCACGTCTGCCGGTTAGAACATGTGACAAAGGACGAAAAAGACGAGACATTTCTTGATACAATCATGATGGAGGGGCTGGCAGAATATGCTGTATATGAGCGGTTCGGCTCAAGTCTTACGGCGGAATGGACGTCCTACTATACGCCCGAGCAGCTTGATTTTCTGTTTGAAAAAAGAGTCAAGCCGAACCTCCGCTTAACGAGAGACAGCAGAATGTTTTCCCAGCTGTTATACGGAAAAGGATACTTCCCCTCAATGCTCGGCTATGCTGTCGGATTCAATATAGTAAAAAAATATTTAACCGGCCATCAAAAAACAGTAAAAGAAGCATTGGCCATCCCTTCAAAAACCTTTCTGGAGGCAACGCTTTAATAGATTAAAAGAATGGAAATTATTTAAGGATATTACATTTATCCTAAAAAATTCTTGCTTTTGTAATAATGATGTAATAATATACAACTATAAAATTTTTCGACTATTCTATATTTTGTGATAGCAAAACGTATGTTTCCCTCTGCTTCAGCGGAATGAGAAAGGGGCGTATCATGAGCACACTATTAGAAGTGAATAATTTAAAGACCTATTTTTTCAGAAAGAAACAGCCGATCCCCGCAGTCGACGGGGTTGATTTTCACATTAACAAAGGCGAAACCGTCGCTCTTGTAGGAGAATCCGGCTCGGGCAAAAGCATCACCTCGCTTTCTATTATGGGACTTGTCCAAAGCTCGGGCGGAAAAATTATGGACGGCTCGATTAAGCTTGAAGGCAGGGACCTGGCCTCCTTCACCGAAAACGAATATTGCAAAATCCGCGGAAATGACGTCTCTATGATCTTTCAGGAGCCCATGACTTCCCTGAATCCGGTGCTGACCATCGGCGAACAAATTACCGAAGTGATTGAATACCATAAAAAAATGAATAAAAGAGAAGCGTCCAAAAAAGCCGTTGAGCTTCTGGAACTCGTCGGATTCTCCAGAGCGGAACAAGTAATGAAAGAATATCCGCACCGTCTTTCCGGAGGGATGAGACAGAGGGTGATGATCGCCATTGCGCTCAGCTGCAATCCGAAGCTTCTGATCGCTGATGAGCCGACGACGGCGCTTGATGTGACGATACAAGCCCAAGTATTGGAGCTGATGAAAGACCTCTGCAAAAAATTCGATACTTCCATTCTGCTGATCACTCACGATTTAGGTGTGGTTTCCGAAGCCGCCGACAGGGTGATCGTGATGTACTGCGGACAAGTCGTAGAGAGCGCGAGTGTGGAGGACTTATTTTTAAACCCTCTTCATCCGTATACCGAAGGGCTGTTAAACTCCATACCGGTGATAGATGGAGAGATTGATACATTAAAAGCGATCAAAGGCAGTGTCCCGACACCGGATAATCTTCCGGAAGGCTGCCGATTCGCCCCGAGGTGTTCAAAAGCGATGGACAAATGTAAAACAGGGCAGCCGGAGCTGATAACGCATGAAAGCGGCCGTTCTGTAAGATGTTTTTTATATGAGGAAGAGGGTGCCCAATCAAAATGACAGCTGCAGGCCAAGAAACGATTTTAGAGCTGAAAGACGTAAAAAAATATTTCCCGATCCGCTCCGGTTTTTTTCAAAGGAAAGTCGGTGATATAAAGGCTGTTGACGGTGTTTCTTTTTCACTGAAGCGCGGGGAGACGCTCGGCATCGTCGGTGAATCAGGATGCGGCAAATCAACGGCGGGAAGGACGATGATCCGTTTATACAAGCCGACAGACGGCCGGATTCTATTTAAGGGTCAGGATATCTCCGGCTTATCTGAAGATAAGCTGAGAAAAAGCGTCCGCAAAAACATCCAGATGGTCTTCCAAGATCCCTTCGCATCCCTTAACCCGAGGAAAACGCTGCGTTCCATTATTAAAGAACCGTTCCAGACTCACCATATGTACAGCATGAGCGAGCGGAACGAGCGGGTGGAGGAGCTGCTGGCGAAAGTCGGCCTTCATCCGAGCTTTGCAAACCGCTATCCGCACGAATTTTCCGGGGGACAGCGCCAGCGGATCGGGATTGCGCGGGCTCTGACGTTGAATCCCGAGCTGATTATTGCGGATGAACCCGTTTCCGCACTCGATGTCTCCATTCAGGCCCAGGTCATCAATCTGATGGAAGAACTGCAGGAAGAATTCAACCTGACCTATTTGTTTATTTCTCATGATTTGAGTGTTGTCCGCCATATCAGCGACAGAGTCGGCGTCATGTATCTGGGAAAAATGATGGAGCTGACCGATAAACACGAGCTGTACGGCAATCCGCTTCACCCTTATACGCAAGCGCTTTTGTCTTCAGTGCCCGTCACGAGAAAAAAAGACGCCGTCAAGCGGGAACGAATCATCCTGAAAGGAGAACTGCCAAGCCCGGCAAACCCGCCGAAAGGCTGCGTGTTCCACACGCGGTGCCCGATGGCCAAACCGATCTGCAAGGAACAAATCCCGGCATTTGAAGAAGCCGCTCCCGGCCATTACGTCGCCTGCCATTTATATGCCTGAAATGACAAGCATCGAGAGGGGGTATGCCGGATTACATAACCAGTTTGCTGCAGCATATATATCACAAAGGGGGAATTGATATGAAATTACGTAAAAGCGCACTGATGATGCTAAGTGTTTTTATGGCGTTTGCCATCTTCCTGTCAGCCTGCTCCGGCTCAAAATCCACAAGCACCGAATCCAAACCGGCAGGAAAACCGCAAAAAGGCGGAGATTTGGTTGTCGGGTCAATCGGGGAACCCACACTTTTTAACTCTCTGTATTCTACGGATGACGCAAGTACGGATATTGAAAATATGCTGTACAGCTTTTTAACGAAAACGGATGAAAAACTGAATGTGAAATTATCACTCGCTGAAAATATTAAAGAATTAGACGGCGGCCTAGCATATGATGTGAAAATTAAAAAAGGCGTTAAGTTTCATGACGGAAAAGAACTGACTGCAGATGACGTCGTATTTACGTACAGTGTCCCTTTAAGCAAAGATTACAAGGGAGAACGAGGATCAACATATGAAATGCTGAAATCCGTAGAGAAAAAAGGCGATTACGAAGTCTTGTTCAAGCTGAAATATAAAGACGGTAATTTTTACAATAATGCGTTAGACAGCACAGCCATTCTGCCGAAGCACATTCTCGGTAATGTTCCGATTGCTGATTTAGAAGAAAATGAGTTTAACAGAAAGAAACCGATCGGTTCAGGACCATTTAAGTTTAAAGAATGGAAGCAGGGCCAATATATTAAACTCGAAGCGAATAATGATTATTTTAAAGGAAGACCGTATTTAGATACTGTAACGTATAAAGTCATTCCCGACGCAAATGCTGCCGTTGCTCAGCTGCAGGCAGGCGATATTAATTTCTTTAATGTGCCCGCCACTGACTACAAAACGGCTGAAAAATTTAATAATCTGAAAGTCGTTACTGATTTGGCATTAAGTTACGTGTACATCGGGTGGAATGAAAAAAATGAATTATTTAAAGATAAAAAGGTCCGTCAGGCGCTGACAACCGCTCTTGACCGCGAGTCAATCGTCAGCCAAGTATTAGACGGAGACGGCAAGGTAGCCTACATTCCAGAATCCCCTTTATCTTGGAACTATCCTAAAGATATAGAAGTTCCGAAATTTGCGTACAACGAGAAAAAAGCGAAACAGATGCTTGCAGAAGCCGGCTGGAAAGATACAAACGGTGACGGCATCCTGGATAAAGACGGAAAGAAATTCTCGTTTACCCTTAAAACGAACCAAGGAAACAAAGTCCGTGAAGACATCGCTGTCGTCGTCCAGGAACAGCTGAAAAAAATCGGCATTGAAGTGAAGACCCAGATCGTTGAATGGAGCGCTCTCGTTGAACAAATGAACCCTCCGAATTGGGATTTTGATGCAATGGTCATGGGATGGAGTTTATCCACATTCCCGGATCAATATGACATCTTCCATTCAAGCCAGATTAAAAAGGGCTTAAACTACGTTTGGTATAAAAATGCCGAAGCGGATAAACTCATGAAAGATGCAAAATCAATCAGTGACAGAAAGCAATATTCCAAAGAATATGAGCAGATTTATCAAAAAATTGCGGAAGATCAGCCGTATACGTTCTTGTATTACCCTAACAACCATATGGCAATGCCGCAAAATCTTGAAGGATACAAATACCATCCGAAACGTGATTTATATAATATCGAAAAATGGTGGCTTGCAAAATAATTATCCCTTAAAGGGGAGGGAGAGCGTGTTCTCCCTCTTCTGTTTTTAATAAGGAAAGTAAAGGGGGACAAGTATATGGCTGCATATATTATCAGAAGAACCTTAATGTCTATCCCGATTTTATTGGGAATTACAATTTTATCATTTGTTATTATGAAAGCCGCGCCCGGAGATCCGATGACATTAATGATGGACCCGAAAATCAGCCAGGCTGACAGAGAGCAGTTTATTGAAAAATACGGTTTGAATGATCCTCAGTACGTTCAATATTTAAAGTGGCTCGGCAACATGGTGCAGGGCGATTTCGGAACGTCAATTGTCAGAAAAGGAACGCCTGTTTCAGAATTGATTATGGCCCGAATGCCCAATACGCTGCTGCTGATGCTCGTTTCAACGATTTTGGCTCTTATGATTTCTATTCCGTTTGGTGTCCTGTCGGCAAAGCGGCCTTATTCAAAGCTCGACTATGGCATTACGTTTACCTCATTTATAGGTCTGGCCATTCCAAACTTTTGGTTTGGATTAATTTTGATTATGATTTTATCAGTAAATCTCGGCTGGTTTCCGACCGGCGGTGTCGAGACGCTGAATTCCGATTTCAATATATTTGACCGGATTCATCATTTAATTCTGCCTGCATTCGTATTAGCTACAGCTGACATGGCCGGACTGACGAGATACACGAGATCCAATATGCTTGATGTATTAAATCAGGATTATATCCGTACAGCGAGAGCGAAAGGGTTCAAAGAGAACCGTGTATTATTTAAACACGGATTGAGAAATGCATTATTACCCGTCATTACAATTTTCGGTTTGATGATTCCCTCGTTTATCGGAGGATCTGTCGTTGTCGAACAAATTTTCACATGGCCGGGGTTAGGAAAGCTGTTTGTTGATTCAGCGTTTCAGCGTGATTATCCCGTCATTATGGCGATGACCGTCATTTCAGCTGTCCTTGTGGTCATCGGCAACCTTGTCGCTGATATTTTATACGCAGTGGTTGATCCGAGAATTGAATATTAAAAGGGGGGACATCGATGGCTGAGCTGAACACATCTCCGTCACCGGAGATCGGGCTGAAAGAAAATATTGCTGAGAAACCGGAAACCATGACAAAAATCTTTTGGGAAAAGTTTTCGAAAAATAAACTGGCGGTTGCAGGTGCTGTTATTCTGTTCGTGATTATTATGTCAGCGATTTTTGCGCCGGTGATTGCTCCTTATTCTCAAGAGCAGCAAAACCTGCTTGATAAATTTAAAGCGCCGGGTCTAGAACATTTGATGGGAACGGATAAATTCGGACGTGACATCTTCAGCCGGATTCTGTACGGCGCGCGAATCTCTTTACTAGTCGGATTTGCCTCTGTTGTCGGTTCTATTTTTATCGGGACGATTTTAGGAGCGGTAGCGGGCTATTTTAAAGGTTTCGCAGATGCTGTTATTATGCGGTTAGTGGATATTGTTCTTTCCATTCCTGATATTTTCTTATTGATTACGCTTGTTACAATCTTTAAGCCAGGCGTGGACAAATTAATTTTAATTTTCTGCCTGACAGGCTGGACGACAACCGCTCGTTTGGTCAGGGGAGAATTTTTATCCCTGCGATCGAGAGAATATGTATTAGCCGCTAAAACAATCGGAACAAAAACACATAAAATTATTTTTTCACATATCCTGCCCAATGCGCTGGGACCAATTATTGTGTCAGCCACTTTAAAAGTCGGATCGGTTATTCTGGCCGAATCGGCGCTGAGTTATCTCGGTTTCGGTATCCAGCCGCCGATCGCAAGCTGGGGCAATATGCTTCAGGATGCACAGAACTTTACGATTATGATTCAGGCTTGGTGGTACCCGTTATTTCCGGGATTGTTCATCCTTCTTACTGTATTGTGTTTCAACTTTGTCGGTGACGGGCTGCGTGATGCGCTTGATCCGAAAAATGTGAAATGATCCCTTTTGGACTCTACGTTAAGTGAAAATTATGCTAACTAGAGTCTTCTTTTGAATCAAAATAATCAGAAAAATAAATTTATTCATTGAAATAGACGAAGAACATAGTTATAATATAATTACAAAATAATACATATTTAATATAAAAAGGGAAGAGGGAACAGTTTGATTCATGACTCTAAGAATGCTATTTCAGATGAAGGCACTGAATTTTTTAATTCAGCTTATCAAGAAGTCTATTCAAATTTGCTTGCTAGAGATCTGGATGATGAAATTAACTTCATTAAGAATAGGATTTTAAAGCATTTTGAAAACCCTAAAATCATGGATTTTTGCTGCGGTCATGGAAGACATTTACTAAAGCTGTGGGAAGAAGGCTACAATATTCACGGATTAGATATTAATGAAAACTTCCTGAAACATATAAGTGATAAATCTAATGCTCATGTTCCCACTTTTTTAGCGGATGGGAGGTGTTTTGTACCAAAACATAGATATCATGTTGTCTTGAATATGGAAACATCTATTGTATATATGAGCGATAAAGAAAACAAAAAGATGCTGGAAACAATGTATTTATGCTTAGAAACTGGTGGTAAATTATTGTTGCATCTTGCAAATAGAGAGTATTTAATTAAACATTTTAACCCTATCATTTGGTTTGGTAATGATGAATCAGGTTATGCATTAGAGAAAAGAAGTCTTGATTTATTAAATGGCACACTGAAAATAAACCAAACAAGATTGATCAATAATAAAACAAGTCATCATGTTATAACAATGAGGTTATATACTGTTACTGAAATAAAAAACGCATTAGAACAAACGGGTTTTAACATTGAACATATTTACGGGGATTTTAATGGAAGTGAGTATACTATTGAATCTCCTAGTATATTGGTTATCTGTTCTAAGTGAAAACTTGAAAGGGGGTGAAAAAGTTGAAGAGAGGAATAAAAATTATTATTGAAGATTAATAATTTATGATTGCACAGAAAATGCGTGTTATTTTAATAGCACGCATTTTTCATGGGTAGAATAAGATCCCATATACTTAGACAGTGGGTGAATAATATATTTTAGAAAAAAAAGACGGAAAGGGTCAAATGAATGGTTCCTCTTTTTAAAAACACATCATTTATTACTTTTTGTCTGGCCCAGCTTCTGTCACGTTTCGGGGACGGGCTGACAACCATTGCAATTTTATATATCATCGGTACGGCTTCGCAAGACCCTTTGCTAATTGGATTTGTGCTTTTTTGTCAATACTCTCCGATGATTTTATTCGGCTTATTTGCTGGATCAATTGCAGATCGATTTAAAAAACATTTTGTTATGATTGGCGCTGATTTATATCGTGCCGTTATTTTAATTCTTATGGTTTTTACAGTACAGTATCCTTACGCACTGATCGTTTTGGTCTTTTTATCAGGGGTAGGCAGTGCTTTATTTTACCCTGCACGTTCATCTTTTGTACCGATTGTAGCAGGTGAGAAATATATTTCTGAAGCCATGGCTGTGTCACAAAGCATATATTCTATTATGCAGATTGCAGGACCGGGTTTTGCGGGAATCTTGTTGATGTTTTTATCACCATCATATCTCTTAGTCATAGACGCCGCTACCTATTTCTTTTCAGCTTTGTTCATCTCAGTAACAGTAGTGACATTAAAAAAACAGCAGTTAGCGAACACTGAGAATCCATCAGTTATAAAACCTATGAGCAGTTCCATTAAAGAAGGTGTTCAAGTCATTCTTAAAACTGCTCCGCTTTCCTTTTTAATCCTGCTATTGGCGCAAGTAATGTTTGCGGCTGGAATTTTCAATACGACTTCTAATTCATTGCTGCTACATATATTTCAAGTGCCTGGTTTTCATTTTGGAATGATTGAAGCAGTTGCTGGAATCGGTGCAGTCATAGGTGCAATGATGGGCCCTTTGCTTTTAAGATATTTGAAGCCTGGTTATTTGCTTTTAGTCACCACAGTTTTGATGGGAATATGGATGCTCACGGTGATTCCTTTAGAACGTGCAGAAGAATGGGCCGGTTTACTTCCGGTTTACCTATGGGTATTGGGAATAGGGTTGATGAACGCTTTTCTAAATGTACCAATAAGCAGTCTATTTCTAGGATTAACGCCTTCCGAATATAGAGGCCGTGCTATGGCAATGTTGCAGATGTCTTCAAATTTTGGTCTTGTAATGGGGATTCTAATTGCTGGTCTGCTATCAAAGTATTTTGGTGTCGTCCTCATCACAGCACTGTCGGGCGGATTGTTGGTGCTTGTTTCACTGTTTACTATTAAAATGAAAGGATACAAAGCCTTATTATCAATTGAAAAAAAGCCCAGCAATATGGCTCAATTGAGGACAAAGCGGAAATCTCATATTAAAATGGAATAATTTATCTACCCCTTGCCTATACTGTGGACAACAGTTTTTATAAAGTGAGGGGTCGAATATGTTATTTCTTCATGATGTATGGGTCAATTGGTTTGAAGGGGAAGAAAACGGCTACAATGTATGCCATTTTCACGAATGGCGGAAGGAAGACACGGTTGAGCTTTTGGATCAGACGCCGCTGCTCAGAGTGCCGTCGGTATTATTTCATTACATAGAAAACGACTTATCAGAGCTTCCGAAAGAGCTGCTTGACCAAGTCCACCAAAAGTCATATGTGCGAAAAAATCATGAGCGGACAAAGCTGGAGTATTGTTTTGTCGTGACAGACGGGATCGGCATCATTGCCGTGGATACGATCGGGTATACGATTCCGGTCAGAAAGAGCCGCCTGATTCCGAGACAGGAGCAGCTTGTTTATGAAATGGTAAAGGATGTAGAACCGGAATCGTTTCAATTTGAGCCGGCGCAATTGGAGTCTTCAAAGGAATATCACATTTTGTCATTGGCGCCGGAGCACGTCAGAGGGCTGACGAGAAAAGAGCGGCAGATCAAGCAGCTGATGTTTATGGCGCTCGACCAGCTGAAAGGGCTGAAAAACCGTGCGGAAATTGTATATTGGTACACGGAATGGAATCCGCATATGTATGAGCAGATCAAACGGATGAGCTTTGAAGAGATTTGGGACATGCTTTACAATGAAACAATTGAAGGCTGGTCAGATAAACATCTTGCGTTCTGTGAAAATTTGATTAAAGGGCAGCCGTTTTTCGAAAAGCTTTGGGAAATGGAGCAGGAATCAAAAGTGAACTAAAAAAGAGGCGGGGATTCTCCCGCCTCTTTTCTTTATCTTCTTTTCCGTCCGAGACCCATGGCGTTTTCCATTTTCTTCACCATTTTGCCGGCCGTTTTGTTTGCGCGCGCCGCTCCTTCGTCGAGAATGCGGTCAAGTTCGTCGCTCTCAATTAATTCACGGTAGCGCTCTTGGATCGGTGTCAATGCGCCGATAACGACTTCGGCTAAATCGCTTTTGAATTCACCGTACCCTTTGCCTTCATATTTAGCTTCTAATTCTTCAATTGATGTGTTTCCTAAAATAGAATAGATCGTCAAAAGATTAGAAACGCCCGGTTTGTTTTCTTTATCATACTTTACAATGCCTTCAGAATCAGTCACGGCGCTCTTGATTTTCTTCTCGAGCTGCTTCGGCTCATCAAGCAGCGTGATGAATGCCTTTTGGTTCGGATCTGATTTGCTCATTTTTTTGAGCGGATCAGCCAGTGACATGATGCGCGCGCCTGATTCAGGAATTTTCACCTCAGGAATCGTGAAGATGTCATTGTATTTTTTATTAAAGCGTTCCGCCAGGTTGCGGGTCAGTTCAAGATGCTGTTTTTGATCTTCTCCGACCGGAACAAGATCCGTTCCGTACAGTAAAATATCGCCAGCCATCAGCGGCGGATAGGTTAACAGTCCTGACACGACGGCTTCTTTGCCCTTTGACTTATCTTTAAATTGCGTCATCCGCTCAAGCTCGCCAATATATGCGACGCATTGGAGCATCCACCCCGCCTGGGCATGAGCGGGAACCTCCGACTGGATAAAGAGGGTCGCTTTCTCGGGATCAAGTCCGACGGCCAGGTAAAGAGCCGCGAGGTTGCGGATGTTCTTCCGCAGCTCAAGCCGATCCTGCGGAACCGTAATCGCATGCTGATCGACAATACAGAAGTAGCCGTTGTAGTCATGCTGCAAATCGACAAATTGCTTCATTGCGCCGATGTAGTTGCCGAGGGTAACGGAACCGCTCGGCTGAATGCCTGAAAAAATCGTTTTCTTCATATTTCTTACCTCATTTCTTAAAACATAATAAAAAAAGCCCATTCTTCCCGTAGAAAAAAGGGACGAATGAACCGTGGTGCCACCCTGATTATTCCATTACAATGGAATCGCTCGAGACGTTGGTAACGGAGGCTGCTCCGGCTGGGCCTACTAACGTTCGGTCAGCTGCTCAGAAGTCCATTCCACATCGCCCGTTACCTGCTCCCAGCACCGCAGACTCTCTTTAAACGGGTGAAAATGTGTACTACTCTTCATCATCGCAATCACAACAAATGTATTTGATTGATCTATTATAAATCAATTATAGCCAAATGTCATCAGAGGAATACAAGCTTATTTCCAGTTTGCTTAAGGGCTGGAAATCCTCAAAAAGAACTGAAAATGCTTAAATGATAACGCATATCAACATTTCGTATAACGAATATTATATGTAAAAAGCAATATGAACTGGAAATTGTGATAAAAAAATTTAGTTAGGTCATGCTTTAAACTATAGAAGTGTATCACCTTTTTGACAGAAAAACTGACCAAATTTAAATATTTTAAATTGAGAAAATAGTATTGCAATAAATTATTCATTTCATTATAATGAACTTGTTCACTCTATTGTTACAGCTTCTTTACATAAAATAATCAGAAAAGACGGAACACAATTAAAGTTTAGAAAAATATTAAGTTATTTTGTCTGATATTTCTGAGTATTTAGTAGTAAAGGCTGAAAAATTTGATTAGGGGGTTAGTGCATGAAAAAGCGTTGGTCTATTGTAGGTTTGATGCTTATCTTCTCGCTTGTATTAAGTGCGTGCGGCGGATTCAGCGGCGGATCAGGCGGCGGTAAAAAAGACACCAAAGGACAGACTTCACTTAATATCAATATTAAAACCGAGCCGTTCTCACTGCATCCGGGTTTAGCGAATGATTCCGTTTCAGGAGGCGTAATCCGCCAGACTTTTGAAGGATTGACACGCGTAAACTCCAAAGGTGAGCCTGAAGAAGGAATGGCATCTAAAATTGAAACAAGCAAAGACGGAAAGACCTATACATTTACGATTCGTGACGGTGCGAAATGGTCTAACGGCGACCCTGTGACGGCGCAGGATTTTGAATATGCGTGGAAATGGGCGCTTGACCCGAACAACGAATCACAATACGCTTATCAGCTCTACTACATTAAAGGCGCTGAAGCTGCCAATACAGGAAAAGGCAAGATTGATGATGTAGGCGTAAAAGCCGTAAATGACAAAACATTAAAGGTTGAACTGAATAACCCGACACCTTATTTCACGCAATTAACTTCATTCTATACGTATATGCCGATCAACAAGAAAATCGCGGAAAAACATAAAAACTGGAACACAAACGCGGGCGAAAATTATGTGTCAAACGGCCCGTTCAAAATGACGGCCTGGAAACACAGCGGTTCCATCACGCTCGAAAAGAACGATCAATATTGGGATAAAGACGCTGTGAAATTGAAGAAAATCAACATGGTGATGATTAACAATAACAACACCGAACTGAAAAAATTCCAGGCCGGTGAGCTTGACTGGGCAGGAATGCCGCTCGGCCAGCTTCCGACTGAATCATTGCCGACATTGAAAAAAGACGGATCTCTTCACGTTGAACCGATCGCAGGCGTGTATTGGTACAAATTCAACACAGAAGAGAAACCGCTGAACAATGTCAACATCCGTAAAGCCCTTGCTTATGCGATCGACCGCTCGTCCATCGTAAAAAATGTAACGCAGGGCGAACAGATCCCGGCCATGGCTGCGGTGCCGCCGTCAATGAAGGGATTCAAGGATAACACAAAAGGTTATTTCAAAGACAATGACGTCAAATCAGCTAAAGAATTCTTAAATAAAGGACTGAAGGAATTAGGCGTCAAGAATGCCTCTGACCTTCCGGCGATCAAACTGTCCTACAATACGGATGACGCGCATGCGAAAATCGCGCAGGCCGTACAGGAAATGTGGAAAAAGAACTTAGGCGTCAAAGTTGAGCTTGATAACTCCGAATGGAATGTTTACATCGACAAGCTGCACAGCCAGAACTACCAAATCGGGCGTATGGGCTGGCTCGGCGATTTCAACGATCCGATCAACTTCCTTGAATTGTTCCGTGATAAAGAAGGCGGAAACAATGATACCGGATGGGAAGATCCTGAGTTTAAAAAGCTGCTGAACCAATCTCAGCTTGAAACGGATCCGGATAAACGTATCGAAGAGCTGAAAAAAGCAGAAAAGATCTTTATTGACGCAATGCCGGTCGCGCCAGTTTATTTCTATACGGATCCTTGGGTGCAGGATAAAAACCTCAAAAATGTAATCTTGACCGGGACAGGCGAAGTTTACTTCAGAAACGCTTCTTTTGAATAAAAGACGGTTCTGAAAACAAAAGACCCAAGGTATATGGGGAGGATGTCCCCATATACCTTTCTTACTGATTACGTATAAAATTGTAAAAAACATGGAGGTGTTCACCTTGCTGAAATATATCGGTAAACGATTCATTTACATGATCATCACATTGTTTGTGATTGTGACCGCCACATTCTTCTTAATGCAGGCAGCGCCGGGCGGACCATTTTCCGGCGAAAGAAAGCTGCCGCCTGAAATTGAGGCAAACTTAAACGAACACTATGGCCTGGACAAGCCTCTTTTCGTTCAATATGCCAGCTACTTAAAATCTGTGGCGATGTGGGACTTCGGACCTTCTTTTAAATATAAAGGCCAAAGTGTTAATGATTTAATCAATTCAGGCTTCCCCGTCTCATTCACTCTCGGTGCAGAAGCTATTCTCCTCGCTTTAGCGTTCGGTGTGCTTTTCGGGGTGCTTGCTGCCCTGTACCATAATAAATGGCAGGATTATACCATTGCGATTTTAACGATCTTTGGGATCTCAGTTCCGAGCTTTATATTGGCGACGATTTTGCAATATATTTTCTCAATTAAATTAGAACTGTTCCCGGTCGCAGGGTGGGAATCCTGGGCATACACCTTTCTGCCCTCTATTGCGCTCGCTTCCATGCCGATGGCGTTCATTGCCAGACTCTCCCGTTCAAGCATGATTGAAGTGTTAAACAGCGATTACATACGGACTGCAAAAGCTAAAGGACTTTCCCGTCCGTCAGTCACCGTGCGCCATGCGCTTCGAAACGCGCTTTTGCCGGTCGTGACATATATGGGGCCGATGGCGGCATCCATTTTAACGGGAAGTTTCATCATTGAATCCATTTTCGGAATTCCCGGTTTAGGCGCGCATTTTGTAAACAGCATTACAAACCGTGATTATACGGTCATTATGGGAGTTACCGTGTTCTTCAGCGTGCTCCTGCTTTTATGCGTATTAATTGTAGACGTGCTGTACGGATTAATCGATCCGAGAATCAAGCTTTCCAAAGCAAAGAAAGGAGCCTAGACCATGCAGAACATTCCTAAAAATATGTTTGAACCAGCTTCAGCTAATGCCGGCGATGCCGAAAAAATAAATAAAAAAAGCCTTTCCCTCTGGAAAGACGCCATGCTCCGCTTCCGCAGCAATAAGCTTGCGATGGTCGGGTTCGTACTGATCGTTCTTATTATTCTGATGGCGATTTTTGCGCCTGTCTTTTCAAGGTATGATTATGCGACTACCAATCTATTAAATGCGGATAAAGCGCCGTCGAAAGATCATTGGTTCGGCACGGATGACCTTGGAAGGGATATATTCGTCCGGACATGGGTGGGCGCGCGGATTTCCATCTTTATCGGTGTCGCAGCTGCCGTGCTTGATTTATTAATCGGCGTAATCTGGGGCAGCATTTCCGGATTCCGCGGCGGACGCACAGATGAAGTGATGATGCGCATCGCCGACATTCTGTGGGCTGTTCCTTCATTATTAATGGTTATTTTGCTGATGGTTGTCCTGCCGAAAGGATTGCTCACCATTATCGTCGCCATGACAATCACGGGCTGGATCAATATGGCGAGAATCGTCCGCGGACAGGTGCTGCAATTAAAGAATCAGGAGTATGTGCTTGCTTCACAGACACTCGGCGCCAAAACCGGCCGGCTTTTGTTTAAGCATATCGTCCCGAACGCGATGGGCTCTATCCTCGTAACGATGACACTGACGGTTCCGACGGCGATTTTTACAGAAGCGTTTTTAAGTTATTTGGGCCTCGGCGTACCTGCGCCGCTTGCGAGCTGGGGAACGATGGCCTCAGACGGATTGCCTGCATTAACCTATTACCCTTGGCGTCTGTTCTTCCCTGCCGGCTTTATCTGCCTGGCGATGTTCGGCTTTAACGTTGTCGGCGATGGGTTAAGAGACGCGCTGGATCCTAAGTTACGCAAATAAGGAGTGATATGAGTGACACGCTTGCTAGAAGTAAAAGACTTAGCCATTTCATTTAAAACATACGGCGGAGAGGTACAGGCAATCCGCGGCGTGAATTTCCATTTGAATAAAGGAGAGACGCTTGCGATCGTGGGGGAGTCGGGTTCCGGAAAAAGTGTGACCTCCCAAGCGATTATGAAGCTGATCCCGATGCCGCCGGGCTACTTTAAAAGAGGACAGATTCTTTTTGACGGACGCGATATCGTGCCGATGTCTGAAAAAGAAATGCAGGCCATCAGAGGAAAGGACATCGGAATGATTTTCCAAGACCCGATGACCTCTCTGAACCCGACGATGAGAGTCGGCAAACAAATTACGGAAGTGCTTTTCAAACATGAAAAAATCTCAAGTGAAGCGGCGAAAAAGCGCGCCATAGAGCTGCTTGATCTCGTCGGGATTCCGATGCCCGAAAAACGGATCGGCCAATTCCCCCATGAATTTTCAGGCGGGATGAGACAGCGTGTCGTCATCGCGATGGCGCTTGCGGCAAATCCGAAACTGTTAATTGCCGATGAACCGACAACAGCGCTTGATGTGACGATTCAGGCACAGATCCTTGAGCTGATGAAAGATCTGCAAAAGAAAATTGATACGTCTATCATTTTTATCACGCATGATCTTGGCGTTGTCGCCAATGTCGCCGACCGGGTCGCCGTCATGTACGCAGGTCAGGTCGTCGAATCGGGCACGGTGGATGAAATCTTTTATGATCCGCGCCATCCGTATACGTGGGGGCTGCTTGCCTCAATGCCCAGCCTGGACAGCACCGATCAGGAAAAACTGACGGCCATCCCGGGCACGCCGCCTGATCTGACGAATCCTCCGAAAGGGGATGCATTTGCGCTCCGCAGCTCATATGCGATGAAAATTGACTTTGAACAGGAACCGCCGATGTATAAAGTGTCTGATACGCATTTTGTGAAATCGTGGCTTCTGCATCCTGATGCGCCTAAGGTCGAGCCCCCTGAAGCGGTGAAGGCTAAAATCCGTCAGCTTCCGAATACGTATCAGCATCCTGTTT
Organism: Bacillus sp. AM1(2019); assembly: GCF_009906915.1. Taxonomy (NCBI): domain Bacteria; kingdom Bacillati; phylum Bacillota; class Bacilli; order Caryophanales; family Bacillaceae; genus Bacillus; species Bacillus sp. AM1(2019). The sequence goes on from NZ_CP047644.1 coordinate 1,184,304, forward strand.
TAATGAAGGAAGGTGAAAAAAATGACTGAGAAACTTCTCGAAATCAAACACTTAAAACAGCATTTTTTCACGCAGAAAGGAACGGTAAAAGCCGTAGATGATTTGTCATTTGATATTTATAAAGGCGAAACGCTCGGCCTTGTCGGAGAATCAGGCTGCGGTAAATCAACGACGGGCCGCAGCATTATCCGGCTGTATGAGGCAACCGGCGGGGAAGTTCTCTTTAACGGGGAAAATGTCCACGGGAAAAAATCCCGCAAGAAGCTGCTGGAGTTTAACCGGAAAATGCAGATGATTTTCCAGGATCCGTACGCATCTTTAAATCCGAGAATGACAGTCGCCGACATTATTGCCGAGGGAATAGATATTCACCGCCTGGCAAAAACGAAAAAAGAGCGGATGCAGCGGGTTCACGAACTGCTGGAAACGGTCGGTTTAAATAAAGAGCACGCCAACCGCTACCCGCATGAATTTTCGGGCGGACAGCGCCAGCGTATCGGAATCGCCAGAGCGCTGGCGGTTGATCCGGAGTTTATCATCGCGGACGAACCGATTTCGGCGCTTGACGTCTCCATTCAGGCGCAAGTCGTCAATTTAATGAAAGAATTGCAGAAAGAAAAAGGGCTCACTTACCTGTTTATCGCCCATGATTTATCAATGGTCAAATACATCAGCGACCGCATTGGCGTCATGTATTTCGGAAAATTGGTGGAGCTTGCGCCGGCGGATGAGCTTTACGAAAACCCGCTTCACCCATATACGAAATCATTGCTGTCCGCTATCCCGCTCCCTGATCCGGACTATGAAAGAAATCGCATGCGAAAGAAATACGATCCGGCAGTTCACCAGCTCCAAGAAGGAGAAAAAATGGAATTTAGAGAAGTGAAACCGGGACATTTTGTCATGTGCACTGAAGCTGAATTTAAAACCTACCTATAAAAGTATCATCCTCCAAGACTCAGTCTTGGAGGATTTTTTTGCGCACATTCAAGTTTATTAAGCCTGCTCCCGTTTTTCTATAATGGAAAAAAAGGGGGAGATCAGTATGAAAACCATTTTGTGCGCCATTTGTGCGGGACTGTTTATCAGTGCAGCCGCTTATCCGGCCCACGCCGCTGTGAAAGAGGAGCAGCCGCTTGTAAAAATAGCGCTGGCTGAAAAAGAACTGCCGAAATCAAATGCACGGTTCGCTTATCCGTCAGGGCTGCATTTTACACATCCTGATAAGGTGCGGGGCATTTACGTCACAGGGCATTCGGCGGGAGGAAGCAAATTCGGGGAGCTGACAGACTTTGTGGACAAAACGGAGCTCAATACAATGGTGATTGATGTCAAGGACGACAACGGAAACCTCACCTTTAAGCCGGACGGCCATTCTGAGTATGCCAAAATCGCCAAGCCATACATCAAAGACCCAAAAAAGATGATGAAAAAGCTGGAGGAAAAAAAGATCTATCCGATCGCGCGTATTGTCGTATTTAAAGACAGCGAACTCGCGAACGAAAAGCCGGAGTGGTCCTTTAAAGAAAAAAACGGAAGTGTCTGGAAAAACGGCCGCGGCGAATCGTTCGTTAATCCGTTTATGAAAGAAGTATGGGATTACAATGTAAAGATTGCAAAACAAGCCGTAAAGATGGGGTTTCAAGAAATTCAGTTTGATTATGTCCGTTTTCCTGAAGGATTTGAAAAACGTGATGACGAACTGACATACGGACACGGAGATTACGGGAAAACAGCAGACAGCAATGTGCAAAAACGCGTTCACGCCGTCACCGATTTTGTCGGTTATGCGAAGAAAAAACTCAAGCCGTACGGCGCGGATGTGTCGGTTGATATTTTCGGCTATTCTGCCACGCTGCCGGAAGCGCCGGGGATCGGCCAGAATTTCAGCAAGATTTCAGAACAGGTCGATGTCATTTCATCCATGATTTATCCGAGCCATTGGACAAGCTATTTCGGCATTGATAAACCGGATCTTGAGCCTTACAATGTCGTCAAAGAATACGCGAAGGTGGAAAATAAAAAACTGTCTAAGCTGAAACACCCGCCTGTATCGCGCCCGTGGCTTCAGGATTTCACGGCATCATATCTCGGCAGCGGAAATTATCAAAAGTACGGAAAACGCCAGGTGGAAGACCAGGTTAAAGCGCTGCATGATGAAGGAATTGACGAATTTTTATTGTGGGACGCGGCAAACCGCTATACCAAAAACGTCGATTACACACCATTTTAAAAAAATTGAAACCATGTTAAAGGATCACACGTCTTAATAGATGTAAGATTGTTTAAACAATCGGAAATGGGGTATATCTAAAAGTGTGAAGACAACGAACCCATAAGGAGCAAATGAATGAACTGGTACGAAAAGCTGAGTGAATATTTTCCGATTGAAGAAATGAAATCAAAAGCGCATATGGAAGCTCTGTTAAAGGAGCAAAGCGATGTTTATCATAAAGAAGAGGGGCAGTACCACGTGCTGATGTATGCGGAATTTGACTCTTTCATCTTTATTGATTACCTGTTTGTGTCAAAGAAATCCAGAGGACAAGGCCTCGGAAGCAAGCTGATCGGCAGGCTGAAAAAGAAAAACAAGCCGATTCTGCTTGAGGTGGAGCCTGTTGACGAGGATGACACGGATACACAGAAACGCTTGCGTTTTTATCAAAGAGAGCATTTCAAGCACGCGCAGTCAATCGGGTATCGGCGCCGGTCATTGGCTACGAATGAAGTGAACAAAATGGAGATTCTGTACTGGTCACCTAAGACGGAATCAGAAGAAGAAATGTTTGAAGCGATGAAACAGACATATGAAAACATTCACACTTATAAAGATGAAAAATGGTACGGAGAATCATACGAAAAAACGGATGAAGTTCTCAAAGTCATTGATGAGAAAAAACGAAAAAACATTTTCGATCAGCTGAGCTAATTGAGAATGGGGAAAAATCCGCCAGCCGTAAATTTGCCGGATTGACACATTTTTTTCTCAGGAGACTGTTCACACTTACTTTTTTATAGTATAATACCTATAAAGATTCCTTTTTTAAAGTCATTTCAATTTGAGAATACAAACATGTTCATCCTACTAATTAGAGGAGTGAAGATTAATGGTTACATTATACACATCACCTAGCTGTACGTCATGCAGAAAAGCAAGAGCTTGGCTTGAAGAGCACGAGATTCCGTTTGTAGAGAGAAACATTTTCTCCGAGCCGTTATCAATTGATGAGATCAAGCAGATTCTGCGTATGACTGAAGACGGTACGGATGAAATTATCTCTACCCGTTCTAAAGTATTCCAGAAACTGAACGTAAATGTTGAATCTATGCCGCTTCAAGACTTATATACTTTGATCAATGAGCATCCGGGACTGCTCCGCCGTCCGATCATCATTGATGAAAAACGTCTGCAAGTCGGCTATAACGAAGATGAAATCAGACGATTCCTGCCAAGAAAAGTGCGTTCTTTCCAATTAAGAGAAGCACAGCGTCTTGCCAACTGATATAAGCTTACGATAAGCATGGAAAAAGCCCAAAACCATCGCGGTTTGGGCTTTTTGTTATTTTTCAGTCTGCTGGTAAATCATACTGGCGAGGATAACAAAAACGACGGTCAAAATCGGCAGCATCATTTGTATAATGCCGTGTTCTGCCATGAAAAATGACAGCTTGCTGTCTCCGGCAATCATTTCACCGCCGGTAAATGCGAGAAGACCGCTCCCGGCGTACATCAATAAAGGCATTTTGTCCATGGCGGCATGAACGAGCTTGCTGCCCCAAATGATAATCGGCACCGAGATGAAGAGGCCGATCACTACAAGTGTCAGCTCACCGTGAGAAGCGCCGGCTACTGCGATGACATTGTCAAGCGACATAAAGATATCAGCCAGAACGATTGTGCGGATGGCTTTCCAAAGAGAAGAACTGCTTTTCACATGCTGCGCATCTTTCTTCTCAATCAGAAGCTGATAGCCGAGATACAATAAAAATACCCCGCCTGCGCATTGTAAAAAAGGAACATTCAATAAATAGACCGCAGCGCTCGTCAGAACGATTCTCAAGACGACCGCGATAAACGTTCCGAAGATGATCGCTTGCTGTCTTTGTTTATGAGCCAGATTCCGGCTGGCCATCGCGATGACGACGGCATTGTCACCGCCGAGAATAAGGTCAATCCCGATAATAAGCAGAAGGGACAGCAGGTAATCGTGCGGCATGATAACACCTCGCTTATAGATCGATTGCTTGTACAGCTAATATATGAAGCAGTGTGCTATTTATGATGGGAACCGGGAGAAAGCCTGTTTTTCGGTGTGAAAATGCTTTTTTATTTCTTTTATAACTGTTTTATCATAAAATAGAAATATAAAGAATTTGCGCTGTCCTCTATAAGGTTAAGATGTGGACGGAATGGGTAAAGTGTAGTAAAGTACTATTCATCGGGAGCTTAGATGTCCCTTCAACATCTTATAAAGAAGGGAAGGTTGGCAAAATGGAAATAGAAAGAATTAATGAGCATACTGTAAAATTTTATATGTCTTATGGTGATATTGAAGATCGCGGTTTTGACAGAGAAGAAATCTGGTACAATCGCGAGCGCAGTGAAGAACTGTTCTGGGAAGTCATGGATGAAGTGCATGATGAAGAAGAATTCGCTGTCGAGGGTCCTCTTTGGATTCAGGTTCAGGCATTGGACAAAGGACTGGAAATAATCGTAACAAAAGCCCAGCTTTCCAAGGACGGACAAAAACTCGAACTGCCGATCCCGGAAGATAAAAAACAAGAGCCGGCAGATGAAAATCTCGATGCTTTACTTGATGATTTCCAGAAAGAAGAGCAGGCCGAGAGCCGGGAAGATAAGGAGCAAAAGCTTCAGTTCACTTTGCGGTTCGATGATTTTGAGGATCTCATCTCGCTATCAAAATTGAATCTTAACGGAATCAAAACGACCCTGTATTCGTTTGAAGACCGATATTATTTATATGCAGATTTTTATGAGCAAACTGATGAAGAGGTTGAAAATCAGCTAAGCATCCTGTTGGAGTACGCGCACGAATCATCAGTCAGCATTCACCGTCTTGAAGAATACGGCAAATTGGTGATCGCTGATCATGCGTTATATACAATAAAAAAACACTTTGCATCATAACAAACCGATTTCTCTCAGCAGAAATCGGTTTTTTTTGTTCTGAATGACACGATGAACGGCTGAAAACCGTATAACGGGCTCTCATCCGCAAACAGGATTATGCCTTCTTCCTGCTGAATACAACAAGATTCAGGAAAGGAGAAGATGCAACATGTTCAGTGCTGTGACTGCCGACGGACGGCTCATTCAGCTGGCCGGAAGCTATTCAAAGGAAAAAGCGGCGGAGCTGAGAAAGAAAAGCTGGTTCTGCCCTGTTTGCAAAAGTGAGCTTGATATCAAACTGGGACGGGAGAAACTGCCGCACTTCGCTCATAAAAAAAGCAGGCTGTGTCCGGGGGAATCCGAACCCGAAAGCGAATACCATCTGGAAGGAAAAAGGCAGCTTTTTCTCTGGCTAAAGACACAAGGGTGCAGTGTCAGCCTGGAACCGTATCTGACTTCCGCTGGACAGCGGCCTGACTTGACGGCAGTAAGCGGAGAAGAGAGGCTGGCTTTTGAATTTCAATGTGCGAACCTTTCGGCGGACTCTTTAAAGAGCCGGACGGCAGGCCTGAAAAATGCCGGTTACCGGCCGGTCTGGATCATCGGGGCAAAACGGTTAAAACGGATGGCCACGCAATTTTTCCGGCTTTCTGCTTTTCACTGGCAGTTCTTTGAAGTCCATTCATTTTCCTCCTTACTGTTTTACTGCCCCGACGCCCGCTCCTTTTACAGGCTGCATTCCATCACTCCGTTTTACACCGGCTATTCTTATGCCGGCTTAACCGCAATCCCTCTTCACAAAGCAAACCTGAAAGACATTTGTCATCCGGAAGGGCGGCACAGCGTCAGACTTCCCTCGTGGGGACGTGCCGTAGCCGGCTTCCGCAACAAAAGCGGGCGGTTTTTATCTGAAGATGCCGGTCTTATCCGGCGTCTTTTTTACGAAAGACATCAGGTTGCATTTCCATTTCTCCCATCTGAAGTGTTTATTCCCGTTTCAGCGGGCTTTGTTTTTGCAAGTCCCGTTTTTGTGTGGCAGGGCCATTTATACTTACGGATTGCGGAACTTTCTAAAAAAGGCGCGTCAATCCGATTATCCGGCATGGTTCATGATTTACGGCAAAAAATCAGGCGTAAGGAGATCCGGATGAGGTATGGTTCACAAGATAGCCTTATCGGAATGGCGGTAAAACAATATGCTGATTTCTTATGCTTGCAGGATTTTTTAAGGGAAATTGAGAATGAAGTATATATGCCCTCATCTCAATGGAAGCGCCCTCAAACGGCAGAAGAGCTGCGCCGGCGGGATCTGCTCTTTTTTGGGGAATGAGAATGCTTCATTTCGTTCACCCTAACGTCAAGGTGGTGGCGAATGTGAGGGGCGTACAAGCATTTTGTTTTCGTTTTTTCACTGTATTATTGGTATGCTCGGTCTTATATGCCGCATATGATTTGACAAAAGGCAGTGAAAAGCCGGAAGATAATCACAACACAAGTTTTTGGAGAAACAATCGTTTTTTCAATTGGCTTGAAGTAAAGAAAACGAGGGGGATCACCATGACTAAGGAAAATAAAGCAGCACAGCTGCCTGACAGAAGTGAAGTAAAGGCAGAGCATACATGGAGACTAGAGGATATTTTTCCTAGTGATGAGGCCTGGAATAAAGAATTTCAAGCAGTTAAAGAATTAATCCCGAATTTATCTTCTTTTAAAGGCACACTTGCTCATTCGGCTGATAATTTATACGCGGCGCTTACGGCACAGGATGAAGTGACGAACCGCCTTGGGAAACTTTATGCATACGCGCATATGCGCTCAGACCAGGATACGGGAAATTCTTTCTACCAAGGGCTGAACGACAAAGCCGCAAGCCTGTATTCTCAGGCTGCAAGCGCGACTGCTTACATTGAACCGGAAATTCTGGCGATTCAGGAGGACAAGCTGCACCAGTTTATTCTCGAAAAAGAAGAGCTTAAGCTTTACTCCCATGCAATTGAAGAAATTACAAAACAGCGTCCGCACGTGCTGAGCGAACAAGAAGAGGCCCTGCTTGCGGAAGCCTCAGAAGCGCTGTCGTCGCCTTCCAATACATTCAGCGTTTTAAATAACGCCGATATTACATTTCCGTCGATTAAAGATGAAAACGGCAAGGAAACTCAAATCACCCACGGCAACTTTATTAATTTCCTGGAAAGCAGCAATCGTGAAGTCCGCAAAAACGCATTTGAAGCCGTATATAAAACATACGGACAGTATAAAAACACGATGGCGACTACACTCAGCGGCACTGTGAAAAAAGATAATTTTTACGCCCGTGTGAAAAAATATAAATCAGCACGGGAAGCGGCTTTATCCAATAACAGCATCCCTGAAGAAGTTTACGATAACCTGATTAAAACGATCAATAAACATCTTCCGTTATTACACCGTTACATTGACCTGCGGAAAAAGGTGCTCGGCCTTGATGAAGTCCATATTTATGACCTGTACACACCGCTCGTAAAAGATTCGGGAATGAAGGTCACATATGAGGAAGCGAAAGATTATATGCTCAAAGGACTTGCTCCGCTGGGCGAGGAATACGCGTCTATTTTAAAAGAAGGACTTGAAAACCGCTGGGTCGATGTATACGAAAACAAAGGAAAACGCAGCGGTGCTTATTCGTCCGGTACATACGGCACGAATCCGTACATCTTGATGAACTGGCATGATAATGTCAATAATCTGTTTACGCTCGTTCACGAGTTCGGCCATTCCGTGCACAGCTACTATACGAGAAAATATCAGCCGTATCCATACGGTAACTACAGCATTTTTGTCGCTGAAGTCGCTTCAACGACTAATGAAGCGCTGCTCGGTGAATATATGCTGAACAGCTTAAAGGATGAAAAACAGCGTCTGTACCTGCTCAACCATATGCTTGAAGGATTCAGAGGCACAGTGTTCAGACAGACGATGTTCGCTGAATTTGAGCATCTGATTCATACGAAAGCGCAGGAAGGCGAGCCGCTGACGCCTGAACTGCTGAACGAACTTTATTATGATCTGAATAAAAAGTATTTCGGTGACAACATGGTGATTGATAAAGAAATCAGTCTGGAATGGTCAAGAATTCCGCACTTCTATTACAATTATTATGTGTATCAATATGCGACAGGCTACAGTGCGGCCCAAGCGCTGAGCAGCCAGATCTTAAAAGAAGGCCAGCCTGCGGTGGAGCGCTATACCGAATTCTTAAAAGCGGGAAGCTCGGAATATCCGATTGACATACTGAAAAAAGCGGGAGTCGATATGACATCGCCTGAACCGATCGAGGCGGCCTGCAAAATGTTTGAAGAGAAACTGAATGAAATGGAAGAACTTCTTTCGAAAGTGAACCCTTCGTAATTCAAAAAAGCCTGTGCATAAGATGCGCAGGCTTTTCCTAAAACCCTTTAAACGTTTTTCTATGGTTCAGCCGGTACAAGGCAAACAATATGGACAGAAACAGCAGGGGAGATGTAATGTAAATCGGCAGCATGTGCATCATGGCCAGCAGGTTTAAAAAGAAGAAAAACACAATCATTCCGATGATCAATACGGTGCGGAGCATTGATTTCCCTCCTTGTTTTTCATTGATATATTCTATGAAAACAAGCAGTCAGTTATGTTTTGTGACAAAAATATGAACATTAATCTTATGGCTTGTCAAAACTCGACAAGATTTGATATGATAAGGATGTGAAATTGATCACAAACAAACATTACCCCTTTGTTTGACCGTGAAAAATTTCTCCCATCCCCTTTGTTGTCGTTAAGACATATGAAACCGCGCTTATCCCGGCGCGGTTTCTTTATTTGCACAAAAAAAGCCGGCTCCGTAAGGAATCAGCTTTTTTTAATGATCACAACAGGTGACATCCTCCTGGGTGCCGGCCAGAGATTTCCAAAACAGACCGTGCTTTGCTTCCACTCTGGCGACCTTTTTGGCGAATGCCAGTTTTTTCATTTCTTTTTCAACTTCTTCTAGACTCAAATCATAAACGAGTGCGATTTCTTTCGATGCGACAAACCGGAAATATTCAATGAAACATTCCAAAGGCGGCGTTTCAGAAGGCTTCGGTTCATCCCCGAGCATTTCGAATAAGATCTCTTCGTATACGTCATAAGAATAGTTGCCGGGGACCTTCAGCCCTTCATCATCATGCAGGCTGTTAAAGAACGTCAATGTCGGGTTGACGGTGACGTCCATTTCCGCCGCGATTTTCATATCGCACTGAAGCGCTTTTACCGCGCTTTGCGAATGGAGGTCGCGCTTGAATTCTTCAACATCCAATTTCGTCTTTTCGGCAATTTCTAAAAGAACGTCTTCATCTGTAATATTCTGCTTGGAGACAAACAGGCTTTCCTGCATGCTGCGGAGAAACAGAATGCCCGCTTTTCTTCCCTGCAGTTCAGCCGCTTTTAAAGCGAGTGCGGCAAGGTAGGGCGATGAAAGAGGCTGATCCTGCTCGAGCCAAAGGCTTCCGTCACAGGGCATCCCGGAACGGTTCGCAATTTTTTCCCAAGCTTCGGCAAGAAGGTGTTTTTTCCGTTTTTGCTTATTCAACGATGTAATGCTCGCGTAAACAATGATCCGCAGCGTAAAAAAACGTCCGTATTTGATTTTTAATTTTTTTATGGCGGGCTCCAGCGACCAGCATTCAGGACATAAAGGGTCGACAAACATGTAAATTTCGAGCGGTTTTTTTGGATGTCCGTGGCAATGGGCGAAGTATTGCTCATGCTGATAATTCGTCAATATGATCGATCCTCCGCTTCTGACTGGTTTACCATATGCCTGGCCGTCAGTTCCAGACGCCCGTACAGAAATTCACGAATATCGCCCTCCAGCCCGACCTGATCCATCGCTTTGCTCATACAGCTTAGCCACGCATCAGCCCTCTCGTCCGTAATCGGAAAGGGGAGATGCCTTGCCCTGAGCATGGGATGTCCGTGCTCTTCAGTATAAAGAGGAGGTCCGCCCAAATACTGGGTTAAAAATTGCTTTTGTTTTCTGGCCGTTTCAGTCAAATCACTTGGAAATATCGGCTTCAGCAAGGGATGAGACGAGACACGCTCATAAAAAGTATCAACAAGTTGCGATAGAAGTTCCTCTCCAATCGCTTCATATGGTGCGTTAAACGATTGTCCCATGTTGACTACTCCTTTATATGGCTAATAGGAATCATAATTCCCATTGCGAATTTATCTTTTTGTTTTACTATCTTCAGTTACTGTATATTTTAGCAATAACATTTTATTTCTACAAACAAAGTGCCTTTCTGTCAGGCGCTTGTATTTCATATCATATCACATCGCCTTCATTCATGTGTAAGATTTCACTCCGCAAAAAAACCAGAGGGCGAAGGAAGCCTCTCTGGTTTACGCGTAATACTGTTTGGTTATGTTTTTGACATACTGCTGTGTTTCCTTAAACGGCGGAATGCCTCCGTACCGATCTACGTTGCCGGGGCCTGCGTTGTAGGCGGCTAACGCGAGAGATACATCTCCGTCGTATTTCGTGAGCATCTGCTTTAAGTACTTCGTGCCGCCCTCAGCGTTCTGGACGGGATCAAGCGGGTTTGACACCCCGAGTGATTCTGCCGTGGAAGGCATGAGCTGCATCAGTCCCATTGCCCCCGCACCGCTGACCGCTTTCGGATTAAAGCCTGATTCCTGTTTAATAACCGCGCGGATCAGCTTTTCGTCCACACCGTATTTTTCGGCCGCTTTCTGAATGGCGCTGTCTATTGAAAAGTTTCCGGTGCTGATGTCAGAAGCCGCATTCGCAGACTTTATGCTTGGGGAAGCGGTCTGTGAAGCTGCCGCGGAACCGGATGAAACGGGAATTCTCGGTGAATATGAAGCGTGAGCGGTCCGCACACCGTTTAAAATCCCTGATTCCGGCTGCTCCCGGACGGCTGTGTCCGTATACTGGCTGAGAAGCGCGCTGAAATTGGCAAGCGGGCTTTCTGAAGATTGTCCGCCTGAAGCCGTGCTTGTATGAGAGATTGATTGCAGCGCCATTGATTGCAGCTGGAGAAGGGCCGCCCAATTCGTTATATTCACTGTGTCATTCCACCTTTTTTTGTTTCTGTTCATAAAAACGCTGGATTTTATTTTTCGTGATCCGCTCTGGGATGCCGAATTGCTTGAGCAATTGTTCAAACGCCCGTTTTCCTTCATCCCAGTCAGCAGCCTCGAATTCCAATTCAAAGTCTTCTTTCTCTAAATATCGGCTGTGATCTAAAATGATTAAGCCTTTTTCTGATTCTTTTTCCGCGCGTGCGGTCGACAGCGTCCCGAAATAGCAAATGTGTTCTGAGTTGATTCCGAGACCTTCCAGCTGACGTTTGACGGGGCCTTCCGGAATCTTGAAGACGTCAAGATCAGGTGCCGCAAGCTCTTGATGCGTTTCCAGCAGACCGACCGCAGCAGGCTCTTTTAACGTCAGGACGAACGCGCCGTCTTTTTCTCGGATGCGGAGTGCTGATTTTTTTTGTTTCAGGGAAAAATCTTTCGTGTCGAAATAATGATTGACCTGCTGTTTAAAATCATGTTCTTTCATGCAGAGTGCTTCACTCAGCTTCAGAAATTCTGATTTTGTCAGCAGGTTTTTGAATTCAATTTCTATTTCTTGGGTCATGACCGTCTTCCTTTCAGGACGAAAAATTGTATAATTCCCATTATCTCTTTAGAGGTTACGTTTATCAATATCGACCTTGATATGATAAAATAAATGCTGTACTTTGTTAAAAAAGGAGAACATTATGCAAAAGAGAATTGAAATCCAAAATGCATCATTAACAGAAGACGCGCTCCGCTTGAAGTGCGGAGAGGACTTAAGCGGAGCGGAACGCAAAGCCTCAGGTCAAATGCTTGTTGATTCCGATCACTTTGCTTTTGTATACATACTTGAATCAGCTGACTCTTTTGAATATGTCATTATAAAAGAACATATCTGGCCGGATCTGAAAGAAGCCTTAGACCAAAGAAAGCCGGCGGTCCTTGAGGCCGGCGGAAAAACGGTTGAACTTTCAGGGCTGCATGAAGAACTCGATTATCTTCTTGAAAATATTAAAGATAATGCAAACTACGGAGATATGGAAGAAAAAGTGAAAAACGTATTTCTTTAGAACAGGTTCGGAATTGGGGGATGTACGATGGATGACAAACAATGGGAGCAATTTCTAGCGCCATACCGCCAGGCTGTTGAAGAATTAAAGGTGAAGCTGAAAGGCGTCAGAACCCTTTATGAGTATGAAGATGACCACTCACCGATTGAGTTTGTGACAGGCCGCGTGAAGCCGGTGGCGAGCATACTTGAAAAAGCGAGACGAAAAAGCATACCGCTTCATCAGATTGAAACGATGCAGGATATCGCGGGGCTGCGTATTATGTGCCAATTTGTCGATGATATCCAGATCGTCAAAAATATGCTGTTTGCCAGAAAAGATTTTACCGTTGTCGATAAGCGGGATTACATAGCAGAGCATAAGGAAAGCGGATATCGGTCTTACCACCTTGTCGTTTTATATCCTTTACAAACAACGTCCGGTGAAAAGCACGTTCTTGTGGAAATACAGATTCGGACGCTTGCCATGAACTTTTGGGCAACCATTGAGCATTCACTGAATTACAAATACAGCGGGAACATTCCCGAAAAAGTAAAGCTGAGGCTGCAGCGGGCCTCAGAAGCCGCATCCCGGCTCGATGAAGAAATGTCAGAAATCCGCGGAGAAATCCAGGAAGCCCAAGCCGCGTTCTCGCGAAAGAAAAAAGCGGGAGACCGCCAGTAGGAAAGGAGGGGAATGGCATGAAATTTGCCGTTTCTTCAAAAGGAGACGAGGTTTCAGATACACTGAAAAGCAAAATACAGGCGTATTTACTCGATTTTGATATGACCTTGGATGAAAAAGAGCCGGAAATCGTTATTTCCGTCGGCGGTGACGGAACGCTTCTTTACGCATTTCACAGGTACAGCGACCGTCTCGATAAAACGGCGTTTGTCGGAGTTCACACGGGGCATTTGGGTTTTTATGCCGATTGGGTTCCGCAGGAGATAGAAAAGCTCGTTCTGGCCATCGCCAAAACGCCGTATCATACCGTGGAGTATCCCCTTCTTGAGGTGATTGTCACTTATCATGATGAAGAGCGTGAGGAGCGGTATCTGGCTTTGAACGAATGTACGATCAAAAGCATAGAAGGCAGTCTCGTCGCTGACGTGGAAATTAAAGGCCAGCTGTTTGAAACGTTCAGGGGAGACGGTTTATGTCTGTCCACGCCTTCCGGAAGCACGGCTTATAATAAGGCGTTAGGCGGCGCAATCATCCACCCTTCCATCAGAGCGATTCAGCTTGCGGAAATGGCATCCATTAACAACAGAGTGTTCAGGACTGTCGGCTCGCCGCTTTTGCTTCCCGATCATCATAACTGTGTCATCAAACCGAGAAACGACGTCGACTTTCAAGTCACAATTGATCATTTAACCTTGTTGCATAAGGATGTCAAGTCCATTCTATGCCGTGTGGCAAATGAAAAAGTCAGATTTGCAAGATTCCGCCCTTTTCCGTTTTGGAAAAGGGTGCAGGACTCCTTTATCGGAAAAGGCGAATAGAAAGAGGAAACGGATTGGACAACTTTTTTATCCAAAAGAACATGACTGCCCGGGAAGCCGGCATGACGATAAAAGAATATACGGCGCAGCTCGGCATTTCAAAGCGGCTACTCGCTGACATTAAATTCGGCGGGGGAGACCTGCTTGTGAACGGAGAGCATGTAACCGTCCGCACCGTGTTAGCGGACGGAGACGTGCTTAAGATTGAATTTCCGAAGGAGCATGTGAGTGAAACGCTTTTGCCTGAGCCGGTTCCGCTTGATATTCTTTATGAAGATGACCATGTGCTTGTGGTCAATAAACAGCCGTATGTCTCCTCAATTCCATCAAGAGAACACCCGTCGGGAAGCATCGCTAACGGAGTGATCAGCCACTACCGGAAAAGCGGCGTGCCATCAACGGTTCATCTTGTCACCCGCCTTGACAGGGATACATCGGGGGCGATGCTGATCGCCAAACATCGGCTTTCCCATTCTCTTTTGTCAGCAGCGCAGAAGAAGGGGCTTGTCAGCAGGCGGTATCTCGCTGTCGTACACGGCATCATGCCGCAGAAGGAAGGAACGGTGGACGCGCCCATCGGAAGAAAACACGACAGTATTATTGAGCGGATGGTAACGCCGGAGGGACAACGAGCGGTGACGCATTTTCAAACGGAAAAAGCGGGACATGCGTTTACGCTTGCAGCCCTGCGGCTGGAAACGGGGCGGACGCATCAAATCCGGGTGCACATGAGCTACCTCGGCCATCCGTTAGTCGGTGATACACTGTACGGCGGAAAAAATGAGGGAATTGCGCGGCAGGCTCTTCACAGTGAGCGGCTTTCATTCGTACACCCCATGACCGGAGAAACGCTCGTTTTTCACGCTCCGGTGCCTGACGATATGAGAACATTAATTGAACACATGTAAAGCCCGAACCGTGTGCCGGTTTCGGGCTTTTTTCATGCCTGCCTGCCGTGATCCTCGCGAAATCGTGAAGCATCATACGGCATTGAGCTTTCCACAGAGACGGTTTCGTGCTCGGGAAAACGAAAGCCTGTCAGTTGATTGCCGAAGACGCAGCCTGTATCAATGTTGATTGTACGGTTGACGATCCGGGGGCGTTTTACCGGGGTATGGCCGTAAACAATCCATGCCTTGCCTTCGTAAGCGGCGGCCCAGTCTCTTCTGACGGGTCTGCCGTCGGGATACGTTTCACCCGTGATATCGCCGTACAGAACAAATTCTTTTACCTTACGCGAGTATTTACCGATATCGTCAGCTTTTATGCCGGCGTGGGCGACAACGAGATCGCCATTATGTAAAATGTCATAAAGCGGCGCTGACTCATATAATCGGATGAATTGTCTGGAGACTTCCGTTCTGTCGGCGGGAGACAGCTCTTTCAGTTCGGCTGCCGTCGTTTCCAGTCCGTGCATCACTTTTACGGGGTTTCCTTTTAAGTAACGATACAGTTTGTTGCAATGATTTCCCGGGACATAACGGACGGTTCCTTTTTCATATGCTTTTGCCGCAAAACGCATCACTTCTACGGATTTTGGGCCTCTGTCCGTTAAATCCCCCGCAAAGACAAGCGTCCTGCCTTCAGAATGAACGGGCGCTCCGTCTTTGACTTCATATCCGAGCTTTTGCATTAACGCGATCATTTCGTCATAACATCCGTGTATATCGCTGATGATGTCATAAGCCATTCGTGTCAGCCTCCTTATTAACGGTTTTTTATTTATTATGCGGCTAATTCCTATACCTAATTACGCTGTTTTTGTACAAATTAAAAAAAGAATTAAAGAAATAAAGCCTTATCACTTTTTTTTCGCGTTCAGCCTTGTTAGAATATGCGTTATGTTTTTAAAAAAAAGTAAGGTTTCGCCCGCTTTAAGCGGGCTTTTATAACCCTTGTTTTAAGGAGGTATTTACGAATGGAACACACATCAGTCGCATCTTTAGTCGTCGTTCTGATCGTCGCTTTTTTGACGCCGCTCCTTTTACATCGGTTTAAGCTCAGCATCCCCGTCGTCGTCGCGGAGATCATCATGGGGCTTATTATCGGAAAAAGCGGCCTGAATCTTGTCGTTCAGGGAGACACGTGGCTGGAGACGCTGTCTGTTCTCGGCTTTATCTTTTTAATGTTTTTAAGCGGCTTGGAAATTGATTTTTCTTCATTTGAGAAAGGGAAGAAAAAACAATTCCTTCCGAATGGCAAGGAAGCGCCCAACACGTTTTCTGCCGCACTGATTATCTTTTTCGGCATCTTTATTTTATCATTGCTGCTGTCCTATGCTTTTGTATTAGCCGGTTTTATTCAAAACGCATTTTTAATGACGCTTATTATTTCGACGATATCACTCGGTGTGGTGGTCCCGACTTTAAAGGAAGAACGGATCATGAACTCCAATATCGGCCAGATCATCCTGCTTGTCGCCGTTATCGCGGACTTGGCTACGATGATTCTGCTCGCTTTCTTCTCTTCTCTTTACGGAGAAGACAGCGGAAATATGTGGCTTCTGTTGATTCTCTTTGCCGCGGGGGTCGTGCTGTATTTCTTCGGCAGGATCTTTAAACACCGTTCATTTGTGCAGTCGATGTCTAAAGGCACCGTGCAGATCGGCACGAGAGCCATTTTCACACTGATTATCGTGCTTGTCGCTTTATCGGAATCTCTCGGGGCGGAAAATATTCTCGGCGCGTTTTTGGCAGGCGTTCTGGTATCGCTTCTGTCTCCGAATAAAGAAATGGTGGAACAGCTGGATTCCTTCGGCTACGGGTTTTTAATTCCGATCTTTTTCGTCATGGTCGGGGTGAAATTGGACATTTGGACACTCTTCCAAGATCCGAAAACATTAACGATGATTCCGCTGCTTCTGCTTGCGCTGTTTATCAGCAAAATGTTCCCGGTGTTTTACTTAAAGAAATGGTATGACAAAAGAACCGTGTTTGCTTCGGGCTTTTTGCTGACGTCCACGCTGTCGCTTGTTATCGCGGCGGCTACGATCGGAGAAAGGCTCCACATTATCAGCGCCAATATGTCCGGCGCGCTGACTTTAGTTGCAGTTATTGCCAGCATCATCACGCCGATCGGCTTTAAGAAATTATACAAACGGCAAAGTGCGCCGCAGGAAAAAAAGCGCATTACATTTATCGGCGCCAACCAAATGACACTTCCGGTTACGCTGGAATTGCCCGATGAGGAATATGAAGTACGGGTCGTCCATGTGTATCAGGAAAATGCCGGGGAAACGCTTGCGGAATCCGTTTTTTCGGTTGACACGATTTCTGATTACGAGCCCGGCACGCTTGAGTCGCACGGTATTTTCAAAACGGATATTCTTGTCGTGGCGACGGGAAATGAAGATGTGAACGCCGAAATCGCCTTAATAGCGAAAGAGAAAGGGACTGAGCGTATCATCGCAAGCGTCGGCTCGGTTGAGCATGAAACAAAACTGAAAGAAGAGGGCATCAGTATTTTTTCTATCCTTCTGTCTACAAAGACGCTCTTGCGCGCATTAATTGAGGCGCCGGGCGTGATGAGCCTCCTGACGAATGAGGAGTCTTCGTTATATCAGATCAATCTGGAAAACCCGGCGTATAACGGCATCATTCTGCGGGAATTTCCGCTGATGGGCGATGTGATTTTTGTCCGGATTTTCAGAGGTGTGGACAGCATCGTTCCGCACGGAGACACGCGGCTGAAAACAGGAGACCGTCTCATCGTCACGGGCTCGCGCAACTACGTGTCGGAACTGAGAAAAATCCTTGACGCTTGACCAAATTGCAATTCGTGATAATATAGAAGGCATAACAAATAAATCATTAATCGTATGACCACTAGGGGTGTCCTTCATAAGGGCTGAGATAAAAGTGAGACTTTTAGACCCTCATAACTTGAACAGGTTCAGACCTGCGTAGGGAAGTGGAGCGGTATTTTTTGGGGGTTCCTTTTATCCATTTAAATTCCAAACCACTTTTCCGATGCGGGAAAGTGGTTTTTTTATTTTATCAGGGGGGAAGACATGATGACATTTTCTGAAGAATGCAGACAGGCGGCTGCCGAATGGTGGGACGGAAGTTTTGTTCATCCGTTTGTAACGGGAATCGGTGACGGAAGCCTGCCGATAGACCGTTTCAGCTATTACGTGCTGCAAGATTCCTACTATTTGACGCATTTTGCAAAAGTTCAGGCGTTCGGCGCCGCATATGCCGAAGACTTGTTTACGACGGGCAGGATGGCGGGCCACGCTCAAGGGACATATGAAGCGGAAATGGCGCTGCACCGCGAGTTTACGGAGCTTTTAGGGATTACGGAAGAAGAGCGTGCGGCATTTAAACCGGCACCGACCGCCTATTCTTATACGTCTCATATGTACAGATCGGTGATGAGCGGCAATTTTGGAGAAATATTAGCTGCGCTTCTGCCCTGTTATTGGCTTTATTATGAAGTCGGCGAACACTTAAAAGAGTGCAAACCGGAGCATCCGATTTATGAAAAATGGATCGGTACATACGGCGGAGACTGGTTCAGACAGCAAGTCGAAGAACAAATCAGCCGTTTCGACGAGATTGCTGAAAACAGCACAGAGGACATCCGCGCGAAAATGAAAGAGAATTTTGTGATTTCAAGCTATTATGAATATCAATTTTGGGGAATGGCCTATCAAAAAGAAGGCTGGTCCGAGAAGGGCGGAAAAGAGGTGGAATCCTTTGGAGCTGCACGCGGTAACTGATAATCGCAAACCCGTTGCCGAGCTGGCCGAGGATATTCTTTCGATTCAGCGCGAAGTAAGCTTTATCCATATCCGTGAGCGGGATAAAACAGCGGGAGAGATCATGCAGCTTTTGTCCCTTTTGAAAAAGGGCGGTGCGGATAAGGACAAATTGATTATCAATGACAGGGCGGATATCGCGCTTTTTGCCAACATACACCGTGTTCAGCTTCCGTCCCGCAGCTTTTCCGTAAAGCAGGTGCGAAGCAGATTTCCCCATCTTCATATCGGACGTTCGGTTCATTCGCTGAAAGAAGCCATCCAAGCTGAAAAGGAAGATGCGGATTATGTGTTGTTCGGCCATGTATTTGAAACCGAATGTAAACAAGGACTTGAAGCAAGAGGCATCAGCCTGCTTTCAGAGATCAAACGCACGCTTTCCATCCCCGTCATCGCAATCGGCGGAATGACAATGCAGACGATCGGACACACAAAGCAGGCGAAACCGGACGGAATTGCCGTCATGTCAGGTATTTTCTCAGCTGAGAATCCTGAGGAGGCGGCAAAACGGTATGCACGCGCGGTAAGGGAGGCCGATTATGAAGAAGCACTATGATACAGCGGTGATCGGCGGCGGAATTATCGGGTGCGCCATTTCTTATGAGCTGGCGAAGACGCAGCAGAACGTTGTCTTGTTTGAAGCCGGAGAAGTCGGCCGAAAAACGACAAGCGCTGCCGCGGGAATGCTGGGCGCTCATGCGGAATGTGAAAACCGGGATGCGTTTTTTGATTTTGCCATGCACAGTCAAAGGCTGTATGAAGCGGCGGGGCAAGAGCTTGAGGAAGCTTGCGGCATTGACATCAGGCGCCATAACGGCGGAATGCTTAAACTGGCGTATACCGAAGAAGATATCGCCCGTCTACGGAAGATGGATGATCTGCCTTCCGTCACCTGGCTTTCAGCGGAAGATGCCCTTGAAAAAGAGCCTTACGCTTCAAAAGACATTCTCGGCGCAAGTTTTATAAAAGACGATGTCCATGTCGAACCGTACTATGTCTGCAAAGCGTATGCAAAAGGAGCGCGGCGCTATGGCGCTGACATATATGAGCATACACAAGTCACCTCCGTAAAACGGGTGAACGGAGAATATTGCATCACAACATCCGGCGGGGATGTCTATGCTGACAAAGTCGCAGTTGCAAGCGGTATATGGAGCGGCCGGTTTTTCAGCCAGCTCGGCTTGGGACAGCCTTTTTTTCCTGTGAAGGGAGAATGCCTTTCCGTGTGGAATGACGATACCCCGCTGACCAAAACCCTTTACCATGATCATTGTTATGTCGTCCCGAGAAAAAGCGGCCGGCTTGTCATCGGCGCCACGATGAAACAGGGCGACTGGAGCGATACGCCTGACATCGGAGGAATTGAGGCCGTCATTGCAAAAGCGAAAACAATGCTTCCCGCCATCGAACATATGAAAATAGACCGGTTTTGGGCGGGTCTCAGGCCGGGAACAAGAGACGGAAAGCCGTTTATCGGGCGGCATCCTGAAGACAGCGGCATCATCTTCGCCGCCGGCCATTTTCGGAACGGCATCCTGTTGGCGCCGGCAACGGCTGAAATGGTGCGGGATATGATCCTGGAAAGACAGATTAAACAGGAATGGGAAGAAGCGTTTCGAATTGATCGCAAGGAGGCTGTTCATATATGATCCTTCAGCTGAACGGAAAACAAATTGATTGGAATCGAAATGAGGGGACGGTTCAGGATTTGCTTGAATCGTACCAGCTTGATCAAAGAATCGTAGTTGTGGAGAGAAATAAAGAAATCATTGAAAAAAAGAATTATGAAAATACAAGTTTGTGTGACCGCGATGTCATAGAAATTGTCCATTTTGTAGGAGGCGGATGAGGATGTTAACAATAGGCGGAAAACAGTTTCAGTCAAGATTGCTGTTAGGAACGGGAAAATATCCGAGTTTTGAGATTCAGAAAGAGGCGGTGGCTGTCTCGGAATCAGATATTTTAACCTTTGCGGTGCGGCGGATGAACATCTTTGAAGAGTCTCAGCCTAACTTTCTCGAACAGCTTGATTTGTCTAAATACACGCTTCTGCCGAATACGGCCGGCGCCGCAACGGCTGAAGAGGCGGTCCGAATCGCAAGGCTTGCCAAAGCTTCAGGGCTTTGTGACATGATAAAAGTAGAAGTCATCGGATGCAGCCGGTCACTTTTGCCTGATCCGGTTGAAACGCTGAAAGCATCAGAACAGCTGCTCGAAGAGGGATTTATCGTGCTTCCGTATACGTCAGACGATGTCGTGCTCGCAAGACGTCTTGAGGAGCTCGGAGTGCATGCCATTATGCCGGGCGCTTCCCCGATCGGTTCCGGTCAGGGAATTTTAAATCCGCTGAATCTATCCTTTATCATTGAACAGGCGAAGGTGCCGGTCATTGTCGATGCCGGCGTCGGATCTTCAAAAGACGCCGCCTACGCGATGGAGCTCGGGGCTGACGGCGTGCTGTTAAATACCGCTGTGTCAGGCGCTGATGATCCGGTCAAGATGGCCCGGGCGATGAAGCTTGCCGTAGAAGCGGGCCGCCTTTCTTATGAAGCCGGGAGAATTCCGGTGAAAGATTACGGAACTGCAAGCAGTCCGCGAGACGGTCTTCCGGTATGACGGACAGATATTCCAGACAGGAGCTGTTTCAGCCGATCGGTCCCTCCGGCCAAGAGAAGCTCCGGTCGTCTCATGCCGTGATTATCGGCGCGGGTGCGCTTGGGACGGCAAGTGCGGAGATGCTTGTCAGAGCAGGGGTCGGGAAGGTAACGATCGCTGACAGAGATTATGTGGAGTGGAGTAATCTCCAGCGCCAGCAGCTTTATACCGAAGACGATGTCAGACAGGAAATGCCGAAAGCCGCGGCGGCTGAAAAACGGCTTCGATCTATAAATAGTGATGTAGAAGTCGAGGGATTTGTCATGGATGTCACTGCGGAAAACGCACCCGGATTGATTCGTGACGCCTCTCTCATCGTGGATGCCGCCGACAACTTTGAAACGAGGCTGATTGTGAATGATGCGGCTGTGCAGAAAGGGATTCCCTTTCTGTACGGCGCCTGTGTCGGCAGCTACGGGCTCTCTTTTACCGTCATTCCCGGTGTCACGCCGTGCCTTCACTGTCTGCTTGAGACATTGCCTTTAGGCGGTATGACATGCGATACGGCGGGAATCATCAGCCCGGCTGTATTGCAGACGGCCGTTTTTCAGGCAGCAGATGCGCTGAAGCTGTTAACGGGCGGATCTATCGAGCATGTTCTCCGTTCCTTTGATTTATGGAAAAATGAACGGTCAGAAATAAACGTCGCCCGTCTTAAGTCGGCTGATTGCCCAAGCTGCGGCACAAACGATTATCCGTTTTTATCCTATAAAAATCAGACAAAAGCGGCGGTTCTGTGCGGGCGGAACACGGTGCAGATCAGAACGGGGATCTCCGAACAGTTTGATCTGCAAAAACTTGCGGGACAGCTCAGACGGACAGGGCTTGATGTTTCAGCCAACCCGTATTTAATTTCGTTTTGCACAGACAAGTTCAAGATGGTTCTGTTTCGTGACGGCAGAGCATTAATACACGGCACAAGTGATATCAGCAGAGCGAAATCCTTTTATCATAAATGGATCGGATAATGCGAAAGGAGAGAAAAACATCATGAGCATATGCAAAGCATTGACGATTGCCGGATCAGATTCAGGAGGCGGCGCCGGTATACAGGCGGATCTCAAAACCTTTCAGGAGCTCGGCGTTTTCGGGATGTCAGCCATTACAGCGGTAACCGCCCAGAACACTTTGGGCGTTCACGGCATTTATCCGCTCACCCGGGAAGCGCTGGGCAGCCAGATTGACGCGGTGGCGGAAGATTTGCGGCCTGACGCTGTAAAAACGGGAATGCTGTGGAGCGCGGAAATGATTGCGGAAATTGCGGAAAAAACGGATCAGTACGGGCTTGATCATGTCATCATCGACCCCGTCATGATTGCCAAAGGAGGCGCTTCCCTGCTGCGTGAGGAATCTCAGGCCGCGTTAAAAGAGCTGTTAATTCCGCGCAGCTATGCGGTGACGCCGAATGTTCCGGAAGCTGAGGTATTGACGGGAATGGAAATCCGAACGTTTGAGGACCGGAAAAAAGCGGCCGAATACCTTTGCAAGCTTGGTGCAAAGCATGTCATCATAAAAGGCGGACATCAGCCTGAACAGGGGAGAATCGTTGATTTATTATTTGACGGTTCGTCTTTTACCCAAATCAGCCACGCTTATATTGACACCAAACACACCCACGGAACAGGCTGCACGTTCGCAGCCGCGCTGACGGCGGAAACGGCAAAGGGGAAAAACATTCAGACCGCGTTTGAGACAGCCGTCAATTTTGTGCGGGAAGCCGTGGAACATACGCTCGGCATCGGAGAGGGACACGGCCCGACCAATCATTTTGCCTTTAAAAGGAACAGTCTGCAGACGAGATAAAAAAGAGACCGCTTCAACATCCGCGGTCTTTTTCCCATGCTTTCAATCTGGACAAGGTTATGATATGATAAAAATTAAGATCAGGTACTAAAACTATGTCTTTAAGACGATTACAGGAGGCTTTATACATATGAATTTCTCACTTAAAGGCCGCAACATCGTTGTGATGGGCGTTGCCAATAAACGCAGTATCGCATGGGGAATCGCCCGTTCGCTGCATGAAGCCGGAGCGCGCCTCATTTTCACTTACGCGGGAGAGCGCTTGGAAAAATCAGTTCATGACCTTGCGGCTACATTAGAAAGAAATGATTCCATCATCCTTCCGTGTGATGTGACAAATGACGCTGAGATCGAAACTTGCTTTGCGAGCATTAAAGAGCAGGTCGGCGTGATTCACGGCATCGCGCACTGCATCGCGTTCGCAAACAAAGAAGAGCTTGTCGGCGAATATTTAAATACGAACCGCGAAGGATTCCTGCTTGCGCATAACATCAGTTCTTACTCTCTGACAGCGGTCGCAAAAGCGGCGCGTCCGATTATGACTGAAGGCGGAAGCATCGTTACACTCACTTACCTCGGCGGAGAGCGCGTCGTTTCAAACTATAACGTAATGGGTGTGGCAAAAGCGTCCCTTGATGCGAGCGTCAGATATTTAGCCGCTGACTTAGGAAAAGAAAACATCCGCGTCAACAGCATTTCAGCAGGACCGATCCGTACGCTGTCTGCAAAAGGAATCAGTGATTTCAACTCTATCCTGAAAGAAATTGAAGAGCGCGCGCCGCTGCGCCGCACGACAACACCTGAAGAAGTGGGCGACACGGCTGCATTCTTGTTCAGTGACCTGTCAAGAGGCATCACGGGCGAAAATCTTCACGTTGATTCAGGATTCCATATTACCGCACGTTAAATAACAAGCAGTCCCTTTCAGGGATTGCTTTTTTCTTTCTTCTGATTTTAATCATTCCGTCATATAAATAAAACATGACAGAATCGGAGGGATGAAGATGTCAAAACAAAACAGAAACGCGGAAAAAAAACCGCTCATGTATATTGTTCAGGCGGATTATTCAGACACGCAATCATCAATGCAGGACATATTAATCAAAAAAAGGAAAGCACCTCAGCCGCCGGAAGAAGAGCCGATGCATGGAAAGCGGGAGGAAGAATGTCAAACTCAGCCTGAAGGAGCAGCGGCTGTCGAACCAGAAAAACAAGTGCCTGAACAGCACAGCCGCGCAGAAGAAGCCGTTCAAGAAGTTCCGGCGCAAGCGGAGCAGGACACTGCCAAGCCTGACGCCGCTAAAAAAGAGCCTGATACCGCTGAAAAAGAGCCTGAAGCGGTTCACAATGCCGCCCCAGAGGAAAAGGTTCCGCCAAAGCGCGTGAAAAAGCCGATGAGCAGAATGTCCATTCTTGAAAAAATTGATTTCTTAACGAAGCTGCCGCATAATATGCCGCGGACCCTTTGTCTGATAGAAGCCAACGGGAAAACCTACAGAGGCGTAATCGTCGGCAGAAAAAATAATGCGATCTTCCTGCGGACGACAAGCAACGGAGCGCCGGCAGAACTCGCAATAGACGATATTACCTCGCTGCATCCGCTTGGATTTTAACCATACAAAAAGCTGCCTGAATTCTTTCATCCGGCAGCTTATTTTTATGCTTTTTGATTTAAGAATGTGTGCGGTTGATCAGTCTCGGGTTCAGGCAATTGATGGCGCAGAAGCTATGGAGATCGACTTCAACGCAATAGTTCGTTTTTTCTAAACGGAATACATCGCAGAGAGAGTCTTTATCTGTAAAATCAAGAATGTGCTTATGCTCGTCAAAAGCAATAAGCAGGCTTAATGTGGCACAGCCGTCACAGACCCTTTCAACTCTGAAAAAAACGGTATTAAAGCACGGACCGTTATCCAGCTCGCCGACGTTTCCGAATGCGGTGAACGGTTTCGATTTTGAGGTGAAGATGGCGAACGGCACTGTATCGCCTAATGTATAAGCCGGAGATAAAAGTTTAGAATAACAGCCTGTCGGGCAATCTTCTTCAACCGCATTTTGCAGGTCTTCAATATTTTCTACCGCTTCACGCACACAGTATGTTGTATGCTTGCTCATAATATCCCTCCTGACTTCACGTTTTATATACCGGATTAAACGATATCGGAGAGTCAGCCGCCCGGAAGTCCGGGCGGGCTGATGATTGCATCTGTAATAGAAGGTTGGAAGGGGATTCTTCTTTAGGAAAGATGCGAATCAATGACTATCCGTGATGCTTTTTCTCTTTGTGCGGCGCAGGCCGGTTAACAAGCTCGGGTGAAAGGCACTGAATGGCGCTGAAGCAGCTCAGATCAACTTCAATGCAAAATTCTGTTTTTTCTAAACCGAAGAAATCAGGATCACAAGGATGGCAGACGCTGAGGGTGTCGCCGTGCACATCTACGGGGCGCAATACTGAAAGCGTCGCGCAGCAATCGCATAGTCTTTCTACACGAAAGAAAATGGACTCAAAGCACTGGCTGTCATCCGCAAATCCTCCGACGTTCCCGAATGTGGAGAACAATCCGCCTTTTTTATCAAATACGAGAAACGGAATGGTGTCTTTACCTGCAATCGTCGGGCTCAAAAGATTCGTATAGCATCCAGTCGGGCATTGTTCTTCAACAGCCTCTTGTTCTGCTAAAATCTTCTCGACTGCATCGCATACACAACTTTCATCTCGGCCATGGTGTTTTCCGCAGCTCATGGATTTCAGCTCCTTCTTTTAGGGTATTTGACTTTTGTCTTTAACAACATATGTACGCGAGCCTCACTTGGTGTGGGTGAACGTCTATATATTCATCATATGCGGAGAAAATAAGAAAAAGCAGAGCATTTTTAGCTCTGCTTTTTCTTTTTAGAGGACAAGGGTGATAACTAAGACGGCAATCAGTAAATTTGTCGCTGTTGAGATCAACACTGCGATATCGGCATCTACTGTTGTCACGTTTACGCCGCGGGAGTTTTCGATGAGCAGTTTTTGACGGTTGATCTGTTTGTTAGCTGTTAGCTGCAATAAGTCTTGTGCGACCAATTCAGCGATGACTCCGTCAGCGATTGAAGTGAGAGTGGCCGTTACGACTGCTGCATTAATCGCTGTCATGACTGAAGCGACTGCTTGAACGTCTGTTGACGTTACGTTAATATCACAAGAGTCTCTGATAATAATCGCTTCTTCAGAAACTTGTTTGTTGATATTCGCTTGAGCAAGGTCTTGGTCAAGGAAGGCATTATCTTCGCCAAATCCATGTCCGTTACAGCAAACATTACATCTTCTGCCTTCTTTTTCTTCTTTTTCTTCTCGCGGATGTTCGCATTCAGGATCAAGTGCAACCCAAGAGTATGGTCTGCTTTCCATATCTATTCCTCCTTTTCTTTTACTATTATTAAATGAGCCGGCCCCTTACTTTGACTCAGGCATCTATCCTGATAAAAATCACTATTTTTTAGTTATTGACCGGGATTTTGGCGTCTTTGCCGGAGCTGTTCGATTAATTGTTCTCTGCGGGTTTGCGGATTGGTCTGCTGATCTTGCGCTTTTTCCTGCTCTTTTTTCTGTTTCTGGCTTTCAAGAAAAGCTTCTGTTTTTGCCTGCATGTCTTTGACTAATGCGATCAGCATTTCTTTTTCTTCATCAGGTATTTCCCGCATTTTATCTTTTGTCACGCCGTGTTTTTTGAAGACATTGCTGACAAGCACCTTTAAAAGCGGATCCACTTCTGGTAGATTTTCGAGTTCTTTTTTAAATTTTTCGTTATCTGCCATTTGTTCTCACCTCTATTTAAATATTTGAAAAGAAAGGTTAAAGGATGTCTAGTTCAGCAAAAAGTATATTTAATAATTGAAACAAAATTTGTACAAAGGCCATAATATCGTCTGCAGTCAGTGTGATTTTAATATTGCGGCTGTTCAGGACTTGAATGACGGTCCTCTTTTTTATTTGGCAATCATCCAGGATCAGCAGTTCGGTTGCTATTTGGTCGGCTGTGTCTTCATCTGCGATCGCGAGCTGTGTCGCGAGGATAATCGCCGTAGTAACTGAGGCTTGTATAGAAAGAGCGGCCGTTATATGTGTTGTATCTATTGTGACATTTTCGCAATCAATCACTTCGATCGTCTGCTCGAATTCGTTGGATAATTGTTCGTATATTTGCGGTTGCAGTGTTTCGACTTTTTCTTCAAACGACATAACCTTCACTCCTTTCTCATTCATACTTTATATAATGCAAATGAAACGCCGAGCGGAATAAGAAAAACAACTAAACCGCACCTATTTTTTTACCGGACAAGGTGCGATTCATGAAGATCAGGGTTTTCGCATATGTATAAAGAGGTCAAGTTTTGAAAAGGAGTGAACAGGTGGTTATCAATTGGCTTTCATTTATTCTGTTATCGTTTGCCGTTTTCCGGCTGGCCAGGCTTTTCGTATTTGACACCATTATGGCGCCGCTTCGGAGCCTTTTTCACGAGGAAAAAACAGAAACCGCACCAGACGGCACGACAGAAACCTACATTGTCATAAAAGGAAAAGGCATCAGGGCATTTATCGGTGAACTTCTCAGCTGCTATTGGTGTACGGGCGTATGGTGCGCCGCCTTTTTAATTGCGGCCCAGATTGTGGTACCCGAGGCTGCGCAATGGCTGATTTTGCTGTTAGCCATCGCCGGCGCGGCCGGGATCATTGAAGCTGCGGTTTCTCGTCTTCTGCAGGAATAAGGCGGTTCCACCAGCAACTTACCGTCACTTTCGGCATAAACTGGCATATATGACATAAGGAAAGGAAGGATCACCATGAATCAATCAAGCAAACCTTCCCAACATTCTCCATACAAGTCAACTGTGCATCAGCCTTACGAAAAAAAAATTAAGAAAAAAGGCTGCGGCTGCGGCCAAAAGAAAAAACCGAAATAGCCGTTTTCTAAAAAACCGGAGCTTCCGGTTTTTTTTGTTTTTTGCCGAACGCCGGCCTCTGTTCGGCATAGATCATAGGAGGAGGGGATGTTATGAATATATTTGAATCATTCATAAACGGTAAATACCGCCGGCACAATCAAAACCAGCGGGAGCATGACAAATATATCTTATCTATTGAAAAACAGCTGTCTGAGTTTGATGAAGCGGGATCGCGCTTTGAGGAATGGATAGATGTGTTTGCCGCCGAAACAGAAGCAAAACTGAAGAAAAATGAGCATTCTCACTAAAATGAATGAAATCCGCACCGGCCCTATGCATTTATCCAAGCCAAACAAGTCGGCTCACATAGAGTATAGAGAGTAAAGGAGGTGCTTAGATATGGGATTCGGATATGGCGGATTCGGCGGCGGCTACGGCGGTTATGGCGGCTGCGGCGGATACGGAGGCGGCTATGTCGGAGGCGGATACGGCTCAACATTTGTTCTTGTTGTCGTATTGTTCATCCTTCTGATCATTGTCGGTGCATCCTTTTTTGGCTAAACCTTAGCAAGACCTTGGATAAGCGCGGGACCGTTCAGTCCCGTGCTTCCCTGATGTATGAAGGAGTATAGAGACGGGGCACTCGGAATTTTTTCCTTGTCTTACGGGCACATGTTCCGCTCTTTATTCATACAATATCGTATTACTCCACAAAAGGAGGCACACCATGGATAATCAATTTTTCAAAAATATTGAGAAGAAAACAGGCGTCAGCATGAAGGATGTCATGAACCTTGCAGGATCATTGCAAAATGCCAATTTCAAAGATGAAAACACGGTGAGAGGCGTCATTCAGAAGGTGTCCCAGCTGGCTAACAAGCGTGTTCCGAAAGAATTGGAAGACAAAATCGTTCAATCTATTACAAGCGGTAAAGAGAAACTTGATTTTGGCACCATTTCTAAAATGCTGAACAATAAATAGGCGTCAGCCGGCCTTGCTAAAAAGGCCTTTTTATGTGAGAAGAACCCGGCAGTGATCTGCCGGGTTCTTTATATCCTGAGTGCGCTCCGTCTGTCCGTCCGAAGAAGGGGCTCGAGAAATCTTGAGCTGCGCGCTGTTTTTCCCCGCCTGTACGCGGGACAAGATACATATAAATGCTGCATGGCCCTTGTCATTGCGACATACAGAAGCCGTCTTTCTTCTTCGAGGGGTGCGGGATCGCCCTGTCTCGCCGTCTCAAGCGCGAAGTCATGGGGGATCGAGCCGTCAGCCGCGCCTAAAATATAGACCGTATTGAATTCAAGACCTTTAGAGCGATGAATGGTCAGCAGTTCGACGCCGTTTTCATCGGTTTTCAGATTCTCAGCGGCGCGCATATGATCGACATGCGCAAGAAAATCGGGAATGGTTTTGAATTTTTTGGCGGCCACTTTGACATCCCTGAGATCATCAGAGCCTTTTTCCAGTTTGTTTCCCTCATTGCCCCGTTTTTTTAAATACTCGGAAAAGCCCATTTTGCTTTCTGCAAAGGTGATGGCTTCAACCGGCTTCATTGTCCGGATGCTTGCGAAAAACGGAACGATCTGCTTGATCTTCCCTATTTGAAAAGGCTTCAGGTCAGGCAGTTTCGTCAGTGCCTTAATCATCGTGCAATCTTCCGTAATTGACAGCGCCTTTAACGTTTGCAGGACGGATTGCTTTAAAAATAAGGCGGGCAGCAGGTCTTTCACCGCATCCGGATCATCTTCATTCTGACTCGCATATAAGTAGGCGAGGATCTGGCGTACGATTCTGCGGCTGTAGAACGTCTGCACGCCCCTGTCGGCATGGTAAGGAATCGATGATTGGTGCAGTCTTTCATAAATGGCCCGTCCGGCGCTGTTTGTCCGGTAAAGTACGGCAAAATCGTCAGGACTCGCCCCGTTTTGAATTTTCTCTTTCATATCTGAAACGATCATGGTCGCTTCTTCTTCTTCATCGTAAGGATAAAACATCACGGGATTGTGAACGCCGTCTTTGACGGCAGAAAGTGTTTTTTCATACCGTTTTTTATTTTTCTTTACGACGGCATGAGCGCTTGAGACGATCGGATGCGGCGATCGGTAATTTGCCGTTAAGTAAATGGTCTTTGCTGCCGGATAATCCTTTTGAAAGTCAAGAATGAAAGACGGGCTGCTGCCGCGGAACGCATAAATGGATTGGTCGTCATCACCCACGCAGCACAGGTTATTCTCTGGGCTTGCGATCATTTGCATAATGTTGTACTGGACAGGATTGATATCTTGAAATTCATCAATCAAAATATGAGAAAATCTGTTTTGGTACTGCGCGAGAATATCAGGCCGGCTTTGAAACAGTTCATAACAGCCTTGGGCCATGTCATCAAAATCAAATTGCCGTTTTTCCCGCTTCTGCCGTTCGTAATGTTCGTAGAGCCTGTACACTTTTTTCTCCCAGTCGTCCGCAAGCGGAATGGTCTCATGGGGGAGATACGTGTTTTTCCAGCAGCCGATAAGCTGAAGCGCCTGGTCGACGGGAAACTCTTTTTCATCCAAATTTTCTTCATAGAGCGCCTTTTTCACATATTGCTCTTTTTGCCACTCCATTTTTAAAAGCTGGCTGCCGTTCCATTTTGAAGAATCATAATGATAGAGTATTTTATAGAAAAAACTGTGGAATGTTCCTGTCACGAGACGGGAGACTTTTCCGGCTGCCAGACCGTACTCATTCGCCATCCGCTCTTTCATTTCGGCGACGGCTTTTGTTGTAAAGGTCACAAGCAGCATGTTCTCAGGTGAAATACCGAGATGTTCAATCATATGGGCGGCGCGTGCCGTCAGAACCCTTGTTTTTCCGCTTCCCGCTCCGGCAAGCACTAACAAAGGCCCGTCCGTTTCTGTAACTGCCCTCATTTGTTCACGGTTCAGGCCGATGCCGGGGAACAAAGATGTGTCAGCCGCCTCGGATGTTGGTGAAAACGGTTCGGCCGCAGGCACTTTTTTCGGGCTTTTCCATTCTGAGACGATCGGTTTCTGATTCTCTGAAATCGCTTTTCCTTTCGGCAGACGGAACATACCTGCTTCCTTATACTCTTCTTTTTCTTTCTCCGCTTGCGGTTCCTCGGCCGCGCATGCTTTTTCACAGGCGGTGAAGTCTCCCTTTTGCCGGTGATAAAATGCCGGCTGCTCTAAAATCGAAAGCCGCATCAAGACGGGCTGGTCACAATGTGCGCAAAAAATATTTCCTTTCTGAGCTTCTTCAAAAAGGAATTGGTAATGTTCTCTAGAATATTTATGTAAATGTATCGTTCGGTTATTCAGTCGGGCGCATTTCAAAAAGGGGTCCTCCCATTAAAAGGTGTTCATCCATTTGATAGACAAAGAATATCATAACAAAAGAACCGCGTTTCAAAAAGTAAGATTAAGGGAAATGAAAAGCGAAGGGGAGGGGTACATATGATTTATGCAGGACGGATTCAAAACCAGCAGTATTCTCAATACGCAAACCGGGCAGCGGGTTATAAGCCTGATTACGCCGGCATTACGAAAGCAGCCGCCCTCGCCAATGACAGGGTGTACAGAGAGGTGGAACGCCGCCAGGAAAACACCGCAGCCGCAGAAAAGAAAGTACTTGAGGAAAAACGTAAGCGCTCTCTTTCCCGTCTGCCGCAAATCATGGGAAAAGGCCGGTTAATAAATCAATACGTGTGAAAAAGCCCGGATATATCCGGGTTTTTTTGAGTCGTATATATGAAAGATGCGGAAAGGAATGATTCAATTTGAGAAAGCTTTCATTATTAATTGCGGGGTTATTTCTATTCGGCCTCTTTACTGCCGGAATGAAACCGGCACACGCGGCGGATGGCTCCGCAGCAAAAGATGTCACTCTCACACAGCTGGCGCCGCATGTTTGGATGCATACAAGCACCGGTACGGCAGACGGAAGTCCCGTCCCTGCGAACGGATTGCTTCTTGAGACTTCCAAAGGAATCGTACTGATTGATACTCCGTGGAATGACAGTCTCACAGAGCAATTAATGACACAAATAAAAAAGCGGTTTCCAGGAAAAAGGATGACCGATGCCATTGTGACACACGCTCATGACGATCGTATCGGCGGGCTGAACACCCTGTACAAATACGGTGTAAAGGTGCACAGCACGAAGCTGACCGCCGACTTCGCCCGACAGCAGGGATATGACCGGCCGCTCGGAGATTTGAAAAACGTGACAAAGCTGCAGTTTGGCGATATGAAAATTGAAACGTTTTATCCGGGAAAAGGGCATACGGAAGACAATATGACCGTCTGGCTGCCTGAGGATAAGCTCTTATTCGGCGGATGCTTAATCAAGGCTTTAGAAACAAAGGAAATCGTGCCTACTCCGGGCTTTTATCCGGATCAGTGGCCGCGCGCCGTCCGCAAAGTCATGAAAAGATATCAGGACATCAGCATTGTCGTTCCGGGCCATGGCAGTCCGGGGGATGACCGTCTGCTGCCGCATACGATAAGCCTTCTGAAAGAAACGTAATAAAGAAGACCGGCGCTCCCATTACAGAGTGCCGGCTTTTTTTATTTCTTCCTGATTTTCATAAAACTGAGGAAAGCAAGTGCAAGCGCCAAAACGGTATATCCCGCTATCGGCCAAATATGCTGATGAAAGGAAGAATAATCTCCGGATATGACTTCCTGGGCCAGCTCGATCGAGTGAATAAACGGTAAGGCATAAGCGATATGTTTGAATGTGTCACCGAGCAGGCTCACCTCCATCCAAGCCCCGCCCAGAAATTGCACGAGTGTAATATAAATCGTTCCGATACCTGAAATTTGTTTGTCCGTAAACACAGCCCCTAAACATAAACCGAAGAAAACGGACATCATCGCAATCGGCAGCAAGACAGCGATACCTGCGAGAAGATTCATCCACTCGGCGGATAAACCGGCAGCCGCTGCTGCGATAAAACAAATGACGATTTGTAAAATGGCTAACGGCAGCATCGGCATTGCATAACCGATGACATAATCGGCTGTTTTTAAAGGGGAAGCAAACAAACGGGTCAAAAGGGCGGTCTGTTTGTCTTTTGCGATCAGCAATGCAGAGAACATTGTAAGGAAAGCGAAACCGAAAACAATGAGTCCGGGTGCTAAGTGCTGAATTTTAAAGGTATCAAGCGGCGCATTTTTTTCAATCGCCGTAAACAGAAACAATAGAATAACAGGCAGTGCGATTCCAAGGATAATAGACAGGGGGTCACGAAAAATTTCTTTGCGGTTGCGAATGGCGAAATTAAGCATAAAGACCCGCCTCCCCGTCACAAATCGCTAAAAAGGCATCTTCAAATGTGGCTGAATGAGTTTGCTTTTTCAGAGCCTCCGCCGTGCCCAGTGCTTTTAAAGTCCCATTTTCTAAAATGCAAATACGATCTGCCAGGGCTTCAGCCTCTTCTAAATAGTGTGTCGTTAATATAATCGTCATGTCTCCCTTTAATGCCTCAAGATTTTTCCACAACTCGCGGCGTGAACGGACGTCCAGCCCTAATGTCGGTTCATCTAAGAAATAAATATCCGGCTTGGTGATCATTCCCATTGCGATGCTGAGGCGGCGCTGCATTCCTCCTGATAATGTTTTTGTTTTTGCTCTTTCTTTCTCTTTTAATTGAAACAATTCGAGCATCTCATCCGTTCTTTTTTTTGCTTCTTTTTTCGGAATTCCGTAGACTCCGGCTATAAACTCTAAGTTTTCCCGTACGGTTAGATGAGGAGCGATGGCTGTTTCCTGCGGGGACATATTCAATTTCGGTTTTATTTTATCCAAATCAGTCAAAATACTGTGTCCAAGCACTGATGCATCACCGTCATCCGGAGAAAGGAGTCCGCAAAGCATACTGATTAATGTCGTTTTTCCGGCTCCGTTCTCACCGAGTAAAGCGAAAAATTCCCCTTTCTCAACTGAGAACTCAAGACGGTCAACGGCGGCGGTTTCTTTATAATGTTTCGTTAATTGCTTCAGCTCAATCGCGTGCATTTACTCATCCTCGCTATCTTCATCGATTTGCTTAGCGTTTAAAATATCTTTTGCAAACTCGAAAAAGAGTTCTTGTTTAACAAGTGCGATACCTTGCTGGTCATCCCCAAGCATAAGCAGTGAATCCCCCGGATTTATATCGAAAACATCTCTTGCTTCTTTAGGAATGACAATCTGTCCTTTTGTGCCCACTTTAACAGTCCCGAATATGTGTTTTCCTTTTGGTGCCGTCATGTTTATCCCTCCGAAATATGAATTGTATTTTTTGTATGAATTGTAATACTTCGTATACTAAACATACATTAACCTTCCATAAAATGCAATAAAATTCATGAAATAGTATTATTTTCATAAAAAAAGCACTCCTGCCATATCAACAGGAGTGCTTTTGATTTTATCGTTTGTGTTCCTTTATCATTTCCAGATGGGGGATGCCCGCATCGAGAAATTCTTCGCCGGATGTGACGCGGTATCCTTGCTTTTCGTAAAACGGAACCGCCTGCGTCTGCGCATGTAAGATAAAGCTGTCGGCGCCCTTGGCTGCCGCCGCTTTTTCAAGCGCCTGCATAATGACGGCTCCGACGCCTAAAGAACGATGGCTTTTCATCACGCAGATGCGCTCTAATTTTCCATGCCCGTCTTTCAAGCGCCATCTGCCGGCTCCGACCGGCTGGCCGCCGTCATATATGACTATATGCTCTGACGTGTCTTCGAATTGATCAATCTCTTCTTCTTCCGGAACGTGCTGTTCTTTAACAAAGACCTCTTTTCTGATGAAAAAAGCGTCGTTCAGCTGTTTTTCAGTTTTTGCGATGATGGATTCCAAGCAGTTATTCTCCTCCGCCTAATAAAAATGTTTCGTACACAGTCCATGAGCCGTTATCCAGCTGATAGAGCAGGTGAAAACGGTCGATGACTTCTTCGTGGGAAATGTCCTGCATTTTCAGCTGTCCGAGTACGTCGGAATGTTCATCTGACGACAGCTTCTGGCCGACCGTGACATGCGGAACGAAGCTGTATTCCGGCTCGCCGGATA
The DNA here is from genome assembly GCF_009906915.1 of Bacillus sp. AM1(2019). NCBI lineage: Bacteria > Bacillati > Bacillota > Bacilli > Caryophanales > Bacillaceae > Bacillus > Bacillus sp. AM1(2019). Next base: position 1,219,278 of record NZ_CP047644.1, read on the forward strand.
ATGCTCCTGAGTAGCATTTCTCACTCAGGGATTTTAATTCCTCCGTCGGCTCTGCTTTCATATATATCACATTATTCACAGGAGAAAACGAGCTGTATTTTGTGATTTTCAGAACGAGCGGATGCGACTCTTTCGCCGTCTGTCTCAGCTGTGATACGACCTGCTCGATTTCCTGTTCTGTCGCTTCAAACGGATCTCTTACCGTCAGATGCGGCGGAATGAGCGCATAGCTCGGGTCGTAGCGTTTCCGGTACGAATTTGCGAGATCCTGTAATTTTTTTGATGGAAATAAAACAATACCGTATTTCATGAAAGTTCCCTCCTTAAATGAATGGTTACAGCATTTTTTTCAGCGCCGGCGTGATGAGCGGCTGCCAGTAGGTCCATTTATGATCCCCGTCGAAGGTTTCATACGTGTATTCGGACTGTTTGCTTTCCAGCAGCTGTTTGAGCTCTTCGTTCGGCGCGGTGAAATCAAGAACCTGGCCGTCCGTCGTGTGAACGCCGGTTTCTTTTTCTCCGATTTGATGATAAACGGAAATCTGTTTGAGATCCTCCGACTGCCGGACGGCATCCAGCACGTGCCCGTCAACATACGGAGACTGCATGATGACGTTTCCAAACATGTTCGGATAGTCAATCGCCGTCATGAGCGAAACGGTTCCGCCGAGGGAATCCCCGATCATGGTGCGGCCGTATCCGACTTGATAAGTCGGGTATTCTTTGTCGATAAAAGGAACGAGCTCATTGGCGATAAACCGCTTATATGAGGCGAACTTAGAGCCTTCTGGATGGTATGTGTTTCTTCGCTCCCGCACATTTTTATAAGGGACGCCGATAATGATGCAGCGGTCAATTTCCCCTTTTGACATAAGCTCTTCCGCCTGCCGCCCGATTCTCCCTAATCTGAAATAATCATGGCCGTCCTGAGCGATGACCGTATGATATTTATACAGGGGGGAGAAGGTGGCGGGCAGGTAGACCAAAACGGTCATTTCCTCTTCAAGCTCATGGGAGAAAAGTTTTTTCTCATGAATGATTCCGTTTTTTGATGCCACTTCGCATTCCTCCAGGCCGCTTCTTGTCTTGATGGTTTTTTCCTATTGTACCATGAATTATTAGAAATTTCTTTCTTCAGATGCACTTCTTGCGAGAGTTCAGATAAATAAAAAGTTGTTGAAATCCATTTTATTGTGCGTTAATATAGAACAATCAGAAAATACAAAACAATATTCTTATCACGAGAGGTGGAGGGACTGGCCCTTTGAAACCTCAGCAACCGGTTTGCTTTGCCGCGGGAAGGCAAAGTGCCAAGGTGCTAAATCCAGCAAGCGATTCACATGCTTGGAAGATAAGAGGAAGAGAAAAGCTCCTTCTTCTTATGAAGAGGGGGCTTTTTTATTTTTGAAAAAGGATGGTGCTTACTGATGACGCAGCATGTTGATACAAAATTAGCCCAAATCGGAAATAGAAGCGAAGAAGCAACGGGAACGGTCAGTCCGCCGATTTATCTGTCCACCGCTTACCGACATAGAGGAATTGGAGAATCTACAGGCTTTGATTATGTGCGTACGAAAAACCCGACACGCCAGCTCGTTGAAGACGCTATCGCCGTGTTGGAAAACGGTGCGAGAGGCTTTGCTTTCAGCTCGGGAATGGCAGCCATTCAAACGATTATGGCTTTATTTAAAAGCGGGGATGAATTGATTGTATCCTCCGATTTATACGGAGGCACGTACCGTTTGTTTGAAAACGAATGGAGAAAATACGGCTTAAGCTTTATTTACGATGATTTCAGCGATGAAGACTGTTTACGCTCCAAAATAACGGAAAACACGAAAGCGGTATTTGTTGAAACGCCGACAAACCCGTTAATGCAGGAGGCGGACATTGAAAAAATCGCCCGGATTACGAAAGAAGCCGGCCTGCTTTTGATTGTGGATAATACGTTTTATACCCCGGTGCTCCAGCGTCCGCTTGAACTGGGAGCGGACATCGTCATTCACAGCGCCACAAAATATTTAGGCGGGCACAATGATCTCCTTGCCGGTCTTGCTGTCGTAAAGGATGAAGAGCTCGGCGAGATCATGTTTAATCACCAAAATGCGATCGGTGCGGTTCTCCCGCCGTTTGATTCGTGGCTTTTAATGAGAGGGATGAAAACACTCGGACTCAGAATGCGCCGTCATGAAGAAAACGCCCGTGAACTTGCGGAATTTTTAGAACAGGAAGAAGAAATCGCCGATGTGTTATATCCCGGAAAAGGCGGGATGCTGTCTTTCCGGCTGCAAAAAGAGGAATGGGTCAATCCGTTTTTAAAGGCGCTGAAAACGATCTGTTTCGCAGAAAGTCTCGGCGGGGTGGAAAGCTTTATTACATACCCCGCGACACAGACGCACATGGATATTCCTGAAGACATCCGTATCGCAAACGGCGTCTGCAACCGTCTGCTGAGATTTTCAGTGGGCATTGAACATGCAGAAGATTTGAAGCGGGATGTAAAGCAGGCATTACAGCAAGTAAAAGAGGGGGCCGTGTCATATGAGTAATCACAATTGGACGCTGGAAACCCAGCTCGTGCACAATCCATTTAAAACAGACGGAGCCACCGGAGCCGTCAGCGTCCCGATCCAGCATGCTTCCACATTCCATCAGTCTTCATTTGAAGAATTCGGGACATATGACTACAGCCGCTCAGGCACACCGACAAGAACAGCGCTTGAAGAAACGATCGCAGGTCTTGAAGGCGGAACGAGAGGCTTTGCTTTCAGCTCGGGAATGGCGGCGATTTCGACGGCATTTCTGCTCTTATCCCAAGGCGACCATGTCCTTGTCACGGAGGATGTGTACGGCGGAACATTCCGCATGGTGACTGAGGTTCTGTCCCGTTTCGGGATCGAACATACCTTTGTCGATATGACGGACACAGAAGCGGTCGCCCGCGCCATCCGGCCGAATACGAAAGCCATCTATATGGAAACACCGTCAAACCCGACGCTCGGCATCACGGATATTAAGGGCGTCGTCAAACTGGCAAAGGATCACGGCTGTCTGACATACCTTGACAATACTTTTATGACGCCTGCTCTGCAGCGGCCGCTTGATCTCGGCGTAGATATCGTGCTTCACAGTGCGACGAAATTTTTAAGCGGCCACAGCGACGTGCTGTCAGGCCTTGCCGCCGTAAAAGATGAAGAGCTCGGCAATCAGCTGTATAAGCTGCAAAACTCATTTGGAGCGGTGCTCGGCGTTCAGGACTGCTGGCTCGTATTGAGAGGCTTAAAAACATTGCAGGTCAGACTGGAAAAAGCGAGCCGGACGGCTGAGCGGCTGGCTGCCTATTTTGACGGACATCCCGCCATCAAAAACGTTTACTATCCCGGCCTTGCCGGACACCCGGGAGCCGATACCCATAAACGGCAAGCGAGCGGAGCGGGCGCCGTCCTGTCCTTTGAATTGGAAAGCAAAGAAGCCGTCAAAAAGCTGGTCGAAAACGTATCGCTTCCGGTATTTGCCGTCAGCCTCGGCGCCGTCGAGTCCATTCTCTCATACCCTGCAGCCATGTCGCATGCCGCCATGCCGAAAGCAGAGAGGGAGAAACGCGGCATCACAGACGGCCTTCTGCGCCTGAGCGTCGGAGTCGAAAACGCCGAAGATTTAGAACGGGACTTCGAACAGGCATTGAAAAAAATAACCCCCGCCCAAGTGAGATCATAAACGAAAAGGGCGCCGTCAATTTTGCGACGCGCCCTTTTTTTTATTTTAGATAAAAAAAGTGTTGACGAATGAGAAATCAGGATATATAATTATAAATGTCAGAGAGACAACAACATACCCAGCAACACATACATATCATGATTCCGTAGCTCAGCTGGGAGAGCGCTACCTTGACAGGGTAGAGGTCGCTGGTTCGAGCCCAGTCGGAATCATCAAGGGTTTCAACGTGTTGGACACTTACTCGTGTCACACTGGGGTCACAAAAAAGAGGAGTCACAATTTAATGTGATTCCTCTTTTTTGTTTGCCTTGTAAGATGCCACTGATAAATGTGGAAGCGTCCTTTTGCATGTTTGGCATTAAATGCGAGTAGGTGTTAAGTGTAACTTGGATATCCTTATGCCCTAACCTTTCTTGAACGACTTTAGGATGAAACTTTGTTAACAGTAGGGATGCGTGAGAGTGTCTAAGGTTGTGGAGTGGGATATCAGGTAAATCAAGCTGCTTTAAAAATATCAAAATGGATATTTATCGATATTGCTTGATGCTTTTTGAGAAATTCTATATAGGCAAAAAGGTACGAAGTGTTTCAGTGACTTTATCCAATATTGAAGACGATGTGAATCAACAATTAAGTCTGTTTGAAAAGGATAATGAGAAGAGAAGAAAGCTTGGATTTGTTATGGACAGGATAAAAAATAAATACGGATCTAAAACGATCTTACGAGCTGTTTCATATACACCTGGGGGTACGGCGTTATACAGAGCAGGTTTGACAGGAGGACATAAGTCATAAAAAGGTAGTTATTAAATGAAAAAGCTACTCCTATAGGGAGTAGCGCTCAAAAATTACGCAATTATGTAGGGAAAATTTATTCAAATTCAATCTCAGTTAATCCTTTTTTTACTGCTTCTTTAGTTTTTTCAAAAAACTTTAATGAATCTGCGCCTCTGACGATTTCTTCATCACATTCTGAGCACTTATAGACTGGCACATTCTTCACCGTCACGAAGGTCTCACCAAAACGCCCAACTTTATTAAAGTAACCAAGAGGTGCTCTTTCACCACATTCACATAATTTTTCAGCAGGTCTAATACTACCACCAACTTTACTTGCTGATACAGTCAGTGTCGCCATATTTTCCCCTCCCCATTCGGGTCTTTACACAATGATACCATCATAAAATGGTTACTACAAGAACAGAGTCCTCAGAATCCTTGATTACAACAACCGATAATTTACCTTTATCCTTATTTCGTTTATACCCTAGAATTGTAAAAGTAAACGTTGGCTTGGTCTTTTTAGTTTTTGGATTAAATTTTAATTTAGCTTTCTCTACATCAAATGCTTCTTTCACAGCACTTTCTATTTCTTTTCTAATTTCATCATTGTCCTCATGGTACCAACCTCTATGTTTTAATAACCTTGGGTTGTTCATGTGATCAAATTCTACATGAGCACTAAGATCTATTAAACCTTCAGCAAAAGGGTTTTCAGACTCTCCTACTATATTCAAAATCTCGCCTAAGATAGCCTCTATTTGTTCATGAGTTAATGTTTTAATATCCACGCCTTTTTCTTCAACAGAGGAAGATGTTCTTTTTAACACTTCACTCTCCACTTGCTTGAATTGTTCTTCAGTAAGATTGATTATGTCTTCTGTTTCAATAACATAGCTAACCCCATCTTTAGTTTGAACTATTTGGGGCACGAACACGTCTTCAATGTATGCAAAATCAAACTCATCTGTTTTTTCAGTTGGCAAGAAACTCCCCCCTACAGGACATTAATTGCCTATAATTCTACATTATTCCTTATTAAATTACAATAAAAACAAGTTTTGTAGTCATTTTGAATTCGCACAAATAGATGGCAAACGTATGACAATATAAAATACCCTCCTCGTTGGAGAAGGGTACGTGATCAATTAGGCGTTGCTTTTAGTGGGCAAGCCACTCATCTAATGTTCCCGAAAACCTTGTTGAACAGCTAATTCATATGCTGATTTTCCATCTTTACCAGTAGAGCGGTAGCACCTTTAGCTCCGTTTGCACCAGTATTACCTTTTTTACCTTTTAGTGAAGCTAACCACTCCTCTACAGTTCCTGAAAAACCATTGTCCACAGCAATATCATAAGCAGACTTCCCAGTGACAATTGAGACATTAACCATTGGATTGAAGAAGCTCATTTATGCGCCCCAAAAAGTTATATGTTATTCCTGACTCAGAAATCTTGAAGCTTGTGATAGGTGAATCGTCAGCGTCCATTTGAAAGCTTTGTCCAGCTCTTAAATAGATAGGATCGCCACCATTGATTGATACGTGGCATTCCTGATCATTTGTAAAGCTGAACTTATAGAAAGAATATTTAATCGTCCATGTCTCATGTGGAGAAGGGATTACTTCATGGTTAGATTCTGACTTCTCAAGCATTGGGCTCCCGATATATCCAGATCCTATTTGCATGATCAATAATCATTAATTAAAAATGAAAAAAAGGGGAGATAAACTCCCCAAGCTATTTTGGTTCTGTGTATTCCATTGCTTGATCACTATCTGAGATACCTGTAGTGGTTGAATCCACTACAATTCCCATGGCAGTTAGAAATGCCAACAGTGCATTAAATTTCTCAGTGAGATCATCACTAAACACAGAAATATCGTATCCAAAGCTCTGGTGTCTCAATCATAAAATAGGTCAGAAACCTGCAAAGATTATGCAGATATTGAATGGGATTGGGAGAAAGTAAAATCTTCCTTTGCTGAGTCGAATGGTTGGCAAGTTTGGAAAGCTAAAGGTTAAAAATTTTAAACAGAATGGAGAGAATCGCCAATGGATGAATACAAAGTTAATAGATTAAATGGGTATCTCATCTTAAGTGGCGGTCTTCCTATAATAGATATCACTGCTGAATATTATGTGGTTGCCTGTGCTAATTTTTTTGGAGACCGACCTATAATCTCAAGAAGTGATGGTAAAAGTTTTGAAGGGGAAACTCGTTGGGGCGTTGATCTTCACAACTTAATACCTTTAAATTAGATAAAACCAACAATTTCACAGGGACTTGTTAGCCGATACTAAAGCGAAGAGGGGAGAGAGCTCAATGAATTTTAAAGTTGATGACAAAGTAAAGTCAATTAACAAGACTGCTGGACACTGTGATTTTGATAATAGTGCTACTCACTATAAGATGTTGGAAATAAAGCAAAACTTTTTATATGTAATCGGAGTCAATGAAGAAGAATCTAGGAATGTAATAGGAAATTTATTATTGGTGTGGGGTGTATTCAGGTGCATCGATGGATATATACAAGTGTTCTGACATAAAATAAAACGCAGTTTAATCTAACATGATCAAACTGTATAATAAAGGGAACAGACGATAAATGACTATAACAGATTAGGACATACTGCTTTCAGCAACTTTTGTACATATCAATCGAAAATTATATGGAGGGATGAGAGAACTTGTTTAAAGAAACTTCATTTCTTAATGATGAGCAGAAACAGTATTTAGTGGACTTTGTTAAAACAAAAAAGGTTGAAGCATTTAATAGGGTTCAGAAGGAAAAAACTTATGTATCCGCAGGACTTGAAAATGCTTCAAGTGAGAATATGCAATTGAAAGAGGAATGGGTCTTAATTGACTACATCGACAACGGTTATGTAAACAAAAACACACCATGTGAGTGTGGAAGACCCCTAAGATATCAATACATCGTAAAAAACAAAAATGGTGGAGAAATCAAAAGGTTGGGAATAAGTCATTTTGAAGAACATATCTCTTTAAAGAAACATGTTTTCAAACAAATAAAAGATGAATTTGATCTAATAGAAAAAGAAATAACAGAAATATTAGAAAGAACAAAAATGAAGTGGTCAATTGAATATGAGATTAATATTCCTAATGATTTTGAATTCAATACAACAGACAATATTAAGAAACAATTAGATATGGGTCTAGCCTTATCGGCTAGACAGGTTAATTTTTTAAGAAAAGAAGTTAATCAAAAGATCATCTCGGCAAACAAGACAGTTAATTTAAATACACGTGAAGTATCAAACAATATCTTGTTAAATAATGAGCAGTCAAAAATAACTTCAACAGTTTCCTCTCTAAATGATTTTCAAAAAGAAATGATACGAAAGTTATATAATAGTGGTGTTAAAAATCCAGAGACTATCTGTGATTTTTTAATTAAAAACAAGGTGGCCCCAGCGTATCGGTATTCTACAGGGAAACTGAAAATATTCCCATGTGTTTGTATGTTTCTTGAAACTATCGAAGGCAACTAATCAAGAAAACACTCAAATTTAAAAAATGGAGGATGATTTTATGTCTATGAGCGTAAAGCAATTAATTGATTCATTGCAAACCATGTTGGAGAAAGGTGGAATAAAGGAGGATACAACTGTGCTACTCAATACATATGACGACTGTATGTACGAAGTAGCATGTGTTGAGCCACTGGGAGAGTTTGTACAAATTGAAGCTGAGATTAAATAAAACATTATTTTAGGGAGGTTTAATCAATTGAATGCCATGGAAGATCAAATAAACGACTGTTTTGTAGATGCTTATAGAAGAGTGCCAAGTAATTCTGAAATACAAACTATTTGCTAAGATTTTGTCTGAAGAAATTAAATCTCTTGCTGAAGATTGGGGTTGGCATGATACAGAGGTTGGGGATAGATTGTTTGGTTACATAAAGAAATTGAAAGCTGAGGAGGTTATAAAGTGAACACAAAAGAACTTAGGGATTTTATGATTGATGTTAGTGAAAATGGAATAGGGGAGTTAGCCAAAAGAATGTTTTTAGAAGAGTAGACAAAACGAGTGAAGACGATTTAGTTATCACAAGTGCCATAGCTAAAAAAGCGTTTGTAGATGCTTTTGATATAGAGTATGAGAGACTTTTATAATGACTGACGCAGACAACAAATAAGACGGGCTTTATAATAAAAACACCATTTCATATTAACTATTTCTCTCCTCTTCATTTTTAATGTTGTATAATTTGGAAGAAGGGGGAATGAATAAGAAAAAGTTGGGTTTGAGTATTGCAACAGTCTTTTTAACCTGGTGTTTGAGCAGGCGGAGCTGTTTCGGCCAAAATTACCAAAGATGAACATAGGGTCAACTTTAAAATGACAGAGAATGAAACGGGCTTTTTTATGGCTGATGACACCTATCTCGAATATTGGCCAACTAAATTGGGATACAGGTTCACCATCTACAATGCTGAAGGGTGCACATTGAATTTTAAACTGCAGAGAATAACACTGGCAGAGTGAAAAGAATTTCACGGGTAATCAATTGAACCTGAGCTCAACAGATAAGGTGGATGGAGACGCAAACAGAAACCATTACTTAAGTATCACTAAAGGAGCCGGCTACGGTGACGTCCGGATTAAAGGCTTTTATGGATTCGAACATGATGAGCCGGATGAAGATTGGTAAGCTTTAAAACATAGTCAAGGTATATCCTTGACCTTTTTTATGTATATGATGATAATTTAAAGTGATCATACATAATGAATGTGGGGTAGTTAAATTGATTAAATCAAATTTAAAGCCGATAATAGACGAAAGGAATATCAGTATTCGAAAGCTGTCCAATGATATTGACCATGGTTTTAACACAGTTAGGAAGCTTTATCATGATGAAATGGAGCGGTATCCAAGGGATCTACTTGATAAAGTCTGTACATATTTAGACATTGAGCTGCATGAGCTGTTGATTTACAAAAAAGATTAAAAAGATATCGAACACTTAAAGTGATCGTTATATACTAAATTTACAACAAAAGTAAACTACTACAAATTTTCTAGGTGTACATAAAATCATTCTTTTATATAGAATCCATGTTGTTTAGGGAAACGGAGGGTGGATATGGGGCAAAGTAGTGACTCTATGTATGATGCAATTTATATGAAAAATGGAAAAGCAAAGCCGATAGATCCAAAGGAAGCATTAATCAAAAGAGATATTAAGAAAGAGATAGGTTATACACTTTATTGCAAAAACTATTTCAAATCTAAATGCTATGCAAAGCTAAAGGTAGTCAATCGTAAAGAGGGATTTTTCTCTCTATTACCAGGAGAAGAACATGCTTTGGATTGCGGATATAGCACACCATATATACCCTTAAGAGAAAGAATAAAAGGGAAATCTAGAGAAGAGAAAACTGTCATAAAAATTGATAACAGCGATATCTTTTCACCTATAAAACAAGGAGTATCGAATTTCGGTAGTGATGAGAAAAAGAATCACAATTACCGAAGTGGTCTGAAAAATACTCTTAGGAAACCTACTGTAGGAATAAATGTAGAGTACATAAGGTTTGTGACTGATTTCGTTGAATTTTTAAACTGCAGTAACCGTGAAGTAATCAATTATGTAAAGAGTCAATTGAAAGCAAATAATCAATATTACTCTATTGATGACTATAACAAAGCTTGGACTGATATGGCTTCTGGGAATACTTTTTTAGTTGAAGGGTTCCTTGATATTCGAGATATTGGTACCCTAGAAAATAAGGGATATGTTTATTTGTATCCAACTGCAAATAAACAAAAAGATACTAAGCGTATAATGCTAGTTCAACGAGGTAATGGGAAATCTGGCTTCGAGAGGACATTAAAGTTTCTTTTAAATTGGATTAAGGATAGAAATAAAGAAAGTCGAAAAATGGCTATTGTAAAGGGTTCTTTCTTAGGTAATTATAAAGACAGTAACATTATTAGAGTATTAGTGAAAGATATAGACATTAAATATAGAATTTATGAACCGAAAACAAGTAACATAAAAAATGATCCATCAAAAATAATTGTAAGAAATGATAATAAGACATTTGACAATAAAAAGAGTAAGGCAACGTTTGTGGTTGAAAATAAAGAAAATGATAATAAAGATAATATGAAAAATGAAACATATGAAATCTCAAATACTCCTGTCGATTTGCAACCAAAGAAAACAGGGGGATGGAAGGATCAAGAAGGCATTTTATTTGAAAGCTATGAAAAAGAGCAAAAGGAACAACCGTTAAGCAAAGAATCCAAAAGTGAATTGAAAGGGAAACAAGACAACATATTTAAAAAAATTCTCAGCCTTTTTAAAAAAAGATGAATGACAAACTACGATCTTAAAGGACAGTAGGTGGGACAATAATGTTAAAAATGATTACTGGTTGGTATAAATATTACGATGATAATGACCCTAAGTTGAATCATATTGAAGACGGCTGGTCAAAGGACGAGTACCCACAACCAATTAAATCATCATTTGCAAACCAAGAGGCTTGGAGAAAGAGCGAGTGGGATAGAAAATATGTATATCTTGATGAAAAATCTAGAGTAATAGATGCTGCTAAAGCTATTTGGCTTAAGTAAAGTTCTTCAAAGTTATAGGTTTTTCTAAGACGGGAGGATAAACTTGCTATCTAATAAAATGGTAAACAGTTATGTTTATACTCTGATAATCTCTAGTTTGTCATATGGCCTAATCTTTGGTCTGTATATGTTGTTTACTCTGGCTTTATGGCAATCGCATTAGTCACTATTGGCATCATAGGATTTTATGCTTTAATCACTTACTTGGTGTTTGCTGTCTCTTTGGTGTGGCTAAGAAGAAGGCCTAGAAAATTCAATTTGAACAATTTTTTAATTTATATTGCAGTAGCCTTTTTAGCTGTGTTTTTGTTCTGATTTTTTGATTATCCCCCAAACGTTCTTACCGTATTCAGAAGCCTTGAGTACTACATTATGAGTATTGTAGCCGCGTTAATTTTTTGGTTCTGGGATTCAATATTCCTATAATTAAAACATTAAATTAAATCATGATTTTCACCCCGTTTACAACGAGTAAGAAAGCTGCTGTTCCAAACAGTAAATATCCAGACAGTTTTTGTTTGCTTAATATCGCTTTAACTCCGACTAATGATAAAAGGGCTGCAACAAATAATCGCGCAACAATCAACAATAATTCATTTTGATTAAACAGTGAATATGCGCGTATTGGCGTGTCATCATACAAGGCCTTTTTGGCCAGTGCGTTTTGTAGTTATTCCAAAAAACACATCTCTTTTTTAATAACTTAGGAAGAAGACGACCTTGCTCGAGTTGCTGGGTGTGAATAAAAAGGTGCGGAGAACAAAAGAAAATGGTTCTTGCAGGGTACTTACAAAATCGAAGAATCTGAATTAAGCAAGTACTTTATGATTCTTCTCCATAGCTCTGAAGTACGTTAATTTGAAACATCTAACCCCTAGTTTAATTCTTTTCCTTTTTAATTAAATATTTGTATATTAACATGGCGGCAAAATCATCACCTCTTCAATCCATCTTTGCATCTCTAATTCAGTTGTTACCTTATCCGTGCTTAAATATTTCAAACTAGAAAAAGTATATCTGCAGACACTATTGAGATGCAGACATTTGGAGTTCAATAAAAATATCGGCTACTTACTAAATAACCCCCTCACCATTAACTGTGAAGGGGTCTTTTTTATTTATCTTATTAATTTGGAATATGCATTGACTAGCAATTCATATTCAGAAAGGTCAATTGTTTTTAGATTCACAGTTCTTTTTGTTCTCGGCAATCTTTTTGTCGACTAAATCACTTTGTTCAGGTTGAATCGGTTGTTAGAACATCATGTGATGCACCTCCTTTAAAAAGCATACACACATATGAGAGGGCTGAAATTCACCCGTATGAATTGGGATACGGCTTTTCGCATGGAACCAACATGTGGAAACTGGTCAACAGCTTTAGAAATTTCATCCTAACAGGGAAGTGCGGCAAGCATTGGGAATATAAAGGAATATAGGCTTGCAGCTATGAAGGATGTATGAAAATCCGTCAGATGGCGGTGTCGTGACAGTTCGAATGCGAGTGTATGGAACTTCCCGTTCATCCGGAGTTATGTGAGAGGGACGAAAAGACTTTTTTTGAGGAGGAAGCGGAATGATTGAATTTACACGGCTATCACCTATGAAGAAAACATGCACGATGCACCCGGAAAAGGAATCTGTCAGATCGGTTTCGTTTACTGATTTTAACGGCAATTCTGTAACAGTAACACTTTGTCAAATGTGTCTGGCTGAATTAAAAATGAAAGCCGCGACTGAATACAGGAGCATGACCGAGGAGCGGGCCAAACAGAATCGTTTCAAGATTGGTGATCATGTGTATTTAGAGCATTTGGGAATAGTCAGCGAGATAAAAAACATGGAAGGCGTTCAAGTGGCAAACAGGACAGACGCAGACGGAGTGCGGAAGGCTACCCCTAAGGAAATCGCAGAATACAAAAAACAGGGGAAGCAATAACAAGGAAAATTCTATCAGCGGTATTACTAACGGGAGCGGCGGCCGTTGAGCTGTCTGCTTCCGCGGCTTGGTCCGGCTGGCAAAATGAATCCGTGTAGAGCGGCCGGGTGTTCACGGATTCTCCGACATATACTAGAAGCACAGCGGGGCAGTTATAAAACGGCAACGCCTCTGAAATTATTCAACGTGAAAACAATCTGGAATAAGACCGGAAAGGGGACCTATGCCATTCGGCTGGACTCCGGCAAGGGGAACTATATCGGAACATTTGAATCAGTCAATTGTCAAATCAAATAAGGGGAATTCGATGGCGCTGAGAATAGTTTTGGGGCTGAGGGGGTAGGATTCTGGTTTTATTTCCAGTACGAATACAGACCGGACATGAAAGCGAACATCACGTTTATAGGAGCAATCATCGCATTCACGGCCGCGGCGTTTTTTCAAGATATTGATAAGTATAGAGAGAAAAAGAGATAGGCGATCATAATTAAAGCTGATATAAATTCTTCATTCTTCACTTGATTTAAATCCTAATATAGCCGATATGATAAAATAGGATTTACTGTAAATAATCGGTTTCGGGAGGAAAATGGTTTGAAGGATGTTTTGTCTGTATTCGGTGAAAATTCATCAGTAATACTTCTTTCTGTTATGACTTTATTTATCACAATTACTGCAGTTTTACTTTCATATGTGACATCAATAAAGAACAGACGTGAAGAAAGATATATACAGCAATTGATGTATTTGAAGGAAATTCAAAAAGCTAAGAACGACAAAAAAGATTTACTAAGCAATTCAACAGTCGTTAAAGATTCTAAACTAGGCTATCCAGAGCCGGAAAAACAAAAAAATGTAGTGAAAGAAGAACATGAAGTAAAATCTGATGAAAAGACACTGGATATATATGAACAACAAGCAACTACTCATTCGAATTTGCAGTTCTATGCTGGTCTAACAATGTCAATAGTGGGTTTTATCCTTTTAATAGGTATTATCATTTTTTCTATTGGCTCTGATAACACTATCAATAGTGCAATTAGCGTCATAGGAAGTTTAATTTTTGAGGGGATTTCACTTATGTTCTTAAAGGAGTCACAAAAGTTACGTATACGGGTTAAAGAATACCACGATAATCTAATGGAAAACTCTAATCGTAATAAATCCATAGCCTTAGCTGGTAAAATTCAAGATGAAAAATTGCGTTCATTAGTACAGGCTCAATTAGCCTTTAATTTGATGGAAATTGATCCTGGGAAATTAAATATTTCAAATATATCAGAGAAAAATCATTCGCCATCAAAAAAAGTTCCAAATTAAATAAGTCCAAGACGGAAAGCCTGCGGGCACTGATCATTGCACAGAATTACTGTGCTCTGATTGGTGTCCGTTTTTTATTTGAGCGGAGAGATGACATGAAGCAGAAAAAGAAAAAGCCCAATAAAAACACGCAGGAGCGCTCAGATCGTTTCTGGCAACAAATGATGAACACGAACATGCAAACACTTAAACGAGGCAAGGGCGGCGCATTTAAGCGCAAATAAGGGGAGGAATTAGAATGCAAGGTTTAATCATTGAATACAAACGAGCTTTAAGAGAAACTGCAGAACGGAAGACAGCTCGGCGCATGCCGAGGCGCTGACAGAAGAGACCAAAGGAAGATTCTTGCTAATCCGCGCTTAATTGATGCGCTGCCGGAAGAATACGCAATCGTTCAAGAAGCTGAGGGAGAGGTAAGTGATTGGGATAAGGAAAGAATCGCTGACGCCCTTTCCGTCCTCACAGAAAGTGAAAAGACGAACATGTCATTCGAAGAGATAGCGCAGTTATTAGGGGTTAAAAAAGGAACTATGCAGAAGAATATTGAGCGTTCCCGCATGAAAATGAAAAATAGAGCAGATCAAAGCCTATTCTGTTTAGCATGAATAGGTTGTTTATTTATTGAAACATAAGAAAGGTTTTCAAAAAATCTTTAAAGAATTCTATTGTTATAGGTATAATGGTGTTGTTTACCATTACAATTTAGGGAATTCAAAGAGGATGATGTTAACGTACAATCTTAAAGAACGTGATGCAATCAAACGGTTCTTAAATGAGGAAATCGTTAATACAAGCGAAGCTGAAATATTGTGCTTCACTCGTCAATACATAAACCAGTTAGTTAAAAACGGGGAATTCGAGCCGATGAAAGAAATGCCTCGGGACAGGCTTTTTCTGAAAGAGGATATTTTGGATTTTCAAAAACATAGGCGTAAATGAGCTCCCTGTCATAAGGGTGTTTTATACTGGGGAATTCTCGACAAATTTTGCAATAGCTTCTAATACGCTCCCTGGCTACCGATAATAATTTGGGAGGCGAAAAAAATGACTAGAGAGTTTGGGAAATCAAAATATGTAAAAAAATATTTGGAAAACAGGTATGGGGAAATTTACAATTTAACATTTGATGAACAAGCAGACTTAAGAAAGTCAATAGTAATGGATCACGATTTAACCGATATAGAGAGAATGTTGCGTAGGACGAAGTCGTCAATTGAAGGTGCCAAAGATAGTCAACCTATTTATAACATTCCTTTTACTTTTTTCGCAGTATTGTTATCTATTGTAGCAACAATGGCGATAGCATTAATAACTGTAACTCTTACCTTCTACAATACTCTATTAAGAAGTTATTTAGGTGAAGAAAAATTAAGTAAAGAAAAATTTTTAAGTCTCACAAAATCAATAGATTACTCACCTGTTTTTCAAGTGGCAGTGTTCTATGTTTTTTTATGTTTTCTAATTATTGCAATCGGATATGGTTTATATTTGTACAGAATGGCTGGAAAAATTGATAAAAGGAACTATCTAAAAGATATACTCGAAGAATGTAAAGATGAATATGAAGAATTAAAAAAACAAAATAAACAGGACGAATCCTCAAGCACTCAATAGGTTGCCTTTTTGTCTTACGGTTACCACCTATTTATGAAAGACACTTTCGTTCGACAAATTTTGCGAATAATTCCTTTATCATATCCTTAACCGATAATAAGGTGGGAGGTGAAAAGATGAGTGATAAGTTAACTGATTTCTTAGCAGATAAAAAAAGAGAAGAAGAAAATGCGCAAAATATTATCCAGCTAACACAGGATAACAACTTAGAAAAATTTCGAAGTGTCATAAGTTCCATGAAGCTGTGGCTTGAAGAGACAAAAAATAATGGTTTCGTCAAATTCGATGATTCAAACCATCAATTTGGATTGTATGAAGATGTAATCGGTCTTGTCCTTCATTTTGAGAAAAAAAAGATACTGATAGTTTCGCCTATGAAAGACTTTGAGAAGAAAGATGAAATTAAAGTCCGCTTCGTATTAGGAGGAACGACTGTACCTGTAAGTGATCTCTATTTAGAAATTCGACAGGGGACATGGTTACTTGTTGATAATAGGTCAAAAAGTGATAGAAAAGAGACAGTTCTAGAAAAGGACAACTTCCAAGAATTATTAATAAGTCTAATTTCTTGAGTCTATAGCATCCTTCGGGGTGCTTTTTATGTTTTCTGTAAACTGATTAAATCGTTCGACAAATTTCGCAAGTGGTTCCATTGTCACTCTCTTTTGCAGATAATAGAGAGGGAGAGGGGTGAAATAATGGATTTAGCAGATAGTTTAGGCCTTGCGATAGCTACCGCTATATTAACGCTTATAGTTAACATTTTATTTAAATTGGTTCAAAATAAAACTGATTTCATGGTAAGTATAAAACAATTCAAAAGAGATCATTACTATAAGCAGCTTAATGAGTTATATAAGGAACTTTATGCGATAGTATGTCAATCGGAGTTTTTAAGGAAGTTTCATCACATTGATGAGCTGAATTCTATGAAGGAGGTTCCCTTTATAGAATTGGCTAAAAGAATTAAAAAAATACAAACCAATTTGGTTACAGGAGAAGAAAAAGTAATAGGAGAAGATGTAGAGACCGCGATAACTAGGTTTGACAAAAAAAATATAATTGCGCTAATCATGAGAAATAAACAATATGCATCACAAGAATTATTAAAACTAGCAGTAGGATACAGGTACTGTCATGAATATTATACAAAAAAAGATCTTGATGAGATTCAATTAGAAGTGTTCCAAAAAACGGAGTTGGATTATATTTATAAGATTGTTATAAAAATTGTAATGGAAATGAATGAGAAACTGAAATTTTGCAAAATGGATTTTAATGAGTCAGAACGGAGAACTGGAAAAATAGATAATCAAATTTTTGTTCTCAAGAATTAAAGTGATTTAATAAAATTCAAGAAGGTGTAAATTTGATAGATGTTTTTAAATTAGTAGGTATTCCGATTCTCGCCTCCGCCTTTACCATACTTTTTACTACCGGCATAACCTTAATTAAGGAAGTTTGGCAAGAGAAAGAAGTCATGTTCAGCTATTAGAAAAGGATAAGTTGAAATTATTATATAATAAACTGTATATTATTAAATTAAAAGTTTATGATAGCTTAGATTTAGCTGATATTTTTCGTAAAAATAATGAACCATTACGGGAACCTAATTTCAGCGCTTGGGACTGCCATTGATTTGGTTAAGCCTCTAATTGAAGAGAATATTCATCTTTTAGAGGCGGATGATTTACATATTTGGGGGCTGTTTTTGGAAGGTGAGGGAGCAGAAATTTATTTCGAAGAGGCGTATTACCTAAAATACAAACATTTTTTGGTTTTCTTAGATAGTACCTCCAAAACTTATCTGAAGTTATATAGAAAGTATCACAAAATCACATAGCACCTCTAAAAACACCTTAGAGGTGTCTTTTTTATATTCTCTGTAAACTGATTCCGGTAAATCTCAGAAAAACAATTGGCGGTTAACGGTCTGAGTGCGGCGGCGGTTTAGAGGGAATATCTTTTCAAAAACAAACACGAATCAGAAGGGGGCGCGGCGGTGAATGAAGATGGCCGAAAAGCATATTCAAGCGTATAAGGATTACGTCAAAGGCATGAAATACAAAGGCCTTGCCGAGAAATATGGGGTGTCAGTGAACACCATTAAATCGTAAAAACAGCGGCATGGTTGGGAAAGGAAAAGATGCACACAAAAATAGGCGGGCAACCCGGCAGCAAAAACGCATTAGGAAACAGCGGAGGGGGCTCCGGCAAGAAACCAAACGCTGTATCACACGGGTTTTTCTCGAAATATCTGCCGGAAGAAATACTATCCATTGAAGAGATTCAGGGGTGTTTTCAATTAAATTTTCAGCTGATTTCCTAACTGTCATGGACAACATCTCACAGGAAATATATTGACTTTCATCCTGTTTGTAATGTTAATTAGAAGATGTATACAAAATCATTTTAATGAGGAGGCCTGATGAACGTGAAAAATAAAGCGGGAATACAATTTGGAATATGCATTGGACTTTTATGTTTAAGCTTTACCGGTTTCAATCCTTTATTCGGCTCAGCGCATGCTGAAGCGAAGTCTATAGAAGACACAAAAATGACAAGCTGTATAACGAATCAGAAATTTGTTCAGCTTGAGAAAAAATTTGATGCCAGGCTTGGGGTTTATGCGATTGATACAGGTTCAAACAAGACAATCGCCTATCGGCCGAATGAACGGTTTGCTTACGCATCAACCTATAAAGTTCTGGCCGCGGCTGCTGTTCTGAAGAAAAGCTCAAATGAAAAACTTAATGCCATCATCCGCTACAGCAAAGACGATTTAGTTACATATTCTCCAATCACAGAAAAACATCTGGATACAGGCATGAGCCTGAAAGAAATCTCAGAAGCCGCTGTCCGTTACAGCGATAATACCGCCGGGAACCTATTGCTGCAGCAGCTTGGCGGCCCTAAAGGTTTTGAAAAGTCATTGAAACAGATCGGGGATCATGTAACGAAAGCTGATCGGTTCGAGACGGATCTAAACTCGGCGATTCCCGGGGATCGTCGTGACACAAGCACCGCAAAAGCACTGGCAACTGATCTTAAGACTTTCGCTTTGGGTAACACTCTAACGACTGACAAGCGCACGATCTTAACGGATTGGATGCGGGGCAACGCTACCGGCGACGAACTGATTCGGGCAGGCGCTCCTGCAGGATGGGAAGTCGGCGATAAATCCGGAGCCGGAAGCTACGGCACACGAAACGACATTGCGATCGTTTGGCCGCCTGACAGAGCCCCAATTGTTTTGGCAATCCTGTCAAACCGGTTTACGGAAGATGCCAATTATAATAATGCTCTTATCGCTGAGGCTGCAAAAGTCGCTCTAAATGATCTTAAATAAACATTGCCGTTCATTTTTTATGGACGGTTTTTTATATGTTGAGAATGCGGTATGCCGGTTTCGTTTTTCGATAAATGTTATAATGAAAAGCCATAAAAAGATGGGAAGAGGGGGAATTTCGATGCATTACATAACGGCATGCTTAAAAATCATCAGTGATAAAGACCTTAATGAAATAATGAAGGAATTCAAAAAACTTGAGGAAGAAACGAACAAAGAAGAAGGCTGTATTCAGTTCCATGCTTATCCGCTCGAACCATCAGAACGCAAAATCATGCTTTGGGAGATTTGGGAAAACGAAGAAGCTGTTAAAGTCCATTTCACGAAAAAACATACAAAAGACGTTCAAAAACAAGAATTAACGGAAGTAGAATGGTTAATGAAAAGCAATGTGAATGAGTAAAAGGCTTTGTCTATTGTTGGCTGACTTTGCCGGCAACCATCATCAGTTTCATTCACTAAAACCCTTGCTGTGCAAGGGTTTTTTACTTTAAAAAGTTCTTTATATCGCAGTCTTTTTATGGGTAAGGAAAAGACTTGGAATGAAGATGGCCGCAAGGATGATGACGGATACTAAGAATCCGGCATGGTAGCCTTTTAAACTGTTCGGAATCGTCGGCTGCAATCCTTGTATGACAGTTGCGGTAACGGTTGCGATCACAGCTGACCCAAAGCTGGAACCGAGGTTTTCAATCATATGAATACCGACACCTGCTTCCGGAAGCTGTTTGCTGTCAAGACCTGTATAAGCGTCACTCATCAATGGGAGCATAATTCCTCCAAAACTGGTGCCGCGGATAAATAATACGACGGAAATCCAAATCATACTTGTGTTATCGGTGATAAAAATAAGCGGGATAGATCCGAGCAGCGAAAGAACAAGACTGACCGTAACCACGTATTTCGCACCGATCTTATCAATCATTTTTCCGATCAGCGGACGAGTCACGAGCATTCCGACTCCTTGAGGGATTAAAGCGAGTGCTGCTCCGACTGCCGTGAACTGACGAATGTTTTGAAAAAACAGCGGAAGTATTAACATCGGCCCCATGATGGCAACATTCGCTAAGAACAACCCGATCGAAGATGCTAAGAAGCTCTTGTTTGCAAACAAATTCATAGGCAGCACGGTTTGGTTTTTCTTGATCAGATTATATACAAGATAAATGGCTGCTGAAACAAGACCGATGCCCGCCCATAAAATGGTGTCGCTATTGTTAAATGATGCATGATCCGCCGCTTTCGTAATACCGTACATCAATGCCGCGCTCATTAATGACAAATTGATAATCCCGAAAATATCAAGTTTACGATCTTTGTTGAATGGTTCAAAGTCTGGAATGGTTTTCATCATAAGCGGTGCAGCAATCAAAACGATGAACACGTTGATGTAAAAAATCCAATGCCATGAAGCGCCTTGGACGATGAAGCCTCCAATGACAGGTCCTAAGATCGGGCCGAAGATCATAGGGGTGCTGACGATTGCCATCACTTTTCCCAGGTTTTCCGGACCTGCCGTTTTAACCAAGAGTGTTGACATAAGCGGAGTCATAATGCCGGCGCTGAATCCTTGAAGCAAACGGAAGAAGATGAAGCTGGAAACGTCACGGCTCATTCCCGCAAAAACAGAAATGACACCAAAGGCGATGACTGAGCCGATGAAGATTTTCTTACCGTTATATTTATTCATAAGCCAGCCGGATACGGGTACTGCAATCGCAAGTGCTAAGACATAGCCTGTAACGGACCACTGAATGGTATCCAATGTCGTGTTGAAGTCTTTGGTCAGTTTGTCGATGGCGATGTTTACCATCGTAGAGTCAAGCATTGGAGCGATTGCTCCCAGTGCAATAGCCCAGGCGGCTGTGAGAACTTCTTTTGGCACCCGAAGTTCCTTTCTTTTATGTGTTGACATATTACTCTCCTCTCAAAATTGCTGTCTTTGTTTCCTTGTCAACAAAATAATAGAGTGATTTTGTTTCTTTGTCAACAATAAGAGGGATATAAAAAGGCAGCCCGTTTTCATGGAGAAGGGCTGCCTATGGTTTTATTCATATTTATTCCGATTTCATGTCTGCACCAAGTTTCTTTATTTCTGAATCCAAATGCCTGCTGTATGTTTCCACGAAGTTCAGCATCGTGTCAAATTGTTCATCAGTTACTTGTTCAAACACGATTTTGTCCCGTTCTTGAAACTCTTTGTGCAATTCCTCGTGAATTTTATAAATGACTTTTCCTTGCTCAGTAAGCCTGAAATAGATTTCTTTCTTGTTAAGCGGCTTCTGATAGCTTTCGATAAGGCCTTTATTGATAAGCTTCTTCGTTAATTTACTTATGGCGCCTCTTGTCATATAAAGGGACTCCGCAAGTTTTGTCACATTGGCGTCTTCAATTTTTTCGATGAATTCGATGCAATGCACTTCAGAAGGTTTATGCCCCTTAAGGCTTTCTTCCATCTTCAGCCTATTCAGCCACACCATCTTGTTAAAAAAGTCCCTGAAATCCGTGAGGAGCTGTTCTTTTTTGTCCATGTCCCGTCCTCCTGCTCGGTGGTGCTTACACAATATTATAAAATGTTTGTTTCTTTTTCAACAATCGTAAAGTTATGATTTAGGAACTGAGAGATAGTGCGCAGAAATTAAGAAGGAGGGGGAACAGAAGAAGTATTCTATTTAAAAAGCGGCTTTTTAACCGAAACGTGGGTTTTCGGGTATTTTTCTTTCCGTATTCGTTACTTGCTCTGTTTCATAACAGGCCAACACTACAGCCTTATAAAAAAGCAGGCTGCGCAATGAGCCTGCTTGAGATTCGCATCAATCATTTTCCTGTTGCGGCATCATGAAAAGCGTCAATTGCGGTTGTGTATTTCAAGACATTTTTAGACACTTTGGCGGTTGCGCCTAATGGATACGCGTCTGACAGAACGCTGGAGTGAGCTTCGGGTTCCCAGTAAAATACGCCGGTTCCTTTGCCGTTCGGAATGGCTTTCACCAGTTTTATGGTGTCTTTTATGGTCCAGTAGGAATCTTTCGGATTATTTTCATCTCCGCCCAGTTCAACCACCATGACTTCCTTGTTGTAGCGTGAGGCGATGTCATTCAAATTAGATGATAAATGGCTGGTGAGCTCCCAGTACGGCTTACCTTCCCAATAGGGATAGAACGAAACGCCGATGATGTCGGTTTTCCCGCCGTTTTTAAAGAATTGATCAAACCACCATCTGAATAGGCTGTTGTCCGTGCCGTGTGCCAAATGGCTGATGACCTTGGTGGCCGGGCTGACGGATTTCACGGCGTCATAGCCTTTGTTCAGTAAGCCGGTCAATTTGCTGAAATCGTTCGTGCTGCCGTCGGGCAGTAAAATTCCTGAATTCATTTCATTTCCTACTTGCACCCAATCAGGGGAGATGCCGTGATTTTTAAGTTCTTTCATGACATCGTACGTATGGTTATAAACGGCTGCCTGCAGCTGGCTGTTTGAATAGCCGTTCCATTGGTTCGGCTTGATCTGGTGGCCGGGATCAGCGAACACATCACTGTAATGGAAGTCAACCATTACCTTCATTCCTAACGCTTTTGCCCTTTTGGCCGCCGCAAGTACGCCCGTTTTGTCACTATAGCCGAGCATTGTCCATGTTGTGCCGTCTTTCAGCCAATAATAGCTGCTTGGCGGATTCACAAACACTCTCAGTCTCACGGCATTTATTCCGTGATCTTTAAGAATCTGCAAGGCATCTTTCTGTTTTCCGCCGTCATCCAGCCAGCGCACACCTTCGTCCTCCATTTGTTTCAGCCATCCTATATCAGCGCCATAGGCAAACGGGGCTTCCGCTTTTGCTTTAGGAGACTTCTCAAAGAATGTAAAAGCAGTGAAAATGAGAGAAAGACAGATTGCGTTTACAAATACACGTTTCAATCGGTTTTTGAACATCATAATACCTCCTGATAAAAAGATTGTTGATTGATTTCACTCTGAATGTTTCAGCTGCCATTCTCCAATAACGTCGTGAAACGCTGAAACGCCTGAATTCCTTCGGGTGTCATTTTAAAAACGCCTGCATCGGTCAGCGCGCGTAAAAATACATTCGCGGTTTCTTTTTGTAAAACAGCGGCTGCATTCTCCGATGTCACGTCTTTATCCGCTTTGATGTTTTCAGCCCACGGAAGATGAATATCTTTGATGTCATGAGGTTCATTCAGTAAATACTTTTTCACTTCTGCCAGCTCATC
Organism: Bacillus sp. AM1(2019); assembly: GCF_009906915.1. Taxonomy (NCBI): domain Bacteria; kingdom Bacillati; phylum Bacillota; class Bacilli; order Caryophanales; family Bacillaceae; genus Bacillus; species Bacillus sp. AM1(2019). The sequence goes on from NZ_CP047644.1 coordinate 1,242,842, forward strand.
TTTCAGGCGGGGAGGTAAAACGGCGAGTCCCATCACTTCAATCAAACCGATATTTTCTTTTTTGATGTGATGGACATCTTGATGCGGGTGAAAAATGCCATCCGGATAATCTTCGGAGGTGCGGTTGTTTCTGAGAGCGAGATCCATTTCGAAGTCCGTTCCCCTGCGTCTGGCAATTGGAGTGACGGTATTATGGGGTTCATTTGTCTTTGCGATGATGCTGACGGTTTCGTCTGAATATTCCCGCCACTTTTCAAAAACATACGCAGCGGCATCTGTCAGCAAATCCGGATCTTTTGCGCGAAGGCGGATCACTGATACCGGCCACTTCACGGCTTCGGCCTGAACGTCTGGAAAATGACGCATATGAAAAGGGTAGAGGGAACCCGCTTTTGCCATCGGAAACTCATGGGCGCCGCCTTGATAATGATCGTGTGAAAGAATGGAGCCTCCTACGATCGGCAAGTCTGCGTTTGATCCCGCGAAATAATGCGGGAAGATTTCCGTTATGGCCAGAAGCCTTCTGAAGCTGTCACGGCTGATGTTCATCGGCTTGTGCACGCTTGAAAGAAAGATAGCGTGCTCGCTGTAATACGCATAAGGAGAGTATTGAAACCCCCACTGTTCTCCCGCTAAGTCAAGCCTGATGATGCGGTGATTTGAACGGGCGGGGTGATGCGGTGTTCCGGCATACCCCTCGTTTTCCATACAGAGCAGGCATGTCGGATACCGGTTTTCCGGACTGTTTTTTACCGCGGCGATGTCTTTAGGGTCTTTTTCGGGCTTTGATAAATTAATGGTGATGTCCAATTCCCCAAAAGGTGTTATTGAGCGGTACACGATATTTTTTCGAATGGCCCGCGTCTTAATATAGTCGTTGTTTTGGCTCAGTCGGTAAAAGTAATCTGTTGCTTTTTTCGGGCAATCTGATAACAATTTGCTGAATGCGGCATTGATCAGAGAAGGGGCCGGCGTGATCACGTCCATGATTCTGCTTCCCAGCATGTCTCTTTCAGCCGGCGTATCGTTAATGATTGACCGTTTTACCGCGTCTTTCACCATTTCGTCCAAATAGTGAAGCCTGTTTTGTTTCTTGATATGCTTCGGTTCTGCATAATCCGTCAGTCCGAGCAGATCGAGAAGTCTGTTTCTTGTGTAAATCACATCTGTTTCATTTATGTCGCCTAAGACAGTGCTTTCTTTCAGAAACCCTGCCACTGATTCAAAAACTTCAATGACCGCCGCCTCCATTTCATTTGTCCTTGTATCCGTTTGGATGTTGCCGATGCCAATTCCATGCTGACGCAATGATTTCCGATATGTCCGTTTGTTTCGGATTCCAGCCCAGAATGTTCCGCGCTTTATCGCTGGAAGCGATGAGGGTGCTTGGATCACCGGGTCTTCTTGCGGCCGCTCTTACTTTTATGTCTCTTTCGGTCACTTGCCGGGCCGCTTCCGCCATTTCTGATACGGAAAACCCGCTGCTTGATCCTAAATTGAAAATGCCGCTGTCTCCGCCGTTTTGCAAATATTCCAGAGCGAGAATATGGGCATCGATTAAATCGGAAACATGGACATAATCGCGGATGCACGTGCCGTCTTTTGTATCATAGTCAGTGCCGAATATCAAAACCTCCTCGCGCTGACCGAGCGCGGTTTGTAAAAGGATAGGGATAAGGTGGGTTTCCGGATGATGATCTTCTCCGATGGAACCGTCCGTTTTCGCGCCGGCAACGTTAAAATACCGAAGCGAGACATATTTTATGCCGCAGGCGGTTTCACACCACTTCAGCATTTTTTCTGCCATGAGTTTTGATTCGCCGTATGCGCTTTCCGGCTTTTCCGGCATGTCTTCTGTGATGGGCACTTTTTCAGGTTCGCCGTATACAGCGGCGGATGAAGAAAACACAATGTGTTTCACCCCGAATTCCTGCATGACCTCCAGCGTAATTTGCGTACCGTACACATTATTATTGAAATATGAAAGAGGGTCTTTCATTGATTCGCCGACAAGGGATTGAGCGGCAAAATGGAGAACGCCTGTTACGTTCTCCTTCGCAAACACAGAGCGAAGAAACGGTTTGTCACGGATATCTCCATGGTAAAAAACTGCTTTTTCATGAACAGCTTTCCGGTGGCCTGTCTGCAGATGATCCACAGCTATCGTTTTAAATCCTTTGTTTAATAATTGATCAACCGCATGAGAACCGATATAGCCGGCTCCGCCGAGAACGAGAATCGCCATGATTTATTTTTCCCTCCATTCAGCCGCGCCATCGCTTATATCCGCGATGTAAAAAGAAGCTTCAAGACCTGTCCTGCTGCGGTAGTGAGATGAAACGGCCCGGATAAAGCCGGCGGTTTCTTCACTTTCCACAATGGCTATGGCGCAGCCGCCGAACCCCGCGCCCGTCATCCGCGCTCCGAGGGCTCCTTCTTTCCAGGCTGCTTCAGCGAGCGCGTCTAATTCGTCACCGGTCACTTCATAATCATCGCGTAACGAACGGTGGGACGCATTCATCAGCTCGCCGAACGTTTTCAAATCATTCGATTTGAGAGCTTCCGCGGCTGAGAGGGTCCGCTCGTTTTCATTGACCGCGTGCCGGGCTCTTTTACGCAAAGTTTCACAGGAGAGAAGGGATTCGAGTTCGTTGAATTCTTCTGACGTCAATTCTGCAAGTGATGCGATATTCCGATATTGCCGCAGTTCCGAGAGAGCTGCGTCGCATTCGCTGCGGCGTTCATTATATTTTGAAGCGGCCAGCTCACGGCGCTTGTTCGTATTCATAATGACGATTTTATATCCGTTAAAAGCAGCCGGAATCATTTCGTGCTCAAGCTTATCGCAGTTTAACAGAATGGCCATGTTCTTTTTGCCTTTTTGCACTGCGAATTGATCCATAATGCCTGAATTCACGCCGATAAATTCATTTTCGACTCTTTTTCCGATAAGCGCCAGTTCAGTATCGGAAACATCCAGGCTGAATAACTTTCTTAAAATGGAACCTGTTAACATTTCAATAGAAGCGGAGGAGCTTAAACCGGCTCCGTTTGGAATCGTACCGTGAAAAAGAATATCCATTCCGCTGTCTATTTGGCCGCCGGCTTTAAGAAGGTAATGGATCATCCCCTTCGGATAATTGGCCCAGCCGTCTTCTTTTTTGTATGCTGTGGCGGAAAGATCAAGGCAGACAATGCCGCTGTCAGGAAAGTTTTCTGAGTATAACCGGATCTGGTGATCTCCGCGTTTTGCGCATACGGCATAAGTTCCGATCGTGATCGCGCATGGAAGAACGTGGCCGCCTATATAATCCGTATGTTCCCCGATCAGGTTGATCCGGCCGGGTGCGAAAAACAATTCTCCGTTACTTCTCTTGAAAATGTCTTCGAATCTTGATTTTAAAAGTTTTGCATCCATGATAAACCCCCGATTCTATTTTGAGGTATGCTCCAGTATGAACTGAATGGCTTTTTGTGAATTTCTGGTGAGGCTGATATATTCTGCTCCTTTCGTTGCGATGAGTTTCACTTGCAGGCGGTCCGCATCTTCTTTAATGTCATCATAATAAGAGCCGACCTGCGGAGCCAAAATGATCATATCGAAGTCTTTCATGATGTCGTAATGGGATCCGTAGGCGCCTGCTGAGGCGGTAATCGGCACGTTATATTCTTCGGCTCCTTCTGTCAGTGCGTTCGCAAGCATGGCGCTCGTTCCCGCTCCGGCGCACAGCACTAACACATTGGTGCTGTGTTCCAAGGCGGATGAGGATTCCTGAAGATTTGTGCTGATGACGGAGGACGCGTCTTCGGAGGCGCCGGCCATGGCGGGCTGTAATGTTTGCGGCGCGGTTTCAGGCTCGGTGTGTTGGGCTTCTTTCGCCGCTAATACTTTGTCATAAGCTTTACAGAATGGCAGGTATATCAGGAAATCGACAATGATTAATACAGCCGTCAGCACAAAAGCCGAGAGCCCCATGCCGGTTCCGAGAATCAAGCCGGCGGGCGCCGGGGTGGCCCACGGAAGAACATACATAAAACTGTTCATTCCGATGACATCCACGAAAAATTTAAACAGACAGACATTCACCATCGGCGTTACAACAAACGGAATGAAAAAATAAGGATTTAAAATGATCGGCGCAGCAAAGAGAAGAGGTTCGTTTACTGCGAAAGACACCGGAACCGCGGATGCTTTTCCGACTGCTTTCAATTGCTTGGATTTCGCGAAAAGAAGAAAGATAAACGGAACAACAAGGGTTGCGCCGGTTCCTCCCATTGTGCCGACGAAGTTCCCGAGTCCGACGGTCAGCACGTTGGACGCCTGCTCACCGGCATTATGGAGCTGCAGGTTCGCCTCCACATTTGCGTAAATAATAGCTGCGATGGCCGGTTCCACAATTGAAGGCCCGTGAACGCCGACAAACCAGAACAGCGCCATCATTCCCCAAATGACACAAATCCCCAGATAACCGTCTGCGGCGGTAAAAAACGGCGATAAGAGAGAGGAGAGAGCCTCTGCAAACGATACGTTCAGCGTATTCCTGATCAATAAATCAACGATCACCATGGCCAAAACGGAAAAAGCGAACGGAAAAACATCTTTAAATGTTTGTGAAATGGTACCCGGTACTTCTTTAGGCATTTTAATCGTAATATTTTTCAGCACGCAGAATCTGTAAACGTTCACTGTTATGAAAGCGGATACAAAAGCGGCTAAAAGACCTTTTGTGCCGAGGTATTCCGTTGAGAACCCGCCGTCGATTTGAGTGACGCTTAAAATGAGAAACCCGACGACTGAAGCAAGCATCGCTGAAACAGGGTTGATCCCTTTGTTTTTCGGCATTTTTCGGTTCATTGATTCACTCAGGCATTTCGCACTTGTTGCCGCAACGATCAGACCGAGGGCGCCCATTGAATAGTTATAAACTTTCCAAAGCCATTCAGAAACACTTTTAGGCCAAGTGAAACCCAACACTTCCGGCACAGCGGCGGTGAGGATGAAAATGCTGGCGAATAAAATAACAGGCATGGCCGTTAAGAAGCCGTCGCGGATCGCGCCTAAATAAATGTTTCTTGAGATTTTTTCAAAAAACGGTTTTCCCTTTTCGATTTGCTTGATGATACCGTTCATTTTTCCACTCCTTATCGGCGGCTTCGGTAGAGTTCTATAAAATCCTGAATAAGATCACGGAGCAAAAGGGTTGTCATCAAGTGGTCCTGACCGTGAACGAAAATAAACCCTAATTCCATGTCCTTGCCGTCAGCTTCTTCAGCTAACATTTTCGTTTGCGCATTGTGGGCGAGGGTTAAATTTTCATCGGCGCTTTTCAATGCTGCTTCCGTGTTTTCGAAGTTTCCGGCACGGACTTCTTTCAGGACTTTCAATAAAGTGCTTCTGGCGTCGCCGGCATAGGCGACGATTTCAAAACCGAGCATCTGCAATTCTTCCTTTGTCATGAAAAAAACCTCCTAAAGACGGCACACATGATGAAAAGAGACTCTTTTCATCATGTATGATCGTTAAATGATTGTTTTTGTTTCACTTACAAGTTTGTACCAGTAGGCCGATTCTTTCGGATACCGTTTTTGGGTGTCAAAGTCGACGTAAAAAAGACCGTAACGTTTGTTGTAGCCGTTGGTCCATGAAAATAAATCCATTAAGGACCATAAGAAGTACCCCTTTACATTGACCCCGTCGCTAATCGCTTTACTGACGGCTTCTAAATAGACTTTTAAATAGTCGATTCTTGCCTTATCCATAATGATGCCGTCTTCAAACTCATCTTTATAGCCCATGCCGTTTTCGGTAATGTATATTTTGTTATATTGCGGATAGTCACGTTTGATGCGCATCAGCATGTCATACATGCCTTCAGGATAAATGAGCCAGTCCCAATCGGTCCGCTTCAGGCCTTCTTTGTAAATTCTTTCGCCGATTCCTTTTACTTTATAGACCGAAGTGCCCTTATCGCCCGTTCCGTTATGGTGAATAACGGTTTCTCCGTCGTACGCTTTGACGAAATGGCATTGATAATGATTGATGCCGAGATAATCATTGCGCGTTGAAGCTTTTTTCATCACGTCAAAGTCACTGTCTGAAAACTCGTATGAAGCGCCGTTTGCCTCACAGATTTCATCCAGAGCCCGCATGGTTTCCTCAGAATAATAGCCGAGGTAGGTGGCGTCGAGGAGAAATCTCACTGATAACGCGTCATCCAGAAAACAGGCGTGGCGGTCTTCTTCTGAGTCGCTGGCGGGATATTTTGTTTCCAATGAGTGGACGACACCGATTTCTCCCGGATAGCCGCCGTCTTTAAAAAGATTGACGGTCATCGCATGCGCTACCATCATGTGATGGAGGCATTGAATGACTTTTGTGATATCACTTTTAATTGATGGCGGGAAAACCCCGAGTAAATACTGGTTGGTGGCTGTGGGATAAATTTCGTTAAACGTGCTCCAATATCTGATTTCGCTGAATTCTTTAAAGCAAAACTCCGCATAGCTGACGAACGCTTCTATTGCAGCGCGGTTGAGGAAATCTCCCTGGTCAAATAATCCTTTCGGTGTATCGAAATGATGCAGCGTGACAAAAGGGGTGACGTTGCGTTTATGGCACTCTGAGAAAATACGATGATAGTAATCAACACCTTCCTGATTGATTTTGCCCGTGCCGTCAGGGAAAATTCTCGTCCAGGCTATAGAAAGGCGGATGCCGTTTATTCCGAATTTTTCACATAGTTTAATATCTTCCGGAAACTGGCGGTAAAAATCACTTGCCGGATCAGGGCTGAATCTTCCCTGTTTTTCAAGAAATTCATCCCAGGCCACAGGCCCTTTGCCGCCTTCTTTTGTGGCGCCTTCCGCTTGATATGCCGCAGTCGCCCCGCCGAAAATAAAGTCATGAGGTAATTTGAGCATTACTGAATCCTCCTTCGCCAATGTGTGAATTGAAGTTTGTTAATGTTTGTAATTGTTATCTTTTGTTTAATAGTAAACGCATACATTTTTGTTGTCAATAGCTTCATAAAGAAATAACATCTGTTTTCATAGGGGTTTTATAAGTTTTCCGTTGTTTTATATGTTGATTATGTTGTTTGTTAGTGTTTGTTTTTGTTGACCGGAGTGCCGCGGTGTGTTAGATTGTGTGTAAAGTTGAGGGGATGATTGAACATGTTAAAAAAAGAGCGTCTTTTAAAAATCATCGATATCGTAAACTCGCGGGGATTTATTACGGTGAGTGATATTATCGATGAACTGGATGTTTCTGATATGACAGTGAGAAGAGATCTGGACGAGCTGGATAAGGCCGGAAAAATAGTACGTATTCACGGAGGCGCACAGAGCATATCTTATTCCATTGATCACGAATTATCGCATAATGAAAAACTGGGTGTTCAAATGGATGAGAAGGGGAAGATCGCGGAACTCGCAGCTTCATATGTAAATGACGGCGATACCGTTTTTTTAGGGCCCGGCACGACGATTGAACTTTTAGCCAAACACCTGCTGCATAAGCGAATCAGGATTATCACAAACAACTATCCCGTATTTGATATTTTAAAGCATGGTGACACTGCGGATACCATCCTGATTGGCGGCGATTTCCGAAAAAATACCGGTGCCTTCGTCGGGCCCATCGTGAACGGCAATCTGCAGAAATTCAATTTTACGAAAGCCTTCATCAGCGCCAACGGCATACATAATGATGAGATTTCTTCTTACAGCATTGAAGAAGGGGAAGCTCATCAAATCGCGCTGAATAATTCGCGGACGAAATTTTTGCTGGCGGATAATAAAAAATTCAACCGGGAAGATTTTTACGTGTTCTATAACTTACATGATATGGATTATCTGATTACGGATGATAAAGTGATGAAAGATGTTCAAATTCATTACGAGCAATATGTAGATGTCAAAATCGCAAAAAAATAAAAAAGGCGGGCGGTTCAATGAAAGGGGTTATTTTTGATTTTAACGGCACGATGTTTCAAGATTCGCATCTGCACGAAAAAGCATGGTTTTTCATGGTGAAAAAATACGCGCCGAAAACCATTTCTGATGAAGACATTTTCGTTAACATTCACGGGAGAACAAACAGTGAAATCCTGACGTATTTTATTTCCGGCGATTTAACAAATGAAGAAATCAAGAAGCTGTCTTTTGAAAAAGAAGCCTACTACAGAGAATTATGCCTTGAAAACAAAGATGAGTTAAAGCTGACGAAGGGACTGACCGGCGTATTGAACCATCTGAAAAAATCAGAAACGCCAATGACCATTGCCACGGCTACGGTAAAGGAAAATGTCGAGTTTTACTTTGACGTCTTTCAGTTGGATCGGTGGTTTGATTTTGACAAAGTCACGTTTGATGACGGGAGCTTCCCCGGAAAACCGGCGCCGGATATTTTTCTCATCGCATCGGAAAAGTTAGGCCTCAGGCCTGAAGATTGCTTAGTCATTGAAGATGCCTTTTCGGGGCTCACAGCGGCGAAAAAAGCAGGTGCAGGCAAGATTATGGCCATTGACCCGCTCGGAAAAAACCGCGCGCTATTTGAAGAAAAACAGCTGGCGGATGACGGGATACTGACAGATTTCACCTCGTTTTTTGAGGTGATTGCCGGACATTCTGTTTGAGAGATGCAGTTGGGAGGAACCACCAAATAAACAGCCCGCCAGTAATCGGGCAATTCTCTTGTTACAATGACCACAGGTCTTGAGAAAGAATTTGATCTTTCAATGGAAGAGATTAAAGATTTTATCAGATGGTATGATCAAAAAAGTTCTGGAATAGGCTTATCTAGATATGTTATCGAGAAGCACTATAATAATATAGGGCCTTTTCAAAATAGAAGGGACCATATTGTTTTTGGCAACATTCTTACTTTTAATGTGAGTGAGAACACTTTAGATAAATAATTACCTGTTTCCTTCTGCAGCCCTCTTTTTAAAAAGAGGGCTTTTTTTATGAGGTGCTTATTCTTTTTCAGTTGCGCTTTTGTTTTTGTATAATGATTTTCTCATTGAAGGCGGCATTTTTTGGATCAGAAAGGTGTTCGCCTTAATTGAGATATTGGTTGAATTTATAGATTCGCAGAGATAAAGGAAGTCGTAAAAGATATGCCGTTTGCGGATTCCAGCCTGTCTTTTGGGAAGGATCATTCTTCAATGACGCTTATTTCCCCCGTACCGAAAAAAAGTGAAACACGTTCTCCTTGCTTTTCATAGGTTTTGATAAGTCCTTCCTGCCCTTTAAGTTTCCAGTCTTTTTCGGCTATTTCCAATTGGTATAAACCGCTCGGACCTTCTTCTTCTTTTGCGAAACGGTATGTATAGTTTGAAACGTATTTTCCTTTTTCATATTCCTTTGTTTTGCTGTGTATAGCAAATAATGGAACCGGGAAATCCGGGTGAGAAACAGATGCTTTATATCCTCCCAAAATAAATAAGCTAAATAACAATAATATAAAAAACCACAGAATATATTTCATAAAACCTCCTTATGTCAATTAGTCGGTGCATTTTAAAAAAAGATACACCGCATGATTGGGTTGTAAAAGCGGGTAAGAAGATAAGGAAAGGAGAGAGACGGATGGAACTTGATTTTGTGATTCGTCTGGCGGTTGCGGGTCTGCTTGGGGCTCTTATTGGATTGGAGAGAGAATTCAGGGCGAAGGAAGCCGGTTTGAGGACGCATTTTTTAGTGGCCGTCGGCAGCGCCTTGATGATGATCGTTTCCAAATACGGCTTTTTTGATTTGTTATCCAACAGCCATACGTCCTTTGATCCGAGCCGGGTGGCGGCGCAGGTCGTCAGCGGCGTCGGGTTTTTAGGAGCCGGCACGATTATTTTGCAGCGGCATGTCGTGCGGGGGCTTACGACGGCCGCGGGGATTTGGGCTACGTCGGGGATCGGGCTGACGATCGGGGCAGGTATGTATGTCATCGGCATCAGCGGCACGATTTTGGCGTTAATCGGGCTTGAACTGTTAAATTTTCTGTTTAAACCGGCGGCGCATTCTTTGTCTGTCAGTTTCAGGATTGAGGAGAAAGCCGTCATGCATGATATTTTAACTTCTCTTGAGGAAAAAGGAATTCTTATTACGTCCTATGAATTGAATAAGGCGGTGCTTGAAGTGAAGGGAAGGGTGAAAAGCAAAAGCGGGAAAGCGGCGGTAATGGAAAAAGTTCAAGCTCTCCCGTATATTCTGTCGGTCAAAGTTGAATAGCAGACAGGGGAAGCCTCCTGTCTGCAGTCATTTCTTTTCAAACATTAATACCAGGGATAGAACGGGATATACGGCCGCGGATAGTATGGATACGGTCTGGGGAAATAATAAGGCGGCCGCGGATAGTATGGATATGGTCTTGGGAAATAATAAGGCGGCCGCGGATAATGATATGGCACCCGTTCGTGGCTCTCGGCTGTGTATTCATGATAGAAAGGATCGTACAAGAGGAAAACCTCCTTTTCAAATGTTGGTTCCGTTTACCTTATTCCTGTATGCCCGGTATGGTGTACGTACAACGGGCAAAAAAAAGACGCCGGTTATCATCCGGCATCTTTTTTTACACTTTCACATCAATTGAATGTCCGGCAGTCGGGTGCTGGGACGGCAGCATTTTCACTGTTTCTTCCGCCGCAGCCTGTGCTTGCTGCATGACCGTTTTTGTTAAAGCGATATTTACATTCTGCGCTAGAGATGCTTGGTGCATAGCGATTGACAACGCAGGGATATCCATAGCTCCACCTCCTTATCCCTTCATATCGGCGGCATGCTCCGATTATGAAGGGGACTGGCGGTTTCTTTTTACGGCCCATTCTAAAAATGCGGCAGCGCATACCCCGAGGGTATAGGCGAAAATGTCACTCCAGACAAATTGCCAGCCGAGGATCAGCCCGCCGAGCGTGCTGCTTCTGATTGCGTCAATCCAAGGCGCGTGATACAGCTGGCTGCATTCAATCAGACAGCAAAACGAGAGGCTCAAAAATGCGGCTGTTTCCGTCCGGATGTTCCGAAACAGAAGCCCGAATCCTGTAAAAATCATTGCCGCCCACAAGGCATCTCCTAAATAAGCGTTTATGATGCCGGGCAATAGGGCGGTGATGTATGCGGTTCTGGACAGCAAACCGAGGGCGATGATAAAAACGGTACATATTCCGTATGTCAATGGATGTCTATTCACTTCACACTGTTCCCCTTTTTTTGTACTCCCATGTATTGTAAGGAACGACGGAAAAGCTGTCTATGAAAAAACGGCCCGGGAGGCCGCTTTTTTTGCGTTATCTGGCTTTTAGGTTGACGTGGTCTGCTTTTTGGTCACTGCCGATGACGAAGCGGAGCTCATACTGCCCCGTATGGTAGACGTAATCTGTTTCGCCCGTTTTTGGCACTGTCAGGATTTTGTCAGCGCTGCCGATTTGTTTGCTTAAGACGTCAGGTGTGACGCTGCCGAGGTTTAAGCGCCGCTCGACCCCTGTTCCGAAATAGCGTATTTCCGAGATTTTTCCGTTTTTATGATAGGAAAATCCATAACCGGGGTTTCCCATGTTCCAGCTGTATAAATCAAATGGATTGCGGCTGTCTGCTTTTTGTTCCGGCTCGCCGATTTTATCGTAAACGTCCTGTCTTGTGCTTTGGTTGATTTTCAGGCCTTTCACATTTTGCGGCATTTCCCCTTTAAACGCCGATTGGTAAAGGCTGTTCACCAGTTCTTGTGCACGTTGATTTTCCGTTTTTGAAGCGGCTGCGGCATGGACGGGCTGTGTAACTGAAAATGCTTCTGCGCCGAATGCGCATCCCGTGAGCATCATTGCCGATAATCCCGTGGCGAGTGTTTTTTTCTTCAACATATGTGAACGCCTCCTTTTTACCGCTCATACCCGTATGTTTCCTGAGATAAACGAGATGTTTTAGTGAAAGGCCGGCTGGGAATCATAGAGGATGTATAGAGGGGTACAGAAAGGGGAAAAGAAAATGGCTGGTACAAAGAAAGTTACAATCAATGGGGTTGAAATGGAAGCGCCGGACGGTCAAACCGTTTTGCAGCTTTTGAACAATAGTTCAATTGACGTGCCGCACGTGTGTTATCATCCGAGTCTCGGGCCGATTGAAACGTGCGATACCTGTATCGTCAATATTAACGGGGAACTGGTGCGTTCGTGTTCCGCGCAAATAAAGGACGGAGATGTCATCGATACGCTTTCGTCCGATGTGAAAAAAGCGCAGATTATCGGCATGGACAACATTTTGCACAACCATGAATTGTACTGCACGGTCTGTGATTACAACAATGGGAGCTGCGAAGTACATAATACCGTAAAGGAAATGAAAATCAATCATCAAAGCATTCCGTTCGATCAAAAACCGTATCCTAAAGATGAATCAAATCCGTTTTACCGATATGATCCCGACCAGTGCATTTTGTGCGGACGCTGCGTCGAAGCCTGTCAGGACGTACAGGTAACCGAAACGTTAAGCATTGATTGGGAGCGGAAACGCCCGCGGGTCATTTGGGATCAGGATGTGCCGATCAATGAATCATCATGTGTTTCCTGCGGACATTGCTCGACGGTATGTCCGTGCAATGCCATGATGGAAAAAGGCATGGAAGGCGAAGCGGGTTATTTAACAGGCATTAACCAAGAGACGCTTCGGCCGATGATTGACATCACAAAAGGCGTCGAAACCGGATACGGATCGATTTTGGCCATATCGGACATGGAATCGGCCATGCGGGATGAAAGAATCAAAAAAACGAAAACCGTATGCACTTACTGCGGTGTCGGATGCAGTTTTGATATATGGACGAAAGGAAGAGACATTTTAAAGGTCGAGCCTCAGGCCGAGGCGCCCGCAAATGGCATTTCGACGTGTGTGAAAGGGAAATTCGGCTGGGATTTCGTCAATAGTGAAAAGCGCCTTACCAAACCGCTTATCCGGGAAGGAGACTCGTTTCGGGAGGCGGAATGGGATGAAGCGCTGCAGCTGATCGCTGATAAATTTACCGATATAAAAGAACATTTCGGCCCGGACGCACTTGCCTTTATCACATCTTCCAAATGCACGAATGAAGAATCATACGTGATGCAGAAGCTTGCAAGAGCCGTCATCGGCACAAATAATGTCGACAACTGCTCCCGCTACTGCCAGTCTCCCGCCACGGCCGGATTGTTCAGAACGGTCGGATACGGCGGTGATTCAGGGTCGATTACAGATATAGAAAAAGCTGAGCTCGTGCTGATTATCGGCTCAAATACGTCTGAGTCTCACCCCGTCCTGTCCACACGCATTAAACGTTCTCATAAACTGCACGGACAGAAGCTCGTCGTCGCTGACTTGCGAAAACATGAAATGGCCGAGCGCTCCGATGTGTTTTTCCAGCCGCGTGCCGGATCAGATATTGTCTGGCTGAATGCCGTATCGAAATATCTGCTTGATCACGATTTGGCGGATACTGCATTTCTGAAGGAGAGAGTGAACGGATTAGATGAATTCGTGAAAAGCCTTGAACCTTATACAATGGAATATGCGGAAAAACATACCGGTGTGGACAAGGATACCCTAATCAAAGTAGCCCGGATGATTCATGAAGCCGGCAGCGTGTGCGCACTGTGGGCGATGGGGGTCACCCAGCATATCGGAGGAAGTGATACGAGCACGGCCATTTCCAACATGCTTCTTGTGACCGGAAATTACGGCAAGCCCGGCGCAGGCTCATATCCGCTTAGGGGCCATAATAACGTGCAGGGAGCCAGTGATTTCGGCAGTATGCCTGACAGCTTCCCCGGCTATGAAAAAGTAACGGATGAAAAAGCCCGCAAAAAGTATGAACAGGGATGGGGAACAGACCTGCCGAAAGAAATCGGAATGACAAATCATGAAATGATCGAAGGCATCCACTCAGGAAAACTGAAGTCCATGTACTTAAAAGGAGAAGAAATGGGGCTTGTCGACTCCAATATTAACCATGTTCATACCGCATTTGAAAAGCTTGATTTCTTCGTTGTGCAGGATATCTTTCTTTCGCGTACGGCCGAGTTCGCCGATGTCGTGCTTCCGGCAAGCCCGAGCCTTGAAAAAGAAGGGACGTTTACGAATACGGAACGGAGGGTGCAGCGCCTTTACAAAGTGTTTGAACCGCTGGGCGATTCAAAGCCTGATTGGCAGATCATTACGGACATCGCCAACCGTCTGGGCGCTGATTGGCACTATGAACATCCGGCAGACATCATGGAAGAAGCGGCGATGCTTTCGCCGCTCTACGCAGGCGTCACTTACGAACGTCTCGAAGGCTACAATTCACTGCAATGGCCGGTTGCAGCGGACGGAACAGATTCACCGCTTTTATTTACGGATAAGTTCCCGTTTTCAGACGGCAAAGCGATTCTATATCCCGTTCAGTGGACCGAGCCGAAAGAATTTGGTGAAGAATATGATATCCATGTGAATAATGGGCGGCTGCTCGAGCATTTTCACGAAGGGAATCTGACTTACCGATCAAAAGGAATATCCGAAAAAACACCGAGTGTGTTCCTTGAGGTCTCGCCCGAACTCGCCGAAGAAAGAGGGCTGGAAGACGGAACGCTTGTCCGTCTGACATCACCGTACGGAAATGTGAAAGTCAAATGCGTCATCACAGACAGGGTAAAAGGCAAACAAGTCTATCTCCCGATGAACGATTCAAAAGACGCCGCCATTAACCTTTTGACAAGCAGCTATGCCGATAAGGATACCGATACACCGGCTTATAAAGAAACATCAGCGAAGATGGAGATTTTGAAAAAAGAAGGCGTTAATCCGCTTCCGAAAATCAATTTCCGTTACGGAAACCCGCAGCCGCAGATCGGTGTCCGGGTTGATCGGAAATGGGCGCGTAAAGATTATGTATTTCCGGGAGACGCCGTAAAAAGGGGGAAACAGCAAAATGGCTAAAGCAATCAGCGGCATCCGAAAACAGACCGTCACAGAAGAAGACAAACGAAAAAAGGACTTAGAAGAGATCGAGACGGCTCTTTTACGAAATAAAGACGCGATTTTGGAATCTCTGCATATTCTTCAGCACATGAACGAGCGCGGCGTTTTGGCGCTTCTGCGCGGGCTCTTCGGCCAGGGAGACAAAGTGATGGATATCCTCGTGAAGAAGGCGAATACTCCGGAAACGGCCAATATGCTGAAAAATCTCCTGCTGTTAAGCGGCGTTCTCGGCATGCTCGATGTAAAACAGCTTGAGCCGTTTATCGTTAAAATCAATGCGGGGGTCACAAAGGCCGTCGAGGAAAAAGACAGCGGCAGGAAGACCGGGTATTTTGATATCGTCCGCGCTTTAAAAGACCCGGAAATCAACAAGGCCGTCACTCTGCTGTTTTCTTTCCTGAAAGGCATGGGCGCTGATACGGACGATATGGAAAGAAATACGCAGCCTCCTGAAGACCAAAAGCAGCACCAGAAACCGCAGACGAATGAGTGAACATATCTCCCGAGCCTGGCCGAAGGCTCGGGTTTTTTGTGCGCTTCTGCTGTTTTCTTGGGAGAAATTTCACCTCCGGATTCATGACTTTTGTTGTGTTATGTTAATAGTTCAGGTTATGAATAGAAAAAAATTGAAAATATGTGCTAGGATAAAATTCAAGGTACGTCAACTATTCAAATATGAAACAATCAGGAGTGATGAAACATGAGTAAGCTGAGGAGCACGAGACAAGCCATCCAAAGAACCCTGATGAAAGGAAAAAACGGCCTGGACGTATACAACCCTTTTCCTTGGTACGAAAAAATGAGACGGGAAAGCCCTATACACTTTGATGAAGAAACGAAGGTTTGGAGTGTGTTTTTATACGATGATGTCAAAAAAGTCATCAGTGATAAAGAGACGTTCTCAAGCCTCATGACTGATGTGAAAAGCTCGATTGCAAAGTCCATGCTGAATATGGACCCGCCGAAGCATACCCAAATCAGATCCGCCGTCAATCGCGCTTTCACTCCCCGCGTCTTGAAGGAATGGGAGCCGAGAATTAAAGACATTACCGATCATCTCCTGAAACAGGCAAAGAACAAAGGGCGGATTGATATCGTTAAAGATCTCTCTTACCCTTTGCCGGTCATGGTGATTTCAGAATTATTAGGCGTTCCGTCCGAACGTATGGATCAGTTTAAAAAATGGTCGGACATTCTCGTCAGCATGCCGAAAGATGCGAGTCCTGAAGCGGCGGAGAAAAATCAGCAGGAACGTGACCAATGTGAGGCGGAGCTGGCGGCGTTTTTTGCGGAAATAATAGAAAGCAAACGAAAACAGCCCGGCCAAGACATTATTTCTATTTTGATAAAAGAGGAAGAAGAGGGAGAGAAGCTCACGGCAGAAGATCTGATCCCGTTTTGCAACCTGCTTTTAGTGGCGGGAAATGAAACAACGACTAATCTCATTTCAAATGCGGTTTACAGCATATTAGAGACGCCCGGCCTTTATGAAGAGCTGAGACAGGACCCTTCTCTCATCGCGCAAACGGTGGAAGAGACGCTGCGTTTTCGCGCTCCCGCTCCGTTTGTCAGAAGGACGGTCCGGCACGACACTGAACTGCGCGGACGCCGCTTGAAAAGCGGGGAGATCGTTCTCTGCTACGTTGCATCTGCCAACCGTGATGAAAACAAATTTGAGAAGGCGGGTGTATTTGATATTCATCGCCAATCGAATCCGCACCTTTCCTTCGGATTCGGCGTACACTTCTGCTTAGGCGCTCCGCTTGCCAGACTTGAAGCGGAAGCCGCGCTGAAAGGAATTGTAAAAGCCTTTTCACACCTTGAGCCGGTCCGGATTGAGCCGATCCGAAACAGTGTCATGTACGGGCTGGAGTCTTTAGAAGCGGAGATAAACGAAAATGAGGGAGAAGAAAAAAGATGAGAAAAACACACATCGCCATTATTAATGTGGCCGCTCACGGTCATGTCAATCCCACGCTGCCTGTAGCCGAGGAACTTGTCAATCGCGGGTATAAAGTGACATTCGCTACGACTGAGGAATTTGAAGCTTCCGTTGCCAAAACGGGCGCCATTCCCGTTTTATACCGCACAAGCATACAGGCGGACCCGGAGACGATAAAAGAACGGGTAAATAAAAATGATGCGTTTGTGATGTTTCTGGAAGAAGCGGTTGAAGTGCTTCCGCAGCTGGAAGAGCTGTACAAAGACGACCTTCCTGACATCGTCCTGTTTGATTTTTTAGCTCTTGCCGGAAAATTGTTTGCGGATAATGGCGGCATCCCGGCCGTAAAGTTCTGCCCGAGCTATGCAATGAATGAGTATTTTCAATTAGGAAGAGACGAAGAAACACTGGAAGCGGCCAAACAGGCGATAGAAGAATACCAGGAGCAGATTGAAAATGAACAATTGAAACGGATGACAATGGAAGAATTTTTTATGCCTGAAAAACTGAATATTGTCTTTATGCCAAGGGCCTTTCAGCCGAAACAGGAAACCTTTGAAGAACGATTCTGTTTTGCGGGTCCGTCTCTTGGAGAACGCACAAATACGGGAAGTCTGGAAATTGATGCAGCCGATGACCGTCCGCTTATGCTCATCTCACTGGGAACGGCGTTTAACGCCTGGCCTGAATTTTACCAGATGTGTATTGACGCGTTTCGGGACTCGGACTGGCGGGTTATTATGTCAGTCGGCACAACAATTGATCCGGAAAGTTTTTCGGATGTCCCCGATCACTTTATCATCCGCCAGCACGTTCCTCAGCTTGATGTGCTGGAGAAAGCAAAGCTGTTCGTATCTCACGGCGGGATGAACAGTACAATGGAGGCGATGAATGCGGGTGTCCCGCTCGTTGTCGTTCCGCAAATGCACGAACAAGAGGTTACCGCAAAGCGTGTGGATGAATTGGGGCTTGGCGTGCATCTGCCGCCGAAAGAAGTCACTGTGGCCCGTTTGCAAAAAGACGTTCAAAACGTATACGGCGATAAAAACATCCTCAGCCGCGTGAAAAGCATGCAGCAGAAAATAGAAGAAACCGGCGGCCCCAAACAGGCTGTTTGCGCCATTGAAGAATTTTTGAAAAAGGCGGCCGTCGAAAATTGATTGAGAAACAGGCAGCGCACCGGAAGACGGCTGCCTGTTTTGTTATATGTTTTTCTTCATGCCGCATCTCCGGCATTCCCTCAAAAATTTTCCGCCCTTCACTGAGCTTTTAAACAGCGTGTAGTCGCAATTGTCACATCGGCCGCTGTGAACATCAGGATATTCATTGAACTCATAAATGACCGAAGTATCGTATCCTTTTGTCTCGAACTCTTTTTTTGTTTCCATGATTGAAAATCCCTCCGCGAATCAAATCGTTCTGCCCGGTTAATGATACAGCAACTGCACGGGGGATTCAACGGGAGCATAGCTTGATTTTCCCGGCTGATTGCGTAACAATAATAGAAATAAATGCCGGCCTGCCATAGGGCGCCCGGCATCTGAAGGGAAGAAGAAAACAGCGATGGGAAAAGGATTGAACGGGAAACGGATTGCCATCGGCGGTTCGCGGAAAACAGAAGAGATCACAAGATTAATAGAAAAGCAGGGCGGAACGGCGGTCGTCCGTTCCCTCCAAGGAACCGTATACCTGGCGGAGGATCAAATTGAACCCGACGTAAGAACATTTGCCGGGCAAAAAGCCGACTGGGTGATATTCACCACAGGCATCGGTACGGAAACGTTATTGTCGGTATCGGAAAAAATCGGTCTGAAAGAAGAATTTTTAGCGGCCGTTCATGAAGCGAAAATCGGCTGCAGAGGCTATAAAACATATGCGGCCTTAAAAAAGCTCGGCATCACGCCGCATGCCTCAGATGAAGACGGTACAACAAGAGGGCTGATCCGCTCCTTGGAACGATTTGACTTTAAAGATAAAAAAGTCATGATACAGCTTCATGGCGAAAAAGCGCCGGTCTTAACGGAGTTCCTTGAGAAAAACGGAGCGGAGGTATTCCCTGTTCTGCCGTATCAGCATATGCCGCCTGAAAGGGAGACGGTCGATAAACTGCTGGGAGAGCTGTTAAACGAAGAGGTCGATGCCGTATGTTTTACGACAGCCATTCAAGTGCGTTCTCTCTTTGATTATGCAAAAGAAAAAGGGATCACAAAAGAATTGCAGCAGGCATTCGAAAAACAAGTGCTTGCCGCCGCAGTCGGCAAAGTGACGGCTGAAGCGATCCGGGATGAAGGGGTAAAGAGGGTCCTTGCTCCGGACATTGAGCGGATGGGAGCGATGATTATTGAATTATCCCGTTACTATGAATCTCTGACCTTGTCATAAATAATCATTCAGCAGGGAAAAAGCCTACGCTTCCCTGCTGAATTTTTTTAATTGCCAGTGTTCCGTGAAAAGGGAAGGATATGTCAAGGCGCTGAGTATGATACATGTAAGAAGAGCGGAGGCCATCGTTGTAAAAACGATCAGCAGCTGAAAGCGCACCGCCTGTACCGGATCAGCCCCCGCTAAAATCTGCCCCGTCATCATGCCGGGAAGCTGAACGAGACCCAATGTTTTCTGGCTTTCAAGCGTCGGGATCATACTGAGCTTCATACTGGACGTCAATATCTGCCGGACGGCCTGCTTAGGCGTTCCTCCGAGAGAGAGAATCAGCTGGATTTCTTCTTTCCGCAGATCCGCTTCCGAACTGAGCTTGTTTAAAAACAGGCTTGAGAGCACCATGGAGTTTCCGATGACCATGCCGCTTATCGGAATGACATATCTTGAAGTGAACGGAATGATATGCAGGGTCAGTAAAAGTCCCTGCGTCACGGTTTCCGCGATCGCCAGTGTCAGAAAAACGCGCCAAAATGAGCCGATCCGCATTTTTTTCCGTTTGGAGACATTGTGCGAAGCGGCCGTGAGCATGAGAAGCACCATTAATATGATAAATATCGGGTGATCACCGCGAAAAATCAGCGACAGCACATAGCCGATGATAAGCAGCTGAATGACGGCCCTGACGGTTGCGACGATCATATCCTTTTCGACGCCGGCTTTAAAAGATTTAGACAGGAATAAAGCGATAATGACAAATATACTTGTCAATAATAGAGAAAGATCATTCATATCAGCACCCGCTCCCTTGTAAAAGCGCCCGGGCCTTTTCGTGTTTCGGTTCCTTAAAGAACGTTTTCGTTTCCGCGGTCTCTAAAAGCCGTCCCTCAGCCATAAACCATACCGTATCGGATAATCGTTCCGCTTGTTCAAGGTTATGGGTGATCCACAGGACCGTCAGCTGTTTTTGCCGATGGAGTTTCGTAATCAGTTTCTCAATGATGAGAACGGATGACGGGTCCAGCGCCGATGTGATTTCATCCAGCAGCAGGATGGACGGCAGTCCGGCGAGGGTTCGCGCTAATGAGAGCTTCTGCCGCTGGCCTCCGGATAATTCTTTTGCATTTCGATCCAGAAGCCCGCGCGGAAGGTCTGTAAAATCTGCGAGCTCTTCAGGCGTATAGTGCTGTGCCCCGTGGAGTTTTTCTGCGAGCAGAAGGTTGTCCCGCACCGTTCCCTCGAGGACGGGAGCTGATTGAAATGCAAGGCCCGCGGTTTTTCTGAGCTCTCTGATGTCCCAGTGTCTTATTTCTTTTCCGAATACAAGCACTTCCCCTTCATCAGGTGTATTCATCAGATTGCACAGTGACAGCAATGTGCTTTTTCCCGCGCCGGAAGGGCCTATCAACGCCGTGATAGAACCTTTTTGAATATGTCCGGTTACACGGCTTAGGACATCAAAGGACGTATTGTTTTGTTCAAAGCGTTTGCCGGCTGACAGAAAAGATATTGCCGGAATTTCTTCTTTCATACAGGAGGACACCTTTCGTAAAAAAATCAGGAACCGGTGAGATTGGCTGACGTTTGCTCAGCCGTTTTCTGGTCTGTCTGCCGGGAAGCGAATGTATGCATGACCATTCCGGCAATAATAATGAACAGTCCGGCAAATGAAAGAAGTGACGGAAACGCCGCGGATAAAAAGACGATTTCGCCGATCAGTGCAAAAAGAACCTCTCCGGACTGCGTCGCTTCAACAGCAGCGAGCTTCTGCGGCTCATTCCTCACCATATCGGTGGCGCGGAAAAATAATACTGTTGCGATAACGCCAGAGCTGAGTGCGACGATAAAGGATTGGAATGTCTGTCCCATTGACGGAAGCCCGTCTCTATGCCAGC
Source organism: Bacillus sp. AM1(2019) (assembly GCF_009906915.1). Taxonomy (NCBI): domain Bacteria; kingdom Bacillati; phylum Bacillota; class Bacilli; order Caryophanales; family Bacillaceae; genus Bacillus; species Bacillus sp. AM1(2019). Next base: position 1,264,031 of record NZ_CP047644.1, read on the forward strand.
CGAAAGCGGCGATCAAAAGCCAAAACGGAAGGCTTGCGAGCGTCATGCCGAGCACCCGCTGAAACGTATCGAGTTTTCCGCCGTATTGTTCCAGCATTTTGCGGTTGCCGAGCGGATAGGCAAAAGCGGCGATGACGACCGGCACCACGCTGAATAGTATCGTGCGGCCGGACAGAGAACCCGCATGCTGAAGCTGAATCAGACCGGCTCCGATCAGGATGATGACGGAAGTAACCAGCGAAATCAGCGGGATCTTTTGTCTGACGGAAACCGGGCCCGCCGGTGAATGTTTTGTTTCGTAGAAAAACGGCGACAGAAGCACACCCGCGACAATTGTAATCTGCCACGTGCCGGCGATCAGCCAGCCCGGCCCATATGCCGCCGCAAACGTAATCGGGGCATAAAAAAGCACGAACCCGGTAAAACTCCACTTCAGCCAAAAAAACGGTTTTTTTCGGATTTCATGCCAGAGCGGCCCCCATTTTCCTTTCACATAAACGATCAAAAATAAAAACGGAACCATAAAAAGAAAACGCAGGGAAGAGCTCCACATCCAGCTTCCGCCGGAAAGCTCCATCGCCCTGTTTAAAATAAAGGTGACTGCAAAAAACAGAGATGCCAATATTCCGATCACGATGGCTTTCATTAAATCCCTCATTTTGACACATATTTTTTTATACTATACTATTCACCGGCAGGCTTCGCAATGGAATATGAGAAAATAGCGTTTTAACAAATGATGAATGGGAAACAGACATATACGGAGGTGAAAACAATGCAGAAAGAGGATATTCAAGTGCTTTATTTTGAAGATGACGGCCGCATTCCGAATAACCCGAATCTTCCGCTTGTTATTTATAAAGCGGTATTTAATGAAGAAACGGTACAGAAAGCAGAGTCCGTCCTCCGCCGGCACGATTGGTCGAACAGCTGGACGGGCGGAGTATTTCCGTATCACCATTTTCACAGCACCACGCACGAAGTTCTTGTCGCGGTAAAAGGAAACGCGGTTTTGAGGTTCGGCGGGGAACAAGGAGCGGACGCCGTTCTTCAACCGGGAGACGCAGCGGTCATTCCGGCCGGCACCGGACATAAAAAACTGTCGGGCAGTTCTGATTTTACCGTGATCGGGGCTTATCCGGGCGGCCGGCAGTACGATACAAAAACGGAGAAAAATGATAGAACTTCAGAAGAAATCAGCCGTGTCCCGCTCCCGGAATGCGACCCCTTTACGGGAAAAACGGGCCCGCTATTAAAATTGTGGGAAAAATGACAGGGGAAAAGCGGATGGTCTGTAAAAAAATAGCCTAAAAGAAACGTTATTACACCCCCGCCATATAAATAATTTCATAAACAAAACAATTCACGTTCAAATTTTGTTCAAAAAGTGTTATTATATAAGAGTAAATCAAATTGGGGTTTTTTATGTTTGCTATTTTCAGAGAGGAAAAAGAAATTTTGACTTATTCAATTGTTTTTGTTGATATAAAAATAATACTGGATATGGCAAAGTGAAAAACTGGGTAGTAAACATTTATTTTTGTAAATGATTGTGCATGAATTCACAATCTTGCTTTTTCATGCTTTTCTGCATGAAGGGGGAAAGGCTACCCTTTCCAAAAAAATCAGCATACTGCTTATAGTAAAGGAGAATCGGATATGCCAGAAACAATCGATCAAACAAATGCATCTGTCAGCCAAGGCCAACGCGATCTTATTGATCAGCTGCTAAAACCTGAAGTTCAAGAATCACTGACTGTTTTAGTGGATCAGCTTCCAAAACTGACTGAGTTAGTAAATATTTTAACGAAGTCTTATGATTTTGCACAGTCTGTAGCGACAGACGAAGTATTGAAGAGCGATACAGTGGGTGCGCTTACAGAAATTCTTGAGCCGGTGAAAGAAACAGCGAAAGAAGTGGCGGCTACTGCGATCGAAGCAAAAGACCGCGCGGATGCAAGCAATGAAACGATCGGACTTTTCGGCCTGCTGCGCATGCTGAAAGATCCTCAAGCTCAAAAGCTGTTCCGTTTTGCTAACAGCTATCTTGAAATCATGAACGAAAAACAAAAATAATCTCAGATTCAAATTGATATAAAGGACGGAGGATATACGATGTCAAAACATATTGTCATTTTAGGCGCTGGTTACGGCGGAGTTCTTTCTGCTTTAACCGTTCGCAAACATTACAGTAAAGATGAAGCACGCGTAACCGTTGTGAACAAATACCCGACTCACCAAATCATTACGGAACTGCACCGCCTTGCAGCGGGCAACGTGTCTGAACAGGCTGTTGCTATGCCGCTTGAAAAACTTCTGAAAGGAAAAGACGTCGACATTAAAATCGCAGAAGTCAATTCTTTCTCAGTTGATAAGAAAGAAGTTGCCCTTTCTGACGGTTCTAAGCTGACTTATGACGCGCTTGTTGTCGGACTTGGTTCTGTTACGGCTTATTTCGGCATTCCTGGACTCGAAGAAAACAGCATGGTGCTGAAATCTGCTGCTGATGCCAACAAAGTATACAAACACGTGGAAGACCGTGTGCGTGAATACGCTAAAACGAAAAACGAAGCTGATGCAACGATCCTTATCGGCGGCGGCGGCTTAACAGGCGTTGAGCTTGTCGGTGAGCTTGCTGACATCATGCCGAACCTTACGAAAAAATACGGCGTAGATCCGAAAGAAATCAAACTGAAATTAGTAGAAGCAGGTCCGAAAATTCTTCCTGTTCTTCCTGATGACCTTATCGAACGCGCGACAAAAAGTCTTGAAAAACGCGGCGTTGAGTTCTTAACAGGTCTTCCTGTTACAAATGTTGAAGGAAACGTTATTGATCTGAAAGACGGTTCAAAAGTCGTTGCCAACACATTTGTATGGACAGGCGGCGTACAAGGCAACCCGTTAGTCGGCGAATCCGGCCTTGAAGTGAACCGCGGCCGTGCGACGGTTAACGATTTCTTACAATCTACTTCTCATGAAGATGTATTCGTTGTCGGAGACAGCGCAGTATACTTTGCGCCGGACGGCCGTCCGTACCCGCCGACAGCGCAAATCGCTTGGCAGATGGGTGAGCTTGTCGGTTACAACCTGTTCGCTTACTTAGAAGGAAAAACGCTTGAAACATTCAAGCCTGTAAACTCAGGTACGCTTGCAAGCCTCGGACGTAAAGACGCGGTTGCCATCATCGGAGCGAACTCTACTCCGCTGAAAGGTCTTCCGGCATCTTTAATGAAAGAAGCAAGTAACGTACGTTATTTAACACATATCAAAGGATTATTCAGCCTCGCTTACTAATCCTTAAGATCACACAGAAGACATTGCCGGACTTTCTCGGCAGTGTCTTTTTTTTGTATGAAAATGTAAACGGATACAATTTTCTGAAAAATAAAATAAAAATGATTGATATGTGAGAAAGAGGAAGCTAAAATAAAAAAGAACCATTTTGTTAACGTTAACATTTTTAAGAGGGAGGATGAAAGTGTGAAAGCTTTTATGGGTGATGATTTTTTACTGGATAGTAAAACGGCCGTAAAGCTGTACCGGGAATACGCTGAAAACATGCCGATCATTGATTATCACTGTCACTTAAGCCCAAAGGAAATCTATGAAAATAAAACCTTCGCAACGATTACGGAGGCATGGCTTTACGGTGACCACTACAAGTGGCGGATCATGAGGGCCAACGGCATTGAAGAGCGCTGCATTACCGGAAACGCTTCAGATGAAGAGAAGTTTTTCGCCTGGGCAAAAACGGTGCCGATGGCGATAGGCAATCCGCTGTACAGCTGGACGCATTTAGAGCTGCAGCGCTGGTTCGGCATTTATGACGTATTGAATGAAAAAACGGCTGCGGCAACTTGGAAAAAAACGAATGAGCTCCTGCAGGGAGACGGGTTTGGCGCAAGGGATCTCATTCTGAAATCAAATGTTAAAGTCATTTGCACAACCGACGATCCTGCCGATGCGCTGACATACCACGAACTGTTGAAAGAAAGTGATTTTCCGGTGCAAGTGCTGCCCGGATTTCGGCCTGACAAAGGACTGGACATCAGCAGCCCGGGTTTTGCCGATTGGGTCCGTTCGCTGGAGAGCGCTTCCGGAATAGCTGTCACCACCTACCAATCGTATTTAGATGCGTTAGAATCCCGCGTCCGCTTATTTCACAATGCCGGGGGAAGAGTGTCGGATCATGCGTTAGATCAAATGGTTTATGCCGAGACGACCGAAGAGGAAGCGGCCCGGATTTTTGCAGCCGGATTAAGCGGAGAGCATGTGTCTTTTGAAGATGAAAAGAAATTCAAAACACGGACGCTGCAATATCTTTGCGGTCTTTACGCCGAACTGGACTGGGCGATGCAGTTCCATATTAACGCGTTAAGAAATACCAATACAAATAAGTTCAGCAGCCTCGGCCCTGATACGGGATATGACTCAATTAATGATGAACGTATCGCAAAGCCGCTTGCCCGGCTGTTAAATTCCGCCGAAAAAAAGCGGCAATTGCCTAAAACGATTTTGTATTCTTTGAATCCGAATGACAACTATATTATCGCCAGCATGATCAACAGCTTTCAGGATGGGAAAACACCGGGGAAAATTCAATTCGGCACAGCCTGGTGGTTCAATGACACGAAAGATGGAATGCTCCAGCAAATGAAAGCGTTATCAAATATGGGCCTGTTCAGCCGTTTTATCGGGATGCTGACGGATTCAAGAAGTTTCCTGTCCTATCCCCGCCATGAATACTTCAGGCGGCTTGTCTGCACGCTGATCGGCGGCTGGGCGGAACAAGGCGAAGCGCCTTACGATATGGAGCTTTTAGGAAAGATTGTCGAGGGGATTTGTTACCGGAATGCTGAGGAATATTTCCGCTTTTAAAAAATGGAATGAAAGAGGTGGCCTATGAGTAATGTGCCTGTCGTGACAGCACCTGCCGCAAAAGTGAAGGAGCATAAGCTGAGTCTGAAAGAAAAAGTATCCTATGGTTTTGGAGATTTTGGGAACGGATTTATGTTTGATCTCGGGCAGATCTATTTGCTGAAGTTTTTCACAGATGTCGCAGGCATTCCGGCAGCGTTCGCCGGCAGTATTTTTTTGGTCAGCAAGCTGTTTGCGGCTGTGACTGATCCGATTGTCGGCTCGGCCATTGACTACAGAAAAAAGATCGGACCCCGGGGGAAATTCAGGCCGTACTTATTATTCGGAAGTATTATTCTTGCGGTCATGACCGTATTGATTTTTGTGTCACCGGACGTGAGCGTCACCTGGAAGCTTGTGTATGCCTATGCTTCTTACATGCTGTGGGGGGTCGCTTATTCTTTCGTCAATATTCCGTACGGCTCCCTCGGCGCGGCCATTACACAGGATGCGGAGGACAGAACGGCGCTTTCCGCATTCCGCCAGATCGGCTCCCTCGGCGCGCTGCTCATTACAAGTGTCATCGTCATCCCGATTCTTGTTCATTTTGATAACGTCCACATTGGCTACCCGGCAGTCATGGGAATGATGGCCGTAATCGGAATCGCGGGATTTATGATCTGCTACCGAAACTGCAAAGAAAGAATTATCGTCCGTGAAGCGCCGAAAGAAAAGCTGTCCGTCATGTCGGTTTTCAAATGCTTTATCGGCAACAAACCGCTTCTGACCGTCGTTTTCATGACGATTTTCTCAATATCGGCATATAACATTAAATCCGCTATGCTTGTTTACTTCGCCCAGTACAATCTCAACAATGCGGAGCTGATGTCCTACATGAGTTTTATCATCATCGGTTCTTCATTTTTAGGTGTTTTGTTTATGCCGAAACTCGTCAAACGTTTCGGAAAAAAGCAAACGGTGATGATCGGTTTTGCCGTCAGCGCCGCGGCTGATGCGCTGAATTTCTGTCTGCCGTCAAATGTATATATCTTTACGGCGTTAGCGAGCATTGCTTTTATCGGGATCAGCATACCAAACGGCATTACGTGGGCGCTTGTGTCGGACATTATTGATTACGGAGAATGGAAGACGGGTGAACGGAAGGAGGCGACGACATATTCGCTTTTCAACTTCTCCAGAAAACTCGCCCAATCTTTATCAGGTTTTCTTTCAGGCATCGGGCTGAGCGTTATCGGCTATATCCCGAATGCATCTCAGACAAAAGGCACGCTGATCGGGATTAAAGGGCTTCTGCTGCTGTACCCGGCTTTCGCTTTAGCGTGCGCCATGCTGATTATCGGTTTAATGTATAAACTGACGGACCGGCAGCATGCCGAGCTCGTTCAGGACTTACATCATGCAAAACCTCAACTTTAGTGATTTTATGGACTGTCCGTTAATGGTACAATAGAAATAAATGACAGCATACAGAAAGAAAGGAAAAACGATGGTAACCATAAAAGATATCGCAAAACTCGCCAACGTATCCCACACAACCGTATCCCGGGCACTTAACGGCAGCCCCTACATTAAAGAGCATACAAAAAAGAAAATATTAGAGCTCGCTTCACAGCTGAATTACACACCGAATGTAAATGCAAAAAGCCTTGCCATGCAAAAGTCCCATACGATCGGGCTGTTTTTTACAAGCATCACAAACGGAACCTCACACAGCTTTTTTTCCGATACCATCAAAGGTGTAAACCGCACGATCAGTGAGGAATACAATTTGTTCGTCCGCGCGATTGACGACCTGAAAAGCTTTGAAACCATTACGCCCATGAGATATGACGGAATCATTTTAATGAGCCAAAGCGACAGTGATAATTCATTTATTTATCATATCCGCGAGAAAAACATCCCGCTTGTCGTGCTGAACCGGGACATTGATGACCGGAGCATCACGAATATCCTGTCAAACGATAAAGAGGGCTCCAGACAGGCGGTCGACTGCCTGATCGCAAACGGACACAGAGATATCGCGATCATTGAGGGAAAGGAAGGATTCAGGTCAACTTCTCAGCGGAAAGAAGGCTATTTGACATCTTTAATTGATCATTCTATCCCGATTAAGCATGAATACAGTGTAAAAGGCCGCTATGATATGGAAAGCGGCAGTCAGGCGATGGAAAAACTCTTGGCGCTTCAATCACCGCCTACGGCTGTTTTTTGTTCAAACGATGATATGGCGATCGGGGCGATGAACGCCATTTTCGCCAAAGGCCTGAACGTTCCGGAAGATATATCCGTTATCGGGTTTGATGACATCGGCATTTCCCAATACATGACACCGAGGCTTTCGACAGTAAAACGCCCGGTAGAAAACATCAGCATACTCGGCGCAGAGAAGATTTTGGCACTAATCGCCGACCCGGATACGGCGGCGGAAAAAATATACGAAAACACCGAGGTGATGATAAGAGATTCAATTAAAAAACTCACATAACGGCCCGTCTGATTATCCGGGTTTTCACGCGGAGAAATGTTAACGTGTGCATAAATACAGAAGGAGGCGGACAGCTTGCGGAAGCTGAATAAAAAGATGTGCGGTGAATACAATCAATATCCTGAAAAAGTCCTTCAGTTCGGCGAAGGCAACTTTTTGCGGGCCTTCGCAGACTGGCAGATCGATCAATTGAATCAACTGACGGATTTTAACGGAAGCGTTGTCGCCGTACAGCCGAGAGGCTCTGAGAAAATCAAACGTTTAAACGAGCAGGACGGTTTATTTACGCTTTTTTTGCAGGGGATAAAGGACGGAAAACCGGCTGAAGAACACATGATCGTCAAATCCATCAGCCGCGGCATTGATCTTTTTTCTGACTATGATTCCTTTAAACGGCTGGCAGCACAAGAGGAGCTTCGTTTTATCATTTCCAATACGACAGAAGCGGGAATTACGTTTGAGAAAGGCGACCGGCTTGAGGATAGACCTCAAAAAACATTCCCCGGGAAATTAGCGGCGTTCCTTTATTTCCGCTATAAGGCATTTGCGGGTGACGCCGAGAAAGGGTGCATTGTGCTTCCATGTGAACTGGTCGAAGAAAACGGACGGAAACTGAAGGCGGCCGTGCTTCAATATGCCGGGCTGTGGGAGCTGGAACCTGGTTTTACTCAATGGATTCATGATGCGAACATCTTCTGCAATACCCTCGTGGATCGGATTGTTCCCGGATTTCCTGTTGATACCGCGGAAGAACTTACCGATTTTCTCGGATACGAAGACCGTCTGCTTGTGGTTGGTGAGCATTATTATTTGTGGGTGATAGAAGGGCCGGAACAGCTTCAGAATGAGCTTCCTTTTGCTGAGGCCGGGCTGAACGCACTGATCACGTCTGACCTTACGTCTTACAGGACAAAAAAGGTGAGAATCTTAAACGGCGCTCACACGGCATTGGCGCCAGTGGCTTTACTATACGGACTGCAAACCGTCCGGGAAGCGGCTGAGCACGAGGTGACGGGCAGATTCATTGAAGAGCTGATCAATGAAGAAATCCTCCCTGTGCTGCAAATAGAGGGTGTCACCCAATACGCGGCAGATGTGTTACAGCGGTTTAAAAACCCTTATATCCACCATTATCTGCAAAGCATTACCCTTAACGCCGCCGCGAAATTCCAAACAAGAAACCTGCCGACGCTGAAGGCTTATATCGAACAGGAGGGCCGGCTACCTGAGAAGCTGGTATTTTCGTTCAGCGCCATGATCTATTCATACTGGAACGGACCGAACAAACCGGCAGACGGCGGGGAGGTTCTTAACCGTTTTCAAATGGCGCGGTCCCGTTGCAAAGATGATATGTTTCAAGCGGCATCTGCCATATTAGGAGAAGAGCGGTTGTGGGGGAAGAATCTGAATCATCTTCCGGGGCTTACTGAACGAACGGCTTTTTTTCTGTCTGTCATTCATAAGCGGGGTATGAAGCATGCGTTACATGAATGCTGAGGCAAAAAGGGGGAAGTAAAATGAAAGAGGTCATAAAAATCCATAAAAACGATAACGTGCTTCTCGCCATGCGCCATTTTAACAAAGGGGAGCGGCTGCATACAGACGGACTGACGATTGAAGTGAAGGACCCTGTAAAGCGGGGGCATAAAATCGCGCTGCAAACCATTGAAGAAAACGGCAGCATCATTAAATACGGTTTTTCGATCGGGCGTGCGACAAGGCGGATTTCGGCCGGCGAGCATATTCATACCCATAATCTGCAAACGAATTTATCCGATGTGCAAGAATACACGTATTCACCGCGCTTCGAGGACAATCCTTTTACAAATGAGAACCGGACATTTAAAGGCTACAGAAGAGAAAACGGTACATCCGGCGTCCGGAATGAACTGTGGATCGTACCTACAGTCGGCTGTGTAAACGGCGTCGCTGAGAAAATCCTGCAGCGCTTCGTAAAAGAGGCGAAAGACATTGCGCCCTTTGACAATGTGCTGGTTTTAAAGCACCAATACGGCTGCTCCCAGCTTGGCGATGATCATGAGAATACGAAACAAATGCTGATAAACGCCATCCGTCATCCAAATGCGGGCGGTGTGCTGGTTTTAGGGCTCGGCTGTGAAAATAATGAGCTGGCGGCGATTAAGGAAACGCTTTCTGAAGTGAACGGAGATCGGGTGAAATTTCTCGAATCACAGGCTGTCACAGATGAAATTGAAGCGGGGACTGCGCTACTTAAAGAGATACACCTTGCGGCAAAGGGAGATAAACGTGAGGAGATTCCGCTGTCAGAATTGAGCATCGGATTGAAGTGCGGCGGGTCGGACGGTTTTTCCGGCATCACCGCAAACCCTTTATTAGGGAGATTTTCAGATTACTTGATTGCACAGGGAGGGAGCACGGTCTTAACGGAGGTGCCTGAGATGTTCGGCGCTGAGACGATTCTCATGCAGCGTGCGGCGAGCGAAGAAGTGTTTCATAAAACAGTCCGATTGATCAATGATTTCAAGCAATATTTTATGAAGCACGAGCAGCCGATTTATGAAAACCCGTCACCAGGGAATAAGGAAGGCGGCATTTCAACGCTCGAAGACAAGTCGCTCGGCTGCACCCAAAAAGCCGGTCTTGCACCGGTTTCTGATGTGCTGACATACGGTGAAACCCTGAAAACAAAGGGATTGACACTGCTCAGTGCGCCCGGCAATGATTTAATCGCTTCTTCAGCGCTCGCCGCGGCGGGCTGTCACATCGTTTTGTTTACAACCGGAAGAGGCACGCCGTTCGGCACATTTGTCCCGACTGTGAAAGTATCAACAAATACCGATTTATTTCAATCAAAGCCTCATTGGATTGATTACAACGCGGGCAGATTGGCGGAAGACCAAACAACAGAAGATCACATTGTAAGAGATTTTATTCAATACATTATTAAAGTTGCAAGCGGAGAATTCGTCAATAACGAAAAAAACGATTTTCGGGAGCTTGCAATCTTTAAGTCCGGTGTGACGTTATAAGGGAAAAGGCGATCTGACAACAGACCGCCTTTTTTATATTAATTTTATTCCGCTGATTAAAATAATCGCCGCCATCACAAACTGCAGCGGGCGCGGTGAGAATTTCGGCGAAAAGAAGCTGCCGAGAAGCACACCCGGCACAGAGCCGATCAACAGATTCAATACAAGCAGGTAATCGACGCTTCCGAAGCTTGCGTTTAACAGACCGGCAGCAGTTACGAGCAGAAAGGCATGTGCGATATCCGTTCCCACCACTTCTGCCGTTTTCATTCTGAACAGGTATAGCATGGCGATCGCAAATAACGAGCCGGACCCAATAGATGTCAGGCCGACGATGAAGCCGAAAATGACGCCGATCAATATCATGAGTGTCCGCTTTTCTTCAAGCGTTTTTTGCTGCCAGCGGTTCGGCCGCAGTTTTTTATCGAAAAAAAGGCGGGCGATAATGGAAATGGCGACAAGGGTCAGCACGTAGCCGAGCGCCTGTTTGATAATCTGCTCCTGATGCTGGTGAAAAGCGGGAAACAAGTGAAGAACTCCGATGGCGGCTGTTGCGCTGGGAATGCTCCCGAGCGCCAAGTAGCCGACAAGTTTAAATTGAACGGTACGCTGCTTCCAATGAGAAACGACACCGAACAGTTTGGTGATGGAGTTATATAAAAGGTCAGTGCCGACGGCGATTGAGGGGTTGATCCCCAAAACGATCAGTAAAGGAGTCAAAAGCGCCGCTCCTCCCACACCCGTCAATCCGACAAGCGTTCCGACAAAGAAACCCATAAACACAATGCTTACAGTCATCTGTGTGCCTCCTGAATAATCCTACTATTTTTATCAGATTATATATGATTAAGAGGCGGTAATCAATTAAATTTTCGGAAAATTTTATACAGAACAAAAAAATCCGCCAGCCTGCTGTTATGTCGCAGACCGGCGGATGGCCGGATTATGATTTTTGCTGATAAAACGGAAGTTCCGTGTGACCCATTTCTCTGACATACACGAAAAGGTTGCCTTTATGATGAATTTCATGCTCCATGGCAAGCTGAAGGAGAGCAGCGCCGGTCACTTTTCTGCCGAAAGAGGCGGTCAGGTCAATTTCGCGGTTCAGCTGCTCTTCAGTCAGCTGTGACAGAATGTCTGTCGTTTTTTCAGTACATGCTTCCGCCAGTTTGACGAGGTCTGTTTCCGCTTCTTCTTTCGGTTTGTTCTGGATGGCTGATCCGTTTCCGTCGTTAATGACGTTTGCAAACATAAGAAAAGAATAAACGATGTGTTTTACAAGTTCCTGAGCGGACATTGATGTCTCTGCCGGTTTGTAGTCGTAATGCTCGCGGCTGATTTTTTCCGCCAGTTCAATCGTCACGTTTCGATGTGACAGAAAGTGGCTGACCAATTGATTTTGTGCTGTCATGTGAAAACCCCCATTTAATACAGAATAAAAGCTGCAAGGATATGCTATATCAACGGCACGGAAGAAACAAGCAATAAGCTTGTGACGGAGATAAATCGTTGCGGATATCCGAAATTCGACAATTGCGGTCTTTTTGCGTTCTTCTTTTTCTAGCAAATATGATAAAATATGACATATCTCGGTCATTCCAAAAGGGGGGATTTATTGAGGATGAAGCAGACTATTCCGTCCTCTTTTGTCGGGCTCAAAATTAATGAATGGTATACCCATATCCGGCAGTTTCACGTCCTTGAGGCGGAGCGCGTCAAACGTGAAGTAGAGAGAGAGATCGAGGATATGGAAGAAGATCAGGATCTGCTGCTGTATTATTCATTAATGGAATTCAGACACCGTGTCATGCTGGATTACATCAAGCCCTTAAAGGAGGACCCTTCTCAGCCTGAGTTTTCAGAATTATTGGAAGACATTGAAGGCAACCAGTATAAACTGACAGGACTGCTTGATTACTACTTTAATTTTTTTCGAGGAATGTACGAATTTAAACAGAAAATGTTCCTAAACGCCATGATGTATTACAAACGGGCTGAAAAAAACCTTGCACTCGTTTCTGATGACATTGAGAAAGCTGAGTTTGCTTTTAAAATGGCCGAGATATTTTACAACCTGAAACAAACCTACGTCTCCATGAGTTATGCCGTTCAAGCCCTTGAAACGTACCAATCGTATGAGACGTACAACGTCCGCAGAATCCAATGTGAATTCGTTATTGCAGGGAATTATGATGACATGCAGTATCCAGAAAGAGCATTGCCCCACTTAGAACTTGCTTTAGATCTTGCAAAACAAGAAGGCAATCCCCGTCTTATCAGTTCAGCCTTATATAATCTCGGAAACTGTTACGAAAAAATGGGAGACCTCTCTAAAGCAGCCGAATATTTTGAGACATCCGTTTCCATTTGCAGGTCAGAAAAGTTCGATAATCTTCCGCATTCTATTTACTCATTAACACAGGTTCTTTATAAACAGAACACTACAGCCGAAGCAGAGAAGCAATACCGCCTCGGGCTCAGTATCGCCCGCGAATACAATGATGAATTGTTTGTGAATCTGTTCCAATTTTTACATGCGTTATACGGCAAGGAAATGGATAACGCATCCGTCAGGCACACGTTTGATTTTCTGGAAGAACACATGCTGTATCCGTATGTGGAAGAATTGGCGCATGATGCTGCCAAATTTTACATGAAACACGGACAGCCTGAAAAAGCGCTCACGTTTTATGAAAAAATGGTGCACGCCCAAAAACAAATCCAGAGAGGAGATTGTCTATATGAAATCTAAACTGTTGTCAGGATTGCTGCTTGTTGCTGTCGGGTTCAGCTTTACACAGGTGATCGGCCATGAAAGCCATTTGGAAAACCAAGCGGACGGCACATTCCATATTGCCGCGCGCAACCAAACATAACATAAAGACCCTTCTTTGGAAGGGTCTTATTTTTTGCATGGGTATCCATTCCATTTTTATCCGAATGCAGGGTCTATATGCTCAAGTTATCTGTCCTACGAATGCCACCTATTGATGAAAAAGGCATAAGGAGAGATGAAGAGTGGGGATTGAAGTGAAAAAACGGCTCGTATCGGCTGATAAATATGCGTTAAAATGTCCGAATCCGATGACGCCGGAGTATATTACCATTCATAACACGGCAAACGACGCATCCGCCGCTAATGAAATCAGCTATATGACGGGAAACAGCGAATCAACGAGCTATCATTTTGCGGTTGATGACAAAGAAGTGATCCAGGGAATTCCGTTGGACCGGAATGCCTGGCATTCGGGAGACGGCACGAACGGTACCGGAAACCGAAAGTCGATTGCTATAGAAATCTGTTACAGCAAGTCAGGCGGCGAACGGTACAGAGCCGCAGAAGAACTGGCGATTGCGTTCGCGGCGCAGCTTTTGAAAGAACGAGGCTGGGGGATTGACAGAATCAGAAAGCATCAGGACTGGAACGGAAAGTACTGCCCGCACCGCATTTTGTCTGAAGGCCGCTGGGATGAAGTGAAGGCGAAGATTGAAAAAAAATTAAGCGGAAGTATGCCGGCGAAAAAAGCCTCTATTTCTTCTTCCGCCTCTGAATACCATGTGAAAAAAGGCGACACCCTATCGGAAATCGCCGCATCGCACGGTGTCAGCATAAAATCGCTGCAAAGCATCAACCATATCACCGATCCGAATCACATTACAGTCGGACAAGTGATCAAGCTCGCTCAGACGGGTTCTTCTTCAAAAAGTCAGGCTGTGCCTTCCTATCCGCTTCCATCCGGTGTGATCAAAGTGACGAAACCGCTGACGAAAGGGACAAACGTAAAACAAGTGCAAAACGCTTTATCCGCTCTTTATTTTTATCCCGATAAAGGAGCAAAAAATCATGGGGCGGACGGCGTTTACGGTCCGAAAACGGCAAATGCCGTAAAGCGTTTTCAATCCGTCAGCGGATTAACGGCAGACGGAATTTACGGCCCGAAAACGAAGGCGAAAATTGAAGAAAAACTGTAATCAATAAAACGGAAGCCTCCCCGGGCTTCCGTTTCTTCTTACATACAAACTGCGGCAAGGGCCTTTTGAATATCATAAATGCTTTCATCTTTTTTAAACTGCTTTGAGACAGCGGGAAGTTCCGCTCCTGAAATCCAAATTTTCAGCTCTGAATCAAGGTCAAAGCGGCCGGCGGTTTCTACGCTGAATCTGGAAATGCTCTTGTACGGAATGGATTGAATCTCCGTTTTCTTCCCCGTGAGTCCCTGTTTATCAACAAGAATAAGACGCTTATCCGTAAAGACAAAGATATCTCGGACGAGCTTAAATGCGGCGTTGACATTCTCACCTTCCAGCAGAATACGGGCCAGTTCTTCTTTTGCTTCAGCCGTCGATATTGTCGACACATTGCCCAGCAATCCATTGATGAACCCCATGATATATCCCCCCTGATACGTATTCTATCAAATCATACTATAAAAAGGTTTCCATTCCCAGATGAGTAGAGTAAACTGATGCTGACTGGAAAAGGAGAGCATGTTACACATGAAAGATAGATATGACAATTTCGCAGCCCTTTCTGCTGCTGAATCGGAATACAGAATTATTTATGAAGAAAAAGAGGGAAGTAAATGTATCGTCCTCGCTCCCCACGGCGGGAGAATTGAACCGGGTGTCAGTGAGCTGGTGCGGGCATTTTCTGACCAAAGCTCAATTTACTTATTTGAAGGGACGAAGCGGTGCAATAACCGTTCTCTCCACTTGACAAGCACACGCTTTGACGAACCCCTGGCTTTAGAAAAAGTGACCGCCCATCATTACGGATTGGCTTTTCACGGGTATCATGATCTGAAAAAGGCAAATACACTCGTCGGGGGCGCGGATCTGGAAAAAGCAAGACTGATTTGTGATCTGCTGCGTGAAGCGGGATTTGATGCCGAGCTGACAGAGAAGAATGATCGGCTGGCAGGTGTAAATCCCGGCAACATTGTCAATCGGACAAAAAGGAAAATGGGGCTGCAATTGGAAGTGAGCACGGCGCAGAGACACGCGCTTTTCAGCAATTTTGGCTGCCGGGGAGAAAAATATACGCCAACCGATCTGTTTTTTCGGTATGTAGAAGCCGTGAAGGCCGGTTTTTATGAGTAAAGAAAACGGACTCGCACCGCCTGCCCATTCTTTCATACACTAAGATTGTTTGAAAGAATGGGGGAATAGTATGTTTTATCATATTAAAGAGCTTCAATACCGCGCAAAGCCGTCTTGTCCTGATCCGGCTTACGCGAAAAAGCTTCAAGAAGTGCTTGGAGGGCAGTACGGTGAGATCAGCGTCATGATGCAATATTTGTTTCAAGGCTTTAACTGCCGTGCCGATGAAAAATATAGAGATTTGCTGCATGATGTCGGAACGGAAGAGATCGGACATGTGGAAATGCTTGCGACGATGATTTCAAGGCTTTTGGACGATGCGCCGGCTGATGTGCAGGAAAATGCCTATAAAAGTGACCCGGCCGTCGCGGCTGTTATGGGGGGAATGAATCCGCAGCACGCCATTGTTGCAGGTTTAGGCGCAATGGCGGCTGACGCTGAAGGATACCCTTGGAATGCGAAATACATTATTTCCAGCGGGAATTTACTTGCAGATTTTCGGGCAAATTTAAATGCGGAATCCCAGGGACGCCTTCAGGTGACCCGGCTGTATGCGATGACTGACGATCCGGGTGTCAGGGATATGCTGTCCTTTTTAATTGCAAGAGATACGTATCATCAAAATATGTGGTACGCGGCGATAAAAGAGCTGGAAGAAAGAGAACGGGACATTGTCGTGCCTGCGACGTTTCCGCGTGAACTCGAAAAGCAGGAAGTGTCGTATGACCTGTTTAACTTTTCCAGAGGAGATGAGAGTTCACAAGGAAGATGGGCCCGCGGTGAAGCCTTTGACGGACGGGGCGAGTTCAGGTATATTTCGGTCCCGGTCGCGTTCGCATCTGCGCCTCATCTTAAACCGGCGCCAATGTGGCTTCACAATACACTTCTTCCGATGTCAAAATGCTGACACTCTGCCCGCAGAGTGCCGCTAATTTTCAATAAAATACGGCGTTTTTTCTTCAGCGGCATGCAAGTGTGTCTGTCCGCTTTCATAATACACATTCGGCCGCTTGTCGGATAACAGACAAGCGAGCCGCTTCTGAAATTGAATACCTGCTTTACGCCGTTCAAACAGCTCCAGCCTTTTTTCCGCAAATGATGCCGTCACCCGGAAAGCGGCTGCGATTAAAATGACGGCGTGGCTTCTCCGTTGGGGAAGCTCCATGTTTAACAGCATAAAGGTCGGCACACAGAAGTGGTACATAAAATGGTTGGCCTGAAATTCCTGCAGTTCCCTGAACAGCTTGTTCATATGAAAATGGTTGCCGGTATGCTTCAGCACATGGCACAGTTCGTGCGCAAAATCCTGCCATTGCTCTTCGGGTGACTTTTTTTGATTCAAGACGATGCTGTACATGCCGTCCCGCTTCAGCATCATACTGTGCGTATCTTCAAAATGAATCCAAATGTCAAGCTCCTTGGCAATCATCTGCATATCAATATGGAGAGGGGCGGTCATTCCCATGCGGCAATATAAGTTTTTGACGTATTCCTCAAGATGTGTTAAAAAATCGCCCAATTGAATACACCCTTTCGAACATATGTTCTTTTTTAAGCGAGAAAGAAAAGCCCTGATCGGACTTTGAATCAATTCCCTTTTCTTTTAAAAATAAACATTCAGCTTTTATATCGGCTGAAGTTAAGCAGTTTTAAAGGAAAAGAGCGGATTATTTATGTTTCGGCCTGCGGTTTTTCTCTTTTTCTTTTAAATAATTAATGAATTCAATTGCCTGCTGTTTGCTCTCCGGGGAAAAGTCCTGCATGTCCCGATATGCGATCTGCAGGTCGGGATCGGCAAACATGTCTTCATCTGAAGGTTCTTTTCCGGTTAACAAATAATCAGTCGACACTTTGAAATAATCCGCAAGCTTTTGCAGCGTGTCGTAATCGGGTTCAGATCGGCCGTTTTCATAATGAGAATATCTGGCGCGCGAGACACCGATATGATTTGCGACTTCTTCCTGCGTTTTCTTTCCTCTGAGACTCTTTAATCTTCCGCCTATCATCCGAATGACCTCTCTTTTTTCAACACCCTAAGTTACTTATGATTATAGATACAAAATGTATCAAAATAAAGGGATGATAAAAAAAGTATCAAAAAGGTCTTGATGATACGAAAGGTATCGTATA
Source organism: Bacillus sp. AM1(2019) (assembly GCF_009906915.1). Lineage (NCBI taxonomy): Bacteria > Bacillati > Bacillota > Bacilli > Caryophanales > Bacillaceae > Bacillus > Bacillus sp. AM1(2019). The sequence goes on from NZ_CP047644.1 coordinate 1,281,635, forward strand.
TAATCAACATCACAGGGATACGAAATGTATCAAAATACGATAAGAAATTGATCGGGAGGGTGAGAGATGAAGGCGATAATCATCCGTTTCAGCAGCAATCCGGCTGACCAGAGATGTTTAGGAAAAGCAGGCGGTTCGATATCTTTTACCGCTTGCGGACTACCGGTATTCCGATTTGATAACCGATTGCAGTATGAACGCTATATAAGTCTGAAGACAAACGGAGACGTCCTTTATGAGTCGTAAAAGCTACCCGTTTTTCATCTATTCCGGATTATTGAATTCAGAACATTATGACAAAATTGGGTCCGCCATTTGGCTGTTTTTATGGTTCATCAGCTCAACGACAAAGGAACACGTAAAAGACGGTGTAAAGTGGGGGATCGTCCTTGGTCATAAGCCCGTAAAAGCAAGAGAGATGGCCGATGTATTTGCCGTCAGCGAAAAAACCGTCAGACGGTGGCTTGAGGTTTTGGAACAGCATGAATATATCAAAACCGTCCGCGCCCCTTACGGACTCATCGTCTCCGTAAAGCACTCGAAAAGATTCACGCCGAAAAAGACATTGACCCGCCCGGAAGCAACTGACCGGACAATATCGGCGGATCACCGGGACAAAAATGTCCGGAGAGAAATAGATATAACAAAAAATCATACTGCTGAAGAAGCGATTAACGACATTGCCGCCCATTTTATCAGATTAAGGTCTGCACAGGAGGGGCGGAGCGTATACCCGTCGCCCCGGGATTATCAGGCCATCGCCCGTATTGTTTCCCTCGGTGCGTCAGCACAAGAAGCAATCAAATGGCTCGGCGAATGCTTTACCGCTTTTGAACAGCGGCGCACATCTTCAGCTGAAACGATCAAGGCTTTCAGCTATTGCGCCAAGTATATGGAAGACCGCCTGAATGCACGAATTGCGGGAAGGACAATCACAACAAAAAAAGAGAGGAATACGATACATGACAAAACGAACGATCGAGCAGATACTGGCCGACCTGAAAAACGGAAAACGTCCATTACTGGCGGACAGACCGGAAGAATCAGACGAAAGCCGCTTTGACTGTCCGCTCTGTAAAGATCAGGGCGGTTATCTCAAAAACCAGCTGGGATTGGATGTGTGGGTTAAGTGCCGCTGCGCCGCCGAACGAAAAGCAGAGCGCATCCTCAGCGCAAGTGAGATTACAGGCGCCTTTCGAAAGCTGGATTTCAAAGGATTTATCACGCGGGGCAAGCCTCAGGCAGTCGTCGACGCATATGAGTGCGCCCTTGAATATGTTGAAAACTTCGACAAGATTAAAAACTGCCGGAAAAACAGCATTGCCCTTTTAGGGCGTCCGGGGTCGGGAAAAACCCATCTTTTGACCGCTCTCAGCAATTATGTCATGAGACAGATGCAGACACCCGTGCTGTATTTTCCTTTTGTGGAGGGCTTTACGGATTTAAAAAATGATTTTGATCTGCTTGATGCAAAGCTTGGCCGTATGAAACAGGCGGATGTGCTTTTTATTGACGATCTGTTCAAACCGCTGAACGGAAAACCCCGGGCGACCGATTGGCAGATTGAACAAATGTACGCCGTCGTGAATTACCGCTATTTAAATCATAAGCCGGTTCTTATCTCGAGCGAGCTGGCCTGTGACGGACTGGTGCAGGTTGATGAAGCCTTGGGCACAAGAATTTATGAGATGTGCAGCGATTATTTAGTCATCATTAATGGCAATTCATTTGACGTAAACCACAGATTAGAGGGGGCGAGATAATGTGTAAGCTGTGCGGGCCGAAGAAGGTCATTGTGACGGAAACGGGTTTCGGCGCTGTCTTTCACCCTTGCCCGAACTGCAAAACAGGCACTGATTTAACGCCGGTCATTAAACGTCTTGAGCGAATGGTTCAAGACGCAAAAGCGAGGCTTGATGCACGTGTATAAATATATTAAATGGCTTTTTTGCCTGCTGTTCAGGGCGAAACGGATAGAAAAGCAAATTGAAGCATGGCATGAGGCTGATGGAAAGTGAGGATAACCATTGCAAGAAAAACACAGCCCCGCTCCATGGCGGGCCGTACACAGCGGAGAAGAAAAACCCATTTACATTTATTCCGCTTACAGCGAAGCGGATAAAGAGAAGTTCCCTTATTCAAACGGAAGGCTCATCGCGGCCGTTTTCAACTTAAGTTCATACTCTCAGCAGATCAACGCGGCATTGATGGCAAAGGCCCCGGAACTTTTTGAGGCGGCCGAAACGGCTCTCCGCCTGCTCCGGGGAGAAAGTTCTGAAGAAAAAGAAGCGTTCATAAATGAGCTCGGAAGCCTCATACATGAAGTAAACATCCTGAAAAAAACGGAGGACGTAAAACATGAATCCTAAAAAACTGACTGACATTGAACATACAACATTACAAAGCCAGCTGGAAGAAGGCAAGGTTCGGGTGATTATTGTAGACGGACTGAAGAAGGAAGCATGGCTCGCCGAAGCGCCGGAGCACGGCAAAACGCTTGTCGAAACGCGAAAAGGGGATCTGGCCCGGGTCGAATATGAAATCGGCTTTAAATTGAATTAAAAACAGAATACGTCCAAGACGGAAAGCCTGCGGACACTGATCAATCGCGTACATGCTGCGCATTGGTTGGTGTCCTTTTTTTGTTCCGAAAAAGAGGAGGATCTGCATGGAAGACTTACTATTTGAATATAAACGCACGCTGAAAGAGACGAAAAAGTGGTACAAGCAGCTGGAGGAAGCCGATGAAACGGTGCTTACTTCAGAAGAACTGAAAGATAAAAAAATCATCAGAACGATCATTACAGATGTGGAATATGTCATCGAATGGCTTGAAAAAGGCCGGCAGCCCGGCATAAGAAGAGCGATAGACCGAAGAGACGCTTATCAGAGAATGCTGATTAAAGATCCGAGAATCATAGAAACCTATTCGCAGGCGCTGATGTTTGAACCGTCCGCAAATGTGACTGAAGAAGACAGAATCAGACTGCGGGACGCATTAGCCGTTTTAACGGATAGAGAAAAAGAAATGCTGCTGCTCCACAAAGCGGAATGCTTTTCATATGAACGGATCGCCGCCTTGCTGAACGTAAAGAAATCAACCGTACAGACGACGGTCAAACGGGCGCTTCTGAAAATTCAAAAACAGCAGGAACAAAGAAATCAATCGCCTGCTTCATAAGTTGTCATACGTTTGCCACCTAGAAGTGAACAGACGATCACAAAAAGCGGCCCGATTAGAAGCCGCTTTTTATTATAGACAATCATGTCGGAGGTGGCGGTGATGCCGTAGCATGAAAAACGCAAAAAGAAAACAGGCATTTACAATCTATCAGTCTCATAAAGGCCGCATCACAAATCGCGCCCTTGCCGGCAAATCAGGCGTATCCGCAAGAACGATCGGCAGATGGAAAAAAGAAGGACGCTGGGACGAGGCGCTTCATAAGAATGCGGAAAGCGGCGGAAAAAACAACCCGGGCGAAGGTGATGAGTTAAACGAACGCCAGCGGCTGTTTTGTCTTTATTATGTGAAAAGCTTTAACGCCACCCAATCTGCGATAAAAGCCGGGTATTCACCGGAAAGCGCGCATGTGACGGGAAGCAGGCTGTTAAAAAACGAAAAAGTCGCCAAAGAAATCAGCCGCATGAAAAAGGAAATGGTCAATAAAGTGTTTGTCGAAGCGATGGACGTTCTTCAAGTCTATGTGAAAATCGCTTTCGCCGACATTACCGATTATGTAACCTTCGGAAAAAAAGAGGTTCAGGCCTTCGGAAAATCAGGGCCGCTCTTTGACGAAAATGATCAGCCGATTATGCAGGAAATCAGCTACGTTGACGTTAAAGATTCGCACCTTCTGGACGGAACCATCGTCACAGAAGCAAAACTCGGAAAAGAGGGCATTGCAATAAAGCTTGCCGACAAGATGAAGGCTCTTGAAAAGCTGTCCTTGTACTTTGACCTTTTCCCTGATCAATTTAAACAAAAAATCGAAAATGAAAAATTAAAGCTGGCACAGCAGAAGATGGAAAAAACAGAAGACAGCCAAAAGCCGATTGACATTGTCATTACGCGGAAAGAGGAACGGTCATGATTGAAAAAGCGGTGAACCCGCGCTTTGAAGATTATTTGTTCAATTGGAATGAAACGTACCAATTTCTCGTCGGAGGCTACGGCTCGTCAAAAAGCTATCATACCGCGCTGAAAATCATCCTGAAGCTGCTTCGTGAAAAGCGGACGGCGCTTGTCGTGCGGGAAGTTTTCGATACGCACAGAGATTCTACGTTTGCCTTGTTTGAAGATATTATCGGGGAGCTTGAGCTGGGACATGCCGTAAAGGCCGTGTCTTCACCGATGCAGCTGAGATTTTCAAACGGAAGCCGGATTATGTTTAAAGGGATGGACAACCCGGCCAAATTGAAATCCATTCATCATATTTCACTGATTTGGATTGAAGAATGCTCTGAAGTGAAGTATGAAGGCTTTAAGGAGCTGATCGGGCGTCTGCGCCATCCCGAGCTTACGCTTCATATGATATGCACCACAAATCCCGTCGGCACCTCCAATTGGACGTACCGGCATTTTTTTCGTGATGAGCAAAAAAAACGCTTCGTATTGGATGATCAGACGCTGTATGAAAAAGGCACCGTCGTTAAGGGAGATACGTATTACCACCACTCCACAGCGTGCGATAATCTGTTTTTGCCGAAAAGCTATATTAAGCAGCTGGACAGTTTACGGCATTACGATCCCGATTTATACCGGATCGCCCGCAAAGGACAGTTCGGCGTCAATGGCATCCGCGTGTTTCCGCAGTTTCAGGTCATGGAGCACAACGAAGTAACGGAGCGGATTGCTTCCATCAGGCGCCCCCTGTTTCGGACCGGCATGGATTTCGGTTTCGAAGAGTCATACAATGCGGTCATCCGGCTTGCCGTCGATCCGGATCAAAAAGAGCTTTATATTTTCTGGGAGTATTACAAAAACAAAATGACCGATGATCAGACAGCTGAGGAGCTTCAGGAATTGGCGGATCAAAAAGAGCTGATCAAAGCGGATTCGGCTGAGCCGAAAAGCATCCAATATTTTCGCAGGCAGGGCTTTTGCATGGTTGCGGCCAAAAAGTTTCCGGGCTCAAGACTTCAGTATACAAAAAAGCTGAAACGGTTCAAACACATCTATTGCTCAGACAGCTGTCAACATACGATCCGCGAATTGCAGAACTTAACGTACGCAAAAAACAAAAACGGCGCTCTGTCGGAAGATGAGTTTTCAATTGATCCCCACACACTTTCAGCCATTTGGTATGCGCTGGATGACTATGACGCGGCGGATTTGAAAGATGCATCACAAAAACGGAGACGTCCGAATCGGGAAAGGAGGAGGTAGGCGTTGCCGAACTATCAAAACGTTAGAGCCACCGTCTTTAAATCAAAAATGGCCGCGCCGCAGGCAAGGCAGATGAACGAAGATCAATTTGCCGATCTGTACGGCGAAGACATCATTTCACCGCCCTATAATCTCATTGAACTGAAAACAATCGCCGAATACTCGACGATTCTTCAGCAGTGCATTGACGCGTATCGGGTCAATATTACGGGTTTTGGGTTTGATGTGGAATATACCTTTGATGTAAATAGCCCAGATTGCTCCCCGTCAAAAAAGGCCCGGGCCGAAAAAAACTGGATGAAGCTGGAGAGCTTTTACAAATGTCTTCATTTTGATGAATCGGCCGAGACGATCCTCGGATATGCGATAGAAGACCGCGAAAAAACGGGCAACGGTTTTCTCGAAGTGCTTCGGGACGGGGCGGGAAAACCGGCGGGGATTGAATATCTGGATGTGAAACATATGCGCGTGTGCGGTGTGACTGATCCCGTTGAAGTTACATTTTCATATGAAGAAAACGGCGCATCCAAAACGATTAAAAGGCAAAAACGGTTCCGTAAATATGTTCAGATACTGAACGGTCGGAAAGTGTTTTTTAAAGAATACGGCGATCCCCGCATGATGGACATGAGAACCGGCGAATACGTAAAGACCCTGTCTGAAGAATACCGGGCAAATGAAGCCATTCACTTAAAAATCGGCAGCGGCACTTACGGGATTCCGCGCTGGGTCGGCAATATCGTCAATCTGTACGGCGCCCGGAAAGCGGAAGAACTGAATTTTATGTATTTCAAGCAGGGCCGTCACGTGCCGGCCGCCATTACGGTTGAAAACGGCATGCTGTCAGAAGCATCGTACAAAGAGCTCCAGGATTATATGAATGACCTGGAAGGGGTGGAAAACGCCCACAAATTTCTGCTGATTGAGGCGGAAGGCATTGCGAAGGAAAAAGACCTTCACGGAGGCGAAGACATTACGCCCGTGTCTGTGGAAATTAAATCACTTGCGGAAATTCTGCAGGATGATGCGCTGTTTCTTGAATATGACGACAAAAGCAGAAATAAACTCCGTTCCGCTTTCCGTCTCCCGCCGCTTTATACGGGCGAGGCGCAGGAATACAACAAAGCCACCGCCGATACGGCACGGAAAATAACGGAGGAGCAGGTGTTTCAGCCGGAGCGGAAAACGCTGATTAATAAGCTCAACACGTTATTTTTGCCTGAACTGGGTCTCCACGATGTACAGCTCACATTGAAGGGGCCTGATTTTCGCGATCCGCTTGAAATTGCGAAGGTGCTTACGCCATTTATTTCCGCCGGCGCGGTCTCTCCTAATGACCTCCGTGATCTGGCCGGAAGAGTGCTCGGCAAGACGCTTGAGGAATGGCCTGAAGAGTACTACAGCCGGCCGGTGCTGAAAGGGAAAAAGGAGCAATCCTGAAAGGGGGTGAAAACATCTCGTGCCGAGAGAATTGAGAAATGCCGTCATCAGTTTTGTGAGCTATGTCGATAAGGCGGCGAACCAAACGGAATTCTTTTTTACAAAATCAGCCGGAGGCCTTCCGTCATTTGAAAAAAAGGTGCAGGTGTTTACAAAAAGCGAATCGGATGAGCAGAAGCTTGTTTACGGCATCGTTTACGAGCCGGATGTCCCGGATGCCCATGGCGATTATATGACGGCTGAAGAAATTGAAAAGGCCGCTCACGGTTTTTTGGCGGACGCCCGCAACATCGATACTAATCATAATTTTGAAGGCGGGACCGGCGAGGTGGTGGAGTCGTACGTCGCCCCGGATGACTTTGAAATCGGGAATGCTGTGATCCGGAAAGGATCTTGGGTGCTTGTCACCAAAGCTTCCGATGAAGTATGGGATCAGATTAAAGCCGGTATCATTACGGGCTACAGCATGGCGGGAACCGCTGACGTTTACGAAGAGCCGGCAGAAAAGCAAGCCGGCTTATTCGGCGCGGTCAAGCAATTTCTCGACCGTGACCGCAAATCAAGAAACCGCAAGGGAGAGGACTTGAACAAGATGAGAAAAGAAGACGTAAGAGAATCGATTGAACACGCGCTGCACCCGCTTTTAAAGCGGCTTGACAGCTTGGACCAAAACACGGAAGACAAAGACGGGGCGGCTGCGCCGTCTGATGAAGAAAAGCTGAAAACGCTTGTTGAGGACATGCTCGCGCCGATTATTAAACGCATTGAAGCGCTTGAAAAAGTAAGAGGCGCATCAAAGCAGCCGGAAGAAGAGACGGGCGGCCAAGAGCCTGTTAAAAAATCCATTTGGAGCGGACTGCTTTAAGCCCAGTCAGAAGGAGGAACTGTAGAGTGAGAAATCAAGATATCATCAGAAAGGCGGAAATGTCACTTTCCGCTTTAAAAAGCGGCGGTTTAATGAACCCCGCACAAGCTTCAGCATTTATCCGCATGGTGCAGAACACGCCGACCATTTTCAGCGAATCGCGTGTGATTCAAATGGAAAATGACTCGCAGAAATTTGAAAAAATCGGTTTCGGCCAGCGTATTCTGCGTGCCGCTGAGGAAGGAAAAGCCTTAACTGACGATCAGCTGACCGTCCCGGCAACAAGTACGGTGCAGCTGAATACGAAAGAAGTCATTGCGGAAATTAATATCACCTATGACACGCTTGAAAATAATATTGAAAAAGACGGCCTGCAGCAGACGATCATGCAGATTTTGGCGGAGCGGGCGGCAGTCGATATTGAGGAGCTTGTCGTAAACGGCGATACATCTTCTTCTGATCCGTACTTGGCACAGCTTGACGGAATCCGTAAGCAGACTGTATCTCACGTCATTGACGGAAACGGGGAAGAGCTGTCCAGAGCCACATTTAAAAAAGGCTTAAAAGCCATTCCGGCAAAATATTTGCGCCTGCCTCAGGAATTCAGATTTTACACATCTCAAGGCATGGAGATTGAATGGAAAGACCGTGTGGCTGACCGTCAGACCAACCTGGGGGATCTTGCGGTGCAGGGCGGTTTGTCTTCAGCATTCGGCGTTCCGGTCAAAGGAGTGTCCAATCTGCAGCCGTACTCGGTCGGAGAAGGTGACTCCCAGTACGATGCGTCTGACATCATTTTGACTCACCCGAAAAATATCATTCTCGGTTTTTCACGGAATATCCGAATCGAAGTAGATAAAGATATTCGCAGCCGCAAATTTATTATCGTACTGACGGCTAAACTTGACAGCAAATTTGAAGAAGAAGATGCAAGCGCCAAAATCGTAAACGTTAAAGAATAAGACGGAGGTGGCAGTTATGTTAATTCAGCCGTCTGACGTTGTTTCATATTCAGTTTATGATCAAGTCAAAAACAGGCCGGAGCCGCTTCTAATACAGGACATTCTGGAGGCGGAGGCGGAAGCGGCCAGAATGGCGGGGCATTCGTTCACTGACCCTATTTACTCACCGCTTCCCGAAAAGATTAAGCTTGCGTTATTAAAGCTTTCTCAATATTTTGCGCTGATCAACCAGAATGAAGCAGCCGCTTCCGCCTATCAATCTGAAAAGATAGGCGACTACTCGTATACGGTGGCAGGTGAAGGCGGAATCAGAAAACCGGCGGTGCGCCATCTGCTCTGTGAATATATCACGCCGGGTTATTCCCCGGTTTCTGCAAACGCAAAGGTGAGACCTTTATGAGCTACGAACGGTTGCTCACTGACAGATGCGATATTTATCATGAGACGGTGTCAGTTCCGAAGGCCGGACGCTTCGGGATTCCCGCCGAAAAGCTCCAGCCTGTCTTTTCTTATCCGGAAGTGCCCGACGCTGAAGACGTGCCGTGTCTGTTTGTTGAAAAACAGCAGCAGCTTATTCAGCTTGCGCCTGATCATAAGGTATATCAGCGGTTTCTCGTTCATTTTCCGAAAGAGGCCGCTGTGCGTGTCAATGACAAAATCATTTGGGAAGGACAGGCGTATATTCTGGAAATGCCGAAGAAAGCAAGACAGCACCATTGGGAGGTTATCGCTGTGAGAGATGACAGACTATGAGCATAAAAAACCTTGAGCAATGGAATCGGTCGCTGCAAAAGGCATCATCCGGAGAATTTGCCCGTCAGGCAGGCGAATGGCTGGAACAGTCAGGAGAGGATTTTCTCGACATGGTACGGGAGGAGCTTATTCATTCGGGAGGGATTGATACAGAAAACCTGCTGTCTTCTTTCCGAAAAGGAGCGCAGGATCATATATGGATCATTGAAAACGGGGGACTGACCCTTGAAATCGGCACCAATGCAGAGTACGCCTCATTCATAAATGACGGACATTGGACCGTCTCAGATGAAAATGTCAGATGGGTGCCCGGGTATTTTCAAGGCTCCCGGTTCATCTATGATCCGTCAGCTTCAACCGGAATGGCGCTCAAAAAACAGTGGATCAGCGGGAATGGGTTTTGGGACAAAGCCCTTCTTTTGTATGAAACACTCTTCGCCGAATCGCTGGACAAGCGTTTCGATCAGTGGCTTAACACGTTGGGGGGAGATATCGGATGAATCGCGAAACCGGTTCAATCGCCGCTTTTTTGTATCAGCAGTGCGGCGTGCCCGTATATGAAAATGAACTGCCTGAACAATTTCAGGTGCCATCACTATACATTCCGCCCCCATTTGTTTTTGACGAAAATGATACAGTCTCCACTTATAAGAAAACGTACAGTCTGAATGTGAAGCTGTTCCATGCCGACTCGGTGCAGGCGCTCTATGCAGCCGACCGGATCGCCGATGCGGTGAGAGAATCAAGACAGCTGATTCCGCTGCTAACGGAATCAGGGGAGGATACCGGTGATTTCGTCCGCATCAGCCGTATCGAAACAAGAGTCGGAGACAAAGGCGAGGCAGTGATCACAATCCGCTGGACGAGCCGCTACTACTATCAGAAACAAACATCTCCCGCACTGCGGGATGTGGACATTAACAGCGGGGTGAAACAAAAGTGAAACAACATAAAAAGAAAAACGCCGCAGCGGCGGAACGAGCGGTTCTTTATGACACGGCGGATTTAACAAAGCACGCGAAGGAGCTTTTCGGCGTAAAACCTGAGATTCTCCAGGGGGCTTTATTCGGCGTGAAGCAAAAACAAATGACAAAAGCGCAAGCCAAGTCTTACATTGAAGCATTTTTAACCAAGGAGGTCATGCAATAATGAACGGCGGAACATTTACGCAAGGAAAAGAAAAAGAACGTGCCGGAATCTATTTTAACTTTAAAACAACCGCCCAGGAGCGGGTATCGATCGGTGAACGCGGGATTGTCGCCCTCCCCGTCGCATCCGGTTGGGGGGAAGCGAAAACATTCGTTTCCATTTCAAGCATTGAAGATTTGAATAAAAAAGTGGGGCTCAGTATTGAAGATCCGTCACTGATTCTGCTTCGTGAGGCGAAAAAGAAAGCAAAAACCGTTTTGATGTACCGTCTGACAGAGGGAATCAGAGCGAGCGCCGATCTTTCGCAAGGTGTTAAAGCAACCGCTTTGTACGGCGGTTCAAAAGGAAATGACATCATCATCCGCATCAGTGAAAACGTCCTTGATCAGACCGCTTTCGATGTGACCACTTACATGGATGAAGCGGAAGTTGACAAACAAACGGTGAAAAAAGCCGAAGAATTAAAAGCAAACGGCTATGTCACATTCACGGGAACGGGCGAACTGTCGGCTTCCATCCCGCTGACAGGCACTGAAGAAGAATCCGGGGAAACGTTAAACCCGCAGGCAGGCATCCGTCTTGCGGGAGGAACTGATAAAGCACCGGTCAACTCAGACTATACGGATTTTTTAGCTGCGGCTGAAACGGAGAATTTCGATGTCATCGCTCTTCCTGTCGCGGAAAACGATCAGCTGAAAGCGACATTTGCCGCATTCATTAAACGCCTTCGCGATGCGCAGGGACAGAAAGTGCAAGGGGTGACCGCCCATTACAGCGGAGATTATGAAGGCATTATCAATGTTACTGAAGGTGTGCTGCTGGAAGACGGAACCGAGATTAAAGCTGAAGATGCGACCGCCTGGGTGGCAGGCGCAAGTGCCAGCGCCGCATTTAATCAATCCTTAACATTCGTTGAATACGAAGGCGCCGTCGATGTGCTGCACCGCCTGACTCATGATGAAGTGATCGAACGTCTTTCTAAAGGTGAATTCCTTTTCTCTTATGATGCCCGTGATAAGTCAGTCAGCGTTGAAAAAGATATCAACTCATTGGTGACATTTACGGCAGAGAAAAACAAAAAGTTCGCGAAAAACAAAATCGTCCGTGTGCTTGATGCGGTGAATAACGATTTGACACGTGAACTGAAAGCCTTAATTAAATCGAAAAAAGGCACGGGCAGCGATCTTCCTGCGACAAATGACGGCCTTCAATTCGTCAAAACGATGATCATTCAATATTTGACTACGCTTCAGGATGCGGGCGGCATCGCAAATTTTGATTCAGACAAAGACATTACAATCGGGCTGAATGAAGACCGCGACGGCTTTTTAATCGATCTCGCCGTACAGCCTGTGGATGCGGCAGAAAAATTCTACTTTAACGTGGAGGTAAACTAAGATGGCATTAAAAGCGCAAAACACGATTTCAGGAAAAGAAGGCCGTTTATTTCTTGACGGAGAAGAGATGGCGCATATTAAAACGTTTGAAGCAAACGTGGAAAAAAACAAATCAGAAGTAAACATCATGGGCCGCCGCATGACGGGACATAAAACAACAGGCGCCAACGGAACGGGCACGGCAACATTCTATAAGGTTACATCCAAATTCGCCGTCCTTATGATGGATTACGTCAAAAAAGGCAGCGACCCGTATTTTACGCTGCAAGCCGTTCTTGATGACAAATCATCGGGCCGCGGAACAGAACGCGTCACTCTGTATGACGTCAACTTTGATTCTGCAAAAATCGCCGGACTGGACGTAGACTCAGAAGCACTCGAAGAAGAAGTGCCGTTTACCTTTGAAGATTTCGATGTGCCGGAAAAGCTTTCTGCAACGTTTTAATTAAGATCGGTATGAGTGAAACAGGCCTTTTTACAGGCCTGTTTTTTATAAAAAAAAGTAAGGGAGTTTTCATCATGAGTGAAAAAAACGAACAAGTATATGATCTGTCATTCTTTATGCCGGGTAAAACAGTCGAGGCTGAGGAGATTCGGGTTCCGCTTTCAAAGCGCTTTGTCGATAAAAAAGGAAACATCGTGCCTTTTATTTTTAAAGCCATTACGACTGAGCGCATTGACGAACTGGAGAAGGAAAGCACGACATATAAAAATGTGAAGGGCAGAGGCCGCGTAAAAGACTTAGACAGCCAGCGCTTTTATGCGCGGATCGCGGTTGAATCTACGATTTACCCTGATTTCCGTTCTAAGGAGCTCCGCGACGCTTACAAAACGGCAGATCCGGTCGAGGTGGCAAAACGCGTTCTTTCAGTCGGCGGTGAGTATGCAAATTGGCTGAATAAAGCGATTGAGATCAACGGTTTTGAAGATGAATTAGAAGATCTGGAGCAAGAAGCAAAAAACTGATAAAAGATGGGAATAAGGAAGCCGTGTATCTCTATTACGCGATGCATGAGCTTCATTATTCTCCATCAGAACTGAAAGAGTTATATGAAGCACCGAGACATTTTAAGGCGCTGTTGTACGGTTTAATCGGTTACAAGCTGGACATTCTTGAAAAACAAGCGAAGAAAGGGGGAGCGACATCATGGCAAAGCTGACCGCCCGTTTTGAATTGGAAGATCGGGTTTCAAAGAAAATAAGGAAAATCCAAAATGGCTTCAGAGCGCTTGAGAAATACAGGAAAATGACAAAACGCCAAAGTGAAATTGATATACGCAAAGAGAGTAAATCTGTTTTAAGAACAATTGACCGCATCCAGCGCTCTATGAAAAGAAAGCTGGGCGCACAAATGATCTCTATTTCAGCTGAAGACGGAGCCAGTGCCGTCATTCAAAAGGTGCAAACCCAATTAGCGGGTCTGCCTGCGTCTTTAACCATTAAAATAGGAGCAAAAGACAGCGCGACAGCGGCATTTGAGAGATTGCGGGATCTGGCTGCCGGTTTTAAAGGATTTACCGTTTCACTGTATGCGTCAGACGAAGTGACCCCTGCCATGGAACGTATCAAACGCTATATGCAATCTGCGTTAAAGAACGGGTACTCTGTCACTATACGCGTCATAGATCACGTCATGAAAACAGTCGGCCGAATTTCAGCGGGCATTGATTCGCTGACGGGAAAAAACAATGTCATTCAATTATCGTTAAACGAAAAGGTGACAGCACAGCTGGCTGCAATGCAAAAGAATATGCCGGACGTCGGAAAAGCTTCTGCATCTGCTGCTCCTGCTTCGCCGAAAAACGATTTTTCAATGCTTGACTCCATTGCAGACACCTTCATGAAAAAAGTCAATGACATCGCATCCAAATTTTATCCGGAAACAATCATAGCGGAACTGGATAAATTCGCTGCAAGCTTTATGAAGAAAGCGGACGAAATCGCAAGCAAATTCAGCCCGGAGACGATTTTAGCAGAATTGGACAAGTTCACGAGCTCATTCATGGGAAAAGTGGACGAGATCGCAAGCAAATTCAGCCCGGCAACGATATTAGCCGAATTGGACAAGTTCACGACATCATTCATGGGGAAAGTAGACGAAATCGCAAGCAAATTCAGCCCGGAGACGATTTTAGCCGAACTGGACAAGTTCACGAGCTCATTCATGGGAAAAGTGGACGAGATCGCAAGCAAATTCAGCCCGGCAACGATATTAGCCGAACTGGACAAGTTCACAACGTCATTCATGGGAAAAGTAGACGAAATCGCGAGCAAATTCAGCCCGGAGACGATTTTAGCAGAATTGGACAAGTTCACGAGCTCATTCATGGGAAAAGTAGACGAAATCGCAAGCAAATTCAGCCCGGAGACGATTTTAGCAGAGCTGGATAAGTTCACAACATCATTCATGGGAAAAGTAGACGAAATCGCGAGCAAATTCAGCCCGGCAACAATTTTAACCGAACTGGATAAGTTCACAACGTCATTCATGGGAAAAGTGGACGAGATCGCAAGTAAATTCAGCCCTGCAACGATTTTGGCAGAGCTGGATAAGTTTACAACATCATTCATGGGAAAAGTAGACGAAATCGCAAGCAAATTCAGCCCGGAGACGATTTTAGCAGAGCTGGACAAATTCGCTGATTCGTTTATGAAAAAAGTAGACGGGGTCGTGAGTAAATTCAGTCCGGAAGCCATATTGAAAGAACTGGATAAATTCACTGATTCATTTATGAAAAAGATAGATGACGTTGTCAGCAAATTCAGTCCGGAGACCATACTGAAAGAACTGGATCATTTTACTGATTCGTTTATGAAGAAAGTCGACGACGTTGTCGGCAAATTCAGTCCTGATAAGCTAATCGACCGCGCCGAACAATTTGTAAATGACACGATTGACCGAATTTCTGAGAAATTCGATTTTCTCAATCCGGATAAGATTTTGGAAAAAGTGGAGCAGTTTACATCCTCACTGTTCGGAGGCATTGATAAAAAGTTCGGCAAATTCAGTCCTGATGCGATCATCGAAAAAGCCGAGGCATTTGTTGATAAAATTGTCAGCAAGATTGCCAAGAAATTTGAGAAATTCAGCCCGGACAAAATCATCGAAAAAGCCGGGGAATTAATAGAAAAAATATTTTCAGGAATCGCTGAAAAATTAGGCAAACTCAATATCGGCGGATTATTAGGAGGCGGCACGAAAAAAGAAAAGAGTAAGGGCGGCCTTACTGCCGGCGGCTCCAACGGCCCGAAGCGTCCTGATCTTGCAAAGGGTTCACAGCGCACGGTAACAGCGCCAAAATCTTCAGGAAAGTCAGCCAAAAAAACCGGCGGGGCTTTTGGGGGATGCTGCTGCTGTACCGGAGTGACGAGGGGCAAAAGCAGTAAAGTCGAAGGGCGAAATAAATCCTCGAAAAGAGGTTCCTCCGTAAAGGAAAGCAAACAGGCATCCGTAAACACGCCGAAAACAAAAGGGGCAGGTAAAGGCATCGGCGCGCTTTTGAAAGGCTTGGGAGATTCAAAGGCGCTAAAAGGCGGTATGAAAGGGTTAAAAGGTGCCGCTAAAGGAATTCCCGGCATAGGTGAATTGTTATCACTTACTGATTTAGCCGGCATCAATAAAGATAATGCAGGAGAGAAGGTCGGCTCAGCAGGCGGCGGTCTTGCCGGAGCCGCGGCCGGAGCGGCAATTGGCAGCGTTGTTCCCGGAGTGGGCACATTAATCGGCGGCGCGGTAGGCGGCATCGCCGGCAGTTTAGGCGGTTCCAGCTTGGGAGAGGCCTTTGATTCAGGAGCTTTGAAAGACACGTGGAATGATATTTCCAAAGCGGCGCAAAGTGCTTGGACAACAATACAAGATACTTGGGGAAGCGTTTCATCCTGGTTCATGGAAAATGTATGGACGCCGGTTTCATCAGCTGTCGTCGGAGTGGCGACAAGCATCTGGTCAAATATCGTGAATGCGTGGACGACGATTCAAGGGATTTTCAGCACGGTGTCATCCTGGTTCATGGAAAATGTATGGACGCCGGTTTCATCGGCTGTCGTCGGAGTGGCAACCAGCATCTGGTCAAATATCGTGAATGCGTGGACGACGATTCAAGGTGTCTTCAGCACAGTATCCGGCTGGTTTATGAGCACGGTGTGGGAGCCCGTAAAATCGGCTGTCGTCGGAGTGGCGACGTCCATTTGGAGTAAAATCACAGGAGCTTGGGATAAAATTAAATCTGTTTTCAGTACGGTTTCCGGCTGGTTCATGGATACTGTCTGGAATCCGGTGAAAGACATGGTGAAAAATGTCGGTAAAGGAATATCAGATGCTTTCCAGACTGCTTTAGATACGGTAAAGGATATATGGAAAGGGTTAAGCGGATGGTTTGAGAAACATATAAAAGAACCTCTTGTAAAAGTGGGAACAGCCATATCAGATGCTTTTTCTGCAGCATTCGACTGGGTGAAAAAGATTTGGGATAAAACCGGCGGCAAAATGATTTCAGGCATAATGAACTTTGTCACAGGAGGCGGCGGAGATAAAAAGAAAAAACCGGACAAAAACGCCACAGGAGGCTACATTACAAAGCCGACCATTTCCTGGATTGGTGAAGCCGGTAAAGAATTTGTCATTCCCGTCGACAACAATCGCGGACGCGGAAAGATGCTGCTTTCACAAGCTGCGTCTAAGCTCGGCATGCGTGTTGTCGATGATATGGGCGCGGCTTCGGCTCAGTCTTCTGCTGTTCCGGCGGGAGCGGGCGGTGTTTCTTCTTCTGCATCTGTGTCGGCCGCAGCGTCTGTGGATTCTTCCGGATTTGCCGGGACGGCTTCATCACTCGGCAAACAGTTTACTGAAGGCTTTGACAGCGGAATCAGCAAAAAAGCGGTGGATATGGACGGCTGGAAGGAAAAAAACATCGGAACGCCGTTCAATGCCCTCATTTCGTCTTCATCCGGTTACGGAAAGCAAGTCGTTGCGGGCTATGCCAAAGGTCAGAATACTTCGCCGACGGGCACCGATTCATTTTTAAAAACAAAGGTGAAAACACCTTATCAATCGGCGGTTAATCAATCGTCATCATGGGGCGCCGCAACGGTGAAAGGATATTCGGCCGGACAGAATGCAAAAGATACGGGAACGTCGCAATACGTAAGCACACATATCAATAAACCGTTTGTGCAATCAAGAGATTCCGCGAACGGCTGGGGGTCAGGCCTGATCGGACACTTCGTATCAGGGATGACTGCAAAAGGAAGCGAAGTCAAACAGGCGGCCAAAGATATGGCCAAAAAAGTCGAGGACGCATTCAGGGAAGAGCTTGATATTCACTCTCCTTCCCGTGTCATGATGAGCCTCGGGCGCTTTGCTTCAGTCGGCGTCGTCAAAGGGCTTGGCTCAGTTGACGTGAAAAAATACGCCGAAAAACAGGCAGGCTCGCTAGCAGCAGCCTTTTCCGGCATGGGTGCAGCGGGAGGAAGCGTCAAAGAGTGGCTTTTGGCCGCAATGAAAGCAACCAATACGCCGATCAGCTGGCTTCCGGGATTAATGACGATCGCACAGCATGAGTCAGGCGGCAACCCTAATTCCATTAATCTATGGGACAGCAACGCCAAAGCCGGACACCCGTCACAGGGGCTTATGCAGACGATTCCGAGCACCTTTGAAGATCACAAAGCGCCGGGCATGAATGATATCAGAAATCCAATTCACAACGCCGCTGCCGCTATCGGCTATATTAAAAGCCGATACGGCTCGATCAGCAATGTCCCCGGGATTAAAAGTATGGCTCATGGAGGCCCTTACGTCGGTTATGCCAATGGGGGTCTGATTACCAAGGAGCAGATCGCCCGTGTCGGCGAAGGGAACAAACGGGAGTGGATCATCCCTGAAGAGCGGGGCATCCGGGGCCGTTATCTGCTGCAAAAAGCCGCTCAAGCGCTCGGCATGGAAGTGTCCGATCCGTCCCAGACGGAACCGGCGGCGCTTTCAGCCGGCACGGTTTCCGCAGCCGTTAAAGGCGGCGGACAAACCGTTCAAAAAACGGGAACAAAAGAAATTAAAATCGAATTCAGCGGCGATCAGCATTTCCATAACGGACAGGACGCCGACAGCCTCGCCGCCAAAATCAAACAGGCGCTGATTGATGAACTGCAAAAAGACATTTATACCGGAGCAAAGGGGGCCGTTGCTTTTGACTAAATCTGTTTACGAATTTTGGCTGTCCCAGGGGAAGGACAAGCTCCGGCTTCCCGTTCTCCCTGAAGCGATTGATATCGCAAACAGCGTGCAGAATGATTCCGTGAAAGTCACCGGACTTGGAGAGGTGACGTTTATCGAAGAACCGGGAGCGAAAGAAATTTCGTTCTCTTCTTTTTTTCCGAAACGGTACAGCCCGATTGCCGAATATCAAAGCATCCCTTCGCCGGAAAAAGCCATTTCAGCCATTGAAGCATGGATGAAAGCGAAAAAACCCGTTCAGTTTTTGATTACAGGAACAAAAATCAATGTCACATGCAGCATTGAAAGCTTTAATTACAGCGAAGGTGACAATGAAATCGGCGACCGGAATTTTGATATCGTACTGAAAGAATATAAAACCGCTTCGCCAAGAAAAATCAAACAAAAGAAAAAAACGAAAGCGAAGCGCCCGTCCAAAGCCTCACCCAAAACATATACCGTCAAAAAAGGGGATACGCTTTGGGACATCGCCGGCAAATTTTACGGAAACCATACGGAGTGGCGGAAAATCTGGAACGCGAATAAAACCGCCATGATTAAGCGCAGCAAACGGAATATCCGGCAGCCGGGGCATTGGATCTTCCCGGGGCAGAAGCTGAAGATACCGCAATGAAACGGGTGAAAAGATGATTGAACTATTTGTCATAAAAGAAACGGAGTGGCTCGAGCTTGTCACAGAAAGCGTCACGCTGGAAGGACACAGATATCAGGCGCCCCGCTCCATCGAAGCGACGATTGTCGTAAAGCAGGGCAGCCAGACGTATTACGGTGTATCGGAGGGGGATACGGTTTTGTTCAAATGGAACGGAAAAGAACTGTTCCGCGGCGTTGTTTTTGCAAGAACGCCCGATGAGCATACCGTCGCCTTCACCGCATACGATATGCTCCAATATCTTGTGAAAAACCAGGACGTTTACGTGTTTTCCAACAAGCGCGCCGATCAAATATTGAAAAGGATCGCCAGCGATTTTCAAATTCCCGTCACATCCATTGCCAACACAGGCCATACCATTAAATCACTCGTTTTTAAAAATGATACAAGCCTTTACGATATGATGCTAAAAGCGTTAAAGCAGACAAAAAGCCAGACGGGGCGCAATTATCAGCTCTATTCAGAAAAAGGCAGGCTCGGCTTGCGTGAATGGCCGGAGCCGTCTGACATATGGGTGCTGGAAACAGGAGTTAATATCACAGGGTATCAATACAGCACCTCAATTGATGACACCGCAACCCGTGTCGTCATGCGGCTGCAAAAAGACAATAAAACGATAAAGGCTTCCGCGTCAGACAGCGCGGGCATGAAAACATTCGGCGTTTTGCAGTATACCGAAACGGTTTCTGACGACATTAACGAAGCCCAGCTGAAACAGCGCGCAAAAGTGAAGCAGGCTGAGAAAAAAGGCGTTAAGAAAGAGCTGAAAAATATACAGGCGATCGGTATTCCCGGGTTGGAAAGCGGATTGCCTGTCTATATCTCAATTCCGGAAATCGGGCTGAAGAAAACCTATTATGTAGATACGGACCGCCATGAATTCCAAGGAACAAAACATACTATGACGATTGACGTCACGGAGAAAAATTCACTTCCGGAGGGGACATCCTGATGAGATTAAGTGATGCCATTAAACATTTAGCCGTCGGAGCGGTTGACGCCGAAGCGCCGGTGGAGCTGATGCCGGCCGAAGTGACCTCCGTTTCGCCGCTCGAGCTGAAACTGAAAGATCACGACAAACTTTTGATTCCGTCTGATGCACTTATTGTGCCGAAGCGGCTGAGATCCGGAGAAGATGATCAGCTCCAGGCGGGAGATCGGGTGATGACCGCCGCTTTAACAGGAGGACAGTCTTTCTTTGTACTGGACAAAATGTAACCGGCATCCGGACGGAAATGTACCAGAATATCAGCCTATTAAAGCCGCTTCATCATCCGAAGAGGGCTTTTTTACATGATCAAATCTAAAAGGAGCGGGTGCAATGGCCCTGACACCGGAAATCGAATTTGAAGATTTGGAGGATGCGAGTGAGGCCGTTGAGACTTCACAAACCTACCGAATTGATTTTGAAAACAACCGGATTACCAATGAACTGATAAACGGACTGGACGCAATCAGACAATTCGTCTATATCGCTCTTCACACAGAACGGTATTCATATTCGGTTTTCAGCCATGATATCGGAAATGAACTGCAGGAAGTGCTTTCAGATCAGAACACGACGGATGCTTATAAAAAAATGGAGATTCCAAGACTGATAGAAGAAGCCTTGCTGTATGATGACCGTATTTTGGCCGTTACCAATTTTGAGATTGAGAAAAAAGATGATGCCTTCACCGTCTCTTTTACCGTTGAAACTGATGAGGGCATGCTTGAGATAGAGGAGGTGCTGGGTGAGGATGTTTGAAGCTCAGACGTTTGACGACATTATGGACAGAATGCTGGCGCGCATTACGGCGGATATTGATACAAGAGAAGGGAGCGTCATTTACAATGCGCTCGCGCCTGCGGCCGCTGAGCTCGCAAAGTCTTATATTTGGCTTGATACCGTGCTGGAACTCGTGTTTTCCGATACGGCTCAGGGAGAATTTCTGGACAGGCGTGCTGCTGAAGCGGGAATTGAACGAACACCTGCCACAAAAGCGGTCAGAGCCGGAGAATTCACAGCGGGCATCACCATTCCGCCAGGCTCCCGTTTCTTCGTTGATAACCTGTATTTTCAATATACGGGGGATGGAACGCTTGAATGTGAAACAGCCGGTGAAGCGGGTAATGCCGGCATTTCAGGGCAAAACCTGCTGCCGCTTGATACGATACCCGGGCTTGAGAAAGCAGTCATGCGCGATATATTAATTCCCGGCCGTGAGGAAGAAGATGACAACAGCTTAAGGGCGCGCTATTTTACCCGTGTCCGCCGGGAAGCAGTCAGCGCAAATAAACAGCATTATAAACAATGGGCCGAAGAGGTTGACGGCGTCGGCAGGGCGAAAATCTTCCCGCTTTGGAACGGTGCCGGAACGGTGAAGGTTGTCATCACAAATGCGAATTTGGAACCGGCATCAGATATTCTGATCAAGAAAGTAAAGGATTATATTGATCCGGACGAAGGGCAGGGAGAAGGACAGGCGCCGATCGGAGCGGCAGTAACGGTGGAAAGCGCCGTATGGAAGGAAATCGAAATCTCCGCTTCCGTGCTGCCTGAGCTGAATAGCTCGATCGATGACGTAAAAGCGGAGATTGAAAAAGGCGTCCTGAATTTATTTAAGAAAATGGCCTTCGAAGAAAACACCGTCCGTTTATCACAAATAAACAACATCGTTTATAACTCGGCATCCGTCAGTGACTACGCCGATATCAAAATGAACGGTGCGGCGGAAAACCTCGTGCTCAGTGATGTGGAAATCCCTAAACTCAAAGAGGTGACAATCCTTGAGCAGACTCGATGAGATGACGGCGTACCTCCCGCCGTTTTTAACCCGATTAAAGGAGATGGCACAACTGCTTGAGGCGGAAGTTCCTGAGTTTGAGCGGCAGAATAACGATATTTTCGATTTAACGGATCAGCTCTTTATCACGACGGCGACGTGGGGGCTTGACCGCTGGGAAAAAATATTAAAAATACCGCGGGAATCAGGTGACACGGAGGATATGAGACGGCTCAGGCTGATTTCGAAGATGTCGAATATTCCGCCCATCACACATCAAGCGATCGAGCAGGCGCTAAACCGTTTTTTAAAACATCCGTCAGCTTACGTTCGGATGTTTCCGGGGCAGTATCGTTTTTATGCCGATATCGGGCTTGATGATCTGCAGCACATGAACGAGCTGATTGAAACGCTTGAAAAAATCAAACCCGCTCATTTGGCGTATACACTGAGAGCCGCATTAAACGAAACACTGGAAATCAAAGACCGGGTCATTCTCAACAATCGGAGATACCGAAAAGTCAGTGAACTGAAGGTCGGTTATTCCGTCACACTCAACAATAACGAGGTGGTCTTACCATGATATCAGCCGCTTACAGACAGCGTGCCGCAGCCGATCTGAAAAACAGGATCACAAAAGTGCTGTTAAACGGCAAAGAAACTCCGATTGCGGTTATTTCCGTAAAAGATGCCGCAGTCACCGTTCTCACACGCAGGGAAGAAGACGTCAAACACATTGAAACCGTGCAGATGCTTGACGAAACAGGAAGCGTCATCACAGAACGAAAAACAAATTTAGATCTCAGCAATAACAGAACGCTTGATTTAAGATTTACCTTTGAGGTGGTGTAACGATGGCTTACGAAGAAAAAACAGACTGGCTTCCGGACGATCCGATTAACGAAGATGACGTCAACCGCTGGGAAAAAGGCATAAAAGACGCCCACACGGATCTGGCGGCCCATAAAAACGACATGAACAACCCGCACAAAACGACAAAGGCCCAAATCGGTCTCGGAAACGTGGACAATGTCCAGCAGGCAGCAAAAAAAGATTTCGACCGGCACAATCAAGATCTGGACCGGCATGTGACGAAGGAAGAGCGCCAGAAGTGGAATAACGGGCAATTAACAAAGCTGACGGATGATTCAGGGAAATATTTAATAAGTATACAAGATGGCTTGGATTTTCATCAAATTGTAGATCAGCTTAATCAATCTTTTTTCTTTTACACAAATAACACGGGAGTTCATACTCCCCCGCTATCCGCCAGAGGTTTATATATCGGATTCAAGTCTTATGGTGAGGCTCTGGCGATGGATTATGAAGGCGGCACATGGAGAAAAACCCTTAAAGCTTCCGGCTGGACTGATTGGGTTCAGTTAGAAACTTCGGAAGGCGCCCAAAAAAAAGTCGATGCCCACACAAAGCAGACTGATATCCATGTAACGAAAGCTGAGAAGGATACATGGAACGCAGGCCAGCTGTTTAAAATCACCGCCGATAATGGCACCCAAAAAATCAATTTAACTTCCGGCTCGTTTTATGACTCGTTAAAAGACGTTGGTTCTGTAACATTTTACGGAACCAATGCAGTAACAGACAACCCGTCAAATACGAGTCTGCGCGGTATGCAGTTAGTGGGGCAGCCGGGAATAGGTAATGGTTATGCTGTAGACGTAAAGGGTAACGCATGGTGGTTTTACTATAACTCTAATCAAACAGCAATCAATTGGTATCCAATTGAATCCATAGCTGGAGCGCAGTCAAAGGTCGATGCACATGCGATAGATTCATCAATTCATATAAGTCCTATCGAAAGAGACAAATGGAACGGCGGCCAGTTGGCGAAATTGACAAAGGATGATGGGAAACGGACACGCTTAGAAAGCGGATCAGACATACTGGCACTGAGCTCGGGATTTTATTATGGAATGGGTGCTCAGCTGAAAAACAATCCGGTTGAAAATGATAATTCCTTTTTTAACTATGATGTGATTGAGAGTGAGTCAGGTAGAAAGTCGATTTTGGCTTGGAGAAGTTACGATAATAATGTATGGATTGCGACTGTTCATACAGACGGTGTTTTTAAGGGGTGGAAACGTCTATTTACTGAAGAAGAATTTAATAAAATGACCTGGTATGATTTAACACTAATTAATGGGCATAAGGCTGGCGCAAGAAATCCTCAGTATGCAGTGTGGGGCAACCAGGTATTCACTCGTGGTGAAGTGGTTCCTCCAGATTTCGACAGCATTTTCGCTGTACTTCCTTCTGAAGCTCACCCTTCAACACAGAAATCAATGGCTGCCCCACTCTTTGGAACAACCGGGATAACAAAATATTATGCCGAACCAACGGGAGAACTGAGAATTAACGGAAAATACGCCAAAATAGAGGGGAATATTACAGGGATTTCAATAGATAATAATTTCACTTTGTAATGGGGGATGAATATGCAAGTCTTTTTGTATGATGAGAATTTTTATTTTCAAAGGCCTGAAATCTTAAACAGTACATCAAGTTCAATGCCGCAAAACTCAACAACCATAAAACCTCCGGACGGCTTATGGAGACCGCAGTTTGATGAAGTAAATAAAATTTGGAACGAATCTGCTGATAAAGAATATAAGGAAAATCAAAAAAACAAGTATCAGGATGTGGTGGAGCCGGATCCCATCGTGGAACAGTTGAAAGAAATCGGACAGCAACTGGCAGATGAAAAACTTGTGAGAAAACAAGCAGAACAAGCTCAAAATGCTTTAGGTGTACAATTGTCTGCCGAAGTGGTGGCAAGGGAGAAAACAGAGATGCTGAATAAAGCTTTAGGTGAACAATTAGTATCTTTAAAATTAGAATTATTAAACGTAAAAGGAGAATGAAAAAATGAAGAGACTTAACTTTTGGGTTTACGCTTTGTTTTATAAGTGGGCCTCAATAGAAATGGTAAAACAGGCTATGGGCTATGATGACTGCTCTGCCGAAGATCTGGCGGAAGGTGTGGCCGCGAAGTATATCACGCCTGAGGAATTTCAAGAAATAACGGGTGAAACATACGAAAACTATAAAAATGCTGTGTCATAAGCCGAACGGCTTTTTTTATTTGTCGTTTTTAATAAATCAGAAAAGGAGGACGGCCGATGAAAAAGCATTCATTTGAATTTCCCGCCGATCAACTTGGCAGACCCGGCGCAGTAAAAGCTTATCGCGGTAACAAAAACGATTATGTCACACCGGTTGCTGATTTGTCCGGAATGGCAGAGCTTCTTACCAATACGCCGTTAGAAGCGATTGAAGTATACAGCCAATTCGGACAAGACCGTTTAGGAGCCGTCTTAATAGACAGAGCACAGGGGTGGGCTTATTCGGACCGCAGCGGAACTCTTTTTATCGAAGAGAGCGAGGATAACAATTCGTGGACGGCTTCACATTCTGTCGCAGTTAAAGGCGGAGTGCTGACCGCTTCGGGGTGGGTCAGTCTGACAAAACGATATTACCGGTTCCGTTTTGAAAATGGAAATCAAAAGCAGTCCGAATTTGTTTTATACCAATCTGTCGGTACGGGCGGTGATCTGTCGTTTTCATATACAGACGTGATTTTTCATGAAAATGCAGCAGAGGCGGGCGAGGGAAGCATCTTCTCAGCGGGCGCTTGGAAAAAACTTCTCGTCGAAATCACCGGCACGGCTGAGTCGGGCCATATCGCGTTTTGGGGGAGATCCATCTCGGGAAAAAATGTGCCGATCAGAGGAATCAGGTCTGAAGACGGAACATCAGCCGCCGGTACATCAGGCACAGACGAAGTGTGGTCATTTGATATTGCCGGCTTTAAGGAAATCGTCATGGAAATCAAAAGCATTTCCGGCGGGAGCCTTTCTGTCAAAGGCACGGCATTTTCTTAAGAATGAAACTTCCGAAGGGAGGTGAGAACAATGTAAGAGGGGGGAGCGGAAGTGCTTCTGGATGAACAAGCGGTGCAAAAAGAATTCGCAGGCATCAAAGGTGAACATAAGGTGCTTGAACAGCGGGTGGCCGCATTAGAGCGGGTATCCGACCGGCAGGATCAGCAAATCATGACGCTGAATGAAAAACTGAACAAAATTGACGAAAACACAACATGGATTAAGCGGACCATTACAGGAGCGATCGTGACAGCAATCTGCACGGGCGTCATTGGCGGAGCCATCGCCATCATGTACAATCTGCTGCAAAAGTAGGGGGGAAACCGATATGAAATTCGCGGACAAAGGCACGGTCGTCAGGACGGTGCTTCTTTTGCTTGCTTTATTGAATCAAACTTTGCTGATGTTCGGCAAATCGCCGCTGAATATTCAGGAGGACCAGGTCAATCAGCTTGCAGATACGCTGTATGCCGCCGGGTCGGCCGTTTTTACAATCATAACGACTGCCGCCGCCTGGTTTAAAAACAATTACGTTACAGCAAAAGGGAAAAAACAGCAGGCTTTATTAAAAATAAACAATTTATCGAAATAGGAGAGATGAGAATATGGTAAAAATCACACAGGATTTTATCCCGGCAGGAAACAATAACCGCCCAGGCTATGCAATGACACCGATTTACATTACGGTGCACAATACAGCCAATACCGCAGTCGGAGCTAACGCCAAAAGTCACGCAAGCTATGTGAAAAATCCCGATACACCGACAAGCTGGCATTTCACAGTCGATGATACGGAAATTTATCAGCATCTTCCGCTGAACGAAAACGGCTGGCATGCCGGTGACGGAAACGGGGACGGCAATCGTAAATCCATCGGTATTGAAATTTGTGAAAACGCAGACGGCAACTTTTCACAGGCCGTGGCAAACGCCCAATGGCTCATCCGCACATTAATGACGTCGCACGGCATCCCGCTTGCGAATGTCGTTGCACACAAGCATTGGTCAGGAAAGCTTTGTCCGAGAAGACTGTTGGATACATGGGATGAGTTTAAAGCGGGAATCGGTTCTGGGGAAAGACAGACGTATACCGTCCAAAAAGGAGATACGCTGTCAGCGATCGCGCGGAAATTCGGCGTCAGCGTGGCCGATCTGCAGAAATGGAATAACATCGCTGACCCGAACCTGATTAAAGTCGGACAAGTACTGATCGTCAGCCCGCCGGTTGAAGCACTGTATTCTCTTCCGGACGAGGTGATTCAGCTGACAGAGCCGTACACGTCCGGTGAAAAGGTATACCAGGTGCAAAACGCGCTCGCCGCGCTTTATTTCTATCCTGAAAAAGGAGCTGTCAATAACGGCATTGACGGTATCTACGGCCCGAAAACCGCAGATGCCGTGGCCCGCTTCCAATCTGTAAACGGACTGACGTCTGACGGCGTCTACGGTCCCGCTGTAAAAGCGAAAATTCTGATGCAGCTTTAACAAAAAAGGCTGAGTCCCGTTCACATTGCGGGATTCAGCCTTTTTTCTTTTTTAACCGGTTCAATAGCCCGAGATTCCTCGCCCGCATCCTCAGCGAATAAGCGGAAAGCCCGAAGCGTCCGTAATCCACAAACTTTACGCGCCTGACAATTTTCTTCACATCATCACCTGTCGCATCTCTTTGTTAGTTTTATTATATGAAAGATAAGGAAAAAAGGAATAAGGACAAGAGCCGTGTCTCCTGTCCTTAGTGTAATCAAGCTTTTTTTTGTTTATACTTGTCAATCAGCCGCTCGTTTTCTTTGAAAATTCTGGCGGTATGAGGGCTGACCTGGTAACTTGCGATACTTGTCATTGAACGTTTTTTAAACATTTTGAACGGTTTCGCTCTTTGTTCCGGCTGCCCGTTTTGAAATGCCTGCTCCATTTAACCGTCACCTTCCTCTTCTATTGGCAGCATTAAATCATAAATGCTCGTTAGCGATGTGAAAAGCAAATAATCGAATTCCGTCAACAGGTTTTCCGACGTGAGTTTGATCACGTAATGGCGGTTCTGGACTGTAAACGGAATAAGCACAAGCCTGCCTTTTTGATCATAGTAGACGTCTTTACGGTTAAGACGGGACTGAACGTCTGCCGCATCAGGCATATGCTCCGTCAAGCGGTCCTTATCCGATTGTGCGGAATAGTCGCACAAGGAAGCCGTGACATTCATTTTTTCGGCATAAGCGGCCAGCAGTCTGCTGATGCCTTCCGCATAAGCTTCTGTACTTCCATAATATACATGGATCGGTTCATTTTTCAACAGATATTGATAGGTTTTCAGTTTTTCAAGATAGGAGTGAAGCATTTCGTTATTTTCTTCTAAAATTTCCCGCGTATCCGTCTCTAATTCATTGCCGGCGAGCTTTTTGATATACGCGCTCAAAAAGATAAACGCATCAATAAGGGCAAAGCAGACGGCAACAATCAAATATTGTCTCCATGCGGCAAAGAGCGATTCGGGATCATATGTCCAATAGACCATGGAGCCCAGTACAAATAGTAAATACCACGTTTTACGGATGGCAAACATTTTTTCTTTTACCTTTGCCTCATACCGCCAGGATGCGTACACATATAAAATGAGTGCGGCCGCCATCGTCCACACCATAATCTGAAAAAACAAAAGCATGAGCATCCCTCACAATTTGAAAAATGGTCTGCTATGTTCATTCTATGTCATGACATCATTTTCCTGTCACAAAAAAAACCGCTTCTGTAAAGAAGCGGATGTCATCAGAAAAACAGATCTAAGATGAAAAAGGCGATGGCGCCGAGTGTACCTGCAATCGGCAGGGTGATGACCCATGTAATGAGCATCCGTTTAGCCGTTCCCCAGTTTACGCCTTTTACGCGGTGGGAAGCGCCCACACCGAGAATGGAAGACGAAATGACGTGTGTCGTGCTGACAGGGAGATGAATAAACGTGGCCCCGAAAATAATGGCTGCGCCGGTTAAGTCGGCAGATACGCCGTTTACCGGACGGATTTTCATAATTTTCCCGCCGACGGTTTTAATGATTTTCCAGCCGCCGATGGATGTGCCGAGACCCATTGCCAGGGCACAAGAGAGCTGCACCCAAAAAGGAATGGCATCACTTTTATGTAAATTGGCAGTCATAAGCGCCATCGTAATGATACCCATCGCTTTTTGCGCGTCGTTCGTTCCATGTGTATAGGACTGAATGGCAGCCGTCAAAATCTGCACTCTGCGGAAGCGTTTATTTGTTTTCGCCAGATTGCTGTCTTTAAAAATCAGCTTCACGATCGAATATACGATAAAGCCGAGAACAAAGGCGATGATCGGTGATAAAATAAGTGCTTCGATAATTTTAATGAACCCTTTATAATTAAGCGTCGCAAAACCTGACGCTGCAATGGCCGCTCCGGCGATCGCTCCGATAATCGCATGTGAAGAGCTGCTCGGAATGCCGAAATACCATGTGATCAAGTTCCAGGCGATTGCGGCGAGTAGAGCCGCCAGAATGACAACTGACCCGTTGTCTAATGTATAAGGATTCACAATGTCCTTTGTAATGGTTTTCGCCACACCGGTAAATGTCATCGCTCCGAGAAAGTTCATGATGGCGGCCATGACGATTGCGTGCCGCGGCTTCAGCGCTTTTGTCGAAACTGAGGTGGCGATTGCGTTTGCGGTATCGTGAAATCCGTTAATGAAGTCAAATACCAAAGCGCATATGACAATTAATATCGTTAAAAGTAATAGAGTATCCATTATAACCCCTCGTTACGCGTTTTTCATAATAATGGTTTCAAGGTTATTGGCAACGCTTTGGCAAGAGTCGGCAATTTCCTCAAGCGTTTCGTAAATCTCGCGGTACTGAATCACTTTAATCGGATCGGTTTCTGTGCCGAACAGATTTTTTAATGATTTACGGTGCAGGTTATCACAGCTGTGCTCGTATTCCTTAATTTTAATGGCGTGAGGGTGAATGTCCTTCAATCGGTTTTCTGCAAGCAGCTCAATCGTGATTAAAATTTCCTTCGCGCACTCTCTGATGTATCCGCTGAACTTATCGATATGCTCATCGGAAGAAGTGATCGAGAAAATCTCCATCATTGCTGAAAAATGTTCGATTCCGTCAAGCACGTCATCGAGGCTGTTTGTCAGCTCAAGGATGTCTTCACGTTCAATGGGAGTGATAAAAGCTTTGTTCAGCTCTTTAATCATGACATGAACATGATTATCTCCTTTTGTTTCAAACTCTTTTAACGTATCGGCAAATTCCTTTAAAGTCGTCTGGTTCGTCACTTTAAAGTTGACAAAGTATTCTGCGGTTTCGTCTATGTTTTTTGCGATTTCTGTTAAAAGGAGTGAGAACTTATCTTTTTTTCTTTTTATCATTAAAAACCCTCCATTGTTTGAATGAGACAATGCACACATCAAATTATTATATAGCCTTTTGTCGAAAAAAAACAGATAAAGTCGAAAAAAACGCCTCTTGATTTTTTCGTAAAAACGTGTCTCATCCTGTTTTTCTTATGTTACCCACTTCGCCAAAAAAACGTAACATACTTCGAATTCAGACATCTTGCTTAAAAAGTATAACAAAAGATGTGAATTTGCTGTCAACTTTTGCACGTGATTTTGCCAGAAAAAAAACGGCTCCCGTAAAAGGAACCGTTTTTATCAGTTTTTTCTGCCGTTTTTCAGCCAAAAATAAAGCGGCAGCCCGGCGAGGCCGATCAAGAGGGACAGCGCGCAGCTCAGTGTATCTGTAATGATCGTGCTGATCAGCACAAACAGTGAACCCGCGATGGCCAAAACAGGAATGATCGGATACAAAGGCACGCTGTAGGCGCGCGGTTTTCCGCCGCTTTTTTTTCTGAGGATAAACACGGCGAAAAAGGCCATGACGTAAAAAATATAAATCATGAAAATAGAGATTTCAGACAGCTTATCGGGATTGCTGGCGATCATAAAAATAATGGCCAGCGCGATCTGAAATGACACGGCAATCCACGGGGTGCGGAACGTCGGATGAACCCGCGAAATCTGTCCGGCAAACGGCAGCTGTTTCCGTTCCGCCATCGCAAACGAGACACGCGGAAAAGCGAGAATCTTTCCGTTTAAACAGCCGAAGATGCTGACGATGATTCCGACGCTGATCAATTTTCCTCCGATGTCGCCAAACAGCATTCCGGCAGCGGTGCCGGTCGCATTTTCACCGAGTTTGACGATGTCGGTCGCAGGAAGAATGTGCAGCAGCGCAAAGTTAATGAAAAGATAAATGGCGGTGACGACCAGCAGTCCGCCCGTCATCGCTCTCGGGAGCAGCTTTTCCGGATTTTTCATCTCGCCGCCGAGTGCCGCAAGCAGAATCCAGCCGTCATAAGCAAACAAGGTGGCCAGTATGGCAGCGCCGAAATTCATGTCCGACATGCTGCTTGTAACGGCTGTGAAAATATGCTGATCGCCTTTCCAAAGGCCGAACACGATCATGCAGATAATCGGAATCAATTTGCCGACAGTCGTAATTCCCTGTACGATGCCGCCATATTTCGTTCCGATAATATTAATGATGCTTAAAAACAAAACGGCTGAAATCCCGATCAATTTAGACCAGCCGGAATCCCAATTGAACAAGTGCGCCATCAAAGATCCGAAATACAAGCCGATTGCTCCGATAATGGCCGGGCCGTAAATGATAATTTGAACCCATCCGCACAAAAAGCCCCAAAATTCGCCGTACACTTCTTCGAGATATGTATAAAGTCCGCCCGTTTTCGGAATCTGAGTGCCGATTTCCGCAACGGTCAATCCGCCTGCAAGCGTCAAAATACCTCCTAACAGCCACGCGATAAGCGCGGTTTTCGCATCACCGGAGTAGGCAAGCACGGCGCCTGGTTTCATAAATACGCCGGAACCGATGATGGTGCCGATAACAAGTGAGAGGGCGATGGTAAGGCCGATCTCTTTTTTAAGTCCGTTCTCTTCAATCTGCATATCCTTTCCCTCCAGATGTAAAATCGTCATGATGAAAAAACTATTTTCCATATTGTAAACCCTAATTGCTGAAACACGAATAAAATAAATTTTCTGATTTTGTTGTTTTCCCTAAAAGATAAAGGTTTCTGCTTTTGAGAAGGAAAAAATACCGTTTTAAAAGCGAACATTAATGGTTTTTTTATATCAAAGGTTCGTTATTTAGGGAGCGGCAGTCTGCAGACCGTCTGTGAAGCAGATGGGTTGACTTTACGATCCGGATAACATAAATTGTATATATAAATATCTCGAAATCGAGATAATTGACTGGAGGATAACATAATGAAAGTTAATGGAATACACCATGTATCAGCATTGACGGCTGATGCGCAGAAAAATTTAGATTTCTATCGGAACATCCTGGGACTGAAGCTTGTGAAAAAGTCCGTAAACCAAGATGAACCGACGATGTATCATTTGTTTTACGGTGATGAAACAGCCAATCCGGGATCTGAATTGACGTTTTTCGAGATTCCGCGGATTGCGCCGTTTCATGCGGGAACAAACAGTATTTCTTCAATCGGCCTGCGTGTCCCGGATGCACAAGCGCTCCAATATTGGAAAAAACGATTTGAAGAGCATCAGGTCTCTCACAGTGAGATCGTGAAAATAGCGGGCAGGGACACACTCGCTTTTCAGGATCATGAAGGACAGCGGCTTGTGCTGACAGCTGACGAAAAAGGAAAAGACATCGGTGAAGCGGTGAAGCAAAGCGGCATACCGGAAGAATTTTCTTTCCGCGGTCTTGGTCCCGTTGAATTGACCGTCCCGTATGCAGAACCGACGCTGCGTGTGTTAACCGATGTGCTGGGCTTCACTGAAATCGGGAAAGAAACGCATGAAGACCGGGGCACGGTTACGGTACTCGAATCCGGAAACGGAGGCGCGCGTACAGAAGTCCATCTCATTGAAAGAAACGATCTTCCGCGCGAGCGTCCTGGAAAAGGCAGCGTGCACCATGTGGCCTTCCGCGTCCAGAATGAAGAGGAGCTTGCTTTATGGCACCGCATCATTACGAAAGAAGGTTTCAGCAACTCAGGCATTGTAGAGCGTTATTATTTCAAAGCGCTGTACTTCCGGGAGCCGAACGGAATTCTGTTTGAATTGTCAACGGACGGTCCGGGATTTATGGTTGATGAAAAACCTGAAGAGCTAGGCAAAACGGTTGCGCTCCCGCCTTATCTCGAACACCGCCGTTCTGAAATAGAAGCGCGGCTGAAACCGATTCAGTAAATCAGAAATCATGACAGATGCCTCCCGGCTTGACGGGGGCATCTTTTTTTTTCTTTTTTACCCGTTTTGTCATTCTTTTTACCTATTTGTAAACGGCAAAATAATTGTCTTTGTTTATTAATAAATTTTTCACATTTGGTTGTTACACTTGTTCAAAGTTAAACAAAAGGAGTGAAAACACAGGTGAAAATGAAAAAACGCGAGATAGACGCAGTCTTAATTCTCATTTTACTCGCTTCCGCATTCTTGAATATGTACAACATCTGGAATGACGATACGGTGAATCCTTATTACACCGCAGCGGTAACGAGTATGCTTCAAAGCTTTCATAATTTCTTTTACGCTTCATTTGACGCAGCCGGGTTTATCACGGTAGATAAACCGCCTGTTACATACCAGATTCAAACGATCAGCGCGCTGATATTCGGTATGCACGGGTGGAGCGTCATCCTGCCTCAGGCATTGGCGGGTGTAGGTTCAGTTCTATTCATGTACTTATTAATAAAGCCGACGTTCGGAAAAACGGCGGCGCGCATCGCCTCATTTGTCATGGCGTGTACACCGATCGCAGTAGCGGTCGCGCGGACGAACAATGTCGATGCTTTACTGGTCTTTTTCCTCTTGTTCGCCACATGGCTTCTCTTTAAAGCGATCAGAAAAGGCAGACTGATCTGGCTTTTGGCGGCATTTTTTGTCGTCGGAGCAGGCTTTAACACAAAAATGCTTCAGGCTTATATGATTTTGCCGGCCTTCTTGCTGTTCTATATGATTGCGGCAAACACCACGATTAAGAAAAAAATCATTTCATTGGTAAGCGCGTTAGCCGTTTTAGCAGCCGTTTCATTGTCATGGCCGCTCATTGTTGACAATATTCCTGCCAGCAAAAGGCCATATGTCGGAAGCAGCCAGACAAACTCCGTATTGGAATTGGCTTTCGGATATAACGGGATTCAGCGGCTGACAGGGCAAAGTTCCGGCGGCGGCCAGGGCGGGCCGGACGGAAACGCATCGAAAGAGATGTCTTCTTCCGGCGGTTCTTCACAAATGCAAAAACCGCCTGGCCAGTCTTCAAGCAGCAGTTCAGCAAGCGGAGACAAATCACAAAACGGCAGTATGACGGCACCTCCATCTAACGGGAAAATGCCAAGCGGCGGCGAAATGCCAAGCGGCGGTCAAGGAGGCCCTCCAAGCGGCGGAGATGGCGGCGGAGGCGGTCCCGGCGGCGGAGGAAAAAGCGGTGCAGGCACCGGCTCGAAAATGCAATCAGGTTCAGGAATGTTCGGTACGGGAACCCCTGGTCCGCTGCGCCTTTTCCAAACGGAATTATCTGATCAGATCAGCTGGCTCCTGCCGTTTGCGATTTTTGGAATGGCCGGTTTATTGATCGCCGGGGCGAGAGAAAGAAGACGATTATCAGCAGAACAGAAGGAAACGATCTTTTGGGCAGCGTGGCTTGTGCCGATTGCCGGATTCTTCAGTGTCGCAGAATTTTTCCACCATTATTATCTCATTATGCTGGCGCCTCCGATCGCGGCACTTGTCGGTGCGGGATGGGTCGCCCTCGTTCATCTGTACCGCAAGCAGGCGGGATGGAAAACTTGGCTATTGCCGGCCGCTATTCTTGTGACAACCGGATTTGAGCTGTTTATCCTCAGAAACTACAATGATCAAATCGGCGCAGGCTGGAGCATCGGAATAGGCGTTATCGGCGCAGTGGCAGCAATCGCTCTGTTCGTATTCAAACAGCGCCAAAAACCGCTCAGTTATTATGTTTCACTTGCAGCCCTTCTCGTCTTGATGGTCATGCCGATTTATTGGGCGAGCACACCGCTTCTGTACGGAGGCAACAGCTCATTGCCTGAAACAGGCCCTCAGCTCGCTTCAACAAGCGGAAAAGGCATGGGAATGGATAACGCATCTGTCAATACAAAACTGATCAAGTATTTAGAGAAGCACAACACCGGAGCGGACTATCTATTTGCAACAACCGATTCCAACACTGCGGCGCCTTACATTATTAAAACGAAAAAAGCGGTCATGGCGATCGGCGGATACAGCGGGTCTGACCCGGCCATTACGCTGGCCCAATTTAAAAAGCTCGTAAAAGAAGGGAAAGTAAAATACTTCTTAGCATCCGGAATGGGCAAAGGCGGAAATAACGATATTGTGCAGTGGGTTGAGAAAAACGGAAAGAAAGTATCTTCAGATAAATGGCAATCAAACACAGATCAGAAAACGAAAAATAGTGATGCAGCTGATAAAAAAAGCAGCAAGGCCTCAGGTAAAAACAGCCGAATGAGCGGCGGGCCGGGCGGAATGAATCAATCAGCTTCACTATACGAACTTCAATCTGATGAATAGGAGGAAAAAACATGAGCAGACATATTCAATATTCAATAGTCGTCCCGGTTTATAACGAGGAACTCGTCATTCAGACAACCTATCAGCGTCTGAAAGAAGTGATGGATCAAACAAAAGAGCATTATGAATTGATCTTTGTCAATGATGGAAGCAAAGACCGCAGTATTGAGATTTTAAGAGAGCAAAGTCTGATTGATCCGAGAGTGAAAATTATTGATTTTTCCAGAAACTTCGGACATCAGATCGCGATCACAGCGGGTATGGATTATGCAGAGGGGAATGCAATCGTCGTCATTGACGCCGATTTGCAGGACCCTCCTGAATTAATCCTTGATATGATTGAGCAGTGGAAAGAAGGCTACGATGTGGTGTACGCCGTCAGAACGAAACGAAAGGGAGAAACCTTTTTCAAGAAACAGACGGCCTCTATGTTTTACCGGCTGCTGCGGAACGTGACTGATATTGATATTCCGCTCGACACCGGAGATTTCCGCCTGCTGGACAGAAAAGTCTGTGATGAGATGAAAAAATTAAAAGAAAAAAATCCTTTTGTCAGAGGGCTCGTCAGCTGGGTTGGCTT
Source organism: Bacillus sp. AM1(2019) (assembly GCF_009906915.1). Lineage (NCBI taxonomy): Bacteria > Bacillati > Bacillota > Bacilli > Caryophanales > Bacillaceae > Bacillus > Bacillus sp. AM1(2019). The sequence continues at coordinate 1,317,344 of NZ_CP047644.1, forward strand.
TAAGCAGACTGCTGTAGAATATGAACGAGATGAGCGGCTTGCGGGGGAAACGAAATACCCGCTTAAAAAAATGCTGAAGCTTTCCATGGACGGGATCACAACGTTCTCTCATAAACCGCTCAAGGCGGCAAGTTATGCGGGAATGATCATGTCCGGAGCGGGTTTTCTCTATATGTTTATCGTTTTATACATGAAGCTGTTTACGAACAGCACCATTACGGGCTGGTCCTCTCTGATTGTGATACAGCTGTTATTCAGCGGCATCGTTCTATTAATGCTCGGAATGATCGGCGAATATATCGGAAGGATTTATGACGAAGCAAAAGATCGTCCGCTCTATATCGTGCAAAAAGCGTACGGCATTAAAAATGAAAAGATTTATCGGGACCAGCATATGTCTTAACCGAAGCACCCTGTCCGGCCAGCGGACAGGGTGCTTTTATGTGAAATAAAAGCCGCGGGATACAGAATGTCCCGCGGCTTTTTTTATTCATCTGCGGCCGGTCTGCGTGTGCAGAGAGCGCATGATCAGTCCGGTTCCCGAAAGGTTCAGTAAAATGCTTGCACCAAGCGTCATTCCCCAAGCAGCGTTTTGCTGAGGAAGCTGAATGCTCAGCTGCAGCAAGATCAGACCGGTAACGACCAGCAAAAGTCCGGTTTGTTTCATGTGTATGTATCCTCCTTTGTACACTAAGTCATACGGCTGATCCAGGCCTAAAGTTTCATCCGTATATAAAAAATCCAAGGCGGCTGCCTTGGATTTTTGTTAAGAAGATGTTTCTTCTTTTTGAGTCAGTTTCATTTTTTTCGTCATTTCCTTGCCGTTTCTGATAATCTTCACGTCAACGGTGCTGCCGACTTTCGTATTCTTGTAGAGAATATTGCGAAGTTCGCTGCCCGTGTCGGTTTCTTTCCCTTTTAAGCTGATAATGATGTCTTCTGCTTTTAATCCGGCTTTGGCTGCAGGTGAGCCCTGCGCCACTTCGCGAATATAAACGCCTTTATTCAGCTGTTTGCCGAAAAGCCCGAGTGTGCCTTCCTGATAGTTTTGCGGCACTTGTTCCAAGTCGATCATGCTCACGCCGATATAAGGGCGCTCCACCTGTCCTTTCGTGAGAAGCTCTTCGGCGATCGGTTTTACATCGTTGCTCGGGATGGCAAAGCCGATGCCTTCTACATCACTTTCGCTGATTTTCATGCTGTTGATGCCGATGATTTTGCCGTCTGTATTCAAGAGCGGTCCGCCGCTGTTTCCGGGATTGATGGCGGCATCGGTTTGGATGACGTTGATGCTTGACTCGCCGGCTGACGTAGAGATCGAGACGGTTCTGTTTAAGCCGCTCACGATGCCCTGTGTGACGGTGCGGGAAAGGTCTTTTCCAAGCGGATCACCGATGGCGATGACGGATTCACCCGTTCTGAGAGCGGATGAGCTGCCGAAGCTTGCCGTTTTTGTCACGTGTTTATCACTGATTTCTAAAACGGCCAAGTCTGTCAGAGAGTCGCTGCCGACGAGTTTAGCTGTTACATCGGTGCCGTCATATAATGACACTTTAAGGGAAGAGGCGCCTTCGACCACGTGGTTATTCGTAATGATATACGCTTTGCCGTTTGCTTTCTTAAAAATAACGCCTGAACCCGATCCCGTTTCCGCATCTTCACCCGATGAATTTGAGTTTGAATCTGAGCTTGATCCGAATCCGAATAAATCGGAACTGCTTTGCTGCTTCTGCAGATTGGTGATTCCGACGATCGCCGGTGAAATGTCTTCCACCATATTCGAAATGCTGCTTGAATTTGCCGATGAGCTGTTTGCCGATTTGCTGCTGCCGGAATCAGAAGATGTCTGCTTGGCGGTTACCGATGACGTTTCCTGAGCGGGAGCCGTATTGGAAGTATCTTGAGTCTGATGGTCTCCAAGCGGCGTAAATGTATAGATGCCGAGGGCGAGCCCTCCGCCGATCACTCCGCCGAGAAGCGGTCTGAACCAGCCGAAGCTTCGTTTTTTCTTGTCCTCGTCCGACGCGGAATATCCGGCCGGCTGCGGGTTTTCTTTTACTAAAAGGACTTCCTGTTCTTTTTGGTCTGTCCGATTTTCATCACGATAGTTATCCATCATGTTCACTCCGTTTCTCTATTTTCATCATAGCATGATTTGCCTATTATTACTGACTCCATCTTAAACAAAAAGTGTGGGATAATAATGAAAAGATTGTGGGAAATTGTGAAAAAGGCGTAATCGGACGGAGGCGCTTTATATTGACAATTTCCATCGGATTTGAAATAATAAATGAGATATTATGTTCAATCCTTCACATGAAAAGATATGAAAAATTCTGTCAAGCTAATGGGGGAAATCTGTTAGCTTTTTCACTTTGTTAAATAGTCAGAAAGGAGTTGTCAAATGAAAGAAAAACATCACTGGATTATTTCTCTGCTCGCTGTATTGGCGGTCGGGCCGGGGCTGATGTCGAATACCGCACTTTCGGCTGTCCAAAGCCTTGTCCGGCAGACGGTCGGCGGTGAAAACTTTGACTCTTTTCATCCGATTATTATCGGTAATATGGCATTTGCCTTATTCGTGCCGGCGGGGCCGTATTTAAGAAAAAGATTCGGCTCCCGGCCTGTCTATATGATTTCGATGGCCGCGGGTGTCATCGGAGCGCTCCTTGCTGCTGTGACAAATGATATTTATCCGCTCGCCGCGGGCCGTTTTTTACAGGGAGCTGCGGCGGGCACTATGCTGATGATTATGATCCCGATGCTGGTGCTTTCGTTTCCGATTGAGCGCCGGAATTACGCATTATTTGTGTTAATCGGCGGATTTTACGGGTCCGTCATTATGGGGACCGTTTTAGGCACGGCGGCGGCAAGCGCCGGCCATTGGCATTGGCTGTTCGGCATTTTTGGCCTGCTGTCTTTTTTCGGCCTCATTTTCAGTTATATGTGGCTGCGGGATGACGCTCATAAAAATGCTGAAAAATCTCCATTTGACGGCATCGGTTTTCTGTTAGCGGGTGTATCAGCCGTGCTGACCGCCTATACATTTATTCATCTGCCGAAATGGGGCTTTTCATCATGGCAGACATTGGCGGGATTTGGAGGAAGCATCGTCATTCTTCTGATCTTGCTGATCATGCAGTACAGAAACGAACATGCGCTGATTTCGATTAAACTTATGCTGATTCCAAAGCCGATTCTGGGTGTTTTCATGATCGCTGCGGGCAGTATTTCCATAGCGGTCAGTCTTTCTGCATTTCACGGGGAGCTTCAGACCGCATATCATATGTCACAAACTCAACTGATATTCCTATATGCGAGCCTTTTGGGAGGCGTGGCCATCGCCGCTGTCATCAGTGCATTAGCATATGATAAAGTCGGTCCGGGCATGCTCGGCATAACAGGCTCTGTTATACTGGTGTTCGTGAATTTTCAATGGATGACGGCGGATCATCATATACCGCTTATTCTATTTGCGGGGCTTTTCGTGATGCTGGCGGCCGGGACAGGGCTTATTGTGGCAGCCGGACTGATGGGAGCCGCGTTGGGCGGACCGCTTCCGGAACTGGTGAAACGCATGACGGCAGTTCAGTTTTTAAGGCTGTTCATTTATATGGGCGCACCTGTTTTAATAGGGTATTTTACGAAAAGAGATGTTTCCGGCATGCTTCGGGGCGCGCGCGGCACACAATCGCCGCATGACCTGCTGATGGGAACATACAGCGATTTGTTTCTTATTGCTTTCATCTTAAGCTTGCTTTTAGTGTGTTTATCATTTGTCATGAATGCGACCGGCATGGGACATAAGCTGGCGCATAAACCGCATGCCGTCCGTAAGCAGGCGGCTGAAGAGCCTTCGCCGCAGGCTCCTGAACCGATCAGGCATCAGGTCATTCCCGATCGTGAATACAGAAGTGCGGTCAGACAGTTTCAGCGTCATCATATAAGCAAAAACGGTATGTAACTTTTTCTATCAGCAAACCCTTTTCCCGGTGAAAAGGGTTTGTTTTTTCCCATAATAGCAGAATGGTATATTGCATGTTTCATCCTTTTTTAATATAATTTGTTAGAATATTCATAATTTAATATCGAAATTTTAAGTAAAAAAGGAGGCATTACATGAAACTGTATCTATCTGTGGATATGGAAGGGATTTCCGGACTGCCTGATGAAACATTTGTCAATTCCCGCATGCACAATTATGAGCGCGGCAGAGTTCTGATGACCGAAGAAGCAAACTGGTGCATCGCAGAAGCGTTTAATAACGGATGCACGGAAGTGACCGTGAATGACAGCCACTCAAAGATGAATAATCTGCTCGCGGAAAAACTTCACCCTGAGGCAGAGCTGATTACGGGGGATGTCAAGCCGTTTTCCATGATGCAGGGGCTTGATGAATCGTATTCAGGTGTGATGTTTATCGGCTATCATGCGAGAGCGTCGATGCCGGGCGTCATGTCGCACAGCATGATATTCGGCGTCCGCCACTTTTACATAAATGATAAGCCGGTCGGTGAACTGGGGTTAAATGCCTATCTCGCCGGATTTTACGATGTCCCGGTCATCATGGCTGCCGGAGATGATTGCGCCGCAAAAGAAGCGGAGGAGCTGATCCCGAATGTGACGACTGCCGCCGTCAAACAAACCATTTCAAGAACCGCGGTCAAATGCCTGTCCCCTCAAAAAGCCGGACGGCTCCTGACGGAAAAAACAGCCTATGCGCTCAAAAATAAAGATAAGGTCAAACCGCTGACTCCGCCTGAAAGACCTGTATTAGGCATTGAATTTGCCAACTACGGACAGGCTGAATGGGCCCATTTAATGCCGGGCACAGAAATCATCCCGGGAACGACAATCGTTCAATTTCAGGCAAAAGACATGCCGGAAGCCTATCAGGCCATGCTCGTCATGACAGAACTCGCCATGAGAACAACATTCTGTTAAAGGGGTGAACGGCATTGCTGCGGTATTTTATCAAACGTTTTATCGCCATGATTATGACCGTCCTCGTCATCACCACTCTGACATTTGTCATGATGAAAGTGATACCCGGCTCGCCTTTTAACGAAGAGCGGGGCACAAACGAAGCGGTCCAGCGAAATCTCGAATCCTACTACCATCTGAACGAACCTCTTATCACTCAATACGCCATCTATCTAAAATCCATTCTTACCTTTGATTTCGGTCCTTCAATTAAAAAACCGTCAGACAGTGTAAACGCCATGCTTGAACGCGGGTTTCCGGTCTCATTTGAGCTTGGGATAACGGCGATCATCATCGCTGTTATTTCCGGGCTCGCGCTCGGCATAATGGCCGCTCTCAGGCGCGGCGGCTTTCTCGATTATGCGGCCATGAGCCTTGCGGTGCTCGGGATTTCTATTCCGAATTTTATTATGGCTACGCTGCTGATTCAGCAATTTGCGGTTCATCTGAAATGGTTTCCGGCAGCTACCTGGACGAGTCCCGTTCACATGGTCCTGCCGACTGTTGCGCTTGCCGTCGGTCCCATGGCCATTATCGCGAGGCTGACAAGATCGAGCATGGCCGAAGTGCTGACTCAGGATTACATCCGCACGGCAAAAGCAAAGGGGCTTTCTCCCGTCAAAATTGTGATCAAACACGCATTAAAAAACGCTCTTATGCCTGTTGTGACAGTACTCGGGACGCTTGCCGCAAGTATTTTAACGGGCAGTTTCGTCATCGAGAAAATTTTTGCCATACCGGGAATGGGCAAATATTTCGTAGAAAGCATCAATCAGCGTGATTACCCGGTCATCATGGGAACGACCGTATTTTACAGTGTGATTCTGATCGTCCTGCTGTTTCTGGTTGATTTGGCATACGGCCTGTTAGACCCGCGCATAAAACTTCATAAGAAAGGGTGATCCTGATGAATCTCCCGCAAGAAACGGTAAAACACACAGAAGTGCCTGATGACTGGTTTCAGCCGGGCGCGGAAAGAAAGGGTGAAACCGAGTCGGTCAAGCGTCCGAGCCTGTCTTACACTCAGGATGCGTGGCGGCGGCTTAAAAAGAACAAATTGGCGATGGCCGGCCTTGTGATATTATGCTGCCTGTTTCTATCGGCTGTGTTCGGTCCGCTGATATCACCGCACAGCGTGACAAGGCAGACGCTCGCCGAGCAGAATCTTCCGCCGTCTTTTTCACACTGGTTCGGAACCGATGAACTTGGCCGGGACGTGTTTACAAGAACATGGTACGGAGCGAGGATCTCTTTATTTGTCGGTGTGATGGCGGCGCTGATCGACTTTTTGATCGGCGTCATCTACGGAGGCGTCGCCGGCTACAAAGGGGGCCGGACAGACAGCGCCATGATGAGAATCATCGAGGTTCTCTACGGATTGCCGTATCTGCTCGTTGTCATTTTGTTAATGGTGCTGATGGGGCCGGGGCTCAGTTCCATTATCGTCGCTCTGACCGTGACGGGATGGGTCGGCATGGCGCGGATTGTCAGAGGGCAGGTGCTGAGGATGAAGCATGATGAACACGTATTGGCTTCGAAAACGTTTGGAGCGAAAACATTTCGGATCATTAAGAAAAATCTGCTGCCGAATACGATGGGAGCCATTATTGTCCAAATGACGCTTACGGTGCCGGCGGCGATTTTTGCGGAATCATTTTTAAGTTTTCTCGGACTCGGCATTCAGGCGCCGTTTGCAAGCTGGGGAGTCATGGCAAACGACGGGCTGCCGGCGATTTTATCAGGCCATTGGTGGCGGCTGTTTTTCCCCGCTTTTTTCATTTCCTTGACGATGTACGCGTTTAACGTACTTGGAGACGGCTTGCAGGACGCATTAGACCCGAAACTGAGGAGGTAGGAAAAATGGCGCAGCAAGTTCTTTCCGTTCAAAATCTGCATGTTACTTTTTCAACATACGGAGGCACTGTAAAAGCCGTCCGAGGCGTCAGCTTCGATTTATATAAAGGTGAAACGTTTGCGATCGTCGGTGAATCGGGATGCGGAAAAAGCGTGACGTCACAAGCCGTGATGGGCCTTCTTCCGAAACATTCGGCAAAGATTGAATCCGGGAGCATACAATTTAAACAGAAAGACCTTTGCCGAATGTCGGATCGGGAAATGCGGGCAATCCGGGGGCGCGATATTTCTATGATCTTTCAGGACCCGATGACGGCGCTCAATCCGACTTTGACCATAGGGAATCAGCTCTCAGAAGCGCTGTTGGAACACCGCGCCATGACAAGAAAACAAGCTGATTCCGAGGTTCTCGCCATGCTGGATCTGGTCGGTATCCCGGACTCGAAATCCCGCCTGAAGCAGTACCCCCACCAATTAAGCGGGGGCATGCGGCAGCGGATCGTGATTGCGATGGCTCTGATCTGCGAGCCGGAAATTATGATCGCCGATGAACCGACAACGGCTCTTGATGTGACGATTCAAGCACAAATCCTTGAACTATTTAAGAAGATTCAAAGAAAAACAGGCGTGTCTATTATTCTGATCACACACGATCTCGGCGTCGTCGCTCAGACCGCCGACAGAGTCGCCGTCATGTATGCGGGGAAAATCGCCGAAATCGGCACGAGGCATGATATTTTTTACCGTCCGGCTCATCCATACACAAAGGGGCTGCTTCGTTCAGTGCCGCGGCTGGATATGGAGGATAGTGAGCTGTCGCCGATTGACGGGACGCCGCCTGATTTATTCGATCCGCCGCCGGGCTGTCCGTTTGCCGCCCGCTGCCCGGACAGGATGATCGTCTGTGAAAAGGTATACCCGGCAACAACCGTGAAATCCAAAAGCCATATCGTCAATTGCTGGCTTCAGGATCACCGTGCAGAGCGGCTGAAGCAGCAGCTGACGGCAGCAGAGGAAAAAGGGGGATTGAAATGAAAAAGAGATGGGCGATCGGTGTGATTGCTGTTGTTTCGTTTGCTCTGATGGGCTGTACAGCCAATGAACAGGCGGGGACAGAACCCGGCAAAGCAAAAGAACAGGGGGGTGAAACGGTGCTGCGGCTCAATAACGAAAATGAGCCGACCTCACTTGATCCGCCGATCGGATTTAATAATGTATCCTGGCAGCCGCTGAATAACATCATGGAAGGATTGACGAGGCTCGGAAAAGATAATAAGCCCGAACCGGCCATGGCGGAAAGCTGGAAGGTGTCCGCTGATAAGCTGACATATACCTTTAATATCCGTGATAACGCCGAATGGACAAATGGCGATCCCGTTACGGCGGAAGACTTCGTGTACGCCTGGAAACGGATGCTCGATCCGAAAACGGGCGCATCTTCCGCTTTTCTCGGCTATATGATCAAAGGCGGGGAAGAATTTAACAGCGGAAAAGGCAAACAAGAAGACGTGAAAGTCACGGCAAAAGATAAAAAAACGCTTGTCGTCACATTGGCGGCACCGCAGGATTATTTTCTGAGCGTCGTGTCCAATCCGTCGTATTTCCCGATTAATGAGAAGGTCGCCAAGGCTGATCCGAAATGGTTCACTGAAGCAAAAACCTTTGTCGGCAACGGGCCGTTCAAACTGACGGAATGGAAGCATGACGACAGCATGACGATGGTCAAAAACGAGACGTATTGGGATAAAAAGACAGTGAAACTGGATAAAGTCACATGGGCGATGGTCAGTGACCGGAATACCGACTATCAGATGTTCCAGTCGGGGGATTTGGATACCGCCTTTGTGCCGGCAGAGCTGAGCGAGCAGCTGATGGGAGGAAAAAATGTCCGCACGTGGGATCAGGCCGGACTCTATTTCTATCGTTTTAACGTAAAAATGGAGCCGTTTCAAAATGAAAAGATCAGAAAAGCGTTCGCGGCAGCGATTGATCAGAAAGAAATCACGGATTATGTGACCAAAAACAGTGAAAAGCCGGCACATGCCTTTGTATCCCCGGGATTTACTCAGCCTGACGGGAAAGATTTCCGCGAAGCGGGCGGCAGTTTATTAAATCCGGATGAATCAGAAGCCAAAAAACTGCTGGAAAAAGGCATGGCAGAAGAGCATTATGACAAGCTGCCCGCCGTTACATTGACATACAGCACAAAACCGGAGCATAAGAAAATAGCGGAAGCGATTCAGCAGAAGCTCAAAAGTGTGCTCGGTATAGACGTTAAGCTCGCCAATATGGAATGGAACGTCTTTTTAGAAGAGCAGAAAGGACTGAAGTTCCAGTTCTCTCAAAGCTCATTTTTACCGGATTACGCAGATCCGATCAGTTTTCTAGAGGCTTTCCAGACGGATAATTCCATGAACCGCACCGGCTGGGGCAGCGCGGCATACGACGGCTGCATCAAGCAGGCAAAACAGGAAGCCGATGCCAAAAAACGTTTTGCGCTCATGCATAAAGCGGAAAAACTGCTCATGAACGAGGCTCCGATCATTCCGATTTACTTTTACAATCAGGTGCATCTGCAGAACAGCGGCGTGAAGGGCATTGTCCGGCACCCCGTCGGTTACATTGATCTGAAGTGGGCGGAAAAGTCCTGATCTTACAGCGGAAACATACGCCGCTCTTTTGCCGTTAAAGGAGCGGCGTGTTTCACTTTTCAATCCGGAAAGGAGATTGAAAAAGTCATGAACCATAAACCGAAAGCACTGCAAAAAGGCGACACGGTCGGTGTGATTGCGCCCGCAAGCCCGCCAGAGAGCGGGACGCTGCAAACCGCGCTGCTGTTTTTAGAGAATGAGCTTGGCCTTCAAGTGAAACTCGGCCGGGCGCTGAAGACCCGTCACGGCTATTTGGCGGGAGAGGACCGGGCGCGCCTCGATGATCTCCATGACATGTTTAGTGATCAGAGTGTCAAAGCGGTGATATGCGCGTGCGGAGGATTCGGCACGGGCCGCATTGCCGCCGACATCGATTTCGGCTTAATCCGCCGCAATCCGAAAATTTTCTGGGGATACAGTGATATTACGTTTTTACATACCGCCATTCATCAAAATACGGGGCTCGTCACATTTCACGGCCCGATGCTGAGCACGGATGTCGGGCTTGAAGATGCTGATCCCCTGACAAAAGCGTCGTATCGTCAGCTTTTTACAGAAACGGAATTCACCTATACGGAGGACATTTCTCCCTTAGAGGTGCTGACAGGCGGAAGGGCCGAGGGAGAGCTTGCGGGCGGTAATCTGTCGCTCATTACGTCCACACTCGGCACGCCGTTTGAAATTGATACAAAAGACAAATTGCTGTTTATCGAGGATATTGATGAGGAGCCGTACCAAATCGACAGAATGCTGAATCAATTAAAGATGGCCGGAAAACTGTCAGACGCAGCCGGAATCCTGGTCTGTGATTTTCACCAATGCGAACCGAAGCATAAAGAAAAGTCGCTTACTTTAGAGCAAGTGCTGAATGATTACATTGTCAAATCAGGGAAGCCCGCGCTTAAAGGCTTTAAAATCGGCCATTGTTCACCGAGCTTCGCCGTTCCGATCGGAGCCCGCGCGGTTATGGATACGGCGGCCAAAGCGGTAACGATTGAATCGGGGGTTTCCGGAAGGGAGTGATCAGGCGTGAGGATAACAGATATTCAAACGGGACGGATGTCCGTGCCGCTGAAAAAGCCGTTTAAGACCGCTTTACGCACGGTTTACAATGCTGAATCGGTCATTGTGAAGCTCACTTTTGACAACGGTCTGACCGGCTGGGGGGAGGCGCCGCCGACGGTTGTCATTACAGGCGACAGCACGGCCGGTATTGAAAGCGCCGTCCACGATGTGCTGAAGCCCGTTCTCTTGGGGCGGAGCCTTTTCGGCACGGAAGCTGTTCTGTATGATATCAGCCGGCTGTTGGAAAGAAATCAAAGCGCAAAAGCCGCGGTGGATATGGCTGTATATGACGGATGGGCGCAAATGCACGGACAGCCGCTTTACCGGCTTCTCGGCGGCTATCGGAATACACTGGAAACAGATTTTACCGTCAGCGTCAATTCTCCTGAGGAGATGGCGGGGGATGCAGACCGTTATATGAACAAAGGATTTCATATTTTAAAAATAAAAGTCGGCATAGGTGACATATCGGACGATGTTGCCCGGATTCAGGCGATCAGATCACGTGTCGGCGGAAACGTCAAACTGAGATTGGACGCCAACCAAGGCTGGACGCCGAAAGAAGCCGTGACTGCGATCCGAAAGATGGAAGACGCCGGCCTCGGCATTGAGCTGGTCGAGCAGCCTGTTCATAAAGACGATATCGCCGGGCTGAAGCAGGTTACCGATGCCGTAGACACGCCGATTATGGCGGATGAGAGCGTCTTTACCCCTCGTCAGGCCTTTCACGTGCTGCAGACGAGAAGCGCCGATTTAATTAATATTAAGCTGATGAAAGCGGGCGGCATAAAGCAGGCGGAAACAATCAATGCGATGGCCGAAACGTGCGGCGTGGAATGCATGGTCGGCAGCATGATTGAGACCAAGCTCGGCATCACCGCCGCGGCTCATTTTGCCGCGGGCAAACGGAATGTGACAAGGTTTGATTTTGATGCGCCGCTTATGCTGAAAGATGATTTGATTCAAGGCGGCATCACATACAGCGGCAGTCAGATTACGATTCCCGACGAACCGGGTCTCGGCATTACCGGTGTGTCGATACAAGAGGAGGCGAAAAGATGAGAGCAGCCGTTACAGCGGCGGCAGCCAACGTATGGACGCTGCCGTCATCTCCCCGTTCGGATGATGCGCCGATGCTTGAAAACCCGCCGCAGATCAGAAAATGGTTAGCGTTTATGGGATATGAAGAGCGGCTGCAATTATGCACAGACAACCTTGTCCAAACGCAAGCGCTTTTCGGGGAAGAAGTGATCATTCTCAAAGAGGAAGGGGAATGGGCTTTTGTCGCCGTTTCCGGCCAGCCTTCAAACAAGGATGCGCGCGGATATCCGGGCTGGATGAAAAAAAGCCAGCTTTCAAAAGACGGCTTTCATACATCTTCCCCCGCCGTATGGATTACCAAACCGACAGCTTTTTTATATCACACAAACGGCGAACCGGACTTGGAAGTAAGTTTCTTAACGCGTCTTCCGGCATCAGGACGTGAGAAAGGCTTTTTCCGGGTGCTGACGCCCCTCGGAGAACGGTTCGTAAATGAAGCTGACGCAGACGAGTGCCGGCATACGGAAGGACGGGCGGCCGATGTCATCGAAACGGGCATGATGTTTCTCGGGCTTCCGTATTTATGGGGAGGACTGAGCGGTTTCGGGTTTGACTGTTCCGGGTTTATGTATTCGATATTTAAAGCAAACGGCTATACCCTTCCCCGTGATGCAAAGGACCAAGCAAAAGCCGGATGCGGCGCGGCGGTAAACGATATCCGGCCGGCTGACCTTTTGTTTTTCGCCTATGAAGAAGGAAAAGGCGCGATCCACCATGTCGGTTTGGCGCTGGGAGACGGCCGAATGCTGCACTCCCCGAAAACGGGGAAAACAATCGAAGTGCTGTCTTTGGAAGGAACCGTCTATGAAAAAGAATTATGCACCGTACGCCGCTGTATAAGCGAAAAGGGGGAATAGAAAATGACGGCATCTCCGCTCCTTGAAGTCAGCGGGCTGAAAATGCATTTTGACGCAGGAAGAAAGAAAGCCGTAAAAGCAGTCGACGGTGTCAGTTTTCACATTAAAAGAGGGGAAACATTCGGACTTGTCGGAGAATCGGGATGCGGTAAATCGACGCTCGGAAGGGTTATTCTCCGTCTGTATGACCCGACGGCCGGTTCGGTATCATATGAAGGGACGGATATACACCGTGCCGCGGCAGAACAGCGGTCGGTCTTCTTCCGCAAGCTGCAGATGATTTTCCAAGACCCTTACGCCTCGTTAAATCCGCGCCTGACCGTAAGGGAAATTATTATGGAGCCGATGGAAATCCACAATCTTTACAATACAAGAAAGGCCCGTCTGATGATGGCGGATGAACTGCTTGAAGCTGTCGGGCTCCATCCGGATTTCGGCAGCCGGTATCCCCACGAATTCAGCGGCGGACAGAGGCAGAGAATCGGGATTGCCAGAGCGCTCTCTCTGCATCCCGAATTTATCGTGGCGGATGAGCCGATTTCCGCGCTGGATGTGTCGGTACAGGCTCAGGTCGTCAACCTTTTAAAAAGGCTTCAGAAAGAGAAAGGACTGACATTTTTATTTATCGCCCACGATTTATCAATGGTCAAGCATATCAGCGACCGGATCGGCGTGATGTATTTGGGCCGCATGATGGAAATTACAGAAAGCGCTGCGCTTTACCGGGAACCGCTTCACCCTTATACGAAGGCGCTTTTATCCTCAATCCCGATTCCTGATCCGCTTCTTGAGGACAAGCGTGAACGGATTATTCTGAAAGGGGAGCTGCCGAGCCCCCTTAACCCGCCGAGCGGCTGTGTATTCAGGACGCGGTGTCCTGAAGCGATGGAGCTCTGCGGTAAGATAACGCCTGAGCTTGAAGAAGTGAAGGCGGGGCGTTTTGTCGCCTGCCATTTATACAAAAAAGAAAGCTGACAATATAAAGTCAGCTTTCTTTTTTGATTAAACCTGATGCAGAAATGACACGCAGACCGGATACGGAACCGGAATGTCAGATTGAAGCAGAGTCAATTTGCCCGTTTCCGGATCACGTTCAAACAAAACCAGATTTCCCGTTTCTTCGTTTGACGCGACAAGGAATGTCTCGGAAGGGTCAAACGCGAAATCACGCGGCCAGTTTCCTTCTGTCGGCACCCATTCAATAAGAGACAATTCGCCGGAATATTGGTTGATCTTATAGATGGCGATTGTGTCATGTCCGCGGTTGGCGGCATAAAGAAATCTGCCGTCTTTAGATATGCGGATCGCGCTGCCTTGCGATTTGTCCGTAAAGCCTTCAGGCAAAGCGGAAATGACCTGCAGCTCTCTGAATTCACCTAAGGTCGGGTTGTATTCAAGCGCGATGACTTCATTACTGATTTCCGTCATGACATAGGCGTATTTTTCCGCCGGATGGAAAACGATGTGGCGCGGCCCTGAACCCGGTGCGAAAGAGTGAGTTTTCACCTCTGTGAGCGAACCGTTTTTCATTTGGTAAGTATACAGCGTATCCGTCCCTAAATCGACGGCTGCAATGTAGTTATGCTCGGGTGTATAGCCTGCGAAATGGGTATGCGGTTTCTCTTGTCTTTCATGAGGACCTGTTCCCGTATGAGCGGCTTCGGCAGCCGGCTCCCGCAGACTTCCGTCCTCATTGACGGGAAAGGCGTGCACTTTTCCGCTGTGGTAATTAGCGGTTAACACATATTCATGTTTATCATCAATGCTGACGTGGCATGGAGACGGGCCTTCAATCAGCTGGTGGTTCACAAAAGTTAATTCCCCGCTGTTCTGATGAATCTGATAGGCTGCGACGCCGCCTTTTCCGTCTGTCTTTTCAATGGAATACAGCATGCTGTTATCAGAATTCGGAGTGACGTATGTCGGGTTGCCGAGCTTTGCTGCCAGCTTCGGCCGGCTGAGCCGTTTCGCTTCTGTATCAAGTTCAAAACAATAAATGCCTTCGCTTCCGCCTTTTGTATATGTTCCCGCGTATCCTATGTACTTAGCCATTCGGTTTCCCCCTTTAGAGTCTTGTCTTCTCTATATTAACGTATCTTGAAGGAAACTGCCTTGTAAATGTTTAAGATGTTCTGACAAGCGGCAAGGTGCAGCAGCGGAAGGAACCGCCTGATTTAATAATTTCGGAAAACTCGGTTTCAATGACCGTATAACCTCTTTTTCTGAGCTCGCGGTTCGTATGACGGTGCTGCGGCAGGCTGATAATTGTCTGATTGCCGATTGACAGGATATTCGGGCCGAGCGTGAATTGCTCTTCTTCAGGCACTTCTATCATCTCAAAACGTTCGGCGAGAAGATCAATTTCTTTCTGCCGCAAGCCATTTTTGCAGTATAGCGCTTCCGTTTCCGAGATCATATTAAATACACAGTCCAAATGTAAGAAATCCTCCTTGAGAGGGATCGGCACAACCGTCATCTCCGGCAGCGCCTCCTGCAGCTCCCGGACAGCCGCTTTATCCGTGCGCTTGCTCAGCCCGGCGTAAACGGTGCCGTCTGCGATCAAGATGTCGCCGCCTTCAATGTTCGCTTTTTTCAGTCGCGTATAAGGGATTTTCTTATTGTCAAGCAGGTCTTGAAACACTTTTTCTTCTCCCTGCCGGACTGAAGCCGCCATGTTTGAAATAAACGCCGTCTCGCCTAAGACAAATCCGATATCCCGGGTGAATACCTGCTCAGGCAATGCGGAATCGGCAGGCAGCAGGACGACTTCAATCTGATGAGATCTTAAAATGTCAATAAACTCACTATGCTGTTTGAGGGCAACGGGTATGTTAATATTTTCTTGTTTGAAATGTTTCTGCGTTCCGTTAATAATATCCTTGATGGCCATGTGTTCCGGCCGGCATAAGATGACTGTCTGCAAAGCATCAAATTCACTGCGGCAAGCCGGTTTCCGCGTGGATTTGGGAATGGATACGTCCATGTGATATCCTCCTATCGGTATTCAATGTGCGTTTATTATTCCCGGATGTGATGAATAATGAAACATTTCTGAGAGAATATCTAACCAACTTAATATTTAAAATTTTAGACAAAACGGTCAAAGTATTGTTTAATAGGGTACAGATGAATGAGTCAAAACGACCAGACACCAAAGGGGAGTTTAAATAATATGAAGTTGCCAGAATCAAGATTTTGCAAAGAAACAAGGGTTGTTAAAACAAGCAGGGTTTTTCCGCTTGATACGAATAATCACAATACGCTGTTTGGCGGAAAGCTGATGAGCTACATTGATGATATCGCTTCAATTTCCGCGGCCCGCCACTGCCGGTGTGAAACAGTCACGGCCTCAATGGATTCTGTAGATTTTTTGCGCCCCATCGGCCAACAGGATTCCGTATGCCTTGAATCTTACGTCACATGGGTCGGCACATCGTCTATGGAGGTGTTTGTCAAAGTCATTAAAGAGCATCTGATGACGGGCGAACGCGAGCTTGCGGCAACGTCGTTTCTGACCTTTGTCGCGCTTGATTCAAACGGGAAATCGGTACCCGTTCCGCGGATCGTGCCGGAAACCGAGGAAGAAGTCATGCTTCACAATACGGCCGTTCAGCGCGCCGGAGAACGAAAAAACCGCTTAAAACACAGCAAAGCCCTGGCCGAGGCGCTCGGAACAGATAAACCTTGGTAATCGTCAAACCGCTTTTTAAAAAAGCGGTTTTTTTATGCTGAGAAAGGACTTTTCCTGCCGGATCCATAATCTATTACAGGGAAAGGAGACGTGGCGTGCATGATGGAACATAAGTCTTCCGGCACCATCCTGACAACCGGGCGTATCCGTCTGCGGACTATGCGGGATGACGATGAAGAAAATTTGTACGGGCTGTTTACCGACAGAGAGGTCATGAAATATTATCCTTCTCTTAAAAGCAGACGGGAAACGAAGGAATGGATTGCCTGGAACAAACGATTGGCGAAAGGATACGGCGTCAGTCTTTGGATCGGAGAGGATAAAGAGACGGGCGCATTTCTCGGTCAATGCGGAATCGTTCCGCAGACGGTAAACGGAAACACTTTGATGGAAATCGGCTATATGTTTGCCCGCCGCCACTGGGGCTGCGGCTATGCGACAGAGGCGGCGAACGCCTGTCTGGACTACGGTTTTCATATGCAGCAATACGGACGCATAGCGGCGCTGATTGATCCGGAAAACGCTGCCTCCGTCCGTGTCGCGGAAAAAATCGGCATGGTGCCCGGTGAGACCGTTACCAAATGGGAGAGGCAGCTGACGGTTTTTGACATCACATCTGACGTTGAACGTTTCGGCGAAATGTAGTATGATACGAACAGACATGTTTTCTAGGGTTCCGCATGTTCATACATGGCCTGGTCCGAGAGAAAACACATATGCGGACATATCCCGCATATGCACACGGAGGGAAAAAAGCCCGGGAGAGTCAATCTCATGAGAGACGACTATCCGGGCTTTTTTGTATTGTCCGGATACAGAAAGGGTGAAGAACATGAAATGGGGTTTAGTGGTCATAGCGGCCGTATTTGAAGTGGTGTGGGTCACCGGCCTGAAACATGCTGATTCGGCACTGGCGTGGAGCGGCACGATTACGGGAATCATTATCAGTTTTTATCTATTAATCAAGGCGACAGACAGCCTGCCCGTAGGAACGGTATATGCGGTCTTTACCGGGCTCGGGACAGCGGGCACCGTGCTCAGTGAAATCCTGCTTTTCAAAGAACAGGCCGATCCGGTGAAAATCGTGCTGATCGGCGTTTTGCTGATCGGTGTCATCGGATTAAAGCTGGTCACACAGGATAAGCCTGAGACGAAGGAGGAGAAGGCGTAATGCATTGGATCAGCCTGATAGCCGCGGGTCTTTGTGAAATGCTCGGGGTCATTTTAATGAATCAATTTCAAAAAGAAAAGAAAGTCAAATGGATTCTTTTCATTATCGCCGGATTTGCGGCTTCTTTTTCCCTGCTTTCTTATGCGATGGAGACGATCGCGATGGGCACGGCCTATGCGATCTGGACCGGTATCGGCACAGCGGGCGGCGCATTAGCCGGCATTCTTTTCTACGGCGAGCAGAAGGATGCGAAGCGCATCTTTTTCATTGCGCTTATTTTATGCGCTGCCGTAGGGCTGAAAATTCTTTCGTAAATTGATTTTTATCAAATCTTCAGTATAATCTATTAGTAAGTTACGAATTATGAAGATACGAGGGATTAAAACAGATGAATTCATATATGACACAGCGGCTGAAAGAATACCGCCGCGGGAATGAGGAAAAAGGGCGCCTGCTTGTCAGCTGTCCCGACCAGCCGGGAATTGTATCGGCCGTGTCGGCGTTTTTGTTTGAACATGGCGCAAACATTATTGAATCAAATCAATATACGACTGACCCTGAAGGCGGACGGTTTTTTCTTAGGATCGAATTCGACTGCAAGGGCATTCGTGAGAAAAAAGAGGACTTACAGCAGGCGTTCGCCTCAATCGCTCAGACATTCGGCATGACATGGAGCCTGTCTCTGGCAAGTGAGCTGAAGCGAGTGGCGATCTTTGTATCGAAGGAGCTGCACTGCCTTCATGAACTGATTTGGGAATGGCAAAGCGGCAATATGATGGCCGAAATTGCGGTCGTCATCAGCAACCACGAAGAGGCCAAAGAAGTGGTCGAACCGCTGAATATTCCGTTCCATTACATGAAAGCTAACAAAGACATCCGCGCCGAAGTGGAGCGGCACCAGCTTGAGCTGCTGGAGCAGTATAAGATTGATGTGATCGTTCTTGCCCGCTACATGCAGATTTTGACGTCTGATTTTGTATCTGCCCATCCGAATCGGATTATTAACATCCACCATTCATTTCTGCCGGCCTTTATCGGCGCTAATCCGTATAAACGGGCTTATGAGCGCGGAGTGAAATTAATCGGCGCGACTTCTCACTATGTGACGGACGATCTTGACGAAGGGCCGATTATTGAACAGGATATTGAACGCGTCGATCACAGAGATCATGCAGAGGATTTGAAGAATATCGGCAGAACGATTGAGCGGAGCGTGTTGGCAAGAGCCGTAAAATGGCATCTGGAAGACCGCGTCATCGTTCACGGAAACAAAACGATCGTATTTAATTAATGACGGTCCGCCGGGGAGGCGGACTGTTTTTTATGGACGAAAATGTCTTGACAAGAACCTGTTTTCTTTGCATAATATAAAAAAATCATTGAGCGTTGAAGAGGATCAGTACGCAGAACTTTCTGTGACAGAGAGCAAAATGGCCCGCTGAAACATTTTGCCGCATGAAACCTGCCGAACCTGCCTTGGAGTCCTGAGGGGAAAACTCAGGCGCGATAACCTGGCGTTACAGGAAAGCGGGACGCGTGAAAAACGCGTTCAAACAAGGTGGTACCACGGAAAGCCCATTTCGTCCTTATTTTTCAGGACGGAATGGGCTTTTTTTATTGACGAGAGCCGGTTTGGATTGATTGCCACGGAGGAGAAATGATGAAAAAACAAAGAATTGTTGTGAAAATCGGGAGCAGCTCGCTCACCAACAGTAACGGAAGTATTGATGAAGCAAAAATCAAGGAACATACGGAAGCCATTTCTTTATTAAAAGAAAACGGGCATGAAGTGATCCTCATTACCTCAGGCGCGGTGGCAGCGGGTTTTTCCGCTCTCGGCTATCCGTCGCGACCCGTTACGATAAAAGGAAAGCAGGCCGCTGCCGCAGTCGGCCAGACGCTTTTAATGCAGCAATATATGGACCATTTAAAAAGATACGGTCTGACGCCGGCACAAATTTTATTAACAAGAAATGATTTCTCAAAAAGAGAGCGGTACAGAAATGCCTATGCCACTGTAATGGAACTGTTGGAGCGTGGCGTCGTGCCGATTATTAACGAGAATGATTCCACATCAGTCGAAGAGCTGACGTTCGGTGATAACGACATGCTGTCGGCGCTTGTGAGCGGGTTGATTCATGCAGACCAATTAATGATTCTCACAGACATTAACGGGCTGTACGATGCCAATCCGAATGAAAACCCGGACGCAAATCGGTTCGACTATCTGAATGACATTACGCCAGAATTGCTCGGGTATGCCGGATCAGCAGGCTCAAAGGTCGGCACCGGAGGCATGAAGTCAAAACTTCTCGCCGCCCAGACCGCATTGTCGCTCGGGGTGAAGGTATTTATCGGAACCGGCTCCGGACGGGAAAAACTGATGGGAATTTTAGACGGAAAAGGCGACGGCACTTATATCGGCGATAAAGACCTGTCCTCAGTGAATAATACACGGCAATGGATCATGTTTCATTCTCCGATATCAGGGGAAATCATCATTGATGGGGGAGCGGAGCAGGCGATGATCCATAACGGGTCAAGTCTCCTCCCGGCCGGTGTCGCCGGTGTCTGCGGCAGTTTTCCGAAAGGGGCCGTAGTGGAAGTCAGAGGGCCCGGCGGCATTATCGGCAAAGGGCAGACGCAGTACTCATCCGATGAAATGTTAGAAGTCAAAGGGAAGCGGAGCGACCAGCTTTCAGGAACGAAGCAGGTGGAAGTGATTCACAGAGATGATTGGGTGAATTTATTTGACGAGGGGGAACACAAATGAGTGAAGTATTGCAAAAAGCGGCTTTGGCAAAAGAAGCGGCTGCCGAAATGGTCATGAAAACGACGGCTGAAAAAAACGAAGCGCTCCAATGTATTGCAGACGGACTCAGAAATGAACGCCGGCTGATTTTAACAGAGAATCAGAAAGATATTGAAGCGGGACGGAACAGAGGACTGACACCTGACATTATTGACAGGCTGACTCTTGATGAAAAACGCCTGCTCGATATCGCGGACGCCGTGGAACTATTAATCGGTCTTGAAGATCCCGTCGGTGAATCGCTGGAGACCATTCAAAAAGAGAATGGATTATCCATTGAAAAAATCCGCGTGCCCCTCGGAGTAGTGGGCATGATCTATGAGGCCAGACCGAACGTTACCGTAGACGCGGCCACACTCTGCCTGAAAACCGGAAACGCGGTTGTGCTCAGAGGAAGTTCTTCCGCCATCCACAGCAACATAGCGCTTGTCAGTGTGATGAAACGCGCACTGGGGCTGTCAAAGCTTCCGATTGATGCCGTTCAGCTCATAGAAGATACAAGCAAAGAAACCGCCAAACAGCTCTTTACATTAAATGACGGGCTGGATGTATTGATCCCGCGCGGCGGTAAAAATTTAATTGATCTTGTGGTCAGGGAATCAACCGTACCCGTTTTAGAAACCGGAGCGGGCAATTGCCACGTGTACATAGATGAGTCAGCAGATCCTCAAATGGCAGGCGAGATCGTCATCAATGCCAAAACACAGCGTCCTTCGGTCTGCAACGCGATTGAATCTCTTTTGATTCATGAAAAATGGGCCGAAGAACACGGGCGAAAGCTGCTGAATCAGCTGACAGAAAAAGGGGTGGAGCTCCGGGGAGACCAGGTGATTTGCAGACTGGAGCCTCAAGCGAAACAAGCAGAAGAAGCCGATTGGGGAGCGGAGTACCTGGCGCCGATTCTCAGTGTGAAAACGGTGCAGGACGTACAGGAGGCGGTCCGCCACATTCAGCAGTACGGCACAAACCATTCAGAAGCCATTCTGACGGAGAACGCCGAGCATGCGGCTTACTTCCAGACCGCCGTTGACGCCGCCGCCGTGTATCATAATGCTTCAACCCGGTTTACGGACGGTTTTGAATTCGGATACGGAGCCGAAATCGGCATCAGCACGCAAAAGCTTCACGCGAGAGGGCCGATGGGGCTTCCGGCGTTAACATCTACAAAAATCATCATCAAAGGAAACGGACAAATCCGCGTATAATCTTTTAAGCTTATCCTTCAAAAAGGGTAGGCTTTTTTTATGCGGAAAGATTGACGGTTTCTATTATATTGTGTAAGATTAAATTGTACACAATATAATAGAGGTGAATTCACATGACAAAACCATTATTTACTGCAACCGTATCAGCCGCCGGCGGACGTGAAGGGAAAGTCACGTCTTCTGACGGAGTGCTGAATCTTGATGTTGCCATGCCGGGAACGCCAAGAGCAAAAAAGCTCGAACATGCCACAAACCCTGAGCAGCTGTTTGCCGCAGGATATTCAGCCTGCTTTGACAGCGCTCTTCAGCTCGTAGCGAGAAAAGAGCGTCTGAGTATTGAAACAGAGGTCACTGCACATGTCAGTCTGCTGAAAGATGAAGCAGACCAAGGATATAAACTAGGCGTTACGCTTGAGGTCAAAGCATCCGGCATTGATAAACAGGAGCTTGAAGCCCTTATTCAAAAAGCGCACGGTGTCTGCCCGTATTCAAAAGCGACAGCGGGAAATATTGAAGTGAAGCTTCTGGCAGCAGAATAAAAATAAGGATGCCCATTCGGGGCATCCTTATTTTTTGCCGTGCAGCGTATTCAAAACCTCATAAAGCGACTGCTTTAACTGCTTTAATTCCTCTTTTGACCGTCCCGTCTGTTCCAGCATGGCAATGGGGATATCCGCCGCTGTTTTCTGCAAGGCCCGTCCTTCATCTGTGAGCCTGATCGTCACGGATCGCTCGTCTTCAGCCGACCGCTTTCTCATGATGATTCCGTGCTGCTCCATCCGTTTCAGCATCGGTGTCAGCGTTCCGGAATCCAGGTACAAAAGCTCACCCATCCGTTTCACATTCAGTTCTTCGTGCTCCCATAATAAAAGCAGCGCCAAATACTGGGGATAAGTTACGTTGAGCTTATCAAGCAGCGGTTTGTACCGTTTCGTCATTTCCCTTGAGCTTGCGTACAGCAAAAAACAAAGCTGATTCTCCAGTTTCATATGTTCAAAATCTTTTTCTGCCATTACTTCTTTCACCAACTCTTTGTTTGTTAACGTTACCCCTATTGTAGCCGAAAAACGGTCCATTTCCTATTCCTCATGTTTAAAAATATGAGCAGGGGCAATATATACAGTAAGTACAATGAGGAGGCTGATAATAATGGCATTATTTACTTCAAAAGCGACCGCAGTCGGCGGACGAGCAGGACATATTAAATCCGACGACGGGGTGCTGGATTTTGACATCATCATGCCGAATGCAAAAAAAGACGGAGAAACCGGCACAAACCCTGAACAGCTCTTTGCGGCAGGGTATGCTGCCTGCTTCGGGGGAGCGCTTGAGCTTGCCGCCCAAAAACAAAAAATCGACATGACCTCTGAAATTGAAGGACAGGTCAGCCTTTTAAAAGATGAGAGTGACGGAGGTTACAAAATCGGCGTAACGCTCGTCATTGATACAAAAGATCTTGACAAAGAAACGGCGGAGAAGCTGGTGCACGCCGCTCACGAGTTCTGTCCGTATTCAAAAGCAACAAGAGGAAATGTAGACGTCAAACTTGAATTAAAATAAATCAACGAACGAATATCCCGGATTTCATATCCGGGATATTTTATTAACGAAAACATTAGTAATGATCTCTTCTCTCCCGGAATAAGAATACGATATAGCACTTTTGCATAATGACACCAAGAGAAAAGAGGGAGAAATCGATGTCTCTTCCAAACATACCGAACATCACCCCCGACATTACACTCTCCAGATGTGAGACCCTGAACCTCCTTCTTTCATCCGTGGCTATGGAAGAAATCGGACTATCCCATATTCTGCAGGCGGAAGCGGAAAGGATTCAAATGTTTCTCGGCGCTTCCGGCGATCCCTCCTTGGAGGAATTGTCATCAATCAATAGAAGCACTGAACGGCTCCTGCGCACCGTCATGAAATCACAACTCCTTTTGCAGACGAAGCTTGAGGACATTATCTTCTTACAGGATTCTGAAGCCTGTATGGACCCGGACGATCCAAGCAATCCGAGTAATCCGGGCGATCCTGATGACCCGTGGAATCCGGACGACCCAAGTAATCCGAGTGATCCGGGCGATCCTGATGACCCGTGGAATCCGGACGATCCCAGTGATCCGGAAGATCCATGCGACCCGTGCTTTCCGAATCCGCATCCTGAAGATCCGTGTGACGGCCTGTTTTACGGCCGCATTGGCTGCTGTGAGTGCGGGGATTGTGAGGACTGCGGTTGGAAGAAGAAAGGCGGGGAGCGTTCATAAAAAAAAGAGACGGGTGAAGCATATGCCGTATCCAAGCATCTCAAAAGCGAAACAGACATCTTTTGAAGCCATGCATTGCCTCACGATTGCGCTGTTAAATATATTATCTGTGACCGTGGATAAAAGAAGGGATTCAGATTACAAAGAAGAAATCAGGCTGTTCTCCGCATTGTGCCGCTGTCAGATGGAAACAGGCGGCCGGCTGTTTTTAATGGTCAGCTTGGAAGAAGAGCAGAAGCAGATGTATGAGCGGCACTTTCATGAAATGAAGACAGTTACGGAACGAACGAAAAAATTCATTTTTGAAAGCCCGCGCGAATTCCGGGCGCATCCCATTACGAAGCGGGCTGTCAGGCAGCTTCAGGAATGGGATGCAGAATCAACTGCCGAACCTGCCGTCAGATGGGTGCGGCCTGTCATCATAACGATGAACGGCACTCCTGAACGGCCTTGGTTCAATCAACAACTCCAAAATCGGGAAAGGTGAGAAAATGAGCGGAAATGCTGAATGTAAACTGACTCTTTGCATGATTGTGAAAAATGAGGAGAGATACATCTCCCGTTGTTTATCAAGTGTACAAGACATCGTTGATGAGATCGTCATCGCAGACACCGGATCACAAGATAATACAAAAGATATATGCAAAAGCTTTCAGGCAAGAGTGTTTGATTTCGAATGGGAGAATGATTTCGCAAAGGCCAGAAATTACGCCCTGCAGCATGCCGAAGGAGATTGGATTTTAGTGCTTGACGCGGATGAAGAGCTCGATCAGGAGACGGGCCGCTTTTTAACTTCGCTGCTTCATGACGGATTACCGAGCCGGGGCCTTTTGAAAATCATCAATTATACGGGGAAGCAGCTCGATGAAAACGAAGCGTTTGAAAGCATGCAGCCGAGACTGTTCCGCAATCATAAAGGCCTTCTGTATCAAGGCAGAATTCACGAGAATATCTCGGCTTCCAATGAGGAAGAAAACAATACTTTTTTCACGCTCCCATGTGTGATTCATCACTACGGCTACTTGGAGCAGGAAGAAAAGATCAAGCAAAAACATAAACGGAATATCAGCATTTTAAATGAAGAGCTTTCAGAGGAAAATCCTGATCCGTGGCTTGTCTATCATTTGGCAAGTGAATGCTACAGAATAAAAGACTATGAAAAAGCATTACATCTTGTCAACGGCTCAATTTTTCAATTTTTAAGCGAAAAACGAATGCCTCCGTCTCTCCTGTATTATTTGAAATATACAATATTGCTTGAGCTCAAACGGTATGAAGAAGCCGAACAAGGGATTGAAAAAGTGCTCAAGCTATATCCTGATTACAGCAATCTTCATTATTATAAAGGCCTTGTATTATATCATTTGGAAAAGTACAGAGCGGCAATCAAAGCATTTGAAAACGGAACGCAGGTTGAAGGAGAAAACGCTGATCACTTAATTTTAAAAGGTGCCGCCGATTTCAGAGCCTTTTATTATATGGCGAAATGCCATGCTGAATTAAACCATGATATGACGGCCATCGCTTACGCCAAAAAATCCGTGAAGTTCAATCCTCAATTTAAACCCGCGCAAGAGCTTCTGTCTCAATTAAAAAAGGATCAGCGGACAAACGCCTGATCCTTTTTTTGCATGTTCCATTAAGATAATCGAATAATGTTTAAAGCTGCACCGACGCTTCCTCCAAGCAATGTGGCCGCACCCAATAATCCGAACAGCTGAAGCTGGATGGTGCTGCCTGCTGGCAATGTCACAATAAAGGAGTTATTAAAGTTTGCCAAAGACGCGACCGGGGCGATAATCGAACTTGCAGGAGGAGTGCCGTTGATTAAAATACGCGAACTTACAAGCAGGCCGGCCGTTAAATTAATATGGTAGGAGATATAGTAACGTCCCGCCGGAGCAACGGTAAATACGGTATTAGCGGCATTAGCCGTTATATCCGCCGAAAGGTTTTGTTCATTCGGTAAAGAAATGGTCGTGCCGCCGACAATAACTGCGACAACACCGCCGCCCGTATTGCTTGCATAGCCGGAAGTTGCTGTCAGACTTGTTCCGGTGCTTCCGGTCGGTCCGGTTTCGCCAATAGCGCCGGTGCTTCCGGTCGGTCCGGTGTCGCCAGTAGCGCCGGTGCTTCCGGTCGGTCCGGTGCCGCCAGTAGCGCCGGTGCTTCCGGTCGGTCCGGTGCCGCCAGTAGCGCCGGTGCTTCCAGTCGGTCCGGTGCCGCCAGTAGCGCCGGTAAATCCGGTCGGTCCGGTGCCGCCAGTAGCGCCGGTAAATCCGGTCGGTCCGGTTTCGCCAGTAGCGCCGGTGCTTCCGGTCGGTCCGGTGCCGCCAGTAGCGCCGGTAAATCCGGTCGGTCCGGAAACGCCAGTAGCACCGGTAAATCCGGTCGGTCCGGTGCCGCCAGTAGCGCCGGTGCTTCCGGTCGGTCCGGTACCGCCAGTAGCGCCGGTGATCCCGGTCGGCCCGGAAACGCCAGTAGCACCGGTAAATCCGGTCGGCCCGGAAACGCCAGTAGCGCCAGTGATTCCCGCCGCAGCTAAAAGTGTATAGTCAGCTGAGGCTCCAGGGGTTCCCGCCGGGCTGTTTACGTTTGCGACGTAAGAGCTGCCGTTGAAAGTAACTGGCTGTCCGGCGGTATAGGCAGCGGCGGCGAGGGGATCAAACGGTACGATGCCCTGCAGTCCGGCGCCCGTGACCCCTGTCGGCCCGGTCGGCCCCGCGGCGGCAAGCAGTGTATAATCCGGCGATGTCCCGGGAATGCCTGAAGGGTTATTGATATTTACGACATAAGAAGCACCCTCATACAATACAACCTGCCCCGCTGTATAAAAAGGCGCAGCAGCGGGATCAAAAGCTGTCAATCCTGTCAATCCGGCTCCTGTAGCGCCTGTTGGTCCAATCGGCCCGGTTGATCCTGCGGCAGCTAAAAGCGTATAATCGGCAGACGTATCCGGAATCCCTGCCGGCGAAGGTGTGTTCACGACATAGGAGCTTCCGTTATACAATACAACCTGTCCGGGTGTATAAGTGGGAGCAATCAGCGGATTAAAAGCAACAATCCCTTGAAGACCCGCACCGGTGACCCCCGTCGGCCCGGTCGGTCCGGTTGGCCCCGTCGCTCCGGCCGGGCCGATTGCTCCCGTAGGTCCTGCGGGCCCTCCGGCTGGTCCCGTCGGCCCCGTAGCACCAGTCGGTCCCGCCAGTGTAGGGATATTTGAGATACTGTCCAATTTTGAACCGAGAAGAAGCTCCTGTTTCATTAAGCTGTCAAGCGTATCACGGACGCTCTCATTCAGGTTCAGAATATCCGCAAGACTTGACGGGGGCCCTGTTAATCCGGGAATCGTTCCGAGCGCGTATTGGATTTTTTCCCCTTCCGCATTCAGAATATGTGCCATTCCCAGCTCTTCCATAGCAATTGACGAAAGAAGAAGGTTAATGGTATCGTCTCTGGAAAGTGTAACGACAGGGGTGATATTAGGCAAATTAGGCTGTGACACAATGTCCCTCCTTATGAGTTGGCTGAAAATCATTTTATTACGAACAAAGTTCCCCGAAATAAGCGTAAGCAGTACTGTATCAGTATATTCACTGACTCTGTCCAAGTTTCTGAACGAATTCCCGCATTAAATTCATCATATATGAAGGAAATACTTTAAATATAGAGAAAATACATCGCACAGCATTCGCAAATCGGTCAAAATGACAGCGGGACATGTGATCGTCTATAAAGCGATGGCTACATATCTTGAGCGTTTCCTGCAAAAACTCTCTTTTTCATTTCGAGTTTTCTGTATAAAAGGGCGAGAAGCATGGATGGTATCGTACAAACAATCATTCCGATAAAGGCATACCGGGGTTCAATTTCATATAAAAAACCTCCGAAAATAGTAAATACCGCAGTGCTCCAGCTGAGAGCAAGCGCTGAATATATGCCTTGGGCTTTCGGGATTTGCGCCGGTGAAATATTCTTAATTAAGTATTTCATAAATGCATAGTGTCCCATCGCGAATGAACAGGCATGCAGCGTCTGCGCAATACAGAAAATGATGACATGCGGAAAGGCAAATACGAGTATCCAGCGTACGGTAGCACCAAGCGCCGCCAAGGCGAGCAAAGAGCCTGCCGTAAATTGATGAAAGTATCGGTCAGCGATTGCAAAGAAGATAATCTCCGCGATAACGGCGATGTTGATGATGATTCCGATGGCATATGCGGGCGCATCGATTTCCTGCAAAAAGAGATAACCGTAATTGTAGTAAGATGCATGTGCCGCCTGCAGTAAGATAACGATTGCGAGCACCAGACCGAAATATTTGATGCGGAATAAGGCAAACATACCCTCTTTTCTTGCGCGGTCTGTTTCCGGCCGTTTTGAAAGAACAGCTGGCGCATGCATAAAGCTGAGACATGCGAATATCAGGGTGCCTAAAAGCAGTGCCCATAAAATCGCTTGATCTCCGAATATACCTGTAAAGACGGACAGGATGACGCCGGCTGAAACAAAACCCGCGGACCCCCACTGGCGGCTTGTCCCATAAGCCTTTAATTCGTTATGCTGTACAAGGACGCCGCAAGCGCTGTCTAAAGCAGGCATTAAAGCAGGGTAGAACACATGCAGCACTAATGTGACAAGAAGCAGGCTTTGAAAAGAATCAGCGGGAATATAACATAAAAGTGCGAGAAGCGTCCCGATTCTGGCGCCGTTTAATAAGGCTTTGCTGCTGAATTTTCCTGATAAATAAGGGAAGAAAAATAATGTGGAAATCCCTCTTGCCGCCAAGCCCAGGCTCATAATGAAACTGGCTTCGGATACGGAAACCCCTTTTATATGCACCATCCATCCCGTCCAATAGGGCAGAAAAACACCCCATGTCATAAAAAAACTAAAAAAATGCAGACTCATCCAGCGATATGCTTTCATTCCCGTTCCTCCTTTAATTGGCATGTTATCATGTAAAGACATAAAGACAATATGAGATATCTCATATTTTTGGGGTGGACGATGGAAATTTATAAAGGCGAGAAAAAGCGGCATCAGTTAAAAAAACACTCAATCGCGCATTTATTCTCTTTCCCCGCTGAAGAGTTTATGGAAGTGCGCGAATATGAGCGGGACGAATGGATGATTCAAGAGGGCAGGAGGCCTGACTTCCTGTTTTACGTGATTGAAGGAAAAGCGAAAATATATGTAACCCATCAAAACGGGAAAGTTTCTTTAATTAATTTTATCAACAAAAATGATTACATCGGAGAGATGGAACTATTACATGAAGTGTATTACACAAAAGGAATTCAAGCCTCAGCGAAGACTGTTTGTTTTGCTCTGCCTATTTACCGCTGCCGCGCGCAATTGCTGCAGGATGCGAAATTCCTGCGTGAGTTGGCTAAGTTTTTAAGTGCTAAGGCAACGCTTATGGCTTCGAAATATTCACAAAGTCTGGCGTTCCCATTTGAAAACCGGCTGGCTGATTTTATTTTGCAGACGGCTTATGAAGGGGTTTATAAAGAGAAGCACGTAACGGTCTGTGATTATTTGGGTGTATCTTACCGTCATCTCTTGCATGTGCTGACGCAATTCTGCCAAAAAGGGTATTTGCAAAAAGAAGGGAGGGGCTATCAAATTAAGCAGTATGATACACTAAGTGAACTTGCAGAAGCGCTGAAGAATAAGTAGCACGCCCCAGAAAAAACAGCCACCCGCAATTTGCGGATGGCTGTTTTTTTTATACAAGCTGAGCTTGTTTTTTTCGTGCCTGTTTCGCGGCGTCGACCATATTTTTTAATGCCGCAACGGTTTCTTCCTGCTGTCTTGTTTTCAGTCCGCAGTCCGGGTTTACCCAGAAGCGGTCAGTCGGACACACTTCAAGCGCGTCATCAATAATTTGATAGATTTCTTCAGTTGCCGGCACACGCGGGCTGTGAATGTCGTATACACCGAGTCCGAGGCCTTTCACGTAAGGATGTTCTTTCAAATATTCTAAAAATCCTCCGTGGCTTCTGCTGTGTTCGATTGTAATGACATCCGCGTCAAGATCATTGATCGTATCTACGATATCTTCAAAGTTGCTGTAACACATATGCGTATGAATCTGCGTCTCATTTTGCACAGAAGACGTCGTTAACCGGAATGCTTCTGCGGCCCAAGTTAAATATTCATCCCAATCCTGCGTTTTTAACGGCAGTCCTTCGCGGAGCGCGGGTTCATCCACTTGGATAATCTGAATACCGGCATCTTCAAGCGCTTTTACTTCTTTTCTGAGGGCAAGCCCGATCTGGAAGGCGATTTCTTTTCTTGAAATATCCACACGCGGGAATGACCAGTTTAAGATGGTGACAGGTCCCGTCAGCATGCCTTTCATGTGTTTTTCCGTCAGCGATTGGGCGTAGACCGTATCTTTTACCGTCATCGGTTCGATAAATTCGACATCTCCGAAAATGACAGGCGGACGTACGCAGCGTGAACCGTAAGACTGCACCCATGCATATTTCGTAAAGGCGAATCCGGCCAGTTTTTCACCGAAGTATTCGACCATGTCCGTCCGCTCGAATTCTCCGTGAACGAGCACGTCTAAGCCGATTTCTTCCTGAATGTCAACCCAGCGCTTCGTTTCCGCATTAATAAAGGCTTGGTACTGTTCATCCGTCCAATCTTTTTTTCGCCATTTTTGCCGTGCGCTCCGCACCTCTGCAGATTGAGGGAAACTTCCGATTGTCGTCGTCGGCAGAAGGGGGAGACCGAGTGATTCATTCTGCAGCGCCAATCGTTCTTCAAAGCTGGCCGGACGGGAGAAATCTTTTTCCGTCAGCTGATTCAGCTCTTCTTTTTGAGCTGAGTTCGCTCCTGTTGCGAATGCTTTTAAAGCCTTAAGTGCCGCTTTTGATTCTTCGATCTGCTCACTGACGGCCGCTTTGCCGGACAGAAGCCCTTCTTTTAAGACGCCGAGTTCCGCCAATTTTTCTTTAGCGTATGACAGGCCGTTCAGCAAATCCTTTTCAAGATGCTCGTCAGGGTGTTTCGCCACCGGCACGTGCAGAAGGCTGCTTGAAGGCTGAATCCATAACTCCTCAACATCAGCGTGGCTGAGGATATCCAGAGCTGCATCAAGGCGTTCTTCAACATCGATTTTCCAAATGTTGCGGCCGTCGACCACACCGGCTGCCAGCACTTTATCTTTCGGGAAGCCGTGCTTTTTCAGCTGATCAAGGTTTCTGCCTTTATCATGCACGAAGTCAAGCCCGATTCCCTGTACAGGATAAGAAACGAGTTCTTCATATGCATCAACCGAATCGAAGTATGTCTGCAGGAGGACATTCAGCCCTGAAAGCTCTTTTGTAATAGATTCATAGAGTTCTTTTGCGGCACGGACGTCTTCAGAAGAAGCTGTCACAAGGGCCGGCTCATCGATCTGAACCCATTTTACGCCTTCAGCTTCAAGTTCTTTCAGCAGCTGAACATAAAGAGGAACAAGGCGTTTTTGAATCGCTTTCGCTTCTGATTCTTCGTATCCTTTCGCAAGCGTGACAAATGTATACGGACCGACGATGACAGGTTTCGTTTCCGCTCCGAATTCTTCTTTGATCCGGCGGTAGTCGTCAAGTTGTTTGTTTCTCGTCAGACGGAATTCAATGCTTTCGTCATATTCAGGAACGATGTAATGGTAGTTGGTATTAAACCATTTCGTCATTTCACTGGAAACGGCGTCTTTTACACCGCGGGCAATCGCAAAGTATGTATCAACGGGATCCGTGATGCTGCGGAATCTTTCCGGAATCCAGTTAAAGCTGACGGCTGTATCAAGCACATGGTCATAATGGGTAAAATCAGAGACCGGCACGATATCGATATGTTGGTCAAGCTGTGTTTTGACAGCTGATAAGAATAAACCGTCAAGCTCTTTAAGAAACGTTTCTTTGTCAGTGTTACCTTTCCAATAAGCCTCAAGCGTTTTTTTCCATTCTCTGTTCAAGCCGATTCTCGGAAAACCGAGGTTCGAAGTTTTGATTGTTGTCATTAAGTTTCCTCCTTTAAGTGAGATGTAACAAAAAAGCCTCTTTCTCATGAGAGAAAGAGGCTTTAACTTCAAAATGCAAGCCTCTCTTATCTCTCAGATCACGTCTGATGGAATTAGCACCGTGCCTTATGAGACAGTCGTCTCGGCGCAAAAATTACGCGCCCCATTTCACAATGGAATTACGGTCGGTTGCTGTTGGGGTCAAAAGGCCAATCCCTCGCCCAACTCTCGATAAGAGAAAATATTTCAATTTTTTTGAAAAGTTACATCATTTGTTGGTTATCTTATCAGCTTATTCAGATCACTGTCAATAGAAAATCTCACATTTTAAAAATTGGTGATGTGACAAGCTGATCAATCATTATACGAGAAAAATATCAGAAAGACAGCAGCTGTGCCTGTTCGGCTCTTTCCATCAGCACTTCAGGCGCGTCTAAATACAGGAATCCGTTCCCGGCCAATGTTTTGGCGATGTCCAAAGGAAGGGTCCGCCGCACGAGCTGGGCGTAGACTTCAGCCTCAGAAAGCGTCCGCTGAAACGCGTCCTGTTCAAGCCCTTTTATTAAGGCAAGCGCTCCGCTCACATGCGGGGCGGCCATTGAAGTGCCCGTCAGCTTCCCGTATTTATGGTTGGGAAGGGTGGAGAGAATATTTTCTCCCGGAGCCACCAGGTCAATCTCTTTATTTGCGTTTGAAAATTCAGACGATTTGCGAGCGATTGAGACTGATCCGACTGCGATCACTTCGTTGTAAGCGGCCGGATACGACAGTTCCTCTGTACGCTCGTCTCCGTCGCCTTCGTTTCCTGCCGCGCAAACGACCAGAACACCGCTTTTTACCGCATTTGTGACGGCTTCTTTCAATTCAGGCACATCGCTTGGCCCGCCGAGTGACATGGAAATGATATCGGCCTTTTGTTCAACGGCGTAGTTGATGCCGTTAATGATCCATTCGTATTTGCCGCTGCCATTTTGACCGCCGAGAACTTTAACGATTAAAAGGCTTGCTTCCGGCGCAACACCCGAAATTCCGCCGTTTGAATCATTGGCGGCAATCGTTCCGGAAACGTGTGTCCCGTGTCCGTTATAATCGGAAATCGCGTCTTCTTTGCCTCCGTCATCATCGGTGAAGTTTTTCCCGCCGACAATCCGGTCTTTCAAATCAGGATGATTGATGTCGCAGCCTGTGTCAAGCACCGCGATTTTAATATCCTTGCCTTTAAACCCTTTTGCCCACAACTCTGGCGCCTTAATCACTTTAATCCCCTCTGGAAGCTCGTTCACCTCCATGATCTGTTCATCCGTGACATAAGGAATCAAATGCATTTCACCATTCATAAAAAAGCCCTCCTTTTTTATGCTTGCGAGTGGATACAAGGGTGTTGCTACTATTTTATGGCAGAGCATGCCGGCCGGAAAGAGTCATTTGAAGCATTTTCATAAAAAAGGCGTAATCTATCGCACTAAAAAATTTCAAATAAATGGATAGTTTAACAGCTTTTATTTTCATTCATGATCCGCTGACGGTATAATTGGAAATGGGAAAGGAGAAGAGATATGAAGATAAGTGAAGCATTATACAACTATTTTTCAGAACAAGTGGATCAAATTGCGAAAGAGTGGATCGAAACGATGGAAGATTCGGATCCGAATTCGATTTATTCTTTGACAAATCCCGTCATCACAGAAGAACTGACGGAGCAGGATAAAGAATTTTACCGGCATATTAATAAAATGTATATCATGCCGAAAAAAGAATTTTTAGAAGAGTTCGAGCGGTGGGTGATTGAGCTTGCGAAAGACCAGAAGCACCTGGATACTCCCGTACAGTATGTGGTCCGTGAATTCATGAGAAACCGGAGACTATACATCAGTTATTATGATGCGTTTGCCGATAAACATGAATCTTCGTTTGCACAGGGAGAAAGGAAGAAATGGGAGAATTTAATTGTACAAGTATTTGATTTTACGATTTACACGTTTGTCGATCATGCCGAGCATAACTCAAAAATGCAGCTGAATGCGCAAAGAGAAATGATTTTGGAGTTAAGCTCGCCGGTTATCACACTGAGCAAACGGACGGCGCTGCTGCCGCTTGTCGGCGATATTGACACGGAGCGCGCCAAATTCATTCTTGAAAATACGCTGAGCACATGTGCAAAACGGCTGATTGAACATCTGTTAATTGACCTGTCGGGTGTAGTGGTTGTCGATACGATGGTGGCGCATCAGATTTTTAAATTAGTTGAAGCGCTGAAATTGATCGGCGTCACGTCCACTTTATCCGGAATCAGGCCGGAAATCGCTCAAACCGCTGTACAGCTCGGCATTAATTTCTCAGATATTACGATCAAGTCCAATCTCGCTCAGGCTCTCAATTATCATCAATAACATACATAACAAAACAGGCTGCCGAATCACTCCGGCGGCCTGTTTTTATACAAACAACAATGAAATGAGCCAGCTTGCGCCGAATAACAGAAGCACGAGCAGGAAAAAGCACCAGTCGGCGCGGCGCACAGTAACAGTTCTGTAAAACGTGCGGTTTCGGCTCCCCGTAAAGCCTTTAGATTCCATCGCGATCGCCGTGCGTTCCGCCTTTCTGATTGCGCCTGCCAATAGCGGAATGGTGAAGCGCCTGAAGGCGGAGAGCTTTCCTTTCAGCCCGGAATCAGATGCCGCGCCCCTGATTCTGTGCGCCTGCCGGATGATCAGGATTTCATCTTTCAGAAGAGGGAGAAACCGGAACCCCGCGATAACGCCGTATGCAAGCTTGGGCGGCAGCTTACACTGCTGAATCAGACTGAGCATGAACAGAATCGGATCGGTTGTGAAAAGAAACATCATCGACAAAGCGGAAAAACATAAAATACGAAACGCGATAGAAATCCCGAGCGCCGCGTTATCACTGTTGACGGCAATCGGCCCGAGCTTAAACAGCAGGTTGCTTCCGGTTGTCGGGACGTTTCCGAATACGGCGGCTGTCCATAAAGAACCGAAGGCCAGAATGACAAACGGAATCGTGAACAGCAGCCATTTTTTCAGCGGCACACGCCCCGCCGAGAGGACGCCTCCCGCAATGATGATATAAAACAAAGCAGGGGTGTACGGATTATAAATAAACGACAGCATAATGACGCATAACAATACAGCCGCCGCCTTTATTGACGGGTTAACAGCCTCCAGCCGCAAGTTCATTTCTCCGCCTCCTGTCGTGTTTCATCCATTCATACCGCAGCGGCAAAGCCAAATGCGCCTGCTCGGCGATCCCGGTGTTATCAGAAAATAAAGCGTCGGGAGTTCCCCGGAATACCAGTTTCGTGCCGCAGAGCACAAGGATCGTGTCGGCATAATCTGAGACGAGTTCCATATCGTGTGTCACCATCAAAACAGCCGTTCCTTCCTTTTGAATCTCACGGAGCATTTGCATACACTCCCGCGCCGTTTTGGCATCCTGTCCGAAAGTCGGTTCATCAAGCATCAAAACGTTCACATTGTGCATAAGCATTGTCGCGACGCTGAGCCGGCGTTTTTGTCCTTGGCTTAAAGAAAACGGATGCTGTGAGGCATGGCGTCTCAGGCCGAATCGGGTTAACAGCTGAAGAGCTTTCTCCTTTGCGGCTCTGCTGCTTTCAAAACCGAACATCAGCTCTTGAATGACGGAATCTGTGACAAATTGGTGTTCAGGATTTTGGAAAACATATCCGATCAGCCGCCGCAGCTCTTTTTCAGAATAGGAATCAATCGGTCTGCCGTCTATTTTGATGTCTCCGCTCAGCGGACGGATGAGCTTGGCCGCGGCAGAAAGGAGCGTGGATTTTCCTGTTCCGTTAGGGCCGGCAATCGCGGTGATTGAACCTTTTTTTACGGAAAAGCTCACATCCTGAAAAATGACGTCTGCTCCTCTTGAGAATGACAGCTCGTGAACGCTCAGCGCGTCTTCTGCCGAAAGCGCGGCGGGCCGGGGTTCGGGCAGAGATGGTACAGGTTCGTGAAACAGCTTTTCTTTACACAATGTAAAAGGAATGCTGACGTGCTCCTGCAATGAGATCACACGCGGAATCGGAATGCCGAGCTGCATCAGCTCTTCAATCTTTGTTTCAAAGATAACGTCCGTCTCTCCGTCCATCACCTTCTGACCCATTTCGTCAAGGACAATCGTCCTGTCCATCCACGGCGCCCAATGATCAAGCTGATGTTCGATAACGAGAAGGCCGAAGCCTTTTTTTGCTTGAAGATCTTTGATCAGCCGCACTAATTCACGTGCGGAATATGGATCAAGCTGTGCCGTCGGTTCGTCCAAAATAATGAGTTCCGGTTCCATCGCAATGATACAGGCAAGCGCCACTTTTTGTTTTGAACCGCCTGACAGCGAAGCGATCGTTCGCGTTTTCAAATGAGTGATCTCTAATTTTTCTAAAACGTCATTGATGATTGCGTCCATATCTTCTTTTGTATATTGCAAATTTTCCAAGCCGAAGGCGATTTCATCTTCAACCGTCAGCATGCAAAACTGCTGGTCCGGATCTTGAAACACGACGCCGATGGATCTGGCGGCGGGTTCTGTCAGGTGTGAAAGAGGTGTTCCGTATAAAGAAACGGTGCCCGATTGAACCCCATCGCATGCTTCCGGGTACAGACCGTTTAAACAAAGAGCGAGCGAGCTTTTGCCGCATCCGCTCGGCCCGAGCAATAAAGCCCGCTCTCCTTTGCGGAGCTGAAAGGACACGTTTTGAAGAATCGGCTTTTCATCCTGATCATAAGAAAAGGTAAGACAGCCGGCCGATAGAAGGGGCTCAGATGCCTGCATCTTGGTTCACCTGTTTCTTTTTCTTCTTGAATTGTTTTCCGAGCGCCATGCCGTTCAGCACCCCTGTGTAAGCCAGCGCATCACTGATTGCTTTGCCGAGAAGGCCGGCAAGAAGCGCACCTGAGATCAGACGGACAAGAAGCATGACGGCTAATAAACCCGGATTCAAAACAGAGTATCCGGAAACGAACAAGTCATAAATGAAGCTCGTCACAGAAGACCCCATACCGGATAAAAGAAGCACGGGCAGGGTATAAATCCGCCAGCGTGTCGCAAAAAAGACCGCTTCCGCACCGATTCCCTGTGCGATCCCGATCAGAATCACCATCGGTCCTGACGGATTTCCGAGTAAGCACTCCACAAACGCGGCGATGATTTCAGAAACAAGAGCCGCTCCCGGTTTTTGAATAATGTACGCGGCAATTACCGAGACGATAAACCAGATACCGTAAATCGGTTCGTAGCTCATCCGGCCGAAAAACCCTGCCGCTATATTGCTTGCATGAGTTGATACTAAATAAATGACAGCAAATACTACACTGATGACGGACATGACGACAATTTCTCTCATTTTCCAATTTTTCATTGTGATCTCCTGCTTTCTTATCGGATAGTCGTATGTATGAAAGAGATGATTTTACAGGCGGTTTATATTCAGTTTCATATTGCGGTGTCCTCCCCCGTTTTTTAATGAAAAATAAAAAACTGCATATCCGAGGGAATATGCAGCAGCAGAACGAAAACGCATGGGGAAAAACCCTGCGCTCCGGTCAATCTGCACTTCCCCACGCTGGTATTATCCAGATCGGGTTATAAGGGATCAAAACACGCCTGCCGCATGTTTTATCTCAGCCGATAACAGCACCCCTAGTGCGTTTCCTATACAGTTTTTTATGATGACATCATCATAGTTGATCATGTCTGATTTGTAAACAGCCTTTCTCCAAACAGAGTTTGGAATCGGACCGGATGATCATTCATAAAGATAAGAAGAGCCCTTTTGATCAAAAGGAAACGGAGGACATCTATGTTTGTTCATACAGTGCAGTCTGGCGACTCGTTATTTTCCATCAGCAGAAAGTACGGATACCCTGTTGACAGCATCAGAAGCGTCAACGGGCTTGAGGAAACGAATATCGTTCCGGGGCAGGCGCTTTTAATCCCTCTTAATGAATATACGGTTCAGCCGAATGATACGTATGCCGTTATCGCAGGTAAGGCTTATGTGCCGCAGATGCAGCTGATGCAGGCAAACCCGGATATTCCGCCGAACCGGCTGCGGGCGGGTATGAAAGTGAAGATCCCTGATATCTCTAACTATCTTGCGGGAACCCTGCAATTTTATGTCATTCGGACGCCTGAAGCGGATAGAGAGTTAATTAATGATTTTGCGCCGTATTCTTCGGCGATTTCTTTGTTTGAATATCATTTTGGCCCGAACGGAGATATCATTAACGATTTAAACGACAGAACCGCAATAGAAACCACATGGCAGAACAGAGTGCGCCCGCTTGCCGTTATTACAAATCTGACAGAAGGGGGATTCAGTCCGGAATTAGCCCATCAAGTGCTGCAAAATCCGACGGCACGAACGAATCTCGTCAACAATATCGTCTCCTTAACCGTAAGAAAGGGATACGGCGGTGTAAATATCGATTTTGAACGGGTCAGAGAAGCTGACAGGGACCTCTTCACAGGATTTCTCCGGCAGTTAAAAACCCGGCTTTCAGAGCATCAGCTCGCGTTAACGATATCGGTTCCGGCGAAAACAAGTGATGCAGTGCCGTGGCTGAGGGGATATGATTACGGCGGAATCGGAGCCGTCGTCGATTATATGTTCATTATGGCGTACGACTGGCACCACGCCGGCAGTGAGCCGGGACCCGTGGCGCCTTTGACAGAGGTCAGGCAAACGATCAATTTTGCCATCAGCAGGGTGCCGAGAAGAAAAGTGATTCTCGGTGTTCCGCTGTACGGGTATGATTGGGTGATTCCGTACCGTCCCGGAACGATCGGATCCGCCATCTCCAACCAGCGCGCCATGGAAACGGCCATGAAGCATCAATCAGTGATTCGTTATTCCCAGCAGGAGCGTTCCCCTTACTTCCGGTATACTGATGAAAATGGAAGAACGCATGAAGTGTGGTTTGAGGATGTGCGAAGCATGAGTGAAAAAATGGTTCTCGTTCGGGAGTTCGGACTGCAGGCGATCGGCGCGTGGCAATTAACGCTCGGTTTCAAACCGGGCCCGTGGCTGCTTAGGAACTTTTTCACGATCCGAAAAATATAGCTGCATGTCCCGCTCCGCAAGTAATTTTTTTTCCTATGATAACGGATCTTCTTTTGGACAATCTAAAAATGAACAGGAGGTCTGTCATATGAAGAAAAGGGAAGAGCAGTATATCAACGAGGCTGAGTATGTACCGCATCCGACAAAAGAAGGGGAGTACGCGCTCATGCTGCATGAATCCTATCATTTCCTTTCAGAAGAGGATGAAAGCGATTTGCCGGAATAAGGGCTTTATGCCTTTATTCCGTTTATTTTATAGGCATGTGCTGAAATCACAAATTTAAGGTTGACACATTCCTTTTTTTTCTGTAATCTCAGTGTGTCAATTCAAATAAGAACTTCGTTAGGTGAGGCTCCTGTATGGAGATACGCTGCTGCCCAAAAATGTCCAAAGACGCCAATGGGTCAACAGGAATCATCGACATAAGGTGATTCTTAACGCAGCTGGATGGCTGTCCTATGCCATACAGTGCTAAAGCTCTACGATTGGAGGCCCCGCACGTTTATTTGCCGTGCTTGTTTTCGCCTTCATATCAGAAGGTTTTTTTTATGCCTCAAAACGTACACGACTGAGCATGATAAGGAGGTGCGGAGTATGGATTCTCCCCATTCGAGTATGTCAGAAGAAGTACCCATATACAGCCAGATAACCAGTGACGACATGATGAGGAGACAAACCGCCGCACTTCCCTTGACGGACGGCGCGTCTCCGTAAAGGAGGTACGAGTCCCGATGGTCCAAAACATGACCTATGACGAACTCATATTACGCATAATTATTTTATTGCGGGACGGAAAAATAAAAGAATTCCGAAACATGATAGA
The DNA here is from genome assembly GCF_009906915.1 of Bacillus sp. AM1(2019). NCBI lineage: Bacteria > Bacillati > Bacillota > Bacilli > Caryophanales > Bacillaceae > Bacillus > Bacillus sp. AM1(2019). Next base: position 1,356,947 of record NZ_CP047644.1, read on the forward strand.
TGAGCTTCAGCCCTATGACATGGCATTTTTGTTTAAAGAAATGCCGGAAAAGCACCGGGCCCGCTATCTGTCATATATGACGGTTGATGACATCACCGACATGATCGGAGAGCTGGAGCGGGAATTTCAGCTTGCCGTTTTGCATAAAGTCGGTAAAACGAAAGCCACTCTCGCAATGAATAAAATGGATAACGACGATCTCGCCGCATTGCTGGAAGAGATGGATGAAGAACTGAAAGAACAGCTATTATCCAGCATGGAGGCTGAGGAATCAAAGGCCGTACAGCTTTTGATGAACTATCCGCAAGAATCGGCGGGCCGGATGATGACGAACCGCTTCGTCTGGATTCCGCAGCATTATACAGTAAAAGATGCGGTTGTGAAGCTGAAAAGCTTTGCAGAAATCGCAGAATCAATAAATTATTTGTACGTGATTAATGACAGCAAGCAGCTTGTCGGAGTGCTCTCTTACAGAGATTTAATTCTCGGCGAGCCTGACGATAAAGTGCAGGATCTCATGTTTACACGTGTCATCTCGGCCGGGGTGCTCCAAGACCAGGAAGAAGTCGCCCGGCTGATCCAGCGGTATGACTTTTTAGCCATTCCGATCGTGGAAGAAAATCATGTGCTTGTCGGTATTGTCACTGTCGATGATATTATTGACGTCGTGATTAAAGAAGCCGATGAAGATTACGAAAAATTCGCAGCCTCCGGTAAGGCGATTACATTTGATACGAAAGCGTACGTTGCGGCGTACCGCCGTTTGCCGTGGCTCATTCTGCTTTTGTTTATCGGATTGATTTCCGGAAGCATTCTGAATTATTTTGAAGATACATTGCAAAAAGTAGTCGCCCTCGCATTTTTCATGCCGATGATTGCGGGAACGACGGGTAATACAGGCACACAGTCACTCGCCGTCGTCATCAGAGGACTGGCTAAAGAAGAAATGAATAAAAAAACCATCTTTAAACTGATTTTCCGTGAATTAAGAACCGGAATCTATATCGGCATCGTCTGTGCGATCGCGATTACGATTGTCGCAACCGTCTGGCAGAAAGACTTAACGCTCGGTTTTGTCGTCGGTTCATCGCTGCTTGCAACGTTGATTATCGGTACGATGGCCGGAACGATCGTCCCTATTATTCTTCATAAACTGAACATTGACCCGGCGATTGCATCAGGACCGCTGATTACGACGCTGAACGATATTTTGTCCTTATTAATTTATTTCGGCATTGCAACTGCATTTCTTCATGCTTTATAAAAAAAGTCCGTCTCACAGGAGGCGGACTTTTTTGATCAGCGGTTTTTATACTTAAAATGAGCATTAAGCTGTCCTTCCAGCATTTTTTTGCGGAGCTGCGGGTCGTTTTTGAGAGCCTGTTCTTTTTTTCGCATGTCTTTTAAAATCTCAGCCGTCTGCACGCCGTCTTCCCGCTTGTTGGCAATATCCATCAGCCGCTCAACGTCCGCGAAGGAATACTTTCTCGTTCCCCGTGATGATCGCTGCGGGTAGATTAATTTCCGTTCTTCATAGTATCTGATCTGTCTGACTGACAATCCGGTTAATTCGCTTACAATGCCGATCGAGATTACTTTTTTATCTTTGTAAGATTGTTCGTCTGCCGTCATTTTTCCACCCCTGGATGTCTTTTACTCATATTATATAAGAAAAAAAGAGAAAAAACCTGACGCTTGTCAGGTTTTCTGACGCGGAATAGAAAATTTTAGAAAAAAAGCGGCAGAAAAATTGACAAGGTTAATGCATGGTCCTTTGCCCCGTTTTATGCTTACTGTACAGACACAATGAGGAGGAAGGATAGGAATGGAGAAAGAAAAAGCGGTTTCGCTGGCAAAAGAAATCATTGAATTAGATATGAAACGCGATGAAATGCTGGAGGCGTTCATGCAGCTTGCCGGGGAACATGCTTTTCCGCTGCTCAGAGCCGTCCAGAACGGACTTTACCGAAAAACATCATAATCCTACAGAAGTTTTACAATGGCTTTATACGTCTTTGATATAAAAGCGTTATTCTGATCATAGAATAACGGAAAACAAAGGAGGCCGCCATGAGTCATTTGCTTCAAAATGCATTGGACAAAGAGAGAAACCATTATTCCAAAAAGCTTCTTCAGATCGGAGTCTATACGAAAGAAATACTCAATTCCATGACAATTACGGAGCTGAGAAAGGAATACGCGTATTTTTTTCGGAACATTCCCTATAAAGAACGGAACCCTTATACAAATTAAATGATGTATAAGGGTATTTTTTTATATAAAAAAGAAGGAATTCTGAAAAACGGCACGAATAGAATATAAAACAAAGAACGACTCTTATGAATTGTAAGGGTTTACATTATTTTTTTATAAAAATCTTAAATACGGGGTAGATATGATGAGATTATCATTTAACGAAGAAGAAGTGATGCGTTCGATGAATTTGTACAAAGTTTTTGCAAGGGCTTTCAAGAGTGTGTCTGAACACAGCATCCGCGACAGTAAAGAACACGGTTTTAATCCGACTGAATTTGCCGTTTTGGAGCTGCTCTATACGAGAGGACCGCAAAAGCTTCAGCAAATCGGGTCGCGTCTTTTGCTTGTCAGCGGGAATGTCACCTATGTCATCGACAAGCTTGAAAGAAACGGGTTTTTGGTCAGAGAACAAGACCCGAAGGACAAACGGTCTGTTTACGCCCATTTAACTGATAAAGGAAACGAGTATTTGGATAAAATTTATCCGATTCATTCATTGAGAATTGCGAGAGCGTTTTCAGGACTTATGCCTGAGGAACAGGAACAGCTGATAGCCTTACTGAAAAAAGCGGGAATTCACAGCCAGCATTTGCTTTTCCGTTAAAAGAAAGCGGATACAAACACTCTTCTTCAGGAAGAGTGTTTTTTTCTGTTCCGGACAGTAGAGCCTGAAGCGGTTTTTGCATAAGCTGATACAGGTCGGCATCATTATTTACCAATCATAATGTGACATGCCCCATGCCAAAATATGAGGGTGCTTTGAATATAAAGAAGGTGAACATGTGAGAAGCTGTCTGCTGTCTATATGGTACTTACTTGATCCGCTTTATTTCTTCTTTACCCGGCTGACGCTGATTGATAAACGGCAATCGAATGTATTCCGCGTCCGTTTGACAAGATATAAAGGAAAAGAAGTCATCCTGAGCGACGGAACCAGAATTAAAAAAAACGACGTGTTAGTTAAGATTCATCTTCATAATGTCAAACTCCTGAAAGAGCTGCAGCCTATTGAAAGCGCGGTCAGAAGGGGGATTATGCTATATCAGAAGGTATATCAATCCATGCCTCATTTAGCGGATTATATTAACCAGCATAAACGGAAAGACGAGATTAAGGGAGTCGTCGGCATTACAATGCTTCATAAAGGAGCGGCGAGACTCGGTTTTGATGTGATAAAACCGTCCAGCGGCTGCTACAGGCTGTTTAAGAAAGCGGCCCATATTCCGATTTTATACTTTACTGCAAAACAGCTCACCCTCAAAAACATTCCTTACTCCTGCTATTTATTTATTTCCAAAGAAAAATTGATGTGCACGTATCAGACTGAAAAGAGCTGACAAAAAGCGTCAGCTCTTTCTCTTGATTTGCTCAAGCACGATTGAAAGCGGGCCGTCCTGCGGATTCCGGTAAAAATCATAAAACGGATCTCCCTCTGTCCTGACGCGGTTCACTACTGTATCGATCGTATAATCATCAGGTGTTAAAGAGGAGTTGACTTCGCTCCAATAAAGGGGAGCCGCAACCGTTCCCAATTCGTTGCCCCGGGTCGAATAGGGGGCGATAATGGTTTTCCCTTCGGCATGCTGCAAATAATCTAGGTAGAGCCTGCCGTTTCGGTTTTTGATAAACCGCTCTGTCGTAAAAAGATCCGGGCGCGTCCTGACGCAATAATCGGCGATGAGCATTGTGAACGCACGGGTTTCTTCATAGGTGAATGCTTCCGGTGAAAGCGGGATGTAGAGCTGAATGCCTTTATTTCCGGAGAGCTTCGGGAATGACGTAATGCTGAATGAGTCAAACAGCTGTTTCAGCACATGCGCAGCCTCCACTGCCATGGGAAAATCATTCCTTGACGGAGGATCAAGGTCAATGACGATTTCTGCGGGCCTTTCAGAATGAACTTTCTGAAACGGAACGTGAAATTCAAGCGCCAGCTGATTAGCCAGCCATAGAAGTGACGGTATGCTGCTGCATACGATGTGCTCGTGGCTCCCGTCAAACACGCTTGAGACAAAGTCCGGCGTGTAGTCCGGTTTGTTTTTTTGAAAAAAAGATTCGCCAGGCGCGCCGTGCGGATAACGGATCACCGTGACGGCCCGATCTTTAAGAAAGGGCATAAGAAAATCGCTCATTTTCACCATATAACTAAGGAAATCTGCTTTCGTTTTTTCACGTTTTTTAAAAACGATCTTATCCAGGCTTGTGAACTGCAGCTTCGGCGGCAGCGTTTTAGAGCGGAGGATAAGCTGCTGATACGTGCATTCTGTCCAATCCATTTCAAACTGAAAAGACACAAAAGATACTTCACGCAGCGTGTCCTGCAATATGGTTAAATACTGCACGGTCATGCAGATAGAAGGCTCAAGTGTATACTCGCCGCTTGGCAGTTTTTTTCCGTGGGTCTCCATAATGGTTCTGACGGCGTTTTTTTCTTCCGCCTGCATGCCGTGGGAAACGGAAGCGATCGGGATGGCGGTGCCGTCTTTTAAAACAGAGGCTGTTACATACCCGTTCTTCGGATTAAACCCGGTTAATAGCACATGTGCCGTTTTCATATGTTTATACTTTTGCCAGTCGGGAGAGCGTTTATTTTCCGCCCAGCCGCTTGATGCTCTTTTTGCTACGACACCTTCTCCGTCATGGCGGACGACCTTGTCCCAAAGCGCATCAAAGTCAGTGTGTTCCGGAATGTATTGAATCGCTTCTTCCGCTAAGTGATGAGGGCAGGCGGGAAGATTTGCTTCTTTAAACAGTTTGGAAAGGGCGCGCTTCCGTTTCACATACGGTAATGAGACGGTGCCGGCGCCTTCCAGAACGAGGAGATCAAATGCCAGAAAGCGGCACGGCCGTCTATCAGCGGTGCTTTCAATTGCTTCCGTCCGTTTTAAACGTCCGCGGATTTGAAGATGCTCAAAGTCCGCTCTGTACGGATTGATTAAATAGACAAGCTCTCCGTCAAGCGTAATGGGGAACCTGTCTTTCATGTGCTGAAAACACCGGGCCGCAAAAGCCGTGATTTCCGGAAATTGATTCGTCAGCGTCTGTCCGTTTCTGCTGGTTAATGTAACGCCGCTTTCGTCTATGCGGAGAAGACAGCGGAATCCGTCATACTTTACCTCATAGCGCCACTCACTGCCTTCAGGCGGTACAGAGGTCAAAATCGGCTGCATCGTCAGCACCATGATTAAGACGTTCCGGCTTTTTGTCTGGTCGTCTTTTGCTTTTTGCCTCCGCCGTCTGCTGACGCGGCGTCTTTTGTCCGCGCCGGTGCAGCCTGTTCGCGATCCGGCCGCTTCGTCCGGTCAATGCTTGCCTGAAGCGCGCTGACAAGATCGATGACATCTTCGCGCGGACCGGCAGCAGCCGGTGTCACGCCCGCTTCTTCATGTTCGAGCTTATCGTTAATTTTAGCGAGAAGGGCTTTCCGGTATGTGTCTTCGTATTGTTCCGGGTCAAACTCGGTTGTCAGTTCATTAATTAACGTAATCGCCGTCTGCAGCTCTTTTTCATTAACGGCTGTCTGCTCGGGAACGCCCGGCACATGTCCGGCATTTCTGACTTCATCCGGATAATGAATGGATTCCATCACGATGCAGTTGTCATACACGCGAAGAATCGCAAGCTGCTGTTTAGAGCGGATCGTAATGGAGGCAATCCCGATTTTACCCGTCGTCCTCAGCGCTTCCCGCAGAAGTGTATAGGCTTTTGTGCCGTTATCTCCCGGCCCCACATAATACGACCGGTTAAAATAAATCGGATCAATTTCCTGCAGCTGGACAAAGTCAACAATCTCAACCGCTTTTTCTTCATGTTCCTGTTTTACGTCTTTCAAGTCTTCGTCTGTCATAATGACGTATTTCCCTTTTACATACTCATAGCCTTTCACAATTTCATCAGGTTCCAGACTTTTTTCACATCCGGTGCAGATTTTTTCGTATTTAATCGGCGCATGGTCTTCTTTATGAAGACTGCGGAATTTTATATCTTTATCTTCAGTGGCCGCAAAGAGCTTGACCGGGATATTGACGAGACCGAAACTGATCGAACCCTTCCACATCGTGTGCATGAATAAAAACTCCTTTTTGTCTTTATTGTGGATAAACGGGTCCGTTCCATGTGTAGCAACTTATGGGTGTTGCGGCGCTTCATGGAGCGGCTGTTCCATTTCCTCAGGCGGCAATGGTCGGCTGAAAAGCAAATGAATTCTCTATTTACAATCAGTGAATCGGTAAGTTCTTTAAAGCGCTGAAGTCCCTGAAAATCATCAGTGGTAATCAAAAAGATTATACAAAATCATTCCCCGGGAAATGCCCACGCATTCCCATGTAGTGACTGAGAGAATTTCCCGCTCCCATATGAACTGAATCCGCGGTCAGCCGCCGCTTACCGCGAAGGGTAACTTTTCCGGAGATCTTCAGTGATGTAAACGCCGCTAGACAAGCAATCAGGAGACAGGCGGGACGTTGTATTGCTCATGTCATTCCCTCCCGCTATACCGATCTGAAACGACTCACATTTATAACGGGCATGTCTAAAAGATATTTCAGCCTCAAGGTTTTGTGTTAAAATCATTCTTAAGTTTCGGAATATAGACGTAAGCCGGGAGTGATAGATCATCGAAGATTTCATCATATCAATAATAGAGGCGTTTAAAAGCTTATCTTACGCCGGGATTTTTTTGGCGCTCAGTATAGAATTCATCCCGGCGGAAATTGTTCTTCCGCTTGCGGGCTATTGGGTCTCAAAAGGGGATATGACGCTTGCCGGGACCGTGTTTGCCGGTTCGCTCGGCGGTGTTTCAGGTCCGCTTGTCTTATATGGAATCGGCAGGCTGGGCGGTCGGCCGTTTTTGCTGAAATATGGAAAGTATATATGGATAAAACCCGAATCCCTGCAGAAATCAGATGATTTCTTTCAGAAGCACGGAGGTTTGGTCGCGTTCAGCGGCCGTTTTATACCGGGGGTCAGGACGCTGATTTCTTTGCCGTGCGGCATTGCGAAGATGAATGTCTGGGTGTTCTCTCTATATACATATGCAGCGATGCTGCCGATTACATTTGCTTACGTATACCTCGGAATGAAACTCGGGGAAAATTGGAAAAGCGTCGGTTCCATTCTCGATCAATATATGCTGCCGCTCGGTATATTCATTGTGTTGCTTCTCATTCTTTGGATGTTTTTAAAGAGAAGAAAACAGCGGGCCAAAACAGAAAAAATTTCTCAATTTGTTAAAAAAGTTAAGCGTTGACAAATGATGAAACAGGCTTTATCATGAGCGTATAAACAAATATTTCTTGAAATCCCAAAGGGGAGTAGCGTCCGGATATTCCGGAAACAAAGTCGTCAATTCATGGATCATATCCATCGGCTTTGTTGGCATGCCAATCATTCATGTCTAGCAAGACCTTTGCCTTATATCGGCAAAGGTCTTTTTTGCGTAAAAAACCGCCGGTATAAGCTCGGATGATAGAAAAAAGAAACGGAGGGAATGGATTGGACTTTGCATTATTATTGGAGTATGGATGGGTTCTTCTCGTTTTAATCGGGCTGGAAGGGATTTTGGCGGCGGATAACGCGCTGGTGATGGCTGTGATGGTGAAGCATCTTCCTGAAAAACAAAGGAAGAAGGCTTTATTTTACGGATTGGCGGGCGCATTTATTTTGCGTTTCGGGTCGCTGTTCGCCATTTCTTTTCTGGTGAATGTTTGGCAGGTCCAGGCCGTCGGCGCTTTATATCTGTTTTACATTGCGGTCAGCCATTTGCTGAAGCGGTATGTATTTAAAGATAACGCCGGTCAGAAAACGCAGAAAGAAAGCGGGTTTTGGCAGACTGTCTTGAAAGTGGAGCTCGCGGACATCGCTTTTGCCGTTGACTCCATTTTAGCTGCGGTCGCGCTTGCCGTAACGCTCCCGGGAACAGAGCTTCCTGCCATCGGCGGCTTGCACGGCGGTCAGTTTCTCGTTATTTTAGCCGGCGGCGTAATCGGTTTAATCATTATGCGTTTTGCGGCATCAATGTTCGTATCCTTACTGAAAACCAGGCCGGGCCTTGAAACGGCGGCATTTGTGATTGTCGGATGGGTAGGAGTAAAGCTCGCTCTTTATACATTGGCCCATGAGGAACTCGGTATAATTCCGGCAGATGTCATCCATTCGGCGGCCTGGAAAATCATTTTCTGGGCGGTTCTGGCTGCCATCGCGGTTTGCGGATGGTTTATGTCAGGAGCAAAACAAATAGAGTCTGGCGCGGAATCGGAAAAAAGAGAACACGCGTAAAATGATCAAAAAGGGAGTCTGGCTTTTTAAAAAGCAGGTTCCCTTTTTTGTTTGAAACGCTTACATTTAAGACATATGATAACAATTTTATAACAGCATTGTTACAAAAAACACAGAGAAAACCCCCTTAATTCTGCATGGGGGCACGAAATCATGTATAGTACGTCTTATTGGCTTGTCATAATTGAGACAAATGAAATCGATTTCTCTTTTTCTTCCTTTGCGAATCCCTACTAAATTAGCTATGATTATGAGTAGTTATAGGGAGGAACTGAGGTGAAACCAGTGCTTAGCCTTTTGTTTAAATTGGGAAAAAAGAAGCAAACGCTTGAAACATCTGTTGAAAAAATACAAAAAGGCGACAAAGATCTGCAGAACGATTTAATACAGCAATATAAGCCTTTTATCGCGAAGACGGTTTCATCCGTTTGTAAACGATATATAGATGAAAAAGACGACGAATTCAGCATCGGGCTGATCGCGTTTAACGAAGCCATTGAAAAGTATTCGGCTGAAAAAGGTAATTCGCTGCTTGCATTTGCAGAGCTGATTATAAAAAGAAAAGTGATAGACTATATCAGAAAAGAAGCAAGAACCGCTCAGCATATCAATATGGATGTGCAGGAAGGCGACGACCAGGAATCTTCGCAGAGCCTTATCGAAGCGGAGCTTTCCATTGATGAATACCGCAAACAGATAGAGCAGGAACAGCGCCGGGAAGAAATTCTTTTTTTTCAGAAGCAGCTCAAAGAATACGGGCTGTCTTTTAAAGAGCTGCTGGAACAATCGCCGAAACATACAGATGCGAGGCAGAATGCGATTAAGGTAGCCTACACGCTTGTTGAAAATGAAGAGATGGCGTCCATTTTGCACCAGAAAAAACAGCTTCCTGTCAAACAGCTGGAGCAGCTCGTGTCGGTCAGCAGAAAAACGATCGAACGGAACCGAAAATATATTATCGCCATGAGTATTATTATTACCGGTGATTATATTTATTTAAAAGATTATCTTAAAGGGGTGTTGCACTCATGAGAAGAGGGATCATAGTAGAGAAAAATAAAAAATTCGTCACGTTGCTAACCCCTGACGGACAATTTTTAAAAACAAAAAATGATCACCGCACTTGTGAAATCGGAGAGGAAATTACGTTTGAAGGCGAAACGCGTATGGGAAGAAGGGCCAGCTTTTTTGATTTTCTGAAACTGCGCCCTTTTAAATTGGGAGTGTTTACGATGACTGCTATTATTTTGTTTATTTTAATTTTGCTCCCGGTTTTTTCTGATAACAAAGCTTACGCGTATATGACGCTTGACATTAATCCCAGTATTGAAATGGCTTTAAACAGCAAATATGAAGTCATTGAACTGACACCGCTGAACCATGACGCCAAACAGGTCATCAGTGACATCGGAGATTGGAAAAGCAGCGATTTTAAGGAAGTCATCAGTAATATTATTACCGATTGCAGCAAGCATGGATATGTAAAGGAATCAAAAGAGATTTTAATTTCCACGGTTTATGAAAATACAGATGACAATACATATAAAAAAGGCGTTAAAAAACAGCTGGCCGACATGACTGAAAAATATAAGGGCACCTACCAGGTCCAATCGCTTGAATCTGATATGGAAACAAGAGAAAAAGCAAAACAGGAAGGGATGTCAACAGGCAGCTACATAAGAAGAAACGAAAAGAAAACAGAAGAAAAACAGCCTGAAAAGCAAACCGACGGCAATGAAACAGATCAAAAAGATACTGAAACAGACGCTGATCAAAGCGAGCAGCCGGACACAGATAAGCCGGCGGCTGATGAAAAGACAGCTCCTGATGAAGAAAAGGCAGCAGAGAAGCCGGGAAACAATGAAACAACGCCCGGTACGGAAGAAGCGAAGCCGGACAGTCAGGACGGCAATCAGCAAACCGAAAAAAATGCAGCTTCCGGATCAGAGGAAAACACACAGAAGGAACAAGATGGGGAAACAGAGCAGCCCCCAACACAAAATCCTCAGGAAAACGGAAATGACAAAGAGCCTAAGCAAAAGTATTACAATCATTACTGGAATCATGATCGCAATGAACATTGGGAATCCTATCGGCATCATGAAGATTCGTCAGACCGAAGGAATCCGAACGGCTACCGGCACGGAAAGGAGAATGCCGATAAATATCAAAATTCGCCGAGAAGTCCCGGCGAATAAGCTGCATTATTGATTTTTCCCGTTTAATTGTGATTGAGCCTGCTGTACAAGACGTTTTGTCATTTCCCCGCCTACAGAGCCGTTTGCGCGTGCTGCTGTATCAGAGCTAAGGTTCACGCCGAATTCTTGAGCCACTTCGTATTTAAATTGGTCAAGTGCCTGCTCAGCCCCTGGAACTAAGAGTTTATTTCTGCTCGCCATCTTTTTCATCTCCTTTTCTCTGGCAAGATGTGTTTTCGCATTTTAGTTTCAAACGGAACGGTATTGATTATGCTGGCAATTGTTGTACAGCAAAAAAACCCCGGTGCAGACACCGGGGCGAAGAAGCGTTATGAATTATAATAAATGGCTGATCATTTTGTAGGCTGAGGCTTGAATATGGAAAGTCAAAACGGAGAGCACCGTGACGGCGATTATGGATCTGATATTGTTCCATTGTCCGCTTCCGAGTTCTTTAAAGCAGCCTTTGAGCTTGTCCGTCTGCTCTTCGACGAGCTCCTGCAGGCTCGTTTCCTTCATCGGCGGGTTTGCCTTATGATGAAGATAATCAATCACTTGGGCGCAGCTTTCATAGTAGCTGATCGGGCTGATGACGTCATCTGATCTGTCTGTGATCGTGTTAAAAGCGATTTTTAATATGCCGCGTATATGTTCGAAGTCATAAATTGATTTTAAATCACGTACAATGAGAAGGATGACAGCTTGTTCTATTGTATATTTTTTGCCGAGTAAGGGGTGGCCGATTAAATCTTTAATATCGCGCTTCACCCAGTTTTGGACGGCGGTTGATTTTAAAGACGTCAGCTCGCACAGATTTCCCAGCTCGACAATCTCTGCTGCAGGGAATCGTCAATACGTTCGTCGTATTCCTTTCCCGAATCGCGGCATGGGTTGCAAGCCGCTTCGTCAAAGAAGACCTCGCGCCGGTCGTTCATTTTATCGCGATGATCGTGTTTCAGATTATCTTTTCCATTCTCGGCAGTCTTGTTGTCTTCGCCTACTCGCGCCACAGAGAGTTTCACGCTGACCGCGGCGGTGCAGACCTTGCCGGCAAGGATAAAATGATTCACGCCCTGCGTACGCTGAAGTCTTATACAGGACATGTGAATGAAGAAGACCAAACGGCAGTGCAGACGTTAAAAATTAACGGCAAAAAGCATTCGTCATTGTTCTCCACACACCCTGATCTCGATGAGCGCATTCGCAGGCTGGAAGCAAAATAATCAACAAAACCTCTGACAATCGTTTCAGAGGTTTTTTGTTTAAAGATCGGCAAATTACATAAGGTAATGAAAAATCTTTCTAAAAAGACCTTTAAAAATTCTCCCAATATCATTAGAATAATTACGTACTACATTTGAGAGGCAGAAGGAACTATCTTATGAAATTAAAACTGAAGAAATTCATACAGATCTTGTCGCCAGCACAGCTGATTGCATTATATTATTTTCTTGCTGTGACGGTGGCATTTATTTTGCTAAGTCTGCCGGCCGCCCACAAACAAGGGGCCAGCTGGTCGTTTATAGACGCGCTGTTTACGGCTGTCAGCTCAGTCAGTGTCACCGGTTTAACGGTCGTCAACACGGCTGATACATTCAGCACGGCCGGGATTGTCATTTTGGCTTTCGTGCTTCAATTCGGCGGAATCGGCATCATGACGCTCGGAACATTCGTCTGGCTCATTATGGGCAAACGGATCGGTCTGCGGGAACGGAAGCTCATCATGGTGGATCAGAATCAATCGCAGTTTTCCGGTATCGTCAACCTGATGAAGCAAGTGCTGTTTTTGATTTTATTAATCGAGTTTTTAGGCGGCATCATCTTAGGAACATATTTTTTAACGTATTATGATTCGTTTGAACAGGCGTACTTGCACGGATTCTTTGCGAGCGTCAGCGCCACGACAAACGGCGGTTTTGATATTACGGGAAATTCACTCGTCCCGTTCAGACATGACTATTTCGTGCAGTTTATTACGATGCTTCTGATTATTTTCGGTGCGATCGGTTTTCCGGTGCTCGTAGAAGTAAAGGACTTTTTGTTTTCAAAACAGCGCAGATATTCATTCACGCTGTTTACGAAAATTACGACCGTTACGTTCGGAATGCTCGTTTTGTTCGGAGCCGTGGGCATTTACGCGCTTGAAGCAAGCCATGTCATGAAGGGGAAAAGCTGGCATGATGTTTTATTTTTATGTCTCTTTCAATCAACCGCTACGCGAAGCGGCGGGCTTGCGACAATTGATATCAGCCAGCTGTCGGCGCCGACATTATTTTTCATCTGCGCCCTCATGTTTATCGGCGCATCACCGAGCTCGGTCGGCGGCGGAATCCGTACGACGACGTTTGCGCTTAACCTTCTTGCTCTGTTTCATTTTGCCCGGGGGAATAAAGCGGTCAAGGTCTTTAAACGCGAGCTTCACCAGGCTGATGTCATGAAGTCGCTGGTCGTTACGATGATGGCGATTCTGCTCGTGTTCGGATCGACGCTGATTCTGTCCGTGACGGAGAAAAATCAGACGCTCCTCGGACTGCTTTTTGAAGTGTGTTCCGCTTTCGGAACGACCGGCCTGTCGCTCGGGATTACTCCGCATTTAAGCGACATCGGAAAATGCGTGATCATGATTGTCATGTTTATCGGCCGGATCGGCATTTTGACATTCCTTTATTTGATCGGCCGAAAAGAAATCGAAGCAAATTATCACTATCCGAAGGAAAGAATGATTATCGGCTGACACCGCTTTTCAGAAAGCGGTGTTTTTTATTGCCGTAAAATGGATGAGTGGAAACAGTTTCTTTGGAGATTCTACTTGTAAAGAGGTGACGTCATTGTTTGCCGTATTTTGGAAGTCGGTAGTTATGATAGCGGTCGGTACCTTTTTATTGCGGATTGCCGGACGGAAATCAATCAGCCAGCTGTCGGTGACCCAGACAGTCATCATGATTTCGATCGGCTCGATTATTATTCAGCCGTTTATTGAACATAATTTATGGGAAACCATTTTCGCGGCGGCGATTTTTATTGCGGTGTTAATCCTGATGGAATATTTAGAAATCAAATCAAGCTTTTTTGAGTTTTTATTTTCAGGAAAAACCGTCGCCGTTGTCAGAAACGGAAAAATCATCCCGGAAAACTTAAAAAAAATGCGTTTTACCGAAGATCAGCTGTCAATGAGGATCAGACAGGAAGGCCTCGGAGACATTCAAGATTTTAAATATGTGCTGCTTGAGCCGAACGGACAGATCGGCTATGAACTCATTGATGAGGCCAAAAACGTGACAGTGCGCGACTTGAAAAAAATACTTGATGAATTCAAAACAGATTTGCTGACAGAAGGAGGAAATCAAATGAAACGCAAAGCAGCAAAGAATGAAGCTTTGACCAACAACAACACACCGACTGAGAGCATGGACAAAGATGCATACAAAACACAATATGACGGTGATCCCGGACTGAGAGGCGCAAACCGCAAATCAAAACACGGCAAACAAGGAGGCGAGTAACATGACGAAAAAAAACCGCCACAGCAAAGACATGCAAAACCATAAAAAGCCGATGGACCCTAAATTGCTTGAAGAAGAGTTTGCAAGCGAGCTCGGTGATTATAACGCCGGAAAATGGATTGAAACGCTTGAACAGACGAAGCCAAAGAAAAAAGAAGACGGCAAAAAATAAAAAATACCTCTTAGGCGGCAACGCTTAAGAGGTATTTTGCATTATTTCGAATAAGCACCGTTTCTTGTTCCTTTCACCGCTTCAAGCAAGCCGGTTATCCGCAGCTCAATAAACGGCTGTGCGGCCGTTTTCACCGCATTGCTGGAGAGAATGGACGTAAGAGCGGCCGTTAACATTAAGAGTATGACTAAATTCTGATAATCAGACAAGTGATCTTCAAGCCCGATCTGCCGCAGCGTTTTTATAATGAATCCATGCAGCAGATATACGTAAAACGTTCTCGTCCCCCATTTCGTAAAGAAATAACGCTTTTGCGGAACGAGCGCCAAAAAGCTGAAAGTGGCGGCAAAGGCCAAAACATACCAGCCGATGCGCGACAGACCGCTCAACAGCGACACTGTGCCGAATGTGGAATAAGGCTCCGATCCGAACAGCCACGAGTAATCAAAGTCAATGCACCAGCATAACAGGAAAACAATCCCCAGCACGCCCGCGGCAATCTGCCTGCCTCTTTTAGCCCGAAGCAAATCAAAGTGCTGTTTCTTTAAATAAAACCCGACGAGAAACATCGGAAGAAAAACAAACGTCCGTGAAAGACTCAGCGTGCTGCTGATAAAATCAAGATACCCGATCATGACGGCAAGCCCGCAGCTCGCCCCAAGCGCCCACATTTTCGGCAGCTTCGTAAAGGGATAAAGCAGCAGATTCCAAAAGAATAAGCTGACTAAAAACCAGAGAGACCACTGCGGATCAATCGGATTGACGCTTGCCATGCTTTCATCCTGAATCAAATAGTAAAAAACTGAGTAAATGCCCTGAAAAATCAGGTACGGAATAATCAGCTTCACAGCCAGCTTCTTCACATAACCTGTCCGCTTAAAGTTTTTTGCGAAATAGCCGGAAACCAGGATAAAGGCCGGCATATGAAAAGTATAAATGAATTTGTAGAGATGGAGCATAAACTCATTTCCGTTAATAAATGACCGGAGGATATGGCCGAACACCACCAGAAAAATCAAGATAAACTTGGCGTTGTCAAAGTAACTGTCTCGCGATTTTGTCATAGCATCACCTTCTCTTCAAAAATCATCCACTGCATGATTATTTCCTGTTGGTGTTCATTTTAAAATAAAAAACAAAAAATTGAAGGAGGACAAAAGGGATTGTTAGGATGATGTAACGGGGAGGTAAGGATCGTAGAAAAAGACTTTAACTTGTCATATCATTGAAATTTTCTGAAATGTATAGGGCGAATGAAGGAAGATGAGGTATTTTGTAGAAATATTGAAGGATAGGTTTTTGAAGAAGGAGTGTACTGAATGGCTGAAACTCTGGATTTGCAAACAAACGAGTCGCTGAAAGAGCAGCTGAAGCGGATGAAAGAGGAAAATGACCGCCTGAAGAGTGATTTGAACCGGTATCACGTGATTATGAATAACACGCTTGATGCCATTTTTATATGCCGTAAGGAAATGAAAATCGTCCAGGCGAACGAGGCTGCGGCCCGGATGATGCAGATTGAGGCAGAGAACCTCATTAACCGCTCCGTCCTGGATTTTTTATATTCCGTGCCTCAGGAAGAACTGAATAAGGCCGTGAAAAAGTTTTTAAAAAAAGGCCATCTGTGGAAAGAGGTGCCGATTAAGCTTGACAGCGGCGCGACGAAATACATTGAATTCCTCGCCAGAGACGGAATTGGGGAGGATTATTTTTTTGTGGTGATGAGGGATATCTCCTCTAAAAAAATATTAGAGCGCGAATTCTCCATGAACGAGCAGCTGTTTAAAGATTTGTTTGACAGGGCTGTCGACGGCATCGTGCTGTTTGATAAGGACGGCGGGTTTATTGATGCGAACCTCTCTTTTTGCAAAAGCTTTGAGATCGGCCAGAATGAATTGTCCCATCTGTCGCTCCGCCATTTTACCGACGGAGAAAACAAAAAGCATCTGAAAGAAATCTGGGAAACCCTCCGCAGAAAAGGAAACGCCAAAGGAGAACTGCCCGTCAAACTTCGGTCAGGCGAAGAGAAGCTGTTTGAATTTACGATTACGTCCAACTTAATCAGCGGGTTCTACATGTCCATTATGAGAGACATAACAGAGAAACGGCTGATGGAATTGAAACTCTTTAAAAGCGAAGAGCGATTCCGCGAAATTTTTGAAAACGCCATGGACGCGATTGTCATTTGGTCTGATGACGGAAAGATTGCCAAAGCAAACGAATCGGCGTGCCGCATTTTCGAACTGCCGATGGATAAGCTGGTGGAGACGAATTTATGTACGTTTATCGTTGATCCGCAGAAAAAATACAAGCAGATTAAGAAGAAATATGAAAAATACGGGGAAATCCGTGAAGAAATGCTGTTTCAGATGGCAAACGGCCAATTTAAAGAGCTGGAATTCACATCAAAACGAACCATACTTGAAGGTCAGCATTTAACCATTTTAAGAAATGTCAGCGATCGTAAGCGGATGGAAAAAGAATTGCGGGAAAGCGAGCTGAAATTCAGAAAAGTATTCAACGGCTCAATGGACGGCAAGGTCTTATTTGACAACCAATTCCGCATTATTGACGCGAATCCTCTCGCAAGCCGTATACTCGGTATGCCGGATGAGGAGCTGAGAGCGTACACCGTTCCGGATATTCTTTCTTTATTTGATATTGAAAACGCGGGTGTTCCCGCCAGAAAGATTGATTTAGAAGGAATGGATAATGAAATCCCCTTCCTGTTAAGCAGCAGCGACAGCCGCAAACTGGAATTCTCCTTCAAAAGAAATATCATTCAAAATATGAATCTGGCCATCTTTAAAGATGTCACAGAGGCCAAAGAGCTTGAAGAGAGGCTGCGGAAATCCGACACTCTTCATGTTGTAGGGGAGCTGGCGGCGGGCATCGCCCACGAAATCAGAAACCCGATGACGGCGCTGAAAGGGTTCATTCAGCTTCTTCAAGGAAGCATTGAAGGCGAATATTCTCTGTACTTTAACGTCATTACCTCAGAATTAAAACGCATCGAGTCTATCATCACTGAATTTTTAATTTTAGCGAAACCCCAAGCGATACTATATGAAGAAAAAGACGTGACGCAGATTATGAAAGACACGGCTGATCTTTTGAATGCCCAGGCCAATCTTGTCAATGTGCAGATCCATCTGAACCTGACCGGAAACATCCCGCCGATTTACTGTGAACCGAATCAATTAAAACAGGTGTTTATCAATATTTTAAAAAACGCCATTGAAGTCATGCCGGGCGGCGGCAATATCTACGTGACCATTCAGTCTTCTGATCAAGACCACATTTTGATTTCTATTCAAGATGAAGGAACGGGCATTTCCGAAGACAAATTAAAACGTCTGGGTGAACCATTTTACACGACAAAAGACAGGGGAACGGGCCTCGGCCTCATGGTCAGTTATAAAATCATCGAAGAGCATCAGGGCCGCATTCATGTGGAAAGTGAAGAAGGGAAGGGCACCGTTTTTCATTTGACGCTTCCGATCCGGCAGAATACGGAAGAAAGAAGGAGCGGGGAATGATCTGTTTTACAAGTGTAAGAGCGCCGTTTGGAACCGTCATCGTAACAGAGGAAGAGAGCTTTATTACCGGCCTGTTTCTCACCGGGGAAGATTTTGAGGAATGGCGGAAAGACGCGCCCGGCGTAAAGCCGTGCGAAACCGCTTTGCTGTCGGAGGCGAAACAGCAGCTGGCATCATATTTTTCAGGAGAAAGAAAGCAATTCTCTCTGCCTCTGAGACAAAAAGGCACACCCTTTCAGGAAAGGGTGTGGAACGCGCTGACGATGATTCCTTACGGGGAATCCCGAAGCTACGGCGATATGGCTGAAGCGATCGGAAAACCGAAAGCGGTGCGCGCCATCGGACAAGCCAATAAACGAAACCGGCTGCCGATTTTGATCCCGTGCCATCGGGTAATCGGCAAAAACAGCGCCTTAACGGGATACGCGGGCACGAAGACGGATGTAAAAGCGGTGCTGCTGAACATCGAACAAATATCCTATAAAGAAAAATAAAGCGTATGGCACGTTCCGTTTTTTCGCGTCCGACATATCATTTTATTAAGTGAAAAAAGTTGCCCTGATGAAAAAGGAGGACGAAGCCTGATGAAAATGAGCCGTCCGCAAAAGATAGCCGGTTATGCAGAGCTGTTTTTTAAAATGCATCTCATTACAGCCGCCCAAAAAGATGAAGTGATTACATTGTGCAGACAAAAAAACCGCTGACATTGCCTGAGGCAATATCATCAGCGGTTTTTCAGCTCAGCTGGCAGTCAGCGAATAATTGTTCAATTTCTTCCGTGTAAGAACCGGTCACAATTCCTTTCTCGGTTATTATGCCGGAAATCAGGCTGCCCGGTGTGATGTCAAAGGCCGGATTGAAGACCGGAACATCCTCGGGAGCGGTGCGTATGCCGGAGATCTGTCTGACTTCATCCGGATCTCTTTCTTCAATCGGAATCTGATCGCCGTTTTCAATCTGCAAGTCAAATGTCGAAAGCGGTGCGGCCACAAAAAACGGAATTTGAAAGGCGTTTGCCAAAATAGCGAGGCCGTACGTTCCGATTTTGTTGGCCGTATCACCGTTTTTTGCAATTCTGTCAGCGCCGACAATGACCGCAGAAATATGTTTTTCCTTCATTGTATGGGCGGCCATGCTGTCCGTAATGAGCGTGACATCAATTCCGCCCTGCATCAGCTCCCACGCCGTCAGCCGTGATCCTTGAAGAACGGGTCTTGTTTCACATGCGTAGATATGAAGGCCGAGGTCTTTTTGTTTCGCTAAGTAAAAGGGAGCAAGCGCCGTACCGTACCGGCTTGTGGCAATCGAGCCCGCATTGCAGATGGTCATGATCTGGTCGCCTTTATTAAAAAGGTGCAGAGCATTTTGGCCGATCATTCGGCATGTTTCTTCATCCTCAATCTGAATTTGAATGGCTTCATGAACGAGAGTTGTCTTCGCTTCATTGATTGAGATCGCATCCCTGATCGAATCCGTAAGTCTGTCAAGCGCCCACGCAAGGTTGACGGCAGTGGGCCTCGAACTGTTTAAATACGCTTTGACATCCGCGAATTGACGTCGGAAATCTGAAAGGTCGCGGGCTTCAAATGACTTGGCGGAGAGCGCGAGTCCGAACGCCGCGGTTATACCGATGGCCGGGGCGCCCCTTACTTTCAGCGTGACAATCGCGTCGAATACATCTTCCTTTGTTTCAAGTTCCACATATTCAGTGACGGCGGGAAGCTTTTGCTGATTTAAAATGCGGATGTAGGTTTCTTTCCATTCTACAGAACGGGGGATGGCAAATTCATTGGTCATGCTGCATCATTCCTTTACACGGAGCTTAAATTGGTCCAGAACCTCGGTGATATGCTTCAGTTTTTTTCTGTTTTCGATATAATAGGCGCCGATGTCAAGCGCCAGCTTCTTCCGTTCGATTCGTTTGTCAAACGGAGTGATTTCATCTAAGTCAGCCACATGGGCGAGTCCGATCGTGCGCCGGATCAATTCGCATCCCGCAAAACCGACCGCTTCCTCAAACGCGTTTTTCAGTGTGTCTTCCAGCAGGTGTCTGCGGGAAGGCAAGCAGTCTTTCTCCCATGCTTCACTGAATGTTTTCACAAATGTATCCCATACGGCAGCGGTGTGGTCATATAACGGCTGTCTGTCGTCACCGTCGCGGCTGAGGGCGTTTAACAGCAGATTGGCGATAAATTGGCCGATGTCAAACCCGATCGGTCCGAAGAAAGCAAACTCGGGATCAATCACCTTTGTTTCATGTTCATCGGCGAAGATGCTTCCCGTGTGCAGATCGCCGTGAACCAATGTTTCCGCGGAATTCAGAAAGATGGCTTTCAATTCGTCAGCGCCTTCTTTCAGCCGGGAATTGTTCCAAACTTTTTCTGCGTATGGGCGCAGCTCCTCTTCAAAATCGTTTGTCTCATGGTCGAGAAACGGTTCTGTAAACACAAGCCTTTCTGTAATATTGCAAAGCTCAGGATTTGTAAACTGCTTTGCGAGCTGCTGCTTTACTTTCGCATCAAGCGCATAATCGGATGAGTAAAAAAGCGTTTTCCCTAAAAATTCACCGATATGAACCGATAAGTTCGGATAATGCTGCCCTTCCAGCAGCCCTTTTCTTGAAATCCGCAAATGGGAGAGGTCTTCCATTACCGTGACGGCCATTTCAGTATCGGAATAGTAAACGGCCGGAACGAGGTGCGGCACGTGTTCGCCCTGGCGGATGAGGGCGCTGCTTTCGATTCTCGCCCGGTCAATGGTAAGCGGCCAGCTTTCACCGACGACTTTCGCGTAAGGGATTGCCTGTTTAATAATCAGTCCTTTTTTGTTTTCTTTATCGTAAACATGAAAGACGTAATTTAAATTGCCGTCGCCGATTTCACGGCATGTCAGAGTGCTTTTGCTTTGGAATAAGCCGAGCTTGACGGCTAACGCGGCGGCGGAGCTTTCTGTTAATTGTTCATAAAGACTTGTTTTAGTTGCTGACATGGATTTACCCTCCAATTATGTAGTGGCAGTAAGAGATCGTGACGGAGAATACGCCCGAAAAAAAGCCTCCTTCTCTGAAAGAGAAGGAGGCTGAAACAGTGCAGTCCGCCTCTTATCTCTCAGATAACATCTGATGGAATTAGCACCGTGCCTTATGAGACAATCGTCTCGGCGCAAAATGTACGCGCCCCATTTCACAATGGAATTACGGTCGGTTGCTGTTGGGGTCAAAAGGCCAATCCCTCGCCCAACTCTCGATAAGAGAAAAATATATTGATTTGTATCACAATTCGGATTAATCAGTTGATGAAAATATTAGCAGGTGCCGGATATTCTTGTCAACGTTTTTTTGAAAATTAATATAAATCACGCCGCAAGTCTTGGAAAACCGGAATGGTTCCCCGCACGTCCGCGCTTTCTGACACATCAATTTCCGCCCGGACTGCGCCTTCCGTCCGGTCTCCTTCGGCTAAAATCCGGCCCCACGGGTCAATAATCAGGCTGTGGCCGGCAAATTCATTATCGGGATTGGACCCCGTGCAGTTAGAGGCTGCGACAAAACATTGGTTTTCAATTGCTCTGGCGATAAGTAGGCTTCGCCAATGATCAAGGCGGGGCAGAGGCCATTCCGCAGAGATAAACAGGACATTCGCGCCCTGGGACGTATGCTTTCTGATCCATTCGGGGAAACGGATATCATAGCAGATCAGCCCGGCGCACTTGACACCGTCAAGCTCAAAGGAACCGTCACTGTTTCCTGCTGACAAGTAAAGGTGTTCATCCATCAGCTGAAACAGATGTACTTTCTGATACCGCTTCACGATCTGTCCGCTGTTATCGGCGATGTACATGGTGTTATAGACATTTTCGCCTTCTTTGACCGCAAAAGATCCGGCAACGAGGTGTACGTTGTATGTTTTTGCCGTTTCTTTAAGCCATTGTTCCGAAACTTTGCCGTTTTCATCCGCCAGCTGATCTAGCCGTGTGAGATCATAGCCGGTCGTCCACAACTCAGGAAGCACGATTACATCCGCATGGCGGCTTTCTTGCTCAATCAAAGATTCTGCTTTTTTAAAGTTTTCTGAAGGATTTCCGTATGAAATATCAAATTGCAAACAGGAAACGGTCCATTTCATTTTTTAACACCTCAAGTTTCTCTTTACTTTTTTTATTTAACCATATATGATGATGGACTATCATTTCAAGACATTTTTAGAAGGTGAAAAATATGAACTTTGAAATCTCAGATGTACTCAAACAGCTGCCGGAACAATTTTTCGCATCATTGGTGCAAAAAGTGAATCAAAAGCTGAAAGAAGGCAGAGACGTCATCAATTTAGGGCAGGGAAACCCTGATCAGCCGACGCCTCAGCATATCGTTGAAGAAATGAAGCGCGCCGTCGAAAGGCCGGAAAATCATAAATACTCATCATTCCGGGGCGCTTACAGCTTCAAAAAAGCAGCCGCTGCATTTTATGAAAGGGAGTACGGGGTCACGCTTGATCCGGAAACGGAAGTCGCCGTGCTGTTCGGAGGCAAGGCGGGACTTGTTGAGCTTCCGCAATGTCTTTTAAACCCTGGAGATACCATTCTGGTGCCTGATCCCGGATATCCTGATTACTGGTCAGGCGTCGCCCTTGCGAAAGCGAAAATGGAAATGATGCCGCTGACGGAGGTAAGAGGGTTTCTCCCTGATTACAGCGTAATTCCTGAAAAGGTGCGGAGCGAGGCGAAGCTGCTGTATCTCAATTATCCGAATAATCCGACCGGCGCTGTGGCGACAGAGGCGTTTTTCGAGGAGACGGTCGGTTTTGCGGAACAAAACGGCATTTGTGTCGTTCATGATTTCGCGTACGGAGCCGTCGGTTTTGACGGGCATAAACCGCTGAGCTTTTTGCAGACCGAAGGCGCAAAAGAGACGGGAATCGAAATCTACACCTTGTCTAAAACCTATAATATGGCGGGCTGGCGGGTCGGATTTGCCGTCGGAAACGCTTCTGTCATCGAAGCGATCAACCTTTATCAGGATCATATGTTTGTCAGTTTGTTTCCCGCGGCGCAGCAGGCGGCGGCAGCCGCTCTTTTAGCGGATCAGGCATGCGTCGCAGCGCAAAATGACAGATATGAATCGAGACGCAATGCATGGATTGAAGCCTGCCGCGATATCGGCTGGGATGTGACGGCTCCGGCGGGCTCCTTTTTTGCATGGCTCCCTGTGCCTGACGGTTATACGTCACAGTCGTTTTCAGACTTGCTGCTCGAGAAAGCGGATGTCGCGGTCGCTGCCGGAAACGGGTTCGGAAAATGGGGGGAAGGCTATATAAGAGTCGGTCTTCTGACAAGTGAAGAAAGACTTAAAGAAGCTGCGGAACGGATCGGGAAACTGAATCTTTTCACCCGAAAAAGCATTGACATATCAGGGTAACAATGCGATAATTCAAAATACTTTATAAAATCATTATTCTTATCAAGAGCAGGCAGAGGGACGAGCCCGATGAAGCCCGGCAACCGACTGATAAAGCACGGTGCTAATTCTTGCAGCAGGAGCTGAGAGATAAGATTCGGACATAACACGAAGCCTCTTTCTGCTCATACGGAAGAGGTTTTTTTATGTTTTGCGAAAGAAAGAGAGGCGTTCACGCATGAGCGAATTATTGGCAACATATCTTCTGACAGACACAACGGACAGTGAAAAGCGGGCGGAACAGATTGCGGCGGGGCTGACGGTAGGCTCCTGGACTGACCTGCCCCTGGTGAAGCAGGAACAGCTCAGAAAACATAAAGGGCGGGTCGTAAAAGTTGGGGAGAAAGAAGGAACCTCAGAAAACGAAACACAATCCGTCATCACCATCGCCTATCCCGAGGCGAACTTTTCAAGAGATATTCCGGCCGTCCTGACGACGGTATTCGGAAAGCTGTCACTGGACGGAAAAATAAAATTGACTGATCTTGAATTTTCCGAAGGGTTTAAACGCTCCCTTCCCGGGCCGAAATTCGGTATATACGGCATCCGCAAACTGCTGGGCGAATTTGAAAGACCGCTTCTGATGAGCATATTTAAAGGCGTGATCGGACGGGATCTCGCCGACATTAAAGAACAGCTCAGACAGCAGGCGCTCGGCGGCGTGGATCTTATTAAAGATGACGAAATTTTCTTTGAAAATGAACTGGCTCCGTTTGAAACCCGCATTATCGAAGGAAAACAAGTCCTGAAGGAAACCCGGGAGGAGACGGGGCATAAAACGCTGTATGCCGTAAACCTTACGGGAAGGACCGCCGAATTGCGGGATAAAGCGAGGCGCGCGGCAGAACTCGGGGCGGACGCGCTTTTATTGAATGTGTTCGCTTACGGTTTAGATGTGATGCAGAGCCTTGCTGAAGACAGGGAAATCCCGCTTCCGATCATGGCGCATCCGGCAGTCAGCGGCGCGTTCACATCATCTCCCGTTTACGGCTTGTCGCATGCGCTTTTGCTCGGCAAGCTGAACCGCTATTGCGGCGCTGATTTCAGTTTATTTCCGTCACCTTACGGAACCGTTGCTCTTCCGAAGGAGTCCGCGCTTGCAATCCATGATGAATGTGTAAAAGACGATGTCTTTCATCCGTCGTTTGCCGTCCCGTCAGCAGGCATTCATCCCGGTATGGTGCCATTATTGATGCGCGATTTCGGCATCGATCACATCATCAATGCCGGCGGAGGCATTCACGGCCACCCGAAAGGAGCCGAGGGTGGCGGAAAAGCGTTCCGCGCCGTCATTGATGCGGTGCTTGAAGCGCAGCCGATTGAAGAAAAAGCCGCGTCGTGCAAAGATCTTCAGCTCGCATTAGACAAATGGGGAAGGGTGGAAGCCGTATGACCCGCACACCGCTGATTATTTGTGATTTCGACGGAACGGTCACCATGAACGACAACATTGTCAGCATGATGAAAGAATTCGCGCCTCCTGAGTGGCTTGAATTAAAAGACGGTGTTCTGTCTAAAAGCATATCAATCCAAGAAGGAGTCGGACGGATGTTCGGACTGCTGCCGAGCAGCTTAAAAGAAGAACTGACCGGCTTTATCCTGAAGGATGCGAAAATACGGGACGGCTTTTTTGATTTTGTCTCGTTTGTCCGCTCAAACGACCTCCCGTTTTATATCGTAAGCGGAGGAATGGACTTTTTTGTGCATCCGCTTTTGGAAGGGATCGTAGAAAAGGAGCGGATTTTCTGCAATCATGCATCCTTTGACAATGAATATATTCATATAGACTGGCCGCACGCCTGTGACGGAGCCTGTACCAATCAATGCGGCTGCTGCAAACCGTCAGTCATCCGGAAGCTATCCGATCAGCAGAAATTTCTCGTTATGATCGGTGATTCGGTCACGGATGTCGAGGCTGCAAAGTTATCCGATATGTGTTTTGCGAGAGATTATCTTTTGACTGAATGCAAAGAACTCGGCCTCCGGCATCTGCCTTTTCAAGATTTTCATGAGGTGAAAACAGGCATTGAAAACATCGGGGAGGTGCAGGCATGGCTGCAAAAGAAGAACGCTGGCGCGAACTTGCCGAGGTAAAGCGCGAGCTGGCCGAAAGAGACTGGTTCCCGGCAACGAGCGGGAATCTTTCCATCAAAGTATCCGACGGGCCGCTGACTTTTCTCGTTACGGCGAGCGGAAAAGACAAACGAAAAGAAACAGACGAAGATTTTCTCTTAATCGATGAGAACGGGAAGCCCGCTGAGACCGGCCATTCTTTAAAACCCTCAGCGGAAACGCTTCTCCATACTTACTTATACCAAAAGACAGACGCCGGCTGCTGTCTGCATGTCCATACCGTCAATAATAATGTCATCTCAGAGCTTTACGGGGATGAAAAACAAATCACTTTTCAGGGGCAGGAGATGATTAAGGCGCTCGGATTATGGGAGGAAAACGCGTCCGTGACCGTTCCGATCATTGACAATCCGGCGCACATCCCGGCATTGGCCGAAAATTTCGCGCACCATGCGGACGCCGGATCAGGCGCGGTGTTAATCCGCAATCACGGCATTACGGCATGGGGGCGGACCGCATTTGAAGCGAAAAGGGTGCTGGAAGCCTATGAATTTTTATTCAGCTGTCACCTCAAGCTTCTGGCACTTCGTCCGCAGCTGGTAAAATAAAAGGAGGAATAGAAAATGGCGACCATCAGAATTCATGACGAAAAGAATACGATCATTGAACATCAGGAAGAAGTAGCGCGCTTCTTAGACGAGCAAGAGGTGATCTATGAGCAGTGGAACATTGAAAAACTTCCGTCTGAGCTTTCGGAAAAATACGATCTAACTGAAGATGAAAAAGAACGGATTCTCGCGGCGTTTGACACGGAGATTCAGGACATTTCAGCCCGGCGCGGATATCAGTCTCAGGATGTCATTTCTTTATCAGATACCACGCCGAATCTTGATGAATTATTAAAAAATTTCCAAAGAGAACATCACCACACGGATGATGAAGTCCGCTTTATCGTCAGCGGACACGGCATCTTCGTCATTCAAGGCAAAGACGGCACATTTTTCGACGTCCGTTTAAATCCGGGAGATTTGATTTCAGTTCCGGAGAACATCCGCCACTACTTTACGCTTCAGGAAGACCGCCGGGTCGTCGCAATCCGAATCTTTGTGACGACTGAGGGCTGGGTGCCGATTTACGAAAATGAAAGTGTGCAAAACTGATAGACGCCCGAACCTCTCATGCACCCACCGGCATGAGAGGTTTTTTATTGTAATATAAAGTCAGCTGTGGCTGTTTTTTAATTCCTGAATATGCCGCATTCTGTTTATATCATTACCCGAATGGGTATTATTCTCGTATTCATGCAAAGATTCCAATATGAAATGAAAAAATAAGTTATTTAGTAAAAAAATGTTTACAAATAAAGTATAATCTGTAATAATGCTCAATAACCCAATCAAACTTGTTTCCTATTCTTTTAGCGGTGAGGGGTGAAGTGAATGGGCAGTTATTCTGAACAAGAAAAATTGCTTGTATCTATTGATAAAAAAAGAAAAATGATGATAGATGCGGCTAACAGGCAAGGGTTTACAGGATATGACACGATCAGGCACAGCCAGGAACTGGACTGTCTGATGAACGCGTATCAGCAGCTGGTAAACCGTGATCGTACACATCACCAAGGAATACAGGGCCTTGTGAAGAAAATAGGCTTGTTCTCCCGCGGTGACGTCATGCCTGCATATGAAGCAAACAAATGATTGATGATAAAACAGATAACGAAGACTGAATGCGCTTCCTGATCAAGCGCCGCATCCGAAAGATGACCGCGTACAGTCAGCAGATTTTTCCGCTGGCACGGCTCACGAAGCGCCTCGTACTATCTGCCGGCTATGATGCCGTTCCTCTGGTATATCCTCTTACACATATTCTTCTTTAAATAAAAAAACACCCCGATCCAGGGTGTTTTTTTCATCGAGAAGCGGCAGGGAGGGCAATGGTGACCTCTGTGCCCTTATCGACTTCGCTTTGAATGTCAATCGAACCGCCGTACATCAGCATGATTCGTTTACATACGACAAGGCCGAGGCCGGTGCCTTTTTCCTTTGACGTTACAAACGGAAGAAAAATGTGTTCAAGCATATCTTCAGAAATGCCCATTCCGTTGTCGGCCACCTTAATGACTGCTTTATGATCGCGGGCTTCTAAATAGATGGACAGCCGGCCGCCTTCCTGCATGGATTCCAGCGCGTTTTTCGCGACATTTAAAATCACCTGTTTAATATGGTCTTTCGTGCAGTTGACCTTGAGCGGCCGATTGACGAGAATCTCCACATTCACTTCCACATTATACAGATTCCCTTCAGAATAAATAATCGGCATAATCTCATCAAGAATATCCTGCAGCGAGTTCACTTCCAACCGTTCAGCAGTGGGTTTACCGAGCACTAAAAACTCACTGACAATCTGATTAATCCGTTTAATTTCCTGCTCAATAATTGAGAAATACAGCTGATCTTCCTCCGATTTGTATTTTTTCTGCAAAAGCTGAATGAAGCCGCTGATCCCTGTAAGCGGGTTGCGGATTTCATGGGCGGTGCTGGCGGCAAGCGTTCCGATCAGCTCCAATTTCTGCGCTTCATTTTGAGCGCGCTCCAGCTGGGTCTTGCGCTTAAGCAGATAATATTGAACGAGGATGAACAGAATATTCAGCAGCACGGCAATACTGGACATCGGCAGCAGCACGCTTTTGGTCAGCTCATTCAGCTCAACCGGTTTCGGATAAACATTGATATTCCAATTAATATCATCCAGATAGCCGCTGACCGGTTTCACACCTTCTGATTGATCAGCCCGTCCGCTGGCAAATATCACTTTATTCTGATTGGTTGCCTTGACATAAACGTCAGGGCTCAGCATATTGATCATATTTCTCAAATAATCGACTTGTATGGCGGCTACTAAATAATCCGTGACTTCCCGTTTTGCGTCTAACACCGGCACGCAGATCGTGAAGATGCGCTGGCCTGTAATTCTGCTGGAGTAGTCATTTGTGATGACCGTTTTTTTCGTCTTTTTCGCCTTCGTAAAATACGGTCTGTCGGCCAAATTCACCTTTGATTTCAGATCAGTTGTGCTTGCGATGACATCACCTTTGGAATTCAGCATATACAGACCGCTGAATCTGGGTTCATCCTCAAAAGCCTGATCGAGAATGTCAATGATCTTTTCTTCATTGACAGGCTTATCGACAGCGATCGCAAGTGTTGTCATCCGGGCTTTTGTTTCACCGATTAAATAATTGAGCTTATTGCGGTGAAGGTTGAGCATCATACTGGCTTCCTGTATGTGTTTATCGGCTATTTTCTGCTTTTCTTTTTCATAAATGAAAAAGCTGATAATAAGTGCCGGGATGATCACCAATATGAGATAAAGCTTGATCTTTCCCCGGGCACCTTTAAATGTATTCACTCTGCATCGCTCCAACATTACACTTGAATAGAGGTATTATATCATTTTTATACTTCTTTAATAAGAAAAAATAACCAAAATGATAGAAAAACAAATTATTTTATTAAGGTCAGACAAAAAGAAGAGAAATTTTGGAAACATTTTTGTTGACATTTTTCATTTTGTTTATTAATGTTTCTCTGTAACGGTTTCTTTTGTAAAAGGATGATTGAATGTATGACGGATAAAACAGAAAACTCATTGAAATTATTTATTGTACTGTCACGTGCGTACCGATCTATTAACGACCATATGAATAAACATATTCATAAGCACGGCCTGAACCCGACGGAATTTGCGGTGCTTGAGCTGCTGTACCACAAAGGCAACCAGCCGCTTCAGCAGATCGGCGACAAAATTTTATTAGCGAGCGGAAGTATTACATACGTTGTTGACAAATTAGAGAAAAAAGAACTTCTCATCAGAAAAGCCTCGCCGACTGACAGGAGAGTGACTTTCGCACAGATTTCTGAAAAGGGAATCCGTCTTTTGGACGATATTTTCCCTGATCATGCTGAAGAAATTAAAGAAATGATCAGTGTGCTGAGTGATGAAGAGATAGAAATGTGTACGGAAATGCTGAAAAGAGTGGGATTAAACGCTAAACATTTTCATCAGAAATAAAAAAGGAAGCCATTTGAAAGGCTTCCTTTTTTATATTACTGATTTTGGTCAGTCGCGGCGTTTCTAGGCTGTATCAATACCTCGACGCGCCTGTTTTTGCTGCGCCCTTCAGCGGTTTTGTTCGACACGGCCGGTTTATACTCTCCGAAACCTTTGGCGCTGAAAACTTTTGCGTCAAGTTTCGGGTTTTCTGTCAGAATAGCCATGAAGTTGACGGCCCGCATGACGCTTAAATGCCAGTTAGATTGATATTGTGAGTTTTTAATCGGTACATTGTCCGTATGTCCGCTGATGATAATGTTCCTCGGCGGATTCAGCACAAGGAGATTCGAGATTTCCTTGGCAAGCGGAATATCTTCCTGACGGATATCCGCCCGTCCGGAATCAAAAAAGATACTGTCTTTAATCGTAATTAAGAGTCCTTCTTTAGTCAGCTTTGTTTCAAGCTGAGTTTCAAGCTTTTTATTTTTTATAAATTGATTGACTTGCTTTTGCACGCCTTCAAGTTCTTCGCGGTCGGCTGCTTCTCTTTCTTTCTTTTTCTGTTCTTTATCTTTTTCCTTGTCTTTTTTTAACTGATCAACGCCGTCTTTTTCGTTTTCAGGAGGGGTGAGGCTTGAATATTCAAGAACACCCGTGCCTCCGGTAAACACGGCGTTAAATGATTTAGACAGCATTTGGAATTTCGCCGCATCGACCGAGCTCATGGCGAACAATACAATGAACAGAGCCAAAAGAAGGGTGAGCAAATCCGCGTACGGGATCAGCCAAGACTCATCCACATGCTCGTCATCATGCTTCTTCTTCTTTTTTCTCGCCATTGTTTGCCTCTCCTTCTTGTTCAGCGACTTTTGCGCGTTCATTCGCAGGAAGATACATGAGAAGTTTTTGTTCGATCACTTTCGGGGCCTGTCCTTCAAGCACTGACAGAACGCCTTCGATCATGATTTCACGCAGTTTGACTTCCTGCTTTGATTTGCGTTTCAGTTTGTTGGCGAAGGGATGCCATAGTACATATCCTGTGAAAATCCCGAGAAGGGTGGCGACAAACGCCGCACTGATGGCATGTCCGAGCGCCTCGGTATTGTTCATGTTGGAAAGAGCGGCGATAAGGCCGATGACCGCACCCAAAACGCCGAGTGTCGGCGCATATGTGCCGGCTTGTGTAAAGATGGCTGCGCCGGCCTGGTGTCTGTCTTCCATCGCTTCAACTTCCTCAGTCATAATATCTCTGATAAATTCTGCGCTTTGTCCGTCAACCGCCATGCTCAGGCCGTTTTTCAAAAATGCGTCATCCACGTCTTCAATGCTTGCTTCCAATGCGAGCAGACCTTCACGTCTGGCGATTTGCGCCCATTGAGAGAACATAGGAATTAATTGCGCAATTGTCAGCTGTTTGTTTTCTTTAAACAGCACTTTAAAAAGGGCAGGCACTTTTTTGATTTCTTTTCCGGGGAATGCGATGATCACCGCAGAAATCGTACCGAACAAAATAATCAGAATAGCTGCCGGGTTAGCGAGTGCGCTTAAGCTGACCCCTTTCAGCACCATGCCCACGCTTAAAGCAATCAAGGCGAGGATGATACCGATAATCGATGTTTTATCCATAGTTTTCACCAAATCCTTTATACTAGCTTTCTATGGTTAATATCGGTGGCAGTGCATGGAACTTTAGGGTGATTGAGAAATTGTTCCCGAATTCTTCACAGTTTCTCCCTTCCGGCATGGAGAAAGAAACAAAAAAGCGGCTCCCCGAAAGGAGGGGACCGCTTTTTTCTTATTGTGCCCGGACTTTGATGCCGTCCTCTTCCATTACGACATGGAAGGCTTTTATTTCGTTGTCATCCAATAAGAGATCTGTCATTTCGTCCTCGATCAATTCTTGGATGGTTCTTCTGAGCGGGCGTGCTCCGAAAGCGGGGTGGTAGCCGATTTCAGCGATTTTTTCTTTCGCATCATCGGTGACGCTCAGGCTGATGCCGCGCTCTTTTAATGTGTCTTCAAGCTCTGTGAGAAGCAGGCTGACGATTTTCACGAGATGTTCTTTTTTCAGGGATTGGAATTCAATAATGCTGTCAAATCGGTTTAAAAACTCCGGTTTGAAGAACGCGCTCAGTGAATCAATCAGCGTTTGTTCTTCCAGGACGCTCTCTTCAGATTGGAATCCGACTTTCACCTGTTTTTCGCCGGTTCCAGCGTTGCTTGTCATAATCAAAACGGTATCTTTGAAGCTGACCGTTCTGCCCTGGCTGTCTGTCAGACGGCCGTCCTCCATAATCTGCAGAAACATATGCTGGACATCAGGGTGGGCTTTTTCAATCTCATCGAGCAGCACGATGCTGTACGGATTGCGGCGCACTTTTTCCGTTAATTGACCGGCTTCATCGTGTCCGACATATCCCGGCGGTGAACCGATGATTTTTGATACGGCGTGTTTTTCCATGTATTCACTCATATCGAGACGGATAATGGAATCTTTTGTACCGAACAGTTCATCTGCGAGTGTCTTTGATAACTCGGTTTTTCCGACTCCGGTCGGTCCGACAAAGAGGAAGGAGCCGACAGGTCTGTTTTTGGATTTTAAGCCGGCGCGGCTTCGTCTGACCGCTTTCGCCACTTTTTTCACGGCTTTTTCCTGACCGATGACGCGCTGATGAAGATGTTCTTCAAGTTCCTTCATTTTGACTTGTTCATCAGCCTGGAGTTTTCCGACCGGAATGCCTGTTTTCTGTTCAATGATGGCTTGAATATGCTCCGCCCCGATTTCAGGTGAAGAGGCCGGTGTTTCATGCGCCAGCTGTTTTTCCAACGCCGCTTCTTCATCACGCAGTTTCGCGGCAAGCTCATAATTTTCTTCATGAAGCGCTTTTGTTTTCTCCGCGTCAATTGCTTTGAGTCTCTCAGCCGCATCTTCTTCATTTACGGTATCAAGCTCCAGGTTCGCCTTAGAGCCGGCTTCATCTAATAAGTCGATCGCTTTATCCGGCAGGCGGCGGTCCTGAATGTAACGGGATGAAAGCGTAACACAGGCGTTTATCGCTTCATTGCTGAATGTGACGCCGTGGTATTTCTCATATTTATCTTTAATGCCTTCCAGAATGCTGATGGCTTGTTCTATTGTAGGCTCGTGAACCATGACAGGCTGGAAGCGTCTTTCAAGCGCCGCATCTTTTTCAATCTGGCGGTACTCTTTCAGCGTTGTCGCCCCGATGACCTGCAGCTCGCCTCTGGCAAGCGCCGGTTTCAGGATGTTCCCGGCATCCATTGATCCCTCGGCAGAGCCGGCGCCTACGAGAAGGTGAATCTCATCAATGAACAAGATGACGTTTTTCCGTTCTTTTAATTCGTTCATTAATTGTTTCATTCTTTCTTCAAACTGGCCTCTGATCCCTGTATTGGCGACGAGAGAAGCGACGTCAAGCAGGTAAAGCTCTTTGTTTTTCAATTTGTTCGGCACATCGCCTTCAGCGATTTTAAGCGCGAGGCCTTCTGCAATAGCCGTTTTACCGACGCCCGGTTCACCGATCAGCACCGGATTGTTTTTATTCCGGCGGTTCAAAATTTCAATTACGCGCGCCACTTCATTATCGCGGCCGATCACAGGGTCAATCAGACCTGCTTTTGCGCCGTTTGTGACGTTTTGAGCGAGCTCGTCGAGCAGGCCTTTTTCAGGGCCGGACTGCTGTTTATTTTGATTGGGAGCGAAACCTTGCTCAAACGGGAATCCGAATGATTGCGGCCCCATGCTCATAGACGGTTTTCGGGTTAATTCTGTATAACATGTTTCACATAAAACGAATTGTTTTTGAATGGAATTGACTTGCATGTTCAGGCGAATCGTCGCCTCGTTTTTCTGACAATGTTGACAACGCATTTGCCAAAACCTCCTCGAAAAATGTTTGATCATCTTTGACCAAATGGATTAGAAAATAAGGCCGAAACTTTGACCTTCTTTGATTATTAGTATACTCTGACCTTCTTTGACTTTCAAGTATTTTGTTTCAAACCCCGAAAAATAAATGTTTACAGCATGATAAGTGATATTCGTGAGGTTTGATTATTTTTGACCAATATAGTCAGAAAGGAAATGGAATGATTTGACCTTTCTTGATGAAGAGTATACGCCGCCCTTTTTTTCTTTCAATATTTTTGCTTAGAGGAGAGAGCTGAATCTGTTTTCTCCGGGGAAGGACGATTTGTTCGTCTTTTCGGGAGACTTGTCTCATAAGCATATATAAAGGCCTGGACAAATCTGCGCTTAGCCGGAGGGTGAAATGGGACAAACAAAAGGTTCTGCAAGTCAGCTTGCATTTGTATACGTAGGCACGGTTGTAGGAGCCGGTTTTGCCACGGGACGGGAAATCGTTGAGTTTTTTCTGAAGTTCGGCTGGATCGGTCTGTTCGGTATCGTGGTAAGCGGTCTGATGTTTACATATTTAGGCGCCAAAATCATGATCATTTCCAAACGGATTCATGCAGCATCTTATCAGGAATTGAACACATATTTATTCGGCCAGTCCATCGGCCGTGCCGTAAACATGTTTATGATGTTTATATTGCTGGGAGTGACCTCTGTCATGCTGTCCGGAGCGGGGGCGCTGTTTCATGAACAGCTTGGATGGTCCGCACAAGCGGGGATCCTTTTGACGATCGTACTGAGCTTTGCCGTCATGACAAGCGGTGTTAAAGGTGTGTTCGGCGTCAATATATTGGTTGTGCCGCTTTTAATTTCTTTCTCTTTTATCGTGACAGCTGATTCATTTGTATTTACAAGCACGAGAAACGCGGACGAATGGGTATGGCCTGACAAGTGGAATTGGCTTTTGTCCGCCGTCTCTTACGGCGCGTTAAATTTATCGCTCGCCCAAGCCGTCCTTGTGCCGCTTGCGAACGAAATGTCTTCAGAGAAGGTGATCAGAAAGGGGGCTTATTTAGGCGGTGTTCTTTTGACACTGGTGCTTGCCGCGAGCTTTTTATCATTATCGGTGCTGCCGGATGTGCTGGAGTTTGACATTCCGATGGCTCAAGTTGTCTATTCGTATTCGCGTTCGCTTCATATCATTTATTTGTTTATTATTTTCGGGGAAGTGTTTACGTCAGTCATCGGCAATCTATACGGATTGGAAAAACAATTAAACAGTTTTCTTCATATAAAAAGTACATATATTTACGGCGGCATTTTGGCGTTTGCTTTCATTATCAGCCAAATCGGCTACGGACAGCTGATTTCCACCGTTTACCCGGTGTTTGGATATGTGAGCCTCGCTTTTATCGGCGCATTGATTTGCAAAAAAATCCCGAAAGAAAAATAAGGATATAAGGAAAATGTCTGTATTTTTTGGGAATTCCCCTTCTTTTTTCCTGACATTTCTGTATAATGAATTGGGAAATGATGGGGAGGAGTAAGAGATGAAAGCTCGACGTGTATTATTGGGATTTATTTTTATTTGTATCGGCATTGTATTTTTTTTACAGAAGGCGGGAGTTATACATATATCCGCAGGTTCGGCGTGGCCGTTTCTTTTCATTATAATGTCCGCAGGATTTCACGCCGGATTTATTTTTGCGAAAAAAACGACTGAACAGGCGGGACTGCTCGTTCCGGGCGGTATGTTTCTTGTGCTGGGCTGCCTGTTTTGTTTTGAGACCGCAACGGGATGGACGTATTCAGGCGTGACGTGGCCTGTTTATATATGGGCGCCTGCTCTCGGTCTGTTTGAGCTGTGGTATTTCGGCGGGAGGAAGTTAGGTGTATTGATTCCTGCTTTCATCCTGACTGCCGTGGGAGCACTATGCTTTGCCGGTATGCTGATGCCGGGGCTGTGGCCGCTTTTGATCATCGCAGCCGCGCTTTTGTTTCACGCCGCTGCCTTTATGCAGCCGAAAAAAAGATCGGGCCTTCTTATTCCGGGCGGCATTTTGCTTGTGACGGGCGGCTTGTTATGGTTTGAAACGCTGACGGATTGGACATACGCAAATGTGACATCGCCTGTCTACCTCTTTGCCGTTGCATTCGGGCTGTTTGAAGCCTGGCTGTTCGGCAGAAGGCAAAGAGGGCTTTTGACTGCTGCGGCGGTTCTGTGCGCCGCGGGCATTTTCGGCATATTCACCAATGCAAATGAAGTCATCAGCGAACGCGGCTGGCCCGCTCTCATTCTGTTGCTGGGCGCCGCTTTTCACATTCCGATTTTCGGCCCGAAACCTGTCAAAAACGCGGGGCTTCTCGTACCGGGCGGCATCTTATTGATTACGGGGATCTTGTTTGTCTTTGAAACGGCAACCAATTGGTCCTACTCCGATGGGACATGGCCTGTTTACCTGTTGGCAACGGCATTCGGTTTATTTGAGCTGTGGCTGTTCGGCGGGAAACAGAAGGCGCTGCTCATTCCGGTTGCGGTGCTGACCTTGACAGCACTTTGCTTTATGATGACGTATCAGCCGATCATTCCGGTTTCTGTTTTCTGGCCTGCTTTATTTGTTCTGATCGGGATTGCGCTGATGGTATTTCCGGGGAAGAAACGCGGGGCTTAAACCCGCTTTTGCAGCCTGACACAGGGTTCAGGCTGTTTTTTTATTGTCACGGGAAACAACATTATGGTATGATAGCAAAAGTGAAAAAAGAAGAAAATCCGTATTAATGCGGGAGAGGTTCTAGCTACACCCTCTATAAAAAACTAAGGACGAGCTGTATCCTTGGATACGGTTTTTTTATGTTTTTTAGGGCGCCTTCTCCGAAAAAGGCGCTTTTTTTATGGAATGATAGATAAGGGAGAGAAAGACATGAAAAAAGAAAAAGCGGTTGTGGTGTTCAGCGGAGGCCAAGACAGCACGACTTGTTTATTATGGGCTTTGCAAAACTTTGAAGAAGTGGAAACCGTTACATTCCATTATAATCAGCGTCACCAAGAAGAAATCGATGTGGCAAAATCGATTGCCGAAAAGCTCGGTGTCAAAAACCACTTGCTTGATATGTCTCTTTTAAATCAGCTTGCGCCGAATGCGCTGACAAGAGATGATATTGAAATTGAAGCGAAGGACGGGGAACTGCCGACAACCTTTGTGCCGGGACGAAACCTCGTGTTTTTATCCTTTGCTTCGATTCTTGCGTATCAAATCGGCGCGCGCCACATTATCACCGGTGTTTGCGAGACTGATTTCAGCGGCTACCCGGACTGCCGTGACGAGTTTGTCAAATCCTGCAATGTCACCGTCAACTTGGCGATGGAAAAGCCGTTCGTCATTCATACGCCGCTTATGTGGCTGAACAAAGCAGAAACGTGGAAACTTGCGGATGAGCTCGGCGCGCTTGATTTTGTAAAGAATAACACACTGACTTGCTATAACGGCATCATTGCGGACGGATGCGGCGAATGCCCGGCATGCCTGCTCCGCAATAAAGGATATGATGAATATATGAAACTGAAAGGAGAGCGGAACTAATTGCTTTCTCAAATTTACCCGCAGGTTCAGCATCCTTATTCGTTTGAGTTGAATAAGGACATGCACATTTCAGCCGCGCACTTTATTCCCCGCGAAAGCGCCGGAGCGTGCAGCAGAGTCCACGGGCACACGTATACAGTAAATATTACAGTTGCGGGGGATGAACTGGACGATTCAGGCTTTCTCGTGAATTTCAGCGTGCTGAAGAAATTGGTGCACGGCGCTTATGACCATACATTGCTGAATGACCATGAGGAATTTTCTGATGATGACAGATATTCACTGCCGACGACCGAGGTCGTGGCCAAAACGATTTACGATAAGGTGCAGTCCTACCTCGAAACACTGGAGAATCAGCCGGTCTGCGTGCAGATTTTTGTCAGGGAAACCCCGACAAGCTATTGCGTATACCGCCCGAAAAAAGGTGATAGGAATGGCTAAAGGAATTCCGGTTTTAGAAATTTTCGGACCGACGATACAAGGGGAGGGCATGGTTATCGGCCAGAAAACCATGTTTGTCCGCACGGCGGGCTGCGACTACTCCTGCAGCTGGTGCGACTCCGCTTTTACATGGGACGGCTCAGCCAAAAAAGATATCCGCTGGATGACGGCGGAAGACATTTACCGCGAGCTGAGAGAAATCGGCGGAGACGCCTTTTCCCATGTCACCATCTCAGGAGGAAACCCGGCGCTGTTAAAGCAGCTTGACGCGCTGATTCTGCTGCTGAAAGAGCACGGGGTGCGCGCCGCTTTAGAAACGCAGGGAACGGTCTATCAGGATTGGTTCACAATGATTAACGACCTGACGATTTCACCGAAGCCGCCAAGTTCGGGGATGACAACCGATTTTGCAAAGCTCGATCACATTGTGTCTTCGCTTGATGCGGCAGAAAGGCTTAACGCGGTCAGCTTAAAGGTCGTCATTTTTAATGATGAAGATCTGCAATTTGCGAAAACCGTGCACAAGCGGTATCCGAATATCCCGTTTTATCTTCAGGTCGGAAACGATAACGTCCATACGACGGACGACCGGGCATTGATCGCACATCTGCTCGGAAAATACGAAACACTCGTTGATAAGGTTTCAGCCGATTCGGATCTGAATCTCGTCAGAGTCCTGCCTCAGCTGCATACATTGCTTTGGGGCAATAAACGGGGAGTTTAATAGAAAGGGAGATTTATATGATAAGAAAAGAATCAGAATTAGAAGGAGTTACGCTCCTGGGGAATCAAGGGACAAACTATTTATTTGAATATGCGCCGGAGGTTTTGGAATCATTTCCGAATAAACACGTGAACCGTGATTATTTCGTTAAATTCAACTGCCCGGAATTTACGTCGCTTTGCCCCAAAACGGGACAGCCGGATTTTGCAACCATCTACATCAGCTATATTCCGGACGAAAAAATGGTGGAAAGCAAATCGCTGAAGCTGTATCTTTTCAGCTTCCGCAACCACGGAGATTTCCACGAGGACTGCATGAACATCATCATGAATGATTTGATCGAATTAATGGACCCCCGCTACATTGAAGTATGGGGCAAATTCACGCCTAGAGGCGGAATCTCGATTGACCCGTATACAAACTACGGCCGACCGGGAACAAAATATGAAAAAATGGCCGAACATCGGATGATGAATCATGATATGTACCCGGAGACGATTGATAATCGGTAATTATTCCGTTGTGTGATACGGAGTGTGACCCGAAGTGGAGTCACAGTAAAATCCGAACATTCAGTGCTGATTTTCAGCGGAATTGTGACCGAGTCACAGCGAAGTGTGACCCGCACTAAGCTCAATAAAAGTGTGACCCGGTCACACTAAAAGTGGGAAAAGTCACACCTGAAAATGGCTCTACTCTTGGGAATTGTATTAAAAAGTGTGACATGAGGTGCAACCTGAACTGTGACTTTTATGCAGTGAAAAATTGATAGTACAGAAGCAGATTAAGGCGTACAATTTGTACGTCTTTTCTTTTTTATCCGAAAAGAAAAAATGCCTATCTAGAGATCATAGGCATTAAATATTATTATCAATATCTTCATTTATTTTTTGGCTAAGTTTCTGAACCTTCTCTTTAACAATTGAAACAGCTCTTTTTTGAATTTCATCAAAGTTTTCCTGAATATAGTCCGTGACACTTCTTATTAGAACTTCACTTTCAAAATTGAATATCTCATTTATTTCTGACTGTTCTTCATCTGTTAGGTGATGGTATTGAAGTTGTTTAGCATTTACTTCAGCAGCTGCATCAATCCTCACTTTAGTTGTTCTGGTTGTACAATTTCATATTCACCTTCTGCATACTCTTGCTCCGCATAATGGCTTCCCCATTGACAGAGCTCCTGCAAGATAGGTTTAAGAGATTCTCCAAGTTCAGTGGATGAATATTCAACCTTCGGCGGTACTTGATTATACATCTTTCTGCTCACAAGTCCACTGGCTTCAAGCTCTCTAAGTGTTTGAATCAGCATTTTCTGAGTTATATTTGGGATCATGCGCTTTAATTCACTCGTTCTCTTTGATTCATTCATTAAAAAGTATAATACAAGGCCTTTCCATTTTCCGCCAATAACTTCCTTTGTCACTTCAAACCCACAGCTAAATTTTTTCATGTCTAAAGCTCTCCATTCCACATTTATTACTTTTTAGTTACTATATCACAAAAAAGTGGGTACTTCCGATAATGTGCTTACTGAAGGATACTATATCTTGTAAGTTGTTCTTCAAGTACTTAAAGGTACTAGACATAAAATAAAATCAATTCTAAAGGAGTGTTAAGTATGGGTAAATTTGAAGGTAAAATAGCGCTTGTAACGGGTGGAACAAGTGGGATTGGTCTTGCTGCAGCACAAAAATTTGTAAACGAAGGTGCATATGTTTATATCACGGGACGTAGACAAAACGAACTTGATAAAGCTGTTAACCAAATTGGCAAGAACGTAACCGGTGTTCAAGGTGATATTTCTAAGCTTGAAGACTTAGACAAACTATATGACATGATAAAGCAGGAAAAAGGTAAGTTGGACATTCTTTTTGCTAATGCAGGCACCGGCAACTTCCTTCCATTAGGTGAAATTACTGAAGAGCAGGTTGATAGAACGTTCGACATTAACGTGAAAGGAACCATCTTTACTGTTCAAAAAGCGTTATCACTATTCCCGGACAAAGTAGGTTCTATTATTGTAACGGGCTCTACTGCTGGATCAATTGGCAACCCAGCGTTTAGTGTATATGGAGCATCTAAAGCAGCATTAAGAGCACTAGTTCGCAACTGGATTCTTGACCTAAAAGGTACTGAAATTCGTGTAAATGTGGTAAGTCCAGGAGTTATTCTTACACCTGCATACGATGAGCTTTTTGGTGATGCACTTGAAGGAGCAATGGAAAATACCAGAAATACTGTTCCAGCTGGAAAAGTTGGGACACCTGAAGAAGTAGCAAACGCTGTATCTTTCCTTGCTTCAGACGAAAGCAGTTACTTGACGGGTGTTGAATTGTTCGTAGATGGCGGGCTAGCACAGGTATAATTTCACTGCGCAGAGATTACAAATAGTCCCCAAAAAAGGTTAAAATCAATCGTTTGG
Source organism: Bacillus sp. AM1(2019) (assembly GCF_009906915.1). NCBI lineage: Bacteria > Bacillati > Bacillota > Bacilli > Caryophanales > Bacillaceae > Bacillus > Bacillus sp. AM1(2019). The sequence goes on from NZ_CP047644.1 coordinate 1,397,520, forward strand.
TAAGGTGTGAAATTGGTGTGACTTCATGATTAATGTCTAGAGCAAGTACTATGGGACAAGACTTTGACCTGCCTTTTCTTCCACGAGGACTGCATGAATATCATCATGAATGACTTGATTGAGTTAATGGACCCGCGCTACATCGAAGTATGGGGCAAATTCACGCCAATAGGCGGAATTTCCATTGACCCGTACACAAACTACGGAAAACCTGGCACGAAATATGAGAAAATGGCCGAGTACCGCATGATGAATCATGATTTGTATCCGGAGACGATTGATAATCGTTAATCACTATAAAAGCGTGCCTATTATGACTTTTATGCAAATAAATTGCTATTGCAGAGGTAATGTAAGACGTACAAATGTGTACGTCTTTTTCTTTTAAGCACAAAAACAATTTATTAACGAAAGTATTTTGGCAGAAAGGCTAACAAAATCAAAGGAAAATATGTTGTAGATTGTTTTCTTTTTTTGTGGGGCATCCATATCCAATCACGTTATCTTGCACTTGAACATTTTTTATAGACTGGTACCGCGACAAATTATTTCTCTTCTACATACCAATAAAGCAGACATTAAAAAGTGAAAGAGAGGGCGAAAATGTGTGAAAATTCTTTTCCTCGAGAGTCATCCCATGTGGCTCTATGGTTTACCAAATGGGTTTAGGGAAGCAGGACATACCGTAATGATTTCCGGTCCTGTAAGTCGGGAAAATATCACTGAAATGATAGACGAATTTAAACCAGATCTAATAGTATCTATGGGATGGACACCAGAGCATTCAAGGGAAAAGCAGGCCTGGATTCGCAACGCTACTAAAAAGGTGAATATCCCTCTCGTTTATTGGGCAACTGAAGACCCGCTGCACACTCAAAACTTTACTATCCCGTTAATTAAAAAGGTGAAACCAGATTTTGTTTTCACGGTTACGCCTTCTCTGTGTAAAACTTATGAAAGCATGGGGATTAAAGCAGCTCACTTAGACTTTGCATTTCACGAAAGTATACATCACCAGATTAAACCATTAGCAAAATACAGTTGTGATATAGCAGTGGTGGCTAATGCTTACCCTAATTTTCTTGAAGAACATCCGGAAGTGTTCCGTTCGTCCTCTTTAAAAACGCTTATTCGTCCTCTTATACGGAAGGGTATTCGCATTGATTTTTGGGGGAGAAACTGGGAAAAAATGAGTAAATATATAGGAAGAGAAATTCCCCGCAATTGGATCCATGGATACCTTGATTATACTGAAGCATATAAAGTCTACAGTTCAGCAAAAGTCGTTATCGGTTTGCAAAACTGTGAAAGCCAACTTACGCAACGCACCTATGAGATTCTTGGTTCCGGGGGGGTTTTATTGACATCGGATACACCAGCAGTTCGAGGTAAATTCAAACCTGGCCGCGATCTCATCGTTTCTTCCTCCCCAAAAGAAACATTGGAAAAGGTTAAATACTATTTGAATCATGATAGCGAGAGAAAAAAGATTCAGATAAACGGTAAAAAGGCTGTAAAGAATGATTCCTATCTGCATAGAGCCGAGAGAATGCTTGAGGTGCTAAAAAGCAGAGGAATTATAAGAAACTTAGGGGAAACCATTCATTATGTAGATGTTCTCAAAGAAAAATACGTGATCCATCATGTTACTCCCGGTGAAACATTATCAATAATTGCCAGGAAGTATAATGTTTCCCTGCAGCAGCTCATGGAGCTTAATCATTTCAAATCAGATCAAATATATGCTGGACAAATCATTAAGATTAGAGAGAAACTGTTTAGAAATATTGATAACAAATTTTTCTAAAGGAGAGTAATATGAATGAAGGGGAAAATACCTAAAATAAGAAATCAAGCGAATAAAGTAAAAAGAACGCCTCGTTATATGGAATTTCCCGTGACATACGAAGTATATCATGTGGAATCCGGCGATACATTATGGACGATTTCTAAATCCTTCAATATCCCGGTACAACAACTTATGAATCTTAATAAGCTTTCTTCAGATAGAATTTATCCTGGACAAATTATAAAGATAAGAGAAAGATAATCTTTGAGGTTTCGGAAACGAATCAAATTGAAATGACAATCCTCATTTTTTTATTTGGTGGGGAACTTGATATTTTTGGGGATGAAGGGGTTATGAGATGTTTCAAATGAGCTATTTCTATTCTGGATTAGGATGGGATTTTATTCAACACGTTGATCAAACGAACGGAGTATTAAATGTTGTGTCTCCTGATTTTTTCTATATCAGAAAAGATGGATCATTACTTCTCCGTTCAGCTAATCCCGATGTGATTAAAGCTCTTCATAGAAGAAAATTAAAAGTAGTTCCTTTTCTAAGCAATCATTGGGATCAGGATTTGGGACGATTTTCATTAATGAACCGAGTTCTTTTAGCTAAACAAATTTCTCATGCAATAGAAGAACTGGATTTGGACGGAGTTAATATCGATATAGAAAACCTTACAGAAAAAGATCGGAATTTATTTACAGATTTTGTTAGATTGGTAAGGAAAAGTATTCCTAGACATAAAGAAGTATCAGTTGCAGTGGCGGCAAATCCTTTTGGCTGGACGAAGGGCTGGCACGGATCATATGATTACGAGTATTTAGCTAAATATGCAGATTACCTTATGATTATGGCCTACGATGAAAGCCACCTTGCTGGACCTACTGCAAGTGTAGGATGGGTGGAAAAGTCCATTCAATATGCTCTGACCCAAAAAATCTCTCCTAAAAAACTAGTTTTAGGATTGCCATTCTATGGCCGCTGTTGGATGAAAGGCCAATCTGCCTCTCAAGCCATTCCCCTTTACCTTGTTGACTCATTAGTAAACAGGCATAACGGGACAATTATTTTTGACACAAAGAGTCAATCTCCAAAAGCTATTTTTACTGTCAATCACGATAACAAGGGGCTGTTGCCTTCGGGAACATATACATTATGGTTTGAAAATGAACAGTCACTCAGAGCAAAAATAAAACTCGCTCAAAAATATAATCTGAAAGGTCTTGGCAGCTGGAGTCTTGGACAAGAGGATGCGTCAGTCTGGAATACAGTGTTTAAAAATATATAATGATTTATAGTTCAAAGCAAAATTCGAAGATAATTGCAATGAATCTCTAAATCTTGGACATACTGAAAGGTGTTTATTACGAGTGCGGGTAAAACAGTGAGGGCATTCCATAGACCCTTGTCCCGAAATGTTCTATACGAGGCCTTGAAATACACATTCAAAGTTATGTTATAGAACGCATTTCAAGTAATTACGGATGACTTGAATTTATTCTGCTTCCATGATTTATGTCATACACACGCTGCCTTGATAGCGGGATTATTGCATTTCATTCAGAATTGTTCAGGCTCGATATGGAAGCGCACGAATAACTAGAACTTTAAAAACTTACCTCATATACTTCCTGGATGGATGCTGGTTTATCTAAAAAACATGATGAGAATTGATTGACCACTCTCATTAAAGGATGGGGAAATTCAAGGCGCCAAGGTACGTGGAGAACCATGACTTATTGATAATCGACCATATAGTTTCTCCTCAGAAATGAGGGGGTTTTACATAAAAAAGACGAGCGAATCCGGGGGGAATTCCACTCGCCGCTTTCTAATGAAAAGACGGGATGCTGGATGGCAGCTCGTCTGTTTCATTATAAAATAGGGAACGTATGTTTGTAAAGGCCTGCGCTGTTTTTTCTCATTCGGAGCGGATCAATTGTAAAGGAATGGTCAGCATGATAGCATGTCCTGTAAAAAGAAGGAGTGTTCGTTATGGAGCCGTTAGAGTTAAACGGTGTAAGGCTGAAAATGTATGATTGTAAAGAAAGTGCGGGCAAAAACGGCCGCATGATTTCATTCGTATTGAAGGTGACATCTGAAACGTATCATGATATTGCCGTCCTTTTGTATGAAAAAACATTTGACATCAAGGCGCCCGAGCGTGGACTTGAATTCCGCGGTAAAATAACCAACTACTATACATCCGTCACTAATCTTTACAATAAAGATGAGACAGGTGATTTTTTTGTAGAAATGACCGAGATCTGAATTCATTTGAAAAAGCTGCCGGGCGGCAGCTTTTGTGCGGGATATGTAAATGGTTCGGATTGTTCGGGGGGTTTAATAGGAGTCTCTGATGATTTTATAATTCTTATGGTTGACGACAGTGAGGGAATCTAATTCAAGGTCACGATAATTATCCATGATGGTTACATCAACGATGACGGAGTTTTCATTTACTTTTTCAACAATACCGGTTAATCCGTTTTTAAATTCAATGACGTTTCCAACCTTAGCAATTTTCACGAGCTTCCTCTCCTTTATCATAAATCCTGTTTGAAAATATTTTGCAGTATTTTCTTTAAGAAGTAAAGCGATATGGGTATCAGCCCGCTCAATCATTGTCCCGGCGGGGGAAAGATGGTATATTGTTTTTCGGGAAAAAGCCGAGAAAAGGAGGCTGTATTCGTTGCTGCCTGAGGAAATTTCAGAACGTATCAACCAAATGCGCACCGGTGAAATCAAAGAATTCAGGGTGCAGAAAGAACATTTTCTTGCATTTCGAGCGGTTTTGTCGAAGCAGGAAGATTTTAAGCATTTCCGCGGTATTGCCCAGCAGGGCGGGGATGTTATATTTCAGTATTTAGAACAGCCAAGAAGCTGACGGCTCCTCGCACTTGAGGAGTCTTTTTTTTGGTTTCAGTTTCTCATTTCATCTGGCTGTAACAGATGTAAACAAAATGTAAAATCCCTCCGATGGATACTTTTACTGCTATTTGGTTAATGTTGTGAAAATGACGGCTGTTTTCCTGCCAATAACAAGGCTGTTAACGAACATCTTCCATCATAAAAGCTGATTGGGAGCACTGGAAAATCTTTAACCGTGAATTTGCGCACAGCTCTTGTTAAGGTAGTGAAGTATTTAAGGAGGAAATCGTATGACGACAAAATTTGCTGCCTTGGCTGTCTTTTTTCTATGTTTTATGCCTGCATCAAAAATTGAACATACAGAAGCTCTGTTTACTTTTGCGAAGAAGCCAAAGCAAGAACCCAGCACTCTGGTTGCTGATTTAAATAAAAAAAGCTCGGTTCCGAAGCTTTCAAAAACGGATCATAAGCATTCTATCCAACCGATAAAGCTGTCATCTCACCAAGAGAAGAAAGCAAAACCGGAAGAGACGGCTTATCAGCCGCCGAAAAAAACGTATTCCCGCGCTGACAGACAACTTCTGGCACGTCTCGTTCACGCAGAAGCGAAAGGTGAATCTTATAAAGGGAAGGTTGCGGTAGCCAGCGTAGTGCTGAACCGCACTGAAAAAAACGGCTTCCCGGATACCATTCGGGGCGTGATCTATCAAAGGAATGCATTTGAACCGGTAGCAAACGGAAGCATTAATCAAAAGCCGGATAAGGATTCCGTCGCCGCCGCAAATGAGGCGCTTGACCATCCGGGCAGAGAAACGAACGCGTTGTTTTTCTACAATCCGAAAACGGCATCTGACCACTGGATCCGTTCCCGAAAAATTATCGAACGGATCGGCAGACACGTATTTGCGATGTAAGCATAGCGGGATCAAAAATATCCCGGCTATGCTTTTTTCAATTTTGAGAAATCGAAAATATTTTCAGAACTTGTCTCATATGATGATGGAAGAACGAGAGACAAGGAGAGACACCATGAATCGATTTGTGAAAGGGATCATTCTTTTATCCATCGCCGCCTTTTTCGCGGAATGTCTGGAATTTGTCGTGAATATGATACTGGCGCGGGAGCTTGGCGAGCATGGGATGGGGCTTTACATGAGCATTCTGCCCACCATTTTTTTAATTATCGTGATCGCCAGTCTGGAGCTTCCGATCTCCATTTCAAAATTCATCGCGGAATCCAATCAGAAGCTGCATGAAAGCATGCTCCGGCATGCCTTCAGAATGACCGCCGTTTTTACCGCGTTTTCAACCGCGGCCGCAAGCATCGCGCTGCCGTTCATTCCTGTATTCGATACGTATCACCCGTTTATTAAAGGGATTGTCATCGGGCTGATTCCAGTCGTCGCTTTTACATCCATCGCCAGAGGTTATTTTATGGGTGTGCAGCAAATGGGAAAAATCGCGGTTGCGAATGTCTTGAAAAAAATCATTCAAGTGCTTTGTCTGTTTATCTTTTTTCAATGGTACTCTTTTGAAATTGATATGGCCGTGCTCATTTCGTTATTTGTGCTGGTCGCAAGCGATGTCGTGGTGTTCGTTTACTTGTATACGCAGTTTATTTTGGCGCGGAGGGCGCTTTCCGGCCATCAGCACATTCATCTTCGCGGGAAAGACGTGCGGAAACGCCTCCTGGCCGTATCCATCCCGACAACGGGACTTCGTATATTTCATGCCGTGACGAACGCCATTGAACCCTTTTTAGTGAAAGGAGCGCTGCTGGCGTCCGGGGCAGCCGGGACAGCCGCAATTGATCAATACGGCATGCTTGCCGGTGTAGCGATGACAATCGGTTCGTTTCCCGCATTTATCGCCCATTCGCTGATGGTCGTCATGATTCCCAGCATTTCAGAAGCGTATGCGCTGTCCCAATATGATATTGTGCTGAAACGGCTGAGACAAGCGATTTTTATTACATTCGGCTACGGCATTCCGGCAGTCTGGGTCATGTTTCAGTTCGCGGGCCCGCTGACCCATTTGTTTTTTCAGTCTCCGGAAGCGCAGTATTATTTGCAGCTTTTGTGGCCGTTTTTTCTTTTTCACCTGTTTGTGATGCCGCTTCAGGCCTGTCTGATCGGTATCGGCCACGTGAAAACGGCGTTTTATCATAACGTATGGAGCAGCATTGTAGGGCTTTCGATGATGTATGTGCTCGGTTCTATGCCGGAATTGCAAATGCTCGGCATTATACTCGGCATGAATACCGGCATGATTCTTCTGACAAGTTTACATTACGCGACGATCTGCAAAGACCTCGGTGTCTCCGTGTTTTTGACGGGCGGCGGAAGAACAGCGCCCCGGATCGAAAGCTGAAAAGGCTGATACATTTCAATAAGGAAGGGCAAGCTATCCGAAAACGCGTGAAAGGAAGATCATATGCATAAAAACCGCCTAATTGTATGTGCAGTCCTTTTGATAGCTGCCGCCGTCTGGATGCCTGAAGCAAACGCCTCATCAGAAAAACAGGCAGTTCCCGCCGTGTTTCTGATGAAGACGATTGAAGGAGACGAGATATCGATTCCGAATAAAGGGCAGAAAACGATATTGCATTTTTGGACATCGTGGTGTCCGCCGTGCAAAAAAGAACTGCCGCAGTTCCAAACGTATTATGAACAGCATCAGTCCGATGATGTAAGCCTTGTAACGGTAAATCTGATGAATGCCGAGCGAAACAAAAATACCGTTCAAAACTTTGTCAGTCAGCACCACCTCACTTTCCCGATTGTTCTTGACACGAAAGGCGAGCTTATGAAGGAATACGATGTCATGACGATTCCCACGTCATTTCTGCTGAATGAAAAAGGAGAAATCGAAAAAAAGATCGTCGGTCCGATGACCGTCTCACAATTAAAAGAATGGTCAGAGAAATAAAAAGGTGCGGGAGGAATTCCTCCCGCACCTTTTTTGCATATAATGAACAGCTGAAGAAACACTAATGATAATTATTATCAAAAAGAAATTAAAACAATTATAATTGAAATCTTCCGCCGGCATGCTATAATAAAGAAAACACTGCGATAACACTGTGAAAATGCTGCCTGTCAGGCGGCTGTTTTGCTTTTATCGGGGAATTGAAGATGATTTGCGTTCTCAATTAGAGAGGAGAATTCATAATGAATGAACAAGTGATGACACAAACCCATTCACAACAGCACATACAAGAAGAGCGGGCCGGAAAAAAGTGGCTCCAGCATGCAGAACTCATTGCGGCGCTCGTATCCGGCGTCCTTATTCTTGCGGCCTGGTTTTTTACCGAAACAAAAGGCCTGTCCGTCACTTTGTATATCCTTGCCTTCCTGATCGGGGGATTTGCAAAAGCGAAAGAGGGAATTGAGGATACCATTGAGACGAAGGCGTTAAATGTGGAACTGCTGATGATTTTTGCGGCTGTCGGCTCCGCCCTGATCGGTTATTGGGCGGAAGGCGCTGTTCTTATTTTTATTTTTTCGTTAAGCGGCGCGCTCGAAACATACACGATGAATAAAAGCAGCCGTGATTTAACCTCTTTGATGAAACTGGAACCGGAGGAAGCGACTCTGCTTGAGGACGGACGGGAAAAGCGGGTGCCGGCTGCTGAACTTAAGATCGGTGACATGATCGTCATTAAGCCGGGCGAACGCGTAGCGGCAGACGGGATCATTGAGTCTGGCGTGACGAGCCTCGATGAATCGGCGCTTACGGGTGAAGCGATGCCGGCGGAAAAAACAGCCGGAGATTCTGTGTTTACAGGAACGGTAAACGGAAACGGCTCCTTAACGGTCCGTGTGACGAAAACAAATGAACAGTCTTTATTCAGAAAAATCATCCGGCTGGTGGAATCAGCCCAAAACAGCGTGTCACCGGCTCAGGCATTTATTGAGCGGTTCGAAAGTGTCTATGTCAAAGGCGTGCTGTTAGCCGTGGCTTTGCTTTTATTCGTTCCTCATTTCGCTTTAGGCTGGAGCTGGAGTGAAACCTTTTACCGGGCGATGGTGTTTATGGTGGTCGCCTCCCCGTGCGCGCTTGTCGCTTCTATTATGCCCGCTGCGCTTTCCCTTATCTCAAATGGGGCCCGCAACGGATTATTGGTTAAAGGAAGTGTGTTTTTAGAGCAGCTGGGAAGCGTACGGATGATCGCTTTTGACAAAACCGGCACGGTCACTAAGGGACAGCCGGCAGTCGCGGCATTTCAAGCTGCGGAAAATGTGAGTGAAGATGAGATCATGCAGGCGGTGTATGCGATAGAAAAGCAATCAAGCCACCCGCTTGCAAAAGCGATAGCTGAATTTGCCGAAAGCCGGGGCGCCGCGTCCGCAGGACATCTATCGATTGACGAGACGTCCGGATTCGGTGTTCAGGCTGAAATAGAAGGCGTCAAATGGATGGTCGGAAAAGCGGGATTTGCAGGTGAAGATGCGGCAGATGCTTTTTTGCAGACATCGGGAAAAGAATTAAAGGATAAAGGCTTTACACTGGTCTTTGTTAAAAAAGATGACCGGATTGCGGGCTGCTTTGCCTTAAAGGATCAAATCCGACCTGAAGCGAAAGCCGTGATGGCTGAGCTTGAATCACTGGGCATTAAAACAGCCATGCTCACCGGCGATCAGTCTGAAACTGCGGCTGCCATTGCAAAAGAGGCGGGCATGACGACGGTTGTTGCCGATTGTCTGCCGGACCAAAAGGCAAAAGAAGTGAAGAAGCTGAAAGAAACGTACGGCACAATCGCCATGGTGGGGGACGGCATTAATGACGCGCCCGCTCTGAAAACCGCTGACGTCGGTATTGCGATGGGCGGGGGAACGGACGTGGCCCTTGAAACGGCTGACTTAGTCCTTATGAAAAATGATCTTCACAAGCTTGTGAAAATGTGCAGACTCTCAAGGAAAATGAACCGGATTATTAAGCAGAATATTGTTTTCTCGCTCTCGGTCATCTGCCTTTTGATCTGCGCTAACTTTCTGCAGGTGATGGAACTGCCGTTTGGCGTGATCGGGCATGAGGGGAGCACGATCCTGGTCATTCTGAACGGACTGAGATTATTAAAATAAACATGACAGCCGCACATCGGGCGGCTGTTTTTTTAATGTTCGTTCACAGCATAAACGCCGGAAAACTGATAGAATGAATAAAGAGTCACTTTGGTAAGGAGGAAAAGCAAAAAATGAACAGATTAGAACGTGTTTCATCTTGGCTGAAAAAAGAAGGACATGATGCGGCGTTTATACATACAAAGGAAAACGTATTTTATTTAACTGATTTTTACACAGATCCGCATGAGCGGTTAATGGGATTGTTCCTGTTTCAGGAACAGGAGCCGTTTTTCGTTTGCCCGGGAATGGAAGCCGGACAAGCCCGCAGCGCCGGGTGGGAGCATGGTATTATCGGCTACGGCGATCACGAAGATCCGTGGGAGCTGATCAAAGCCGAGCTCACAAAACGAAATGTGCGGCTTGATTCCATCGCGGTTGAAAAGGATTCGATCTCTCTTTCCCGCTCAGAACAGCTCAAACAAGCTTCAGGGGGCGCGGCATTTGTTTCGGCAGAAGAAACGCTAAACCAATTCCGTCTTGTGAAAGATGAGAAGGAAATCAGCATTCTCAGGGAAGCGGCAAAACTCGCGGATTACGGAGTTGAAGTCGGTGTTGCGGCGCTCAAAGAGGGTGTGAGTGAAACCGAAGTACTCGCGCAGATTGAGTTTGAGCTGAAGAAAAAAGGTGTACAGGGCATGTCATTTTCAACGATGGTGCTGTTCGGGGAAAAATCAGGCCAGCCCCATGGGAATCCGGGTGCAGACCGGTTGAAAAAAGGCGATTTCGTTCTGTTTGATCTGGGCGTTATTCTTGACGGCTACTGTTCAGACATTACGAGAACATTCGCATACCAATCAATCAGCCCGAAACAGGAAGAGATTTACGAAACGGTGCTTAAAGCTGAACAGGCGGCGCTTCAATTAAGCAAACCAGGCGTCAGAATCGGCGATCTCGATTTAAAAGCCCGCGGCATTATTGAAAAAGCCGGATACGGAGACTATTTCCCGCACCGCCTCGGCCACGGACTCGGGATTTCGGTTCACGAATATCCATCAATGAGCAGCGCGAACGACACACTCCTCAAAGAAGGCATGGTATACACGATAGAACCGGGGATTTACGTGCCGGATGTCGGCGGCGTGCGCATTGAAGACGATGTGTTCGTCACAAAAGACGGCGCCGAAGCATTAACGCAGTATCCGAAAGAATTAACGATTCTGAAATAGAAAGCTTTGTGATAAAAAAGGACGATTCTGGAACGCAGCGTCCTTTTTTATCACCTTTTAAATGAAAAAATCATCAAAATGCTGAAATGGTTTGATGTCATGCTTTTCATTCAGGGGCCGCATGGCAAGGTAACTGCCGCCGACTATGGCGAGACACAAACCGATTAAGCAAAGAATCCCCATCGCTGTTCTTCTCCTTTCAAACGAATAGGCTGTTTCTGTTTCTAGCTTACTGTATGAAACGCATTCCAGATCAAGGGAAAAAAGAAAGGGGGACGCCATGGCTACGATCAGAGACATTGCCGGCGCTGCCGGAGTTTCCGTTACAACGGTATCAAGAGTATTAAACGATCATCCTTATGTAAGTAAGGACAAAAGAGAAAGAGTGAAAAAAGCGATGCAATCGCTCGGATATACGCGCAACATTCATGCTGTACATTTATCCAAAGGTTTTTCCGATATGATCGGCGTTGTGCTTCCGTCGGTGAATCTGCCGTATTTTGCAGACCTTGTCACAGGTATTGCCGAGGCTGCCGAAGCGTCAGGCGTGCATCTTTCTTTATACCAGACAGATTATCAGCAGCAAAAAGAACGTTTTGCTTTATCACAATTACAGGAGCGCCAAGTGGACGGCCTGATTATCTGCTCAAAAGCAATTCCTGATGAGCATCTGCTTACCGTGAAAGAACCGCTCATCCTCTGCCAGTACACTGATGCGGCGGGGCTTTCCTCCATCAGTAATCCGCATCGGGAAGCATTTCGGCACGGTCTGGATTATCTGATAGAAAAGGGACACCGGAAAATAGCGATCAGCCTGGCCAGAAAAAAGGGAGAAAACAGTCAAGTACGCATTGCCGCATACAAAGAGGCGCTCAAGAAGATCGGGCAGCCTTACAGGGAAGAGCTGGTTGTGGAAAAGGCGCTGACGCTGCTTGACGGGAAAGCCCTTTTTCAGAGATGGAAGAGCTGGGATGACAAACCGACTGCGCTGTTTGCGGCGAATGATCAAGTATCCGCAGGTCTTTACCTTGAAGCCAAGGCAAACGGGACGCGCATCCCGGAAGAGCTTGCGATTTTGAGCATCGACAATCATGATATCAGCAAGATGTTAGGTATTTCCACAATAGATATACAAACAAAAGAAATGGGAAAGCAGGCTTTTCACATGCTTGAGAACAGGATCAGCGGCGGGCCTCCGGCAAGGAAAGTTCTTGATTACCGCCTTATTGAACGATCAACCGTCTAAAAAAAGAATTGACGCGCTTTCCGTTCGTTTTGTACGATATGAGGTATTGAATGACAAAGGAGCTGAGGATCATGAAGGGGTCCTTTACAGTTGAAAAGGTATTAAATAACAATGTGCTCATCGCAACACATGATAGATACAGTGAGGTCGTCTTAATCGGAAAAGGGATCGGCTTTGGAAAAAAACAAGCGGATGTCATTGAAGATAAAGGGTATGACAAGATGTTCATCTTAAAGGATGAAAAAGAACAAAAACAATTTAAAAAGCTCCTCGGTTATGTGGACGAGACACTTGTCGACATCTCCAATGACGTCATTTATCATATCAAGAAGCGGACAAGCCAACCGTTAAATGAGCATATCCATATTGCGCTGACTGACCATATCGCCTTTGCGGTAAAGCGGCTGCAGCAGGGTTTTGACATTAAAAACCCGTTTCTCATGGAAACCGAAACGCTTTATCCGGAAGAATTCCAAATTGCCCGTGAAGTCGTCGGCATGATTAATGAAAAGACGGGAATCTGCCTTCCGGAAGGGGAGATCGGCTTTATCGCTCTGCATATCCACTCCGCCCTGACGAATCGGCCCCTTTCAGAGGTCAATCAGCATTCACAGCTGATGTCCCGGCTCGTTCAGGTGATTGAGGAATCTTTCCAGATGAAAGTGAATAAAGAAAGCGTCCACTATTTGCGGCTGATCCGGCATATCAGATTTACCATAGACAGGATTAATCGGGAAGAGCAGACAAAAGAACCAGAAAAGTTAATGTTATTATTGAAAAATGAATACCCGCTATGCTACAATACTGCTTGGAAACTGATAAAAATCTTGCAGCAAATACTGAAAAAACCAGTTCATGAGGCGGAAGCGGTTTATCTCACGCTTCATTTGTACCGATTAACCAATAAAATTTCATAATTTCAGTTGAAACCTTAAAAACGTGTCACTGATTCGATCAGGCATGAGTGATTGAGGGTAAAAAACGGGAAGAACGGTCCCGTTATTTTGCACACCCTTTTTACTCATGCCTTTTTTGTTGTGTAAAAGGGCAAATGTAAACGGTTAAACTGAAGACTTGCGCCAGTGAATTCGTTGTCATGAATTTTCGCTGTAAGGTCACACTAGCTAACAGAGGAGGTACATCTTTTATGTTTAAAGCATTATTCGGCGTTCTCCAGAAAATCGGCCGTGCTCTTATGCTTCCGGTTGCGATTTTACCGGCTGCGGGGATCTTGCTTGCGTTAGGGAATGCCATGCAGAACAAAGATATGATTCAAGTCATGCACTTCTTAAGCAATGATAACGTTCAGCTTGTGGCGAATGTCATGGAAAGCGCCGGCCAAATCGTATTTGACAACCTGCCGCTTCTTTTTGCAGTAGGGGTTGCGATCGGTCTTGCCAACGGAGACGGTGTTGCCGGAATCGCGGCTATTATCGGATACTTGGTCATGAACGTATCCATGAGCGCCGTGCTTATGGCAAACGGCAGTATTCCGTCTGACAAAATTGAACGGGCAAAGTTTTTTGCGGAAAACCATCCGGCCTATATTAACATGCTGGGGATACCCACTTTGGCGACGGGCGTGTTCGGCGGTATTATCGTCGGGGTTCTGGCCGCGTTATTGTTTAACAAGTTTTATAAAATTGAACTTCCGCAGTACCTGGGATTCTTTGCGGGTAAGCGGTTCGTCCCGATTATCACATCGATTTCCGCATTAATTCTCGGTCTTATTATGTTAGTGATCTGGCCTCCGATCCAGCACGGTCTGAATTCCTTCTCCACGGGTCTTGTGGAAGCGAATCCAACCTTGGCGGCCTTTATTTTCGGGATGATTGAGCGGTCATTGATTCCGTTCGGTCTTCATCACATTTTCTACTCGCCGTTCTGGTATGAATTTTTCAGCTATAAAGATGCGGCCGGAGACATCATCCGCGGAGATCAGCGGATTTTCATGGCTCAGATCAAAGACGGCGTACAGCTGACGGCGGGAACATTTATGACGGGGAAATATCCGTTTATGATGTTCGGTCTTCCGGCGGCAGCGCTTGCAATCTATCATGAAGCGAAGCCTGAAAAGAAAAAACTTGTAGCCGGAATCATGGGTTCTGCCGCTCTGACAAGTTTCTTAACGGGAATTACCGAGCCGCTTGAATTCTCATTCTTGTTTGTGGCTCCTATCCTGTTTGCGATTCACTGCGTATTCGCGGGACTTTCCTTTATGGTTATGCAGCTGCTGCATGTAAAAATCGGTATGACCTTCTCAGGCGGTCTGATTGACTACTTCCTGTTCGGAATTCTGCCTAACCGGACGGCTTGGTGGCTTGTCATTCCGGTCGGCTTAGGATTAGCCGTCATTTACTACTTCGGTTTCCGGTTTGCGATCAGAAAGTTCAATCTGAAAACGCCGGGCCGTGAAGAAGAGGCTGCGGATGAAGGTGCGGGCGCCTCAGGCGAAGCCGGCGACCTTCCTTATGAAATCCTGCAGGCAATGGGTGACCAGGAAAACATAAAGCACCTTGACGCTTGTATCACGAGACTCCGCGTTACGGTCAACGACCAGAAGAAAGTGGATAAGGCCCGTCTGAAACAGCTTGGCGCCTCAGGCGTTCTTGAAGTCGGAAACAACATTCAGGCCATTTTCGGCCCGCGTTCTGACGGTTTAAAAACACAGATGCAGGATATTATCGCCGGACGCACGCCGCGCCCTGAACCGAAAGTATCCGCACAAGAAGAAGTCAGCCAGCAGGTTGAAGAGGTTATCGCAGATCCGCTCCGAAACGAGCAGGGTGAAGAAGTGTTCGCTTCTCCGATCACCGGCGAAATCCATCCGATTACCGATGTGCCTGACCAGGTGTTCTCAGGAAAAATGATGGGTGACGGTTTTGCGATTCTTCCTGAAGAAGGAATCGTCGTATCGCCTGTCCGCGGAAAAGTGCTGAATGTTTTCCCGACAAAACATGCGATCGGCCTTCAGTCTGACGGCGGAAGAGAGATCCTGATTCATTTCGGAATCGACACAGTCAGTCTGAAAGGCGAAGGATTCACTTCTTTTGTTTCTGAGGGTGACCGGGTTGAACCGGGGCAAAAGCTGCTTGAAGTTGATCTTGAAGCGGTTAAACCTCATGTTCCTTCATTAATGACACCGATTGTCTTTACAAATCTTGCCGAGGGTGAAGCGATTTCCCTTTCGGCCGAAGGTACCGTAAAACGGGAACAAAAAGATATTGTGAAAATCGGAAAATAAGCATATAAATACGCCGTGCTTGTCAGATGACAAGTACGGCTGTATGATATAATATTGTGTAGTAAAATAGCTTTAATTTAAAGGAGAATGATAATCATGGCACAAAAAACATTTAAAGTAACAGCAGATTCCGGAATCCACGCTCGTCCTGCGACAGTTCTTGTACAGACTGCAAGCAAATACGATGCTGACGTAAACTTAGAATATAACGGCAAAACAGTAAACCTTAAGTCAATCATGGGCGTTATGTCTCTAGGTATTGCTAAAGGCGCTGAAATCACAATTTCCGCTTCAGGCGCTGACGAAAACGATGCTCTTAACGCTTTAGAAGAAACAATGAAAAGCGAAGGACTCGGCGAGTAATGCAAGAATTAAAAGGAATAGGCGCTTCAGCCGGAATTGCGATTGCGAAAGCATACCGGCTTGAAGAGCCGGACTTAACGGTTGAAAAGAAAAACATTGCTGATGCTGCGGCTGAAGTAAGCCGTTTTGATGAAGCGATTGTACGTTCTAAAGAAGAGCTTGAAAAAATTAAAGAGCATGCTTTAAAAGAACTGGGACAAGACAAAGCTGACATTTTCTCCGCGCACCTTTTAGTTCTGAGTGATCCTGAGCTGTTGAACCCGGTAAAGGAGAAAATCAGCACAGATTCAGTCAATGCTGAATTCGCTTTGAAAGAAACAGCTTCCATGTTCGTTACTATGTTTGAATCAATGGATAACGAATACATGAAAGAGCGTGCGGCGGATATCCGTGACGTAACAAAACGTGTGACAGGGCACCTGCTGGGCGTGGAAATTCCGAACCCGAGCATGATCTCAGAAGAGGTTGTTATCGTGGCTGAAGATTTGACACCGTCTGATACGGCGCAATTAAACCGTCAGTTTGTAAAAGGTTTTACAACTGATATCGGCGGACGCACTTCACACTCCGCGATCATGGCCCGTTCGCTTGAAATTCCGGCTGTCGTCGGCACAAAAGCGGCTACAGGGACAATTGAAAACGGTGTTACGGTAATCGTAGACGGCATCGATGGTGATGTGATCATCGATCCTTCCAGTGAAACGTTAAAGAAATATGAAGAAAAGCACAGTGCTTACCTGGCGCAAAAAGCTGAGTGGGCGAAGCTCGTCAATGAACCGACTGTTTCTAAAGACGGCCATCATGTAGAGCTTGCCGCAAATATCGGCACACCTGACGATGTAAAAGGCGTTCTTGAAAACGGAGGAGAAGCTGTAGGGCTTTACCGTACGGAATTCCTTTACATGGGACGCGACCAGCTTCCGACGGAAGACGAGCAGTTTGACGCTTATAAAACGGTTCTTGAGCGTATGGAAGGAAAATCAGTTGTCGTGCGGACATTGGATATCGGCGGCGACAAAGAGCTTCCTTACCTGCAGCTCCCTAAAGAAATGAACCCGTTCTTAGGCTACAGAGCCATCCGCCTTTGCCTTGAAGAGCAAGAAATCTTCAGAACTCAGCTTCGTGCGCTGCTTCGTGCAAGTACATACGGAAACTTAAAAATCATGTTCCCGATGATTGCGACAGTAAACGAGTTTAAACAGGCGAAAGCGATTCTTCTCGAAGAAAAAGAAAAACTCGTCGAAGCCGGCGTAACGGTTTCTGACGATATTGAAGTCGGTATGATGGTAGAGATTCCGTCTACAGCCGTGATCGCAGATCAGTTTGCCGCAGAAGTTGACTTCTTCAGTATCGGAACAAATGACTTGATCCAATACACGATGGCTGCTGACCGCATGAACGAGCGCGTAGCTTATCTGTATCAGCCATACAATCCGGCGATTCTCCGTCTGATCACCCTTGTTATTGAAGCCGCTCACAAAGAGGGCAAATGGGTCGGCATGTGCGGAGAAATGGCGGGAGACGAAATTGCGATTCCGATTCTTCTCGGCTTAGGCTTAGATGAGTTCTCGATGAGCGCTACATCCATCCTTCCGGCAAGAACGCAGATCAGCAAGCTTTCTAAAAAAGAAGCTGAATCATTCAAAGAAACAATCTTGTCTATGAGCACGACAGAAGAGGTTGTCGCATTCGTTAAAGAAACATTCAATAAGTAATACAAAAGCCAGACGGTGTAAGCCGTCTGGTTTTTTTCATATTCGGAAAAAAGGAGGGAACAATAACGTTCAACAGGAGGGATTATTATGACAAAATCATTTGCAGCGGGGGATACGGTCTATGTGATTTACCGCAATCCGCATGCGGCCAATGTTGCCCATATTAAAGAGGCGGAGATCGTCCATCATCCGTATCATGAGGGAGAACTGTCTCTGTTTTTATACGAAACCTATCATCCGCTGGCCGAAGATGACGCGGTCTTTTCGACATATGAGGAAGCGGAAGCGCTTTACAGCGAGCTTTTTGAAGAAGACCGGTATCATTGATCAAAGGAAATGTTTACAACGCATATTCACTCTCTTTTAAACGGAAAGTAACAACATGAGAATATGTAAAGGGAGTGTCTGTCTATGCTGAAGCCGTTTGTGCCCCAGCTTGTTTATATTGAACCGAGAGCGCTCGAATACCCGTTAGGACAAGAGCTGAAGAATAAGTTTGAAAACATGGGGCTTGAGATCAGAGAAACGACATCGCATAATCAAGTCCGGAATATTCCGGGAAAAAATCACTTGCAGCAATACCGGAACGCGAAATCAACATTGGTAATCGGCGTCCGGAAAACACTGAAATTCGATTCTTCAAAGCCGTCCGCCGAATATGCCATTCCATTTGCGACGGGCTGTATGGGGCATTGCCACTATTGCTACCTGCAGACGACGATGGGGTCAAAGCCCTACATTCGGACATATGTCAATGTGGAAGAGATTCTGGATCAGGCTGATGAGTATATGAAAGAACGGGCGCCGGAATTTACAAGATTTGAAGCCTCTTGTACGTCTGATATCGTAGGAATCGATCATCTGACACATACATTAAAAAGAGCCATTGAACATTTCGGACAAAGCGAATTGGGACAGCTCAGATTCGTGACTAAATTTCATCACGTCGATCATTTGCTTGATGCAAAACATAACGGAAAGACTAGGTTCAGATTCAGCATCAATGCGGATTATGTCATTAAAAACTTTGAACCGGGAACTTCTCCGCTCGACAAACGGATAGAAGCCGCCGTCAAAGTCGCTAAAGCGGGCTATCCGCTCGGTTTCATCGTGGCGCCGATTTATATTCACGATGGCTGGGAGGAAGGCTATAAGGAACTGTTTGAGAAACTGGATGCGGCGCTTGATGAAGACGTTCGGCATGACATCACATTTGAACTGATCCAGCACCGTTTTACAAAACCGGCCAAGCGGGTGATTGAGAAGAACTATCCGAAAACAAAGCTTGAGCTTGATGAAGAAAAGCGCAGATACAAATGGGGACGCTACGGAATCGGCAAGTATATATACCAAAAAGACGAAGAGCATGACTTAAGGGAAACACTCGAATCTTTTATCGAAACCTATTTTCCGAAAGCGAAAATCGAATATTTTACGTAAGGCGGAGCTGTCGGTACGACAGCTCTTTTTTTGCTGCGCCAAATGGCGGAAATTTTTGATATTTATTTCAAGGTTTATTCATTTTCTTGGCCGAAAGACCGATATAACTCTCAGGAGGGGATGGTTATGTTTAAAAAAATGCACATCAAAATTGCTGTGTTTGTATCGGCAATGCTTATCGTAACGGTTGTTTTTTTAACGGTTTCTTCATATTTGACATTAAAGCCGATGATGACGGAGGAAGCAAAACGTACGACAGAGAATGTCACCAATTCACTCGGTCAGAACATTGAGCTTCAGCTGAAAAATGATGAGACCGTATTATTGAGATTGGCAGGCGGTGAATTGTCCCGGTCTTTTCTATCAGATGGGAAGAAAGAAACCGCGCGGCTTTTTAATGATGAGTTAAAACAGATCGGACAGAATGACAAATATGTCGCGCTTGCGTATGTCGGAACCGCAAACAAACAAATGTTTACATATCCAAAGGCCGACTTTGCCAAAGACTATGATCCGACAAATCGAACGTGGTATAAGATGGCGGCCGAAAAACCCGATAAGGTTGTCTGGACTGACCCTTACAAAGATGCAGTGACGGGAGACATGATCGTGACGGCGTCAAAAGCCATTCAAAACAGCGGAACCGTCGTCGGAGTGGCGAGCTTAGATCTGAAGCTGTCCTCCATTCAGAGCATGGTCAACGAGCAAAAGGTTCCATATAAAGGATTTGCGTTTTTGGCGGATGAAAACGGTTCTCTGCTGGCGCATCCGGAAAAACAGGGAAAAAATATGTCGGAAGATCAGACGTTAAAAGACATCACTACGGATAAAGAAGGCATCAAAGAGCTGCAGGGGAACATGGTCGTCTACCAAACGGTAAAAGAAACAGGGTGGAAAGTCGGAACGCAGTTTGAAAAAGATCAGCTGATGGGAGTAGCCGACAAAATGAACACGGTGAGCATTTTTATGTCACTGATCGCTCTTGTGATTACGATCGGACTCAGCTATTTACTAGCAAAAACGATAACCGGGCCGATTCAGCAGCTGATCGCCAAAACAAATTCAGTCTCAGCCGGAGATTTAACCGTCCGCGCCCAGACGAAATCAAAAGATGAAGTAGGCGAGTTAACAAAAGACTTTAATCAAATGGTTGAAAATATGAAAGAGATGGTCGAACAGGTTAAGGCCTCCTCAGAAAATGTGTCTGATACATCTGACCAGCTAACCGTCATTTCACAAGAAACAAATGAAACGAGCGGACAAATCGCAAAAGCGATAGAGGAAGTCGCCGCCGGAGCGACAGAGCAAGCGTCAGAGGTTGAGACGATCAACGAAAAATCAGAAAATCTCTCAGTCAAAATAAAAGGAATCGCAGATCGCGCAGGCAGCATAAAACAACTCTCAAAATCTTCAGAGGATGCCAGCTACAAAGGACTGGACGCGCTCGGGCAGCTGCTGATGAAGTCAAACGAAGCCAATTCAGAAACGAAAAAAGTAGAGGCAATGCTGAATGACCTGGAAGAACAAACGAAAAACATAGAAGAAGTCGTGACGGCAATATCCGCCATTTCAGACCAGACGAATCTCTTGGCGCTGAATGCGAGTATTGAAGCCGCTAGAGCGGGAGAAAGCGGACGAGGCTTTGCCGTCGTCGCTGAAGAAGTCCGCAAGCTTGCTGAACAATCAGCTCTTTCTTCCGGCCATATCAGTGAAACGGTCCGGCTGATTCAATCTGAGACAAAAGAAGCGTCACACGCGATGATTGAGGCAAGCAGAATGAATGATGAACAAAACAGCGCCATTCATGAAACGGGTGAGGTTCTCAATCTGATTACGACGGAAATGCAGTCTCTCGTTCAAGGTATAGATCATATTTACAATGACATTCAAAAAATGAGTGAAGAACAAGCCGCGATTCAAGAAGCGATTCAAAGCATCTCCGCCATTTCTCAAGAATCAGCGGCAGCCGCGGAAGAAGTGAATGCTTCTACTGATGAACAGCTCGTTACGCTTGAAAAAGTAAAGCAATCGACTGATATGTTAAAGAGCGCGAGCGAAGATCTGATCAGCGCTATTTCTAAATTCACCTTGTAACGCGGACTCTATCAGCCTATAATATGGTAATATAGACATGAAAGAATGATATATGAATCGCATCAGGGGAGGAAAGCGCAGTGAACAAAACGGTCGGATTTATCGGGTTGGGCGTCATGGGAAACAGTATGGCATCGCACATTTTAGAAGCGGGCTATCCTGTTTTAGTCTACACGCGGACGAAACAAAAAGCGGAAGAGATTCTGAATAAGGGAGCGGTCTGGCAGGAGACGGTCAAAGACCTTTCAGAGAAAGCAGACATCATTATTACCATGGTCGGCTATCCGAGTGATGTCGAGGAAATCTATCTCGGCGAAAACGGCATTCTCCGGCACGCAAAAGAAGGGGCGTTTGTCATTGATATGACGACATCAAAACCGTCTCTGGCGAAGAAAATAGCGGAGAAAGCCAAAGAAAAATCCATTCACGCCCTGGATGCACCCGTTTCCGGCGGAGACATCGGCGCGAGGAACGGAACGCTTGCCATTATGGCCGGAGGAGAAAAAGAAGCGTTTGAAGCATGCCTGCCGCTTTTCTCCGTTATGGGGGAAAACATTCAGTATCAAGGGCCGGCTGGCAGCGGCCAGCATACGAAAATGTGCAATCAGATCGCGATTGCAGCGGGAATGGTCGGAGTGGCTGAAGCGATGGCTTACGCTGAAAAATCCGGTCTGAACCCGGAACAAGTGCTGAAAAGCATTACAACCGGAGCTGCCGGAAGCTGGTCATTGTCAAATCTCGCCCCCCGTATGCTGAAAGGCGATTTTGCACCAGGATTCTACGTGAAACACTTTATTAAAGACATGGGAATTGCTCTTGAAGAAGCGGAGCTCATGGGAGAAGAGATGCCCGGATTGGCGCTCGCCAAATCATTATACGACAAGCTTTCCGCGCAAGGTGAAGAAAACAGCGGAACTCAAAGCATTTATAAACTTTGGGTGAAATAAAAAAGATTGCCCGCAGGGGCAATCTTTTTTATTATTTATTTTCCGATAAATTGCTGTGTCCAGATGTTTCCTGATTCTACGTAACCGACACCGATTTGAGTGAACTCAGGATTCATGATGTTCTTTCTGTGGCCTTCACTGTTCATCCAAGCTTTAACGACAGCTTCAGGAGTCGGCTGTCCTTTGGCGATATTTTCACCGGCAGTTTTATAAGTGATTCCGAAAGACTTCATCATATCAAACGGTGAGCCGTAAGTAGGACTTTGGTGATCGAAATAGTTTTTGTCTTTCATATCTTGTGATTTTGCGTGAGCTGATTTGCTTAATTTTTCATCAATCTGCAGAGGTTTTAAGCCTTGCTTTTGTCTCTCTGCATTTGTTAATTCAACGACTTTCTTTTCGTACGCACTGACAGAAGAAGGAGTTTTCTCGCTGCTGTTGTTTGTGTTATCTGTCTGCTTTGCATTGTCAGCCGTCTGGTTTTGATCGGCTTTCGGTTTTTCGGCAGCTGTCGGAGCCGTTTTTGCCGGTGTTTCTTTTTGAACGTCTTTAACTGTCATATCAGAATGCTTTGCGTGTTTTTGCAGCAGCTGAGTCAGTTCTTTCTCATTTTTAACGTTCAGCTTTTTCACGCTCGTTTTCATATGTAGTTTTTCAACAGCCTCTTGAAGAGTCAGATGCTGTACAGTGTTTCCTTTTTTCACAGTAACGACGTGCTGGCATGACAGCTCTTTGGCAGATGCCTGCTGAATGCCTCCGAATGTAATCAAACTGACTGCCGCGGCGGCAGATAAGAGAAATGCTTTTTTCATAAGTTTATAGCCTCCCAGAGAAGTTGTTTTTTTCTACATGAAAAATCTTATCACAGCTTTTTTGTCATAATGCAGGCAGCCATTTCCTTTGACAACAAACGTTTGTCATAATTGTAATTGAGCACAGAAAAATGGCTTTATATCAGGAAAAACGATCTGTATTTATTTTTTAAAATCCGTTACATCTCTTCAAATTATTTGAAGTGTTAGATATATTTTAAGATAATTTGATCTTGACAGTTTTTTTTACCCGTTTTCGCTGTAACAACTTTTACAAAAATGTTACAATTAAAATCTGTTTATGTAAATATATTCAATGATTTGAGAGGTGTAACAGAAAGTGGCTGAAGTTGCGCGCGAACCAAAGAAAAAAACGAAACGTTACAGAGCGCTGAGAATGAATCTCTATTTTTTGATTGTTTTTCTTCTCTTTACGGCACTGATTTTTAAACTCGGCATCGTCCAGATTGTCGAAGGGGATAAACACCGCCAGGATGCGGAGAAGGCAAATGCAAAAACCGCCTATTATCCGACACCGCGGGGAAAGATGTATGACAAGCGGAACAGAGTGGCGGTTGATAACCAGGCCGTGCCCGAAATTGTATATGTATCCACCTCAAAAACCTCGGCAAAGGACAAATTGAAAACGGCAAAAAATCTCGCCGCACTGATTCACATTGATACTGAATTTATGAAGGATCGAAATATCATTGATTACTGGCTTGCCGCACATCCGAAGAAGGCGGAAAAGCTTATGAAGGATTCAGAAAACAGCCTGAAATCCCAAGAAGTGTACAAACGCCAGATTGAACGCGTCCCGAAGCAGGAGATTGATGCGATCAAAAAAGATAAAAAAGAGCTGGAAATCGCGGCGATTTATACGCGTTTTTCAAGCGGCAACGCCTATCAGCCGCAAGTCGTCAAATCAATGGACCCGAATAAGCTGAACGGAAACGGAAACAGCGGTTCACTGCTTGACGAACATGACAACAACAAGCAAAAACCGAAAAGCGACCTGACATATGAAGAAGTTTCCGTCGTATCCGAGCACCTGAAAGAGCTACCCGGCATTGACGTAATCAATGACTGGACGCGGAAATATCCGTACGACAAAACACTGTACTCTCTGTTCGGCGGTGTGACGACACCGGAACAGGGATTGTTGGGCGAACGGAAAGATTACTATGTCACAAGAGGCTATTCACTGAATGACCGAGTGGGAAAAAGCTACATCGAATATCAGTATGAAGACTATTTAAACGCGCATAAAGAAAAAGTAGAGTATGTGGAAAACAGCAAAGGTGAGGTCGTCAGCCAAAAGCCCGTCGATGAAGGCAGCAGAGGCTACGATCTGCAGCTCTCGCTCGATATGGAACTACAGTCGAAAGTCGAAAAAGTCATTGAAAAAGAGCTGAGAAGAAGCCGCGCCGCAGGCAACTATATGGTTGACAGAGGATTTGCCGTCATGATGGACCCGAACAACGGGGACATTCTCTCAATGGCGGGGAAACGAATCGATCTCGAAACAAATAAAACACAGGATTTTGCGATCGGAGCATTTACGACCCAATATGAGATGGGCTCTTCTGTTAAAGGAGCGACTGTTCTCGCAGGTTACCAAAGCGGCCTCCCGCATTATAAAACGTTTGTCGATGCGCCGCTTGTATTTAAAGGCGACACGAAAAAACAATCGTGGACACAAATGGGAGCCATTACTGAGCTGACTGCGCTGCAAAGAAGTTCAAACGTGTATATGTTTCATGTGGCCATGAATATCGCGGGCATTACCTACGTCCCGCACGGCACGCTGCCTGCCGGATTAGACGATATTAAGAAAATGCGCAACTACTACGCCCAATTCGGCCTAGGTGTGAAGACCGGGATTGATCTTCCCCAGGAATCAGCGGGCATGCAGTCAAATCCGCAAATGGTCGGGGGATTGCTGCTTGACTTTGCGATCGGACAATTTGATACATATACGCCGCTTCAAATGGCTCAATATATTTCAGCCATCGCAAACGGAGGGTATCGCGTCCAGCCGCGGATCGTCACAAGCATTCATGAACCGGACAGCAAAAACAAGATTGGAAAAGCGATTGAACAGCGAGATATTAAAATTTTGAACAAAGTAAATAACAGTCCGAGCGATTTTGACCAAGTTCATAAAGGGATGAAATTGGTTACAAGCTCACCTCAAGGAACGGCTTATTCAACATTCCAGGGGTCCGGCGCCGATGTTTCCGGTAAAACGGGAACCGCGCAGACGCACTATTACGGCACGAACAAAAACTGGTGGGGGAAAGAGACGTATAACCTGACCTTTGTCGGCTATTATCCATCAGAACATCCACGAGTGGCATTCAGCGTCGTCGTTCCGTCTGTTCGAGATGATAAAGATCATGTAAGCAAAAACATTGCCAAAGGAGCAATTGACGCTTACAAAGAACTTGAAAAGAAATACAATAAAAAATAACAAATGAAAGGGCGGCCGAACATCTCGTGCGCCCTTTCTTTCATTCAGGAAAATTGACGTTCACAATAAGAATAGAAGGAGAATGCTTATTTTTTAGCGAATCAATCTAGTGGAATTTCTTTTTATACCAGTCCGTGTCCAGCCTGCAGTGCGAGTATAATGCAAAGGAGGGATTCTGTGGAACAGGATACTCAGCATGTCAAACAGTTTCAATCGAAAACCGATCTTCATGCCGTTTTGACGTCTAACGGGCGTATTATGTATATTTCTGCAAACTGCAAATCGTACTTCAGTTATTCTCAGGAAGAGATGATCGGGTCATTTCTCAAAACGTTCCTGCATGAAGAAGATCAATTTTTGGTTGAAAGTTACTTCTATAATGAGCATCATTTGATGCCTTGCACCTTTCGTCTTATTAAAAAAGATCATACCATCGTATGGCTTGAAGCGGGTGTGGAAATTGTCACACCGCAAATGGAGGGGACGGATCGGGAAATCATCCTCAAAATCAAGGTGCTTGAGGAGAAGACGCCCCGCCGGCCTTATATGTATGAACAAAAGAAGCAAAAGGCAGAACAACAGTCGGAAGATGCGGCTGGAAACGGCGAATTCGAGCGTCTTGTCGAAATGCTGCCGAATCCTTTATATGTCAGCATCAACGGCACAATCGCATACGCCAACAATGCGATGCTTGCCATGCTGGGAGCCGAAAGCAAAGACGAGGTAATCGGCAGGCGCTCTTATGAGTTTATTGAAGAAGAGTATCACGACATTGTGAAAAACCGAATTGTGCGGATGCAAAAAGGAATGGAAGTCGGAATGATCGAACAGACGTGGAGAAGGCTCGACGGCACGCCCGTTCATTTAGAAGTAAAGGCGGCACCGACGACATATAAAAATCAGCGGGCGGAATTGCTGCTTCTGATTGATATTTCTTCACGGAAAAAATTCCAAACGATTCTGCAAAAAAGCAGAGAGCGTTATCAGCTCCTCATTCAGAATTCAATTGATACGATCGCCGTGATTCACAATGATAAATGGGTATTCATGAATGAGTCGGGCATTTCGCTGTTTGAGGCTGAAACATATGAAGATTTAATCGGGAAAAACGTCTATGATCAGCTTCATCCCTGTGATCATGACGGCGTGAAACAGCGGATCCAAAATATTATCAACCGAAAGACCGAGTCAGAAATTATTAAGCAATCGTGGTTTACCTTTAAAAACCGGCTGATCTACACGGAAATGGTCTGTATTCCGACGACGTTTTTCGGAGAAACGGCCGTGCAGGTCATTCTGCGTGACATTTCTGAGCGGAAGCAGACGGAGGAATTAATGCTGAAGTCGGAAAAGCTGTCTATCGCAGGGCAGCTGGCGGCGGGAATCGCTCACGAAATCCGCAATCCGCTGACGGCGATCAAAGGATTTTTACAGCTCATGAAGCCGACGATGGGGGAAAACGAACATTACTTTGAAATTGTGTTTTCTGAACTGAGCAGAATCGAATTAATTTTAAGTGAGCTTTTAATGCTTGCCAAACCTCAGCAAAACGCCGTGAAAGAGCGTGTAAACTTAAAGAAAATTATAAGTGAAGTGACCGCTCTTTTAGAGACGCAGGCAAATCTTAAAGGGATTTTTATCAAAACGGATTATGAACATGACAGCATGTATATTAACGGTGATCAAAATCAGCTGAAACAGGTGTTTATCAATCTGATTAAAAATGCCGTTGAGTCGATGCCGGATGGGGGAACGGTTCACATTCTTATGACAGAAGATGAGTATTCCGTTAATGTGACGGTGAAAGACGAGGGTGACGGGATACCGGAAAACGTGCTGAAACGAATAGGCGAACCGTTTTTGACAACGAAAGAAAAAGGAACCGGCCTGGGGCTGATGGTCACATTCAACCTTATTAAAAACCACCAGGGAGCTATCCAAGTAGACAGCAAACCGGATAGAGGCACGGCCTTTCTTATTACATTCCCGAAACAATAAAAAACAACGGCGTTATGCCGTTGTTTAAATAGTCTGCATGGATTCTCTCGTTTTTAAAATAAATGCTTCCAGCCGGTCCAAGCCTTCTCTCAATGTATCCAGTGAATATGCGAATGACAGCCTCACATACCCTTCACCCAATTTTGAAAACGAGCTGCCGGGCACTAGAGCCACACCTGCATCCTCTAAAAGAGCCATACTAAAATCAAACGATGACATTCCGAATGACTTAATGGAAGGGAAGATATAAAATGCGCCTGACGGCTTTACGACGTCAAGCCCCATTGAGACAAGACGGTCATATACATAGTCAAGCCGCTTTTTATACTGTTCTCTCATAATAAGCGCATCATCAACACCGTTTGTCACCGCTTCAAGAGCCGCTTTCTGAGAGATTGAAGACGCGCATGTCACACTGTATTGGTGAACTTTTAAGATGTGCTTGGCAATTTCTTTCGGTGCGAAAATGAAACCGATTCTCCAGCCCGTCATGCTGTGTGATTTTGACAGGCCGTTGATGACGATCGTCTGATCTCTCAAATAAGACGCGATCGAATAATGCGGTCTGTCATAGGTTAATTCGCTGTAAATCTCATCAGACAGGACAAAAACATTTCTGCCCTTCAGGACGGCTGCGATGTTTTGCAGCTCTTCCTCAGACAATGTCACTCCGGTCGGGTTTGACGGATAAGGAAGAATGACGCATTTTGTTTTTGGTGTCAGCGATTCTTCAATGAGCCGCGCCGTCAGCTTAAATCCGTGTGTCGTCGTATCCACATGGACCGGAACGGCGCCCGACATGCGGATGATCGGTTCATAGCCCGGATATATCGGTCCGGGGAGAATAACTTCATCGCCCGGAGATAAAATCGTCCGCAAAGACGCGTCAATCGCTTGGCTTGCCCCGGTTGTGACGATGATTTCAGTTTCAGCTTCATAATTCAAATCAGCTTTTTTCTTCATATAAAGCTGTACGGCCTGTCTCAGCTCAAGGCCGCCCGCATTCGGAGTATATGCCGTGGCGTTCTCGTCGATTGCCTTTTTGGCAGCCGCTTTGACATGGTGCGGCGTGAAGAAATCCGGCTGACCGATCGTAAGCGAAATGACATTGTCGTGCTGAGCTACAAGATTTGAGAATTTGCGAATTCCTGAAATTTCAATTTCTTTTACATTCGGATTAAGCAAATGTTCCATAATTCATCACCTTATACTATATATTGAGTTTATCCTATTTTACCACTAGCTGAGCATTTGTCATCTTTTTATTGAACTATCCCGAGTATATGTCCGATATGTGAAAACATACCTTCTTTCAGAAAAAAATAAGACAACCAGCTGAAATGATTGTCTTCATTGTATCATGATCTATCTATTGTGATATGTGGCGAATGTCATTAATACCCGTATTCAAAGCTGACGTCTTCCCGCCATAAGATGTATGGAGCGGGCTTGTCGGGACGCTCTTTCGCCTCTTTTTTCATTTGCAGGTAAGCCGTTTTGCTGATATCTTCTAACACTGTCATTTGATCTTGGTCGAATATGACTACTGTACCCATTTATTACACCCTTCTTCCTGAAAAATCCTTGACTATTTTACCACTCGATGTCAAAAAGTCAATGGGATATCAGAAAAAAGCATTTTTTTATAAAGAGTTCATGGCCAGTTGGACCGAATACATTCACTTTTTCCGTTTCCAGCCGATATATACAGTACAATACTGAATGCGGATAGCGAGGGATTGAATTGTCTTTACAACAATACGATATTTTATTGGATTCAGGCACAAACGAATTAGAAATCGTCAAATTTGAAGTAGGCGTCAATACATTTGGCATAAATGTGATGAAAGTCCGGGAAATCATTCAGCCGGTAGATGTCACATCTGTGCCTCAGTCTCATAAAGACGTAGAAGGGATGATTAAGCTGAGAGGCGAAATTCTTCCCGTCATCAGTCTGTATTCCTTTTTCGGCGTTGATGCCGAAGGAGCAAAAGACGATAAATATATCGTAACGGAATTCAACAAACGGAAAATCGTCTTTCACGTCGGTTCCGTTTCACAAATCCACAGGGTGTCCTGGGAGGCGATTGAAAAGCCGACTTCCCTGAACCAGGGCATGGAGCGGCATTTAACGGGAATCATCAAACTGGAAGACACGATGATCTTTCTGCCTGATTATGAAAAGATCATTTACGATATTGAATCGGCATCGGGAGTTGAGACTTATCATGTCCATCAGGAAGGATTTGATGAAAGACGGGCGGGTAAAAAACTGATCATCGTTGAAGATTCGCCGCTTCTGATGCGTCTTTTGACGGATGAGCTGACTGAGGCGGGGTACAGTGAAATCGTTACGTTTGAAAACGGAAAAGAAGCGTATGATTACGTCGTGGAACTGACGGATAACGGAGAAAACCTGTCAGACCATATTGACATGATTATCAGTGACATTGAGATGCCGAAAATGGACGGGCATCGTTTGACGAAGCTCCTTAAGGATAACCCGCAAAGCTCTGATGTGCCGATTATGATTTTCTCGTCCCTGATTACGGACGACCTGCGCCACCGGGGCGAAGTAGTCGGAGCGGATGAACAGATCAGCAAGCCTGAAATCAGCGAGCTCATTAAAAAAGTGGATACGTACGTGATTGAATAGAAAAAAGCCGATGCATGACGCATCGGCTTTTTTGCGGCGGAATTAAAAATAACTCTCACCAAGTTTTTTAAATACGGGTTTATGATAAGCGGGCTGCTGCCTGTTGGCGGCAAGCGGTTTTTCCTTTAAGCCCACATATTTTTGCAATACGTTTTTCGCTTTTGTCAAAGACATTTGTGCTTTAGGATTGCGGTACGATTGATTTAACGTACCTAAATGCGGAAGATGCTGGAAGTCTTCTTTTGTTGGAGGCATGTGAAAATAGTAGTCTCCGATAGAGATAAGTACGTCTGACTGCTGTTGGCTAAACCTGGGATTATTTGAAAAGTGAAGCCCTATTTTTTTCCCTTTGCCTTCTTTCACAAGCTTTTGTAATGCCCGTTTTTTCAGCAGATAAAGGTATTTAGGGTTGGGGGCGGTTTTTGCATGGCGGTTCACAGTATAAACAGCTTTTGAAAGATTCTCGATGGTTGGCTGCAGCTCTTTCGAATAAGCGTGGTCGTCCATTATTTCTCTCCTTTGCATTGATCAAGTTCATATATAGATTATACTTTTTTAGCGTTGAAATGCAAATATTGATTATAAAAATACGCCTTTTTCTGATGAAAAGGGCGCATCTTTTTCCTTTATTAGACAGGATTCGCATGTTTTTCGGAATCAGCCTTTAATGATTGCTGCACATCGACCTCTGCTGCCTCGGCGCTGTATTTCGGAAGAGCGATAAAATAGAACACAAATACCGCTAAAATCACGATTCCCATGCCGTAATAAAGGTAATCAATATTGGAAACGAATTTCGGAAATAACAGGGCAACCAGTCCGAGTGTAATCGATTGGGCAAACATCATAAAAGGATCCTGCCAGCCGCTGACCCGGCCCATTATTTTCGGATGAACAATTTTCGGCATCCAGCCGCCGATGGCGATATTGACAGGGCCGATGCACATGCCGAGGACGAAAGCCGCCGCATAATAAATCCACAGCTTATCCGTATAGCCGAGGACAAAAATGAGCAGTCCGGCTGCCAAAATAGGAATCGACATCAAATGATGCGGTTTGACTTTTTTCGCGATCATCGTTCCGATCACACTTCCTGCAAGCAGGCCGAAGCCGAGTGCGACGGTGAAGATGGAAGTATGTGATTCGTAATGATCAGGCGCAAGTCCGTACTTCATCGTAAACATCGGCAGTACGGCAAAGCCGCCGTTGACAAAACCGAAGATAAAAAAGCCGAAAATAAGGGAAGCAAGCAATTTGTTTTTAACAATATATACGATCCCTTCCTTAAAATCAGCGACCGAGTCTTTCAGAAACGAATCTCCCCATTTAAAAGGGCCGTTCGGCTGACGGGCTTCTTTCGGAATGCGGCAGGCGCGGATCAGAAAGCCTGATACAATAAAACTGACAAAATCAAGGATAATGGCTCCGTGAATACCGATCGTTTTATACATAAACGCGCCTATACCGACGCCGAATACCATGAAGATGCTGAACAGGATCTGGTTAAGTCCCGCCGCTTTCGCGTAATGCTCCTTAGGCAGAATAGCTTGTACAAGGCTGGCTTCCGCCGGGAAAAAGAACTTGGTCACGGCGCTTCTGATGAACAAAATACAGAACACGAGAGGGATGCTCCCGGTGTATAATGCGGCAAACAATACGATCGTCAGTCCGGCTCTGATCCAGTCACAATTCTCTGCGACCTTTTTCCTGTCAAGCCGGTCAGCTGCGACACCGACAATCAGAAATACGAAAACTGTCGGCAGTGAATACATCAGCTCAGCCAAAGTCGTGTATGCCGGCTGATTTGAAAAATGGTCCAGCAAGTAAAAAGCGAAAGCCATATTACCTACAGTCGTTCCCATTTGAGAAGCGAGTGCTGCGAAAAAGAGACGGACAAAATTGCGATTTTTAAATATATCCATAAACACGCTCCTTACCCTAAAGGTCCCACTGTAATATATTATCATCAGCTCGTTCCATTAACAAATAAGATCTTTCTATCTTATAATAGTCACCCTTGTTCCATTAGGAACGGCAGCGGCAAGTTCAGTGACGTCCTGATTATACATCCGGATGCATCCTTTTGATACCGCTTTGCCGATGGAGGAAGGATTATTTGTTCCGTGAATGCCGTAATGAATTTTAGAGAGGCTGAGCCAATAAGCGCCGAACGGGCCGCCGGGCTTAGGCTGGCGGTTCACGATGTAAAATTCTCCGGTCGGCGTGGTCGTCAATATTTTTCCGACTGCGATGGGATACGTACGGATGAGCCTGCCAAGGCGGTATAACTCCAGTTTCTTCGCTCCGATATACACGATGATGGAGTAGGGAATGGTGGATGGGTCGGGAAGATTCGGTATGATAATATGCTGTCCCGCGTATATGACCGATTGGATTGAGGGATTTGCCTGAAGGAGAGCAGCAGTGCTTATTCTGAAGTCTTGCGCAATGCTTGAGATGGTTTCTCCTTGTTTCACTTGATATGTCAGCAGTTTCATCACCCTCCTTTTTGCTCTTTTCCATATACATATTACGGAGGGGGTGTCTGTGCATCAGGATAAAAGTCTTATTTTTGCTCGGTTTTCAATGTGAACAGCGTGATTTCCGGTCTGGCTAAAAATCGATACGGCAGTCTTGTCGTACCGAGCCCGCGATTGACGTAAACGGCTGTGTCATGCAGCGTATACATGCCGTCGGTATACGTTTTTCCGTAAGGAGGCGTAATGAGAGGGCCGAAAAACGGGAGCTGGACCTGGCCGCCGTGAGTGTGTCCCGACAGCTGGAGGTTTACGGGATATCCGCCTATCTTGAGAGCGGCATCAGGCTCGTGGACGATTAAAATGGAAAACGCATCTTCGGAAAGGCGGGACAGGGTGGCTTCATAATCGGGTTTTCCGAGCATTACATCATCCAAAAACGCGAGTTCAATCCGGCTTCCGTCTGTCAGCTGCACCTGACGATAGCCGTTTCGAAACACTTGAAAATCCGCCGCTTCCATCAGAGCCTTGTACGTGTTCGTACCGTAGCCGCCGTGGTCATGGTTTCCGTAAACACAAAGTTTGCCGAAGGGAGCTTCAAGATTTTTCAGCACGGCGAGTGCATGCTGGTGATCATTAAATAAATGCGGCTTATCAATTAAATCTCCCGTAAAGATGAGCAGATCGGGTTTCAGCTGATTGATCTTTTCCGCTGCGTTATTCAAGTCACCGGATGTAAACACATCACTGAGATGTGTATCGCTGAATTGAACGATTTTAAAATTGTCAAAGCCGCGGGGGATCAGGCGGCTGGTGATTGTATGCCGGGTGATCTCAATCATGCGCGGTTCAATATACCGGGCATAGCCGTAACCTCCGCAAGCCATTGCGAGAGCTGTACCCAAAATGCCGAATCCTCTTTTTAAAAATGTTCTTCTGGTCATTTTCTCCATATGTAAAACCAACCTTTGTCAGAGTTGTTCTATTATATCATCAGCTTGGCTGAAAAATCCCTTCTCAGCATGTAATGACGCGGATAGACATCTGTGATAAAATTATGAATGATTATTCATTCAATAAAAAGGGGTGGGTTTGTTATGGATAAGAAAGCGGTAATCATTACAGGCGGTTCAAGCGGCATGGGAAAAGCAATGGCGAAAAAACAGGCTGAATTAGGATGGCACGTCATGGTGACAGGGAGGAACCATGAAGCACTTGAGGAAACAAAAAAAGAAATTGAGACCTTTGAGGGGCAGGTCGCTTGTTTTCAAATGGATGTCCGTTCTGATTCCGCCGCTTCAGACATGATTACAGAAGCGAAAAAAGTCTTTGGCCGGCTCGATGCGCTGATTAACAATGCGGCCGGCAACTTTATTTGCCCGGCAGAGAAGCTGACGCCCAATGGATGGAAAGCTGTTATTGAGATTGTTTTAAACGGCACATTTTTCTGCAGCCAAGCCGCGGCAAGGCATTGGATCGAGCAGGAGCAGAAGGGCGTCATCTTAAATATGGCCGCTACATACGCATGGGGAGCGGGAGCGGGTGTCGTTCATTCCGCTGCAGCCAAAGCGGGGGTATTGTCACTGACAAGAACGCTGGCCGTTGAATGGGGGAGCAAATACGGCATCCGCACAAACGCGATAGCCCCCGGCCCGATTGAACGGACAGGCGGTGCGGAGAAGCTGTTTGAATCGGAAAAAGCGGTGTCCCGCACTATGAACAGTGTGCCGCTCGGCCGGCTGGGCACACCGGAAGAAATCGCCGCGTTGGCAGCGTTTTTGCTATCTGATGAAGCGTCCTATATAAACGGGGATTGTATCACAATGGACGGGGGGCAATGGCTGAATCCTTATCCGTTTTAATTTTTCATATATCGATGATTTTGCAAAACAAGCGAACGTTAAAGCCGCCGTTCGCTTGTTTTATTTTCTATTCAAAATTATGATATAATTTTGAAAGATTAAGGGGCGGTTAATTGAAGAAATTATTAAAATGGTTCGTTGTACTATTTGTAAGCAGTTTAGCTATCATCTTTAATATTTGGTACTTTATTATTTGTGCTTTTACTCCGGAGTATTATCAAAATACCAATCTTACATCTGATGAAATAATCAGATTTGAAAAGCTATATCACATCGATTTTCCTGATGAAACGAAATGTATTAAAGCCAGGGAGTATTTGAGTGGGCTCGGAGGCGATACATCGGCTGTATTATATGTGTCTCTGCCAACCAAGCTGGCGGAAACAATTTTATCTGATTATACGTATATGCCAATAAATCATACTGATCATGCCGATTCAATGTATGGAGTTGACGTTTCCGAGAGTGTTGGCGGGTTAACAACTCTTACATTTGGCATTTTAGATAAAAAAGGAACTTTCTTTCAGTTGAAACATGATGATGATTGGATATTTAACAGCACAGATTGGAGCCATTATTTTTGGACAGCTGCCGGTTATAATGCTCTTATATTTATCCTTTTATTTGTGATTGTGAAACAAATGAATAACGTCCTTAATGAACCGGTCTGAAGAGTGATCTTAAAAATATCCCCCTTTTATTTTAAGCTGCTGCCATACTGCCTCCTTTTCCCCTAATCTAAACATTTGTGGTGCTGATATAATTGTGTATAATCAGACAAAGATAGAGAAGCAGGTGATAACATGTTGGACCCACTTGATATACTGACGAATATTGATGATGTCATTCCGTATTACCAAGCGATTTTTAACGCTGAAGAACAAAGAGTCGTAGGCTATGAGGTGCTTGGGCGTATTTTGGCAGATGCGGAGATTGAGAGCCTCGGGTCGTTTTTCTTAGATTCCGGCATTCCGGAAGAATATAAGCTTGAGGTCGATGACAGAGTCATCAGGCAGGCGCTGGAGCGGTTTAAAGAAGCTGACCGTGATCTGTTGATTTTTATCAATCAGGATGCGAATGTATTGATGCTTGACCACGGCGAAAGCTTTCTTGAGCTTTTGAAAGAATACGAAGAGCAGGGCATCGAATTGAACCGTATTGTGCTTGAGATCACCGAGCACAATTTCGAAGGCGACATTGAACAGCTGTACCATATGCTTGCCTACTATCGTACATACGGCATTAAAATCGCGGTGGACAATATAGGTAAGGAGAGCAGCAACCTGGACAGAATCGCGCTCCTTTCACCGGACCTTCTGAAAATAGATTTGCAGGCGCTGAAGGTATCTCAGCCGTCACCATCATATGAGCATGTGCTGTACAGCATTTCATTGCTGGCGAGAAAAATCGGCGCCGCGCTGCTGTATGAAGATATAGAAGCTGATTTCCAGCTCCAGTACGCATGGAGAAACGGAGGCCGATTTTTTCAAGGCTATTATCTGCAGGCGCCGAGCGGCGATTTTATAGACCGGAGCCTGTTAAAAGCACGCTTGAAAACGGAGTTTCAGCAATTTATTACGAGAGAAAAAAAGAAGCTGGAAACGGTATATGAACACTCTGAGAATTTTTATAAGCGGGTCAATCAGGCAGTTTCCGAGCTGAAGAAAACCCATCAGGCGGACGATGAGTTTATTAAAAAACTGGCGGAAAACCTGACCGACTGCTGCTTCAGAATTTATATGTGTGATGAAGAAGGCTATCAGCTGACGGGAAATGTGTTCAAGCAGTCCGGCGAATGGCTTTATCAGCCTGAATACATGGAGAAAAACTGGAGCTGGCGTCCGTACTTTTTAGAAAACATCATGAAGATGCGGAATTCAAGAAAAGGCTTTTTCAGTGACCTGTACAGTGATATTGAGACGGGTGAGATGATCAGAACCTTTTCATACCCGATGGATGACAATATGTATTTATTTATCGATCTGCCTTACTCTTATTTATATGAACAGGACGGATTACTTTAAAGCGGCTGCTGTATGCCGCTTTTTTTATAAGTGTGAAAAAGTTTTAAAAAACGATTGACAATGATACTGATAATCATTATCATTTAGTTATAGAGAGAAGTTACTCTCTGTTCCCCAACCCCTCTATCAGATCAAGATCCGAAAAAACTTGGCGCTACCCCCGCCAAGTTTTTTTATGCCGTCTGCGCATAAAAAGGCTTCTTCTCACATACATCTGACAATGGCGGCTCAAAAAGCGAAAAATTTTTTTTGAAAGGTGTATGACATTCCGAAAAAAGCTTCAAACTATTCGAAAACACGGTTTTCCCGTTTATTTCTTTTTGAAAATCCAGCGGGAAAATGCCATCCCGGTCTACTTTATGGTATGATGCTCTGTAGAACTTGTATTATAATAAATACTTGTTGATTTGAAGTTGTTTTTTGAAAGGAGTCTTTTTTTAGAATGTCACAATTAATGGGTATCATCACACGGCTGCAAAGTCTGCAAGAAACAGCGGAAGCGGCGAACGAGCCGATGCAGCGTTATTTTGAAGTTAACGGCGAAAAAATTTGCAGTGTTAAATATTTCGAAAAAAATCAAACGTTTGAACTGACGGTTTTCCAAAAAGGTGAAAAACCTAACACATATCCGTTTGATAACATTGACATGATTTCTATTGAAATTTTTGAGCTCCTTCAGTAATTTGATTTGATTTTTCAGGCTGACCAAGCTTCCGGTCTTCCGCAAGCGGAGCTTTATTAAATGATGCAAAGGAACGTGCTTGTTCGTTTGGTTGTAGACTCTGGAAAGAGGAGTGTCCGTACATGGCTGATTCTTTTCTGTTTTATAATCTTTCTGAGGCACAGATGACCTTTCAAGACGTGACGGAGCGGCTGAAACGCTTTGTCAATAAAGACCCCCGTTCAGCATACGTGCTGTCTGTAGGGACTGATTCACAAGTTTACCGCGACTTCACAAAGTTTATTACGGCTATACACTTGCACCGTACAGGCAAGGGAGCTTGGGGCTGTTTGAAAAATCACGATCTTGCAAGACCGATACATAGCCTTCGCGAAAAAATTTCGCTGGAAACCGCGTTCAGCCAGGAGATGGCTGCGCATATCCTCGACGGCCGTCTTATGGAAATGACAGATTTGCTCTTGCCTTTTGCGGATGAAGGGGCGGATCTTTCATTTGAAGTGCATCTGGATATCGGTCAAAAAGGGCTGACAAAAGAATTGATACAAGAAATGACCGGCCGCATTACCTCGATGGGCATTGAAGCGAAAATCAAGCCCGATTCCTGCACAGCATTCAGTTATGCCAATCGTTACACAAAATAATATTTCATACAGAATCCGCAAAATGTCGAATTATGCGGTTGACGATTTTTTTCTGTTTACTTATTCTAGCGGTAGAGCTGAAAGCAAATTTCACCTTGCTTTCAGAGGTATTCAGTTAAAAATAGGGGGCCTGATTACGTATGAGTCTTATCAGTGAACGATTTACGGAAGAAGAACAGAAACTTCTGCTGAATATCCTGATCAATCAAGAATATGCCATTGAGCTTTTGACCAGCGAAATCAACGATATAGAAGCAGGGTCAAAAAGCGTTGATGGAACCACTTATAAAAAACTCGTAACGCTCTATGACCGTTTTCGGAATGAAAATTAATCAGCGGCCTATAAATTGATACTCGATTGCAAAGAGTATCTTTTTTATTGACGGAAACTTTTCGACAAAAAATGATAATGTTTATATTATTGCAATATAGGGAATACATGCTTTGATGAAAAATGTAAAGGGGTCGAAGTGACATGATTAGCTTACAATCAGATCAGCTTCTTGATGCAACAGTCGGACAATTTATGATCGAGGCGGATAAAGTGGCGCACGTTCAAGTCGGTAACAACCTTGAGCATGCTCTTTTAGTGCTGACCAAAACCGGCTATACCGCCATTCCCGTCCTCGACGCTTCGTACCGTCTGCACGGTTTGATCGGGACAAATATGATTATGAACAGCATTTTCGGACTTGAACGGATCGAGTTTGAGAAACTGGATCAAATTACGGTTGAGGAAGTCATGCTGAAAGACATTCCCCGTCTCCACATCAATGATCCGATTATCAAAGGGTTCAGCATGGTCATTAACAACGGCTTTGTCTGCGTTGAAAATGATGAAGGCGTCTTTGAAGGCATTTTCACGAGGAGAGTCGTGTTAAAACAGTTGAGCAGCCATATCAGATCATTGAATAAGTAGGCTCGCACGATCAGCCTATTTGTTCTTTTGCATGCCGGAAAAAGAAAACGCATACATATGAGTGGCGCTTGCCTCGGCAGCCTTTATTTTATTAGAATGGTAGATAAGAAATACGAAAGGCATTGAAAAGGAGGACGACATGCAGCTTCAAGAGCTTCATATGCTCGTAGTTTTGGCTGAGGAATTAAACATGAGGAAGGCTGCCGAACGGTTATTCGTGTCACAGCCGGCTCTGTCCCAGCGATTGCAGACCATTGAAAAAGCCTGGGGAACAAAGATCTTTCTAAGATCTCAAAAAGGACTTACGGTAACGCCGGCAGGAGAAAAAATCATACAATTTGCAAATGACGTCACGGATCGGCAAGAAAGAATCAGAGAAAACATTGATGAACTTGAGGGTGAGATTCACGGCACATTAAAGCTTGCCGTCGCCTCCATTATCGGGCAGCACTGGCTTCCGAAAGTGTTAAAAGCATATGTGGAACGATATCCGAATGCAAAGGTCTCTCTCATTACAGGGTGGAGCAGCGAAATGCTGAAAAGTCTGTATGAAGATCAGGTACATATCGGCATTATCCGGGGAAATCCGGAATGGAAAGGCCGGAAAGATTATTTAATGACCGATCATTTATATTTGGTTGATACGGAAATTTCCTGTATTGATGATATTGCCCATACCGATCGGCCGTTTATCCAATTCAAAAGTGACAGTACATATTTTCAGGAAATTCAGCATTGGTGGCATCAAAAATTCAAAACCTCGCCGAAACAGACCATCCTCGTCGATCAGATTGAAACGTGCAAGCAGATGGCGCTGCATGGGATCGGTTATGCCATTCTGCCGTCAGTCACTTTAGAAGAGGAAGACAAAGTAAATAAAATGCCCCTGCTTGATACAAAAGATCATCCGATCGGTCGTGACACATGGCTGCTCGGTTATGAGCCGGCATTTGAATTAAAACAGGTGCAGGCTTTTGTTTCTGTCATTAAAGATATGCTGAAGCAGGAACGTCCATTTTAGAAAGACAGCAATCATGCTGTCTTTTTTTTATTTTTTATTGACAATGAAAATCATTATCATTTAAAGTGTTATATATGTTAATGAAAATCATTATCAATTACGAGGTGATCATATGCAGAAAGCATTAATGATATACGCAAGCATGTCGGGGAATACAGAGGATATTGCCGGCATTATAAAAGAAACACTGAGCGGGCATCAGATAGCAGTTGACTGTCTCGACATGGATGAGGCAGATGCGGATTCTCTCGAAGCATATGATTATGTTTTTGTCGGCACGTACACATGGGGGGATGGTGATCTTCCTTACGAAGCGGAAGATTTTTACGAAGATATTCTGCACAGCCAGCTCAACGGACTGAAAACGGCCTGTTTCGGTTCAGGCGATCACGCCTACCCGAAGTTTTGCGAAGCGGTCACGCTGTTTTGCGATGCGTTTGAACAGGCCGGAGCCAATTTATATCCGGAAACGCTGAAAATCGAGCTGGCGCCCGAGACGGCTGAGGATCAGGAATGCTGCAAAGAATTTGTCCGCGGTTTTCTTGCATGGGCCGCTCACCACGGAGACCGGTGCCATGTTTCATAAAGGCGCGACGGCTGTCATGGCATCAGTGACTTCAGGATATTTTGTCGCGGTGAAAGACGAAGGTATTTTTCATTTTTCCGCGGAAGAAGGCTGGAAAAGGCTGTTCCGAGTGAAAAGCAGGATTCATGTGCTGACTTACATAGGGCCCTACATATTCGCGGCTGGAGAAAAAGGCGCCGTCCTCAGATCAGCCGATCAGGGAAAGACTTGGACGGCCTCCCGATTTCCGACCAGCGCCTCCGTATGGGCCGTTGCCGGGCGGAATGACGGGTTTGTCTGTGCGCACGGCACATACTGCCTCTACTTATCTGATGATTTCGGTGTCACTTGGCATGTGGCTAAGCCCTTTTCACAATTAAAGGAGCCGCCTGTGATCCGTTCGCTTTGTTTACACGGTCAGACGATTTATATCGGTACCCGGATTCATATGAATCATGGCGGCATTTGGGCGTATGATCTGACGGAAGACCGCATCCGGCGTATAAGCCGCGAAAGACAGCGCATGACGGCTTCAATGATGATGTATCAGAATGACTGGCTCATTGCAGTAAAGGGCGCGGCAAAGGGAGAACGGGGGGAGTTTGCCGTCCGAAACGTGCGGACGCAAGAGGAGTTTGCCATTACAGCCGGGCCCGCCGTACGGGAAAAATCATTTCTCGACGTTTCTGAGGATAACGGGATTATTTATGTCACATCGTCACAGGACGAAAACGGATTTTCGCGTATTTATCAAGCTGATCTCGCCGCCGGTGAATTAAAGTGGTTTGATACGATCCGCGGTCACGGATGGCGGGTGGCAAACCGGGAAGAAAACTTTTTTTGCGCGGGCCTTTACGAAAGTAAGTTTGTCAGACCGTATGAGGCGGTTCGGCTCGCACATTAGTTTTTATGCATAAAGGAGAGACGAAGATGGGGAATGTACTGCTTGTTTACGCTACAATGTCAGGAAACACCGAGGCGATGGCGGATTTAATTGAAAAAGGGCTGATCCAAGCACAAGCATCCGTAGACAGATATGAAGCGATGGATATTCATGCCGAACTTTTTAATGATTACGAGTATATTTTATTAGGCACATATACGTGGGGAGACGGGGATCTTCCTGATGAAATGCTCGATATTGCTGAAGATATGGAAAACCTGGAGTTTACGGGAAAAACATTTGCTTTGTTCGGTTCCGGAGATACGTCCTATGAGTTTTTTTGCGGAGCGGTTGACGAATTGGAAAAAGTAATCACGGCCCGCGGCGGGCGGGTGGTGCTGCCGTCGGTCAAAATTGAAAACAACCCTGAGGGCAGTGAGGAAGAAGAGCTCCGGGAATTCGGAAGACAGTTTGCCGCGCTGTGCAGCCAGCCGGCAGAATAAAGGCTTGTTCCTTTTTTTCTTGTCTTTGTATCCTTCCTTTGTTACAGTAATGAGGTAGAAAATCAGAGGAGGACAATACATATGAAAATGATGGATGCAAATGAAATTATTTCATTTATTCAAAATAGTACAAAATCAACGCCTGTAAAAGTGTATGTAAAAGGCGATCTCGAAGGAATCAGCTTTGGCGATTCCGCTAAAACATTCCTGAACGGCCAATCCGGCGTCGTTTTTGGCGAGTGGGCTGAAATTAAAAGCGCAATCGAAGAAAACAAAGACAAAATTGAGGATTACGTCATTGAGAATGACCGCCGCAACTCTGCGATCCCGATGCTTGATTTAAAAGATGTTAAAGCGAGAATCGAGCCCGGCGCTATTATCCGCGACCAAGTCGAAATCGGCGACAATGCCGTTATCATGATGGGTGCGTCTATTAATATCGGTTCAGTCATCGGCGAAGGTACGATGATTGATATGAACGTTGTTCTCGGCGGACGCGCGACTGTCGGCAAAAACTGCCACATCGGAGCGGGTTCTGTATTAGCGGGCGTTATTGAGCCGCCTAGCGCTAAGCCTGTTGTCGTGGAAGACGACGTTGTGATCGGCGCAAATGCGGTTGTGCTTGAAGGCGTAACAATCGGTAAAGGCGCGGTTGTCGCTGCGGGAGCCATCGTTGTGAACGATGTCGAACCATATACCGTTGTAGCGGGAACACCTGCGAAAAAAATCAAAGATATCGATGAAAAAACAAAAGGCAAAACAGAAATCAAACAGGAATTACGCCAGCTGTAAGGAATGGTTTGATAGAATGGGCGTGGATGATAAAATCCACGCCTTATTCTTATCTCAAGGAGGAATACATATGGAAAAAGAGCGGCTCATTGCCATCCGAAGAGATCTGCACCGCATTCCGGAGATCGGCTTTCAGGAATATAAAACCCAACAGTACCTGCTGAATCTATTGAACCAATATCCGGAGGAAAGAATTGAAATCGAAACTTGGAGAACCGGCATCTTTGTCAAAGTCAACGGCACGGCTCCGGAAAAAATGCTCGCCTACAGAGCGGATATAGACGCTCTGTCGATTGAAGAGCAGACGGGGCTTCCGTTTGCATCTGAACACCCCGGTTTTATGCACGCATGCGGCCACGATATGCACATGACCATCGCGCTCGGCATTATTGATCATTTTGTCCATCATCCCGTCAAACATGATCTGCTCTTTTTATTCCAGCCGGCTGAAGAAGGACCGGGCGGAGCGGAACCGATGCTTGAAAGCGATGTGCTGAAAAAATGGACGCCGGATTTGATTACCGCTCTCCATATAGCACCTGAGCTTCCTGTAGGCACAATCTCCACCAAAAGCGGCTTGCTGTTTGCCAATACGAGCGAACTCGTCATCGATCTCGAGGGGAAAGGCGGGCATGCGGCATATCCGCATACAGCAGACGACATGGTCGTCGCCGCGAGCACGCTTGTCACGCAGCTGCAGACGGTCATATCCAGAAATACGGATCCGCTTGACAGCGCTGTGATCACTGTCGGAACGATTACCGGGGGCACGGCGCAAAATATCATCGCAGAGCATGCTCATCTGGAGGGAACCATCCGGACGCTTTCCGAGGAATCAATGCGTATGGTGAAAAAGCGGATTGAAGAGCTTGTCAAAGGAATTGAAATCGGCTTCCGATGCAAAGGAAAAGTTACATATCCGTCCGTTTATCATCAAGTTTATAATACGAGCGGCCTGACCGAAGAATTTATGCAATTTGTCAGCGATCATCAGCTTGCTGACGTGAAAACGGCGAAAGAAGCGATGACCGGAGAAGATTTCGGATATATGCTGAAAAAATATCCCGGCTTTATGTTCTGGCTGGGGGCCGATTCATCCCACGGGCTTCATCACGCAAAGCTGAATCCGGATGAAGATGCGATGGAAACCGCGGTAAATGTCATGGTCGGATATTTTTCGAAGTATGCCAATTAAATCCGAAAAGAAGAATAATCTAACAAAAATTGAGCATTCTACATAACGGAGGTGTTCAATATGACGAAAAAAATTGGAATTGAACAATCTTTATCGGATGTAGAACAGGCGTTAAAACAAAAAGGATATGACGTAGTGATGATGAAGACTCCTGAGGATGCGAAGAATTGTGACTGCTGTGTCGTAACCGGACTTGACAGCAATGTCCAAGGAATTGCCGATACGTCAACTCAGGCTCCCGTCATTACGGCTTCCGGAATGACCGCCGACGAAATCTGCAGCGAAGTGGAAAAAAAATTTCATTAAAAAGAAAAAACCGAAGCTTACGCTTCGGTTTTTCTATTCGGCGGAAGCGGCGTTTTTAAAACGGTCGAGCGCGATTTTCATTTCTCTCCGCAGTACGCGTTCAACCCGCCATTGCTCCATATTTTCTGTTTTGGCAATGATTCTGAGCACCATTTCTGACGAGCTTAAATCCTGAACCCCGATGACGTCCGGCCCTTCCTTAATCTGCGGGAGCTCAGCGGCTGCTTTGTCACACGCGGTTTGCAGGATTTGAATGGTTTCATCAAGATTTTTTTCAAGCGGCACTTTAATATCGACAAGCGCCTGCATCGTTCCGCGGGAATGGTTGCTCACATTCGTAATGCCCCGGTTGGGAAGATAGTGAAGCGTGCCGTCAAAGCTCCGGATTTGCGTCGTACGGAGACCGACCTGCTCGACAATGCCGCTGTAGCCGGCAACCGTAATATAATCACCGACGTCGATCTGTTTTTCCAAAAGGATAAAAAATCCGGTGACGATGTCACTGACAAGCCCCTGAGCCCCGAAGCCGACTGCGAGACCGACCACGCCGGCGCCGGCAATGAGAGCGCTCGGATTGTAGTGAAATAAATCCAAAATCATTACGATAAAAACGAAAATCAGGATGTATCCATATACATTAAGCGCCAGGCTTCGCAAAGTATAAGCGCGGCCTGTAGAGAGGTTGTTTTGTTGCTCGAATTTCTGAAACAGATGCTTGATCAGCTTTTTTCCTGCCGTCCGGAAAATAAAATACGCTA
Source organism: Bacillus sp. AM1(2019) (assembly GCF_009906915.1). NCBI lineage: Bacteria > Bacillati > Bacillota > Bacilli > Caryophanales > Bacillaceae > Bacillus > Bacillus sp. AM1(2019). The sequence goes on from NZ_CP047644.1 coordinate 1,442,094, forward strand.
AAATAATGAGAGCCAGCTTTATGATGAAAATCCCGGCAGATGTGAGAAGCCCGGCCCAATCAAAGTGTTTTAGATCAATCATAGTGATGTCTTCCTTTCAAGTCTATTGCGGAAAAAGCTAAAAGTGATATACCCGTTTTTAAAATAAAATAAACCTTTTAATAGAAATCAGTTATTTCATTTATGATTTGTTCATATTGCCCGGTTTCAATATCATCATTTTTGTGAAGATATGAACTAAGGAATCGCCACACTCATTTTAACATGGTGATTCAGCCAAATCATATCCTTTGGAGGGAAAACAGGAGAACGTTGCCCGGCGGACTGAAAGCCCCGGCAAAAAACCTTTTTCGTAAGGAGGGAAATAAGATGAAATTACGTCAGCAAATGCCTGAATTGACAGGCGCTAAAGCATGGATTAACAGAGAAGTCTCGAAGGAACAGCTGGTCGGCGGAAAGCCGGCACTGATTCACTTCTGGTCCGCCAGCTGCCGCATGTGTAAAGAAGCGATGCCTGAGGTGAACGGGTTTCGTGATAAATATAAAGATCAGCTGAATGTGGTGGCCGTTCACATGCCCCGTTCCGAAGACGATCTTGATCTTGAGAAAATCAAGAAAACAGCGGCTGAACATGATATCTCTCAGCCGATTTACGTCGACAGCGATCATACGCTGACTGAAGCATTTGAAAATGAATATGTGCCGGCTTATTACGTTTTTGATAAAAGCGGACAGCTCCGCCATTTTCAAGCGGGAGGAAGCGGGATGAAAATGCTTGAAAAACGCGTCAGCCGAGTACTTTCAGAAACGGAGCAGGCTTCTGAGTAATCGGGACAATCTCCGTCGGACTATTGTCTCGGTTCCGCAAACCCTTTGCCGTTTAGGTAACAGGGTTTTTTTGTGCCTATTGGATAAAAAATTCCAATATGACATGTGTGGCTTAAAAAATAAGAGAAACAGCCGTAAACACGCTGTACCGCTTGTTTTATCCGTATCATTATCTTTTACATATTATAGTCGAAAATTGTAGATATCACGCTAATTTTCATTAAACAAGTAATTTCAAGTTATATTTTGAAATGGTTGAATAAATTGGAACTTTGTCCAGAATCCCCTATATGATAAGGATTTTTGTATATAAAGTACCATTTTCAGAAAATAAGCAATTTTTCATAGAGTAAATAAAATAGTAAAATGATAAAATAATAGTTGATAAAATTACTTTTGTAATCTAATATCTTAATAAAAGCGTTTAAATTTTTGACAGGGGGTTTTACACATGTTTAATGAAAGAGAAGCGCTGCGCTTACGTTTAGAACAATTAAACGAAGCAGAGGTAAAAGTCATTCGTGAATATCAAATAGAACGTGATAAAATATATGCAAAACTGAGAGAATTAGACAATACAGGCAGCCTGTCCGATACAAAAAAAGAGTTTCGTCCGGAGAAAAAAAGTGACTCTCTCCCGGTGCTTGCAGAGCTTGCAGCACAGGAAATGAGAAGCTATCAAAAGCCGCAGACACAGCCTCAATCCTCCCAGCCGCAGATGCAGTCTATTACGTCTCTTCCCGCCGGCATTCCGGACGGTTCTACAAGAAGAAGAAGAGGGACGGCGAGACCGGGATCAAAAGCGGCAAAACTGCGCGAAGCAGCGATTAAAACGTTGAAACGCCACAATGCAGCGATCAAAAGTTCCGAACTGCAAAAGGAAATTGAAAAGGAAAGCGGCCTTGAAATTCCTAATATGACAACATTTATGCAAAGCTTAATTAAAATGTATCCGGAAGTGAAAAAACCATACCGCGGCCAATATATTCTTGAGGGAGAAATTTCTCAGGAAACAGCAGAAACGGCAAATGATACGGCTGCTGAATAAAACAGTAAAAACTGCTTGCGTTACTCAAGCAGTTTTTTTGCGTTTTCCCGCTTATTCTGCGGAAGTGACGCATCTTTTCCAGGCTTTTTTTCAAGCTTGACGACATATTTTTGGAAAGGCTTTTCGCCGTCAGCACGTTCTTTCAACGCATCCAGTTTTTCATCAAACGACTGATCGCGGGACTCTGATTGTACAAATTGTTTTTGCAGGGAGATGACTTGTTCGGTAACGGCTTTAAGCAAGTCTTCTGCCTGAACAGTCTCTTTGGAAACAGAAGGGATTTCCAGAGCTTGTTCCGCCGGTTCCGCCGTGCGGCTGTCAATATCAGCAAAATGGCCGGCAATCCAAGCATCACTTTCGTCCAGCTGCCGTTTATACGAAAGAATGGTTTCTTGAAATAACTTTTCTTTCGTTTTTTCTATTTCTACAAGCCGTTCTTTTGTTTCTAGTATTCGATCTCTCATATGATTAATTTCTATTTTAATATGTTTGAGCTGGTATTCTTTTTCTATCATTTGTGTTTGGAGCCGGGTATTTTCGTCTGCAGCGGCATGATAACGCTGTTTCATATCTTCGTGAGAAGTCCGTTCAGTTTGAATGGCGGTCTCAAGTGAGCGGATGCGGGTATGTAAGTTTTTATTTTCTTCTTCAAATTTTACATTTGTAAGATGCAGACGGTGCTTTTCTTCCATCTCATTTTTCCGCCGAAACGTTTCCTGCTGAAGCAGTTCTTGCAGAATGACGATTTTATCGAGCAGCCCGGCTCTGATTTCATGCAAAGAACGTTCCGTGTCACTTGTCTGTTTGTGTTTTTGAGCCATGGCTTCCAATTCGTCAGAAAGCTTGTGAAGCCGCTCTTTAATATTGGCGTTTTCCTCCTGAAGCTTATTATTTTTCTGATGGAAGTAGCTTGCTTCAAATTCTGAAATTAATTTTCTGCATCTGGAAAGTTCGGATTTCAAGTAAAGGTTCTCTTGAGAAGTGTCGTGGAAAAACGGACCGGATATTTTCATAAGAACCATCTCCCTCATGATGTTAACACTACAATATGGGAAAGGATCAACGGCTATTCCTCTTAATTAAACAGACAAGCACCGTAATATTGTATTTCGGCTGAGGCGTTTGCTATGCTTTTATATAGAATGGGAGAGAGATGACATGAAACGGGTGAATGTAATATTAGCGGGGGGAGCTTCCCGAAGATTCGGAGAACCGAAAGCTTTTGCAAAGTGGAAGGGCGGCATGTTTTATGAACAGGCGAAAAAAGCCTTCGGCGGCGGAGAAACGGTAATTATCAGCCGCCCTGAGCATATAAAAAAGTTCTTATCAAACAGGGAGCGGCATGTTTTTGCCGATGAGCCGCGGTTTCGGGGAATGGGCCCGCTGGCCGGCATATATACGGCAATGAAACAAACGGAAGGCGAAACATACACGGTCATATCCTGTGACACGCCGCTCGTGACAAGAAAGACGATGGCTGCACTAGAAATGAAGCTGACCGGAAATCTGGACGCTGTCATACCGGTTTGTGAAAACAGAGAGCATCCCCTCTTGGCGGTTTACCATAAACGGGTGCAGGATGTGCTTTTTGATCAGCTGACACAAAACAAACTGAAAATGACAGACACGCTGAAACGGCTGTCTGTCTGTTATGTGCAGGCTGAAGACATCGGCGCCGGGCCGGAGGAGTTCGCTAATATCAACACACGGGACGATTACACCAGACTTTTGGCGCATGTCGAGTCTTCAAATCAGGACTGATCGGGAAGAAACATGGTATGATGGAAATAAAAATGCAAGGGGACAACACAGATGGAAGAGCGCTATTCGCGGCAGACAAGATTTAAGCCGATAGGGGAAAAAGGGCAGCAGGCGCTGGCTGACAGCAGTGTCCTGATTGTCGGAGCCGGAGCCCTCGGAACAGCCGCGGCAGAGGGTTTGGCAAGAGCCGGAGCGGGCCGTATGGCGATTATTGACCGGGATTATGTGGAATGGAGCAATTTACAAAGACAGCAGCTGTATACAGAAGAAGACGCGAGACAGCGCCTGCCGAAAGCAATGGCGGCCAAGGCGCGTCTTTTGGCGGTAAACAGTGATATACATATCGATGCTTACGCGGCGGAAGGTACGGCGGAAACGCTCGAACCGCTGATCGAACAAGCGGATTGCATCGTGGATGCGACAGATAATTTTGAAACGAGAATGGTCATCAATGATCTGGCGCTGAAAACGAAAACACCTTGGATTTATGGTGCCTGTGTCAGCAGTCAGGGAATGTGCATGACGATTATTCCGGGGGTTACGCCGTGTTTATCCTGCCTGTTTGAGCAAATGCCCGTGGGCGGAGCGACATGTGATACAGCAGGCATCATACCTCCGGCGGTTCATATCGTTTCCGCTTATCAGCAGGCTGAGGCGCTGAAATTGCTGACAGGAAATCATGCGGCGGTAAATCGGCGCTTTTTCACGTTTGACGTGTGGAATAACACCAATATGAGCATAAATGTGGATCAGATCAAACGGGATCATTGCCCTTCCTGCGGCGCGGAGCCCGTATATCCGTATCTGCAGCCTGAAAACAGGCCGAAAGCAAGCGTGCTGTGCGGAAGAGACACCGTTCAAATCAGATCGGAAGCCTTAAAGAGGCTGGATAAAGAAGAGCTTGTCAAACGTCTGAAGCAGATCGGTAAAGTGGAAGCAAATGAATTTCTGCTGCACATGGCGTATGAGCGCTTCAGAATCGTTATTTTTCAGGACGGACGGGCTTTGATTCACGGTACAAACGATATAAAAGAAGCAAATTCAGTTCTGGCCAGAGTGATCGGACTGTAGGAAGGGGAGATATTGCTATGCTTGAAAAAAGAACGCCGATTCAGGTGGACGAAGCAGTCCGCCGGGTGAGCCGGTATAAAAAACAGGGGGATACCGAATGGGTGGCGCTTGAGGACAGTCTCCACCGCTATTTGGCGGAGGATGTTAAGGCGGATCATGATGTGCCGGCCTTTAACCGTTCCCCGTATGACGGGTTTGCCATCAGGGCGAGCGATTCAAAAACGGCTTCCCGTGACAATGCCGTCACCTTTGAAGTCATTGACCATATCGGAGCCGGCGCCGTGTCAGAAAAAGAACTCGGGCCTTATGAAGCGGTCCGCATTATGACGGGTGCGCAGATTCCAAAAGGCGCGGATGCCGTAGTGATGCTTGAACTGACAAAAACGTTTTCTGAAAACGGGACGAATTACATGTCAGTGAAACGCCCTTTTCATGCGGGTGATAATATTTCATATCAAGGAGAAGATGCGAAAAAGGGCAGCTCGCTATTAAAAAAAGGGACGAAAATCACGCCGGGCGTAACCGCTCTTTTAGCAACCTTCGGCTATGCTTCCGTTCCCGTGGTCAGAAAGCCGGTTGTCGGCATTATCGCAACGGGAACCGAGCTTCTTCATGTCAGCGATCCGCTTGAGCCGGGGAAAATCCGCAACAGCAACGCTGCCATGGTGTATGCCCAGGTCATTGAAGCGGGCGCGGTACCGATGAACTTAGGGAAAATTTCCGATGATTTTGATGACAGCTATGCTGCGGTGAAGGAAGCTATGAAAAAAGTTGATTTTCTGATCACGACCGGCGGCGTGTCAGTCGGCGATTTTGATTTCCTTCCAGACATTTATAATAAGCTCGGAGCGGAAGTTCTTTTTAACAAAGTGGCAATGCGCCCGGGGAGCGTGACAACTGTCGCCCGGGCCGATGACATGCTGCTGTTCGGCCTTTCAGGCAATCCGTCCGCATGTTATGTCGGATTCACCCTGTTTGTCAAACCGATGATTCAGACGTGGCTTCTGAATGAAAAACCTCATTCCGGATGGGCGGAAGCCGTGTTAACAAACGACTTTCCGAAGCCGAATCCGTTTACGAGATTTGTGAGGGCATTTGTTTATCATAAGGACGGAAAGATGATGGCGTCACCGGTCGGTCTCGACAAATCAAGTTCAGTCACATCTCTAGCCGAAGCAAACGCGTTTATCCTTCTGCCGGGAGGAACGAGGGGGTATGAAGCGGGCCGGACGGTTCACGTGCTCCTCATCCGTGATGAGAATGGAAGTGAATGGCCGTGGTCAATTCTTTCCCGATCGTCCAGATCGTAGGTTTTCAAAACAGCGGTAAAACAACGTTTATTGAACGTGTGCTGAAAGCGGCGCCGAAAGAGTGCGATATTGGATGTTTAAAACATCACGGACATGGCGGAGAACCGGAACCTTTTTCTGACGGAAAAGACTCGGAGCGTTTTTCAAAAGCCGGAGCCGCGGTTACGGCAGTAGAAGGGGACGGCGTCCTGCAGCTTACGGCGCGAAAAAAATGGGATCTGGCGGGTTTGATCAGTCTGTATGAATGTCTGGGAATTGACGGTCTTCTCATAGAGGGATTTAAACATGCGCCGCATCCGAAAATCATTATGATCAAAGACAGCGAAGATTGGCAAAAGCTCAAACATTTGGAGCGCGTGATCGCGGTTATCAGCAGAAATATGGAGCATATGCCGGCAGATGCAGGCATGCCCGTATTCCATGCGGATGATCCGGCTGCCATTATGTTTGTGCTTTCGCAGCTGAAAGGGGAATCTGCATAAATGGAACGTTTTCAAATTACAAGGGAACCTATCATTGCGGAAAATATCGTAAAAAAAGTTGAAAAGCGTGAAGCCGGCGCCATCACAACGTTTATCGGCACGGTCAGAGAGTGGACTGCAGGACGGCGGACGGTACGGCTCGAATATGAAGCGTATGAACCGATGGCTGTTCAAATGCTTTCTCAAATCGGCGATGAAATCAGTGCGAAATGGGAAGGAGCCGAAGCTGCAATCACACACCGTGTCGGCGTCCTTGATATCGGAGAAGCAGCGGTCGTAATCGCCGTGTCTTCACCGCACAGAAAGGCGGCATATGAGGCGAATGAATATGCAATTGAACGGATAAAACAGATTGTGCCGATATGGAAAAAAGAAATCTGGGAAGACGGAGAAGAATGGATAGGCGATCAGCTGGAAACAACGCCCTATCCGAACGGAGAACCGGATTTGGATAAAGGGGAATCGCGATGATTAAAGTACTATTGTTTGCCGGGCTTGCGGAGCAGGCGGGAACACCGGTCATTGAACTTGACGAAAAAGAGACGGCGGCGTCTGCTGTAAAAACACTGTTAAAGGAACGGTACGGACTTCAGACGATTGACAATGCCATGATCGCAATCAATGAAACATATGTAAAAGACAACAGCATCGTAACAGAAGGTGATACCATTGCCTTTATCCCTCCTGTAAGCGGAGGGTGAAAAAAGAGCCGGATGTGCATCATTGACATCCGGCTTTTTTGTATATAGGCGCTGAATTCCAGAGAATATCTAAATGGGATTTAAAGGGATTTGTGATTGAGACGGTTTTGATTAGATGAATAGGCTGAAGACAGTGCCTTCACAAGGCTTTGAGCCTCCCGTCATACCGGTCTGACAATACTTTTTTTTACATAATTATGGAACGTAAAGCTGAGAATTTGTGTTACAATTTAGCATAAATACGCAAACGGCAAAAAAATTGAAACTTCTCTCAGCCTAAAGCGTACGTATAAACAGAATAATACATAGGAGGCATCAGCAATATGGAACCAAACCTGGAAAAAGGCAATACGGCAGTAACGGAAAAGCCGTCAATTTTCGGAGTCATTACAAGTCCTGTTGTGCAGTTTAAAAGATTAAAAGAAAAGCCGGTCATCGGCATTCCTCTACTGATTGTCATCATTCTCATCGCGGCCGGCAGTATTTTGCGCGGACTGGGGATGAATTATGAAGAAGTGCTGAACAGCACATCTCTTGACGGATTGTCGGATGATCAGATTGAAATGACCAAAACCATTGCTAAATTCGGCTCGATGTTCGGAGGAATCTTCGGGGGCATTATCGCTCTGTTTATCGTTCCGCTCATTTACTGGCTGTGCGTCAAAATTTCAGGCGGCGTGACAACTTATAAAAAAATGCTCTCACTCAGCCTGTTTACGGCATTCATTACCAATATCGGCTTAGTCATTAACGGTCTTGTCACTTATTTTACCGGTGCGGGCTCACTGTACGCCGTTACATCTTTGGCGAGTGTCATACCGGCCGGAGACGGCGTCGCGGTCTTTTTAAGCGCGTTCGACATTTTCAGCATCTGGAGCTATATTCTGCTCGCTTTGGGACTTCGCTATACAGGCGGCATTTCGAAAAAAGCGGCCTGGACTTCCGCGATTGTCCTGTTTGTTATTATGCTTTTGGTTTCGGCAGTCGGAGGACTGTTAAGTTCAGTGACAGCAGGTGTATAACATGAAAAAAATTTGGATCGGAATCGGCATCGCCGTAATTGTTGCAGTATTCATCGGTATCAATATTTATAAGTCTGCCGCTCCCGCGGGCGGCAGCGCCGGGAAAAAAATCGAAACCGGAACCATGGAAAACAGAGAAATCTCCTCTACGGTCATGGTTCCGGGAACACTTAAATTCTCTAAAGAACAGTATGTTTTTTATGAAGCGGATAAAGGAACTCTTGATAAAGTGAAAGTAAAAGAAGGCGACAAAGTAAAAAAAGGGTCGTCGTTAGTCACGTATACAAATGAGCAGCTCAATCTTGATAAAGAACAAAATGAGTTGACAGAACAATCAAAACGGATGCAAATCGAACAAGTTGAAGAAAAACTCAAAGCATTAAACAGCAAGGAACAAGATCTGGCAAAACAAGTGGGGGAAGCGGAAGCCAAAAAACAAATTGAATCCGAACGGACTGATCTGCAGCTTCAGCAAAAAACGGCGGAAATCGAATTAAAGCAATCTGATTTGCAAAAGCAGTCTCTTGAAAATCAAGTGGCGAATCTCAATGTTAAGAGTGAGATGGACGGGACGGTAATCTCGGTAAATCAAGAAGCGGCTTCTAAAAAATCGGATATTCAAGAACCGGTTATACATATAGGAGACCCGGAACACCTGATCGTTGCCGGCAATTTGTCCGAATACGACACGCTGAAAGTGAAAAAGGGACAAAGCGTTACGATTACCTCAGACGCCATTCCCGGTAAAACGTGGAAAGGGAGAGTGGCGGCTGTCGGCCTCGTTCCTGATCAAAAGTCAAGCGCTGCTTCGGGGGAAAGCACGGAACAGGCCGTGCAGTATCCGTTCCAGGTTAAGCTGATCGGAAACCTTCCGGAGGGCAAGCCGGGGTTTAAATTAATTATGAACATTGAAACCGACAAACGGAAAGCCGATACGCTGCCGTCCTCCGCGGTCAAAAAAGACGGAGATGAGCACTGGGTCTTTACGGTAAAAGACGGGAAGGCCAAACGCGTGAAAGTTAAAGTCGGCGATACCGCAAATCAGCTTACGGAGATAAAAGAGGGGCTTTCAAAGGATGATAGAGTCATTCTGAATCCGGCTGACGGTTTGACTGACGGAACGGATGTGAAAGCATAGATGATTCAGCTTTCAAAGGTGAAAAAAAGCTATCAGATCGGCAAGGAGACGTTTGATGTTCTCCGTTCAATCGACCTGACGATTGAAGAAGGAGAATATGTGTCAATTATGGGACCGTCGGGATCGGGGAAATCTACGATCATGAATATCATCGGCTGTCTTGACAGACCGACGTCCGGCAGTTACAGGCTTGCGGGCGAAGATGTTTCTTCATGCACTGAAAAAGAGCTTGCGGCGGTCCGGAACAAATCAATCGGATTTGTTTTTCAGCAGTTTCAGCTGCTGCCGCGATTGAATGCAAGAAAAAATGTCGAACTCCCCATGATCTACGCCGGTATCGGCAAAAAAGAGCGTGAGGAACGGGCTGAGCATGCGCTGGAAAAAGTCGGTTTGGCGGATCGGATGCGTCACATGCCGAATGAGCTGTCAGGCGGCCAGAAGCAGCGTGTCGCGATTGCAAGAGCCATCGTGAACGAACCGAAGCTCATTTTAGCTGATGAACCGACCGGCGCGCTGGATACGAAAACAAGCATTTCTATTATGGAGCAGTTCACAGAGCTTAATGCAGAGGGCGTGACCGTGGTGCTTGTCACTCATGAGCCTGAAGTGGCGGACTGTACAAACAGAGTGATTTTCGTCCGTGACGGCATGATCGTTTCCCGCGATGCTGAGCAGAGGAGAGTGGGAGAATGAGCCTGTTAGAAAATCTCCGGATGGCCCTCAGTTCCGTAAGAGCTCACAAGCTGAGATCGATTCTGACGATGCTCGGAATCATTATCGGCGTCGGTTCAGTAATTGTTGTTGTGGCTGTCGGCCAGGGCGGAGAGCAAATGCTGAAGCAATCCATCAGCGGGCCGGGCAATACGATTGAATTGTTTTACCTTCCGAGTGATGAAGAATTAACAGCCAATCCGAACGCCTTACAGGAAGCGAGTTTTACAGAAGAAGATATTAATGGATTAAAAGGAGTGGACGGCGTAAAGCAGGTTGTCGCTTCCGCGGTAAAATCCATGACGGCCCGTTACCATGAAGAAGACACGGATATTACGCTGAACGGCATTAACAGCGGCTACATGGACGTAAAAAAGCTGGACGTTCAAGATGGACGGACATTTACGGACAATGATTTTCTTTCCGGGAAAAGAGCAGGAATCATCTCGAAAAAAATGGCTGAAAAGCTGTTCGGGAAAACGTCTCCGCTCGGAAAAATCGTCTGGGCCGGCGGACAGCCCGTTGAAGTAATCGGCGTACTGAAAGAAGAGAGCGGTTTTTTATCGTTAGGACTCAGTGAAATGTATGTGCCGTTCAACATGCTGAAAACGTCTTTCGGTACTAACGACTACAGCAACGTTTCCGTTCAGACGGAGTCCGCTGATCAAATCAAAACAACAGGAAAAGAAGCGGCCCGTCTCTTAAATGACAATCACGGTACAAAAGAGGCCTATCAAGTCATGAATATGGAAGAAATCGCGGCGGGAATCGGTCAGGTCACGACCGTCATGACGACGATCATCGGTTCGATCGCCGGTATTTCTCTCATTGTCGGCGGGATCGGGGTCATGAATATTATGCTCGTATCAGTGACGGAACGGACAAGAGAAATCGGCATCCGCAAATCGCTCGGTGCCACGAGAGGACAGATTCTGACACAATTCTTAATTGAATCTGTTGTGCTTACATTAATCGGCGGCTTAATCGGAATCGGTCTCGGCTACGGGGGAGCATCACTCGTTTCCCTTATCGCAGGCTGGCCGTCGCTCGTTTCCTGGCAGGTGGTTTGTATCGGCGTGCTGTTCAGTATGCTGATCGGTGTCATTTTCGGCATGCTGCCCGCCAACAAAGCATCACGCTTAGATCCGATTGAAGCATTAAGGTATGAATAACCGGCACCCCATGCAGTCTGCATGGGGTTTTTTGTGTTTTAATGATTGAATGAATATAATAGACTTTTTTCATTTATGATAAAAAGAAAATGTCATACAATTGACCCCCTTTTTGTCGAATTTACAGTTTACAAACCCTATGTACATACGTTAATATGAACAAATGTGAAAGATTTTGATAGTTATTGAATGAATTTGAGTGATTTTAGTTGCTTGAAGTAAAAAAAGCGTTTACAATTATCTTGCAGCCGAAATGAATACGTTTTCAAAGGAGGCGGAATATGCTTACTCCTGAAAGGTATCAGCTGATTATGGATCAGATTGAAAAGCGAGATGTGGTGAAGATTCAAGAGCTGATAAGCATGACAAACGCTTCTGAATCAACGATCAGAAGAGATTTATCAACACTTGAAGAGCGCGGGTTTTTAAAGCGCGTTCACGGCGGGGCGTCTAAACTTTCCAACAGCAGGCAAGAACCCGATATGCTTGAAAAATCCTCCAAAAACCTTCAAGATAAACTGAAGATCGCTGAAGAAGCGGCATCTTTATTAGAAGAAGGTGACTGTATTTACCTCGATGCGGGAACAACTACATTGCACATGATTGATTTTATAGATCATACAAAGGACATTGTGGTTGTCACAAACGGAGTTATGCATATCGACGCTTTAATAAGGAAAGGGATTCCTTTTTATCTTCTCGGAGGATATGTGAAGCATAGAACAGGTGCGATGATCGGCGGCGCCTCATTAACGGCGGTCAGCCAGTACCGTTTTGACAAAAGCTTTCTCGGGGTGAACGGCGTGCACATTGAAGCCGGCTTTACAACACCCGATCCGGATGAGGCTCTTCTGAAGACAAAGGCTGTGAGACAGGCGAAAAATGCGTATGTTTTAGCCGATCCTTCTAAATTCGGCGAGATTTCTTTCGCAGCGTTCGCCGCCTTGGGCGATGCAGCTATCATTACCACTGAAGCTGAAGAACTTGCATTCGATAATTACCAAGAAAAAACTGTCGTAAAGGTAGTGAAACCATGATTTACACTGTAACCCTCAATCCTTCTGTTGACTATATCGTTCACGTTGAAGATTTTGCCGTAGGCGGTTTAAACCGTTCCAGCTATGACACGAAGTATCCCGGCGGAAAAGGCATCAACGTTTCGAGATTACTGAAAAGACACCATGTGCCGTCAAAAGCATTGGGGTTTGTCGGCGGATTTACCGGAAATTATATTACGTCATTTTTGCAGCAGGAAGGTCTGGAAACGGCTTTTTCTGAGGTGGATGAAGACACGCGTATAAATGTAAAACTGAAAACGGGCGATGAAACGGAAATTAACGGACAGGGCCCGACGATTTCAGACGAAGTGTTCAATACCTTTTTAGAACAGTTCTCCGCTCTGGAAGAGGGAGACATCGTCGTTTTAGCGGGAAGCATCCCATCTTCCCTGCCGCATAACACGTATGAAAAAATTGCTGAGGCATGCAGAAAGCAGAATGCCCGGGTAGTGGTGGACATCTCCGGTGAAGCGCTGATGAAAGCGACAGAAATGAAACCGTTTTTGATGAAGCCGAATCATCATGAGCTTGGGGAAATGTTCAATACGGTCATTGATTCAGCCGAAGCTGCCGTTCCTTACGGTAAAAAATTGATTGAACAAGGCGCTGAACATGCGATTGTTTCGATGGCTGGCGACGGTGCGCTTTTATTTACGAAAGAGGCGGTTTTCCTCGCCAATGTTCCTAAAGGAAAGCTTGTCAATTCGGTAGGCGCGGGTGATTCCGTCGTCGCGGGATTCCTTGCGGGAATTTCAAAACAGCTGCCTTTGGAAGATGCGTTCCGTTTAGGAGTTGCTTCCGGAAGCGCGACGGCATTTTCTGAAGAACTCGGAACTGAAGAGTTTGTACAGCAGCTTCTTCCTGAAGTTAAAGTCACACGTCTATAGAGGAGGAAAGAAAAGTGAAGATAACTGAGCTGTTAACAAGAGATACAATTCATCTCAATATAGAAAGCAAAGAGAAAGAAAACGTTATCGATGAAATGGTGACAGTGCTTGACAAAGCCGGCAGATTAAATGACAGAGAGGCTTACAAAGCAGCCATTTTAAATCGTGAAAGCCAAAGCTCAACGGGAATCGGCGAAGGCATTGCCATCCCTCATGCGAAGACGGCGAGCGTCATTAACCCGGCCATCGCATTCGGCCGTTCAAAAGATGGTGTGGATTATGAATCATTAGACGGTCAGCCGGCACACCTGGTCTTTATGATTGCGGCAACCGAAGGAGCGAATAATACGCACCTTGAGGCATTATCAAGACTTTCAACGCTTCTTATGCGTGAGGAAATCCGCAAACAGCTTCTTGAAGCTGAATCAGAAGATGCGATCATTGACATCATCAATCAGCATGACAAAGATGACGATGAGGAAGAAGAAGAGCAGGAAGAACAGGCAGCGCCGTCAGGAAAAGGCAAAATCCTTGCCGTTACGGCATGTCCGACAGGTATCGCCCATACGTTCATGGCAGCTGACGCACTGAAGGAAAAAGCGAAAGAGCTCGGCGTTGACATTAAAGTCGAGACAAACGGCTCAAGCGGTATCAAACATAAGCTGACGGCTCAAGAAATTGAAGACGCGCCTGCGATCATCGTGGCGGCTGATAAACAGGTTGAAATGGAACGCTTTAAAGGCAAACATGTTCTTCAAGTACCTGTAACAGCTGGTATCAGACGTCCTCAGGAACTGATTGAAAAAGCCGTTAACCAAGATGCGCCGATTTACGAGGGCAGCGGCGGAGGATCTTCCGCTTCAGATGAAGACGGCCCGAAACAGAAATCAGGAACAAGCATCGGAAGCACTTTCTATAAACACTTAATGAGCGGTGTCAGCAACATGCTGCCATTTGTCGTCGGCGGCGGAATTCTCGTTGCGATCTCATTCTTCTGGGGCATTCATTCAGCTGATCCGAAAGACCCGACATACAACACGTTTGCCGCAGCGCTGAACTTTATCGGCAGCGATAATGCGTTAAAACTGATCGTTGCAGTTCTTGCCGGATTCATTGCAATGAGTATTGCGGACCGTCCGGGATTTGCGCCGGGTATGGTCGGCGGATTTATGGCTACGCAGGCGAATGCCGGATTCTTGGGCGGACTGATTGCCGGATTCTTAGCCGGTTATGTCGTAATCCTGCTGAAAAAGCTGTTTGTCTTTATCCCTCAATCTCTTGACGGATTAAAACCTGTATTGATTTATCCGCTGCTCGGTATTTTTATCACAGGAGTTCTGATGCAATTTGTCATTAACACACCTGTAGCAGCGTTCATGAATTTCTTAACAAATTGGCTTGAAAGCCTTGGAACTGGAAACCTTGTTTTAATGGGTATTATTTTAGGCGGTATGATGGCTATCGACATGGGCGGCCCGCTCAATAAAGCGGCGTTCACATTCGGAATTGCGATGATCGATGCCGGAAACTATGCGCCGCATGCGGCCATCATGGCGGGCGGAATGGCTCCGCCGCTTGGAATCGCACTGGCAACAACATTCTTTAAACACAAATTCTCTAAACGTGACCGTGAAGCCGGTATTACGTGCTACTTTATGGGAGCAGCTTTCGTTACAGAAGGCGCCATCCCGTTTGCAGCGGCTGATCCGCTTCGCGTCATCCCTGCAGCCGTTGTCGGTTCTGCGGTAGCTGGCGGGTTGACAGAGTTTTTCCGGGTAACGCTTCCTGCACCGCACGGAGGAATATTCGTTGCATTCATTACGAACCATCCGCTGCTTTATTTAATGAGCATCGTGATCGGAGCGATTGTAACGGCTGTTATCTTGGGAATCGTCAAAAAACCGGTTGTAGAGAAATAAGCAAAAAGCGTCCTTTACGGGCGCTTTTTTCAATCATGTACGCATAGAAGCGTTATGTATTTTGTGATGAGTTATGATAAAGTAAAGATGGTGCATGAACTGAAACAGTGATCGTCTAGGAGGAACCACGTTGACTGAAGAACAAAAACCTACTTCTGAAAAATCGGTAAAAAGAAAATCCAACACGTATTGGGAATGGGGAAAGGCCATCATTATAGCGGTCGCACTTGCGCTGTTAATCCGCCATTTCCTGTTCGAACCGTACTTAGTGGAAGGATCATCAATGTACCCGACATTACATGACGGTGAAAGGCTGTTTGTCAACAAAAGCGTCAATTATATCGGAGAAATCGAGCGGGGGGACATCGTCATTATTAACGGCGATACATCGAAAGTCCATTATGTAAAGCGGCTCATCGGAAAACCGGGAGAAACGGTGGAAATGAAAAATGACACGCTTTATATAAACGGCAAAAAAATCGCAGAACCGTACCTCGCGAGCAATAAAAAAGAAGCGAAAAAACTGGGAGTCAACCTGACGGGAGATTTCGGCCCCGTAAAGATTCCGAAAGGCAAATACTTCGTCATGGGCGACAATCGGCTGAACTCAATGGACAGCCGGAACGGACTCGGTTTAATTGCCGAAAACCGGATCGTCGGCACCTCGAAGTTTGTGTTCTTCCCGTTTCATGATATGCGTCAGACAAAATAAAAACGCCGCGCTGCCCGATTTGGACAGCAGGCGTTTTTTATTTGGCAAACGAGGCGGCGACGGCGATGAACAATACCGTGGCCAGCACTGATCCGACAATGGCCAGAACGCTGAAAAAAAGATTCACCTGCTTCTTCTCTTTGCCGCGTTTTTCAAGCATCCGTTTTGAAAAGAGATGCGAAAACGTATAAATGAGGGCGATTCCCACGTACAAGCCGATGTCACGGGCCGTAAAGCCTGTGACGGCCAGAAAAACCCCGGTGAAGAAAATCATAAGACAGTATTCTGTGAGTGTTAAAAGCTTCAACTTGTTCCTCCGTGATGAATATGTATATATATCTATTGTATCACAGCGCTCCGGGTTTGACGCCTGCATCTTTTCAAACCCGTATATTCGCAGGGAAACATTTCTCTTCCCCTTTATTCATGGTATACTTTTAATGATGATAGACACGATGGAGGATTCTAAATGATTGCTGTAAATAATGTGAGCTTGCGTTTTGCGGATCGCAAGTTATTTGAAGATGTCAATATTAAATTTACGCCGGGCAACTGCTACGGATTAATAGGCGCAAACGGTGCCGGAAAATCAACATTTTTGAAAATTTTATCCGGTGAGCTGGAGCCGCAGACCGGCGATGTCCATATGAGCCCGGGTGAACGTCTTGCCATTCTGAAGCAGAACCACTTTGAATATGAAGACTTCGAAGTGCTGAAAGTCGTCATTATGGGACATAAACGTTTATACGAAGTCATGCAGGAAAAAGACGCGATTTATATGAAGCCTGATTTTTCAGATGAAGACGGCATCCGCGCCGCTGAGCTTGAAGGAGAGTTTGCGGAATTAAACGGATGGGAAGCTGAAAGTGAAGCCGCTATTTTGTTAAAGGGGCTGGGCATCTCTGAAGACCTGCATACGAAGAAAATGGCGGACTTAGGCGGTTCAGAAAAGGTGAAAGTGCTTTTGGCACAGGCGCTTTTCGGCAAGCCGGACGTTCTGCTGCTTGATGAACCGACCAACCACTTGGATCTGAAAGCGATTCAGTGGCTGGAAGAGTTTTTAATCAACTTTGAGAACACAGTCATCGTCGTATCCCATGACCGTCACTTTTTAAATAAAGTGTGCACGCACATCGCCGATCTTGATTTTAATAAAATTCAAGTGTACGTCGGCAACTATGATTTCTGGTATGAATCCAGCCAGCTTGCTTTAAAGCTTTCTCAGGAAGCCAACAAGAAAAAAGAAGAGCAGATTAAACAGCTTCAGGAGTTCGTGGCCAGATTCAGCGCCAACGCTTCTAAATCAAAGCAGGCGACATCAAGAAAGAAACTCCTTGATAAAATCACGCTTGATGATATCAAACCGTCATCACGCCGTTATCCTTATGTCAATTTCACGCCGGAACGCGAGATCGGAAATGACGTGCTGCGGGTTGAAGGCTTAACAAAAACGATTGACGGGGTAAAAGTGCTTGATAACGTCAGCTTTATTATGAACAGAGAAGATAAAATCGCTTTTACGGGCCGCAACGAACTTGCCGTTACGACATTGTTTAAAATCATTTCCGGGGAAATGGAAGCAGACAGCGGCACATTTAAATGGGGCGTGACCACTTCTCAGGCGTACTTCCCTAAAGACAACAGCGAGTATTTTGACGGCAGCGATGCGAACCTTGTTGACTGGCTCCGCCAATACTCGCCACATGACCAAAGCGAAAGCTTTCTGCGCGGTTTCTTAGGACGCATGCTGTTCTCAGGAGAAGAAGTCAACAAAAAATCAAACGTCCTTTCCGGAGGAGAAAAAGTGCGCTGCATGCTTTCAAAAGCGATGCTTTCCGGCGCGAATATTTTAATTCTGGATGAACCGACAAACCACTTAGATTTGGAATCCATTACGGCGCTTAACAACGGCTTAATCAGTTTTAAAGGCGCTATGCTGTTTTCATCTCATGACCATCAGTTTGTACAGACAATTGCCAACCGCATCATTGAATTAACGCCTAAAGGCATTGTTGACAAACAAATGTCTTATGACGAATTTCTTGAAAACGCGGATGTACAGAAAAAGCTTGAAGAGCTATACGCGTAATAAAGAAGCAGGGGAGACTCTGCTTTTTTATTTATGAAAAAAGTTTTCAATCTTCTGACTTCCCGTTACAATAAATGAATACATAACTTGAAAAGAGACGGAGGAATGCATCATGAAGTTTTTAATTGTCGGAGCTGGAGGAGTGGGCGGATATATCGGCGCGCGTCTTGCAGAAAAGGGAAATGACGTTACGTTTCTCGTCCGCAAGAAACGGGCGGAACAATTACAAGAAACGGGTTTGATCGTCAAAAGTGCAAAAGGTGATGTTTCAATCAAGCCGAAATTAATGATGGCGGGCGAAGAAGGAGCATTTGACGCCGTTATTATCGCTTCAAAAGCGTATTCTTTGCAGGACGTTATTCGGGATGTCAAACCGTTTGTCAAACCTTCGTCGGTCATTATTCCTTTTTTAAACGGATACAGGCACTATAACCAGCTGTTTGAAGCTTTTTCAAAACGGCAGGTGCTGGGCGGCCTCTGCTTTATTGAGAGCGCCCTTAACGACAAAGGGGAAATTCTTCATACGAGCGCTGCCCACCGCTTTGTTTTCGGTGAATGGAACGGGGAACGCACAGAACGTATGAACGAGCTGGAAAACGCATTTGCAGGTGTGAAAGCGGATGTCATCATCAGCCGGGATATTGAAAAGGACATTTGGAAAAAATATATGTTTATTGCCGCGCAGGCGGGAGTGACCACTCTGTTTCAACAGCCGGTCGGACCGATTTTAGAAACAGAAGGCGGCCGCAACACGGCAAAGCGCCTCTTTGCTGAAATCGGAGCCATTTTCAAGGCTGCCGGCATCCCGAAAGATCCTGGTCTGGAAGAAGAGAGTTATCGCACATTGACAAGCATGTCTTACCATATGAAATCGTCGATGCTGAGAGATATGGAAAAGGGCAGGGTGACGGAAGGTGATCATTTACACGGATTTTTGCTTGAGAAAGCGAAAGGCTTGTCAGTTGATACACCTGTTTTGGAAACCGTCTGCGCCAACTTGCAAATGTATGAAGCGAAATAAAAAGGAGGCCTGATCGCCTCCTTTTTTATTAAAATGCCCAGTTTCCGTTTCTGAAGATCGGTTCTCTTTTGCCGTCCGCCGTAATGCCGTCGATATTCATATCTTTGGAACCGACCATAAAATCTACGTGTGTAATGCTTTCATTTAAGCCCTCTTTGACAAGCTCTTCCCGTGTCATTTGTTTACCGCCCTCAATATTAAAGGCATACGCACTGCCGATCGCCAAGTGGTTAGAGGCGTTTTCATCGTACAGTGTGTTGTAAAATAAAATATTTGATTGTGAAATCGGTGAATCGTACGGCACTAAGGCCACTTCTCCGAGATAGTGTGAGCCTTCATCGGTTTCGACGATGCCTTTTAAAATCTCCTCGCCTTTTTCAGCTTTCACATCGACAATGCGGCCGTTTTCAAAGGTAAGAGTGAAGTTATCAATAATGTTGCCGCCGTAGCTCAGCGGTTTCGTGCTGGAAACCGTGCCGTTCACCCCGTCACGCTGCGGGAGGGTGAAAACCTCTTCTGTCGGCATGTTGGCCATGAATTCGTGCCCGCTCTCATTCACGCTTCCCGCGCCTGCCCATACATGTTTTTTCGGCAGTTCAATGGTTAAGTCTGTTCCTTCAGCTTGATAATGCAGGGCGCTGTAATGTTTTTTGTTCAGGTGTTCCACTTTCTCATGAAGATTTTGATCATGTTTTTTCCATGCTTCCACAGGGTTTTCTTCATTTACGCGGGTCGTTTTGAAAATTTCTTCCCATAAAAGCTGAACGGCTGTTTCTTCCGGCTGATCCGGGAACACTTTTTTCGCCCAGCCTGTTGAAGCCGCTCCGATCACCGTCCAGCTGACCTTATCTGATTGAATATATTGTCTGTATGTATGCAATGCTTTTCCGGCGGCTTTTTGGAACGCTGCAATCCGTTTGCCGTCAGTGCCTTTTAACAGGTCGGGGTCGGATGAGACGACAGAAATAAACGCAGCCCCTTTTTTCGCGAGCTCTTCTTTGCCTTTTGCTTCCCATTCAGGATACTCTTCAAACGCTTCAAAAGGTGCCATCTCGTATTTTAATCTGGACAGTTCATCGTCCTGCCAATTTACGGTGACGTTTTTTGCGCCTTTTTCATAAGAATGTTTGGCAAGCAGTCTGACAAGTTCCCTAACATCAGTTGAGGCATTGATTACGACATGCTGTCCTTTTTGGACATTGACGCCGACTTCTACCGCCAGCTGAGCATATGTATGTAACTTTTCAGTAAACGAACTCATCGTTCATTCCTCCTCATTGGTTTTTCTCATCATATCAAATATCGCCTCATAAAGGAAAGAAAGGAGCACAAACGAAAAAGACACAGCTTTTGCTGCGTCTTTACGGGTGATTCAGTTTTACGGCGCCGCCGGCCGGAGAATGGGGCATATTGGCCAGTGAAATGCTCATACCCCCCAAAATAATTCCGCTTAAAATGACGGCTACTGCTACGCGTCTTCCCACATCTCTAAGCATATGCTTCCTCCTTAATGTTTCTCCAGTTCTCACAATATGAGCCGGCCGGAGAAAAAAGAAGCACAATCTTATTATTTAATCGCTTTTTGCAGCTTGTCGATGACGTCTAATGAACGCCCAGTGCCGATAGCCACTGATTCAAGCGGATTTGCCGCCAAATGAACGGGAACGACGATTTCTTCTGTCAGCCATTCTTTCATCCCGTTTAAAAGGGAGCCTCCGCCGGTTAACACGACGCCGCGGTCAACGATATCACCGCTGAGCTCCGGCGGACAATCTTCAAGTGTCGCTCTGATCGCTTCAAGAATATGTAAGAGCGACTCACGCATCGCGTGCTGAATTTCATTAGACTGCAGTCTGATTGTCTTCGGCAGACCGGTTACAAGGTCACGGCCGCGGATTTCCATCGTTTCCGGCACATGTTCAATCAATGCAAAACCGATTTCCATTTTCACTTGTTCTGCCGTACGTTCCCCGATCAGCAGGTTGTATTTTTTTCTGACGAACGAGGCGATATCTTCATCAAGCTGGTCGCCGCCGATTCTGATTGAATGGCAGGATACGACGCCTCCGAATGAGATGATGGCGACTTCAGTCGTACCGCCGCCGATATCTACGACGACGTTTGCGACCGGCTCGTCAACAGGGAGGTCGGCCCCGATTGCAGCGGCTACGGGTTCTTCAATCAAGTGAACGTTTTTCGCTCCGCAGTTTTTGACAGCGTCACTGATGGCGCGGCGTTCAACGGCTGTTGAGCCTGAAGGCGTGCAGACGACGACATTCGGTTTGCGGAAAGTCATTCCGATTTTTTTTCCGGCTTTTTTCATAATGTGTTTTAATAAGTCAGTTGTCATATCATAATCAGCAATGACACCGTCTTTCATCGGCCGTACGGCGACGATTTTCCCCGGCGTCTTTCCGATCATGCTTTTGGCATCCGTTCCGATGGCAAGCACCGCTTTCGTTGTTGTATCTACAGCGACAACGGAAGGTTCGTTTAAAATAATTCCTTTATTTTTACTGTAAACAAGTATATTAGCGGTTCCTAAGTCGATTCCGATCTCAGTTGATTGAAACATGTTTTCACCCAATCCCTATCCTGATTTAATTGATTCTACATTTAAAGTTTCTGAGAAAAACCACGATTTTTGGGGGTTTCCGCCGGGAATGAAATGTTTTTGTAAAAAAGGAGGGAAAGTCTGTATCCCATATTTCAAAAGGATTTTCTTCTGTAAAAAAACATTCAGTTCCGGATGCTGAGAAACTTTTGCTCCGTTCCTTTCGTCTACGTTTATGAAGGATTTTCCTTGGACATAAAGAAGAGACATTAAAGGAAGTAGGGGATTTCTATGAAATCAATTGGTGTAGTAAGAAAAGTAGACGAACTCGGGCGTATTGTCATGCCGATTGAATTGAGAAGAGCATTGGATATCGCTATTAAAGATAGTATTGAATTTTTCGTTGACGGAGACAAAATTGTCTTAAAAAAATACAAGCCGCACGGCATTTGCTTAATGACGGGGGAAATTACCTCCGAAAATCAGGAGTACGGCAACGGCAAAATTATTTTAAGTCCTGAAGGAGCGAAAATGCTGCTTGAGGAAATCGAGGAAGCGTTAAAAGATAGATCATAATCAGCAAAAAGGGCGGAGCATCATTCCGTCCTTTTATTATGAACTTGTGCAAAAACTCACGGGAAAAGTAAGCGAACCTGCTCAATTAATTGGGAATAGTTATCATTTTTTAGTCAATAATGCAGTCAACAATGTTACAATATATGTAGAAATGCTAGCGGCAGGTGGGACTATGGGAAAATATCAAGCGCGTATCATTTCCTTAATCTTGGCAATGATTTTTATTATGTTTTGGGATTATTTATTTTATATGATTGAACGGAATCCGATTAACTGGCCAGTTGACATCACCTTTACCGCCGTCACATTAATCGGCGTCTGGCTGCTGGCTTATTATGTGGATAATAAAAAGCAGCTGCTGGCGGAGCTGAAGGACAGCGAGCAGAAAGCAAAGGCGCTTTCAGATGAGAAAAACCGGATCATGGACAATCTGCAGGAAATCGTTTTTCAGACGGATGCACAAGGGAATATTACATATTTGAATCAAGCCTGGACGGCGATTACGGGCCACTCCATCAGCGAATGTATGGGCACGATGTATAATGATTATTTTATAAAAGAAAAACATATCATTGATTATATTATCTCCCAAATCAAGCAGCAGTCCCCGTCAGGAATGTTTACGGCCAAATATATTAAAAGAGACGGCTCGATCTTTTGGGGAGAAGTCCATTATAAGCTGTATTATGACCGCAGACAGAAATTTGTCGGAAGCCTGGGGACGATGTCTGATATCAGTGAACGGAAAAAAGCGGTTGACGAGCTTCTGGAGACGAACGAACGCCTTGCCATGCAATCTCAAAAGCTGGCCATTGCCGGGGAGCTTGCGGCAGGAATCGCCCATGAAGTAAGAAATCCTTTAACGTCAGTCAGCGGCTTTCTCCAGCTGATGAAAGCCCAGTATCCGGAAAGAACGGATTATTTTGATATTATTTTTTCGGAGATTAAAAGGATTGATCTCGTGCTGGGGGAGCTGCTTCTGCTCGCCAAGCCGCAGACCGTGACGTTTACCGCTCATCATCTCAACCATATTTTAAGGCAGGTGGCGACGCTTCTTGACACGAACGCGGTGCTGTCGAACACTGTGATTGAGAAGGATTTCAGGCAGACTGAGTCCTGTATGGTCAACGGTGACGAAAACCAGCTGAAACAGGTATTTATCAATATTATTAAAAATGCGATTGAAGCGATGCCTGACGGCGGGAATATTCATATTTATACAAAACGGGATGAAGAATACGCGGTGATCAGCATACAGGATGAAGGGAACGGCATGTCGAAAGAAAAGCTTGAAAACATCGGGAAACCGTTTTTCTCAACAAAAGATCAGGGAACGGGTCTCGGTCTTCCGATTTGTTTACGAATTCTGAAGGAGCATAATGGTAAACTTAACATTAAGAGCAAAAATGGAGAAGGCAGTACGTTTCAGGTGATTCTGCCGTTAGAAGCGGCTGCTGTCCAAAAGGAGGAAAAATAACTTGCTTCTTTTTGTATACGGTTTGTTACGGAAGCGTGAAGAAAACCATGAACTGCTGAAAGGCGCTCCGTGTGTGTGCGAGCAGGCCGCGATAAACGGTGTGCTGTACGAAACGGATAAAGGTCAGCCTGCGGCGTCTTTAGCAGAAACAGCTTTTGTGTACGGGGAATTGTATGAAACAGATCATCAGATGATCCGTAAGCTGGATGCGTATTATGCTGATTTTGATCGGAAAGAGGTTGCCGTGACGACGGATGCCGGGAATAAAACCGCCTTCGCATATGTCGTAAAGCCCGGCCAGTGTGCCTCATTCAGCCGTATCAAAAGCGGAGACTGGAAAGAATACCGTTTTATGAAACGGGAGGATGACAGTCCGGTTTATTATTTCGCTTACGGCTCCTGTATGGACAATGCCCGGTTTAAACAGGCGGGGGTCGACCACTTTTTTGCCGAGCCGGTCGGAGGGGCGGTTGTTGAAGGGTATTCGACCAGATTCACGTTAAGGCGTCCTGACGGTTCCAGAGCCGATCTTGTTGAAGACGGGGGACGAACTGAAGGCGTGCTGTACAAGCTCCCGTTTGAAGCGGCAACCTATCTGTACAAAAGAGAAGGTGTTGATAACCACACATACCGTCCCGCGTTCATAGAAGTGTGTGCCGGCGGCCGTGTATACAGAGGCGTCCTGACGTTTCTCGTTCTTGATAAAGCTGAGGAAATTGCGCCTCCGGGTCACTATCAGGAAGAAATCGAACGCGGAGCGGACCTGTATTTATCGCCCGCCTTTTCAGAAAAGCTTAAACGCTATATGAACTCATTGCCGAAAATGTGATACTATTCCTATTAGAGATATTGTTTAAAGGAGTACTGTTATGAGAAAAGAGTTTGCCGTTATCGGTCTCGGACGCTTCGGCGGAAGTATTTGCAAAGCATTAAGTGAAGAAGGCCTTGAGGTCATGGCGATGGATATTGATGAAGATAAAGTAAATGAATACGCCAAAATCGCATCACACGCGGTCATCGGCGATTCAACCGATGAATCGGTGCTGAAAAACTTAGGGCTGCGCAACTTTGACCACGTCATTGTGGCAATCGGCGAAAATATACAGGCGAGCATTTTAACGACGCTGATCTTAAAGGAACTCGGCGTGAACACGATCACGGTTAAAGCGCAGAACGATTATCATGAGAAAGTGCTTGCGAAAATCGGGGCCGACCACATCGTCCACCCTGAACGTGACATGGCAAAACGCATCGCCCACAACATCGTATCAAATAATGTGCTTGATTATTTGGAGCTGTCCGACGAACACAGCATTGTGGAGATCGTGGCCAACAGCAGGCTTGCGGGCAACACACTGCTTGACCTGGACATCCGGGCGAAGTACGGCATTAATATCGTGGCCATCAAGAGAGAAAAAGAAGTGATCGTATCTCCGCTGGCGACTGAAATGATCCAAAAAGAAGATATTCTCATCGTTATCGGCTCTCTTACGGACATTTCCCGATTTGAAAAAAGAGTGCTTCATACAAAGTGAAAAGCCGTCCGTAAAAGGGCGGTCTTTTATTATGTCAGAATAGTAAGACATTTATCGTGTAAGCGGTATTTTCTGCGATTTTTATTGACTATGATCAAGCGATCCGATAGCATATTGTACCATATAAAGAAAAAGAGGAGGCCTCATTTTGAACAAAGAAACACTGGCTGAACGGCTGAATGCATCAGCCGGCAGACAAAAAGCCGATACCGTCATTAAAAACGGAAAAATCATGGATGTATTTAACCAGGAATGGATTTCTGCAGATATCGCCATTACGGACGGAGTGATCGTCGGGCTGGGCGAATATGAAGGGGAAGAAGTCATTGATGCAGAAGGCCAAATGATCGTTCCGGGCTTTATTGACGGACATGTTCATATCGAGTCCTCTATGGTTACTCCGATTGAATTTGCTAAAGCCGTCCTCCCACACGGAGTGACTACGGTCATTACTGATCCTCACGAAATTGCGAACGTTTCCGGAGCAAAAGGCATTTCATTTATGATAGAGCAGGCGAAAAAGGCGCCGCTGAACATCCGTTTCATGCTTCCTTCCTGTGTTCCCGCCGCTAGCTTTGAACGCTCAGGAGCCGTATTAAAAGCCGAGGATTTAAAGCCTTTTTATCAGGAGAAAGAGGTGCTCGGACTTGCGGAAGTAATGGATTATGTGTCTGTTGCGGAAGGTCAAGAGGATATGCTTCAGAAACTGCTTGATGCCAAGCGTCACGGAAAACGGATCGACGGGCATTTAGCCGGACTCTCTTCAGATATCATCAATATATATAGAACCGCAATGGTGTCAAATGATCATGAAGTGACGACAAAAGAAGAAGCGCTGGACAGAATCAGACGGGGGATGTATGTCATGCTGCGCGAAGGATCGGTGGCAAAAAATACGCTCAATGTGCTGCCGGCGGTGAATGAAAAAAACGCGCGGCGCTTTTTCTTTTGCACGGATGATAAGCATGTAGATGATCTGCTTTCAGAAGGAAGTGTGAACCACCAAGTCAAAATGGCGATAAAGGCGGGACTTGATCCATTCCTTGCGTATCAGCTCGCCAGCTTAAATGCGGCTGAGTGCTACGGTCTTGAAACAAAAGGGGCGGTAGCGCCGGGTTTTGACGCAGATCTGCTGTTCATTTCAGATGTACGGGAGGCTGCCGTCACGAAGACCATGGTCGCCGGCCGGACCGTTGCCGAGAACGGACGCACGGTTTATGAACAGTCTGCCGGTTCCTATTCGCCGGACCAGGCGCTGTTGGATACAGTGCGGCTGAAAGCGCCGCTGACTGAATCGGATTTTCATATACCGATTCAAGAGGGCAAGAAAATGAACGTAATCGAAATGATACCGAATCATTTGGAGACGAGAAAAAAAGAAGTGCCTGCACCGTCTGCTGACGCGTTTCGTCCTGATACAGAAAATGATTTATTAAAAATCGCCGTCGCAGAGCGGCACAGCGGCGAAAAAATGATAGGACTCGGGATTGTACAAGGGTTCGGGTTAAAAGAAGGCGCCATCGCCACAACCATTTCTCACGATTCCCATAATATCATCGCCGTCGGTACAAACGATGCCGATTTGGCAAAAGCAATCAACAGGCTCCGTGACACCGGAGGAGGATTAACAGCCGTGAAAAACGGAGAATTGCTTCATTCCGTTCCGCTTCCGATCGCCGGGCTTTTGTCTGATAAGTCGGCGGAATGGGTCAATGACAGCTTGGGCGTGCTTCATGAAAAGCTTTCTCTGCTCGGATTCACCGGTGATTTCAATCCGTTTCTCACATTATCGTTTTTAGCGCTTCCGGTGATTCCGGATATTAAAATGACGGCGGCCGGTCTGTTTGATGTCAAAGCCTTTCAGCATATTCCGCTGCAATAAAAAAACTGCACTCGTAATGAGTGCAGTTTTTTTTAGACCTCCATAATGATCGGAAGGATCATCGGGCGGCGTTTTGTTTTTTCGTATAGGAACGGAGCTAGTGTATCGGTAATTTCGTTTTTAATTTCGGACCACTGCGTTGTTTTCCGATCCATTACTTTCTCCAGATGGTTCGAAATGAGCTGCTGCGCGTCATTGATCAAATCACCGGATTCTCTCATGTAAACAAAACCTCTTGAGATTAAATCAGGTCCCGCCGAAACCTTAAAGTCGTCCATATTGATGCTGACAACAACGATAACAAGGCCTTCTTCTGAAAGAATGCGGCGGTCGCGGAGCACGATATTGCCGATATCACCGATTCCGCTTCCGTCAATGTAAACGGAGCCGGACGGAATTTTGCCTGCCACAGCGGCTTCTTCGCCTTTGAGGGCCAGCACTTCGCCATTATCCATGATAAAGCAGTTTTCTTCAGGTATGCCGCAATCAGTCGCGAGTTTGACGTGCATTTTCTGCATTCTGTACTCACCGTGAATCGGCATAAAGAACTTCGGTTTGATCAGGCGGAGCATTAATTTCTGCTCTTCCTGTCCGCCGTGTCCGGATGTATGAATGTCATTCAATGAACCGTGAATGACTTCTGCGCCCGCACGGTACAGCTGGTTGATGGTGCGGCTTACGCTGATTGTGTTTCCGGGAATCGGAGAGGAAGAAAAGACGACCGTATCTCCGGGATTAATGGAAATCTGCCGGTGCGTCCCGTTAGCGATGCGTGATAACGCCGCCATCGGTTCACCTTGGCTTCCCGTACATAAAATCGTTACCTTATTGGCAGGCATACGATTGATTTCGTTATGCTCAATAAACGTATTTTTAGGACAGGTAATGTAACCGAGATTTTGTCCGATTTCAATAGCCGATTCCATACTGCGTCCGAATACGGCAACTTTTCTGCCGTTTAAAACGGCTGCTTCAATCACCTGCTGAAGACGGTGTATATTTGAAGCGAATGTCGCAAATATAATTCTGCCGTCCACTTTTCGGAAAATATCGTGAATGCTTTCGCCTACGCGGCGTTCTGACATGGTGAAATCAGGAACCTCACTGTTTGTACTGTCAGAAAGCAGGCACAGAACGCCTTCTTTCCCGATTTCAGCCATCTTTGTCAAGTTTGCCGGTTCGCCTACCGGTGTGAAATCGAACTTAAAGTCCCCGGTATGTACGATATTGCCCGGCGGTGTTTTGACGACGATTCCGTATGAATCCGGAATGCTGTGTGTCGTTCTGAAGAAGGATACAGACGTCTTGCGGAACTTCACGATGTCGTCTTCACCGATGATGTTTAATTTGGTCTGTCTTAACAGCCCGTGCTCTTCAAGTTTATTCCGAAGTAAGCCGATCGCGAGTTTACCGCCGTAAACGGGAATATTTACTTGTCTGAGCAGGTACGGAATACCGCCGATATGGTCTTCGTGACCGTGGGTGATAAACAGACCTTTAATTTTATCTTCATTTTTTACTAAATACGTGTAATCGGGGATTACGTAATCAATGCCGAGAAGTTCATCTTCCGGGAACTTGATTCCCGCATCAATCAGTACAATTTCATCCTGAAACTGCACCCCGTACGTATTTTTCCCGATCTCGCCCAATCCGCCGAGGGCGAAAACGGCAGTCTGGTCATTTTTCACAAATTTCATTCCGCTCATAACTCCAATACTTTAAAATTTTCGCTCTGCTTCTCATATTCTAAAAAAGCACCGTCCACAGGCTGAACAAATTCAATGTTGTATTTCTGATCTTTCAGTTTCGTTCTGACGTCCCGTTCTGAAACGCCCTCAATGTAAAGTGAATCTGTTTTTTCCCGAACAGGTACTTCGTCAGCCTTCTCTTGATAAAATACCTTATAAATCATCCAAATCTCTCCTTAAATGCCGTATGTTAGACTCGCTTATTCTATTATATTCGAAAACGGATTATAAGGAAAGTCTCGAGCAAAAAAGGGACTTTCAAAAACCGAAAGATCCCTTCTACGCGATGACTTTTTTCCGGAGCATTCCGCCCCACTGTCTTCTGAGTTTCTTCCGTAATCGGCGCAGCATTGTATACCTCCTTTGAAGCCCTTTATAGCAGTAGTATGCGGAAAAACTGAATTTGTTTTCGTGGGTAAAACTGGAATTTCATCAAGGCGGTTTTCCGGAAGAAAAACTTTCTGTATGATGATATTGAAAAAGACACGACTGATAAACGGGAAAAAGGAGAAATTGACATGAAACCAAAATTGATTTTTTTTGATATTGACGGCACGATCTATGACCATGATAAACATATTCCCGATAGCGCAAGAAACGCCGTGACGGCGCTTAAAGAGGCTGGCCATCACGTTTTTATCGCCAGCGGAAGGTCCCCGTTTATGGTAAAACCGATTCTGGAAGAGCTTGAGATTGAATCATTTATTTCATACAACGGCCAGTATGTCGTATTTGAAGGTGAGGTCATTTATAAAAATCCGCTTCCTGAA
Organism: Bacillus sp. AM1(2019); assembly: GCF_009906915.1. Classification (NCBI taxonomy): domain Bacteria; kingdom Bacillati; phylum Bacillota; class Bacilli; order Caryophanales; family Bacillaceae; genus Bacillus; species Bacillus sp. AM1(2019). Next base: position 1,471,569 of record NZ_CP047644.1, read on the forward strand.
GATGCGGTTGCGCGTTTATTAAAGCAGGCGGCAGAAGGGGAGCACCCCGTCGTATTTATGGCGGAAGACACGATGAAAACGACCGTCCCCGGACATCCGCACGTCTCGGAAGGAATCGGCAGTCTGAAAGCGCCTTATCCCGAAGTTGATGAAACTTTTTATAAAGGAAAAGAAATTTATCAGCTGCTTTTATTCTGCCGCGGACATGAAGAAAAAGCATATGCCGCTTTTCCGGAGTTTGATTATGTCCGCTGGCATGAATTGTCAACGGATGTGCTTCCAAAAGACGGTTCAAAAGCGGAAGGCATTAAAAGAGTGCTTGAGCGGCTTCCGTACGGCATAAGTGACACTTATGCATTCGGCGACGGACTAAATGATCTTGAGATGATCCGTTTTGTCGGCACCGGGGTGGCGATGGGAAATGCGGTTCCGGAATTAAAAGCTGCCGCTGATTTCGTCACAAAGCCGGTGGATGAGGAAGGAATCAGCTGGGCCGTCAAAGAACTGGGCCTTTTGCAATAAAGAAAACCGGCACTTTGGGAAGTGCCGGTTATTTTTAACGGTCAATGGGAATGGCGTTTTCAGGTTCTTTGAACGGATTTTCTTTATCAATATGGTCGTAAAACATCACGCCGTTCAGATGATCGATTTCGTGCTGAAACACGATGGCCGGAAAACCTTTGAGGCGGATGTCAATCTGTTCTCCTTCAAGCGTCACCGCCTTTACGCGGATGCGGGCGTAGCGCGGCACATAGCCGGGAATGGGTTCGTCTACCGACAGGCAGCCTTCTCCGCTCGTCAAGTAGCTTTTTTCCACTGAGTGGCTGACGATCTTAGGGTTAAAAAGAGCATAGCTGTATAAAGTGCCTTTCGCATCTTCTGCATGGACGGCAATCATCCGTTTTTTTACGTCTGTTTGGGGAGCGGCAAGACCGACGCCCGGACGAAGATTGTATTTCTCGGCTAATTCAGGATTTTGGCTGTTTTTCACAAACTCAATCATATCAGCAAGATGCTGTTTTTCTTCGTCAGAAGCGGGAAGCTGAACCTCTTCAGCGATCTCTCTGAGCGCGGGATGTCCGTCGCGTACAATATTTTCCATAGTAATCAAGAAACTTCACTCCTAAAGCTTAATATGTAAATTATAGCGAATTTCTTTATCGCGGCGCAACGAAACAATTGGCCGGCCATAGCAGGCCGGCCGATGTTCATGGTGTATAAGGTCAGCAGCCGCAGCCTAAATAAGCGGCACCGACGATGATTAATAAGATAAACAATACGACGATTAATGCGAATGTGCGGCCGTATCCGCCGCCGCAGCCGTAACCGTAACCGCCGCCATAACCATATCCGCCGCCGCAACAACCGCCGCCAAATCCGCCGCCAAATCCATATCCGTACATAAAAAAACCTCCTCTTTTAATTACGCTGACCCTCTGTCAGCAGGGCCGGCGTCTACTATAAACTATGTAAAAGCCAAAAAGATGTATGGTCATCCGCCCTGTTTTCTCAATTTTTTACGCAAGTATTCTTTGAAAGCACCGTAAGCGTCTTTACACGGTCATGCCAATTACAGCTCAGCTATTGTCAAAAAGCGTTCGGGCTTCTATAGTGGAAATTGTCAAGATTGGGGGATTTTAAGTGAATATGATTCAAAAAAAGGTATTAGCAGGAATCGGAGCGCTCGGCGCCGCAAGTATGCTGCTTGCCGGCTGCGGGGGAAAAGATCCGGCTGAATCGCTTCATGACTCGATGGAAAAAGCCGTTCAAGCGGAAAAACCGTTTCAAAAAGAGCAGAAAACATTAGAAAAATTGGAGAAAAAAGAGCATAAGCTATACGACAGCGCGGTTAAACTGAATATGGATGATTACCAGAAAATTGTCACACTGTCTGATCAGGCTCTGAGCAATGCAAATCAGCGAAAAAAACATCTGAAAGCAGAAAAAGACAGTATTGATGATTCAAAAAAAGCGTTTGAATCCGCAAAAAAAACTTCTCAAGAAATAAAGGATAAGAAAGTAAAAGAAAAAGCCGGGCATGCTGTCGCTTTAATGGAGAAAAGGTATGCATCTTATGATCTTTTGTACAAAAAGTACGAAAAAGCCATTTCACTTGATAAGGACCTTTATAAACTGATTAAAGATAAAAAGCTCACATTAGCGCAGCTGGAAGAGCAAATCAGCAAAGTAAACTCAGTTTACGAAAAGGTGCATAAACAAGCAGATGAGTTCAATCAATTTACTAAAGACTACAACAAAGAGAAAGAACTATTATTCCGCAAATAGTATAGTGAAGGCATATCGGCATGGGCTGATGAACTGATAACAACCGAGTTCAGCCGCCTGTAAAAAGGCGGCTGAAGAATTGGTATATACGTGTGTTTCCCATTGACAACAAGTAAATCATGGTATAGTATTTATTTAGGGAAATATTCACATAAAACCAATCGTTGTTTCGGCACGTTGGAATGTTTTTATTATATTGATATATATAAAACAGAATGAAAATGTGATTTTAATTATCAGAAAATTCTGTCTATTTATATTTACGGCGATATGATATTTGTACATGCTTTTTGCTTTTAAACCTTTATCCGGCATAAAGGTTTTTTTATTTTGCTTCGTAATGCTTATTAAGTAAGGGTGCTGAGAGTAAACGACAATTTTAAAATTGAAGTGAAAAACGTTAATCAAAATCGGAACGAAAAGAAACGGCAGAAATACGGAACAGGAGGAAAACAAATGCTTGCTTACGTCTTTCCCGGACAGGGAGCGCAGTTTAAAGGAATGGGCAGAGACTTATTCGATGAATTCAGTGAGCTCATTAAAAAGGCAGATCATATTTTAGGATACTCCATAAAGGATTTATGCCTTTCAGATGAAAAAGAGAGGCTGACAGATACGAAGTATACACAACCTGCAATTTATACAGTGAGCGCACTGCAATATTTAAAGGGTTTAAAAGAAGGTCATACACGCCCTGATGCTGTTGCAGGACATAGTCTGGGTGAATATACTGCGCTTTTTGCGGCCGGCGTTTTTAATTTTGAAACAGGTCTCCGGCTGGTTGCTAAAAGAGGCGAGTTAATGAGTGAGGCTTCCGAGGGCGGAATGGCTGCCGTGATCGGACTGGATGAGCACCACATAAAAAAAATACTTCAAAAGTATGATCTCGGCCAAATAGATATCGCCAATTACAATACATCTTCACAAATTGTGATAGCAGGGGCTGCAGAAGAGATAAAGCGGGCAGCCTCTTTTTTTGAAAAAGAAGGGGCGAAAGCTTATATCGTATTGCAAGTCGGCGGAGCTTTTCATTCTCGTTTCATGGAAAGTGCACAGCGTGAATTTGCGGAATTTATCGAGGAGTTTCATTTTTCTGAATTGAATTTCCCAGTCATTTCTAACTATACGGCAAGACCTTATAAACAAGAAGATATCAAACGGAATTTAATTGAACAAATAACAAACTCGGTAAAATGGACTGAAAGCATCAGGTATCTAATGGGACAAGGCGTCACTCTGTTTGAAGAGATCGGTCCTGGAAACATTCTGACTAAATTAATTCAAACCATACAAAGAGATGAGGAACCGCTTACTATCAGTGCGCCGGAAGACAGTCTCTTTTTTTCTGAAGGGAACAAGGACAATTCGGAAAGCGGGAAAGAGCATAGCCTCTTGGCTGAAAATATAGAGAGCGGTGCAGCTTCACCGGTGTCCCGATTGGGTGATCAATCTTTCAAAGAAGATTACGGTTTGACATACGCGTATTTGGCAGGTGCGATGCATAGAGGGATCTCTTCCGCTGAAATGCTGATCCGCCTCGGGAAGAAAGGAATGCTGGGGTTCTTTGGCACAGCGGGTTTACCTATAAGGGAAATTGAACAGGCCCTTATTTCTATTAAGAAGACACTCAAAAATGGCCAGCCCTACGGAATGAATCTGCGATTTGAGCCGGATCATCAAGATAGAGAAAAGGAATTGATAGATTTATATATCAAGCATGACGTACGAGTAATAGAAGCGTCTTCGTATTTTTCCGTCAGCGCACCATTAATTTATTACAAAGCGCATCAGTTGAAGATAGACAAAAGCGGCAGGGTCATACCTCATAATCGGATCATTGCCAAAGTTTCACGGCCGGAAGTTGCGGCCGCATTTCTGAGTCCGCCTCCTCAAAGTATCGTAAAGAGAATGTGTCAGCACGGTATGCTGACGGAAGAGCAGGCGGAGTGGCTCAGCCGTATTCCGGCAGCAGACGATATCATTATTGAAGCAGATTGCGGAAGTAATACTGAACAGGGCTCATTGACAGCGATGCTGCCGTTTTTTGTTAAGCTGCGGGATGAAATGATGGAAACACACAAATACGCAAGGAAGATAAGGATCGGGGCTGCGGGAGGAATCGGGACTCCCGAGTCTGCCGCGTCTGCTTTTTTAATGGGCGCTGATTTTATTATGACGGGATCCATTAATCAATGTACAGTTGAAGCCGAAACAAGCGGTTTTGTTAAAGAAATGCTGAGTGAGACAGGAATATGCGATACTGCTTATGCGCCTTCGGAGACTCTGTTTGAGTTCGGAACAAAGGTTCAGGTGCTGAAAAAGGGCACGCTGTTTCCGGTCAGGGCAAATAAATTATTTCAAATCTACCAACAATATGAGTCTTTGAGTGAGATAGATGAAAAGACAAAGATTCAGCTCGAAAATGATTATTTTAACAAGACTTTTGATGAAATCTACGAAAGCTTAATAGAAAAACAGCCGAACCTCGCCCAAAAAGCTGAGCGCAATCAAAAATATAAGATGCTGTTACTATTTAAGTGGTATTTGCAGAGAGGATGTCTGCTTGCTTTGGAAGGGCAGGAAGAACAAAAGGTGAATTTCCAAGTTCATTGCGGCCCGTCTTTAGGCGCTTTTAATCATTGGGTAAAGGGCACGGATTTGGAATCATGGAGAAACAGACATGTCGATGACATTGGTGAAAAATTGATGAATGAGACCGAAAGTCTGCTAAGGCGCAGATTGGATACGTTATTTCTACACTAAAGAAGGGGCGGGTGGAGGCCAATGGTTCATTTGAATAAACAGAGTGCGGATATCGCGATAATCGGGGTTGCTTGCAGATTCCCCGATGCAGATCATTATCATGAATTCTGGGAAAACATAAATAGCGGCAAAGATTCCATCCGGGAAGTGCCGATTGAACGGTGGGATCCCGATCTTTATTATTCAGCTGATATCAGTATACCGAACAAAACAATCAGCAAGTGGGGAGGTTTTATTCATAAAGCTGACCATTTCGATCATAAGTTTTTTAATATCTCTCCCCGGGAAGCGAAAAACATGGATCCTGAGCAAAGAATCCTTTTAGAAGAAACTTGGCGGTGCATCGAAGATTCCGGGATTTCTTTGCAGGATCTCCAGCGTAAAACCACTTCTGTTTTTGCGGGTATTATGAATTCTGACTACCGGCAGACAGGTCATGCTGAATCGGAAATCGACAGTTATGCCTGCTTAGGAAGTTTCGAAGCTATGCTTTCCAACCGGCTTTCATACACATTCGGTTTGACCGGAAAAAGCATGTCTGTAAATGCCGCTTGTGCATCATCGCTTGTTGCTTTACATGAAGCGGTTAAGTCATTGCGGACAAAAGAAAGCGATTATGCAATCGCATCGGGAGTAAACTTGAATTTCCAACCCGGAAAATATATTTCTTTTTCCAAAGCCAGAATGCTGAGTCCTGACGGCAAATGTAAAACCTTTGACGCAGCAGCGAACGGGTACGTTCCCGGAGAAGGGGCAGGCGTTGTATTGCTGCAGCGCCTTGGTGATGCAGTAAAAGCCGGTCACCATATATACGGGATCATAAAAGGGACAGCTGTTAATCATGGCGGTAAATCTCGTTCCATAACCGCTCCCAGAGCAGAAGCGCAGTGCCGGGTCATCTCAGAAGCTTTACACAATGCTGCTGTCGATGCTGCGACGGTTTCTTATGTAGAAGCACATGGCACAGGAACATCTCTGGGCGATCCGATAGAAATAGAAGCATTGACAAAAGCGTATCGGCAATATACTGAGGATACTCAATATTGCAGGATCGGAAGTGTGAAAACAAATATCGGTCATACAGAAGCAGCGGCGGGAATGGCCGGATTGATAAAAGTTCTAATGATGATGAAACACCGGAGGGTGCCGAAAAGCCTGAATGTACATACGGTAAATCCAATTATACAGTTTGAAAAAACACCTTTTAGGCCGGCGCTTGATTCAAGTGATTGGAAGGCGGCAGACGGGGCTCCGCTCAGGGCGGGAATCAGCTCCTTCGGTTTTGGGGGTGTTAACTCTCACGTCATCATCGAAGAATTTATACATACAAAAGACGAATCTGATAGAAAAGGAAGGGTACCCTTCCTTTTTTCCGCTAAAAGTGAAGAAAGCATGAAACAAATGATACATCATTGGAGAACCTTTGCTGACGATTCAGAGGAATTTTGCAAAATATCAAATGAAGTGATCAGCAGCACCCTTTTAACGGGGAGGACATCGTTTGATTACAGGGCTGGTTTATTGGCAGGCAGCAAGGAGGAATTTAAAAATCAGCTTAAAGAGGGATTGAGTTTTCGGAGGAAACAAGATTCTGAATGGGCGCTTGCCATCGGTGACTTCAAATGGGAAAGTTATAAACAATTTGCCGTTTTGAAACGGGTGTTCCCTGATTTAGAAAAGAACGTAAGGCCGGTGCTGAAGGGTATACCGACATTGCACAGTTCATTTAAAAGAAAATGGACGCCTGAGAAAATCCGCTTGTATTCTTTAGTTATCAATACGGAAATCATAAAAAGTATCCTGGCATCCGGTTTTAAGCCAAGCCTCATTACAGGCGCCGGAGACGGATATTACGTCGCTCTTGCAGCAGCGGGTATCATCAAAATTGAAAAGGCCATTTCTGTCATCACAGGCGCTGAAAAACCTTCGCACTTATCCTGTGAGCCGCCGTCCATTCCATTTGTCAATCCGTACACTTCAAAAACGTACCCGCCGGTTCGATTAAATGAAGAATATGTAAGGATGCTGCTGAACGGTCTGAGCTTCCCGGCTGATTTTGCAGACCGCCTGTACGGGAAAACACGGCTGCTTCTTGAGCACCAATATACGTTTAAAGGGTTTTTAGAAGAGTGGGATAAAGCGGGAAAGACTCAGGAAATCGAGATTTTATCTTATATTGTGAATCGCACGGCGGATAAAAGAAACGCATTGCCGGCTGATGAGGAAGCGGCGATCATGGCTATCCTTGCCTCTATGAGGAGACTGTATAAGAGATGGGATTTAACAGATTATGATGGATTCTTTAATAATGATTATGTTCTGGAGATATTAAATTTACTTGATGAAGGAATCTTGTCTAAAGAACTTTTTCTGAGCATGTTATTGAAAAAGCAAGACGGAATTAAACAGGCTGTTGCTTGTATTAATGAGCAGCCGGCAGGTTTTTATGATAAGACTCGTTTTCCGTTGATGACAGAATACAATCAAATGGATGCCGTGTCTCAGGAGATAGCTGACCATATGCCGCATCACACGGAAGAAAAGGGAACGGAGCCGGATGTGGATATTTCTGATTTTTCAGTTTTCCAATTCGGATCGCTCCCTCCATCAGCAAAACTAAACAAAGCGGCTGCTTTTGAAGCGGACAAAGCAGCTGATGAAGCTCTTTATCATTCATTTATGCAAATGTGGCTTTCAGGAGAAGAGATTGAATGGGCGAAACTAGGTGACTATCATAAAAGAAAAGCCCCGCTTCCGCCTTATCCGTTTGAGCGCTGTCAATTTTCTTTAAACCCTCAGCAGGTAAAATCAGACGCGGCTTTTTCAGCAAAGAAGAATCAGGCACTTTATACGCCGATATGGAAAGAAACCGCACTTGAGAATGAAGCGGACAGCGGACAAGCCTGTACTATTTTGTTGTTCTCCGAGAATAAAGACTATTTTGAAGAGATGAAAAAAAGAGAGAATACGTCCGCATATCTTATTATGCCCGGTGACCGTTTAGAGCAGATAAGCGACAGTGTTTTCACGATCAACAGGCAGCGTCCCGATGATTATCAAAGTGTCATTCGTCTGTTAAAAGAAAAAGGCGCAGCGCCTGATGCAATTTTGCATACGTGGTCTGAAAAACAGCCTGAACTGGAAGAAACACTCGAATCAGGAATTTATTCCGTGTTTTATCTGACTAAGGCTTTAATCAGCGAGAACCTTATAAACAAAGTAACGTTCATTTATACATTCAGCGCAGATCAAAAAGAAAAATTGCCGTATTTTGAAGGTGTGAACGGTTTTTTAAAATCGGTAAAACAAGAATATCCGCAGCTGCATTGTAAGACGGTTTGCTTTGAACATGATTCTGCAGCCGTTTCATTTTCAGAGAAGGCTGCCATTCTTTATAAAGAAATAAACACAGCACCTGATCGGCATATTCATATCACTTACAGAGGCTGCGTAAGATATGCACGGATGTTAGAGAAGCAGAGAGAAACTTACACAAAGACCATTCAATACCCTGAAAAAGATAAAGTATATTTAATTACAGGGGGACTTGGGGGGATTGGCAGTAAAGTCGCTGAATATTGCGCAAAAACTGAAAGATCCACCATTATCCTATCGGGGCGATCTGCTTTAACCGGAGATAAGCAGAAACATTTAGAATACCTGAACAGCTTTAAAGCCAAGGTTTATTATATACAGGCGAATATATCCGATAAAGAAGCGGTAAAAACAATGATTGACGGTATTACCGATCAGCATGCAGGTCTTCATGGCGTCATTCATTGCGCAGGAGTTATCAGAGACTCGCTGCTTTTTCAAAAAACAAAGCAGGAACTTTCAGAGGTGATTGCTCCGAAAGTTCATGGTGCGTTGAATCTTGATCATGCAACGAAGTCGCTGGAATTGGATTTTTTCGCCGTTTTTTCTTCAGTCGTCTCTATTGCAGGGAACGAAGGCCAGTGTGATTATGCATATGCAAACGGCTTTTTAGATCATTTTGCAGAATATCGGGAATGGAAACGGCAAAATTCTCTGCGCAGCGGCCGCACGCTGACAATCAATTGGCCTTTATGGAAAGACATCGGAATGGGGGCGAACCTGTCAGGTCAAGGGCGGACGTCTCTTTTTCATGGTTCCGGGCTCGAAGAACTTCCTGCTGAAGACGGAACGCAATGGTTTTCGCGGATTGTAACTTCGGGTCAGCTGCATAATATTGCAGTCTGCGGTGATCATGAGCGCTTTGAACAATTTATGCGGCAGAGATTTTTGACGGACGAAACAGAGACAGGCAGTGCCATTCCTTTGGCTCAAGGCGATATTTTGGATCAGACAGTTTTGTTTTTAACCAATATCATCTCCTCTGAGATCGGTGCAGAACGGGAAGAGATCGATCAAGATGTGCATCTGGCTGAATATGGAATGGATTCGGTTATGATTCATCAATGCAACACAAAGCTGGAGCAGTCACTGGGAGCAATTTCGAAAACGCTTTTATTTGAATTTCATACAATCAGAGATTTAGCAGATCATCTTGTAAAGGAATATCCGGATCGGCTGGGGCGTTTATTTTCACGGGAGGAAAAAGGAAAACAGATTCAGAGCATTACCCCCGCCAGGCCGGAACAAAACATCACTGCACCTGCGGCGGAGGAAAAAGAACATCTTGACGGGATAGCGGTAATCGGTATCAGCGGCCGTTATCCCGGGGCTGAAAATATTGAAGAATTGTGGGAGCTTCTATCAAAAGAGAGAACCGCAATCACAGAAATTCCGAAAGAACGATGGAATTATGAGACCTACTATGATCCAGACCCCGCTAAAGCGCATGAGGGGAAAATTTATTGTAAATGGGGCGGATTTTTAAAGAATGCTGAATCATTTGATTCTTTGTTTTTCCAAATATCGCCGAGAGAAGCAGAAGCGATGGATCCTCAGGAACGAATATTTCTCGAAACCGTGTGGAAAGCATTTGAAGATTCGGGATATACCATTGAAGGGTTGAGAAAGCAGACCGAAAAACATGTCGGTGTATTTGCGGGAGTGACGACCAATTCTTACAAGCTGCTCGGCGAAAGAATACCGACGGACAAAAACGATGTACTTCCAAATTCGTTCCCATGGTCTCTCGCGAACAGAGTGTCTTACACATTTGACTTTACAGGTCCCAGTGTCCCTGTAGATACGGCTTGTTCTTCATCCTTAACGGCAATTCACATGGCTTGCCAAAGTTTAACAAAGGGTGAGTGCTCGGTTGCGGTTGCGGGAGGAGTAAATTTGTATCTTCATCCTTCTGACTATTTATACCGATGTCAGATGGGAATGCTTTCAAAATCGGGAAAATGCAGAAGTTTTGGAGAAGGCGGCGACGGTTTCGTGCCCGGGGAAGGTGTCGGGGCTGTTATTCTTAAACCGCTTAAAGATGCCATACGTGATAATGATACTGTGTACGCCGTCATTAAAGGAACGGCAATTAATCATGGCGGAAAGACAAATGGCTATACGGTGCCTAATCCTGCCGCACAGGCGGATTTAATTCAAGGAGCTCTTAAAGCGGCCGGTTGGAGCGCCAGAAGTGTCAGCTTTATTGAAGCCCACGGCACGGGAACGCCGCTGGGTGACCCGATTGAAGTCCGAGGCCTGACCAAGGCGTTTAGAGCTTATACCGAAGATGTTTCATATTGCTCTCTCGGATCGATTAAATCTAACATCGGCCACCTGGAAGCGGCCGCGGGTATTGCCGGCCTGACAAAGATTATCTTACAAATGAAGTATAAAAAAATAGCCGCAACACTGCATGCTGAACGGGTGCATCCGGATCTTTATCTGGAAGAGACACCTTTTTGCCTCCAGCAGGAAACCGCCGACTGGATAAAACCCGCGAATGAAAAACATTCTAACAGCAAATATCCGCGGCGTGCGGGATTAAGTTCTTTCGGAGCGGGCGGGGCAAATGCTCATATCCTTGTGGAAGAGTATGAGTCTGCTGCTGACTGTCATACGAGGCGTGAGGAAAGTGAGGAACTTATCGTACTCTCAGCCAAGCATTCACTGAGTTTACGGGAATCAGCAAAACAGCTGGAGGAATATCTTCAAAAGGCCCGTCATAAGCAGGGCGAGTTTTTACAGCAAGCGGGAACAAACAAGCCGCTTCACCTTTCTGATATTGCGTATACCCTTCTTGAAGGGCGTGAAGCCATGCCGGAAAGGCTTGCTGTCATTTCAAATAATATCGATGATCTGATGTTGAAATTAAATCACTTTTATAATGGAATTGATGATCACGAAATATTTAGAGGGAAAAAACCGAATCATAAACGCAGACAGCAGCAATCGGATCTTCCGCTCAAATCCGGCAGCACCACATTAACCGAAATGGCTGAATTTTGGGTATCAGGAGGCAATTTAAGCTGGGAAGATTTCCGCACCGGCAGAAAACCGAGAAAAATTGCCCTGCCGACTTACCCTTTCTTAAAAAACAGACTGTGGGTGTCAAATAAGGCACAAACAACAACAGCAGCTGATAAAGCTCCTTTATTTGATTTTTCAGCAGGTGAGTGCCGATTTTATAAAACGCTTTCAGATTCTGAATATTATGTAAAATACCATGTTGTACATGGGAAAACGGTTCTGCCCGGAGCGGCAATCATCGAAGCGGCCAGAGAAGCGGGAGAGAGGCTGTACGGAAAATCAGTCATAAAACTGAGTCAGGTTGTATGGGCGGTTCCGATAACCGTTGAAAAAGAAAAGACGATAATGATAGATCTGCTGCCGAACCAAAAAGACGGCAGATTTGTGGTGAAAACCGATATGCAACCTGAAGCGGCAGTTTACTGCCAAGGAAACATTATCACATGCGGAGATAAAGATGCCTCTCATACAGAGCATTTTCAATTTGACAGCTGGTTAACCGGACAGAAAAGATTAATCAGCGGCGCTGAGTGTTACAGGGATTTCCGGCAGAGCGGTTTGGACTATGGAGCCAGTTTTCAGGTAATAAAACAGCTGTTTATCCATGAAAATGCTGTACTTGCACGAATATCACTTCCTGAGAGCATTCATAAAAAATCCGGCACGCTGCTGGAACCGTGTTTATTGGATGGCATTTTTCAATCCACAACAGGGTTTACGTCCGGTCAGGAAGACGATCACACCGCATATTTGCCTTTTGAATTAGGTGAGCTGGAGATTCTTCACGCACCTTCGGCAAACGGCTATGCTTACATTACAGCTGCCGATGAAAGACAACATGATGATGTCAAAAGGTTTCATATACTATTTATGGATGAAAACGGATCTGTAAGTCTTAAAATAAAAAACTTAGCGTTGAAGGCATTAAGGGCTGCACCGCAGACTCAAGATGAGCGGCATTCAGTTAAGTATTACACTGATATGTGGAAGCGGGCCCCTCTGCTTCATCAGCCTGAAGCCAGCGGTTTAAACAGCTGCCTTGTGATTTCACTCCGTCGGGATATATCAGAACCGCTGATCCGCCAGGCATATAAAGATATCGGCTTGAACATGATCTTTGTCCGCCATGGCGGCAGTTTTCAAGAAAAAGAAGCTGATTCCTTTGAATTGAACAGCGTCAAACTTGAAGCCTATCAGAAATTGCTGGCGATTCTTAAAGAAAGACAAGTGACAATTGACCGCGTCATTTTAATCGGGATGAGCCCTGAAACGGGAATTGAGCATAACATTCGTGAAAAGCTGGAGGAGGCTGTTTTGCCGGTTTTCAATGTAACGAAAGCTCTGTTAGCAACAATCCCAAGACATAAAATCCTGATATCACATGTATTTTTCACAAGGGAAAATCAAATCTTACCTTATCAAATGGCAATCAGCGGCTTTTTTAGGTCGCTTCATTTAGAACATCCAATGTTGTCCGGTAAAAATATTGAAATACAAAGCGGTGAAATTCAGTTACAGCTGAACGCCGGTCTGCCTGAATTAAAAAACCTTGTGAAAGAAACAATCATCAGCGATGAAACTTCAGAAATCAGATACAGAGATGGAATCAGGCAGGTAAAGCACTCTGCAGAAATTGAAAGTGCCGAGCCCCCCGAAAAGATGGAAGTAAAAGAAGGGGGAGTTTACCTCATTACAGGAGGAACAGGCGGTCTGGGACTGATTTTCGCCAGACATCTTGTGCGAAAAGGGAGAATAAAACTTGTCCTTATCGGCAGGTCAGAGCTTTCTGAGGAAGCCGTAAGCAATGTAAAAGAGCTCGAAAAAAACGGATCAGAGGTTTTTTATGTAAGAACCGATATTTCTGATAAGGAAAATGTCAATAACCTGATAAAACTCGTCAAAAACAAATTAGGTTCTGTTAAAGGAATTATTCACAGCGCCGGTGTGATAAAAGATTCATTACTCATCAATAAGCGTGAAGAGGATATCAATTCAGTCTTGGCCAGCAAGGTTTACGGAACGATATGGCTTGACCGGTATACAGACAGTGAACCTCTGGACTTTTTTGTTATGTTTTCATCTATCAGCGCAATAATCGGGAATGCCGGACAAACTGATTATGCTTATGCAAACCGGTTTATGGATTATTTTGCGGAAATGAGAGCGGCGGAAAATAAACCTGGAAAAACAGTCTCGATTAATTGGCCTTTATGGAAAGAAGGCGGTATGCAAATTGATATTCATTCAGAGAAGTTCCTTTATGACCGTTTCGGAATGCTGCCTCTGGGAAAACGGGAAGGCCTTGCAGCATTTGATCAAGCAATGACAGGGTGTGAACATCAAATAATGGTATTTAGCGGTAATGAATTAAAGCTGGAACGAATGATAACGATTGACAGCGGAAAAAGTGATCCGGCAATCGCCGACGAAAATCACGAACCGAAAGAGCTGTCAATAACTGAATCTTTAAAAAGCACTTTGACGCGCATCATCACCGGCGTATTAAAAATTGAAGAACGGGAATTTGATTTTGAACTGCCGATAAGTGAATACGGATTTGATTCAATTATGTTTACAATGCTGGGCAACGAATTAAACGAAACTTTAGGAATATCAATGATGCCGTCAGATTTTTTCGGTCTTACTGATTTTAATGAACTTCTTGAGTTTTTAAAGAGTGAGTATTCCGAGGAGCTTCATCTCTGCGGTTCTTTTTCTTCAGATGAATCTGCGGCGAAAGACCGGAGAGAAAATCTGATTGAGGGCATCGCAAAGATGATGTCAAGTATTTTGAAGATTGACAGAAAGGAAATAGAAGAAGAGACTTCATTCGGCGAGTACGGATTTGATTCTATTACGTTTACCAGACTCGGAAATGAAATCAATCAACAATATGGTACGGAATTATTGCCGTCCGTTTTCTTTGAATGCAATTCACTGGCTGAAATGACTGATTATGTAATCGAGCAATACGGAGAAATCCTTTTTGCTGAGACAGAATCTTTTTCTGCAGCTGACGAAAAAACATTGTACAGCACGCCTCCGCCGGAATCCTATGAACATTCCCCTGAGCCTGAAAACAAAACTTGGCAAGAGGAAAGACATATGAATGAGCCGGTTGCAATAGTGGGAATAAGCGGCCGTTTCCCCCAAACAGATACGCTGGAAGACTTTTGGGAAGGAATTGAAAAAGGGCGGGATATGATTACAGACATTCCTGAAGACCGTTGGGACTGGAAAGAGTTTGACGGCGATCCGATCAGGGACGTCAATAGAACAAAAATAAAAAAAGGCGGATTTATCAAAGGCGCGGACAATTTTGATCCGTTGTTTTTCGGGATTTCTCCCGCCGAAGCAGAATTAATGGATCCCCAGCAAAGAATTTTTATGGAGACTGTATGGAAAACAATAGAAGATGCGGGCTATAAGCCATCTGATTTGGCAGGGACGAAAACCGCGGTGTTTGCAGGGGTCGCCACAACGGATTATGCTGAACGTCTGAATGAAAATGGTGTCTCTGTTCAGGCGCAGACCGCAACCGGTTTAAATCATTGTATATTGGCAAATCGTATTTCTTACCAGCTGAACCTGACGGGTCCGAGCGAACCGATTGACACTGCCTGTTCAAGTTCGTTAGTTGCACTCCATCGTGCGGCTGAGGGGATTCAAAGAGGCGATTTTGAAATGGCGATTGCAGGCGGAGTGCATATTATGACAAGCCCTACCCTGTTTATAGCTTTTGATAAAGCAGGTATGCTTTCCAAAGACGGAAAGTGCAAAACATTCGATAAAAGCGCTGACGGCTATGTAAGGAGTGAAGGGGCGGCTGCAGTATTGCTTAAGCCGCTCAGCAAAGCACAGGCAGACGGTGATCATATATATGGTTTGATTAAAGGGTCAGCTGTAAATCACGGCGGCCGCGCCAATTCTTTGACAGCTCCGAATCCGAACGCACAGGCGGACTTATTAACCGAAGCTTGGCGGAAGGCGGGTGTCAGCCCTGCCACTGCGGGATATATAGAAGCGCATGGCACAGGGACAAGTCTTGGCGATCCGATTGAAGTAAACAGCATCATAAAGGCATTTAAAACGTTATATCAAGACTGGGACATTCCTTTTGCGAAACAGAAATGCTGCGGAATCGGGTCTGTGAAAACAAACATCGGCCATCTCGAAACCGCTGCCGGAATAGCCGGAGTCCTGAAAGTGTTACTGGCTTTTAAATATCGCAAACTTCCGGGACTCGCCCATTTTTCAGAACTCAATCCATACATCAAACTGGAAAGTACGCCATTTTATATCACAGAAACCGCTCAAAAGTGGAATCCGATAAAAGATGAAGAGAACAACGATCTGCCGAGGAGAGCGGGTGTCAGCTCATTCGGATTCGGCGGTGTGAACGCGCATATTGTTTTAGAGGAATATAGGGAACCTCAAAAAGAAGTGCCGGAAAACAACGGTAACACACATATTTTTGTTTTATCTGCGAAAACCAAAGATCAATTACTTGAGTATATCCGGCTTATGCTTCAGTACTTGGATCGCGTGATTGCCGGTGACATGACCGTTAATGCCAGTGACATGGAATTTACATTGCAAAACGGCCGGGAAGCAATGAACGAAAGAATTGCCGTATGTGCAGCGAGTCTGACTGAGCTGAGAGATAAATACGTCAGCTTTCTTGATGACAGCAAGGTGCAAAAAGGCGTATTTATAAGCGAAAACACTGAAGAGCCCACAGCTGTTTCTGAATATATGATTGAGGAGGCTCTTCAAAGCGGAAAAGAGGAGCTGCTCGCACAATGGTGGGCCAATGGAGCCGAGTTTGAATGGAAGACAATCGGCAAAAAGAAATTGAATAGAGTGCCGCTGCCAACTTATCCGTTTGCAAAAGAGAGTTATTGGTTCACCCCGAAAAAGAACAAAAGCGAGGTTAAGGTTAATAGCAAAAGTCTTCACCCATTAATCAGCGAGAATGTCTCAACATTAAAGAAACAAGCATTTAAAACTGTTATTTCCGGAACTGAATTTTTCGTCACTGATCATCTTGTTTCAGGAGACTATGTGCTGCCAGGAGCCGCTTCGCTTGAAATGGCTCTTGTTTGTGCGGAAATAAGCGGAGAAAGTAAAGTATATAAAATAAAAGACGTGATGTGGAACAGACCTATATTATATAAAGGAAAAACGCTGCACATTTATACCGACTTGGAAATGAAACAAGATAAGTTGAACGTAACGATATGTAAAGAGGGTCCGGATGGCGTGCAGCAAATCTGCACACAAAGTGAAACAGTATTCGGAGACATAAACAGCAATCCTGAGTATGTCGATATTGATAAGTTCAAACGAAGCAGTGAGCCGGTCATAAGCCGGGAAGAGTGTTATCACCGCTTCAGTCGTATGGGCCTGACATATCATAGCAGTTTTCAAACGTTGAAAGCCGTATATCGCGGTGATATGGAGTTAATGGCAGAATTGGAGCTTCCGGCTCATTTAGCGAACGGGTTTTCACATTTTACACTCCATCCTTCATTAATTGACGGCGGTTTTCAAGCGGCGGCATTTTTGTTAAGAGATAATGAGAAAGACGGCTTATTTGTTCCATATTCACTTAGAGAGCTTCACATTAAGAGGGCGCTTACTGCCCGATGCCATGTCTCGGTGAGAGAAACCGGTTTTTATACGTATAACATTGATTTTATTAACGAGAGCGGCGAAATAGCCGTGAGCATGAAAGACTTTTCTGTCAGAAAAGTGACCGGGGGAGAATTAACCGCAGGACGTAAAAATGAAGATCAGGAAATTCTCTTCTTATTAGAACAATTGAAAAACGGTGAACTTTCTGCTGACCAAGTTTATCAGCTGCTGGAGGGAAAATAGTGCAGATCAAACAAATACTTTCCTTAATTGAAGAACAGCAAATGTCTCCTGATGCAGGACTGGAGCTAATTCGCACTTACAGAAAAGAACAAATGGAAAAAAAGGCGGAGCCGGAATCACAAGCTCCGTCCCCAACCATTTTTTTTAAGAACGATTGGGTAAGAACAAATAACATTGATATGCCGAATCAGCAGGCACCGGGGAATATGCTGATTTTTGATCAGGATAACCGTCTGTTTCAGCATGCCGAGATGATGAATGGAGATCATAACCGTGTCATTCTCGTAACGCCCGATTCTGATTATAGAATTGAACGGAATAGATGCACAATCAATCCTTCTGATGAAAATCATGTCGAAATGCTGCTGTCTGATTTGGCTGTAAACGGATTTACACCTGATGTCGTGCTTTATTTATGGAACGGAGAAATCAGAGAATTCACTGAAGAATCCGTTAATGAAACTCTTTGCAGAGGGATAAACTCGCTCTTTTTATTATCAAAAGCTTTAATGCGGAGAAACGAACCTGTTACGTTATTGCATATTTATTGGACAAGCGGCCTGAATCAGCCGTTTCATGAAGCTGTCGGAGGTTTCATGAAAACGGTAAACATGGAAAGCTCCAAGCTTAAAGCGAAAACCATACAGATTCGCCATGAGCATTCTGACATAAATCCTCCGGTTTCCGAGATGTGGGATGCTGTAATCAGTGAAATGCAGCGCTTTCAAACGGATGAATGTGAGATTTTAATAGACTCACATACCCGTTATGTGAAAGGGCTGCAGCATATTGATAATCCGGAACACGATAACGGATCTGTAACGTATCAAAAAGGCGGCATATATATCATTACCGGAGGAGCCGGAAAACTCGGGCTGCTGTTTGCGGAACACATCGCTAATGAAAACCAAGCCGTGATTATACTTACAGGCCGTTCTGTTTTAACAGCTGATCAAAAAGAACGGATCAGTAAGCTTAATGAGAGCGGCTCTATTGTTGAATATCAGCGGACGGACATCACAGATCGAACAGAGGCAGAGCGATTCATTTTCGGCGTTAAACAGCGGTACGGCAGCATAAACGGGATCATTCATGCTGCCGGCATCCTTCGTGACTCATTTCTTGTAAATAAAAGTCTCAGTGATTTTACGGACGTACTGAAACCGAAAGTTTACGGGACAATCTGGCTGGATGAGCTGACAAAAGACGAAGATCTTGATTTTTTTGTTCTCTTTTCTTCTTTTTCCGCTTATGGAAATGCCGGCCAAAGTGACTATGCGTACGCAAATCATTTTATGGACAGTTTTGCAGTGCTTCGATCTCAGCTCTCCCGAAACGGAAAAACCCTTTCAATCAATTGGCCGTTATTGAAAGATGGCGGGATGAGTCTCGACAGCAGTGGAATCAACCAAATAAAAGAAAAATACGGAATGACTCCGATGCGAACTTCCTCTGTTTTGGAAGCGTTTCTGAAAATGCTGCGGTCTTCATTTACCAGCTTAATGCCTGCAGAAGGAAAGCGGGATAAAATGATAAAAGCGCTTTCGATTCAAAGAAATACAGCTGCAGCAGATCAAGATACACTCACGGCGGAACACGATGAAGAAGAGGAATATGCTGCGAAAGAAAAAGTCAATGACTATTTAATCAAGATCATCAGCGGTGTCTTGAAAATCCAAGCTCATAAAATAAATGCGAAAGACTCTTTTGAGAAATTCGGAATCAACTCACTTATGATCATGTCACTTATTTCAAAGCTTGAAGATACTTTCGGGGATCTTCCAAAAACAATCTTTTTTGAATATCAGAACATTGAAGAGCTTTCAAACTTCTTCCTAACATCTTTTAAAGAAAAAGTGCTTAAGGCCGCAGGGGCAGCTCCGGTAACAAGAGTGCCGAAGAAAAGAGAAAATCTAAGTAAAAAACAGCACCGGCAGCAGAGGGTTGCATCTGCACCGAGCATGGTTCAGCCGGGTGAGGATATTGCCATTATCGGTGTGAGCGGAAGATATCCGAATTCCGATACTCTTGAGGAGTTCTGGGAAAACATTGCCGGAGGGAAAAACTGTATTATTGAAATCCCTGAGGAACGTTGGGATTTCAGATCGAATTACAGTCCCGACAGAATGGAGAAGGGGAAAATCAACAGTAAGTGGGGCGGTTTTATCAGCGGTGTTGATCAATTCGATCCGCTGTTTTTCCACATTTCTCATAAAGAAGCTGAGCTGATGGACCCTCAGGAGCGAATTTTTCTCGAAACCTCCTGGCATACGTTTGAAGATTCAGGATATACAAAAGAGAAGCTTAACGGTATGAAAGCCGGTGTGTTTGTCGGAGCCATGTACGGACAATATCAATTATTCGGCGCAGAAGAAACTGCGCGGGGCAATCCGATTGCGCTCAGTTCCTTCTTTTCATCTATTGCGAACAGGGTTTCATACTTTTTTAATCTCTCCGGTCCGAGCATTGCACTGGATACGATGTGTTCATCATCGCTGACGGCCATTCACTTGGCATGTGAGAGCATTAAAAGAGGGGAAAGTGAAATTGCGCTTGCGGGCGGCGTTAATGTGTCCATACACCCCAGCAAATACCTTTGGCTGAGTCAAGGTAATTTTGTTTCCACCGAAGGATTGTGCAGAAGTTTCGGAGAGGGCGGAGACGGCTATGTCCCGGGAGAAGGTTCGGGCGCCGTCCTTTTGAAACCTTTGGAAAAAGCAATTGCTGATCAGGATCATATATACGGAGTAATTAAAGGAACATCTGTAAATCATGGCGGAAAAACCAATGGATTTACGGTTCCGAATCCGAATGCACAAGCTGAGCTGATTGCTGAAAATTTCAAGAAATCGGGCATCAGTCCGCGATCCGTCAGCTACTTGGAAGCACACGGAACGGGTACTTCGCTCGGAGATCCGATTGAGATCGCAGGATTGACAAAAGCGTTTGAGAAATTTACGGACGATAAACAATTTTGTGCCATAGGTTCAGTGAAGTCTAATATCGGACATTTGGAGTCTGCTGCAGGTATAGCAGCCCTTACAAAAGTTCTTTTACAATTTAAGCATCAGAAATTGGCGCCATCCATTCACTCGGAACAGCTGAACCAAAATATCCGATTTGAAAAGACGCCTTTTTACGTTCAGCAGAAAGAAGAAGAGTGGCGGAAAGAATCAGGCGCCTCCCGCAGGAGAGCAGCAATCAGTTCGTTCGGAGCGGGCGGAGCAAATGCCCATGTCATTGTGGAAGAATATCAAAACCATGCGGACACACAAACAATAAGCGGTCCGTTTGCCGCAGTTCTCTCTGCCAAAAATGAAGACAGGCTGAAAGAATACGCCCGGCGCCTTCTGCAATTCACAGAGCGGGAGACAAAGGTCTCGGCAGCTGATATCGCTTTTACATTGCAGACATGCAGGGAACCGATGGAAGACAGACTTGCTGTTGTAGCTTCCGATTTGCCGGAACTAAAGGAGAAACTGAGAACTTTCTGTACTGAAGGAACAATTGGGGAGGGCGTATACAAAGGGAATGTTACGAAAGATTTTGATAAAGTCTTTATCTTTCATGATCAAAAGATGAAAGATAAATTCCTCGAGGTGATGATGGAGACAAAGGACTTGAATCTTCTTGCAAAATTATGGTCTTTCGGGGCTGATATTCAATGGAGAGAGTTATATGAAGAATATACCCCGCAAAAGGTCAAGCTTCCTTTATATCCATTTGCTGAGGAGTCTTACTGGGTGCCTGGAAGCCAAAGTGCAGTATTTCCGGAAATATTGCCGCAGCAGTCTTCACTGCACCCGCTTCTGGATTCGAATGAATCTACTCTGGAACAGCAGTTTTTTAAAACGACATTAAGAGAAAAAGAGATTTGGTTAAAAGACCACATCGTAAAAAACAAGAGCATTCTCCCGGCAGCTGCTTTTCTTGAAATGGCATGCGCAGCGGGAACGCGGTCATATCGAAAGAAAAAGGTCACTCGTTTAAAAAACGTGATATTTGCCAGACCGGCCATGCTTTTGCAAGAGAGCCTGACCATTTACACTCACATTTCCGTAAAAGACGGCAGCATATTATTTAACATGTCACCTGACGAGGATGCTGCTGTAAGGACTGGATTTGTGACGGGGGAATTAGATTATGATCATCATTACAGTGATGATGATATAGAGAATATCGACAGACAAGAGATCATAAACAGAAGTGCTTTTGTCCGTGAACAAGATGAATGTTACGAGTATTTTCGGGAAAACGAGTTCCTGTATGGGCGCGCTTTTCAGCCGATTCAACGTTTATGGGGCGGAAAAACAGAAGCGGTTGCACACTTATTGCTGCCAAAAGAAGCCGCATATGCTCTTGAACATTATACATTGCATCCGTCTTTAATTGATGGGGCTCTGCAATCTTTGTTCGGAATTACGGACGGAAGAGAAGAGGCATCTGTTTATGTTCCTTTTTCAATAGGAGAGATTACGATTCGGAAAAAGGTATCAGCAGAATGCTGGGTTTATGCGCGTAAAACAGGCCAAAAAGGTCAATCCGAGCTTATTTACGATATTCAGCTGCTTAATGAACAAGGAGAAAGACTTGCAGGTTTGAAGGATGTAACCATTCGTAAAAAAGAAACGTTTTCCGCGGAGGCACAGACTCGTGCAACAGCGGATTCCAATGGAAAGAACGAGAGAGTAAAAGAGCTCCTCAGACAATTAAAAGCGGGCGAACTGACTGCGGAGGAAGCAGATTATGCGCTGGAGCGTATGCAGGATTAGTTTATCATTTTGCGGCAGTGCCATTTGTAAAGGGGATGAAGATTTTTATGAAAGAAGCCCGTCATATTAGAAAAAAAGTACTTTCTGACATAGAAAGCGGCATCATTTCTTTGGAAGAAGGAGTAAAGCGGATACAGCAGCTTGGTTCTCATTCCGCAGGGGGTAACGGACAGGCGATATATTATCAGACGGTCTGGCAGCGGACAGATCTCAGCATTCATGTAAAAGGCGGCCGACATGAGGGCAGCCTTTTATTATTTGATAAAAATGAAGATGTGAGTAAAGAACTTGCTGCATTGCATGATACAAGGGTTATTTTGGTTAAGCCGGGGAAAGAGTTTCGAAAAACCGGGGACGGTGTATTTGAAATCGACCCCCGCTCTGAAAGAGATTACATAAACCTGTTAGGATGGCTTATAGAAGAAGAGAAGTCAGATATACGGGAAGCGGTGCATTTATGGTCAGACATGCCGTTTGAAAAGACAGAGAGAGCGATTCGTGAACAATGCGACAGCGGAGTCTATTCTTTGTTTTTACTGCAACAGGCGCTCTTCAAAAATAACTGCCGCAAACCGATCAAACTGTTATATGGATATTTTTCACATCTTTCTGGAGAACAGCCTCTTTACGCGGCGGCAAGCGGATTTTTGCGGACATTGCAGCTGGAAAATCCGTTAATCTCAGCAAAAAGCATTGAGATGGAGCAGTCAATAGCAGCCGTTCACGCAGCTGATATCATACGCAATGAGCTGAGTGATTTCCAGCCTTCAGATGTAGAGATCCGTTATAAAGACATGCAGCGTTATGTTAAACAGCTCAAAATGTATGAACCCGAAAAAAATTCCGGAAGCGGAGATGTGCCGCTGAGAGAAAATGGAGTATATATTATCGCAGGGGGCGCGGGCGGATTAGGATTTACCTTTGCGGAATATTTGGCTTTTCAAACAAAATGCTGCCTTGTTTTAACGGGGAGATCTCCGCTTTCAGATCATATAAGAAAACAGCTGAGACGATTAGAGGATGCCGGTTCTTCAGCTGTTTATGTTCAGGCTGATATTACCAATAAGGAAGAAGCCGAATATGTAGTCAAAAAAGCCAAAACTTCTTATGGAAAAGTAAACGGGGTCATTCAGGGCGCGGGAATCATCCGTGACTCTTTCCTTCTTAACAAGTCACGAGAGGAATTCGATCAGGTAATCAGACCGAAAGTATTGGGTACGATGTGGCTGAATGATGCTGTTGAGAAAGAAAATCCTGACTTTTTCATTTGCTTCTCCTCTACTTCCGCAGTTTTGGGAAATGTCGGGCAATCTGATTACGCGTTCGGAAACAGTTATATGGATCATTTCATGAATATGCGTTCTGTCCAGGATTCTGATACGATTTCTCTCTCTCTGAACTGGCCGCTGTGGAAAGAAGTCGGCATGCAAGTGGATGAGCGCACGGTAGAGACAATGAAAAAGGCGGGTTTTTATCCTTTAGAAAAAGAAGAAGGTAAAGAAGCGTTTGCAGTCGCATTGTCCTCCGGTTTTTCGCAATTTACTGTATTTTACGGAGATGAGCAAATTGACAATCATGTTCATCAATTATATGAACGAAAAGACAATATTCAGGCAGATGAAGGAACAGGGAGAAATATCGAATCATTTGATTCAGAGAAACTGACAGCTGAAACATCTGATTTTATTATAAAAATGATTGCTGCAGAATTCAGGATGCCTGCGGACAAAATAGATGCAGAAGAGGCATTGGAAAAATACGGACTTGATTCCGTTATGATTATCAATATGACGAATGAGCTTGAAAAACATTTCGGCGCGCTCTCAAAAACGCTGTTATTCGAATATCAGACTGCGGCAGAATTGTCACAGTATTTCGTTGAGGAGCACAGGGATACTCTTCTTCATAAACTCCGGTTAGGAGAAAACAGGAGCAGCACCCCATCTCAGAAGAAAAAAGACAATAAACAGACAGCCGAAGTTAACGGGAAACAGAAAATCCAGATGAAAAATCAGGTGCAGCAGCAGGAGAAGTATCATGACAATGATATCGCGATTATCGGTATCAGCGGACGTTACCCGATGGCAAATGATCTTGATACTCTGTGGGAAAACTTATTGAACGGTAAAGACTGTATAACTGAGATACCTAAGGATCGGTGGGATTCGGGGCTGCACTATCAGCCCGCAGCGGGCGATGAAGTAAAAAACCAAAGCAAATGGGGGGGATTTATTGACGATGTGTATCATTTTGATCCGTTGTTCTTTAATATTTCTCCTGCCGAAGCTGAATTAATTGATCCGCAGGAGAGACTGTTTTTAGAGACGGTTTGGCACACCATAGAAGATGCGGGGTACGCAAAGAAAACGCTTGAAAGAAAAAACGTCGGTGTTTTTGCAGGGGTTATGTACGGCCAATATCAGCTGTACAGCGTTGGTCACGAAGCGGCCGTTTCTTCCTCATATGCATCAATCGCCAACCGGGTATCCTACTTCTTTAATTTCAGCGGGCCAAGTATTGCTTTGGACACGATGTGTTCCTCATCATTAACGGCTGTTCATTTTGCCTGTGAAAGTTTAATCAGGAATGAATGTGAAATTGCAATTGCAGGAGGCGTCAATTTATCCATTCATCCTCATAAATATGAACTCCTGACTCAAGGCGGATTTTTATCCAGTGATGGCCGGTGCAGAAGCTTCGGTTCAGGAGGAGACGGCTATGTGCCGGGAGAAGGGACAGGTGCCGTGCTGCTGAAACCCGTAAAAAAGGCTATTGCCGACGGTGATCAGATTTATTCAGTTATTAAGGCAACAGCCATCAACCACGGTGCTAAGACGAATGGATATACCGTGCCGAATCCCAAAGCTCAAAGTGAGGTCATTACGAGAGCCTTAAAAAAAGGGTTTATTGATCCAAACAGCATCAGCTATATAGAAGCTCACGGAACAGGCACCGCGTTAGGAGATCCGATTGAAATCACCGGTCTGACCAAAGCATTTTCAGGTGCCGAACGCGATAAGAAGACATGCGCGATCGGGTCGATTAAATCAAATATCGGACATCTTGAGGCTGCTGCAGGCATAGCGGGCATTACGAAAGTTATTCTTCAAATGAAACATAAAACAATTGTTCCGTCACTGACTCATTCTGCTGAATTGAATGAAAATATACCGTTTCAAAAAACACCTTTTTATGTACCGGACAGTGCCGAAAAATGGGAGTCATCCGTTCCCAAGCGTGCCGGAATCAGTTCTTTCGGGGCAGGAGGAGCTAATGCCCATGTTATTTTAGAAGAATTTGCGGATGAAGCTATCTCTCCTCTCGCGGCTGAAGAACCTGAACAGCTTTTATTTGTTTTTTCTGCAAAAAATGCCGACAGGCTGGCAGAATATGCAAAACGCGCAAAAGAACATATAGCAGCCAGAGATTATCCATTAGAAACACTTAGAAATACAGCATTTACTTTACAAACCGGCAGAGAAGAAATGCCGCACAGATTGGCTGTTATCGCCTCCACAAGAGATGAATTGCTTAAAGGACTGACAGACTATACCCTCGGAAACGCGATGGATCATATTTTTACAAGCGGCAAAGACACAACAGAAGCAAAAAGGATGAACAAAGCTGAGATTGAAGAAGCAGCCGCAAACAGGGATCTTGTGAAGATTGCTGAATACTGGGTTGCCGGAAACGGGGTAGATTGGCCGTCACTTTATAAAGGTGCCACTCTGAGACGGGTATCAGCACCCGGATATCCATTTGCCAAAGAGCTATGCAGAATAGATGCGCAAAATACGGGAAGCCGCCGGATGAACGGTAATAACGATCTGCATCCTTACATTTCATGCAATATATCTGATTTTAAAGCACAGAAGTTTCTTATCAATGTAAGCGATACCGATTTGTATATAAAAACAAAGTATCAAGACAAGGAAATGTTTCCGTTTCTCAGCCAGATTGAAATGGCGAGAGCTGCCGGAGCAATGGCTTCAGGGAATCCGATTATTAAATTAACAGAGCTCTCCTTTAGAGAACCGATGTTACAAAGCGGAAGCAATGAGCAGATCCGGATTGTATTAACCCCGGATAATCAGGGTGCATCGTATTCTATAGAAAAACAGAGCGACTCATCCATTTATTCCTCAGGGCGGCTCGAATTAGAAGGCGGGGCGTACGAGAACGGAAATATTCATCTTGAGCCGTTCCTGTCTCAGCGCGCAGACCGCATACCGTATGAAGCATTTTATCAGCGGCTTGCCGAATTCGGATACAGCTGCAGTGACAGTCTGAAAGCCGCAGAGCAATGTGTCAGCAGGAACGGACAGGTACTTTTAAAGATAAAAGCAAAGGCCGAGCCGAAAGGGTGCATAATCAAACCGGAAGTTATTGAGAGCGTATATCAAGCCGTCATATACCTTGCGGGGGAAAATGCCGGAGAGCTCCCGGAAAATATTAAAGAATGTACGATTTTTGATCATGAGACTGAACCCGTTTATGTATATGCAGAACAAACTGAAGAAAGCGATTCGGCTTATGATGTGTATGTATTAGACAATGCCGGCGGGATTTTGATGGAACTGAGCGGACTGATTTTTGGCGGAAAGCCTAATAAAAATGTACGTTTTTATGAGCATAAGTGGGATCAAAAAAACCCTCTGATTGAAATGAAAGATAGGGAGCCAAAAACAATTCTGGTCTTTGCAAAAGATGAAGCATTGGCTGGAGCTCTGAAAAATCAATCAGACAGCCGTGTCATTCTCGTCACGCCGGATCAGCGGCAGACCGATCAAAATCTGCTGACATTCTGTGTAAACCCGGAAGTGACGTCAGATTATATTCGTTTATTCGAAGAATTGGAGAAAAAGGGGTTTTCTCCGGATGTCATCTTGCACACGGGAGAAACATTTTACGCGGGTGACCGCCTTCTCAGCGGCCTGGAATCAATTTTTTATTTATTAAAAGCGCTGAGCGCCCGCAGTGACGCCTCTCTTTATCTTCATTCTCTGCTTCTTGTTCACTCTTTTAAAGAAGGCGTGAATGATCCGTATACGGGCGCTCTTGCAGGCTGTTTAAAAACGGCGAATATGTTGGTGCCATCCGCAGAGAATGTGAAGTCAATCGGTTTTTCAGAACGTATATCAATTGAAAAAATGGCTGAATTTTGTCTTAACGAAATGGTTTCAGGCGTGGAACGGCAGGCGGAAGAAGTTAAATATATAAATGACAAGAGGTATGTTAAGACATTAAAGGAGTATGTATTCAATCATACAGAGCACCCTCATCAGCTGAAACAGGAAGGGATTTACCTCATAACGGGCGGTTTGGGCGGTCTGGGCCTGATTTTCGCAAAATATTTAGCCTCTCAGTATCAAGCAAAATTAGTATTGACGGGAAGGTCACCGTTAACAGCTGATAAACGACATAACATTGACCGGCTGCAGGCGCTTGGAGGAGATGCGGTATATTATCAAGCTGATGCCGCAGATCAAAAGACGATGGGACGGGTCATAGAAGAAACGAAACGGACTTGGGGCTCCATTCAAGGTGTTATTCATTCAGCTGGTCATGCCGATGATCGGTTATTTACAGAGATGAATCTGACTGATTTTTCAGAAGGCATGACTGCTAAAATTGAAGGAACGGTATGCTTAGATGAATTAACGAAAGATGAGCCGCTTGATTTCTTTATCGTATTTTCTTCTATTTCTGCGGTCTTCGGAGATTTTGGACAGGTTAACTATGCGTTGGGCAATTATTTTCAAGATCAATATATAAATTGGAGATCCGAACAGAGCCGCCGGCAAGAGAGACAAGGCAAGAGCATTTCGATTAACTGGCCGTTGTGGCGTAAAGGCGGAATGCATTTAAACAAAGAAGCTGAAGAAGCATATCTTTCCGCATCCGGGTTTGATTATTTGGAAACGGAAGAAGGGATAGCGGCTTTTGAGACGATTTTGGCAAGTGACTGTCCGCAAATTTCGGTTGTTACCGGGGATGCCGAAACGACACCAACAAAAAAAGATCTGCCGCATCAAAAAGTAAATACGCTTCCGGTTCATCAAGAGGAAATTTCTTATACAGCACCGGTGTCTGCAGACAATGTCCTGGAAGAACTGAAGCAAATGGTATCGGAATTATTGAAAATTAACATTGAACAGCTGGATACGGCAGAGAATTTCGGCAATCTCGGCTTTGATTCTATCAGTTTGAAAACATTAGCTGTCCGACTGAATAAAAAATACAAGCTTAAGCTGACACCTGCCGTTTTCTTTACTTACAGCCATATTAAGTCTCTTTCAGAATTTCTAAACAGTGAACTGCGTACTGTTGCAAAAGGGAATACAGATGCAGAAAAAAACATTTCTGAAAAAAGGAAAGTAGTGCACGCTGGGAAAACCGCCGGGAAAACCGTGAAGCCGCCGCGAAGTTTTCCGTTTGAAAAAAAGACAACAAGACAGGCTGACCATCATCCAGAGAAGCAGCCAGTTGCCATTATCGGGATGAGTTGTGTTTTTCCGGGATCAAAAAATGCAGATGAGTTTTGGATCAATTTAATCAATGAAAAAGATTTGATTCAGGAAATTCCCCCGGATCGCTGGGATTGGAAAAAATACGCCGAAGGCAAAGGAAGCAGCGAAGTACATTCGAAATGGGGCGGCTTTATCACAGATGCCGATAAATTCGATGAGGCGTTTTTCAATATTAATCCGCGGGAAGCAGAACTCATGGATCCTCAGCACAGAATTTATTTGCAGGAAACCTGGAAAGCGATAGAAGATGCGGGTTACAAAGCTTCAAAGCTGTCTGGCAAAAATATCGGGGTGTTTACGGGCATTCAATTTAATGATTACCGCCAGCTGCTGATGAGGCATTCGGACGGGGCGCACGCGTTTGCGGGAACCGGAAACAGCCAGGCGCTCATCAGCAATCGTGTATCCCACTATTTTAATTTCAGAGGTCCGAGTGAGTCCATTGATACAGCCTGCTCAAGCAGTCTTGCAGCAATCCACAGAGCTGTGCGCTCGATTCAAAATGGTGAAAGTGAGCTGGCGGTAGCAGGCGGGGTTTCGCTGCTCTTAGATCCAGTCACGCATATGTATACTGATAAACTCGGTATTTTGTCTAGGGACGGCCGGTGTAAGACGTTTGATAAACTTGCCGACGGTTATGTCCGCGGTGAAGGTGCAGCTGTTCTGTTATTGAAACCATTGCAGGCGGCAATGAATGACAGAGACAATATTTACGGAGTCCTGAGAGGAACCGGAGAAAATCACGGAGGAAGATCTGCTTCATTGACCGCTCCGAACCCGGAAGCTCAGGCTGAACTGTTAACGTCTGTTTACAAAAATGCCGGTATTCCTGTTGATACGATATCTTATATTGAAGCACACGGAACCGGGACAGAACTGGGAGATCCGATTGAGATTGAAGGCTTGAAAAAAGCGTTTGGATCTTTTGAGCCGCGTTCAGGAAAGAATAATGACCAATATTGCGGCATCGGTTCAGTAAAAACGAATATCGGTCATTTAGAGCCCGCCTCTGGAATGCCGGGGCTGATTAAAGTATTACTATCCATGAAGTATAAAACATTGCCTGCCACACTACATGTCAAGGAACTGAACCCTTATATTCAATTAAGCGGAACGCCGTTTCATATTGTCACTAAAACAATAAAGTGGGCCAGATTAAAAGATGGACAAGGAAATGAAGTTCCGCGCCGTGCCGGAGTCAGTTCCTTCGGATTCGGCGGGGCAAATGCTCATGTCATCGTGGAAGAATTTGAATACGGACAAGATAAAGCAGTAACTGCCGAGCGGGAACAAATCATTGTTCTATCGGCCAAAACAAAGGAAAGGCTGATGGTTAAAGCCAAAGAGTTAACAACATTTTTACATGAAGAACGATCAGTTCAATTCAGTCAGCAAGAGGTGCAGGAACGTGATTTACAAGAGGCGGTTCGGGAAGCGGCAGCGGGTATCCTGCGTTTAGATACCGCAGATATAGATGCAAAGACACCTCTTTCGGAATTCGGATTTGATCCGTTGGCTTATTCCGAATTAATCTCTTTTATAAACCAAATGTACGGCACAGAAATATCACTTGACATATTTCAGGAATTAAAGACACTGAGCGAGCTGTGCCGCTATATCAGCCGCATCCGGAATCGATCAGCTGATAAACCGCATAACGGCAATTTTAGAGAAAAGTCCGGATTCGGTCTTGAAGAAATAGCATATACGCTGCAAACCGGAAGGGAACCATTTGAATGCCGCCTTGCGATCACTTGTTCGAATGCCGGAGATCTTCTTGAAAAATTAAACGGTTACATCCAGGGGAGCAGGCTGCAAGGTGTTTATGAAGGAAATGTAACGGATTTTGATAGTCTGTACGCTCCTTTATTCGGCGGCCCCGAAGGTCATGCATATGTTCAATCACTGATTCAGCAAAACAAGCCGGCCAAACTGGCTCAGTTGTGGACGATCGGTTGTGAAATCAGCTGGGAAGACTTGTATGAGGAGGAACTCAAACCGGTTAAACTGTCTCTTCCTCTTTATCCTTTCAGCAAGAACAGACATTGGATTCATTTAAATAAAGATGAAGCGCAGAAGGCTGAGGCTTTCTCGAACACTGAGCTTCACAACTCAAATAAAGATACAGCAGATGGAGAAATCATGTCGCTTCTTGAAAAAGCACAAACAGGTGAGATGAATACGAAAGAGACGTCAGAGCTGATAGAGGAGTTGCTTTTCCATGAATGAAAAAACGATGCAAATTGAGCAAATCGTGAAAAAGGTGAAAGAATGCAGCCTGACGCCTGAAGAAGGGCTGGAATTCATTAAGAGCTTGGGGAAAACCCATCTATATGAAATGGTATGGGATAGACATGAATTTAAAGGCAGTGAAAAATTCCCGCATACGAAAGAGCCAATTTTATTTTTTTGCGAAGACGACAGCATGTATACCGTAATGAAGAGGCAGCTTGAAGGCTATGAGGCACCTTTCATTTACGTGACTTCCGGCGAGCGTTTCGAAGATTGCCGGAACGGTCGTTTTACAATGAACTTTGCAAAAGATGAGGATTATGATGCGTTATGCGGGGTTCTGCGTTCTCAAAATATAAAACCCCGCCATATTATTCATTTTTTGGCTGCCGGGCTCTTCAAAAATACGGAAGATGCAATGAGAAAGCAGCTCAATGAAAGTCTGTATTCCTTGTTTCAAATGTTTCAGGCCTTCATGGCGAACAAACTTTGTCCGAAAGCAGAAATTTTGTACCTGTATGAAAATACCGAGGGCGAGGTTCAGCCGATTTATAACGCGGTTGAAAGTTTTCTTAAGACCGTACAGGCCGAAAATCCGAATTTCACATGTAAGGCTGCAGAGCTGAAATCAATGTTTGACGAGCCGTTTACAAAGCAGCATATTGCAGATGTCATCTCTTTTGAATGGAACAATCAATGTAAAACGGACCACTTTACCTGCTATGAGCCGAGGCATTATTATAAAAGGCAGCTTCAAAGAGTAAAAAAAGAAGATGGGGAGAAACAAAGTTTCAGTGTAAAAAAGAACGGTGTGTATTTAATTACGGGAGGAGCCGGCGGTCTCGGGTATCTGTTTGCTGAATATCTGGCGAAACAGGCAGAAGTCAAGCTGGTATTAACCGGGCGTTCCCCGGCCTCCCGTGAAACGGCGCAAAAATTGAGCGCTCTTGAAAATCTTGGCGCTGAAGCCTTATATGTCCCGGCAGATATTTCAAAGGAAAAAGAGACGGACGCTTTGATTAAGCACATTAAGCAGACATTCGGAGAATTAAACGGAATTTTGCACAGCGCCGGACTTGTTAAGGATGCATTTATCATAAAAAAAACGAAAGAAAGCATAGAAGAAGTTATAGCGCCTAAAGTATTCGGAACCGTTTGGCTGGATAAAGCAGCTGAAGAAGAGCCTCTTGATTTCTTCGTTATGTTTTCATCCCTTTCGGCCGTTCTGCCTAATGCGGGTCAAAGCGACTACGCCTTCGCTAACGGATGTATGGACGGATTCACCCAGTATCGAAGCATTAAAGGACGTCCCGGGAAAACACTTTCTATTAATTGGCCGTTATGGGATGCGGGCAATATGACAGTCGGGCCGGGAGAGCTGCAAGCTTTAAGACATGCAGGGCTGGAACTTTTATCCGCCCAAGCAGGGCTTGCCGCTTTTCAGGACAGTATGAGCCGCTCTGCTTCTCAGCTGGCTGTTATCAGCGGAGACAAAGATAGAATAAGTGAATTACTCTCAACTGATCATAAAGAAATAGAGACTGTGCCTGAAAACAACAGTAATCTGCCGCAATTAAATGAAAGGGATCTGAAAAAACAAACGGTTCGTCTTTTGACAGAGATTGTCGGTGCGGAAACGGGAAGACCGGCGGACAGTATTTTACCCGAGGATACGTTTGACCGTTACGGAATTGATTCTCTAACGATTTTAGGTCTTAACTCCCGTCTGGAAAAATATTTTGGAAGAGTGTCTAAGACTCTTTTCTTTGAATACAGCAGTGTTGAAGAGCTGTCAGAGTATTTTCTTGAACACTATCATCATGAGTTGAAGAAGGCGTTTTTACCGGCAGCCGAACAGCGAATTGATCATTCGGCGCCGGCGAAACGGGAGAAGCTTTCCATTTCCCGCATACCATCCGCACCTTCCGAGGAAGATATTGCAATTATCGGTATAGCCGGCCGCTACCCGATGGCGAAGGATGTGGAACAGTTTTGGGAAAATATTTGTTCCGGAAAAGATTGTATAACGGAAATACCGAAAGAGCGCTGGGATTTTCGGAAATATTATCACACAGGTGACAATGCCCGTCATGACAGCAAATGGGGAGGTTTTATAAAAGACGCTGATAAATTCGATCCGCTGTTCTTCTCAATTTCGCCCCGTGATGCCGAGTTAATTGATCCTCAGGAACGGTTATTTTTAGAGACAGCGTGGCACACGTTTGAAGATGCGGGTTACACAAAGAAAAAGTTGAAACGGCATAAGACAGGTGTATTTGTCGGTGTCACCTACAGCCACTATCAGTTATTTGCAGCCGGTGCTTCAGATGATGAGGAACGTCAGACGCTCTTGTCTTCTTATTCGTCTATCGCAAACCGGGTGTCATATTTCTTTGACCTGCACGGACCCAGCCTTGCAATTGATACAATGTGTTCTTCTTCACTTTCTGCTGTTCATTTTGCATGTGAAAGTATAAAAAGGGGAGAATCCACCCTCGCTATTGCCGGAGGAGTGAATTTATCCTTACACCCTGATAAATATACTTTGCTTTCACAAAATCATTTTGTTTCAAGCGATGGGCGCTGCAGAAGCTTTGGAGCGGGAGGAGACGGATATGTGCCGGGAGAAGGAGTCGGGGCCGTTCTTTTGAAATCGCTTTCTGCCGCAAAGGCTGACAGGGACAGGATTTACGGTGTGATTAAGGGAACATCTGTAAATCACGGCGGAAAAACAAACGGATACACTGTGCCAAATCCGGGCGAGCAGGCAAACGTCATCAGTGAAACTCTTGATAAGGCGGGGATTGATGCAGACAGCATAAGTTATATTGAAGCGCATGGCACCGGGACATCTTTGGGAGACCCGATTGAAATTTCAGGTTTAACCAAAGCTTTGCACAGCTCGAAAAGCGATTATCGTTGTGCAATTGGTTCGGTTAAGTCAAATATCGGACACCTAGAGGCTGCGGCGGGAATTGCTTCTATTACAAAAGTGCTGATGCAAATGAAGTATAAACAGCTTGCTCCTTCCCTTCATTCCGATCACTTAAATCCTAATATTGATTTTGAGGAAACACCGTTTTACGTGCAGTCTGAACTGACCGATTGGGAGACGCCGCAAAATCAAGCCAGAAGGTCAGGCATCAGTTCTTTCGGCGCTGGAGGATCTAATGCCCACATTATCATCGAAGAGTATAAGAATGAAGAAAAGATGGAAACGGTACAGAGCAACAAGACGCAAATTATTCTGCTTTCTGCCAAAAATGAAGAACGGCTCAGACTCTTGATTGATGCATATATAAAAGAACTGGAGCCAAAAACGTCACTAGCTGATGCTGCGTACACCTCGCAGACCGGGAGAAACGCTATGGAAGAGCGGCTCGCTGTTGAGGTTAGCAGCATTGACGATCTTCGCAATAAGCTGACGATGTATTTGCGTTCAGATCATAAGTTAAACGGTTTATATAGGGGAAAGGCCCGCCGAGGCTCTGGTCAAAAGGATGCCATGTCAGCCGCTCACTTTAATAGTGCAAGAGAAATGGCCATTCACTGGGTGAACGGAGGAGACGTTCAATGGGAAGAGATGTACACTTCGGAATTGCCGAAGCTTATCTCTCTTCCTGCATATCCTTTTGAACGGAACAGATATTGGGTGCCTGCCGCAAAAGCTGCACAGAAACAGAAAAAAACAGGCGTACCGCAGAGTTTGCCACACGCACCGACTGACTTATCATTTGATGTATTAAAAAAATCGTGGAAAAAACAAAAGGCTGCGCCTTCCGCTTTTACGAAAGGACAGGTGATGATCCTGGCTAATAGTGAAAGTGAGCGGCTTGCATTCGAATTGTTTGATTCAGATCCTCTGATTGAATCCGCTGTCATTTGCGCAGATAACTGGGATCATTCGGATGGGGAAGCCAAAAAAACGGCTCTAGCGGTCATAGAAGAAAATCCGGAAATCATCGGCATGATTGACCTGTCAGATTTGCGGAGTGATCAAAACGGGGCACGCACCGGCACAATCGGAAAGCTGACACTGCTGCAGGAAATCATAAAGACACGTAAACAGCTTTTTGTTTTACATGTGACCAGAGGGCTGCAGACATTTCTGAATGACAAGCCGTCGTTAGCCGGAGCCGAAACAGCCGGACTATATAAAATGCTGAGTGCGGAGTATCAAAAGATAAAATCAAAAACAATAGATGTAGACGGACATGTCGGGACTGCGGCGGAATTGAGACAGATAATCACAGATGAAGCTTGCGCTGACGGTCTGTATAGTGAAATCTGCTACCGGAACGGTGAACGTTATATTCCATACGTCGAGAAATTATATGTAGCAGAATTGAACCGGAAACTATCCGGTCTGCCAGTATGCCGTACGGATCAAACCCTGGTTATTACAGGGGGAACAAGAGGGATCGGAGCAGAACTTGCCAGACATTATGCCGGCAAGGGAGTCAAAAAACTTGTGTTGATGGGAGTAACCGACCTTCCGGAATCTGATAAAATAGCCGGCATGTTAAAAGACACCGATGAAAAGTCACCTCTTTATTCGAAATTACAACTGCTGCATGAGTTGGATCAAAAGGGAGTTCAGGTGGAAGTGTATTCCGGGCCGCTCACGGAAAAAGAAACATTACATCGCTTCTTTTCAGAGGTGAGACTGAAGTTCGGCAAAATCGGCGGGGTGATTCATTGCGCTGGTGCAGCCAATCATTCGAATCCGGCTTTTATTCATAAATCTGATAAAGAAATAAGAGAAGTATTTGAGCCAAAGGTGCAGGGGATGCAGGTACTTCATGACATTTTTATTGATGACGAACTTGATTTCTTCATTTTGTTTTCATCTGTTGCGAGCGCTTTTCCTTTATTAGGCGCCGGAACAAGTGACTATGCCGCGGCGAACGCTTTTATGGATTACTTTGCGGCGTATCAGCATGCAGCCGGCAGAACATATTATCAATCAATTAACTGGCCGAGCTGGAAGGACATTGGGATGGGCGAGGTGACAAGTCCATCATATCAGGCACTTGGTTTACTTTCACACTCAACAGAATCAGGTATTGCCATGCTGGATGAAATGATGACGATAAACGGATACCCCTGCCTTATACCGGCAAAGACACATCCGGAGAAATTCATGCTGCAGCAGCTGCTTCAGACAAGAATTCAAGCTGCTAAAAATAACCCGGATGCTGAGGAAAAAGTGATTTCTGGTCAGGGAGACAATGAATCCATTATCAGGAAGTTAATGGAGATCTTTTCCGCGGAGCTGAAAATACCTTACGGGAATTTAGATCAGGATACGTCTTTTGCGGATTACGGAGTTGATTCAATCTTACTGGTTCAGCTTGTCAAAAAAGCGGAAGATGTATTTCAAATAAAAATTGAACCTTCAGCTTTTCTGGAGTATCCGAGTTTTTCACAACTGGGCGTCTATTTGAACGAGTTATTTGCAAGTGAGGGGATCAGTCCTCAAATTGATTCGGAAAACATTGAGGTTCGGAAAAAAGAGCAACATATAAATCAAAATGCTTCCGAAATACGGGACAACGGATCACAAATACAACAAACCAGTCTGAACCAAATCGCTATTATCGGAATGGGCTGTGAGTTTCCGGATGCTCCGGATACAGAAACGTTCTGGACAAATTTGAAGAAAGGACAAAATAGTGTCCGCGAAGTCCCGGCGTCGCGATGGGATATTTCTTCATACTACTCTGACACCTATGAAAAGGGAAAAAGTATCAGTAAGTGGGGCGGATTTCTTCAAGATATTGAGTCTTTCGATCCCGCGTTTTTTAATATGAACAAAAGTGAGGCATCAGAGCTTGATCCGTTAATCAAAAAATGCCTTGAGGTCAGCGTCCAGACATTGAGAGACGGCGGCTATACAAAAGAAGAAGTATCAAACAAAGAAGTCGGCGTCTTCATCGGTTCGCGGACCGGGACGTTTATGTCCAAAATAGGTTCCCCTTCAAAAAATACGATCGTGGGTATAGGACAAAATTTCATAGGCGCGCATATCTCACACTTTTTTAATCTGAAAGGACCGAATCTGGTTGTAGACACGGCTTGTTCTTCTTCATTGGTCAGCGTCCATCTCGCTTGTCAAAGCCTGATGTCAAAAGAGTCAGATATGGCGATTGCGGGCGGAGTTGACATTTTGCTGGATCAAAAGCCTTACGTCATGCTGAGTGAGGCTCGGGCGCTTTCACCTGAAGGAAAATGTCATACATTTGATGAGAAGGCAGATGGATTTGTACCGGGAGAGGGATGCGGCGCAGTCCTTTTGAAAAGACTTGATGACGCCCTTGCCGAAGGTGACAGAATTTACGCGGTAATTGACTCATCCGCGGTTAATAATGACGGACAGACAATGGGAATGACAACACCTAATCCGAAAGCGCAAAGCGCAGTGATAAAAAAAGCCCTGAAAAAAGGCGGAATTGATGCAGATACTCTCAGTTATGTCGAGACGCATGGCACCGGTACGATGATAGGAGATCCGATTGAATTAAAAGCGCTGACTGAAGTGTTCCGGGAGGTTACGGAAGAAACGCAATTTTGCGGAGTAGGCAGCGTAAAAACGAATTTCGGACATTTAATGAGCGCAGCGGGGATAGCGAGTATTATAAAGGTTGCCTTATCCATAAAAAATCAGATGCTCCCGCCGACATTACATTGTAAAACGCCAAATCCGCGTTTTAAATTTGATCAGTCGCCATTCTTTCCGAACACGTCTTTAAAAGAATGGCGTCCCAGAAAAGGGGTTTTGAGAGCCGGAATCAGTTCTTTTGGATTCGGGGGCACGAACGCACATATGATATTGAGCGACAGCCATCTCACATTAGGATATGGAGAGACAAAAAGACACCCGCTTTCTCCGGTTATATTCAATAAGGAACAATGCTGGATCGACAATGGAGAAACTCCAGAAAAGGAAGAGTCAGAATTGCTGATTCCTTTACTTGATTTCAAAGAATTATAAAGAAAAGAAAAGGAATGAGACAGGTGGCCAGTAATCAAAACTATCAGTTCACATTAACAATTAAACATACGGACTATATTGTCAGGGATCACCGGGTGCATGGCACCCGGATTATACCCGGTGTCACATTTTTAGATATGATATACCGTATGGCGCTGAGCAAAGGTTTGCCTATTGAAGAACTCGAGTGTCAGAATATTTTGTATTTGGAACCTGTAGCAACATCGGATACCTTTGACAGAGAAATCCGCATCCGTTTTCAGGGATTGGAACAGGGATGGGAAATTCAGGCGAAGAGCAGAAAAGTAAAAGATGACTGCATTCTGGATGAAAGCTGGGATGAGAATATGAACTGCAGGCTCATGCCGAAAATCCCGGAAAGCATGAGTTCAATCAATATTGATGAAATCAAACATGCCTCCGTCCGTGAAGCCGATATGGAGATATGTTATGACTATTTAAAAAAGGTTGATATAGAGCATTTTGAATTTATGAAGAGTTTGGGGAAGGTTTATGCGTCTGACCATTCTGTACTTGCAGAGTTGACGCTCAGCCAAATTGCCAATCAATATACCGGCTATTTTCAATTGCATCCCACTTTTCTTGATGCGTCTACCATCATATCGATCCTTTATCAGGCATGTCCCGAATATTTTACACAAGGATCTCCGGCAAGCCGGATGGAAACGTATATTCCCATTCATATTGAATCTTTCTGTATGACGAAGCGCCTGGAAGACAGGTGTTATGTGTACATAGAGAAGCAAGACCAAAATCATGATTCAGGGGATGTCATCCAAGTAAGCTACGGTTTGTACGATGCATACGGGGAGATGATCGCTTATTTTACGCGGCTGTCTGTGAAACATATTCGCTCAAAAGATTTAATTGAAAACCTAAAGCAGACTCGTTTGGAAACTGAAGCGGCTTCTCAGCCAAAAGACAGCCTGATCAGAAAAGATTCAATCATAAATCGAAGCGAAAGCATTGAGACACACCTTAAAGAATTAATATCCAGGGTTTCAAATATAGATCTGCGTGACATAAGGACAGACATTGGTTTTTATGAACAGGGCCTGGATTCAGCTTCTTTGCTTGCCATTGTCAAAGAACTTGAAAACAAAACAGGGGAACAGCTGTATCCTACACTCCTGTTTGAGCAGAAAACGATCCGGGAACTCGCCGCGTATATTAAAGAAAATCAAAGAATGTCCAGTTATTTCTTAACGCGAAATCAACCGGCTGAAAAGCCTGACATGAAAGAAAGTATGAACGAAAATCTTTCCGCTCTTATAACAGAAGGAGACATTCAGCAGCTGATCGCAGATATCAAAGGGACTGCCCCTGAAACACTCTCTGTGGTAAAAGGTTTTTATGAACAAGGCCTCGATTCTGTAACACTTATGCAAGCCGTAAAGGCATTGGAGGAGAAAACAGGCAGGGAACTGTACCCTACTTTATTGTTTGAGTATCCGACGATTCAAAAACTTGCAAACTATTTTGCAGAAAGCGGCGAAAAAACTTCCGTTGAAAAAGACCTCCCTCTTCATCATGGAGAGAATCATACGGCTCTGACCTATTTAACGCCGCATTGGAGGCAAAAGGCTGCCGCTTGGGACCCGAATTGCGGAAATAAAAAGAAAAGAACATGCCTGCTGTTTCAATATGACAGAGAGCTTTTTCATTTTATGCGGGAAAATGCTGAAAATGGATTCGAAAATACACAGATCATTCTCGTTTTATCAGGGAATCGTTTCTCCTATCACGGAGACGGTGTTTATGAGATAGATCACAGGGAGGAAGCCCACTTTGACAGGCTTGCAGCTGATCTGAAAAAAAGGGGGCAAATGCCCGACACCGTGGTTTACGGGTGGCCGGAAGGGTCATTTGCCGGCCCGGAAAAAATAAGTGAACAGCTTTCTAAGGGGGCTTACCCGCTATTCTTTTTCAGCCGGGCATTGATGCGCAGCAAGACGGAAAAAAAGGTTGTATCGCTTTTCCTTTATCCGGCGGATCATAAAAATGATCAGCCGCTTTACGCTTCAGTCCATGGCGCAGGGCAGTCTATTGTGCTTGAGAACCCGAAACTGGCCCTTAAGACAATCGGGATATCAGTTTCAGACAAGTCATCGTTGCCGGAACTTACAGCTGAAATCATCAGAGTCGAATCTACGGAAGCGCATCCGGGAGAAACCGATCTTTATTATGAAGGAAATGTGCGCTGGGTCCGTGCCTTACGGGAAGCAGAACCGGCTCCAAACTCAGATTTCTCCTTTAAAGAAAACGGAGTATACATGATTACAGGAGGGGCCGGCGGCTTAGGCCTTATATTTGCAGAACATATCGCAGCCCAAACGAAAGCCAATATTATTTTAGCGGGCCGTTCTGAACTTACGGAAGACAAAAAGAACAAAATCAGCCGAATGAAAGCAGGCGGTTCTTCGGTTCAATATATAAGAGGTGATTTTTCAGATAGCCGCGATGCAGAGCGAATCATAAAAACCATTAAAAGGCAATTCGGAGAAATCAACGGTGTGATACACAGTGCCGGTGTGACGCACGACGCTTTATTGATTCAAAAATCAAAAGATGAAATTCAGGAAGTAATCGCTCCGAAAATAAATGGGACGGTCTTATTGGACAGCTTGCTGCAAACCGAACCTTTGGACTTCTTTGTGATGTTTTCATCAAGCACCTCGATGTACGGGAATATCGGACAGACGGATTACGCATTGGCCAACCGGTTCATCGATCTTTTCGCTGAGTGGCGTGAAGGAATGAGGCGGAAAAAAGTACGCTCCGGCGTCTCAGTAGCCATCGGCTGGCCGCTATGGGAAGACGGCGGCATGAAAGTGGATAAACAAACTGAAAAATGGATGAAACAAAAAATCGGTATGGTTCCTCTTAGTAAAACCAATGGGATCAAAGCTTTTCAAGATTCACTCTCTCTGAACGCATCACAGCTGATCGTGTTTGAAGGTGACAAAGAAAAATTAGAATCTGCACTTCAAGATACCTTCATAGAGGATGAAAACTGCAAGATCCAAATAAATGAGAAAGCTGATACAAGGCATGAGGACATTGCCATTATCGGATTAAGCGGAAAGTATCCGATGGCTGAAGATTTACCTGAATTTTGGGAGAATTTAAAGAGCGGAAAAGATTGTATTACAGAAATCCCGCCTGACCGCTGGAATATGGATGATTTCTTCAGCGAAGACAGAGATATGAAAGGGAAGTCTTACAGCAAGTGGGGAGGTTTTATCAGCGGAGCCGATCAATTTGATCCGCTTTTCTTTCATATTTCCCCAAGGGAAGCAGAACTTATGGATCCCCAGGAAAGGCTCTTTTTAGAAACG
This sequence comes from Bacillus sp. AM1(2019), assembly GCF_009906915.1. NCBI lineage: Bacteria > Bacillati > Bacillota > Bacilli > Caryophanales > Bacillaceae > Bacillus > Bacillus sp. AM1(2019). The sequence continues at coordinate 1,512,790 of NZ_CP047644.1, forward strand.
GCCAAAAATTGTTTTGAAGACTCAGGGTACCCGAGAAACATGCTGGAAAAGATGAAAGTCGGTGTATTTGTCGGTGCAATGTGGGGCCAATATCAACTATTTGAAGGGGAAGAAAATGGAGTGGCTTTCTCGCCGGCGTCCGTCTATTCTTCAATTGCCAATCGGGTGTCTTATTATTTTCATTTAAAAGGTCCGAGTTTGGCTCTGGATACAATGTGCTCTTCATCACTGACCTCTATTCATTACGCATGCCAAAGCATACATTGCGGAGAGAGCGATATGGCATTAGCCGGCGGAGTGAATTTGTCAATACATCCGAATAAATATAAGTTCCTCAGTATGGGACAGTTTCTATCAAGTGACGGCAGATGCCGGAGTTTTGGAAAAGACGGAAGCGGTTATGTTCCCGGTGAGGGAGTCGGAGCCGTATTGTTAAAACCATTGAAAAAAGCAATAGAAGATCAAGATCAAATATACGGTGTGATTAAGGGAAGCGCCGTTAACCACGGAGGAAAGACGAGCGGATATTCCATACCGAATCCGGATGCGCAGGCGGAGGTCATTTCAGAAGCGCTTCGTAAAGCTGACATTGATCCGAACACCGTCAATTATATTGAAGCGCATGGAACAGGGACGTCATTAGGCGATCCGATTGAAATTCAAGGACTGAAAGATTCCTATCAATTGAACCATCCCTGCGCCATCGGTTCGGTGAAATCAAATATCGGACATTTAGAATCTGCGGCAGGAATCGCTGCGGTAACGAAAGTGCTTCTCCAAATGAAGAATAAGCAGCTTGTTCCTTCTCTGCATTCCGATATTGTTAATCCGTTTATAGATTTTGATCAGGTTCCTTTTCAAGTGCAGCGGAAAGCGGCTGAATGGAATATTCCGCAAAACAGCAATGCTGTTCATCCTTTGAGAGCCGGGGTAAGCGCTTTTGGGGCAGGAGGGACAAACGCGCATCTTATATTGGAAGCGTATGAGCCGCCAAAAGCTTTTGATCATCAAAGCGGCCGAGTGATCTTTGTTTTATCGGCTCAAGACAAACAACGGCTGATAAAATATGCAAAGGTTATGGCTGATTTTCTATCAGAAAATGAATCGAAGGATAACAATCATAAACTGCGTCTTCAGGATATTGCCTATACACTTCAGACGGGACGCGATCATATGGAAGAACGGCTGGCGATAGTGGCAGATTCCGGGCAGGTCATTGCTGAAGAGCTTTCAGCTTATAGCAGGGGTGAAAAAAGCAGCTTGAGCCATACCGGTCATACATTCGAATCAGAAGTTCACAATGAAATGCCTCACGTTTGTTCAGATTACGCCGAAGCAGCATCCAAATGGGTAAATGGAAGAAAGATAGATTGGGAGACTTTTGAGGTGAATCGGAATGCCCGCAGGATTTCTATTCCGGGACAACCGCTGATCAAACAGCGGTATTGGATAGCGGAAAAAGGGGACGCACTTGTTTCAGCGGATGTGAGTAAGCCGGGTCACCCTTTCTTGGGGAGTAACACGTCCGATTTTAATCAGTTCAGTTTCACGAAAAAAATCAGCCGTAATCATCCGTTTGCACTAAGTCTGTCTGAAGGAAACGTGTCCTTTTTCCCTTATGCATCTTTGGCTGAAATGGCTATCGTCAATGCAGCGGAGGCATTTGGACAACCAGTTCATACATTAACTGATTTATTGTGGACCGAAAGCATGAACGGAATGACTGATATACGGGAACTGATGATTACGCTGACGCCTGAGCGCGACTTTGCGCGATTTGACATATATGCAAACACAAAAAATGAGAATAAAGTACGTCTTGCCAGGGGAAATGCGCATATTGTTAAGCCTGAAAGCGGTATGCTTCCTGAAGCGCTTGATATTGCTGAAGTCAAATCAGAAATGACTGAACATCCTGCTGAATCGCCTTTTGTCATTGAATCAGCGAAAAACAGTGACGGAATGCTGTCGTTTCATTCATTGCCGGATGAGCTTTATGCAAAAAGAGAGAATTTTACGATCTCTCCTGAAGCGCTTGAGTCCGCGATTCAAGCCAGTGCGTTTTTTGTCAGCGGAGAAACCTTCCCGGAATTGATCGGACTGGGAGCGGCGGATGTCTATCAGCCTCTCGCTCAAAATTTTTATGTCTATACTCAAAAAGAGAACCGGCAGAACAGCCGTGATGTAACGTGTCATATGACATTTACAGATGGAAACGGAAACATTCTGGCAGAGTGCAGAGATGTGAGATTCAGATATGGTCATGAAAAAGACACTGTTCAGACGGACGATGAACTCATTCGTCTCCTGCGTCAATTGGAAACCAATGATATTGATCAGAAGGCTGTATTGAAACAATTAATGGGGGAAGAATGATGAACGGAAAACGTGAACAAATCAGCGATATTCTTGATCTGATTCAAACAGGACAAATGTCGGCTGACGAAGGCTATGCCCGTGTGACATCCATTCAGAATCAAAAATCACGGGCATCGAACCATCCGCTTTTATATTACAAGCCGGAATGGACAGAATCGTTCATTCCGAGTAAGAAGAGCGTACCCTTGACGGGATTGCTCCTGATTTTTGCAGAAAATGAACGGCAAATACAAGAATTGAGCGGTTTGTTTAAGGGCTGTACTCTCTTGTTTGTCATCCGCGGAAAAGAATTTGCTGTTTTACATGATGATACGATTTGTATGAACCACGTGAAAAAACACGATTATCTAAAGCTGTTCCGATACATTCATGATCATTATCAGCTGCCCGAAAAGATTCTTCACTTGTGGTCTGATTCTCAGGCTGACATGAGTAAAGGAGGTATACAGAAACAATTGGAAAACGGATTGTTTTCTCTTCTGTATATTACACAGGCGCTGATTGAACTAAAATGGAAAAAGATAATAAAGCTGACGCATATTTTTCAAACTGAGAATAAAGAACAACTGCCGCTGCATCATGCGCTCGGCGGATTGGTGAAAACCGTTCACCAGGAACACCCCAATTTTCACTATCAGATTATCAATATCACGCAATCAGAGGGTGCGGGAGCCGCTCTTCCAGCAATAGCGGACATATATCAGAGAGAGTGTGACGAAAAACGGGATATCCATTTTGAAGTGCGCTATGAAAACGGCAGACGTTTTACGAAAAGCTATAATAAAGCCGGCTCATTCGATTTAACTCAGCCGCTGAAACATCATGGGAATTATCTGATTACAGGAGGCCTGGGCGGTCTCGGTTATATTCTGGCAAAACATCTGTCGGAAAAATGGAAAGCGAATCTCATATTAACGGGGCGTTCTGATTTAACTGAAGAGCAGGAGAAAAAGATCGAATATTTAAGAAGTTCAGGTTCAACAGTTGAATATATCCGATCTGATGTTTCAAAACAAAGTGATGCTGAACGGATATTTGCTTTTGCAAAAGAGCAGTTCGGCACCTTACATGGAGTATTTCACAGTGCCGGCGTACTCCGTGACTCTTTTATCTTAAGAAAGACAAAAGAAGAAATTGATCAAGTCACAGGTTCGAAAGTTTATGGCGCGCTGTGGCTGGCGGAAGAAATCAAAAAAATGAAAGTTGAATTACTTGTCTTGTTTTCATCCACATCGGCAGTCTTCGGCTCAGCCGGCCAATGTGACTATGCTTTCGCCAATGCCTTTCTGGATCAGTATGCAGCAGTTATGACCGCGACAGAGTCTGCCGAAAGGGTAGTGTCAGTCAATTGGCCGCTATGGACTTCCGGCGGGATGAATATTGACGATGAAGGAGTATCCTACATGAAACAGGAACTCGGTCTTGACCCGTTAGATGACGGTGACGGAATACAGGCTCTGGAGAACAGCTTGTGTCAATCATCTGAACAGCTGATTGCCCTGAAAGGCCGTAAAGAAAAGATTGAGGATGTGCTGAAGCGTGCCGGCACAATCAGCTTTCATTCAGAGCAGCAGGAAGATGCCGATTTGCAAAACGATGAATTAAGACAAAATATAATCAGTTATCTGAAAAATATAATGTCAGAGGAATTGAAATTACCGGCCTCACTCATAGATGAAAAACAATATCTGGAGAAATACGGCATTGATTCAGTGATGATCATGCGTCTGACTAAAAAGCTGGAGCAAAGTATCGGCAGATTGTCGAAAACATTATTTTTTGAGTATCATTCAATATCGCAGTTAGCCGAATATTTCCTGAGTCATCACAGCGAACGAATGATGAAACTGCTGAACCCGGCCGGCACATCTGAACTTGTTTCATATCAAAAAAAGCCAAAAAGAAAACCAGTGGAAACAAAAGCGCCGGTACGCTCTGAAGGAGAAGATTCAAAAGAGCACATTGCGGCCGATCCCCTTTCTGCTGATATAGCGATTATCGGTGTCAGCGGCAGATACCCGGGTGCGGAAAACATCAGGGACTTCCAGAATGTGCTGATGAATGGACGGGATTGCGTAAGCGAAATTCCCGATGACCGGAAGGAAATGCTGGAGGGAAGCTGCTATAAGTGGGGAGGTTTTCTGAAAAATCCAGACCGGTTTGATCCTTTATTTTTCCGGATATCACCGAAAGAAGCGGCTTTTCTTGATCCTCAAGAACGCCTCTTTTTAGAGACAGTGTACAATACCATAGAGGATGCGGGTTATAAACCTTCAGATCTGACCCGCAAAAAGGTCGGAGTATTTGCAGGCGTCACATATGGAAGCTATCAATTTTTCGGCGTTGAAGAATCACTTAAAGGAAATGAACTGGCCGTCGGGTCTCCATTTTCTGCAATAGCAAACAGAATATCATATTTCTTTAACTTTAAGGGGCCGAGTATGGCGGTTGATACAATGTGTTCATCCTCTCTTAACGCCATTCACTTAGCCTGTGAAAGTATACGAAGAGGAGAAAGCACACTTGCTGTTGCGGGCGGGGTCAATCTTACGCTTCATCCGAATAAATATACATTATTAAATCAAAGCCGCTTCTTTGCAAGTGATGGCCGGTGCCGTACATTCGGCGAGGGCGGTGACGGTTATGTACCGGGAGAAGGAGTGGGATCCGTACTTTTAAAGCCGGCGGCGGAAGCGGTAAGGGACGGAGATCATATTTATGCGCTGATTAAAGCGACAGCGGTCAATCACGGAGGGAGAACAAACGGTTTTACGGTTCCTAATCCGAATGGTCAGTCTGAACTGATACAGGACGCGCTTCAGAAAGCTTGTATTGACCCTCGTACAATTAGTTATATTGAAGCTCACGGAACGGGAACTTCTCTGGGAGACCCGATTGAGATCACCGGATTAACAAAAGCGTTTCGGGAATTTACGGAGCACACTCAATATTGTTCAATCGGTTCTGTCAAATCAAATATCGGCCATCTTGAGGCCGCAGCGGGAATTGCCGGTTTGACAAAGGTTCTTTTGCAAATGAAACTGAAAAAACTGTTTCCCTCCATACATGCGGAGACGTTGAATCCAAATATTGATTTTAAAGCATCTCCCTTTTATGTACAGCGGTCATTGCAAGACTGGAAGAAACCGAAACTGCAGGAAAACGGAAAAACAGTAACTGTTCCGAGAAGAGCGGGGATCAGCTCATTCGGAGCGGGAGGAACGAATGTTCATATCATTATAGAAGAATATGAAGAAACAAACGTCTCAACAGAACATGTTGAGAACGAACCGCATATTGTCCTGTTATCTGCCAAAGACAATGAACGTCTTCTTGAGTATGCCGAAAACATGAAAGATTTTATTCAACGTTCACTAAGTACTGAAGTAAAGGATAAACAGCCTGATATGAAAGAAAAGGTGTATGAAGTACTCAAACCGTTTGTTTCGGAATTGCTTCATATCCATCCGGAAGAAATTAATATTGCTGATCACCTGAGTGAATTTGGCGTAGGGCCTTTGGAATTAAGCCGGATGGCGGATTTTATTAACGAAATGTTTCATATTGAACTCACGATGTATGAATTAACTGATTGCGCCTCCATTCAAGCGGTTACTGAATACTTATTGAAGGAATATGCCGGAGCGATAAGAAACATGTTCCCGAATGAAGTGATGGAAGCCGGCCAATCGGAAAGCGTCTTTTTACGGGATCTGGCATACACTACACAATCGGGCAGAGAAGCGATGGAGGCCAGAGCGGCGATTACCGGTACCTCTCTTAAAGAAATTAAGGATAAATTATTTGAGTTTTGCCGCGGTGACAAGCAAGTTCCAGACGTATATGTTAATCAGCAATCAGCAGATGCATTTGCTGAAAAAATGAAGGCGTTAACGGAAGGCAGAGCAGGTGAATTGTTTGTAAAGACCATTATTGAAAACGGTGAAGCGGAAAAGCTGGCTCAATTATGGGTTTGGGGGGCGGATATCGACTGGAAATCCGTTCATCAACATTTACAGCAGCCGGGTAAACGGATCTCAATTCCGACTTATCCGTTTGCAAAAGAACGTTATTGGGTTCCGTCCAGGACTGAGAAGGCAGAGATCCCTCAGCATTCTTTTCAACATCATTTGCAAAAAAAATGGAGGGAGAATCCTTTTGTAAATCCATCCGAAACAAAAGAGTACGGACTGACAGTAGCATTTGTAAATCAAGACACAGAATCAATTGCCCGCACCATTTGTTCGGATATAGATCAGGAGAATCTGATTGTCATAAAACATCACTCTTCATTTATAAAACACTCTGATCAAATGTTTGAGTGTTCTTTATTAGATGAAAACCACGCATACGACGTTATCCGTGAGATCTTCTCGGGCGGTGAGCGGCAGGTCGAAAATATATTTGATTTCTCAGATATCGGAAACCAGAGTGACAATCAGAACGGCATCCCATATGGTAAATTCTTATTTATACAAGTAATAATTAAGCGGAGTAAAAAGGAAACACCATTATCCATTTTACAAATCACCAATGGCTTGCAGGTATTTAAAGCGGAAAAACCAAAGCTGACGGGGGCGGAATCAGCGGCTTTTCTGAAAGCCCTTTCTGCGGAATACGGCTTTGTTCATGTGAAAACAATAGATATAGACAGCATGAAAGAAACGCATGAGCTGAAACAAATCTTTGAGAATGAAAGGGCGCAATGTACCGGAGAGAATGAAGTATGCTACCGCAGCGGCGTCAGATATGTTCCGTATTTTGAAGAAGAAAGAATCCATACCGGCGGGCCTGTTTCATTTCCTGCGGATAAAGCCATCGTGATTACCGGCGGGACAGGGGGCATTGGGAGAGCAATAGCTGAAGATTTGGTGAAACGGGGAGTGAAAAAACTCGTGCTGACGGGGACGCGTCCATTACCTTTGCGAAGTGAATGGGATCATTTGCTGAAAGAGGGCAGACAGGACGAAAAGACAGTCAGCAATATCAAACTGTTTCAAAGTTTTGAAGAGAAAGGTGTCAACTATCTGTATTACAGCGGTTCTCTCACAAATGAAGAGAAGCTGCGTTCATTCTTTCACCAAGTAAGCATTGAATTTAAAGATATAAGCGGTGTCATACACTGTGCAGGACTGCACAGCGGCGGAAATCCGGCCTTTATTCATAAAAGAATGAGTGAATTTAAGACGGTGTACGGGCCGAAAGTCACTGGACTTCAGAATTTGGAGCGGATTTTTAATAATAGGCCGCTGGATTTCTTTATTCTATTTTCATCAATTGCTGCACAGTCACCCAAACTGTCGAAAGGAATGACTGATTATGCGTCTGCAAACGCATATATGGACTATTTCGCGGCTTATCATTTTCAAAAGGGGAGAACGTATTTCACGTCCATCAATTGGCCGAGCTGGAAAGAAGTCGGAATGGGTACTGTGACGAGTCCTTTATATGATGAATTGGGATTGGACTCTCTTTCCACACGGGAAGGACTGGCGGTTTTGTATCATGCACTGGAGAAAAAATCGGCCAATATCATTCCTATCGTGAAAAAAGGAACAGTGTTTCATGCAGACAGTCTCCTGAATATCAATAAAACCGGCAAGGCTTCATTTCCAGTGCGAAGACAGGAGACTCCCGACACTTTTGATCATTCAGAAGGGCTTGTCAGTGAACTTTCTGCCGTATTTGCCGAGGAATTGAGCATTCCCCTTGAAAAGCTTAACCCAAATACGGATTTTCAGGAATACGGTGTGGATTCTATACTTCTTGTCAGCATTATACATCGTATAGAAGCAATGATTCAGAAAAAAATTGACCCTACTGTGCTTCTTGAACACAACACGATTCATGGTCTTGCGGAATATATCGGTAAGACGGCGCCGCCGTTGAAAAAACAAATCGAACAGACTGATTCTCAAAGCAGCAATCAGCATGATATGCAGTCTGTGACGAGCCGAAATACAGAACCGCAGACGGCTTCCTCTGCAAAGATAGCTGTTATCGGAATCGGATGTAAGTTCCCTGGAGCGGCTGATAAAGAGGAATTTTGGGACAATCTGAAAAAAGGGAAGAATCATATTAAAGAAGTACCTGATTCCCGGTGGAATATAGAAGAAAATTACTCTCCGGTGCAGCAAAAGGGAAAAAGCATCAGCAAATGGGGAGGATTTATCAATGGAATCGGCAGCTTTGATCCGGAGTATTTCCGCATGGAAGAGGAGAAAGCCATCCAAACGGACCCGCTGATAAGACATTTCTTAGAAACGAGTGTACAGACTGTACGGGATGCCGGTTATGAAGAAACAGAATTATCGGGAAAAAAAGTCGGCGTATTTGTCGGTTCCAGAATGGGCGGCTACGGTCACAAACTGCCGAAAGAAAGCAGCAGCCACATCGTCGGGCTTAGTCAAAACTTTATTGCTTCACATGTGTCGCATTTCTTTAATTTTCACGGTCCAAGCATGGTTTCTGATACCGCTTGTTCTTCTTCATTAGTCAGCATTCATTTAGCCTGCCAAAGCATAAAAAACGGTGATTCAGAGATGGCGCTGGCAGGAGGGGCGGATCTGCTTTTGGATGAAATTCCTTACCTGATGTTAACAGAAGGAGGAGCTCTTTCGCCGGACGGTCAGTGTTTTACTTTTGATGAAAGGGCAAACGGCTTTGTACCCGGAGAGGGTTTTGGCGCTGTTCTGTTAAAACCGCTGGAGAAAGCGAAAGCTGACGGAGATCGGATATACGGTATCATTGAAGCATCAGCTATTAATAATGACGGTGCGACAATGGGAATTACGACCCCGAATCCTAAGCTTCAAGAGCAGGTTATTCAAGATGCATTTGAAAAAGCCGATATCACTCCCGGATCAGTCAGCTACGTCGAAACTCACGGCACAGGCACGATGATTGGAGATCCGATTGAGCTACAGGCTCTGACAAAAGTATTCCGAAGAGACACAAACAAAACGCAATTTTGCGGAGTAGGAAGTGTAAAAACCAATATCGGACACTTATTAAGCGCTGCCGGAGCGGCAAGTTTCATTAAAGTGATTTTATCAATATGGCATAAGGAAATTCCGCCTACATTGAATTGTGAAACGCCAAATCCCCGCTTTGAATTTGAAAAGTCGCCTTTTTATCCGAATACAGAGCTGAGAAGCTGGAAGGATGGAAAACGGAGGGCGGGCATCAGCGCTTTCGGTTTTGGCGGAACAAACGCCCACCTTTTGGTAAGCGGCCTGGATGATTCATATCATTCCGTCAGAACTCCGCTGCCGCCTGCCGAGTTTGTCAGAAAAGAGTACTGGCCGGATTCAAATCGGAAAAAACAAATCAAACAGAATAAAAAACGGCTTCTTGAAATTATTGATGAAACAGAGTAGCACCTGCTCTGTTTCTTTACTTTGTAAAAGAAGAAAGGTTGTCGAGTTGCATGAGGTTCAGCGTATTAGTCAAACATGACGATTATATTGTTTCAGACCATGTCCTTCATCAAGTGCGTACGATACCCGGCGTAACGTATCTGGATTTAATAACACGATTTTTAGCTGAGAAAGGGATATCCCCCCGAAGTCTTGAAATCAAACATGTTTTATTCCGTGAACCTGTTGCGACGTCAGTCCATTTTGATAAAAAAGTCACCTTCCAGTTTACGGAACAAGAAAACGGCTGGCTTGTTGAAACAACAAGCAGGAAATGGGTCGCTGAAAAGGCGGAAGGTGAAGCGTCAGTCAACTTGCAGGCGGAAATCATAAGAAAAAATGCGATAAACGAAAAGACAATTTCAATCGAAGAATTAAAGAAAGGAGCCGTCCGGACTTCGGATGCTGAATCCGCCTATCGTAATTTGCGCAGGGGCGGCCTGATTCATAAAGATTTTATGAAATTGGAAGGTACAGTATATGAAGGTGAAAATTATATTCTGGGAGAGGTCAGTTTAAGCGGACTTTCAAAAGAATATACAGATGACTTTTACATGCATCCCGCATTTTTGGATGGGTCTCTCAGCTTGTTGGGAATCCTTACATCAGACTTGCCGGATGAAGGAACAAATGCGTTTATCCCAATATATATTGAGACATTCCGGGCACTGCATAAAACAACTGGGTCTTGTTTTGTGTATATTAATAAAACCAGTATAACGCAGCCGCCTTCAAAAGACATTTTATATGCGGACATAGAAGTATACAGGCCTGATGGAGAGCTTGCTTTTTATTATGAGCGATTCGGTGTGAAAAGAGTCAGAAATGAAAAATCAATACAAAGGCTGGAGCATTCCCAAAAAGCTAAAGAGGTCGGCAGCGTAGCGAACAATAAAGAAATGATCAGAAATAATTTGATCCAAGAGATAGCCGGCATGATTGAAAAACCTGCTGAAACAGTGAAGAATGATATTTCCTTTTACGAGATGGGCTTGGATTCTAAACAATTATTAGACTTATCCAAAAAATTAGAACTGATGTTAGGTTCAAAGCTGTACCCGACTTTATTATTTGATTACTCCACAATCGGTGAATTGACGGAATATCTGCAGGGGAAATACGGAGCTAACATTACAGACTCTATCTCTGATACAGTTCAGCACCAAGACAGTCATAAAACATTAACAGATGAGCTGTCATCCATTATTGGAGAGGTTACAAACACACCGCCAAATAAAGCGGACAAACACCAATCTTTTTACGAACTGGGTCTTGACTCAAAACAGCTGCTGCATATATCGAAAATGCTCGAGGAAAGATTGGATACACAATTGTATCCGACATTGCTTTTTGATTATAACAATATTCATGATTTAGCGGCTTATTTAGAAGAAAAATATGATGTGCGTAATACGCCGGCCGCAGCTTTTAAAGAAAAAACGCAAACGAAAGAGCCGTCTGAAAAGCCGGTGCTTGAATCTTTGTATTTACAAAAAGAATGGATAGAATCGCCATTAAAGTCCGGAGAAGTACCTAAGGAAAATACACTGATTTTCGATTTCGACAGTTCATTGAGTGATGAAATCCGAAAGTACATCGGCAGTGAAAATGTTATTTATGCGGAAGCCGCCGCTGAATATGAAATGGTAAATGAAAAGCATTATAAATTTAATCCGGAGCAGTCTGCTCATTACTCCAGACTGTTAGAAGATATGAAAAAGTCCGGAGCATTTCCGGCGTCAATCATTCATTACCTGTCAAAAAAAGCTTATACTGAGGCAGCGTTAGATTTGACTCACAGCTTTTATTCAATTCTTTATTTGAGTAAAGCTTTGATCCATCAAAAAGTAAAAGAAAACATCAACATTCTGTACGTACATGACAAGGGTCAATATACAAATCCGGTTTACGCCGCGATTGGAGGCTTTTTTAAAACGCTGAATGCGGAGCAGCCGAATATAAAGTGTAAAACGGTTGAGATTTCTTCAAGACAAACCATTGAAAAAGCACCTTTGCTTCTCAATGAATTAAGTGCCGGACATCATCAGGCTGTGAAATATGACGGCGATCAAAAAAGGCGGGTGACAGCATATAAAGACGCTTCGCCGCAAACAGGACAAAAGGCCGCAAAGTTTGCAAAAAACGGGGTGTATCTCATCATCGGAGGATTAAGCGGCATCGGCTGGATTATTTCAGCGTTTCTTTATGCAAATCACGGAGCCAGCGTTATCATTGTCGGGCGATCGAAAATGACAGCAGACATGGAAGAAAAATTAGACAGCATCCGATATGACGGGGCAAGCATTTCTTATATCCAGGCTGACATGTCAGATAAGCAGCAGGTCATCAAGTTAGCGGAAAAAATTCATGCTGATTATTCCGAAATCAACGGGGTCATATACAGTGCAGGCGTGTTAAAAGACTCTCTCATTATGAATAAAACAGACGCGGAAGCTCAAGCGGTGCTGCAATCAAAGGTCAATGGTGTGATTCATTTGGATGAAGCGCTCAGAAATATGCCTTTAGACTTTTTTGTTTTGTTTTCTTCCATCTCCTCAGAAATCGGTAGTCTGGGTCAAGCCGATTACGCCTACGCCAATCGTTTTTTGGAGCATTTTGCCGAGTGGAGGGAATGTATGAGAAAGGCGGGGGGAAGATCAGGAAAAACCATCGCTGTAAATTGGCCTTTCTGGAAAGACGGAGGCATGTCAGTTGATCCCGGCATTCAAGATATTATGAAAACGGAGTACGGACTTCACCCATTAGAAAATACTGCCGGAATCAAAGCTTTTGAACACTCGCTTCTCGGCCAAGACCACCAGCTGATCGTGTTATACGGAGAAAAAGAAAAAATACAAAACGATTTCAAGCCGTTATCCGCCCGTTCAGCACCGCCTCTGGTAAGAGATTCAGCGATTGCAGCCGATTTTGATGCTTCGTCAGTCGTTACGGGAGAAGCTGAAAGTCCTTTCCGGATACTCGGCACGGCTTCCAATCGTCATCTCGACGATTATTTGCATTATTGGAGCAGACTGAAGAAAGGAGCCCTTCAGCACAATCAAAGCGATGCCGCAAAAAAACTCATCGCTTTTTACCAGACAGAAGAAACGGAAACCGTTCATTTTCTGGCAAACACAGAAAATGCCCGGCATATGGAAATATTGATGAGCGGTAAGGGTGAAACAATTTTACTGATTTGCGGTTTTGCTACCACTGCTTACATGTGGAAAGAACAAATGAAGGAGTGGGCAGATCAATTTAATGTAATTGTCATACACACACCGGGTTACGGGCTGAGTGAGGGGAGCGCCGATTTTACACTGAGCGGGCTGGCTCAGACTTTTATCGAAGTGCTGAACGAGATAGGGGTTGCTTGGCCGATCCACATTGCGGCAGCTTCTTGGGGAGGCATGATAGGGCAGAGGATAGCCTATGAATACCCTGAAAAAGTAAAAACGCTCATTCTTTCCGGAAGTTACACCGAATACGAAGAAGACCCTGAAAGCAGTGTCGAGGAAAAACTGAAAAATGATTTTATAGCTATAGGAAAGTCGCATGAATATGAAAGTTTATACAGTAATCAATTCTTAAATGCTTCTATTGAACGTTTTATGAAGATACATCAACAAGAAGGCTATTCTACAATCGGCTTTTTAAAAGACATTCATACAAGAACGCTTATCCTTACGGGTGAGAAGGAAAGCGTAGTTGATCAGAAAGAAACAAAAAGGCTGCAGAAACTGCTGAGCAATGCAGAATTAAAGAAAATTAAGGGAGCGGGGCATCTTCCGAACATCACACATCCGGAAGAATTTAATAAAGCGGTGTCAGAATTCATCAAGAAATCAGTAAGTAAGGGATGAAAACGATACATACAGTACAGGGGGAGAAAACAATGAAACAAACAATAAGCAATCCGGCATTTGATATGAAACAAATTAACGCTCTTAACAGCCATTATCAGACGATGATAGACAATGGAGTTCTGCAATGTGCGAGTTATATGATGTCAAGAGGAGGTGAGGTTTTTGCAGCTGAGTCGTTAGGGGAATTTACCGGCGGACAAAAAGAAAAGCAAACATTTCAGCTTGATACAATCAGAGAAATCGGTTCTTTGACAAAAGTGTTTACCGCTGTAGCCGTCATGCAGCTCGTCGAAAAAGGTTTGCTCGATCTGAAAATGCCGGTCAAGCTCATTTTGCCTGCGTTTGATAAACCGGGTTTCGGAGAAATTAAAATTTTGCACCTTTTGACTCATACGGCGGGATTAAGTTTTGAGCTGGATATTCAAAAGGCTGAAGGCATTGACTTAACGAATGAGGAAGAATGGATAAACTATCTGGTCAGTACGCCTTTGGAGTACGGAGTGGATGAAGCATGGAACTATTCCAGAACCGGCTTTGTTATACTTGGCATCATTATTTCAAAAGTAACAGGCGTATCCTACGAACAGTATGTAACAAAGCATATTATTGAAGCGCTCGGATTAGAAAGAACGTATTTTTATGTGCCTGATGCTTTAAAAGAAGAAGTTTGTGTGATCAATGAGCACGAGTGCGTACAGCTGGAAAAAAGTCATCACCCGTATTTTCCGAATAAAGCGACAAGCGGTCTGTACTCTTCGTTGCGAGATATTTGGAAGTTAGCTGAAATGTTTAGAAATAAAGGCAGATTGAAAGATAAGAAGCTGCTTGGAAGAAAAACAGTCGAGGCGATGCTGAGAAATCAAATAAAGCCCGGTCTTCCTTTTTACTTCTTCGGAGCGCCCAGAGAGGAAGGCGGCTTTGGTTTAGGCATTAATTTGTGGCCGGCCGGTGACCATTATTTCATGACAGAAGGCACCTTCTCACATCTTGGAATGGGTTGGTGCGGCATGTTTTCTGATCCAGCCGAAGATTTTACGTATGTATTTTTCACTCCGATTTCCGAGTTTCACCCTCATGCCGTGCTGACGCCGCTGAATATCGTGTGGGCGGGTATTGAATAATTAGACAAAAGCATCGTCCCGTCTGTTCGGCAGGCGGGACGATTGCTAACTGCCCGTTTTTATCCCGCGGCATCTTTTCAAAGCCCGCCCCTAAGTTAAATAACTTAATTTACTCTTTGTAATTTTTTTTAATTATAGTACAGTAGAGCATATTTATAATACAGTTTAAAGTCTTTTATAGTACAGTTTGGCGCAATATGATCTTAAGTTTTATAAGCGGTTTCAAAATGAGGTTATAAATGATTGACGGCTTTGTTTAATTACTGTAAACTATGGTTGTTGATCATATTGTACTAATAAAAAATCTTTTTTTATTAGTACAGTTTAAACGTCATTATCTGCTTAAGCGCTATGTGAATTTCTGAATGATTAATTTTAGAATTGCAGAGCATGATAAGACTGTTTTTAATACGGATGGCTAAACGGTATCCTAACCCTGTTAAATCAAAAGAAGAGGTGGTTTAAAAAATGGCTGCAAAGACAAAAACTTCAATTGTTGATAGCAAAAAACAATTTGATGCTATTCATAAGCAGTTTGAAACGTTCCAAATTTTAAATGCTGAAGGAGAAGTCGTAAATAAAGACGCAATGCCTGATCTTTCAGATGATCAGTTAAAGGAATTAATGAGAAGAATGGTGTATATCCGCATTTTAGACCAGCGTTCAATTTCTCTTTCCCGTCAAGGACGTTTAGGTTTCTATGCACCGACAGCGGGCCAGGAAGCTTCTCAAATTGCATCACACTTCGCGCTTGAACAGGACGACTTTATCCTTCCGGGTTATCGTGACGTTCCTCAGCTGATTTGGCACGGGCTTCCTTTACATCAGGCATTCCTGTTCTCAAGAGGCCATTTTAAAGGTAATCAGATGCCTGAGGGAGTAAATGCTTTATCACCTCAAATTATTATCGGTGCTCAAATTATTCAAACCGCAGGTGTAGCTTTAGGTCTTAAAAAGCGCGGTAAAAAAGCGGTAGCTATTACTTACACTGGTGACGGCGGAGCTTCTCAAGGTGACTTCTATGAAGGAATGAACTTTGCCGGAGCATTTAAAGCGCCAGCGATCTTCGTTGTTCAGAATAACCGCTATGCGATTTCAA
Organism: Bacillus sp. AM1(2019); assembly: GCF_009906915.1. Classification (NCBI taxonomy): domain Bacteria; kingdom Bacillati; phylum Bacillota; class Bacilli; order Caryophanales; family Bacillaceae; genus Bacillus; species Bacillus sp. AM1(2019). Next base: position 1,528,673 of record NZ_CP047644.1, read on the forward strand.
CTCCTGTAGAAAAGCAATCATCCGCACAGACAATTGCCCAAAAAGCAGTTGCCGTCGGTATTACAGGTGTTCAAGTAGACGGAATGGATGCACTTGCCGTTTACGCTGCAACCGCAGAAGCACGCCAGCGCGCAATTAACGGTGAAGGTCCGACTCTGATCGAAACTCTTACATTCCGTTACGGACCTCATACAATGTCCGGTGACGATCCGACTAAATACCGTACGAAAGAAATAGAAAATGAATGGGAGCAAAAAGACCCGCTCGTACGTTTCCGCAAGTTCTTGGAAAACAAAGGACTATGGTCTGAAGAAGAAGAGAACAAAGTGATTGAACAGGCCAAAGAAGAAATCAAACAAGCTATCAAAAAGGCTGACGGCGAATCAAAACCGAAAGTAACAGAGCTGATTGAGAATATGTTTGAAGAGCCGACGTTCAACTTGAAAGAACAACTTGAAATTTACAAAGCGAAGGAGTCGAAGTAAGCCATGGCGCAAATGACAATGATTCAAGCGATCACTGATGCGTTACGCACAGAACTGAAAAACAATGAAAACGTTCTGCTTTTCGGGGAAGATGTAGGCGTTGCCGGAGGCGTATTCCGTGCAACTGAAGGCCTTCAAAAAGAATTCGGTGAGGACCGCGTATTTGACACGCCGCTTGCTGAATCCGGTATCGGCGGTCTCGCTCTCGGTTTAGGCCTGCAAGATTACCGTCCTGTTATGGAAATCCAATTCTTCGGATTCGTATATGAAGTAATGGATTCAATCTCAGGACAAATGGCTCGTCTCCGCTACCGTTCCGGCGGACGCTGGACTTCTCCGGTGACAATCCGTTCTCCATTCGGCGGAGGGGTTCATACACCTGAACTTCACGCTGACAGTTTGGAAGGCCTTATCGCTCAGCAACCGGGTATTAAAGTTGTTATCCCATCCACTCCTTACGATGCAAAAGGCCTGCTGATTGCCTCTATCAGAGACAATGATCCGGTTGTTTTCTTAGAGCATATGAAACTTTACCGTTCTTTCCGTCAGGAAGTTCCTGAGGAGGAATACACAATCGAGCTAGGCAAAGCTGATGTGAAACGCGAAGGTACTGACCTTTCTATCATCACATACGGCGCGATGGTTCATGAGTCGCTTAAGGCTGCTGAAGAGCTTGAAAAAGAAGGCGTTTCTGCTGAAGTTATCGACCTTCGCACTGTAAGTCCGCTTGATATTGATACGATTATTGCTTCTGTTGAAAAAACAGGCCGCGCAATTGTCGTGCAAGAAGCTCAAAAACAAGCCGGCATCGCTGCCAACGTTGTAGCTGAAATCAATGATCGCGCGATTCTGAGCCTGGAAGCTCCGGTTCTGCGTGTTGCGGCGCCTGATACAGTATTTCCTTTCTCGCTTGCTGAGAGCGTATGGCTTCCAAACCATAAAGACGTTCTTGAAACTGCGAAAAAAGTTCTTGAATTTTAATCAGGCATCATAAAAGACGGTAAAGAGAGTCCTTTTTTCTTATATGAAGGAATCTGTTTACTAGGTTCAATGCTTGCGAATGCATAACTAAAATTTGCTTAATCAACTAGGAGGTCGAAAACTGTGGCATTTGAATTTAAACTTCCGGATATCGGGGAAGGTATCCACGAAGGCGAAATCGTAAAATGGTTTGTTAAGCCGAACGACGAGGTAGAAGAAGACGATGTTCTGGCTGAAGTGCAAAATGATAAAGCAGTGGTAGAAATTCCTTCACCTGTTAAAGGAAAAGTATTAGAATTAAAAGTTGAAGAGGGAACAGTTGCAACTGTTGGACAAACGATTATTACGTTTGACGCACCTGGTTACGAAGATCTTCAATTTAAAGGAAGCCATGATTCAGGAGATGCGAAAACTGAAGCTCAAGTTCAGTCGTCTGCTGAAGCAGGGCAGGATATCTCTAAAGAAGAGACTCCTAAAGAGCCTGCAAAAGAAACCGGCGCAGGACAGCAGGACCAAGTGGAAGCAGATCCGAACAAACGCGTGATCGCCATGCCTTCCGTACGCAAATATGCCCGTGAAAAAGGCGTGGATATCCGTAAAGTAACAGGTTCAGGCAATAACGGACGTGTTGTAAAAGAAGATATCGACAGCTTTGCAAATGGAGGAGCGGCTCAAGAAGCGGCACCGCAAGAAACAGCTGCACCTCAGGAAACAGCTAAACCTGCAGCGGCTCAGGCTCCTGAAGGTGAATTCCCTGAAACACGCGAAAAAATGAGCGGTATCCGTAAAGCGATCGCGAAAGCAATGGTGAACTCTAAGCATACTGCACCGCACGTAACTCTTATGGATGAAGTTGACGTAACAAATCTTGTTGCTCACCGCAAACAGTTCAAACAAGTTGCTGCTGATCAAGGCATCAAGCTGACTTATCTGCCTTACGTCGTCAAAGCATTAACATCCGCTTTGAAAAAATTCCCTGTTTTAAACACATCTATTGATGATAAAACAGATGAAGTGATCCAAAAACATTACTTCAACATCGGAATTGCAGCGGATACCGAAAAAGGCCTGCTTGTGCCGGTAGTGAAAAATGCCGACCGTAAAGCCGTTTTCGAAATCTCTGATGAAATCAACAGCCTTGCTACAAAAGCGCGTGAAGGCAAGCTTGCACCTGCGGAAATGAAAGGCGCTTCTTGCACGATCACAAATATCGGTTCTGCCGGAGGCCAATGGTTCACACCGGTTATCAACCATCCAGAGGTTGCGATTCTCGGTATCGGCCGTATTGCTGAAAAAGCAATCGTCCGTGACGGTGAAATTGTAGCTGCTCCTGTCTTAGCTCTTTCTCTCAGCTTTGACCACCGTATGATTGACGGAGCAACTGCACAAAATGCGTTAAACCACATCAAGCGTTTACTGAACGATCCACAACTTATTTTAATGGAGGCGTAATGTTATGGTAGTAGGAGATTTCCCTATTGAAACAGATACTCTTGTGATTGGTGCGGGACCCGGCGGCTATGTAGCTGCCATCCGCGCTGCTCAGCTTGGACAAAAAGTAACAGTCGTTGAAAAAGCAACTCTTGGAGGCGTTTGTCTGAACGTCGGCTGTATTCCTTCAAAAGCGCTCATCAATGCAGGCCATCGTTACGAGAATGCAAAACATTCAGATGACATGGGGATCACTGCTGAGAACGTAACGGTTGACTTTACAAAAGTCCAAGAATGGAAAGCTTCTGTTGTAAATAAGCTTACCGGCGGTGTTGCAGGTCTTTTAAAAGGAAATAAAGTGGATGTTATAAAAGGGGAAGCTTATTTCGTAGACAGCAACTCTGTCCGTGTAATGGATGAGAACTCTGCGCAAACATACACATTTAAAAACGCAATCATTGCTACCGGTTCTCGCCCTATCGAATTGCCAAACTTCAAATATAGCGAACGCGTTCTGAACTCTACAGGCGCACTTGCACTTAAAGAAATTCCGAAAAAGCTCGTTGTTATCGGCGGCGGATATATCGGTACTGAGCTTGGAACAGCGTATGCGAACTTCGGAACTGAATTGGTTATTTTAGAAGGCGGAGATGAAATTCTTCCTGGCTTCGAAAAACAAATGAGTTCTCTCGTTACCCGCAGACTGAAGAAAAAAGGCAACGTTGAAATCCATACAAGCGCCATGGCTAAAGGCGTTGAGGAAAGACCTGACGGCGTAACAGTTACATTCGAAGTAAAAGGCGAAGAAAAAACGGTTGATGCTGATTACGTATTAATCACTGTCGGACGCCGTCCGAACACTGATGAGCTCGGCCTTGAGCAAGTCGGTATCGAAATGACTGACCGCGGTGTCATTAAAACAGACAAGCAGTGCCGCACAAACGTACCGAACATTTACGCAATCGGTGACATCATTGACGGACCTCCACTGGCTCACAAAGCGTCTTACGAAGGTAAAATCGCTGCCGAAGCTATTTCAGGAGAGCCGGCTGAAATCGATTACCTCGGTATTCCGGCGGTTGTATTCTCTGAGCCTGAACTGGCTTCTGTCGGTTACACTGAAGCACAGGCGAAAGAAGAAGGCATTGAAGTCGTTGCAGCTAAGTTCCCGTTTGCAGCAAACGGACGTGCGCTGTCTCTTAACGAAACTGACGGCTTCATGAAGCTGATCACTCGTAAAGAAGACGGTCTTGTAATCGGTGCGCAAATTGCCGGCGCAAGCGCTTCTGACATGATTTCTGAATTGAGCCTGGCGATCGAAGGCGGAATGACTGCTGAAGATATCGCAATGACAATTCACGCTCACCCGACATTGGGCGAAATCACTATGGAAGCTGCCGAAGTAGCAATCGGAAGCCCGATCCATATCGTAAAATAATAATGTAACAAAGAAACAGCCCCCGTTTGTAAAAGCGGGGGCTGTTTTTATTGTGCAAGCACATGCTGCATAGGTTTGATGATATCCTCTTTTTTCTTTACGGATCCCTCAATCTTCATGACCACATGCCGATGATTGATCACCATCAGCGCAGGGAACGTGTTGATTTCCTCTTCCCATCCCTTTCTGTTGTCATAAACCTTCATTTGATCGACATGATGGGGATATTTCTTTTCTAAATCAAGAATCGCATCGTAATAAGGCACTTCTTTATCTATATGATTTTCATCGGAAAAAAACAAGATTTGAGTGTGATGAATGCTGTCGATCCGGTTTTTTGTGAATGGACTGACAGTAGAAACCGAACAGCTTGACAGAACGAACAGCATTAAAAAAAAGGGAATCACCGTACGGTAGCGCATCTATCTTACTCCTCTGTTTTATATAATATATGGGTTCATCCATTTATAAGGACTATATCAAGTGTATCACGAGAGGTGAAAAACCTAAGGCTTGTTACTGAATTGTTATATAATTGAAACCGTTTTTAATGAAGAAATAATACGTGTGACAACTTGCGCAGCCGATGTGTAAAAAAGGCACATTGTTTTTCGTGAGAGCGCTGTTTTTTCGTTATACTGGGAGCAAAACCATATCAGGAGGGATTGTCATGTATAAAGCCGCTGCAGCCGTCATATGTATGTGCTTACTCGCCGGCTGCCAATCAAATGAAAAGATGCAAACAAACAAACCCCATTCTCAAGCCGCGGCCAATCATGCCAAACGGGAAAACCACCATACAAAAGAGGAAAAACAGAAAAAACAGAAGGCGGAGCCCCGTTACTATATCAATCCGAAAAGCTTTTCTGTGGAAAAAATGGATGAACAGAAAGAGAAAAAACCGATCGCATTGGTAACGATCGATGACGCGCCTGATCAGCATGCCGCTGAGATTGCGGACAAACTGCACGATCTCAATGCGTCAGCGATCTTTTTTGTAAACGGACATTTTTTGAAAAAAGATGAAAATAAGAAAGCGCTTAAGCATATTCATGAGTTAGGTTTTATGATCGGTAATCATACAATGACTCATCAAAACTTAAAAGATCTTTCCGAACAAAAACAACGGGAAGAAATCATTGGCGTCAATAAAGCGGTTGAAAAGGTAATAGGAGAGAAACCCGCATTTTTCAGGGCGCCTTTCGGAAGCAATACGGACTACAGTGACAGACTTATAAAAAAAGAAGGTATGGTGAAAATGAACTGGACCTTCGGGTATGATTGGGATCAGAAATATCAATCCAAAAAAGCGCTTACCGATATCACACTGAGCAGTCCTTATCTGCGGGACGGGGCCAACATATTGATGCATGACCGGAAATGGACGGCGGAAGCCATGCCGGACATTGTAAAAGGATTGCGTCATAAAGGATATACTGTGATTGACCCTCAAGCTATAAAAAGACCGTAAAAAATAAATGTGTTATACAATTTATCAGTTGACATATTAAATGTGACATAATAATATAATAACAACAAGTGAAAATTAAGCGTTTTCAAATTCTGAGAAATGGGGAATGACAGATGGGTACAATTGTTTGCCAAGACTGTAACGAAGCGATTCATTACTTTGAGGATGAGAAGGTCACGACGTTATACGGAACATGCTGCGGACAATGCCAGTGTCATCTTGAAGAAGAGTAAAAAGCGTAAAAAGGCCCGAAACGATTTCGTTTCGGGCTTCTTTATGTTTATTGGATGGCTTTTTGCTCTTTGATGACTCTGATCATTTCAAGCGTTGCATCTTCGGGACCCTGCACAGGAAGGCCGGCGTCCAAGTTTTTAAAAATGTAGCTGATATTTTCTTCAGTAATGATCTCGCCCGGAATAAAGATCGGAATTCCCGGCGGGTACACCATGACAAACTCTGCGATGATCCGTCCTGCGGATTCTTTTAACGGAATGACTTCCGTATTTGCGTAAAACGCGTCTCTTGGCGTCATCGCTAACAGAGGAATCTCAGGAAGCAGAACTTCGGTTTGCTGATGAGCATAGTCATTGTCGGAAGCCTGCTTTGAAATGTCTGTAAGCGCGCTTACAAGACGGTCGGCATCTCCCGCTCTGTCGCCGGGGGTGAAAATACATAAAATATTATACAAATCGGACAGCTCGACTTCGATATTATATGATTCGCGGAGCCATTTTTCAACGTCATGACCCGTCAGGCCGAGGTTTTTGACCGAAATGATTAATTTAGTCGGATCATAACTGAATGCAGCTTTAGACCCTGTGATTTCTTCGCCGACACAGCGGATGCCTTCAATTTGATTGAGGCGTTCCCGTGTCTGATCCGCCAGCAGAATCGTATCTTCAAGAAGATCGCGGCCTTCTGTAGCGAGGCGTTTTCTTGCGACATCAAGTGAAGCGAGAAGCAGATAGGATGTTGACGTTGTCGTCAGCATGCTTAAAATCGACTGTACTCTTTCTTTGGAAACAAGGCCTTCTCTCACATTTAATATGGAGCTCTGCGTCAGGGAGCCTCCCAATTTGTGCACGCTAGTAGCTGCCATATCAGCGCCCGCCTGCATGGCGGACAGAGGAAGCTTATCATGAAAATGAATATGCACGCCGTGCGCTTCATCGACAAGCACAGGCACATCGAAAGAATGCGCGAGCTTTACAATGCTGCTCAAGTCAGCTGCCACACCGAAGTACGTCGGATTTATGACAAGCAGGCCTTTTGCGTCAGGGTGCTCCGTCAAAGCCCGCTCGGCGGACTCGAGCGTAATGCCGTGAGAAATTCCGAGCTCATCGTCAATTTCCGGGTGTATAAAAATCGGCACCGCTCCGGAAAATACAATGGCCGACATAATGGATTTATGAACGTTTCTCGGGATGATGATTTTATCTCCGGGTCCGCATACGGCCATGACCATCGTCATAATGGCGCCGCTCGTCCCTTGTACGGAAAAGAAGGTATGGTCTGCGCCGAATGCTCGAGCGGCCAGATCCTGGGCTTCTTTAATGATGCCCTTTGGCGCATGTAAATCATCCAGAGGTTCGATATTAATTAAATCTATGCTTAACGCGTTTTCTCCGATAAATTGTCTGAATTCCGGATCCATTCCCGCGCCTTTTTTATGGCCCGGAATGTGGAATTGGACAGGCTGTCTGTCCGCGTGCTTTTTCAGTCCGCTGTACAGGGGTGTTTCATGTTGCGGCAATTGTTTTCCCACCTTTATCATAATACCTACGGATTAGTTTGTATTACATTCAGTTTTATTACCCGTTTTTTAAACGTAAAACAAATGAATTATATTATGAACTTGAAAGAAAGTAAAGAACAATTTATGATCTATGGAAGATGCTTATTTTGAGCATGATTATAAAGGAGTGAAGACATTTGGAATATCAATATCCGATGAATGAGGACTGGACGACAGAGGAGGCCGTGGATGTTATTGCTTTTTTTCAGCAGGTGGAAAACGCCTATGAAAAAGGAGCTGACCGAGACAGACTTCTGAATGCGTACCGCCGCTTTAAAGAAATCGTTCCCGGGAAAGCGGAAGAAAAGAAAATCTGCAGCCAATTTGAAGCTGACAGCACCTATTCCCCGTATCGGACTGTGAAACAGGCGAAACAATCAGATCAAGCGATTATCAAAATGTAGACAAAGCGAGCCGGCAATCGGCCCGCTTTTTATGTTATGAGACTTTCTGAGTCAGTGTGTATAAAAAGGAAAGCTTCCTAAAAGCATCTTCAATGGTTTGCAGGAATTCATTGTTGTTCATGTTGATCACGTCTTCTTTTTGCAGCTGAATGCCGCACAAAAGCTCTGCTTTTTTCACTGTCTGCAGGCGTTCAAATAATGTTTTCAGCTGCTCCTGATCCATGTCGGACTGCTTGTACGCACCTGGCTTCGTATGATCCGGCGACCATACAAAATGACCGGGAATCTGTTTTGTGATGTCCTCCTGCTTCGCTTCCAGCAATCTGCCGTATTCCTCTTTTATCGGAGATTCATAAATGATGGCAAACCATACAAACATATGGGTGTCCCATAAACCGATCTGAAAGTGAGGGAGTTTCTTATACCCGCGTTTGCTGTTGGCAAAGGCAACCCAGCTGTCAGCCGGCGGGTTGACAGATCTTCTCGCGTGCTTGGCGACATGCGGGAACATTTCATCTCCTGTCAATGCTGACAATGTCGGTGCGAAATGCTCTCCTAACAAGGTCAGCTTCGGGCGGACTTGTTCTTTTAACACCTCCATGCGCGGATCTAAACCTTCTATTGTAAATGTATCGAAGTCTTCTTTTGTAAAACGCATCTGAGTCATCTTTTTCCTCCTTATCGTAAGTATTCATATTTTACCACAGCCGCCGCCTGCCGCAAAAACATTGAGAACGTTTGAGCCGAGAGGATTGGTGGTAAAAAACGAATAGGTAAACACACAATTTTAAGAATGTTGTTACAGCCGAATATAAGTTTCCATACGATATAAGAAGTATCATTAATAAAGTGGAAAATGGGATGCTTTTTTAACAAATGATCTCTGGAAGGGGCGAAAGACAATGAGGCAAGTGGTGAAGGAAGGATTCAGGGAGGAAAAAAATAACCGTGTAGCTGTCTGGAGACTAGAGGTTGATTATGAATTGGCAACCCTGTATGAGGCCATGCAAAAAGAGAATGAAGATCAAATTGATCTCAGCAAAAGAAAACTGGAACGTCTCAGAAAAGAATGGATTCGGCTTAACGGATAAAGAATAGTAAAAACGAACCGCAGGAAATGGTTCGTTTTTACGTGAGAAGGCATTTTTTTCATTTTCCTTGCTTTTTCATCGCCTTTATCAGTATGCTATAGAATAAGCTATACATAGAAAAGAGGTACACGGTATGACAAATTGGACGGAAATTGATGATATCGCAAAAAAATGGGTAAAAGAAGCCGGAACGAGAATCAGACAATCCATGCAGGAAAGCTTGACGATTGAAACAAAATCAAATCCGAATGATTTAGTCACAAATATTGATAAAGAGACGGAGCGCTTTTTCATTGACCGTATACAAGGAACTTTTCCCGGACACCGGATTCTCGGAGAAGAAGGGCAGGGGGATAAACTCCGCTCCCTTGACGGAATCGTCTGGATTATTGATCCGATTGACGGAACGATGAATTTTGTCCATCAAAAGCGGCATTTCGCGATCTCCATCGGCATCTTTGAAGACGGAAAAGGCAAAATCGGCTTAATTTATGATGTGATGCAGGACGAACTGTATCACGCATTCAGCGGAAAAGGGGCTTATCTGAACGACACGCCGCTTGCTCCTTTAAAAGAAGCTTCCATTGAAGAAGCCATTATTGCAATCAATGCCACATGGGTGACGGAAAACAGAAGGATTGACCCGAGTATTTTGGCGCCGCTCGTAAAACGGGTCAGAGGAACGCGTTCCTACGGTTCGGCGGCACTTGAGCTGGCCAGTGTTGCGGCCGGCCGCATTGACGCATACATTACGATGAGGCTCGCGCCGTGGGATTACGCTGCCGGCTGTGTGCTGCTGAACGAAGTCGGGGGCATTTACACGACCACAGACGGCGAACCGTTTACGTTTTTAGACAACCACAGCGTGCTTGCGGGCAATCCGGCAATACATAAAATTATCTTTGACGACTATTTACATGCTGACAGGTAGAGATTTTGAAGAAGAAGATCTCGGGTTTCTGGAGCAGCTGGCGGCTGCACACCCGGTGTGGAAAAACGAAGAGTTCGGAACAAAAAATGCGGCGGAGTTTATGCTTGCATACTCCATGTACAATGGAACGTGGCTCGTATGGGAGATTGACGGCGCTCCTGCCGCCGTCAGTTTTCATTTGGAATGGGCGCCTTCAAACGGAAAACCGTGGCTCGGAACCGTGGCCGTCGCTCCGGAGGCAAAAGAGAAAGGAATCGGACGCGCGGTCATTGAAGAGATTGCGGGCCGGCTGAGAGGGGAGCATAAAGCGATGTTTTCAGCTGTTCCCCTGGACAGGCAGGAATGGGTTTTGTTTTTAAGCCAATGCGGCTTTGAACAGCTTAAGCTTGAAAAAGACGATCGTGAAAAGACATATATGATCATGGTGAAGCCATTGTGAAATGTTTCAGATATAAAAAAGAGACCGGATTTCTCCGGTCTCTTTTCTTGTTTACAAGCCGACCGCATTCCAGGCCGCTTCTACGCTTGCAGCGTCTTGAGAGCCGTAAAGGTCCCGCGCTGATTGAATCAAAGCTGCTTTTGCATCTTTAAAGTTTGATGACGGAGTGAGATATACCGTTAGTGCGCGGTAGTAAATCTGCTCCGCTTTTTTCACGCCGATTTTTGTAATCGTGTTGTAAGCGGCTTTGTTCGGAATTCCGCTGTTTGTATGCACGCCGCCGTAGTCGCCGGCATCAGTGTTCGGAAGGTTTTGATAATTTTTGTAATGGTCGGGCTGTCCGTATTTTGTCGGAGTGGATAAACTGCGGAGAGCCGGCTGGCTGACCGTAATATCTTCACCGATATCCCAGTCCTCAGTATCGTTGAAGTATCCGAATACATCAGAGAAGGATTCATTTAAAGCGCCCGGCTGATTTTCATAGTTCAGGTTGGCTGTTTCCTGTGTAACACCGTGTGTCATTTCATGGGCCGTTACGTCCATTGAACCGGAAAGAGGCGAGAAGAATGAGCCGTCACCGTCACCGTAAATCATTTGGTCGCCGATCCAGGCCGCGTTATTGTATTTGCTGCCGTAATGAACGGAAGATACGATTTTGCCGCCTTTATTGTCGTAACTGTTGCGTTTAAACGTCTGATAGAAATAATCGTACACTTTGCCGAGATTGTAATGCGCATCAACGGCAGCGCGCTGAGAAGAAGTTGTGAACTGGTTGGTAGTGCTTGATACGAGCGTGCCCGGCAGGTTATACTGTCGGTTTTGCAGATCGTACGTAATAATTTGCGTTCCGGTAGGTTTAGAAAGATCACGCATTACATATTTGCCGCTTTCAGAAGAAATATTTAATGAGACCGTTTTTCCTTTAAGAGTCGTACCTGTTCCGGTTGCAGCGGCATGCTCCACTTTATTTTGCTTTTTCAGGACTTTCCCTGTCTCCGCATCAACGGTTACTTCCCAGTTAGCTGGTTCCGGTTCGATGTAGCGGATGGTTACATCATAGGCGAGGCGGTATTTACCGTCTTTTGTGGCCGCTGCTTTCAGCTCGGCTTTGTTTTTGTTTGCAACGTTGCCGTTAGAGACGGCTTCAGGTGATTTGCCGATTGCTTTAAAAGCATGATCCAGCGCCTGATTTGCAGATAATTTTTTGCTGTTTGCCGTTTTGGCAGAAGCATCGTTGTTTAATTCACCGTTAATCGCATAGACATTGTTGGATTTATCGACGTGAATAATGACTTGCGAGTCTTTCACAGGCACACCGTTAACGACAGGCACATAACGGAAGTGCTTGTAGCCGAGATCATCGGTCGTGTGGTCAATCAGCTTCAGTCTCTCAGAAGGGTTGCCTTTGAAGACTTTGCCGTTTTGTTTCAAGTATTGCTTGATTGCTTTGTCACTGACTGAAGGCAACTCAGACTGCACCAAAGAATGCTTCGGCACAAAGTTCGTCAGGTTTTCTTTAAGCTGAGGATTCTCAGCGGCCTGAACACCCGGAAGACTGATAGTTAAACTCATAAAGGAAGCGGCGACAGCAACAGACAATTTCTTACCTAAACCCACAATAAATCCCCCTTTTTGAAAATAATGAAAACTTATATTGTTATAATAAACCAGCATTCTCTCATTCTGCAATATAAAACTAGACTCCGCTGATGAATTGATAGAATCGTCCCGGAAAGGCTTCCGGCGGCCGGCATCGGGGGATAAGCCGAGAGGCACGTGTTGAATCAAACATGAGTCGAATGATGCGATTTATTCTGAAAAAAATGACAAATGAAGTCGGGAAAAATGATAGGGGAAAAATGTTCCGATCTGTAAAACTTTTTTTATAGCCGTTTGTCTAAATGGGTGAGGCCTTAATAAACGAAAAGGATTGTTTCAGATGTCAGAGATTTTCAGTCATTTTATTCAGCATTTCGACAGGTATTTCAAGAGCTGTCTTACGAAGAGATTGCTGATGTTTTGGACTGGAGTCTTTCGAAGGTGAAGAGCACCCTGTACAGGGCAAGAATGCAGCTGAAACAGCACTTGGCGGAAAAAAGGAAGGACGGACAGATATGACTTGCTGTTTAGTGAGAGATTTACTCCCTTTATATATTGAAGGCGATTGTGAAACAGAAACGGAGCGATTTATTTCCCGTCATCTTGAATCATGCGGTAAGTGCGGGAGTTTATATCATATGATGAAGGAGCCGCTTGACCTCGGCAGCCCTGAGATGAAGGCGCCAGCCTGTTATGCAGAAGAAGAAAGGCGGTTTAAGGAACGGTATTACGGAAAGCTGCTGATAAAAGCAGCCTGTTTGTTCGGCGCTGTATTTCTTATCATGCTGGTCCTTAAACTGCTGATTTAAAAAAACGCCCGGCTGAATGACCGGGCGTTTTAATCCGTTTACTCAGCCGGATGAAAGGCTGTATAAATGCCTTCAAGCAATTCCTGGGGCAGTGAATTAAAGAATCCGGCACATAGCTTTGCTTCTTTTTTTCCTGCTCCTGCTTTTTCAGCAAGGTCCTGATCAAACGTATACACACCGTCTTCTTCAATCAGCGCAGATTGAAGGATATGAAGACTTTGGGAAAAAGCGGTGAACAGCTGATCAACGATAAGGGCCTCTTTTTCCGTAAAGCCGAGCTCCACCGCTTTTTCTTTATTAAATGTATATTCGCCGTCCGTTTTCTCAATACATTGAGAAATAACGGTTAAAAATTCGGTTGAACTGTCCCACAGCTTTTGAATGATCTGGGCTTGTTCTTGATCTAATCCTAATTCAACCGCTTTTTCGCCGTCAAAATAATAGACACCGTCTTTTTCGTAAATCGATTGGCTGATGATGTCAATGAGTTTTGCCGCGTCTTCCGGTGTTTTCTCTGCGGAAGCCTGCAGGACATGCGGTTCATTTGCCTGAATCGTTTTTGCGCCGGCAGAATCAAGCGGACTGAATGCAAGCAAGGCGGCTGAGGCGGTTGCTGCGGCAGTTACAGCGGTTTTCTTCAAAAAAGATGTTTTCATTTCGTTCTCTCCTTGTCATGTGTATTTGCTTACAGCCACAAGTATAAAAAGACAATGATGGAATTGAAATAGGAGGTATGGTATTTTCTGCATAACGATGCCGGACTATTTCAGACTGCATATTCTGAGGGAATCTGCTGATGTAACTAGAATGGGAGCTGTCATTTCCGGCTTCCTGACTAGGCGGCGGGGGAGATAAGCCTTACATCTGGAGCCTGTTTTGAGGATGTAAAAAAGCCTGAATCTTTGATTCAGGCTTCATTAGATATTTTCTTTCCATGTTTACGGAATTTTGCAAAGGGTCATGCTTTTAATCAAGCAGTCCCTGTTCGCGCATTTTTTTCTTTACGGTGAAACCGCTTCCCATCATGGCGATAACGAGAACAATGCTTCCGATGATGCCCCATGCGCTTTTCTCAGCGATTGATACGCCGATCAGCATCATGCTGAAGACTGCTGCGAATGCAAATAATAATAAGAGCCAATTCAATTTTTTCATATTTCCATCCCCTTTAACGTCATACTTTCAGTTTACAGAAAAACGTAACGCTTTTAAAGAGGATGTGTGGTATAATATGAAAGTTATCTAATTTTTTTAGGAGATGAAAATGTGAAACTTCGAAACGATCTTCGCAACATCGCGATTATTGCCCACGTTGACCATGGGAAAACGACTTTGGTAGACCAATTGCTTCACCAAGCCGGAACATTCCGTGCCAACGAAAATATTGCCGAACGCGCAATGGATTCAAACGATCTTGAACGTGAACGCGGTATTACAATTCTTGCGAAAAATACTGCGATTAACTATAAAGATACACGCATTAATATTTTGGACACTCCGGGACACGCCGACTTCGGCGGAGAGGTAGAACGGATTATGAAAATGGTTGACGGCGTTCTGTTAGTCGTTGACGCATATGAAGGCTGCATGCCGCAAACCCGTTTCGTACTGAAAAAAGCCCTTGAGCAGAACTTAAATCCGGTTGTCGTCGTAAACAAAATCGATCGTGATTTCGCCCGCCCGGAAGAAGTCATTGATGAAGTGCTTGATTTGTTCATCGAGCTTGACGCAAACGAACAACAGCTTGAGTTCCCTGTCGTCTACGCTTCTGCGATTAACGGAACGGCAAGTCTGGATCCGAAAAAGCAGGACGAAAATATGGAATCACTGTATGAAACGATTCTAGAACATGTCCCTGCCCCGGTAGATAACGCCGAAGAGCCTCTTCAATTCCAAGTGGCGCTGCTTGATTACAATGATTATGTCGGCCGTATCGGTATCGGACGCGTTTTCCGCGGCACGATGAAAGTGGGTCAGCAGGTTTCATTGATGAAACTTGACGGAACGGTAAAATCATTCCGTGTAACGAAAATCTTCGGTTTCCAAGGATTGAAACGCGTGGAAATTGAAGAAGCGAGAGCGGGAGACCTCGTTGCCGTTTCGGGCATGGAAGACATCAACGTCGGTGAAACGGTTTGTCCGGCTGACCACCATGAGCCGCTGCCGGTTCTGCGCATTGATGAGCCTACGCTCCAAATGACATTTGTCGTAAACAACAGCCCGTTTGCAGGCCGTGAAGGCAAATATGTCACAGCCCGCAAAATTGAAGAGCGTCTGAACGCGCAGCTTCAAACAGACGTCAGTCTTCGTGTCGAACCGACCGCATCACCTGACGCATGGGTTGTTTCAGGACGCGGTGAGCTTCACCTGTCCATTTTAATTGAAAACATGCGCCGTGAAGGCTATGAGCTTCAAGTGTCTAAACCTGAAGTTATCATTAAGGAAATCGACGGCGTAAGCTGCGAGCCTGTTGAGCGCGTGCAGATTGATGTGCCTGAAGAGCATACCGGTTCTGTTATGGAATCAATGGGTGCGAGAAAAGGCGAAATGCTTGATATGATTAATAACGGAAACGGCCAGGTCCGCCTGATCTTTACCGTACCTTCACGCGGACTCATCGGCTATTCTACTGAGTTTCTGTCACTGACACGCGGTTTCGGTATCCTGAACCACACGTTTGACAGCTATCAGCCGATGCAAAAAGGCCAAGTCGGAGGCCGACGTCAGGGTGTGCTCGTTTCCATGGAAAACGGAAAAGCGACATCTTACGGAATTCAAGGTATTGAAGACCGCGGCGTCATCTTCGTTGAGCCCGGAACAGAAGTATATGAAGGCATGATTGTCGGCGAACATAACCGTGACAATGACCTTGTCGTCAATGTAAGCAAAATGAAACAGCAGACAAACGTCCGTTCCGCTACGAAGGATCAAACGACTACGATTAAGAAAGCGCGCATTATGTCGCTTGAAGAATCACTCGAGTACTTAAACGAAGATGAATACTGTGAAGTAACGCCGGAATCCATCCGTTTAAGAAAGAAAATCCTGAATAAAAACGAACGTGAAAAAGCGGCGAAAAAGAAAAAAACAGCAGGAATGTCTTAATCACTTGCAGAATTTGAAAAGGTAGAACCCGAACGTAAAAGGGGAGGGGGATCCTTTTGAATGAAGTAAGTGAACGGCTGTCGTTCTTTGCGGCTCTTTACCAAGTGGATGAGCATCCGCTGACGGGAATGTGGCTGTTATACGGAACGATCGTCGTGCTTTCGGTAATTGTATTTAAACTCGGCTTTGCCAAACGGCTGCCGGTGTTGAAGGCTGCGGCAGTTTATCTCTTCCTCGTGCTCGGCTGCACCGTGCTGACTTTTTTCGGTGTGTTTCTGCCGGTCGGAGAAGGGCTTGTTGTCGCCGCCTTGATTTTGATCATTTACAAAATCCGTCTGCACCAGTCCAAAAAAAGCCAGTCAGCTAAACCGCAATAAAAAAATGACCTTGCCTTCCGGCGGGTCATTTTTTATTCGGTTTATTTTTTCAGTTTATCTTTTTTCGCTTTTTGTCCGGGATGAAAGGAAAAGTGTCCGGTATTCAGCCGCGCCTCCGTTTTGACTTTGATTCGGTCATGGCATTCCCGGCACATATATGTATGAATCGGACGATTGCGGAGGCGTTTGGCTGTCAGTGTTTCATCATCAATTTGTTCGATTTTGTCGCAAATGGAACATTTTACTCTCATTGATTTTTCACCTCTTTCACTATGACAAGCATTATATCATGGATGCCCCTCCTGCCAAAGGGAAAGAAAGCAGCGCCCTTCCTTTGGAGCGGGCGCTGCTTTTTACCGGCGGTTTTTCATATGATGATCCGATTGATCGTTCTGTTCGTTCTGCAGCTTGTTCTGGTCTCTTTGGTTCAGCTGATCATCATTCGATTGAGTCGGTGATTCTTTTTCATTGTCGGTCACATCATTCGGGACTTCCGGCATGACGCGGCCGACGATGGCGGCAAGTTCGTCCAAAATGCCTGAAACAGGGCGGCCGGCCTTAATGTCGCTGCCCATGCCTCTCAGACGGGAAACCGTATCAGGATCAGCCACGACAACGGCATTGGCACCGTAAGGATCGTTTTTTAACGCCTGGGCAACCGTGTATTTAATGCTCTCCACTTTGCTTCTTTCTAAATTGTCATCCACATCGATACCGACAACGGAGTATCTTCCGAGTACAACCGCGGTGGCATCTGAAATGCCGGGGATTTTTTCGGTTACCTCGACGAGATGCTTAGCGATGTCTGTCCGGCCGGGATTTTCAGCTGTCTCAGGAGCTGTATTTTTCACATGGATCGGTTTTGCATCGCGCTGATCGGCTGATTCGTTCTGAATATTGCGGCCGCGGCCGTCCTGTACAGCAGTGCAGCCGGTAAGGATAAATAAGGCTTGTATGATAATGAAAAGAATTCGCACGTCAGATTTCCTCCTTGAATGCTTTCATTTATTTTATTGTTGAATTAACCTTCTATCTTTATTCACCAAATCATATATTTTAGCAGGCATCCCCGTTTTTCGCGGAAAGAGAAGCACACGATGGGCTTTGATCCTTATTTCAGGAGGCTGAGACTTGAGTAAAATTTATGTGTTAGATACGAATGTACTTTTGCAGGATCCTAACGCCATTTTTTCCTTTGAAGAAAACGAAGTTGTCATCCCCGCCGTCGTGCTGGAAGAGGTCGATTCAAAAAAGCGGTATATGGACGAGGTCGGGAGAAATGCGAGGCACGTATCTAAGCTGATAGACGGGCTCAGGGAGAAAGGAAGGCTGCACGAGAAAGTTCCGCTTGAAAGCGGAGGAACGCTCAGAATTGAACTGAACCACCGGTCATTTCACCAGCTCCAAGAAATTTTTATCGAAAAAACGAATGATAACCGCATTTTGGCGGTGGCAAAAAATTTAAGCCTTGAGGAGGAAACGAAAGAAAACGGCCGCCTCGTCATCCTGGTCAGCAAAGATGTGCTTGTCAGGGTAAAGGCGGATGCCATCGGGCTTTTGGCGGAGGACTTTTTAAACGACAGAGTCGTTGATCATGATGAAATATATAGCGGGTACAAAGATATATTTATGAATAAAGAGCGGTTTGCCTCGTTTTATAAAAACAAACAAATTTCAGTTAAGGAGCTTCAGCAGCATCAAGTTTATCCGAATCAATTTGTGCTGATGAAAGATGAATTAGGAGGATCTTCGTCTGCGGTCGGCATGGCAGATAAGAAAGGCGAGACCGTAAAAAGACTCGTTTTCGATGATGAGCACGTATGGGGTATCAGGCCGAAGAACGTCCAGCAGACAATGGCGCTTGAACTCCTGCTGAGGGAAGATATCCCGCTTGTCACCCTGATCGGAAAAGCGGGAACGGGAAAAACCTTGCTTGCTCTCGCGGCAGGGCTTCTGCAGACGGAGGATCTCGGTATTTATAAAAAACTGATCGTCGCGCGTCCCATCGTCCCGGTGGGAAAGGATATCGGATATTTGCCGGGCGAAAAAGAGGAAAAGCTCAAGCCGTGGATGCAGCCGATCTTTGATAATCTTGAATTTTTATTCAATGCGAAAAAGCCGGGTGAACTTGAAGCGATTTTGGCAGGAATCGGATCGATTCAGGTGGAGGCGCTGACATACATTCGGGGAAGAAGCATTCCGGATCAATTTATTATTATTGATGAGGCTCAGAATTTGACGAGGCACGAGGTCAAAACGCTTTTGACTCGGGTGGGAGAGGGCAGCAAAATTGTCCTGATGGGCGATCCGGAGCAAATAGATCACCCATACTTAGACAGTTTAAACAACGGACTTGCTTATGTTGTAGAACGGTTTAAAGAACAAACCGTCTCCGGCAGCGTGAAGCTTGTGAAAGGTGAGAGATCCGGCCTTGCACAGCTTGCCGCCGATTTGTTATAAAACTTCGATTTCTGTGACGCCCGTTATTGGTTTTTCAAAGTCTCCGTCCACGTAAAAATGGACCGGGCCGCCGTCTTGAAGGGGTTTCCCCGCATCGCTGAAATGCGCGATTGCGTCCATCGCCTTTTCGAGCGGCACTTCGGTTCTTTCTGATTTTGAAATAAATGCGCACAGGACAGCGCTTTCTTTCGGCTCGGCATTTGCTAAAACAGCGCCGAGCTTCATGGCGAAGCTGCCGTTCATCAGTCTTTCTTTTTCATAACGTTTTTCGCTTTTTAAAGTCGGCGGCGAAATGCGCCCTTCTCTGATCACCCGTTCCGGATCAAGCGTATGCTCCTGGGTTTCTGCAGAGCCGTCCGGATGAACGGGCTGATTTTTTTCAAACGGAAACTTACGGTCATCGAAAATCCAGACACTCGGATCAATTGTAATCGGGTATGTAACATTGCCTTTTACTTGAATAACGCTCATGGTGAAGCCCCCCTTTACTTAAAGTATAAAAGTTTTCGCATGAATTGTCACTTTGCGTCGCAAATTAGATGTATACAACGGCAGCGAAGTGAGGGTGATCGACATGGTATGCCGGCATTACCAAGAGCTGGACGCATTAGTTCAGGAAGCGAAAAAAAGGACCGAAGAAGGCAAAGTGGCAGACTATATTCCAGCTCTGGCTGAATCTGAACAAGACAGCCTTTCGGTCACGATTTATCATGCGGAAAATACATGTCTGTCGGCAGGAGACGCCGACCGGACATTTACGCTGCAGAGCATTTCGAAAGTGCTTTCTCTGGCGCTCGTACTGATGGATTACGGAAAGGAAAAGGTGTTCAGCTGCGTGGGTCAGGAGCCGACCGGCGACCCGTTTAATTCCATGATTAAGCTTGAAACAATGAATCCGGGCAAGCCTTTAAATCCGATGATTAATGCGGGAGCCCTCGTCGTTACGGGTTTAATTAAAGGGCATTCGCCGAAAGACCGCCTGGATTACCTGCTCGGATTCATCAGAAGACTTGCGAATAATCAGGACATTACATATTGCAGACATGTCGCGGAATCGGAATTCAGTTCATCCATGATTAATCGGGCCATGTGTTATTACATGAAGCAGTATGACATTTTTGAAGGCGATGTAGAAGAGGTTATGGATCTGTATACAAAACAGTGCGCGATTAAGATGAGCAGTCTGGACTTAGCCAAAATCGGCTGTGTATTCGCCCTTGACGGCAAGCATCCGGAAACCGGGGAGCAGGTCATTAAAAAAGATGTGGCGAGAATCTGCAAGACGTTTATGGTGACATGCGGCATGTACAATGCGAGCGGGGAATTCGCGATCAAGGTCGGCATTCCCGCTAAAAGCGGCGTTTCGGGAGGAATCATGGGCATTTCGCCGTACAACTTCGGAATCGGTATATTCGGCCCGGCGCTTGATGAAAAAGGCAACAGCATCGCGGGTGTGAAGCTTTTGGAAATCATGTCTGAGAAATACAGGCTGAGTATTTTTTGAAACATTTTTTATCATAACATCTGCTTAAATCCTCTTGCAATTTCATCTGATACCCTTTATGATAAATAGAAGAATTAGGTACTCGCCTGGGGAACGGAGGGATACTTTTGGCTTCAGAGATTATAGTTGACCATCAGCAGAAAGCATTCGAGCTGTTGAAGTTAGATGCTGAGAAGATTTTGAAGCTGATCCGAGTACAAATGGATAACTTAACGATGCCTCAATGTCCTCTGTATGAAGAGGTCTTGGATACTCAGATGTTCGGACTGTCGAGGGAAATCGATTTTGCTGTCCGCCTGGGATTAGTTGACGAAAACGACGGCAAAGAGCTGCTGGACAGACTTGAAAGAGAACTGTCTGCTTTGCATGACGCGTTTACAGGAAAATAAATGATCAAACTCAAACTATTCAACGGTTTGGGTTTTTTTATAACCGTAAACCGTTTTTTTGCATCTTCTTTTCGTAAGACGGTCTCTTAATCTGCATTTCATCCGAAAAACTATAAAGAAACTGCGTAAAATGTTTATGAATTATAGTAAAATATAATACGCAATAGGTATTAAACGTAAGCTTTAAGCAGGAAAGAGGATGTTATGTTTAAAAGAATGTTAAAATCTTACGATTATTCATTGATATGCGCTATCATTCTGCTGTGCAGTTTCGGATTGGTAATGGTATACAGCTCAAGCATGATTACCGCCGTTATGCGTTACGGCGTGAGCAGCGACTATTTCTTTAAACGGCAGCTGTTCGCCGTCATCGCGGGGTTTGTGCTGTTTATCATCGCAGCCGTTTTTCCGTACAAAGTGTTCGCCCATCAAAAGATCCAGAAATTCATACTGCTTGCGTCAGTGGCTGCGCTTTGCGCGCTGTTTGTTTTCGGACATGTTGCCGGAAACGCGCAAAGCTGGTTTAAAATTGGCGGAATGGCCATTCAGCCGGGGGAATTTGTCAAGCTGACCCTGATACTGTACCTTGCCGCGGTATACGCAAAGAAACAAAGCTACATCGATCAGCTTTTGACGGGGGTTGCTCCGCCGGTGATCGTCACCGTAGTTATTTGTGCGCTTATCGCCATTCAGCCCGACTTCGGAACGGCGATGATTATCGGTCTGATCGCGTTTTGCGTCATTATGTGTTCGGGATTCAGCGGAAGGACCCTGCTCAGGCTGGTGCTCATGGCGGGAATCGTATTGCTCCTTGTCAGCCCGATCATCTATCTGAAATGGGACGATATTTTGACACCCGGGCGTATGAGCCGGTTTGAAAGCCTTGAAAATCCATTTAAATACGCCAGCACATCAGGCCTGCAGATTATAAATTCGTATTATGCGATCGGCTCAGGCGGTTTTTTCGGTCTCGGTCTTGGAGAAGGCATTCAAAAATACGGTTATCTGCCTGAATCGCATACAGACTTTATTATGGCGGTTATTTCAGAGGAGCTCGGCATTTTCGGCGTCCTGTTTGTCATTGTGCTGCTGGCTTTTGTCGTGTTAAAAGGTTTTTATATTGCGAGAAAATGTGAAGATCCGTTCGGGAGCCTTTTGGCAATCGGGATATCCAGCATGATTGCGATACAGACCTTTATCAATCTCGGCGGTGTCAGCGGTTTAATTCCGATCACAGGTGTTCCGCTGCCGTTTATCAGCTACGGGGGCTCATCAATGTTTTTGTTATTAACGAGCGCCGGTATATTGGTGAATGTCAGCATGCATGTCAAGTACTCAGAAAAGAAGAAAAAGAGGGAGCCCGTTCCGTCTAAGGGGGTAAAAAGACGGCAGACGGAAAAATCTGTGTATCTCTAAAAAACAAGTGTATACACAGGACGGATATTCCTTTATTATAAACTACATATTTATTAGGCCAAGGGGGAGAAAAGTTTGTCACAACAATCCATCCAAAAAGTGTTAGTAGCAAACAGGGGAGAAATTGCGATCCGGATTTTCCGGGCGTGCACAGAATTGAACATCAGAACGGTAGCCGTTTATTCAAAAGAAGATTCGGGCTCCTATCATCGCTATAAAGCGGATGAAGCTTATCTAGTGGGAGAAGGCAAAAAACCGATTGACGCGTATCTTGATATTGAAGGGATTATTGAGATCGCAAAAAGAAACGGCGTAGATGCCATTCATCCGGGCTACGGATTTCTCTCTGAAAATATCCAATTTGCGAGACGCTGTGAAGAAGAGGGCATCGTATTTATCGGACCGACGTCAGCGCATTTGGATATGTTCGGAGATAAGGTAAAGGCGAGGGAGCAGGCAGAAAAAGCCGGCATCCCCGTTATTCCGGGGAGTGACGGACCGGCTGAAACATTAAAAGATGTCGAACAATTCGCAAAAGTCCATGGATTTCCGTTTATTATTAAAGCATCGCTCGGAGGCGGAGGGCGCGGAATGAGAATCGTCCGAAGCGAAAGCGAATTGAAAGAATCGTTTGAGCGGGCCAAATCAGAAGCGAAAGCCGCATTCGGAAACGATGAAGTGTATGTTGAAAAACTGATCGAAAATCCTAAGCATATTGAAGTTCAGGTGATCGGAGATAATGAAGGCAATGTCGTCCATCTGTATGAGCGGGACTGTTCCGTTCAGAGACGCCATCAAAAGGTCATTGAGGTGGCGCCGAGTGTATCTTTGCAGCCTGAATTAAGGGACGAAATCTGTGAAGCGGCTGTGGCGCTTGCGAAAAATGTCGGCTATATCAACGCGGGGACCGTGGAATTTCTCGTAGCGGGCGGTGAATTTTACTTTATTGAAGTGAACCCGCGCGTACAAGTGGAGCATACGATTACGGAAATGATAACGGGGGTTGATATCGTTCAGACGCAAATCCTCGTCGCGCAGGGCCACGGACTGCACAGCCGTGCCGTCAATATTCCTGAGCAGAAAGACATTTTTACAAACGGGTATGCGATCCAATCACGTGTGACCACTGAAGATCCGCTGAATGACTTTATGCCTGACACGGGTAAAATTATGGCTTACCGCTCAGGCGGCGGCTTCGGCGTCCGCCTTGATACGGGAAACAGCTTCCAGGGCGCCGTCATCACGCCTTATTATGATTCACTGCTCGTCAAGCTGTCGACATGGGCGCTGACGTTTGAACAGGCATCAGCGAAAATGGTCCGCAACCTGCAGGAATTCAGGATCAGAGGCATTAAGACCAATATTCCGTTTCTTGAAAACGTGGCAAAGCATGAAAAATTCCTGACGGGCCAATACGACACATCGTTTATCGACACAACGCCTGAGCTGTTTGTTTTCCCAAAACAGAAGGACCGCGGAACAAAAATGCTTTCCTATATCGGCAATGTCACAGTGAACGGTTTTCCGGGAATCGGGAAAAAAGAAAAACCTGCATTTGATAAGCCTCAGACCGTTACGTTAGATATCGGGGAAAAGCCGGCAAGCGGTACGAAACAGATCCTTGATGAAAGAGGCGCCGAGGGGCTTGCAGACTGGGTGAAAGAGCAAAAATCCGTGCTCCTGACCGATACAACGTTCAGGGATGCCCATCAGTCCCTGCTCGCAACACGGATCAGATCCAATGATTTGAAAAAAATCGCGAATCCTACGGCTGCCCTGTGGCCTGAACTGTTCAGCCTTGAAATGTGGGGAGGCGCGACATTTGATGTAGCGTACCGTTTCTTAAAAGAAGACCCTTGGAAACGCCTTGAAGATCTTCGCAAGGAAGTGCCGAACACATTGTTCCAGATGCTGCTTCGTTCATCAAATGCCGTCGGTTATACAAACTATCCGGACAATGTCATCCAAAAATTTGTCCGGCAGTCAGCGGAGTCAGGTATTGACGTATTCCGGATCTTTGACAGCCTGAACTGGGTAAAAGGGATGACGCTGGCCATCGATGCCGTTCGTGAAACCGGAAAAGTGGCGGAGGCTGCGATTTGTTACACGGGAGATATTCTTGATAAGACCCGGACGAAATATGATTTGAAGTATTATCTTTCTATGGCGAAAGAGCTTGAGGCGTCTGGTGCGCACATTCTCGGCATTAAAGACATGGCCGGTCTTTTGAAACCTCAAGCCGCATACGAACTTATCTCAGCGCTGAAGGAAACGATTGATATTCCCGTTCATCTTCACACGCATGATACGAGCGGCAATGGCGTCTTTCTCTATGCCAAAGCTGTTGAAGCGGGTGTGGACATCGTGGATGTCGCCGTCAGCTCAATGGCGGGTCTGACTTCACAGCCGAGCGCAAGCGGATTTTATCATGCCCTTGAAGGAAACAGCCGCCGTCCTGAAATGGATGTCCGCCAGGTGGAAAGACTGTCACAATATTGGGAATCAGTCCGTCAGTATTACAGTGAATTTGAAAGCGGGATGAAGTCTCCGCATACTGAGATTTATAATCATGAAATGCCGGGCGGCCAGTACAGCAATCTGCAGCAGCAGGCAAAAGGAGTCGGCCTCGGTGATCGCTGGAATGAGGTGAAAGACATGTACAGCGTCGTCAACCGCATGTTCGGCGACGTCGTGAAAGTAACACCTTCTTCCAAAGTCGTCGGAGATATGGCGCTTTACATGGTGCAAAACAATTTAACAGAACAAGATGTTTATGATAAAGGCGAAACGCTTGATTTTCCGGATTCAGTCGTTGAGCTCTTTAAAGGGCAGATCGGCCAGCCGCACGGCGGATTTCCGGAAAAACTGCAAAAGCTCGTTCTGAAAGGACAGACGCCGATCACGGTAAGACCGGGTGAGCTGCTTGAACCGGTATCTTTTGAAGGCATTAAAGAAGAATGGAAAGAAACACATCAGATGGAATTGAGTGATCAGGACGCAATCGCGTATGCTCTTTATCCGAAGGTGTTTACAGAATATGTTAAAACGGCTGAACGCTTCGGTGATATTTCCGTATTGGACACACCGACTTTCTTCTACGGCATGACACTCGGTGAAGAAATCGAAGTGGAAATCGAGCGCGGAAAAACGCTGATCGTGAAGCTTGTATCTATCGGTGAACCGCAGCCAGATGCGACACGTGTCGTTTATTTCGAATTGAACGGCCAGCCGCGCGAGGTGGTCATTAAAGATGAAAGCATAAAATCGTCCGTACAGGAAAAATTAAAAGCAGATCGGACAAACCCAAGCCACATTGCGGCATCCATGCCGGGAACCGTCATTAAATTGTTAACGGAAACCGGGGCAAAGGTAAATAAAGGCGATCATCTGATGATTAATGAAGCGATGAAAATGGAGACGACGGTACAGGCGCCGTTCTCCGGGACGATACAGCAGATTCATGTGAAAAACGGTGAACCGATTCAGACAGGTGATTTACTGATCGAAATTGAAAAAGCGTAAAAAATGAATATAAAAAACCTGATCCGCCCCCGTGTGCGATCAGGTTTTTTATATGTAGAAAGACCGAAGCTCTAATGCTTCGGCCTTTTCATGTGCCTCAGATGTTCCGCTGTTTTGATTCATAGCGGAAGCGGGCGATTAATAATAAGAAATAGCATAAGACGCCGAACAGGCCGGCAATAAAGAGCGAATGGGCAAGTGCAAAACCGGTGGCCATTTCTGAATAAACAACCATGATTCCGGACAGCGCCTGTAATAAAACAAAGACAAGAGCCGCTATCCAGCCCCCAAGAATCTGTTTTTGATCTTTGTAGGAGCGCACCGCATGCGCAAAAGCGACAAGAATCCATACGAACAGAAGCAGTGCTGCCGTTCTGTGGCCCATCTGCACATATTCCTGAAAATGGGACGGAAGCCCGTGGTTCAGCCTGCTGCAAAGCGGAACGTCAGGGCAGGCAAGGCTTGATTTCGTATGGCGCACATAAGCCCCCGTATAAACGACGATATACGTGTAAATCGAAAGGCCGATCATATGAAACTGCATTTTCCTGCCGATTCTGAGCGGCTTGACGAGCTTTTTGTCTGATTTATCAGCTTCAAATATGAGCAGCGTCAAAATTAGAACAGAAGCGAAAGAAATCAGCGATATGCCGAAATGAAGCGCCATAACGAGCGCATTTGATCCGAAAACAACCGCTAATGCGCCGAGAATCGCCTGTAAAAATAAAAAGATAATGGACATAATGGCGAGAAAGGTTGTTTCACGGAAAACAGGCGTGACTTTTCTCCATGCCCAAAAAGCGAGGCTCAGCACGAGAACGATTGAGACACCGCTTGCGAGTCTGTGGCTCCATTCAATGATAGAAGCGGCGTTAAGCTCCGGGAAAAACCGGCCGTGGCAAAGCGGCCACTGCCTTCCGCAACCGAGACCCGATCCTGTCTTTGTGACAAGAGCGCCGCCGATCAGCACGACGAGCATGACGAATGTCGTCAGTACGCCGAGCGCTTTCAAAGCTTTATTCATTTTACATTCACCTTCTTAACAAACTGGACAAAATGATATACGTACCAAGTGTAAGCGAATATGTGTTTTGTGGCAATTCTCAATTCTGTTTGTTCACAAAAATATAATAGAATCAGGACTTCTTAGATAATGGGGTTGATTATTCCAGATGGGTCTGATAGAAATAAAGTAACCGCTTTATTAAGAAACCGGCGGATTTGGTAAAATTCATAAAAAGTTCACAAATAAATTCCTGTTTCTCGTTTAATATTTAAGAGGATGTTTTTTTACAGGTCATTATCTTGTATGATAGAGTTGCAGGTCTTAAAAAACCTGCTTTAGGTTTGTAAGGGAGGTTTACGTTATGGCTAATTCCAGAATTTTAAACGATACAGCTATAGACGGACAGATTGAAGAGACGACGGCATGGAAGGATTTCCTTTCGCTTATCAAAATAGGAATCGTCAATTCGAATTTAATTACGACTTTTACCGGCATGTGGCTTGCGTTACATATATCCGGTCTGAGTTTTTTAGGCAATTTAAACACCGTGCTTCTTACATTAATAGGATCTTCTTTGATCATCGCCGGTTCTTGTGCGGTTAACAACTATTACGATCGTGATATTGATCATTTAATGGAACGCACGAAAGTAAGACCGACGGTAACCGGAAAGATTCAGCCGAATCAAGCGCTGTGGTCAGGAATTTTACTCATTGCTTTAGGACTTATCATGCTCTTGATGACCACTGTGATGGCAGCAGTCATCGGTTTTATCGGCGTGTTTACGTACGTTGTTCTTTATACAATGTGGACGAAACGCCGTTATACGATTAATACGGTTGTCGGAAGTGTATCAGGCGCCGTGCCGCCGTTAATCGGCTGGACAGCGGTTGAAGGGCACATCGGTGTTGTCGCGTGGGTTTTATTCATGATTTTATTCATCTGGCAGATTCCGCACTTTTTAGCGCTTGCGATTAAAAAGACGGAAGATTACAGAGCAGCGAATATCCCGATGCTTCCGGTAGTGCACGGCTTTGAAGTGACGAAAAGACAGATTATCGTCTGGGTCGCATGCCTGCTGCCTCTTCCGTTTTTCCTCGGCAGTCTCGGTCTTCCGATCGTCATTCTCGGCACTTTGCTGAATGTCGGATGGCTTGTTCTCGGACTGATGGGATTCCGCATGAAAAACATCATGAAGTGGGCAACTCTTATGTTTGTCTATTCGCTTAATTACATGACCATTTATTTTGTAGCGATGGTGGTCTTCACGCTGTTTTAATTGAATAATGAGCTTGTTTGATCGCCAAAACAAACAATGACAACTAGTAAACGCCGCCTTGACCTTTTGTTTAATCAGGCGGCTTTGCTTTTATACATAGATGGAATTTTAAGTAAAAAATCTCATATTTTAAGAAATGAGGAAATGAAGTATTTCGGCTGGAAGCAGATTTACTGCTTGTGCATCTCGTACTGATTCAAAAAAGGGGTTGGGTGAAATGTTAAAGCGTTGGCGTCTTTTATCATTATTAGCCTTAGTGCCGCTTTTATTGAGCGGCTGTGGAAAACCGTTTCTGTCCACACTCAAGCCTGCCGGCGAAGTGGCTGATAAACAATATGATCTGACGGTGCTCAGCACACTTATCATGGTTGTCGTCGTTGCGGTCGTAGCAGTTATTTTCTTTTACGTCATTGTGAGATTCAGACGGTCGCGTGTAGGGGAAGACACGATACCGAAACAGGTGGAGGGGAACCGTTTTTTAGAAATCACCTGGACCGTTATTCCGATCCTGCTTCTGATTATTCTTGTCATTCCGGTTGTCATCGACACATTGGCACTGGCGGATACGTCGCCGATGGATAAGAAAAACCGTAAAGCAGAGGATGCGCTCGTGATTAATGTAAGGGCGAATTTATACTGGTGGGAATTCGAGTATCCTGATTACGGGTTTGTGACAAGTCAGGAGCTGATCGTTCCCACAGATGAACGCGTCTATTTCAAGCTGAAGTCCTCAGATGTGAAACACTCTTTCTGGATTCCGTCAGCCGGGGGGAAAATCGATACGAATACGGATAATGACAATACTTTCTTTCTGACCTTCGATTCTAAACGCAGCAAAGAAGCGGGAGAATATTTCTTCGGGAAATGCGCAGAGCTGTGCGGACCTTCACATGCGCTGATGGATTTCAAAGTGAAACCGCTGCCGTCAAAAGAATTTAAACAATGGACGAAAGCGATGAAAAATTATAAGCATACAACAGATTCCGGTTTAGCCGCGCAAGGAGAAGAGCTCTTTAAGGAAAAAAACTGCCTGAGCTGTCATGCGGTTGAGCCCAATGATAAACGGGCTGAAGCGGCAAGAACAGCTCCGAACCTCGCTACCTTCGGTGAACGGGTCAAAGTGGCCGGCATTAAGGATGCGAATAAAGAGAATATAAAAGCCTGGCTGAAAAATCCGGACAGCATTAAACCGGGCAATAAAATGACAGGCACTTATCCGAAGCTCTCGGACGCTGAAACGGATGCGCTGTATGAATATTTAAAAGGGCTGAAAGCGGAGAACAAGTGAGGACAGGGAGATATCAGGGGGGAGGTCGCAAATGATGAATACGCTTACAGGACAGCAAAGAAAAAGCTCTTTGCTTTGGGATTATTTGACGACGGTTGACCATAAGAAAATCGCGATTTTATATATGATCGCCGGGGGATTTTTCTTCGTCGTCGGCGGACTTGAGGCCATGCTTATCAGGATTCAGCTCTTGAGGCCGGGGAACGATTTTATGGGTGCGCAGCAGTTTAATGAAATTATGACGATGCACGGCACGACAATGATCTTCCTGGCGGCGATGCCGCTGTTATTCGGGCTGATGAACGCGGTTGTGCCGCTGCAGATCGGGGCGCGTGACGTATCATTCCCATTTTTGAATGCGCTCGGATTTTGGCTGTTTTTCTTCGGAGGCATCTTTTTGAATCTGAGCTGGTTTTTAGGGGGCGCTCCTGATGCAGGATGGACGTCGTACGCGTCACTTGCGCTGAATTCGAAAGGGCACGGCATAGACTTTTTCGTGCTCGGCCTGCAAATATCAGGCTTAGGTACGCTGATTGCGGGGATCAATTTTCTCGCCACGATTATTAATATGAGGGCGCCGGGTTTGACGTATATGAGATTGCCGCTGTTTACGTGGACGACATTTGTGGCGTCGGCACTCATTTTATTCGCATTTCCTCCGCTCACCGTCGGTTTGGCGCTGATGATGCTGGATCGTTTGTTCGGAACGAATTTCTTTAATCCTGAATTGGGCGGCAATACGATAATCTGGGAGCATCTGTTTTGGATTTTCGGGCATCCGGAAGTATACATTTTAATTCTTCCCGCCTTTGGGATTTTTTCAGAAATCATTCCCGTATTTGCGAGGAAACGTCTGTTCGGTTATTCGTCTATGGTCTTTGCGATCGTGCTGATCGGCTTTCTCGGGTTCATGGTTTGGGTTCACCACATGTTTACGACGGGACTCGGACCGATCGCTAATGCGATATTTGCGGTTGCGACGATGGCGATCGCGGTGCCTACGGGCATTAAAATTTTCAACTGGCTTTTGACCATCTGGGGAGGAAATGTCAAATTCACGACGCCTATGCTGTATGCCGTCGCCTTTATTCCTTCTTTCGTACTCGGAGGAGTCACGGGTGTCATGCTGGCGGCCGCAGCGGCAGATTATCAGTTCCATGATACGTATTTTGTCGTAGCGCATTTCCACTACGTCATTATCGGCGGCGTTGTGTTCGGCATCCTGGCGGGCGTGCATTTCTGGTGGCCGAAAATGTTCGGGAAGGTGCTTCATGAAACGATGGGGAAAATTTCGTTCGTCTTATTTTTTATCGGGTTTCATCTTACCTTCTTCATTCAGCATTTCCTCGGCTTGATGGGAATGCCGCGGCGCGTTTACACATATCTGCCCGGCCAGGGTCTTGATACCGGCAACCTGATCAGTTCAATCGGCGCGTTTTTCATGGCGGGCGCGGCTGCTTTACTCGTGGTCAATATTATTTATACCTCAATAAAGGGGAAATACGTCGGGAACGACCCGTGGCTGGACGGTCGTACGCTTGAATGGGCGGTCTCTTCGCCGCCGCCGGAATATAATTTTAAACAGCTTCCGTTTGTCCGGGGACTTGACCCGCTATGGATTGAAAAGCAGGCCGGAAATGAAGGGATGGCGCCTGCAGAGCCTGTAGAGGACATTCATATGCCGAACGGCTCCATCATGCCGTTTATCATATCTTTCGGGCTGTTTGTCGCAGCGTTTGGGTTTTTATACCACTCCGATTATTCATGGGGGCTTCCGGTTATCTTCATAGGGCTCGGCATCACATTCTTTACCATGCTGCTTCGCTCTGTGGTCGATGATTACGGCTATCATATTCACAAAGAAGATCTGCCGAATGATGATAAAGGGGTGAAGGCGTAATGCAGCTGCAGGAAAAAATGACGGCTGAAACCTTTCCGGCTTCTCCTGAAAAAGCAACGCTGGAGGGGAAAAATAAGTTTTTGGGATTTTGGCTGTTTCTCGGCGGCGAAACGGTTCTGTTCGCCTCGCTATTTGCGACATTTCTTGCTTTACGGGAATCTAAAGCCGGAGGGCCGTCAACGGCTGAGATGTTTGAGCTGCCGATCGTGTTTATCGCGACGATGCTTCTTTTAACGAGCAGCTTAACGAGTGTGTATGCGATGTATCATATGAAAAATTTCTCCTTTAAAAAAATGCAGGTGTGGCTTTTGGTTACCGTTTTATTGGGAGCAGGATTTTTAGGGGTAGAAATCTATGAATTTATGCATTACACTCACGAATTCGGCTTTACCATTACAAGCTCTGCGCTCGGCTCTGCGTTTTACACGCTGGTCGGCACACACGGAGCACACGTGGCGTTCGGGCTGTTGTGGATCAGCGCGCTTATGATCCGGAATGCGAAAAGAGGGCTCAGCCTTTATAATGCGCCGAAATATTATGTGGCCAGCTTATATTGGCATTTTATCGATGTCGTGTGGGTCTTTATCTTTACCGTTGTATATTTGATGGGGATGGTGGGATAACGATGGACGATAACAAAAACAGAGGGACTGTCAGTACGGATCTCGAATATCGGAAAAAGAAAAATGCCGAGGAGATGAAATATCAGGTCATATCCTTCGGTTTGATGATCGGTCTTACGCTTGTCGCGTTTTTGACGGTGGCTGCAGACGGCATTGCCGGATGGTTTACGATGCCGTTTCTGATCCTGCTTGCGGTCATCCAGGTCATCTTTCAGCTGTTTTACTTTATGCATATGAGCCAGAAAGGGCATGAAGCGCCGTCATTATTTCTGTATTCGGGAATATTTGTCGCGTTTATCACCGTGCTTGCATTTGTCACGATTATTTGGTGGTAATCGGGGCGGCGGGGAGTGAGAGATTTGATTAATTTAGAAATGTTCGGGTTTCGCGCAATGTGGAGCCCGTATCTGTTTTGTATAACTGCCGTGATAACAGGTGTTTACTTTTACTGGTGCAGCCGGCATAAAGGACGTGTGGCCGCTAAGGAGAAGGTGCTGTTTGTGCTTTCCGCGCTGTTTTTTTACGCGGCTGCGGGAAGTCCGGTTGATTTATTGGGCCATGTGATGTTCAGCGCCCATATGACGCAGATGGCGGTTCTGTTTTTAGTCGTACCGCCGCTGTTGATTTCCGGAATTCCCGGCTGGGCATGGAAAAAACTGATCTTCCGTCCTGTCGTAAAGCCGCTGTTTTCGTTCTTTTCAATGCCGCTTATCGCATTAGTGCTGTTTAACGGTATTTTTTCACTGTATCACATCCCGTTTATATTTGATTTCGTCAAAACGGATTCGCTGTATCACACGCTGATGAACGGACTCATCTTTGTAACGGCGTTTTTTATGTGGTGGCCGCTTGTGCATAAGGTGGACGGTCTGCCCCGTCTCAGCGGTTTAATGAAGCTGGGGTATATTATGGCAGACGGGATTCTGTTAACGCCGGCCTGCTCGCTCATTATGTTCAGCGGGGCGCCCATGTATGCCACGTATACAGATCCGGCGGCTTGGGCCGAAGCAATGAAGCTT
Source organism: Bacillus sp. AM1(2019) (assembly GCF_009906915.1). Taxonomy (NCBI): domain Bacteria; kingdom Bacillati; phylum Bacillota; class Bacilli; order Caryophanales; family Bacillaceae; genus Bacillus; species Bacillus sp. AM1(2019). The sequence continues at coordinate 1,561,435 of NZ_CP047644.1, forward strand.
TGCGTTCCTTTAGACTTGTTGGAGGAGATCCCTTTATCCGGACCGGAGATGTTTAACACGCTGCCTCCTCTGGAAGATCAGCAGCTTGGGGCAGTGCTGATGAAAATCATTCAAGAGGCGGTCTACGGAACATATTTGGCTGTCATCTTTTTTCAGTGGGTCAGAACGGAACGGGAAAAAGATACGCTGTCAGAGCCGCCGTATATAGAGCATACCGTCTCATAAAAAAAGTACAGCAGAATAGGGACTGCCCCCCGTTTTTGAGACAGGGGTCAAAACACCTTTTAAACAGCCAATTGCCGATAGTTTATCGGTGATTGGTTGTTTAGTTTGGTTTGAATACGAATATTGTTATAATAATGAATGTATTCTATGACAGTGCGTTCTACGATGGCAGTCGTAGTTCGATCAATGCTGTTAAGATAGAACGTTTCAGACTTTAGCGAGGAATGAAACGATTCGATGGAGGCATTATCAGCGGGCGTCCCTTTGCGGGACATGCTCATGGTAATGCCTTTTGTTTTAACAGCTTTTTGATACTCGTAAGATGTATACACAGAACCTTGGTCACTATGTAACACGCAGTTCTCAGGCAGCATTGGTAGCTGATCAAGTGTGTCTAAGACAAAGGCTGTGTCCTGCTTATCCCCAATAGTAAAAGCAATCACTTCTCCATTGTATAAATCTAATATACTGGAAAGGTACAATTGTTTCTGTCCATAAGGCAAATATGTGATGTCCGTTACTAGTTTTTCAAGAGGACGATCAGACTGAAAGTTCCGATCCAATATATTATCGACCACGGCATATGGCTGCCCATCCTTCTTGCGCTTTTTCACCTTAACCCGACACTGCCATTGATTTTTCTGCATAATACGTTGAACCGTTTTATGGTTAATACACATTCTCTTTTTTAGTATGGCTGTGATTTTTCGATATCCATATCGATACTTGTGCTCTCGGCACAACGTGCCGATTTGTTTTTCCAAATGGCGCTTGGGATGATCCTTCATCAGATTCTTCTTCCAACGATAATAAGACGCTCGAGAGATACCTAAATGAATACAGATATCCTGTACGGTCATTGTGCTGTGCAATATTTCTACAAGTTCGACTGACGTTTCGCTATCAACTTCCTTTCCAATTCGTTGTACTTTTTTAAAACTTCATTCTGTTGTCTCAGGTAACGAATCTCTGCCTGCAGTTTCTCTAAATCGGAAGAATACTCCGGACCTTTTCCGTAAGTGTATTGCTTTCCAACAGGCTGTTCGAATCGATGTGTATCACCAGCCTTATACCATCTAACCCATGTCTGAACCTGTGTCTTATTCTTAATATTCAACTCCTGCATGATCTCTTTCATAGGTACGCCTGCCAATCTCATTTCTACAGCCTTCTGTTTCGCTTCAACCGGATAACTCACTCTTGTCCCCATAGAAAAAACACCTCCAAGTCTAATTTCGGATAACAATCATCCGTATTCAAACTTGAAGGTGTTTTTATTTGTCTCATCTTATGGGGTCAGTCCCAATATGCTGTACTTTTTTATTACATTTGCACTGTTTTTAATGACTCTTCCAATTCAAGCAGTAAAGCTTTGCTTTCAGCGACAACATGTTCCGGAAATTCTTCAGCGCTGCCGTATTCTACGCCGTGCGGATAATAATGCTTTCCTAAAAGAGGGGCCTTCAGCTGAATCACGGCCCGGCTGCCGCCGACATCGCCCTCTTTTGCCGTTCCTTGAATCCGCAGATAAAATGTCCCCTCAGGTACTGAAAACTTTTTGTCGTAAGTCACTCTTTCATAATCCCATTGTCCAGCCAGAATGAGCCCTTTACCTTCCATCAGATCATTCAAGCGGCTGAGCTCCGCTGTTACCCCTTCAAGACCGCTGTTTTCAAACTTCAAACCTTCCCCCTCCTTTTAAAAATGCCCTTTCCTGACAATCATAGTATGAAAGCGTTACACTTTCAATGATTCATACGGTGAAAGTATGCAAAAAGAAAAATTTGACGACAATAGTAGCAGAAAAAGGAGGAATTCCGCAATGACAAAGATCAATAAGCTCATGACGTCAGACTTGCAATATTGTACAGTATTAGATAATGTATATGAAGCTGCGGTGAAGATGAAAGACGCGGATGTCGGCGCCATTCCGATAGTGGATGAAGACGGCGCGACCCTTGTCGGGATCGTGACAGACAGAGATCTCGTATTACGGGGAATTGCTTCAAAAAAGCCGAACTCTCAAAAAATAACCGACGCAATGACAGAGCGGGTTATCAGTGCAGAAGAAGACGCCTCTGTGGAGGAGGTGCTCCATTTGATGGCTGAACATCAGCTCAGAAGAATTCCCGTCACAAAGGATAAAAAACTGGTCGGCATTGTTACGCTCGGCGATCTTTCGTTGGCCGAGCAATCAAATGAGCAAGCAGGCCGGGCGCTGTCTGACATTTCTGAAGACGGCGGTCCGGAGGGGTTTATCCATTAAACATAAATCACGGACGATGCAAATAGGCTGTACTGTATAAGAGTAAACAAAAACAGAACGGTTTGAACATATGGGGGTGAGAGGTTGAAAAATATCGCAAGGGCTCTCGTTATCCTTTTGCTTATTTACGGAGCGTATGTTCTGTTTATACAATATGGATCGGCTCCTCAGAAAAAGACGGATCAGGAGGAGCCTCAGGTTTCCAATGAAGAAGAGAGCGGAAAACGGCTGAAAATGCCGTCATCCGGACTGCTTTCTCTCATGGGGAAATCTGCCGCCGATGTGAAAAAGAAACTTGGGGAACCGTCCCGGAAAGATCCTTCTGCCTACGATTACGAGTGGTGGGTGTACAACCAGGGGAAAGACCAATACGTACAAGTCGGTATTTTGAATGATAAAGCCGTGACTTTATATGCTTCAGGAAGCGGCATCAACGCAAAACCGTTTAAGATCGGCGAATCGACGGGCGAAGTTTTTAAAACGACGCAGGTTTCTCCTTTTGTCAATGTGACTGACAAGGGAAACACGTATCGGTTCGAGTTTTCTGAAGAAGATATCAATACCCGTCCCACCGTCAAGATAGGCGGGATGTATGTTCAGCTGTACATGGACAAATTTGACGGGAATCTGTCAAGCATCAGGGCATTTGATGCGGAAACACTTGTGAAACAAAGGCCGTATGAGGTCATGTACAGAGGAAAGCTGACAGAACCCGAGCCTGTTTCTGATAAAAAATGGAACGACATTGAACGAGCGAGTGAACAGCAGATTCTCGATATTACAAATGTCATCCGCGTGAAACACGGACTTGCAAGGCTGAAATGGGACGAAGACGCCGCAAAAGTGGCATTCGGCCACAGCAAGGACATGAAGGATAACAAGTATTTCTCTCACGTCTCAAAGAAATACGGGACTCTGAAGGACCGCTTGGAAAAAGGCGATGTGAAATACCGGGAGGCCGGTGAAAATATTGCCTACAACTATGTGGACGGTCCTGCAGCCGTGGAGGGCTGGCTGAACAGCGAAGGCCACAGAAAGGCGCTGTTAAGCCCGGATTATACGCACCTCGGTGTCGGCGTGGACCGGAAGTATTATACGCAAAACTTCATTAAGCCTTGGCAGTAAAAAACCGCAGAGGGGCGCGTCCCCGCGGTTTTTTTATGTTTTTTCGCGAGCGGCGCTCCTGCTGAAAAAAATATACCTGCTTTTTCGCAATTTAGGCGAACATTAAGGCGAATGAACCGATACATTATAGCAGGCAAAACTTTTCGGAGGGGGTGAGAATTGTGGCGAATCAGCAATCACGGCAATCAATCGATGATTTTAAACAATTCGTAAAAAAGCATCCCAAACTGATCCAAAATGTTCGCAAGGAACAAAGGAGCTGGCAGGAAGTCTATGAAAATTGGGTTCTTCTGGGCGAGGATGATCCGATATGGGATCCTTTTAAAGACGAGGCCGTTCAGCCTTCTTCCGACGCGGAAACCAAACAGGAACCAGCTGAAAAAAACGATTTCGTTTCAAAAATGGTCACTGCCGTCAAAAAGATGGATATCAACCAAATGAATGAGCAGATCAATAAAATGAGCCAGTCCATTTCATCATTGCAAAGCCTTTTAAGCCAATTTTCGGGGAGCAGCACGAAGCAGCCCCGGCAAGGCTCCGGACAACATCCTTTTTCGTTCAGAAAGGATTAAAGAAGGGGATCGTGTATGCGAAAAGAGGTTCAGGAATTCATATCCGCAGATGAGGAACGGAAACGGTTTATACGGCAGCGTCCCGTCTGGTACCGCAGACTTGCGAGAAAACCGGACGATCTCAATTCCTTTCAGCTTGACATGATGAATTTTTATGAAAAGACGATACCGCATCGGGTAAGCCAATTCTCAAACGGGATTCAAATGGCGCAGATGATGATGCAGATGGTTCACGCCATGCGTTCACAGGATTAAAAAGCGTTTAAACGCCGCATTTTCCAATTGGGTGGTTTCATGGTAAACTAGCAACTGGAGGTGCGTATTTATGTATGCAACAATTGAGTCCGTCAAGCTTCAAAGTGAAGCGGAGCAGCTTGCCGGCATGATTCTGCAGTCTGAGACGGCTGAAAATTACCGCGATTGTTACAAGCGTCTCCGTGAAGATGAAGAGGCAGGGCGGATCATTCGTTCTTTTATGAGCGTTAAAGAGCAGTATGAGGATGTGCAGCGCTTTGGCAAATACCATCCTGATTATAGAGAGATTTCCCGCAAAATGAGAGAAATGAAGCGGGAACTGGATTTAAACGATAAGGTGGCCGAATTTAAAAAAGCGGAGACTGAGCTTCAGTCGCTGCTTGACGAGATCAGCATTGAACTCGGAACGGCCGTCTCGGAGCATGTAAAAGTTCCGACGGGGAATCCTTATTTTGACGGCCTGTCATCCTGCGGCGGCGGGTGCGGTTCCGGCGGCGGCTGCGGATGCAAAGTTTCCTGACGAGACGGCCGTCTCGTCTTTTACATAAAATGAACAGAAAGTCAGGCGGGTGATCATGATGGAAAATAAGCGCCAAGGCATAATCGTATATCTGCATTCTTTAAAACACAGCAAAATGCTGAGAAAATTCGGCAACGTTCATTATGTTTCCAAGCGGCTGAAATACGTTGTGCTGTATTGCGATATGGATCTAATCGAAAAAACAATGGAAAAGATTTCTTCTTATTCTTATGTGAAGAAGGTAGAGCCTTCTTATAAACCTTTTTTAAAGCTGGAATTTGAATCAAAGCTTGATAAAGCGAAAGAGTACGATTATAAAATCGGCATATAAAAAAATCCCCGCAGATACCTGCGGGGTCCTTCTATTCCTTAACAAGTTAAGGAGAAGGAAAAGGGAGAGGAGAAACCGGAGGAAGAACTTATGGGGAAACGTAAGTCTTCTCCGCGGTTGGCAACAACATCATTCATTGATGCTGTTACACTTAGTCTTGACAGGAATGTGAATATGTATACACGATTTCACGTTCATTGTTTGAAAGAATGCTTTATGATAAGATAGGGATTGTTTTGATACATAACGGCTCAGCCGATGAGAAACATCAAAGTTTTCAGAAAAAGTGGTGTGAATAATGAGAGTAATTTCCGGTTCAAGAAAAGGACGAGCCTTAAAGGCTGTGCCGGGCACATCAACAAGGCCGACGACGGATAAAGTAAAAGAGTCTATTTTTAATATGATCGGCCCGTATTTTGACGGAGGAACGGGGCTGGATTTGTTTGCGGGGAGCGGCGGTCTCGGGATTGAAGCGCTGTCGCGCGGATTTGACCGCTGTATCTTTGTGGATCGTGATTTCAAAGCCATCCAAACGGTAAAAGCGAATATCAAAGCGCTTGATCTGCTGTCTTCAGCGGAAGTATACCGCAATGATGCAGAGCGGGCCCTCTATGCCGCGGCGAAACGGGAAAAAGGTTTTGACGGAATTTTCTTAGATCCTCCGTATAAGGAACAAAAGCTGAAAGCGCTTATCGAAATGATTGATGAGCAGAACATGCTGAATGAAGGCGGTTTTGTCGTAGCCGAGCATGATAAAGCCGTTGCGCTTCCTGAAGCCGTCGGCGCGCTTTCCGTAACAAGAAGGGAAATTTACGGGCTTACAGGAGTGACGATATACCGAAATAGGGGGTAATGATGTGGCAAGTATAGCTGTATGTCCCGGAAGTTTTGATCCCGTTACCTACGGACATCTGGACATTATCAGACGGGGGGCAAACGTGTTTGAGCAGGTGTACGTATGCGTGCTCAATAATTCTTCTAAGCAGCCGCTGTTTACAGTTGAGGAACGATGTGAGCTGTTAAGAGAAGTGACAAAAGACATACCGAATGTTACGGTCGAGACGTCACAGGGACTGTTAATCGACTATGCGAAAAAAAAGCGGGCGAAGGCGATTATCAGGGGGCTCAGAGCCGTTTCTGACTTCGAATATGAGATGCAGGGGACTTCCGTCAACCGCGTGCTCGACGAATCAATAGAAACTTTTTTTATGATGACGAACAATCAGTATTCTTTTTTAAGTTCAAGCATCGTAAAAGAAGTCGCAAAATATAACGGGCCTGTTTCAGAGTTTGTTCCTCCGGAAGTTGAACAGGCGCTGAAGCAGAAATTTAAAGGATGAGAAGCGCTGATTGGCGTCTCATCCTTTTTTTGTCCGTGCTGACAGCCTGTAACAATAAATCAATGCGTATACGGCGAGAGCTGTCAGCGTGATGGCGGGTCCGGTTTCAACAAGTGTATTCCATCCGCTGACGGCAGCAGATACCGCTTCCTGATCGCGGAAAGGGAGGAATACGGACTGGTAAGGTTCGTCCAATGCAAGGTAAAGCGGCTTCCACAGTAAGAGAATAAAGAGTGCGGCATAAATGCCCTGAAGGATACGCGCCGCGAAAAACGGTTTAAAGCGGATATCTGTTTCCGATAAAATGCCGGCTACCTGGGCCTGTACGGAAAGGCCGCTGAACCCGAGAATAAAACTCACAATCATGGCTTTCGGCAGCAAGGCGGCATCAGCTTCACTGGCCAGCTTGCTCCCAAGTGTAATTTCAAACATTCCGCTGATAAGAGGGATGTCCAGATTTGCCGGAAGATGAAAAAGCGAAAGCAGCGCGTTTGTAAATACAGAAAGCACATCCATGACTTGTACGATTGATAATAACCGGCTGAAAACCGAAAACAATATAATAAAACCGCCCACCATCAGCAAGGTTTGTACAGAAGAGGTGACGGCGTCGCCCAAAATTTTTCCGAGCGGCCGCTTTTCCGAAAGCCGCGCCTTGTGGAGGGCCAGAAATGCTTCCTTCAGAGAAGGGAGAGCGATCGTCTTTTTACCGGTATACGCCGCTTCTTCTTTCCGTCCGTATGAACGCATCGTCAGGCCGACAGCGATGTTTCCGAGATAGTGAGCCGATGCCAGCAGAATGCCGAGAGACGCGTTATGAAAAAAGCCGACCGCCACAGCAGCGAATATAAATAACGGATTGGATGAATTGGTAAAAGAGACGAGGCGTTCAGCCTCTACTCTGGAAATTTGTTTATCCTGGCGCAGCCGTGCAGTCAGCTTCGCGCCGGCCGGATTGCCTGAAGCCATGCCCATAGCCAGTACAAATCCGCCGACCCCCGGCACTCTGAAAATGGGACGCATAAAGGGTTCGAGTAAAAGGCCGACAAACTTGACAATGCCGAATCCGATTAAAAGCTCAGATAGAATAAAAAACGGAAGCAATGAAGGAAAAACGACCTCCCACCACATGGAAAGACCGGTTTTGGAGGCTTCGAATGAGGCCTGAGGGTGTGAAATAACCGTCGCCGTCAAAAAAATGAAAAACAATGAAATCAAAAATGTATGAAACTTAGACAAATTCATTCTTACCTCCCCGATGCTAAAATTGCACACTGACATTTATATCATGATAAAATATAGAACAGACCTTAAAGGCGGCCGGGCAAGTACCTATTTGTCATCCTGTACTAATATACGAGCATAGGGGTTCAATTTAGACCATAGAATTCATGTATAGGATGTCTATTAGGGGGTTCGTCGCGTTGGCCAAACCTACAATCGGGTTAGCGTTAGGTTCGGGAGGGGCAAGAGGCATCGCTCATCTCGGAGTGTTATCCAGTTTACATAAGCATCAGATTCCAATTGATATGATTGCCGGCAGCAGCATGGGAGCGTTAGTCGGGAGCTTTTATGCGGCCGGGCATGACGTGGCCACGATGAAAAAAGTCGCTAAAGCATTTAAGCGGCGGCTGTACGCGGATTATACGATGCCGAAGCTCGGATTTTTAAAAGGAGACCGCATCAGGCAGCTCGTTCATGCCTATACGTACGGCAAGCCGATAGAAGAACTGCGGATCCCGCTCGGCATCGTGGCCTGCGACCTTCAGACCGGCGAAAAACTCGTTTTTACGAAAGGTTCAGTGTCCGAAGCCGTCCGCGCGAGCATCAGCATACCGGGCGTTTTCGTCCCGCAAAAAATGAACGGACGTATGTTAGTCGACGGCGCGGTGGTCGACAGAATCCCGGTTTCCGCCGTAAAAGATATGGGTGCTGATATCGTCATCGCCTCTGACGTATCCCGGGTGAAAAAAACGGAAAAGGCGGCACATATTTTTGATGTAATCATGCAAAGTATGGATATACTGCAAAATGAATTGGTCCGTCACCAGACCATTGCCGCAGACGTCATGATCCGCCCTTCTCTTGAATCATTCAGCTCAAGTTCTTTTGCCAACATTGATCATATGATCACAGCAGGCGAAGAAGCCGCAGACCGGATGATCGGCCGGATTAAACAAGAAATAGAGAACTGGGAGGGCTAACTCATATGAAAGCAAAACATTTTCGCTGGGTGTTTATCATCCTGATCTTATTAATCGCTGTTACATTTATTAAGCTTCCGTATTACATCACACAGCCGGGAGAAGCATCAGAGCTGAGACCGCTGATTAAGGTGGACGGAGGCTATCCTGAAAAAGGAAGCCTTTCCTTGATGACTGTCAAAGTAGGCCCCGCCAATCCGTATACATATCTTTGGGCGAAAGTGCATCCTTACGAAGAAATCGTCCCTGATGAAAGCATAAAAGAAGAGGGCGAATCGGACTCGGATTATATGAAGCGTCAGCTGCAAATGATGAAAAGCTCCCAAGAAAACGCGGTCATTGCCGCTTATCAAAAAGCCGGGAAACAGGTAAAATACTCATTTAACGGCATTTATGCCAGTTCAGTCGTCTCTGACATGCCGGCAAAAGGAAAAATAGAGGTCGGTGATAAAATTATCAGCGCGGACGGGAAAACATACGAATCCGCTGAAAAGCTGATTGATTATATCAGCAGCAAAAAAGCGGGGGAAAAAGTAACGTTTCACATTGAACGGGACACGAAAGAAAAGACCGTTGACATTGTGCTGAAATCATTCCCGGACGACCCGAAAAGAGCGGGAATCGGTGTCGCATTATATACGGACCGGAACGTGAAAGTGAAGCCGGATCTTCATTTCAGCATTGAAAACATCGGCGGGCCTTCTGCGGGTCTCATGATGTCTTTAGAAATTTACAACCAGCTGACAAAACCTGACGAAACAAAAGGCTATAATATAGCCGGAACGGGGACAATCGACGTGGACGGCAAAGTCGGACCGATCGGCGGAATCGATCAGAAAGTCGTCGCCGCAGACAAAGCGGGAAAAGATATTTTCTTTGCGCCGAATCAAAACGGAGCTGAAAATTCTGATTACAAAAATGCGGTAAAAACGGCGAAAGCGATCAAGTCCGATATGAAGATTGTCCCTGTCGACACCATGCAGGACGCACTTGACTATTTGGATCAGCTGAAAGTAAAAAGCACCTGATACAGGGGACTGACCCCTGTTTTTGAGACAGGGATCAAAACACCTTCATACAGCCAATTGCCGATATTGTATCGGCGATTGGCTGTTTAGTTTCGTTTGAATACGAATATTGTTATAATAATGAATGTATTCTATGGCAGTGCGTTCTACGATGGTCGTCGTAGTTCGATCAATGCTGTTAAGATAGAACGTTTCAGACTTTAGTGAGGAATGAAACGATTCGATGGAGGCATTATCAGCGGGCGTCCCTTTGCGGGACATGCTCATGGTAATGCCTTTTGTTTTAACAGCTTTCTGATACTCATAAGATGTATAAACAGAACCTTGGTCACTATGTAACACGCAGTTCTCTGGCAGTGCGGGCAGCTGATCAAGTGTGTGTAAGACAAAGTCTGTGTCCTGTCTATCGCCAATTGTAAAAGCAATCACTTCTCCATTGTATAAATCCAATATACTGGAAAGATACAATTGTTTCTGCCCATAAGGCAAATATGTGATATCCGTTACTAGCTTTTCCAGAGGGCGTTCAGACTGAAAGTTTCGATCCAATATATTCTCGGCCACGGCATATGGCTGCCCATCTTTCTTGCGCTTTTTCACCTTAACCCGGCATTGCCACTGATTCTTCTGCATAATGCGCTGAACCGTTTTATGATTCACACGCATTCCCTTTTTTAATATGGCTGTGATTTTCCGATAGCCATATCGAAACTTGTGTTCTCGGCACAACGTGCCGATTTGTTTTTCTAAATGGTATTTAGGGTTATCTTTCATCAGATTCTTCTTCCAACGATAATAAGATGCTCGTGAGATACCTAAATGAATACAGATATCCTGTATGGTCATTGTGCCGCGCAATGCTTCTACAAGCTCGACTGGCGTTTCGCTATCAGCTTCCTTTCCAATTCGTTGCACTTTTTTAAAACTTCATTCTGTTGTCTCAGATAACGATTTTCTGCCTGCAGTTTCTCTAATTCGGAAGAATACTCCGGGCCTTTTCCGTAAGTGTATTGCTTTCCGACAGGCTGTTCGAATCGATGTGTATCCCCAGTCTTATGCCATCTAACCCATGTCTGAACCTGTGTCTTATTCTTAATATTCAATTCCTGCATGATCTCTTTCATAGGCACGCCTGCCAATCTCATTTCTACAGCCTTCTGTTTCACTTCAACCGGATAACTCACTCTTGTCCCCATAGAAAAAACACCTCCAAGTCTAATTTCGGCTAACAATCATCCGTTTTCAAACTTGAAGGTGTTTTTTGTTTGTCTCATCTTATGGGGTCAGTCCCACAGTCAGGTGCTTTTTTTACGCATTCAAAAAACGCTTTTCGTCTTCATCATAGCGGATCGGCGCTTGTGAAAATTCCTGTTTCTCAAACAATGTGCGTTCAGGTTCGTTTATCGGCAGGCTGTAAACCCGTCCTGCCAGTATGTCCAGATCCAGAGCGGGATGAGAGAAAGAAGAGAGCTTGCTGACGAGAGGTGCGGTAAGCTCTTTTTTCTTTGCCGACAGGTACGCCTGTCCTTTTTTCGTCATTCCGAGAAGACGGATATAAGGAGCGCTTGAAGGCTGCAAGAGCCGATGCATGTCTTCTTTTTTCGTCCGTGTCAGAATGTGCGTGTTCATCCGCTGCAGCCTCGTCCACGTGTATCGTTTTGTTTTCAATCGTTCCATCATTTCGCGATAGGATCGGGCTTGTCTGATGGTGCGCAGAATTCTGTGCTCAAGGCCTTCTTCCACTTCATAGATTCGGCTCAATTCTTCAGCGGAAAGAGTGCTGAGGCTGTATTTTACATATGAAAAATAGTCTTCCGTGCTGTGCCATATTCCGTATGAATTTCTGTATGCCTCCAGCTGACGCGCAGATGCTTCCGGGAGAAAGCTCTTTGCGGCCGCCGTTCCTTTTTCTATCAGCGCTCTCCGGATGCTTGTTGCGCTGGCTATCCGGCTGTTATCTCCGGGAAGCTCGGCGTCATGATATTGGGAAGCGATTCTGGCTGTTGTATAAGGCTTCATAGCGGAACCGGAGGTGTGTATCGCTCTAACGTAGTGAAAACCGAGAATATTGTTCGGCTTGGACAAATCGAGCATGTCCCGCCCTTTGAATATGTGTGAAAAAGCTTTTGAGGCGGCGGCAGGATAGCTGAGACCCTTTTTCAGCTCCTCTTTCAGAATCAGGCTGCAGTCATCTTCCTTTCGGCTGAACGCTTCAGACGCTTCAATAAAGGGTTCGATCCGCCCGTTTTCGCTGCCGAAAAACAAGCTGCTGCATCCTAAATGATGAAGAAGCGAAACGCTGCCGCGCGCGAATAATTCCGCTTTTTGTACGGCATATATATAAGGGAGCTCAATGACGATATCCACGCCGTTTTCCAGCGCCATTTTTGTCCGGGCCCACTTTGAGACGGCGGCCGGTTCCCCGCGCTGCAAAAAAGGGCCGCTCATCACCGCCGCCGCGACGCTGCTGTCCGTTTTGATTTTTGCTTGTTCCGCATGATAGCGGTGTCCGTTATGAAAGGGATTATATTCAACAACCAGGCCGACTGCTTTCATATTTGTCCCGCCTTTCTTGCTATGTTTTGCTTCGTGTGGTACATTTGCAAATGAAGTGCATATTTTAGTCCGTTTCGTTTAGTGTATGCATAGCCTATCCGGCTGTCAACGATTGCATGACGGCGGCATTATGCTGTAAAGAAAAAATATTGACAAAAACATTCTGAAAAGCTATAATCATGTTTGTTGCTTTCCTGAGGTGATACAAATGAAATGGACGATTTATCAGCTTCATCAAATGGCGAAAAAGAGCTTTGAATTTGATGAAACAGTTGAGTTAAATGAGCTGACAAAATTGAATTCTGACATCCGCCGCATTTCTCCTGTCCGGGTGAAGGGCCGCGCGGAGATTGAATCCAAGCAAGTTTCGTTTGACTTTACGATTTCAGGCGAAATGGTTTTGCCGTGCTCAAGAACTTTAGTTGATGTGCCGTATCCATTTACAATCGCGACAAAAGAACTGTTTAGATTTCATAAGTCGGATGATATAGAAGATGAGGACGTTCATATTGCTGAAGACGATATCGTCGACTTAACTCCGATCATAAAAGAAGAGATTCTTTTAGAAATTCCTATGCAAGTCTTTTGTGAAACTGAACAAAAAGAAGGAGCCGCTCCCCAAGTGGGGAAGGATTGGCAAGTGATTTCTGAGGAAGACAAGAAAAATCAAATCGACCCCAGACTTGCGGATCTGAAAAAGCTCTTAACACAAGATGATGAATCTTAACTCTTTAAGGAGGTGGGAATAATGGCTGTACCTTTTAGAAGAACTTCTAAAATGAAAAAAAGATTGCGCCGTACACATTTCAAACTAAATGTACCTGGTATGACAGAATGCCCGTCATGCGGAGAGATGAAATTGTCTCACCGTGTATGTAAAGCATGCGGATCATACAACGGCAAAGACATAAATGTTAAAAGCAATTAATGTATGAAGAAAAGCGCGGGAATCTCGGTTCCTGCGCTTTTCTTTTTTTTTGCCCCTCCGGCCTGCTTCCGCCGAAAAAATTGTGAGCCCCAGTAGTCTATCTAATCTATCAGCGGCATATGTATGAGGTAAATGAGCAAATATGGAGGGAGATACGATTGACGATAACGAGACAAGACGCGTGGACGCAAGATGAAGATTTGCTGCTGGCCGAAGTGGTGCTCAGGCATATTCGGGAAGGCGGGACCCAGCTTTCCGCTTTTGAAGAAGTCGGCAGAGCGCTGACGAGAACGGCTGCCGCCTGCGGGTTCAGATGGAATTCTTATGTCAGAAAACAATATCAGTCAGGGATAGAACTGGCGAAAAAACAGCGGAAGGAATTAAGAAAGCAGATCGGGGTGCATTCCGCCAATATGCCGGGAACCGTCAAACAGCCTCCGATCCGCAGGGCGGAAGGAGAAAAAGAGCTGTCCATTGATGATGTCATTTTGTTTCTGCAGCAATTTAAAGAGTCGCCGGCCGCAGCGGATGTGCGTCATGAAAAAGAAAAACTCACAGAACAGCTGACCGCGCTGCAAAAAGAAGTCGAGGATCTGCGTGAGGAAAATGAAAGCTTGAGAAACAAGCTGGAGATGACGGAAGAAGATTATAAAGCGCTAATTGACATTATGGACAGAGCGAGAAGGATGGTCAATTCAAAAGAAGACGACAGAAAATCGGCGCAGAGCCTGTAAAATGAACCGGCCTGGGGGCGGCGGCCCCGCCGGTTTTTTATTATGCCGTTTCTCCGGATGTCATTTCACCGTCCATATCGGGATGCCAGATATAAGGATTTTCTCCTTTATCACGCGCCATATCATATTTAACGGGCTCAAAATTCATCTTATCCCAGAAATCTGCTGATTTCATGCGTGAATTTGTCCTGATCGGCATTCTGAAGGATTTTGCAAAATCAACAAGCGCTTTTCCGTATCCGTTATTTTGATAGCCCGGAAGAACCTCAAGCTTCCAAAGTTCCAAAAAGTCCTGACGCTGATCAAAATACGGATTCGCACCTCCGTTTACCTGATATAAACTCATTCTCGCCACTAGTTTATCCCCGAAGTAAATCCCGTAAAAAGGCGAGGTGCTGTCATTTTCAATGATATTATCCTGAAGATCTTCAAGCATCGACAGCTCCTGCATCCCGTATTCCTTAAACCTTTTAAATTCTTCGAGTGTCTTAAAGTTGATGAGCAGTCGCTCTATTTTCAACACAAACTCCCCCTTTGTTGTGTTCTACCATTATTGTAAACGCTTTAATTGAAAATTCCAACTATAATATGCTTGCCAGTCTTTTTGCTCAAAACGAAATTGAAGTAATTTGCGGCGGCTTCTGCTATGATAATATGGAAAAATGCAGATATAGGGTGTGACAGTGTGAAAATCGGAATTATCGGCGGCGGAGCGGTAGGCCTTTTATGTGCTTACTACTTATCGTCCCGCCATCAGGTAACGGTCATTACGCGGCGGACGGAGCAGGCTGATGCGATTAACTCAGGCGGTATACGGCTTGTGAAAGACGGAATAGAATGTACGGCGGCATGCAGAGCGCAAACGGGCATCACTTCCGGATTCGACCTCTTAATCGCAGCCGTTAAACAGCACCAGCTCAGTGCTGTGCTGCGGGACCTTGAGACGATAAAAGGGACGAATGTGCTGTTTTTGCAAAACGGTATGGGACACATACACGACATTAAAGATTGGCATACGGATCATTCGCTTTATGCCGGCACTGTTGAGCACGGAGCAAAAAAGATATCAGATCATGCCGTTGAACATACGGGAGCAGGAGCCGTAAGATGGAGTGTATTCAGCGCATCCCGGCCGGAAACGCTCAAAAGCATCTTTTCCGGCATGCACCGGGATTTTCCCGTATATGATGAAAACGACTGGTATCGGCTGTTAACGGGAAAACTGATCATAAATGTATGCATCAACCCGTTAACTGCATTGCTGCGGGTGAAAAACGGAGAGCTGTTAAGAAATAACGCTTACAAAAAGTATATGAGAAACGTGTTTGAAGAAGCGGAGACAATACTTGGCCTCGCCGATAGAGAAAAAGCGTGGAACAAGGTTTGCGAAGTTTGCAGACTGACGGAAAAAAATCATTCTTCCATGCTCGTCGATATCATGGCAGGCAGGCGGACAGAGGTTGATGCGATTATCGGCTACCTTGTAAAAGAAGCGGAAAGCCGCGGATTGCCGGCCGTTCATCTCACGTTTTTACACCGCAGCATAAAAGCGTTAGAAAGAAACTGAAACAAAGTCTTTTGAGGTTTTCCGGTAACATGCTATACTCATTTCGGAAACCTAACTATTTATTGGAGAAAGGAAGTTCCAGACAGATGCAGCTAACTGAACTTTCCATCAAAAGTCAAAATAAGTTTGTGCAGCACTATATAGATGGAGAAAACATGTCTTCATTTTTTGATTATGATATTCATTCAGAGGACGTATGGCAAAAGCGGCTTCATGACTTGTCTTCGCGGCCGTTTGCCAGAGAGGAATTAGCGGATTATTTATCCTCCTATCACGAAAAATTTCACTCCGCCGCCATGCAGGCCTCCATCGAAAAACTGAGAGATCCAAAAAGCGCAGCGGTAGTAGGCGGCCAGCAGGCCGGTCTTTTAACGGGGCCTCTTTACACCATACATAAAATTATCTCCATTATCGTACTTGCCAGACAGCAGGAAGAGGCGTTACAGATTCCTGTCGTTCCGATTTTCTGGGTGGCGGGTGAAGATCACGATCTGGAAGAAATCAATTTTGTGCATACGTCAACAGAGAATAAAGGTCCGGTGAAACAGAAACTGCCGCAGTCGTACTGGAAAAAAACATCGGCGGCTAAAACCGAGCTTGATCAGGAAAAATGCGCGGCTTGGATTGATGAAGTGTTCGCTGCTTTTGAGGAAACGGATCACACAAACACACTCCTTCAAAACGTGAAGCGATGTTTACGCTCATCAGAGACATTCACCGACTTTTTTGAGCTGTTGATCGCCGACTTGTTTCAAGAAGAAGGCCTTATTCTGATGAACTCGGGAGATCCGGGGATTAAAAAGCTGGAAACGGGTATGTTTCAGCAGATTTTAAAACACAATCATGAGCTTGCCAAAGCCGTTTCAGACCAGCAGTGTTTTATGCGGGAAGCCGGTTATCACCCGATTATTGAATCGGACAAAGATCAGGCCAATCTGTTTTACGAACACGAGGGAGAGCGTTTCTTAATTGAAAAAGAAAACGGCGTTTTTGTCATTAAGGAGCTTGACCTGAAGTGGACGAACGACGAGCTTCATACCCATATGGAAGAAAAACCGGAATGTTTCAGCAATAACGTTGTGACAAGGCCGCTTATGCAGGAGTTTCTCATCCCGACTCTGGGGTTTATCGCGGGACCGGGGGAGATCAATTATTGGGGTGAGCTGAAGCAGGCTTTCTCATTAATGGGCTTTCGCATGACGCCGGTAGTGCCGAGACTGAACATTACGATTCTTGAGCGCCATATTGAAAAGAAGCTTTCAGAACGGAATATCCCGCTTCAGGAAGCGATCGAACACGGCACCGGACACCTGAAAGACACTTATTTTGAAGAGCAGATTCCGGAAGAGTTTTCTTCTGTAATGGAGCAGGCGAAGTCGCAGATTGAAGCTGTCCATAAAAGCGCAAGGGACGAAGCGCTGAAGGTCGATTCAAGCCTTGAGCCGCTCTTACAGAAGAATGCCGCCTTCATTCAAGATCAGCTCTTGTTTTTAGAACGGACGGTAACGAAAAGAATTGAAGAAAAAGAAGGCTTTGTGCTGCGTGACTATGAAAAAATCCAAAACAGCATCAGACCGCTCGGCGCTCCGCAGGAACGGATTTGGAATGTGATGTATTATCTGAACCGCTACGGTCCAAAATTCTTCACAACCTTCAAACATCTGCCATTTTCTTTTCAAAACCAACATCAGATTGTCAAACTTTGAAATAAAGTTTTAAAGAACCCTGAATAGTTCAGGGTTTTTTTTTATGTGTAAACAGTGTAAAATGAGGTTGTGGAGAGAAGTGGCGGATAGTGGTGAGTTTAGGGGAGAAAGTGGGGGTCCTTATCATGTTTATGGGTGAATACCGGCATACTGTTGATGCAAAGGGCCGCATGATCGTACCCGCAAAATTCAGAGAAGGCCTCGGTGAGCAGTTTGTGCTGACCAGAGGACTGGACCAATGCCTTTTCGGCTATCCGATGAATGAATGGAAGCTGATTGAAGAAAAGCTGAAGGCTCTGCCGCTCACCAAAAAAGACGCCCGCGCATTTACCCGATTCTTTTTTTCCGGTGCGACCGAATGCGAACTGGACAAGCAGGGAAGGGTTAATATTGCGTCATCTCTTCTGAATTACGCAAAACTGGAAAAAGAATGTGTTGTCATCGGGGTTTCCAATCGAATTGAATTGTGGAGTAAGGTAATATGGGAACAATACACAGAAGAGCAAGAAGATTCATTCGCTGAAATTGCTGAAAACATGATTGGATTTGATATATAATGGATCTTCGTGCATCACAACAACAACTGACAATTCAATTCATTCCTGATAAAGGTGGGACCGACACAAATGTTTCAGCATAAGACAGTACTTCTTCGTGAAACCGTCGACGGTTTAAATATCAAACCGGACGGAACCTATGTGGACTGCACCCTTGGCGGCGCCGGGCACAGTACATATTTATTGCAGCAATTATCGGAAAAAGGACGCTTGATCGCCTTTGACCAAGATGACACAGCACTTGAAAACGCAAAGAAAACATTGTCCGAATACAAAGGACAGCTCATTCTGGTGAAAAGCAACTTTCGTTATTTAAAAGAGTGTTTACATGAACACGGCATTACGAGTGTCGACGGAATTTTATTTGATTTAGGAGTATCCTCTCCGCAGCTTGATACACCGGAACGGGGATTCAGCTATCATCATGACGCACCGCTGGACATGAGGATGGACCAGTCGGCCGCCCTTACGGCGAAAGAAGTCGTAAATGAATGGCGGTATGAGGACCTTGTGAGGATTTTCTTTAAATACGGAGAAGAAAAATTCAGCAAGCAGATCGCCCGAAAAATTGAAGAGGCAAGAGAAAAATCGCCTATTCAAACAACCGGCCAACTGGTCGATCTAATAAAGGACGCGATACCGGCTCCGGCGAGAAGAAGCGGAGGTCATCCGGCCAAACGTGTATTCCAAGCCATTCGAATCGCCGTAAACGACGAGCTTCAAGTATTTGAAGAGGCCCTCTTGCAAGCGATAGAGGTGCTGAAGCCGGGCGGAAGGGTGTCTGTGATCACTTTTCACTCGCTGGAAGACAGAATGTGCAAGACGACATTCAAGGAAAAATCATCACTTCCCGAACTGCCTCCGGGTCTTCCCGTGATACCGGAAGAATTTGAACCGGAATTAAAACTGATTACGAGAAAGCCCATTACGGCATCAAAAGAGGAGCTTGAAGAAAATAACCGCGCCCGGTCAGCGAAGCTCCGCATTGCGGAGAAACGAAAATAACGGGCAGCAAATGACAACATTAAAGGAGGTCATCAGCCTATGAGCAACTTAGCTTACCAGCAGGAAAAACAACAACGGCCAGTGATAAGTCCCGAAAAAAAGGTGATTGTCAAAAAGAGGGCTTCCATTACACTCGGGGAAAAGGTGCTGCTCGTCCTGTTTGCCATTGCCGTTCTCTCCACATCAATGTTTATCGTATCAAAGGCATACGCGGCGTACCAATCCAATATTGAGGTGCAAAAACTGGAGGAGAAAGTATCTGAGAAGAATAAGCAGATCGGTGATCTCGAAAAGACGGCTGCTGACTTAAGCCAGCCGCAGCGCCTGATGGATATCGCCAAAAAGCACGGTTTGAATCTGAAAGATAAAAAAGTGAAAAACATACAGGAATGATAACCCATGCCGAAAAAAAATAAGTTTATGAACAGAGGAGCAGCGATACTCAGTATTTGTTTCGCTCTCTTTTTCTTTGTCATTCTCGGGAGAATGGCGTACATTCAATTAACCGGTAAAGCAAACGGTGTAGAACTTGCAACAAAAGCGACCGAGCAGCACGAAAAAAAGCGGACGATAGAAGCGAGCCGCGGCTCTATTCTTGACCGGAACGGCAAAGTGCTTGCAGAGGACACGGCGACATATAAGCTCATTGCCGTGCTTGATAAAAAGATGACGACCGACAAGAAGCATCCTCAGCATGTCAAAGACAAAGAGAAAACGGCGGAAAAACTGGCGACCGTTATCAATCTTGATAAAAGCGAGATTCTGGACATCTTAAACAGGGATGGCGCGAAGCAGGTGGAATTCGGTTCAGCCGGCCGCGATATCTCTTATGCGAAAAAACAAAAGATCGAAAAAATGAATCTTCCGGGTATTTCTTTCTTAAGAGATACAAAGCGCTACTATCCGAACGGCATATTTTTGTCAAATGTTCTCGGCTATGCCGATGTGAATGAAAAAACAAACGAGATACAAGGCTCTTTAGGGCTTGAAAAAATACTGAATAACTATCTGACGGAACGCGACGGATCCGTCACTTACGAAAGTGATAAATCCGGCTGGAAACTTCCGAACAGCAAAGAAAAAATCACCGCACCTAAAAACGGTGACAATGTATATTTAACCATTGATCAGAAAATTCAAACCTTTTTAGAAGACAGCATGACGAAAGTAGCGGAAAAATATAAACCGAAAAAAATTATGGCGGCTGTCGTAGAACCGAAAACAGGCAAAGTGCTTGCGATGGGGCAGCGTCCGAGTTTCGACCCGAATATCAGAAACGTCACCAATTATTACAACGACTTAGTGTCGTACGCGTATGAACCGGGTTCAACGATGAAGATCTTTACGCTTGCCGCGGCGATTCAGGAAAATGTGTTTTCTGCAAACGAGAAATATAAATCAGGAACATATAAAGTGGGAGGCAAACCTGTTAAAGATTGGAACGAAGGCGCCGGTTGGGGTATGACAAGCTTCCGTGACGGCCTCATGAGGTCATCCAATGTTGCTTTCGCCAAACTGGCCAACGAAAAACTGGGGTTTGACCGGTTTAATGAGTACCTGCACAAATTCGGGCTCTATCAAAAAACAGGGATTGATCTGCCCGGTGAAGTATCAAGTAAAATTAACTACAAATATGATTTTGACAAAGCGTCTACGGCTTACGGCCAAGCATCGGCGATAACGCCGATCCAGCAGCTTCAGGCCGTCACGGCGATTGCCAATAACGGCAAAATGATGAAACCTTACGTCATTGATCATATTGTCGACCCCGATACGAAAAAAGTCGTCAAGCAGACAAAACCAGAGCAAGTAGGCACGCCGATTTCAGCCGATACGGCGAAAAAAGTCCGGAACCTGCTCGGAGAAGTCGTGACGTCAGACATCGGAACGGGAAAACCTTATAAAATTGAAGGATTTGACGTCGCGGGTAAAACGGGAACCGCGCAAATCGCCGGGACGGGCGGATATTTAAAGGGAACGAGCAACTATGTGTTTTCATTCATGGGCATGGCGCCGAAAAATGATCCTAAGCTCGTCATCTATGTAGCCGTGCAGCAGCCGCAATTAAAAGCGGGTCAAAGCAGCTCTGATCCTGTCGCGGAAATCTTTAACCCGACGATGAAAAACAGCCTCCACTACCTGAATATCGAACCGACGGAAAAAACAGATTCCGGTCAGGAAGAAACGAAAAGCCAAAAGATGCCTGACCTGACAGATAAGACGGTCAAGAGCGCTGAGAAGGAAGCGAAAAATGAACATCTCACACCGATTGTCATCGGCAGCGATGTTGCCGTAAAAGAGCAGTATCCGACAGCTGGAGAAGATGTGATCACCAATCAGAAAATCTTCTTAAAAACAGACGGAAAGATGACGATGCCGGATATGTCCGGATGGTCGAGACGGGAAGTGCTTCAATTCAGCAAAGTATCAGGCATTCACATTGATGTGAGCGGTGAAGGTTACGCTTCAAGCCAAAGTGTGAAAAAAGGCAAAGAACTGAAAGAAAATACCGTGATCAAGGTGAAATTTAAAAATCCTGATTAACGGGACAGAGAAGTCCGCGGATGCCCGCGGGCTTCTTTTTTATGCGCCGCCGTTCTATGTGGCCAAGCTGAGGCATAAATTGAAACAAGCCTAAATAAGGAGTGGACGGTCCCTTGCGCGTTTCAAATGTAACGGTTCGAAAACGTTTATTACTGGTTTTGCTTTTTGGCGTAATCATTTTTTTGATCATTGACAGCAGATTAGGCTATGTCCAATTTGTGATGGGAGAAAAGCTGACTTCACTGGCTAAGGATTCCTGGAGCCGGAATTTGCCGTTTGAGCCTGAGCGGGGAGAGATTCTTGACCGAAACGGCGTGAAGCTGGCTACTAATAAAAGCGCGCCGACCGTCTTTGTCGTACCGCGCCAGATCCAAAATCCCATAAAAACGGGCAAGCTTCTCGCGTCAGTTTTAAATATGTCGGAAGAGAAGGTCTACAAACACATTACTAAGAAAACCTCCATAGAAAAAATCTCACCCGAGGGGCGGAAAATTTCCAATAAAAAAGCGAAAGAAATCAAAGCGCTCGACTTAAAAGGGGTTTATGTGGCTGAAGACAGCATCCGCCATTATCCGTACGGAAGCTTTTTGTCCCATGTTCTCGGTTTTGCCGGTATTGATAACCAGGGCCTTCTCGGATTGGAGGCTTATTATGATGATGACTTAAAAGGTGTCAAGGGATCTGTGAAATTTTATACGGATGCCAAGGGAAAGAAAATGCCTGATGAAGCGGATGATTACACCCCTCCGAAAGACGGACTTGATATGAAATTGACGATTGACGCCAAGGTTCAGACGATTATAGAAAGGGAGCTCGACAATGCAGCGGCGAAATATAACCCGGACGGAATGATTGCGGTCGCAATGAATCCGAAAAACGGGGAAGTGCTTGGCATGTCAAGCCGTCCTGATTTTGATCCGGCTGACTATCAATCGGTGGATCCGTCCGTTTACAACCGGAACCTGCCGGTATGGAGCACATATGAACCGGGTTCGACCTTTAAGATTATTACGCTTGCGGCGGCTCTCCAAGAGCAAAAAGTAAACTTGCAAAGAGACCACTTTTATGACAAAGGATTTGCCGAGGTCGACGGCGCCCGCCTCCGATGCTGGAAAAAGGGCGGCCACGGTTCGCAATCTTATCTTGAAGTCGTTCAAAATTCCTGCAACCCCGGGTTTGTACAGCTGGGGGAACGGCTCGGAAAACAAAAGCTGTTTCAATATATTAAGGACTTCGGCTTTGGAAAGAAAACAGGCATTGATCTGCAAGGGGAAGGAACGGGGATCTTATTCCCGCTTGACAGAGTCGGACCGGTCGAACAGGCGACAACCGCTTTCGGACAAGGGGTTTCCGTCACGCCGATTCAGCAGGTGGCAGCCGTTTCCGCGGCAATAAACGGCGGAACGCTTTATACTCCGTTTATCGCCAAAGAGTGGGTTGATCCCGTTACGAAAAAAACCGTTAAGAAACAATCGCCGATTGCGAAAAGGCAAGTTATTTCCCAGGAAACGTCAAAGCAGATCAGATATGCTTTAGAAAGCGTCGTCGCTCAGGGAACGGGGCGGAATGCCTTCGTGGAAGGATATCGCGTCGGCGGAAAAACAGGTACCGCACAAAAGGTTAAAGACGGCAAATATCTCGAAAACAACCATATTGTCTCCTTTATCGGTTTTGCACCGGCTGATGACCCGAGCCTTGTCGTGTATGTCGCGGTTGATAATCCGAAAGGCACGATTCAATTCGGGGGAACCGTCGCCGCGCCGATTGTCGGAAATATGATGAGAGACAGTCTGCCCGAGCTCGGCGTCAAACCGCGAAAAAATCAAATCGAGAAAAAATATCAATGGAACGACACAAAAACAATAGAGGTTCCGAATGTTGTAGGGATGTCTGTCTCTGATCTTGAGTCGCTGCTTGTCAATTTGAATATAGACTCCTCAGGAAAAGGAAGCAAAATTGTGAAACAATCACCTGCAGCCGGAACGAAAGTAAAAGAAGGCTCAAAGATCCGTGTTTACTTGAGTGAAGAATGAGTCTTTTTGAGGCAGCCGATTGTTTTCGGCTGCCTCTTATCATAAAGAGAAAAAAAGAAGATAACTTTTAAGATTAACTGGATGTATCCTTTTATTTACGCTAAAATATGAACTGTATGTTTAAAAGCC
Organism: Bacillus sp. AM1(2019); assembly: GCF_009906915.1. Taxonomy (NCBI): domain Bacteria; kingdom Bacillati; phylum Bacillota; class Bacilli; order Caryophanales; family Bacillaceae; genus Bacillus; species Bacillus sp. AM1(2019). Next base: position 1,585,060 of record NZ_CP047644.1, read on the forward strand.
ATTCTGACTTTTATAAACGGTTATCATGATAAAAGAATGAATAGAATTTCTGAGAGGTTTGATACAATGAAACTTACAAAGCTGCTTACATATTTAATGGCCGAACCTGTTCAAAATGACTTTCATGACCCTGACATAACTTCAATTGAGATGGACTCCAGGGAAGTGAGAAAAGGGAGTCTTTTTGTATGTATAAAAGGGTATACGGTAGACGGACATGATTTCGCCCAAAAAGCCGCAGAAAACGGCGCAGCGGCCATCGTTGCCGAGAAAGAGCTTGACGTCGATGTTCCTGTCATTATCGTCCGCCGGTCACAGCGGGCGCTCAGCGTTCTTTCTGACGCGTTTTACGGGCAGCCGACAAAGCAGCTTCAGCTTATCGGCATCACCGGCACAAACGGCAAAACATCAACGACGCACATGGTTGATGAGATTTTCAAAAAAGCGGGAAGGCAGACCGGTTTAATCGGAACGATGTACATTAAAATCGGGGATGAGACATTCCCGGTCAAAAATACAACGCCCGAAAGCGTCACACTGCAAAAAACGTTCAAGAAAATGAATGATGAGCATGTTGACACAGCTATTATGGAAGTGTCTTCTCACGCTCTGTCACTCGGCAGGGTTCACGGCTGCGATTATGATATCGCCGTATTCACGAACCTGACGCAGGACCATTTAGACTATCACAAGACGATGGAAGACTACAGACAGGCTAAAAGCCTCCTGTTTTCCCAGCTGGGCGGCTCCTTTAACCACGAAAAGCCGAAGCGGGCCGTTTTAAACGCAGATGACAAAGCCAGTGCTTATTTTGAAAAAGTGACGGCGGCGCACATCCTTACATACGGAATCGAGAACGATGCCGATGTCATGGCGAAACAAATCGAGATCTCTGCGCAAGGCACAAGCTTTGAACTCGTTACGCCAAAAGGAACAAAGCAGATCACGGTTTCACTCGTCGGCCGCTTCAACGTGTATAACGTACTGGCTGCAGCGGCGACAGCGATCGCAGCGGGACTGCCGTTTGATACGATCGCAAGCGCTCTTGAAGAGCTTCAAGGTGTCAGAGGCCGGTTTGAACTGGTGAATCATAATCAGCCGTTTCCTGTGGTCGTCGATTACGCGCACACGCCTGACAGTCTGGAAAACGTTCTGAATACATGTAAAGACATGACAGAGGGCAAGCTTTTCGTCGTCGTCGGCTGCGGCGGAGACCGGGACAAAACGAAACGCCCGAAAATGGCCGAAATTGCGGTGCGGATTGCCGACGAACCGATTTTTACTTCAGATAACCCGAGAAGCGAGGACCCGCTGGCCATATTAAGAGATATGGAAAGAGGGGTAGAAGGCACCTACTATCACAGTATCGCAAACCGCGAGCAGGCTATCTTTTTTGCCATTGCCAACGCGAAAAAGGGAGATGTGGTTCTGATTGCCGGGAAAGGGCATGAAACCTATCAGCAGATCGGCAATGAAACATTCGACTTTGATGACGCCGAAGTAGCGGGTAGAGCTATTGTTGAGCTGAATAAAAAGTAAAACAGGAAAGAGTGTTAGAATGAGGGAAATGAAAAGAATTACGGGGACACAATGTGAATATGATAAATACGTATGTCGTTTGAACGAAACGGGAGGAGAAAAGAGCAATGCTTGAGCAAGTGATTTTATTTACAATAATAATGGGATTTTTAATCAGTGTTCTGATATCTCCGATTCTTATCCCGTTTTTAAGACGTTTAAAATTCGGCCAAAGTATCAGGGAAGAGGGGCCGAAATCACATATGAAAAAATCAGGGACGCCGACGATGGGCGGGGTCATGATTATTGTATCCATCGCCATTACGGCGATTGTCATGACGCAGAAATTTTCGCATCTGAGCGCGGAAATGTTTCTTCTGCTGTTTGTCACGATCGGATACGGCCTGCTCGGCTTTCTGGATGACTATATTAAAGTAGTAATGAAACGGAATCTCGGATTGACGTCGAAGCAGAAATTGATCGGCCAGATCATTATTGCCATTGTATTTTACGGAGTATATCATTATTGCCATTTTTCAACCGGCATCAGGGTGCCGGGCACACATCTGTCAATCGATCTCGGCTGGGGATACTTTATCCTCGTTCTCTTTATGCTTGTCGGAGGTTCAAATGCCGTCAACCTGACAGACGGTCTGGACGGTCTCTTGTCCGGTACCGCGGCTATCGCATTCGGCGCTTTCGCCATCCTTGCGTGGAACCAGTCACAATATGACGTTGCGATTTTCTCGGTTGCCGTTGTCGGCGCCGTTCTCGGTTTTCTTGTATTCAACGCCCATCCCGCCAAGGTATTTATGGGGGATACCGGTTCGCTTGCGCTCGGAGGAGCGATCGTGACCGTTGCCATTCTGACGAAGCTTGAAATTCTGCTCGTCATTATCGGCGGAGTATTTGTTATTGAGACCTTATCTGTTATCTTACAAGTCATCAGCTTTAAAACGACAGGAAAACGAATCTTTAAGATGAGTCCGCTTCACCACCATTACGAATTGGTCGGATGGTCTGAATGGAGAGTTGTCGTCACATTCTGGACTGCGGGACTGCTGCTTGCCGTTTTAGGAATTTACATCGAGGTGTGGTTATAAGTGGAAAACGAACTTTTTTTGCAAAAACAAAACTTTCTGGTCCTCGGACTGGCGAAAAGCGGATATGCGGCTGCGTCGATTCTTCATGAAAAAGGCGTTAACGTCGTCGTGAATGATCAAAAAGCCTTTGAAGAGAACGAACCTGCCCAAAGGCTTGCAGAAAGAGGAATTGAAGTCATCTGCGGTGAGCATCCGACGTCACTTTTTGATCAGCATCACATTACCATTCTGATCAAAAATCCCGGAATCCCGTATGAAAATATCATGGTGGAGGAAGCGCAAAGAAGAGGCATCCCGGTCTGGACGGAAATCGAGCTTGCGTATTATATCACCAATGCAAAATTCATCGGCATTACAGGTTCAAACGGGAAAACAACAACGACGACCCTGATTTATGAAATGCTGAAAGCTGACTCGATAAAGGCGCTGATCGCAGGGAATATCGGCACTGTCGCCAGTGAAGTGGCTTATCATGCTGACGGTGATGAATGGATCGTCACAGAGCTTTCTTCGTTCCAGCTTATGGGGACTCATGCGTTCAGACCTGAAATCGGCCTGATTTTAAATGTATTCGACGCTCATTTGGATTACCATCACAGCCGTGAAAACTATGAAAAAGCCAAGCAGAACGTGTATCTTCATCAGCTTGAGAGTGATACGGCCATCGTGAATCAAAGCGATGAAACAGTCGTGCGGCTTGCCGAAAGCGGAAAAGCCGGCACCGTTCCGTTTTCAGTTCACCAGGAACTGTCAAGCGGCGCATTCATTAAAGACGGAATGCTGATGTTCGGCGATGAAGCGATTCTGCCTGTTGATGACATCGTACTGCCGGGCGCGCACAATTTAGAAAATATATTGGCCGCTGTATCCGCGGCAAAAACGGCGGGCGCGTCTAATAAAGCGATTCAGAAGGTGCTGACAAGCTTTACCGGTGTCAAACACCGTCTGCAGTATGTAACTGCGATCCAGAATCGTAAATTTTATAATGACAGCAAAGCGACGAATATTTTGGCCACAAGCAAAGCGCTCTCCGCGTTCAAAGCTCCGGTTATTCTGCTTGCAGGCGGACTGGACCGCGGCAACGGTTTTGACGATCTGAAACCGTATATGGACAATGTCAAAGCGGTCCTGACGTTCGGACAGACAGCGCCGAAGATAGAAAAACTGGGCAATGAGCTGGGAATACAACATGTCAAACGTGTCGATAATGTTGAACAAGCAGTATCTGCGGCGTTTGCGCTCTCAAATGAAGGAGACGTCATCCTCTTGTCACCCGCGTGTGCAAGCTGGGATCAGTTCAAAACATTTGAAGAACGCGGTGACATGTTTATAGATGCCGTGCATATGCTTAAGTAAGGGCTTGTCTCTGTTCATCGGCAGCCCTAAATGACTTATGCTTGGGGTGTCGATTGCTTTGACTACTAAAAAAACAGCGCCTGATTTGTTATTAGTTATCATTACGTTATTGCTTTTAACAATAGGATTAATTATGGTCTACAGTGCAAGTGCGGTATGGGCGGATTATAAATTTGACGACTCGTTTTTCTTCGCGAAACGGCAGCTGCTGTTTGCGGGGATCGGCGTCATTGCCATGTTTTTCATTATGAATGTGGATTATTGGACATGGCGCACATGGTCGAAGCTGCTTCTGATCATTTGTTTTTTTCTGCTTGTGCTTGTGCTGATTCCGGGAGTCGGAATGGTGCGGAACGGTTCAAGAAGCTGGATCGGAGTGGGAGCGTTCAGCATTCAGCCTTCGGAGTTTATGAAACTCGCGATGATTGCGTTTCTGGCTAAATTTCTTTCTGAAAAACAGAAGAATATTACGTCATTCAGACGCGGATTCGTTCCCGCGCTCGGAATCGTGTTTTCTGCATTTATTATTATTATGTGCCAGCCAGACCTGGGAACGGGGACGGTAATGGTGGGCACGTGCATCGTGATGATTTTTGTTTCCGGTGCGCGAATCGCTCATTTTGCGTTTCTCGGACTCATCGGTTTAAGCGGATTTGCGGCACTAGTTCTGTCCGCTCCTTATCGGATTAAACGGATTACCTCTTACTTAAACCCGTGGGAGGATCCGCTTGGAAGCGGATTTCAGATCATTCAGTCGCTCTATGCCGTAGGTCCGGGCGGACTGTTCGGGATGGGGCTGGGTCAAAGCCGGCAAAAGTTTTTTTACCTGCCGGAGCCGCAAACCGATTTCATTTTTGCTATTTTATCTGAGGAACTCGGCTTTATCGGCGGTTCGCTCATATTGCTGCTGTTCAGTATTTTATTATGGCGGGGCGTCAGGATTGCCCTCGGCGCGCCGGATTTATACGGAAGCTTTGTCGCCATCGGTATTATTTCTATGATAGCTATTCAAGTCATGATTAATATCGGCGTTGTGACGGGGCTGATCCCGGTAACAGGAATTACGCTGCCGTTTTTAAGCTACGGAGGCTCATCACTGACGCTGATGCTCGCAGCGGTCGGCGTGCTTTTAAATGTCAGCCGGTACTCGAGGTATTGATCTGTATCTTGCCTCATCACTCATGATTTATTCGTTATCTATAAAAAAACAGACAACATCAATAACCCTGTCCTAAAAAACAGGGTTATCGCTATGTGATTAAGGGGGACATACGAATGCGTATTGCAGTAAGCGGAGGCGGAACCGGAGGACATATTTATCCGGCCCTGGCCTTTATTAAAGAAGTTCAGCGCCGGCATCCGGATGTGGAATTTTTGTATATCGGAACAGAGAACGGTCTTGAGAAAAAAATTGTTGAACGGGAAAATATTCCGTTCCGCGCCATTGAAATTACAGGTTTCAAACGAAAACTTTCTTTTGAAAATGTAAAAACCGTCATGCGTTTTTTAAAAGGCGTGACGAAAAGCAAATCATATTTAAAAGAGTTCAAACCGGATGCCGTTATCGGTACAGGCGGCTATGTATGCGGTCCGGTTGTATACGCGGCGGCAAAAATGGGAATTCCGACGATCATTCATGAGCAAAACAGCCTGCCCGGCATCACAAATAAGTTTCTCTCGAAATATGTTAATAAGGTGGCAATTTGCTTTGAAGAGGCAAAATCGCATTTTCCTGCTGAAAAAGTTGTGTTTACGGGAAACCCGAGAGCCTCTGAAGTCGTCTCAATTAAGACAGGCCGCTCATTAACTGAGTTCGGGCTGAAAGACAATCAAAAAACGGTGCTCATTTTCGGCGGAAGCAGAGGCGCGGCTCCCATTAACCGTGCCGTTATAGATATGCAGGAAGAATTGAAAACGAGACCTTACCAAGTCCTTTATATTACCGGGGAAGTGCATTACGAGAAGGTAACGGCTGAGCTGAAAGGCGGAAAAGCCGCTGATAATATGGTGACAAAACCGTTTTTGCACCAAATGCCGGAGTACTTACAATCAATTGATGTCATTGTGGCAAGAGCCGGAGCGACGACGATTGCGGAGATCACCGCTCTCGGCATTCCGAGCGTGCTTATTCCGAGCCCGTATGTGACAGCCAATCACCAGGAAGTCAATGCGAAGGCGCTCAGCCAGCATGACGCTGCAATCGTACTGAAGGAAACCGAGCTCAGCGGAGAAAAACTGATCGCTGCGCTGGACAAAATCGTCATGAATGAAGAAACCTTAAAGGACATGAGTGAGCGGACAAAATCACTCGGTGTTCCGGATGCGGCAGCCAGACTGTACAGTATCATGAAAGACATAAAAAAATAGAGCAAATGGAATGCGGAGGTTTATGATGGAGAACGTAATTCAGGAATTAAGAGACCGCGAAGTCGGCAAAGTGCTGGAACAAGAACCGCTCGCGAACCATACAACGATGAAAATCGGCGGTCCGGCGGACATTTTGATCATCCCCAACCGTGTGGAAGCGGTCAAAGATATTATGGATATTGTGAAGAAACATGATCTGCCATGGACGGTTATCGGCCGCGGTTCAAATCTGCTCGTGCTTGATGAAGGCATAAGAGGAGTTGTCATCAAACTGGGCGCGGGTCTGGATCATTTGGAGATTGACGGTGATCAAGTGACGGTCGGAGGCGGCTATTCGGTCGTCCGGCTTGCGACTTCCATGAGTAAAAAAGGAATGTCCGGTCTCGAATTTGCAGCGGGCATTCCCGGATCAATCGGCGGAGCCGTCTATATGAATGCCGGGGCGCACGGATCTGATATGAGTGAGATTCTTGTGAAAGCCCGTATCTTATTTGAAGACGGCACAATCGAATGGCTGACAAACGAAGAGATGGATTTCAGCTACAGAACGTCTGTTTTGCAGAAAAAACGCCCCGGCGTCTGTCTCGAGGCAGTTCTTCAGCTTGAGCAGAAGGAACGGGAAGCCATTACGGCGCAAATGCAGCAGAACAAAGATTACAGAAAAAATACTCAGCCGTATTCAAGCCCCTGCGCCGGAAGCATATTCAGAAATCCGCTGCCGAATCATGCCGGAAACCTCGTTGAAAAAGCGGGATTAAAAGGACATCAGATCGGCGGAGCGAAAGTATCCGAAATGCACGGGAATTTTATCGTCAATGCCGGCGGAGCGACTGCCAAGGACGTTCTAGACCTGATTGAGTATGTGAAAAAGACAATCCGTGAGCAGTATGATGTTGACATGCATACAGAAGTTGAAATCATCGGAGGGAATCGTTAAAAGGTTCTCTGATTACATGAGCTCATGTGATATACTTTTAACAAATGTCAAACGGCATCACAGCATGCCGTTTGTTTTTCAATCAGACGAATGTCAAGCTGTTTCATTCTTAGTGAGGTGGACAGGCAGTGAACCCAAATCATGAAAGAGAAAAAATCGTAAATATTGAAGAGCGGATTCCGAAAATCAAAGAGCAGCGGAAACAAAAAGCAAACCGCCGGCTGATTTCATTCATTGTGCTCTTTTTTATGATGGTGCTGATCATCGTGTACTTGCAGATGCCGATCAGCAAAGTGTCTTCTGTCACCGTTTCCGGAAACGAAAACGTTTCTGTAAAAGAGATCAACGCGCTTTCTGATATACATAACGGACAAACCGAGTTCTGGAGTCTGAACAAGAAACAAACAGAAGAAAAGATTGAGCAGAATAAGCTGGTGAAAAAGGCGGAACTTTCAAAAGTATTTCCTAACAAAGTCAGCATTCACATTGAAGAATACAAGACGATCGCGTATCTGCAGCGACATGATGTGTATTATGAAGTGCTCGAAAACGGCACTGTGCTGCCGAACGAAGTCACACCGGATGACGCGGGCCCGATTTTGGTTGACTGGACAAACGCGAAAAAGCGGGTCAAAATGGCGGAGCAGCTTGATAAGCTTTCCGGTTCGCTAAAGCAGTCGATTTCTGAAATCTATTATACACCGGTAAAAATGGATCAGGACCGGATCAAGCTGTATATGAACGACGGGTATGTAGTTACCGCTTCTATTAAAACGTTTGCCGGCCGGATGAAGACCTATCCTTCTATCGTTTCCCAGCTGGACGGCGGGAAAAAGGGGATTATCCACTTAGAAGTCGCTACGTATTTTGAAGAATTTAACAAAGGTAAATCCGGCAAGAAAAAAGAAAATGATTAATAGTTCTAAAGAACTAATTTAAAGGTGATTCAAAAGAATCTATTACAATCAGCGGGGCAGCCGATATAACCGATAGCGGAATCATTATGACTATGTTTGTTTTTGCCCGGGATATGGCTGCCGGACAAGCGGAAAATTCTCAATGCAATGGGCGTGTCTTCTGCAATGAGCATTGCATTTGGAATTTTCCTCCTGTTTCTTCTTTTTTCGGATGTTTCTGGCAATATCTATAGCTTTTCTGGAGGTTCATCTTAGTGTAGACTAATGGAAAGCGGGTATATTTGCATCTGGTTTGCACATTATGGCACCGTGACAGGAAATCTTACGGTAAGGTGGGCCGTCTCTAAAAAAAATAAAAAAAATGCGATATAAAAGAGGATATACATAGAATATAACGAATAGTTTCATTAAACATAAATTGTGAGAAATCAGATAAGAATTTGTTGATGCTGTTGTTTTTGTTACACACTTGTAAAGCCACATTCATTGTATTGTTGTTCCGCAAATAATAGAATAGAATTTGATCGAAATGTGAGGAGGTGCCATAGAATGAACAACAATGAACTTTACGTCAGTCTTGACATCGGTACGTCCAATACAAAAGTGATCGTCGGAGAAATGACAGATGATTCCCTTAACATTATCGGAGTGGGAAATGTACCGTCTGAAGGGTTGAAAAAAGGCTCAATCGTTGATATAGATGAAACCGTTCATTCTATAAGAAAAGCGTTTGACCAAGCTGAAAGAATGGTAGGTTTTCCGCTGAAAAAAGCCATTGTCGGCGTTAATGGAAATTATATTCATATTCAAGATACGAACGGCGTTGTCGCTGTTTCCAGTGAAAACAAAGAAATTCACGTTGAAGACGTCCGCAGGGTAATGGAAGCGGCACAGGTCGTGTCAGTTCCGCATGAGCAGCTGATCGTTGACGTCGTTCCTAAACAGTTTATCGTTGACGGAAGAGACGAAATTACCGATCCGAAAAAAATGCTCGGCGTGCGCCTGGAAGTAGAAGGCACGCTGATTACCGGCTCCAAAACGATCTTACATAATTTACTTCGCTGTGTGGAGAGAGCGGGCGTTGAAATTACTGATATCTGCCTGCAGCCGCTTGCGGCCGGTTCGGCGGCTTTGTCAAAAGACGAAAAAAACCTCGGAGTCGCCATGATTGATATCGGAGGCGGCTCGACGACGGTGGCGGTATTTGAACAGGGGCACCTGAAGGAGACAGCCGTCATTCCGCTCGGAGGCGAAAACATCACGAAAGATGTATCGATCGGATTGCGCACTTCCACCGAAGAGGCTGAAAGAGTAAAAAAACAATTCGGACATGCATTCTATGATGAGGCTTCAGAAGATGAAGTATTTGAAGTCACCGTCATAGGAACGAATCAAAAGCAATCTTTTACACAGCAGGAAATTGCCAATATTATTGAAGCAAGAGTGGAAGAGATTCTTGAGATTGCCGCAGCCGAAATTGAGCATATGGGAATTACAGATCTGCCCGGCGGCTTTGTGCTGACCGGCGGACAGGCCGCAATGCCCGGAGTGCTTTCATTGGCACAGGAAGTGCTGAGGCACAATGTAAGGGTTGCAAGCCCGAATTATATCGGTGTAAGAGACCCTCAGTATATGACGGGTGTCGGCTTGATACAATTTGCCTGCCGAAATGCCAGAATTCAGGGAAGAAAAATAGGCTTTCATATGCCGGAAGAAGCCGTGCAGGAAATCGCGGTCTCTCACGAAGAAGAACATCATCAGCGGCCAGAGGCGCAGCAGCGTCCAAAAGCAAAACAAAAAACACAAGCCGAACACAACAAACCGAGCAAAATGAAAAAACTATTAAGCATGTTTTGGGAATAGATTGATAGTCATTCGGCAGATTAGGAGGATTTAGCATGTTGGATTTCGAAACAAACATAGACGGCTTAGCATCAATTAAAGTAATCGGAGTAGGAGGCGGCGGTAATAACGCGGTCAACCGAATGATTGAAAATGAAGTACAGGGTGTAGAGTACATTGCGGTAAACACGGACGCGCAAGCTCTTAACCTGTCAAAAGCGGAAGTGAAAATGCAGATCGGGGAAAAGCTGACCCGCGGTCTCGGAGCGGGTGCGAATCCGGAAGTCGGCAAAAAAGCCGCTGAAGAAAGTAAGGAACAAATCGAAGAAGCGCTAAAAGGCGCTGACATGGTGTTCGTTACAGCCGGAATGGGAGGCGGTACCGGAACGGGAGCCGCACCGGTTATCGCGCAAATCGCAAAGGACTTAGGCGCTTTGACTGTCGGTGTCGTAACAAGACCGTTTACATTTGAAGGAAGAAAACGCCAGCTGCAGGCTGCAGGCGGTATCACGGCAATGAAAGAAGCCGTTGACACACTGATCGTTATTCCGAATGACCGCATTCTTGAAATTGTCGATAAAAACACACCGATGCTTGAAGCATTCCGTGAAGCTGATAACGTGCTTCGCCAAGGGGTGCAAGGTATCTCTGACCTCATCGCAACGCCTGGTTTAATCAACTTGGACTTTGCCGATGTCAAAACCATCATGTCCAACAAAGGTTCAGCATTGATGGGTATCGGGATCGCTACGGGCGAAAGCCGTGCTGCTGAAGCCGCCAAAAAGGCGATCTCCAGTCCGTTACTGGAAGCGGCAATCGACGGAGCGCAAGGTGTTTTGATGAACATTACGGGAGGTACAAACCTGAGCCTCTACGAAGTGCAGGAAGCAGCCGACATCGTCGCTTCTGCATCTGACCCTGATGTCAACATGATTTTCGGTTCAGTTATCAATGAAAATCTGAAAGATGAAATCGTCGTCACCGTTATTGCGACCGGTTTTATCGAACAGGAAAAAGATGACTCAAAACCGCAGCGCCCGACTTTAAACCAAGGATTGAAGTCTCAAAGCCAAAACGCTGCGAAACGTGAGCCGAAACGAGAAGAAACACAGCATCAAAACACGGCGAACCGCTATACATCACAGCCGGCGGATGATGCCCTCGACATTCCTACATTTTTAAGAAACCGCAACAAACGCGGCTGATGTAAAAAAGGACAAGACCACATGGTTTTGTCCTTTTTCTTTTTTGTGCCAGTCTTCCTTCCTATCCCCATGATCTATACAGTGAAAAAAGCAACTTTATACCTATGACGAATTGATTGTTTTTTAGTTTCATACGGCTTTCTACAGAATGTGACAATATCTGGATGGGAGATTGTCTACATTTAACGTACAGCATCGAAAATGACAAACGATTCCAATTATGAAGGAGGGATACACATTTTATAGGGTGTTACCAAATAAGGGGGGATACGATTGAAGAAAAAAACGAGAAACAGATGGACAGGCTCCGTTTTAAGCGCGATTGTCGTCAGTTCCCTGTTGTTTCCGGGTGCAGCCGGAGCGAACAGCACACCGGGAGCAGTTTCTTTCACCAAAGATCTTTCTTCCTCTAAGAGCATTCAGCATAAGATTTCCGATTCAGTCAAGAAGCGTTTTGAAAAAAATGATAAAGTCACGTTTCTTATCAAATTTAAAGAGAAAGCCAATACGAAAAAAGCGGTCAAAGAAGCAGAAAAAAATGCCAAGTCTCAATCGCTTTCCGCAGCAAAAACCGAATATCAAAAGCGGTCAGCCGTCGTTTCTTCTTTAAAACTGGCGGCTCATGATGCGCAGCAGAATCTGAAAACATATTTGGAAAAACAAAAAAAGAAAGGCAAGGCTGATCACATCCATTCCTATTATATTGTCAACGGAATGGCAGTCACTGCTTCGAAAGAGGTAATGGAAAAAGCCGCCTCATTTCCTGAAGTAGAAAAAGTTCTTCCGAATGAAAAACGTCAGCTTACTCAACGACAATCAAAAGCTCCTTTTCAAATGAAGAAAAAACAAAAAGAGATCAAAGCAAAGGAAGGCATCGAATGGAATATCAGCCAAATTGATGCGCCGCAGGCCTGGGCCTCAGGATACGACGGAACCGGCACGGTTGTCGCCTCCATTGATACGGGAGTTCAGTGGGATCATCCGGCGCTTAAGGAAAAATACCGGGGTTACGATCCTGAAAATCCCGCAAAGCCGAATCATGAGATGAACTGGTATGATGCCGTGTCCCATAAAGACGCTCCCTACGATGATCTTGAACACGGCACTCATGTAACAGGGACCATGACGGGTTCAGAACCTGACGGCTCAAATCAAATCGGTGTGGCTCCGGGGGCGAAATGGATCGCAGTAAAAGCATTTTCAGATGACGGAGGAACCGATGCCGATATTTTGGATGCCGGTGAATGGGTGCTCGCGCCTAAAGATAAAAACGGCACGCCGCATCCCGAGATGGCGCCGGATGTTGTTAATAATTCCTGGGCAGGCGGTTCGGGAATGGACGAGTGGTACCGCGATATGGTGAATGCGTGGAGAGCGGCAGGGATTTTTCCGGAATTCTCTGCGGGAAATGAAGACTTATTTACACCGGGAGGACCGGGTTCAATCGCGAATCCGGCCAATTATCCTGAAGCATTTGCGACAGGTGCGACTGACATCGACAAGAAACTCGCTGATTTCTCACTTCAAGGCCCCTCACCGTATCATGAAACAAAACCGGACATTTCGGCTCCGGGAGTGAATATCCGTTCTTCGATTCCTGGAGGAACATACGAAGGCGGCTGGGACGGAACTTCAATGGCCGGGCCGCATGTGGCGGCGACGGCGGCTTTGTTAAGGCAGGCAAACGCCTCTATTACGGTCGATGAAATGGAAGACGTTTTGACGCGCACCGCGGAAAAGCTGACAGATTCCGTTTTTCCGGAGTCACCGAATAACGGTTACGGCCATGGTCTCGTTAACGCTTTTGATGCCGTTTCTGCCGTAACGGACGGAATCGGAAGCGTAGAAGGCAGGGTCTCTTCTGCGGGCGAAGATCACAATCCGCCCAGCTTTCACCATGAACCGGTCTCAGTGGCTTACAAAGGGGCAAACCTTCCGTTGACGGTTACAGCAGAAGACGATGTAAGCGTAACTGAAGTCATCCTTTCCTATCAGTTTGATGAAGGAGAGTGGAAAACGACAGCCGCCGTTCAAAAAAGCGGTGATGAAAAAAAGGGAACATACCAGGCGGAAATACCGGATGTAACGGGAAGCAAGATAAGTTATAAATGGGCCATAAAAGATTTCGGAGGTCATTCTGTAGAATCTGATACGTACCGGGCTGACGTGAAACCGAGCGTTACGGCGGGATACAAAGAGGATTTTGAATCACAGCCGGCGGGCTGGTCCAGTTACGGGACACATGACCAATGGGAATGGGGTATCCCGGGTTCAGGGCCCGGTGCCGCATTTTCCGGAGATAAAGTGTATGCGACGAATCTGTCCGGCCCTTATGCCGATTCAGCCAACATGAATTTGGTGATGCCTCCGATTCAAGTTCCGGAAACAGGACGGCTGTTTTTACAATTTAAAAGCTGGCACAAGCTCGAAGAATTTTTTGATTACGGGTATGTGTTCGTTCTGCCGGAAGGAAAATCAAATTGGGAGCAGGCGGCCGTTTACAATGGTGACTCCGCAGGATGGAACGATGAAGAGGCTGATTTATCTGCGTATAAAGGCCAAAACATAAAGCTCATGTTTAATATGCAGTCAGACGAAGTACTGAATGAAGACGGATGGTATATCGATGATGTCCGGCTTTCAAGCAGCCCTCTCGGCAAGGCGGCCAAAAAAAATAAACACAAAAGACAAACACCTCCCGGCCACCTGAAGAAAAAAGCCGTCAGTCCGAAACAGGCCAAACCGGCAGTGAAATCACCCGGAAAAAGAGTGAAACGTGAAACAAACCTCCTGCCGCTCAGAGCGCAAATCAGTGTCTCCGAGACGGGGAAATCCGTATATTCCGACCCTGCAAGCGGAAGCTACAGCCTGTCACATAAGGCGGGAAGCTATACGCTGAAAGCCGAGGCTTACGGATTTAAGTCCGCTTCGAAACAAGTTTCTATTCAATCAGACAAAACCGCACAGGCAGACTTTACACTGGAGCAAATGCCGTCCGGCACGCTAAAAGGAACCATCACCAATCAGTCAACAGGTAAACCGGTAAAAGGGGCTGCGCTTTATGTGGCTGAGGATGCCGCAATTAAACCGGCGGTGACAAACGATAAAGGGGAATATTCGCTTAAGGCGTACGAAGGCTCCTACACAATCAAAGTAGCGGCAAAAGGCTTTTACAATAGCGAATTTTCTGTTGACATCAAAGGGGATGCTGAAAAAAACGTCAAGCTTAAGCCGTATATCGGTTATGAAGGGGAAATTGCCTATGATAACGGGACAGAAGAAGCCGCGCTGTCATATTTTAAAGCCGGCAGCAAATCTGCCGTTAAGATGACGCTTAAAGACGGAAAAGAACACGGTATGCTGACGGGAGGCCTTTTTAAATTTTGGGGCGCAGACTGGCCTGATCCGGGAGGTACCGAATTTCAAGCAGAAGTATATGATGCATCCGGCCCTGATGGAGCTCCGGGCAGCAAAATTGCCGGCCCGTTCCAAGCTGAAGCGCTTCGAAACGGCGAATGGACCAAAGTGGATCTCAGCTCAAAAGGAATCGCGGTAGGAAAGGATTTTTATCTTGTGTTCCGCCAGACGAAACCCGATCCTTATACACCTGCCCTGTCATCTGATGACGGCAGTCCGTACTCGAACAGAAACTGGCAATACCTCGACGGCCGCTGGTCAAAAGCCGATAAATCAGACGGAAACTATATGATCAGAGCTTTGGTCGACTACGAAGCTTCTGTGCCTGACATAACGTCGCCTGAAGACCGATCATTTACAAACAAAAAGTCAATCACGGTGAAAGGAACGGCTTCACCAAAAACCGCTGTCCGTCTTACCAATAACGGTAAAACCGCCGCTGAAACGAAAGCAGATGCAGACGGCAATTTCCAGGCCGATGTCACACTCACTAAAGATGCCAATCGGCTGACGGCGGCATCTGTGACAGACAGCGGGTCAACCGATGAGTCACGCCCTGTCACGGTCATACTAGATGAGGATAAGCCGGATGTGACGATTGACAGTCCGGCAAACGGTGATAAAACAAATAAAGAAGCAGTGACTGTAAAAGGAAAAGTGCACGACGCCCATTTAAAATGGGTAAAGGTGAACGGAAAAAAAGCTGAAGTAAATAACGGTTCTTATCAAGCGAGAACCCTTCTGGAAAACGGCAGCAATGAGATCAAGGTCACGGCCTCAGATGAAGCGGGTAACAAAACAACGAAAAAGACGGTAATCGATGTCAATTACAATGCTCCCGTCATTTCCGGATTGGTTCCCGGAGCGGATAAGGAATTAAAAGCCGGAGAATCAGTGAAAATCGCTTTTTCAAGCGGAAAGAAATTAGACGCTTCCTTCGTGATCCGTCTGCCTCTGACAAACGCCCGGGCAGGGAGCCAAAACGCAACAGAGCTTCCGCTGAGAGAAATTTCTCCGGGACGATATGAGGGTTACTGGACGGCGACTTCTTCCATCAAAGCAAGCGGAGCAAAAATTGACGTTATCGCAAGAGATGACTACGGAAATGAAACGAGACAGACGGCTAAAGGAAAACTTTATATCAATGAGTAAAAACAGAGCGCTGCCAAATCACGGCAGCGCTTTTTTAGTTGAAGGGGACAATAGGAAATCAACCCTTTCGGCCCTCGACAAATAAAACGGTTATCCCTTAAAAATTGTACTTTACCCTCAACATTAATTGACAGACTTTCCCACAGAGCTTGCTTTATACTTATGAAACAAGAGAGAGAAACAGATAAGTAAGACAAAAGAGGAAAGGGGTCAGATGTGAAAATCTATCTGGATGTCATTTGGCTGTTGAACTTTTGTTTTGATTCTCTTTTGCTTTTATTGACCGCCTTTATTTTAAAACGCCAGGTGAAAAAAAGAAGAGTGGCCGCCGGCGGTTTCATCGGGTCAGTCATTGTGCTTCTGATGTTTACGCCTGTTTCTCCCTTTGTGGAGCATCCGGCGGGAAAAATGGCGTTTTCAGTAGTCATCGTGCTTACGGCTTTTGGCTTTAAACGGTTCCGATACTTTTTTCAAAATTTGTTCGCCTTTTATTTCGCGACTTTTCTCGTCGGCGGGGGAATGATCGGCGTACATTCCCTGCTGCAGACAGAATCAATTGTGCAGCAAGGCGTAATGGTCACAAGCCAGACCGGATTCGGCGACCCGATCAGCTGGATGTTTGTAGTTATCGGATTTCCGGCCATATGGTTTTTTTCGAAAAAGAGAATTGAAGACATCGAGACGAAGTCCATTCAGTACGATGAACTTGTCATGGTGCAGGCGGAATTCAGCGGACAGACAATCCGCGCGAAAGGATTGGTGGATTCCGGGAATCAGCTGTATGATCCGCTGACGAAAACGCCGGTCATGATCCTTTGCATTGACAAATTCGCTCCGATTCTCAGCGAAAAGGAAACGGACCTCATCAAATCCGCCAGTCCGCTTGAAGTGATAGAGCAGCTTGATGATTCGTTCCGCCATGCGGATAAGCTGAGGCTGATTCCGTACAGGGGCGTCGGCCAGGACAATCAATTTTTACTCTGTTTAAAGCCGGATTACGTCACGATTTTAACAAAAGACGAAATGATCGCTTGTGAAAAATGCCTGATCGGCATCAGCACGAAACCATTATCCGCGGACGGTGAATTTGACGGAATCGTTCATCCGAAGATGCTGACAGGGAAGGCTGTAAAACATGTTTCCTGACGAAAAGTCTGTTATTCATCATACTCAAAATGCATTGTATTTAGAAGGGGGAGGAAGATGAAAAAACTTAAGCTGCGTCTGACATATTTGTGGTATAAATGGCTGATGAAACTCGGACTGAAAAGCGATGAAGTATATTACATAGGAGGAAGCGAGGCGCTGCCGCCGCCTTTGTCTAAAGAAGAGGAGCAGGTGCTCTTATTAAAGCTGCCGAGCGGGGATCAGGCGGCGCGGGCCATCCTGATTGAGAGAAACTTACGTCTTGTCGTTTACATTGCCCGCAAATTCGAAAACACCGGCATCAATATCGAGGACTTAATCAGCATCGGCACCATCGGTTTGATCAAAGCGGTAAACACTTTTAATCCGGAAAAGAAAATCAAACTCGCCACCTACGCGTCGCGATGTATCGAAAACGAAATTTTAATGTACTTGCGCCGTAACAACAAAATCCGTTCAGAGGTATCATTTGATGAACCGCTGAACATTGATTGGGACGGAAACGAACTGCTGCTTTCGGATGTGCTCGGCACAGATGATGATATTATTACAAAAGACATTGAAGCCAATGTGGATAAAAAACTTTTGAAAAAAGCGCTTGAGCAATTAAACGAAAGAGAAAAGCAGATTATGGAACTGCGTTTCGGGCTTGTCGGAGAAGAAGAAAAAACACAAAAAGATGTAGCCGACATGATGGGGATTTCACAATCTTATATCTCCCGGCTCGAAAAGCGGATTATCAAAAGACTGAGAAAAGAGTTTAACAAAATGGTGTAAAATTTTTTCCATCTGACAGCCCTTACTGCTGCAAGGATTGCCGAAGCCGGATGTTTATTTCTGTAAAATGGCGGTGCATATTTTTCCCACCCGAGGAGATACTTAACGTTGTACAGCAGCTCCTAGTGGGAGGGAAAAACGTGTCAAGAAATAAAGTCGAAATTTGCGGGGTGGATACCTCCAAATTACCGGTGCTCAAGAATGAAGAGATGAGAAAGCTGTTTAGGCAATTACAGGATGAGGGCGATGATTCAGCGAGGGAAAAGCTTGTAAACGGCAATCTGCGCCTTGTCTTAAGCGTCATTCAGAGGTTTAACAACAGAGGAGAGTATGTTGATGACTTATTTCAGGTCGGCTGCATCGGACTAATGAAATCCATTGATAATTTTGACCTAAGCCATAATGTTAAGTTTTCAACATACGCTGTACCGATGATCATCGGAGAAATCCGCAGATATTTGCGGGATAATAATCCGATCCGCGTCTCGAGGTCGCTTCGCGATATCGCATATAAAGCGCTTCAAGTAAGAGAGCGGTTAATCAGTGAGACAAGCAGGGAGCCGACAGCAGAGGAAATCGCCAAAGTTCTTGAAGTGCCCCATGAAGAAATTGTGTTTGCCCTTGACGCCATCCAGGATCCGGTTTCACTGTTTGAGCCGATTTATAATGACGGCGGCGATCCGATTTACGTGATGGACCAGATCAGCGATGAGCGCAATAAGGATACACAATGGATTGAGGAGCTCGCTCTGAAAGAAGGCATGAGAAGACTGAACGAACGGGAAAAAATGATTTTGCGAAAGCGCTTTTTCCAAGGGAAAACCCAAATGGAGGTCGCTGAAGAAATCGGCATATCCCAAGCTCAGGTCTCAAGGCTTGAAAAAGCAGCCATTAAACAAATGAATAAGAATATCCATCAATAACGGAAAAAGCCTTTAAACCTTGTTTAAAGGCTTTTTTCATGCGATGGTTTACGTTTGCAAAAAAGTGATGTATTCTAATGTGTAAAAGTTTTTAGAAAATTTAAACAAAGTAAACGGGGGAAACGCAATGATTTTACAGCTGGACAGTGTGTCATTAAAAAGAAACGGGAAATGGATTTTGAAAGATATTAACTGGCGCGTCGAGAAAAACGAAAATTGGGTGCTGTACGGATTAAACGGAGCCGGAAAAACGGCTTTGCTGAACATGTTATGCTCTTATTACTTCCCCACTTCAGGAGAGATGCAGGTGCTCGGCCATCAATTCGGCAAAACAGAGCTCGGTGACAGGCTCAGAAGGAAAATCGGCCTTGTTTCGGCCGGTCTTCAGCACAAATTATATGCCGCGGACTCCGCTTTTGAAATCGCCCTCAGCGGCGCGTACGCCTCAATCGGGCTGTACGAAACTCCGAGTGAGCAGGTAAGGGAAAAAGCGATCGGTCTTCTGAAGGATTTGGGCGCCATCGGTTACGCCGACAGACGGTATGAAACATTATCACAAGGGGAAAGACAAAGAGCGCTGATTGCGCGGGCGCTTATGGCTGATCCGGAACTGCTGATTTTGGACGAACCCGTGACGGGTCTTGATTTTATGGCAAGGGAGCAGCTGCTGGACACGATTACGTCGATCGCCGAAAAAGAAAATGCGCCGTCCATCCTTTATGTCACCCATCACGCTGAAGAAATTCTGCCGGTATTTGATCAGGCGCTTCTTTTAAAACAAGGCGAGGTGTTCGCCTCCGGGAAAATCAGGGACATGCTTTCTGACGAGCGCCTTACTGCGTTTTTCGATATGCCTGTCAATGTCTTATGGAACAATGGCCGCCCGTTTTTAACACGTGCAAAAGAGGCATCATCCGTAAAATAACATAAATTCACCCTGGGGGTGCTGCCATGCGGCTGAGAGAGACGTTTGTCTCAACCCTTAACGGACCTGATCCGGATCATGCCGGCGGAGGGAAGCGGTGAAAAAAGCGGAGGAAGATCCGTTTTTTACCCGTTTCATTTCATGAATGAAATGGGTTTTTTGATACAGCCAAAGGGGAGATTTCCAATGCATCAGATTGATATGCTGTTACACCAGGCGGAGAAACGGCGGCACGACTTCATACATATTGCTGAAAGATTGATAGCCTTTCCGACTCCGGCCCCGCCAGCAAGAAATACGGCAGAAGCCCAAAAGTGGGTGGCCGGCTTTTTAAAAGAAACGGGCTGCTCGGTCGATATGTGGGATGTGTATCCGGAAGACCCGAATGTAGTCGGTGTTTTAAAAGGGACAGATTCAAGCAGGCATCAAAGCCTGATTTTAAACGGACACATTGATGTGGCAGAAGCCGGGGGCGAAGACTGGCACTCTGACCCGTTTCAGCCGATCGTAAAAGACGGCATGCTGATCGGAAGGGGCGCCGCTGATATGAAAGGGGGGTTGGCGTGTGTACTTTTCTCTCTGAAGCTGATCCATGATGCCAGCATTGAGCTTCCGGGCGACCTCATTGTACAGTCTGTAATCGGAGAAGAAGTCGGTGAGGCGGGGACGCTGGAATGCTGCAAACGCGGCTATCACGCGGATTTTGCGGTTGTCGCGGATACGAGCAGCCTGCATATTCAAGGGCAGGGCGGAGTCATCACCGGCTGGATAGAATTGAAAAGCAAACAAACATTTCATGACGGCATGAGGCGCAATATGATTCATGCGGGCGGAGGCACATTCGGAGCGAGCGCCATCGAAAAAATGGCGAAAATCATCGCTGCCTTGGGAGAGCTGGAGCGCCACTGGGCGGTAACGAAAAGCTATCCCGGCTTTGCGCCCGGCACCAATACGATCAACCCCGCCGTCATTGAAGGCGGAAGACACGCAGCGTTTGTCGCCGATGAATGCCGGTTATGGATCACCGTCCACTTTTATCCGAACGAAACGCACGAACAAGCAGCCGCAGAAATCGAAGACTATATTAATCGTGTCGCTGACAGTGATCTGTGGCTCAAAGAAAACAGGCCGGTGTTCAAATGGGGAGGATCTTCGATGATTGAAGACAGAGGAGAGGTGTTCCCGGCGCTGGAAATCGACCCGGACCATCCGGCAGTTTCTGTCTTGGCTGCATCACACTCAGCCGTCAAAAAACAGGAGCCCGTCATTGATGTTTCCCAAACCGTAACTGACGGAGGGTGGCTTTATCATGCCGGGATTCCGAGCGTCATATACGGTCCCGGCGATTTAAAAAACGCCCACTCCGTAAACGAGGAAGTGTCCGTTGATGAGCTTATGGACTATACGAAAATTATGCTGAGATTTATCCTCGGCTGGTGCAGCCGCAAAAAAGATTGCCCGATGTGACAAGGTTCAGCCCGGCCGTTCATATAATAGGAAAAAGAACGGGCAAAGGGCGTGATACGGATGATCAGCATATCTGAATTTCAAATAAAAGATGTGGTAAACGTGTCGAACGGAAAAAAACTCGGAAGCATCGGTGATATTGATATTAACGTGACAACGGGAAAAATTCAGGCGATTATTTTAGGCGGCAGCGGAAAAGTTCTCGGTTTTTTCGGAAAAGAAGAGGAAATGATCATTCCTTGGCGAAATATAGTTAAAATTGGGGAAGATGTCATCTTAGTGCGTGTAAACGAACCAAAGGGGGGAGCGTAATCCTCCCTTTACTTGTAAAAAGCCGGAAATCTCAATGTTTCCGGCACATTTATTTATCTCATTTTTCAATCAGCCGCTAAACGTATGCTTAAAATTGTGTTAAAATGAGTGGGAAATTACGCTTTTTTAATGTTTGTCGAAAGGTTGGATCTCCATGAATACATATCACCCGTTTAGTCTTACCACCCCCTCGGCACTCATGATAGAAGACTGGAACTGTGTGAATCAGCTTAACACAAAGGTCATCGCCGGATTCACAACGAAAAACGGCGGTGTCAGCAATCCTCCGTATGAGTCATTAAATACCGGATTGCACGTCCGGGACAAAGCTCATGATGTTGTGACAAACCGTGAAGTCATAGCGTCCTTATGCGGTACTGATCTGGATTCCTGGGTGTTCGCCGACCAGACACATGAAAACCGCGTCCGGCGCGTGACAGCCGGGGATAAAGGAAAAGGAGCGAGAGACTATTCTTCCGCATTACGCGGGACGGACGGGCTCTACACGAAAGATGCGAATCTTTTTTTGGCCCTTTGTTTTGCGGACTGTGTGCCCTTGTATTTTTATGACCCGGTGAAATCCATTATCGGCGCTGCCCATGCCGGATGGAAGGGGACGGTCAAACAAATCGGACGCATCATGACGGAACGCTGGGTAAACGAAGAAGGCTCCCGTTTAACAGATATTCAGGCTGTCATCGGTCCGTCCATCAGCGCGGGAAGCTATACAGTCGACGACCGCGTCATCAATGAAGTGCGGGCGCTGACTTTTACGGCTGAATCCGCCATATGCGAAACGGAAAAAGGCCAGTATCAGCTTGATTTAAAAGAGGTCAACCGTCTTCTTCTGATACATTGCGGCATTCCGGAAGAAAACATTTCAGTCAGCGGTTTATGCACCGAACGAGAGCGTGAACTATTCTTTTCACACCGCCGCGACAAAGGAAAAACGGGACGCATGATGTCCTTTATCGGAATGAAGGAGGCGTAAGATCTTGCGTGTTGCTGATCAATTACGACATATAAACGAAAGAATAAACGAAGCATGTAACAGATCGGGCCGAAGCCCCGAAGATGTTACCGTCATCGCGGTTACAAAATACGTATCAGCCGAAAGGGCTCAAGAGGCCGTTGATGCCGGTATTACAAGTCTGGGAGAAAACCGGGATGCCGAGCTTATCCATAAGCAGGAAGTCATCAAAGGCAGCCCGGAGTGGCACTTTATCGGCAGTCTTCAGTCCAGAAAGGTGAAGGCCGTCGTTGACCGTGTATCTTATATACATTCCTTAGACAGACTGTCATTGGCAAAAGAGATTGAAAAACGGGCGCAGCATGCGGTTCGCTGTTTTGTGCAGGTGAATACTTCGCTTGAGCCGTCTAAGCACGGTTTGAAAACAGAGGAGGTCATCCCCTTTATCAGAGAGCTTTCTGAGTTTAGAAACATTTCTGTAGAGGGCCTGATGACGATGGCTCCCCTGACAGACGATACAGAAACGATCAGAGCCTGCTTCCGGCAATTGCGTGATCTGAGGGATCAGGTGCAAAAACTGCATCAGACAAACGCACCGTGCCGGGAACTGTCAATGGGCATGTCAAATGATTATGAAATCGCTGTTGAAGAGGGCGCAACTTTTATCAGAATCGGCTCTTCATTAGTCGGAAATGAACCGGGGGGTGTAAACAAATGAGCATGAAAAATAAACTGAAAAACTTTTTCTCAATGGATGAGGAGGAGTACGAGTATGAATACATTGAAACGGAGCAGGATCATCCGGAAGAGCATGAACAGCAGAAAGATAAACAGCCTGCTTACGCTCAGAAGCCGCAGGGCAAGCAGAACGTAGTAAGCTTGCAAAGTGTTCAGAAATCCTCTAAAGTGGTGTTGAGTGAACCGCGTGTATATGCGGAAGCGCAGGAAATCGCCGATCATTTAAAGAACAGGCGGGCGGTTGTCGTCAATCTGCAGCGCATCCAGCATGATCAGGCGAAAAGAATCGTCGACTTTTTAAGCGGTACCGTCTACGCCATCGGCGGCGACATTCAGAGAATCGGTTCAGATATTTTTCTGTGCACGCCTGATAATGTCGACGTTTCCGGCACGATTTCGGAGCTTATAAATGAAGACGAACATCAGAGGTGGTAAAGCAGGATGATTCTTTATCAAATTTTTTCCGTTCTGAGTTATTTAATTTACATCTACTCGTTTGCCCTGATCATCTATATCTTTATGTCATGGGTGCCGAGTACGAGAGAAACGGCGGTCGGACGGTTTCTCGCAGCGATTTGCGAACCGTATTTAGAGCCGTTCAGAAGGATCATTCCGCCCATTGCCATGCTGGATATATCCCCGATTGTAGCGATTATCGTGCTTCGGTTTGCCACGACGGGACTTTGGGGCCTATACCGCATGATCGCAATGTATACTTGAATGCGACAGTTTGATACGGGCTTGGCACCAGCCAAGCCTCTTTACATAGAAAGGAAAGAACATGAGCGATATTTACCAGCACTTCAGACAAGACGAGCGGCCTTTTATTGATCAGGTGCTTGAATGGAAACAGATTGTCCTGGACCAGTATCGGATGAAGCTGACTGATTTCTTAGATCCCAGAGAACAGGTCATTGTAAAAGCCGTTATCGGCGACGCCTGCGGTCTTGCGTTTTTCGGAGGATATGACAGAGCTGAGCGCAAACGCGCGATTTTATACCCTGAATATATGGAACCTGAACAGGATGATTTTGAGCTTCGGGCTTTTGACGTTCAATACGCTGAAAAATTCGTCAGCATTGACCACCGCTCTCTTCTCGGATCATTAATGGGGATCGGCTTAAAGCGGCAGAAATACGGCGATCTGATTTTCTCAGAGGAAGCCGTGCAGCTGATCGTCTCCGGTGAAATCGCCGATTTTGTCAGCACTCAGCTGACCAAGGCGGGCAAAGCGCCGGTAAAGCTTGAGAAAATCGAGCTTTCCGCTCTTCACATTCCCGCTTCAGATGTCGAAATAAGGGATGACACGGTTTCTTCATTGCGTCTCGACGCCGTCTGCGCTTCAATGAGCAGGCAATCCCGCCAGAAAGCGCAGGCGCTTGTGAAAAACGGGCTCGTTAAGGTGAATTGGAAAGCCATTGAAGATCCGTCTTATCAGGTTGCTGAAGGGGACATGCTCTCGATTCGCGGCTTCGGACGATGCAGTTTGGCAAAAGTTGACGGAAAAACGAAAAAAGACAAATGGAAAGTTACATTTGAACGGCAAAAATGAGTCGTTTTTTCAGTTTTTTTCTCCATCTGTGCCGTATTTGTTTTATAATGTGAACTAGATAACCGTACTGAAATGTAAAAATGGAGGTGGCAATATGCCATTAACGCCGAATGATATCCATAACAAAACGTTTACAAAAGGTTTTCGCGGATATGATGAAGATGAAGTAAATGAATTTTTAATGCAGGTCAGAAAAGATTACGAAATCGCACTCCGTAAAAAAACGGAGCTTGAGGCGAAAGTGAACGAGCTGGACGAAAAAATCGGCCACTTTGCCAATATCGAAGAAACGCTGAATAAATCAATTCTCGTAGCTCAGGAAGCCGCAGAAGACGTAAAGCGCAACTCGCAGAAAGAAGCGAAGCTGATCGTCCGTGAAGCAGAAAAAAATGCTGATCGCATCATCAATGAGTCGCTTTCCAAATCAAGAAAAATCGCAATGGAAATTGAAGAGCTGAAAAAACAGTCTAAAGTCTTCAGAACACGTTTCCAAATGCTGATTGAAGCGCAGCTCGACCTGCTGAAGAACGATGATTGGGATCATCTGCTGGAATACGAAGTCGACGCGGTATTTGAGGAAAAAGAATAATTTTCTGATTTTCTTGACATTCTCCGGCCCGTTCGAATATAATACGTTCATAAATTCAGATGAAAAGACGATTGAAAGGGACCGGCATGACTCAAAACAGGCTATAAAGCGACCCGGGGAAGGTGAAAGCCCGGGATGGCCGGAATCATGCAGATCAGCCCTTTAGTTTCCTTTCTGAACCGAGAGTAGGATAGGACGTTCCATCACGTTACGATGTTCGAGAGGAAAAGACGGATGATCCGTTTTTTCTAAAAGGGTGGTACCGCGAGATAAGCTTTCTCGTCCCTTATGGGATGAGAGGGCTTTTTTTATTTTCTGAAAAATGTTGTGGAGGAATGAAAATGGATTACAAAGATACGCTGTTAATGCCGAAAACAGATTTTCCGATGCGCGGAAATCTGCCGAATCGTGAGCCGGACATGCAAAAAGACTGGGAGGAGCAGGACATTTACCGTCTTGTTCAAGAACGGACGAAAGACCGCCCGAAATTCGTGCTGCATGACGGACCTCCTTATGCAAACGGAGACATCCACATGGGCCATGCCCTGAACAAAATCCTGAAAGATTTCATCGTCCGCTATAAATCAATGAGCGGCTACAACGCACCGTACGTGCCGGGCTGGGATACGCACGGACTGCCGATTGAAACGGCGCTGACGAAAAACAAAAAAGTAAACCGGAAAGAAATGTCAGTAGCAGAATTCCGCAAACTATGTGAAGAGTACGCTTGGAAGCAAATCGAGGGACAGCGTGAGCAATTCAAACGTCTTGGTGTCCGCGGTGACTGGGAAAACCCATACGTGACATTAAAACCGGAATACGAAGCGCAGCAAATCCGCGTATTTGGTGAAATGGCAAAACGAGGCTACATTTACAAAGGCCTTAAACCGGTTAACTGGTCACCTTCAAGTGAGTCTGCTCTGGCTGAAGCCGAGATCGAATATCAAGACAAACGTTCAGCATCTATTTACGTCGCTTTTGGTGTAAAAGACGGAAAAGGCGTTCTTGAAAACGGCGAGCGCATCATCATTTGGACAACAACGCCTTGGACAATTCCGGCGAACCTCGGAATCTCAGTGCACCCTGATCTTGAGTACAGCGTGATTGCAGTAGGTGAAGACCGCTTTGTCGTAGCAAGTGCCTTAGTCGAAAGTGTTGCATCAGCATGCGGATTTGATCAGTATGAAGTGACAAGAACGGTCAAAGGAAAAGACCTTGAGAACATTATCGCTGAACACCCGCTATATGGCAGAGACTCTCTCGTTATGCTTGGTGAACACGTAACAACCGATGCCGGAACAGGCTGTGTTCATACAGCGCCAGGACATGGGGAAGATGACTTTATCATTGGCCAAAAATACGGTTTAGATGTGCTTTGCCCGGTCGATGAAAAAGGTGTAATGACAAGCGAAGCTCCTGGGTTTGAAGGCATGTTCTATGATGATGCAAACAAAGCGATCACACAGCAGCTCGATGAAAAAGGCGCACTTGTGAAGCTTGAATTCATTACTCACTCTTATCCGCATGATTGGAGAACAAAAAAACCAACCATTTTCAGAGCGACAGCGCAATGGTTTGCGTCTATTAAAGATTTCAGATCAGACCTGCTGGATGCCATTAAAGAAACCAAATGGGTTCCTGAATGGGGTGAGCAGCGTTTGCACAACATGGTTCGGGACCGCGGAGACTGGTGTATTTCCAGACAGCGTGCGTGGGGTGTGCCGATTCCGGTATTTTACGCTGAAAACGGAGAACCGATTATTACAGATGAAACCATTGAACATGTTTCTGAATTGTTCAGACAGCACGGATCAAACATTTGGTTTGAAAAAGAAGCAAAGGATCTTCTTCCGGAAGGCTTTACGCATCCTGGCAGCCCGAACGGCACATTTACAAAAGAACAGGATATCATGGATGTTTGGTTTGATTCAGGCTCTTCACATCAAGCAGTGCTTGAAGAACGTGATGACCTCGTTCGCCCGGCTGATTTATACCTAGAGGGATCTGACCAATATCGCGGCTGGTTTAACTCTTCTCTTTCTACAGCAGTAGCCGTAACAGGAAAAGCGCCGTATAAAGGTGTGCTCAGCCATGGGTTCGCACTGGATGGAGAAGGACGCAAGATGAGTAAATCAATCGGTAACGTTGTTGTTCCGGCTAAAGTCATGAAACAGCTTGGTGCCGACATCTTAAGATTATGGGTATCGTCAGTGGATTATCAGGCGGACGTTCGCGTGTCTGACGCCATTCTGAAGCAGGTCGCGGAAGTATACCGGAAAGTCCGCAACACGTTCCGCTTCCTTCACGGCAACCTGTTCGATTTCAATCCAAGCGTCAATGCCGTGGATGTAAAAGATCTCCGCGAAGTGGATCAATATATGCTGATCAAGCTGAATAAGCTGATCGATAAGGTGAAAAAAGCGTACGATGAATATGAATTTGCGGTTGTTTATCACAGCATTCACAATTTCTGTACGATTGAGCTCAGCTCCTTCTATCTTGATTTTGCAAAAGATGTTGTGTACATCGAGCATGCGGATCATCCGGACCGCCGCAGCATGCAGACGGTCTTCTATGAAACGCTGCTGGCGTTAGTGAAGCTGACGGCGCCGATTCTCCCGCACACGGCGGATGAAATGTGGTCTCACTTATCATTTGTTGAAGAAGCGAGCGTGCAGCTGACAGATATGCCGGAAACCATTGCTGTTCCGGACAGTCAAGCGACAGAAGAAAAGTTCGACCGCTTCATGGAGCTTCGAAACGACGTGCTGAAAGCTTTGGAAACAGCCCGTAACGAAAAAATTATCGGAAGATCATTGGAAGCGAGCCTGACTTTGTATCCGAACAAAGAAAACCGCGACCTCTTGTCATCCATTAAAGAAAACATCGCGCAGCTGTTTATCGTCTCAGAACTGACAGTAAAAGACGAAAGTGAAGCGCCGGAAAACGCGCAAAGCTTCACAACAGGAAAAATGACCGTAGAAAAAGCGGAAGGCCAGATGTGTGAACGTTCCCGCGTAATTTCTAAAGATGTCGGAGCCAATCCGAAATATCCGACATTATCACTGCGCAATGCGGAAATCGTTGAAAAATATTATCAAAAATAATAAATGAGAAAGCGCCGGGTGACAGCCGGGCGCTTTTTTACATGCCACTAATGTCATCGATTAGAACGACAGGAAAAATCTTATGGGCTTCAAATGGCGCTCTGGGGGCAACAATAAAGCCATAACATCAAGAGCAGGAGTTGTGATGAATGAATGATCAACTGACCGCAATCCACACGGAGCTTCTCATGATGAAAGAAGAACTTCAATCAAGATTATTCGAATATTCTTGCTTTCAAATGTCAGCATCTGTTGAACCTTCAATGAACGATCAAGAAGCAACTCTGATCTATCATATAAAAGAAGAACTTCAAGACGTTCTTCTTGCCCTGTCTAAGTTTGAAAACAATACGTACGGTTATTGTGAAAAAACAGGCGCCCCCATTCCGATTGAAAAACTTGCGGTGCTGCCGACGGCCAGAACCGCTGATGATTTTTATTATCCCGCTCAATTTGAAAAGAAAACCCTTCCATATTGGGAACCCGGAGATTATGCATATGATCAGGCGCTGTATGAGTGACAGCGTCTGTTTGCATGCGCTTATGATCTGCCTTTACTCTGGCATCTTTTACTGATAAAATTCATAAAGGATAAAAGTAACTGTATACTGGAGGAACGTGTGTGCTTTATTATCTAATCGCTCTTTTTATTATTATTGCCGACCAATTGACCAAATGGCTTGTCGTCAGCCATATGGAATTGGGACAAAGCATACCTGTCATCGATCAGGTGCTTTATATCACATCTCATCGCAACACGGGAGCGGCGTGGGGGATTTTAGCCGGCCAAATGTGGTTTTTCTACGTCATTACCATCGCCGTGATTATCGGAATCGTTTATTACATACAGCGTTATGCAAAAGG
The DNA here is from genome assembly GCF_009906915.1 of Bacillus sp. AM1(2019). Taxonomy (NCBI): domain Bacteria; kingdom Bacillati; phylum Bacillota; class Bacilli; order Caryophanales; family Bacillaceae; genus Bacillus; species Bacillus sp. AM1(2019). The sequence goes on from NZ_CP047644.1 coordinate 1,614,244, forward strand.
GCAGATGTTACTCGGAATTTCTCTCGGCTTAATGCTGGGCGGTGCGGCCGGAAACTTTATTGACCGGGCGGCGCGCCAGGAAGTGGTTGATTTTATTCATGTCATCATCGTGGATTATCACTATCCGATTTTTAATATCGCGGACTCCTCACTGTGCGTCGGTGTAATACTTTTATTTATTCATATGCTGTTTGACAGCGGGAAAAAGAAGGAGCAATAACATGAATCAATTTGAGATAACCGTTCAGCCTGAACAAAAGAGCGAACGGATTGATAAATTTTTGGCTTCAACGGGAGAAAACTGGTCACGCACTCAAGTGCAGCAATGGGTAAAAGAGGGATTGGTATCTGTTAACGGCAAATCCGTAAAAGCGAATTATAAAATGCAGCCTGGCGATCAGGTAAACGTCACCATTCCTGAACCGGAAGAATTGGACGTGCTTGCAGAGCCGATGGATTTGGACATTTACTATGAGGATCAGGACGTCTTGGTTGTGAACAAACCGCGGGGCATGGTTGTACACCCGGCGCCCGGCCATGTGACAGGGACGCTTGTAAACGGACTGATGGCTCACTGCAACGACCTTTCCGGCATTAACGGCGTCATGCGCCCGGGAATCGTCCACCGGATTGATAAAGATACTTCCGGTCTGTTAATGGTCGCTAAAAACGATATAGCGCATGAATCACTCGTTAATCAGCTCGTCAATAAAACCGTGACCAGAAAGTACAAAGCGGTTGTCCACGGGGTGATTTCACATGATGACGGAACAATTGACGCTCCGATCGGTAGAGATAAAAAAGAACGTCAAAGCATGACCGTAACAAGAGAAAGCAGCAAAAACGCCGTCACGCATTTCCACGTGCTTGAGCGTTTTCAAGATTTCACGCTCGTAGAGTGCCGTCTTGAGACCGGAAGAACGCATCAGATCCGTGTTCATATGAAATATATCGGGTTTCCTTTGGCAGGCGACCCGAAGTACGGACCGAGAAAAACCATTGATTTCAATGGTCAGGCGCTTCATGCCGGAATATTAGGTTTTGATCATCCGCGGACGGGAGAATACATGGAGTTTGAAGCGCCCCTTCCTGAAGATATGAAAAAACTCATTGAAGATTTAAGAAATAGCCATTGACAGCGACTTTCTTTTCTGAAATAATAAAAACAAGCTGAATAGATTCTTTAACACAGTCCAGAGAGGCTGAGAAGGATAACGGATAGGACAGAAGAGATACACGTGTGTCTTCGTCCTGGAAAGGAACCCCTCTATGCTCTGGCAGGAGGGGTTTTTTCTTCTTATATACGAATGGAGAGGTGTCACGAGTGAATCAAAAAGCTGTTATTCTCGACGAACAGGCGATCAGGCGGGCGCTGACAAGGATAGCCCATGAAATGATCGAACGGAATAAAGGAATGAATGACTGCATTCTTGTAGGGATTAAAACAAGAGGCATTTATTTAGCGAAGCGGCTGGCCGAGCGGATCGAACAGATTGAAGGGAATCCGGTCACCGTCGGGGAAATCGATATCACCCTCTACCGTGACGACCTGACGAAAAAAACGAGCAATGAAGAGCCGCTTGTAAAAGGGGCGGACATTCCGGCCGATATCACAGACCAAAAGGTCATTGTGGTTGATGATGTGCTTTATACCGGCCGGACGGTGAGAGCTGCGATGGATGCCCTCGTTGATGTCGGACGGCCGTCATCGATACAGCTTGCCGTGCTTGTCGACAGAGGGCACCGGGAGCTGCCGATCAGAGCGGACTATATCGGGAAAAACATTCCGACCTCAAAAGCTGAAAAAGTGATGGTTCAGCTGAGCGAAGTTGATCAGACTGATATGGTCGCCATTTACGAAAATGAATAATCACCTTTTTAAATGCATTCCAGAGAGTTTGCAAAGAGGATTTTAAAACACAAAGCCGGGCGGATCGACGCGGCCGGGTTTTGTATGCCTCTTTGCGCCAAAAGCAAAGAGGTTTTTTTATACCATTTGAAAGTCAACCGGGAGGAAAACGCCATGAGTAAGAAAAAAGTAAACCTGGGAGTCAGGGACGTCCCCAATCCATTGTCTTGGCTGTCATTCAGCCTGCAGCATTTATTCGCCATGTTCGGTTCAACCATACTCGTGCCGAAACTGGTCGGAATGAGCCCGGCAGTGGCGCTTGTCACGAGCGGAATCGGGACACTCGCCTATCTCTTGGTGACAAAAGGCCAGATTCCCGCTTATCTCGGCTCATCATTCGCCTTTATATCACCGATTATCTTGGTGAAGGCGACGGGAGGGCCGGGGGCTGCCATGGTCGGCGCTTTCCTGGCGGGAATTGTGTACGGCCTGATCGCGCTTCTCATCAGGCAGCTTGGAACGGGGTGGCTGATGAAGCTGCTGCCCCCGGTGGTCGTCGGGCCGGTCATCATCGTCATCGGCCTCGGACTGGCAAGCACAGCCGTCAATATGGCAATGTATGCCGATCCGAATGCAAAGGAACTCGTCTACAGCTTGAAACATTTCAGTGTAGCCGGCGTCACTTTGGCCATCACCATTATCTGCGCCATCTTTTTACGGGGATTTTTAAGCCTGATTCCGGTATTGATCGGCATTATAGGCGGCTATCTGTTTGCGCTGACACAGGGCATCGTCAATTTCCAGCCGGTCATTGATGCAAAATGGTTCGCCGTTCCTGAATTTATCATCCCTTTTAAAGACTATACGCCGTCAGTGACATTGGGCATTGCGGCTGCGATGGTGCCGGTCGCTTTCGTGACGATGTCAGAACATATCGGCCACCAAATGGTGCTGAGTAAAGTCGTCGGACAGGATTTCATTAAAAAGCCGGGACTGCACCGCTCCATAATGGGGGACAGCGTTGCGACGATCATCGCTTCGTTAATCGGCGGCCCGCCGACGACGACATACGGCGAGAACATCGGTGTACTGGCAATTACGAGAGTTTTCAGCGTTTTTGTCATCGGCGGCGCGGGTGTGATTGCGCTGTGCTTCGGATTTATCGGAAAAGTTTCAGCGCTGATCAGTTCTGTTCCGTCCGCGGTTATGGGAGGCGTTTCCTTCCTGCTCTTCGGAATTATCGCCTCCAGCGGCTTAAGAATGCTGATTGACAACAACATTGATTATGAAAACAAGAGAAATTTAATTATCACGTCCGTCATCCTCGTGATCGGCGTCGGAGGGGCTTTTATTCAAGTATCAAAAGGTGGGTTCCAAATATCCGGCATGGCGCTTGCGGCAATTGTCGGAGTCATCCTGAACCTTATCCTGCCGCATGCAAATGAAGAAGACGCGATTGCATCAGAAAAACAAAATCATATGTAAACCTTTTAAAGAAAGTCCAGAGAGGCTTGGAAGGGTTATAACGGGAAGAAGCTGTACGCCGCTTCTCTCTTTAACCGCACCCCGAGTCTATATAGACCGGGGTGTTTTTTTACGGCCTTCAAGCGGAAACGGAGGAGAAAAATATGAATCATTTAACGGCAATGTCTGAACTGAGCACTGCTGAAATTACAGAACTGCTGCGTGAGGCAAAAGCGATAAAAGAGGGAACAGTCCGCCCCGATCTCGCGGGGAAATTCGTTGCGAATCTGTTTTTTGAACCGAGCACGAGAACGCGGTTCAGCTTTGAAGTGGCGGAAAAGAAACTCGGAATGAACGTGCTCAGCTTAGACGATACGAGCACAAGCGTTCAAAAAGGCGAGTCCTTATATGACACGGTCAAAACACTGGAATCAATCGGAGCGGACGCCTGCGTCATCCGGCACAGCACGGATGAATATTACAAAGATCTGACCGGCAGAGTCAATATTCCGATCTTAAACGCCGGCGACGGCTGCGGCCAGCACCCGACTCAGTCATTGCTCGATTTAATGACGATTCAAGAGGAATTTGAGTCCTTTCAGGGCCTGACGGTTTCCATTCATGGCGATATCAAACACAGCAGGGTGGCAAGGTCGAATGCCGAGGTGCTGACAAGGCTCGGCGCACGCGTGCTGTTTTCTGGTCCGCCGCAATGGCAGGATGAGAAAAACGCCTTCGGCACCTGTGTTCAGACGGATGAAGCCATACAAGCTTCAGATGTCGTCATGCTGCTCCGCATCCAAAATGAAAGGCATCAGACAGAAGCCGACCAAAAAGGCTACCTGGAAGCATACGGGCTGACCGCAAAGCGGGCGGAGAGCATGAAGCGGCATGCCATCATCATGCATCCCGCACCGGTGAACAGAGGAGTCGAAATTGACACAACATTAGTGGAATGCGGAAAATCAAGAATCTTTAAACAAATGGAAAATGGTGTGTATATCAGAATGGCAGTCTTAAAAAGAGCACTGCAAACCAATGTGAAAAGGGGAGAAGCGGCTTATGTCTTATCTCATTAAAAACGGCTGGATGTTAAATGAACAGGGAGAAAAAGTGGCACAGGACATCCGGGTAACGGGTGAATTCATTACGGAAACCGGGCTTCTGACAGCGAAAGACGGAGAAACGGTGATCGACGCTGAGGGACTGTTCGTTTCACCGGGGCTCGTAGACCTTCATGTCCACTTCAGAGAACCGGGCGGCGAGAAAAAAGAAACCATTGAGACGGGCTCTAAAGCCGCGGCGCGGGGCGGCTTTACCACAGTCGCAGCCATGCCGAATACAAGGCCGGTGCCGGATACGAAAGAGCAGATGGAATGGCTGCAAAACCGGATCAAAGAAACCTCATCTGTCAGGGTCCTTCCTTACGCATCCATTACGATCAGACAAACCGGCGAAGAAATGACAGATTTTGAGGCGCTTCATGAAGCGGGCGCATTCGCCTTCACCGATGACGGCGTCGGCGTTCAGACGGCCGGAATGATGTATGAAGCCATGAAACGGGCGGCTTCAATGAATAAAGCGATTGTCGCTCATTGTGAGGATAACTCGCTTATTTACGGAGGAAGCGTGCATGAAGGATCTTTTTCAAAAGCGAACGGCCTGAACGGCATACCTTCCATTTGTGAAGCGGTACATATCGCCCGTGACGTCCTGCTGGCGGAAGCGGCGGACTGCCATTACCATGTGTGTCATATCAGCACGAAAGAATCCGTCAGAGCCGTAAGAGACGCAAAAAAAGCGGGAATCCGCGTGACGGCGGAAGTGTCGCCGCACCACCTGCTGCTTTGTGACGAAGATATCCCGGGACTTGATACCAATTTTAAAATGAATCCGCCGCTTCGCAGCAAAGAGGACAGAGAGGCGCTGATTGAAGGGCTGTTAGACGGTACGATTGATTTCATCGCCACTGACCATGCGCCGCATACAGAAGAAGAGAAAAACACGGATATGAAGCTTGCGCCTTTCGGTATCGTCGGTTTAGAAACAGCCTTTCCGCTTCTGTACACACATTTTGTGAAAAACGGGACGTGGACGCTGAAGCAGCTGGTTGATTTCATGACGGTAAAACCTTGCGAGGCATTCGGTCTTCCGTACGGAACGCTTGCACCGGGGGCGCCGGCTGACATTACCCTGATTGATCTGGAAAAAGAAGCAGCCATTGACAAAGATACATTTTTATCTAAAGGAAAAAATACGCCATTCAACAAGATGAAGTGCTTCGGCTGGCCTGTTGCAACGATGGCTGCCGGTAAGCTTGCATACGAAGAAGGGAGACTCGTCAAATGAAAAGAAGACTAGTGCTGGAAAATGGAGCGGTATTTGAGGGTGAAGCATTCGGGAGCCTGGAACATACCGCGGGTGAAGTCGTATTCAACACGGGAATGACCGGTTATCAGGAAATTTTATCAGACCCTTCTTACTGCGGGCAGATCGTGACGCTGACGTATCCTCTGATCGGCAACTACGGAATTAACAGAGATGACTTTGAATCCATCACTCCTTTTGTAAAAGGGCTGATCGTAAAAGAACTGTGCGAGCTGCCTTCCAACTGGCGTTCGGCTTACACGCTTGACGAGTATTTGAAAATGAAAAATATCCCCGGCTTACAAGGGATTGACACGAGAAAGCTCACAAGAATGATCCGCACGGCCGGCGCATTAAAAGGAACGTTTGCTTCAAGTGAGGAGAATGTCGGAGAGGTTCTTGCAAGGCTGAAAGAAACGGAACTGCCGAGAAATCAAGTCGCTCAAGTATCTGCGAAAACGGCATATCCGAGTCCGGGCCGCGGCAAACGCATCGTACTCGTCGATTTCGGTATGAAGCACGGCATTTTAAGAGAGTTAAACAAAAGAAAATGCGATGTCATCGTTGTGCCGTACAATGTAACGGCGGAAGAAGTGCTTCAGCTCAAGCCGGACGGCATCATGCTTTCTAACGGACCCGGAGATCCGAAAGATGTGCCGGAAGCCATTGAAATGATAAAAGGCATACTCGGGAAGGTGCCGTTATTCGGAATCTGCCTCGGCCACCAATTATTTGCGCTGGCATCCGGAGCGGAAACGGAAAAAATGAAATTCGGACACAGGGGTTCCAATCATCCGGTTAAAGAGCTTGCGACAGGGAAAGTCGCTTTAACCGCCCAAAACCACGGATATACAGTTTCTTCAATAGATGAGACAGAGCTTGAAGTGACGCACATTGCGATCAATGACCAAACGATCGAAGGACTCAAGCATAAAACATTGCCGGCATTTACGGTTCAGTACCACCCTGAAGCTTCACCGGGGCCGGAAGACGCCAATCATTTATTTGACAGATTCATTGACTTGATCGAAACAACTGAGAAAGAAGGGGAAGCGGTATGCCAAAACGCGTAGATATTAAAAAGATTTTAGTGATCGGATCAGGCCCGATTATTATCGGACAGGCGGCGGAATTTGATTATGCGGGCACACAGGCGTGTCTCGCTTTAAAGGAAGAAGGCTATGAAGTCATTCTCGTCAACTCGAATCCGGCAACGATTATGACGGATACGGAAATGGCTGATCGGGTATATATAGAACCGCTGACGCCGGAGTTTCTCACGCGTATTATCAGAAAAGAACGGCCGGACGCCATCCTGCCGACTCTGGGAGGACAGACCGGACTGAATCTTGCCGTCGAGCTGTCTGAACTCGGGGTTCTTGAGGAATGCGGAGTGGAAGTGCTCGGCACAAAGCTGTCCGCCATCCAGCAGGCGGAAGATCGCGACTTATTCCGTACGCTGATGAATGAGCTGAATGAACCGGTGCCGGAAAGTGAGATCATCCGCACTTTACAGGAAGCCGAGGAATTTGTCGGCCGGATCGGGTTTCCGGTTATCGTGCGCCCCGCTTACACATTAGGCGGAACGGGCGGCGGCATCTGCTCGAATGAAGCGGAACTGAAAGAGATCGTCGAAAACGGATTAAAACTCAGCCCCGTCCATCAGTGCCTTCTGGAAAAAAGCATTGCCGGTTACAAAGAGATCGAATATGAAGTCATGAGAGACAGCAGAGATCACGCGATCGTCGTTTGCAACATGGAAAATATCGATCCGGTCGGCATCCATACGGGCGACAGCATCGTCGTTGCCCCGAGCCAGACTTTGAGCGACCGGGAATATCAGCTTTTGCGCAATGTTTCATTAAAGCTGATCCGCGCGCTCGGCATTGAAGGCGGCTGTAATGTTCAGCTCGCGCTCGATCCCGACAGCTTCCAATATTACATTATCGAAGTGAATCCGCGGGTGAGCCGCTCATCTGCCCTCGCTTCAAAAGCGACGGGTTACCCGATCGCAAAGCTTGCGGCGAAAATCGCAGTCGGGCTTTCTCTTGATGAAATGATGAATCCCGTAACAGGAAAAACATATGCGGCTTTTGAGCCCGCGCTTGACTATATCGTTTCTAAAATCCCGCGCTGGCCGTTCGACAAATTTGAGTCGGCAAACCGCAGGCTCGGGACGCAGATGAAAGCCACCGGAGAGGTCATGGCCATCGGACGCACCCTTGAAGAATCGCTGTTAAAGGCGGTCCGCTCACTGGAAGCCGATGTCTATCACCTGGAACTGAAGGATGCGGAAGAGATTTCGGACGGACTTTTGGAAAAACGGATCAGAAAAGCCGGGGATGAACGCCTGTTTTATCTTGCTGAAGCGTTCAGAAGAGGCTATACAGTGGAGCAGCTTCATGAGTTTTCCGCAATTGACGTATTCTTTTTGCACAAGCTCTGGAAGCTGGTCGCTTTTGAAACAGAGCTGAAAGCGGAAAAAGGCAGCCTCGCCGTCCTTCAGACAGCGAAGGAACTCGGTTTCTCCGACAAATATATCAGCCGGGAATGGAATATGCCGGAACAAGAGCTGTATCAAATGCGAAAAGAAGCAGACATCAAGCCTGTATATAAAATGGTGGATACATGCGCGGCGGAATTCGAATCAGAAACCCCGTACTTCTACAGCACATATGAGGAAGAGAACGAGTCTGAGGTTACTTCAAGAAAAAGCGTCGTCGTCCTCGGTTCCGGGCCGATCCGTATCGGACAGGGCGTCGAATTTGACTATGCGACCGTTCATTCTGTCTGGGCGATCAAGCAGGCAGGTTATGAAGCGATTATTATCAACAACAACCCTGAGACGGTTTCCACTGATTTCAGCATATCAGACAAACTGTATTTTGAACCGCTGACGGTTGAAGATGTCATGCACATCATCGATTTGGAACAGCCGGAAGGCGTTGTTGTCCAATTCGGCGGCCAGACGGCGATCAATCTTGCGGAAGAATTGAGCGCCCGCGGCGTCAAAATTCTCGGCACATCACTAGAAGATTTAGACCGTGCGGAAGACCGGGATAAGTTCGAGCAGGCGCTTGAGGCGCTGAATGTGCCGCAGCCTCTCGGAAAAACCGCCGTGTCGGTGAACGAAGCTGTCAAAATCGCCGCATCCATCGGCTATCCGGTACTTGTCCGCCCTTCGTATGTGCTCGGCGGCCGGGCGATGGAAATCGTCTATCACGAAGAAGAGCTGCTTCACTATATGAAAAATGCGGTCAAAATCAACCCGCAGCATCCGGTGTTAATCGACCGTTATCTGACGGGGAAAGAAATCGAAGTCGATGCCGTATCTGACGGCGAAACAGTCGTTATTCCGGGAATTATGGAGCATATCGAGCGGGCCGGCGTCCATTCAGGGGATTCAATCGCCGTCTATCCGCCTCAGTCTTTAAGCGAAGACATAAAGAAAAAAATCGAACAATACACTGTAGCCTTGGCAAAAGGCCTTAACATCATCGGGTTGCTGAACATCCAGTTCGTACTTTCGAAAGGTGAGGTGTATGTGCTTGAGGTAAATCCGCGGTCAAGCAGAACCGTGCCGTTCTTAAGCAAAATCACAAAAATCCCAATGGCGAACCTGGCGACAAAGGTCATCCTCGGTCAAAAGCTTGCTGATTTCGGCTATCAAGAGGGGCTGCAGCCTGAACAGCAGGGGGTATTCGTGAAAGCGCCTGTCTTCTCATTCGCGAAGCTGAGAAGAGTGGATATTACGTTAGGCCCTGAAATGAAGTCGACGGGAGAGGTCATGGGCAAAGATTCAACCCTGGAAAAAGCGCTCTATAAAGCGCTGATTGCTTCTGGCATTCAAATCCCGAACTACGGCTCAGTGCTGTTGACTGTTGCCGATAAAGATAAAGAAGAAGGACTGCTGATCGCCAAGCGGTTCCACGCCATCGGCTATAAAATCTTGGCAACGGAAGGAACGGCGGCTTATTTGAAAGACGCTCAGATTCCGGCTCAGGTCGTCGGAAAAATCGGCGAAGAAGGGAAAAATCTGCTCGATGTCATCAGAAACGGCGAAGCGCAATTTGTCATCAATACGCTGACAAAGGGCAAACAGCCGGCCAGAGACGGCTTCAGAATCCGCCGCGAATCCGTTGAGAACGGAGTCGCCTGCCTGACATCTTTAGATACGGCCGAAGCCATTTTGCGGGTACTGGAAAGCATGACATTTCGGGCGGATCATATGCCTGCATCCGAAACCAATCAAAAGGCGGCAGTCACGATATGAAAAAAGCGCATTTGACTGTTCAATCCAACTTAGAGATTGCCGACCGGATTTATAAGATGGTGCTGAAAGGAGAGCTTGTCCGGCACCTTACCGAGCCGGGTCAATTTCTTCATCTGAAGGTGAGTGACGCGGTCACGCCGCTATTAAGAAGACCGCTCAGCATTGCGGACGTCAATTTCGCCGCGAATGAAGTATCCGTTATCTACAGAGCTGACGGTGAGGGAACGCGTCTTTTGTCCGGGAAAAAAGAGGGCGGCAGGATAGACGTTCTCGGCCCTCTCGGCAACGGATTCCCCGTCCGGCGGATTGAACCCGGCAAAACCGCGCTGTTAGTCGGAGGCGGAGTCGGGGTTCCGCCTTTGCAGGAACTGTCAAAGCGCCTGACGGAAAAAGGCGTAAACGTCATTCATGTGCTTGGATTTCAATCAGCAAAGGATGTTTTTTACGAACAGGAATGTCGTGCGTACGGAGACACCTATGTGGCGACGGCTGACGGAACATATGGAGAGAAAGGATTTGTCACCGATATCATCCGTGAAAAGCAGCTCGAATTCGATGTCCTGCTAAGCTGCGGACCGACACCGATGCTGAAAGCTCTGAAGCAGCAGTACGGCCATAAAGAGGTTTATCTTTCGATGGAAGAGCGGATGGGCTGCGGCATCGGGGCCTGCTTCGCCTGCGTGTGCCGCACGGGTGAAAGCGATACATCCTATGTAAAGGTCTGCCTTGACGGGCCGGTATTTAAAGCTGAGGAGGTGGCGCTGTAATGTTAGAAGTGAATCTGCCGGGTCTCCAATTGAAAAATCCGATCATCCCCGCTTCCGGATGTTTCGGTTTCGGGAAAGAATATGCCGGATTTTACGATTTATCATGCCTCGGAGGCATTATGATTAAAGCCACGACGAACGAAGCCCGCTTCGGAAATCCGACACCGAGAGTGGCGGAGACAAGCGCGGGAATGCTGAATGCCATCGGACTGCAAAATCCCGGCCTTGAGCATGTGCTCAATCATGAGCTGCCTTGGCTCGAACAATTTGACACGCCGATTATCGCAAATGTCGCCGGTTCTCAGGTGGACGACTATAAAGAAGTGGCCGAGCACATCAGCCAAGCGCCGAATGTGCATGCGCTTGAGCTTAACATTTCATGTCCGAATGTCAAAACGGGGGGGATTGCTTTTGGTACTGATCCCGTCATGGCGGCCGAACTGACAAAAGCGGTGAAAGAAGTTTCCGCAGTGCCTGTGTATGTGAAGCTTTCGCCTAATGTCGCAAACATAACCGAAATTGCCAAAGCGATTGAAGCGGCCGGTGCTGACGGTCTGACGATGATTAATACACTCATCGGGATGAGGCTCGATCTCAAGAGGGGACGGCCGATCTTAGCAAATAAAACGGGCGGACTGTCAGGCCCGGCGATCAAACCGGTCGCCATCCGGATGGTATACGAAGTCAGCCAGGCCGTTCAAATCCCGATTATCGGGATGGGCGGCGTTCAGACCGCAGAGGATGCATTAGAATTTCTTCTTGCGGGAGCGAGTGCGGTTGCCGTCGGCACGGCGAACTTCGTCAATCCGTTCGTCTGCCCGGAAATCATAGAACAGCTCCCCCGTGTGCTGCGCCAACACGGCTTTCAATCTGTAAGTGAATGCATCGGAAGGAGCTGGAAACATGAAAAACAACCTGCCCATCATCGCGCTTGATTTTGCATCAGGGAAAGAGACTTTAACGTTTTTAGACTTGTTTGAAAAGGAAAGGCTTTTTGTCAAAACGGGGATGGAACTTTTTTATCAGGAAGGCCCCGCCATCATTCACCAATTAAAAGAACGGAATTGTGATATATTTTTAGATTTAAAGCTTCATGATATCCCGACTACGGTCAATAAAGCGATGAAGCGGCTTGCCGGCCTCGGCGTTGATCTCGTCAATGTGCATGCGGCAGGGGGCGCACGCATGATGCGCGCGGCCCTAGAGGGGCTTGAAGAAGGCACGCCGGCAGGCAGAAAACGCCCGTCTTTAATCGCGGTGACTCAGCTGACCAGCACTTCAGAGCAGGTGGCGAAGGAAGAGCTTCTGCTGCATAAGCCGCTGTTAGAAACGGTTGTGCATTACGGCAAAATGGCGGAAGAGTGCGGGCTGGACGGAGTGGTATGTTCGGTACATGAAACAAAAGCCATTTATGAAGCGGTCCGGCCTTCATTTCTGACAGTCACACCGGGCATCCGCACGGCCAGTGACGCAGCTGACGATCAAGTCCGGACGGCGACTCCGTCATTTGCGAAAGAAAACGGTTCGTCAGCCATCGTCGTGGGCCGCTCAATTACAAAAGCGGAAAACCCCGTTAAAGCATATGAGGCAATTAAACTGGAATGGGAGGGCGTTCGCCGATGAAACAGGCTATCGCAAAACATCTATTACACATTGAAGCTGTCTTTTTACGCCCGAATGAGCCGTTTACGTGGGCGAGCGGCATTTTATCACCGATCTATTGTGACAACCGTCTGACATTGTCGTATCCAAAAGTGAGAAATGATGTGGCGGACGGGCTCGGCAAACTGCTGAAAGAGCATTTTCCCGAGGCGGAGATGATCGCGGGCACTGCAACGGCGGGCATTCCGCATGCTGCGCTTCTCGCAGATCGTACAGGCGCGCCGATGTGCTACGTCAGAAGCAAACCGAAAGCGCACGGCAAAGGAAATCAAATAGAAGGCGCCATTAAGAAAGGACAAAAAACAGTCGTGATTGAAGACTTGATTTCTACCGGGGGCAGCGTGCTTGAAGCTGCGGCGGCCCTTCAAAGAGAGGGCGCGGAAGTCCTCGGCGTCATTTCCATTTTTACATACGGACTGCCGAAAGCAAAAGAAGCCTTTAAAAAAGCGGGTCTTCCTTATTACTCGTTAACGGATTATGACACGCTGATTGAAGTCGCGCTTGCAAACGGAACGATACATTCAGATGACATTGAAAAACTGAAATCATGGAAATTGAATCCCGAGTCAAAAGATTGGTTTAAAAAATAATGACAATAAAAACAGGCCTCAGGGCCTGTTTTATTATTCCTATCAAAAAACTCGGGTTGACTTCTGTTAGAATTGTGCTAAAATTTAGTACAAATCTAAAAAGCTTATCAAGAGCGGCTGAGGGACTGGACCGATGACGCCCGGCAACCTGCGTGTATTGCAAGGTGCCGCATCCAGAAAAATGCACAGCATTTTGAAGATAAGGGCTATACCGGGTCACTGTCTTTCATTCCGCTGGATTGAAAGTTTTTTATATGAAAAAAAGATTGAGGGATAAGACAACCGGCAGAAAACAACAGCTGTTTGATTGTCTCCGGGAGGAGGAAAGAAAAAATGCTAACGTATGACACATGGGAAGAGCCGGCGATTACATTTCCGGAAGACGATTCCTATAAAGGCGCGCTGTCCGTTTTAAAATGGGCATACGGCCACTACGGAGACCAGCTTGTTTACGCGTGCAGCTTCGGGATTGAGGGCATCGTCCTGATCGATTTAATTTCTAAAGTAAAGAAAGACGCGGAAATCGTGTTTCTTGATACGGGTCTTCACTTTAAAGAAACATATGAAACGATCGAAAAAGCGAAAGAGCGTTACCCGGGGCTGAACATTATCCTGAAAAAGCCAAGCCTTACTCTTGAGGAACAGGCCGAGGCTCACGGAGATAAACTGTGGGAAAGAGAACCGAACCAGTGCTGCTACATCAGAAAAATTCTGCCGTTAAGAGAAGCGCTCGCGGGGCATCCGGCATGGCTGTCCGGTCTTCGCCGGGATCAAGGGCCGAGCCGGGCGAATACGAATTTCCTGAATAAAGACGACAAGTTCCAATCGATTAAAGTATGCCCGCTGATCCATTGGACATGGAAAGACATCTGGAGATATACTTCCAAGCATGAGCTGGATTACAATATCCTCCACGATCAGGGGTATCCGAGCATCGGCTGTGAACCGTGCACTTCACCTGCATTTACCGCGGAAGATTTGCGGAGCGGCAGATGGAACGGCATGGCGAAAACAGAATGCGGACTGCATGAATAAAGGAGCTGCACGATGGAATTAGCCGCTATTTTATTCTGCCTGTTTTTTGCCATGAATATCGGAGCCAGCGGAGCCGCGGCTTCAATGGGAGTCGCTTACGGGTCCGGCGCCGTTAAAAAGAAAACGTATGCGCTGATCATCTGCGCGGCCGGAGTCCTGTCAGGGGCGGTTATCGGCGGCGGTGAAGTTGTTAAGACGATCAGCGGCGGAATCATTCCCGAACAAACCATTACGCTCACCATTGTCTGCATTATTATCGGATCGGCGGCGCTATCGTTATTCACGGCGAATGTGCTCGGCATTCCGCTGTCGACGAGTGAGGTCACTGTCGGGGCGATTGTCGGTGTCGGCGTCGCGTACAAAGTATTGTTTTTACAGCATCTTTTGGTCATCGTGAGTTTTTGGGTGCTTGTACCGTTTGTCGCGTTCTGTTTCACGTTTCTCGTCTCGAAGGTATTCAGTTCTCTGAATATTCGAGTCATTTCGAATCGGAAACAGAAGATTTTAGGGATTGTGCTGCTGATTGCGGGGTTTTGGGAAGCTTTTTCAGCCGGAATGAATAATGTCGCAAATGCAGTGGGCCCTCTGGTTGCTGCGGGCGTGCTCAGCGTGTCCAAAGGAACGCTGTACGGAGGCATCTTTGTCGCTCTCGGCGCTCTGCTTTTAGGACGTAAAGTGCTTGAAACCAACGGGAAAAAGATTACGAGATTTTCAGCCGGAGAAGGCATACTGCTTTCAGGAACCGGCGCGGGGCTTGTCATTATCAGTTCCGTCTTCGGTCTGCCGGTCCCATTGGCGCAAGTCACATCATCATCAATTATCGGTATCGGAATGGCCAAAAACGGGCCGAACGTTTTTCATAAAGAAGTCGTGAAAACGATGCTCAAAGTATGGGTCGTTTCACCGTTTTTGTCACTGTCGATTTCGTATTTGCTTGTCTCCCTGCTGTTAAAAGGAGATTACTATTCCATCTTTATGATGGCCAGCGTGCTTTTGGCAGCTGGCGGAGCCGCCAGTCTGATGAAAGCCATCCGAAAAGAGAAACGCTCTGTCCATGAACAAGGCGGAGGCATTTAACTATTAATCTGAGTTTATTTATCTGTTAACTGGGAGGAATCATGTATTATGAGTTTAGCACCGCACGGAGGAACATTAATTAATCGGGTAAATGAGCAGTATGATCTTACATCCGTCCAAAAAGAAATTGAGCTTGATTTGATTTCGTTCGCTGATTTAGAGCTGATCGGGATCGGGGGGTACAGCCCGATTGAAGGATTTTTCACAGAAAAAGATTACGTGTCAGTCGTTGAAAATATGCGTCTGGCATCCGGGGTTGTCTGGTCCCTGCCGATCACGCTTCCGGTCGATTCAGAAAAAGCGGCTGAGCTTGCCGTCGGTGACACGGTGAAACTGACTTACGGCGGAGAAACATACGGCGTAGTCGACATCGAAGATATTTATACGCCGGATAAACAAAAAGAAGCCGTTCACGTATATAAAACCGATGATGCCGCGCATCCGGGCGTGAAAAAATTATTTTCACGCGGCGATACGTATGTCGGCGGGCCGATCACATTAATTAAAAAAGCGTCAAAGCAGTTTCCCGAGTTTACATTTGAACCTGCCGATACAAGACGAAGCTTCGAAGAAAAGGACTGGAAAACCATCGTCGGTTTCCAAACGAGAAATCCGGTTCACCGCGCCCACGAATATATCCAAAAAACCGCGCTTGAGACGGTTGACGGCCTGTTTTTGAACCCGCTCGTCGGTGAAACAAAATCAGATGACATTCCGGCGGATGTCAGAATGGAAAGCTACCAGGTGCTGCTCGATCATTATTATCCGAAAGACCGCGTGTTCCTCGGCGTATTTTTGGCGGCTATGCGGTATGCGGGGCCGAGAGAAGCCATTTTCCACGCGCTTGTCCGCAAAAACTACGGCTGCACGCATTTTATCGTCGGCCGCGATCATGCCGGCGTCGGTGATTACTACGGCACATATGAAGCGCAAGAGCTGTTTGATCAATTTACAGCGGATGAACTCGGGATTACACCGATGAAATTCGAGCACAGCTTCTTCTGCCAGAAATGCGGCAACATGGGAACGGCCAAAACATGCCCGCATGACAGAGAAGACCACGTCATTCTGTCAGGAACAAAGGTCAGAGAAATGCTGCGAAGCGGCGTCATGCCGCCGGCGGAATTCAGCCGTCCTGAAGTTGTCGAGGTGTTGATTAAAGGGCTGAAAACGAAAGAAGAAGCAGGCGTTTCTTAAGGAGGAAAATAGAGTGACAAATCGTGATATCGTGTGGCATGAAGCCTCAATAACGAAAGAAGAATACCAGCAGAAAAACAAGCATAAAAGCTCTATCCTCTGGCTGACGGGCTTAAGCGGTTCAGGAAAATCCACGATTGCAAACGCCGCAGCGCGCGAGCTGTTTGAACAAGGCTATCAAGTCATCGTGCTTGATGGTGATAACATCCGCCACGGCTTAAACAAGGACTTAGGTTTTTCCGATGATGACCGCAAGGAAAATATACGCCGCATCGGGGAAGTGGCGAAGCTTTTCGTTCAGCAGGGAACCATCGTCATCACGGCTTTTATTTCTCCGTTCCGTGAGGACAGAGATCAGGTGAGAGAGCTTGTGGCAGAGGGCGAATTTAATGAAATCTACGTGAAATGCGACCTCGATATATGTGAAAAGCGCGATCCGAAAGGTTTATATAAAAAAGCAAGAAATGGTGAAATTCCTTTCTTTACGGGGATCGACTCACCGTATGAAGAGCCGAAAGCGCCTGAGCTCGTACTTGATTCAGGCAAATGTGAACGCGAAGAATGCACCGGAAGACTGGTTGACTTTGTGAAAAACAGCTTAGCATAATAGGTCCAAAAAGGCCGCGCAATCAGCCGGATATCCCCCGCAATGGCGGGATATGGTAAAATAGCTGAAGTGCGGCCTCGCGGCTGTTCTGGGAAGATTTCAAAACGGATCGGGGAGACATGCTATGGGGAAAGTATTTATCGTTGGAGCCGGTCCGGGAGATCCGGACTTATTAACGGTGAAGGCAATGAAAGCCATACAGAAAGCGGATGTTATATTATATGACAGATTGGTAAGCAAAGAGATTTTACAGTATGCCGGAGAAGAAGCGGATCTGATTTACTGCGGAAAGCTCCCGGATTTTCACATTATGAAACAGGATACGATCAACCGTTTCCTTGTGAAGTATGCGAAAAAGGGGAAAACCGTTGTAAGGCTCAAGGGAGGCGACCCGTTTGTTTTCGGCCGCGGAGGCGAAGAAGCGGAGGCTCTCGCACAAAACGCCATTCCGTTTGAGATCGTTCCCGGCATTACATCAGGAATCGCGGCTGCTGCTTATGCCGGCATTCCCGTGACGCACAGAGAGGCGAGCTCCAATGTCGCATTCGTTACGGGACATTATAAACAAGAAGACGACTTTGAAGAAAAATGGAAAGCGCTGGCGACGGGCATTGATACGCTGGTGATTTATATGGGAATTAAAAATATCCGGCAGATTGAAAGAATGCTGCTGGAAAACGGCAGAGACGCCGGCACCCCGGCAGCCTTTATTCATTGGGGAACGACGGACAGGCAAAAAACAGTCGTCTGCACCGTCGGCACGCTTTCAGACACAGTGTTAAAAGAAGAAATCAAAAACCCGAGCTTAATTGTTATCGGCGATGTCGTCAATTATCACTGCAAACTGGACTGGTATGCATCTGAACAGAAAAATCTGGATTTGAGCGAGGCGTTGTAAATGAAGCAGGCGATTTTATACATCGGGCACGGAAGCAGGCTGAAAAAAGCGCAGACAGAGTCGGCGGCGTTTTTAAAAGGGTGCATGCCGCACGCTGACGCTCCCATTCAGGAAATTTGTTTTTTAGAACTGCAGGAACCGTCTATTGAAGCGGGATTTGAAGCATGTGTCAGACAAGGCGCCACTCATATTGCGGCCGTGCCTTTGCTGCTGTTGACCGCTGCCCACGCAAAACATGACATTCCGGCTGAAATCGCCCGTGCGGCGGCCCTGCATCCCGATATAAAAGTGACATATGGTGTTCCGATCGGAGTGGACGATGAAGTCGTAAAAGCGGTGCATCATCGCATTGAAGATACCGGAGTGCCCATTGAGCAGGCGAAAGTGGTGCTGATCGGAAGAGGAAGCACAGATCCGGCAGTTAAAAACGCAGTCAGTAAGATTGCCGGAAAACTTGAGGCGATTACACCTGTTAAAGAAGTCATCCCTTGTTTTTTAACAGCATGTGACCCGCACTATAAAGAAGTGTTTGCCGGCCTTGAAGAGGATGACGGAGCACCCGTTTTTATCGTTCCATATCTTCTGTTTACCGGGCTTTTAATGACTGAGATTGAACGGGAAGTTCAAAAGCTTCAAACGATCAATCAAAATGTTCATCTCGCTTCATACTTAGGTTTTCACCCGCATATTAAGCAGGCGTTTTTGAACCGTGTGTCAGAAGCTGTTCGAAACCCCGGCGGCCAGTTTGATTTTAAGGGGGGACAGTATGCTGCCTCTGCACATTAATCTAAGCGGAAAAAGAATTATCATCGCGGGCGGAGGCAATGTTGCCTTAAGAAGGCTCAAAACGGTGCTTCCGGAAGGCGCGGATATTACTGTAATCAGTCCCGATGCCCTGCCTGAAATTAAACAGCTGGCGGATGAAGGACGTATTCGCTGGGTTTCCCGTAAAATTGAAATGAAGGATCTCGCGCCCGCTTTTTTCATCATTGCCGCGACAAATGACCGCAGCGTGAATCAGGAGATAGCCGCGACCGCTTCTGAAACACAGCTGGTCAATTGTGTAAGCGAGGCTGAACAGGGCAGCGTGTATATGCCGAAGATCATCCGCAAAGGTCGCATTCAAGTATCCGTATCAACAAGCGGCGCAAGCCCGGCACATACGAAAAGACTGGCTGAGGACATAGAGCCTCTCATTACTGCTGATTTGGCTGAAGAAGTGGATCGATTATTTGAGAAAAGAAGAAGATCATAAAAAACACCTTGTCTGTCATCAGGCAGGGTGTTTTTTATACTGTCCTGACAGTCCCCGAATGTGAACAATTCAAAACGAAAGCGGGCAGTTTGAATGTTATATGCCGACAAGCGGTCAGGATTTCGAAGTGATGCGGAATATTTATCTGGTCCCGATGCCGCCTGGATTCCGCCAGCATATAAAGGAAAGGTAAGAGACCCGCCCGGATGTGCTCAGGTTCGGCGAGGGAAGGTGACAGTATCCGCCGACAAATCAGGTGTGACCGCTTTAATCAGAGACGGCCCCGGCGGATCAGGCAGACATGACGGGAAACTGATCAGATACTGTAAAGATCGGTTCTGACGGCTGGGAGAGTTTCGTCTCCGTTTATAAGTAATAAAAAACACCTCCAAGCTGAGTGCGGGTTTCAGCTTGGAGGTGCGTTTATTTTTTCAGCCGTATGACAAGGTCGGCATCAGGTGTGACAAATACGGTGTGCTGGCTGTCGTAGGTGACAAATCCGGGCTTTGCGCCGTTTGGCTTTTTCACGTGTCTGATTTTTGTATAATCAACGGGAACGGAGCCGGAATCTTTCGCCTTGGAAAAATAAGCGGCGATCGCAGCCGCCTCCAGTATGGATTGTTCATCCGGATCGCTGCTTTTAATCACAACGTGGGAACCGGGAATGTCTTTCGTGTGGAACCATAAATCATCCCTTGCGGCAGCTTTTGTCGTTAAGTATTCATTTTGTTTATTGTTTTTGCCGACAAGAATTGTCAATCCCCGTGAAGATTCATATTGCTCCAAAACAGGAACGTGCTGCTTCTGCTTTTTCTGTCCTCGCTGCTGTTTCGGTCGCAGATATTTGCCTTCCACAAGCTCTTCCCTTATTTCGTGAATATCCTTTGTGGAGGCGGAGGAGAGCTGCTGGATCAGCTGATCGAAATAAGCGATTTCCTCCTCGGCCAGACGGATCTGTTCTTTTACCACCTCGACGGAATTCTTCGCCTTTTGATACTTTGTAAAATACATCTGCGCGTTTTCTGACGGTGTTTTGTTCGGATTTAAAGGGATGGTCACTGTCTTACTTTCTTCATCATAATAATTGATGACTTCCGCTTCTTTGTCACCTTTTTTCAGCATATATAAATTCGCCGTCAGCAGTTCGCCGTATAGCTGGAATTCCTTCGCATTTTCTGAGTAGTCGAGCGTCTTTTCCAGCTTTTTTATCTTATTGGCGTTCTTTTTCCGTTCATTTGCGACAAACCGCTCGAGATCCTGAGCCTGCTGTTTGACGCGGTCGCGTTCCGCTTTGCCGAAATAAAACCGGTCCAACAGCTCACTCAGAGAGTGAAAGGTGCGCTCCTCTCCGTTTACATGTGTGAGAGACAGGAGATAAAAGTATTCCTTTCCGCCGGCTGTCGTAATGTTCGGTGTAAACCTGTAATCTTTTACGGCATGGAACATTTCAATCAGCGTCTTCGGCAGCGTTATTTTGTTAGCGAGATTCGCTCTGTGAACGGCTTCTTTTGCAAACAGCGGAGAAACACCGGAGAAATGTCTGACGATCTGCTGGTCAAGCCGTCCTTCCTGAAAACTGAGATAACGCAAAACGTCTTCTTCATCCGCGGCGAGCGGCGAAATTTTTTCCTGAGCGGGAGGAAGCTTGTAATCATAGCCCGGCAGAACGGTCCGGTAGCTGTTCATCGACGGAGATAAATGTTTCAGCCCGTCGATGATGGCTCCTTCTCCGTCAGTCAGGATAATATTGCTGTGCCGCCCCATAATTTCAACATACAGCGTTCTGACGGTTTCGTCGCCGATTTCATTTCTGCTTTTTATGCGGAATATCATAATCCGGTCTAATCCGGCCTGTTCTATTTTCTCAATAAATCCGCCTTCTATATGCTTTCTGAGCAGCGTACAAAACATCGGCGGCTCGCTCGGATTTTCATAGGCCTGATTCGTCATGTGCACCCGTGAATAGCTCGGATGCGCCGATAATAATAATTTATGGTTTTTTCCGTTAGCGCGGATATGGAATATCACATCGTGCTTAAAAGGCTGATGGACTCTCGTGATCCGGCCTCCGGCAATCCGGCTGTTTAATTCATGTGTCATTCCGTATGTAAACATGCCATCAAAAGACATATAAAACACCCTTTCCTTCTTCCTGCATTCGATAATTATAGCATGAAAAGGGACGAGTCAGAATAAGCTTGTTTACAGAGTGACATCTCTAAAGCGAGGCAGGGGAGTGGACGAGAAGAATGAAGTTTCATGAAATGGGACAAACCGATTTGCTGAAAGCAACAAATACGTCCATTAAACAGGGGTTGACCGAAAAAGAGGTGAAAAAACGCCTTGAAAAGCACGGACCGAACGAGCTTCAGGAGGGCAAGAGGACACCGGCGATCGCCGTGTTTTTCGCCCAATTTAAAGATTTTATGGTGCTCGTGCTGCTGGCGGCAACCTTAATATCCGGGTTTTTAGGCGAATATGTAGATGCCGTAGCGATTATGGCGATTGTATTTGTCAATGGGGTTCTCGGTTTTTTTCAAGAGCGGCGGGCGGAAAAGTCTTTACACGCATTAAAAGAGCTGTCAACGCCGTATGTGTCAGCGTTGCGGGACGGGAGCTGGAAGAAAATTCAGTCCAAGGAGCTCGTTCCCGGCGATATCATGAAATTTTCAAGCGGCGACCGGATTGGCGCGGATGTGCGGATCGTTGAAGCGAAAAGCCTTGAAATTGAGGAATCGGCGCTGACCGGGGAATCAATTCCGGTGGTTAAACAAGCTGATAAACTGAGAAAGCCGGATGTTTCGTTAGGCGACATCAGCAATATGGCGTTTATGGGTACGATCGTAACGCGCGGCAGCGGTGTCGGCGTCGTCGTCGGTACAGGAATGAATACGGCAATGGGGAAAATCGCCGATATGCTGGAATCCGCCGGCAGCCTTTCAACACCGCTGCAGCGAAGACTTGAAGAGCTCGGAAAAATTTTAATTATCGTCGCGCTCCTTTTAACGGTATTGGTCGTTGCAGTCGGCGTCTTACAGGGACATGAGCTTTACAGCATGTTTTTGGCCGGGGTGTCATTGGCCGTCGCCGCGATTCCGGAAGGGCTTCCCGCCATTGTTACGGTGGCATTATCAATCGGCGTCCAGCGCATGATCAAACAAAAATCAATTGTCAGAAAGCTCCCGGCGGTTGAAACATTGGGCTGCGCCTCTGTCATTTGTTCTGATAAAACCGGCACGCTGACACAAAACAAAATGACCGTCACCCATATGTGGTCAGGGGGAAAAACATTTAAAGTGTCAGGCATCGGCTATGAGCCGGAGGGAGTTTTCACCCGAGATGAGCGGGAAATCAAGCTGAAAGATGAGAAGATTCTTGAACAGATGCTGGTTTTCGGCGCGTTGTGCAACACATCCGAAATCGCACTGAAAGACGGCCATTATGTACTCGACGGCGATCCGACAGAAGGAGCGCTGCTGACGGCTGCAAGAAAGGGCGGCTATTCAAACGATTGGCTCAACGGGCAATACCGCGTGGTTGCCGAGTTTCCGTTTGACTCCGTCCGCAAAATGATGACCGTCATTGTAGAGGATAAGGAAAAAAAGCAGTTCGTCATCACTAAAGGAGCGCCCGATGTGCTGATTGACCGCTCGTCACATCTGATGTACGACGCAAGAAGCGCGCCATTTTCAGGAGAAAAGAAAGCAGAAACGGAAGCGGTTCTGAAAGAGCTGGCGTCGCAAGCTTTGCGTACGATCGCGATTGCTTATAAACCGCTTAAGCCCGGAGAAAAGCCGACAATGGAGCAGGCGGAAAAAAATCTGACGATGCTCGGCTTGTCAGGCATGATTGATCCGCCCCGTCCGGAGGTCAGACAGGCGATTAAAGAATGCCGTGAAGCCGGCATTAAAACGGTTATGATCACAGGGGATCACGTCGAAACGGCAAAGGCCATTGCAAAAGATTTGCGTCTTCTTCCGAAAAAGGGGCGTGTGATGGACGGCAAGACGCTGAATGAGCTTACGGAGAAAGAACTTATCGAAACGGTCGATGATGTCTACGTCTTCGCACGCGTGTCGCCTGAACATAAATTGAAAATCGTCAAAGCGTTCCAGGAAAACGGACACGTCGTCGCCATGACGGGAGACGGGGTTAATGACGCGCCGGCCATAAAGCAGGCAGATATCGGTGTTGCCATGGGCGTGACGGGAACGGATGTGGCAAAGGAAGCCTCTTCTCTCATTCTGGTAGATGATAACTTTGCTACGATTAAATCAGCCATAAAAGAGGGACGGAATATCTATGAAAATATAAGAAAATTCGTCCGGTATTTGCTCGCCTCCAACGTCGGTGAAATTTTAGTGATGCTGTTTGCGATGCTTCTCGCTCTGCCGCTGCCGCTCGTTCCGATTCAGATATTGTGGGTGAACTTAGTCACTGACGGGCTGCCGGCGATGGCCCTCGGTATGGATCAGCCGGAAGGAGATCTGATGAGGCGGAAGCCGCGGCATCCGAAAGAAGGAGTGTTTGCGAGAAAACTGGGCTGGAAAGTCGTATCAAGAGGGTTTTTAATCGGTGCCGCAACCATTTTAGCGTTTATCATCGTCTATCACCGCAATCCTGAAAATCTGCCCTACGCACAGACCGTTGCATTCGCGACTCTTGTCCTGGCTCAGCTTATACACGTGTTTGACTGCCGGAGCGAAACGTCTGTTTTCTCCCGGAATCCGTTTGAAAATATCTATCTGCTCGGCGCCATCATTTCTTCTATCTTCCTGATGGTCATCGTCATCTATTATCCGCCGCTGCAGCCGATTTTCAAAACAGTGCCGATTACGCCGGGCGATTGGATGCTGATTATCGGTATGTCGGGCATACCTACTTTTTTGCTGGCGGGTTCACTTTTGACAAGAAAAAAATAATTCCATATGATATAATCTTAGGGGTAATAGCATGTCTATTGCCCTTTTATTTTGATAACGGGAAAGAATTGGGTGTTTCATATGATACGGAGTATGACAGGCTTCGGCAGCGCAAGCAGCACAAAAGGCGATCTCTCGGCAACCGTTGAATTGAAATCCGTCAATTACCGGTTCAAAGAAGTGAACGCCCGCCTGCCACGGCCTTTGCTATATGTAGAGGATAAGCTGAAACAAACGATATTGCAGCATATACAGCGCGGAAGAGTAGAGCTGTTTCTCACTGTAAACAGTGACGCGCTCATAAAAAGAAGCCTGAACATCGATTGGGAGCTCCTTGATGAATATGTGAGCGCTGCACGCGTTATGAAAGAGCGCTACAGCCTGGCCGCAGAACCCGATGCAATGGATTTCTTTAAATTTGAACATATTGCGCAGATACACGAAGAACAGATGCGTGATGACAAGCTTGAAGAAGTCATCAGGGAAGCCGCTGAGCTGGCTGTAAAGGAACTTTGTGACATGAGGGAAAAAGAAGGACGGCTTTTGGCGGAAGACTGCTTTCTGCACATTGAGCGGCTTGAGACGCTGTCCGAACAGGTGAAAGAGCGCGCTTCAGCCGTTGTTATTCAATACCGCGAGCGTCTTTACGCCCGAATGAAGGAATGGACGGAGGACGCGCTCGACGAAAGCAGGCTGATCACGGAATGCGCCATTTTCGCCGACCGTTCTGATATTACGGAAGAAATTACCAGATTGAAGAGCCATTTTGTTCAATTCCGTGATATATTAAAAGAAGGCGGGGCAGTCGGCCGCAAACTTGATTTCCTTGTTCAGGAGCTTAACCGGGAAGCGAACACGATCGGCTCAAAAGCCAATGATCATCAAATCACAAAGCTTGTCGTTGAAATGAAAAGTTCTATTGAAAAATTGAAGGAACAAGTGCAAAATATAGAATAGCGACTGTGCGTATTGTTTACAGACGGTCTCTTCAGGTTACACTAGAGACGTCTATTTTACAGGGGGAACGTAGAAGATGACGATTAAACTGATTAATATCGGATTTGGCAATATCATCTCCGCCAATCGGATGATTTCGATTGTCAGCCCGGAGTCTGCGCCAATAAAGCGAATGATCCAGGATGCAAGAGACCGCGGAATGCTAATAGACGCTACATACGGACGAAGAACCCGTGCAGTTGTCGTCATGGATAGTGATCACATTATCTTATCTGCCGTCCAGCCTGAGACAGTTGCACACAGACTTTCTGTGAAAGAAGAAATTATGGATGAAGGGCAGGGGTAATTGCCGCATGAAAGAAAGAGGGTTATTAATCGTTCTCTCAGGTCCCTCCGGAGTTGGAAAAGGAACGGTTCGGCAAGCAATATTTTCACAACAGGACACGAAATTTGAATACTCAATTTCAGTCACGACGAGAAACCCGAGAGAGGGCGAGGTCGACGGCGTCGATTATTTCTTTAAATCAAGAGATGAATTCGAACGCATGATTGAAAACAACAAACTGCTTGAGTGGGCGGAATATGTCGGCAACTATTACGGAACGCCCGTTGATTATGTCGAACAGACGCTTCAAGAAGGAAAAGACGTCTTCTTAGAGATTGAAGTGCAGGGCGCGCTCCAAGTGCGTAATGCATTTCCGGAAGGCCTGTTTATCTTCTTAGCGCCGCCGAGTCTTTCTGAGCTGAAAAACAGAATCGTGACAAGAGGGACTGAAACCGACGATTTAATCGAAAACAGAATGAATGCCGCAAAAGCTGAAATCGAAATGATGGACGCGTATGATTATGTCGTTGAAAACGACGATATCCAAACGGCTTGTGATAAGATTAACGCAATCGTTCTCGCCGAGCACTTAAAACGTGAACGCGTCGCTCCGAGATATAAGAAAATGCTGGAGGTAGAATAACTTATGTTAGATCCGTCAATTGACTCTTTAATGAATAAATTAGATTCTAAATATACGCTGGTGACCGTGTCTGCAAGACGCGCGCGTGAAATGCAGATCAAAAAAGACCAGCAGATTGAACATACCATTTCTCACAAATATGTAGGCAAAGCTTTAGAAGAAATTGACGCGGGCCTGCTTTCGTTTGAAAGAGAAGACAGCGAATAACAAGCACACGTAGCAACCTATCTCTACATAGGTTGTTATTTTTTTCCGTTTGGGATTTGTCCAATGCTTTCATAAAGGGGAGAAGACTTCATGAAAAACCGAAACATTTTGCTATGCGTAAGCGGAGGAATTGCCGTTTATAAAGCTTCCGCACTCACGAGCAAGCTGGTTCAGGCCGGCGCAAACGTCAAAGTGATTATGACTGAGTCCGCGCGTGAGTTTGTTTCTCCGCTGACATTTCAGGCGCTGAGCCGGAATGAAGTGTATACAGATACATTTAATGAACAAAATCCGAAGGTGATTTCTCATATTGATGCCGCTGACTGGGCGGATTTAATTATTGTCGCGCCCGCTACGGCAAATATCATCGGCAAGCTTGCCAACGGAATTGCTGACGATATGCTCACAACGACGGTGCTGGCGGCTGAGGCCCCGGTCTGGGTGGCGCCTGCGATGAATGTCCATATGTATGATCATCCGGCGGTGAAACGGAACATCTCTGTGCTTTATCACGACGGGGTCCGCTTTATCGAGCCGAGTGAAGGCTATTTGGCATGCGGATATGTCGGCAAAGGAAGGCTGGAGGAGCCGGAGCTTATTGTTGAGCGTGTCAGAGAGCATTTTAAGGAGCCTGAAGACGATGCGCCGCTGAAAGGAAAACATATTGTCATTACGGCCGGTCCGACGCGCGAAGCCGTGGACCCTGTCCGCTTCTTCACAAATAAATCCACCGGCAAAATGGGCTACGCCGCCGCTGAAGCCGCCGTCCGTCTCGGGGCGCGGGTGACGCTGATTTCAGGCCCGGTGTCAATAGAGCCGCCAGTCGGACTGTATCAGTTTCTTCCTGTGCAATCGGCAGCCGATATGAGAGAAGCCGTGCTTTCTGTGTTTGATTCATGCGACATGGTGATTAAGACGGCGGCCGTGGCCGATTTTACGCCGGCGGCTGTTTCTGATCACAAAATGAAGAAGAACGACGGTTCGCTCGTGATCGAATTCAACCGTACGGCAGACATACTGAAAGAACTCGGCGAACGGAAAACACACCAGCTGCTGGTCGGATTTGCGGCTGAAACGCAAGACGTCGAACGCTATGCGCGCAGAAAACTCGAACAGAAAAACCTTGATATGATCGTTGCGAATGATGTGAAAGCGGAAGGGGCCGGATTTGGCACGGATACGAATGTCGTCACGTTCTATTTCCGGGACGGAAGAAAACGGGAGCTTGCGCTTATGTCTAAACTTGACGTTTCCTTTGAAATGCTGAAGGAAATGACCGCTTTGAAAGCCGAGGACCGAAAACCGGTATGAATGTAGCAGAAGTCATTGTCGATGTCAGCTCCAAAAACATTGACAGACCCTTTGATTACAAAATTCCCGATCATTTAAAAGGGATGATCGAAGTCGGCATGCGGGTGATTGTCCCGTTTGGCCCGCGCAAGCTTCAAGGATTTGTGACCGGTTTGAAAGATTCGTCTGAATTAAACGGCGGCTCAATGAAGGAAGTCGAGAAGCTTCTTGATTTGACGCCCGTTCTGACTGAGGAACTGATGCAGCTGTCTTCATGGCTTTCTGACAAAACGCTGTCGTTTAAAATCACGGCGCTTCAGGCAATGCTGCCTGCCGCACTGAAGGCGAAGTACGAGAAAGAGCTGAAAGTCGTTGACGAAGAAGCGCTGACACCGGACATCAAACAGCTTTTCAGGAATCAAAAAAGTCTTCTGTACTCGGATATTACCGATGAAAGCATTCTTTCGTCACTTCAGAAATTCGTGCGCAAAGGAAGCATTGATGTCACATATAAAGTCGCCCAAAAAACGAATAAAAAAATGATCCGCATGATCGAAGCGGGGGCAGACAAAGAAGAACTCGCCCGGCACGCAGATTCATTGACAAAGCAGGCTTCTAAACAGCTCGCCGTGCTTACTTATTTTATCGGCGGGGGAGCAAAGATTTCCGCGGCCGAGCTTTGCAAAAAGACCGATTCCAGTTCCGCGACGCTGAAAACGCTTCTTAAAAAGGGGCTTCTTACGGAAAGCTTTGAGGAGGTTTACCGCGATCCTTATCAGGACAGAATGTTCAAAAAAACAGAGCCGCTCTCTCTTACAGAAGAGCAGCAGGCCGCTTTTGAGCCGATTAAACAAGCCGTAGCCGATCATGTCCATCACGTCTTTCTGCTTCACGGCGTCACGGGAAGCGGCAAGACGGAAATTTACCTGCAATCCATTGAAAAAGTGCTGGCAAAAGGACAAGAAGCTATCGTGCTCGTTCCGGAAATCTCGTTGACACCGCAAATGGTCAACCGTTTTAAAGGCCGCTTCGGCTCACAGGTTGCGGTCATGCACAGCGGGTTATCCACAGGTGAAAAATACGATGAATGGCGGAAGATTCAGCGCAAGGAAGTCCGGCTTGTCGTCGGAGCCAGATCGGCCATCTTTGCCCCGTTTGAAAATCTCGGCATGATCATTATTGATGAAGAGCACGAATCTTCCTATAAGCAGGAGGAAATGCCGCGGTATCATGCAAAGGACGTAGCCATCCGCCGGGCCGAGCATCACAGCTGTCCGGTCGTCCTCGGGAGCGCCACCCCGACATTGGAATCATTTGCGCGGGCGAAAAAAGGCGTTTATGAGCTGCTACCGTTAAAACATCGCGTAAATCGCCAGCTCATGCCTGACGTTTCTCTCGTTGATATGAGAGAAGAACTGAGAAACGGCAACAGATCAATGTTTTCAAGAGAGCTGATGGAACAGCTGGAAGAGAAGCTTGCAAAAAAAGAGCAGGCTGTCCTTTTCCTGAATAAACGGGGGTATTCCTCGTTTGTGATGTGCCGGGACTGCGGTTATGTGCCGCAATGTCCGCATTGCGACATTTCAATGACTTATCACCGCTACGGACAAAGGCTGAAATGCCATTACTGCGGCCATGAGGAACCTGTCCCGGGAACATGCCCGGAATGCGGCAGCGAACATATCCGCTTTTTCGGCACAGGCACGCAGCGTGTGGAGGAGGAGCTTACCAAAGTGCTGCCTCAGGCGCGCGTGATCAGGATGGATGTGGACACCACTTCAAGAAAAGGCGCCCATGAAAAACTGTTGTCAGCGTTCGGTGAAGGGAAGGCGGATATCCTGCTCGGTACGCAAATGATCGCAAAAGGGCTTGATTTTCCGAACGTGACGCTCGTCGGAGTATTAAGCGCAGATACGACGCTTCACATCCCTGATTTCAGGGCTGCGGAGAAGACATTCCAGCTGCTGACGCAGGTAAGCGGACGGGCCGGGCGGCATGAAAAGCCGGGAACGGTGGTCATTCAAACGTATACACCGTCTCATTACAGCATTCAGCTGACGAAAACGCACGACTATGAAACTTTTTTTCAGCAGGAAATGGCGCACAGACGGGCCCAGTCATACCCGCCTTATTATTACGTGGCGCTGGTGACCGTTTCTCATGAAGAAGCGGCAAAAGCCGCGGTCACCGCAGAAAAGATTACAAACTATTTAAGAGCGGGATGCGGGCCTGATACGAAAATTCTCGGGCCGGCGGCTTCCCCGATCGCCAGGATCAAAGATAGATATCGCTATCAATGCGTGATAAAATACAGACAGGAAAACGAGTTGCAGATTCAGTTGAAAAAGATACTGGAGCACTATAAACGCGACATTGCGCAAAAGCATGTAATGATTTCAATCGATATGAATCCGTACATGCTGATGTAACATTAGTTTTTGGAGGGCAAAATTTTGGCTGTGAAAAAAATCGTCACACACCCGGCGGAGGTTCTGGAAACACCTGCCGAAGAAGTGACAGTGTTTGATAAAAAATTAAAAAAACTGCTTGATGATATGTACGATACGATGCTCGAAATGGATGGCGTCGGCCTCGCCGCGCCGCAAATCGGCATTTTAAAAAGAGCGGCCGTCGTGGACATCGGTGAAGAAAGCGGCCGGATCGACCTTGTAAATCCGGTTATTCTTGAAAAGAGCGGTGAACAGACCGGAGTCGAGGGCTGCTTAAGCTTTCCCGGGGTTTACGGCGATGTCACCCGCCCGGATTACGTAAAGGTAAAAGCCTATGACCGTAAAGGAAAACCGTTTATTTTAGAAGCGGAGGGTTTTTTGGCCAGAGCCGTTCAGCATGAAATGGATCATTTAGACGGCATTTTATTCACATCAAAAATTACGGCTTACTACACTGAAGAAGAACTGGCAGAAATGGAAGGATGATTGGATGACAAGGATCGTTTTTATGGGAACGCCCGACTTTTCAGTTCCCGTCCTGCGCACGCTTATTGAAGACGGATATGAAGTGGTTGGTGTCGTTACGCAGCCTGACCGCCCGAAAGGCAGAAAAAAAATCATGACGCCCCCTCCTGTAAAGGCTGAAGCTGAACGTCACGGCATTCCCGTGCTTCAGCCCGAAAAAGTAAGGCTCGAAGAAGAAATAGAAAAAGTGCTCAGCCTGAAGCCGGACCTGATTGTTACGGCGGCATTCGGACAGATCCTCCCCAAGCAGCTGCTGGACGGCCCGAAATACGGCTGTATCAACGTACACGCGTCACTATTGCCTGAATTAAGAGGCGGAGCGCCGATACATTATTCGATTCTCCAAGGCAAGAAGAAAACGGGCGTGACGATCATGTATATGGTTGAAAAGCTTGATGCGGGCGATATGATTTCTAAAATCGAAGTGGAAATTGATGAAACGGATAACGTCGGCACGCTTCACGACAAATTAAGCATAGCGGGGGCAAAGCTTTTGTCAGAGACCGTTCCGAACGTCATTTCCGGGAATATTAAACCGATCAAACAGGACGAATCAAAAGCGACTTACGCGCCTAACATTAAGCGTGAGCAGGAGCGGATTGATTGGGCAAAGCCCGGAGAAGAGATTTACAACCAGATCAGAGGTTTAAACCCTTGGCCTGTCGCCTATACAACTTTGAACGGTCAAACTATTAAAGTATGGGCTTCTGAAAAAGTTGCGGCAAAAACTGAAGCTGCGCCCGGAACAGTCATCCGCACGGAGCAAAACGGCATTGTCGTCGCATCAGGAAACAGCACAGCCCTTTTAATCACTGAGCTGCAGCCGGCGGGAAAAAAACGGATGAAGGGCGAAGATTTTGTAAGAGGCAAAAATGTGCAGCCCGGTGACGTGTTAGGAGAAGCAAATGAAGAAAATTAATGTCCGGGAGCTCGCCCTCGAAGCGCTTGAGAAGCTTGAGCAAAATCAGGCATACAGCAACCTGCTTCTTACATCGGTTATCAAAACGAACACGCTCAGCGATCAGGACAGAGGGCTGCTGACAGAGCTTGTCTACGGAACGCTGCAAAATAAAATCGCCTTAGACTTTATGCTGAAGCCTTTTATCCGCAAGCCGAATAAGGTGAAGCCGTGGGTGATTCAGCTGCTTCGTCTGTCCGCGTATCAAATGGAGTATTTAGAAAAAATTCCGGATCGCGCCGCCATCCATGAAGCGGTTGAAATCGCCAAAAAACGCGGGCATAAGGGCATTGCGTCCTTTGTCAACGGCATCCTCCGCTCCCTGCAGCGTGAGGGGGCGCCGTCATTCGCTGAAATTGAAGACCCGGTTCTCCGTCTTTCTACAGAGACAAGCCATCCCGAATGGCTCGTAAAAGAGTGGGTCGAGGCGTACGGCTTTGAGGCGGCTGAAAAGATCTGCCGGATTCATCTCATTCCGCCGAAGCAGACGCTCCGTGTCAATCACATAAAGAGCGACAGGGAAACGGTGCTGAATGAGATGGAGAATGCCGGTCTGGAAGCGGAAGCCGGAGACCTTTCTCCTGATGCGATTAAGCTTTTAAAAGGAAGCATCGCGAACACGGCATTTTTCCAAAACGGCCGGGTATCCATACAGGATGAAAGCTCAATGCTTGTCGCGCGGGCGCTGGACCCGAAGCCGGGCGAAACCGTTTTAGACGCATGCGCCGCACCGGGCGGAAAGTCGGCTCACATTGCGGAACTGATGGAGAACGAGGGGAGCCTCACATCGCTTGATCTTCACCGCCATAAAGTGAAGCTGATTAAAGAGGGCGCAGAACGGCTCGGACTTACGATCATCGACGCACAAACGATGGATGCGCGGAAAGCGGGAGAGGCCTTTGGCGCAGAACGGTTTGACCGTATTCTCGTTGATGCCCCTTGCTCAGGTTTCGGCGTCATCAGAAGAAAACCCGATATGAAATATACGAAGACGCCGGAGGACAGCAGACGGCTGTCAGAAATCCAGCTCGGCATTTTAAGGGAAATCGCCCCATTAGTAAAAAAAGGTGGCACACTCGTATACAGTACGTGTACAATGGACCGGACAGAAAATGAAGAAGTTATGCATGCGTTTATACAAGAACACCCTGAGTTTGAACCCGATTTGTCTCTTGAAAAGCGGCTGCCTGAAAAGGCGAGACCCTTTGTTCAGGATGGAAGCCTTCAAATTCTTCCGCATTATTTCGGAACAGACGGTTTCTTTATTAGCAGCATGAGAAAGAAGGGATAAAAAATGACACAATTAAAAAAGACAAGCGTACGGAAAGAGCTGCGGACTGAGCAGCCGTCCATTTACTCTTTTGAATTAGATGAAATCAAACAATGGCTGACTGAGAATGGCGAAAAGCCGTTCCGCGCGGCACAGATTTTTGAATGGCTCTATGAAAAGCGGGTTTCTTCATTTGATGAAATGACAAACCTCTCAAAAAGCCTGCGTGAAAAACTCGAGAGCCATTTTGTGCTGACAACGCTGAAAACGGCTGTAAAACAGACATCTCAAGACGGCACGATGAAATTTTTATTTGAGCTTCATGACGGTTATACGATCGAAACGGTTTTAATGAGACACGAGTATGGTAATTCTGTATGTGTAACGACACAGGTCGGCTGCCGGATCGGCTGCACATTTTGCGCGTCAACGCTCGGCGGTCTGAAACGGAATCTTGAAGCGGGAGAAATCGTCGCTCAAGTCGTGAAAGTGCAAAAGGCGCTTGATGAAACGGATGAACGCGTCAGCTCAGTCGTGATCATGGGAATCGGTGAACCTTTTGATAACTTTAACGAAATGCTCGCTTTCTTGAAAATCATTAACCACGATAAAGGGCTGAACATCGGAGCGCGTCATATCACAGTTTCCACCAGCGGAATCATTCCGAAGATTTACGATTTCGCCGATCAAAAAATGCAGATCAATTTCGCGATTTCTCTGCATGCTCCGAATACGGAAATCAGAAGCCGTCTGATGCCGATTAACAAAGCCTATAAGCTTCCTGACCTTATGGAGGCCGTCAAATATTACATCGAGAAAACAGGCAGACGGATCAGCTTTGAATACGGGCTGTTCGGCGGCGTAAATGATCAGGTCGAACATGCAGAAGAGCTTGCAGAACTGTTAAAAGACGTGAAATGCCATGTCAATTTAATTCCGGTAAACTATGTGCCTGAACGGGATTACGTCCGCACACCGAGAGATCAGATTTTCGCATTCGAAAAAACGTTAAAATCCCGCGGTGTAAATGTCACGATCAGAAGAGAGCAAGGCCATGACATTGACGCGGCCTGCGGTCAGCTTCGCGCGAAGGAGCGTCAAGACGAGACGAGGTGAAGAGGTTGATTACAGCCTTGAAAACAGATACAGGTAAAGTCCGCCGGCATAATGAAGATGCGGCGGGCATTTTCACAAAAGAAGACGCGGTGCTTGCGGTTGTCGCCGACGGCATGGGCGGTCATCTTGCCGGAGATGTAGCGAGCAGGATGGCGGTTGCGGCGATGGAAGAGCAGTGGAACCGGACCGAAACGGTTCCTTCTCTGCCGTCTGCTTGCGAGGATTGGCTGAAAGACCGGATTCATGAGGCGAATGTCAAAGTACATGACCACGCTAAAGCGAATGAAGAATGCCGGGGAATGGGCACCACCGTTGTTTGCGCCTTATTCACCGGGAAGTTTGTCACTGTGGCTCATATCGGTGACAGCCGATGCTACCTGCTTCAAGATGGGGAATTCACTCAGCTGACTGAAGACCATTCGCTTGTGAATGAGCTGGTCAAGACGGGGGAAATTTCGAAAGAGGACGCCGAGCACCATCCGCGGAAAAATGTATTGACGAGAGCGCTGGGGACAGATGAAACCATCAGTTCCGACGCCCGTTCTTTTGAACTGTCTGACGGCGATCAGCTGCTTTTATGCTCTGACGGACTGTCAAATAAAATAGAAGATCACGAGATCAAACAAATGCTTCAAGCCGAATCTGATCCTCAGGAAAAAGTAGACCTTCTCATCAGCAAAGCGAATCAAAACGGCGGCGAAGATAACATCACGGCTGTGTTGATTGAGTTTTCCGCAGATGCAAAAGAGGGTGAAGACAAGTGCTAACCGGCAAGCGGATCAGCGGGCGTTATCATATCCTCCGGCCCATTGGCGGCGGCGGAATGGCAAACGTTTTTTTAGCTGAGGACATCATTCTCGAACGTGAAGTCGCAATTAAAATTCTGCGGTTTGACTTTGTGAATGACATTGATTTTATCAGGCGTTTCAGAAGAGAAGCACAGTCGGCATCAAGCCTCGATCATCCGAATATCGTCAGTATTTACGATATCGGGGAGGAAGGCGATATTTATTACATTGTCATGGAATATGTGGAAGGCATGACATTAAAGGAATACATAACCGCACACGGACCGCTTCATCCGAAAGAAGCGCTGTCCGTTATGGAGCAGATCGTCTCGGCCATCGCCCATGCCCATCAAAACCATATCGTGCACCGGGATATTAAACCGCACAATATATTGATAGATCATTTAGGGCATATCAAGGTGACGGATTTCGGCATCGCCACAGCACTTACGTCTACGACAATCACACATACGAATTCTGTGCTGGGCTCGGTTCATTATTTGTCTCCGGAGCAGGCGAGAGGCGGTCTGGCAACGAAAAAATCAGATATTTACGCGCTCGGCATCGTGCTGTTTGAGCTTTTAACAGGTAAGATCCCTTTTGACGGAGAATCAGCCGTAAGCATAGCGCTAAAGCATCTGCAAACAGAAACGCCTTCCGCCAGAAAGTGGAACCCTTCCATTCCGCAGAGCGTCGAAAACATTATTTTAAAGGCAACCGCTAAAGACCCGTTTCACCGCTATGAAAGCGCCGAGGACATGGAAGCGGACATCAGAACGGCTTTTGACGCCGGCAGGCTGAATGAACAAAAATTTTCCGTTCAGGATGATGAGGAAATGACAAAAGCCATTCCCGTTATTACTGACGGCGCAAAAGCCGCACCTCAGGCGGAAACGCCGGGGGAGACGGACGATAAGGAACAGCAGCCCGCCAAAAAGAAAAAACGGAAATGGCCGTGGGTTTTGCTGTCCGTCTGTTTCATTTTCATTATGGCGGCTGTTCTTGCGGTCACCGTGTTCCCGTCTTTGTTTATGCCTAAAGATGTAAGCGTCCCCGACGTACGGGGCATGAAGTACGAAAAAGCGGAAGCACTGCTTGAAAAGAACGGGCTCCGGGCGGATCCTGATATAACGGACATTGAAGATGACAAAATAGAAGAGGAATTAATGGTCAAAACGGACCCAAAAGCGGGGTCTACCGTTAAAGAAGGCTCTTCTGTAAAACTGTACAAAAGCATCGGAAAACCGAAAACCCAGCTGATCGACGTGAAAGGGCGGCAGATCGGCGACGCAAAAAAAGCGCTGAAGGAAAAAGGCTTCAAACATGTCAATGTCAAAGAAGAGAACGATGACAGCGAGGCCGGCACCGTAATTGATCAGGACCCGTCAGCCGGCACCGACATGGTCGCAAGCGACGATGAAGTCAATCTAACGGTCAGCCTCGGCCCGGCGGACGTTACGCTGAGGGACTTAAAGACTTACAGCAAGGAAGCGGCTTCAGGGTATCTTGAAGATAACGGCCTGCAGCTTGTTGAAAAACAAGCCCATTCAGATGACGTGCCAAAAGGACAAGTCATGAAGCAAGAGCCGGCAGCCGGCACTGCGGTTAAGCCGGGAAGTAATGTTGAAGTGACGTTCTCGCTCGGACCTGAAGAAAAACCGGCGAAAACGGTAAAAGAAAAAATCAGCATTCCTTACGAACCCGAACATGAAGGGGACGAGCTTGAAGTGCAAATCGCCATCGATGATAAGGACCACAGCATCTCTGATACGTATGACTCATTTAAAATAAAAGAGCCGACTGAAAAAACAATTGAACTGAAGATTGATCAGGGACAGAAGGGGTATTACCAAGTGATGGTCGATCATAAAGTCGTCAGCTACAAAACGATTGAATACCCGAAAGATAATGACTGACAAGGAGGGACCCTATGCCTGAGGGCAAAATTATAAAAGCGTTAAGCGGATTCTATTATGTCTTGGATGAATCACAGGACAAGATCATTCAATGCAGGGGCCGGGGCATTTTCAGAAAAAATAAAATAACGCCTCTGGTCGGCGATTATGCCGTTTATCAGGCTGAAAATGATAAAGAAGGCTACTTGCTGGAAATCAAAGAACGAACAAACGAGCTGATCAGGCCGCCGATTTCAAATGTCGATCAGGCCGTTCTCGTCTTTTCTGCCGTTCAGCCGGCGTTCAGCACGTCTTTATTGGACCGTTTTCTCGTCCTTGTGGAAGCCAACGGCATTCACCCGATCATCTGCATAACCAAAATGGACTTAGCTGCAGACGGGGAATCGAAAGAGGCGATACTTTCTTACGTGAAAGACTATCAGGGGATCGGTTATGACGTATATGTGACGTCATCAAAAGAAAACAGCGGTTTAACAGGCATTGTGAAACACTTCGAGAACAAAACGACGGTGTTTGCCGGTCAGTCGGGAGTCGGAAAATCTTCGCTTTTAAATGCGATCAGCCCGGAGCTTGAGCTGAAAACAAACGAGATTTCCGCGCATTTGGGACGCGGAAAACATACGACGCGCCATGTGGAGCTCATTCATACATCAGGCGGTCTGGTGGCGGATACTCCGGGGTTCAGTTCGCTTGAATTTACCGGCATTGAGGAAGATGAGCTGGGCAGCACGTTCCCTGAGATCAGAGAAATAAGCGCCTCTTGCAAATTCAGAGGCTGTCTGCATCTTAAGGAGCCGAAATGCGCGGTAAAGCAAGCGGTGGAAGAAGGAGAGATTCAGCCGTACCGCTATGAGCATTACAAAGAATTTATGCAGGAAATAAAAGAGAGAAAGCCGAGGTATTAATATGATTAAGGTTGCGCCATCAATTCTTTCCGCCGATTTTGCTTCACTGGGCGAGGAAATTAAAGACGTGGAAAAAGGAGGGGCGGACTATATCCATATTGATGTCATGGATGGCCATTTCGTCCCTAACATTACAATCGGGCCGCTTATCGTTGAAGCCGTCCGTCCGGTGACTGATCTGCCGCTGGATGTCCATCTTATGATTGAAAACCCGGACCGCTACATACCGGCATTCGCAAAAGCCGGCGCGGACATCCTTTCCGTTCATGCTGAAGCGTGTCCGCATCTTCACCGGACCATTCAATTGATAAAAGAGCAGGGGGTAAAAGCGGGAGTTGTGCTCAATCCGCATACGCCCGTCCAAATGATTGAACATGTGATCGAGGAACTTGACCTTGTGCTGTTAATGACGGTTAACCCCGGTTTTGGCGGCCAGCGCTTCATTCATTCGGTTCTGCCGAAAATCCGTCAGGTCAAACAGCTGGCTGAGGAGAAAGGCCTGTCTGAGCTTTTAATCGAAGTGGACGGAGGCGTTAATAAAGAAACAGCCCCTTTATGCGCTGAAGCGGGCGCCAATCTGCTTGTTGCCGGGTCTGCCGTATATAATCAGCCGGATCGGAAAAAAGCCATCGCTGACATCCGAAACGCGTAATAAACATGCTGAAAAAGAGCCCGGTGAAAGCCGCCGGCTCTTTTCGCGTCTAAAAGAGAGGAAAACATATGAGGACAATCAATATCGTTGCGGGCGGCCCGCGGGAGCTTATTCCCGATCTATCCGAATACACTGACGGAGATACGACGTGGGTCGGAGTCGATAAAGGGACGGTTGCTCTTTTGGAAGCTGGAATCATTCCGCAGGAAGCTTTCGGTGATTTTGACAGCATTACGGAAGAGGAGCTCATGCAGATTCAAAAAGCGGCGCCGGCCCTCCATGTGTATCAGGCGGAAAAAGATTATACCGATCTTGAACTCGCCCTTGACTGGGCTTTACAAAAAGAACCGGAAACCATTCGGATATTCGGTGTGACGGGCGGAAGAGCCGATCACTTTTTAGGGAACATCCAGCTGCTGTATAAAGCCTTACACAAGAATACCGATGTCGAGCTGATCGACCGGCAGAATGACATTCAGATGTTCGGGCCCGGCCGTTATACAATTGAAGAAAAAGCGCGCAGACGCTATATTTCTTTCATTCCGTTTACGGAAGCGGCAGACGGCCTGACACTCGACGGTTTTAAATATCCCCTTGAAAATTGTCATATTCCTCTGGGTTCAACACTATGTATTAGTAACGAACTCATTCATTCACGAGGTACTTTTTCGTTTGCAAAAGGCATATTAATAATGGTAAGGAGCGCGGATTAGAAAAGCGGCTTCTGCCATATGCGGAAAAAACCATGAATCCTAAAGTGATGAACGCAGCGGATACGGGACTTATAGGAGGGGACAAAATGAAATTTTATACCATTAAATTGCCGAAGTTTTTAGGAGGAATTGTCCGGGCGATGCTGGGCTCATTTAGAAAAGAGTAAGCCCAAGAAGCTGAAATTGCCCTCTTTGAACGCATAAAAAACGCCTGCCGCATAAAAGGGCAGGCGTTCATTTTTGCTTATACACGCTCAACTTTACCGGATTTTAAAGCCCGGGCAGATACATACACTTTTTTAGGTTTGCCGTCAACGAGGATGCGGACCTTTTGAAGGTTGGCGCCCCAAGTACGCTTAGAAGCGTTCATTGCGTGAGAACGGTTGTTTCCGGCTTTTGTTTTTTTACCTGTAATAAAACATTTACGTGCCATTTGTTTCCCTCCTAACTGCGCGAAACATCTTTTCAAACATAGTTTCTCAGATGCTTTCGTTATACAATACTTTAAATAATTTACCACAGCTAAAAACCGTTTGCAACTATTGTTTCCCTTACTTTCAAGAAAAATCACTTGACATGTAAAACCAATCACATTTCCGCGCTGAAGGCCGCTGTCTGTATCTTTTCTTTTCATAATGGGATACATATAGTAGAATAATGATAACTCTATGCACCTGAAGGAGGAACCTGTGTGTCCATTGAAATGAAGACAAAATACGGACAGATTGATATATCCAACGAAGTCATCGCAATGGTTGCCGGAGGCGCTGCCATTGATTGTTACGGAATAGTGGGGATGGCCTCAAAAAACCAGATTAAAGACGGTTTGTCTGAAATCCTCCGGAGAGAGAACTTCGCAAAAGGCGTACATGTCCGTCAGGAAGCCGAACAAATACATATCGACATGTACATTATTGTCAGCTACGGCACTAAAATATCCGAAGTAGCCCACAATGTTCAGACGAAGGTAAAATACACAGTAAATCAAACAATCGGACTTGCAGTTGATTCTGTAAATATTTATGTCCAAGGCGTACGAGTAACGAACCCGTAGTGAGGAGGATGAGTATTGTCTAGACGAAACTTAGATGGGAGAGCTTTTGCGGCAATGATTCTGGCGGGGGCTGAGACATTGTCTCAAAACGCATCCGCGGTGGATGCGCTGAACGTGTTTCCCGTGCCTGACGGCGATACCGGAACAAATATGAATTTATCGATGTCATCCGGTGCAAGAGAGGTAGAGCACATTGACTCACCCGACATCGGCAAAGTCGGCATCGCCCTGTCAAAAGGCCTGCTTATGGGAGCGAGAGGAAACTCAGGGGTGATCTTGTCCCAATTGTTCAGAGGTTTCACAAAGAGCATTGAAAACAAAAACCAAATAGACGCCCAAGAATTTGCCGCAGCACTCCAAGCGGGAGTGGATATGGCATATAAGGCGGTCATGAAACCGGTTGAAGGAACGATTTTAACCGTGGCTAAGGATGCGGCTAAAAAAGCGGTCGCCTCGGCCAAAGAAGAAACCGATATTATTTCGGTCATGGAGGCCGTTATTGAAGAAGCGGAAGCGTCGCTCAACCGCACGCCGGATCTGCTTCCTGTTTTAAAGGACGTCGGTGTCGTTGACAGCGGCGGAAAAGGTCTGCTTTGTGTATATGAAGGCTTTTTGGCTGCTTTAAAAGGAGAGGCCGTACCGAAAAAAGCGGTTCTTCCGGCACTCGATGATATGGTGAATGCCGAGCATCATAAAAGCGCGCAGAGCATGCTGAGTACAGAAGACATTGAATTCGGATTTTGTACGGAAGTGATGGTGAGGCTGGATCAAGATAAACGGACGTTCAAGGAAGAGACGTTCAGAAACGAACTGAGCCGTTTCGGCGATTCACTGCTGGTCGTGGCTGATGATACGCTGGCGAAAGTCCATATTCATGCCGAAGAACCAGGGAACGTGCTCAATCTCGCACAGCGTTACGGCGATTTGATTAAAATTAAAATTGAAAACATGAGGGAACAGCATACTTCAATCATCAGCCAAGAACATGATGAAAAAAAGCCGGCCGGCGTTATGAAAGAAGCCCGCAAGCCTTTTGGCATCGTGACTGTGGCAATGGGAGAGGGCATTTCTGAATTGTTTACGAGCATCGGCGCTTCACACGTAATCGAAGGCGGTCAGACAATGAATCCGAGCACGGAAGATATTGTTGAAGCCGTTCAGTCTGTCAATGCGGAGACGGTTTTCATTCTTCCGAACAATTCCAATATTGTGATGGCTGCCAATCAGGCGGCGAGCGTGGCTGAAGAAAATGTCATTGTCATTCCGGCAAAAACGGTCCCTCAAGGCATGACCGCCCTGCTTGCGTTTAACCCTGACCAGCCGGCTGACGTAAATGAAGCCAATATGCTTGAGGCCATCCGGAATGTGAAAAGCGGACAGGTGACATATTCAGTCAGAGACACCCATATTGAC
The DNA here is from genome assembly GCF_009906915.1 of Bacillus sp. AM1(2019). Taxonomy (NCBI): domain Bacteria; kingdom Bacillati; phylum Bacillota; class Bacilli; order Caryophanales; family Bacillaceae; genus Bacillus; species Bacillus sp. AM1(2019). The sequence goes on from NZ_CP047644.1 coordinate 1,655,389, forward strand.
GGCAAAGATATTAAAAAAGGTGATTTTATCGGCATTTTAAACAGTTCAATTATCGGCAGCGCCGAAGATCGGATGAGTGCGGCAAAATTGCTGCTGGATGAAATGATCGGGGAAGAAGATGAAATTGTCACCATCTTGTACGGAGAGGACGCTCCGGAAGAAGAAGCTGAGAAACTCGCTGAGTATATTGCAAGCGTCTGTGAAGATATCGAGGTTGAAATCCATAACGGCAGACAGCCTCTGTATCCATATATATTTGCGGCAGAATAGAAGGGCTTATCAGGCCCTTCTATTCTTATGTCTTTATTTACCTGCGGCAGTGCGGCAGTGTGTCTGCTTGCCAATTGAGAAATGTTCAATTAGTCTAAAGAAAAGCGCTGAATGAAGTGATGTTAAGGAGGAACAAACCAGCATGAAGTATAGAAGCGTTTTTGATATTATCGGCCCGGTAATGATCGGTCCGTCCAGTTCACATACCGCAGGCGCCGCCCGGATCGGCAGAGTGGCCAGAAGCCTATTCAGGCGGGAGCCCCGCCGGATCATTGTGTCTTTTTACGGATCATTTGCGGAGACGTATAAGGGTCACGGCACTGATGTCGCGATTATCGGCGGCCTGCTTGATTTTGATACATTTGATGAACGGATTAAAACAGCGATTCAAATTGCGGAAGAGAAGGGCATATATGTAGAGTTCCGTACAGAGGATGCCGTGCCGGTTCATCCGAATACAGCGCGTATCGTCATTTCTGATGATGAGGGAGAGCTTGCCCTTACCGGTATTTCCATCGGCGGCGGAAAAATAGAAATCACGGAGCTCAACGGCTTTGAGCTGCGTCTTTCCGGAAACCATCCGGCTATTTTAGTCGTTCACAATGATAAATTCGGCACGATTGCAGGCGTTGCCAATGTGCTGGCGAAATTCTCCATTAACGTCGGACATATGGAAGTGGCGCGTAAGGACGTCGGCCAGCTTGCGCTGATGACGATTGAGGTCGATCAGAATATTGAAGAAGAAGTGCTTGACGAGCTTTCAACACTTCCTAATATTATACAGGTTACTAAGATAGCTGACTAAAAAGTCAGGAGGAAAATGACATGTTTCGTAATGTAAAAGAATTAATAGAAATCACTCAAGAAAAACAAATTCCGATTTCGGAAGTGATGATCACGCAAGAGATGGAAGTGACGCAAAAAACGCGGGAAGAAATCTTTCAAGGAATGGAGCGCAATCTCTCCGTCATGGAAGCAGCTGTTGAAAAAGGGCTGAAGGGCGTCACGAGTCAGACCGGTTTAACAGGCGGAGATGCCGTGAAACTTCAGGCATACATCCAATCGGGAAGAAGCCTGTCGGGAAATCTGATTTTAGACGCCGTTTCTAAAGCTGTGGCGACAAATGAAGTAAATGCGGCGATGGGAACGATCTGCGCTACACCGACCGCCGGCTCTGCCGGGGTTGTGCCGGGAACGTTATTCGCCGTAAAGCATAAGCTGAACCCTACAACAGAACAAATGATCCGTTTTCTGTTTACAGCCGGCGCGTTCGGTTTTGTCGTAGCAAACAATGCGAGTATTTCAGGAGCGGCAGGAGGCTGTCAGGCGGAAGTCGGGTCAGCATCAGGCATGGCAGCGGCTGCGATTGTGGAAATGGCGGGCGGAACGCCTCAGCAATCAGCGGAAGCAATGGCGATTACACTGAAAAATATGCTCGGTCTCGTATGTGACCCGGTCGCCGGATTGGTAGAAGTGCCGTGTGTCAAACGAAACGCAATGGGAGCATCCAACGCAATGATCGCGGCGGATATGGCGCTGGCCGGGATTACAAGCCGCATTCCTTGCGATGAGGTGATTGACGCGATGTACAAGATCGGCCAGACAATGCCGACAGCACTGCGTGAAACGGGACAAGGCGGTTTAGCCGCGACACCGACGGGAAGAGAATTAGAGAAAAAAATTTTCGGAGGAGCGCTGAAATCAAGTGACACACCATCAGCAAACTAGTATAGCGGAGATTAAGGGCATTGGGCCGGAAACAGAAAAAACATTGCACGAACTTGGTATCTATGACATTTCTGATCTTCTGAATTATTTCCCTTACCGTTATGACGACTATGAGCTGAGGGACTTAGAAGAAGTAAAACATGAAGAAAGAGTGACGGTAGAAGGGAAGGTTCATTCAGAACCTTCTCTTACCTATTACGGCAAAAAACGAAACAGGCTGACATTCAGGGTGCTTGTCGGCAATTATTTAATTACCGCGGTCTGCTTTAACCGTCCCTACTTAAAAAAGAAACTGACGTTAGGTTCTGTCGTCACGATATCCGGGAAATGGGATAAACACAGACAGACCGTTTCCGTGCAGGAATTAAAAAACGGTCCTCATCAAGAAGATAAAAGCATTGAGCCTGTTTATTCCGTTAAAGAAAACGTCACCGTAAAAATGATGAGACGGTTTATTAAGGAAGCGCTGCAGCATCATTTGGACAGTGCGGCCGATCCGCTTCCTGAAAAATTGAGAATCCGCTACAAGCTGCCTGATTACAAACATGCCCTGCAGACGATGCATCAGCCTGAAACGAGGGAATCGTTACAGCAGGCCAGACGCCGGTTTGTTTACGAGGAATTCTTATTATTTCAGCTGAAAATGCAGGCGTTCCGTAAAGCGGAAAGGGAACAGTCAAAAGGCATCAGCCATGTGTTTCCTGCTGAAAAGCTCGCTGCTTTTACAGACAGCCTGCCGTTTTCGCTCACAACCGCACAGACGCGCGTGCTTCGGGAAATTACCGCTGATATGACATCCCCTTACCGAATGAACCGTCTGCTGCAAGGTGATGTCGGTTCAGGGAAAACAGCCGTCGCCGCCATCGCTTTGTACGCTGCGATTTTGTCGGGGTATCAGGGGGCATTAATGGTGCCGACTGAAATTCTGGCCGAACAGCATGCAGATTCTCTCGTATCGTTGTTTGCAAATGAAGATGTAAATATCGCGCTTTTGACGAGTTCTGTAAAAGGAAAGCGGCGCAGGGAGCTTTTGGAGCGGCTTGCTCTCGGAGAGATTGATATTTTAGTAGGGACCCATGCTTTAATCCAGGATGAAGTGGAATTCAAAGCGCTGAGTCTTGTTATTACGGACGAGCAGCACCGGTTCGGAGTCGAACAGCGCAAAAAACTCAAGAATAAAGGTCAGGATCCGGATGTGCTGTTTATGACAGCCACCCCGATTCCGAGAACGTTGGCCATTACCGTCTTCGGAGAAATGGATGTTTCCGTGATAGATGAAATGCCCGCGGGGCGAAAACAAATCGAAACGTATTGGGTGAAACACGACATGCTGGAGCGGATTTTGGCTTTTATAGAAAAAGAGCTGAAACAGGGAAGGCAAGCCTATATTATCTGCCCGCTCATTGAAGAGTCGGATAAACTGGATGTGCAGAATGCGATTGACGTATATAACATGCTGTCTGACGTTTACCGCGGTAAATGGAATGTCGGCCTGATGCACGGGAAGCTCCATTCTGATGAAAAAGATCAGGTGATGAGAGAATTCAGCGCCAATCAATGTCAGGTACTTGTGTCAACAACCGTCGTAGAAGTCGGGGTGAACGTGCCGAATGCGACGATTATGGTCATCTATGACGCCGACCGTTTCGGATTATCTCAGCTCCATCAGCTCCGCGGCCGGGTCGGGCGGGGAGACCACCAATCTTTCTGTATCTTGATGGCCGATCCGAAATCCGAAACCGGGAAGGAACGGATGAGAATCATGTCAGAGACAAACGACGGCTTCGAGCTGTCTGAAAAGGACCTTGAACTGCGCGGCCCCGGGGATTTCTTCGGAAAAAAACAGAGCGGTATGCCCGAGTTCAAGGTGGCGGATATGGTTCATGACTACAGAGCTTTGGAAACGGCCCGCCAGGATGCGGCCAATCTGGTGTCTTCAGAGGCTTTTTGGAAAGATGACGAATACCGTATGCTGCGCGGTCAATTACTTTCAAGCGGCGTCCTAGAAGGGGAGAAATTAAGCTGATTCTGTAAAATTCGGCGGCTTTCAAAAAACAATCATTGCATTCCAATCTATGAGATTATATACTACTATTAGTACCTAGTCTTAATTGTCCGGATGGTGTTTACAGATGAGAAGAAGCAAGAAAGAACGCCAAAAATTATTGCAGCAGACGATCAAATCGACACCCTTCATCACAGATGAAGAATTAGCGGGGAAATTCGGCGTCAGCATTCAGACGATCCGTTTAGACCGCTTAGAGCTCTCAATACCGGAGCTGAGGGAAAGAATTAAAAACGTGGCAGAACAAACGCTTGATGATGAAGTGAAATCACTGTCTTTAGACGAAGTGATCGGTGAAATTATTGATCTGGAGCTTGACGGCCAGGCCATTTCCATATTAGAAGTAAGACGCGAACATGTCTTCAGCCGCAATCAAATTGCGCGGGGGCATCATTTGTTTGCGCAGGCGAACTCACTCGCCGTAGCCGTCATTGATGATGAGCTGGCGCTGACCGCAAGCGCAAATATCCGCTTTACAAGACAGGTGAAAGAAGGCGAGCGCGTCGTTGCGAAAGCCAAAGTGACGGCAGTCGAAAAAGAAAAAGGCAGAACGGTAGTTGAAGTCAACAGCTATGTGGGAGAAGAAGTCGTGTTCTCCGGCAGCTTTGACATGTACCGTTCAAAACAATCATAAAGGTGGAGCATGCATGAGAATAGCTGTAGATGCAATGGGAGGCGACAACGCACCCAAAGCTGTTATTGACGGAGTAATGAAGAGTATTGAGGCATTTGACGATCTTCATATTACGCTGGTCGGTGACAAGACAACGATAGAATCACACTTGCCAACAACATCAGACCGCATCACTGTGTTGCACGCCGATGAAGTGATTGAACCGACGGATGAACCGGTCCGCGCCGTACGCAGAAAGAAAAACTCTTCTATGGTGCTGATGGCGCAGGAAGTGGCTGAAAACAGAGCGGACGCCTGCATCTCAGCGGGGAATACAGGCGCACTCATGACAGCGGGACTGTTTATCGTCGGCAGAATTAAAGGAATCGACCGGCCTGCGCTTGCGCCGACGCTTCCGACCGTTTCAGGCGACGGTTTCCTTCTTTTGGACGTGGGAGCCAATGTCGATGCCAAACCGGAGCATCTCGTCCAGTACGGAATTATGGGATCTGTATATGCCCGGCAGGTTCTCGGAATCAGCTCGCCCCGCGTCGGATTGTTAAATGTCGGCACGGAAGAAAAGAAAGGAAACGACCTGACAAAAAAGACGTTTGAACTATTAAAAGAAACAAACGTGAATTTTGTCGGAAACGTTGAGGCGAGAGACTTGCTCGAAGGCGCTGCTGACGTCATCGTCACAGACGGCTTTACGGGCAACGTCACGTTGAAAACATTGGAAGGTTCAGCGTTATCGATTTTCAAAATGCTGAAAGATACACTGACTTCAAGTTTTGTTTCTAAGCTCGCAGCGGGAGTGCTGAAGCCGAAGCTGATGGAAATGAAACTGAAAATGGACTATTCTGAGTACGGCGGGGCGAGTCTTTTCGGTTTGAAAGCGCCCGTCGTTAAAGCGCACGGCTCTTCTGACGCACGCGCTGTTTACCATGCGCTGCGCCAGGCGAGAGAAATGGTCAGCCAAAACGTGGCCGCATTTATAGAAGAAGAAGTAAAAGAAGAAAAAACAGATGAGTAGTCTGGAGGTTACCGCATCATGAGTAAGATTGCATTTTTATTTCCCGGACAGGGATCACAATATATCGGTATGGGAAAAGACCTGTACGAACGCGAAGAAGCGTCAAAACGTATTTTTGATGAAGCGGATGAAACGCTTGAAACAAAGCTGAGCTCGCTCATTTTTGAAGGTGACGCCGAAGAATTGACCCTTACATACAATGCGCAGCCCGCGCTGTTGACAACGAGCATCGCCGTATTGGAAAAGTTTAAAGAATCCGGCATCACCCCTGATTTCACCGCCGGACACAGCCTCGGAGAATATTCGGCGCTTGTTGCGGCGGGAGCGATGACATTTAAAGATGCCGTTTACACGGTAAGAAAACGGGGAGAATTCATGAATGAAGCCGTGCCGGCCGGAGAAGGCGCCATGGCCGCTATTCTCGGAATGGACGCGGAGTCCTTGAAAAAGGTGACGGATCAAGTGACGGAAAACGGTCATCTCGTACAGCTTGCCAACCTGAACTGCCCCGGCCAGATCGTAATTTCCGGAACGGCAAAAGGCGTGGAGCTGGCTTCAGAAGAAGCGAAAAACAACGGAGCAAAACGGGCAATCCCATTAGAAGTAAGCGGACCGTTCCATTCTGAATTAATGAAGCCGGCAGCGCAAAAACTCGAGGAGGTGCTCAGCGCCTGTGAGTTAAAAAATGCGGCTGTTCCCGTGATTTCAAACGTTTCGGCTGACGTTATGACAGAAAAAGACGATATCAAGAAAAAACTGATCGAACAGCTGTACTCACCTGTTCGCTTTGAAGAAACCATTAACAAACTGATTGACGAAGGCGTCACGACGTTTGTTGAAATCGGGCCGGGAAAAGTGCTTTCAGGCCTTGTGAAAAAAGTGAACCGCCGCCTTAAAACAATCGCGGTTTCTGACCATGAAACCATCGAACTGGCGATTCAAACGCTGAAGGAGGAGAATCAGGATGCTTAATGAAAAAACAGCAGTGGTAACGGGAGCGTCCCGCGGAATCGGGCGGGCGATCGCGCTTGATCTTGCGAAAAACGGCTGTAACGTAGTAGTCAACTACTCCGGGAATGAAGCGAAAGCGAACGAAGTCGTAGATGAAATCAAATCTTTGGGCCGAAACGCGATCGCGGTAAAAGCTGATGTATCAAATTCCGAAGAAGTACAAAACATGATGAAAGAGGCTGTCGCTGCATTTTCTTCAATCGACATTCTCGTGAACAATGCGGGGATCACAAAAGACAATCTTCTGATGAGAATGAAAGAAAATGAATGGGATGATGTCATTAACATTAACCTAAAAGGTGTATTCAACTGCACGAAAGCCGTGACAAGACAGATGATGAAACAGCGCTCGGGCCGGATTATCAACGTATCATCAATCGTCGGCGTCAGCGGAAACCCCGGCCAGGCAAACTACGTGGCGGCAAAAGCCGGTGTAATCGGCTTAACGAAGTCATCAGCCAAAGAGCTTGCGAGCCGAAATATTACGGTCAATGCCATTGCTCCGGGCTTTATTTCCACGGATATGACGGACAAGCTTTCTAAAGAAGTCCAAGATGAAATGCTGAAGCAGATTCCGCTCGCGCGTTTCGGTGATCCTTCCGATATCAGCAGCGTTGTTACGTTCCTTGCTTCTGAAGGATCGCGTTATATGACGGGCCAAACCCTTCATATTGACGGCGGAATGGTGATGTAAAGATTTGTTTTTAAAATTTCATCCTAGTTTCTCTAGTTTTTTAAAAACGAATCCTCTATAATACTTGAGGGGAGGTGAATTGCTATGGCAGATACATTAGAGCGTGTAACGAAAATCATCGTAGACCGCCTTGGCGTTGATGAAGCTGACGTCAAACTTGAAGCTTCTTTCAAGGAAGACTTAGGTGCTGATTCCCTAGATGTAGTTGAGCTTGTTATGGAACTTGAAGACGAGTTTGATATGGAGATTTCTGACGAAGATGCTGAAAAGATTGCAACAGTCGGCGACGCTGTGAACTACATACAAAACCAGCAATAAGCTGATGCTAAAAGTCCCGCCTGACAGCGGGGCTTTAGCCCTTTAATCGTTCGGTTACCGGCGTCTGACGCTGTACGCGCTGCCGATTCCGTTTACGGCGGGGAGCGCGGTGAACCTGATGTGCCTATGGAGGTTACTATGTCAAAACACTCACATTTTAAAGATAAAAAAAAGTTCTATAAAAAAATAGAGCAATTTAAAGAGTTCCAAGAACGGATTTCGGTTCATTTTCAAAACGAGAAACTTTTGTATCAAGCATTTACACATTCATCTTATGTGAATGAGCATCGGAAAAAGCCGTATGAAGACAATGAAAGGCTTGAATTTTTAGGTGACGCTGTTTTGGAACTGACGATCTCCCAATTCTTATTTGCCAAATATCCGGCCATGAGTGAAGGAGATTTGACGAAGCTGAGAGCCGCTATCGTATGCGAGCCGTCACTCGTCTCACTTGCCCATGAATTGTCATTCGGCGATCTTGTTCTCTTGGGAAAAGGAGAAGAAATGACGGGCGGCAGAAAGCGTCCTGCGCTTTTAGCGGATGTGTTTGAAGCGTTTATCGGCGCACTGTATCTGGATCAGGGCCTTGACCCGGTTCAGCAATTCCTGAAAGTGTACGTATTCCCTAAAATAAACGATGGTGCTTTTTCTCATGTGATGGATTTCAAAAGCCAGCTTCAAGAATTTGTACAGCGGGACGGAAAAGGATCGCTTGAGTACAAAATTCTCAATGAAAAAGGGCCTGCCCACAACCGGGAATTCGAGGCGCTAGTCTCTCTTAAAGGTGAGGCGCTCGGTATCGGGAACGGACGTTCCAAAAAAGAAGCCGAGCAGCATGCGGCACAGGAAGCTCTTGCAAAAATGCAAAAACATCATACGAAACAATAAAATCCCCCTGTTTCCCTAGGGGGATTTCAGTATGTCTGCGCCTGATATAAGCGGGTGATTATGATAATATTGAGATACTTATACGATAAGGAGGATCTGGGATGTTCCTCAAACGTTTAGACGTTATAGGATTTAAATCATTTGCAGAACGGATATCCGTTGACTTTGTAAAAGGCGTCACGGCCGTTGTCGGTCCGAACGGCAGCGGGAAGAGCAACATTACCGAAGCCATCCGCTGGGTGCTCGGCGAACAATCAGCCCGCTCGCTTCGGGGCGGAAAAATGGAAGATATCATTTTTGCGGGAAGTGATTCGCGCAAGCGGCTGAACCTTGCCGAAGTCACGTTAACGCTTGATAATGAAGATCATTTTCTCCCGATCGATTACCACGAAGTCAGCGTGACGAGACGGGTGTACCGTTCCGGAGAGAGTGAATTTCTCATCAACAATCAGCAGTGCCGTTTGAAAGACATCATTGACTTATTTATGGACTCCGGGCTCGGAAAAGAAGCATTCTCTATTATCAGCCAGGGGAAAGTCGAAGAGATTCTCAGCAGCAAAGCGGAAGACCGCCGCAGTATTTTTGAAGAAGCGGCCGGCGTGCTGAAATATAAAACAAGAAAGAAAAAAGCGGAAAACAAACTGTTTGAGACGCAGGATAATTTAAACAGGGTGGAAGATATTCTCCACGAGCTTGAAGATCAGGTCGAACCGCTGAAAATCCAGGCATCAATCGCCAAAGACTACTTAGAAAAAAAGAAAGAGCTTGAGCATGTTGAAATCGCCCTTACCGCCTTTGACATCGAACAACTGCATGGCAGATGGTCGGGTTTAAAAGACAAGGTGCAGGCTGCTAAAGAAGAAGAATTGGCGGAATCATCGGCTCTGTCCGCAAAAGAAGCGATGATAGAAGAGACGAGAGATAAAATCCACGCGCTTGATGAATCCGTCAACGAACTGCAGCAGGTTCTGCTCGTGACAAGTGAAGAGCTGGAAAAGCTGGAAGGCCGGAAAGAAGTGCTGAAAGAGCGTAAAAAAAACGCCGCGCAAAACCGGGAACAGCTAGAGGAATCCGTTACACATTACACGAACAAAGAAGCCGAACTGAAAGCGGACATTGAAAAACAGTCTGCCGTCTATGATAAACTTCGTGCGGAAGTGAAGCGGTTAAACGCCCAGGTGAAAGAAAAGCAGCAGGCTCTCAGTCTGCATAATGAAAATGTAGAAGAGAAAATCGAACAATTAAAAAGCGATTACTTTGAATTGTTAAACAGCCAGGCGTCGATTCGCAACGAGCTGCAGCTTTTAGATGACCAGATGTCCCAATCTGCGGTCCAGCAGGCGAGACTGACCGCAAACAATGAAAAATATCTTGAAGAACGTAACGATATTGCAGTCCGCAAAGCGGCGTGCGAAGAAGAATTGGCCGCCGTTGAAGAGGATATTCACAATCAGGTCGTCCGCTTTCGCGAAGTCCAGACAGCATATGAACAGAAAAAACGCCAATATGAAAAGAAAGAATCTGCGCTGTATCAGGCATATCAATTCGTCCAGCAGGCCAGATCCAAAAAAGATATGCTTGAAACGATGCAAGGCGATTTTTCAGGATTTTACCAAGGCGTAAAAGAAGTGCTGAAGCAGAAAGAGCAGCTCGGCGGCATCCGCGGCGCCGTTCTCGAACTGATTGCCACCGAACAAAAATATGAAACGGCGATCGAGATTGCACTCGGCGCAGCGGCGCAGCACGTTGTCACAGACGATGAGCAGGCGGCGCGGAAAGCGATTCAATATTTAAAACAGAATTCCTTCGGCCGCGCGACGTTCCTGCCGCTTACGGTTATGAAACCGCGCCAGCTCCAAACCCGTGATGAACAGACGGCATCAAAGCATCCGTCTTTCCTCGGCACAGCGAGCGGGCTTGTCACATATGACGCGGCGTATCGGAATGTCATTCAAAACCTTCTCGGCACCGTGCTGATCACTGAAGATTTAAAAGGCGCGAATGAACTGGCCAAGCTTCTCGGGCACCGCTACCGCATCGTGACGCTTGAGGGCGATGTCGTCAATCCAGGCGGATCAATGACAGGCGGCGCGGTCAAAAAGAAAAACAATTCTCTGCTCGGCAGAAGCCGCGAGCTTGAGACGGTGACTGCGCGGCTTGCCGAAATGGAAGAAAAAACAGCTCTGCTCGAAAAAGAGGTCAAAGCGCTGAAGCAGGCCATTCAAGAGCTTGAACATACGCTGAGCGGTCTCCGTGAAGACGGTGAAGCTTTCAGAACAAAGCAGCAGGATGTAAAAGGCAGGCTGTATGAACTCGAAGTTGCTGAAAAGAACATCAATACCCATCTGGAGCTTTACGACCAGGAGAAAGCATCACTGACAGAAAGCAGCCGGGAAAAAGAGACGCGCAAATCAGCTCTGGAAGAACAGCTGAGTGAGGCATCCGGCCAGCTGAAAGAGCTTGAGGAAGAGATGGAAAGGCTGACAAAACAAAAGCAGACCCTATCCTCAACAAAAGAAACGCTCTCTCATGAACTGACGGAATGTAAAGTGGCCGCTGCGAAAAAAGAACAGGCGTGCTCGAGTGAGGAAGACAACCTCAAAAGGCTGAAAAAAGAGCTTGAAGAAACGCAGCTCGCTCTGAAAGAAACACGGGAAGATTTAAGCCTCCTGACCTCAGAGATGACGTCCAGCACAAGCGGAGAGGAGCAGCTTGAAGAAGCAGCCCATCATAAGCTTCACGATAAAACGAGAACGATCGAATTGATCGCCAGCCGGCGCGACCAGCGTGTGAAGCTCCAGCGGGCGCTTGATACGAACGAGCTTGAATTGAAAGAGATGAAGCGTCTGTACAAGCAAAAAACGGACATTCTGAAAGATGAAGAGGTAAAACTCGGCCGGATGGAAGTTGAGCTTGATAATCTCTTGCAGTATTTACGCGAGGAGTACAGCTTATCCTTTGAAGGGGCAAAAGAACAATATCAGCTTGAACTCGAGCCTGAAGAGGCGAGAAAACGGGTCAAACTGATCAAGCTTTCAATTGAAGAGCTCGGAACGGTCAATCTCGGCAGCATCGATGAGTTTGAAAGGGTAAACGAACGGTATCAGTTTTTAACAGAGCAGAAAAATGACCTGACGGAAGCGAAAAACACACTGTTTCAAGTCATTGAAGAAATGGATTCTGAAATGACGAAGCGATTCCATGAAACGTTTATCCAGATCCGTTCTCAATTCAACGACGTGTTCCGTTCTTTATTCGGAGGAGGACGGGCTGAACTGAAGCTGACTGATCCGAATGATCTTCTTAACTCCGGGGTGGACATTATCGCGCAGCCTCCGGGCAAAAAACTGCAAAACTTAAATCTTTTGTCAGGGGGAGAACGGGCGCTGACTGCCATTGCCCTTTTATTCTCCATTCTGAAAGTAAGGCCCGTGCCGTTCTGCGTCCTTGATGAAGTGGAAGCTGCGCTTGATGAAGCCAATGTATTCAGGTTTGCGCAATATTTAAAAAAATACAGCGGCGACAGCCAGTTTATCGTCATCACCCACAGAAAAGGCACCATGGAAGAAGCGGATGTCCTCTACGGTGTTACGATGCAGGAATCCGGCGTTTCCCGAATGGTTTCGGTCAAACTGGAAGAAACAAAAGAATTCGTTCAGTAACGAGGAAAGAGGTTGAAAGATGAGCTTTTTTAAAAAATTAAAAGAGAAAATCACGAAACAGACAGACTCCGTCTCTGAAAAATTTAAAGATGGTCTTGAAAAAACAAGAAATTCCTTCTCAAATAAAGTGAACGAACTCGTCTCCCGCTACCGGAAAGTCGACGAGGATTTCTTCGAGGAGCTTGAGGAAGTGCTGATTGGCGCTGACGTAGGTTTTACAACCGTCATGGAGCTGATTGATGAGCTCAAAAAAGAAGTGAAGCTGAAAAACATCCAGGATCCTCAGGAAGTGCAGTCCGTCATTTCTGAAAAGCTTGTCGACATTTATAACAGCGGCGATGAACAGATTTCTGAATTAAATATTCAGGACGGGCGCCTGAACGTTATTCTGCTTGTCGGGGTAAACGGCGTCGGAAAAACGACAACGATCGGAAAACTTGCCCATAAGCTGAAGAATGAAGGCAAATCGGTTGTGCTCGCTGCCGGAGACACCTTCAGAGCCGGGGCGATTGAACAGCTTGAAGTGTGGGGAGAGCGTACAGGCGTGCCTGTCATTAAGCAGGCTGCCGGAAGCGACCCTGCGGCGGTTATTTATGATGCCGTACACGCGGCTAAAGCAAGAGGAGCGGATGTGCTGATTTGTGATACGGCCGGCCGCCTTCAGAATAAAGTTAACTTAATGAAAGAGCTTGAAAAGGTCAAACGGGTCATCGAACGCGAAGTGCCTGAGGCCCCGCATGAGGTTCTCCTTGCGCTTGACGCGACGACAGGCCAGAATGCGATGGCGCAGGCGAAAGAATTCTCCAAAGCGACGAATGTGACGGGTATCGCATTAACGAAGCTTGACGGCACCGCAAAAGGCGGTATCGTCCTGGCGATCCGCAATGAGCTTCACATCCCCGTGAAACTGGTCGGCCTCGGAGAAAAGGTTGACGATCTCCAGCGGTTTGATGCAGAATCTTACGTATACGGTCTCTTTTCGGATTTAGTTGAAAAAGCCGAGGATTAATGAATAAAAAACGAGTATAAAATGGACGGTTTTATACTCGTTTTTTTATACGCATTGATAGATCGGAATGGAGGGGGCAATTGTTGGACAAATGGCTGAAAGCTGAATTGGAAAGTAAGATCGGCGCGATAAACCATATGTCGCTGTTGGATGAACAGGGAGGCACTTCAACCGTTCGAAAAATAGTGACCGGTCAAGACGCATTTCTGCTGAAAAGTTCTTTTCAACAGAAGTATCGGGAATGGTTAATGAGAGAAGCCTTCGTTTTACAAAAACTGACGGAAACTCGTCGTCTGCCTGTTCCTGTTTATTATGGGATGATACAGGAACAGCATGCCAGCCATATCATCATGTCATTTGAGGATGGAATCACCCTGACTTCGGCTTTAAGAAAAGCAAAAGGGGATACTGAAAAGAAAAAGCTGATCAAAAGTTTCGGCCGGTTTCTGCAACGGCTGCATGAAACCGACATGGTCTCTGGTTTACAGCCGGAAACAGACTGGCTCGATCTGCAAATCAAACGAGCCGGGGAATATGTCAAAAAAGGACAGGCTGAAGGAAGTGCAGAGCTTTTGAAGGAATTGGACAGGTACAGGCCTGTTCCTGTTCAGCAGACAATGATTCACGGTGACTGCACGACTGATAATGTGCTGGTGAAAGACGGAGAGGTCTATCTGTTTATCGATGCTGCGGGAATATCGGCGGGAGATCCGCGATATGATGAATCATTAGCGATCAGTCATTTTGTCACAAATGAAGCATGCCTTAATGCTTTTTACGAAGGCTATTGCCGCTACCGTGTATCAAAACAAGAATTCGAGTATTTTAACGACGGTCTATATGAATTTTTTTGAAAAAACTTATGATGTAAAAAGAGCATCATGCTTTGACAAGATAAAAACTTGACACACGCTCTGAAACCATGTAAACTAAGTTTTTGTAAAGGGATTTGACTTAACAAAGGGGAGAGCTCAAATGTCGCTCGAAAAAACGACGAGAATGAACTATTTATTTGACTTCTATCAGTCGTTGCTGACGTCAAAACAAAAGAGCTATATGTCGCTTTATTATCTGGACGATTTCTCCCTTGGTGAAATAGCCGAAGAGTATGACGTTTCAAGGCAAGCCGTTTACGATAACATCAAACGGACTGAAGCGATGCTTGAACAATATGAAGAAAAACTGCTCCTTTTTAAAAAGTTTCAGGAGCGTAAAGAAATGTTTACAAAGCTGAAAGAGCTTGCTTCCGGGTTGCAGGAAGAGGAAAAAATGACGGCTCTGATTGAAGCGCTTGAGAAATTAGATTAGGAGGCGGCAAACAATGGCATTTGAAGGATTAGCCGACCGACTGCAAAAGACGATTTCAAAAATCCGCGGAAAAGGAAAAGTCAGCGAACAAGACGTAAAAGAGATGATGCGTGAAGTTCGTCTTGCGCTTCTTGAGGCTGACGTTAACTTTAAAGTCGTAAAGGATTTTGTGAAAAAAGTAAGTGAACGGGCTGTCGGACAGGACGTTATGCAGAGTCTGACACCCGGTCAGCAGGTTATTAAAGTCGTAAAAGAAGAGCTTACCGAGCTGATGGGCGGCGAAGAAAGCAAAATTGCCGTCGCCAAACGCCCGCCGACCGTTATTATGATGGTCGGGCTCCAAGGTGCCGGTAAAACGACAACCACGGGGAAGCTTGCCAACCTGCTGCGCAAAAAACATAATCGCAAACCGCTGCTCGTGGCTGCGGATATTTACCGCCCCGCCGCGATTAAACAGCTGGAAACCCTGGGGAAACAGCTTGATATGCCGGTCTTTTCGCTTGGCGATCAGGTCAGCCCGGTGGAAATTGCCAGACAGGCGATTGAAAAAGCGAAGGAAGAGCATCATGATTATGTGATTTTAGATACCGCCGGACGGCTGCACATCGATCATGAACTGATGGATGAGCTCTCCGGCGTAAAGGAAGTCGCAAATCCTGAGGAAATTTTCCTTGTCGTCGACTCAATGACCGGTCAGGATGCGGTAAACGTCGCCAAAAGCTTTAATGACCAGCTCGGTTTAACGGGTGTCATTTTAACAAAGCTTGACGGGGATACCCGCGGAGGTGCGGCGCTTTCTATCCGCGCGGTCACCGAAACGCCGATTAAATTCGCCGGAATGGGAGAAAAGCTCGATGCTCTTGAAGCGTTCCATCCTGAACGGATGGCATCCCGGATTCTCGGAATGGGTGACGTGCTGACGCTGATTGAAAAAGCTCAGGCGACCGTTGATGAAGACAAAGCCAAAGAGCTTGAGCAGAAAATGAGAACGATGAGCTTCACATTGGATGATTTTCTGGAGCAGCTCGGCCAGGTCCGAAACATGGGGCCTCTTGACGAACTGCTGCAAATGATGCCCGGCGCAGGCAAAATGAAAGGCTTAAAAAACATCCAAGTCGATGAAAAACAGCTGAATCATGTGGAAGCGATCATTAAATCAATGACTGTTCTTGAAAAAGAACAGCCGGATATCATTAACGCCAGCCGGCGGAAGCGGATTGCCAAAGGAAGCGGAACATCCGTTCAGGAAGTCAACCGTCTTTTAAAGCAGTTTGAGGAAATGAAAAAAATGATGAAGCAGATGACCAACATGACAAAAGGGAAGAAAAAAGGCTTTAAATTACCTTTTATGTAATCGGTTATACATGATAAAACCGTTGTTAAGAAAAAACACTTTACAAACACTTTTATCATTGTTAATATACTATCTTGTTGAAATATTTTCGGAGGTGCTAGTAAAATGGCAGTAAAAATTCGTTTAAAACGTATGGGAGCAAAAAAATCTCCTTTCTATCGTATTGTTGTAGCAGATTCTCGTTCACCGCGTGACGGCCGTTTCATCGAAACAGTCGGCACATACAACCCGGTTGCAAAGCCGGCTGAAGTGAAAATCAACGAAGAGCTTGCTCTTAAATGGCTTCAAACAGGAGCTAAACCTTCTGATACAGTCCGCAACTTGTTCTCAAGCCAAGGAATTATGGAAAAATTCCACAACGCTAAACAAGGCAAGTAATGACTGATCAGAACTTGGAAGATTTGATTGTCAGCATTGTGGCTCCGCTTGTCGACCATCCGGAAGACATAACGGTCACAAAGGAAGAGACTGATCAAAAGATTGCGCTGCGCTTATCTGTCAATAAGTCAGATACCGGTAAAATTATCGGAAAGCAAGGCCGGACTGCAAGAGCGATTCGAACCGTCGTTTTTGCAGCTGGCGCACAGTCTTCTAAGAAAGTTCAATTTGAAATATTTGACTGAAAAAGGGAGAGGGCCGGCACCTCCCCTTTTTTTACACGTAAAAAAGGCAAATGAACAGAAATATGTTGGAAGAGTGGGGAGTCTGGTCCTATGCAGATTATTCACAGGGTAACCGTTATGCAGGTTCTGACCGAGCAAAGCAAGGAAAAGCTTTTGGCCTCTTTTGCAGAAAAAAAGCAAACGCTTGAACGAGAATGCAGCCAGCTCTATTTTCAGCTTAGAAAACATGAAAAAGATCAGCAGAATCCCGATGTAGCGGAATCTTTTAAAAAAGCCATTGAAAAAAGACAAGACAAAATCAAAATGATCGATTTCCAAATAAGCCAGACAGAGTCGCTCCCGCTTGGAAGCGAAGTGAAGGAAAAGGAGATCGATGCGCTGCTTTCAATCAACGTCGGTGATAACTGGCATGAAAAAACAGCGGCAAATACCATCGTCATAAAAGACGGGGTAGTAATTGAAATCCGCCCGAGGTGATAATATGACAAACAGATGGTTTAATGTAGGCAAAATTGTAAATACCCACGGCATTAAAGGCGAAGTGCGGGTCATTTCTAAAACGGACTTTGCCGAAGAACGGTACAAGCCCGGCAATACGCTCTATTTGTTTGCGGAAGGGGCTGCGGAGCCAATCAAAGTAACGGTCAGCGCCCACAGGCTTCACAAGCAGTTTCACCTGCTGCAATTCAAAGAAATGCCGAGTCTCAATGAAGTCGAGCACCTGAGAAACATGGTGATCAAAGTCCCTGAAGAAGACTTGGGAGAGCTTGAAGAAGATGAATTTTATTTTCATGAAATCATCGGTTGCGAGGTTGTGTCAGAAGACGGAGAACTGATCGGCACAGTGAAGGAAATTTTGACGCCCGGGGCTAATGACGTATGGGTGGTTCAAAGAAAAGGCAAAAAAGATGCGCTCATTCCGTATATTGCTTCTGTGGTAAAGGATATTAATATAAATGAGAAAAAAATTAAGATTCATGTAATGGAAGGGTTAATAGACGAATGAAAATCGACTTTTTAACACTGTTTCCCGAAATGTTTCAAGGGGTGCTCGGCTCATCCATTCTGCAAAAAGCACAGGAAAAAGAGGCTGTCCGTTTTGACGTCATCAATTTCCGGGCTTTTTCGGATAATAAACACCAAACGGTTGATGATTACCCGTACGGCGGGGGAGCCGGGATGGTGTTAAAGCCGCAGCCCGTATTTGATGCGGTTGAAAAGCTGACAGCCGGTACGGACGCCAAGCCGCGCATTATTCTCGTCTGCCCGCAAGGTGAGCGTTATACGCAGAAGAAAGCCGAGGAGCTGGCGGAAGAGGAACATCTCATGTTTATTTGCGGACATTATGAAGGGTATGATGAACGGATCCGGGAACATCTTGTCACTGATGAAATCTCCATCGGGGATTTTGTGCTGACCGGGGGAGAGCTCCCTGCCATGATGATCGCCGACAGCGTTGTCAGGCTTTTGCCGGGCGTTCTCGGAAAAGAAGCATCCCACGTGGAGGATTCCTTCAGCACGGGGCTTTTAGAGCATCCGCACTATACGAGGCCTGCAGATTATAGAGGCTTAAAAGTGCCTGAGACCCTTCTGTCGGGCAACCATGCCAAAATACAAGAATGGCGCAATAAAGAATCAATCAGAAGAACCTTTTTAAGACGTCCGGATCTTCTTGAAAACTATCCTCTCACTGATGAGCAAAGAAAATGGATTTCCGAGTGGGAAAACGAATAGATTCTATTGCGCAGGCGATGAAGGTATGATAAGATACTACTTGTGGCTTAAGGAGGCTTATCCTTCAGAAGCTTGAAAACGATGTTCCGCTGTGCCTTGCAGTTGTGGCCAAGAGCATCTGTTGGAAGGAGTTGAAAACGATGCAAAAACTAATTCAAGATATCACAAAAGAACAGCTTCGCACTGATCTTCCTGCGTTCCGTCCTGGTGACACTTTACGTGTACACGTAAAAGTTGTTGAGGGTAACCGTGAGCGTATCCAGATCTTCGAAGGTGTTGTGATCAAGCGTCGTGGTGGTGGAATCAGCGAAACGTTCACAGTTCGTAAGATTTCTTACGGTGTTGGCGTTGAACGTACATTCCCTGTACACACACCAAAAATCGCGAAAATCGAAGTTGTACGTTACGGTAAAGTACGTCGCGCTAAGCTTTACTACCTGCGTGAACTTCGCGGAAAAGCGGCTCGTATTAAAGAAATCAGACGATAATGATAACGAACGAAAAGAGCTTGTTACCCGTAACAGGCTCTTTTTTTATATGAAATTTGTAAAAGCGGAACAAGCAACGTAAAATACATAAGAGATCATCGGAACATCCGGTTCCGGTAAATAAGGCAGGTGTCGAAGTCACATGACCATTCAATGGTTCCCGGGCCATATGGCTAAAGCGAGACGGGAAGTAACAGAAAAACTGAAATTAATTGATATCGTATACGAATTGGTGGATGCGAGAATCCCGATGTCATCGAGAAATCCGATGATTGAGGAGATTTTGAAAAATAAGCCGCGCATTATGCTTTTAAATAAAGCCGATAAGGCGGATGCGGCTGTGACTGCCCAGTGGAAGGACCACTTTCAGGAACAGGGCATTCCCTCTCTTTCAATAAACTCCGTTAACGGGCAGGGACTGCATCAAATCGTGCCGTCCTCGAAAGAGCTGCTGAAAGATAAGTTCGATAAAATGAAAGCAAAAGGCATTAGGCCAAGAGCAATCCGCGCATTAATCATCGGCATTCCGAATGTCGGCAAATCTACGCTCATTAACCGGCTGGCCAAGAAAAACATTGCCAAGACGGGAGACAGGCCCGGCATTACCACTTCACAGCAGTGGGTAAAGGTAGGCAAGGAATTAGAGCTGCTCGATACACCGGGAATTTTATGGCCTAAATTTGAAGATGAGCTTGTCGGCTTGCGCCTGGCGATCACCGGGGCGATTAAAGATACGATTATCAACCTGCAGGATGTGGCCGTCTTCGGGCTGCGCTTTCTGGAAGAGCATTATCCCGACCGCTTGAAGGAGCGCTACGGACTTCAGGAAATCCCTGAGGATATCGCCGCTCTTTTCGACGCGATCGGTGAAAAACGCGGCTGTTTGATGGGCGGCGGAATGGTTGACTATGATAAAACAACGGAAGTCATCATTCGGGACATCCGGACGGAAAAATTCGGCAGGCTTTCATTTGAAACACCATCAGAATAAAGACGCGCAGCGATGCGGGTCTTTATTTTTTCCGCAGAATACCGATATACATAATGTAAGGGAGAAGAGAACGTGAATACATTAACCGTAAAAAGCGTAAAAGAACGCCTGCAAGAGGTCAGGGACGAAAGCGACCCCTTCCTTGCCCAATGTGAGAAAGACCCGAGAAAAAGCGTACAGACGCTTTTAGAGCAATGGCTGAAAAAGCACGCGAAGGAAAAAGCTCTTAAAGAGCAATGGCTGAACATGACGGCATACGAAAGACTGTCATCCAAAAAGGGCTTCCGCCTGATTGCAGGTGTTGACGAAGCCGGAAGAGGGCCGCTAGCCGGACCGGTTGTCGCCGGCGCCGTCATTTTGCCGGCAGAATGCGAGATTCTCGGACTCACGGACTCGAAGAAATTGTCGGAAAAGAAGCTCGAGGAGTATTACAGCCGGATCACGGAAGAAGCGGCGGCTGTAGGAGTCGGCATTGTCCATGCGGACGTCATTGACCGGATCAACATTTATGAGGCCGCGAGACTGGCGATGGTAAAAGCCGTCAACGCTTTAACGGAAACACCTGATTATCTGCTTGTTGATGCCATGACCCTTCCGCTTGACATTCCGCAGTCATCAGTTATAAAAGGGGATGCCAAAAGCGTGTCAATTGCCGCCGGAGCCTGCATAGCAAAAGTAACGCGGGATCGGCTCATGGCTGAGTACGCCAAAACCTACCCCATGTACGGCTTTGAAAAAAATAAAGGCTACGGAACGAAAGAACATCTTGAAGCTCTTCAGGCATACGGACCGACAACTATTCACCGAAAAACGTTCGCTCCCGTTCAATCTTATTGTTAGAAAAGAGGCTTAAGACATGAACATAAGCGGCGAAATCCAAGCGGCTTTCAGACAGCTGACGGCGGAAATCCCTCCGGACCGGCAAGACGGCGGTAAAGACAGCGGCGCTCAAAGGCTGCTGTTAGGGAAGGTTCTCCGTTTGCTGGACGATCAAAGCGCCCTTATCCAAATCGGCGGCCGGACGATGAAGGGAAAACTTGAAACCGCCCTTCGTCCGCAGGGGTATTACTGGTTTTCTTATGACAAACAGCCGGCGGAAAAAACGGGCCGGCTTCATGTCATTGACCAATTCGAAGGAAGCCCGAAAACCGTTCAGGAAGCGGCGGGAAGACTGTTAAACGCTCTTTCTGTCAAACCGGGCCCTGTGTCTCTGCAGATTGCCGAAACATTTATGCAGCAGAAGCTGCCGATGACGGAAAACAGCCTCAAAGCTTGCATCCGCTGGGCTGAATCGCTTCCGGCCGCCGAATTGAAAAAAGCGGCGGAAACAATCGTATTTGCGCTGAAACGGGAACTGCCCGCACATCCGGAAGTCTTGTCAGCCATTCATGCCGTTAAATATCCGGTTCCGACCCGGCGCCTCCTCTCAGGACTGCTTCAGGCAATCAATCAGGCTCCGCAATCGGCAAAAGAGCTGTCTGTGCTCAAAGAGGCGGTTTCTGACGTGTTAAACGCGGAAACGGATCTTCATGCAGAACGTCTCTTGAAGAAGCTTGCCGAGGCTGCACGCATGCCGACCTCAGAAACCGGGCTGATGGATGAAGGAGAACGGACGGAATCAAAACAGTCACCATTTGTCCGAGAGACTCGTGAAAACGGAAAGGCAGTCTCAAGCCAACCTTCTCCTCCGAGTGCACGGACAGATCCGGAACTTCCTGAAAAAACGGCAAAACAGATTATAGAGAAACTAATGACATCGGCAGAAAAAACTGAAAACCGTCCCGTAAAAGTAACGGCGGAGATCATTAAGGCTTTCATTTCTCAAGAAAAAACATTTAAAACAGCACCTGTTCTTCAAAACGCACATCTGACAGAACAGGAGGCGGCTGTTTTCGAAAAAGCCGTTCAGCTCACCGAATTGAAATATGCGGAAAAACATGATGTATTAAGCCTTTTGCAGAAAATCAAAAAAGGACTGGGCACGCGTGATGAATTATCATTCATTACAGCGCTTGAAAAAGGCGTGTCTCCGCAGCCGGAGAAACAAGCGCTGAAAACAGCCCTCCAAGCCGTCCGGACGCTTCAAGAAGCGCCCCAATCCGTTAAACAAGAGGCGGAACCGCTTATTCATAAATTAAACGGCCAGCTGTTTATTGAGCAGCATAACCCTTCTTTTACGCAGATGGTGCTGTCATTTCCGCTGGGTGCGTCCGCGTATGAGAATGACATCACAGTTCTTTTTAAAGGACGGAAGAAGCCGGACGGAAAACTCGATCCGTCACATTGCAGGCTCCTGTTTTTGCTGCATCTTGAAACACTGCAAGAAACCGTTGTGGACTGCATGATTCAGCAAAATGTAATGACCATTACGGTTGAGACTGATTTTGAGCTTCAGGCGGCCATCGACCCTCTCGTACCGGCTTTAAAAGAAGCCGTAAAAGAAACGGGCTTCAGCCTGTCAGGCGTCACGTCTAAAAAACGGCGCCCGAAAGACCAGAGCGCTCTTGTGGAAGAGTTTATAGAAAAAGACGGGGGAAGAAAAGTGGATGTGAAAATATGAAAGAGCAAACGCCGTTAAGAAGAGCTGTCGCCCTGCATTACGACCGGCAGAAAGACCAAGTTCCAAAGGTTGTCGCAACAGGCAGAGGGCACGTGGCGGAAAATATTATAAAAGAAGCTGAGAAGGCTGGGGTCCCCATTCAGGAAGACAGAACCCTTGTCGAATTAATGCGCCATTTGACGGTTGACGATCAGATACCGGAGGCGCTTTATGAAACCGTTGCCGAAATTTTTTCATTTGTTTACAGACTGGACGAAACCCTGAAAAACGAAAAATAAGGACCATTCATTTCCCGGACTCCGTTTAAATTTATATTTTCAATAAAATAAAAGTTAGAATGTTTGGAAGGATATAAAGATTTTGTTTTGAACCCTAGACAATTCTTCCAGTATTATATAGAATGAAAGCGCAGTCTATTTTTAGTTTTGCTACATAAGTTAGGAGGATGGGAAATGAATATCCATGAGTACCAGGGAAAAGAAGTCCTCAGAAAATACGGGGTGTCTGTTCCTGAAGGTAAAGTGGCTTTTACAGCAGAGGAAGCAGTTGAAAAAGCAGAGAGCCTGTCAAGCTCGGTTTATGTCGTAAAGGCGCAAATCCATGCTGGCGGCCGCGGCAAAGCTGGTGGGGTAAAGATTGCAAAAACAAAAGATGAAGTGAAAGAGTATGCCGAAGAACTGTTAGGCAAGACGCTCGTCACACATCAAACGGGTCCGGACGGACAAGTAATAAAACGCTTACTTATTGAAGAAGGCTGCGATATTAAAAAGGAATACTATGTCGGGCTTGTACTTGACCGCGCTACTTCAAGAATCGTTTTAATGGCGTCTGAAGAAGGCGGAACGGAGATTGAAGAAGTAGCGGAAAAAACACCTGAAAAAATTAAAAAAGCGGTAATTGATCCGGCTGTCGGCCTTCAGGGCTATCAGGCAAGGGAAATTGCATTCGCAATTAACATCCCGAAAGAGCTTGTCGGCAAAGCCGCTAAATTTATGCTCGGTTTATACAAAGCATTTGTTGAGAAGGACTGCTCCATCGCCGAGATCAACCCTCTCGTCGTTACGGGGGACGGAAACGTCATGGCGCTGGATGCTAAGCTGAACTTCGACAGCAATGCGTTATACAGACAAAAAGACATTATGGAATACAGAGATTTAGATGAAGAAGATCCGAAAGAAATCGAAGCGTCAAAATACGATTTAAGCTACATTTCCCTTGATGGAAATATCGGCTGTATGGTAAACGGCGCGGGTCTTGCAATGTCTACTATGGATATCATTAAACACTACGGCGGAGAACCTGCAAACTTCCTTGATGTCGGGGGCGGCGCAACCGCAGAAAAAGTTACGGAAGCTTTTAAAATCATTCTTTCCGATCAAAACGTAAAAGGAATTTTCGTCAATATTTTCGGAGGCATCATGAAGTGTGATGTCATCGCCGAGGGCGTTGTTGAAGCGACGAGACAAGTCGGATTGACATTGCCGCTGGTCGTGCGCCTTGAAGGGACAAACGTAGATTTAGGAAAGAAAATCCTGAATGAATCAGGCTTAAACATCACATCTGCGGAATCAATGGCAGACGGCGCACAGAAAATCGTATCCTTAGTTTAGGAAAGAATGAAAGGCAGGGGACCAGATAATGAGTGTTTTTATCAATAAAGATACAAGAGTTATTGTACAAGGGATTACAGGTTCTACCGCTTTATTTCATACAAAGCAGATGCTGGAATACGGCACGAATATCGTAGGCGGTGTAACACCTGGAAAAGGCGGAACGGAAGCGGAAGGCGTACCGGTATTCAATACGGTCGCAGAAGCGGTTCATACAACGGGCGCAGATGCGTCAGTTATTTACGTGCCGGCTCCGTTTGCGGCGGACGCAATTATGGAAGCGGTTGACGCGGAAATTGATCTTGTCATTTGTATCACTGAGCACATTCCGGTTTTGGACATGGTGAAAGTGAAGCGTTTTATGGAAGGCAAGAAAACGAGATTAATAGGGCCGAACTGCCCTGGTGTTATTACACCTGAAGAATGCAAGATCGGCATTATGCCGGGATACATTCATAAAAAGGGTCATGTAGGCGTTGTGTCCCGTTCAGGAACATTGACATACGAGGCCGTCCATCAGCTTTCAGAAGCCGGCGTAGGTCAATCTACCGCTGTAGGGATCGGCGGCGATCCGGTCAACGGCACGAACTTTATTGACGTGTTAAAAGCGTTCAACGAAGATCCTGAAACACATGCAGTCATCATGATCGGAGAAATCGGCGGCACAGCTGAAGAAGAAGCGGCTGAGTGGGTGAAAGCGAACATGACGAAGCCTGTTGTCGGCTTTATCGGCGGTAAAACCGCGCCTCCGGGAAAACGCATGGGCCATGCGGGCGCCATCATCTCCGGAGGAAAAGGCACGGCAGAAGAAAAAGTCAAAACGATGAACGCCTGCGGAATTGAAGTCGCGGAAACCCCTTCTGTAATGGGTGAAACGCTGATTAAGGTGTTAAAAGAAAAAGGCTTATTTGAAACGTGCAAAACGCACTGATCGAAGCAGGGGCAGCCGTAACGGCTGTTCCTGTTTTTGCTGAAAAAAAGAGGAGGTTTCCAGATTTGGATCAAGCATCGCGCTGTTTAATGGTCTGCAGTATTAATCAAATCATTTCCCCGTCTCTTCTATTAAAATGGTGGAAAGCTGATCATTCTCTGTCTTTTTTACCGGATCCGCATTCATTAACTGTTTTATCAGAAGGGAAAACAGCCCCGGAAGCAATTTTTCGGGAAATAGAGCGCAAGGATCCGGAACTTGATGAAGTTCTGTCCGATTACCGCCGCGAAGGCATCACTGTCATTCCGATTTCATCAAGCCGCTATCCAACATGGCTTAAAGCGATTTATGATCCGCCGGCTGTCTTGTATGCAAAAGGGAACACGCTGCTTCTTGAAAAAGGCAGAAAAATCGGGATTGTAGGAACGCGGAAACCGACGGAAGACGGAATAAAAGCGGTTGGGCATCTTTCCGCCGAACTCTCAAAAAAAGGCTGGGTCATTGTAAGCGGGCTTGCATCCGGTATAGACGGATTGTCTCATAAGGCGAGCATCAGGGCAAAAGGGCTTACGATCGGCGTGATAGCCGGCGGATTCCATCACATCTATCCCCGGGAAAATCTCCTGTTAGCAGAATACATGGCTGAACACCATCTCCTACTCTCAGAACATCCTCCTGAAACAAAGCCGAAAAAATGGCACTTTCCGATGAGAAACCGCATAATCAGCGGATTAAGTGAAGGAATTGTGGTCGTGCAGGGAAAAGAAAAAAGCGGTTCATTAATCACAGCTTACCAGGCTCTCGATCAAGGCAGAGAGGTATTTGCCGTTCCGGGTTCCATATTTAATCCATATTCCGGAGGACCTATAAAACTCATTCAAGAAGGGGCGAAAGCTGTATTATGCGCAGAGGATATTGACGGAGAGCTGACCGCCCGATGCGTTCAGTATACGGAACCCTTTTGAAATATCGTTTGACAAACGGTATTGTAATATTTAATAATAGTGAGGATTTAAAGTTGCACATTATTTTCATGTATAAAATGACGTTCATCATAAAGAATGAAATGTTGAAAGCCATAAAAAGGCAGCTCTAAAATGAATTGATACTTGAAAAGAGAGAGAACACCTCTTGAGGGGGATGAAAATGTCTGATTATCTAGTCATCGTGGAATCGCCGGCAAAGGCGAAAACGATTGAACGTTATTTAGGGAAGAAATATAAAGTCAAAGCTTCAATGGGACATGTCCGGGATCTTCCGAAAAGTCAAATGGGAGTTGACATCGAACAGAACTTTGAACCGAAATATATTACGATCCGCGGAAAAGGCCCTGTTTTAAAAGAATTAAAAACAGCGGCAAAGAAAGCAAAAAAAGTCTATCTCGCGGCCGACCCCGACAGAGAAGGGGAAGCGATTGCATGGCATCTCGCACACAGTCTTGATCTGGATCTCAGCTCGGACTGCCGGGTCGTCTTTAATGAAATAACGAAAGACGCCATTAAAGAATCATTTAAACATCCGCGCATGATTAATATGGATCTTGTCGATGCGCAGCAGGCGCGCCGCATACTAGACAGACTCGTCGGATACAAAATCAGCCCGATACTTTGGAAAAAAGTAAAAAAAGGCCTCAGTGCGGGCCGTGTGCAATCCGTTGCGCTCCGGCTGATCATCGACCGGGAAAAGGAAATCAACGATTTTAAACCTGAAGAGTACTGGACGATTACCGGCTCATTTTTAAAAGGAAAAGAGACGTTTGAAGCCGGATTTTTCGGGAAAAACGGCAAAAAGCTTCCTTTAAAAAGCGAAGAAGACGTAAAAGCCATCCTTGCTCAGCTGAAAGGCAATAAGTATACAGTTGACAAGGTTACGAAAAAAGAGCGCAAACGAAATCCCGCTCTGCCGTTTACAACGTCCACTCTGCAGCAGGAGGCTGCAAGAAAGCTGAATTTCAGAGCGAAGAAAACGATGATGATCGCGCAGCAATTATATGAAGGAATTGATCTCGGCAAAGAAGGGACAGTCGGGCTCATCACGTATATGAGAACGGACTCAACGCGGATTTCCAATACAGCCGTTGAAGAAGCGTCAGCTTTTATTGATCAGGCGTACGGAAAAGAGTACTTAGCGGGAAAACGGAAACCGGCAAAGAAAAATGAAAACGCACAAGATGCTCACGAAGCGATCCGCCCGACTTCGGTGCTCAGAAAACCTGCCGACTTAAAAGCGGTGCTTGGAAGAGACCAGCTCAGATTATACAAGCTGATTTGGGAGCGCTTTGTTGCAAGCCAGATGGCCCCTGCCGTCCTTGATACGATGAGCGTCGATCTCAGCAATAACGGATTGACATTCCGGGCAAACGGAAGTAAAGTCAAATTCGCCGGCTTCATGAAAGTCTATGTAGAGGGTAAAGACGATCAGCTGGAAGAAAAAGACCGCATGCTTCCGGACCTTAAAGAGGGAGACACGGTTTTATCGAAAGATATTGAGCCTGAGCAGCACTTTACTCAGCCGCCTCCGCGTTATACAGAGGCGCGCCTGGTTAAAACGCTTGAAGAACTGGGGATCGGCCGTCCTTCGACATATGCGCCGACTCTTGACACCATCCAGCGCCGCGGTTACGTGGGATTAGACAATAAACGGTTTGTGCCGACTGAGCTTGGGCAGATCGTGCTGGATCTTATCATGGAGTTTTTCCCGGAAATCATTAACGTTGAATTCACGGCTAAAATGGAAAGAGACCTTGACCATGTTGAAGATGGCCAGACAGAATGGGTTCAAATCATTGACAGCTTCTATACTGATTTCGAAAAACGCGTGAAAAAAGCGGAAGCCGAAATGAAAGAAGTGGAAATTGAACCTGAATACGCCGATGAAGATTGTGAGTTATGCGGCTCCCGGATGGTTTATAAAATGGGCCGATACGGCAAATTTATGGCGTGCTCCAATTTCCCTGACTGCCGGAATACAAAACCGATTGTCAAACAAATCGGCGTAAAATGTCCTAAGTGCCATGAAGGAAACATTGTCGAACGAAAATCAAAAAAGAAACGCATCTTTTACGGCTGTGACCGTTATCCTGAATGTGACTTCGTATCTTGGGACAAACCGATTGAACGAAAATGCCCGAAATGTGAAAATATGCTCGTAGAGAAAAAGCTTAAAAAAGGCATACAAGTCCAATGCGTCGAATGCGATTATAAGGAAGAACCACAGAAGTAGCGGTGAGCAGAGCCTTGCTCACCTTCTTTGTGTGGAAGGGACAAACAACAGGAGATGAAAAGAAATGAACCAGCAAACAGTTAATGTAATCGGAGCAGGCCTTGCCGGAAGTGAAGCGGCATGGCAGCTTGCAAAACGAGGAATTCAAGTGAAACTATATGAAATGCGGCCCGTCAGGCAGACGGCAGCCCATCATACTGATAAATTCGCCGAACTGGTATGCAGCAACTCCCTCCGTTCAAATACTCTCGCCAATGCGGTAGGCGTATTAAAAGAAGAAATGCGGGCCCTTGACTCGGCAATCATTCAATCTGCTGATAAATGCTCGGTTCCGGCAGGGGGAGCGCTTGCCGTTGACCGTCATGAATTTGCGGAAAGCGTGACGGATCTCGTGAAAAACCATCCGAACGTAACGGTTCTTACTGAGGAAGTAACAGAGATTCCGGAAGGCCCGACTGTTATCGCGACCGGACCGCTTACGTCAGAATCGCTTTCACAGCAGCTGAAAGAGCTCACGGGAGAAGAGTATCTGTATTTTTATGACGCGGCGGCGCCGATTGTCGAAAAAGACAGCCTTGATATGGAGAAAGTGTACTTAAAATCCCGTTATGACAAGGGAGAAGCGGCGTACTTAAACTGCCCGATGACAGAGGAAGAGTTCGACCGTTTCTATGAAGCATTGACGACTGCTGAGACGGTACCTTTAAAAGAATTCGAGAAAGAAATCTTCTTTGAAGGCTGCATGCCGATTGAAGTCATGGCGAAAAGAGGCAAGAAAACGATGCTGTTCGGACCGATGAAACCGGTCGGACTGGAAGATCCGAAAACAGGCAAGCGCCCTTATGCAGTCGTTCAGCTCAGACAGGATGATGCGGCGGGTACGCTTTATAATATTGTAGGTTTTCAGACACATTTAAAATGGGGAGACCAAAAAGAAGTGCTTAAACTGATCCCCGGCCTTGAAAATGTTGATATCGTCAGATACGGCGTCATGCACAGAAACACATTTATCAACTCGCCGAGCCTTTTGAACCCGACATATCAATTTAAACAGCGTAACGATCTGTTTTTCGCGGGCCAAATGACCGGCGTAGAGGGTTATGTTGAATCTGCCGCTTCAGGTCTTGTAGCGGGAATCAATGCCGCCAAACTTGTGCTCGGTCAGGATCTTGTGACATTCCCGCAGGAGACGGCGATCGGAAGCATGGCTCACTACATTACGACGACAAATCAGAAGAACTTCCAGCCGATGAATGCAAACTTCGGCCTCTTAAAAGAATTGCCTGTAAAAATTAAAAACAAAAAAGAACGAAATGAAGAATACGCTAAACGCGCAATTGAGACTATTCAAACTATTTCGAAAACGATATAGCTTTTCATTGCAACTTCGATGCATTATATGATACCATTTAAAAGCCCTTCGGAGAGGGAGGTCTTCATAATGACTGAGAATGTTAACTTTTTTTTAAAGTTATTCGTTGAATATTTACAAATTGAAAAAAATTATTCACAATATACTATTGTGAATTATGTTAATTCGATTGAAGAATTTGGGATGTTTCTGCATGCTCAAAATATAAATGGAATGAAAGAAGCTGCATATCATGATGTGAGAATATTTTTGACAGAGGCTTATGAAAAAGGCCTGTCAAGAAAAACAATCAGCAAGAAAATTTCAGCTTTGAGAAGCTTCTATAAATTTTTAATGAGGGAAAAGCTTGTTGAAGAGAATCCGTTTCAGCTTGTTCATCTGCCGAAACAAGAGAAACGGATTCCGAAGTTTCTTTATGAAAAAGAACTTGAGGAACTATTCGCTGTTTCAGACAGAAGTCAGCCGTCAGGGATGCGCGATCAGGCCCTGCTTGAGCTTCTTTATGCGACCGGAATGAGGGTCAGTGAGTGCTGTACGCTCACTGTCGGCGATCTTGACCTGTTCATGGATACGGTGCTCGTTCACGGGAAAGGCAAGAAGCAGCGCTATATCCCGTTCGGCTCATATGCCCGTGATGCGCTGGAGCTGTATATCAACAGCGGAAGGCAGTGCCTGCTTGAAAAAGCAAAAGAGCCTCATGATGTGCTGTTTGTCAATCAAAGAGGCGGCCCGCTGACCGCCAGAGGAATCAGGTATATTTTAAGCGGACTTGTAAAAAAAGCATCTGGCACTTTACATATACACCCGCATATGCTTCGGCACACGTTTGCGACTCATCTGCTGAATGAAGGGGCTGATTTAAGAAGCGTCCAGGAGCTTTTGGGCCATTCCAATCTGTCTTCTACGCAGATATACACGCATGTATCGAAGGAAATGCTGAGAAACACATATATGTCCCACCACCCGAGAGCTTTTAAAGAAAATTAAAAGGAGGCCCTTCTCATGTCATCTTTTCATGCGACAACGATTTTTGCCGTCCAGCATAACGGGAAAAGCGCTATGTCAGGAGACGGCCAGGTCACATTCGGTCAGGCTGTAGTCATGAAACATACCGCAAGAAAAGTGAGAAAGCTGTTTAACGGAAAGGTTCTGGCCGGATTTGCGGGATCTGTTGCAGACGCTTTCACACTTTTTGAAATGTTTGAGGCGAAGCTTGAAGAATACAACGGCAATTTAAAACGTGCGTCGGTTGAGCTTGCGAAAGAATGGCGCAGCGATAAAGTGCTGCGCAAGCTGGAAGCCATGCTGATTGTCATGAACCAGGATACCTTGCTTCTCGTATCGGGAACAGGTGAAGTGATTGAGCCGGATGACGGCATTTTGGCCATCGGCTCCGGCGGAAACTACGCCCTGTCAGCAGGAAGAGCGCTGAAAACCTATGCCGGAGAGAATCTGTCCGCCAAAGATATTGCAAAAGCCGCTTTGAAAATAGCGGGCGAGATTTGCGTGTACACAAACGATCAGATCATTTTGGAAGAACTTGAATAGAAAGGACTTGAGGCGCATGGAAAACAAACCGTTAACACCGAGACAAATCGTAGATCGGTTGGATCAATACATTGTAGGACAGCAGGATGCGAAAAAAGCTGTCGCCGTGGCATTAAGAAACCGCTATCGCAGAAGTCTTCTTGATGAAAAACTGAGAGACGAGATCGTTCCCAAAAACATCCTGATGATGGGCCCGACCGGGGTGGGGAAAACAGAGATCGCCAGACGGATCGCCAAGCTTACCGGTGCGCCATTTATAAAAATTGAAGCGACAAAATTTACAGAAGTCGGCTATGTAGGCAGAGATGTCGAATCAATGGTCAGAGACCTCGTTGAGACATCCGTGCGGCTCATTAAAGAAGAAAAAATCAGCGAAGTGAAAGAACAGGCTGAAGAAAATGCAAACAAACGTATAGTGCGGCTTCTCGTTCCGGGAAAGAAAAAACAAGCGGGTGTGAAAAATCCGTTTGAAATGCTTTTCGGAGGAAGCCAGGCGGCAAATGATGATGAAGCCGAGCAGCAGGAAGAAGCAAGCCTTGAAGAAAAAAGAAAACGCATGGCGCATCAGCTCGCATTGGGAGAGCTCGAAGACCATTACGTCTCCGTAGAGGTGGAAGAGCAGCAGCCGTCGATGTTTGACATGCTGCAAGGCTCCGGGATGGAGCAGATGGGCATGAATATGCAGGATGCGCTGAGCAATCTGGTGCCAAAAAAGAAAAAACGCCGCAAAATGACGGTCAGAGAAGCAAGGAAGGTTCTGACCAATGAAGAGGCAGGCAAATTAATCGATATGGATGAAGTCGGCCAAGAGGCCGTGTTAAGAGCTGAAGAGGGCGGCATTATCTTTATTGACGAAATAGATAAAATCGCAAAAAACGGAGGGGCTTCTTCCTCAGCAGATGTATCGAGAGAAGGCGTTCAAAGAGATATCCTTCCGATTGTCGAAGGATCTACCGTCGTCACGAAATACGGCTCCGTCAAAACAGATCACGTGCTGTTTATCGCAGCCGGGGCATTCCATATGGCCAAACCGTCTGATCTGATTCCGGAGCTGCAGGGCCGCTTTCCGATTCGTGTAGAATTGAGCAAACTGACGGTAGATGATTTTGTGAAGATTCTCGTCGAACCCGATAACGCGCTGTTAAAACAATATCAGGCTTTATTGCAGACAGAAGGTATATCTCTTGAATTTTCTGACGAAGCTATTCGTAAGATCGCCGAAGTGGCTTATCATGTGAATCAGGATACGGACAACATCGGAGCGAGAAGGCTTCACACGATATTGGAACGTCTCTTGGAAGACCTGTCGTTTGAAGCGCCGGACGTAACGATGGAAAAAGTAGCCATCACGCCGCAATACGTTGAAGAAAAGCTCGGAACGATTGCAAACAACAAAGATCTAAGTCAATTTATATTGTGAAAATTTAATAAGAGGAATTCTAGGAGGATTATTTATCATGGTTTTACTACAAAAAACACGAATTATTAACAGCATGCTGCAGGCTGCGGCAGGCAAACCCGTAAACTTTAAAGAAATGGCTGAAACGCTTCGTGACGTCATTGATTCTAATATTTTCGTCGTCAGCCGCAGAGGAAAGCTTTTGGGCTACTCTATTAATCAGCAGATTGAAAATGAACGCATGAAAAAAATGCTTGAAGACCGCCAGTTCCCGGAAGAGTACACGAGAAATCTGTTCAATGTTCCGGAGACGTCTTCAAACCTTGATATCAACAGCGAATACACGGCGTTTCCTGTGGAAAACAGAGACCTGTTCCAAGCGGGCTTAACAACGATCGTGCCGATCATCGGCGGAGGAGAGAGACTGGGCACGCTCATTCTGTCCCGTCTGCAGGATCAATTTGAAGATGATGATCTCATCCTTGCTGAATACGGAGCAACCGTTGTAGGAATGGAGATTTTAAGAGAAAAAGCGGAAGAAATCGAAGAAGAGGCGCGAAGCAAAGCAGTTGTTCAAATGGCGATCAGTTCTCTGTCTTACAGTGAACTTGAAGCGATTGAGCATATCTTTGAAGAGCTTGACGGAAACGAAGGCTTGCTTGTGGCAAGTAAGATTGCGGACCGTGTCGGCATTACGCGTTCAGTAATCGTTAACGCGCTGAGAAAACTGGAAAGCGCAGGCGTCATTGAATCCAGATCACTGGGAATGAAGGGGACATACATTAAAGTTCTGAACAACAAATTCCTTATTGAATTGGAAAACCTTAAATCTCATTAAGAAAAAAGCAGGATCCCTGAAAATGGGGGTCCTGCTTTTTTTATGGACAATAGGTGAAAAGTTGCAGTTTAAAGTTGCTTATTGGAATCTGATCTGAGATAATCCATCTTGCTGTGTGAAAAAAGGAGGAAGATACAGAAATTCTGCTATTTTCAGTCTTATATTAAACAAATCCTTGTAGTACAAATATTCTAGGACTTAATACCCACATGCAAAATAGATATAATTGAGCACTTTTTTTTAGCCTAACTTCATAGACTTTAAGCCTGTTATTTCTTACAATAAGCATATGGTTTTACAATTCTCGACAAGGATTTTTAGGAGAAAAATATCTGAAATGGAGGTAAGTGGATTTGGACTTATTTTCTGGAACTATACAAAATCTTGAGAATGCCTTGGGGAGAGCGGACATTAAGCAAAAAGTCTTAACTAATAATATCGCCAATATAGATACACCGAACTATAAGGCAAAAAAAGTCTCTTTCCGAAATTTGTTAGATCAGGAAACATCCAATCTTGAGGCTGTAAAAACCGACTATCGGCACGTTGACTTTACGGGTTCGGGGGACGATTATTCTATCGTGTCCAGCAGTGATACATCGTACCAGCAAAACGGAAACAATGTCGATATCGACAAAGAAATGACAGATTTAGCCGAAAACCAAATTAATTATCAGGCTTTGGTTGAAAGAATGAGCGGCAAATTCAATTCTCTGAAAACCGTCTTGACAGGAGGAAAATAATGAGTGGCTTTCAAAGCTTAAATATTTCGGGTTCCGCTTTAACTGCACAGCGTGTCCGGATGGACGTCGTATCGTCCAACCTGGCCAATATGGATACAACGAGAGCGAAGCAGGTAAATGGCGAATGGGTGCCTTACAGAAGAAAGCTGGTATCTCTCCAATCCGGAGGCGAATCATTTTCGTCCCTTTTACATTCCAAGATGAACGGAACAGGAAGCGCGGGAAATGGCGTAAAGGTATCTGGTGTTACGGAAGACCCGTCCGCTTTTAATCTCGTTTATGATCCGGAGAATCCTGATGCGAATAAAGACGGATATGTACAAAAACCAAATGTAGATCCATTAAAGGAAATGGTGGATCTTGTCAGCAGCTCGAGATCATATGAAGCAAACGTAACTGCATTAAACGCCTCCAAAGGCATGCTTTTGAAGGCGTTAGAAATCGGAAAGTAAGGTGATGTAAGTGGTTAACGCTATTACTCCTTTTCAGCTTCAACAAACCCAAAACACTCAAAACGTAACGAATCAATTAAACCAAACTCAAAAAACTGATTCTTCAAACCAAACAAGCTTTTCGGAGCTTTTAAAAAACTCTATTGATTCGTTAAATGAGTCACAAGTGAAATCTGACCAAATAACGAACGAACTGGCTGCAGGAAAGGATGTAAACCTTGACGAGGTCATGATCGCTGCCCAAAAAGCAAATATTTCTCTGACGGCCGCTACCGAATTCCGCAATAAAGCCGTGGAAGCCTATCAGGAGATCATGAGAATGCAGATGTAGTGGTCAGATTGAAGAGAATGACTGGAATGACCGGGGGTTAACATGAATCGTACTCTAATGCAAATGAAAACCAAAACGGCAGCGTTTTGGAACAACAGATCAAAAACACAGAAGATACTCATGGTAAGCGGCTTGGCCGCATTCATTATTTTACTCATCGTCGTTATTATTTTTACTTCGTCTGAAAAGATGGTGCCTCTTTATAAAGATTTGTCCGCGGATGAAGCGGGGAAGATTAAAGAAGAGCTCGATACGAAAAAGGTGTCTTCTGAACTTGCTGACGGCGGCACGGTCATTAAGGTTCCTGAGAGCCAAGTGGATTCGCTTAAAGTCCAGCTTGCCGCAGAAGGCCTGCCGAAAACGGGATCAATTGATTATTCGTTTTTCGGACAAAATGCGGGCTTCGGCCTGACGGATAATGAGTTTGACGTTTTAAAGGTTGAGGCGACTCAGACCGAATTGTCAAACCTGATAAATGAAATGGACGGTATTAAAAGCTCGAAGGTCATGATCAATATGCCGAAAGAAGCCGTGTTCGTCGGTGAAGATCAGCCGGCAGCATCCGCTTCAATCGTTTTGCAGATGAAACCGGGCTACTCGCTTGATCAAAACCAGATCAACGGGCTGTACCATCTCGTTTCTAAAAGTGTTCCGAACTTAAAAGAAGATAATATCGTCATAATGGATCAAAATTCTACATATTATGACAAAAGTGACAGCGGTGCAGGGTCCGTTTCTGACAGTTATGCTTCTCAGCAAGGTATTAAGTCGCAGGTCGAAAAGGACATTCAAAAACATGTTCAGTCACTGCTCGGCACAATGATGGGGCAGGATAAGGTCGTTGTTTCCGTGACGGCGGATATTGACTTCACGAAGGAAAAACGCACTGAAGACACTGTCGAACCTGTCGATAAAGATAACATGGAAGGCATAGCGGTAAGCGCCGAAAAAGTTGCGGAAACGTATAAAGGCGACGGCGCGGCCAACGGCGGCACGGCCGGAACGGGGAGCAATGACACCGCGAATTATGCCGAGACAAACGGCGGTTCAAATAGCGGGGACTACGAAAAAAGCAGCAATAAAATCAACTATGAAGTCAACCGCATTCATAAAGAAATCGCTGAAAGCCCGTATAAAGTGCGTGATTTAGGCATTCAGGTCATGGTGGAGCCGCCTAATCCGAAAAATGCCGCTTCCTTATCAGCACAGAGACAGGCTGATATACAGAAGATTTTAGGAACGGTCGTCAGAACGTCTCTTGATAAAAACGAAACGCAAAATCAAAACCTGACAGACAATGATATCAACAATAAAATCGTTGTATCCGTTCAGCCGTTTGACGGAAAAACAAGCCTGAACACAGATTCGGCACAATCTTCAGGTCTTCCGATCTGGGTATACATTACAGGCGGCGTACTGCTTGCGGCCATTATTCTGCTTATTATTCTCCTTATCAGAAAGAAACGCTCACAAGAGGATGAATACGAAGAATATGAATATGAAACACCGCCGGAGCCGGTTCGATTGCCTGATATCAACGAAGAGAAAATTGAAACGGAAGAAACAGTCAGACGAAAACAGCTTGAAAAAATGGCTAAAGAAAAACCGGAAGACTTTGCTAAATTGCTTCGAA
This sequence comes from Bacillus sp. AM1(2019), assembly GCF_009906915.1. Taxonomy (NCBI): domain Bacteria; kingdom Bacillati; phylum Bacillota; class Bacilli; order Caryophanales; family Bacillaceae; genus Bacillus; species Bacillus sp. AM1(2019). Next base: position 1,691,817 of record NZ_CP047644.1, read on the forward strand.
GCTGGCTGGACGAGGATTAGGGGGAATGGAAAATGGCGAAACGTGATCAGAACAAGCTTACAGGAAAACAAAAAGCAGCCATCCTCATGATTTCCTTAGGCCTTGATGTATCAGCTTCTGTGTACAAGCATTTGTCTGAAGAAGAAATTGAAAGATTGACACTCGAGATTTCGGGAGTCAGAAGCGTCGATCATCAAAGAAAAGATGAAATCATTGAAGAATTTCATAATATCGCAATCGCTCAGGACTATATTTCACAAGGCGGTTTAAATTACGCCCGCCAAGTGCTTGAAAAAGCGCTCGGAGAAGACAAAGCGGTAAGCATTTTAAACAGGCTCACCTCTTCTTTGCAGGTAAAGCCGTTTGATTTCGCAAGAAAAGCGGAACCCGAACAGATTTTAAATTTCATTCAGCAGGAACATCCGCAAACGATGGCGCTGATTTTATCCTACCTTGACCCGGTGCAGGCCGGACAGATTTTGTCTGAGCTGAACCCGGATGTTCAGGCTGAGGTGGCAAGAAGGATTGCGGTTATGGACAGAACGTCTCCTGAAATCATAAATGAAGTGGAGCGGGTCCTTGAACAAAAGCTGTCCTCCTCCTTTACGCAGGACTATACGCAGACCGGCGGCATAGAAGCCGTTGTTGAAGTGTTAAACGGCGTAGACAGAGGAACGGAAAAAACGATCCTTGATTCATTAGAAATCCAAGATCCTGAGTTGGCGGATGAAATCAAAAAACGGATGTTTGTCTTTGAAGATATTGTCACCCTTGATAACCGTGCGATTCAGCGCGTGATCAGAGACGTTGAAAACGACGACCTCCTGCTTTCATTGAAGGTTGCGAGCGAGGAAGTCAAAGAAATCGTCTTCAGCAATATGTCACAGCGCATGGTTGAAACGTTTAAAGAGGAAATGGAAATTATGGGGCCTGTGCGTTTGCGTGATGTGGAAGAGGCGCAATCAAGAATCGTGGGCGTCGTCCGCAAGCTGGAAGAAGCCGGAGAAATTGTAATCGCGCGAGGCGGAGGAGACGATATTATTGTCTAATATCATTAAACAGCAATCATCATTTTCTCCTGAACAAAAACGGCGCAAGCTTTCCTTGCAGGAAGTCAGGAAAACACATTCCCAGCCAGACCGGGAGGAACCCGAAAATCCAGAGGCTCTCATGGCTTTTGCCAAAGCAGAAGCCGACAGGGTGTCTGAAGAAGCGAAAAATCAATTTGAGCACACTCTTCGTCAGATTGAAGAAGAGAAACACCGCTGGGCGGAAGAAAAACAAAGATTGATAGAAGAAGCAAAGGCAGAAGGATATGAAGAAGGCATGGCATTGGGAAAAGCCGAGGCTCAAGCTGAATACGCCAATCTCATCAGCCGGGCCAATGCCGTTATGGAAATGGCGAGACAGTCAGTCGAGGAAAAACTGGAAAGCGCTGAGGAAGAAATCATTGAGCTTTCCGTTGCGCTCGCTAAAAAAGTATGGCGGCAAAAAAGTGATGATAAAGAGGCTTTCCTTCTGCTGGTCAAACAGGTAGTAGCCGAAGTAAAAGATTATGATGACATCTCCATCTATGTGGACCCTGAATATTATGAGACGGTTCATCAGCATATGGACGAAATTCAGCAGCTGTTATACAAAGAATGCAGATTAAGCTTATATGCCGATGAAAAAGCCGCGAAGGGAACGTGCTCGATAGAAACTCCGTTCGGACGTGTCGATGCAGGCATAGATACCCAGCTGATGCAATTAAAGCAAAAACTTTTAACGGCGCTTGAGGCGGGAGCGGAGCAATGAAGACACAGTATTTAATAGACTCAATTGAAACAGCGGATCCGTACAAGCGCTACGGCAAGGTTAAACGGGTCATCGGGCTGATGATTGAATCAAAAGGGCCCGAAAGCTCAATCGGAGATGTTTGTCTCATTTATCCGAAAGGCCATGCGAAAAAAGCGATTAAAGCTGAGGTTGTAGGCTTCCAGGATGAAAACATTCTGTTAATGCCTTATCTGGAAGCGGCCAGCATCGCGCCGGGCAGCATTGTGGAGGCCACTGGCGAGTCGCTCCGCATCAAAGTAGGCGCGGGTTTAATCGGACAAGTTGTCGACGCGTTCGGCGAACCTCTTGACGGCCGGGCGCTTCCGAAAGGTTTGTCCCCCGTTTCGACGGAACAGCCGCCGCCAAACCCGATGAAACGGCCGCCGATACGGGAAAAGATGGGTGTCGGCGTCAGATCGATTGACAGTCTGCTGACAGTAGGAAAAGGGCAGAGAATCGGAATTTTTGCCGGAAGCGGAGTCGGAAAAAGCACCCTGATGGGAATGATCGCGAAGCAGACTGAAGCTGATTTAAACATTATCGCACTCGTCGGTGAACGGGGGCGTGAGGTGCGTGAATTCATCGAGAAGGATTTAGGCGAAGAAGGCCTGAAACGCTCGATCGTCGTAGTCGCGACCTCTGATCAGCCCGCCTTAATGCGTTTGAAAGCGGCGTATACGGCCACCGCCATTGCAGAGTACTTCCGCGATAAAGGCCGGAATGTGATGTTCATGATGGACTCCGTCACGAGGGTCGCGATGGCTCAGCGGGAAATCGGCCTGGCAGCGGGAGAACCGCCGACAACAAAAGGATATACACCTTCCGTGTTCGCTATTTTGCCCCGTTTGCTGGAAAGAACGGGCGCGAATGAACAAGGAACGATAACCGCTTTTTATACGGTTCTCGTTGACGGAGATGATATGAACGAACCGATTGCCGATACGGTGCGCGGAATATTAGACGGGCATATCGTTCTCGATCGGGCGCTTGCCAACAAAGGGCAGTTCCCGGCCGTGAATATCCTGAAAAGCATCAGCAGGGTCATGTCTAATATTTCAGACACATCGCATATAGAGGCGGCCAACAAATTCCGCGATCTTCTGTCAACTTATCAAAACTCTGAAGATCTCATTAATATCGGAGCTTACAAAAGAGGGTCATCAAGAGAAATTGATGAAGCGATTCAGTTTTATCCGCAGCTTATTCAATTTTTAAAACAAGGAACGGAAGAACCTGCTCAATTGGAAGACAGCATTGCGGCATTGACGAGTCTGACAGGAAAAGAGGAATAAACATCGTGGCATACCAATTCAGATTTCAAAAGCTGCTGGAATTAAAAGAAAATGAAAAAGACCAAACATTGACTGAATACAGACAATCGGTTTCTGAATTTGAGACAGTGGCTGAAAAACTATATGAAAATATGAGCAAAAAAGAATTGCTCGAAAAAGACAAAGAATCAAAGCTGAAATGCGGGATGAGCGTTCAGGAAATGAGACATTATCAGCAATTCGTTTCCAATCTTGAGAACACCATCTATCATTATCAAAAGCTTGTCATCATGAAACGAAATGAAATGAATGAGAAGCAGGAACAGCTCACCGAAAAAAACATTGAAGTAAAGAAATTTGAAAAAATGCGGGAAAAACAATTTAATATGTTCGCACTTGAAGACAAAGCTGCAGAGATGAGGGAAATGGACGACATTTCAATCAAGCAGTTTATGATTCAGGGGCATTAGGAGCGAATGAAATGGCCGATAAAGAAAAGAGATCTGGAAAGTTCGGTTCAATCCTGCTTTTTATCATGATCCCGCTGATTTTTCTGATCATCGTCGCAAGCATCATCCTTTGGGCTGCCGGCGTTGATGTGATGAAGCCGATTCAGGAAACAGCCGCTAAAACGCCTGTTTTAAAAGAATTGGTTCCCGAAACGAAAGAAATGAAAAGCGCGGCGGAAAAGCAGAAGGAAGACAGAACGGCTTCTCTTGAAAAGACCATAAAGGAACAAAAAAGTGAAATTAACATTTTGAATAAAGATTTAGACACAAGCAAGTCCGAAATCGATAATCTGAATCAGAAAATCCGTTCACTGAAACAGGAAGCTGAACAGCAGCAGAAAACGAAGACGGATGAAACGAAAAAAGACGCTTCGGATTCAGCCGGAAAAGATAAAATGATCAACATCTATAAAAGTATGGACAGCGGTAAAGCGGCAAGCATTATCGTAAAGCTGAAAGAAAAAGAAGCCCTCGATATTTTAAACGGATTAAGTAAAAAGCAGCTTGCTGAAATCTTGACGAAAATGACTCCTGAACAAGCGGCTAAATATACAGAAAAACTATCCGCTGACGGAAATAAGGAGTGATGTAAGTTGAAGCTGCTTGAATTAACGGGGAATCGTACGCAGACTGCGCAAAACAGCAATGTGAAGATGAATGTAAACAGCTTAGGTCTATTTCAGAACTGGCTCCTGTCGGAAATCACTTCTCCCCGGCAGCCCGGAGATGAAACAAAAACAAGTGACGCAGAGCTGAATGATGCCCTATCTAAAATCGGTGATTGGCTGAAAGCCGGCCCGGAAGATAAAGAATTGCAGCTGAAACAGCTGCTTGAAGCGGTAAAAGCTCTTGAAGGAAAGCAGACGGCTGAAACAGCTCTTCCTTTATTGAAACAGCTTGCCGAATCTGTTGAAGACATGTTAGCGGGAAAACAGCATGGGGGGAAGCCTGAAACGGATGAGCCGGATTCTTCCGCAAAAGACGGGGATTCCGTCAAGGATGCGCTTGAGAAGGGGCTGCTGTTCATTCAAGAAGCCGTATCCCAGCTCTTCACATCTCAGCAGGAACTGCCTGACAGCGCGCAGGCAAAGGCGGTTTACCAGGAAGGCGCCCGTTTATTAGAGGCATTGAAAAAACAAGGCGTTCCGGACCGCGTGATTCAAGACCTGCGGCAGACATTTTTTCCGAAAAACGAATCGGCATCTAAACTTTACTCCATGACAGCCGCTGAGCTGAAGAGCTTTCAAAGCGTCGCGGAGCAGCTTGCGGGCCTTTCTCAAAAGGGAACAAAGGATTGGGATATGGCTGAAACTGAGCTGAAAGCTTTTGTGTTATCTCAATCATCTGAATCATCCCAAGAGTCAGCCGGGAAAACAGAACAGCAAAACGGCGGCACGGTTTCTCACGCAAAGGCGCCTGACAGCAAATTGTCTGCACATATACTGTTTTCGGGAACGAGAAGCCTTGCCGGCATTCAGCAAACGTCCGCAGGAGCTGAACAGCAGCCGGCAGAAAATAAACCGTTAACGGATCAGGTCATCAGCGGCTGGAAACAGATGAAATACACGCCTTTCGGGAAAACAACCGGAAGCTTTACGATTCGTCTTAATCCCGAGAACCTCGGATTTGTCACAATTAAGGTGACAAACGAAAACGGGATGTTTCAAAGCAAAATAATCGCATCCAGCCAGTCTGCGAAAGAGCTGCTGGAACAGCATCTTCCTCAGCTGAAACAGTCGCTTCCGAATATGTCGGTCCAAGTCGACCGTTTTACAGTCCCGCTTCAAAGCGGGGATCAGCAGCCTGTTTACGGACAGACGGCCGATCACAATAAACAGCAGCATCAGGGACAGAGAGAGCAGAAGAACCAGCAGCAGTCAGGCGATTTCGGAGATATGCTGGAGGAGCTTTCTCTCAATGAAATGGAGGAAGAATAGTTGACATCAGTAAACTCGGATTATGCCGCGGCGGGCGCTTCAGCCACTTCAAGCGCGAAGAGCACCTCCGCAGTAAACAGCAGCACGAATTTAGGGAAAGACGAATTCCTGAAGATCTTAATGACACAGGTTCAAAACCAGGACCCGCTCAATCCGGTTGATGACAAAGAATTCATCAGCCAGATGGCGACATTTTCTTCATTGGAGCAAATGATGAATATGAATACGACGATGACTAAATTTGTAGAAAATCAAGATCCGTTTACGATGTATGTGAACTGGATCGGCAAAAATGTTACATTCAGCGACAGCGACGGGAAGGATCAGACAAGCCCGGTCAATTCAGTCAAGCATTCAAACGGCAATTACGTGCTCGTGCTTGAAAATGGCAAAGAGGTCAGTCCGTGGAATGTCACGGCCGTCAGCGAAACATCTAAATAAAAAGAAACCCAGGGGGAATTTAACATGTTACGTTCATTATATTCCGGTATCAGCGGCATGAAAAACTTTCAGACAAAACTAGATGTAATCGGCAATAACATCGCCAACGTCAACACAGTGGGATTTAAGAAAAGCCGCGTTACATTTAAAGATATGATCAGCCAGACAGTCGCCGGCGGTTCAAACGTGACCAATTCAAAACAAATCGGCTTGGGTGCCGCGACTTCTTCCATTGATGTCGTTCATTCAACCGGCGCCCCGCAGGCTACACAGAATAAAACCGACCTAGCCATTGACGGAGACGGCTACTTTCAGATTAATACAGGTGCGGGAATTGTTTACACACGTGCGGGGAATTTCGGAAAGGACAATCAAGGGAACCTTGTTACGACTGACGGGTACTACCTTGAAAAAATCGGCGGCGGCAAAATCAATATTCCGACTGATGCGAAAGATTACAGCATCGGTGCAGACGGAACCGTTACATACACTGATGCAGGGGATGAGGTTCATGATGCCGGACAAATCGGTCTGGTCACGTTCCCTAACAGCGCCGGTCTGGAAAAAATCGGAGGCAACCTTTACAGAGAATCATTAAGTTCAGGAGCTGCGAGCGCAGTCACCACGCCGGGCGAAAACGGAACGGGTAAGCTTTTGGCAGGCTATCTTGAAATGTCAAACGTAGATCTGACAGATGAATTTACCGAAATGATCGTTGCTCAGCGGGGTTTCCAATCAAACTCAAAAATCATTACGACTTCAGATGAAATCCTTCAGGAGCTGGTTAATCTGAAACGGTAAGGAGGGAGGAGAGGCGGTTAAGCCGCTTCTCCGGATTGCATGATTCAAGTCACCCGTTTAAACGGCCAGCCTTTTACGCTGAACGCGCTGTTTATCGAACAGATTGAGTGCTTCCCCGACACGACGATTACACTGTCCAACGGCAAAAAGTTCGTAGTGAAAGAACCGGAAGAAGCAGTTCTCAAAAAAGTCATATCGTTTTACCATAGCATACAAATATTTTCACTGGATCAGGGAATAGAGGAAGAAGAATGAAGAAAAAATTAGTCATCATTTTGCTGATTATTTTAATTGTCATCGCCGGCCTCGGAACGGCAGCATATTTTGTCGTCAGCGGAAATTCCGTCAAAGATAAAAAGCCGACAATTGACGAAGTCGTTGCAGCCACTGTGTCTGTCGACGATATTACGACAAACTTAAAGTCTGACAGCATCATCCGTATCGGCATCAAGCTTGAAACCGACTCGGCTAAAGCGAAGGAAGAACTTGAAAAACGCGATTTTCAGGTGAAAGACAACATCATTTCCATTTTAGCCGACACAAGCGCCGGAGAGATTGAGGGAGATAAAGGAAGAGAAGCGTTTAAACAATCATTAAAAGAGAAAGTAAACAGCTATCTCCAAGAAGGAAAAGTTCAGAAAGTGTACATTACCTCCTTTAATCTGCAATAAAAACAAATTTGACAGAATACGGAGGTGAAGAAAATGTCAGGAGAAGTTCTCTCCCAAAATGAAATAGACGCACTGCTTTCCGCCATTTCCACGGGTGAGGCGGATGCGGAAGAGCTGAAAAAGGAAGTAAAAGAGAAAAAAGTAAAGGTATATGATTTTAAACGGGCTCTCAGATTCTCGAAAGATCAGATACGCAGTTTAACCCGGATACATGATAACTTTGCGAGGCTTCTCACAACACACTTTTCCGCCAAGCTCAGAACGTATATTCATATATCCGTCAGCTCAGTTGATCAGGTGCCGTATGAAGAATTTATCCGTTCCATACCGAACATGACGATTTTAAATTTATTCGATGTCCATCCGATGGAAGGCAGAATCATGATGGAGGTTAATCCCACCATCGCATACGCAATGCTTGACCGCGTCATGGGAGGCATCGGCATCACTCATAACAAAGCTGACAGCCTTACGGAAATTGAAACGAATATTATTTCTAACTTATTTGAAAATGCACTGGGCAACTACAAAGAAGCGTGGCAATCGATTGCTGATATTGACCCTGAAATGACTGAATTTGAAGTGAATCCTCAGTTTGTACAGATGGTTTCCCCAAATGAAACAGTCGTTGTCATTTCTCTCAATACGCAGATAGGTGAAATCAGCGGTGTCATTAATCTTTGTATTCCCCATGTCGTACTTGAGCCGATTATCCCTAAGCTTTCCGTACATTATTGGATGCAATCAGACCGGAATGAAGCGAAGCCCGAAGAAACGAAGTTGCTTGAAAAGCGCATCATGACGGCTCAAATTCCCGTTGTGGCTCTCTTGGGCGCTTCTGAACTGACAATAGAAGAATTTTTAAGTTTGGAAGTCGGGGACTGTATAACTCTGGACAAATCAGTGACTGATCCTCTTACTGTATTGGTCGGAAACAAACCGAAGTTTTTAGGGCAGGCCGGCCGGGTGAATCGAAGACAGGCAGTGCAAATTTTAGATCACGACATAAGAGGTGAACAAGATGAACAATAGATTATCTCAAGATGAAATCGATGCTCTTCTTAACGGCACAAGCAGTCAATCAGAGGATACAGAACAGCCTCAAGAGGCGAACTTGTCTGAACTTGAGCGCGATGCGATCGGAGAAATCGGGAATATTTCGTTCGGCAGCTCGGCTACGGCGCTGTCCACTCTTTTAAATCAAAAAGTGGACATTACGACGCCGAGTGTGACCGTCATTTCAAAAAGCAAAATCAGTGATGAATTTCCTCATCCGTATGTTGCCATTGAAGTGAACTACACAGAAGGCTTTGACGGCAGCAATTTGCTCGTCGTCGAACAAAGCGACGCGGCCATCATTGCGGATTTGATGATCGGCGGGGACGGCCGGGGCGCCGATCCGTCACTCGGTGAAATCCACCTGAGCGCCGTTCAGGAAGCAATGAATCAAATGATGGGCTCGGCTGCGACGTCAATGTCGACCGTGTTCAGTAAAAAGATTGACATTTCTCCGCCAAGGGTTGAACTTCTGGATGTGACAGAAGAAAAAGGGACCGACAGAATACCTGAGGATGACCTGCTCGTAAAAGTGTCATTCCGTCTGAAAGTCGGTGAATTAATCGATTCGAGCATCATGCAGCTTTATCCGATTACGTTTGCGAAAGATCTGATCGCAGAACTAATGACTGCGGACCAGCATGAGTCCGAGGCCGCAGAAACCGTATCAGAACCACAGGAAACATACGAAACGCCGCAGCCGGAACCTGCCATGCAGCCGGAGCCGCAGGCAAAACCCGAGCTTCCGAAGAGACAGGGAACCGCCAAAAAAGCTGCTCCTGTTCAAGTCGCTCCGGTGGAATTCCAGGCGTTTGATCATAACGAAGCGGCGCAAGGATCAAGGAATAACCTTGATATGCTGATGGATATTCCGCTTTCCGTTACGGTTGAGCTCGGCAGAACGAAGAGAAGCGTCAAAGAAATCCTTGAACTTTCTGCGGGAAGCATTATTGAGCTTGACAAGCTGGCTGGTGAACCTGTTGACATCCTGGTCAACCAGCGGATCGTGGCAAAAGGCGAGGTCGTCGTCATAGAAGAAAACTTCGGCGTGAGAGTCACTGATATTTTAAGTCAGGCAGACCGCCTTAACAATTTAAAATAAGCGAACATAGAGGAGAGAAACAGATTATGGCACACAGAATTTTAATTGTAGACGATGCAGCATTTATGAGAATGATGATCAAAGATATTTTAGTGAAGAACGGTTTTGACGTTGTAGCTGAAGCTTCAGACGGAGCGCAGGCGGTCGAAAAATTCAAAGAGCATTCCCCCGACCTTGTGACAATGGATATTACAATGCCTGAAATGGACGGGATTACAGCTTTAAAGGAAATTAAACAAATCGATCCGCAGGCGAAAATCATCATGTGTTCGGCTATGGGCCAGCAGTCAATGGTTATTGACGCGATTCAAGCCGGCGCAAAAGACTTTATCGTGAAACCGTTCCAAGCGGACCGCGTGCTTGAAGCCATTAATAAAACATTAAGCTAAAGGGTGTACGACTGTTGAAAAAGAGTCATGGTTTACTAGCTTTGATTTGTTGTTTCGTTTTACTCAATGTACATCCGTTCCCTGCTTTTGCGGCGGAGTCTGACAATTCCACCGTCAACGAATGGTTTGACAAACAATCAACAAACAAAACAGAGAAAAAAAGCGATACATCGAAACAAACGGCTGATCAAGAGATAGGGGATGCTTCTGCATCTTCTGTCTCCGCTTTTGATTTTGTAAAGATGATTGGGGCGTTATTATTCGTCATTCTGCTGATCTATGGATTTGTCAAACTGATGAATAGAAGAAACCGTCTGCTGAAGCCGTTTCAATATGTAGAAAATATCGGCGGAACGTCAGTCGGCCAAAACCGTTCCGTGCAGCTGATTAAAGTGGGAAACAGCGTTCTCGTAGTCGGTGTGGGCGAAACGATACAGCTTTTAAAAGAAATTGAAGATGAAAAAGAGCGCGAGGCGATTCTGAGCCAATACGAAGAGTCGATGTCTTCAAAAGTGGAATGGATCAAGCTCGTAAATCCGCGTAAGGATGGAGAAAAAAAGCCGCAAACGATGCTTCCGTCGTTTTCAAAAGCGCTGAAAGAACAGCTGAACGAGCTGAAACAAAGCCGTTCTGAAGGAAAGAAGAAAGGCCCTTATCATCATGAATGAATTTATTAATCTTTTTAATTCAAGCAGTCCGACCGAAGTCAGCTCCACTGTTAAATTACTGCTGCTTTTGACTGTCTTTTCAGTGGCGCCGGGGATTCTGATTTTGATGACCTGCTTTACGAGAATCGTCATCGTCCTGTCTTTTGTGAGAACCTCACTGGCGACGCAGAACATGCCTCCCAACCAGGTTTTAATCGGCCTTGCGCTGTTCTTGACGTTTTTTATTATGGCGCCGACTTTTTCAGAGATTAATAAGGAAGCCTTAACGCCGCTGATGGACAACAAAATCAGTCTCGATGAAGCATATACAAAAGCCGAGAAGCCGATTAAAGAGTATATGAGCAAGCATACAAGGCAGAAGGATCTGGCGCTGTTTATGAACTATGCCAAAATGAAAAAACCTGAATCGATTCAGGATATTCCTTTGACGACGATGGTGCCCGCTTATGCGATATCAGAACTCAAAACCGCTTTTCAAATGGGCTTTATGATTTTTATTCCGTTTTTAATTATCGATATGGTCGTGGCGAGCGTCTTAATGTCAATGGGAATGATGATGCTTCCGCCGGTTATGATCTCTCTGCCCTTTAAAATATTGCTTTTCGTTTTGGTCGATGGATGGTATTTAATCGTGAAATCTTTGCTTGACAGCTTTTAGGGTAGGTGCTAATTGTGAGTTCAGAATTTGTAATTTCCATGGCGGAAAAAGCCGTATATGTAACACTAATGATCAGCGGGCCGCTGCTTGCGATCGCGCTGATCGTCGGTTTGCTCGTCAGTATCTTTCAAGCGACAACTCAAATCCAGGAACAGACGCTAGCGTTCATTCCGAAAATCGTGGCGGTGATGCTTGGACTGATCTTTTTCGGTCCTTGGATGCTGTCGACGATTCTTTCGTTCACAACTGATCTGTTCTCTCATCTGAACCGATTTGCAGGGTAGAATCAAATGAATTCCATCATTGATTTATTTCCCGCTTTTTTATTGGTCTTTATCAGAATCTCTGCTTTTTTTGTAACGGTGCCGGTGTTCGGACATCGGAATCTGCCGGCGGTTCACCGGATCGGCTTTGCTTTTTTTCTTTCGGTGATCTGCTTCAGCACGCTGAAACATGCGCCGGAAATAGAAATAGGGGAACAGTATATGCTGCTTGTCATAAAAGAGGCCGTTGTGGGCTTGAGCCTCGGGCTGATTGCTTTCATGATGATGACAGCCATTCAGATAGCGGGTTCCTTTATTGATTTTCAGATGGGCTTTTCCATCGCCAATGTCATTGATCCGCAATCAGGAACGCAAAGCCCGCTGATCGGACAATTCGTTTATACGCTGGCGCTGTTATTTATGCTCAGCGTAAACGCCCATTATCTTTTATTGGACGGGATTTATTACAGCTTTCAGTATATCCCGCTTGATCAGGCATTTCCGTCGTTTGGAAATGATCACTTTGGACTTTTTATCGCAAAAAGCTTCAATGCCATGTTCATTATCGCTTTTCAAATGTCTGCGCCGGTTGTGGCCAGTCTGTTTTTAGTTGATTTGGCGCTCGGTATTGTGGCAAGAACGGTGCCGCAGCTGAATGTTTTCGTTGTCGGGCTTCCTCTGAAAATAGCCGTGAGCTTTATTATGCTGATCGTTTGTATGTCGGTGATGTTTGTCGTCGTCCGCAACATCTTCAGCCTTACCGTTGAAACCATGCGGAATCTATTGGCATTGGTCGGTGTGACATGATGAGACTCAGACTGAATCTGCAATTCTTTGCCGGTGAAAAAACGGAGAAAGCCACTCCGAAAAAACGGAAGGATACAAGAAAGAAAGGACAGGTCGCGAAAAGTACGGATGTGAATACAGCCGTTTCTTTACTGATTATCTTTCTTTCGCTGATCGCGCTCGGTCCTTATATGCGGGACAGGCTGCTGTCCTTTATTAAAACGTTTTATACGAAATCGATAACATTACACCTGTCAGCATCTGCCGTGCATGAACTGTTCGTGGATACGGTGAAAGATATCAGCCTCATCCTCGCGCCGATTATGCTGGTCGCGCTTGTGGCAGGTGTCGTGAGCAATTACATGCAGGTGGGTTTTCTGTTTTCTGCGGAAGTCCTCAAGCCTGACTTGAATAAGCTCAGCCCGCTGAAAGGTTTTAAGCGGATTTACAGCATGAGGGCGATTGTTGAACTGGTCAAATCTATTTTGAAGATTACTGTGGTCGGTTTTGCCGCCTTTATGGTGCTCTGGCTTCATTATGGCGATATTCTTCGCCTTCCGCTTTTAACGCCTGCGGAAGTGCTCACTTTCGTTTCTAAGCTCACGCTTTGGATGGGGCTTGCGGGATCAGGGGCTTTAATGCTGCTGGCCGGGCTTGATTATTTATATCAGCGTTTTGACTATGAGAAAAATATCAGAATGTCAAAGCAGGATATAAAAGATGAATACAAAAAATCGGAGGGTGATCCGATAATCAAGTCCAAAATTAAGCAGAAGCAGCGGGAAATGGCGATGAGGCGGATGATGCAGGAAGTGCCGAAAGCGGATGTCATCATTACCAACCCGACCCATTATGCGATAGCTTTAAAATATGATGAAAAGAAAATGGACGCCCCTTACATTGTTGCCAAAGGGGTCGACCATCTCGCATTAAAAATCAGGCAGATCGCCAAAGAACATGATGTCATGACGATTGAAAACAGGCCGCTCGCGCGTGCGTTATATGATCAGGTTGACATTGACCAGGCTGTGCCGGAAGAGTTTTTCAAAGTCATTGCGGAAATTTTGGCTTATGTATATAAAACGAAACAAAAAGTATAGTGAATTTCAGATTCAAAAGGAGAGAAAAACAGCATGTCAACAAGAGATTTATCGGTTTTAATAAGTGTTGTCCTCATTGTGGCAATGCTGGTGATTCCATTCCCTCCATGGTTGTTAAGTATTTTGATCATCATTAATATCTCTCTTGCGTTGATCGTGCTTCTCACCACAATGAATATGCAAGAACCGCTGCAATTCTCGATATTCCCGTCATTGCTGCTGTTATTGACGCTGTTTCGGCTTTCGCTCAATGTGTCGACGACACGTTCGATTCTTTCTCACGGAGAAGGAGGAAAGGTTGTTGAGACATTCGGGAATTTCGTTGTCGGCGGAAATGTGCTGGTAGGGCTTGTTGTCTTCATTATCTTGATTATTATTCAGTTTATCGTCATTACAAAAGGCGCCGAGCGGGTATCGGAAGTGGCGGCGAGATTTACGCTCGATGCGATGCCCGGAAAGCAAATGAGTATTGACGCGGATTTAAATGCCGGCATGATTACGGAGCAGGATGCAAAGCACAGACGTGAAAAAGTCGCCCGGGAAGCCGATTTTTACGGCGCCATGGACGGTGCGAGCAAATTCGTCAAAGGAGATGCCATCGCGGGTATCATCATCGTGATGATCAATATTATTTTCGGAATCGTAATCGGCATGCTGCAGCAGGGGATGAGCATACAAGAAGCTGCGTCTCACTTTACAATGCTGACAGTCGGTGACGGTATCGTTTCTCAAATGCCGGCTTTGCTCATCTCAACGGCTACGGGGATTGTCGTGACGAGAGCGGCATCTGAAGGAAACCTCGGTCATGATATTACAGGCCAGCTGTTTGCTTATCCGAAGCTCTTGTATGTAGCCGCGGGAACTGTACTTTTGCTCGGTCTTCTTACACCGATCGGCATTCTGCTGACGGGACCGATCGCCGGTCTGCTTGCATTCGGCGCTTACATGCTGTCCAAAACGGATAAGCCGAGCGAAGAAGAGGAAGAAATTCTTGAAGAAGAGGCTCAGGCGGATGAACTGAAAAGCCCGGAAAGCGTCGTGCAGCTTTTACATATTGATCCGATTGAATTTGAGTTCGGATACGGACTCGTGCCGCTTGCAGACGCGGGGCAGGGCGGTGATCTTCTTGACCGCATCGTCATGATCAGACGTCAGCTTGCGCTTGAATTGGGACTTGTCATTCCGGTTGTGCGCATCAGGGATAACATCGCGCTCCAGCCGAATGAATACAGATTGAAAATTAAAGGCAATGAAGTCGCTAAAGGAGAGCTCCTGCTGGATCATTACTTAGCGATGTCACCGACGCCTGAAGATGACGTCATTGAAGGAATTGAAACGATTGAACCGTCGTTCGGACTTCCCGCAAAATGGATCAGCGAAGCTGCAAAAGATGAAGCGGACATGCTGGGGTATACAGTTGTTGATCCGGCGTCAGTCGTATCTACGCATATTACAGAAAAAATTAAGCAGCATGCTCATGAACTGGTCGGCAGACAGGAAACAAAGCAGCTGATCGATCATCTGAAGGAAAATTATCCTGTGCTTGTTGAGGAAGTCACGCCGAATCCTCTTTCTGTCGGCGATATTCAAAAGGTGCTTGCCAAATTGCTGAGAGAAAAAGTTTCAATCAGAAACTTGGTGACCATTTTTGAAACTCTTGCCGATTACGGAAGATTAACGACAGATTCAGACCTTTTGACAGAATACGCGAGACAGTCGCTTGCCAAACAAATCACGGCACAATATGCGAGAGAGCATGAAACGCTGAAGGTCATCACATGCTCAGGCCGGGTGGAAAAAGCGATTGCAGACGGGGTTCAGCAGACTGAACAGGGCAATTACCTGTCACTCGATCCTGAGGTTTCAGACAGCATCATCCGTTCTGTCGCTAAAGAGGCCGAGCAGCTTTCCATCCGTCAGGAGTCAGCGATTCTTCTTTGCTCGCCTGCTGTCAGAATGTATGTAAAACAGCTGTTAGAACGGTATTTCCCTGATCTTCCGGTTCTTTCTTATAATGAGCTGGAAGCAAATGTTGAAGTACAGAGCATTGGAGTGGTGGATATTTAATGAAAATAAAAAAATTCACAGCCGCTTCAATGCAGGATGCCGCGAAGCAAATCAAAAAGGAACTCGGCAATGATGCCGTTATTTTACATTCCAAACAAGTAAAGAAACGAAAATGGCTGGGGCTGCGGTTGCAGCAGGCTGTTGAAGTGATAGCGGTTTTAGATCGTGACGTCAGGGAAGCGAGAAAAACGCCGCCGGCTGCCGCTGAAGAAATGAAAAAGACGGAAACGGCGGAGAAAGCTGAGCCTGTTCAGCCGCCGCGTCTTCCGGATCAAAGCATTTCCGGCGAACTGGCGCATTATAAAGAAGTGCTCCCTGAACCATTAAAAAAAGCCGAGAGACTATTGAAGCAAGCCGGGCTTCCTGATCATACGCAAAACGCCGTGCTCAGTGAATTGCTCCGTTCTTCAATTGTTTCCGGAGATTTAACTGAAGATAATGTCAGCTCAAAACTGCAGGATTTGTTAGTGAAAAAACTCCCTTCGGAAGACAAGTGGCAGGAAGGGATTCAATCAAAATACGTCGTGCTTTTCGGTTCAACCGGGGCCGGCAAAACGACTACACTTGCGAAACTCGCGGCCTCATCAATGCTGACAGAGCATAAAAAAATTGCATTTATGACGACGGATACTTACCGGATTGCCGCGGTCGAGCAGCTGAAGACATATGCGGAGCTGCTTCAGGCTCCTCTTGAAGTATGCTATTCAAAGGAAGAATGTCTGAAGGCACTGGAAAAATTCGCTGAATATGACCATGTTTTCATTGATACAGCCGGTAGAAACTTTAAAGAAGAGCAGTATATTACGGAATTACAAGAGATGATTCCGTTTGAATCAGGCTTACAATCCTTTCTCGTATTATCGGCATCTGCAAAATATGAAGATATGAAACAGGTGCTGAAACAGTTTTCCGGTGTGCCGGTCAATCAATTCATTTTCACGAAAACGGATGAAACCGCCTCACTCGGCTCCGTGTTTCAAGTGCTGTCGGAATCAAGAATCGGCGCCGCCTATTTGACAAATGGACAGGATGTGCCTGAAGACATCCTATCGGCTTCACCAACAGAGTTTGTAAGGATGCTTTTGACATGAAACCCGATCAGGCAGAGTCATTAAGAAGGAAAATGAGAGAGCGGCAAATGATCAAGCCGGAGCTTTATGAGAAAAAAGCGAAGACATTAGCCGTCATCAGCGGTAAAGGCGGCGTCGGAAAATCTAATTTAACATTAAACATGGCAGTTGCCCTGCAGGAAAAAGGAAAAAAAGCACTCATCATTGATCTTGACATCGGAATGGGCAACATTGATGTGCTGATCGGCGCTGCTTCTTCCCGCACCATTATTGATGTGATGGAGAATCGGCACGCATTGGCTCAATCACTTTCCTCCGGTCCGAAAGGCCTTCGCTACATATCCGGAGGAACGGGGCTTGGGGCGATCTATCAAGCAGACAGAGAGAAGTGGGCGGCTTTTATGAATGGTCTTTCCGCTGTATTAAGCGATTTTGATTACGTTCTGTTTGATATGGGAGCGGGACTTTCAAAAGAACAGCTGCCGTTTATTTTATCGGCGGAAGACATTCTCGCCGTGACAACGCCTGAGCCGACGGCCATTATGGATGCCTACAGCGCGATCAAACATCTTTTGCTCGCGGATGAACGGCTGACCGTAAACATTGCCGTCAATCGCGCCCGCGCCCAAAAACCGGCGCTGGACACGTACAACCGCCTTTCTCATGCGATTCACACGTTTTTAGGCGCGGAAGTGCGTTTCGCCGGCTCCATACCCGATGACCCGCTAGTAAGTCAAGCCGTCATTGACCAGGTGCCTTTTTTAATAAAAAGTCCTCAAGCAAAAGCCAGCAGGTCCGTCCGTCTTCTGACGGATGTCTTGTTTCAAACGGAAGAAAACAAACCAAGAGAAGAGAAACCGGCATTTATTGAGAGATTATCTTCTTTTTTATTGAGGAGGACTTTACAGTGATTCGTGTGCTTGTCGTTGATGACTCAGCTTTTATGAGAAAGATGATTACCGATTTTCTGGCTGCGGAAGTGCAGATAGAAGTCATCGGGACAGCCAGAAACGGGGAAGAGGCGCTGAAGAAAATAGAGCTTCTCAAACCGGATGTTGTCACGCTTGATATTGAAATGCCGGTCATGAACGGAACGGATACATTGCGGAAGATCATCAGCATATATAAACTTCCCGTAATCATGGTATCGAGCCAGACACAGCAAGGGAAGGACCGAACGATCAACTGTCTGGAAATGGGCGCATTTGATTTTATCACCAAGCCTTCCGGAGCGATTTCACTTGATCTTTATAAAATTAAAGAGCAGCTGATTGAGAGGGTGATTGCAGCCGGGCTGTCCCGCGAACAAAAACCTGAGGCGGCAGTGAAAGAGTCTTCTATCCCGGAACGTCCGGCTTTAGCGGGATTTGAAAGACCGAAAGCAAAATCCGCAAAGCAGGCCGTATTCATCGCGACCTCTACAGGCGGACCGCGGGCTCTGCAAAAGGTGATTCCGAAACTGCCGAAGGATTTAAAGGCGCCTGTATTTGTCGTTCAGCACATGCCTGAAGGCTTCACCGCTTCACTTGCAGACAGACTCAACCATTTGTCAGATATTCAGGTCAAAGAAGCGGAAAACGGTGAAGAAGCGAAAGACGGATGGGTGTACATCGCGCCCGGCGGAAAAAATATGACGGTTGCAGAGGAAGGCGGAAGGCTCCGCATCATTCTTGACGTTCATGATACGGAAAGCCGGCATAAACCGTCAGCCGATTATTTGTTTCGGTCGGCAAGCCGCTTATCCGATTACGAAAAGGTAGCCGTCATTATGACCGGCATGGGCAGCGACGGAACCGAAGGCGTAAAAGAAATGCTCAGAACAGGCGGCGTTAAAACGATTGCGGAATCGGACGAATCCTGTGTTGTGTTCGGAATGCCGAAGTCAGCGATAAAGGCGGGCCTCATTCATGAGATTAAACATGTGGAAGATATCGCGGCATCCATCACCGGATGTGTGAAAAAAGAGAGGGTGTGAATCAATTGGATATGAATCAATATTTAGATGTCTTTATTGATGAAAGTAAAGAGCACTTACAGACATGTAACGAAAAGCTGCTGCTGTTGGAAAAAGATCCGGCAGACCTTCAGCTTGTGCATGACATCTTCAGAGCTGCCCATACGCTGAAAGGCATGAGCGCAACGATGGGATATACAGATCTGGCGCATTTAACCCACCTGATGGAAAATGTGCTGGACGCCATCCGCAACGGAGAAATGCCCGTTACATCAGATTGGCTGGATGTGCTGTTTGAAGCGCTTGATCATCTTGAAGAGATGGTGCAGTCCATTATTGACGGAGGAGACGGCAAACGTGATATTTCTGAAGTGAGTGCGAAGCTCGACGTAAATGCGGTGCATGAGACTGCGGCTTCAGCCGAAACAGCAGAACCGCCGGCTTCAAAACAACAGGCTTCAGCTGAATGGAATTATGATGAGTTCGAACGGACTGTTATTGAAGAGGCGGAAGAGCAAGGATTCAGCCGCTATGAAATAACGGTTTCCCTGAATGAAAGCTGCATGCTCAAAGCCGTGCGGGTGTACATGATTTTTGAAAAGCTGAATGAAGCCGGAGAAGTCGCAAAAACGATACCTGCCGCGGAAGTGCTTGAGACGGAAGATTTCGGAACGGATTTTCAGGTGTGTTTCTTGACAAAGCAGCCTGCTGAAGAAATTAAAGAACTCATCAGCGGCATTTCAGAAGTGGAGAATGTCGAAATTTCTGCCGGTGCGCCGTTAAAAACGGCCGAAAAACCGCAAGCGGCTGAACAGGTGAAGGAAGCTCCGGTTAAAAAGGCTGAGAAACAGCCAAAGCCGCAAGCGAAAACGGAAGAACAGCCGAAGCATCACAGCGGCTCGAAAACGATTCGCGTCAACATTGAAAGACTGGATTCTTCAATGAACCTTTTTGAAGAACTTGTCATTGACCGCGGACGTCTTGAGCAGATCGCCAAGGAGCTTGACCACAATGAGCTGACTGAAACCG
The DNA here is from genome assembly GCF_009906915.1 of Bacillus sp. AM1(2019). Taxonomy (NCBI): domain Bacteria; kingdom Bacillati; phylum Bacillota; class Bacilli; order Caryophanales; family Bacillaceae; genus Bacillus; species Bacillus sp. AM1(2019). The sequence goes on from NZ_CP047644.1 coordinate 1,711,407, forward strand.
TTGAACGCCTGACCAGAATCTCGGGCGACCTTCAGTCTATTATTCTTAATATGCGGATGGTGCCGGTAGAAACCGTCTTTAACCGTTTCCCGAGAATGATCCGCCAGCTTCAAAAGGAATTAAACAAGAAAATCGAATTGTCCATCATCGGAGCTGAAACGGAGCTGGACCGTACGGTGATTGATGAAATCGGTGATCCGCTTGTCCATTTAATCAGAAACAGCATCGATCACGGCATTGAATCGCCTGAAGTGCGGGTGAATAAAGGAAAATCAGAATCAGGTCATGTCGTGCTTAAGGCATATCACAGCGGCAATCACGTCTTTATTGAGGTTGAAGATGACGGGGCCGGCTTGAACAGAAAGAAAATTCTTGAAAAAGCGCTCGAACGGAGTGTAATCACCGAACGTGATGCTGAAACGCTTGAAGATAATGAGATTTACGAGCTTATTTTTGCTCCGGGCTTCTCGACTGCCGATCAAATTTCTGACATTTCAGGGAGGGGCGTCGGTCTGGATGTTGTGAAAAATAAACTCGAATCACTCGGCGGCTCTGTCAGTGTCAAATCCGCGGAAGGCCAAGGTTCTCTTTTCAGTATCCAGCTTCCGCTGACACTTTCAATTATATCTGTTCTTCTCATTAAACTGGAAGAAGAGACGTTTGCGATACCGATTTCTTCTATTATAGAGACGGCTGTTATTGATAAGAAAGATATCCTGCAGACGCATGACAGAGAAGTGATTGATTTCAGAGGCCAAATCGTTCCGATCGTCTATCTGAAAAAAGAATTCGGCATTACGGATTCAAAACAGGATGCCGATCAGTTCCATGTAATCGTCGTGAAAAAGGGCGATAAATCCACTGCTTTTGTCGTGGACTCTTTTATCGGACAGCAGGAAGTCGTACTGAAATCACTCGGCGACTATTTGACGAACGTCTTTGCGATTTCCGGCGCTACGATTCTCGGAAACGGAGAAGTGGCGCTGATTATTGATTGTAATGCGCTGATCTACTAAAACGACACGAGGAGGTGCCCGAATGACTGCTGAAATCAAAACAGGTGAAAAAATGATTGTGTTTATGATAAACGGGAAAGAATACGCTATCTCAGTTTCCCAGGTGAAATCAATTGAAAAGTGGCAAAAACCGACGAGGGTCCCGGGTGTGGAATCTTATATCCGCGGCGTTATCAATCTGCGCGGAGTGATTACCCCGGTTCTTGATTTAAGAAAACGTCTGAACCAGCCTGAACAGGACATCACAGAAGAGACTCGGATTATCATCATTTCTTACCGTGACGCTGATGTCGGATGGGTCGTGGATGAGGCCAATGACGTCATCACCGTGCATGAAAATGAAATCGAATCCGCGCCTGAAAGCCAGACAAAGGAAACGGATGTGTGGATTAAACAGATCGTTAAGCAAGATAACAGGCTCCTCAATATTATCGATGCGCATGCGGTGCTGGATAAAGGTGCTTCGGCATCTGCGTCCGGAGAGCCTAATGCTTAAAGGGGAAAAGACAACATGAGTAAGTTTGAAGCGATCAAAGAAGAGCAGATGGATATTTTGCGGGAAGTCGGAAATATCGGGGCGGGTCACTCGGCTTCTGCAATGGCTCAGCTGCTGAACAGAAAGATAGACATGGAAGTGCCGTTTGCGACTTTATTGACATTTGATGAGCTCGCTGATTTTTTCGGCGGGGCTGAAACGCCGGTCGCCAGTATCTTTTTAAGAATGGAAGGCGACATGACCGGCTCTATCTTTCTCATCATGCCTTTTGATCAGGCGGAACAGTTTATCAGAGAGCTGATCGGAAATCCGGATTTTGATATTGACCAGCTGGGCGAAGATCATTTGAGTTCTTCTGCTTTACATGAGTTCGGCAATATTTTAGCAGGTTCCTATTTAACGGCATTGGCTGATTTGACAAAGCTTGAGATTTACCCGAGCGTGCCGGAAATCTCACTTGATATGTTCGGCGCGGTTATCAGTGAAGGGCTGATGGAGCTCAGCCAAGTCGGAGAGCATGCCATTGTCGTGGATACTTCTATTTTTGACCAGGGCAGCCGGCAGGAGCTCAAAGCCCACATGTTTATGCTCCCGGACTATGATTCTTTTGAAAAGCTCTTCGTCTCATTGGGTGCGGCTTTATGAGCCGTGCGGAAGCCGCAGTCGTTAAAGTGGGGATTGCGGATGTTCAAGTCGCGCGTTACCCGGATAAAATCCGGACCTCGGGACTCGGTTCATGCGTGGGGCTGGTTTTATACGATAAAGACAAACAAACGGCAGGACTCGTTCACGTCATGCTGCCGGACTCCGGTTTATCAAAAACGGCGGAGCTCAACCGTGCAAAATACGCGGACACCGCCGTTAAGATGACGATTGATATGCTTTTGAAAGCCGGCTGCCGCAAGTTTGCCCTGAAGGCAAAACTCGCCGGGGGAGCGGAGATGTTTAAGTTTAAAATGACAAATGACCTGATGAAAATCGGTCCGAGGAATGTAGCGGCCATCAAAGAGCAGCTTTCATTGTATAACATTCCGGTCATCAGTGAAGATACGGGCGGCTCAAGCGGCCGGACGATTGAATTTGAGCCAAAGTCCTGCATGCTGCACATTCGAACTGTTAAACAAGGTGAAACAACGATTTAATAAAGGTATGAGGTAGGGGGATAACAATGCAATCCTTGAATTATGAAGATCAGGTGCTTTGGTCGCGCTGGAAAGAGTGGAAAGATCCTAAAGCCGGTGATGATTTAATGCGCCGTTACATGCCGCTGGTCACATATCATGTCGGCAGAATTTCCGTCGGACTGCCGAAATCGGTGCATAAAGACGATCTAATGAGCCTTGGTATGCTTGGTTTATATGATGCCCTAGAAAAATTTGACCCCGGCCGGGATTTAAAATTTGATACCTATGCCTCGTTTAGAATTCGCGGTGCAATCATCGACGGGCTGCGTAAAGAAGATTGGCTGCCCAGAACTTCACGGGAGAAGACAAAAAAAGTCGAAGCGGCGATCGAAAAACTTGAACAGCGCTACCTTCGGAATGTGACGCCTTCAGAGATCGCAGAAGAGCTGGGGATGACGGAGCAGGACGTAGTATCAACGATGAATGAAGGGTTTTTTGCCAATCTCTTATCCATTGATGAAAAGCTTCACGACCAGGATGACGGTGAGAATATTCAAGTGATGATCAGAGATGACAAAAATGTGCCGCCGGAAGAAAAAATCATGAAGGACGAGCTGATCGCTCAGCTTGCGGGCAAAATTCATGAGCTCTCTGAAAAAGAGCAGCTTGTCGTCAGTTTATTCTATAAAGAAGAACTGACTTTGACCGAAATCGGACAAGTCCTGAACCTTTCGACGTCGCGGATTTCACAGATTCATTCAAAGGCGCTGTTCAAATTAAAGCACCTGCTTGAAAAAGTAATTCAATAATGAACTCATGGTTAGCGAGTGAAAAACATGTCAACACTATTATGGCTTTTAAGCTTTGTGCTTCACGGCGTACTGCTTTATGCCGTCATTATTCTGTACACGAGGTTTTCAGCCCTCAAGGAGACGGAGCGCCAGCAGAAGAAGATTCTTGAAGAGACGGAAAACACCCTTGCAGCGTTTCTGCTTGAGCTGAAAGAAGAAAATGAAAGACTCGAAGACGCAAAAAGCCGTCAAGCGCCGGACGCAGAAGACGCCGAACCCCGGCCGGAACCGAAAGAAGAGCCTGATATTCCGGACCACATGGAAAAGCTCATCAGTGCAACGGAACGGGCTGAAAGTGACGAAAACAGCGGCGCGCATTCGTTTGAAGAACGTGTTTCAGAATTATATGAACAAGGGCTCACCCCCGCGGAAATTGCCAAACGGATGCAGAGCGGAAAGACAGAAATCGAGCTGTTTTTAAAATTTCGCGGCAAAGCTGTAAAGGATTCTTGATTGTCGCATAAAGCTGTGTTATATTATTTCTTGGTGTTAAATACACACGCTTAACGATTTATGCAGAGGGTGCTGCAAACGGCAGTTCTGCACAAAAATGACCTAAGCGGAGGAAAAAAACCATTTTATTAGGAGGAAATCACATGTCAGTTATTTCTATGAAACAATTGCTTGAAGCTGGTGTTCACTTCGGCCACCAAACACGCCGCTGGAACCCAAAAATGAAGCGTTACATTTTCACGGAGCGTAACGGAATCTACATCATTGACCTTCAAAAAACAGTGAAAAAAGTAGAGGAAGCTTACAACTTCACGAAAAACCTTGCTGCTGAAGGCGGAAAAATCCTTTTCGTCGGCACAAAAAAACAAGCTCAGGATTCTGTTAAAGAAGAAGCTGTACGCTCTGGCATGTACTATGTCAACCAACGCTGGTTGGGCGGTACACTGACAAACTTCGAAACAATCCAAAAACGCATTAAGCGTCTGAAAGACATCGAGAAAATGCAAGAAAACGGTACATTTGAAGTACTTCCGAAAAAAGAAGTTGTTCAATTGAAAAAAGAATTAGAGCGTCTTGAAAAATTCCTCGGCGGAATTAAAGACATGAAGGATCTTCCTGATGCATTATTCATCATCGATCCTCGCAAAGAGCGCATCGCTGTTGCGGAAGCTCGTAAATTGAACATTCCTATCATCGGAATCGTAGATACAAACTGTGATCCTGATGAAATTGATGTCGTAATCCCTGCAAACGATGACGCAATCCGCGCTGTTAAACTTCTTACTTCTAAAATGGCAGATGCTATTCTTGAAGCGAAGCAAGGCGAAGAAGAAGCGGAAGCTGCTGAAGAGACTGCACCTGAAACAGAAACGACAACTGCGTAACCTAATCAAAAGGTGATAGAAGGGACTGCCTTTTATCACCTTTTTTCAAGAAAAATGTATCTATACATATCTTGTTTACACATATAAGGAGGAATTCAAATGGCTATTACTGCACAGCAGGTAAAAGAACTGCGTCAAAAAACAGGCGCTGGTATGATGGACTGTAAAAAAGCATTGACTGAAACTGACGGAGATATGGACAAAGCAATCGACCTTCTGAGAGAAAAAGGAATTGCGAAAGCGGCTAAAAAAGCTGACCGTATCGCTGCTGAAGGTTCTACTCTTATTAAAACTGACGGCAACAAAGGCGTTATCTTAGAAGTAAACTCTGAAACTGATTTCGTTGCGAAAAACGAAGGCTTCAAAGAGCTTCTGAACACGCTTGCTGACCACCTTCTTGCAAACGCTCCTGCTGATCTTGAAGAAGCAATGGGTCAAAAGATGGAAAACGGTTCTACTGTTGAAGAATACATCACAAGCAACGTTGCTAAAATCGGAGAGAAAATCACTCTTCGCCGTTTTGCTGTTATTACAAAAGAAGACAGCGAAGCGTTCGGTGCTTACCTTCACATGGGAGGCCGCATCGGCGTATTATCCGTTCTTAGCGGAACAACTGACGAAGATCTTGCAAAAGACATCGCGATGCATGTTGCAGCGGTAAATCCTCGTTACATTTCCCGCGACCAAGTGTCTGAAGAAGAAGCAAACCATGAGCGTCAGATCCTGACTCAGCAAGCTCTTCAAGAAGGCAAACCGGAAAACATCGTAGCTAAAATGGTTGAAGGCCGTCTGAACAAATTCTTCGAAGAAATTTGCTTATTAGACCAAGCTTTCGTTAAAAACCCAGACGAAAAAGTGAAACAAGTTGTGGCTGCGAAAAACGCATCTGTTAAAACTTACGTCCGCTACGAAGTTGGAGAAGGTATTGAAAAACGCCAAGAAAACTTTGCTGAAGAAGTTATGAACCAAGTGAAAAAATAATGGCGGAAAGCCTTGGCGAATCTTTCGCGGCTTTTCAGGCAGTATAGGGGACACTACTTGTGTTCCCTATTTTTAAAACTATATTTACAAACCTTTTTTTCTCTTGCATAATAGGAAACGGCAATGTTTACACTTGGAGGTTATTATGGAAAAACCAAAATACAATCGTATCGTTTTAAAGCTTAGCGGAGAAGCATTGGCAGGAGAGCAGGGAAACGGCATTAATCCGACTGTCATCCAGTCCATCGCTAAACAGGTAAAAGAAATCGCTGAGCTTGACGTCGAAGTGGCCGTAGTCGTAGGCGGCGGCAACTTATGGCGCGGAAAGACAGGCAGTGACTTAGGAATGGACCGCGCGACGGCCGATTATATGGGCATGCTTGCTACTGTCATGAACTCACTTGCCCTGCAGGACAGCCTGGAAACGCTCGGAATTCAGTCCAGAGTGCAGACATCAATTGAAATGCGTCAGGTCGCTGAGCCTTACATCAGAAGAAAAGCCATCCGCCACCTGGAGAAAAAACGCGTTGTTATTTTTGCCGCGGGAACAGGAAACCCTTATTTCTCTACGGACACAACCGCAGCGCTGCGTGCCGCTGAAATCGAAGCGGACGTGATCTTAATGGCGAAAAATAATGTCGACGGTGTGTATAATGCTGATCCGAGAAAAGATGAGTCAGCCGTTAAATACGAAAAATTATCTTATCTCGATGTGTTAAAAGACGGGCTGGAAGTCATGGATTCTACGGCTTCTTCACTATGTATGGATAATGATATTCCGCTGATCGTCTTTTCTATTATGGAAGAAGGAAATATTAAGCGTGCCGTAATCGGCGAATCAATCGGAACGATCGTAAGGGGGAAATAACGTTGTCAAACGAAGTATTAACACAAACAAAAGAACGCATGGAAAAAGCGGTTGCCGCTTATTCACGCGAATTGGCGTCAGTCCGCGCAGGACGTGCCAACCCATCTCTATTGGATAAAGTGACAGTAGAATACTACGGTGCCCAAACACCTTTAAACCAGCTGTCTTCCATCAATGTGCCTGAAGCGCGTATGCTTGTTGTCACACCGTATGACAAAACGGCAATCGGCGATATTGAAAAAGCGATCCTGAAAGCTGATCTTGGCGTAACGCCGACAAGTGACGGCACAATTATCCGTATCGCGATCCCGGCTTTGACGGAAGAAAGACGTAAAGAACTTGTCAAAGTCGTGAAAAAATACGCGGAAGAAGCGAAAGTAGCAGTCCGTAATGTCCGCCGTGACAGCAACGATGACCTCAAAAAACTTGAGAAAAACGGAGACATTACAGAAGACGAGCTTCGTGCTTCCAGTGAAGACGTTCAAAAGCTGACAGACGAATATGTGTCAAAAATTGACAGTGTCACAAAGGACAAAGAAAAAGAAATCATGGAAGTTTAATGAAAAACTATGTACAATAGATAATGTGAAAAGACCCTCTCATGTTTACAGGGGGTTTTTTTGTTAATACTGTTGATTACATTGATCATCAGCAACGCAACCTTTTTGGGTGACGGAGGAATCTCATGCTCAACATACTCAAAAATTGGAAGAATCAGCAGAATGCGGCTTCCAACTTAGAACGGTATACAAAAGAAGACATACTGAAGGGTGAAATTCCCGCACACATTGCCATTATTATGGACGGAAACGGACGCTGGGCGAAGAAGCGCTCACTCCCTCGGATTGCCGGACATCATGAAGGAATGAAAGTGGTAAAAAGGGTGACAAAGCTCGCAAGTCAGCTCGGCGTTAAAGTTCTGACTCTTTATGCGTTTTCAACGGAGAACTGGAAGCGCCCGAAGATGGAAGTCGACTTTTTGATGAAGCTTCCGGAAGAGTTCCTGAATACGTATCTTCCTGAATTGATAGAGGAAAATGTACAGGTGAAAATTATCGGAGATGAATCCGCGCTCCCTTCTCATACGTACAGGGCGATTGAGAAAGCCGTAAAAGATACAGAACAAAATGACGGTATGATTCTCAATTTCGCTTTGAACTACGGCGGACGCACGGAAATCGTCAATGCGGCAAAAGCACTGGCCGAACAGGTGAAAAGCGGCACGCTGAATATCGAAGACATTGATGAAGCGCTCTTTTCCGGGCATTTAATGACGGAATCAATCCAGGACCCGGAGCTGCTCATCAGAACGAGCGGAGAAATCAGATTGAGCAACTTTATGCTTTGGCAGGTGGCTTACAGTGAATTTGTTTTTACAGATGTCCTGTGGCCCGATTTTAAAGAAGATCACTTTCTGCAGGCAGTGGGAGAATTTCAGCAGCGGGGCCGGAGGTTTGGCGGAATTTAGAGGATGGTGGAAATGAAACAAAGATTGTTAACAGGTGTTCTGGCAGCGGCACTATTTTTATTTTTGGTTATTTTCGGAGGATTGCCGTTCACCGTATTTGTTTACGTGATGGGAAGTATAGCGCTTTTTGAGCTTTTGCGGATGAAAAAGCTCAGATTTTTTTCTTTTCCGGGTCTGATCAGCCTCTTGTTGTTATGGCTGTATATGATGCCGGACAAGTATCATTTTTTCGATGCGAAAATGGAAGTAACGATTTTCGCCGTATTGATTCTGCTCAGCTATACGGTGCTCGTGAAAAACACCTTTACGTTTGACGAAGTCGGGTTTATCGTTCTCGCGACGGTATATATCGGACTGTGTTTTCATTATTTTATTGAAATCAGAAACATTGAAACAAACGGGCTTTTGTATATCTTTTATGCCTGCGTTGTCATATGGTCAACGGACTCAGGCGCATATTTCGTCGGAAAGTCGCTCGGGAAGCGGAAGCTGTGGCCCGAAATCAGTCCCAACAAAACAGTGGAAGGGTTTCTCGGCGGTATTGTCATCGCCCTTATTTTTACGGCTGTTTTTCAGCTGTTTGCGCACCTTCCGATTTCATACCCGGTTCTTTTGGTCATCACGCTTGTTCTGTCTGTGTTCGGACAGATCGGGGATTTGGTTGAATCAGCGCTTAAGCGGCACTATGATGTGAAGGATTCGGGAAAAATCCTTCCCGGGCACGGCGGCATTTTAGATCGATTTGACAGCTTTTTGTTTGTCATGCCGTTCTTATACTTTCTGCTTGCGCTTTTTTCATGAGAAAGGCTAATATGAAAATAAGACCGATCTGGACGCATAGAATGGGAGTGGCATTTTGAAGAATATTTGTCTTTTAGGAGCAACAGGATCAATAGGGGAGCAGACGTTAGACGTATTGCGCATGCATCAAGATCAGTTCCGTCTCGTCTCGATGACTTTCGGTAAAAACGCCGAGAAAGCGATCCCGTTGATCAGAACGTTTCAGCCGAAATATGTAGCAGTCGGCGACATGGATACATACCAAAAAGTGAAAGAAGCGTCTTTTTCTCATGAATGTCAAATCGGCATCGGAGAAGAAGGCCTGATTGAAGCGGCAGTCATGGACGAAGTGGATATCGTGGTCAATGCGCTGCTTGGAAGCGTCGGTTTAATCCCGACTTTGAAAGCGATTGAACAGAAAAAAACAATTGCGCTTGCAAATAAGGAAACTCTCGTCACTGCCGGGCATATAGTGAAAGGACACGCAAAACGATACGGTGTTCCTCTTCTTCCGGTCGACAGCGAACATTCCGCTATTTTTCAGGCGCTGCAAGGCGAACAGAGCAAAAATATCGAGCGCCTGATCATTACGGCATCCGGCGGCAGTTTCAGAGATAAAACGCGGCAGGAGCTTGAGTCTGTAACGATTGCCGACGCCCTTAACCACCCGAACTGGTCGATGGGCGCAAAAATTACGATTGACTCGGCTACAATGATGAATAAAGGACTTGAAGTTATTGAGGCGCATTGGCTGTTTGACATTCCGTATGAACAGATTGACGTTGTATTACATAAGGAGAGCATCATTCATTCGATGGTTGAATTTCACGACAGAAGCGTCATCGCCCAGCTCGGAAATCCGGACATGAGGGTGCCGATTCAATATGCGCTGACATATCCAGACCGGCTGCCTCTGCCTGAAACAAAAAGGCTTGAATTATGGGAGATCGGAAGCCTTCATTTTGCGAAAGCTGACTTTGAAAGGTTCCGCTGCTTACAATTTGCCTTTGAATCAGGTAAAATAGGGGGAACAATGCCGACGGTTTTAAATGCGGCCAACGAAGAAGCCGTTGCCGCTTTTCTTGCCGGCCGGATTTCATTCTTATCGATTGAGGACCTGATTGAAAAAGCATTGGACCGCCACAGCGTAATTCAGGATCCGAGTCTTGCGGATATCCAAGAAGTGGACAAAGACACCCGGGGATACGTTAATTCAATACTCACATAAGGTGGTATGTTCGTGAATACAGTTATCGCGTTTATTATTATTTTCGGAACGCTCGTTTTTTTCCATGAGCTCGGGCATTTATTGCTCGCCCAAAGAGCGGGAATCCTTTGCCGTGAATTTGCGATCGGCTTCGGCCCTAAAATCTTTTCATTTAAAAAGAATGAAACCGTGTATACGATCAGACTCCTTCCGGTCGGCGGGTTCGTCCGTATGGCCGGTGAAGACCCGGAGATGATCGAAGTCAAACCCGGTTATACCGTCGGGCTTCTTTTTAATAAAGATGACGAAGTGGAAAAAGTCATCATTAATCAAAAGGAAAAATATCCTGACGCTTTAATTATCGAGGTGGAGACGGCTGATCTTGAGCACGAAATGAAGATTACCGGGTACGAGCAGGGGAAAGAAGATGAACTGGCGGGCTTTACTGTCAGTCAGACCTCTTTTTTTATCGTAGACGGAGAAGAAGTGCAGATTGCGCCTTACAATCGACAATTCGGGTCTAAACCCGTATGGAAGCGGATTAAGGCGATTGCTGCCGGTCCGATAATGAACTTCATCTTAGCGTATGTCATTCTCGTCATGCTCGGATTCATTCAAGGCGTGCCTTCGAATCAGCCTGAGCTCGGGAAGCTGACAGACAATGGACGCGCAGCGGCTGCCGGTCTAAAAGAAGGCGACTATATCCAGAGCATTAACGGTGAAAAAATGAGGTCATGGACCGACATCGTGACAGCGGTAAAAGAAAATCCCGGGAAAAAAATCGATGTCGCCGTCAAACGGGACGGCAAATCGTTTCATATCTCGGTTACACCTGAAGCTGTAAAAGATGAAAATAAAAAAACAATCGGCCGCTTCGGCTCTTATGCGCCGACTGAAAAAGGCGCGCTTGCAGCGATCGCCTACGGCGCGACATCTACCGTTGATGTCACAAAAGCGATTCTGACCAATCTGGGCAAAATTGTGACAGGCCAGTTTAAGCTTGATATGCTTTCGGGTCCTGTCGGCATTTATGATATGACGGATCAAGTTGCAAAAACCGGCATCATCAACTTATTGCGGTTTGCGGCGTTTTTAAGCATCAACCTGGGAATCGTCAACCTGCTGCCGATACCGGCGCTTGACGGCGGACGGCTGCTGTTTTTATTCATTGAAGCGATCCGCGGCAAGCCGATTAACCGCGACAAGGAAGCATTTGTCGTATTTATCGGCGTAGCTTTCTTAATGCTTCTTATGCTGGTTGTCACATGGAACGATATCCAGCGTTTATTCTTATAATTGACTAGTAAAAAAATCAGAGGTGCGAAGACATGAGACAAAGTTTGACGCTTATTCCGACCCTGAGAGAAGTGCCGGCTGATGCTGAAGCAAAAAGCCATAAGCTTCTGCTGAGAGCGGGATTTATCAGACAAAATACGAGCGGGGTTTACAGCTACATGCCCCTGGCTTACAGGGTCATTCAAAACATTCAGAAGATCGTGCGTGAAGAAATGGAAAAAATCAACGCGGTGGAAATGCTGATGCCGGCCCTTCAGCAGGCTGAAACATGGCAGGAATCAGGCAGATGGTATACGTACGGGCCTGAATTAATGCGTCTGAAAGACCGCCACGGCCGTGAATTTGCTTTAGGCGCGACACATGAAGAAGTCATTACTTCTCTCGTGCGCGATGAGGTGAAATCTTATAAGCGTCTGCCGCTCACTCTTTACCAGATCCAGTCTAAATTCAGAGATGAAAAACGCCCGCGTTTCGGGTTATTGCGCGGACGCGAATTCATCATGAAAGATGCGTATTCTTTCCATGCTTCTGAAGAAAGTCTGGAGGAAACATACCAAAACATGTACGGCGCATACAGCAGCATTTTCGCACGCTGTGAATTAAACGTCCGTCCCGTTATTGCCGACTCGGGCGCGATGGGCGGAAAAGATACGCATGAATTTATGGCTCTTTCTGAAATAGGGGAAGATACCATCGCTTATTCCGATGGATCCTCTTACGCAGCCAATACAGAAATGGCGGAAGTTGTCATGAACAGCGAGCCGTCAGATGAAACACCCGAGACATTGGAGAAAATTGATACGCCGAATGTCAAAAGCATTGAAGAGCTCGCTTCGTTCTTGCAGATCGAGCCGAGCGCCTGCATCAAATCAATGCTGTTTAAAGCTGATGACCGATTTGTTCTCGTGTTAGTAAGAGGCGATCATGAGGTCAATGACGTGAAAGTGAAAAACCTTCTGAACGCGGAAGTGGTTGAGCTTGCGTCTCATGAAGAAGTAGCGGAGAAACTTGGCACGGAGCCGGGATTTGCGGGGCCGATCGGCGCTGCCGGCGACATTGAGATTTATGCCGACCAAGCCGTGAAAGTAATGGTAAACGCTGTTAGCGGCGCGAATGAAAAAGACCGTCATTACCGAAACGTAAACATCGAACGTGACGCGTCAGTAAAAGCGTATGCCGATCTTCGAATCATTCAGGAAGGCGATCCGTCACCTGACGGAAAAGGCACGATCCGTTTCGCTGAAGGGATTGAGGTCGGACAAGTCTTTAAACTCGGCACGCGTTACTCTGAAGCGATGAATGCGACATACCTTGATGAAAACGGGCGTGCGCAGCCGATGCTGATGGGATGTTACGGAATCGGCGTGTCCAGAACGCTTTCAGCCATCGCTGAACAGCATCACGACGAAAAAGGCTTGATCTGGCCGAAAAGCGTTGCTCCGTATGATCTTCATATTTTGGCGCTGAATATGAAAAACGAAGCGCAAAAAGAGCTTGCTGAACAGCTTTACGGCAAATTCCAGGCGGAAGGTTATGAGGTATTATACGATGACCGCGCTGAACGCGCAGGCGTGAAGTTTGCTGATTCTGATCTGATCGGCCTTCCGATCCGCATCACTGTCGGAAAACGTGCCGACGAAGGCATCGTAGAAGTGAAAATCCGCAAAACCGGTGAATCTGCCGAAGTTTCAGTGGATGAGCTTTCTGAATTTATCAAGACGAAGTAATCACCATAACGAATCACACAAAATCATGTTAAAATAGAGAAAAAAGAAGGTACCTCATCACCTGCGGAGGTACCTTCACTTATGATGTTTTAAGGGAGGGATACTGTCTAATGGAACAGTTATCAGTAAACAGAAGACAGTTTCAGATTCTTCTGCAGCAGCTTAATATGACAGATGATACCTTCATGACATACTTTGAAGACGGAGAGATTGATAAACTGACAATCCATAAAGCAGAAAAAGCCTGGCATTTCCAATTTCGCTTTAAGGCTCTTTTGCCGTATCAAATATATGACTCATTCATGATGAGGTTAACACAATCGTTTGCTCACATCGCCCGTGTCACATCGTCTGTTCAGGTCATTGACCCCACAGTGACAGAGGAGCTTGTACAGGATTATTGGACACGCTGTATTGAAGAGCTTGAAGGAACCTCGCCGCCGATGGTGGCTCTTTTGAATCAGCAGAAGCCGAAGCTCAAGGGAAACAAGCTGATCGTGAAAACAAAAACAGATACAGAAGCATCTGCGCTCAAAAATAAATACAGCGCACTGATTCAGCACAGCTATCGCCAATTCGGCTTTCCGGAACTGCAGCTGGATACCGAAATTTTCGTATCTGACCAAGAAGTCCAGAAATTCCGCGAGCAAAAGCTTGCTGAAGATCAGGAGCGGGCGATGCAGGCGCTTATCGAGATGGAGAAGAAGGAAAAAGAGGGCGATGAGGATCAGGCACCGTCCGGACCGCTTGTCATCGGCTATCAAATTAAAGAGAACGAAGAAATCCGGACGCTTGACAGCATCATGGATGAAGAAAGAAGAATTACGGTGCAGGGGTTTGTGTTTGATGCTGAAACACGCGAGCTGAAAAGCGGACGCACGCTCTGCATTTTCAAAATCACGGACTATACAAACAGCATTTTAGTAAAAATGTTCGCCAGAGAAAAAGAAGACGCCGCTTTGATGAAAACGCTGAAAAAAGGCATGTGGGTGAAGGCGCGGGGAAGCATTCAAAACGATACATTCGTCAGAGACCTCGTCATGATTGCAAATGACGTGAATGAAATAAAAGCCAAAACCCGTGAAGACTCCGCTCCTGAAGGCGAAAAACGGGTTGAGCTTCATCTGCATTCTCCGATGAGCCAAATGGATGCTGTAACGGGCATCGGAAAGCTTGTCGAACAGGCGAAAAAATGGGGACATGAAGCGATTGCGTTAACTGATCATGCCGTTGTGCAGTCTTTCCCGGATGCCTATTCCGCCGCGAAAAAACACGGCATTAAAATGATTTACGGAATGGAAGCCAATATCGTAGATGACGGTGTTCCGATCGCATACAATCCAGCTCACCGTCTCCTGGAAGAAGACACATACGTTGTCTTTGACGTTGAAACGACAGGTCTGTCCGCAGTGTATGACACCATCATTGAGCTTGCCGCAGTCAAAATAAGAGGCGGAGAAATTATCGATAAATTCGAAGCGTTCGCCAATCCGCACCATCCGCTGTCAGCAACGACGATAGAGCTTACCGGGATTACGGACGACATGGTCCGCGACGCTCCCGATGTCGTTGACGTCGTCCGGGATTTTAAAGAATGGATCGGCGATGACGTGCTTGTGGCTCATAACGCCAGCTTTGATATGGGATTTTTAAATGTGGCGTACAAGCGACTTTTGAAAACGGAAAAAGCGAAAAATCCGGTCATTGATACGCTGGAACTCGCGCGTTTCCTGTATCCTGAGTTTAAAAATCACCGCTTAAATACGTTATGTAAGAAGTTTGATATCGAATTAACCCAGCATCACCGAGCGGTCTTTGACGCTGAAGCAACGGGCTACCTGCTGTTGAAAATGCTCAAAGATGCCGCTGAAAAAGACATTTTTTATCATGATCAGCTGAATGAGAATATGGGACAATCCAATGCTTATCAGAGATCAAGACCTTATCACGCTACATTGCTTGCCGTAAATGAGACCGGCCTTAAAAATCTGTTTAAGCTCGTGTCCATTTCTCATATTCAATATTTCTACAGAGTGCCGCGCATTCCGAGGTCGCAGCTTAATAAATACAGAGAAGGTCTGTTAATCGGCTCTGCCTGTGACAGGGGTGAGGTCTTTGAAGGCATGATGCAAAAATCTCCTGAAGAGGTTGAAGATATCGCATCCTTCTATGATTATCTTGAAGTGCAGCCGCCGGAAGTATACAGACACCTTCTGCAGCTTGAGCTCGTCCGGGATGAAAAAGCGCTGAAAGAAATCATCGCCAACATTACGAAGCTCGGAGAAAAATTGAATAAGCCGGTCGTGGCTACGGGAAATGTCCACTATTTAAACGATGAGGATAAAATTTACCGGAAGATCTTAATATCTTCCCAAGGCGGCGCCAACCCGTTAAACAGACACGAACTGCCTAAAGTGCACTTCAGAACGACAGATGAAATGCTGGAGGCTTTCTCCTTCCTCGGTGCGGAAAAAGCGAAAGAAATCGTGGTTGACAATACGCAGAAAGTCGCTTCGATGATCGATGAGATCAAACCGATCAAAGACGATCTGTACACGCCGAAAATTGACGGGGCTGATGAAGAAATCCGTGAAATGAGCTATCAGCGCGCCAGAAGCATTTACGGTGAAGAGCTTCCCGAAATTGTGGAAGCGAGAATAGAAAAAGAATTAAAAAGTATCATCGGTCATGGGTTCGCCGTTATTTATCTCATCTCTCATAAGCTTGTAAAACGGTCTCTGGATGACGGTTATCTCGTCGGCTCCCGGGGGTCCGTCGGTTCATCGCTTGTGGCGACCTTAACGGAAATCACTGAAGTGAACCCGCTCGCTCCGCACTACGTGTGTCCGAGCTGCCGATATTCCGAATTCTTTAATGACGGATCAGTCGGTTCCGGTTTTGACCTGCCGGATAAAAGCTGCCCGTCTTGCGGCACACCTTTGAAAAAGGACGGGCATGATATCCCGTTTGAAACGTTCTTAGGCTTTAAAGGTGACAAAGTACCCGATATCGACTTGAACTTCTCAGGTGAGTACCAGCCGCATGCCCATAACTACACGAAAGTATTGTTCGGTGAAGATAACGTGTATCGCGCGGGAACGATCGGCACCGTCGCGGAAAAGACGGCTTACGGATATGTGAAAGGCTATGCGGGCGATCACAACCTACACATGCGCGGCGCGGAGATCGACCGTCTGGTGCAAGGCTGTACCGGCGTTAAGAGAACGACCGGGCAGCACCCGGGGGGGATTATCGTTGTCCCGGATTACATGGATATTTACGATTTTTCACCGATACAATTCCCGGCAGATGCGACGGGGTCTGAATGGAAAACGACTCATTTTGACTTCCACTCCATTCATGACAACCTGCTGAAGCTTGATATATTGGGGCACGATGATCCGACCGTCATCCGGATGCTCCAGGATTTAAGCGGAATTGATCCGAAGACGATTCCGACAGATGATCCGGAAGTTATGAAGATTTTCCAAGGCACAGAATCGCTCGGCGTCACTGAAGAGCAGATCGGCTGTAAAACGGGGACGCTCGGCATTCCTGAATTCGGGACGCGATTTGTGCGGCAGATGCTTGAGGATACGAAGCCGACGACGTTCTCCGAGCTTGTCCAGATTTCCGGGCTTTCTCACGGAACGGACGTATGGCTCGGCAATGCGCAGGAACTGATACACAACAATACGTGTGAACTGAGCGAAGTGATCGGCTGCCGTGATGACATTATGGTTTACTTGATCTATCAGGGCCTTGAGCCTTCACTGGCCTTTAAAATCATGGAATTCGTACGTAAAGGCAAAGGCCTGACGCCGGAATGGGAAGAAGAAATGAAAAAGAACAATGTGCCGAACTGGTATATTGATTCATGCAAAAAAATCAAATACATGTTCCCGAAAGCCCACGCCGCCGCATACGTGCTGATGGCGGTGCGGATTGCATACTTTAAAGTGCATCACGCGCTTTTATATTATGCTGCGTATTTTACCGTCCGCGCAGATGACTTTGACATTGATACAATGATTAAAGGCTCGACTGCCATCAGAGCGGTGATGGATGATATCAACTCTAAAGGGCTTGATGCTTCGCCGAAGGAGAAAAACCTCCTTACCGTGTTAGAGCTTGCGCTTGAAATGTGTGAGCGCGGCTATTCCTTCCAGAAGGTCGATCTATACCGTTCGAGCGCTTCGGAATTTATCATTGACGGCAACAGTCTCATCCCGCCGTTCAACTCAATTCCGGGACTCGGAACCAACGCCGCTCTCAATATTGTGAAAGCGCGGAAGGAAGGGGAGTTCCTTTCAAAAGAGGATCTTCAAAAACGCGGAAAAGTGTCAAAAACCATTTTAGAGTATTTAGACCGTCACGGCTGTCTTGAGTCGCTTCCGGACCAAAATCAGCTGTCTCTGTTTTAAGCTTTGTGCACAGCCTCCGAGCGGAGTTTGATTTGCATTAAATATATGGTTATGGTATAGTTTTATTGGAAATGCTAACGATTACCGAGGCAAAGAGTGGGGAAACCCGCTCTTTTGTATTGAACAGGCAATTTTGCCTCGACATGTCCATCGTTTTCTCAATGCCCCTGCTCTTTTGAAGCAGGGTTTTTATGCAGAGGAACGGCTGATATGATATCGACAGCACAAGGAGGAAAAACATGAGCAAAAAAGTGACTGATACCGTTCAAGAAATGGCTCAGCCCATACTGGATGACCTTCAGCTTGAACTCGTAGACATTGAATTTGTCAAAGAGGGTCAAAACTGGTTCCTTCGCGTGTTTATTGATTCCGAGAACGGTGTTGATATTGAGGAGTGCGCCAAAGTCAGCGAAGCGTTAAGCGAAAAGCTGGATGAGGCCGATCCGATCACCCAGAACTACTTTCTTGAAGTATCTTCTCCTGGAGCCGAGCGTCCATTAAAGAAAAAAGCCGACTTCGAAAAATCACTGGGCAAAAATGTGTACATGAAAACGTACGAACCGATTGACGGTTTAAAAGTGTTTGAAGGCAAATTGGCTGAATTCGATGGACAAACTGTTACAATAGAGATGACGGTCAAAACAAGAAAGAAACGGGTCAATATTCCGTATGAAAAAATAGCTAACGCAAGATTAGCTGTAACATTTTAATGAATGAAGTATTAGTGTTTAAGGGGGGAGACCGCTAACATGAGCAGTGAACTATTAGATGCTCTCACTATTCTTGAAAAAGAAAAAGGCATCAGTAAAGACATTATCATCGAAGCAATTGAAGCTGCCTTAATTTCCGCGTATAAGCGAAATTTTAACCAGGCGCAAAACGTACGGGTCGATCTGAACCGTGAGACGGGCACGATCCGCGTGTTCGCAAGAAAGGATGTCGTAGACGAGGTATACGATTCAAGACTTGAAATCTCGCTTGACGACGCTCAGCACATCCATCCGAACTACCTTGTCGGAGATGTCGTTGAAATAGAAGTAACGCCGAAAGACTTCGGCCGCATTGCTGCGCAGACGGCGAAACAAGTGGTGACGCAGCGTGTCCGTGAAGCTGAGCGCGGCGTGATTTACTCAGAATTTATCGATCGTGAAGAAGACATTATGACGGGAATTGTACAGCGCTTAGACAGCAAGTTTATTTACGTGTCTCTCGGCAAGATTGAAGCGCTGCTGCCCGTCAATGAACAAATGCCGAATGAGAGCTATAAACCGCACGATCGGATTAAAGTATTTATCACAAAAGTCGAAAAAACGACAAAAGGGCCTCAGATCTATGTATCAAGAACGCATCCCGGTCTGTTGAAGCGTCTTTTTGAAATCGAAGTGCCGGAAATTTATGACGGAACGGTCGAACTGAAATCCGTTGCCAGAGAAGCGGGCGACCGCTCTAAAATCTCCGTCCGCACTGATGATCCTGACGTTGATCCGGTCGGTTCATGCGTCGGTCCTAAAGGCCAGCGCGTGCAGGCGATCGTCAATGAACTGAAAGGCGAAAAAATTGATATCGTCAACTGGTCTGATGATCCGGTTGAATTTGTTGCCAATGCGCTCAGCCCGTCTAAAGTGCTGGATGTCATCGTCAGCGAAGAAGAAAAAGCCACGACTGTCATCGTTCCTGATTACCAGCTTTCTCTGGCAATCGGAAAAAGAGGGCAAAACGCCCGCTTAGCTGCGAAACTGACAGGCTGGAAAATCGATATCAAAAGTGAAACGGATGCAAGAGACCTTGGCATCTATCCGAGAGAGCATGAAGAAGATGACGATTTAGAGCCGCTCTTTATGGAGCCTGAAACAGCCGAATCGGATGAATAAGAGGTGACTTTAGGTGAATAAGCGAAAAAAAATTCCTCTGCGCAAATGCGTGGTAACGGGGGAAATGAAGCCTAAAAAGGAACTGATCCGAATTGTCCGTTCTAAAGAAGGAGAGATTTCAGTCGATCCGACCGGAAAGAAGAACGGGCGGGGTGCCTATATCACCCTTGAGAAAGAATGCATCTTAGCTGCGAAAAAGAAAAACACATTGCAAAATCAATTTCAATCACAAATCGATGACCAGATTTTCGAAGAATTGCTGGAACTGGCGGAAAAGGTGAAAAAATAACATGTCTGGAATGGAATGGTTTCCCTTGCTGGGTCTGGCCAATCGAGCTCGTAAGGTCGTGTCGGGCGAGGACTTGGTTATAAAAGAAATTAGAAATGCGCGTGCAAAACTTGTTCTGCTGACAGAAGATGCATCTGCGAATACTGCAAAAAAAGTATCCGATAAATGCAATTATTATAAAGTGCCTTATAAAAAAGTCGAAAGCCGCGCTGATCTCGGCCGCTCTATCGGCAAGGAATCACGTGTCGTTGTCGCCGTCACTGACCAAGGTTTTGCGAATAAGCTGATCAGCTTGCTCGATTAATATTTTTGGGGGTGAACGAATGGCTAAAATGAGAGTTTACGAATATGCAAAAGCCATCAATGTTTCAAGCAAGGAAATTTTGACTGCGCTGAAAAACATGGATATAGTAGTAAATAACCATATGGCAATGCTTGAAGAAAAGACCATTAAGCAGCTTGATGCGAAATTTAAAAAAGGCGGCGCCGGCGTTACATCTCAGAAGCCTGCGGAAACGAACAAAAACAAGCCGCAAGGGATTAATCAGCAGCCTGCTGGGAATCAACCAAACAAAATTCGAGACGGAAAGAAGAATGACGTGCAGAATAATCAATTTAACAAAAACAAGAAGAATAACAACAACAACAAAAACAAAAACAAACGCAATCATAACAACAAAAATCAGTATCAGCAAAAACCGCTGAAGCCGAAAAAAGAGCTTCCTGAGAAAATTACGTTTTCCGGCTCTTTAACAGTCGGAGCTTTAGCCGAGGAACTGGGCAAAGAGCCGTCTGAACTCATTAAAAAACTGATGCTTCTGGGCGTAATGGCTACCATTAACCAGGAGCTTGACAAAGACACAATCGAACTGATCGCATCTGAATACGGTGTAGAAACAGAAGAAGTGATTGTGCTTGAAGAAACTGAGCTTGAAAAATATGAAGAGGCTGACAAAGAAGAAGATCTTCAAATCCGTCCGCCTGTCGTGACGATCATGGGCCACGTTGACCACGGGAAAACGACCCTCCTTGACAGCATCAGAAAAACAAAAGTTGTTGAAGGTGAAGCCGGCGGAATCACCCAGCATATCGGGGCTTACCAGATCGAAGAAAACGGCAAAAAAATCACGTTCTTAGATACTCCGGGACACGCGGCGTTCACAACAATGCGTGCGCGCGGTGCGGAAGTAACTGATATTACCATTTTAGTCGTAGCGGCTGATGACGGCGTTATGCCGCAGACAGTCGAAGCCATCAACCATGCGAAAGCGGCTGAGGTTCCGATTATCGTTGCCGTGAATAAAGTGGATAAAGAAAGCGCGAACCCTGACCGTGTCATGCAGGAGCTGACTGAATACGGACTCGTTCCTGAAGCATGGGGAGGAGAAACGATTTTCGTTCCTCTGTCCGCTCTTACAGGCAAGGGAATTGACGAGCTTGTCGAAATGATTCTGCTTGTCAGTGAAGTGGAAGAGCTGAAAGCCAATCCGAACCGTCAGGCAAAAGGAACGGTTATTGAAGCTGAGCTCGATAAAGGAAGAGGATCTGTCGCGACACTTCTCGTTCAAACGGGAACATTGAATGTCGGAGATCCGATCGTTGTCGGAAATACATTCGGCCGCGTGCGGGCCATGGTCAATGATCTCGGCCGCCGCGTGAAAACAGCCGGACCGTCCACACCTGTAGAAATTACGGGCTTAAACGACGTACCGCAGGCTGGCGATCAATTCCTCGTCTTTAAAGACGAAAAAACAGCCCGTTCTGTCGGTGAAGCACGCGCTTCCAAGCAACTGGAAGAACAGCGCAGCGACAAAGCGAAGCTGAGCCTCGATGATCTGTTTGAACAAATTAAACAAGGCGATGTCAAAGACATCAATTTAATCGTAAAAGCTGACGTTCAAGGTTCAGCCGAAGCGTTAACAGCCGCTCTTCAAAAAATTGAAGTAGAAGGCGTAAAAGTGAAAATCATTCACACAGGCGTCGGTGCGATTACGGAATCAGACATCATTCTCGCATCTGCTTCAAATGCAATCGTTATCGGGTTTAATGTGCGCCCAGACGGAAATGCTAAGAGTACGGCTGAAGCTGAAAATGTAGATATCCGTCTTCACCGTATCATTTACAAAGTCATCGAAGAAATTGAAGCGGCGATGAAAGGAATGCTTGATCCTGAATACGAAGAAAAAGTCATCGGCCAGGTTGAAGTGCGCCAAACATTCAAAGTGTCGAAAATCGGCACGATTGCCGGCGGATATGTAACAGACGGCCACATTACACGTGACAGCGGACTCCGCCTGATCCGTGACGGCGTGGTCATCTTCGAAGGGGAAGTAGACGTTCTGAAACGCTTCAAAGATGATGTGAAAGAAGTTTCACAAGGATATGAATGTGGTATTACAATTAAGAAATACAATGACATTCGCGAAGGCGACATCCTTGAAGCGTATGTCATGCAGGAAATCGAAAGAAAGTGATCGGATTTGCGGAATGTGAATGCATCATTTATGATGCGGGATCATTAAAGGAGAAACGAGCCGTTCTGAAGCGGATTATAACGAGGGTTCAGAATAAGTTCAACGTGTCGGCCGCAGAAATCGGCTATCAGGACACTTGGCAGCGGACCAGCTTCGGAATCGCCGTCGTCTCCTCCTCTCACGTTCAGGCGGAAAAGGAGATCCAGCGCGTACTCGCGTTTATTGACTCCTTTCCCGAAATAGAACGGACGATCACTAGAACAGAGTGGTTTTAACTTAGAGGTGATTGAATTGAGTATGAGAGCAAACCGTGTCGGCGAGCAGATGAAAAAAGAGCTCGGGGATATTATCAGCCGAAAGCTGAAAGACCCGAGAATCGGATTTCTCACTGTAACAGACGTACGTGTTTCAGGTGATTTACAAATAGCGAAGGTGTATATCTCCGTTCTCGGCGGAGAGAAAAAGAAAGAAGAGGCGCTGAAAGGGCTTGAGAAAGCGAAAGGATTTATCCGTTCCGAAATCGGCAGCCGAATCAGACTCCGCAAAACGCCTGAGCTTGAATTTGAATTTGATGAATCAATTGAGTACGGCAACCGTATTGAAACATTGATTCACGAACTGCATTCAGATAAACCGTCTGAATAACAAGGAAAGAGGATGGGCGAGTGTCGTCTGTCCTCTTTTCTGCGTTTTACGGGATACAATTGATAACAAAGGAGCGAAAGACAGATGGTTAACGGAGTTCTCCTTTTACATAAACCGGTCGGCATGACTTCTCACGACTGTGTAATGAAAATAAGAAAACTGTTAAAAACAAAGAAAGTCGGACATACGGGAACGCTTGATCCGGAAGTGTCAGGCGCACTGCCGATCTGTGTCGGACGGGCCACAAAGATTGTTGAGTACGTCACCGACAAGTCAAAAACGTACGATGCTGAGATCACTCTCGGCTTCTCCACATCGACCGAAGACCAGACTGGAGAAACGGTCAGCGTAAAACCTGTCAAGGAGCCGCTGAAAGAAGCGGATATCAAAGCCGTTTTAGACGAACTGAAGGGACCGCAGGAGCAAGTGCCGCCGATGTATTCCGCTGTAAAGGTCAACGGAAAAAAGCTCTATGAATACGCCAGGGCGGGTATTGAAGTGGAGCGGCCGAAGCGGAATATCACGATTGAAGATATCGCGCTCACTTCCCCTGTCACTTATAACGAAGACACAGCATCATTCCGCTTTACAGTCACGTGCTCAAAGGGCACTTACGTCAGAACATTGGCGGTGACAATCGGTGAAAAACTCGGCTATCCCGCGCATATGTCTCATCTCATCCGCACCGCTTCCGGCGATTTCAGCCTTGATGAGTGTTTCACGTTTGAGGAACTTGAACAGCAGGTTTCAGACGGAACGGTTGCAGAGCATACCGTGCCGATTGAAAGAGCGCTCAATCATTTGCCGAAATGGGTCATAAGTGATACATTAGCTAAGAAAGCTGAAAACGGGTCAGTGTTTGACATCCCGGCGGAATTTTCTGCAATGACAGCTGACGCCCGTATAGCGGTCTGTACTGAAGACGGAGAATGTGTGGCCATTTATATGCCGCATCCTTCAAAAAAAGGACTGCTGAAACCGGCTAAAGTGCTCATGCAAAAAAGCGAACAATAAGAAAAAAGGTGACCGTTCTGTGAAGACGATACATATTTCTCATCCGCATCATTTACAAAAAGAAGAGCAGCCGGCGTCTGTCATGGCGCTCGGCTACTTTGACGGCGTTCATTTGGGACACCGGAAAGTAATCGGAACAGCCAGACAAATTGCCGAAGAAAAAGGCCTGTCGCTGGCCGTTATGACGTTTCATCCTCACCCTTCCCATGTGTTGGGCAGGGACAAAGAGCCAAAGGATCTGATTACGCCGCTTGAAGATAAAATCAGCCAGATCGGACGTTTAGGCGCTGATGTGCTGTATGTCGTAAAGTTTGATGAAGCGTTTGCGGCTCTGTCTCCAAAACAGTTTGCCGAGGAGTATATTTTAGGGTTAAACGCGCGGCACGCTGTGGGAGGCTTCGATTTTACGTACGGAAAATACGGAAAAGGCACGATGGAGACGCTGCCGGACGATTTAAACGGCAAGGCCGGATGCACGACTGTCGAGAAACTGACCGAGCAGGACAGAAAGATCAGCTCTACTTATATCCGGTCAGCGCTGCAGGATGGTGACGTTGAACTTGCGCACACTCTTCTCGGCCAGCCGTATTTTATCCGGGGCACTGTGATTCACGGAGACAAAAGAGGCCGCACCATCGGTTTTCCGACCGCGAATGTCGGCCTGCACAACAGCTATATCGTGCCGCCGACAGGCGTGTATGCAGTGAAAGCCGAAATAAAAGGCGAGGTGTATGAAGGCGTCTGCAACATCGGCTACAAACCGACCTTTTATGAAAAGCGTCCCGATCAGCCGTCAATTGAAGTGCATTTGTTTAATTTTCAGCAGGATGTATACGGAGAAGACGTTAAAATCGAGTGGTACAAACGAATTCGAAGCGAACGGAAGTTTAACGGCATCGATGAACTGACGGCTCAGATCGGGAAAGACAAACAAGAAGCGATCCGTTTTTTCAGCAAATAACGGAAAAAACATCAAAAGTACACAAATTTTCTTCTAAAAGATTTGCATATGGGCGCGATTTTTAGTATCATATGTTTCGTAGTCTTAAAACCATTGCTTGGCAATCCGAAGTCACCGACGGTTGCTAGGTAACTGGGGCTAATTATGATATGGAGGTGAAACAGGATGGCAATTACTCAAGAGCGTAAAAATCAACTCATCAGTGAGTTCAAAACACACGAATCTGATACTGGATCTCCAGAAGTTCAGATCGCTATCCTAACAGACTCAATTAACAACTTGAACGAGCATTTGCGTACTCACAAGAAAGATCACCACTCACGTCGCGGTCTTCTTAAAATGGTAGGTAAACGTCGTAATCTTCTTACGTATCTGCGTAATAAAGACGTAACTCGTTACCGTGAGTTAATTAACAAACTAGGCTTACGTCGATAATCGTAAAAAGCGGGAGGATTCCCGCTTTTTTATCGTATTAAAGCGAAAAAAATAATGATAAAAAAACAATGAAATCCTTTTACATACTACTTTGACATTGATATGTTCAATTCATTTCGTTCATAATAGGAGTAATTGATTATTTCACACATTAAGAGAGGAGCTCGTAATCGAATGGGACAAGAGAAACATGTCTTTACCATAGATTGGGCCGGCAGACAGCTTACAGTAGAAGCCGGCCAGCTTGCCAAACAGGCAAACGGCGCTGTCATGGTCCGCTACGGCGATACTGCAGTGCTCAGCACAGCAACCGCATCAAAAGAACCGAAACCGCTAGATTTTTTCCCGCTTACCGTTAACTATGAAGAAAGATTATACGCAGTAGGTAAAATTCCGGGCGGTTTTATTAAAAGAGAAGGCCGTCCAAGTGAAAAGGCCGTTTTAGCCAGCCGTCTGATCGACCGTCCGATCCGCCCGCTTTTCGCAGACGGATTCCGTAACGAAGTACAGGTCATCAGCATTGTCATGAGTGTTGATCAGGACTGCTCATCTGAAATGGCTGCAATGTTCGGTTCATCACTCGCTCTTTGCGTTTCCGATATCCCGTTTGAAGGCCCGATCGCGGGTGTGACGGTAGGCCGCATTGACGGGAAATTCGTTATCAATCCGACGGTTGACCAGCTTGAAAAAAGTGATATCAACCTCATCGTTGCAGGCACAAAAGACGCCATCAACATGGTGGAAGCCGGAGCAGATGAAGTTCCTGAAGAAATCATGCTTGAGGCGATTATGTTCGGTCACGAAGAAATTAAGCGCCTGATCGCATTCCAAGAAGAAATCGTCGCAGCAGTCGGCAAAGAAAAAACAGAAATCGAACTGTATGAAATTGACGAAGAGCTCAGCGAAAAAGTAAAAAGCCTTGCGGAGCCGGATCTTCTCAGCGCCATTCAGGTTCACGAAAAACATGCTCGCGAAGACGCGATCAATGAAGTGAAAAATGCAGTTGTCGCGAAATTCGAAGAAGAAGAGCATGATGAAGATACGATTAAAAAAGTGAAACAGACACTGTCTAAACTCGTGAAAAACGAAGTGCGCCGTTTGATCACAGAAGAAAAAGTCCGTCCGGACGGCCGCGGCGTTGATCAAATCCGCCCGCTTTCTTCAGAAGTCGGCCTTCTGCCGAGAACGCATGGCTCCGGGCTGTTTACGAGAGGACAGACGCAGGCGCTCAGCGTTTGTACATTAGGCGCCCTTGGGGACGTTCAGATTCTTGACGGTTTAGGCGTGGAAGAATCAAAACGTTTTATGCATCATTATAACTTCCCGCAGTTCAGCGTAGGGGAGACAGGCCCGATGCGCGGACCGGGACGCCGTGAGATCGGTCACGGCGCTCTTGGAGAGCGTGCGCTTGAGCCGGTCATTCCGAATGAAAAAGACTTCCCGTATACGGTCCGCCTCGTATCCGAAGTGCTTGAATCAAACGGTTCCACTTCACAGGCCAGCATTTGCGCGAGCACGCTTGCCATGATGGACGCAGGTGTTCCGATTAAAGCCCCTGTTGCAGGTATCGCGATGGGACTTGTGAAATCAGGCGAGTACTATACGGTATTAACGGATATTCAAGGGATGGAAGACGCCCTCGGTGACATGGACTTTAAAGTAGCCGGCACGGAAAAAGGCGTGACAGCGCTGCAAATGGACATTAAAATTGAAGGCCTTTCAAGAGAAATTCTTGAAGAAGCGCTTCAGCAGGCGAAAAAAGGAAGAATGGAAATCTTGAACAGCATGCTCAGCACGCTTGGTGAATCAAGAAAAGAACTTTCTCAATATGCGCCGAAAATTTTAACGATGAACATTAATCCGGATAAAATCCGTGACGTTATCGGACCGAGCGGTAAACAAATCAACAAAATCATTGAAGATACCGGTGTTAAAATTGACATTGAACAAGACGGCACCATCTTTATTTCTTCTACTGATGAAAGCAGCAACCAAAAAGCGAAAAAAATCATCGAAGATCTTGTCAGAGAAGTCGAAGTCGGACAGCTTTACCTCGGTAAAGTCAAACGGATTGAGAAATTCGGCGCTTTCGTTGAAATCTTCAGCGGAAAAGACGGTCTCGTTCACATCTCTGAACTAGCGCTCGAACGGGTCGGCAAGGTTGAGGATGTTGTGAAAATCGGTGACGAAATCCTTGTGAAGGTAACTGAAATTGACAAACAGGGACGAGTGAATCTGTCGCGTAAAGCAGTGCTGCGCGAAGAGAAAGAAAAAGAACAGGAACAACAACAATCTTAAATGAAAACCTAACAAGGAGCCTGGGAGACCCGGCTTCTTTATTTTGAGAAAGACAACAGACGGGTTCTACCTTGTCCTCCTCATACATAATGTGTGAGGAGGGGGGAAGGACATGTTGAAAAAATTCGTGCCGTTTGCCGTTTTTTTATTTCTTTTTTTTGTTTCGTTTGAAATGTTAAAAAATCCGTATACAGTTGATTACATAGACGCAATGAAAAAAGACGCTGTAACTGTGTCAGCATCAAAAGATCCGCTCTATGAAGAATTACTGCAAAAAGCGTCAGAGTATGAAGTGAAGCCGCAAGACGCGCGGATTGATAAAATATGGAAGAGTATACCGGGATATAACGGTTTAAAAGTCAATGTGGAAAAATCCTATAAGCAAATGAAAAAGGACGGAGAATTTCACGAAGACGGCCTTGTCTATGAGCAGGTGAAACCGAAAGTCCATCTTGATTCTCTCGCGCCCGAACCCATTTATAAAGGAAATCCCGACAAACCGATGGTCGCTTTCCTGATAAATGTCGCCTGGGGAAACGAATACGTGGAGCAAATGCTGCCTATTCTGAAGCAGCACCAGGTCAAAGCAACTTTCTTTCTTGAAGGGAAATGGCTGAAAAACAATCAGGAACTTGGGAAAAAAATAGCGGCAGACGGACATGAAATCGGAAATCATTCATACAATCACCCTGATATGAGCAAACTGACTTCAGGAAGCATTTCCGAACAGCTTGACAAAACCAATGCACAAATCAGCGAGACGCTCGGCATGAAGCCGAAATGGTTTGCGCCGCCAAGCGGCAGCTTCAGAAAAGCGGTGGTCGACCTTGCGGCGGAAAAAGGAATGGGCACCATCATGTGGACCGTTGACACCATTGACTGGCAAAAACCGTCTCCGGCTGTTTTACAAACAAGGGTGTTGAGCAAAATACATAACGGAGCCATGATTTTAATGCATCCGACTGATCCGACTGCGAAAAGCCTGGATACACTGATTGCAAAAATCAAAGAAAAAGGCTACGCGCTCGGCTCAGTGTCTGACTTAATGGATGAAAACAGGCTGATGAAGTAGCAGGCGGCAGTTTGCCTGTCTTTGAATAGGAGGAACAGACTTGATAAAACGCTATACATGCCAAAACGGTGTAAGAGTTGTGCTTGAAAATAATCCAACGGTGCGGTCTGTGGCAATCGGCGTCTGGATCGGGACGGGGTCACGTCATGAAACGCCGGAGACAAACGGTATTTCGCACTTTCTTGAGCATATGTTTTTTAAAGGAACAAATACCAGGTCCGCACGGGAAATCGCAGAATCCTTCGATCGGATAGGCGGCCAAGTGAATGCCTTCACTTCAAAAGAATATACGTGCTATTACGCCAAAGTTCTGGATGAGCATGCAAACTACGCACTTGATGTGCTGGCTGATATGTTCTTTCATTCTGCTTTTGACGAAGATGAGCTCAAAAAAGAAAAGAACGTCGTATATGAAGAAATCAAAATGTATGAAGACGCGCCGGATGACATTGTCCACGATCTGCTGAGCAAAGCGACATACGGCAATCATTCGCTCGGCTACCCGATTCTCGGGACGGAGGAAACGCTTTCGTCATTTAACGGCGATTCTCTCAGACAGCATATGGATGACTTTTACACGCCGGACCGCGTCGTCATTTCTGTCGCCGGAAATGTAACAGAACAATTCATTAAAGACGTGGAGAAATGGTTCGGTACATACGAAGCGAAGGGCAAAGCAAGCGGCATCAGCGAGCCTGAGTTTCATTATGAAAAGCTGACCAGAAAAAAAGACACCGAACAGGCGCATCTCTGTCTCGGTTTCAAAGGCCTGAAAGTCGGAGATGCGGACATTTACGATTTGATCGTCTTAAACAACGTGCTGGGCGGAAGCATGAGCAGCCGTCTTTTCCAGGATGTGCGCGAAGATAAAGGACTGGCCTATTCTGTATACAGCTATCACAGTTCCTATGAAGACAGCGGTATGCTGACGATTTACGGAGGCACCGGCGCGAATCAGCTCGGACTTCTGTCTGAAACCATTCAGGAAACGTTATCGGTTCTAAAACGTGACGGTATCACCCCGAAAGAGCTGGAAAACAGCAAAGAGCAAATGAAGGGGAGCTTAATGCTCAGCTTAGAGAGCACAAACAGCAAAATGAGCCGGAACGGGAAAAACGAACTCCTGCTCGGAAAGCATAAGACCATGGATGAAATTATCACTGAATTAAATGCGGTCAGCCTGGAAAGCGTCAACGGCCTCAGCCGCCGCTTATTTACGGATGATTACGCACTATCGCTCATCAGCCCGACCGGCAATATGCCGGCCTCGTCTTAATCGGAAAAGCAGTCTGCCTCTATACGGGGCAGGCATTTTTTTTTGCTCCGGGTCATATAGTACAAGGGGGTGGCTATCATGAGGCTCAGTGAACTTTCAGGTAAAGAAATTGTGGACATTAAACGGGCAGAGCGGCTCGGCGTGCTCGGCCAGACCGATTTGGAAATTAATGAACAGGACGGACAAATTACCGCGCTGTTGATACCGACGGTAAAATGGTTCGGATTGCGAAAACAAGGCCACGACATCCGCGTCCCCTGGAACCATATCCAAAAAATCGGGTCAGACATGATCATTTTAGACGTTCCGGGGGAGATCACGCCTCCCGAAGAGTAGATCTTATTCATTTTTTGCAAGCACCGGCTCATACAGCCGGTGCTTTTTTCATGAAAAAGACGCTGTACATTCACCGCCCTTTCTCTTCGCACATACGATGAAGAGGAGGATGACACTTAAAAGATCCAGTAACTGTAAAGAAGGTGAACGTTTCAGATGTTAACCGGATTGACAATTGCGATCATTGGCGGTGACGCAAGACAGCTTGAGATTATAAGAAAGCTGACAGAACAGCATGCCGATATTTATCTTGCAGGGTTTGACCAATTGGATGACGGTTTTACAGGAACCGTCAAATGCAAAATCGATGAGATTCCCTTTCAAAAAATAGACAGTATCATCCTGCCCGTATCGGCAACGACCGGAGAAGGCGTTGTTTCCACGGTTTTTTCAAATGAAGAAGTGGTATTAAAGCAGAGCTATCTTGAGCGGACACCGGAGCATTGCGTCATTTATTCAGGCATCTCCAACGCGTATCTTGAGGGGATCGCCAGCGAAGCCGGCCGCAAACTTGTGAAATTATTTGAACGGGACGATATCGCGATATTCAACTCGATTCCCACTGTTGAAGGAACAATCATGATGGCGATTCAGCATACGGATTATACCATTCACGGATCAAATGTCGCCGTTCTCGGCATGGGGCGCACCGGTATGACGATCGCCCGGACGTTTGCGGCGTTAGGGGCGAAGGTAAAAGTGGGCGCGCGGAGTTCGGCTCATTTGGCCCGTATAACGGAAATGGGGCTTTCTCCTTTTCAACTTGAAGAGCTTACTGAACATGTAAATGATATTGATATCTGCATTAACACCGTACCGAGCTTGATTCTGAATCAAAGCGTTTTATCGCGCATGACGCCGAAGACCTTGATTTTGGATTTAGCATCCCGTCCGGGCGGAACGGATTTCAAATATGCTGAAAAACAAGGCATTAAAGCGCTGCTTGCTCCGGGTCTTCCGGGAATTGTGGCCCCGAAAACAGCCGGACAGATTATTGCGAACGTATTGAGCAAGCTTTTGGCAGACTTAAAGAAAGAGGGGAAATAACCATGTCTCTGAAAGGGAAAAGAATCGGATTCGGATTAACCGGCTCGCATTGCACATATGAGGAAGTTTTTCCGCAAATAGAGGCGCTTATCAGTCAAGGAGCTGAAGTCCGGCCGGTCGTGACATCAACCGTTCAATCGACCGATACCCGCTTTGGGGAGGGGGGAGATTGGGTCAGAAAAATTGAAGAAGCAACAGGCTTTGAGGCGATTGATTCCATCGTAAAAGCGGAGCCTCTCGGGCCGAAACTTCCGCTCGACTGCATGGTCATCGCCCCTTTAACCGGAAATTCAATGAGCAAACTCGCAAATGCGATGACTGACAGCCCCGTCCTTATGGCTGCGAAAGCCACGATCCGTAACGGCCGCCCGGTCGTGCTCGGAATTTCGACAAACGACGGACTCGGTTTAAACGGAACGAACTTAATGAGGCTGATGTCCGCAAAAAACATATATTTCATCCCGTTCGGCCAGGACGACCACGTGAAAAAACCGACATCGCTCGTCGCCAGAATGGATCTCCTTCCGATTACGGTAGAAAAAGCTCTTTTGCACCAGCAGGTTCAGCCGGTGCTCGTACACCATCATGAATAAAAAATCATGATGACAGAAAATCATTCCGGAATAAAAAAATTCGATCAATCCGTGACTATTCTATGGTAAAATAAAACGTAAAATGCAAAGTCAATTCAACAAATGATGCTTAATTGGCGGAAGGAGTTTTACAGATGGGAAGAGGATTACACGTAGCAGTTGTCGGAGCGACGGGAGCCGTAGGACAGCAAATGCTGAAAACACTGGAAGACAGAAACTTTGAAATCGAAACACTCACACTACTATCCTCAAAGCGTTCTGCTGGTACGAAAGTAACGTTTAAAGGCGAAGAATATACAGTGCAGGAAGCTGTTCCTGAAAGCTTCGAAGGCGTTCATATCGCGTTATTCAGCGCCGGCGGAAGCGTATCACAAAGCTTGGCGCCTGAGGCTGTAAAACGGGGAGCCATCGTGATTGACAATACCAGCGCATTCCGTATGGACGAAAATACACCGCTCGTGGTGCCTGAGGTAAACGAAGGTGATCTGCACAAACATAACGGCATTATCGCCAACCCTAACTGTTCAACGATTCAGATGGTGGCTGCGCTTGAACCGATCCGCAAAGCGTACGGATTGAAAAAAGTCATTGTATCTACTTACCAAGCTGTGTCCGGGGCCGGCAATGAAGCGGCGAAGGAATTGTACAGCCAGACAAAGGCGATTTTAAACAATGAACCCGCAGAACCGTCCATTATGCCGGTTAAAGGCGACAAAAAGCATTATCAAATCGCATTTAACGCCATTCCGCAAATTGATAAATTCCAAGATAACGGCTATACGTTTGAGGAAATGAAAATGATTAATGAAACGAAAAAAATCATGCATATGCCGAATCTGGAAGTGGCTGCGACATGTGTCAGACTGCCGATTGAAACAGGGCACTCAGAATCTGTTTACATTGAGCTTGACCGTGATGACGCAACCGTTGAAGATATTAAACAGCTTTTAAAAGAAGCTCCGGGTGTTACGCTTCAGGATGATCCGGCGGAGCAGCTTTACCCGATGCCTGCTGATTGCGTCGGCAAACGCGATGTATTTGTAGGAAGAATCCGGAAAGATTTGGACAGAGCAAACGGTTTTCATTTGTGGGTTGTTTCTGATAACCTGTTAAAAGGCGCCGCTTGGAACTCAGTCCAAATCGCGGAAAGCCTGCAAAAACTGAACCTCGTATAAAACAAACGTATTTTCTATAGGCGAACAGAAGAGAGTAAGGCTCTGCCTGCTCTCTTCTGTTACGTCAGACTAATTTGGAGTGAAAATAGTGAAGATCATTGTTCAAAAATTCGGCGGAACATCCGTAAAAGATGACAAAGGCCGCAAGCTTGCGCTAGCACACATTAAAGATGCCATCAGTGAAGGTTATAAAGTTGTTGTTGTCGTATCGGCGATGGGAAGAAAAGGAGACCCGTACGCGACAGATTCTTTAATCGGGCTCCTTTACGGCAGCCAGTCCGACATTTCTCCGAGAGAGCAGGATATGCTTCTGTCTTGCGGAGAAACGATTTCGTCCGTTGTTTTTTCCAGCATGCTGAAGGAAAACGGCATAAAAGCCGCAGCTTTAACAGGAGCCCAGGCCGGCTTTTTAACCAATGCCCAGCATACTGACGCCAAAATTATAGAAATGAAAACAGAGCGGCTTTTCGCTGCACTTGCCAGCCATGACGCTGTCGTTGTCGCGGGATTTCAGGGAGCGACTGAAAAAGGCGACACGACGACGATCGGCAGAGGAGGAAGCGATACTTCAGCAGCGGCGCTCGGCGCGGCGGTAGATGCTGAGTTTATCGACATTTTTACGGACGTGGAAGGCGTTATGACAGCCGATCCGAGAATCGTGGAAAATGCTAAGCCGCTTCCGAACGTCACATATACGGAAATCTGCAACCTTGCCTATCAAGGCGCGAAAGTCATTCATCCGCGCGCGGTGGAAATCGCCATGCAGGCAAAGGTGCCGATCCGCGTGCGCTCCACTTATTCAAAAGACAAAGGCACTTTGGTGACGTCCCATCATTCGTCTAACATCGGCAGCGATGTATTCGAACGGCTGATCACGGGGATCGCCCATGTGAAAGATGTGACGCAATTTAAGGTCCCCGCCAAAATGGGGCAATACAACGTTCAGACTGAAGTCTTTAAAGCAATGGCAAATGCCGGAATCAGCGTAGATTTCTTTAACATTACGCCGAGTGAAATCGTATATACCGTAGCCGGCAGTAAAACGGAAGCCGCGCGCAGCATTTTGGCTGAATTAGGATATGAGCCGACAGTGACGGAGAGCTGTGCGAAAGTGTCAGCGGTCGGCGCCGGAATAATGGGTGTTCCGGGTGTCACGTCAAAAATCGTCTCCGCACTTTCTGATAAAGGCATTCCGATTCTGCAATCTGCCGACAGCCATACGACGATCTGGGTGCTCGTTCATGAAAAAGATATGGTAACGGCCGTAAATGCGCTGCATGAAGTGTTTGAACTTTCAAAGTAAATGTGATTGAATCATGATGAGGTGAAAAAAATGAATGTCGGAAATATATCTACAGCGATGATTACCCCCTTTGACAGTAAAGGGAATGTAGACTTTCAAAAACTGTCTACATTAATCGACTATTTGTTGAAAAACGGCACGGATTCTTTAGTCGTCGCAGGCACGACCGGCGAATCTCCGACACTTTCAACGGAAGAAAAAATTGCACTCTTTGAATTTACAGTCAAAGAAGTGAACGGACGCGTGCCTGTTATTGCGGGTACGGGAAGCAACAATACGAAAGACTCCATTAAACTGACAAAAAAAGCTGAAGAAGCCGGCGTCGATTGCGTTATGCTTGTCACGCCGTATTATAATAAGCCTTCCCAAGAGGGGATGTACCGTCATTTTAAAGCCATTGCGGAAGAAACGTCTCTTCCTGTGATGCTTTACAACGTGCCGGGCAGAACGGTCGCTTCGCTTGCGCCGGAAACGGCTATCAGACTTGCGGAGATACCGAATATCTCTGCGATTAAAGAAGCGAGCGGCGATCTTGATGCCATTACGAAAATCATTGCCGAAACACCGGAAGATTTTTACGTCTATTCAGGTGATGACGGGTTAACACTTCCTATTCTCGCAGTCGGCGGAAGAGGAGTCGTGTCAGTGGCCAGCCATATCGTAGGTTCTGACATGCAGCAGATGATTAAAAACTATACGAACGGGCAGACGGCAACCGCGGCACTGATTCATCAGAAGCTCCTGCCGATCATGAAGGAGCTCTTTAAAGCGCCTAATCCGGCTCCGGTCAAAACGGCGCTACAGCTGAAAGGCCTTGATGTCGGATCTGTGCGTCTTCCTCTTATCCCGCTGAATGAAGATGAACGTCTGAGCCTGAGCAGCGTCATCAGCGAACTGTAAGAAAAAATTTATACAGTTAAAATACGCGGTCATTCTCATTTTTATCGTGAGTTTGACCGTTTTGTATACATATTGGTTTTCCCTAAACCTTCCGCTTCTTCTTGTTTTCTAAAATTGATATCAGTTATAATAGGAACAAGTGATGATGGACGGGTATGAGACTAGGAGGATACAGATTTTGAAAAAGAAAAATACAGAAAACGTCAGAATTATCGCCCTTGGCGGCGTCGGAGAAATTGGGAAGAACCTATATGTCATTGAAATTGACTCAGACATATTTGTAGTGGATGCAGGGCTGATGCACCCTGAAAATGAAATGCTCGGTATTGATGTCGTCATTCCGGATATTTCCTACTTAGTAGAACGGGCTGACCGCGTGAAGGCCATCTTTCTGACACACGGGCACGATGAAAACATCGGGGGCGTCTTTTATTTATTGAATAAGCTGTCGGTGCCGGTATACGGAACGAAGCTTACGCTTGCATTACTGAGAGAAAAACTCAAGCAGTACGGGCATAATCGAAAAGCTGATTTGCGTGAAGTTCACTCTAAATCAGTCATTACATTTGAATCAACGAAAGTATCGTTCTTTAAAACGATTCACAGTATTCCGGATTCAGTGGGAGTCAGCTTCAAAACATCACTTGGCTCTATTGTATGCACGGGAGACTTCAAATTTGACCAGACGCCTGCTTATCACCAATCATGTGATATTGGCGAAATTGCCAAAATCGGAAACAGCGGCGTGCTCGCCCTGCTTTCTGACAGCGCCAATGCGGAGCGCCCGGGGTATACTCCGTCAGAAGCATATGTAAGCGGTGAAATTGCCGATGCGATGAACAATTCAGAAAACCGTGTCATCATTGCTGTATTCGCGTCTAATATCAACCGGATCCAGCAAGTGATACAGGCTGCCGTCCAGAACGGCCGCAAACTTGCAATCGCCGGAAAAAATCTGCAAAACGTGCTTCAGCTGGGGCGCAAGCTCGGCTATATTGAGGCCGAAGATGAAATGTTTATTCCTGTGCAGGATGTGAAAAAATATCCGAAGCGGGAAGTGGCAATTGTTACAGCCGGAAGCCATGGTGAGCCGCTGGCCGCTCTTACGCGGATGGCCAAGCAGGCGCACAAGCAGCTTAACATTGAAGAAGGAGACACCGTTGTCATTGCATCAACACCGATTCCGGGGCATGAATTGATATATTCCAAAACCGTCAACCTGCTTGCCCGCGCCGGCGCTCAAGTCATTTTCGCCCAAAAACGCGTGCATGTGTCCGGGCACGGTTCGCAGGAAGAATTGAAACTCATGCTTAATTTGCTGAAACCGAAATATTTAATTCCGGTTAACGGTGAATTCAGAATGCAAAAAGCGCATTCCAAAATCGCAGAAGAGATCGGCATGAAACGCAGTGATATTTTCTTGATTGAAAAAGGTGACGTCGTTGAATTCCGCGGACAGAATGTGAAAATCGGGGATAAAGTCACGTACGGAAACGTTCTGATTGACGGCCTCGGAGTCGGCGACATCGGCAACATCGTGCTGAGAGACCGCCGCTTATTATCACAAGACGGCATTCTCATCGTCGTGATCTCACTCGATAAGCAGAAAAAGAACCTCGTATCAGGTCCTGAGATCATTACGCGCGGTTTCGTGTATGTCAGAGAATCAGAAGGTTTAATTGTACAAGCTACTGAGCTCGTCCGCTCTATCGTGACTGAAGCGACGGAAACATCTGCCGTAGAATGGTCCACGCTGAAACAGGCCATGCGTGATGCGCTGAATCAATTCCTTTATGAAAAAACAAAACGCAAGCCGATGATCATTCCGATCATTATGGAAGTATAATGTATACACAGCCGGAGCGCATGATGCTCCGGCTGTGTTTTTGTTCATGTCCCGGATGGAAATCATCATCTTTGTTCATAATACAAAGAGACATTCGGAAAGGGTGAAAGATAAAATGGATCATCGTATGGAAAACACCGAAGAACAGCAGCCCGAAAAATCAGATGCGAAAGACAGCATTATGAGCAAAATTCAGCAGCTGGGAGAGACATCTCTGCCGCAAATGTCCCAAGATACCAACATTCACTGCCTGACGATCATCGGCCAAATTGAGGGGCACGTCCAGCTCCCGCCGCAAAATAAAACAACCAAATATGAACACGTCATTCCGCAAATCGTCGCCATTGAGCAAAATCCGAAAATCGAAGGACTTCTGATCATCTTAAACACCGTCGGAGGCGATGTGGAAGCGGGGCTTGCGATTGCGGAAATGCTCGCATCCTTATCAAAACCGACCGTCTCAATCGTACTCGGCGGGGGACACTCGATAGGTGTGCCGATCGCCGTGTCATGTGATCATAGTTTTATCGCGGAAACAGCGACTATGACCATTCACCCCGTTCGGCTTACAGGTCTGGTTATCGGGGTTCCGCAAACATTTGAATACTTGGACAAAATGCAGGAGCGGGTCGTCAACTTTGTGACCCATCATTCAAATATTTCCGAAGAAAAATTCAAAGAGCTGATGTTTTCAAAAGGAAACTTAACCAGGGACATCGGGACGAACGTAGTCGGGAAAGATGCGGCTGATTACGGATTAATTGATGCCGTGGGCGGCGTCGGACAGGCGATAAAAAAGCTGAATCAGCTGATTGAGGAACGAAAGGGCGAGGAAGGAAGGATGATTCAATGATCCTTTATACCGTCATGCCCCAAGAAGTCGTTTACGGTCAGGATATAGAGCAAAGCGTGCATGAACAGGTAGATTACGCCGGCGTGCCGCTGCTAGTTGAGATGAAGGGAAATGAAGCTGAAGTCGTACAGATTTTAAGTACGAACCCGATGGATTTCTTGAATCCGGACATCGCTCCGGGACAAAAAATCAAGCTGAAAATCTAACCGGCATTCAGTCCGTTTCTCGGGGGCAAAATATGCTATAATAGGGGAATCCTACAGAAAAATGCAGCCGGCAAAAGGCTGCTTTTCTTCATGATGTATGATTTTACATTTTTTAACGCAGTAAGGTGATGAGTGTGGCAAAGAAAAAACGGAAATCTAAAAAGAAACAAGAGAGTAAGCTCAATCTAAAATACGAACTAAGCGGACTGCTCTGTGTTGCAATCTCAATTATTGCTGTTTTGCAGCTCGGCGTTGTGGGACAGACATTTGTGTACTTGTTCCGTTTTTTTGCCGGAGAGTGGTTTATTTTATGCTTAATTGCGCTCTTCCTTCTCGGAATTTCGCTGTTTTGGAAAAAGAAGAGTCCAAGCCTTTTAACGAGAAGAAAGGCAGGGGTGTACTGTATTATCGCCAGTATATTGCTGCTGTCTCACGTGCAGCTCTTTAAAAATCTGTCTCATCACGGGTCGATTCGGTCGGCAAGTGTCATCGGCAACACGTGGGAGCTGTTTATGATTGACATGAAACAGCAGGCTGCTTCCCCTGATTTGGGCGGCGGCATGATCGGCGCGGTACTGTTTGCAGCTTCCCACTTTTTATTTGCATCAACGGGTTCACAGATCATGGCGATCGTGCTGATCTTAATGGGGCTGATTCTTGTAACAGGGCGTTCACTGCAGGAAACGCTCAAAAAGTGGACGAGCCCTGTCGGCCGGTTTATCCGCGGCCAGTGGCAGGCATTTCTTGAGGATATGAAGACGGTCAGAACGAATATGTCTTCGCCGAAAACAAAAACAAAATCGGGCAAAAAACAAAAACGGGTTCAAAAGAAAAAAGAAGAGCCTGAACCGGAGGAAGAGGATGAGGAAATTATTTCGCCGATCATCCATTCAGAGCCGATTATTTCAAGCTTTTCAGACCGTCAGGAAGAGCCCGCCGAACCGCTGATTCCGGAAAAAACGCAGGAGACGGCACAAGCGCCAAAAGATGAGCCTTCCGGCGGCGCTCAAGACAGTGGCGAAACGGCTGCGGCTCCGCCGATGACGTTTACAGAGCTTGAAAATAAAGATTATCAAATGCCTTCATTGGACATACTGGCTGACCCGAAACATACCGGCCAGCAGACCGATAAGAAAAACATTTACGAGAATGCAAGAAAACTCGAACGGACTTTTCAAAGCTTCGGCGTAAAGGCGAAAGTGACGCAGGTTCATCTCGGTCCGGCGGTCACAAAATATGAGGTGTATCCGGACGTCGGGGTCAAAGTCAGTAAAATCGTGAATCTGAGCGATGACCTCGCGCTCGCGCTTGCCGCGAAGGATATCCGGATCGAAGCGCCGATTCCGGGTAAATCGGCAATCGGCATCGAGGTGCCCAATGCTGAAGTTGCGATGGTTTCGTTAAAAGAAGTGCTTGAATCCAAGCTCAATGACAAGCCGGACGCGAAGCTTCTGATCGGCTTGGGACGAAATATTTCCGGGGAAGCCGTGCTTGCCGAACTGAACAAAATGCCCCATCTGCTCGTAGCGGGGGCAACGGGAAGCGGAAAAAGCGTCTGTGTCAACGGTATTATTACGAGCATTCTGATGAGGGCCAAACCGCATGAAGTGAAGATGATGATGATTGACCCGAAAATGGTTGAGCTGAATGTGTATAACGGCATTCCTCATCTGCTTGCGCCAGTCGTGACAGATCCGAAAAAGGCCTCGCAGGCTTTGAAAAAGGTCGTCAATGAGATGGAGCGCCGCTATGAGCTGTTCTCCCATACGGGTACGAGAAATATAGAAGGCTATAACGACCATATCAAGCGGTCAAATGCCGAAGAAGAAGTCAAGCAGCCTGAGCTGCCGTACATCGTTGTCATCGTTGACGAGCTTGCCGATCTGATGATGGTCGCTTCTTCCGACGTGGAAGATTCAATTACGAGACTTTCACAGATGGCGCGGGCGGCGGGAATTCATTTGATTATCGCGACACAGCGGCCTTCAGTCGACGTTATTACCGGTGTTATTAAAGCCAACATCCCGTCAAGAATCGCCTTCAGTGTCTCCTCTCAGACCGATTCACGGACAATTTTAGACATGGGCGGCGCTGAAAAGCTTCTGGGGCGCGGAGACATGCTGTTTCTGCCTGTAGGCGCAAATAAGCCGGTGCGTGTGCAAGGGGCATTCTTATCCGATGAAGAGGTTGAGCATGTCGTCGATCATGTCATTACGCAGCAAAAAGCGCAGTACCAAGAAGAGATGATTCCGGAAGAAGTTTCGGAAACACACAGTGAAGTAACGGATGATCTCTATGACGAAGCGGTCGATTTGATTATCGGCATGCAGACGGCATCAGTCTCCATGCTCCAAAGGCGGTTCAGAATCGGATATACGAGAGCTGCCCGTCTGATTGACGCAATGGAGGAACGGGGCGTCGTCGGGCCGTATGAAGGAAGCAAACCGAGGGAAGTACTATTATCTAAGGAACAATATGATGAGCTCTCTTCTTAAAAAGGAGAGAGTTTTCACTGAAAATGATATCACCAAAATCATTCCTATTTATTTTTTTATCAAAACATGATATAGTTGTCCCAATTGTTCAATAATTTATGAAAGTGGTTTACGGAGGGGAAACATGTCTACAAAAGCTGACAATCGTCACTTGTATCTAAAAGTGATTGAGCGAATCAAAGAGGATATACAAAACGGAATTTACACCGAAAAGGAAAAGCTTCCTTCTGAATTTGAGCTTTCAAAATCAATGGGTGTCAGCCGGGCAACTCTGCGTGAAGCTTTGCGTATCCTTGAAGAGGAGCATGTGATTATCAGAAGGCACGGTGTGGGCACTTTCGTCCATACAAAACCGCTGTTTCTTTCAGGTATTGAACAGCTCAACAGCGTGACGAAAACGATTCAGCAGGCGAACATGGTGCCGGGTACGATTTTTTTGTCGTCTCAGGTCATCACGCCGTCTGATGAAGATATCGCTAGATTCCGGCTTGAGCCTGAGCAGGAGCTTTTTTATTTGGAACGCGTGAGAACGGCAAGCGGCACTCCGGTCGTTTACTGTTTAGATACGATTCCGATGCACATTCTGCCGAATTCTTTCTGTCATGAACAGGAGTCTATTTTTGATCTTTTGGAAAAAAACTCCGGATCTGTGATCAGCTA
This sequence comes from Bacillus sp. AM1(2019), assembly GCF_009906915.1. NCBI lineage: Bacteria > Bacillati > Bacillota > Bacilli > Caryophanales > Bacillaceae > Bacillus > Bacillus sp. AM1(2019). The sequence goes on from NZ_CP047644.1 coordinate 1,752,731, forward strand.
TGCCGTTGCTGATATCGAACCGATCGGATATCACGATACGATTTCACCGGTTTTGGAATGCGAGCCGGAGACGGCGCTTTTATTGCTGAAGCAAACCCACTATAATCAGAATGATGAACCTGTGCTGTATTCATTAAATTATTTCCGGGCTGATAAGTTCAGTTTTCATGTTGTAAGAAAACGTTTTTAAGACAGACGCGTCATGTGTCTGTTTTTTTATTTGCCGTTTCAGTACATACTTTATTTTCTGCAAGGCACAATAAAACAGGAAACAACCAAGTATAGTGAATGGGTGAATAAGTTGAGTAAGAAGAAAAATGGAACGAAAAATATCATTGCTCTGGCTTCTGTACCGCTCGTGATGACACTCGGGAATTCCATGCTGATTCCTGTGCTTCCGATGATTGAAAAGAAGCTGTCCATATCGTCTTTTCAAGTATCGTTAATTATAACGGTCTATTCGATTGTGGCGATTATTTGTATTCCGATTGCCGGATATCTGTCCGATAAATTCGGAAGAAAAAAGGTTCTTCTGCCTTGTCTTCTCATAGCCGGTGCGGGCGGAGCGCTTGCCGCGATAGCTTCCACCGCGTTCAAGCATCCTTATCCCATTATCTTGGCGGGGCGGGTGCTGCAGGGAATCGGTTCGGCAGGGGCGGCTCCTGTAGTGATGCCGTTTATCGGTGATTTATTCAAAGGGGATGATGAGCGGATTACCGCGGGGCTCGGCGACATTGAGACGTCAAACACAGCCGGGAAAGTAATAAGCCCGATTCTCGGATCGCTCTTGGCTGCATGGTTTTGGTTTATGCCGTTTTGGTTCATTCCGTTTTTTTCGCTCATCAGTTTTTTTCTCGTATTGTTTTTGGTGGCAAAGCCGGAGGAACAAAAAGAAGCGCCTTCTATTTCCGAATTTGTGAAAAATGTCGGCCGCATATTTAAGCGTGACGGACGCTGGCTCTTTACGGTTTTTATCATCGGCTGCGTGATTATGTTTTTGCTGTTCGGGGTTCTTTTTTATTTATCAGACTCACTGGAGAAGAAATACGGAATTGACGGTGTGGCTAAAGGAGCGCTTTTGGCAATCCCGCTTTTATTTCTATCCGTCAGTTCATATATATCAGGCCGAAAAATCGGAAAAGACCAAGGCAAAATGAAGTTTTGCATCGTTTTCGGAATGAGTGCCGTGACACTGTCGTTTATCGGCCTATGGTGGAATCACAGTTTTTATTTATTATTTATCTTTTTGTGTGTCAGCGGTATCGGTATCGGAATGGCATTGCCGGCTTTAGACGCTGTCATCACAGAAGGCGTAGACAACGAGGAATCGGGAACCATCACCTCATTTTATAACAGCATGCGGTTTATCGGAGTAGCGGCGGGACCGCCGATCTTTGCTGCCCTGATGTCAAATGCAGGCTGGCTGATTTTTATTTTATCCGCTTTTTGCGGCATTGTATCTGTATTTTTAGCGCTGTTAAATATCTCATCACAAGCAAAAGAAAAGAAGGAATCATTAAAGACGGTGTAATCTGCACTGTCTTTTTTTATTTTATTTTGAAGATTGACATGATACCGTCAAGTCGTTATTCTTTTTAATAGTTAAACATATTAACTATCGGAAGGAGGGGGAAAAGGTGCATGAAGAAAAAGTAAAGCAGCTGATTCAGCGTTATTCCGATGTATACCTGCACGTCTTAAAAAAAATTGACAGTATTATCGCTGAAAAAGTGAACAAAGAACTGACATTGGATCAATATTATATCCTCCGCTATATTATGCTCAATCCCGATTGCAAATCAATTGAACTGGCCGCGGTGTGCCACGTCAATAAAAGCGCCATTACATCTATGACGAACCGCCTGTATGAAAAAGGCTACATCAATAGAGAACGCAGCCAAAGCGACCGCCGGAGCATACTTTTAAATGTCACGGAAAAGGGGACGGAAGTATTTCACCGTGTGGAGCGGCGGATTGAGGAACTCGTCCGTTCATATATTATGTATTTTGATGAAGACGAGGCGGAGATGTTCGTGAATACATATGAAAAATTATATCGATTGATGATGACAGAGGAGGATCAGCAGACATAATGAAAAACATTATCCGAGCCCGCTGGATCATCGCCGCGGTATGGGTCGCCGCAACGGTGATATTTATGCTTACAGCGCCTGATATGGCTGAATTGACACGGGAGAAAGGGCAGATCTCCGTACCGGACGGATATTCCTCTTCTTACGCCCATGAATTGCTTGATGAAATGTCTGATTCAGATGCACCGTCTTCTTCTGCCGTCATCGTATTTCACGAAAAAGGCTTAATGACAGACAAAAAAGATCGTCTGAAAGAAGCCGTCAGCACTTTGTCTGAACATAAAAAAGCGCTTCAGATTAAAACGGTGACTTCATACTTCGGGGAGAAAAATGACGACATCAAAAAACAGCTGCTGTCAAAAGACAGACAAACGATGCTCGTTCAGCTGCAGCTTGATACATCCAAAAACGATATCATCGAAATAAAAAATAAAATTGATAAAGAGCTGAAACCGTACGGCGTATCATACGGCATTACAGGCCAATCGCTGATCGACGAAGATGTGTTAAAAAGCTCACAGGACGGCTTGAAAAAGACTGAATATATAACGGTCGCTTTTATCCTGATCGTGCTGATTCTTGTATTTCGGTCAGTGGTCGCTCCGTTCGTGCCGCTTTTATCAGTATTGATATCTTATTTAGTCAGCCAGTCGATTGTCGCATTTTTAGTCGATCAGCTGAATTTTCCGCTCTCAACTTTTACTCAGATTTTTATGGTTGCGATTATGTTCGGAATCGGCACAGACTACTGCATTCTGCTTCTCAGCCGGTTTAAAGAAGAACTGTCGCATGGCGCTGATATAAGAGAAGCGATCGTCGTGACTTACAAAACGGCCGGAAAGACGGTTTTGTACAGCGGCGGTGCGGTGCTGATCGGATTTGCCTGCATCGGATTTGCGACATTTAAGCTGTATCAGTCGGCAGCCGCCGTTGCGGTCGGTGTCGCGGTGCTGCTGCTTGCGCTCATGACGATCGTGCCGTTTTTTATGGCTGTTTTAGGAAAAAGACTGTTTTGGCCTGTTAAGGGCGATATTTCCCATCCTCAAAGCAAAGCATGGGAAACGTCAGGGCGGTTTTCATTTAAAAGGCCGCTCATCAGTCTTGCAATCGTTGCGGTATTCACCGTCCCGCCTATCCTTCTTTACAAAGGGTCGCTATCTTACAACAGTCTTGACGAAATCGGGGATAAATATGAATCCGTCCGCGCGTTTAATACGATTTCAGACGCATTCGGCCCGGGAGAACTTCTTCCGGCCACAGTCGTCATCAAAAATGATGAGACTCTAAATACCGAAAAACACCTGATTGATATTGAAAAAATCAGCAGAGAACTTGAAAAAACAGAGGGCGTAAAAACGGTCAGAAGCGCCACGCGCCCTGCTGGAAACGGATTGAATCAATTATTTGTCACAAATCAGGCAAAGCAGCTTCAAGAAGGGCTTGATAAAGGCAATACAGGACTTGAAAAAATTACGGACGGATTAGGGCATGCCGCAAAGTCGTTAGCTGATTCACAGCCGCAGATCGAAGAGTCGGGGAAAAGCGTCAATCAGCTTATTGACGGAACATTGTCTCTGAAATCCGGGCTTTCTGATATAGGAGAAAACCTGAATAAACTGCAGGCTGGCGTGAACGAGAATAAAGCCGGCGTCGCCCAGATGAGAAAGCAGATTGAAGAGCAAAAACAAATGCTGACTTCACAGCTCAGCCAAAACAGCGGTCTCGCTTCAGAAACGCAAAACGCTTTAAAATTGGTAGAAACCGTCCTGCCGATGAAAGATGAAGCCAGCAGACAGCTTGCCGATTTGAACAAGCAGCTTGCCCGGCTGCCGTTTGCAAAATTGGAAGCGTCAATACCGTCAGTCAAAACCGATCCCTCTTACCAAGAAATCAAATCGGCCTTTACGGGTGTACAGTCAGCCGTTTCCAAGGCAAACGCGGATGCAGAAGCTTTTTCTAAACAGGTCGACAGTCAAAAGGATCATCTGCAGCAAGCGGAAAAACAATTTGCCCGACTGGCAGCCGCTCAGAAGAAGATTGACACTCAAATTAACGCAATGATCAACGGTCTGACCAGTATTGAAAACGGTCTGCAGCAAGTGTCAGACGGACAGGGGGCTCTCGCAGGACAAATGCCGCGCCTTGAATCGGCAGCAGGACAGCTCGCGGAGGGCCAGAAAAAAATGAAGAGCGGTCTCGGTGATTTTTCTTCCCGGCTCAGCGATCTTTCTTCCGGCCTTAACGACAGTGTAAAAGGGCTTAAGAAAGTATCAAGCGGCATGATGGGGGCGAATGATTACCTGGGTGAGCTTCACAAGGCGTCAGACAAAGAAATGACAGGCTGGTTTGTGCCGAAAGACGCCTTGAAAAACAGTGATTTCACAAGCGTGTTTAATACGTACATGTCAGATGACAGAAAAACGACAGAATTGACTGTCGTTCTTGATAACAATCCTTACTCAAATACGGCCATTCAAGATATTCAAGCGATCAAAGCGAGCGTAAAAAGGGCCATTCCGAACACGGATCTGAAGAATGCTTCCTTCGGCGTTTCGGGAGTCTCCAGCATGAATGCCGATCTGAAGGAAGTATCGGATTCAGACTTCAAACGGACGGCAATGTTTATGCTGGCGGGAATTTTTCTGATTCTCATCGTGATGCTGTGCTCCCTCATTATGCCTGTTTATTTAGTGGCGTCGCTCGTACTGACGTATTTCGCATCCATCGGCGTAACGGAATACATCTTTACACACTTCTTCGGGTATCCGGGCGTAAACTGGGCCGTGCCGTTCTTCGGCTTTGTCATTTTGATGGCTCTTGGCGTGGATTATTCCATCTTTTTAATGGACCGCTTTAATGAGCTGAAAAAAGAAGGAACGGAACCCGCAATGATCAGCAGTATGAAAAATATGGGTTCCGTCATCATTTCTGCGGCGATTATTTTAGCGGGAACCTTTGCGGCCATGCTGCCGTCTGGCGTTCTTTCCTTATTACAGATTGCAACCGTGGTATTAACAGGCCTTCTCATGTACGCAATTGTCGTCCTTCCGTTTTTTGTACCGGTCATGGTGAAAATATTCGGAAGAGCCAACTGGTGGCCTTTCAATTTGAAAAAATAACGTTCAATGCCTCTGCCTGTTTTCGGGCAGAGGTTTTTTGTTTCCTTATAAATCCTCCAGTTGATATAATTACATCTGCGTACTCTTTTTTGCGAATGCTGAAATTTGGTCATAATACATACTATGAAAGAATGAACGAAGGAGGTTTCACATGACTTACGTAAATGAAATGAAGTCAAAGCACGGCGGGATCACCGCCCACATCGTAAAGACCGAGAAATTTAAAACCGTTTCGCTGACGTTTAAAATGCTGGCTCCTTTAACGAAAGAGCTCGTAACAAAAAGGGCGCTGTTTCCGCATGTGCTTCTGCGCGGAACAGAAAGCCGCCCGAAAACCGCTGATCTGCGGTCTTATTTTGATGAGCTGTACGGCACATCCGTTTCAGCTGATCTGACAAAAAAGGGAGAACGTCATGTCATTACGTTCAGACTTGAGATTCCTAATGAAAAGTATCTGAAGGACCGCACACCGTTATTGGAAAAAGGTCTTCAGCTTTTATCAGAGCTTGTCTTTTCGCCCGCTTTGGAAAACGGCGCCTTCCTGCCCCTTTATGTCACGCAGGAAAAACGGACGCTGAAACAGCGGATTCAAGCCGTATATGATGATAAGATGAGATATTCTAATCTGCGTCTCGTTCAGGAAATGTGCAAAAGCGAACCGTATGCCCTTCACGTCAACGGAGAGTTCGATGATGTTGAACACATTACACCGCAAGATTTGTATGAAGCCTATCAAAAAGCCATACGCGAAGATCAGCTGGACCTGTACGTCATCGGCGATGTTGATACAGATCAGGTGAAAACGGCCGTTGATACGTATTTTAAAACGGAAGAACGGGAGCTGCAGCCTTTTGAAAGAAGCGCGGCGAATGAACAGCCCGATCCGAAGGAAGTCATTGATGAAGAGGACGTCAAGCAGGGCAAGCTGAATATCGGATTCCGGACCAATACGACATATACAGATCCGGATTATCCTGCATTGCAGGTGTTTAACGGGCTGTTTGGAGGTTTCTCTCATTCAAAGCTGTTTATAAATGTCCGTGAAAAAGCGAGCCTCGCCTATTATGCAGCCTCAAGGGTGGAAAGCTTCAAAGGGCTTTTGATGGTCATGTCGGGCATTGAGGTGAAAAATTACAAGCAGGCCGTCACCATCATTGAAGAACAGTTTCAGGCTATGCAAAACGGTGACTTTTCAGAAGATGATATCGCCCAAACGAAAGCCGTTATTAAAAATCAAGTATTAGAAACCATTGATACGGCATACGGTTTAGCGGAATTTCTGTATCAGCAGGCCTCGGCCCAAGTAGAGATACCGATCGAAAGATTCCTTGACAATATCGAGAAAGTGACAAAAGAGGACATTATCAATGTCGGAAAGAACATTAAGCTGGATACGACTTATTTCTTAAAAGGGACGGGGGGAGCATCTTGACTAAACCGATAAACTTCGAACAGCTTCAGGAAACGCTGTTTCATGAAAAAATGGCAAACGGCCTTGATGTCTATGTGCTGCCGAAACAGGGCTTTAATAAAACATACGCCGTGTTTACGACAAAGTACGGTTCCATTGACAATCAATTCGTTCCTTTAAATAAGGAAGAAATGGTACACGTCCCTGACGGAATCGCGCATTTTCTGGAGCATAAACTGTTTGAAAAAGCGGACGGCGACGTGTTTCAGGACTTCAGTAAGCAGGGGGCGTCGGCAAATGCCTTTACATCATTTACACGAACCGCTTATCTGTTCTCCAGCACTTCTAATGTGGAGAAAAACCTGGAAACACTCGTGGATTTTGTTCAGGACCCGTATTTCACGGAAAAATCAGTTGAAAAAGAAAAAGGCATCATCGGCCAGGAAATCAATATGTATGATGATAATCCGGATTGGCGGCTGTTTTTCGGTCTTATCGAAAATATGTATAAAGACCACCCCGTGAAAATTGACATTGCCGGAACGGTGGAGAGCATCTCACATATTACGAAAGATCTGCTGTATGAGTGCTACGAAACGTTTTATCACCCGAGCAATATGCTGCTCTTTATCGTCGGTCCCGCAGATCCTGAAGCGGTCATCAGCCAGGTGCGGAAAAACCAGGAGAAAAAGCCTTTTACAGACCAGCCCGAAATCAAACGTGAAGAAGTTCAGGAGCAGGAAGCGGTTTTCCGCCGGGAGCAGGAGTTAAAAATGAACGTGCAAGGCTCAAAATGTCTTGTCGGCTTAAAGGCGAAAGACCCTTATAAAACGGGGCAGGAGCTGTTGAAGCACGAGCTCAGCATGAACCTCATGCTTGAATGTCTCTTCGGAAAAAGCTCACCGCATTACGGTGACTTGTACGACAAAGGCTACATTGATGAAACCTTCAGCTTTGATTACACGGCTGAATACGGATTCGGTTTTGCCTCTGTCGGAGGAGATACACCGGAGCCGGATAAGCTCGCTGACGAATTAAAACACATGCTGCTTGATGCGGAATCAGCCGTGACTGCGGAAAAACTTGATCTTGCGAGAAAAAAGAAGATCGGGTCATTCTTAAAAGCGCTCAATTCGCCTGAATATATCGCCAACCAATTTACACGCTACGCCTTTTTAGATATGAGTCTGTTTGATGTCGTAACCGTACTGGAGCAGATTACGCTAGAAGACGTAAAGCGGGTCATTAAAGAAGAAATATCAGAAGACAGGCTGACAGTCTGCAAAGTCGTGCCAAAATCATAACAAAAACATCCCTCACGCCCTGAGGGATGTTTTTCTGGGGAAAGAAGGAGTATTGATTGATGAAACAGACAGCGCTCGTAACCGGAGCAAGCGGCGGAATCGGACAAAGTATAAGTGAAGTCCTCGCAAAAAACGGATATGACGTCCTTTTGCATTATCATTCTAATAAGGAAGCCGCACACAGGCTTGCGGAAAGGCTGAGCGCATCATTCGGCGTAAAAGCCTCCGTTATTCAGGCGGATCTGTCCTCACCGGATGGCGCGGAGACACTCAGCCGTTCCGTTAAGCAGCCTGTGGACGCCCTGATACTAAACAGCGGCAAAAGTCATTTCGGCCTGATTACGGACGTTACGGATGACATGGCGCGGGAGATGGTGCAGCTGCATGTGACGAGTCCGTTTCTTTTGGCGCGTAATCTGGTGCCCGGCATGATCCGGGAAAAAAGCGGGGGCATCGTCGCGATCGGTTCCGTCTGGGGAGAAACAGGCGCATCGTGCGAGGTATTATACAGCATGGTCAAGGGAGCGCAGCATTCGTTCGTCAAAGCGCTTGCCAAAGAGCTTGCTCCGAGCGGCGTCCGCGTGAATGCAGTCTCGCCGGGTGCCGTTGATACAAATATGCTTGATCAGTTCACGTCTGATGAAAAAGAAGCGTTGGCAGAGGAAATTCCCGCGGGTCGGCTGGCAAAGCCGGAGGAAATCGCCGAAGCGGCGGCCTTTTTATTATCGGACAAGGCTTCCTATATTACGGGGCATATATTATCCGTAAACGGCGGCTGGCACTGCTGAAAAAAATGTGTGTATAGTTTGCATCTGCACGGACAAAATAATTTTGTAACAACAGATGAAATGGAGGAACCCAACATGTCAGTATTAGAAAACTGGGATAATTGGAAGAATTTCCTTGGCGACAGATTGAACTATGCGCAGGAAAAAGGGATGAGTGATGAAACGATCACTGACCTCGCTACAGAAATCGGCGGTTACCTTGCGAACGAAGTCGACTCGAAAAACCATCAGGAAAAAGTGCTTGCTGATCTTTGGAGCGTTGCTTCTGAAGATGAACAGCGCGCCATCGCAAATATGATGGTGAAGCTTGTTGAAAATAACAGCACTCATTAAGAGGGGGGATTTCTCCTCTCTTTTTTTATGTTTTCCTCTATAGAGCAACATTCTTCTTTCTAATTAGAGAAAAATGTTTTATGATAAAGGAAGGTAAAAATTTGCCACAATGGAGGGGGTATATCATTTGGCAAAGCTCGAATGGTATTTTGAATATGAAATTCAAGTGAACCGCCCCGGCCTGCTCGGGGATATTTCATCTCTTCTCGGGATGCTGTCAATTAATATTGTCACAATTAACGGTGTCGACCTTTCCAGAAGGGGAATGCTGCTCAGATGCCGGCATATAGATCAAATTAAACGATTGGAATCAATTTTAAAAACAATGGAGACCATTAAAGTAACGAAGCTGAGAGAACCGAGGCTTCGCGACCGTCTCGCAGTCCGCCACGGAAGATACATTCAGCGTGATGCCGATGACAAAAAAACCTTCCGTTTTGAAAGGGACGAGCTCGGTCTTCTGGTTGACTTTATGGCCGAGCTGTTTAAAAAAGAAGGGCACAAACTGATCGGAATCCGGGGAATGCCGAGGGTCGGAAAAACGGAGTCCATCGTTGCGTCAAGCGTTTGTGCCAGCAAAAGATGGCTTTTCGTATCATCAACGCTGCTAAAACAAACGATCCGGAGCCAGCTGGTTGCCGATGAATACAGCACGGAAAACGTGTTTATCCTCGACGGCATCGTTTCGACAAGACGGGGATCTGAGCGCCATCTTCAGCTCGTCAGTGAAATTATGCGGCTTCCGGCGACAAAGGTCGTGGAGCACCCCGATATTTTTGTTCAAAATTCGGAGTATACGCTCGATGATTTCGATTATATTATCGAACTCAGAAATGATCCTGACGAAGTCATTACATATGAACATGCAGAAGAACCGCAAATGTTTGATCAGACCGGTTTTTCAAGCTTTGATTTTTAATATTGGAAGGTGTTTGTTGTGACAGAATTAGCAATCCGGCTTAAAGAAGCCAGAGAGGAAAAAGGGATGTCATTGGATGAACTCCAGGCTGCGACGAAAATTCAGAAAAGATACTTAACCGCTCTGGAAGAAGGCAATTATGACGTCATTCCCGGCAATTTTTATGTGCGGGCGTTTATCAAGCAATACGCTGAAGCTGTCGGGCTTGATTCAGATCAGTTATTTGAAGAATATAAAAAAGACATCCCTAACACGTACCATGACGATGTGTCGGAAAAAATCTCCGGTCTCGCCATGCAAAGGGAGCTTCCTAAGTCCGCTTCAAAGGCGGCGGAATGGCTTCCGACCGTCCTTGTCGTCATCGGTGTCATTATCGTCATCGCGATCATTTATGCGATTATTCAGCTCGGAATGAGCAAATCCGGGCAGACAGACGGAGATAAAGCCGTCACCCAAAGTGAGAGCAAGTATGAGATTCCTAAGGATTCTGCGCTGAAAAACGACGGCAATACAAATGACGAAGCGCAATCTGACAGCAAAAAAGACAAAAAGGACACAAAAGCGTCAGAGCAGAAAAAGAAAGAAAAAAGCAGTGAAAAGACGGAGATCAAAGCGGCCGGAACGGAAGGCTCAGCTTCTTCATACAACGTCTCCGGGGCAGATAAGTATAAGCTTGAACTGATTGCTTCTGACAGCGCATGGATCCGCGTCCGTGATGACAGCGGCGGTTCTTTAAAAGAAGGAACGCTGCAAAAGGGCGAAACTTTTAAAAAAGACGTCACGGATCAAAAGCAGATTGAAATCCGCACGGGCTATGCCCCTAACCTGAAAATTAAAATCAACGGAGAGGTTCTGTCCTATGAACTCAATCCGCATGATGTGATGGCGCAGACCATCACAATCAAGATGAAAAAATAAAAGGGGAAAAGTCATCTGAACGATTAAGATGACTTTTTCTTCACGTCCGAGTACATATTATTGGAGGGGCTTTATGTTTAACTTACCGAATAAAATCACACTGGCAAGAATCGCTTTAATTCCTGTATTTATGATTATCATGCTTGTTCCTTTTCAGTGGGGCAGCGTTCATATAGGGGATGAATCGATTCCGGTCGCGCATCTTACGGGAGCTGTTTTATTCATTATCGCATCAACGACTGACTGGGTGGATGGCTACTACGCCAGAAAACTGAACCTCGTGACAAACTTCGGGAAATTTTTAGATCCGCTGGCTGACAAACTGCTGGTATCCGCGGCATTAATTACGCTTGTGCAGTTTGACCTTGCGCCGGCGTGGATGGTCATCATCATCATCAGCCGCGAATTTGCCGTAACGGGATTAAGACTTGTGCTGGCGGGAACGGGGGAAGTTGTAGCCGCCAATATGCTGGGGAAAATTAAAACATGGGCTCAGATCATCGCTGTTGCCGCGCTTTTGCTGCATAATCTTCCGTTTGAGCTCGTTTCTTTCCCGTTCGGCGATATCGCTTTATGGGTGGCTGTGCTCTTCACAGTCATTTCCGGCTGGGATTATTTTGCGAAGAACTGGGATGCGTTAAAAACATCTAACTAAGAAAGAAGGACTTAAAGATGGAAATAGCAAAAAAAGCAGAGATCATTGCAGTCGGCTCGGAGCTTCTGCTCGGCCAGATCGCCAATACGAACGCGCAGTTTATCAGTAAAGAGCTGGCGGAAATCGGTGTAAACGTGTTTTATCATACCGCTGTCGGTGACAATCCGGAGCGGCTTAAGCAAGTCATCCGCATTGCCGAAGAGCGCTCAGACCTGATTATTTTTTCAGGCGGCCTCGGGCCGACCAAGGACGATTTAACGAAAGAAACCATTGCAAACACACTGGGGCGCCCGCTCGTTCTGAATGACGAAGCATTCCGGTCGATCGAAGAATATTTCGTGAAAACAAAACGGACCATGTCGCCGAATAACCGCAAACAGGCGCTCGTCATTGAGGGCTCAGACGTTTTGGCGAATCATTTCGGCATGGCGCCGGGAATGCTTGCAGAGCACGGCTCAAGGCTTTATATGCTGCTTCCCGGGCCGCCGAGCGAGCTGCGTCCGATGTTTGAAAATGAAGCGAAGCCGCTGCTTCTTAAAAAGCTCGGTTCTAATGAGAAAATCGTTTCAACCGTGCTGCGGTTTTTCGGAATCGGTGAATCCCAGCTTGAAGCTGATTTAGAAGATATCATTGATGCGCAGACGAACCCGACGATTGCGCCGCTTGCTGCTGACGGAGAGGTCACGCTGCGTTTAACGGCGAAACATGCTGACGAAAAAGAAACAGAACGGCTTTTAAAAGAAACGGAAGCCGCCATTTTAGAACGTGTCGGTGAATTTTTCTACGGATATGATGATACGTCTCTGGTGAAGGAGCTTTCAAAAGCATGCAGACAAAACAAAATCACGATTTCTTCTGCCGAAAGCTTTACAGGCGGCCTGTTTTCAGAGTGGGTGACTGATTTAAGCGGTGCGTCTCAACTATTCGCAGGGGGCGTTGTCTGTTATTCCGACAGCGTGAAACAGCATGTGCTCGGCGTGAAAGCTGAGACGCTCGCAGAAAGCGGAGCGGTCAGCAAAGAGTGTGCGAAAGAGCTTGCAGCCGGTGTGAGAAAGCTGACCGGAAGCGATATCGGCATCAGCTTTACCGGGGTTGCGGGTCCCGACCCGCAGGAAGGGCATGCTCCCGGCCGCGTCTTTATCGGCATTTCGGCGGAAGGAAAAGAAGAGGTGCACGAATTTAACTTTGCCGGCTCAAGAACCGGAATCAGAAAGCGCGCCGCTAAATACGGCTGCCATCTCATTTTGAAAATGCTGGATCAAAAATAAAGTTTTAAAGAGCCGTTTTCTCTGATTTTTAAGTTTTATAAGGGAAATTATGCTCTTTTGCAGAAAAGCGAACGCGGAAAAAATCCGAATATGCGTTCGCTTTTTTCTTGGCAAATGCCAGTAAACAAGGTATAGTATATGTAGTGGCAAGATAAAGGAGGAAAAAATAAATGAGTGATCGTCAGGCAGCCTTAGATATGGCTCTTAAGCAAATAGAAAAACAATTCGGCAAAGGTTCCATCATGAAGCTCGGAGAAAAAACGGATACAAGAATTTCAACGGTGCCAAGCGGTTCCCTTGCACTTGATACCGCTCTCGGAATAGGCGGATACCCGCGCGGACGGATTATTGAAGTATACGGACCTGAAAGCTCAGGTAAAACGACTGTAGCGCTTCACGCAATCGCTGAGGTTCAGGAAAAAGGCGGACAGGCAGCATTTATTGATGCTGAGCATGCTCTTGATCCTGTTTACGCGCAAAAGCTCGGTGTCAATATCGAAGAGCTTCTGCTTTCTCAGCCGGATACGGGAGAGCAGGCGCTAGAGATTGCTGAAGCGCTGGTGCGAAGCGGAGCTGTTGATATCGTAGTCGTTGACTCTGTTGCGGCGCTTGTTCCAAAAGCTGAAATTGAAGGTGACATGGGTGATTCACACGTCGGTTTACAGGCGCGTCTCATGTCTCAGGCGCTCCGTAAGCTTTCCGGCGCCATCAATAAATCTAAAACAATCGCAATCTTTATTAACCAGATTCGTGAAAAAGTCGGCGTTATGTTCGGAAATCCGGAGACGACACCGGGGGGCCGCGCGCTGAAATTCTATTCTTCCGTGCGCCTTGAAGTGCGCCGTGCCGAGCAATTAAAGCAGGGCAACGACGTCATGGGGAATAAAACGAGAATTAAAGTCGTAAAAAACAAAGTCGCTCCTCCGTTCCGTACGGCTGAAGTGGACATTATGTACGGTGAAGGAATCTCCAAAGAAGGGGAAATCATCGATCTTGGAACTGAACTGGATATCGTCCAAAAAAGCGGTTCATGGTATTCTTATGAAGAAGAACGCCTCGGCCAGGGCCGTGAAAACGCCAAGCAGTTCTTAAAAGAAAATAAAGACATCATGCTGATGATTCAGGAGCAAATCCGTGAATATTACGGTTTGGACAATAACGGTGTAACGGACAAAGCGGAAGAAGTTCAGGAAGAGATGGAATTAGAAGAATAAAAACACGATCAAAAGAGCGGAATAAGCAATTTCCGCTCTTTTTTTTGTGTGTTTCAAAAAACACTGGCTGTTTCGGAAAATTTTATCTGGAATGTTACAACTTTTTTCACCCTTCACTCGTCTAACATCATGGCGAAAGTTGAAATTATATCTGAGGAGGAAAAAAGATGACGAGCCCCCGCCGCACAAGAATAAATAAAAAAAGAAAGAAGAAGCTGATGAAAACGGGAGGGCTGTTTCTTTTTCTGCTGCTTGTTACTGTTTTTATTATGATCTGGACCGTCACAGCGCATCATCGGGAGAAGGAATCCGTTAAAAACGCTCCCGCCGTTCAATCTGATACTTCAAAAGACCAGACTCAACAGAAAAAAGAAAAGACGCAAAAAGAGAAAACACCTAAATCAATCGATCACAATAAACAGATCAGCAATTACTTGCAACAGATCGGGTTCAGCGGCACAGCAATGATCGTAAAAGATGGAAAGGTTGTGCTGAAAAAAGGCTTTGGCTATGCGGACCGAAAACAAAAAATTAAAAACAATCCGGAGACATCATATTATATCGGTTCTTCACAAAAAGCGTTAATCGCGACGGCTGTCCTGCAGCTTGAAGAAAAAGGGCTGCTGCAGACGAGTGACCCCGTCAGTACATACTTGCCGAATTTTCCTAACGGCACGCGCATTACACTGAAAAACCTGCTCAATCATACGTCCGGCATAAACGGGCATATTGAGGGTCAGGGACCGATTTCTCCAATTGATTTAATCAAGGATATAGAATACCGCGGAATTAAACGGCAGCCCGGGGTTTGGGATTACAGGGATTCCAACTATTCAGTGCTTGCTTATATCGTATCTCAGGTCAGCGGGGAGTCTTATGAACAATATATAAAAGAACACGTGTTCAAACCGGCCGGAATGAAGCATGCCGGATTTTACAAAACATTTGCCAAAGCCAAATATCCTGCCGTCGGCTACAAAGTCGATGAGAGCGGCAGTCTTGTAACGCCGCACCTTTTGGACTTATCGCAGCTGTACGGGGCGGGCGACATGTATATGAGCGCTGAAGATCTCTATAAATTTGACAAAGCGATCGTAAACGGCATGCTCCTTTCAAAAGAAAGCTTCACAAAAATGTTTACAGCAGGAAGCAGTGCCGCTTACGGCATGGGGTTTTACATTGATCCGGGAAGCTATTCCAATCACGGTGTTATGCCCGGTTACAACATTTTGAACAGCTTCAGCCATTCGGCAAGCAAATATGTCATTTTACTGTCAAATATTCAGAATAACGCCAAATTAGGACAGGTAAACAATAGAATTTACCAATTGCTTAACCAGGCGGACTGACAGAGCCGTCATTCACGAAAAGCGGATCTAGGTATGGTATGATATATACATGGCGAAGATTCCGAGCTGAAGGCGAATCGTTAAGCTGGCAAGCTTGACAAGTATTTCCGACACAATTACAATGAAGTTGTAACATTTGTTTTTTTAACATGATTGTTAAACCATTTAAACTTGACAAGGGCATGAGAGACTCATTCCCTGTGAAGGTTCTGTATGTTGAGAAAATCAGACAATGTACATGCCGGCACTTATTTAAGCAAAAACCAAGTTCATAGCAAGAGGAGGTGAAAGTATGACCCCAATGACGGTTCTCATCTCCATTTTGCTGACTCTGCTCGGTTTAGTTGTTGGCTACTATGTTCGTAAAACCATTGCCGAAGCAAAGATTGCGGGCGCACGCGGTGCTGCCGAGCAAATCCTTGAAGATGCAAAGCGTGATGCTGAAGCACTGAAAAAAGAAGCTCTGCTTGAAGCAAAGGACGAAATCCATACACTTCGAATAGATGCTGAACAGGAAGTTCGTGAAAGACGAAATGAGCTTCAAAAACAAGAAAACCGTTTACTTCAAAAAGAAGAAAATCTTGACCGTAAACATGAAGGAATTGATAAACGGGAAGCGATGTTGGAGAAGAAAGATCATTCTCTGAATGAACGACAACAACATATTGAAGAGATGGAAAGCAAAGTGGATGAGATGATTCGTATGCAGCAGTCAGAACTCGAACGCATTTCGAGCCTGACACGGGATGAAGCGAAACAAATCATTCTTGACCGGGTTGAAAATGAGCTTTCACATGACATCGCCATCATGACAAAAGAAACCGAAAACCGTGCGAAAGAAGAGGCAGATAAAAAGGCGAAAAACATTCTGTCGCTTGCTTTGCAGCGCTGTGCAGCAGATCATGTTGCCGAAACGACGGTATCGGTCGTCAATCTTCCGAATGATGAGATGAAAGGACGTATCATCGGCCGTGAAGGGCGTAACATTCGTACGCTTGAAACGCTTACAGGTATTGACCTGATTATTGATGACACACCTGAAGCAGTCATTCTTTCCGGATTTGATCCGATCAGACGGGAGACGGCAAGAATCGCTCTTGATAAACTCGTTCAGGATGGCCGTATTCACCCGGCGCGCATTGAAGAAATGGTTGAAAAATCCCGCCGTGAGGTTGATGACTATATCCGGGAAATGGGTGAGCAGACGACGTTTGAAGTCGGCGTTCACGGACTCCATCCGGATCTGATCAAGATCCTCGGCCGGTTGAAATTCCGTACAAGCTACGGGCAGAACGTACTGAAACATTCTATGGAAGTTGCGTTTTTAGCCGGTTTAATGGCTTCCGAGCTTGGAGAAGATGCAAAGCTTGCCAAGCGGGCCGGTCTTCTGCATGATATCGGAAAAGCAATTGACCATGAAGTGGAAGGAAGCCACGTGGAAATCGGAGTGGAGCTTGCGACCAAATATAAAGAGCATCCAGTCGTCATTAACAGTATTGCGTCACACCACGGAGACGAAGAGCCGACTTCCATTATCGCCGTTCTGGTCGCTGCCGCTGATGCACTGTCAGCCGCAAGACCGGGCGCGAGAAGTGAAACGCTCGAAAACTATATCCGCAGACTTGAAAAGCTTGAAGAAATCTCCGAGTCTTACGAAGGTGTTGAAAAATCATTTGCGATTCAGGCCGGCCGTGAAGTTCGCATCATGGTGAAGCCGGACTCCATTAATGATTTAGAAGCCCATCGTTTGGCACGTGATATCCGTAAACGAATTGAGGACGAGCTTGATTATCCGGGCCACATTAAAGTGACCGTAATCAGAGAAACTCGAGCCGTAGAGTATGCAAAATAAAGTGATGCTTAGCGCATCACTTTATTTTTTTGAGTCCCTGAAAAGGAAGGAATGGAATGTATGAGAATTTTATTTATCGGAGATGTTGTCGGTTCCCCGGGCCGCGACATGGTAAAAGAATATGTCCCGAAACTGAAAGCGAAACATAAACCGCATTTTACAATTATTAACGGAGAAAATGCAGCACACGGAAAAGGACTGACAGAAAAGATCTACCACAGCCTGATGGAAGCGGGAGCCGATGCCATTACAATGGGAAACCATACGTGGGATAAAAGAGAGATCTTCGACTTTATTGATGATGTGCCGCATCTTGTCCGCCCGGCGAACTTCCCGGAAGGTACACCGGGCAAAGGCATTACCTATATTAAATCGAACGGAAAAGAGCTTGCCGTCATTAATTTACAGGGGCGGACGTTTCTTCCGCCGCTTGATGATCCGTTTGCTAAAGCGGATGAATTAATAGAAGAAGCGAAAAAGCGCACGCCGTACATTTTTATTGATTTTCACGCCGAAGCGACAAGCGAAAAAATTGCGATCGGCTGGTACACAGACGGAAGAGCCTCTGCCGTGGTAGGCACCCATACACACGTGCAAACGGCAGATAACCGCATTTTACCGAAAGGAACGGCATATATTACTGATGTAGGCATGACGGGTCCGTACGACGGAATTCTCGGTATGGACAGAGAAACGGTCATCAAGCGGTTTAAAACCAATCTTCCCGTCCGGTTTACGGTGGCGGAAGGTAAAACTACGCTGAGCGGAGTGCTCATTGACATCGACGATCAAACGAAAAAGGCCGTAAATATCGAACGGATATTAATCAATGATGACCATATGTTCTTTGAATAGGTGATCATGTGTTTATTTTATAAAAATATTAAAAGGAAAAGCAGGAATATAGCAACTTCTTAGTGAATATAGTAGAAATGGAAGGTAGCCCGCTATTTTTGAAAAGCATTGTGGGGATGGCTTTTTGGATAGCAACATCTAATAATGATTGTTCTAATGAACACTCACTTATCCATTGTAAAACTAAGGGGGAGCAGAAATGGAAATCTTAAAAGTTTCAGCAAAATCAAGTCCAAATTCAGTAGCAGGCGCGCTTGCCGGTGTATTGAGGGAACGCGGAGCCGCCGAAATTCAAGCAATTGGGGCGGGTGCCTTAAACCAGGCTGTTAAAGCGGTTGCGATTGCCAGAGGCTTTGTCGCGCCAAGCGGCGTAGATTTGATTTGTATTCCGGCTTTTACAGATATACAGATTGACGGAGAAGAAAGAACGGCGATTAAGTTAATCGTCGAACCCCGTTAAAAACAAAAACATGACATTCTCAACCTGCTTGCGTAAGGCGAGCGGGTTGTTTTTATTGTTGTCATATTTTCTCACAATATTATATTGATAGTACGAAGAGATGATAAATGGCTTTATTCATATAATATTCAAAAAAATCCCGCCCATTTTTCCGGACGGAAGCAGTTGTTTTCTTGGAGTGGACACTGGTATTTACCTCCTTTTTATATCATGTTACAATCCAGTTATTACAGTGTTTTTTCGAGGAGGAGTGTACATGTTGGGAGGAAAGATGAAAGCTATCGTCAAAAATGAAAACGCTTTCGGAGCAACTCTGAAAGAAATTCCCATACCTTCCATTAATGAGAATGAAGTTCTCATTAAAGTACAGGCCGCATCTATATGCGGTACAGATGTGCATATTTATAGTTGGGATCAATGGGCGCAAAAACGAATCAAAACACCTCAAGTATTCGGACATGAATTCAGCGGTATCGTAGCGGAAACGGGCAAGCACGTCACAAATGTCAAAATAGGTGACTATGTTTCGGCTGAAACCCACTTCGTCTGCGGTACTTGTGTCCCTTGTTTAACAGGAAAACATCATGTGTGCACCCATACAAAGATCCTCGGCGTAGATACAGCCGGTTCCTTCGCTGAATATGTCAAAGTGCCGGCTCGAAATGTTTGGAAAAATCCCGCTGATATGGACCCCGCCGTCGCTTCTGTTCAAGAGCCGCTTGGCAACGCGGTGCATACGGTGCTGGAAAGCAGCCAGCTTGCGGGCGGTTCCGCTGCAATTATCGGCTGCGGACCGATCGGACTGATGGCGGTGGCGGTGGCTAAAGCGGCCGGTGCGTCCCATATTGCGGCCATTGATAAAAATGATTACAGGCTGGCTCTTGCGAAGAAATTGGGAGCCACGATCACCATTCCAGCTGACGAGGAAGATCCGCTTGAGGTGATCGACACCTTAACAGGCGGAGAAGGAATCGACCTTGTCTGTGAAATGTCCGGCCACCCGACAGCCATAACACAAGGATTAAAGATGGCGGCCAACGGGGGAAGGTTCCACATGCTGAGTCTGCCGGAACGTCCGGTGACGGTTGACCTGACAAATGACGTGGTGTTTAAAGGACTTACCGTCCAAGGCATCACAGGCAGAAAAATGTTTGAAACATGGCGGAAGGTATCGCACCTGCTTGAATCCGGCCTTGTTGATCTGACGCCGGTGATCACGCATCAGTTTCCGCTTGAAGACTTTGAAAAAGGGTTTGACCTGATGAGAAAGGGCCAGTGCGGCAAAGTCATTTTGATTCCATAAGGGGAGGGTTCTATAATGAAAGAATTTGAATTTCTAAAAGCCGAGCTTGATAAAATGAAAGAAAATAAAACGTGGCAGCAAATGAAACAAATTGAAACGAAGCAGGGTCCGTCGGTGGAAGTCAAAGGGGAAAACGTGATACAGCTTTCATCGAACAATTATCTCGGTTTGACGTCGCATCCAAGGCTTGTCGAAGCGGCCAAACGCGCCGCGGAAGAATTCGGAGCGGGTACGGGGTCCGTCCGGACAATCGCCGGAACATTCACAATGCACAATGAGCTGGAGAAAAAATTGGCAAACTTTAAAAAAACAGAAGCGGCACTTGTTTTTCAATCGGGGTTCACAACGAATCAGGGCGTCCTATCAAGCATTCTTACAAAAGAGGATATCGTGATCTCTGACGAACTGAACCATGCTTCCATCATTGACGGGATCAGGCTCACAAAAGCAGATAAAAAGGTGTACCGCCATGTTGATATGGACGATTTGGAAAGGGTGCTGAAAAAATCGATGAATTACCGCATGCGCCTGATCGTCACCGACGGCGTATTCTCAATGGACGGCAACATCGCTCCTTTGCCTGACATCGTCAAACTTGCAGAGGCGTACGATGCCTTTGTGATGGTCGACGACGCGCATGCTTCCGGCGTACTCGGAAAAAACGGAAGGGGAACGGTTAATCACTTCGGGCTTGACGGAAGAGTCCACAT
The DNA here is from genome assembly GCF_009906915.1 of Bacillus sp. AM1(2019). Classification (NCBI taxonomy): domain Bacteria; kingdom Bacillati; phylum Bacillota; class Bacilli; order Caryophanales; family Bacillaceae; genus Bacillus; species Bacillus sp. AM1(2019). Next base: position 1,773,282 of record NZ_CP047644.1, read on the forward strand.
ACAGGTGGGCACATTAAGCAAAGCCATCGGAGTGCTTGGCGGTTACGCCGCAGGATCGCAGGTTCTGATCGATTACCTGCGCCATAAAGGGCGCCCTTTCTTATTCAGCACTTCTCATCCGCCTGCGGTAACGGCCGCATGCATAGAGGCCATTGACGTCCTGCTGGAAGAGCCTGAGCATATGGAAAAGCTATGGGAGAACACGGCGTATTTCAAAGACAAACTGGTTCAAATGGGGCTGACCCTCACAAAAAGCGAAACACCGATCGTGCCGATATTAATAGGGGAGGAAGAAAAAGCCCAGGCATTATCAGACCTTTTATTGACCCGCGGCGTGTTTGCACAAAGCATCGTGTATCCGACGGTCGCCCAAGGAAAAGCGAGAATCCGCACCATTATTACGGCGGAGCATACAAAAGAGGAGCTTGACCGGGCACTGGAAGTAATCCGTTCAGCCGCAAAAGAGCTTCAGCTTGTGTAAGGGGGAAATGATTCCCTCTTTTTTATTTCTTATTGATTCTTATTCTCAATAAGGTGTACAATAATAGGCTGGCGGTTGTGCCAAACGCTTTTAACCAGTATACTTGAGGGTGGAAGTTTCGGTTGAAAGGAGACATTCGAACATGAATGAAAAGCAAAAGCAGGAAAGCGGACAAGTGAATCCGGCGGACAAAAAATCCGAAAAGGATTACAGCAAGTATTTTGAAGCCGTTTATATTCCGCCTTCTTTAAAAGATGCGAAAAAACGGGGCAAAGAATCCGTTCAATATCATAACGATTTTAAAATCTCAGAAGAATTTAAAGGCCTCGGTGAAGGCAGGAAATTTTATATCCGCACGTACGGATGCCAAATGAACGAGCATGATACGGAAGTCATGGCGGGTATTTTTATGGCGCTCGGTTATGAAGCGACAAATTCGGTTGATGACGCGAACGTCATTTTATTAAACACTTGCGCTATCCGGGAAAACGCTGAAAACAAAGTGTTCGGCGAGCTCGGCCATTTAAAGGCGCTCAAAAAAAATAACCCGGACTTGATTCTCGGTGTCTGCGGCTGCATGTCACAGGAAGAATCAGTCGTAAACCGCATCCTTAAGAAGCACCCGTTTGTCGATATGATTTTCGGCACGCACAACATTCACCGTCTGCCGGAACTTTTATCAGAGGCATATTTATCAAAAGAGATGGTCATTGAAGTGTGGTCGAAGGAAGGGGATGTCATTGAGAACCTTCCGAAAGTCCGCAACGGAAAAATTAAAGGCTGGGTCAACATTATGTACGGCTGTGACAAATTCTGCACATACTGCATCGTACCGTATACCCGCGGAAAAGAACGAAGCCGCCGTCCTGAGGAAATTATCCAGGAAGTCAGAAGACTTGCAAGCGAAGGCTATAAAGAAATCACGCTGCTCGGTCAAAACGTGAATGCGTACGGAAAAGATTTTGAGGATATCACGTACGGTCTCGGTGATTTAATGGACGAACTGCGTAAAATTGATATTCCGAGAATCCGATTCACGACGAGTCATCCGCGTGACTTTGATGATCATCTGATCGAAGTGCTCGCCAAAGGCGGCAACCTTCTTGACCATATCCATCTTCCGGTTCAATCAGGAAGCTCAGCGATGTTAAAAATGATGGCGCGCAAATATGACAGAGAACGCTATCTGGAGCTTGTCGGAAAAATTAAAGCGGCGATGCCGAACGCTTCACTGACGACCGATATTATTGTCGGTTTCCCGAATGAAACCGATGAACAATTTGAAGAAACGCTTTCGTTATATCGAGAAGTGGAATTTGACAGCGCATATACGTTTATTTACTCTCCTCGTGAAGGCACGCCGGCAGCGAAGATGAAAGACAATGTTCCGATGAGGGTCAAGAAAGAACGTCTTCAGCGCCTCAATGATTTGGTGAAAGAAATTTCAGCCAAAAAAATGAAGGAATATGAAGGCAGGACCGTCGAAGTATTAGTTGAGGGAGAAAGCAAAAATAACCCTGACATTCTTGCCGGCTATACGGAAAAAAGCAAGCTCGTCAACTTCAAAGGGCCGAAAGACGCCATCGGCAAGATTGTACGCGTCAAAATCGAACAGGCGAAAACATGGTCGCTTGACGGTGTGATGGCAGGAGAAGCAATCGAGGTGAAATAATAATGACGCTTTACTCTAAGAAAGACATTGTACAGCAGGCTAGGAACCTTGCGAAAATGATTTCTGAAACAGAAGAAGTTGATTTTTTCAAACGCGCTGAGGCGCAGATTAACGAAAATGAAAAAGTCTCTGCGATTATTAATCAGATTAAAACCCTGCAAAAGCAAGCCGTTAACCTGAAGCACTACGAAAAGCTTGAAGCGCTGAAACAAGTGGAAAGTAAAATTGACGCCCTGCAGGAAGAGCTTGAAGGGATTCCGATCATTCAGGAATTCAGAGATTCCCAGATTGAGGTCAATGACCTTCTTCAGCTTGTCGCACATACGATCTCAAATCAGGTGACAAACGAAATCATTACATCTACCGGAGGCAACCTGCTGACGGGAGAAACCGGTTCAAAAGTAAAACATTCGAATAACAGCTGTTCTATTTAAACACGGGGCCTTCATCGGCCCGTGTTTTTTTGCTGTTTGAGAACTAATTGTAATATGCACTAAATTTTCATTGACTCACCGTTTTGTCCCATTTTACTGGAAAGTTTTATCATACTTAAAAGTAAAGTTTCTGGGCAGGGCTGCATACAATGAAACAGAAACTTTGTATTTTTATATTTTTATTATAAAAATGCACATGAGACAAATGCCCAGCATAAGATAACACGAAGAAGAACAAGGAGGCCTGCCGGAATGTCTGAATACAGGGAAATTATTACGAAAGCGGTAGTTGCGAAAGGAAGAAAATTCACCCAATGCACCAACACGATCTCACCTGGAGAAAAACCGTCAAGTATATTGGGCGGCTGGATTATCAACCACAAGTACGATGCCGAAAAGATCGGGAAGACTGTAGAAATTGAAGGGTATTATGATATAAACGTCTGGTACTCTTACGCCGATAATACAAAAACGGAAGTTGTAACCGAGAGAGTAAAGTATGTCGATGTGATTAAACTCAGATACAGAGACACAAATTACTTAGATGACGAACACGAAGTCATTGCCAAAGTGCTGCAGCAGCCGAATTGTCTTGAAGTCACCATTTCTCCTAACGGAAATAAAATCGTGGTTCAGGCAGAGAGAGAATTTTTAGCAGAAGTGGTCGGTGAAACGAAAGTCGTCGTCGAAGTCAATCCTGACTGGGAAGAAGACGATGATGATGATTGGGAAGACGATCTTGATGAAGAATTAGAGGACATTAACCCTGAATTTTTAGTCGGAGATCCTGAAGAATAAGTTGAGGCTAGGGGAGTTTAACACCCCAAGTCTCTTTTTTATATATAAAGATATCACTCTTTTGTTTATGTTATAATGGGATTCGGATAAGAGAAGATACATAGTGAGGGATTAAATGATGGCTAGTTACACGCCTATGATACAGCAATACTTGAAGATAAAGGCAGAGCACCAAGATGCCTTTTTATTTTTTCGGCTTGGTGACTTTTATGAAATGTTTTTTGAAGATGCAAAAAAAGCTTCACAAGAGCTTGAAATTACACTGACAAGCAGAGACGGAGGTTCGGCTGATAAAATTCCGATGTGCGGCGTGCCGTATCATTCCGCGGCGGCTTATATTGAACAGCTGATTAAAAAGGGCTATAAAGTGGCGATCTGTGAACAGACGGAAGATCCGAAGGCGGCTAAAGGCGTTGTGAAAAGAGAAGTCGTCCAGCTGATCACACCGGGAACCGTGATGGATGGAAAAGGCATCCATGAATCGGAAAACAACTTTATCGCTTCCGTTTCCGAATTTCGTAACGGATACGGTCTCGCTTTATCGGACTTAACGACCGGAGAAAACCTGGCCGTATTTATTGAGCGGATTGAAGATGTCATGTCAGAAATTTACTCAGTCGGCGCAAAGGAAATTGTCGTATCAAGCAAGTTTAACGAACATACAGCTGCTCAGCTGAAAGAACGGTGCGGCGCCACGATTTCCATCGAAGACGGGGAAATAACAGAACGCATTGAAATCGCAAAGCACTTGCCGGGCGAAGAGCTGACAGAGACGTTTATGCGTTTATATACGTATTTGCAGAAAACGCAAAAACGGAGCCTGGATCATCTGCAGCCGGTTCAAGTATATGAATTGGAAGAAGCGATGAAAATTGACCTGTATTCAAAACGGAATCTTGAGCTGACGGAAACGATCCGTTCGAAAAGCAAAAAAGGGTCATTGCTTTGGCTTTTAGACGAGACGAAAACAGCAATGGGCGGCCGGCTTCTCAAACAATGGATTGACCGCCCGCTGATCAGGGCATCCCAAATCGAAGAACGCCAGGAAATGGTCGAGACGCTGATCAATCATCTGTTTGAGCGTGAAGATCTGCGAGAGCGCCTGAAGGAAGTATACGATTTAGAACGTCTGGCGGGCCGGGTCGCATTCGGAAACGTCAACGCAAGGGATTTAATCCAGCTGAAAGAATCTTTAAAACAAGTGCCGAGCATCAAAGAGCTTGTAGGGTCTCTTAACCATAAAAAAGCAAAAGAACGCGCCGGCTTGATTGATCCGTGCGGAGATTTGCTTGACCTGTTAGAAGAAGCCCTTCATGAAAACCCGCCGTTATCGTTAAAAGAAGGCAATTTAATTAAAGACGGCTATCATCAGAAGCTCGATGAGTACCGTGACGCCAGCAAAAACGGTAAAGACTGGATTGCCAGACTGGAGCAGCAGGAACGCGCTTATACGGGCATCCGTTCATTAAAGGTCGGTTTCAATAAAGTGTTCGGCTATTATATTGAAGTCACAAAAGCAAACCTTCATCTGCTTGAAGACGGACGGTATGAGCGGAAGCAGACCCTCACAAACGCCGAACGGTACATTACGCCGGAATTGAAGGAAAAAGAAGCGCTTATTTTAGAAGCGGAAAACAACATCTGCGAGCTGGAATATGAGCTTTTTGCCGGACTGCGTGAAAAGGTGAAACAATTTATTCCGCGCTTGCAGCGTCTTGCCAAACAAATGAGTGAGCTGGACGCACTGCAATGCTTTGCTACGATCAGTGAAAACAGGCATTACACAAAGCCCGTCTTTTCTGATAATGAAGTAAAAGTCATTGAAGGGAGACACCCCGTCGTTGAAAAGGTGATGGACAGTCAAGAATACGTCCCGAACAACTGCCTGATGGGCGATTCGCGGGAAATGCTCCTGATTACGGGTCCGAATATGTCAGGTAAAAGCACGTACATGAGACAGATCGCACTTCTATCGATCATGGCCCAGATCGGCTGTTTTGTGCCCGCAAAAGAAGCGGTTCTGCCGATTTTTGATCAAATCTTCACGAGAATCGGGGCAGCGGATGATTTGATTTCCGGACAAAGCACCTTTATGGTGGAAATGCTGGAAGCGAAAAACGCGATTGTGAACGCCACAAAAGACAGCCTGATCCTGTTTGATGAAATCGGCCGCGGGACATCAACGTACGACGGAATGGCGCTGGCACAGGCGATTATTGAATATGTTCACGATCATATCGGCGCTAAAACACTGTTCAGCACGCATTATCATGAGCTGACGGTGCTTGAAGATAAGCTTCCTCAGCTGAAAAACGTTCATGTGCGCGCAGAGGAATATAACGGAACGGTCGTGTTTCTCCATCAAATCAAAGAAGGAGCCGCAGATAAAAGTTACGGCATTCATGTCGCCCAGCTTGCCGAGCTCCCGGACGATCTGATCAGCCGCGCGCAGGAGATTTTGAAACAGCTTGAGCAGACGGGAGATAAACCGGAGCTTCCGGCGGTATCTGAGAAAAAGTCCGCCGTCAGAGAAGAACCGGCACAGCTGTCCTTTTTTGCTGACGGTGAAAAAGAACAGAAGGCACCGGCTGTTTCTAATAAAGAAAAACAAGTGCTTGAAGCCTTTAAGTCAATCAATATTCTCGATATGACGCCGCTTGAAGCGATGAACGAAATGTACAAGCTGCAAAAAAAATTAAAATAGAAAGAGGTGACGGACTTGGCAAAAGTCATCCAGCTGTCAGATGAACTTTCAAATAAAATAGCGGCCGGCGAGGTGGTCGAACGGCCTGCCTCAGTCGTTAAAGAATTGGTGGAAAACGCCATCGACGCAAACAGCACAGTCATTGAAATCGACATAGAGGAAGCGGGGCTTTCGTCGATTCGGGTGCTCGATAACGGCGAAGGGATGGAAACCGATGATTGCAAGCGGGCTTTCCGCCGCCACGCGACCAGTAAAATCAAAGATGAAAACGACCTGTTCCGGGTGAGAACACTCGGTTTCCGCGGAGAAGCTTTGCCAAGTATCGCGTCTGTTTCTCATCTGGAAATTAAAACGAGCATCGGCGAGGGAGCGGGCACCCATCTCATTCTTCAGGGCGGGAATATCATTTCTGAACAGAAATCCTCCAGCAGAAAAGGAACGGAGATTATCGTTACCAACCTGTTTTTCAATACACCCGCCAGATTGAAATATATGAAAACCGTGCATACGGAGCTCGGCAATATTACGGATGTTGTCAACCGGATCGCTCTTGCGCATCCGGAAGTATCGATCCGTCTCCGTCATCAGGGGAAAAATCTGCTGCAGACAAACGGTAACGGGGATGTGCGCCATGTGCTGGCCGCAATTTACGGGACGGCGGTTGCGAAAAAAATGATACCGCTCCATGTCAGCTCGCTTGATTTTGAAGTCAAGGGCTACATTGCGCTTCCGGAAATCACGCGTGCATCCAGAAACTACATGTCATCTGTCATTAACGGAAGATACATTAAGAATTTCCCGCTTGTAAAAGCGGTGCATGAGGGCTATCACACACTTCTGCCGATCGGCCGCCATCCGATTACGTTTATCGAAATTACGATGGACCCGATTTTGGTCGATGTCAATGTACATCCCTCAAAGCTTGAAGTCCGCCTCAGCAAAGAGACGGAGCTGCATGAGCTGATCCGTGACGGGATAAAGGAAGTGTTTCAAAAGCAGCGGCTTATTCCGAGCGCCCAGCTCCCGAAAAAATCAGCGCCGGCACCGGCCAAAAACGAACAGCAATTTATGACATTCGAGGAAAGCGCGCCTGAGCGGAAACTTCCTGAAAAAACGCCGGAGCCGTCTTACTCGCCGATGAAGCTGAGTTCGGTCGTAAAAGAGCCTGAGCCGGTAATAATAGAAGAAGAGATCCTCCCGAATGAAGCGGATCACGGAGTGCCGCCGGAGCTCGGCATGCCGGTAACGGAAGCGCCTGTTTCCGATATTCCGGAGCCGGAAGCTGTCTCTGAAGAAATACGTGAAGAAAGAGTTCCGGTGATGTATCCGATCGGCCAAATGCACGGGACATATATTTTAGCCCAAAACGAAAACGGCTTGTATATCATTGACCAGCATGCGGCACAAGAACGGATTAAATACGAATATTTCCGGGAAAAAGTCGGGCAGGTCGAGCCTGAAGTACAGGACATGATCGTGCCGCTCACCTTTCATTACGCGGCAAATGAAGCGCTGATCATTGACCAGCATCAGCATGAGCTTGAAAGTGTCGGAGTATTTTTAGAAGCATTCGGCACGAACAGCTACATCGTCCGCTGCCATCCGGCCTGGTTTCCAAAAGGGGAAGAAGCTGAACTGATTGAAGAAATCATTCAGCAGGTGCTTGACGCCAAACAGATCGATATTAAAAAACTGCGGGAGGAAGCGGCCATTATGATGAGCTGCAAAGGCTCAATCAAAGCCAACCGCCATTTGCGAAACGACGAAATCAAAGCGCTCTTGGACGACCTGCGCCGAACGACAGACCCGTTCACATGCCCGCACGGCCGGCCGATCATTATCCACCACAGCACGTATGAGATGGAGAAGATGTTTAAGCGTGTGATGTAGAAGGGTTCTGTGTGGGATGTGCCCCTCGTGCCCACATTTTGCCCCTGGTTTTTAGCTGTTTAGGTATTCATCAAACCGATTGATGCTTTTTTGATTGATATGGATATAGACATCAGCCGTCATTTTCACATCGAGGGGAAAGAAGATCATGAATATCTTTTCAAAAGCCGCGAAGGGATCAACAAGCCCATTTCCCGGTCGATGGCTTATAAGATTCTAAGGGCTGCCGCTGAGTATGTCGGTTTGGATGATATAGGCACACACACGCTGAGGAAAACATTCGGATACCATTTTACAGGCAAACAAAAGATGTTGCCATGCTGCAGGAGATTTTTAATCACTCAGACCAGCGGACAACCCTTCGATACATTGGAATTAACCAGGATGCCATGAACAACGCCATGAAGAAATTTAAAATATAAGCAGGCTCATCTCATAAACAAGATGAGTCTTTTTTTCTGCATATTTTTACTGATTCCCTTCAAAAAGCATACGTGGAATTCATTTTAGGGATATTGCTTGAAAGCGAGGGCGGCAAGGACTGACGGCACTTCGGGCAGTTGCACAGTATATAACATATGGGTAATTCGTGAATTTTGGGGATAATTTAGTATAATTGTAAAAAAACTAAGTTTGGAGAGATGAATCTATGGAGACATTTCAATTGATTATTTCAATACTGTCCACAATATTTACCGCTGTTGCAGCTACTGCTTCTTTTTATGCAGCAAAAGCAGCAGCAAAAAGTAATAAAATAAATATAGAAGAGATACAAAAACGAGATAAACCTGTATTGGATGTGCCTTCAAAAAAGTTCAAAGGCCCATTAGAAAAAAACTTGTTGGGTCAATGGGAAGGAGGAGTTAAAGACCCCTTGAAAAATGGAGCGGCTAATTACTTTTTAAATCTAAATAATATAGGAAATGCTTATGCAAGAAATGTAGTTATGCATTTTGAATATGAAGGTCTAGATGATTTTATTGCCCTGTATTCGGATGGTGGTTGGACTTATAAAGACGATATACTATCTTTTTATTTAGAAAAGAAAGAAGAGCAAAATTTTCATTTCATCACTTTTCATCACTTTTCACCAATAGATGAGATTAGTAATAAGATAAGGATACCTATCTTTCCCCAATATGAAAATGTAGGTACAGTTCAACCATCGAAATATAATACAGAATCTACAAAGATCCACATTCCATTGTTCTATTTATTGTTGTTAAATATTAATGAATATGCTTACCGAAAGATCAAGCTTTTTGACTTGTTCTTAGTAATAGAATACACCGATCCATATGATGTGAAATATAAACAAAAGTTTAGCGTGAAACCCTATTTTAATTCAGTGGAAATCAGGGAGAAGGAAATGGAATTTTACGGGAGGGTCTTATGTGAAGAGGTTTCAGCGTGAAACCAATTATTTTGTTTTGGCACAAACATGGCATAATAACGGCACACCATTTTGTTTTAGATAGGGTATTATGGTAATAGGTAATAAACAGGCAGGCGCTTTCCCAATCGGGAGGGCGCTTTTTCTATTGGAGGGATTTCATTGAAGAATTTAGTAATGCGGGACACACATTGCAAGGAAGCGGCTCTGAACAAAATCAAACAAATTCTTGACGCTGGTCAAATATTAGAAGTTAAGTCGACAAAAGAAGAACCCTCTTTAAAGATTGAATACAACAAGCACGACGACATTTGTCACAGCATAAGAGGTTATGATCCAGTTTGATAACTAAATGAATTTTGTACTAAACGTTCATTTCGAGAATTAAGCGCCGCCCAATAAGGGGGGCGCTTTTTATGTTCTCTGCAAACAACTCTAGTGAATCGTTCGACAAATTTTGCAAACAGTTCCTTCATTACGCTCTTTCACCGATAATAAGGTGGGAGGTGATAGAATGACTGATTTAGAGAAAAGATTGAAGTTTATTGAATTCAGACAGGAATTGTTATTTCGGGACGATCCTGTTTCACGTTTGTTTTTTGAATATAAAATAACAGAAGAACAAGTAGATCAAATCTATGATCTTTTTGATGACTACCGAACCCGTATTGAGAATAAGATGGATGTACACCACGGTTCCTTTGAACAAGCTTTGTATGAAATTGTTCCTGAGCAAAATGGCAATTATCACTTTGTTGAATTTTTAGCCAAAGAGCTTTTTGATTCTGGTAGATGGCAAGAAGTATTTGAGAAGTTATACGGTGATATGCTTAAATATCAACAACTATTTAAGAAATAATTAGAGCATCCTACGGGGTGCTTTTTTATGTTCTCTGTAAACTCGTCCGGTAATTCTCAGGATGGACAATCGGCGTGAATCAGCTTGAGTACGGGGGTAGTTTAGAAAGAATATACCAATTGCTTTCCCAACTTGTACCATGTAGATAAAATTCTTTATTAATTAATTGCATTGCCTATTTAAGTTCTCTTAATGAAGTCTTGACCAAGAACGTTTGTTCGCGTATTATAAATGATGAGTAAATAGTAGCAGGAATTCCCCTATTTTTGTTGAATTCTATGAGTTGGAAATATAAAAAGGGGGAAATATTCATTGTTAGAAGACAAACAATCTTATATTGCAAATTTCAATTGTACTTTTGGAAAAGAAAATCAACCTATGTTGGATTACTTTTTTGAAATTATACTACCGGCTTTTTTAAAAGAAGAAGATCAAAAAAAAGGAAGTGAAAAAAAGGATGCTGACTTCTTTTTCCGCGATGTTAAACTGACTAATGTAAAAGGTGAATTTGTCCTTGCTGGTTTAATTGTTAGAAGTACTACTTTAAAAGTGAAGTCGAGAATCATCAATGGTGAATTAGTAAGGACAAATGAAGTATATCCTTCGGATCCTTACTCTTATTTCTTAATAAATTTAAAAAACCATCGCATGGTTTTAGTTAAAAATCAAAAAGGAAGTCCAACTTTAAAGAATTTTTCAGTAACAGCTAGGGATAAAATTAAAACCTTCATTAGGGAAGAGAATAAAGTTAGGGAAGAAAGATTACCTAATGTTAATTTGAATGTGGTAGCTATCCCTTTTAAAGGAGCAATCGAGGAAGAGTTAAAGAAAGTAAAAAAAATCAAGAATGTAACCTTAAGATTTTACCCTTTAAATGGTGATATCATTGACAATGAAACAGTCGATTATTTAACCGAGTCTTTAGAAAAACTAGGTTCAAAAACAGGGAATATAACATACAATACACCAGATAATAAAGATAATGTGGTATCGATTATTAAAGACACAAAGGGTTTAATGAAACCTACAATAAGAGTAAAATTTAATAATGGAACTTCAGGGACTTTAAAGGATGATTCATTTACAGAGGTAATGAATATACCTTTAGATGAAGAAGAAACTTTCAATCAGAATATTGATGAGATTACTGGTAAAGTTATAAATAAAACGGAATTTAATGAAACTAGTGAAGAAAATAGGTCAATATACGATAGAATGTATACAAAACTTGAAAATGCATACAATAAATTATTTAAAAAATAGCTTTTAAAAGGTGATTAAATGGATGAGGGAAAAAAAGAGCAGATAAAGGAGCATATTAAAGATTTACTTAAATACAAAAGAATGAGCTCTAATCAAATATTTTTAGAAAGTGTCGGTCTTTTTAAATTATCTTACATAAGATTGTGCTTTTTGATTTTAATATTTGTGGCTGTATTCATATTCCTTAATTTTGTTCTATTTAATGTAGCTAGTGCAATTGATATCATATCGGACATAACAGTAAATGTTAATACGATCATAATCCCTATTTTCACAATTATTGTTACAGGTTATGCTATCTTTCAAGCACTAGCTAACGACCAGACCATGATAACCTTAATTGCAGTAAAACATAAAGAGCACAGTAGCAAATTTAAAATATACAATTTGTATTTTTTGGGTGTGGGAGTATTTTATTTAGTTATAATAATCATTAATTTTTTGTTGATGATTATTTTTAAATATTTATCCAGTAATTGGTATTTTATCTATTTGAGTAAGGAAACCAATGAATTAATATCTGCGTTGTTGATTAGTTTTTACATCACTTTTATATTGAATTTTTTAATTGAGCTGAAAAGTGTTATTTATAACTTGTTTCAAGTTTTCGTTACTAATGCCTCATCTAATGGTATAAACTTTTTAAAAAGTGAAATTGAGAAAGAAGAAAAAGATAAATAATCACTTTTATGACATCCATAACGGATGTCTTTTTATTTTAAAAGGAGCTGAGAGGAATGAAGGGTAGATAGGATATAGATTAAGTTGAGAAAGTGATGAGGAGAATTGTCGGGGACGGAGGATGTTCGCGCCACACGGTGCCAGTGATCAATGTACTATATACAGACTGATACATGTCAGCTAACTCCTAATATTTAACTAACGTATGTTCGTATTAAATCCTGCCACTTTTTAGGAGGCTTTTATGCATGTACAATAGTGGAGGATTTAGACGTATTTGTACTCTTTACGTTGATGAAAAAAAGAAAAGGTGATTCCAATACCGCTTAAGCCACTGAGGGAATGTAAAGCCAGTGGTGTAAGGCAATTACCAGGGAGGGATATTGTCCAGACCACAGAAACGCTCAGCAGGAGGAAACAAAACAATAACAAGTTTTTATAAATCAACAGATTGGAAACGAACAAGACAACTTGCATGATACGAGACAATTATCTCTGTCAGTGTTGTTTGAAAGATCATTGCTTCACTCCGGCTGACATGGTGCATCACATTGTGGAAGTAAAGAAAGATTGGTCGAAACGATTAGACATGAAGAACCTTGAAAGCTGTGTAACGCGTGTCACAACAAGGCTCACGGCAGCAAGGGCAAGTGACCCTCCCGCTAACAAATCTTTGAAAGGGAAACGAACGGAGAACGGCGATCCCCCTTCTGCAAACAAACACCGCTTTTCAAAGTTCCGAAAACAGCAGAAAGCCCCCTCAGCAAATCTGCCGAGAGGGCTTGGTCTTGGTACGACTGGTTTTGTTGTTGATTTCATCGTAACACGAAGGAATGAAATCCTCCCTTAATGAGAGGGCTTTTTTCATTTAAATTGATTAATAACTTAAAGATTGAGAATAGTTTCTCGCACTGACCTTCATCTTTTCACCGGATCTTTTGTAAGAGACTTTTGCTAAGGTTTCGTTTTCGTCTATGTATGGAGCTTTCCAAAATACAGAGATTTCACTAACGCTTTTGTCTTCTATTGCTGTGCGAGCAGCTAAATCATCACTATATAATTCAATCATTTTCTTAGTTCTTGCTAATGAATTTTTTAAATCAAAGGACAAGTGAACCAGTGCAATGTTTTGACCGTTTTCTTTAGTTCCAAGATCCTGATTGACTTCAATATCTTCGACAGAAACGTTATGTAGATGTTTATTTACTAATTCTTTAATTTTATTTTCGGGATTTTCCGTTACATCCACATACGGTGAGTCATCTAATTCTGATTGATCACTTTTAGTAATTAACCCATATTCACTTTTGACACTTAACTTATCATCAACAAAATGAAGAGATACCGTTGCATCATTTTCCAAGCCGTCCTCTCCATCAAAATCATAATCTGGTGATGAATATTTATTAATTTTATATTCAGATTTCGCTTTGCCGCCAACAATTTTTTTGACTTCATCATAAGTCATATCTTCTCTTATTTTTTTATATTCGCCTGGCGTAATGGTCGCAATAGGTTCATCTTCATATTTAAGAAAATGCTTATTAATGAACCCTATTGAAAGTAATATAACGATACATGTAAGAGACAGCCTAAGTCCAGTTCTTCTAGTTTTTCCCGGAACCAGCAGTATTACCCCAATAAATGCCCCTATAACCATGAAACCACCAAACAATGCAATAAATAAAGCCATAATGATCTCCTCTCCTATCTTCGAACATAAACATCTTAAAACAAAAGAGGAAGGATTTCCATACTTGCAAGAGTTTGCTGTCACTGAAGATGAACCTGGAAGCACAATAAAAAAAGCAGGGGGTTTTTTTGTATGGTCCCGAATTTTTCATTGAATGTTACTTGTGAAAAATCTCTTAAAGAGCAAGATGATTCTCATGGGAAGACATGGGGGAAGAATTTAAATCAAATTGGAATTTAGTGAGATGACAATGTGCAAGTCAAAGGGGACTAGTAATTAGCCCCCCTTACATTTAGTTCTTCCTGCGGTTTTTTCTGTTTTTGATCAAACTGAAAACCACTAAGAGAACCACACCGATAGCAACGATATAAAATGAAATTTCTGCTGCTGTGGTATTAATATTCTTAAGAACAAGGATAAGTCCTATTAAAACTATAGGAATGATGCAAGTTAGAATTTTTATAGCTTTTGGGCTCGGTTCAGCGTTTCTTTTATTTTCCATAATTACCTCCCGTCTAAAGCTTAACACAGGTTAAATTTGATAATCACCAACAATAGTCCCATTTAAAGGGAAAACATAAGAGTTTAAGTAATCCATCAAGCGGCGTACGTGCCATTTGGTCCAGAAGATGCTTTATCTCTAGCATAAAAGATTACTCAGGGGAGAATGCTCCGGCTGTTCCAAGAAAGTGAAGAAACAACATCTTGTGTGTGAATTACGTCGTATTTTTCTAATTTTGAATTGTGTGTTAATGCCAACACATAAGCATAACATTGAAATTTGGTGAAAGGAGCTAAGGTATTCTGATATATTTTGAGGAAGCCGTATGGTTTTAGTTTAGCTTGAAGAAAAGGATTGAAATAAGAATCAAGATTGAGTCATTTAAAGACTGAGTATCCTCTCCGAAAATTATACCATTCTTCATTTTCTGAATAAAATCTTCATGTAAATGAATATTTTTATTTCCTTATATACTACGATAACAAATTTTAAAAACTTCGGCTGGTTCTTTTGGTTGATTTGAACAGTTTTTTATCTTTACCGGAAAATCCATGGAAAAACGTGGTGTCATCTGGTAAAGTGGTTACAGTCGGCTGGGCGGCGGCAGCAGTCTGCCCGGATCTTTTAAATGGGAATGGTGACAATGGATCATACATATGAAGTGCATCAAATCAAAACTTATCACCAGATGTGGTCCAACTATTGTTATATTATCGCAGACCGCTCAAAAAAATCTGCGATAGCGGTGGACCCGTCCTGGGAAATCGATAAAATAACCGATAAACTGCATGAATTGGATGTTGATTTATCAGCTATTTTATTAACACATTCGCATTATGACCATGTAAACTTGGCGGAGCCGCTTCAGCAAATCTATCATTCTGATATATATATGTCGTCGGCGGAAATCGATTTCTATCAATTCCGGTGCAGAAACTTAATAGCGCTTGAAGACGGCCAAACCTTTGCGGCCGGAGGGTTTGTCATCAGAAGTATACTGACCCCGGGACATACGGCCGGGGGAATGTGCTATTTGCTATCTGATCATCTTTTTACCGGTGACACCGTGTTTACAGAAGGGTGCGGTATATGTGAGGACAGGGGCAGCTCAGCTGAAGATATGTTTCACAGTATACAGAGGATCAAAGCCTCCATTCCGCCGCATGTGCGTGTGTATCCGGGGCACTCCTTCGGGGAGAAGCCGGGTCAAAAAATGGAGAGTCTTTTGAAAAACAATATTTACTTTCAGATTGAAAAAAAAGAACATTTCGTGAATTTTCGCAACAGAAAAAATCAAAAAGGGCTGTTTCATTTTAAGTAATGTGTAATTTAGTTCTATCTAACTAGCTTTTCTTTTGAGGCAAAGAAGTTCTGAAATGGAATGGTAGTTATTACTAGATTTCTGGTGATGAATGGCTGAGTAACGGGAGTTTGCGGAAGAGAACGCCGGGCAGGCCGGATGGGACATTCTGCTTACGCCTGTTCCGAAAGCCCTGAGTCCGCCTTCTGACAGGGAAAAATAGGCATTATTCAGGAGTTCGCATAGGATAAATTAACTTGACATGGTATTTTTGTGAAGTTACTATCAACTTGAACATGCTTCTTATCTGAATCCGAGAAAGGATGGCTGAGAAAATGATCACATACTTATTCCCCGGACAAGGTTCTCAAAAGCAGGGAATGGGGAGCTCATTGTTTGATGAATTTAAAGACTTAACGGAGCAGGCTGATGAAACACTCGGATATTCCATGAAACGGCTTTGTCTTGAGAATCCGTATTCCAATCTTCATAAGACGCAGTTCACCCAGCCTGCTTTATATGTTGTAAACGCGTTAAGCTATTTGAAAAAAATCCAAGACAATGACATAAAGCCGGATTATGTGGCCGGCCACAGTTTGGGAGAATATAATGCACTGTTTGCAGCAGGTGCTTTTGATTTTATTACCGGCCTGCAGCTTGTCCGTAAAAGAGGCGAATTAATGAGTATGGCCACTGACGGAAAAATGGCCGCCGTTATGGGGTTAACTGCAGCTCAAGTGTCAGACGCCCTTCAAACGCACGGATTACATACGATTGATATTGCCAATATGAATTCTCCTCACCAAGTTGTCATATCCGGACGCAAAGAAGACATTGAAAGAGCCAAAAGCGTATTCGAAGGATTAAAAGACGTTACGATGTTTCATCCGTTAAACGTAAGCGGCGCTTTTCACTCGAGGTATATGAGTGAAGCAAAACAAGAGTTCGAAAAATTTTTACAGTCATTTCATTTTTCTGCTATATCAATTCCTGTCATTTCTAATGTGCATGCCAGACCTTATGAGCAAGACGGAATCCACTCCGTTCTGGCCGATCAGATCGACCATTCAGTGCGATGGAACGACAGCATCCGCTATCTGCTGGACAAAGGGCGGATGGAATTTGAAGAAGTCGGCCCGGGCCATGTGCTGACAGGTCTTATTCACCGCATCAAAAAAGAAACTGAAGCTTCACCCGCCATGTAGCGGAACGCAAGTCAAAATTCTTATCTCACACAATAGTGCCAGCCATACAACATCACGACCACTTCACCTGCACACGACATCACGAAAAACTCACAAATCAATATTTTAAAAAAATAAGCAGCAAAAAGGAGAACAAATGAACCAGCCAATTGTTTTCATGTTTTCTGGACAGGGTTCCCAATACTATCAAATGGGGAAAGAGCTGTTTGCACATAACGCCGCTTTTCGGCAGAAAATGCTTGACTTGGACGATTTTGCAGTCAGCCGTTTCGGTTACTCTGTCCTTAAAGAGATGTATCATACAGGCAATCGTCTGTCTGATCCATTTGACCGCCTTCTTTTCAGCCATCCTGCCATTTTTATGGCTGAGTACGCACTTGCATATGCTTTGGAGCAAAGAGGCATACGTCCCGATTATGTGATCGGAGCAAGCCTCGGAGAGTATGCAGCGGCCGCTGTGTCGGGCGTGCTGAGCGCCGAGGATGCTTTAGATTGCGTGCTGGAACAGGCCCGAATCGTTACGGAAACTTGCCGTAACGGCAGCATGCTTGCGATACTGGGTGATCCTGCTTTATATCAAGATGATCCGCTGCTCGGCGAACATAGTGAATTGGCATCTGTAAACTATCATTCTCACTTTGTCATCTCAGGAGAGCGGGAGCATATCAAAAGGATCATGGACGATCTGAGAGAAAAGCAGATTGCTCATCAGCTATTGCCGGTATCTTACGGGTTTCACTCAGCGCTGGTTGATCAGGCGGAACAGCCGTACAAGCGCTTTTTAGCTCAGAAATCAATCCGGACTCCGTTTATACCGTACATCTCCAGTGCGACAGGAGAGGCTGAGACCGATATACAAGCGGACTTTTTCTGGGATATCGTAAGAAAGCCGATTCGATTCCGCGAAGCGCTTCAATTCGCAGACAGCCGCCAAAAAGGATTGTATATCGATGCCGGGCCTTCCGGAACATTGGCCGCATTTGCCAAACAGATTCTTCCCGCGGGATCGGCTGAACGCATCCGTGCCATTATGACGCCGTTTCATAAAGAACAAACACATTTGCAGCAAATAGAAGACAGCATTTTATCACCGCCCGGAAGGAGACTGTAAGATGATCAGCTTTGTTTTTCCAGGCCAAGGCTCGCAAAAAATCGGGATGGGAGAGGACCTGTTCGGCCGCTATCCTGAATTAACCGCAAAGGCCGATCACATTCTCGGATATTCCATTCAGGAGCTGTGCCGGGACGGAGAACGTCTTAATCAGACTCAGTTCACTCAGCCGGCGCTCTATGTCGTCAATGCCCTCAGTTATTTGAAAAAAACAGAAGAAACCGGCTTGAAACCGGATTTTACCGCCGGACACAGTTTGGGCGAATATAACGCGTTATACGCTTCGGGAGCCTTTGATTTTGAAGAAGGCTTACAGCTGGTCAAAAAAAGGGGCGAACTGATGAGCCGCGCAAAAGGAGGCGGCATGGCAGCGGTGATCGGCCTGACTCATGAGCAGGTGACGGATGTTTTAAGAGAAAATCACTTGGATATGATTGATATCGCCAACATGAACACACCGCAGCAAATTGTCATTTCCGGCTATAAAGAAGATATTGAAAAAGCCGCATCCGTTTTTGAAGCCGTAAACGGCGTAAAAATGGTTCACCGCTTAAATGTCAGCGGCGCCTTTCATTCCAGATACATGCTGGAAGCGAAGGAAGAGTTTTCACGGTTTATTGAATCTTTCCATTTTAAGCCGCTGTCCATCCCGGTCATTTCAAATGTGACGGCAAGACCCTATGTGCAGAGAGAGCTGAAAGAGACACTCACCGGACAAATAACGGGATCGGTGAACTGGACTGACAGTATCCGTTTCTTAATGGGAAGAAAGAACATGAGCTTTGAGGAAATCGGTCCCGGAAAAGTGCTGACGGGGCTGATTCAAAGAATTACGGCTGAAGCGGAGCCGATAACAGATGAAATCAAAGTCCCGGCTGAGACTGGAAAAAGCTCAATTACGGCGGCGTCTTTAGGAAATGAAGAGTTTAAGCGCGATTATCAATTGAAATACGCCTACTTGGCCGGCGGCATGTACCGCGGAATTTCTTCGAAGGAAATGGTCGTCAAACTGGCCGAAAAAGGATTGATGGGCTTTTTCGGAACGGGCGGTTTGAACATTGCGCACGTTGAGGACGCCATTTTGTCAATTCAGCATGAGCTTCGTGACGGCGGTTCCTTCGGCATAAATGTTGTACATAACATGAAACATACAGATTCAGAAGAAAAAATGATTGATCTTTTATTGAAGCATGGGGTTCAGAACTTGGAAGCATCAGCGTTTTTAACGGTTACTCCCGCTTTAGTAAGGTTTCGCGCTAAGGGGTTAAAACGCGGTGCCGGCGGGCAAATAATAGCGCGTCAGCGGATTATCGCCAAGCTTTCCCGTCCGGAAGTAGCGGAAGCGTTTCTCAGCCCGGCGCCTGATCACATTCTGCAGAAACTAGCAGCCGAAAACAAAATTACCGCTGAAGAAGCAAGTCTGATGAGAGAAATACCCGTTGCGCATGACATCTGCGTAGAGGCTGATTCAGGCGGCCACACTGACGGCGGAGTTGCTTACAGTCTCATGCCGGCGATCATCCGTTTACGAGATGACATGATGAAAAAATACCGATACGGCAAAACCGTCCGCATCGGAGCCGCAGGGGGAATCGGAACGCCCGAGGCTGCCATGGCCGCATTTATGCTCGGCGCTGATTTTATTGTGACCGGATCTATTAACCAATGCACCGTTGAGGCAGCGACGAGCGGCCTCGTAAAGGACCTCCTGCAGCAGATGAATGTACAGGATACGGCCTACGCGCCGGCCGGCGATATGTTTGAATCAGGCAGCAAGGTGCAGGTATTAAAGAAAGGGCTGTTCTTTCCGACCCGCGCCTCTAAGCTGCATGAACTGTATCAGCGTCACCGCTCAATTGAAGAAATTGATGAAAAGACACTCAGACAAATAGAAGAAAAGTATTTTAAGGCAAGTGTAAGCAGTATTTATGACAAAGTGAAGGCTCATTATTCGAATGAAGACATTTCAAAAGCCGAACGGAACCCGAAACAGAAAATGGCGCTCATATTCAAATGGTATTTCAGGCAAAGTTCTGCTTCGGCGATTAAAGGAGACCCGGATGCCAAGGTAGACTTCCAGATTCATTGCGGCCCGGCATTAGGCGCCTTTAATCAATGGGTGAAAGGTACGGAGCTTGAGTCCTGGAAAAACCGCCATGCCGATGATATCGGCATGCGGCTTATGGAAGAGACGGCCTCGCTTTTGAATCAGAAGTTAGGTTCATTTTTGCAAACGTGTTGACAAGACGAAATGATAGATTGAAAACATGGAATATTCATAAAAGATGAAACAGGGAGGAACTGACAATGAGTAAAGAAAAAATCTTTGAATTGCTGCAGAACACAATCTGCGAGGTTTTGCCTGATTTAGAAGGCGAACAGCTTTCACAGGAAGACCGGTTAGTTGATCTGGGGGCGGATTCAGTGGACCGCGCCGAAATTATCACGATGATGCTTGAAGAATTATCACTGCAGATCCCGCGTGTTGAGCTGACGGGAGTGTCAAACATCGGCGAATTGGCGGCAAAGCTTTATGAAAAGGTACAGGCTGTCTGATAAAACGGTGAAATAATCGGAAACTCAAAATTCATATTGGAGGCGAAGTTCATGGCGGCTGCCGGAATAGAAGCGATAAATGTGTTTGGCGGGACAGCATACCTTGATGTCATGCAGCTGGCGGAGTACAGAAACTTAGACCCTGCCAGATTTGAGAATTTACTGATGAAAGAAAAAGCGGTGGCGCTTCCGTACGAAGACCCCGTCACATTCGGCGTTAACGCGGCAAAGCCGATTATCGACCGATTGACAGAGGCTGAAAAAGACAGAATCGAGCTGCTGATTACCTGCTCGGAGTCCGGCATCGACTTCGGAAAATCACTCAGTACATATATTCATGATTATTTAGGCCTCAACCGGAACTGCCGTTTATTTGAACTGAAGCAAGCCTGTTATTCAGGAACGGCGGGTTTGCAGATGGCGCTTAACTTTATTTTGTCGCAGACATCTCCCGGAGCGAAGGCGCTTGTCGTCGCGACGGATATTTCCCGGTTTTTAATTGCCGAAGGCGGCGATGCGTTAAGCGAGGATTGGTCTTACGCAGAACCGAGCGCCGGAGCGGGTGCCGTCGCCTTATTGATCGGTGAAAATCCAATCGTATTTCAGGCGGATGCGGGCGCCAACGGCTATTACGGCTATGAGGTGATGGATACATGCCGTCCGATCCCGGACAGTGAAGCCGGTGACGCCGACTTGTCATTGATGTCTTATCTCGATTGCTGTGAACAGACTTTTCGCGAGTACAAAAACCGTGTGCCGGGCGCTGACTACAAAGAGACGTTTCACTATCTTGCCTTCCATACACCGTTTGGCGGCATGGTCAAAGGGGCCCACCGGACGATGATGCGCAAGCTTGCAAAAGCGAAAAACGCTGAAATTGAACAGGATTTTCAAACCAGAGTAGAGCCGGGGCTCCGCTACTGCCAAAGAGTCGGAAACATTATGGGAGCAGCCTCTTTACTGGCTCTTGCAAGCACGATTGACCAAGGGGCATTCGACACTTCTAAGCGGATCGGCTGTTTTTCGTACGGCTCCGGGTGCTGTTCAGAATTTTACAGCGGCGTTGTGACGCCTGAAGGACAAACGCGGCAGCATTCTTTCAAAATAGAAGAGCACCTGAACAACAGGTACAGGCTGTCCATGGAGGAGTATGAAGAATTGTTTAAAGGCAGCGGTCTGGTGAAGTTCGGAACCCGGAATGTCAAATTGGATATGAATATGATTCCGAACATTTTAGACCATCATGCCGGAAGCCCTCGTTTGTATTTGGAAGAAATCACGGAATTTCATCGGAAATACAGGTGGATATCGTGACCTATGAAACGATAAACGTCCGTTTTCAGCAAAATGTCTGCTTCATCACCTTTGATCGGCCTGAAGCCAACAATACGATTAATGAGCGTTTAGTGGAGGAATGCCTGCACGTTCTTTCTGAATGTGAAGACTCCGTGACCTCCGTAGTGCTTGAAGGGCAGCCGGAGGTATTTTGTTTCGGGGCGGATTTTGATGAGATGTACCGGAAAATGAGGCAGGGAATGCAGCATGCTGAATCGCAGGAGCCGCTTTACCGTTTGTGGCTGGCATTAAAATCCGGGCCGTACATCACAATCGCCCGCGTCCGCGGAAAAGTAAATGCGGGAGGTGTCGGTTTTGCCGCCGCGTGCGATATCGTCATTGCAGAGGAGAGTGCTTCGTTCAGTTTATCTGAACTGTTATTCGGACTTTATCCGGCCTGCGTTCTGCCGTTTTTAATTCAAAGAATCGGATTTCAAAAGGCGCATTATATGACGATTATGACAAAGCCCGTGCCGGCACGCCAGGCGCTTGAATGGGGACTTTGTGACGTATGCGTCCCGGACTCAGCAACAGAGCTGAGAAAGCATTTGCTGCGCCTTCGTCCGCTGTCGAAAAAAGCAGTCATCCGCTATAAAAAATACATAGATTCCTTAAACGACCTTGTTCATCGTTCGAAATCCATTGCTCTAGCCGAAAATCAAGCGATGTTTTCAGATCCGGATAACCAATCAGCCATCTTCCGTTATGCAGAAACGGGGCGGCTTCCTTGGGAAACGGAGAACAGTTAGGAGGATATCATGCCGAACGCCGCAGTTGAACTGCTCGAAATTGAACCGGATATTATCCAAGTGACAATGCAGGATAAAGCCCATAAAAACGCCTTCTCCAAAGAACTGACGGATGGATTGATGGAAGCATTCACCCGTATAAAAAAATCGTCAGTCTATAAAGCTGTGATTTTAACAGGATACGGCCATTACTTTGCTTCCGGAGGCACACAGGAAGGCCTGCTCAGGATTCAGCAGGGCATCACGAAGTTTACGGAAGACCGCATGTACTCTTTGGCGCTGGAATGTGATATTCCCGTCATTTCCGCCATGCAGGGCCACGGAATCGGAGGCGGGTTTGTCATGGGGCTTTTCAGTGATTTTGTCATTTTAAGCAAAGAAAGCGTGTATACCGCAAACTTTATGAAATACGGTTTCACCCCCGGAATGGGCGCTACCTTTATCGTTCCGGAGAAGCTTGGGGCAAGCCTCGGCCATGAAATGCTGTTAAACGGCGGCCACTACCGCGGCGGTGACCTGGAGAAAAGAGGGGTGCCTTTTCCGGTGCTTCCGCGGCAGGAAGTACTAGACTATGCGCAGGAATTGGCCCGTGAGCTTGCGGAAAAACCGAGAAACTCTTTAATTACATTGAAAAGGCACTTGGTGACGCCGTTTCGCGAGCAGCTTCCGGCCGTCATTGAGAAGGAGTTAATCATGCACGATGAGACGTTTCATGATGATGAAGTGAAGAAACGAATCACGACGATGTACGGAGTATAAGACATACATCTTACATACAGATGAAATGGAGGCAGCTCTATGAAAAGTGATATGAAGGCAAGCGGGTTACTCAAGCCATCTGTCAGCTATGGAAAATCATTGCGGCTTTCAGCGGATCAGCCGATGACGATTCCTGAAGTCCTGCACAAAACCGCCGCGGCAGCGGGAGATCAAAAGGGTATCACATATATACAGCCTGACGGCACCAAAGTGTACCAGACTTACAGCGGCCTGAAAAAGATCGCTCTTTCGATTGTGAAAGGGCTCCGCCAATCAGGAGTGAAGGCTCAGGATGAAGTCATATTACAGCTCAGTGACAATTCCCAGCTGATTCCTGCTTTTTGGGGCTGTGTTTTTTTAGGAGCGATCCCGGTTCCGCTTGCGGCCGCTCCGGCTTATACAGAAATGAACAGCGGGACGCAAAAACTGAAAGACGCCTGGACGCTGTTGAATCAGCCGTATGTCATCACAAGCCGTGACGTGCTGCCGGAGATGACTGAATGGGCGGAGGAGCAGGAGCTTTCCGGGTTTTGCGCTTTGGCGGCAGAAGATCTCAGTGCGCACGAAATGGATACGGACTGTCATCATCCCCGTCCGGAAGATTTGGCGATGCTGCTTTTGACCTCGGGAAGCACGGGCACGCCGAAAGCCGTGATGCTCAGCCATGAAAACATCGTCTGCATGGTCAAAGGAAATATTCAGATGCAGGGCTATACAAGTGAGGATGTCACGTTTAACTGGATGCCTTTTGACCATGTCGGCGGCATCGGAATGCTTCATCTGCGTGATGTTTATCTCGGATGTGAGGAAATCAACATACCGAGCGAATCCATTTTGATGGACCCTTTAAAATGGCTCGACCTGATTGATCATTACCGCGCTTCGGTCACGTGGGCCCCAAATTTTGCCTTTGGGCTGCTTGCTGATTTTGCAGAAGAGATTCAAACGCGGAAATGGGACTTATCTTCCATGCGTTACATGCTGAACGGCGGGGAGGCCGCGGTTGCGAAAGTCGGACGCAGAATTATGGAGCTTTTAGAGCCGCACGGTCTGCCGGCTAATGCCATCCGTCCCGCATGGGGAATGTCCGAAACGTCTTCGGGCGTTATTTTCTCAGATGAGTTTACACTGGAAAACACGAATGACGACGATCGTTTTGTCGAGATCGGTCTGCCGATCCCGGGATTTAATATGAGAATTACGGATGACCGCAATCAAGTGGTGGAAGAAGGAGAAATCGGCCGCTTCCAAGTGTCGGGTCTGACTGTAACGAGCGGATATTATGAGCGCCCGGACTTAAACGAGAGTGTCTTTACAGAAGACGGCTGGTTTGAAACGGGAGATCTCGGATTTCTGCGTGAAGGCCGCCTGACGATAACGGGGCGCACGAAAGATGCCATCATTATCAACGGTGTGAATTATTACAGCCACGCCATTGAATCAGCCGTTGAGGAATTGCCGGAAATTGAAACGTCATATACAGCGGCATGCGCCGTCCGGCCGAATCAAAGCACGACAGATGAGCTGGCGATTTTCTTTGTGACATCTGTTCCGTTGGATGAGAATCGCATGACGAAGCTTCTTCATAACATTCACCAGCACGTGACACAGAGAATCGGCGTTACCCCTGATTATCTGCTTCCGGTCGCAAAAGAAGACATTCCTAAGACGGCGATCGGGAAAATCCAGCGCACTCAGCTGAAACATTCATTTGAACAAGGGCAATTTGATTCATTACATAATAACAGACAAGAAGGCGGCAATTCAGACACGGCTTCTGGAGAGAAAGAAATTGAACGGGATTTTATCCGTTTTCTGAAAGAGGAACTTTCCATCGCAGAGGAGCTCGTTGATCCAAATACGCCGTTTCAAAGTCTTGGCGTCAATTCCATCAAGATGATGAAACTCGCCAGATCAATTGAAAAAACGTATCACATCCGGCTGACGGCAAGAGAGCTGCACAAAAACCCGACGATTGGCGCTTTAGCGGCTTATACTGCTGAAAAAGCGGCAAACATGTCAGCGGACCATCATCCCCAAAAAGCCGAACCGCCGGCAGAACGGGAGAGACGGCAAACGGCGCCAGCGCTTTCAGAAGTCCAAAAAGGGCTGTGGACATTGCAGAAAATGTCGCCTGAAACGACTGCATACCATGTCCCGCTCTGTTTCCGATTCACATCCGGAATCGACAAAGAGAAACTGAAACAGGCGTTTCAGCTCGTATTAAAGCAGCATCCGATGCTCAAAAGCGCCGTGAATGAAACAGACGGCGGGTTTTATTTCATAGAATCGGCAGATCCTTTTGTATTCTCGGAAGAAGATATTTCTGACGTCAATGAATCACAAATATCCGCTCTGATACGGAAAAAAGTGAAAGAGCCGTTTGTCAAAGAAGGCGGGCCTTTGCTGCGCGTGCAGCTGCTTTCAAAATCCGCCGAGGAACATTATCTTTTGACGGTCATTCACCACATCGTGTTTGACGGCATTTCATCCATTACATTTATTCACAGTCTGCTGGATCATTATCAGGCGCTGCTGGAGGGAAAAGAAGAGTTTACGGCTGCCGCTCCCGGCATTCATCCGGATTTCGCGGCTTGGGAAAAGCGGTATTTAGCGGGTGAAGAAAGCAAAGCTGCCCGCGCTTACTGGATGAAACAGCTCGAGGGCGATCTGCCTGACCTTCAGCTTCCGCCGATGCGCACGGACAGCAGTGTTCCGGAGTTTACAGAAGATACGCTGACACGCCGTCTTCCCGAACGGCTGCTGAATAATATAACGGCGTTTGCCGCATCCCGTTCGATTCATTTGTCTACCGTCATGCTGAGCTGTTACATGGTGCTTTTAAGCAAATATACGGATAAGGAAGATATTGTGACAGGCATGCCTGCAATGGTCAGACCCGAAGAACGCTTTGACGGAGTGGTCGGCCATTTCCTCAACATGCTTCCCATACGGAGCAGAGCCGGACGAAAAGAAACATTTGCTGACTTTGTTCAAAAGGTGCAGGATGCCGTTCTGGACGGACTGGATCACTCATTTTATCCGTTCCCGAAAATGGTGCGTGATGTGCATGCGAAACCCCGGCAGAACGGTTCGCCTGTTTTCAGCAATGCCTTTTTCTATCAGAACTTTCTGCAGCATTCGAGCTATCAATCGATGCTTGATGAATACAAGGAATTCTCCTGTGAGTTTGTAAAAGACATTCATCAGGAGGGGGAATATGATCTTGTTTTTGAAATGTGGGAAGAAGCATCAGGCATGGATCTTACGATTAAATACAGCACCGAATTATTCGACGAAGCAGGGGCGGCCAGGCTTTTCAGCCATTTTGTACAGGCTGCTGAAGCTTTGACGGCGAATCCGGATATGCCGCTTGAGAACGTTTCTCTCATGACAAAAAGAGAGGAGCACATGATTCTTAAGACTTGGAATGAGACAAGCCGTGAATATCCGGATGCCTGCTTCCATGAATTATTCGAACGTCAGGCGGCAGAAACGCCGGACGCTTGTGCGGTCGTGTATGAACAGCAAAAGCTGACGTACCGTGAGCTTGATGAAAAAAGCACGAAGCTGGCGCTCTATTTGCAGGCGCACGGTGCAGGCCCTGATGATCTCATCGGCATTTATACAGACCGTTCATTGCATATGGCTGTCGGCCTTCTCGGCATTTTAAAAGCCGGGGGAGCGTATGTGCCGCTTGATCCTTCTTATCCCGCTGACAGATTGGAATATATGATCACCGACAGCAGGATTTCAATGTGCCTGACGACAGCTGATTTAGAGCACTCTTTGAACTGGGGAGGCGTGCAGACAACTGCCATTGACCGCGATTGGTCTCATATTGAAAGTACAGCCGCGGAAAGAACGTCGCTGAAGCGGTTAGTGACACCTGACGATCTGGCGTATGTCATTTACACGTCGGGCAGCACGGGCAAACCGAAAGGCGTGATGATTCCGCACCGGGCGCTGACCAACTTCTTACTCTCGATGGCGAATGAACCGGGGCTTTCGTCCGAAGACAAACTGCTTGCCGTCACGACATATTGCTTTGACATCGCGGCACTGGAGCTGTACCTTCCTTTAATCAAAGGAGCGGAGTGCAACATCTGTAAGACAGAAGTCACAAAAGACGCACGAAAGCTGAAAGAGCTGATTCAAGAGTACAAACCGACGATCATGCAGGCGACGCCGTTTACGTGGAAAATGCTCTTTCATTCCGGATGGTCAAATGAAGAAAAAGTGAAAATCCTTTGCGGCGGAGAGGCGCTCAGCGAACAATTGAAGCAGCAGTTTCTAGATACGAAAAGTGAGGCTTGGAATATGTTCGGGCCGACAGAGACGACAATCTGGTCCGCGGTGCAGCGTATCACGGAAAATGAGAGTGCGCTTACGATCGGACGCCCGATCGCCAATACCCGCGTGTATATTATGGATTCCGGTCTCAACCCTGTTTTAGAAGGGGTGCCGGGAGAACTTTGTATTGCGGGAGACGGATTGGCAAGAGGGTATTTCAACAAGCCTGAGCTGACAGATAAAGCTTTCGTCAGCCACCGGCTCGAACTGGGATCAAAGCTTTATAAAACAGGCGATATGGCGCGTTTTCTCCCCGGCGGCCGCATTGAATACATGGGACGGATGGATACCCAAGTTAAAATCCGCGGCTACCGGATTGAACCCGGAGATATTGAGAGCAGGCTGAATGCCCATCCGGCCGTACAGGAAAGTGTAGTGGTTGTGAACAATCACTCCGGAAATGAGAAGCTTTGCGCGTTTTATATCCGGAAAAACGGAGAGCCGCTTCCGTCTGCAAAGGAATTGCGCAATCATTTGAAACAAGCGCTGCCGGCCTATATGACGCCAGCTTCGTTTATCCGTCTTGAAGAGCTGCCGCTTACGCCGAACGGAAAAGTGGACCGCAAGCTTCTTGCTGCCCGCGATCTGACGGAAAAGCAGCCGGACACACAAACATTTTCATCATCTCATATCCAGCAGGCGGTGCTGGCGATTTGGCAGGATGTATTGAAAAGCAAAGATATAGAGCTTGATGACCGCTTTTTTGATGCGGGGGGAGATTCGCTTCTTGCCGTGACTGTCACTGACCGGATGACGCAGGAATTGGATTGTGAATTCAGTGTAACGGAGCTGTTTGAATACGCGACGGTAAAAGACATCAGCCGGTATATCGCTGAACAAAAACCGAAAGAAGCCGTTTTGGCTCCTGTACCGCAAAAGAAAGTGAATGCAGAAGACCGGGAACATCCGGCGGGAGAATTTCCCGATTATTACGAGGACAGCCTTGCGGTTATCGGTATATCCTGTGAGTTTCCGGGAGCGAAAGATCATTATGAATTTTGGAATAACATCAAAGAAGGAAAAGAAAGCATCACCTTCTTTTCAAAAGAAGAGCTCCGCCGATTCGGTATTTCTGAAGAACTGGCTGATCATCCCGGCTTCGTTCCGGCTAAATCAGTTTTAGAGGGGAAAGAAATGTTTGATCCCGGTTTCTTCGGCTTTTCACCGAAAGATGCGGAATATATGGATCCTCAGCTGAGAATGCTTTTGCTCCATTCATGGAAGGCAATCGAGGATGCGGGATATATCTCCAAAGAAATTCCGGAAACAAGCGTGTATATGTCTGCCAGCACGAACTCTTACCGCAGCCTGCTGCCGGAGGAGACGACAGCACAGCTGGAAACGCCGGATGGCTACGTGTCATGGGTGCTTGCCCAAAGCGGTACGATTCCGACGATGATTTCTCATAAACTCGGGTTGAAAGGGCCGAGCTATTTTGTCCATGCCAACTGCTCATCTTCGTTAATCGGCCTGCATTCGGCTTTTCAAAGCCTGCAGTCCGGCGAAGCTAAGTACGCCCTTGTCGGCGGTGCGACCCTTCATACGGAATCAAGCGCCGGATATGTTCATCAGCCGGGGCTGAATTTTTCAAGCGACGGGCATATTAAAGCGTTTGACGCGGATGCTGACGGAATGATCGGCGGTGAAGGGGCCGGCGCCGTGCTCTTGAAAAAAGCGTCTGATGCCGTTAAGGACGGCGACCATATTTATGCGCTGCTGCGCGGAATCGGCGTCAATAACGACGGAGCGGATAAGGTCGGATTTTATGCGCCGAGCGTCAAAGGACAGGCTGAGGTCATTCAGAAGGTCATTGATCAGACGGGCATACATCCCGAAACGATCGCGTACGTCGAAGCTCACGGCACAGGAACAAAACTCGGCGATCCGATCGAACTGTCCGCACTTCAATCGGTGTACGGCCGATATACAGATAAAAAACAATACTGCGGCATCGGTTCAGTCAAAACAAATCTCGGGCATTTGGATACAGCGGCCGGAATGGCGGGCTGCATCAAGATTGTCATGAGCTTATATCATCAGGAAATCGCGCCGAGCATCAATTACAAAGAGCCGAACCCGAATCTTCATTTAGAAGACTCTCCGTTTTACGTAGCGGAAGAAAAGAAAGAGTTAACCCGTGAGAACAGAGCGCACCGCATGGCTTTAAGCTCTTTCGGCCTTGGCGGAACAAACACACACGCGATTTTTGAACAATATCCGGATGCATCCGAAGCAGCAGACGCTGCCGGTCCGTTCATCATTCCGTTGTCTGCCAGAAAAAAAGATCGTCTGAAGGAGTACGCAAAACAGCTGCTGGCTTTTCTGGAAAGAAAAACGGACACAGACCTCGCTGATCTTGCCTACACGTTCCAAGTCGGAAGGGAAGCGATGGAAGAGCGCGCGGCCTTTATCACAAGCGGCACTGCGGAGCTGAAGCGGCAGCTTGCCGATTTTATCAATGATAAGCCGGCTGTAACAGGCTGCTTCAGAGGAGAAAAACAGCAGGCGAAAGATATTGCCTGGCTTTCTGATGATGATGACAGCGCTGAACTCATTGAGAAATGGCTTGCGAAAGGAAAAGGATCGAAGCTCTGTGAAATGTGGAGTAAAGGCGTCGCCATTAATTGGCACAAGCTTTACAAAGACGAGCATCCGAAACGAATCAGCGTGCCGGTCTACCCGTTTGCAAAGGAGCCGTACTGGCCGAAAAAAGCAGAAAAGAACACATCTGCCGCACACACCGGAGTCTCAGTTTTACACCCGCTCGTGCAGCAAAATACGTCAGATTTGGCCGTTCAGCGGTTCAGCTCACGGTTTACAGGCTCAGAATTTTTCCTGAAGGATCATGTGGTCAGGGAAAAAGCGGTGCTGCCGGGAGCGGCATATTTGGAAATGTCTTATGAAGCGGTAAAACGGGCGCTTGGCGGCTTATTAAAAGACCAAGACAGAATAACGCTCCATCATACCGTCTGGATGAAGCCGATCGTCGTTCACGAACAAGAGCGCCAAGTCCATATTGCGCTGTTCCCTGAAGAGGACGGCATCATCTCATATGACATTTACAGCGTCAACGCTGACGGCGAAGAAGTGCTGCACAGCCAAGGACGGGCCGAGATCATAAAGGCTGAACGAGAGCCTGAGGCCGACCTTTCTGCCATACAAAACAGGTGCACAGCGGACATTCTTGATCCGGCGGCCTTTTATCGGGAAGGCCGGAGCAGGGGGATGTTCCACGGAAAAGCCTTCCAAGGCATTAAGTCCGCCTTTATCGGCGAGAAAGAAGTGTTTTCGGACATACAGCTTCCGGATTCTGTTTCTCATACGAACGGACAATTTACGCTTCATCCGAGCATCATTGATTCGGCTATTCAGACGGCGACGATCTGCATTATGCAGGAGTTTTCCGGACAAAAGCTGATTCTGCCGTTTGCGTTGGAATATCTTGAAGTCATCAAAGCATGCACGCCGACTATGCGGGCGCATGCACGCTTCAGCGATGGATATCAAACCGGTGATTCCGTGCAGAAAGCCGACATTGACCTGTTCGACGAAACAGGAGCGCTTTGCGTGAAGGTGAGAGGATTCTCTACGAGAGTGCTTGAAGGCGATGCAGAATCGGCTCAGCCGCCATCAGGATCGGAAAAGGTCTTGTTTGCACCGGTCTGGAAAGAAGCCGCCGCATCCGAGAAAGCTTCTGTCCGTGCTGATGAGCATTTGATCATACTTTGTGAAGATGCCTGCCGTATAAAAGATGAAACGGCATTCGGCCTGAAAGACGCCGAACTGCTGATTGCAGAAGGTGAGGGTGAAACAGCCGCTGAACGCTTCCAAAGCTATGCGCAGACAATCGCCGAACACATCCGGCGGATCATCAGCGAAAAAAGGCAGGGCCGCATTCTGATTCAGACCGTTATCTCAGCAGACGGCAGCCAGCAATTGTTTGCAGGGTTAACAGGTTTGTTAAAAACAGCCGAGCTGGAATACGGAAAACTTGACTGTCAGCTCATCGAAATGGAATCAATCGGCGAAATGCCGGCTGTCGCTCAAAAACTGAAAAACGACAGTCATCGGCCGCATGATAAACATATCCGTTATAAAGGAGAAAAACGGTATGTGAAGGCTTGGGAAGAAATGCATCCCGCAGGGGGCGGCATCGTCTGGAAGGACGAAGGTGTATATCTGATTACCGGAGGCGCGGGAAGCCTGGGGTTGATGTTCGCAAAAGAAATCGCAGGTCGCGTAAAACATCCGAAAATCATTCTGACAGGCCGCTCAAATCTGACAGAAGCCAAACAGCGTGAGCTTGCTATGCTTCAGCATTCAGGCGCAAATGTCGTCTACAAAAAGCTGAATGCGGCAGACCGGCGGGAAAATGAAGCGCTGATAAAAGAGATTACGGCGGAATTCGGAAAGCTTAACGGAATTATTCACGCTGCGGGAGTGATACAAGACCGCTTCCTGCTGCAAAAAACGAAGGAAGAGTTCAGAGAAGTGCTTGATCCGAAAGTCATCGGAACCGCTTATTTAGATGAAGCCAGCAAAGACTGTAATCTTGACTTTTTCGTATTGTTCTCCAGTGTTTCCGGCGTTCTCGGCAATGTCGGGCAGGCTGATTATGCCGCCGGCAACGCGTTTATGGATGCATACGCCGCTTACAGGCAATCCCTTACGGAGAATGGCCTTCGGCACGGAAAAACGGTCGCCTTTAACTGGACGCTGTGGAAAGATGGCGGTATGCAGGCGGGAGACGAGACGGAGAGAATGATGAAAAAAGCTTTCGGCATGGTTCCGCTTCAAAAGGCGTCAGGCCTGGCTGCATTTTATGAAGGAATGGCTCAGGAAAAGCCGCAGCTTTTAGCAGCTGAAGGACAAGCTGCAAAATTAAAACAGTCGTTCCTGTCCGTTTCTGAAACTGAAAAGCCGCAGGTGAAGAAAATAGAGCCTGTATCCGCCGTTTCGGGAGACAAATGGCACGGTGCGCTTATCAGATTGGTCAGTTCAATTTTAAAAGTCGGCCAAGACGAGATTGATATTGATACGGAACTGAGTGAATACGGTTTTGATTCCGTATCCTTTACCGTCTTTACGAATCAATTAAATGAAGCGTATCGGCTGGAACTGGCGCCGACGATCTTCTTCGAACACGGGACGATCCGCAGTTTAGCAGAGTATTTGACGGATGAGGCAGAAGCCGGCCTTCCTTCTCAGCCGGAAGAAAAACACGATGCAGAAGAATCTCTTCAAACGCTTCACACCGCTTTGACAGCCATGGTAAGCGGCATTTTAAAAGTTGACCGTGAGGACATTGAGACAGATACGGAATTGAGTGAATACGGTTTTGATTCCGTATCGTTTACCGTCTTTACGAATCAATTAAATGAAGCGTATCAGCTGGAGCTGGCGCCGACGATTTTCTTTGAGCACGGAACGATCAGCGGTCTCGCCGGATATTTGGCAAAAGAGCATCCGGGCCGTTTCGGCGAAAAGAAGAAAGAGTCTCCGAAAAAAGAGCAGCCAAAAGCCCAAAAACCGAAAATGCAGCGGAAAAAGCGCTTCGCAACTGTAATGAACGCTGCGGCAGCGACAAAAGAGCCGCGCCGCTTGGACCCGATTGCCATTGTCGGAATCAGCGGCCGATTCCCGGGCGCGAAGGATATAGAGGAATTTTGGCGCAATTTGAAAGAAGGAAAGGATTCGATCACAACCATTCCGAAAGAACGCTGGGATTGGCAAGCGTTTGATGGCGACCCGAATCTTGAAGGGAACAAAACGAATATCAAGTGGGGCGGCTTTATCGACGGAATAGCTGAATTTGATCCGCTGTTCTTTGGGATTTCACCGCGGGAAGCCCAATATTTAGATCCGCAGCAGCGGCTGTTATTGACTTATGCATGGCGGGCGATAGAAGATGCGGGCTGTAAGCCGGAAAGCCTTTCCGGCACAAATACGGGCGTCTTTATCGGCACCGGAAATACCGGTTATAAAGATTTGTTCACAAGGGCAGGTCTTGCGCCGGAAGGACATGCGGCGACAGGCAGCATGATTCCTTCCATAGGTCCGAACCGTTTGAGCTATTTGTTAAATCTTCACGGGCCAAGTGAGCCGATTGAAACGGCATGTTCAAGCTCGCTTGTGGCGATTCACCGGGCGGTATCCGCTATAGAAAACGGAGAATGCGACATGGCGATTGCCGGGGGAATCAACACGATTCTGACGGAAGAAGCGCATATCAGCTACAGCAAAGCAGGCATGCTCAGCAAAGACGGAAAATGCAAAACCTTCTCCAAAGATGCCAACGGGTATGTCAGAGGAGAAGGCGCGGGAATTCTGATGCTGAAGAAACTGACAGATGCAGAACGTGACGGCAATCCGATTTACGGCGTGATCCGCGGTACGGCTGAAAACCACGGCGGCCGGGCGAATACGTTAACCTCGCCGAATCCGAAACTGCAGGCTGATTTATTGGTGAAAGCATACCGGAAAGCGGGAGTGGACCCGAGCACCGTCACTTATATTGAAGCGCACGGTACAGGAACGGAATTGGGCGACCCGATTGAAATAAACGGTTTGAAAGCGGCGTTTCACGAGCTGGCGAAAACAAATCAAGAGCCTGAAGTCTTCGGTCACCGCTGCGGCATCGGTTCGGTCAAAAGCAATATCGGCCATTTAGAGCTTGCCGCGGGAGTATCAGGCGTCATGAAAGTGCTTTTGCAAATGAAGCACAAAACGCTGGTGAAAAGCCTGCATTGCGAGACGATCAATCCGTACATTCAGCTCGATGACAGTCCTTTCTACATCGTGCGGGAAAATCAGGAATGGACGGCAGCAAAAGATAGAAACGGAAATGCCATTCCGCGCCGGGCCGGGGTCAGCTCATTTGGCATCGGCGGGGTCAACGCCCATATCGTCATTGAAGAGTATGTCCCGAAAGCAGCCGCTCAGCCTGAGCACAGCCCGGAAAATCCGGCAATCATCGTTTTGTCCGCCAAATCAAAAGAAAAACTGTTTGAACAGGCGCGGCAGCTGCAAAAAGCGATCCGTCAAACGCCGTATACAGATCAAGACTTGGCGGGCGTCGCTTATACGCTGCAAACCGGAAGGGACGAAATGGAAGAGCGCTTGGCCATTCTTGCAGCGACGATGGCGGAATTGGAAACAAAGCTGGAAGCATTTACGAAAAATGAGAAAAACATTGCCGGGCTGTATACCGGCCAGTCTCACCGCAGTAAAGATACGTTTGCCTTGTTCACCGCAGATGAAGATATGGACATCGTCATTGACGCCTGGATTAAAAAAGGAAAATTCGCCAAGCTGGCAGAGGTATGGGTGAAAGGCGGCGTATTGAATTGGAACCGGCTGTATGAAAAGGGTACGCCGCGTTTACTCAGTCTTCCGTCTTATCCGTTCGCAAAAGACACGTATTGGGTGCCTGAGAATCCTGACAAAAAGAAGGTCCATACAGAGGAACGGATGAAACGTATTCTGACGAAACAATGGGAACCGAGCCCGCTCGAACTGGGTGAACCGTGCGCACGTTCCGTTGCGATTTTGACAGGCGGGGACACGATCAATCTCGCAGAAGAGATCGCAGCGCATATGCCGAATCACCGTATCATCACAGGATCAGACCTTGCCGGTGAATATGACTGGCAGGCGTTTGGCGGCGTCATCGACCTTCTCGGCGCAGCGAAAGAAGAAGCTTCTGAAGATATGACCGGTATCAAATGGCTTCAGCAATTGATTGAGCATGGGCATAAAGAAGGGATGACACTGCTTTGTGTCACGAAAGACCTTGAGTCATTAAATAAAGAGGCCAATCAAACAACAGGAGCAAAACGGGCCGGTCTGTACAGAATGCTGGCGTGCGAGTACGGTCATCTGTCTTCAAGGCATCTCGACCTTGAAGGAGGGCTTTCTGATGACAAACTGGCGAAGCAGATTGCCGATGAGTTTCATGCCCGCACTGATGACGCGGAAGTTTGCCGGAGGAACGGCTTGCGTTACCGCGCTGTATTAAGCGGCTCAGAAAACATGGATATGAAAGGCGAGAGAATTGATTTTCCGGACAACCATGTGCTTCTGATCACCGGGGGGACGAGGGGGATCGGCCTTTTATGCGCACGCCATTTTGCCGAACATTACGGAGTGAAAAAACTGGTGCTTACAGGCCGTGAGACCCTTCCGCCGCGAAGTGAGTGGACGGGCGGACTGAATGGGGTGACGGCTTCTGTAAAAGCGAAAATTGAAGCTGTTCTCGACTTGGAATCCAAAGGTGTACAAGTGAAGGTTTTGTCAGTCCCGTTAGCTGATGAAGCCGGGCTGAGACAGGAACTGAGTCAGATAAAACAGACGCTCGGACCTATCGGCGGCGTGATTCACTGCGCGGGTGTGACCGATAAAGAGACGCTCGCATTCATCAGAAAAACCGATGAAGACATACAGCGCGTGCTCGAGCCGAAAGTAGACGGGCTTCAGGCGTTATACAGTGTGCTCAGCGAAGAGCCGCTGAAGTTTTTCGTCTTGTTCTCTTCCGTGTCAGCTGCGATACCGGCGCTTTCGGCAGGACAGGCCGACTATGCCATGGCCAATGCGTATATGGACTATTTTGCAAACTCATACAAAGAGCAGCTGCCGATCGTAAGCATTCAGTGGCCGAACTGGAAAGAAACCGGAATGGGCGAAGTAACAAACAAAGCTTATAAAGAGAGCGGGCTATACAGCATCACGAATGCAGAAGGATTACAGCTCCTTGACGGCATACTTCTTGAATCAGCAAGGGGCCCGGTGCTGCCGGCCGTTCTGAATCCTGAGCTGTGGAAGCCGGAGCGATTCCTGCGGCGGAGCAGGCAGGATCAGCCAATAAGTCCGGCTATGGTAAAACCGGCGGAAAAAAACGCTGACACTGCCGCAGATAACGCTCAATTAACAAGGAAAACAGAAGAATGGCTGAAAGAATTATTTTCTGAAGAGCTGCGGATTGATCAGGACCAGCTTGAGACAGACGTATTATTCCAAGATTACGGAGTGGATTCCATTATTCTTGCTCAGCTTCTGCAGCGGATCAACCGGAATCTCTCGGCATCGCTTGACCCGTCCATTCTGTATGAATATCCGACGATTCAATCTTTCGCAAATTGGCTTCTCGAAGGATATACAGAAGTTTTGTCAGAACGGTTTGATTTGGCGGCGGAGCCTGTTATGAAGAAGCCGGCTGAGCCGGTGATTGAAACACAAGCCGTTAAGGTGCAAGAAGAGCCGGCCGGAAAACAGATTCACCGGGAAGATATCGCGGTCGTCGGCATGTCCTGCCGGTTTCCGGGGGCGGCTTCTTTAGAGGCGTACTGGTCGCTTTTGGCTGAAGGCCGTTCGGCTATCGGTCCTGTTCCGGCTGAGCGATGGGGTTTGAAGACGCCTTATTACGCGGGAATGCTTGATGGAATTCATCAATTTGATCCGGACTTCTTTTTACTGGCTGAAGAAGATGTAAAGGCAATGGACCCTCAAGCTTTGGCCGCTCTGGAAGAATGCCTTAACCTGTGGTATCACGCTGGCTATACGCCGGATGAGATAAAGGGAGAAGCAATAGGTGTGTATCTCGGCGGACGCAGCCGTCACAAACCGGGTGAAGAGAAACTGCTGGATGCGAAAAACCCGATCGTCGCGCTGGGCCAGAATTATTTGGCCGCAAATCTCTCTCAATATTTTGATATGCGCGGCCCGAGTGTTGTCCTCGATACGGCTTGTTCTTCTGCTTTAGTCGGCATGAATATGGCCGTGCAGGCTCTTGTAACAGGAGAAATAAAAGCGGCCGTCGTCGGCGGCGTGAGCCTGTTTGAATCAGAAGAAACCCATAAATTATTTGAACAGCGCGGCATATTAAGTAAAGCGCAGTCGTTCCATGTATTTGACGAACGCGCCGATGGAGTCGTGCTGGGCGAGGGTGTCGGAATGGTTCTTTTAAAAACCGTGTCTCAGGCGATTGAAGACGGAGATTCTATTTATGCCGTAGTGAAGGCGGCATCCGTCAATAATGACGGAAGAACGGCAGGCCCGGCTACGCCGAGTCTGGAAGCGCAAAAATCCGTCATGAAGACGGCTCTTGAAAAAAGCGGAAAACAGCCGGAAGACATTACTCATATTGAAGCGAACGGTTCAGGCACGGTCGTGACGGATCTGTTAGAACTGAAGGCCATTCAATCCGTCTACCGTTCAAAAGACGCCGGCCCGCTCGGAATCGGATCTGTGAAACCGAACATCGGGCACCCGCTTTGCGCGGAAGGAATTGCAAGTTTCATAAAAGTTGTTCTCATGCTGAAAGAAAAGAGCTTTATCCCGTTTTTATCAGGCGAGCATGAAAATACACATTTTGATAGAGAAAAGGCCAATATTCAGTTCAGCCGCACTCTGGCAGACTGGCCGTCACCAATACCGGCGGCAGGAATTAACTGCTTTGCCGACGGCGGAACAAACGCCCACGTTATTGTGGAAGCGTGGCAGGAAGACGAAGGGCGCCCAATCAAGCGCCATCCTTTAACACCGCCTGCATTAAATAAGCGGCTGATTTCGCCGGACAGCAAAGAAGAAACGAACGAAAAAGCTGCGGCAAACATCTGGGATACCTATGAAGTGGAGGTTTAACGTGAAGAACTTCAATAAGCAAATCACTTTATCGCTGAAAAATCCGTTTATTTTACATCATGACGTTTACGGACAAAAAGTCCTTCCGGGATTGGCTTATATTGATATGTTTTATCAGATTTTCAAAGAGCGCGGCTATTCATACGACGGGCTTCAGCTGCGCCATTTATCCATATATCAGCCGCTTATTGCGAAAGAAGACAGCGCCGTCAAGCTTACGGTTGAATGTACAAAGGTAAAAGAAGGGCGCTGGAAACTTACCGTAAAAGGGGCTGAGGTCAGCGGCGGACGAGTCCAGCCGGAAGAACGCATTTACGTCAAAGCGGAAATGCACGAGACGGAACCCGCAGTTTTCAGTGACACGCTTGATCTTGACTCTGTCAAACGCGAGGCGGAACGCACCATCGATTTAAATGAGCTGTATGCACAATGCAGAAGCCAAGAATTGGTTCACAGCGGATATATGAAAGCAGAAGGAGAAGTGTTTGAGGAGCGGGACGGCGTCACCTTTGATGTATCGCTCGGAAAAGACGCGATGGGACAGGCCGGGGGGTTTTTGTTCCATCCGACTCTTCTTGACGGAAGCGGCGTCGGCGCAAACCTATTGATCTCATCGCTGTTAAATGGGGAAAAGAGGCTGTTTCTGCCTCTTTTCTACGAATCTTTTACAGCTTCCGAACCTTTGCAGGCCGGCTGCATCACGAGAATCAAACGTTCGTCGCTTCGGCAGGAAAAGGAGCTCATTTACATTACACTGGAGTTTTTTAACGCATCCGGCCGGAAAGTAGCCGAGCTGAAAGATTTCACAAGCAAGCTCGTGCGGGATGCCGAGCTGATCAATACAGACCGTAAGCCTGCTGAGAAGTCTCCTGAAAAAGCCGGTTTACCGGAAGTTGCGGCATCGCTTGAAGGCGGACACCCGCGTGAGGAAGCAGAACGGTATGTCATGAATCTGATGGCTGAAAAAATCGGCAAGCCGCTTGAACAGATTGATTCTCAAGTCGGCTACTATGAAATGGGGCTGACATCGTCCGGACTGCTTGACGTCGTCGAAACGATCAGCGAAAAAATCGGCGAAACCCTTTCTCCGACTTTGCTGTTTGAATATACGACGGCAGCAGAGCTGGCAGCTTTCCTGACTGAGCAGTACGGGAGCCATTTCAGCGCGCCTCCGGCAAAAATGGAGAAGCCGGTTGAGACGCAAACAGAGAGAAGACGGAAAAGCAGTGTGCCGCAAGA
Source organism: Bacillus sp. AM1(2019) (assembly GCF_009906915.1). NCBI lineage: Bacteria > Bacillati > Bacillota > Bacilli > Caryophanales > Bacillaceae > Bacillus > Bacillus sp. AM1(2019). The sequence continues at coordinate 1,812,897 of NZ_CP047644.1, forward strand.
TGAAGATATCGCCATTATCGGCATGGCCGGCCGCTATCCGCAGGCCGAAAATATTCATGAATTCTGGGAAAACCTGAAAGAAGGAAAAAACTGTGTCACCGAAATTCCGGAGTCTCGCTGGGACTGGCGCCGGTTTGAAAATGTAAAGTCGCCTTCCGGAAAGAGCATTTCAAAATGGGGCGGATTTATTGATGATCCGGATTGCTTTGATCCCCAATTTTTCCGGATTACGCCGCGGGAAGCTGAAACAATGGACCCTCAAGAACGGCTGTTTTTACAAACATGCTGGGAAACGATTGAGGATGCCGGATATACGCCGAAGTCGCTCGCAGAGGCGCGCGGACGGAATAAGAGACAGCGCGTCGGCGTCTTCGCAGGGGTGATGCATAAGGATTATACGTTGGTCGGGGCTGAAGCTTCTTCTGAAGATCATGTATTCCCGCTTTCTCTTAATTATGCGCAAATCGCAAACAGAGTTTCATATTTTTGCAATTTTCACGGGCCGAGCATGGCGGTCGATACGGTCTGTTCATCTTCGCTGACTGCGGTTCACCTTGCTGCGGAAAGCATTCGGCGCGGGGAATGTGAATCGGCAGTTGCCGGAGGCGTCAACTTGTCGCTGCATCCGAATAAATATCTGACATACGGTTTATGGGACATGTTTTCAACAGACGGGGTTTGTCATACATTCGGGAAAGACGGAGACGGCTATGTACCGGCTGAAGGAATCGGTGCCGTTTTATTAAAACCGCTGCGAGAGGCGGTAAAAGACGGAGACCGGATTTATGCGGTGATAAAGGGCAGTGCCGTCAATCACGTGGGGACAGTGAGCGGAATTTCCGTGCCGAGCCCTGTCGCGCAGGCCGATTTGATTGAAGAATGCCTGGACAAAGCGGGCATCGATCCGCGCACGGTCAGTTATATTGAGGCGCACGGGACGGGAACTTCTCTCGGCGATCCGATTGAGGTTCAAGGCCTTGTCAAGGCGTTCCGGCAGTACACACAGGACAAACAGTTCTGTTCGATCGGATCAGTGAAGTCCAATATCGGCCATGCGGAATCGGCGGCGGGCATCAGCGGCTTAAGCAAGGTTGCCCTGCAGCTTCACCATAAAACTTTGGTGCCGTCTCTTCATTCCGAGGAGCTGAATCCGTATTTAGATTTTGAACAATCACCGTTTTACGTCCAGCATCATACCGAAGAATGGCATCAGCCCTCAGTGACGGAAAACGGAAATGAGACCGTATATCCCCGACGTGCAGGCATCAGTTCTTTCGGGGCGACAGGTTCAAACGTGCATCTCATTCTGGAGGAATTTATCCCTGAAGAATCACACGGAACAGTGGCTGAACCGGCAGAAGAACAGACATTCATTTTTCCGGTTTCAGCCCGGAATGAAGAACGGCTAAAAGAGTATGTTGCGAAGCTGTCTGCATTTATTCATCCCGGCCTGCCGCTTGAGGATGCGGCGTATACACTTCAGATCGGCCGTGAACAGATGGAGGAGCGGGTTGCGTTTACCGCTCAGAATATGACACAGCTCAAAGAGCGGCTGAAGGGCTTTCTGGCGGGTAAAACGGTCAGCGGGTGCTGGCGGAACCGAGCCGATAAAAGCAAACAGGCAGAGCTTGCTCCGGACTTGATACATAAATGGCTTTCTTCCGGGAGTCTGGGGATGATTGCCGAAAAGTGGGCCGGCGGAGGAACGATGGATTGGAATCTCTTGTACGGTGAAAACAAACCGAATCGGATCAGCCTGCCGACATATCCGTTTGAAAAAATCCGGTATTGGGTGCCGAAGGCGGAGAAAAGAGAATCGCTGCCGCAAAAAAGGGCAGGCATGCTGCATCCGCTCCTTCATGAAAATATATCAAACATGTCAGGCGTCCGTTTTCGGTCCTCTTTTAGCGGCGGAGAATTTTTCCTGAAAGATCACGTCGTCAAAAACGAGCGGACGTTACCGGGCGCGGCTTATCTGGAAATGGTCCGGGCGGCCGTTGAACACGCGGCAGAAACGAAGGAAGAAGGAACAGTCCGTCTGAAACATGTCGTATGGATACGTCCGTTTACAGCGGCGGATGAGTCCGCAGAACTGTATCTCCGCCTTTATGACGAAGAAAATGGGGAGATGGGATTTACGGTTTACAGTGAATCGGCTTCCTCGGAAGAAGAGCCCGTTCTCTATGCGCAAGGAAGCGCGGCATTTGTCCGAGCGGGCGAACCGGCCAAAATCGAGATTGACAAATTAAGAGAGTCACGCCGTCTGATCACACCTGACGCTTGCTATCAGGCATACAAACAGATGGGGATTGAATACGGGGATGCTCACAAAGCGGTCACGGAAATCTATGCAAACGACAGCAAAGTGCTCGCAAAGCTCTCACTCCCGTCATCTATTTCTCATACAAAAGATCAGTTTGTCCTCCATCCGAGCCTTTTGGATGCGGCATTCCACGCGACAATCGGGTTAATGCTTGACAGAGACGGGACTGACATACGGCCGATGCTGCCGTTTGCTCTCGAACAGATCGATGTGTTGAAAAGCTGTAAAAGTGATATGTGGGTATCCATTGCGTACAGCGGCGAAAGCAAGCCTGAAGATGCTGTGCAGAAGCTGGATATTGATTTGTGTGACGAACAAGGCAATGTATGTGTGAAAATGACTGGTTATTCCGCACGGGAAATTGAAACGGATAAAACAGATACACTATTTTTTGAACACGTATGGGAAGAGAAGGCCGCTGTACATGAAAAAGCGCCGATCCATTTCAAAGCCCGTCACGTGATGATATCTGACCGGTTTACGAATCAAATGAACAGCATACAGACAGACTTCAGCTGTCATGTGCTCCGTGATCAGCATAAGAGTGAAGACGAACGGTTTGAAGCTTGTGCGCTTCAGGCGTTCGAAAAAGTGAAGAAAATCCTCGCTTCAAATTCCGGCGGGCGCGAGCTCATTCAGATTGTCGTACCTCAAGAAGCGGATACGCAGCTCCTTTGCGGCTTAACGGGGCTTTTGAAAACAGCGGCGCTTGAAAACCCGAACCTGACCGGCCAGCTGATTGAAGCGGAGCCGGACGTCAAGGCAGACACGCTGTCCCGATATGTAAAAGAATGCAGTGCTCATCCTGATGACAAGCATATTCGCTATGAAAACGGCAATCGCTATACGGCACAATGGCAGGAAACAGGGCTGGAACAGTTCGGCGCCGAAAAGCCGTGGAAGGATAAAGGTGTTTATCTGATCACAGGCGGTGCGGGCGGTCTAGGATTTTTATTCGCCAAAGAAATCGCCCGGCATGCAAAAGACGCCGTTCTTATTTTAACGGGGCGTTCTCTGTTGGATAACCGTAAAAAAACCCAGCTTCAAGAACTGTCCGATCTCGGCGCGCAAGCCGTGTACAAACAAACGGACATGACGGAAAAACAAGAAGTTCAATCGCTCACAGCGGACATCTGCCGGCAGTACGGCGGATTAAACGGTATCATACACAGCGCCGGAACGATAAAAGACAACTATATTCTGAAAAAGCACAAAGATGAAATCCGTGATGTTCTGGCGCCGAAAGTCTCCGGACTGGTTCATCTTGATGAAGCGGCAAAGGACATTGAGCTTGATTTTCTGATTCTCTTCTCTTCCGGAGCCGGAAGCGCCGGAAGCGCGGGCCAGGCTGATTATGCGATGGCCAATGCGTTTATGAACGCCTTCAGTGAAAAAAGAAACCGTAAAAAAGCCCGAAATGAACGCTATGGACACACCCTTTCAATCTGCTGGCCGCTTTGGAAAGACGGCGGCATGACGGTTGATGCTGAAACGGAAGCCATGCTGACAAAAGAAAGCGGCATGGTCCCTATGCAAACAGAAAACGGCATTCAGGCTTTGTACCGCGGGTGGGCGGCAAACACATCCCAAGTCATGGTGACGGAAGGCTACGCCGCAAAAATCCGGGCGTTTCTGAAAAAATCAGCGGATGATCAGCCGAATAAGGGCAGCGAAACGGAAGAAACGGCAGGTCTTACAGCAGGCGGAGAGAACATGCTTGCAGAAAAAACGGAGCATTTCTTGAAACAAGTGCTCTCGGAAGTGACCAAACTTCCTGTCAACAAAATTGACGCCAAGGCACCAATGGAAGATTACGGTATTGATTCGATTATGATCATGCATTTGACGGGCCGGCTGGAAAAGAGCTTCGGTTCATTGTCAAAAACTTTGTTTTTCGAATATCAGAATATCGAATCGCTGGCGCAGTATTTTATGAAAGCACACCGGGACACGCTGCTGGAAGTGACCGGGATGAAAACAGAAGAAACCCCTGCAGCCAAACCGGCGCTGTCTGAGAAAGCGAAAGTAAAGCCCGTTTCCAAACGGAATGAAGGCAAAAAAGGCTTTGCGCATGTCCGTCCAGACACGCGGAAAAATCAGCAGCTGACGGAGCGTGAAGATATCGCGATTATCGGTATGTCAGGACGATATCCGCAGGCCGAAAATCTTCAGGAATTTTGGAAGAACTTGAGTGAAGGCACTGACTGCATAACTGAAATTCCAAACGATCGCTGGGATCACAGTCTTTATTACGACGCTGATAAAGATAAAGAAGGCAAGACGTACGGAAAATGGGGAGGATTTTTGAAAGACGTGGACAAATTTGATCCGCAGTTCTTCTCTATTTCGCCCCGGGATGCAAAATTGATGGACCCGCAGGAGCGGTTATTCCTGCAGTGTGTCTACGAAACGATGGAAGATGCCGGTTACACGCGCAAAAAGCTCACGGAAAAATCGGGTGATTTGCTTGGCGCCAATGTCGGTGTTTACGTCGGCGTCATGTATGAGGAATATCAGCTTTACGGAGCAGAAGAACAGGCGCGCGGAAAATCGCTTGCGCTGACCGGAAATCCGTCATCAATTGCGAACAGGGCTTCCTATGTATTCGGTTTTAACGGCCCGAGCATGGCTCTGGATACGATGTGCTCTTCTTCTTTAACAGCCATTCATCTGGCATGCCAAAGCTTGCGGAACGGGGAATGCGAGGCAGCATTTGCCGGGGGCGTCAATGTATCCGTTCATCCGAATAAATATTTGATGCTCGGCCAGAACAGATTTTTATCAAGCAAAGGCAGATGTGAAAGTTTCGGAGAAGGCGGGGACGGTTATGTGCCCGGTGAAGGAGTGGGCGCCGTACTCCTTAAGCCGCTTTCTAAAGCGAAAGCGGACGGTGATCATATTTACGGCCTGATCAAAGGAACGGCCGTGAACCATGATGGAAAAACAAACGGGTATTCCGTACCGAATCCGAACGCCCAAGCCGCGGTGATCAAACAGGCGTTAAAAGACGCGGGAACCGATCCGAGGGCGGTCAGCTACATCGAAGCCCACGGCACCGGGACTTCACTCGGCGATCCGATTGAAATCACGGGTCTGACAAAAGTCTTTTCAGAACAAACACAAGATAAACAATTTTGTGCCATCGGCTCAGCGAAATCCAATATCGGGCACTGTGAAAGCGCGGCGGGCATCGCGGGTCTGACGAAGGTGCTCCTGCAAATGAAACATAAGCAGCTTGCACCGTCACTGCATTCCCGGACGCTTAACCCGAATATTGATTTTCTCGCTACGCCGTTTAAAGTGCAGCAGACGCTTGAAGAGTGGAAAAGACCGGTCATAAATGAAAACGGAATAAATAAAGAATTGCCGAGAACCGCGGGGCTTTCCTCATTCGGAGCCGGCGGTGTCAACGCTCATATCGTCATCGAAGAATATTCAGCTGATGAGGATAAGGAGACGGCTTTTGCCGCGCCTCATCCGTCGATGATCGTCCTTTCCGCGAAAAATGAGAAACGGCTTCAAAAACGGGCGGAACGTCTTCTTGATGCGCTGCGGAGCGGGCGTTACCGGGAAGCGGATCTGAGCCGGATCGCATATACGCTTCAAATCGGCCGTGAACCGATGGAAGAGCGTCTCGGAATGATTGTCAGCAATTTGCGCGAGCTTGAAGAAAAGCTTGACGAATTTACGGGCGGCAAGGAGTCAATTGACCAGCTCTACCGCGGACAAGTCAAACAGAATAAAGACACGATGGCGCTGTTTGCGGCTGATGAGGACATGGAAAAAACCATTGAGGCGTGGCTTGAAAAAGGCAAAGCCGCAAAGGTATTAGAGCTTTGGGTGAAGGGTCTTCCGCTGAATTGGGATAAGTTGTATCAAATGGGCAGACCGCAAAAAATCAGTCTCCCGGCCTACCCGTTTGCAAAAGACCGTTATTGGATCGACATATCAGCAGATGCAGCTGTCAAAAAACCGGCCGAAACACAGTCTGCGCCGATCGCACCGGCGGCCGTACCCGAACCGGTCATTGAAGTAACAACTCTTCATGAGGAGACTGCCAAAGAAAAACCGTCAAACATTTCATTGCAGCCTTTGAGCGGCGCGAAACCGAAAAGAACCGTACAGTCTGTTTCCCGTCCGGCGGTTTCCGCTGAGAAAGTAAGTGCCGTATTGACCGAAAGTTTGGCAGACGTTTTATATATGGATGCCGACGATATCGACGCAGACGACACATTTATTGATATCGGCATGGATTCAATTACCGGTCTTGAATGGATAAAGGCTGTTAATAAAACGTACGGCACGTCCCTTACGGTGACGAAAGTATATGATTATCCGACAATTCGCCAGTTTGCGGCTTTCTTGCAAAAAAAGCTCGGGACAGAACCGATCCTTGAGGAAGCAACCGAACCGCAGAAAACAGAGGCCGTGAAAAAACCGTCAAACATACTGCTGCAGCCTTTAAACGCTCATAAGCAGCATGTGATACAAGCAGAAGCGGATATTCTGGAGGCGATGTCTGAAACGGCAGCTTCCGCCGAACCGGAAGAACCGATTGAAGCGGTGCATGACGAGTTATCAAAAGCACTGGCTGATGTATTGTACATGGAGCGGCATGAAGTAGATATTGATGAGGCCTTTATTGACTTGGGTATGGATTCGATTACCGGTCTTGAATGGATAAAGGCCGTCAATAAACGGTACGGCACGGACTGTAACGTAACGAAAGTGTATGATTATCCGACAATCCGCCAATTTGCCGATTTTCTGCGTACGCAGCCGTCCGTCCGCGGAAGAAAAAAACAGGCGGTTCCCGTACGTCCAAAGCCGCTTACACAGCAACACGCCCTGCAGGAGAAAACACCTGCCGAGCCTGAGAGATTAACGGTTCAAAAGGAACCTGAACCGGTGCAGGCCAAACGGGAGCCTAAAGACGAGATAGCGGACGCGATAGCCATCGTCGGCATGTCGGGCAAGTACCCGGATGCGCCGGACCTAAAGACGTATTGGGACAACTTAGCCCGTGCGAAAAACGCCATTCGCGACATCCCGCTTTCCCGCTGGGATGTAGACAAATACTATGATCCGGCCTTAAACAAGAAGGGCAAAGTATACTGCAGATCAATCGGTATGCTTGACGGCATTGAAGAATTTGATCCGCTGTTCTTTAATATTTCTCCGTCTGAAGCGGAACTTATGGACCCGCAGCACCGGATATTTTTACAGGAAGGTTTTAAAGCCTTTGAAGATGCGGGTTACAGCTCAAAAGAATTAAACGGGAAAAATTGCGGCGTTTATTTGGGGATTATGAACAATGAATACGGCTTGATGTTAAACAACCATCAGACAGGAGGAAGCGCGACGGGCAACAGTTTCAGCATCGCGGCGGCCCGCCTGCCTTATTATCTCAATTTGAAAGGGCCGGCCATTCCGGTTGATACGGCATGCTCTTCATCTCTCGTCGGGACTCATTTGGCGCGTCAGGCGCTGTTGAATCATGAAATTGACATGGCGCTTGTCGGCGGCGTGACCTTGTATTTAACGCCTGAATCATACATCAGCATGTGTGAAGCCGGAATGCTGTCTCCTGACGGCCAATGTAAAGCATTTGATAACAGTGCGAACGGATTTGTGCCCGGCGAAGGCGCGGGGGCGCTCGTTTTGAAGAGGCTGAAAGATGCGGAAGCCGATCAAGACCATATTTACGGAGTCATTATCGGATCTGGAATTAACCAGGACGGAAAAACCAACGGCATTACCGCACCAAGCGCGAAAAGCCAAATGGATTTAGAGCGCCAAGTGTATGAAGCGCACAACATCCACCCTGAGAGCATCACCTATGCGGAAATGCACGGCACCGGCACAAAGCAGGGGGATCCGATTGAATTAGAAGCCCTGTCTTCTGTATTTAAGGAAAAAACGGACCGCAAACAATTTTGCGCCATCGGTTCGGTTAAATCGAATATTGGGCATACGTCAGCGGCGGCAGGTGTAGCAAGCGTCCAGAAGGTTCTGCTGTCGATGAAGCATCAGCAGCTTGTGCCGACCCTTCATTTCAGCACGCCGAATGAACATTTTGATTTCGATGACTCGCCTTTATTTGTCAATACCGAACTCAAACCTTGGGAAACAGGCGGAGCACCGCGGCGGGCCTGTGTCAGCTCATTCGGCTACAGCGGCACAAACGCTCATCTCGTTATCGAAGAGTATCAGCCGAAAGACAGGGGAAGCCGTAAGTCTGATGAGACAAACATTTTTGTGCTGTCGGCGAAAAAAGCGCCGCAGGTAAAAACCTATGCCGAGTCTGTGATCGAATTTGCAAAAGCCAATCAGAATATCAATCTTTCAGATATGGCATACACGCTTCAAACCGGGCGTGATGCGATGGATTACCGTCTTGCGGTTACAGCCGGTTCGAGAGAAGAACTGATCAGCCGTTTAACCGATTTTGTAAACGGAAATACGGGTGAAGGGATATATGAAGCCCACATCAAAACGGCAAAAAAAGAAATCAAAGCATTTGAAACGGACGATGACCTGAAGCAGCTTGTGAGGTCATGGTTCCATAAGAAAAAATACGCCAAAATAGCGGAATTGTGGGCCAAAGGGCTTCAGACGGACTGGGACAGACTCTATCAAGGCGAAAAACCCCGCAGAATCAGTCTGCCGGCTTACCCATTTGCGAAGGAGCCGTACTGGCTGCCTGAGCCGAAAGCCGTACCGCAGGAAACAGAAGACCGGCGCGAGGCTGTGCTTTTAGATAAGCAATGGGTTCCGTGTGAGATCGATTCGGCCGGTGAGAAAAGCGGCAGGACGGTCATGATTCTGGCTGATGCAAGAACAGCGGAGCTAGCCGAAGAGACTGCGAAGCATTTCGCTGACTCGTTCATTCTCCCGGTCGATTCCGCTGACACTGCAGCTAGTGATTGGAATCACATAGATGGCGCAATCGATCTGACGGGATGCGGAGACGAAGACCTTTCACTGGAAGGGATCAGCCGGCTCCAGACTCTGATTGATACAAGCCGCCGGCAAGCGCGGCCGCTGACGCTGCTATATGTAACAAAAGGCTTGGAGCCATTTCAGCAGAAAACGATTCATCTTGCAGGAGCGGCAAAAAGCGGCCTGTACAGAATGCTTCAAAATGAGTATCAAAACGTGACGTCCAGACACATGGATGCCGATACAGATACGGATCAGCAGACGCTTGCCAAACAGATTGCAGATGAATTTTCGGCGGACAGCACAGAACCGGAAATCTGCCGCCGAAACGGACAGAGATACCGTGCTTTATTCAGGGAGATTCCAAGCGGGAAGCGAGCAGAACATAAGCCCGCACCGTTTCCTGAAGACCATGTGCTTTTCATTACCGGAGGGACGAGGGGACTGGGTCTCTTATGCGCCCGCCATTTCACAGAAAAACACGGCGTGAAAAAAGTAGTGCTGACAGGCAGGGAGCCGATTCCTCCCCGCCATGAACGGTCAGCCGTTAATACGAGGCTGAAAGAGAAGATACGGGCGATTGAAGAGCTCGAAGCAAAAGGAGTGCAAGTGGCGGTGATCAGTCTGAATTTGTCTGATCATGATGCGGCGGCAGCGGAAATTGAAACGATCCGGCGCACGATGGGACCGATCGGCGGCGTCATTCACTGTGCGGGATCGGTTAATTCAGTAAATCCGGCGTTTATCAGAAAGACTGCCGACGATATACAAGAAGTGCTGGAACCGAAAGTCGCAGGGCTTCAAACATTAAGCAGCCTTTTCACAAATGACCCTTTGCAATTTTTTGTCTTATTTTCTTCAGTATCTGCAGTCGTTCCGGCGCTCGCGGCGGGACAGTCGGATTATGCGATGGCAAATGCGTACATGGATTATTTCGCGGCGGCTCATCAGCATCAATATCCGTTAGTCAGCATTCAATGGCCGAACTGGAAGGAAACCGGATTGGGTGAAGTCCGCACAGAAAGCCTGAAGCAGACCGGGCTGCTGGGACTGTCCAACGCGGAAGGCCTTGACTTGCTGGACCGCATTTTATCTGAAAACATCCGCCCGTCCGTTCTGCCGGCTATCATTGATCGGAGCGAATGGCATCCTGACAGGCTGCTCTGTCAAGAGAAAACACAAAAAGAGACTGAAGCCGTAATAACCGGCAAAGCCGCGGAAAAACATTCAGACAGAGAACTGCTTCTTGATACGAAGGCGTGGCTTGTGAAATTGTTTTCCGATGAGCTGAAAATCGCTCCGGAAGAACTGGAAACAGACGAACCGTTTCAGGATTACGGGGTTGATTCGATCATTTTAGCGCAGCTTTTACAGCAAATGAATCAAGCGCTCAAAGAGGACTTAGACCCATCTGTTTTATATGAACATCCGACGATTGACGCGTTTGCCGAATGGCTTGTATCCAATGGGCAGCCGCTGCTTGCAGAAAGGGAGGAACCTGATACAGAAATCTTGGTTCCGGCTGCCGTACAAACGGTTCACACTGAACAAAAGCGTGATGCCGTAACTGAAGACATTGCCGTCGTCGGAATGAGCTGCCGTTTTCCGGGAGCGGAATCGTTAGACCAATATTGGGACTTGCTGAGAAGCGGCAGGTCCGCAATCGGCTCCGTCCCGGCGGAACGTTTCGGATATGCAAATCAATACGTTGCGGGATTGATTGACAATATGGATCACTTTGATTCCGAATTCTTTTTCATTCCGGAAAACGACGCGAAAGCGATGGACCCTCAGGCGTTGGCGGTGTTGGAAGAGAGCTTGAAACTTTGGTGCCATGCCGGCTATACCCGTGAAGAAATCAAGGGCATAGAAGCAGGTGTGTATATCGGAGGCCGCAGCCAGCATCAGCCTGATCCTGAAAGTCTTGCGAATACCCGCAACCCGATCGTTGCGGGCGGGCAGAATTATTTAGCGGCAAACGTTTCGCAATTTTTTGATCTGCGCGGGCCGAGCATCGTGCTTGATACGGCTTGTTCATCGGCTTTGACAGGAATGAACATGGCCGTTCAGGCACTGAGAAGCGGCGATATCAAAGCGGCGGTAGTTGGCGGCGTCAGCCTGCTGAACACAGATGCGGCGCACCGGATGTTCCAAGAGCGCGGACTGTTAAACGAAAAACCGGCATTTCACGTATTTGACAAGCGTTCAGGCGGAGTTGTCCTCGGTGAAGGCGTCGGCATGGTGCTGTTAAAAACAGTAAGCCAGGCGCAAAAAGACGGCGACACGATACACGCGGTCATTAAGGCCGCCGCCATGAACAATGACGGCAGAACGGCAGGCCCGTCAGCTCCTAATATGCAGGCGCAAAAAGACGTTATGCAAAGCGCGCTTTTCAAAAGCGGCAAAAAGCCGGAAGACATCACTTATATCGAAGCAAACGGATCGGGTTCCGCGGTGACTGATTTGCTTGAGCTGAAGGCGATTCAATCCGTATACCGCTCAGGTCAGCATGTTCCGCTCGGCATCGGGTCAATTAAGCCGAACATCGGGCATCCGCTTTGCGCAGAAGGCATCGCTAGCTTCATTAAAGTCGTATTAATGCTGAAGCATAAAAAAACGGTTCCGTTTCTCTCAGGAGACGAACCGATGCCGCATTTTGATATAACAAAGACAGATTTTCACTTTCATAAAACAGCCGGCGAATGGGATGCAGCCAGACCGTCAGCAGCCATCAACTGCTTTGCCGACGGCGGAACGAACGCCCACGTCATTCTGGAAGCTTGGGAAGAAAAAGATACCCGAATGAAAAGAAAGCCGCTGCCGGTACCGTCATTAAGACGTAAGGCTCTGGTAAAAGAGCCTTACGCACCGGCGGAGAAACAAGAGCTTCCTGCGAAAAAAATGTTCTGGAAAGCATTTAAATGAGAGAGGAGTGGGAAGGAATGATATCGGAAAAAATCAATATCTCACTGGATCATCCCATCATGAAGGGCCATATGGTCTTTGGTGAAGCGGTATTGCCCGGTCTTGCTTATATCGATTTGATTTATCAGGTTTTTCAGGAACACGGTTATGTATACAATGAGCTCGAATTGAAGCACGTTACGATTTATCAGCCTTTAACCGTCAGTGAAACGGCTGCAATCATTCTGACCATTCAATGTTCTGATAGCGGAGATGGAAAGTGGCTCATCTCCCTTTCAGGGCAGAAACAGCAAGGTGACGAGCTGTCAGACAATATACAATATGCGACGGCTGAAATGGTGAAAAGAGACGCTGTCACATTTGACGAAACCATTGATTTCGGCGATGTGAAGCAGTCAGGCAGATCTCTGAATCTTGATGACATGTATAACCGCTGCCTGGATCATGACTTGGTTCATTCCGGCATGATGAAATCGAACGGACGATTGTACGAAACAGAAGGCGGCATGCTGGCTGAGCTTTCTTGCGAAGAAGGAAAAGATTTCTTTTTATTCCATCCGGCCCTTTTGGATGCGAGCGGAATCGGGGCGAGCGGTTTGCTTTCTGAAACAAACCGGCTTCACCTGCCTTTATATTATGAATCGTTCACGGCCGCCGACAGGCTGCAATCAGAGTGCACGGCGCGTATCGCCGCTTCCGGCGTCCGTCAGGAAAAAGAACTCACAACGATGACGATCGAGTACTTCAGCCGATCCGGACAAAAGGTGGCGGAGCTTAAAAACATTACGGGAAAAGCGGTTCGGCTCGAAGAAGACGCGAATACAGCCGAACAGAATCAACAGGCTGCAACTGAGACGGAAAGCGCAGATGAAAAAGACATCATTCTGTTTTTAAAGAAGCTTTTGGCTGATAAGCTTGGTCAGCCTTGGGAGACGCTGGACGTTCTTGCAGGCTACTATGAGCTTGGGCTGGATTCATCTTCTTTGCTTGAGATTGTACAGGATATCAGTAAAAAGACGGGTGCGGACCTCGCGCCCACTCTTCTCTTTGAATATACAAATATAAAAGAACTTGCAGCCTTTTTGAAAAAGACTGGTTCATTTGAATGTGCGGAACGTGCAGCCGAACCGACACGGTCTGAAGCTGAAGCACCGGACGCGCCAGAACATCATAAAAACACCGGAGATATAGCGATTATCGGAATGGCCGGCCGCTATCCGAAAGCGAAAAGTGTGGCGGAGTTTTGGGAAAACCTGAAGGCAGGCACGGATTGCATCACAGAAGTTCCGAAGTCCCGATGGGATTGGAAAACATATCAAAACGTAACGTCCCCGTCTGGAAAAACAGTATCAAAATGGGGCGGTTTCATTGACGATGCCGACTGCTTCGATCCGCAGTTTTTCAGAATCTCACCGCGTGAGGCGGAAACGATGGACCCGCAGGAGCGCCTGTTTTTAGAAACATGCTGGGAAACGATTGAAGATGCGGGGTATACGCCTGAAACGCTGGGAAATAAAGGGGAGAAACAGCATCCGATCGGCGTATTTGCAGGGGTGATGCATAAAGATTATTCCTTAATCGGCGCAGAACAATTATCTGAAACTGATCCTTTTCCGGTTTCACTGAATTATGCGCAGATCGCCAACAGAGTGTCCTATTATTGTGACTTCCACGGGCCGAGCATCGCGGTGGATACCGTTTGTTCCTCATCATTGACCGCCGTCCATCTGGCCATTGAAAGCATCCGCCGCGGCGAATGTGAAGCCGCGCTTGCGGGAGGGGTGAACTTGTCGCTGCACCCGGCGAAATATCTCAGCTACGGAAGCGTGGGCATGCACTCAAGTGACGGCCGCTGCCGTACATTCGGCGAGGGCGGGGACGGCTACGTTTCCGGAGAAGGAGTCGGTGCGGTATTGCTCAAGCCGCTGGAAAAAGCCGAACAAGACGGCGACCGCATTTACGCGGTCATTAAAGGAAGCGCCGTTAACCACGTAGGGAAAGTAAGCGGAATTACCGTCCCGAGTCCTGCTGCACAGGCAGAAGTCATTAAGGCCTGTCTGAAAAAAGCAGGTATCAGCCCGCGGACCGTCAGTTATGTGGAAGCCCATGGCACGGGTACTTCGTTAGGAGACCCGATTGAAATTGAAGGTCTGTCAAAAGCGTTCAGCCAAGGGACGCAGGATCAGCAATTTTGTTCCATCGGTTCGGTCAAATCAAATATCGGCCACGCAGAATCAGCGGCGGGGATCAGCGGGTTAACAAAAGCGGCGCTGCAGCTTCATCACAAAACGCTTGTCAAATCACTGCATTCTGCGGAATTAAATCCTTACCTGAAATTTGAGGGATCTCCTTTTTACGTACAGCAGCAGACTGCTCCGTGGAAGCAGCCGGCAGCCGAAGAAAACGGAAAAGTCACACATTATCCGCGCCGGGCCGGACTCAGTGCCTTCGGTGCATCAGGTTCGAATGCCCATATCATTTTAGAAGAATACATTCAGCCTGAACAAAAAGCGCCTGCACCTGAGAACGATGCAGCAAAACTCATCCCGCTGTCAGCAAGAAATAAAGACAGGCTTCTGGCCTATGCGGAAAAACTAGCCCGATCGCTTTCAGAAAAGACGGTGCTGTCTGAACTGGCTTATACTCTTCAGACAGGACGTGAAGCAATGGAGGAGAGAGCTGTCTTCCTTGTAAATGACACCCGCGACTTGAAAGAAAAGCTGAATGATTTCGTAAAAGGAAACGAAAACATCCCCGGTCTTTGGCGCGGACAAGCCGAGCTGCCGGAACTGAGCGAACCCGCTCCTGAGACGGATGATCCGATACGGCTTGCCGAGTTATGGGCAGAAGGGAAAATAATAGATTGGAATAAGCTGTACGGTTCATATAAACCGCGTAAAACAAGCGTTCCGACGTATCCGTTTGCAAAAGAACGCTATTGGATTCCGCAGCAGAAAAAACAGGAGAAAAGCCCGTCAGGCACAGTGCTGCATCCGCTTTTACAAGAAAATACGTCAGATTTTTCGCAGCAGCGCTTCACGTCTCTTTTTACCGGAGATGAATTTTTCCTATCTGACCATGTCGTCAACGGACAAAAAATACTGCCGGGTGTCGCCTATTTGGAAATGGCCGCAGAGGCGGTCAAAAAGGCCGCTGCCGTGACGGAAAAAGACCATAGCGTCACACTCAGGCAGGTTGTTTGGGTCCGTCCGGTCATAATTGAAGACAAGCCGAAAGAAATACATATCGCCCTTTACCCAGAAGATAATGGTGAGATTACCTATGAAATATACAGTGAGGCAGAAAACGGCGAAGATCCGGTTATTCACAGCCAGGGTGAAGCGGTCATTACCGAACCGGGCAGCGCCCAGATAGATATTGAGTCTGTCAAAGCTTCCTGCAATTTAGGAATCGTGACTGCGGAAGAATGTTACGGTGCTTTTGAGAAGATCGGTCTGGATTACGGAGAGGCATACAGGGGCGTACAGCAGTTGCTGCTTGGAGAAGACCGATTATTGGCCCGTATTTCACTCCCGGCTGCCGTACATGACAAAAAAGAACAGTATACGCTTCACCCGAGTATGATGGACGCCGCTTTTCACGCTTCCGTCGGTCTGCTTGTCCGCTCAATACATGACGATGCAGACAGCCACGAGCTTTCTTTGCCGTTTGCGATGCAGGAAGTGGAAGTGTTCGGGCCGTGCCCTGAACATATCTGGTCATATATCCGGTACACAGAAGGCAGCAAAGCAGATGACAGCGTAAGAAAATTTGACATTGATATGTGTGATGATGCCGGTACGGTTTATGTCCGGATGAAAGGCGCGTCCGTCCGGGCGCTTGACACAGGCCAAACAGCGGGCGGAGAAACCTCGGAGGCGCCTGTCGGCCATACGATGCTGATTCCGGCTTGGGAGCCTGTTGCGCTTGAAAAAGCCGGGGAAGCAGCGGTGGATAAGCAGACGGCAGTATTCAGCGGAACGGATTCGAGACATACGCGCATAAAAGAACATCTGCCGAACGCTTCCTATTATCCGATCAGAAGCACGGATGATATCGCATCTCTTACGCACATGCTTGAAGGACAAAAAGAACTGGAGCAAATCATTTGGCTTGCTCCGCAGGCTGAGAGTGCTGACAGCCTCAAGGAACAGGAAAGGAACGTTCTTCATGTGTTCAAGCTGATGAAAGCATTACTTGCCTTAGGGTACGGAGAAAAACGTTTGGACTGGTGCATCGTCACAGCAAATGCCCAGCCGTTTTCGGATCAAGACAGCGCCGACCCGTCACAAGCCGCAGTCAGCGGACTTGCCGGAACAATGGCGAAAGAATATCCGCATTGGCATATCCGCATGATTGACACAGAAACGGACGGCAGCTGGCCGATCGAAGAGGCGCTCAGTCTTTCTGCCGGGAAAAACGGTCAAATTTGGGCGTACCGCAATCAGCAGCTGTTTGAGCGGCAGCTGATCCCGCTTGACAATATGCCGACAAACGGCACGCTGTACCAAACAGGCGGGGTTTATGCCGTGATCGGAGGCGCGGGGTATCTTGGCGAGGCATGGAGTGAATACATGATCCGCCGCTACAAAGCACGCATCATTTGGATCGGAAGAAGCACACTGAATGATTCCATACAGGCGAAACTCGACCGGCTCAGCGCATTCGGCCCGGCGCCTGAATATGTTTCCGCCGATGCCGCTGACAGTTCTTCCTTAGAGCGGGCTTATCAGTTCATAAAAGAGCGCCACACAAAAATAAACGGCGTTATCCACTCGGCAATGGATCTGTCTGAGCAAAGCTTAAATAATATGAAGACAGAAGAGTTCAAATCGGTGCTGCGGGCAAAAGCCGATGTAAGTGTGTCCATGGCGGAGGTATTTGGACGGGAGCCGCTTGACTTTGCGCTCTTCTTCTCCTCGCTTGTGGCATTTATCCATAACGTGAAACAAAGCCATTATGCCGCAGGATGCGCTTTCAGTGACGCATTTGCGAAGGAACTTGATCAGACATGGAATTGTCCGGTCAAAGTGATGAACTGGGGCTATTGGGGCAACAGCGAAGCGGCTGAAGACGGTGATTTTATTCAGCTGATGGATCAGATCGGATTGGGATTGATCGAACCGGACGCTGCAATGGAGGCGCTTGAAACCCTTATGACGCTGCCGATTGATCAGGCGGCCTTCATTCATACGACCAAACCGGTCGCAGTCGAAGGGATGAATGAAAGAGAAAAGATTTCCGTTTATCCGCCTCAGCCGCTTGTCTTTTCACAACAGCCGAAGGTCGCTCCGCCCGGCGCACGTCTTGTTAGAGAGGCTGACCATCAGGAGCTCGATGATTTTCTGTATCAGCTTTTGATCGCCCAGCTTAAAGAAGCAGACTTGCTGACGCCGCAAAGCCTTAAAGCGTATGAGCCCGAACACGAATACTTTAAAAAATGGCTCAATCAAACGATCGCTTTCCTTCTGGAACATGGCTATCTGGAAGGGAATGCGGATTCATATAAACTGCCGGCGCGAGCCGAAAACACAACCGCCTCGCTATGGCAAAAATGGGAGCGGGAAAAAGAGGAATGGCTCAACAACGCCGATACAAAAGCGATGACTGTTTTAGCCGAGACGATGCTTAAAGCACTGCCGGACATTCTGCGGGAAGAAGTGCCGGCGACAGACATCATGTTCCCGCACTCTTCAATGGAACTTGTTGAAGGAATTTATAAGCACAATCAAGTCGCGGATTACTTTAACAGCGCCCTGTCAGATACATTAATGGCTTATGTGAAAGAAAACATCAGCAAACATTCAAAAGCCGAGATCCGCATACTGGAAATCGGAGCGGGCACAGGCGGCACAAGCGCAGGCATATTTGAAAAGCTTAGGCCGTATCAAAACCATATAAAGGAATACTGTTACACCGATGTATCGAAAGCTTTTCTCGTGCATGCGGAGACGGAATACGGCAAACGGAATCCTTATCTGACGTATCAGCTTTTTAACGCAGAAGCGCCGCTTGCCGGCCAGGACATAGAGCCGGGCGCATACGACATCGTCGTTGCGGCCAATGTGCTCCACGCGACGAAAGACATCCGCCAGACGCTGAGGAACGCCAAAGCCGTTTTAAAAGACAACGGTTTGCTGCTCTTAAATGAAATGGCGGGAAACAGCCTGTTCCCGCATATTACTTTCGGACTGCTTGAAGGCTGGTGGCTGCATGAAGATTCCGCCCTTCGTATTCCGGGGTGCCCGGGCTTGTATCCGGAAAGCTGGAAGCGCGTGTTAGAAAGTGAAGGCTGGCATTCTGTCTTCTTCCCGGCAGAAGCGGCACATGAATTAAGCCATCAGATTATAGCGGCAACAAGCAACGGCATTGTTCGCCAAAAAACGCTTAAATCAGGGGCCGAAAAACGGACCGCACCGCCAAAAGCAGCACATGCGCCGGAACTTCAGGCGCAAACAACGGTGCAAAAAGGCGACACGTCTTTAACAGAAAAAAGCACCGAGTACTTGAAAACGTTAATCGGAGAAACATTAAAAATTCCGCCGGCTCAAATTGATCCGAAAGCGCCGCTTGAAAAATACGGAATTGATTCTATCGTCGTCGTACAGCTGACAAACGCGTTACGAAATGTATTGGACCAAGTCAGCAGCACTTTATTTTTTGAATATCAGACGATTGAGGCGCTCGTCGCTCACTTAATCAAAACGAAAAAAGACGCGATGATCAAACTGACGGGACAAACGCCTGTTCAGGAAGAACGGAAGGCATCACCAGAACCGCAGGCTGTACAGCCGGCTAAGCCGCTTCGCACTGACTGGCGGCGGAGGGAAAAACGGGCAGCCAAAGAGAGCGCCCGGCAAAGTTCGGTTCGCGACGTGGCCATCATCGGTGTTTCAGGACGCTACCCGCAGGCAAAAACAGCGGCTGAGCTTTGGGCTAATATTAAAAAAGGAAAAAACTGCATAGAAGAAATCCCGCGGGAACGCTGGAACTGGCGGGATTACTACGATGAAGAGAAAGGTAAAGAAGGCTCTATTTATACGAAATGGGGCGGCTTCATTGAGGATATGGACAAGTTTGATCCGCTGTTCTTTCAGATTTCTCCTTTGGAAGCAGAGCGAATGGACCCGCAGGAGCGATTATTTTTAGAAACGGCGTATGCGAGTATCGAGGATGCCGGCTATACGCCTGACAACCTGTGCCAAAGCAGAAAAATCGGTGTTTTTGCCGGCGCGATGAACAAAAACTACCCGACAGGCTACGGCTATTGGTCCATTGCCAACAGGGTATCTTACCTTTTTGATTTCCAAGGGCCGAGCATTGCCGTTGATACAGCCTGCTCCTCTTCTTTGACGGCTATTCATCTGGCGCTTGAGAGCATATACAGCGGTTCAAGCGAATGCGCGATTGCCGGTGGCGTAAACATAGTGACCGACCCGATCCATTATATGAATCTGTCAGTCATGAACATGCTTTCCGCAGGCGACACGTGCAAATCGTTCGGAGACCGCGCGGATGGTTTTGTCGACGGAGAAGGGGTAGGAGCGGTCGTGTTAAAGCCGTTAGACCGAGCGATTGCCGATAACGATCACATTTACGGTGTGATTAAAGGAAGCACCATTAACAGCGGAGGCAAAACGAACGGATACACCGTTCCGAATCCGAATGCGCAGGCCGCCTTAATAAAAGAAGCTTTCGAAAGAGCAAACGTCCCGGCGCGCACCGTCAGTTATATTGAAGCCCACGGTACGGGCACCGCATTAGGAGATCCGATTGAAATCGCCGGATTAATGAAAGCATTTGAAGAGGATACAACAGACAAACAGTTTTGCGCCATCGGCTCCGCAAAATCAAATATCGGCCATTGTGAGAGCGCCGCGGGCATTGCGGGTCTGACAAAAATATTATTCCAGCTCAAAGACCGCCAAATTGCGCCGTCCCTGCACGCGGAACAGCTGAATCCGAATATTGATTTCGCGTATACGCCGTTTGCCGTTCAGCAGGAGCTCGGTGAGTGGAAACGTCCCGTCATCGGCGGCAGAGAGCTTCCGAGAAGGGCGGGGTTAAGCAGCTTCGGCGCGGGAGGAGCAAACGCCCACCTCGTCATAGAAGAATATACGGCAGACAAAGAGCCTGATGAAACGCCGGCAGATCAGTCCGCCATCATCGTCCTGTCCGCGAAAAACAGCGAACGGCTCACTGAAAAAGCAAAACAGCTCAGAGACGCCATCCGTGAAAAAAGATACAGCGGCAGCGACCTTATGAGCATAGCCTTTACTCTCCAGACTGGCCGGGTGCCGATGGAAGAGCGTCTCGGCTTTATCGTTCATTCACTTCATGAACTTGAGGAAAAACTGAATGGATTTATCGCCGGACAAAACAGCGCCGGACTGCACCGTGACGGCACGGAAGAAAACAAACGGATGCTTGCCGTATTTTCGGCGGATGATGATATGGAAACAATCATAGACGCTTGGATCAGCAAACGGAAATATTCTAAGCTGCTTGAGCTTTGGGTAAAAGGATTGGACATCGATTGGGCGAAATTATACGGAGACCGTCCTCCGGCCCGCATCAGCCTGCCTGCTTATCCGTTTGCGAAAGAACGCTTCTGGCATCAGCAGCCTGTACAAAGCAAGGCCGCGCCCGTTAACGCGCCGGCTGACGAAAATGATCCGGCGGAACAATTTGAAGTAATGACTTTTAGAGAAGTTCTTAAAGAACAGGCTCTGCCGGCAGCCGGAGAAAAGCAAGTCAAAACGGTGATTTCTTTCTTATCTGATCAGAAGAAGCAGCAGGAAGCCGTCTCTGTGGTCAAATCGTATGACAGTGACATTGACGTTATTTTTATCGCTCAGGGAGACCGGTATGAGGCTCTGTCCGCCGGCCGCTGCCAAGTGGTGCGGGAAGATCCGCAATCATATGTGAACGCTTTTGCGGATATTCAAAAAGAGTACGGTGAGGCTTCTGCCATTTTGTATTTATGGGCGCTTGAAGATAAAAGCTGCATCGAAGATTATTCATGTATCGTCCATATTCTCAAAGCAATGGCTGAGACCGGTCTGCAGCCGGAAAGGCTGTTATTGGCGGGGGAATATGCATCCGGTCTGGAAAGGTGCTACTTGGAATCATGGATCGGCTTTGAGCGTTCGCTCGGCATTGTTCTCCCGAAAACAAGTGTTACCGGCCACTTCAGAAAAGCCGGTGCGGCCATAACGGACTGGGTGAGAACCATTTGGGACGAGCTGAAAGCTGAAACAGACCATACTGTTTTCTTGGAAGAGGGAAAACGATATGTCTATCACACCGAACCAACCGGACTAACGAAAGAAAACAGCAGGATCAGAACCGGCGGAACATATCTCATTACAGGCGGATTAGGAGGGCTCGGCTACTTATTTGCCCGCCATCTCGCCCGGAACTACCAGGCAAATGTCATTCTCACGGGGCGGTCGCCGATCAATGAAGAAAAGAAAGAAAAAATGAAAGACCTGGAAAATCTCGGTGCGGGTGTTCTTTACGCCGAAGCCGATGTTTGTGATCCGATCGGAATGGGCGACTGCATCAAGCGCGCGAAAGAACGATTCGGAGCCATTCACGGCGTCATTCATGCGGCGGGCATCGAAAGCAGAACATCCGTCTTTGAAAATGAAATCGGGAATTTCCGCAGTACGCTTGAACCGAAAATAAACGGAAGCCTGCTTCTTGACGAGTGGCTGAAAAACGAAACGCCTGATTTCATCTGCTACTTTTCATCCACATCTGCTGTTTTAGGAGATTTCGGCTGCTGTGATTATGCGGTCGCGAACAGGTTCCAAATGGCGTATGCCCGCTATAAAAACGAACAATCAGAAAGCGGAAACGCTTTTGTCATCAACTGGCCGGTCTGGAAAAACGGCGGAATGGCCGTCGGCGGTGAAGAGACGACGGGCATGTACCTGAAATCAAGCGGTCAGCGCCTGTTAGAAACAGATGAAGGCATTGAGCTTTTTGAGCGCATCATTTCTCAAGACAACACCCAGTGCCTTGTCATTGCCGGCGAAAGAAGCCGTGCCGAACGATTTTTAGGCATACGGCGGGACGATTCATTAAAAACGGATGCGCTTTTGGAAACCGTGAGCCGCCGCATCCCGGAAGAAAGCGCGGAAAAACGGCTCGAAGCGGATTTGAAAGAGCTGATACACAGTCTGCTGAAAATATCTAAAGATAAACTCGTCCTGCATAAAAACTGGGCGGAATTCGGATTTGATTCCATCTATTTAGCCAAATTTGCCGCTCTTTTGTCGAGTCATTACGGCATTGAAGTCACTCCGGCGTTATTTTACAGCTATGCCACGCTCGGAGACGTCATCAGCTATTACCTGACAGAACATAAAGAAACGATCGAAACGTTTTACCGAACGGAAGAAACCGAAACAGAAGCCGCCGCTCCGGATAACAAGGAGTATACGGATCAGGAGATCATCGCCATGATGAAACAGGTCTCTGAGGGGACATTAGATTTTAAAAGAGTGCAAGACATCATAGAAGGGAGTAAGACCTATGAATCATAAAGAACTTCTCGATGCCTACAGATCAGGAACGCTCACCATCGCTGAAGTAGAACAAAAGCTTCAGGCTTCTAAGCGGACAACTGCAAAACGTCCGCTTTCAGAAGGCCAGAAAGGTTTGTGGATGCTTCAGAAAATGTTTCCGGAGATGAGCGCATATAACATTCCGTTATGCTTTCGTTTTCAAAAGCTGGATGTCGAGACATTCAAAAACGCCCTTTTGTCCGTGCAGCGCCAGCACCCTATTTTGACCAGTGTGATAAAAGAGGAAAACGGCCTTCCGTATCAGATAGAAGATACGGATCGGCATTTTCCGATTGAAGAAATGAATCTTTCCGAATTAAGCGGGCGTGACGCTCTTTCGTTTATTAAAGAAAAAGCAAAAGAACCGTTCTCGCTTGAAACCGGGCCGCTCCTGCGTGTTCAAGTATTCCGGCGGGCGAAGCGGGAGCCGATTGTGTTAATCACCATTCACCATATCATTTTTGACGGCGTCTCTCTTATGACGTTTATGTCGGCGCTGCTGGACGCTTATGCAAAAGCAAGTGAAGGCAAAGAACCTGTCATGCTTCAGCAGGCCGCAGATTATCATGACTTTGTGAAATGGGAAAAAGAGCTGCTGGAAAGCGAAGCGGGAAAAACGCATCTCTCTTATTGGAAAAAGCAGCTAAAAGGACCGCTGCCGGTGCTTGAGCTTCCGTCGGATTATCCGAGATCATCGGTTCAAACTTGCAGGGGGCAGGCGTATCAGCGCTTGCTTCCTGATGAACTGAACCGGCAGATTAAAGTTTGTGCCCAAAAAAATAATGTCAATGAATCCGTTGTGTATCTCGCTATTTTCAAAGGACTGCTCTATCAATATACGAATCAGGAAGATGTCATCGTCGGCATGCCGACGATGGGGCGTTCTGAGGCTCAATTTGAGTCTGTCATCGGATACTTTATTAATATGATCGCGGTCAGAAGCAGGGAGACGGGCGCCAAATCTTTTACGTCGTTTTTGAAGGAGCTGCAGCTGACACTGGCAGAAGGGCTGGACCATGCCGCGTATCCGTTTCCCGCGCTTGTAAAAGAATTGAAGACGGAACGCTCGCCTGCGGTGTCGCCTGTTTTTCAAACCGCGTTTTTCTATCAAAACTTCTTCCGGACAGAAGGAGCGGAAAAGCTGGCGGAACTATATCAATCACTCGGCATTGAAATGATAGAAGACATTCATCAGGAAGGCGAATTTGAGCTTGCGCTTGAAGTCTATAAAAAAGAAACGGGAACCGTCCTGCAATTTCTGTACAACCCGGATGTCTACAGCCCTTCTTTCATCGAACGAATGGCGGAGCATTATATGAAACTGGCAGAAAAGGTGCTTTCTGATCCGGAGATCGCTTTTGAAGCATGTTCCGGCCTGCTTAATCAAAAACGTGAAGCAAGCCGTTCATCCCATCAGCCGAATGAGCGCTGCATTCATGAAGTGTTTGCAGAAAAAGCCGGACGCCACCCTGACAGAGAAGCCGTCACATTCGGTGAAAACAGTCTTACATATCGCGAATTAGATGAACGAAGCACGGCGCTCGCTGTGTACCTGCAAGAAAAGGGCGTCACACCGGAATGCCCGGTCGGCATTTGTACGGAGCGTTCTTTTGAGATGGTCATCGGCATCCTCGCCATTTTAAAAGCGGGAGGCGCGTATGTGCCGCTGGATCCGGCTTTTCCAAACGAACGGATGGCGCACGTGTTGACTGACAGCGGCGTTTCGATCGTATTAACGCAAGCAAAGACGCGCGGCATGATTGAACAGTTGGCCATCGGCGGTGTGAACACGGTGGAAATTGAAAACAGCGGACGTTCTGTCAGCAGGGCAAAACTGACGCCGCGTTCAAAACCGCATCATCTCGCTTATATTCTATATACGTCCGGAAGCACGGGAAAACCGAAAGGCGTCATGGTTGAGCACAGGGCCATCATGAATACGCTGCAGTTTTTGGAAGCTGAGTATCCGGTCGCTCAAGAGGATGCCTATTTGTTAAAAACGAATTACGTATTTGACGTTTCGATTTCTGAATTATTCGGCTGGTTTATTGGAAACGGACGGCTTGTCATTTTGCCGCCTGGTGCAGAAAAAAATCCGCAGCTTTGCATGGAATACATCCAAACCCACCAGGTCACGCATCTGAATTTTGCGCCCGCCGTGTTTAATGTATTTCTGGAAACGGTAAAGCGGCATACGGCATTTACAGAAGACGGCCCTGTGAAATATGTGATGGTGGCCGGTGAGGCGTTTCCGAAAGATTTAGTCAAAAAGTCAGTTTCCATCTTCAAACATGCCAGAATTGAAAACATATACGGCCCGACGGAAACATCCATTTATGCCGCTTACTACAGCTGCGGCCAAAAGGAAATCACAAGCAGGAATACGCCGATCGGGAAACCGATTCACAATACGCGGCTTTATATCGTCGATGAAAAGCTCAGCCCCGTCCCTGACGGTGTGGCCGGGGAGCTTTGCGTGGCCGGCGCCGGTCTGGCCAGAGGCTATTACAATCAGCCTGAGCTGACGGCGGCATCATTTATTGATAATCCGTTTAGTGAAGGAGAAAAACTTTACAAGACAGGTGATTTGGCCAGATGGCTGCCTGACGGAAATATAGAATATGCCGGCCGGATTGACAGTCAGGTGAAAATCCGCGGCTTCCGCATCGAATTGGGAGCGATTGAAACGAAAATGAGCGAACATCCGGATATCCTTGATCAGGCGGTAGTTGTTCAGGAAAAGAACGGACATAAAAAGCTGATTGCTTATTATACGGCCCGCGCCGGTCATACGGCAGATGAAAAAGCGCTCCGCAACCATCTTTTATCGAGTCTGCCGGATTATATGGCGCCTGCCCATTTTATCCGTCTGGATGCGCTGCCGTTAACACCGAGCGGAAAAGTGAACCGCAAAGACCTAAAACAGCGCAAGGTAATCGTTCACCGGTCTGAAAAGACGGGCAGACTGCCGTTATCAGAAGCGGAAGCGAAAGTGACCGCAATATGGGAAGACCTGCTGAATACGGCGGGCATCAAAATCGAAGACGGCTTTTTCGATGTGGGAGGCGACTCGCTTCTGGCTGTTGCGGCAGCAGAACGCATTAAACAGGAGCTGGAATGCGATTTTACCATCACCGATTTATTCGAACACTCTACCATTCAGGCGATCAGCCGATTTATTGTTGAAACAAAACAGGCGGCTGAATCAGAGGCGCACGGCCAAGATGAGAGAGAAAGAGAACAAACACCGCAAAACGGGGTGCCGTCTTACTTTGATGACAGTGTGGCGATAGTGGGGATTTCCTGCCAGTTCCCCGGCGCGAAAAATCATCATGAGTTTTGGAAGCAGTTAAGAGAAGGAAAGGAAAGCGTCCGGTTCTACTCGGAAGAAGAACTTCGGGAAGCCGGCGTGCCTGAAGATTTGATCGAAAATCCCGACTATGTGCCGGCATTATCGACGATAGAAGGAAAAGATCTCTTTGACCCTGAGTTCTTTCACATTTCTCCGAAAGACGCAGAATTTATGGATCCTCAGCTTCGGCTTCTGCTGCTTCATTCTTGGAAAGCCGTCGAGGATGCGGGATATGTATCGAAAGAGATTCCGAAGACAAGCGTATATATGTCGGCAAGCAATAATTCGTATCGGTCGCTTTTGCCGGAAAAAACGACAGAAGGCCATGAATCTCCCGACGGCTATGTGTCATGGGTGTTAGCGCAGAGCGGCACGATTCCGACGATGGTTTCCCATAAGCTCGGATTAAAAGGGCCAAGCTATTTCGTTCATTCCAATTGCTCATCATCATTAGTCGGTCTTTATTCAGCCTACAAAAGCATAACGAGCGGAGAATCGGAATACGCGCTCGTCGGCGGAGCAACTCTGCATGCAGCGACCGGCATCGGCTATGTGCACCAAAACGGATTGAATTTTTCAAGCGACGGGCATGTCAAAGCATTTGACGCTTCAGCCGACGGTATGGCGGGCGGAGAAGGAGCGGCCGTCATTCTGCTGAAAAAGGCGTCACAAGCCGTTCAGGACGGAGATCACATATACGCCATGCTCAGAGGCATCGGTCTGAACAATGACGGAGCGGATAAAGTCGGTTTTTACGCACCGAGTGTAAAAGGTCAGACTGACGTCATCCAGCATGTTTTAGACAGCACGAATATTCACCCGGAGACGATTTCCTATATCGAAGCGCACGGCACAGGAACGACATTGGGTGATCCGATTGAAATGTCCGCGCTGCAGCAAGTGTATAAACGTTACACGGACCGGGAGCAGTATTGCGGGATCGGCTCCGTAAAAACGAATATCGGACATTTGGATACAGCAGCAGGTCTGGCCGGGTGCATCAAAGTCGCCATGAGTTTATATCATCGGGAGCTGGCGCCTACCATTAATTACACGTCACCGAATCCGAATATCAAATTCAGCGGTTCGCCGTTTTATGTGGCGGATAAGAGAAAACCGCTTCCGGAGAGAGACACGCCGCACCGCGCAGCGTTAAGCTCATTCGGACTCGGAGGAACAAACGCACACGCCATTTTTGAACAGTATGAAAACAAAACGATCAGCGGATCAAATGACGGACAGCCGCCTTATATCGTTCCGCTGTCCGCGAGAAATAAGCAGCGTCTTACTGCCTATGCATCCTGTTTATCCGGCTTTCTGGATGAAGCCGAAAACGATGTTTCCTTGCATGATCTGGCATATACGTATCAGACCGGACGTGAAGCGATGGAAGAGAGAGCCGTTTTTATCAGTCATGATCGTCACGATTTGAAGCGTCAGCTGCAGGATTTTATCAACGGCAATGACCAAAACATCTTACGGGGCGAAAAAGTGAGAAGCAGAGAAGTGTCAGCTCAGGAGATGGAAGAGCTTGCGGCATGTCAGACACGGGATGAAAAGCTGAAAGCACTCGCGGCGCTCTGGGTTGAAGGAGCGCGTGTCGATTGGGGCTTATTGTATCCGGATTCCGCGCCGCAAAGAATCAGTGCGCCGACCTACCCGTTCGCAGAGGAGCGCTTCTGGCCGGAAGAAACGGTGAAGCAAACGGATACCAAGCTTTTGCATCCGCTGGTACATCAGAATACATCCGTCTTGCAGGAACAGCGGTTCAGTTCGGAATTCACGGGAAAAGAGTATTTTATTGCCGAGCATATCATTAAAGGAATGGCGATCGTGCCGGCTGCCGTTACCCTTGAGATGGCACGGGCCGCGGCGGAGAAAAGCATCGGCGGGGCAACAGAGGAATCTCTGGGCCTGCGCTTAAAGAATATTGTATGGGTCCGTCCGGTGATAGCCGATCAGGAGGCTGTCCGTGTCCATATCGGACTTTATGAAGAAGAGGACGGACAGATTCAATACAGAATGTACGGGGGTAACGATTCTATCGGTGAAGAAGCTCCTCTTTATAATCAGGGCATCGCTGAAATCATCCGGAAGGAACCGGAGGAAGCGGCGGATATTGAGCAGCTGAAGCGCCGGTGCACACAGGGAACAATCGAATCTCAAGCGTTTTACAAAGGAATGATCGGTGCTGATTACGGGCCCGGATACAAAGGGGTGCAGCTTGTATACAAAGGCGAAGACCGGCTGCTTGCTAAATTGAAGCTTCCTGAATCCGTCTCTCATACAAAAGCTGATTATATCCTTCATCCGAGTATGATGGACGGTGCGCTTCAGGCCGCCGAATATTTGCAAAACGTAACGAGAGCGCTGCTTGCAGAAAGCGGGGAACCATTCAAAGCCGCATTGCCGTTTGCTTTAGAGGAGCTGGACGTTCTGAATCCGTGCGCTGATGATATGTGGGTGCACGTCACATTCAGTGCGAACAATAAAGCCGGCGATCCTATCCAAAAAGCCGATATTGATTTATATGACAATAACGGCGGGCTTTGTGTGCGGATGAGAGGTTTCTCAACACGGATCATGGAAGAAAACGCGGGTGCCGGCGTTTCGGTCAGCCGTACGGACACATTGCTCGCTGAACCGGTCTGGAAAGAGCAGACGGAACCGGCGGACCACGAGCCAACGTATGAAGAGCATATCATTTTTCTTTGTGAGTACGATGAAGCCGTAAAACAAGCTGTCGAAGCAAAGCTTGAACATGCAAGCGTCATTATCTTGGACGATCGTCCCGCATCCATTGCAGAGCGGTATCATTCTTATGCGGGTCAGCTGTTTGACCATATCAAAACCATAATGAAAAGCAAGCCGAAGGGCCGCGTTCTTTTTCAGGCTGTTACGCGGTCAGCAGGCTTACAGCGGGTGTTCTCAGGCATTACCGGCCTCTTCAAAACCGCATGCCTTGAACATTCCAAGCTGATCTGTCAAATGATCGAAGCCGAGGAGGAAGAAAGTGCTGAAGGCATAGCGGAAAAAGTGTCCGAAAACTGTATGCATGCCGAAAGCGTCCATGTGAAATATGAAAACGGAAAGCGCTTTGCCGTTGATTGGGAAGAAATGGATATTCCTCAAGCGGAGCCGGATATTCCGTGGAAAGACGAAGGCGTTTATCTCATTACAGGAGGTGCGGGAGGTTTAGGTCTGATCTTTGCAAAAGAGATCGCAAACCGTACAAAAGCTGCCGTCATCATACTAACCGGCCGGTCCGCTCTCAGAGAAAAGCAGAAAGACATGCTGGAAACAGTACGTGCTGCCGGCGCTTCTGTTTTCTACGAGCAGACCGATGTCACGGACGAAGCAGAAGTATACCGATTGATCCGCAATATCCGCAAACGGCATGGCAGGCTGGACGGGATTGTTCACAGTGCCGGCATTATAAAAGACAACTACATGGTGAAGAAGACGGCAGAGGAATACCAACACGTTCTCGCTCCGAAAGTGAAGGGCCTTGTGTATCTTGATGAAGCGTCACAACATGAGAAATTAGATGTCTTTATTGTCTTTTCATCCTTATCAGGTGTGCTTGGAAGCGTCGGCCAGGCTGATTATGCGTCTGCAAATGTCTTTATGGAGATGTATGCCGAGTACCGCCGTTCTTTACAAGCCGCAGGACAAAGATACGGAAAGACGCTTTCTGTCAGCTGGCCGTTATGGAAAGAAGGCGGAATGCAGGCAGGAAAGCAGACGGAAGATATGCTGATGCAGGAGGCGGGAATCGCACCGCTCGGTACAGATGCCGGCATCAAGGCTTTATATCAAGGCTTGATGAGCGGGACAGCCCGGATGACGGTTGTTGAAGGAGATGTGAAACACATGAAAGCAAAACTGTTCCGCAAAGAGAATGATCATCCGGAAGCAGAGACCGGCGTACGTCATGACATTGATGCTGACAGCCTGCTTGAAAAAGTGAAGCATCTGTTAAAACAGCAGACGGCCTCACTGTTAAAAGTAAACATTGACAAAATTGATCCTCATGAAGAAATGACAAAATACGGGCTGGATTCTATCTCGATGACTGAGTTTACGAACCAGTTAAACAAAACGTACCGGCTTACGTTAACGCCGACGATTTTCTTTGATCATCCGACAATCCATGAATTTGCCGTTCATTTAATCAGTGAATATGAAGAGGAATTTGCCGGACGGTTTGCGGTAAATACAAAAACGGTTCAATCGGCAAGGCCGGTAAAAGAGACTCAAATCACGCGCCCGGCCGTTAAGCGACGCCGCACTCTGCCTGAGACACTTCCGCAGACAGTGCAGCGGGGCCAAGGGCCGGAACCGATCGCAATCGTAGGCATCAGCGGGATTTTCCCGATGGCAGAAGACATTGAAGCTTTCTGGCAGAACCTGAAAGAAGGCAAAGACTGCATGACCGAGATTCCGAAAGACCGCTGGGACTGGCGGGACTATTACGGGGATCCCGCAAAAGAAGCCAATAAAACAAACGTCAACCAAGGCGGGTTTATTGACGGAATTGCTGAATTTGATCCGTTATTTTTCGGGATTTCACCCCGGGAAGCGGAGCAAATGGACCCTCAGCAGCGTCTCTTGCTGACGTACGCGTGGAAAGCGATCGAAGATGCCGGATATGCGTCAAAGAGTCTCTCAGGCACAAAGACAGGTGTGTTTATCGGGACCGGAAATACCGGCTACGGTTCTCTTTTAGCCAATGCCGATGCGGAGATTGAAGGGTCATCCGCGGCGAATACAAGTCCGTCTGTCGGACCGAACCGTGTCAGCTATACGCTCAATCTGCACGGGCCGAGCGAGCCGATTGATACCGCCTGCTCAAGCTCACTTGTTGCCATACACCATGCCGTTTCTTCAATTGAAGAAGGAACGTGCGACATGGCTTTGGCGGGAGGAATCAATACGATTGTTCTTCCGGATGTGTATATCAGCTTTGATAAAGCGGGCGCGCTGAGTAAAGAAGGAAGATGCAAAACGTTCTCTGATCAGGCTGACGGTTTTGCCCATGGTGAAGGAGCAGGGCTCTTTTTCCTCAAAAAGCTGAAAGCCGCTGAGGCGGATGGGGACCATATTTACGGCGTCATTAAAGGAAGCGCGGTGAATCACGGCGGCCGCGCGGCATCTTTAACAACGCCTAACCCGAAACAACAGGCGGAAGTCATTAAAGCCGCATACAAAAAAGCGGGCATTGATCCGAAAACAGTCTCTTATATCGAAGCGCACGGCACCGGAACAGAACTGGGAGATCCCGTTGAAGTTAACGGACTGAAACAAGCGTTCAGCTCGTTTGCAGACGGAAAAGAGAAAGCGGCCGCCTATTGCGGCTTAGGGTCGGTCAAAACGAATATCGGCCATTTATCCCTTGCCGCGGGAGCAGCGGGCATTATTAAAATTTTGCTGCAGATGAAGCATCGGACACTAGTAAAAAGTCTCCACTGTGAGACGGTAAATCCGTACATTCAGCTTGAAGACAGCCCGTTTTATCTGGTGCGGGAGACAATGGAATGGAAGACGCAGACGGACGAACGCGGAAGCGAACAGCCTCGCCGCGCGGGCATCAGCTCATTCGGCATCGGAGGCGTAAATGCCCACGTTGTCATCGAAGAATACATTCCAGAAGACAGAGAGGAAGCAGATGATTTTCATATCGACCCATGTCTTTTCGTTCTGTCCGCCAAAAATGAAAAACGCCTGAAAGAGCAGGCAAAACAGCTGAAACGTGCGCTTACTGAAAAACGGTACGATCAATCCTCCCTCGTTTCTATGGCATATACCCTCCAAATCGGAAGGGACGCCATGGAAGAACGTCTGGCGGTTATTGCCGGATCTGCAGAAGAACTGCAGGAAAAACTGTCACAGTTTATCACTGGAGATAAGCACGCGGACTTGTACAGAGGAAGAATAGACAAAGGCACGCTGCAAATGCTGACGGAAGATGAAGAAATTCAAGAAGCCGTTGAAAAATGGATGGCACGCGGCAAATACGCGAAGCTGCTTGAATTATGGGTCAAAGGGCTGAACGTCGATTGGGCGAAGCTGTATGGAGACCGACCGCCTAAACGCATGAGCCTGCCATCGTATCCTTTTGCAAAAGACCGCTATTGGGCGGCAAAAAGCACCGGAAAACACGAAAAAACAAGCACTGTATCTGCGGGAAAACAAGACGCGCTTCATCCGCTTCTGCACAGAAATACTTCAAACCTTGCAGAACAGCGGTTCAGTTCAATCTATACAGGAAAAGAATTTTACCTTGCGGACCATGTTGTAAAAGGCGTGCCGATTTTACCGGGAGTGGCACATCTTGAAATGGCGCGCGCAGCAATGGAACAGGCATCTGAAGTTCCGGCCGGACAAGGAAGCGTCAAGCTTAAGAATACGGTTTGGGTGCGGCCGATCACCATTGAAGACGAGCCGGTTCATGTCAACATCCGCCTCATTCCTGAAACGGCAAATGACGTTCAATTCGACATTTACAGCGGCCGGGAAACAGATCAGCCGTCCGTTTACAGCCAAGGGGCAGTATCAGTCCGCCCTGATGCCGAGGCACCGGTCATTGATCTCCAAAAGCTGAGATCACAATCCGCCGAGACACCGTTTTCTGCAGATGAAGTGTACGATATGTACCGCAAAATCGGTTTTGATTACGGCCCGGCTTTCCGGGGTGTCAAAGCGATTTATACAGGTGATGATTTCGTATTGGGCAGACTGTCACTTGATGCGGCTTGTGCGGACACGGTACAGGAGTATGTCATGCATCCGGGCTTAATGGACTCTGCATTGCAGGCATCAAGCATATTAACCGGAACAAATGATGAAAAACTGATGCTTCCGTTTGCGGTTCAGGAGCTTGAAGTATTCAGCGCATGCGCTGCCGAGATGTGGGTTTACGCCAGACTTTCTGAAGACCACAAAGCCGGCCAGATTGAAAAACGTGATCTTGATATTTGTGATGAAAACGGCAAGGTTTGCGTAAGGCTGAAAGGTTTGTCATTCAGAACGGCTGAAAAAGAACCTGAGAAAAAAGAAAAAGCTCCGGAAACGCTCATGCTTGAGCCGATATGGACCCGAAGCGATGAAACCGCCGTTCAAACGGAACCGGTTTTTGCCCGGCATATCGTGTTGCTTTGTGACACAGACGCCGGATTGAAACAAGCCGTTGAAGCCGCGGGAGCTGAATGTATTGAAATGACCTCCCGGCACGGGAAAGCGGCGGCGCGCTTCCGTGATTATACAGGACGGATATTGGAGACGCTGCAAAAACTGCTGAAGGTAGAGACGGATGGAGACGTCCTCATCCAGACGGTTCTCTCTAAAACAGATAAGCATCAGCTGCTCTCAGGCATTTCAGCTTTGTTAAAAACAGCCGGCCTGGAACATAAAAAACTGAAAACCCAGCTGATTGAAATAGAACCGGCGGAAAACGGCAGAATCACAGACATCATCAGAGAAAATAAAACACGGGCTGATGACAGCCATATCAAATATGAAAACGGCATCCGATACAGCGCAGATGTCAAAGAAACGGCCGTGTCCGGCGGCAAAATACGCATTCCGTGGAACGACGGAGGCATATATCTCATTACCGGAGGAGCCGGGGGCTTAGGCTTTATTTTCGCGAAAGAAATCGCCCGCAAAGTCAAAGAGCCGACACTGGTTTTGACAGGCCGTTCCGCATTAAGCGAGAATCAGCGGATGCAGCTGCAATCGCTTGAATCACTCGGAGCAAAAGCGGAATACAAGCAGGCTGACGTAACAAACGCTCAAACTGCGGCAGACCTGGTCAAAACAATTGAGACGGAATATGGCGGCCTTCACGGCATCATTCATAGCGCGGGTGTGATGAAAGATCAGTATATCGCAAAGAAAACAACCGAAGAGTTTTACAGTGTACTTGCTCCTAAAACGGACGGATTTGTCAACCTTGATGAAGCAACCGAGCATTTAGCGCTGGACTTTTTCATCGTTTTCTCATCCATTTCGGGTATCACCGGGAATGCGGGACAGGCGGATTATGCGGCGGCAAACGCATTTATGGACAGCTATGCGGCATACCGCAACGCGCTGGTTACCGCAATGTACCGCCACGGTCACACATTGTCAATCAATTGGCCGCTTTGGAAAAACGGCGGAATGCAAGTCAATGAAGAAATGGCGAAGCTCACCGAAAAAAGAACCGGCGTAACGCCGATGCGCACTGAGACCGGAATAGAAGCTCTTTACAAAGCATGGAGCACGGGGAAAACAAGCGTGCTCGTCATGGAAGGAAACCGCGCCGTAATGCGGGAAAAGCTGCTTCAAAAGACTCCTGCAGCCGCTTTTGCACCGGTTAAGAAAACGGATGAAACGCCTGCGCCGAAAGACCTGACGGCAAAACTTCAGGAATTGCTGGCAAAAGAGGTTTCCGGGCTTCTGAAAATAAACATTGAAGAAATCGATATCGAATTGGAGTTCAATCAATACGGATTTGATTCCATTACGCTGACGGAATTCGCCAACAAGCTGAATGACACTTACCAGCTTGATCTGACACCGACCGTATTTTTTGAATATGCGACGATTCAAGCCTTGGCGCATCATTTAGCAGAAGACTATCAAACACAATTTGCCGGCAGCACACAGCCGAAAGAAGAAAAACAAAGCGGCGTAACTGATGATGGCGGCATCAGACTGGCAGGGAACAAACGATTTGCAAAAACTGCCGTACAGCCTGTTCAGACTGCGGCTGAACATAAACCGGAACCGATCGCTATTGTCGGCATGAGCGGAGTGTTTCCGAAGGCCGCAAATATTGATGAGTATTGGCGCAACTTAGAAGAAGGAAAAGACTGTATAACAGAGGTGCCGGCGGATCGCTGGGACTGGCGTGAGTATTACGGTGACCCGCTTAATGAAGCCAACAAAACAAATGTAAAGTGGGGCGGATTTATTGACGGAGTTGCGGATTTTGATCCGCTGTTCTTCGGAATTTCACCGCTGGAAGCCGAACAGATGGATCCCCAGCAGCGCTTGTTAATGATGTATGCGTGGAAGGCGATAGAAGATGCGGGATATTCCGCTAAAAGCCTTTCCGGCACGAAAACAGGCCTGTATATCGGCACGGGGAATACCGGATACGGCTCACTGTTTTCCGACCTGGATATCGGCGGTGCGTCAGCCGCAAATATGAGTCCGTCAGCGGGGCCGAACCGCGTCAGCTATATGCTTAATCTGCACGGGCCGA
This sequence comes from Bacillus sp. AM1(2019), assembly GCF_009906915.1. NCBI lineage: Bacteria > Bacillati > Bacillota > Bacilli > Caryophanales > Bacillaceae > Bacillus > Bacillus sp. AM1(2019). The sequence continues at coordinate 1,848,266 of NZ_CP047644.1, forward strand.
GTGAACCGATCGACACGGCTTGTTCCAGCTCGCTGGTCGCGATTCATCACGCCGTATGCGCCATTGAAAACGGGAACTGCGATATGGCGATCGCCGGCGGCGTGAATACCGTCGTCACACCGCAAGGCCACATCGCTTATGACAAAGCCGGCGCTCTGAGCAAAGAAGGGAAATGTAAAACATTCTCCGACAGGGCGGACGGATTTGCCGTCAGTGAAGGTGCCGGAATTCTGTTTTTGAAAAAGCTGTCAGAAGCGGAAAAAGCGGGCGATCATATCTACGGTGTCATTAAAGGCAGCGCGGTCAATCACGGCGGACGTGCGAACTCCTTGACGACGCCGAATCCGAAAGCCCAGGCGGAAGTCGTCAGAACGGCTTATGACAAAGCAGGCATTGATCCGAGAACAGTCACTTATATTGAAGCGCACGGAACCGGAACGGAGCTTGGCGATCCGGTCGAAATCAACGGCCTGAAATCCGCCTTTCAAAAGCTGTACGAAAAAACAGGCGATCCCGCCGTTTACGCGAGTCACTGCGGTCTGGGATCGGCTAAAACCAATATCGGCCACCTGTCCCTGGCAGCCGGTGTCGCGGGTGTGATCAAAGTGCTGATGCAGATGAAGCATAAAACACTTGCAAAAAGCCTCCACAGCGAGGTCATCAACCCGTATATCAAGCTGAAAGACAGTCCGTTTTACATCGTACAGGAAAAAAGAGAATGGACGGCATTGAAAGACGAAAACGGCAATCATCTGCCGCGCCGTGCGGGGATCAGTTCTTTCGGCATCGGCGGCGTAAACGCCCATGTCGTCATTGAAGAATATATCCCGAAGGTAGAAAGAAAAACAGCTGTTTTCACACACCCTCAAATCTTTGTGCTGTCGGCCAAAGAAGAAGAACGTCTGCAGGAACAGGCGCAGCAGCTGGCGCAAGCTTCTTTTACGGAAGCGGATCTTGCCGATGTTGCTTACACGCTTCAGCAGGGGCGTGATGCCATGGAAGAAAGAGCGGCCATTATCGCTTCCTCGGCCGAAGAACTGCGGGACAAGCTAAAGAGCTGTGCGAAAGGACGTTATGATATAGCGGGTATTTATAAAGGAAAAGCGGGTAAAACCTCCCTCAAATCCATTCTGGCAGGCGCAAACGGGGAAGCGAATATCGAAGAGCTGATAAGCCGCCGAGAGAATGACAAGCTTGCGGAATTATGGGTGCAGGGCGCGGATATCAAATGGGACGGCCTATATTCTGATATCAAGCCTCAACGGATGAGTCTTCCTGCTTACCCGTTTGCGAAAGAGCGGTACTGGATCACGGACAATCGGCCGAAAGCAGAGAAACCGCAAGCTGTGCCGACGTCGCGGGTGCTGCACCCGCTGCTTCACGAAAATGTATCAGATTTAACAGAGCAGCGGTACCGATCCGAATTTACGGGACAAGAGACGATTTTCACCGATCATCTTATTAAAGGCAAGCCGGTTATGCCGGGCGTTGCCTACTTGGAAATGGCTAGGGCGGCGGTTGCTCAGGCAGTCAAAGGGCAAAAGGAACGTCCTTCTGTCACCCGCCTGAAAAACATCGTTTGGGTTCGGCCGATCGAAGCGGGACACCGCCCGATTGAAGCGCAGATCAGCCTGAACCCGAGGGAAAACGGTGAAATCGTGTATGACATTTACACGGATTCACAAACAGAAGCAAGCGGCAGGCAGATACACTGTCAGGGCGCTGCCGGCATTCTCAGCGCCGGGGAGGCTCCGCACCGTGATATAGGCGCACTGAAAGCTCAATGCGGCCTCAGTATACTGACTTCTGAACAGTGTTACGGTTTATTCAGCAAAATCGGCATTGACTACGGTCCCGGACAACAAGGAATTCAGCAGATTCATATCGGAAGCAATCAAGCATTGGCTGAGCTCCGGCTGCCTTCCTTCCTCGAAGAAACGGCAGATCAATACGTTCTTCACCCGTGTATGCTTGATTCAGCTTTACAAGCGACAATCGGACTGAAGCTGCACGCAGATGATAACCAGCTGTCACTGCCGTTCGCCCTTGAAGAACTGGACGTTTTCAGCCCGTGCACGACAAGCATGTGGGCGTATGTCAGCTCCCGGGGAACGGATGAAAAAATACAGCGTATGGACATTGACTTATGCGATGAGACAGGCCGGGTCTGTGTCAGAATTAAAGGGATTTCTTCCAGAATGATGGAAGGCCCCGCGCCGGAAACATCATTAAATGGAGCAAACCTTCTGGCTCCGGTGTGGGATCTCGCGGAATTCCGTGATCAAAGCCCGGCATATAAGACGGAAGAGGTTGTCTTTATCGCGGGGGATGAGGAAAGCGCGGTTTTTCAATTGCATCATCCTTCTGCGAAACGGCTTCATATCAACCCGGAGGATGAAATAGAGGCTGTTGCGGCTGAACTGAAAGCAAGAGGGTCTTTCGGGCATATCGTATGGATCGCTCCTTTTCACAGCGCTGATGACATGGTAAAAGCTCAGGATACGGGCGTCATCCAGATGTACAGAGTGATTAAGGCCATGCTTGCTTTAGGATATGGAGGCAAGCGAATCAGCTTGACTGCAGTCACAATAAAAACACAGTCCGTACAGCCGGCGGACATGATTGATCCGGCTCATGCAGGCATTCACGGTTTGGTCGGCTCGCTCGCAAAAGAGTATCCGAACTGGCAAACAAGGCTGATTGATGCCGGATGTCCGGAAGATGTTTCAAAGGCGGAGCTGTTCTCAGCGCCGTTTGATGAGCAAGGCAATACATGGGCGTACCGGAACAATCACTGGTACAAACAGCGCCTTATTCCTGTACAGCAGCCGGTGTCAAGCCGGCCCGCTTACCAACAAGGCGGCGTTTATGTCGTCATCGGCGGCGCGGGGGGCATCGGCGAGGCATGGAGCGAATATGCCGTGAAAACATATCAGGCGCGAGTCGTTTGGATCGGCAGACGAAAACATAACAGCGCCATCCAGGAAAAAATCGACAGACTCAGCCAATTCGGCCCGGCGCCGATTTATATTGAAGCTGACGCGGCAAATCCGAATGAGCTCACACGGGCGTATGAAACGATCAAACGCACGCACCCGCAAATTAACGGAATCATCCATTCCGCAATTGTTTTAGAGGATCAGAGCCTGAAAAATATGCCGGAAAGCCGTTTTAAAAGCGTGCTCGCTGCAAAAGTCAATGTCAGCGTGAATATGGCCCGCGTGTTCCAAAATGAGCCGCTGGACTTTGCTTTGTTCTTCTCATCTGTTCAATCATTTGCACGAGCGGCCGGACAAAGCAATTATGCTGCCGGATGCAGTTTCAAAGATGCCTTTGCCGCTCATTTGGCTCAAGTTCGGCCGTATTCGGCGGCAGTGATGAATTGGAGCTACTGGGGCAGTGTCGGAATCGTATCATCTGCCGAATATCAAGAACGGATGAAACAGGCGGGAGTCGGATCAATTGAAGCGCCGGAAGCAATGGCGGCGCTTGAACGATTGCTCGGCGGCCCGTTGAATCAGTTCGTCATGATGAAACAGGCGGAAGAGCCGGAGGAAAAACCGGAAGAAATGATAGAAGTATACCCTGAACATCACGGCTCGGCGATGCAAAAACTGCGAAGCTATCAGCCTAAAGTAACAAGACATGTACAACAATTGAGTTAAGGAGGGGACGGCTTTGCAAAACACTGAAGATCTTCTTTACAAACTATTGGCAGGCCAGCTGAAATCTGTCGGATTTTTTACGGAAAACGAAACGCAGCCTGTCATGCAGGGGTTTTACGGCAGGTGGCTGGAAGAAAGCATCTCCATCTTGGTGCAAAAAGGCTTTTTGAAACAGTCAGGCAGTACGTATGTGTTAACGGGTCCGATAGAGCGTGCGGACGTTCTGTGGCAAGAATGGGATGAAAAGAAAGCTCCTTTACTCAAGGACAGCAGCAAACAGGCGATGATCACCTTAGTGGAGACCGCTCTCAGAGCTTTGCCGGATATTTTATCCGGCAGAGTTTCTGCCACTGATGTTCTGTTTCCCGATTCCTCAATGGAATTGGTGGAAGGAATCTATAAAAACAATGAAACGGCAGACTACTTTAATGAGGTGCTCGCTGACACATTGGCGGCTTTCATTGAGGAACGGCTGAAAGAAGACCCGAACGCGGAAATCCGGATATTAGAGATCGGAGCGGGGACGGGCGGGACAAGCGCGGCCGTTTTCAAAAGATTAAAAGAGTACAAACATCATGTGAAAGAATATTGCTACACCGATCTGTCAAAGGCCTTTTTCATGCATGCTGAAAAAGAATACGGTCCCGACAATCCGTATTTGACTTATAAGCGGTTTAATGTGGAAGAGCCCCCGGCTTTGCAGGGTATAGAGGCGGGCGCATATGACGCGGTAATTGCGGCAAATGTGCTTCACGCGACAAAAAATATTCGGCGGACACTTCGCAATGCCAAAGCGGTGCTTAAAAAGAATGGGATTTTGCTATTAAATGAGATTAGCAGCCATTCGGTTTATTCTCATCTGACATTCGGTCTTTTGGAAGGCTGGTGGCTGTATGAAGACGCCAAACTGCGCATTCCCGGATGCCCGGGGCTGTATCCTGAAGCGTGGCAGTCTGCGCTGGAAAGCGAGGGATATCGGTACGTTACATTTATGGCGGAATCGTCACATCACCTCGGCCAGCAGATCGTGGCGGCAGAAAGCGACGGCGTCATCAGGCAAAAGCAGCCGAACGCGCAGGCGGTTGAAGAAACTGCGGCTTCCAAAGAGCCGGCTGATTTCACAGAACCGTCTTTCTCAGTCACAGACCGGACTGTGCAATTCATAAAAGAAACGTTAGCCAAGTCCATAAAGCTTGCTCCCGAGCGCATTCAGCCGGAAACCAGCTTTGAAAAATACGGCATCGACTCCATTTTGCAGGTGAATTTTATCCGCGAACTGGAAACATTGACGGGCGAGCTGCCGAAAACGGTCTTATTTGAACACACGAATACGAAAGAACTTGCCGAGTATTTGCTGGAAACTTACCCGGATAAGCTGCAACAGGCATTCGGAGCCGAACAAGCGCCTCCTGAAACAAAGCATCCGGAACCTGCAATGAATGAACCGGTGCCGCTTGTCACGGAAACGCGGCGGTTTATCACTGAACAAATAGAGCCAAAAGCGCCAAAGCCGGAAACAGAAACCGTCACCGTTAATCGTTCTGATCGTGACGACATTGCCATTATCGGCATCAGCGGCCGCTATCCCGAGTCTGAAACCCTCGATGAGCTGTGGGAGCATTTAAAAGCCGGAGACAGCTGTATTACGGAAGCTCCGGAAAACAGATGGAAATCCGGTCTTCTGAAAACAATGGCAAAAGAAACACGAAAAGAAGAACGCAAAACACGGTACGGCGGATTTCTGCAGCATATTGACGCTTTTGACCATCACTTGTTTGACATCCGGGAAGACCATGTGATGGAGATGACGCCTGAGCTCCGTCTAAGCTTAGAAACCGTATGGGAAACATTTGAAAACGGCGGTTACTCGTTAGAAAGAGTAAACGAATGGCAGGAATCAGACAGCGGCATCGGTGTATTTATGGGAAGTATGTACAATCAATATTTCTGGAATATCCCGTCGTTGGAAAAAGCTGCGCTCAGCTCTAACGGAGGGGATTGGCATATCGCCAACCGCATTTCCCACTTTTTCAATTTAACGGGCCCGAGCATGGGCGTTACGACCGCATGCTCCAGCTCACTGAGCGCCATTCATCTCGCCTGTGAAAGCCTGAAGCTTAACAGTTGTTCCATGGCGATTGCCGGAGGGGTCAATCTCACGCTTGAACCGTCTAAATATGATGCGCTCGAACGGGCGAATTTGCTTGAACAGGGAAGTGAAAGCAAAAGCTTCGGAACCGGCACGGGCCTGATGCCGGGAGAAGGAGTCGGGGCGGTGCTCTTGAAGCCGTTCTCTAAAGCGGTTGCCGACAAAGACCATATTTACGGGGTCATTAAAAGCAGCGCGTTGTGCCATAGCGGCGGAAGGCAGATGTACACGGCTCCGGATCCGAAACAGCAGGCGAAGCTCATGGCGGCTTCCATCGACAAGGCCGGAATCAATCCGGAAACAATCAGTTATGTTGAATCAGCGGCAAACGGCTCTGTATTGGGAGATCCGATTGAGGTCATTGCCCTGACAAATGCGTTCGCGCAATATACTGATAAAAAACGTTTTTGCGCGCTTGGATCCGTCAAGTCAAATCTCGGGCATTTAGAGGCGGCTTCCGGCATGTCCCAGCTCGCGAAAGTGCTGCTGCAAATGGAGCGGGAAACATTAGTCCCGTCGATTAACGCAAAACCGCAAAATCCGAATATCAACCTTGAACAAACGGCTTTTTACCTGCAGGAAAAAACCGAGTATTGGGAGCGTATGAGGGATGCCGAAACGGGGGACATCATCCCGCGGAGAAGCATGATTAATTCCTTCGGGGCAGGCGGGGCATATGCAAATCTCATCGTAGAAGAATATATCAGCCCGAATTCCGATCAGGCCCGTCACGGCGATGAGGAATATATTTTCCCTGTGTCAGCGAAAACAAAATGGAGTTTTGAAGCCTATCTTGACAGACTGGCGGCCTTTTTAGAAAAGACGCCATCTCTTCATCCGGCCGCCATCGCATCCGCGCTGCAAAAAAGAACACATCATTCGGAGTATCGGGCGGCATTTACGGCTTCCTCCATTCAGGAACTGTTGGAAAAGCTTGCCGCTTACCGCATGGATCAGCGGAATCTCAATTTCTCTGAATCTGATATTGGCCGGCGTGCGCGGCAATGGGAAAAAGGAGAGAATATCGCGTTTGATCAGTTGCAGCAAGAGCACGCCGTTCATCTGCCGGCCTACGCTTTTGACCACGGGACTTCTTTTCAATTCGGTGAATCAGAAAACGCTGCCGGCGTTCAGGCGGTATACAGTGATGACGACCCATACGTGAAAGGGCATCAATTCAGCGGAGAACCGGTACTCGTCGGCGCTACATATAACAGTCTGGCAGTCGATCATTTTTGTGATCTTTTTCCTGAAGCGGAAGGAGGACAAATTAAAAAACTGAATTACGTCAGCCCCATTACCGTAAAAAAAGGCGATCGCATCGAGCTGAAAACAGAATCGAAACAAAACGGGGATGGATTTGAACTGAGCATAATGCACCGCAGCCGCACGTCTCCTGATTGGAGCATAGCGGCGTATGCCGAGTGCAGCCCCTATCCGTTTCAAAAGCAGCACGCGAATCTGGCGGCCATTCAGCGCTCTTACCGGGAAGTGGGCCGGATAGATGAGTTATACGGAGACGGAACGGGACCCGTCGTGTGGGGAGAAGAATTTAAAACGATCACCCGCCTGTACAAAGGCTCTGATGCCGTTTTAGCGAAAGTGAACCTGAACAATAGCGACTCACAACAAGCGCATCATTATGCCATAAATCCGTTAATCGCCAACAGTGCTTATTTGGCCTCACTTTCTTTATTGGATCAAACGGAGGCGGAAAGCTATCTGCCGTTCGGCATTAATTCCGTCACCTTCAGCACCCCTGAAGATCTTACCGATTGCTGGCTGCACATCAAGCTGACCAAACAAACGGGGGAAATGATTCTGATTAACGCAGATGTCATCAGCAGCCGATCGGAAGTGGTGATGCGTTTTGAAGGCTATGCCCTGAAACGGTTCCGCCCGAAAACCGAACAGATGAATCAGCCGGCCCGAACGGCTGTTAAGAATACGGGGGCACCGATTTCTGCCGGCAGTCTGACAGATGATATCCGCAGCTACGTCCTTGGCAAGCTCGCCAAGATGATGGGTGAACCCGGGCCATCTCTTCGTTCTGACGCGAATATCATGGAATTGGGACTTGATTCAGCGAGCCTGATCGGGCTGACAAAAGAGATCGGCCAAGAGGCGGACATCGATGTGAATCCAACATTGTTTTTCGAGTATCCGACCGCGGAGGAGCTGACCCGCCACTTCGCGTCAGCATATGAGAGCAAGTTTTCTCAATTGCTTGCCGATCATAAGCATTCAGAAGAGGCCAGGGTCACGGAAACAGAAGAGCGCACTTTACCGAAGAAACAGCATACGCCTTGTGATAACGCCGATATCAAGCAAGGAATCGCGATTATCGGTATGTCAGCTCAGTTTCCGCAATCCCCGGATATCCAGTCTTTTTGGGAGCACATCGTAAACGGGGATCACTGTATTACCGAAATTCCGGCGGACCGCTGGGACTGGCGCCGTTACGCCGATGATGAGAATGACACGAGTCTCAGATGGGGCGGTTTTATTGACGGTGTCGGCGAATTTGACCCGCTCTTTTTCGGAATTTCCCCTAAAGAGGCATCACAAATGGGGCCGGAGCAATTTCTGCTTTTGATGCATACATGGAAGGCAATGGAGGATGCGGGCCTGACAAATAAGGCGTTATCAAGCAGACCGACAGGCGTTTTCGTTGCCGCGGGCAACAGCGATCCGAACAATGGAACAGCCATCCCGTCCATCATTCCGAACAGGATATCATATGCCTTGAATTTACAAGGACCGAGTGAATATTACGAGGCTGCCTGCACGTCAACGCTGGTGGCATTGCACAGGGCGGTTCAATCAATCCGTCATAACGAATGTGAGCAGGCTGTCGTGGGCGCCGCCAATATTCTGCAGTCGCCGAAGGGCTTTATCGGTTTTGATTCAATGGGGTATTTAAGCAAAAACGGCCGGGCGAAATCGTTCCAAAAAGATGCCGATGGCTTTGTCAGAAGCGAAGGGGCGGGCGTTATCATCATCAAACCGCTTGAGGCGGCAATTGAAGACGGCGATCATATTCACATGGTCATTAAAGGAACAGGAGTGTCTCACGGCGGTAAAGGCATGTCGCTTCACGCGCCGAATCCGGCGGGAATGAAGGCCGCGATGAAAAAAGCGTACGAAGACACCGATGTTGATCCGCAAACCGTCACTTATATTGAAGCGCACGGCATTGCCTCCGAAATGGCAGATGCGCTGGAGTTTAATGCAATCAAAGCGGGTTACGGCGAGTCTGCAAATCAAGAGGAAATCGCGCCTTGTTATATCAGCACCGTGAAACCTTGCATCGGGCACGGCGAACTCGCTTCCGGACTGGCCGCCCTTATAAAAGTGGCGATGGCCATGAAGCATCATACCATCCCGGGCATTACCGGATTTACAGCTGCAAACGAGCAAATGGCCATTCAGAAAAGCCGCTTCCGTTTCACCGAAGACAATCAGGAATGGACACAGCTCACCGACCATACGGGCAGACCGATCCCGCGCCGGGCCGCAATTAACAGCTATGGCTTCGGCGGCATGAATGCGCATGTCGTCTTGGAACAGTACAGCTCGAGCCATAAAGACAAAGAATCTGTGCATGAACCGCAGCTTATCGTGCTTTCTGCTAAGAGCGAAGGGCGTCTTAAGGCGGCCGCAGGTCAGCTGGCTGATTTTGTGCAAACTGGAGATACTCCGTCATTGCGGGATATTGCTTATACGCTTCAGACCGGCCGTGAGGCGATGAACTGCCGCCTGGCCCTCGTTGCCCGCAATCAAGATGAATTGCTGGAAAAACTGAAAGAGTACAGAGCATTTTCCGAAGAAAGCAATGGAATGAAAAGCTTCTTTACAGGCATTCAGCAGACTGGATCAGGAGATATCGGCGTTTTACTGGAAGGGACTCTCGGTACAGTCGTCACGGAGACGCTGTTGGCTGAAAACAATCTCGAAAAACTTGCATTTTGCTGGGTGAAAGGTGCGGATATACCGTGGGACAGACTCCACCAAGGCAAATCTGTTCAAAGAGTGCCGCTTCCGACATATCCTTTTGAAAACCATAAGTATTGGAAAGGCGGTCAGCCAGAAGACATCAGCCTTGCACCGGTTTCACAGGACCCTCAGCTCTGCCGCGAGAGCGCAGCTGACATTGTGGCTGACATTCTGGGGATGAAGGCAGCGGAAATTGATCAAAATAAGCCGCTGACTGAATACGGCTTCGATTCAATCTCCTCTATTCAGCTGTTGAAAAAACTTGAGGACGGAGACAGCCGCATCAGTCTGGAGGCTCTTCAGAAATGCAGCACTCTTCAGGAGATTAGCATGCTGTTAAAAACGAACCAACCACAGGAGAAGGGCCGGAATTTTCCCGAACTCGTCAAGCTGAATGAAAGAGAAAAAGGCCGTCCTGTTTTTTGGTTTCACGGCGGAACAGGAGGCGTGGAAGCATACCAGCCATTCGCCAAAAAGAGTCAGCGACCTTTTTACGGCATCCAGGCAAGAGGTTTGACAGGGAAAGAGCCGCTGCAAGGAATCGAAGAGACGGCCGCTTCTTATAAGAGAATCATCCAAGCGGTACAGCCGAAAGGCCCTTATGATCTCGGCGGGTATTCCTTGGGCGGAATGCTTGCATATGAAACCGCGCGCCTCTTGCAGGAGGAAGGTCATACGGTAAAAAGCGCCGTCATGATCGACACTCCGTACAGTGAAAAATGGAAAGAAAGAAAACCATCTGTTAAGTCAGTCATGCTGCAAACGATCAATACGATGCTTACAGCATATCTTAAGCCTGAAAACCTTGAAGAGGCATTAATCAGCAGAGAAGACATTACCGTCCAGGCTGAGGAAGAAGAAGTATTGAAAGAATTGACCGGCCTTGCCAAAAAGCGCGGTCTGCCAAAATCCGAAGAAGCGATCCGGATGCAGCTGGAGCAAATGATGAAGACGCAGCTCGCTTACGGAATGGAAGAGTATGACATGAAGCCGCTGCCTCATCCGGAAGCGCTGCAATGCTACTACTTCCGTAATAAAAGCGGTTTGTTCCTCGGAGATCTTGAACGTTATCTGACGGCAGAGGAAGAACAAATTCCGTTAGACCATGATGCGTATTGGAAAGAATGGGAACACCAGATGAAACAGTTTCACCTGCTGGACGTCCACTCTTCCAATCATGTCACGATGCTGTCGGAACCGAAGCCGCAAAACGCCATTAAGGCATTCTGCGAAAAACTGTACGCAAACAAAGGAACGATCAGCGCAAATTTCCTTAAATCTTTCAGAAAAAAGCTGGACGAAACAAATGAGTTGGTAAAACGGTAATAGAGAACGGCCGGAGCAATCCGGCCGCTTTTTTATCTATATAGAACTAAATTAACTATGTACTAAATCTTCAATGTCATATTGATTTCTGTTTATAAGACATTAAAAAAACCCCCAATAACAGGGGGGCGATATTAAAATCTGACAGGCAATGTTTCAAGCCCTCTCAAAAACACATTTTTTCTCCATGTTACATTCTCGGGCGCGCCTTTCAGCTCTATATTCGGAAACCGTTTTAAAAGCGCGGTAAAGGCAATGGATGCTTCCATCCGGGCGAGCGGAGCCCCGAGACAAAAATGAATGCCGAATCCAAAGGAGATATGACGGTTCGGTGTTCTCGCTATATTTAATGTATCAGGATCATCGAAATATTCCGGGTCCCGATTGGCTGAACCGATGCCGATAAATATCATATCGCCTTTTTTAATAGAAACATCTTTATAGGTGAAATCTTCAATCGCCCATCGATTTGCCATCATGATGACGGGAGAGGTATAACGCAAAAGCTCTTCGACCGCCGTCTGGATATTTTCCGGCTGCCGCTTTATCTTCTCCATCTGGTCTTTGTGCAGAAGAAGCGCCAGGGTGCCGGAGCCAAGAAGGTTAACCGTTGTTTCAAGCCCGGCAACGACTAACAAAAACAGCATGGAATACAGCTCTGATTCACTCAGCTTTTGGCCGTCCTCTTCAGCGTAAATAAGCTTGCTTGTCAGGTCTTCACCCGGATGTTTTCTTTTTTCTTCGATCAGTGTTTTCATATATTGTTTAAATTCTTTGAGAGCCTGGTTGGTCGCATCTTGTCCGCTTTCTGACGTGTCGACCATTGCGTTTGTCCACACTTGAAATTTGGCGCGGTCCTCTTTCGGAATCCCGAGCAGTTCGGAAATGACGATAAACGGAAGCGGTGCGGCGAAATCTCTCATGATATCAGGGTCTGCTTTTGTTTCCATTTCATCCAGCAGCTCTTCTGTGATCTGCTCTATCCCGGTGCGAAGCTGCTCAATCATCCGGGGAGTGAACCCCTGATGCACCAAAGATCGAAGACGTGAATGATCCGGAGGGTCTTTTGCCAGCATATGCTCTGAGACAAAATCGATATCTTCACTGACATTCAGCTTCGCGATCAGCTCCTTCGGCATGACCCGTTTTACATCTCTCGTAATTCTGCCGTCTTTTAAAAACGCCATACAATCATCATAACGCGTGATGAGCCAAACCGGAAAGGTGCCTCCAAAACGCTGCAGTTCGAATTTATGTATGGGGTCCTGCTCTCTGAATCTGCTTAAAACCGCAAAAGGGTTTTCGTGAAACTCGGGTGAGTGTGGGTGAAACATTGTTTTTTCCATCTGGATTTCCCCGCCTTCATGTTTTTGAAAAGACATAACAAACAGCCGGTGCCTGCCGACCGGACGGCATTCCTCCTTTTATCTGCCGAAGACACTGATCACAACGGCTCATAAGTATGTCTAAAATATATAAGGAAACAGAAGCCGGTTCAATAGACAAATCGTAAAGCTGCCATTTTCGTTGATTATCAACAAAACAGCAAACTTTTTTTGCCATTTCATCATGTGTGTTAAATCCGGCTAATATACATATTTACGCTTCATATCAACTTCTTAAGGAGGATGTGAATGAATGCGTTTATGAAATGGGCGGCAAGTCTGCTTTTGGTGATCTCTCTTCAGTTCGGCCTTACGGGTGCCGGCATCCATTCGGACAGTGCTGCTCGTGCCGCATCCCGATACGATCAGGTGCTGTATTTCCCGCTGTCAAAATATCCGGAGACGGGAAATCATATAAAAGACGCCATTTCGGAAGGTCATTCTGAGATTTGTACAATTGATCGGGGCGGAGCGGAGAATAGAAGGAAAGAATCATTGAAAGGAATTCCGACAAAGCCTGGGTTTGACCGTGATGAATGGCCCATGGCAGTTTGCATAGAAGGCGGGGCGGGGGCTGATATCAGATATGTAACCCCGTCGGATAACCGCGGGGCCGGTTCATGGGTTGGAAATCAAATGAGCGGATACTCCGACGGCACGAGAGTACTATTTATCGTTCAGTAGCTTCTCCGGTTCGCCGGAGTTTTTTTATGCTCTGAAAAAGCGGCACGCCGGCTGGACATATGAAATGGCAAAGAGTAAACTTATATGTTGGAATCAGCATGAGAAAGGATTGGATCACATTGACAGTGACTACATACCGAAATATTGCACTTTTACTTCTTTGTTTAACAGCGGGAATTGTGGATGTGATCGGTTATTTAAGCCTGGGACATATCTTTACCGCCAATATGACGGGGAACATCGTTCTGTTCGGCCTGGCGATCGGCAACTCGTGGCACCTTGCCGTACTCAAATCGTTAACCTCGTTAATCGGATTTATTGCCGGCGTTATTGCCGCGGCCCTGCTTGTAGGCAATAAAAAGAAATCATTCTGGCCCCCTGCGGTAACTGCCGCTTTAGCTATTGAAGGAGCTGTTTTGCTGCTGTTTGCTTTGTTCTCCTGCTTTTTTGCAGATGCCATTTCTGTTTATGTGCTGATTATGCTGCTCAGCTTCGCAATGGGAATGCAGACGACAGCCGCGAGAAAACTTGGTGTAGCGGGGATTTCCACGACCGTATTAACGGGAACGCTCGCTAATTTTTTTGAAGATCTCACCGCAAGGTTTTACAAAGCAGACAGGCGGAAGCAGTTTACGAGAGATGCTGTATTGCGCGCGCTTGCCTTGGTTCTGTATTGCTTTGGGGCGGTCATAGGCGCTTTTGCCGAACCGGATTATAAGTTTGCCGTGATCTGGCTTCCGATTATCATTATTTTAGGCATTATGCTTTGCGCATTCACGATGTTCCACGGATATTCTGAAGAAAAAAACCAATAAAAAAACGCCGCTGATTCAGGGCGTTTTTTCTTTTTATTGCTCTTTCCGGGTCCCGATTGTATAAACGGCCCGATCTGTATGTACCTTTAATCCGTCTTGCTCCTTTTGGATGGTGATGTCGCCGAGCAGAGGGATTTCATACGCATCTTGGGGAAGCGGGACATTTCCTTCCTCCGTATAGGTTGTGCCGTGCCCTTTTAAGACGAGTTCTTCGTCCGCTACATAGTCATCGGGATGGTTTGTCCGGCGGACGAGAACATCATCAAGGTGAAGCATGATCTGGTCCATATCAGAAATCTCGTTTCGGCTGTCTGTCAGCTCTCCTTTTCTGATATCAAGCGTTTGTCCGATCTGTTTTTGCAGCCATTCAGACAATTCGGTGTTTGTAAGTGCCATTGTGATTCCTCCTTTTATCTACACCATACTTATTCCCTATTTTTTTAGAAATACACTGCCTTGCATTGATCTCTTTTTCTGACAGCCGGTTCTGAAGCATTCCGAGTTCCTTCATTATAAATGTTTCATCTGTTCACCTGAAAAACGGAGTCATCTGCAGGTTTAGACGACCCCGTTCTCATGATAAAAAGGTTACTCTTTCGGCACGGCGTTTTCGGCGTTCACTGCGCCCGCTCCGTAAATGTTCGGATCTTCATTTGTCCATTGATCCGGACTTTCCTTGATCAGTGTTTTCACTTCGTCAGGCGTAAGCTGCGGGTTCTGCTGAAGGATTAAGGCGGCAATGCCCGCACAGATCGGAGTGGCCATGGACGTGCCCGACAGACTGAAATACAAGGAGCCTACACGGTTTGATTTCTGTAATTTGTCAAGGTATGAACGCGGAGAACGGAGAGATACGATATCGACCCCGGGCGCAAGAATGTCAGGCTTCTCTTTTCCGTACACCGTCGGGCCGCGGCTTGAGAAAGAAGCGACCGTATCGTCCTCATTGCCGGCCGTATCATTGTCATCATAGGCGCCTACCGTGATGACCTTCTCGCTGACACCGGGGCTTGAAATCGTTTGAGCTTCCGGACCGGAGTTGCCCGCGGCGACGCAGACGACGATTCCTTCATTCCATGCCTCTTCAACGGCCTTGACGAGCGGGTCGTCCGTTTCTTTATCATATCTGAGCGCATCTCCGCCCAGTGACATGCTGATGATTCTGATCGGATTCTTTGTGTGTTCTTTATTATATTGTATGCACCATTCCACACCTTCAATGATATCAGCCAAGGTTCCTGATCCTGTTTTGTTTAATACCTTGACTCCGATCAGATCGGCTTCCGGCGCCGGCCCCTGATATTTACCGGAAGATGAAGCGCCGCTGCTTGCGATATCACCGGCGCAATGGGTGCCGTGTCCGTTGTCATCATACGGTTCTGTCTTTTGGTTGACAAAGTCCGCAAATCCGATAACTCTGCCTTCTAAATCGGGATGCTGATAGATTCCGGTATCAATAACGGCGACGGTTACGCCTTTTCCTGTTAATACGGTGCCGTTACGGGTCACTTCTTTTGCATGAGACGATTCAGCTGCCGTATCAAGGAGCGCTTTTACTTCACGGTTTAAATAGATTTTACGGATATCCCGGCATTGCGAAAGAAGCATGTGAAGGGCGGACGGAGTGACTTCGGCGCTGCAGCAATTGATTGTTTGAAACTGCTTTTTTATGGTGCAGCGTTTTTCTTTTGATAAGACCTGTCCTGTGCTGTGAAAACCGGATTCATGGCAGCCCTCTTCAAATTCAATGATGACTGACATTTTCTTTCTGTTTTTCACCTTTTTTTCGAAAAACTTGTGCAAAAAGCAAGGTGTCCATTTGAAAGGTTTATATAACTGTAATACGTTTTCTCTGAGCGGCCAGTCCAGCTTATGAGCATTTGACCGCACCATTTGTACCATTGAGTAACCAAACATATATACTTTTCCTCCCATTCTGGCGATTCTCTCTATACCATATGAACAGGCCGTATGTTCGGTCAGTTTGTTTGTCCTTCAGGAGCGCTGGTTACTTGCGGCTTTTTCAGGAGAAGAAATCGAGTTGGAACAGAACGTTTGTTCGTTTATAATGAAGCCGGCGGAAGGAGGTATATACATGAACATAATATTGAGACATTCCTTGGAAAAACAGCTTCCGATTGATATTATATATATGAAAAAAGACGGTTCCATTTCAAAACGGACCATTATGATAAAAAAAGGGGATGAGCGGGCTGTAACGGCATTTTGCTGTACAAAAAGGCAGATGAGAACTTTTTTGACGGGCTCCATTCTGTCCTGCGCATTTGCTTCGGGAGGCGGATATTCATTTTTAAAAGCGTATTCTTGATGCCGTCCGTTTCCGGCCGTGAATCTCCCGCCCCTGAAAATTCGGGCGTTCCTCCCTTTTTTTTTGCCCTCTCTCAACCTTTTTTCACTGATGCCCGGCATTTGAGTGCTTGAACCGTGACAATCCATTGATTTTTCGAAACCGGGAAGTTTTTCACTGATGATAATGTTAATAGAATGTTAAGATAAGACCTATTGACAAAAATCCATATAATGAACATGTCATTTTTCAGAAAGGAGCAAAGAAGGAGAGCTGATGAAAAGAATTTTACTTAATGTCATCATTATCGTAGCAATGGTCTTACTAATAAGATGTGCTCATTATGCGTCAGACCCTGATCCCTCGAATTCTTCTGATACATACACAGATTTTAAAGATTTGGCTGAACATGAAGACCCCGATGATTATCATATATCGTACAATAAGCGAAAGGGGAGTCCCGTATTGATCATGTCGCCGCACGGAGGGAGAATTGAGGGCGGGGTGAGCGAGATCGTCCGCTCTTTCAGAGATGATTATTCAACCTATCTGTTTGAGGGATTAAAAACGCATGATAACCAGACTCTTCATATTACGAGCACCAGGTTCGATGAGCCTTCAGCAGTCGAAAGCATTAAGCAGCACCATTATGTTATCGCAGTTCACGGTTATAAAGGCGACGAGAAAAATACTCTTGTCGGAGGAAGCGACCGGAAGCGGGCGAAAAAATTGGTGAGAGCTCTCGAACGAAACGGATTTTCTGCAGAATTGGCAACCTCAAAAACCGGTCTGGCCGGGGTTGACACCGAAAATATCAATAACCAGGCGCAAACCGGGCTGAGCATACAGCTTGAGATCAGCAGAGAACAGCGGGAAGCGTTTTTTGATAATTTTGATTACCGCGAAAGGGAATTCACAAAAACGGAGGAATTTTACCGGTTTGTCCGTACGATAAAAAGAGTGATCAATCAAGAGTATTCGTAAGCTTAAAAAAAGACAAACGAGTGAAAGATGAGTAAACTGAAAAAAAGGAGGTTTGTCCCTTGGCAAAACATCACTTTTATTTAAAAGCAAATTGGCCCGGAAATCGCAATGACGTCGGCGATATAAAAAGCGGCCGGCTGGAAACGGCTGTGTCCATTCCTAAGGAAATGGACGGACCCGGAGAAGGCACAAATCCTGATGAAATGCTGCTTGGAGCGGCCGCGACCTGTTATATTATAACGCTTGCGGCGATGATGGAAAGAAGCGGCCTGGATAAAGAAGATCTACATATGGAATCTGAAGGAATTGTAGACGTCACGAACGGTGTGTTCACGTACCAGAAAATCATTCACCGCCCGTTTATATTATTAAAGCCGGATGCAGCCGAAACGGACTTTATGCTCGCCAGGAAGTTAGCGCAAAAAGCGGAGTCCTCATGTATGATTTCACGAGCGGTCCAAGGAAACGTGGAGATGGAGCTTGAGGTTGAAGTAAAAGCTGCCCGTGCTTGACGAGTTCAAACGGTCAGCTCCGGGCCGTTTGATTTTTTTTAGCTTTTTGAGACTTGGAACGGTTCAGCAGGATGACGCCCGTGATGACCAAAACAAGCCCGATCATCATTTTGACTGTCATGGCCTCCTTAAAAACAAAAAAGCCGACAATTGCCGTTAAAGCGGTGCCGACACCTGACCATGTCGCGTATGCGGCGGATAAATCAAGGCTTTTCAGTGAGAAGCTCAAAAACATAAAAGAGGCTCCGATTCCGGCAATGACGCCGAGAGCGGGCCACAGGTGCGTAAAACCGTCCGACAGCTTCAGCATCGTGCTCCCGAACACTTCTGATACAATGGCTAATGCCAAGCAAAGTAATCCTTTCATCAGCATGCCTCTCCTTTCTACCAATTCATCAAAATGACACCGGCCAATAAGAAAAAGAGTCCGATGACGGCCTGCTTGTCCAGTTTTTCATGAAACCATTTCGCTCCGATAATGGATGCGAGCACCGTTCCGGCTCCGCTCCATGTTGCATAGGATAAGCTGAGCGGAATGAGATTCAGTGTCAGTGAAAGCATATAAAAGGCCAATGAATAGCCTGCCACTACAAGCGCGCTCGGCAAAAACCGCGTAAATCCGCGGGAGACCTTCAGCATGGCCGCGCCGATTGACTCTGATAAAATAGCAATTGTGAGGAAGATATAACCCAGAATCATATCAAATCCCCCTCTCATCATAATCCTTATGCCTTTTGTTTAAGGCAGTAAAATAAAATAATATCCGAACTTTGCCCGCCAAGTCAAGACATTAGGCCTATACAAAAAGGCCCCCGGGGAGGAGCCTTTTTGATTCGTCAATAGTAATACGGATAACCTCCGTACGGATAGCCGTAGCCGTAACCCCCGTACAGGTACGGATTGAATAAAGCGCTTCCGACCAGACCTCCGACAAGCCCTCCGGCAAACGGTCCGCCGTAAAAACCAAACGGCCGTCCGAACCCGCCAAACCAAGGGCGGCCAAACCAAGGCCGGCCAAAACCAAAACCCGGTCGCCCGAAGCCGAATCCGAATCCGGGACGCCCGAACCCGAAGCCCGGCCGTCCGAACCCAAATCCGGGCCGTCCAAACTGTCTCATATCACTATCTGCTTCGTATGTGTATTCTTCAATCATAATTAAGGTACCTCCAAGAATAAATTTGAGATGATAACAGAGTATTCAGCCCACCAATTTTTGATTGGGCGTTTATCAAAAAAATAAAGGAGTGAGCTTTTGTGGGCCTGTATCAGTCCGATTGGTCAAAAAAACCTCCGCACACACACGCATACCGGGCTGTTACGGATGTAGTGCAGGGGCATTATCATTTGATTGAAGGCTTTTCGCAGCCGGAGAACGGCAGCAATACAGATGAGCATACACATTTCTATACGGGCATCACCTCGTTTGAAAACGGCCATTTTCATAGGTATTACGGCATTTCCGGCCCTGCCATCCCGAGGGTTGACGGAACACATTACCATGAGCTTTCAGAGACCACCTTTGCCGCCTACAATGAGCCGATTCAGATCCAGCATGGCGGCGTCGTTTACGATCCGCGGGAGGAAGGACGGAAAACGCACCGCCATACACTCAAAGGAAAAACGAGAGAGGTTGTCGGAAACGAGCCGATCGGGTGGTAGCGGACGTTTAGCGCTCAGGAAAAAGGGCAAAATGGATAGGTGCCTGAAGAAATGAATGCTATAATTAGGGGGAGATTTATAAAAGAGAGTGATACATATTGAAAAATAAAAAACAGCCTGTCGTCATACTTGTCGGACCGACGGCAGTCGGAAAAACAAAACTAAGCATCGGACTCGCGAAAATGCTGAATGCGGAAATCATCAGCGGAGATTCCATGCAGGTATATAAAGGGATGGACATCGGAACGGCCAAAGTCACCGAAGAAGAGACAGAAGGCGTGCCGCATCACCTGATTGATATTTTGGAGCCGTCCGACACTTTTTCAACGGCGGATTATCAAAAAATGGTGAGGGGAAAAATCACCGAGATTGCCGATAGAGGAAAGCTGCCGATGATTGTCGGGGGGACGGGTCTGTACATTCAGTCCGTGCTGTATGACTATACGTTCACGGAAAACTCCGGCGATCCTGTATTCCGGGAGCGCATGGAGAAACTGGCGGCTGAAGAAGGGGCGGAAGTGCTTCATGCCAAGCTTGCGGCAGCCGACCCGGAAGCGGCGGCAGCCATTCATCAAAACAACACGCGAAGAGTCATCCGCGCGCTCGAAATTCTGCATGTATCGGGGAAAACAATGTCAGAGCATCTTAAAACCCAAAAACGGGAGCTGCTTTACAATGCGGTTCTTATCGGTCTTACAATGGACAGAGAAGTGCTGTACGGCCGGATTAACGAGCGCGTTGACCTGATGCTGGAAACCGGCCTTCTTGACGAAGTAAAGCGGCTGTATGATATGAATATCCGGGACAGCCAATCGATTCAGGCGATCGGCTATAAAGAGCTGTATGAATACCTTGATGGAAAAGTGCCGCTCCCTCAGGCTGTGGAGCAATTAAAACAAAATTCAAGGCGATATGCGAAACGCCAGCTGACCTGGTTTCGCAATAAAATGCCCGTTTCATGGACAGATATGACGCCGCCTGTTGATATTGAGCAGAAAAAAAAGGAAATTTTCGAGTGCATAGCAGGAAAACTGGAAATTTAATCGAAACAGTATTGTATTGAGAACCAAGGAGGACGAAACATGAAACCGATTAATATTCAAGATCAGTTTTTGAATCAAATCCGAAAAGACAATACGTTCGTCACGGTGTTTTTACTCAACGGCTTCCAGCTTCGCGGCCAGGTAAAAGGCTTTGACAACTTTACCGTTTTGCTCGAAACGGAGGGGAAGCAGCAGCTTATTTATAAACATGCCATCTCCACGTTCGCCCCGCAAAAAAACGTCCAGCTTGAGCTTGAATAGACTTTTTGAAAAAGACCATGAACATGGTCTTTTTCTATGCGCATCTGTATATTGCAGGCTGTATATCGGAAACATAAAAGGGGGTTCGGAAAATCGTGTTCGAAAGTGAAAATGAACTGAGAAGAATCAGGATTACGCTCGTTTGGATCGCTGTTTTTTTGCTGTTTGGAGCTTGCAGCAATCATGAGACGGTGGTGACAGATGATGACAGCGGCTTGGCGGATACCGAACCGCAGACAGAAGGCATGGTGCAGCTGGAACATAATCGTTTCGGCATCGTTGAGGACGGTTACTTAAAAATATACCGTTATGATGAAAAAACGAATAAAATCGAACTGAAAAAAGAAGCGGCGCTGGATGAGCTTGAATAAATTTCACAAGCGTTCGAATTTACAAAGCGGGCCGTACAAGCTACACTAAGTACTGACATTGATCATGCAGAGGGTGAGACGATTGAAACACAAGGTGATAATCAACCATTGGGAAGAAACTTGTGAAGATGATTCCTGCTATGAATATGGAACCAGCATCATCGTTGACGGCAAAGAACTGATCAGAGAGGCTTCCATCACAAGCGCTCTGAAAGCCGTACTGAAAGAAATCGGTGCTGATGTGGAGATTGAAGAAACCGTTGAAAGCGAAAAAAAATGTGATTCTTACAAAAAATAAGAATAAAAGTCTAGACTACTAAGCAGTTTTTTTTCATGTTATGATAGACATCGGCTTACACATGACACCTTGAGTAGGATGAGAGATGATTCTCGTTCTGCTCTCTTTTTTGGGCGTTAATCGGGCCAGAGCCAAAGTCCGCTCTTTCAAAAATATGAATTTTTTATAAATCGATCTCAATATGTTGTGTTTTTCTGAGAGGTTAGTATACTATATATAGTGTTGAGAGATTCATTATTTTTGATAGGTCGTGATAAGGATGGTTCAAATCATATTTGATTCAAAGACAGGGAATGTTCAGCGTTTTGTGAATAAAACAGACTTTCAGCTGATCCGCAAGGTGGACGAAACGGACCACGTGGACACTCCGTTTGTTTTGGTCACCTACACGACAAACTTCGGCCAGGTACCGGCATCAACACAATCATTTCTCGAAAAATACGCCCATCTCTTATTAGGAGTCGCTGCGAGCGGCAACAAAGTATGGGGCGATAACTTTGCAAAAAGCGCCGATACCATTTCAAGACAATATCAGGTGCCGATCTTGCACAAATTTGAACTCAGCGGCACATCTAAAGACGTTGAATTGTTTACTCAGGAGGTAGAAAGACTTGTCACAAAATCAAGTGCCAAAATGGATCCAGTTAAATAACGAAATCATGATCCAACAAGATGGAAAATTCCAGTTTGATAAAGATAAAGAGGCTGTACATAGCTATTTTGTTGACTATATCAATCAAAACACAGTTTACTTTCACGATTTAAAAGAGAAGCTGGATTATTTGATTGAAAACCAATACTACGAAGAGGAATTCTTAAGCCTTTACTCTTTTGAAGACATTAAAGAAGTGTTTAAGACAGCTTACGCAAAGAAGTTTCGTTTTCCTTCCTTCATGAGTGCGTTTAAATTTTATAATGACTATGCTTTGAAAACGAATGACAAGAAAAGAATTCTCGAGCGTTATGAGGACCGAATCTCAATCGTCGCGCTGTTCTTCGCAAACGGCGACACTGAGAAAGCAAAAGAATATGTAAACCTGATGATCAATCAGGAATATCAGCCGAGTACACCGACATTTTTGAATGCCGGCAGAAAACGCCGCGGAGAACTGGTGAGCTGCTTCTTGCTCGAAGTCAATGATTCCTTAAACGATATTTCACGGGCGATCGATATTTCCATGCAGCTGTCTAAATTGGGCGGCGGGGTTTCTCTTAATCTGTCCAAGCTTCGCGCGAAAGGCGAAGCGATTAAAGATGTTGAAAACGCCACAAAAGGTGTTGTAGGCGTCATGAAGCTTCTTGATAATGCGTTCCGTTACGCTGACCAAATGGGCCAAAGACAAGGCTCAGGCGCGGCGTATTTAAATATTTTCCACCGCGATATCAATGATTTTCTTGATACGAAAAAGATTTCTGCGGATGAAGATGTGCGCGTCAAAACGCTTTCTATCGGTGTCGTCATTCCGGATAAGTTCGTTGAGCTTGCGCGTGAGGATAAAGCGGCTTATGTATTCTATCCGCATACGATTTATAAAGAATACGGCCAGCATATGGACGAAATGGACATGACGGCGATGTATGAAGAGCTTGTCGACAACCCGCGTGTCAAAAAAGAAAAAGTGAATGCGCGCAAATTGCTTGAAAAGCTTGCCGTTCTCCGTTCTGAGTCAGGTTATCCGTACATTATGTTCCAGGATAACGTAAACAAAGAGCACGCGAATAACCACGTATCAAAAGTGAAATTCTCGAACCTTTGCTCTGAAGTGCTTCAGGCGTCACAGGTTTCGGCTTACACAGATTATGACGAGGAAGACGAAATCGGCTTGGACATTTCCTGCAACCTTGGTTCATTAAATATACTGAATGTCATGAAACATAAATCGATTGAGCGCACGGTGAAACTCGCGACGGATTCCCTGACTCATGTATCTGAGACGACGGATATCCGCAACGCGCCGGCAGTCAGACGCGCGAACAAAGCGATGAAGTCAATCGGTTTAGGCGCCATGAACCTTCACGGCTACCTGGCCCAAAACGGCATCGCGTATGAAAGCCCGGAAGCAAGAGATTTTGCGAATACGTTCTTTATGATGGTGAACTTTTATTCCATCCAGCGTTCAGCTGAGCTTGCGAAAGAAAAAGGCGAAACGTTTGAGCATTATGAAGGCTCCACTTATGCAACGGGAGAATATTTCAATAAATACATCGAAAAAGAGTTCTCACCGGCATACGAAAAAATCGCTGCGCTCTTTGAAGGCATGCACATTCCGACAATCGAAGACTGGAAAGAGCTGAAGGCGTTTGTCGCTGAAAACGGCATGTACCACAGCTACAGACTGTGCATCGCGCCGACAGGCTCCATTTCCTACGTCCAATCCAGCACGGCGTCCGTTATGCCGATCATGGAACGGATCGAAGAAAGAACATACGGAAATTCAAAAACGTATTACCCGATGCCGGGGTTAGCGTCTAATAACTGGTTCTTCTACAAAGAAGCTTATGATATGGACATGTTCAAAGTGGTGGATATGATCGCGACAATCCAGCAGCATATCGATCAGGGAATCAGCTTTACCCTGTTTTTGAAAGATACGATGACAACTCGTGATCTGAACCGTATTGATCTGTATGCCCACCATAGAGGCATCAAAACCATTTACTATGCAAGAACGAAAGATACCGGGCAGGACAGCTGTCTTTCTTGTGTCGTTTGATTAAAGGAGAGTTTACAGTGACAAAAATTTATGACGCAGCAAACTGGTCAAAGCATGAAGATGATTTCACCCAAATGTTTTACAACCAAAACGTAAAGCAGTTTTGGCTTCCGGAAGAGATCGCATTAAACGGCGATCTTCTCACTTGGAAGTATTTGGGTAAAAATGAGCAGGATACGTACATGAAGGTGCTCGCCGGCCTGACACTGCTTGATACAGAGCAGGGGAACACGGGCATGCCGATTGTGGCCGAGCACGTCGAAGGCCATCAGCGGAAAGCGGTGCTGAACTTTATGGCGATGATGGAGAACGCTGTCCATGCGAAGTCGTACTCTAATATTTTCATGACCCTTGCACCGACTGAAACGATTAATGAAGTATTTGAATGGGTTAAACAAAATAAATATTTGCAGAAAAAAGCGCAAATGATTGTCGGGCTTTACAAAGCCATTCAAAAAGATGATGAAATTTCACTGTTCAAAGCGATGGTTGCTTCCGTCTATCTGGAAAGCTTCCTTTTCTACAGCGGTTTCTATTATCCGTTATATTTCTACGGACAAGGAAAACTGATGCAAAGCGGTGAGATCATTAACCTGATCCTTCGTGACGAAGCGATTCACGGCGTGTATGTCGGTCTCCTTGCTCAGGAAATTTATAATAAACAGACAGAAGAGAAAAAAGCAGAGCTTCGTGAATTTGCGATTGACCTTCTGAATCAGTTATATGAAAATGAGCTTGAATATACAGAGGACTTGTACGATCAAGTCGGACTCTCACACGATGTAAAGAAATTCATCCGCTATAACGCCAATAAAGCTTTGATGAACTTAGGGTTCGATCCTTACTTTGAAGAAGAGGATATTAATCCGATCGTATTAAACGGATTAAACACCAAAACAAAATCACATGATTTCTTCTCCATGAAAGGGAACGGCTACAAAAAAGCGACGGTAGAACCGATTAAGGACGAAGATTTTTATTTTGGCCAAGATGAAGAGCAGATATAATATCTGCTCTTTTGGCTTGAATGGAGAGGTAAGACAGGAGGAACGGGCATGAATAAAATGGATGAAATCATCTTGGCTGCACCGCGGAGTGACGTCTTTCAAAACGAAATGCTGACATTTCAGGGAGTCAACAGCGAGGATGAACGTATCGTAAACATTATGGCTCAAATTGAGGCGCATTTTTTTGAAATCAGAAGAGGCGACGCGGAAGAGGACCCGCGATTTAAACAGCCGATTCCGTATGTCGTCATCCGCCGCGATGATGAGGTGTTTGTGTATGAACGGCTTGCGGGCGGAGGGGAATCGCGCCTCCATAATAAGCTTTCTCTCGGTTTCGGCGGACACATGAACCCTATGGAAGGGGCGGCTTCATTTTCGGAAGTGCTGAAACAGAATACCGACCGGGAGCTGGCGGAAGAACTGTACATTCGCGAGGAGGACAAACAAAACATTGTCACACTCGGCCTGATCAATGATGATGAAAACGATGTAGGGAAGGTGCATATCGGCATCCTTTCTGCGCTCCAGTTAGCGTCTGCGGCACAAGTCGAAGTGAAAGAAAAAGATCAAATCGCCGGGCGCTGGATGAAACTGAGCGAACTGAAAGAGGAAAATGTGTATCAGCGTCTTGAAGCTTGGTCTCAGTTTGTCGCCGATATACTTTAATAACAAAAAACCCCCGTTCGTCCCAAAAAAGGGAGAGCAGGGGTTTTTTCATTTAGTCTTGCACAATGAAGGCATCAAATCCGGCTTTTTCGGCCCGTGCTGCCAACGCTTCAGCATTATCTCTGGAAGAGAATGCGCCGATCTGCACTTTAAATAAGCCGCCTTTTGGAAGCACAATCGCGTCAAAACCTTTAGACACCGCATCGGCGGCAAGCGCATCAGCATTTGCTTTCACTTTGAATGCACCGATTTGCACTTTATAAAAGTCAGCCTTTTTTTTTAGACCGAAAGCTTGCTCCAAGCCCTTGGCATGTCCTCTTGCAAGGCTTTCAATAAAACTGGCTGTTTTCAGTTTGTTTGCATCAGCTGACGTATCAACAAAACCATTCTCCGTCAAAATCGCCGGCATACTTGTCTCCCGCAGCACATGGAAGTTGGCTGTTTTTTTTCCTCGGTCATTAAAACCTGATGCTTGAATCACTTGCGTGTGGACGGCTGATTGGTAAGTCGAGGTCGGCGCTCCGACACCGGGGTAAATATAGCTTTCGAATCCGGTTCCGCCTCCTGAGTTAATATGAATGGATAAAAAATAATCTGCGCCCCAGCTGTTGGCGGCATCCGTTCTTTCCGTCAGGCTGACCGTCTTATCGCTTGTCCTGCTCATCGTGACAGAAACTCCTTCATACTCATTCGTCAGAATCGTGCGCAAAGCCAGCGCGATCTCCAGCGTGACCGCTTTTTCCTGAAGTCCGTTTCCGGTTGCACCTGAATCAGTTCCGCCATGACCGGGGTCTATAAAAATTTTAACCATTCTCCATCACCTCATTACAGCATATGATGATATTCAAAAGGTGCTTGTACGGCTGTCATTCATGAAAAAAATGAGAAATATACCCAACATTTCCCGGAAAATAAAAATAAATGGTTTGTCCTCCCGTTTCTGCTGAATACAATAAGAAATGAAAAATATTTCTCGGGAAAGCGCAGGATTCAACATCATTCCCGAAGAGAACGGAAAAAGTGACAGATAAAGAGGAAAACAGGTCTCATGATGATAGGCGGATGTCACGGAACCGCTTCATCATGAGTAAGATAAAGAGAGAACAGAGAGGTGAGCATGTTGGAGCGCGCTGTAACCTATAAAAATAACGGACAAATTAACATCATTCTTAATGGCCAAAAGCAAGTGCTGACAAATGCGGAAGCTGAGGCGGAATATCAGGCCGCCCTGCAAAAAAATGAAGCCAAGCACAGCATTCTGAAAGAAATTGAAAACGAAATGAACACATTAGTGGGTATGGAAGAAATGAAACGCAACATTAAAGAAATTTACGCGTGGATATTCGTCAACCAAAAACGGGCCGAACAAGGGCTGAAAGTCGGAAAACAAGCTCTTCATATGATGTTCAAAGGGAACCCCGGCACCGGGAAAACCACCGTCGCGAGACTGATCGGCAAGCTTTTCTTCGAAATGAACGTGCTTTCCAAAGGACATCTGATCGAAGCGGAACGTGCCGATCTGGTCGGTGAATACATCGGACACACGGCGCAAAAAACGAGAGATCTGATTAAAAAATCGCTCGGCGGCATTTTATTCATTGATGAAGCATACTCACTTGCAAGGGGCGGAGAAAAGGATTTCGGTAAAGAGGCGATTGATACGCTTGTCAAGCATATGGAAGACAAACAGCATGAATTTATTCTGATCCTGGCAGGGTACTCGAGAGAAATGACACATTTCCTGTCATTAAATCCCGGCCTGCAATCGCGTTTCCCTATCAGCATCGATTTTCCGGATTACTCTGTCACTCAGCTGATGGACATCGCAAAGCGCATGATAGCAGAGCGGGAGTATCAATTAAGCCAGGAAGCCGAGTGGAAGTTAAAAGATTACTTAATGACAGTGAAAAGCACGACAAGCCCCATTAAATTCAGCAACGGGCGCTTTGTCAGAAACGTGATTGAAAAATCGATCCGCGCTCAGGCTATGAGACTTTTAATGGGAGACCAATATTTAAAAAACGATTTAATGACGATCAAGAGCCAGGATTTACTTATAAAAGATGAGGCGGCAGCTCACGAATAGACCTCTCAGCCGGTCTGAGGGGTCTCTTTTTTATTTCTCTCTTTAAAACCCGCCGGATGTGTGGTATACGCCCTGCGGGTTTGGTATGATAGTACTACTGCCCAATACGACACAGAAAGGAACATCCATTTGAACGAACAGGAAGGAAAAAAAGAAACGGTCATTTTGGTCGGCTGCCAGCTTCCGCACATGACAGATGAGCACTTTGAACATTCCATGGAAGAGCTTGCTTCATTGACAAAAACGGCTGACGGAACGGTGCTGACCCGGATTACGCAAAAACGGAACAGAGCGGATGCCGCTACATATATAGGCAAGGGGAAAGTAGACGAGCTGAAGGCGCTGTGTGAAGAGCTTGAAGCGGATCTGGTCATTTTTAATGATGAACTGTCACCGAGCCAGCTTAAATCACTCGCCACTGCAATTGAAGCGAAGATCATCGACCGCACGCAGCTTATTTTGGATATTTTCGCAAAAAGGGCGAAGACGAGAGAAGGAAAGCTTCAGATCGAATTGGCCCAGCTTCAATACGCGCTGCCGCGTCTGAGCGGACAAGGAATCAATCTCTCAAGACAAGGCGGCGGAATCGGGACGAGAGGGCCCGGTGAGACAAAGCTTGAAACAGACCGGCGCCACATTAGAAACCGCATACACGAAATTAACGTGCAGCTTTCAACGGTTATCCGCCACAGAAGCCGTTATCGGGAGAGACGAAAAAAGAACGGCGTGCTTCAGGCTGCACTCGTCGGGTATACCAATGCCGGAAAATCAACATGGTTCAATCAATTAACGAGCTCAGACAGCTATGAAGAAGATCTGCTGTTTGCAACACTTGATCCGATGACGAGAAAGATGGCGCTCCCAAGCGGCTACAGCGTCCTTTTGTCTGATACGGTCGGCTTCATTCAGGATCTGCCGACGACGCTGATTGCCGCTTTCCGCTCAACGCTTGAGGAAGTGAAGGAAGCAGACTTGATCATTCATGTCATTGATTCATCCAATGAAGATTATGCCGGACATGAACAGACGGTCCTCGGTCTGTTAAAAGAGCTTGAGGCAGATGATATTCCGGTGCTGACCGCTTATAACAAACGTGATGAGACACTTCCTGACTTCATCCCGACAGCGGGAGAAGGCCACATCATGATCAGCGCCAGAATCGCCGGGGATGAAGCAAAACTAAAAGCGGAAATCGAATCTTATTTGCGCCGGGAGCTGATGACGCCGTATGAAGTTCATGTGCCTGCCGCCGAAGGCAAATTGATGTCACGCAT
Source organism: Bacillus sp. AM1(2019) (assembly GCF_009906915.1). NCBI lineage: Bacteria > Bacillati > Bacillota > Bacilli > Caryophanales > Bacillaceae > Bacillus > Bacillus sp. AM1(2019). The sequence continues at coordinate 1,877,470 of NZ_CP047644.1, forward strand.
CAAATCAGAGACCATGATCGACAGCCTTTATTTTAATGAAGAAAATGAACGCTACGAAGTCTCAGGTTATGTACAGGAAGAACAAAGCATACTCGGAGAACTGAAGAAATTCATGTAAGGAAGGTATACACAACATGTTTGACACACTGACCCACGGCGCTCTTTTACAAAAAACCGCCGAAGAAACAGAAGCGGAAATCTCCGCCGTTCATAAAAGAATAGAAGAAATCAGTGAACGGAATGAATGGAGAGTCCTGCAAAGCTACAGAAAACATAAAGTAAGCGATACGCATTTTACGCCTTCAACCGGATACGGTTATGACGATATCGGACGAGATACACTGGAGAAGATCTATGCTGATGTGTTCGGAGGAGAGGCGGGACTCGTGCGGCCTCAAATCATTTCCGGAACGCATGCGATTTCAATCGCGCTTTTCGGTGTGCTGAGACCCGGGGACGAATTGCTTTATATTACAGGCAAGCCTTACGATACACTTGAGGAAATCGTCGGAGTAAGAGGCGGGGAGTATTCAGGCTCGCTTAAGGAATTTCAAATCGGATACAATGCAGTCGATTTAACATCAGAAGGCAGAGTGGACTTTGAAGCGGTCCGGGCTGCAATCCGGCCGAATACAAAAGTGATCGGCATCCAGCGTTCAAAAGGATATGCGAATCGTCCGTCTTTCAGAATAAATGAAATTGAAGAGATGATTCGTTTCGTAAAGGAAATCAAAGAAGATGTCATTGTTTTTGTGGACAATTGCTACGGAGAATTTGCAGAAGAGCGGGAACCCTGCCACGTCGGAGCGGATCTTATGGCCGGCTCCCTGATTAAAAACCCGGGCGGCGGCCTTGCTAAAACGGGCGGCTATCTTGTAGGGAAAGCCAAGTGGATTGAGGCCTGCTCTTACCGGATGACCTCCCCGGGAATCGGAAGTGAAGCCGGGGCTTCGCTTTATTCACTGCAGGAAATGTATCAAGGTTTCTTTCTCGCTCCGCATGTAGTGGCGCAAAGCTTGAAGGGAGCGGTATTTACCGCCCGTTTTCTTGAAAAGCTCGGCTTTACGTCAAACCCTGCATGGAATGCGCCGAGAACGGATCTGATTCAATCAGTTGAGTTTCAGGACCCTGAAAAGATGATCGCTTTTTGCCAGGCGATACAATATGCTTCACCGATTAATGCGCATGTGACGCCTTATCCGAGCTATATGCCGGGATATGAAGACGATGTCATTATGGCAGCGGGCACTTTCGTACAGGGAGCAAGCATTGAATTATCAGCAGATGGACCTATCAGACCGCCTTATGTTGCGTATGTCCAAGGAGGATTAACCTACGCGCACGTGAAAAATGCGATTTGCAGCGCCGTAAATGCTTTAATGGAAAAAGAACTGATCTAGGCCGTTTGCAATTTTCAAAGAATTTGATGTTAAGATTCCTCACATTGTGTTGACACAAAATATAACATCACCTATAATGAGACTAAGATAAGAAAAGGAGGAAATTGAGATGAGTGATAACATTCGCCGCTCAATGCCTTTATTTCCAATTGGGATTGTCATGCAGTTAACAGAACTTTCTGCCCGGCAAATTCGATATTATGAGGAAAATGGATTGATATTTCCAGCGAGAAGCGAAGGAAATAGACGATTATTTTCATTCCATGATGTAGATAAACTGTTAGAAATTAAAAATCTGATTGAACAAGGCGTCAATATGGCGGGGATCAAACAAATTCTGGATAAGGCATCTGCCGAACCGGAAGAAAAATCCGAAAAAACCGCCAAACCGATGAAGCACGATCTGTCTGATGACGAACTCAGAAAGCTTCTGAAAAACGAACTGATGCAGGCAGGCCGTTTCCAGCGGGGAAATACTTTCCGCCAAGGTGACATGTCCCGATTCTTTCATTAATCCGTTAGCAACTGTTTTGCTATATACATTTACCTTTTAGAGGAGGAGTTTTACGAAATGGCAAAGTACACAAGAGAAGACATCGTAAAATTAGTAAATGAGGAAAACGTAAAGTATATCCGCCTTCAATTCACAGACATTCTCGGAACGATTAAAAACGTGGAAATTCCTGTGAGCCAGCTTGAAAAAGCACTTGATAATAAATGCATGTTCGACGGTTCTTCCATCGAAGGTTTCGTCCGTATCGAAGAGTCTGATATGTACTTATATCCTGATCTGAACACATTTGTAATCTTCCCATGGACGGCTGAAAAAGGTAAAGTAGCACGCTTCATCTGTGACATTTACAATCCGGACGGCACGCCGTTCGAAGGTGACCCGCGTAACAACCTCAAACGGATTCTGAAAGAAATGAAAGAACTCGGTTTCAGCGATTTCAATCTTGGACCTGAGCCTGAATTCTTCCTGTTTAAATTAGATGAAAAAGGCGAACCGACGCTTGAATTGAACGATAAAGGCGGATACTTCGACCTGGCTCCGACTGACTTGGGAGAAAACTGCCGCCGCGATATCGTGCTTGAGCTTGAAGAAATGGGCTTTGAAATCGAAGCATCTCACCATGAAGTTGCTCCGGGTCAGCACGAAATCGATTTTAAATATGCCGGTGCCATCCGTTCTTGTGACGACATCCAAACTTTCAAACTGGTTGTCAAAACGATCGCCCGCAAACACGGTCTGCATGCGACATTCATGCCAAAACCGCTGTTCGGCGTAAACGGTTCCGGTATGCACTGCAACCTATCACTCTTTAAAGATAGCGTTAACGCATTCTTTGATAAAGACGCTGATCTTCAGCTGAGTGAAACAGCAAAACATTTCATTGCCGGTATCGTAAAACACGCGACAAGCTTTACGGCTGTTACAAACCCGACAGTGAACTCTTACAAACGCCTTGTTCCGGGCTATGAAGCACCTTGCTACGTGGCATGGAGCGCGCAAAACAGAAGCCCGCTGATCCGTATCCCGGCTTCCCGCGGCATCAGCACGCGTGTTGAAGTCCGCAGCGTAGACCCGGCGGCAAACCCGTACCTGGCGTTAAGCGTATTGCTTGCAGCAGGCCTTGACGGAATCAAAAACAAACTTGAAGCACCGGCTCCGATTGACCGCAACATCTACGTCATGAGCAAAGAAGAGCGCATGGAAAACGGCATCGTAGATCTTCCGGCGACACTGGCGGAAGCTCTCGACGAATTCAAATCAAACGAAGTCATGGTTGCGGCGCTCGGTGAGCACCTGTTCGAACACTTCATCGAAGCAAAAGAAATCGAATGGGATATGTTCCGCACACAGGTTCATCCGTGGGAGCGCGAACAATACATGTCTCAGTATTAATCTCTCAATCCCTTGGCACTATTGGTGTCAGGGGATTTTTTGGTTTTGGTCATAAGATTAAAAGAACAACATTTTTGGTCCTTGACCAAAATATGACCAAAAAAATTGAAGTTATGAATCTAACTCCATAATTGAGGACACGTATTTATTGTAATCCCTTATTCGGTTTAGGATGAAGGCTAAATGAAGCCAATTATGTTCTAAAAAATTGAACCGGCCATTTTTATTTTCAAAAAGCAGAAGCAGGAAATTCATCAATTTTTATACGAAGTAAACTATAAGGTTTCTGTCGTAAGTCCTTTCCATAATGAAATCTAGCCTGCCGATGTAATTGGTTCACGATGACATATAAGTATTCATCCGGACCAATCGAAAAAGTATCCGGCCATAAAATTCTCGGATCATGTGCGATGGTTTCCATTGTGCCATTCGGCAGCATCTTTCGAATACTATTGTTCTCATAATCTCCGGCATAAATGGCTCCTTTTGCATCTGTAATCATTCCATCAGACGCGCCTTTTTCTCCCCAATACGCCACATGATAAAGTAAATCCATGTCCGGTATATTTCTATCTCTCAGGGCTTCTGTTGAGATCGAGAACAGATGACGGCTGGTCAGTGGACAAAAAAATAATACCTTTCCGTCAGGAGAAATCGCAATACCGTCGGATGCCAGCCTAAATGGGGAAGTTAAACCATCCCTGTTACGATTCATCAAAATTTTGCCTTCTACTTTCGGTATAAAATAGGAATCCGGTGAAGTTGGATTTGCTCCATTTAACCGTCTAAATGCGTTTCCGGTTTCTAAATCCACGACGATAATCGCTCCTGGTCCTTTGGAAGAAGAATCCGTTATATAGGCATAACCTGCAGTTCCAACACGAAAATCAAATCGGACATCATTCAGGTAAGTTGTTGGAAGGACAACATCTTCTGTAAAGGTATAAACTCTGCTGATTGTATTGGTTTTTAAATCAACAGCGACTAATTTTGCCCCGCCTTTAATTGGTTCAGAAAAATTGGGTGCCGCCGTATCTAGTACCCAAAGCGTTCCTCTTCCATCAGTAACTACACTTTGGACACTGATGAAAGTCATTTTGATATTCTCAGGGTTAACCAAATTGGTTTGTAAATCAGGATAAGGCTGCAATTTATCCCCAACTATCTCCGCCACCGTAAATTTAACATCGTCTCCCCATTTCGGAAAACAAATGAAAATACGACCAGTTTCTGAAACAGTAACACCGGTAGGCATAGCTCCATAAAATGCATAAACCAGTTCTAAATCCCCAAAATATTTTTCAAAAGGCAGCATAGGTTTCATAATATCCTCCTCAACCAATTAAACGGGATATCACTTATATATGATTCGCATTTTTTCAAGTGCATGTTTCTTAATAAGTTTTTCTAAACAAAAGATGATGGAAGTGCTTATCATGTAATAAGTCAGTCAGGTGACACAGGGGGATTTTTACTTAACGTCTGTCGAAGCAGTCGGCAATTACAACATGGTATGTCCTTTGGTCGGTTTTAAATTCTCTGAAAAAAGAGTTGAAAAAGCAGAAAAGATTTTATAATATGAAATCAAGTTAGTTTGTTCGATCAACAAACTAATAAAACCACTTTAATTGTCCATCATGTAAAGGTCTTAAATGGGAGGGGGATAAGAGGCTCGATTTAATTGGAGGTATATAAAAAGCGAAAGCCAAGCTTTTATCCTGTTCACTGCTATCTGATCACCATTTGGATGTTGAAAATGCTCTGTGAAAGTAAACCGCTGTCATTTTTTGAAAGCGCTTTTATATGCCGCTCACTGGCCGATAAAATTGAAGAAATGTTATACCATTTCATCATGTTCCTTATGTAAAGGATCGAAAAGGGGAGGAAATCATGCTCAGTGAAAATGTAAAGAAGATCAGCATGGTTGAAAAAGTTGGATATGCGTCTGGAGATTTTGCATGTAATTTAATTTATGCAACAGTGTCTACGTATCTTTTGTTCTTCTATACAGATGTTTTTGGTTTATCGGCAGCAGCAGCCGGTACGATGTTTTTAGTGGTTAGAATCATCGACGCTCTCGCTGATCCTTTTATCGGAACAATAGTTGACAGAACAAATAGCAGGTTTGGCCGCTTTAGACCGTATCTTTTATTCGGAGCTTTTCCCTTTGTCATATTGGCAATACTCTGTTTTACAACCCCGGATTTTTCGGATATGGGGAAATTAATATATGCCTATATCACCTATGTCGGCTTATCGCTTACATACACAATGATAAACGTGCCATATGGCGCGTTAACATCTGCAATGACCAGAAATAATCAAGAAGTTGTTAGTATAACGTCTGTCCGTATGTTATTTGCGAATCTTGGGGGACTTGTCGTTGCATTTTTTGTTCCCTTACTGGCTGCTTATTTAAGCGATACTTCCGGCAGCGAATCTCTTGGCTGGCAGCTAACCATGGGTATTATGGGAGTTATAGGCGGGTGCCTTTTAATCTTTTGTTTTAAAAGCACAAAAGAGCGTGTCACGCTTCAAAAATCCGAAGAAAAAATTAAATTTTCGGATATATTTGAGCAATTTCGTGTTAATCGGCCTCTAGTTGTATTAAGTATTTTCTTTATTATTATTTTTGGAGTGAATTCAATCAGTAATTCGGTTGGCATCTATTACGTAACGTATAATTTAGAAAGAGCGGATTTGGTGAAGTGGTACGGTTTGTTGGGAAGTTTGCCTGCTTTGGTCATTTTACCGTTTATTCCAAAGCTTCATCAATTATTAGGGAAGAAGAAATTACTAAACTATGCATTATTACTGAATATGATCGGCCTCTTAGCTTTACTTTTCGTTCCGTCAAGTAATGTATTCCTCATACTTTCCTTTCGATTACTGGCCGCTGCCGGAAGTCTCACTGCCGGGGGATATATGTGGGCGCTTATTCCTGAAACAATAGAATATGGAGAGTATAAGACCGGGAAAAGAATGGGCGGTCTCATATACGCTATTATCGGATTTTTCTTTAAATTCGGCATGGCCTTGGGAGGGGTTGTACCGGGTTTGGTTCTAGATCAGTTTGGATATGTGGCAAATCAGGTGCAAACGCCGGAGGCATTGACGGGAATTTTAATTACAACAACCATTATTCCCGTGTTCTTACTGGTTCTGGCCATGATTGATATTAATTTCTATAACTTAGATGAGAAAAAATATAAAAGCATGGTTCGAGAATTAGAGAATAGAGACAAAGATTATTTGGATCATATTGACGATTTCAATGCTTAAAACATGATGAGTCAACAGAAAATAGCTGAGGAGGAGTTCAAAATGAAGATTATCAATCCAGTACTTAAAGGATTCAACCCCGATCCGAGTATTTGCAGGGTTGGAGAGGATTATTATATCGCTGTATCTACATTTGAGTGGTTTCCGGGAGTCCAGATACACCACTCAAAAGATTTAGTCAATTGGCACTTAGTTGCACATCCATTACAGAGAGTATCGCAATTAGACATGAAAGGAAATCCTAATTCAGGCGGGGTCTGGGCGCCATGTTTAAGTTACAGTGACGGAAAGTTTTGGCTGATCTATACGGATGTTAAGGTCGTAGATGGCGCCTGGAAAGATTGCCACAATTATTTAGTGACTTGTGACACGATTAATGGTGAATGGGGGGAGCCGATACCATTAAACAGCTCGGGTTTTGATGCTTCTTTATTCCATGATACGGATGGGAAAAAATATTTATTAAATATGTTATGGGATCAGCGTATTGATCGGCACTCCTTTGGAGGCATTGTCATGCAGGAATATTCTGATGAGGAGCAAAAACTAATCGGTAAACCGAAAGTGATATTTAAAGGAACCGAAAGAAAGCTGACAGAAGCGCCGCACCTTTACCGTATCGGGAACTATTATTATTTATTAACCGCAGAAGGAGGAACGCGGTTCGAACATGCTGCTACAATTGCCCGTTCTGCAAATATTGAAGGCCCATATGAAGTTCATCCTGATAATCCAATCTTAACGTCATGGCATGCGCCGGAAAATCCGCTGCAAAAATGCGGACATGCATCCATTGTACAAACACATACAGGTGAGTGGTATTTAGCTCATTTAACGGGACGTCCCATTCATCCGGACAATGATTCAATTTTTCAGCAGAGAGGATATTGTCCTCTGGGCAGAGAAACAGCTATTCAAAAGCTCTATTGGAAAGATGGCTGGCCTTATGTAGCAGGCGGAAAAGAAGGGAGCTTGGAGGTGGATGCGCCTTCTATACCTGAAACAATGTTTGAAGACACGTATCCGGAAGTTGATGAATTTGAGGATGCAACATTAAATATTAATTTTCAAACGTTAAGAATTCCGTTTACGGAGAAATTAGGATCATTAACTCAAGTGCCAAATCATTTACGATTATACGGCCATGAATCCTTAACTTCGACATTTACTCAGGCATTTGTAGCCAGACGCTGGCAAAGTCTCCATTTTGAAGCCGAAACTGCTGTTGCGTTTTATCCGGAAAATTTTCAACAAGCCGCTGGATTGGTGAACTATTACAATACAGAGAACTGGACGGCTCTTCAAGTCACGTATGATGAAGATCTTGGCCGTATTCTTGAATTAACGATATGTGATAACTTCTCTTTTTCACAACCGTTAAAAAATAAAATTGTGATTCCTCGTGAAGTCAAGTATGTCTATTTAAAAGTGAATATTGAAAACGAAAAATATTATTATTTCTATTCATTTAACAACGAAGATTGGCACAAAATTGACATTGCATTGGAATCGAAAAAATTATCAGATGATTACATCCGCGGCGGGGGATTCTTTACAGGAGCTTTTGTAGGGATGCAATGCCAAGATACGAGCGGTAATCATATTCCGGCCGACTTCAGATATTTCCGTTATAAAGAAAAATAATTAGCACATGAAAAAGGAGATTTCTATTTTAGAACTCCTTTTTCATATTAGAAGGTGCCTATGTCAGTATTGATTCAGAAATACTCATAGAATAAAAAAACCCATCTTTAAAGATGAGCGTAAACATAGAAGTATGTACATTTCAGTTATGAACCATGTCGAGAAAATGATCAATCACAATAGAGGACATTCCTAAAGCGGGTGCATTTTTTCCTAGGATAGATGGTAATAATTCATAGCTATTGTCTAAATGGGAATAAACCCTGGATGACACTTCACTTTTAATTGAATGTAAAACCATAGGATGCGATTCAATGATGCTGTTTCTTAAAATGATGGCTTGCGGATTAAATGTATTTAGAATATTGGTCAGGCCTATTCCTAAATAGAAACCAAAATTTTGTAATGCCTGTAAAGTTCCAACATCATTCAGATGGGCGAGGTCTATGATATCTTGGCTGGACACTTTTTTCTCTTTCGTCTGAAGAGATGTTAATAAAGCCTTCTCTGAAGCATACAATTCCCAGCAGCCTCGGTTTCCGCAGCTGCATTTAGGACCCTTAAAGTCTATTGTCATATGTCCCATTTCTCCAGAGAATCCGCCAACCCCTCTATATAAATGATTGTTGATTATAACGCCGATCCCTATTCCTGTACCGATACTTGCATAAATCATGTTATCGTGATTTTTTGCAGCTCCAAATACTTTCTCTCCATATGCGCCGGCATTTGCCTCATTTTCAATAAAAACGGGCACATTGAACTTCTCTCGGATGAAAGATTTTAAGTCAATATCTCTCCAGTTGGCGTTCGGAGTGAAAACAATTTTTTGATTTTTGTCAATCAGCCCGGGCACGCAAATACCTATACCAATAAGCCCGTACGGAGATTGGGGCATATGCGTAATAAAGTGATGAATCATCTCAATTAAAATATCTTTAGTGATTTCTGGAGAATTGCATTCCAAACGATGGTGTTGATCAAGGACGATCGTCCCTTCAAGATCTGTTAAAATGCCATTAACATAATCCACGCCAACATCTATTCCTACGGAGTATCCTGCTTTTTTATTAAAAACAAGCATGACAGGTCTTCTGCCGCCGCTGGATTGTCCCTGACCTATTTCAAATACGAGGTTTTCTTTCATTAATGTGTTTACCTGTGACGAAACAGTTGATTTATTTAATCCGGTCATTTCAGATAATTTTGCTCTTGAAATAGGAGAATTCTTAAGTATTTCGTTTAGTAATAACTTTTGGTTAACTTTTTTGACAAAGGCTTGATCAGCGATATCCACTTCATCCACTCCATTTGTATAATCTTTAAATTAAGTTGAACGTTCTGTGTTATCGTGCGAAACGCAGTACATAGCGAATCCAACCTTTATTATATCTAATGTGTTCGTAAAAAACTAAAAAAAATATTGAAAATACTGATGAGGTTATATAAGATGAAAATAAGTTAGTTTGTTTAGGCAACAAACTAAAGTATAACATGACATAAAAGCATTTGTATTTGAATGATCATGTTTAGAATTTATTTTTAAGGGGGAAATCACACATGGCTCACTCTCATTCCGGTTCAGTCAACTATTTTGAAAGCGTAAACAAAGTGATTTACGAAGGGAAAGAATCCACGAATCCTTTAGCATTTAAATACTATAATTCTCAAGAAGTAATTGGCGGAAAAACGATGAAAGAGCATTTGCGATTTTCTATTGCCTATTGGCATACATTTACCGCTGACGGAACAGACATTTTTGGCGCAGCTACGATGCAGAGACCGTGGGATCACTATAAAGGCATGGATCTGGCGAGAGCGAGGGTAGATGCAGCGTTTGAGCTGTTTGAAAAACTGGATGCGCCATTTTTTGCTTTTCATGACCGGGATATCGCACCTGAAGGAAGTACGTTAAAAGAGACAAATCAAAATCTGGATATAATCGTGGACATGATAAAAGACTACATGAGAACCAGCGGCGTTAAGTTATTATGGAATACTGCAAACATGTTTACGAATCCCCGTTTCGTCCATGGTGCGGCGACTTCTTGTAATGCAGATGTATTTGCGTATGCCGCAGCCCAAGTAAAAAAAGGATTAGAAACAGCAAAAGAGCTTGGCGCGGAGAACTATGTATTTTGGGGCGGACGTGAAGGGTACGAAACTTTGTTAAATACCGATTTAAAATTTGAGCTTGATAATATGGCCAGATTTATGCATATGGCAGTGGATTATGCGAAGGAAATCGGGTATACAGGGCAGTTTTTGATTGAACCAAAACCAAAAGAGCCGACCACCCATCAATATGATACGGACGCAGCAACAACCATTGCCTTTTTAAAGCAATATGGCTTAGACAATCATTTTAAATTAAATCTCGAAGCCAACCATGCCACATTAGCCGGGCATACATTCGAACATGAATTACGCATGGCGAGAGTGCATGGTCTGCTTGGCTCTGTTGACGCGAATCAGGGTGATCCCCTTTTAGGCTGGGACACAGATGAATTTCCGACAGATTTATATTCTGCGACATTAGCAATGTACGAAATCCTGCAAAATGGCGGTCTTGGAAGCGGCGGATTAAACTTTGACGCAAAGGTCAGAAGATCTTCTTTTGAGCCTGATGATTTACTATATGCCCATGTTGCAGGGATGGATACATTTGCAAGAGGGTTGAAAGCCGCCCACAAATTAATCGAAGATCGTGTGTTTGAAGATGTGATTCAACACCGTTACCGCAGTTTTACTGAAGGGATTGGTCTTGAAATTGCAGAAGGAAGAGCTGATTTTAAGACACTTGAGCAATATGCGCTGAACAATCAGCCAATTAAAAACGAATCAGGGAGACAGGAGCGGTTAAAAGCGATATTAAACCAATACATTTTACAGGTATAATGAAAAAAGAAGCTCCAGATCCCGCTGTAAAAAGATGCAGGCAGCCAAGTTCCCGGAATTGCCCGTCATGAAGTTACTGTTATGGCGGGTCATTTCAATGGGGATCTATTTAGAGAGGAAGGAGTGAAAAAATGAAGTATGTCATTGGAATAGATCTTGGAACGAGTGCCGTTAAAACCATTTTAGTCAATCAAAACGGCAAGGTTTGTGCAGAAACGTCCAAAAGTTACCCGCTCATCCAAGAGAAGGCGGGATATAGTGAGCAAAATCCTGAAGACTGGGTGCAGCATACAATTGAAGCATTGGCTGAATTGATTTCGATATCCAACGTTCAAGCCGGGGATATTGACGGGATTAGCTATTCAGGACAAATGCATGGGTTAGTACTGCTTGACCAAGATCGGCGGGTGCTGCGTCATGCGATTCTTTGGAATGATACCAGAACGACGCCTCAATGTAGCAGGATAACCGAGACATTTGGCGATCATCTGCTTGATATCACAAAAAACCGTGTTCTTGAAGGGTTTACATTACCTAAAATGTTATGGGTGAAGGAACATGAGCCTGAACTTTTTAACAAAACCGCTGTTTTTTTGCTTCCGAAAGACTATGTGAGATTCCGCATGACTGGCGCCATTCACACCGAATACTCCGATGCGGCGGGAACGTTACTTTTACATATGACCCGCAAAGAGTGGAGCGATGAGATTTGCAATCAATTTGGTATTTCAGCGGAAATTTGTCCTCCGCTTGTTGAATCCCATGACTGTGTAGGATCGCTGCTTCCGAGCGTTGCGGCGAAGACAGGGCTGTTGGAAAAAACAAAAGTGTACGCCGGGGGAGCAGATAATGCTTGCGGTGCTGTCGGAGCCGGTATTCTTTCTTCCGGAAAAACGTTATGCAGCATTGGGACGTCAGGAGTCATACTTTCCTGTGAGGAAGACAAAGAAAGAGATTTTAAAGGGAAAGTGCACTTTTTTAATCATGGAAAGAAGGATTCTTTTTATACGATGGGGGTCACGCTCGCTGCAGGGTACAGCTTGGACTGGTTTAAAAAAACGTTTGCGCCAAACGAATCGTTTGAACAATTATTGCGGGGAGTGGAATCTGTTCCGATAGGAGCAAATGGACTGCTGTACACTCCTTACTTAGTCGGTGAAAGAACGCCGCATGCTGATTCATCTATTCGGGGAAGCTTGATCGGAATGGACGGAGCCCATAAAAGAGAGCACTTTTTGAGGGCGATAATGGAAGGCATCACATTCTCTTTATATGAATCAATTGAGCTATTCCGCGAAGCGGGAAAATCAGTTGATACGGTTGTCTCTATTGGCGGGGGAGCTAAAAATGAAACGTGGCTTCAAATGCAAGCTGATATTTTCAATACGAGGGTGGTTAAGTTAGAGAATGAACAAGGTCCCGCCATGGGGGCTGCGATGTTAGCTGCCTTCGGAAGCGGGTGGTTTGACTCTCTTGAAGAATGTGCAGAGCAGTTCATTCATGAAGCAGCTGCATTTTATCCAAAAGAACAAAATGTTCGAAAATATAAAACACTATTCGAGTTGTATAAGAACATTTACGTTCACACAAAAGATCTCAATACAGCTTTAAAGAGCTTTAGACAAAAATGAAGAAAGAACCTCGCCAAATTGGCCAGGTTCTTTTTATATTGCACAAAAACAGACACGGTGATATAATCAAAACACGTGCGCTTTCTGTGTGAAAAGTCATAGATATCCATCTTATATTATGATTATATCATGCTGAAAAGCTCTTGTCAAATTTTTTTGAAGGGGAGATATAGAATGAGTTCTTTGGTTCTCGGCATTCACGAAATTGAAAAAACACAGCCTTTGCTCGTTGGAGGAAAAGGGTTACATTTAGGGGAATTATCAAAAATTCAAGGAATACAAGTACCGGAAGGATTTTGTGTCACAACCGCAGGATATCAAAAAGCCATTGAACAAAATGAAACATTACAAGCGCTGTTGGATCAACTGACCATGCTGAAAGTGGAGAATCGGGATCAAATTGGTGAAGTCAGCAAAAAAATCCGGCAAACCATTATGGAAACAGAAATTCCTTCAGATGTAGTCAAAGCAGTTGCTTGCCATCTCTCCCGGTTCGGCGAAGAACATGCCTATGCCGTACGTTCCAGTGCGACAGCTGAGGATTTACCGCATGCCTCTTTTGCCGGTCAACAAGACACCTATTTAAATATTACCGGCGTCGATGCGATCTTGAAGCATATCAGTAAATGTTGGGCGTCTCTATTTACGGATCGCGCGGTCATTTACCGTATGCAAAATGGATTTGATCACAGCCAAGTTTATTTATCCGTTATCATCCAAAGGATGGTGTTCCCTCAGGCTTCGGGAATTTTATTTACCGCTGATCCGATAACCGGAAACCGAAAGCTGCTATCCATCGATGCCGGTTTTGGACTTGGTGAAGCACTTGTCTCCGGCTTAGTCTCTGCCGATTGTTATAAAGTACAGGACGGGCAAATCGTCGATAAGAGAATAGAAACTAAAAAATTGGCTATCTATGGACGAAAAGAAGGCGGAACAGAAACACAGGAGATCGCTCTTGATCAGCAAAAGATTCAAACACTGACTGATGAACAAATTTTACAGCTGGCACGTATCGGGAGACAGATCGAAGCTCATTTCGGCCAGCCGCAAGATATCGAATGGTGTTTGGACCGCGATACTTTTTATATTGTTCAAAGTCGTCCGATCACAACGTTATACCCCGTTCCTGAAGCGAACGATCAAGAAAATCACGTCTATATCTCTGTTGGTCATCAGCAAATGATGACGGATCCCATAAAACCCCTTGGATTGTCTTTTTTTCTGTTGACGACTGCTGCACCCATGCGTAAAGCCGGCGGAAGGCTATTCGTTGATGTCACACATCAACTGGCATCTCCTAATGTCAGAGAAGTTTTCTTAAAAGGCATGGGGCAGCACGATCCGCTCTTAAAAGACGCACTTATGACCATAATAGAGCGAGATGATTTCATTAAGCCGATACCTGATAAAACGGCACCGATTCCCGGCAAAGGCAATGCAGATATGCCGGAACAAGCTGAAAACGATCCGGCAATTGTTTCTGATTTGATTAAGAGCAGTCAGGCATCGATAGAAGAGTTAAAACAAAACATCCAGACGAAATCAGGATCTGATTTATTTCGTTTTATTTTGGAAGATATCCAGGAATTAAAGAAGATTCTATTTAACCCGAAAAGTTCGGTGTTGATTCGAACTGCAATGGATGCTTCATCATGGATTAACGAAAAAATGAACGAGTGGTTAGGTGAAAAAAACGCAGCAGATACGCTTTCTCAATCTGTATCCCATAATATTACCTCAGAAATGGGGCTTGCGCTATTAGACGTCGCTGATGTGATCCGCCCTTATCCAGAAGTAATTGCCTATTTAGAGAATGTAAAAGATGATCACTTTTTGGATGGGCTGGTGACGTTTGAAGGCGGGCGGGAAACCCGTGACGCTATCTATGCTTATCTCAGCAAGTACGGAATGCGATGTGCCGGAGAAATTGATATGACAAGAACTCGATGGAGCGAAAAACCAACTGCACTTGTCCCTATGATTCTTAATAATCTCAAAAACTTTGAGCCAAATGCCAGCCAGCGGAAATTTGAGCAAGGGCGGCAGGAGGCGTTGAAGAAAGAACAAGAGTTATTAGACCGATTGAAGCAATTACCGGATGGTGAACAAAAAGCCAAAGAAACCAACCGAATGATCCGCATCATCCGGAACTTCAGCGGGTTCAGAGAATATCCAAAATACGGCATGATCAGCCGCTACTTCGTTTATAAGCAGGCTTTACTGAAAGAAGCCGAACAACTCGCAGAAGCGGGCGTTATTCATGAAAAAGAAGACATATACTATCTCACTTTTGAAGAACTTCAGGAAGTCGTACGCACAAATAAATTGGATTACCAAATCATCAGCACACGAAAAGGCGAGTATAAAGTATATGAAAAACTAGCTCCGCCGCGTGTTATCACGTCTGACGGTGAAATCATTACAGGCGAGTACAAACGAGAAAACCTCCCGGCCGGAGCGATTGCAGGGCTGCCCGTTTCCTCGGGAGTCATAGAGGGGCGGGCACGGGTTATTTTAAACATGGAAGATGCCGATTTGGAAGATGGAGATATATTAGTTACCTCCTATACTGATCCCAGCTGGACGCCATTGTTTGTATCCATAAAAGGCCTGGTCACTGAAGTTGGCGGACTGATGACCCATGGAGCGGTTATCGCGCGTGAATACGGCTTACCTGCAGTTGTTGGAGTTGAAAATGCAACCCAATTGATAAAAGATGGGCAGCGAATCCGCGTTCATGGAACAGAAGGCTCTATTGAAATATTATAATAGCGGGGGTGTGCAGCACGTCACTAGATATTTCCTGCATTTTACTAAGAAAGACCGGAACCTCTTAGAGGAGGAATCCGGTTTTTTTTATGTGAAAATGACTTAATGTGTGAACACCGCATTTTGTGGGTGAACCCTTTTTATATGAGTGTGGAAGGCCGCTAAGATACCAAACAAAAAGATTCAGTGACTAAATCTAACAAATGACAATTTTATAAAGGTGAGTAATATCCTTTTTAAGTTCACAACATCTGTAATCCTGATGAATTAAAAACGCCTTAGTAACAACTATTTAGGGGCTATGTTCATGAACAAGTCTTTATTCAAAACAAAATGACATTTTGGGTTAAGGGAGTTAAAGATGAAGATAAGTCTGGTGTCTTTGAAAGAGAAAAGTCTGCAGAAGATACAACGGGGCCATCATCAAACATGCTGAGTGCTAAGTGTTGGACTGGAAATGTATCAGATTGTTTAGGCGATAAGAATATTAGCCAATGGGCAATCACTGGTTTAGCTATTTTATATGGAACTGCTTACGAATTGTTGATTTTCGGAATCGTTTTTAAAGAATAGATCAATGCTTTTTGGATTGTTCGCCTCATCCTTCATAGCGGCAATATTGGCGCAGGCAGGGGAGGAAACTCTCCCGCTTACCAGAATAAAAATAAAAAATGTTTATCTTAGATGGATTTTTTCAAAAAGTAAAAACGCCATAAAACTTCTTATGGCGTCTGTCCGAACTAAGGGATGCAATGTTTGGGAGACGAATATAAATCGTCAATGTGCTAGAAAAGGAATGCAGCACCTACAATGATTAACAAAATGAACAGCACAACGATCAATACGAAAGAGCTTCCACCGTAATTTCCACCGTAGTTCCCCATATTATTGCCACCTCCTGTTGTTAGGATAGTACATAATATGCCGGACGATAAATTTCGACATAGATTTAAGTCTAAATAAGAAAAAATGGATGTTATGTCTAAAATGAAGAGCTTCTAAGAATATGAAATAATGGGAAGTTAACTGAAAGAGAGAAATGGATGGGACGGTTTGCTGTTTAAAGAGGAGGGATATGGCCAAACACGCAATAAAACTGTGTATGAAATTGGTGATCATGAAGTTACTTCATCATGCAGAGCCACATACGAAGAGGTACAGGGAAATTATAGTTAACGAAAATATTCATCATTTCCCGGGCAAGCGCAGTATACGACAAATCAAAACAAATCACAAAGGGACGGAAGGTACGATACAAGGAGGCTGCTTGCGGGTTTGTGATGTAGATAAAGTTATAGGCAACGATGACCGGGGCGGCTGCGGATCAACTGAAACGAAGTATATTCCCAAGCAAAGGAGTATTTCTTTAACGTGAAACTTTTATAAAGCATTAACGTATTACTTTTATAAAGGTAAGTAAGGAGGCTTCTGAATGGGATTAAAAAATTTCTTTAATACTGAGTTAAAATGCTCTATCTGCGGAAAAACATTAAAATCAGGGGATGAGATAACAGCTTATCTTACACTTCCGAGTGAGAAGAAGATGCCTGTGGGGAGAATGGACAAAGTGTTAAGCAAACACTCTGATAAGGTCTGCTGTAAAAAGTGCAGTGAGTAGGTTTTTAGTGTTATGAGGAACCTCTGGCGGGTTTCCTCATAACAAATATCAACCAATTAAATTAGAAAAAAGCGAAATTGTGATGATTAAAGTAGATAAAGAACTGAGGGATACCAAAGGGATTATTTTTCGTTTACTTTGCTTTTTTGAAGGTTTGTTTAGCTCGTGGATCACTGCACCCCATAAAAGCATGGATGCTAAAATGATAAGACTCATATGTAACAACACTCCTTTGTTTGTTTTTATAAATTTTACCATATATATATCACAAGGATGTCGATTGAACGAACATCTCTATAAAAACAAGATTTTTATCTAAAATTGTTGAGAGATTCAGTGAACTATTATGTAGATTAAATTGGGCCTCAAATTACTCAGTGAAGATGAAGCTGTATACATAAGCAAAGGTTCAACAGGCGTTTTATTTTATATCAGATGAAGCAATAGAAGGGTTTATCGGTGTCGCAAAGTATAAAGCATATGGTAATTCGCGTATTATGCGGTTAGGTGAAAAAATTAAGCTTTCTGCGTGGTATCTTGAAGTGACAGGAGGTGAGCGGCATAAATGTGTCAGAGCAAAAAGAGCACTTCCAATTCTAATAAGGAAAGGAATTGAGAATTGAAATTAGAACGTTTGTTATCAATCATATTCAAGCTCTTACATAATGAAATTTTATCTGCTTCCAGTTTAGCTGATGAATTTCAAGTATCAACGCGGACAATTTATAGAGACATCGAAGCGATTTGTGCAGCTGGAATACCAGTCGTTTCATACCAAGGGGCTAACGGCGGTTTTGGGATAATGAGAGGATACAAATTTGATAAAAGTTTAATCGGTTCTCATGATGTATTGAATTTAATTACAGTATTAAGCAGTTTGTCGAGTGTTTTTGAAGATAAGGAAGTTGAACACACGATAGATAGATTAAAATCTCTGGATACAAGCGAAAGCAGCAGGACTTTGTATGTTAACTTGGAAAGCCTTAGAACAGAACCGAATTCATTAATCCGGCTGCGAAAAGCTATACAGGAAAAAAAGGCAGTACGCTTTGATTATGTCAGTAATAAAAATGAATTTACATCACGTGAAGTAGAACCTATCCACCTTCATTATAAGTTTCGTAATTGGTATGTATATGGCTTCTGCAGAGAACGTCAAGATGATAGAGAATTTAGAGTATCACGTATGATGAATATAACGCTTACTCAAGAAGAGTTTTTGCGCAGTCACAAAGTGAAAGATGAACCATCTTATTCAGAATCCGACCTGGGAGGGTTTGCGGATGTAGTCATTTGGGTTAATCCTAATTCCATAGCTAAAGTAATAGATCAATTTCAGAACGCTTCAAAAGTCATGAACAGAGATGGAAGTATGACGTTTACAATCTCTGTGTATCGGCCTCAGCATGCCGGATGGCTTAAATCAATTCTTTTGAGCTTTGGCAGTGGCGCTAAAATTATAAAACCGGTGGAACTGCAATCAATTTTAATAGATGAAGCTGAAAAAATAATGAAAATTTATAAAGATGTATGACAATCTGCTGTCATATATCTTTTTTTATAATCACAAGTATCAACTTTAAAGGAGAGATGTTAAATGAACCATGTGAAAAACATGTATCAGTACCATGTTTGGGCGAATAAAGCGTTATTAGAAAGAATAAAGGAATTACCAAGTAATGTCCTTTATGAAGAGGTTCACAGTTCATATCCTACAATTGCTCAAACGTTCAGTCACATTTGCGCGGTGGATGTTATGTGGCTGCAAGTACTTAAAGGAATAGACATGCAGGAAGCATTGGAAGGTTCTATGGCTTATGCAGAAAAGGCTCATTTATATTCTGCAGATGAATTTGCGGCGTCTTATGAAGAACTGGCTTCACAGTTTGAAGAATGGATGAATAGCCAAACAGATTTAGAACAAAAAATGATCTTAAATAATCCTTGGTTAGGTTACAGAGAAACTGCTTACTCAGAAATTTTATTCCATGTTGCCAATCACGGAACTTATCATCGGGGCAGCATAACAACTATGTTAAGACAGCAGGGCTACGCTTCGACAATGAATGACCTTGTATTATATTGGTATCAGGATTAGTTCAGAGAATACTTGCAAAATGAATGACCGCCGAATGGTCTGTAAAGTTTCTTTCCTGAACTAAAATGCCAAAGTCTCATTCAGTCTGGGTGGGGCGCTGAGCAAGAATCGAGATCAAAGGCTGCCGTATCATTCCCGGCAGCCTTAATGATTAGGAAGTAAAATCGATAACCATGCGGCCGGTCACTTTACCTTGCTCCATTTCTTCAAAAATATCATTCACATCTTCGATCGGGCGTTTTGTCACTTTAGGTACAACTTTACCGTCTGCAGCAAATTGAAAAGCTTCCTTCAAATCTTCTCTGGTACCTACTAATGAACCTACTACCTGAATCCCATCTAACACGAGACGGGGAATATCTAAATCCATTTTGTCCACCGGTAAACCGACAGCGACTACACGGGCTCCTGCTTTTACAACATCAATCGCTTGATTGAAAGGGGTTTTAGAGACAGCCGTGATGACCACAGCATCAAGCCCTGAATCGTTAGTCACTTCTTTTGCTTTAGCGACGGGGTCTTCGTTTAAACTGTTTACAACCGCATCAGCGCCTAAGCTCTTAGCAAAATGCAATTTTTCATCGCTAATGTCGAAAGCAATCACTTTAGCGTTAAAGACGTTTTTTGCATATTGAACAGCCAAGTTGCCTAAACCGCCGACTCCAAATACACCGATCCATTGACCTGGTTTAATTTCACTGACTTTAACCGCTTTATAAGTTGTTACACCTGCACAAGTAATGCTGCTTGCTGCTGCAGGATCTAAATTTTCCGGCACCTTTATTGCATAATCAACCGCTACGATTGCTTCTTCAGCCATTGCGCCGTCAACTGTATAGCCGGCATTTTTTACATCCCGGCACAAGGTTTCACGGCCAGTTAAGCAATATTCACAGCAGCCGCAGCTTTCAAACATCCAGGCAATAGAGACGCGGTCGCCCTTTTTCAGGCTTGTTACACCTTCACCGATCTCAGTTACAATGCCGATTCCCTCATGACCTAAAGTGACGCCAGTAACATCCCCGAAATCAGCATTTTTAACATGTAAGTCAGTATGACATACACCGCAGTATTCCATCTTAACTTTGGCTTCACCATGTCGCAAAGGACGTAATTCTTTTTGTACGATCGCTATACTTTTGTCTTTTGTTGCTACTACTGCTTTCAAATCATACACCCCTTTCAAATATTAGCAGAAAATTTTTACTTATCTTACAATTTAACATACCGCTCTTATTTTGAAAACCCTTACATTTTGCGGATAAGTGTCTCTACAAAAATTGAGGGAGCTGTGCAGGGAGGATTCTATTGATGATTTGTCATCTCCAAATGCACAGAATTTACATATATACATGAATAGATACGTTTTCAAAGGAGGCCTTTTTTTGAGCGATAAAAAGCTGACGGAAGATAAATTTGACAATCACCGGCTCACTAAGTTTTTGCCCATATCAGCCCTAACCCTGTTACATCATTTAATCCGGTTCAAAGACACCCTAAAATCGATAAAACTTCGTTCATAAGTCCGTTTTCCAGCGTGAAAGGAGACGTGAGAATAAAGGACAATGTTTAAGTAACGTCAAATGCAGCTATTCGTGCGATTGGTTCAAATCAAGACGGAGTCATTTTACATGGTTTGTTAACACAATTTGTTTCAGTCAAAGATAAGGCATATTTCATTTATATCGGAAACAATGTAAGTGTCGGACATGATGCTCTCATTCATGGCCCTAAAGCTTCGCGAATGAGCCTAAAAGCGGCTCTTTTATAATTCACCTTTAACGCTTTAATGGAGAAATGCAGCACTCATGGTTCTGCTGGATAAGACAACTTTTCTTATACAATTAAACATCTTGCAAGTTACTTATTTTTACTTAACTGTTGGAAATCGTCTTTCTATCTGAGATAATAAAAATCATATTGATTGATACATGGGGGAGTAAGGATGGGCCGTTTTTATCAAGCAGCAGGCAAACCATTTTACAAACAATTCCTCAAGCGGTTTTTAAAATCAGTGCTTTGGATAAACGCTGTAAGAAAGACTCTCTGTTTAAATAAACGAGGTGAAAATCAATGAATGGTATAGAATTCTTAGAATCTGTGTCGCGACTTGGACAACTCATTTTGGTGTTTTCCTGCTACGCCGTTTATTGGAAATTGGGTAAAACGAAAAGGGAGCGAAGACTTACAAAATTCGAAGCTTTGCTTAGGTTCTTTGTAATGTTTGGTCTATCTGCATGGGGGCTGTCGTTTCTTGCTTTGAATTTGTGGTCATAATCTTTCTGCCGATATTTGAGCTTAAACTGCAGAGAATTATACTGGCAGGATATGATTTTACCCTTAGTGAAAAGAATTTCACGGGTAATCATTTGAACTTGAGCGCGGCTGATAAGGTGAATGGTGATGCAAACAGAAATCATTACTTATTGATCACAAAAGGAGCCGGCTGCGGAGATGTGTGGATTAAAGGCTTTTACGGATTCGAACACGATGAACCGGATGCAGATTGGTGAGCGATACACAGTCAAGGTATTTCCTTGACCTTTTTTAATGGCAATAAAATTTCTGGATATTAAGATAGTGAATTGATGATCTGCCAAAAAACATAGATCTTTTAAAGTGATGGATATATATTGATTTTAAACAGTAGGAAAAAATGAGAAATGTATTTTGATAAAAAGCAGGTGAACTATATGGAAGCAGCGTCTTGGAGCAAAAGTCAAAGCTGTACCTACACATTGGCTTTTTCAAGTTTGTCGTATGGTTTGATCTTCGGACTATATATGTTTGTATACTCGGGTTTTGTGCCATTTGCATTGGTTACTGTGGTTATCATTGCTTTTTACGCATTCATTACTTACCTTTTGTTTGCTGTTCCTGTGCAACTATGGCTAAGAAAGAAGCCTAAAAAGTTTAGTTTGGTTCATCTTTTCATTTATACAGCAGTCGCTTTTTTAGCTGTGTTCTTGTTCTGGTACATAGATAATCCGCTAATTGATTTCTCAGTTTTCAGAACTTTCATTTATTACATAATGAGCATTGTTGCTGCGTTCATATATTGGTTCTGGGACTCTATATTTCTGAGAATTTACAATACTCCCCAGAAGTAAAGCTGATGTTCTAAAAAAAACCGACTAGCGCCATGCCCAGTCTGCATTGTTCAAATTGAAATTCATGTGATGAATCCAGAAAGCGGGTGAGGAAAAATGGAATACATTGAGTTGACTAGGGACAATATTGATGACAATCATATTTGCTGTGCATTAGGTACGAAACAATATGAGGATGCGGTAAATGAAAAGAAGAGCTGGCTCAAAGATCGGATGAGTGATGGCTTGGTGTTCTATCGCCTAAACGAACGGGCAAAAGTTTTTATTGAATATTTACCTGCAGAAGAAGCGTGGGTTCCGGTAAGCGCACCTAATTTTATGTTTATTAATTGTCTTTGGGTCTCAGGTAAATATAAGAATAACGGACATGCCAAACACTTGTTAGAAAAATGTGTGTCAGATGCAAAATCCCGCGGTATGGATGGGATAGTTCATATAGTGGGGAAGAAAAAACTCCCTTATTTAAGTGATAAGCATTTCTTTGAACATATGGGATTTGCTGTGCAAGATGAAGCAGAACCCTATTTTCAGTTGATGTCACTGACGTGGAATAAACATGCACATCCTTCTGTATTTAAAAAACAGGTGAAAAGTAATTCCGTTAATGATGAGGGAATCAAAATATTTTATACAGCTCAATGCCCATTTGCAGTCGGATTGTTAAAGGATGTAAAGGAACTGACTGAAAAGAAAGGACTACATTTTCAGGCCCGGCGAATAACGACAAAAGATATGGCGCAAAAATCCCCGGCAGTTTGGACGACTTTCAGCGTGTTTTATAATGGGACATTTCTCACTCATGAGATGATGAGCGTGAATAAGTTTGAAAAAATACTCAATAGTTTAATTTAACGATCTTAAGAATAACTTCGAGGGAAATGAATGCTGTAATGACCTTTACTGCGCTGTTAGCTGTTTATGGCATAAATAATATTGGGTTGTCACATATGAAGGCATCTAGGTGTACTCGTTATCTCACTTCCCTGCATTTAAGACTGGGATCCATACTCTTTATAACCATCAGCCGGTGCATTTTCCCTGATTTGACTTGCGGGAGAAAACATCAGTTTGATGGTTATTTTTATGAACGGAGAAAGTTCAACGCAACAAAAAAGAAGTTCTTCAGGCATTATATCCTATGGTGAAATTTAGACAGAAAGAAGCGGAAAGGAGACGTAAATGAAAGTATTTGAAGCAGCCTCGTTCATTTCAGCCGCAGAAAAGCGGGCTAAACAATACGATCAGATTAGAGAACAATTTATTAATCTCAGAAAAGCGTTTCAGGGAATGGCTGACTTAGACGACAGTGAGTTTTCAGGCAAAGGCGCCGACAATATCAAAGCCTTTTTCCAGGACCACGCCAGCGTCACGGACAGCTGGCTTGATCTGATCGATATGAAGATTGCGTTTCTCAACAGTATTTCAGGAAAAGTAGCTGATGCCGGATTAGCCGATTCGTTTGTGGAAGAGTCATTTTTAGAACACGAGCTGATTCATGCGAAGAATAAATCAAAAGCTATCATGCAGGAGCAACGAAATGAAATGAGGGATATTCTTAACGAGATAAGCGATATTGTCCATCTTGATGTTTTCTCTACAGAAGATGTCGATCAAAAGCTGGAATCAGCAGACAAAAAACGGGATAAGACCATACATAAACTCGGAAAGCTTGATCACGATCTAACGAAAGAATACGCAGAAACCGAGGCAAATGAACATTTCATTCAGGCAGATTTTCAGCAGCTCCAAAATGCTACAGGCAAAGGGAAAAATGTAACACCACTTCACTATAACGCCAAGGCGTACAGAGAAAGTGACATACATAAGAAAAAAGGCGAGATTGCAAGACACTCAGACACATATTTAACGTTTAAGAAGGAAGAAGCGAAAGAGCGAGAAATCAAGGATCTGAAGAAAAAGCTGGCTGACGGTGTGACTGATCCGGATAAATATTTGGAAATTGCGAAGAAGATCGGCTATGAAAACCTTGAACCTTCCCAGCAGCAATATGTCATTCAGCTTGAACAAGCACAACAGCTGAAAGAAGCCGGAGAAGTGACTTGGGATATATTAAAAGGAGCCGGTGTCGGCCTTTATGATGTCGGGAAAGACACGGTAACCGGTCTATGGGACTTCATAACCGATCCGGGGGAAACGCTGTCAGCACTGGGAAATGCAGTACTTCATCCTGTGAAAACATATGATGCTGTTAAAGCGGCAATTGAAGAGTCGTATCAAAAAGATATGGTGAACGGAGATGCGTATTCCAGATCAAGATGGGTGACATATGCGGTCGGTTCAGTGGCTGTGGCTGTTGTCGGAACGAAAGGGGCAGGAGCCGTTAACAAAGCTGATGCGGCGGGGAAGGTCATAAGCAAGGCAGGACAGGCAGGGAAGAAAATTAAAGACGTTAAACTTCCAGATCTGCTTCCTTATAACTCTAAGTATGATCTTGCTCTGACAGGTGACGTGCCATACAATGTAGTAAATGGTGAAAACCTTAAGAAAGAACTTTTGACTAATGCAAAGAAATTGGATGAAAGCAGAAAGCCATTTACTGGTCAGAAAGTAAATGTCCCTTGGTTAAATAAAGAGAAGTATGAGGCCTATGAAATAGACGGCAAAGTAAAAACAAAAGGGAAAATTAGAGATGTAAGCCGTAGGGTATATACAATGAAAGATATTGATCTTAATCAAAAAAATCGTAAAGGCTTTACGAATCTTCAACTGATGAAAAATGGTAATGCTCCGTTTGCTAAAGATGGCACGCAAATAAATTTACATCACTTAATTCAAGAAGAGCCTGGTACTATGCTGGAGATACCTGAAAGCTGGCATAATAAGTACAGTGATGTTTTGCATGGATTAAAAGGGAATGGACAGAGTTTTAGAAATGATCCTGTGCTTGATAAACAATATAAAAGTTTCAGAAGAAGGTATTGGAGATGGAGAGCTCAGCAATTTGAGAATCAAGAATAAGAGGTGAAAGTTTAATGGATTATTCGAAAATAAAAACTTTCTTTGATGAAAATAAAGAAAATTCTATTCTCACGGGAGGAGTCACTGAGGAGCGGATTAGAGAAATAGAAGAGGATCTCAATGTAACCCTTCCAGACAGCTATAAGTGGTTTTTAACTGAGTATGGTTCAGGGGGAGCATATGGAACAATGATACTCGGATATGACTCTCACGGTGCTGAAGTTGTCGAGCAGACCAATGAATATAAAAAATATTATAACCTTTCCGATGGTCTTGTAGTGATCGAATATGTAGATGAATTTTCTTATTGTCTTGACACTAACAAGATGATAGATGGAGAATGCCCAGTCATTCTTTGGGATAACCAAAAGGGATATGGTAAACAAGTTGGTAGTACATTCCTTGAGTTTTTAATAGAAGAACTTGAAGAAGCGAAAGACGACTGGATCGATGACGAGGACTGGGACGATTAAAACTAAAAAGAAGGTCTATAACTTGTTTTTCCATAGCATATCAAGGAGTATTAAAATGAGCTTCACAAAGATCGAACAAAAGTTGAAAGAGTTTACGATTGATGCTAGCACAGATCCTAGCATTAATACAAATGAACAACTCAAAGAGCTTGAAATGAACATAGGAAATCAATTACCTTCCGACTATAAGGATTTTTTGAAGGGATATGGAGGCTGTTATTTAGATAGTAAAAAAACAACAGATGAAGTTGAGTATGACGTTTGCTACAAACCATTAGAGAAAGATCCTTGGATGGGCAAGGAAGATGATACACAATTATTAGAGAACTTCTATGGTTTAGCTAACGATCATAACAGTCTCCAAGAAGCAATCAATACTTAAGTTCCATTTATATGTCGTTAAAAACAATATACAGTTACCAAAACGAAAAGAACCTTGTTAGAGACAGGTTCTTTTTGTATTTGAGTTGAATTTATCAATAGAATTACCGATAAATAACGTGAGAAATAATACCAGGTAGTTACAGAATTGAAAAATGCTTAGGTGTGTAATACTTGCACTAGCTGTCACTTTGATACAGAAGCTGCTGAAGCTTCAGTCTTCAGATTCTTCCGTTACATCTTAAAGGCCCCTTTATGGGCTCAAATTCAACCGTCATTAAAGCCAAAGGCGGAAGGAATTTGTTATACAAAGGTGAAGCAAACATATACAAATATGATGCTATACTTGGGCAAAACAGGGTAGTGATAGACATTGAAATTACAATGAACGAACTTCCTTCAAATGAGATTCAAGTTGAAGGACTTGGAAAAAATGAAAATCATTTATAGTAACGTTGTAAAATTTGAGAGAGGGTGAATGCTATGGAAGGTCTAAATAACTCTTACAATTGAGAAATCAAGCAATTCACGCTTATAAAACATCTATTTAATTTTAAATCGGCGTTTCAGGTGAACTTTATATCATTTCTGTTTTAGTAAACATATTTAAAAACGAAATAAGAATTAAAATATGCAGACAAAGCGGCTAAGCATATCGCATAAAGGTGTTATCAGATGTATGACCGTGCCTAAAAATAAAACTTATGAAGAAAGGAACTCTAACTTGAAATCAAATTTAGTTTCGTTTCTATTAGCATTGTCAGGATTTATATTCAGTATTTATATGCAGTCAATGGCTTACTGGAGCAATGACTCTATGTTGTGGTATTGGGTCGGTGCGGTTTTGTCGTATCTATTTGCTGCAGGATCAGTGGTTACTCTGATTCTTAACAAAAACAAAGACTCAATTCTAACAATAAGTTGTCTCTTTTTAATGATTGTAACCGTTATGCTTATTTTAGTCACAACTTTTTGGACGACTTTTATCATTATTGCATGGCAATCTGGGATGTGAGGCTAAGGGGAATATGATCTTCTTAGTATTTTTTTATTCCTGGGATTAGAATCCCTTTTTATTATTCTTTCAAATTAAATGTAACAATTCTAATATTCATACGTTCTAAATGATAAAGGCGGGATGTCATGAAAAAACGTAAAGTCATTAAAACATTGCTGGTTATTATCACTGTTCTCATAATAGCAGCCGGATGTGCACTGTTTTCTTTAATTTCAGGAGAAAAAGTTAAATATATCGGCTGTAGCCAAAGCAAGACGTGGGAAGCGTCAATCGAAAAATCAGGCAAGACCTCTATCGGCCCTAACTATTTCTTGAATTTGTATTACAGAGGTAATAAAGTGAATGAAAAGAACACGGTGATTAAGAGATTAACATTATTTGTTGACGGCCGGAAATATGGTGAATATAAAGACTATCATCTTTCAGAATACACCGGAGAGAAATTAGAAGGCGGCGGAACGGGAGAAGACCATATTCAGACGTTTGAATATATGCCGGAAAATGAAGTGATCGGTCATGAAATCACTGTTGAAGCAGTATGGAAAACCGATCATGAGTCCTATTCAGAAAAATTCAACCTGAAAAGAACGCATTGGTATGACTGAAAGAATAAAAAGAGGGCGGTATAACCCTCTTTTTGACGCGGAGCCTTTATTTTTGTTTGTTTTTCCTCGATTTGCTGAAGTCGATAAAAGAGGCATTGGAGCCGATAAAATTACTTACTAAGACATACATAAAGAAACCATTAAAAGCTCCCTGCCGGCGTCCGTTAAAAAGAATGGATAATGAGATAAGCAATACAGCCGTAAGCAAGTCTGCAGCCAGACTTATTTTACGGTGAGACCGGAAATATTCTCTTAATCTTCTGATGTTGTTCAAAGCGGACACCTCTTGATGCTTATGTATAAGAAAATAATACCATTGAAATATATGTAATATCAATGAATAAGGTTGGAAACGGAGGGGTTCAAAGTTGGGGCGATCTTGTGTAAAAGAAAGGATCAGGATGAATGTGACCAGCATCCACCCTGATCAATGGGGTTCACAGTGTTCTATTTCATTGTATTCCAATCGGAATAATATTACAAGGGTGAAAAAGAAAAAAGCGGAATGTTCTCGGCTCCTTCTGCTTCTGGAGCGGGAAACGGAAAGTGAGATGTTTGTATGAAAATAAATGATTATCTGAAGGAAAGGTTTCCGACTTTAAAATTAGTGCCCGGCATTTATCATCAATGGGACGTTGGAATTCATTTTTCTCTCGGCGGCAATATGTATCAATTTAATGAAAGCGGTGCTTTGAATCTTGAGTATTTTCAGCTTGTTCATCATCAAACCGCCGCACTTTTCAATGAGCTGTTTGAACATAGCGATGACATGTTCCTTGTTGCCAACGTGTATAAGCACAAATCTCAAGGTAATCACGCGAGAAAATTAAAGGTTTATCAGCCGTTTCTGAAGTGTAAGGATGATTTATATCGGATTCAAGTGAAGACCTGTCAATGCCCGGTCGAAGAAGAATATGAAATGCAGCAGTTTTCTTTATTATGTAAACGGAAAGATCTGCGTATCCCCCAATTACTTAAGGCAGCCGTCCACGAAGATTTTCCGCTGAAGCCAAGGTTCGGGGGCTGTTCCGTTGGGTATCCTGATGTTTTCTTTGTGAATATGACAAAAGATATTATTTTCTTTCTGTATGATGACAGAGGGTGTGAAGTCATTGCTCTTGATGCCGGAAGAATACGAAAGCTTTATGATCAATATCACGATTGGATTGAATTGGACTGAAAATGAACACATGAATTCGAATCCGCTTGTGCCGGCTTTGTTCTTGCTTAGTCGGGCTGCATGAGTGTAATGGGCAGAATTGAAGGGCGCCAGAAACTTTTTTTCCTCTCATACCGACCTTCTGCATGTTAAGCTACTGTATTTATTTTGAACGAATTCCTATTTGTAAAACGGCTGAATAGAATAACATAAAAGCTATTTTACACAGTGCAGGAGGAGAGAAATGTGAGGGCTGAACACCGTGATTGTATGGAAATTGGAATTTATTCATTTGCAGAATTATATCCCGATCCTCTGACAGGGAAAACAGTCAGCGCAAAGCAGCGGATAGATGAATTGATGAAGCTGGCGAAATTGGCTGACGACGCAGGGCTTGATGTATTCGGTGTAGGCGAGCATCATCGTCTTGATTATGCGGTATCTTCGCCGCCGGCCATCTTATCAGCGATTTCACAGATCACTGAAAATATTAAGCTGACCAGTGCCACGACTGTATTATCCACCGCAGATCCCGTCCGTTTATTTGAGGATTTTGCAACGCTTGATCTGATTTCAGACGGCCGGGCGGAAATCATTGCGGGACGGGGCGCATTTTTAGACTCGTTTCCTCTTTTCGGTTATGACGTAGGCCATTATAAAGAACTGTTTGAAGAACACATTGACCTTTTTTTAAAATTAAATTCCGGGGAAGAATCGGTTACCTGGAAAGGACGTTACCGGCCGCCGCTGCGCGAGGCAGAAATTTCTCCTCGGCCTTTTCGCGGAAGCATTCCGCTATGGTTAGGTGTTTCGGGGACTCCGGAAAGCGCAGAACGGGCCGGGCGTGCAGGTGCGGGGTTGGCATTAGCTGTACTGAGCGGTGATCCGATGTCATCTAAGCCGCTTGTTGACAAATACCGGGAAGCGGCTTCTAAAGCCGGTCATCCTCCGGAAAATGTGAAGGTTGCCGTAACCGGACATATGTTCATTTCAAAAACGAATGAACAGGCAATACAAGAATTTTATCCGTATCATTCAAATTACTGGTCTCACGTTCATTCATATCACGGGATCGATGAGCCTTTAACGAAGGAAGATTTTGAGCGGGCGTCCGGAAAAGAAACAGCTTTATTTGTGGGAAGCTCACAGCAGATCATTGAAAAAATCATGCATCAATACGAGTTATTCGGACATCAGCGATTTCTCGCGCAAATCGATATAGGAGGTATGTCGTTTAAAAAAGCCGCGGAAAACATCGAACGATTAGCAGCGGAAGTAGCACCGGTTATCCGAAAGGAAACCGGCAAATCCAGCGAATGAAGTTCTGAGCAAAAGGGGCGGGCCGGTCAATCGCGGATTCGATAACAGAATCGGCCCGGCTTTTTCTTTATGATTATAAAAAACAAAGGGAAAAGCGCCAACCTCATTGCTTTTTCCTATCAAGAAAAGGAAGGTCATTTCATCCTCCATCGTGAAGTGTATATACCGAAAGGTTTTTATTAACAAAAGAGGGAGGATGATGCAGTAATGAAGGGTTTAGTCAAAGCTGCAGTTTTAACTGTTACTCTTGGTATTGGAGGCGCTTTCTATTCAAGTGATGCATCTGCGCACGGGTATATAAAAGAGCCCGTCAGCAGAGCGTACATGGGAGCATTAGAGAAACAAACATTGGGCTGGACGGCCGCTGCCCAGAAATATGGCTCCG
This sequence comes from Bacillus sp. AM1(2019), assembly GCF_009906915.1. Lineage (NCBI taxonomy): Bacteria > Bacillati > Bacillota > Bacilli > Caryophanales > Bacillaceae > Bacillus > Bacillus sp. AM1(2019). Next base: position 1,908,149 of record NZ_CP047644.1, read on the forward strand.
TCATTGATAATCCTCAGTCTGTAGAAGGGCCGAAAGGATTTCCGGCTGCAGGTCCGCCGGATGGAAGAATTGCGTCTGCAAATGGGGGATCAGGACAAATTGACTTCGGTTTAGACAAGCAGACTGCAGATTATTGGGTAAAACAAAACATCCGCGGCGGTTTTAACACCTTTACTTGGTACTACACGGCCCCTCATGCGACATCAAAGTGGCACTATTATATCACCAAGAAAAACTGGAATCCGAATAAACCTTTGTCAAGAGATGAATTCGAATTAATCGGAACGGTAAACCACGACGGTTCCAAGGCAGATACGAATCTGACTCATAAGATTTTTGTGCCGACTGATCGAAGCGGGTATCATGTCATTTTAGGGGTATGGGACGTTGCGGATACTTCCAATGCCTTCTATAACGTCATCGATGTAAACCTTACACAATAATCTATGAATTACTGATCGGCTGCATGTTGATACATCGGCCGATCTTTTTAGTTTTAATGTGTGAATGAAAAGGGGAAAAACAGCAGAGCGCCATAAACATTTCATTTATGGCGCCGTACGATCATGGAGGTGCTGCTGACATGGATGCGGAGGTAAGAGGATTCTTAATAACCGCCGAGGAAAGAAGCCCCAACGATGATTAATAAAATGAATAGCACCACGATTAACGCAAAGGAGCTACCATAACCACCTGAGAATCCCATATAATCTCACCTCCTAAAGAGGATTAATACATATTATGCCGAAATGAAAAGTTTGATAGGGATGCTAGTTTACTTTTTGAAAAAAGGGTTTTAGTCTGCATATATTTTCTTCTCGCATTTCTTTTAAAGGGGGACCGTAAATGCTTCCTGTAATAGAAACGGACAGACTTATTCTTAGAGAAGTTGAAAAGAAAGATACAAAGCAAATATTTGCTTGTTTTTCAAATACAAATGTAACACGCTATTATGGTTTGGAACCTTTTGATTCAATGGAACAGGCTGAAAAAATGATTGGCTGGTTTAAAGATCAATATCATGATAAAAAGGGAATGCGATGGGGAATCGAGAGGAAAGATGCGAAGGGAATAATTGGAACTATTGGTTTTAACTCTTGGGTGCCCAAGCATAAGCGGGCGGAGATCGGTTATGAGATTCATCCGAATTATTGGAGGAATGGCTATGCTTTTGAAGCGTTGGAGAATGTTCTTTCTTTTGGGTTTGAAAAGCTTGGGCTGCATCGTATAGGCGCTGTTGTTTTCATTGAGAATGCAGCGTCTCATCAATTACTGATAAAGGCGGGGTTTCAATCTGAAGGAATTTTGAGAAGATATATGTATCAAAACGGACTGCTCCATGATACACGTGTATATTCTATACTGAATGAGATCGTTAACGAATAAATTGAAAATTCGTCGTTTTGTCAGGTGTTCTGTGGTTTAAAAAAGCCGGTGAAGGCTTATTGCAGAACTTTAAAATTGATTAGAAGCCATAAAGCATTCTTTCCGCTGCGCTTTCTGCAGACGGAGTTTGATTGAAAGAAACGATTCCGATAATCACTAACAAGATGATGAACACCAATATGCTCCACAACATTATTTTTAAAGACTTTGACATGGCATACCCTCACTTTGAAAGACTTTACCGGGGCTGCGATCGGAGCCCGCACTTCAAGTATAGTCGTTATAACGGTGAAAAATGTGCAGTATCCCGTTATCAAAATAAAAACTTGCGGGCGCTGCCGCAAGTTTTCTCCGTATTAAGGTCTGTGGAATTCAATATGCTGATTATCACGATCGAACCACCCTCTGAATGCCCAATTGATCCAGCCCCCGTCCCCTTTGTTATCGAAGGACCCGTCTTCGAAGACCCAGATTCCGTAAGTAATGCCGTCATAAACGGCTGATCCGTAAAACTGAACGCCGTTAAAGCGGTCTTCATATTCTTGATTTAAATTGAACACCATGACGTTGTACTTCTGTCCTGATGCGTAAAATGTTGTTTCCATAACATTTTTTACCCAGCCGGTTCGGTTTTGATCTGACTTAACCGCTTCAGCAATGCGATCTGAGATTCCGAGAACATCTACGTTTACGTTCAGCCCGGCATCAACACCTGCTGCTTTTACGTTTTGGTCTGCTGTTTGGGATAATTTACTTTCTAACGGATTTGCAACAGGTGAAACGTGAGGCGCGTTTGCGTGTTCAGACTGACTGGCTGCTGAGGCACTGGCTGTGAAAGGAATTGTTAGAGATAAAGCTAAGCATGATCCGACTATCGTTCTGGCGATTTTCATGGCTATGACCTCCTGAGGAAATTTTTAAAAATTGTTGCAAATTCATGGTATCGCAGAAAAATTGACCAAGCAAAGAGTAGATTTTCTCAAAAGTCATGTCATTCTATTTGTGTTGTTTTCTGTAAATGAAAACCTTTTAATTAGGCGAAAAGGGAAGAAAATAATAGAGTCTTTTTATGTATTGTGATAGGATGACCGGATTTTGGGTGAAAATAGCCCGGAGAAACGCCATATAATAAGAAAAACACCCGGAGTTTACCGGGTGTAAAAAGTGTTGATATGTCAAGTTAGCAGCATTTTTTACATTTTTTGCATTTTCTTTTATAAACAACGATGTAATCATAATCAAGATGCTTTTTATCTTGTTTCTTCTTTTTTTGTTTAGGCTGCTTTGGGTGGTGATCATAATGTCCGTTCATATCCATACCCATATCCATACCCATATCCATACTCATATTCCTCCTTTTTTCATCTGACGGTAGTATTCTATGACAGAAAGCATGGATGGCTTGGATAAATGAAACGGTATGCTGAAAAAGAGGCATCTCATTCGGTATAAAAAACAGGATCATACCCGCCCGATAGAAAAGAGAGGAGATGATCCTGATATTGAGTCCCTATTTGATAACCGCAATTGCAATGCCGTACCCTTTTTCAGAACTGTACAAGGCCGTCAGTTTCAATACCTTCCAGCCTTCCGCGGCTTTAGTCCCGATTCCGTTATGGGCCGTGATATAATCTCCCGGGCTGACCGTACCGTCGACCCGTACGTAATGCCGGCCGTTGAGTCCGACAATGTGCCATTCGTCTCTGGCCGCGCGTGCTTCATAGTCAGCTTCAAGAGCCGGACTGCAGTCTGGGTTTTGTTTCGGCACGCGTACCGTTTCTCCTGTTTCTTCGTCAGTCACATTTTCGTATATGAAACCGCCGAACTCGTTTGTCAAAAAGCGGCTTTGCCATCCGAAGCTTGCGGCTCCTGAGATAAAAGCGGCTGTTTCTGAAATGACGCCGAGCATGTAATCTCCGACGTGAGCCGATTCAATTTTTTCGCCTTTCACTGTGACGATCGTCCCGGCGGGAATTGTCTGGCCGGTTACACTTTCAAAATATTCTCCGTACCCTGACAGGGAAGAAGTGACAGCTCCGGCGAACGTACCGTGGCCGCCCGCTGAATCCAGTTTCCATTTGATGGACTGATGCCCTCCGGCAACCGTGTATGGTTCTTCCAATGTAATGCTTTCTGATGACAGAACCGTTCTGGAGACTTTGCTGCCCGTAATATGGACATTGTTTGAAGCGGCGATAAATGCCCTTGAACCTTCAGAACTTGAACCTCCGGAAGAGCTGATGATCGCATTTCTGTCACCTCTGGCCGTAATATCGCCTGTTCCCGCAATAACGGCGCTTGTCGGGTTGAATGCAAAACCGGAGCTGGTCGCGAGCTGTGCGCCTCCCTTTAAATTGACGGGGATCTGCTCATAAGTCTGTCCTTTTATAGATGCGGCCGCGCTGTAACCTTCCGCTTGCACCCCGAGAATGACGGCCTGACTGTTAGGGGACGTAATTCCGACGGAACCGCCGTCTCCGATCATCGTACCGTTCATAATATTTACGTTATATTGGCCTCCGCCGATTGAGATGCCTTTAGGAGAAGACTTGTATATATCAAAATTTGAAATTTTAACATAATCGGTTTTATTTGATCCGCCGGATATATTGATGTCAACACCGGCTTGTGTAAAGCCGCGTATTTTAATGCCGTTAATCGTAATATTTTGACTGCGGTATTGAAGAGCCACGACTGGATTCCCGCCATAGTCGTATGAGGGATCACCAATAGCTGTGAATCCGTTTACATTAACGTTTTTATAGGCAGAGATGACCAGCGCCCTCGGGGTCACACCGTCATAGAGAGCATTGAATACCGGTTCAATCGCGGTGCAATCGGTTAAAGTAACATCATAAGCCGTCGTGCTTTCGGGGTCTGAGGCCTGATGATGGCCGATATGACGAATATCAAATGAACGTACATCACGATACGAAACATGACCGATAATATGAACATTTTGAGAAGCCGGCCACAGGCTGTGCGCCTTTACCTCAATCCCGCGGATATTTCCGCTCGTATAGTTATTTAAAAGCCATACATGTTTAGAGCCGTCGTCAATTTCAATGCCGTTCGAGTTTGCGCTGCCCTCAGCATGCTCTGTGCCGCGGGGGTTTCCGGAATGGCAGTTGGAAATGAAAATATACTCGCTGTAATGGGTGGTAATGCCGTCGTCTCCGGCGCCGTATGCCACACAGTTATCAATCCATATATATCGGCAGCCGTCTTTCGTCCATTCTGTTTCAGGCAAATGATCGTAAGTCGGAGATGTAATATCAATACCATGGAGACCCGCGTTAACCGTTTCAACATTCTTAATCCAGCCGTATTGCACATTAGCAAACGTTAAACAGCTGGAAAACTGTCCTCCGGGGTTCCTGACCCCGCATTGACGATCAGGATTCCAGTCTAAAGTCATGTTCTGGACAAAAATATTACGGTTTCCATTATCGTAATCATCGTTAGTAATGACCCATTCGTATGCGGGAGTGTCCTCATGAAGCTTAAGCACGGTAATCCCTTGTCCCTCACCGGAAATGGTAGTCCATGAGGGGAGTTTTATCCCTTGAACCAAAAATTCTCCTGCGGGGACATTTACTTTGACCCGGCCGTTCCCGATCGCTCTCCGAAAGGCTTCCGTATTGTCCCGGCCGTCAGGGACCGCTCCGTAGTCCTCCACATTCACTTCCCGGGTGATTTTATTCATAAGCATTTCGTATTCTGTATCAAGCCGTTCTTTTAAAAGTGAGGTGACCATTCCTTCCGCCGTCACCCGGGCATCTGCGATCTCAAGATTATCATCCGTTGCGGAATGCTTAATAAAATTCTGCATCCTTGCTTTGAGATGCTCCAATTCAGAGGGCTGTGCAGGGCGAGACTGCAATGGGGCGTTTAAAGACGGATCAGGAAAGTTTTTAAATTGAACCATTCTAAAGACACCTCTTTCTTTTGATATAAGCGCCTGAGGCAGGGGACAGAAAAGAGTCGCGCACCCTTAAAGCGCTTATTCTTCAAATTCTTTATTCAGAACGAAATTCCTTTTGAAACCAAGGTGAAATTTTAAAAAAGCTCTGTTGAAAGAACGGATATAAAGCTTTGCATTATTGTAATTGAAGCTGTCATGTGAAAATGGAGGAAAAAACTGATAGGAAGGGCCCTCATTTTAGGTTTATTCTCATTGACTTCGCCGTGCTTCCTCTTCGGCTGCATATACACCAAAATCAACATTCTTATCAGTTAAATGGTATAATGGGGCACGGATTGGTCATCAATACAACTGAAATAGGGAAGCAAAAGGAGCAGCGAACATGACTTTACAAATCAAAATTAAATATTCAGATGATACGCAAACGAGAATCAGTAAAATTGAACAGGGCGATTGGATTGATCTGCGGGCAGCTGAAGATATAACAATCAAAAAAGGTGAATTCAAACTTATCCCGCTTGGAGTTGCGATGGAACTGCCGGAAGGATATGAGGCCCATGTCGTTCCGCGTTCAAGTACATATAAGCATTTCGGTATCATTCAGACAAATTCAATGGGAGTCATTGATGAATCTTATAAAGGCGACAATGACTTCTGGTTTTTTCCTGCATTCGCGCTTCGGGATACCGACATTTCCAAGGGGGAGCGGATCTGCCAATTCAGAATCATGAAGAAAATGCCTGAAGTGGAGCTGATCGAAGTAGACAAGCTCGGGAACAATGACCGCGGCGGACTGGGATCAACAGGCACGAAATAAAACGAAAAAAGACTGCTTAACAGCAGTCTTTTTTTTATGGAAACAGCAGTTACATTCAATTTGTTTCGGGGATTCTTGAATTGGGAAATCATACGTCACGTTCGAATTTGACTTCGAAATAAGCGGCCGCTCCGTAACCGTCTATGCCAAGAGCAAATATTTAAGCCTTCCGTCTCTTTGAACAGAAAGACTTTTTTAGGTTAAAGGATAGAAGTTGTTTTGATGTTTTTATTCTTCAAGATGAACGGAGGTTTTGTCCAACGTATATAATATTGTGACAAAAGTGTAAACAAAAGAAAGGATGATGTTATGGCAAAAAGGGTTAGAAGAGTAGACCGTAAAGCAGCTGGCAAAGAGGCAGAGCAGAAGAAACCGTCCAAAGTCACCCTGTTCTGCCGTTCGCTTCAAAGGCTGAAGCATTTGTATTGTAACATAAACATACAAATGCCATCAATAACCAAAAAAGGAATTTTAGTTTTGATTTTACCGTTTTTGCTTCTGCCGTTCTTTCGGGCTAATGCCGCTTCAGATATTTACGGCAGTTTCGAGGAATTAAAGCTGAATGAAGATCCTTCCGATTTTTCCATTTCAACGCGAGAGCATAACCCTTCTGTCCTCATATTAGCTATACACGGCGGAGGCATAGAGCCGGGGACCAGTGAGTTAGCCAGAGAAATTGCCGAAAACCGGAGTTTATATTTATTTGAAGGGTTAAAATCAGCCGGTAATGCGGCTCTGCATTTGACAAGTTCGCATTTCGATGAACCTAAGGCCGTGCAAATGGTGAAAGAGCACTCTAATGTCATTTCATTGCACGGTTACGGCAGTGATGATAAAAAGATAAAAATCGGCGGTACAGACAGAGAACGGGCCGAACTTTTGACCGATGTGCTGAAACGGCACGGGTATCCTGCCGTTCTTCTCGGCATAAATGATAAATATGCAGGCGTCAGTCCGAACAACCTTGCCAATCAATCTTCATCCGGATTGAGTATTCAAATCGAAATGAGCACCGGCTTCAGAAAATCACTATTTGACACTTTTACGCTGAAAAGCAGAGCATCCACACAAAACGGGACCTTTTATCAATTCACAAAAACGATTTCTGATTTTATCAGTGACAATTATGAATAAGCACGCCTATTTTGCCGGCGGGGCTTTTTCTTTTGAAATTTATGAAACTTTAAGTTCTTAAGATCGTATACATAATTGACAGGATGAAAGAAAAGAGGTGGGCAAATGAAAGTGATGATCGGGTCTATCATTCTTCTTGTCATCATCGGATTCGGTTTATGGCTGATGCTTAGTCCAATCTTTAAACAAGTGGGAAGCAGAGCCAAAAAATTCAAAAAGTCATGGGAGGAAGAAGATCAGCATGAGCGAAAATAAGCGCGGAAACACAAAAAAAATTCTCGGCGGTGTGATTATAGGTGCAGCCCTTTTAATTGCGGGCGTTACAGCGTCACTATTCATTGAAAAAATACCGAACGGTTATGTCGGGGTTGTATACTCACCGAATGGCGGGGTAAAATCCGACACATTGGACCAAGGCTGGCACTTAGTCGGTTTATTTAATAAAGTAACGGAATATCCGGTGCGTATGCAGACAGTGAATAATGAAAATATAAAAGTGGCAACCTCAGACGGTAAAAATATAGAAATGGATATCGCTTACAACTATGTCGTGCAGCCTGATAAAGTAGTCGATCTGTTTAACAAATTCGGCGCGGTAAACGTTGAAACGATTGAAAATACATATTTAAAAACAAGGCTGTGGGATGCGGCGCGAAAATCAATCAGCAAATACTCGGTTATTGACACATACGGGCAAAAATCTGCAGAAGCCGCTGCCGATGTTCAAAAGAGATTTGCTGATGATATGAAGAGTCTTGGATTTTTAATTGATGATCTGACGCTTGGCGTACCGAAGCCGGATAAAGCCACACAGGAAGCCATCGATGCAAGGGTGAAATCTTCACAGGAACTTGAACGGACACAAACTGAAATTAAAATAGCCGAAGCCGAAGCGAAAAAGAAAAAAATTGAAGCGGAAGGGATCGCTGATTATAACGAAATCATAAAGAAATCAATGTCCGATGAAATGATCAAATATAAATGGATTGAAAAATGGGACGGAAAAACGCCGAAAGCGACAGGCACAGACTCACTGCTGCAGCTGCCGCTGGACGATCAGAAGCAAAAATAAAAAGAGAAGGAGGCGATTGCCTCCTTTTTATGTTTTTTCCTGAGGGTCTTTTTCCGGCACTAATTCTTCAGACGCCTCGGTTTGATAGCTCCATAGCGTGCTATCCGTCTCTGTTGTGTCCTGATAATCTTCGGGAAGTACATATTGCTGCAAATACCGGTGAAAAAATGCCTCGAAAACAGAAATGCAAAGTGCAGAGATAACCGATGCCGCGGCAGGCGAGACATTAAATCCGCCAATGTTCATAAGGAATATCCATAATACAATGAATGAAATTCCGAAATCAGCTGCAACGGCTGTGAAATTGCTTGTTCTCGGCAGAATCATGCAATCACCCGCAAAATAAGTGATTAAACTTAAGATCACTGTAATAAACAGAACGTTTAAAAAGGTTACTTGGTACATAAGATCCAGAACAATGTACAGTAAAGCAAGTGTGAGCGCCGTTTTAGAAGCGAAAGCAATTACGTGTTTCATTTGAACCACCTTCGTTATTTCGTTTAGTCTTCATTGTAAGCAATCCGCAATTTTTTAAACTGGTATATAGTGGTTATAGAGTATACGTTTTAATAAAATGTGAATAGACATCACAGGATTCACAAGTTAAAATATGTAAAAAGGGGGATGCAAATGAAAAAATACTGGATTTGTATTGCTGTTTTTTTATTATGTTTTAGCGGAATACACTCAGCTAAAGCGGCTACCACTGAATTCGGATCAAAAACAAGCTTCACTTTGGAGGGAAATGCAAAAGAGTTTCATATTGAAAATCCTGGGGCTGTAGCTGCCGACGATTACTTTTTAGGATATAAGTTCACCATCATGAACAACTCTTCGTGCGGTTTAAGCATGAAACTCCAGCGGATGGCGCTGAACGGAAATTTTTATACATTAAGTTCTAAAAACTACAGCGGCAGCTGGTTAAACCTCAGTGCCCAGGATAAAAAATCAATTGATCCGTATCACAAATACAGAATTCTGGTTGAAAGTTCTTCAAACGTCTGTGGCCCCGCCTATATTAAAGGGTTATACGGTGTAGAATATTATCATTTTGATTGAAAATAGATACTCGCTAAAGGCAGCGGGTTTTTTTATATTTAAATATAACCTATTGTACTATGTACTAAATATTCATATATAAATTTTGATCGCCCGCCCAAAAGAAAAGATAGACAAAAACAAATTCATCACGCACAAATATACAAAGTTGAAAAATGGATGAAAAGTTTCTTTAGGGAAACATTATTAGTTGACTTCAAAAGTGTGATGTCGGATAATAAGAATGTAAGTTTTTCCTCCTTAGCAGATTCGTTTCTTAAGCCAGGGCGAATCTGCTTTTTTTATGCAAAAAAACCCCTCTGTAAGGGGTTTTTTACGATAAATGAAGTTTAATAGAATTAATGTACGGCTCTGAATACGCCGATAACTTTCCCCAAAATGCTTACGTTTTGCAGGATAATCGGCTCCATCGTCGGATTTTCCGGCTGCAGCCGCACATAATTGTCTTCTTTATAGAAGCGCTTAACCGTCGCTTCATCATCTTCGGTCATAGCTACGACGATTTCTCCGTTATTGGCCGTGTTCTGCTGTTTGACGATGACGTAATCTTTGTCAAAAATGCCGGCGTCAATCATACTTTCTCCCATGATTTCTAACATAAAGACATGTTCGCCCGGAGGAACCATCCGGTCAGGAAGCGGAAAATACTCGTCGATATTTTCAACAGCCGTAATCGGAATACCCGCCGTCACTTTCCCGATGACCGGAACGTTTACGACCTGGCTTTTCGGAATTTGGACTTCTTCTTCATCCAATACCTCAATCGCTCTCGGTTTAGTAGGGTCCCGTCTGATCAGGCCTTTTGTCTCCAGCCGCGCCAAATGGCCGTGCACGGTTGAACTGGAAGCCAGTCCTACTGCTTCTCCTATCTCTCTTACAGAAGGCGGATATCCTTTCGTTTTTACCTCTTCTTTAATAAAACGCAGGATATCGAGCTGCCTTTTTGATAGCTTCGTCATATTTCGCACCTCAAAACGTCGATTTTAAGTAGATTATAGCATGATTTTCCTGACAGTACAAACATAGGTTCGAAAAAAACGATTGACAGAAACGTTTGTTCGTATATACTGAAAGGTATAAAAAGCGAACAAACATTCTTATTGGAGGTTGTTTACATGGCGAAAGAATCTATCATATTTGTCGGACTGTTTACTGCGATTTTAAGTGCCGCTATTTTACTTGTCTCATGTGCGGGAAATGATCAGTCCCTCAGCCAATATGTTAAAATAAAGGTTCAGGACGGCGATACACTCTGGTCACTTGCGGATCATGTAGCAGAAAAGAAACACATTAATAAAGAAGATTTCATTGAGTGGGTGACGGAGAATAACCATCTCCAAACTGCTGATATAAAGCCCGGAGACGAACTTATTCTTCCGGTTAAGAAGAAGCATCCGGCCGTATATCAGCTGGCCATTGTCAATTAGAGAGGAAAGAGAGAAATGAAGGCGCTCATTTATGCCCGCGTAAGCACAAACAAAGAACAGCAGCAAACGTCATTAAAAAGACAGGAAGAGGAGCTCAGTGAGATCGCTGCTGCAAACGGCATGGAAGTCGTGAAAGTCATTTCTGAGAAAGCCAGCGGTTACGAAATGGACCGCGACGGAGTATTTGAAATGCTTGATGAAATTAAAAAATCACATATTGACGCGATATTGGTGCAGGACGAAACGAGATTGGGAAGAGGAAACGCCAAGATTGCGCTTTTGCATTGCATTTACAGGGAGAACGTAAAGATATATACGACGGCTCATAAAGGTGAACTGGAGCTTTCCGAAGCTGATACGATGGTACTTGAAATCGTCAGTATTGTTGAGGAATATCAAAGGAAAATTCACAATATGAAAATCCGGCGGGGAATGAAAAGAGCCGTGAAAAACGGTTACAAACCTGAACGGAATCTGAAAAACAGGCATGAAAACAGCGGAAAAGAAAAAAAAGAGGTTCCGGTTTCGGAAATTATCAGGCTGAGAGCCAACAAGCTTACCTTTGCAGAAATCGCAGCGACCTTAAGAGGATTCGGCTATGATGTGTCCAAAGCCACGGTTCACCGGCGGTTTCAGGAATATACCGCAGACACAGAAGGCAGCTGACGCGCATCAGTTGTAAAAAAGACTGCGTTTTAGTAGTATATAATCAACACGCACCAAAGGAGCTTATTATGATTTCTAAAGAAAAAATCGCAAGAATTAACGAATTGGCTCAAAAAGCTAAATCAAACACAATAACGGATGAGGAAAAAGCTGAACAGCAAAAGCTTCGCCAGGAATATTTGAAAGGATTCCGCTCCTCAATGAAAAATACGTTAAAGAGCGTAAAAGTGATTGATCCGGAAGGCAACGATGTCACCCCTGAAAAATTAAAAAGAGAACAACAGAAAAATAATCTTCATTAAACAGAAAGAATACGGCAATACGTATTCTTTTTTCGTATATACTAATATCAGGATGTGCTTTACGACAATTTTCAACAAGTTTATCTCAAATTTAAGCTGAAAGAGTTGAGAAAAAGTCAGCATCGCTTTATGATGAAAAGGTACAACAATAAGGAAGGGGATTATAATGGATACAATTGAAAAGAAATCAGTTGCCACCATTCGTACACTATCTATAGACGCAATTGAAAAAGCGAATTCCGGACATCCGGGCATGCCGATGGGAGCCGCTCCGATGGCATATACATTGTGGACGAAATTTATGAATGTAAATCCGCAGAATCCGGGCTGGTTTAACCGCGACCGCTTTGTTTTATCAGCAGGCCACGGTTCAATGCTTTTATACAGCATGCTGCATTTAAGCGGATATGACCTCAGCATTGAAGACTTGAAACAGTTCCGTCAATGGGGAAGCAAAACACCGGGACATCCGGAGTTCGGGCACACAGCCGGAGTAGACGCTACGACCGGACCGCTTGGACAGGGTATTGCAATGGCAGTGGGAATGGCAATTGCAGAACGCCATCTGGCTGAGACATATAACCGTGATTCATTCAACGTAGTTGATCATTATACATACAGTATTTGCGGAGACGGCGATTTAATGGAAGGCATTTCTTCCGAAGCAGCTTCTCTTGCAGGCCATCTTGAATTAGGCCGTCTGATCGTATTATACGATTCTAATGACATTTCCTTAGACGGCGATTTAGACCGTTCTTTCTCTGAAAATGTAAAGCAGCGTTTTGAAGCAATGAACTGGGAAGTTCTTTATGTTGAGGACGGAAACAACATCGCTGAATTGACGGCTGCAATTGAAAAAGCGCGCCAGAATGATAAAAAACCGACATTGATCGAAGTGAAAACGACAATCGGTTTCGGTTCTCCAAACCGCGCGGGCACATCCGGCGTTCACGGCGCTCCGTTAGGACAAGAAGAGAGCAAGCTGACAAAAGAAGCGTATGCTTGGACGTTTGAAGAAGATTTTTATGTTCCGGAAGAAGTATACGGGCATTTCAATCAAGCTGTAAAAGAAGCCGGCTCGAAAAAAGAACAGGAATGGAATGAACTGTTCGCGGCTTATAAAGAAAAATATCCTGAGCTTGCTGAACAGCTGTCACTCGGCATGAAAGGCGAGCTTCCTAAAGACTGGGATCAGGAAGTTCCCGTTTATGAAAAAGGCAGCAGCCTTGCTTCCCGTGCATCTTCAGGTGAGGTGCTGAACGGGATCGCCAAGAAAATTCCTTTCTTTGTCGGGGGATCTGCTGACCTTGCGGGTTCAAATAAAACGACAATCAAAAATGGAGGAGACTTCACGGCAAAAGACTACGCCGGGAAAAACTTCTGGTTCGGTGTCCGTGAATTTGCGATGGGCGCTGCATTAAACGGAATGGCGCTTCACGGCGGCCTCCGCGTATTCGGCGGCACATTCTTTGTGTTCTCTGATTATTTAAGACCTGCCATTCGTCTGGCGTCATTGATGGGTCTTCCCGTCACTTATGTATTCACACATGACAGTATTGCCGTAGGAGAGGACGGGCCGACTCACGAACCGATTGAGCAGCTTGCTTCTTTACGCGCACTTCCTAACCTTTCTGTGATCAGACCTGCTGACGGAAATGAAACCGCAGCTGCATGGAAGGTTGCCGTTCAAAGCCAAGATCATCCGACAGCTCTTGTATTGACACGCCAAAACCTGCCGACGATTGATCAGCAGGCTGAAGAAGCGTATGCGGGCGTGGATAAAGGGGCTTATATCGTTTCCAAAGCCCAAACAGAATCACCGGCCGCTCTTCTTTTAGCGACAGGTTCTGAAGTCGGACTTGCGATCGAAGCTCAAGCGAAACTGGCTGAAGAAAACATTCACGTATCTGTAGTCAGCATGCCGAGCTGGGACCGCTTTGAAAAACAATCGGCCGAGTACAAAAACAGCGTGCTTCCTCCGAATGTGACGAAACGTCTTGCGATCGAAATGGGTTCAAGCTTCGGATGGGGCAAATTTACCGGTCTTGAAGGAGACGTTCTCGCAATTGACCGTTTCGGTGCTTCAGCTCCGGGAGAAACAATTATGAAAGAATACGGGTTTACTGCAGAAAACGTGGTTGACCGCGTGAAAAAACTTTTAAACAAATAACGAGACAAAAGAGGATGAGTCAAATCATCCTCTTTTTCCTGTTTATGCGACAAAAATAGAAGGGGCGGCGCAACAGTAATAGACAATTCTTTCTTTTCTCCTTTTGTATAATAGAAAGCAATAACGAAGCGCTGTAAAAGGGGATGAGGAAATGGAACGTCATTACTATACGCACCTGATAAAGGATGAGTTTGCGAACCACTACTTCGGGCGGGAAACGGCTATGTTTGAGTTGTTTCGAGACTATCATTGGACAGATCTGACACCCCAGGAATATCAAATGACAGAAAAGCAAGTTCAATATATAACGGAACCGATTCCGGTGATACATATGCATCAGCGTCTCCAGCTGCATTTAAACCGAATGAGTTACAGCCGTTTGGATTCCATTTACCGGCTTACACTGCCCGGAGAAAAGGGTTGCGCCACCTTCATGATGAAAGACAGTTTAATTGAGATTGCAGCTTCGGGAGATTATGAGGCGGAAACGATTTTCTTTGAGATTCTGCGTAAAATCAGCCCCTGTTTTCTTGCAATGGATTTCAAGACACGGCGCTACGGGTGGTTAAATCCGGTCAGAGAAAGAAATTTTGTCTAAAAACGAGGAAAAAGAGATGTAAATGTTGTATAATAGCCTTTGGTTTAGTACACTTTAAACTAGACAACATGAAGGAGGAAATAAAATGACTTTATGGGTTGGCATCCTAGTGGGCGTTGTCGCATTGCTCATAGGTGTTGCACTCGGGTTTTTTATTGCTCGTAAATATATGATGAGCTATTTGAAAAAGAATCCGCCTATTAATGAACAAATGTTACGCATGATGATGATGCAAATGGGAATGAAACCTTCTCAAAAGAAAATTAATCAAATGATGAAAGCCATGAATAATCAAGCGAAATAATACGTACAGATTATGATATAGAGATACATGGTTATAAAAATAAAAAACCCGGAGAGGGTTTTTTATTTTGGCGTCATGTTTCACCCCAACTGCCGGTGTGCAGTTCTTTTTGATATTGTATGAGAAGGTGGTCAAGCTCCTGGCTGAGTTCTATCGTAATGTTTGATGTCATTCCGTTTGTCATGACGATTTTAAGCAGCTCTGCCCGTTTTTTTTCAATTTCATTTAATAGATGCTCTCTAATCACAGGGATATATCCTTTCATACATAAATCTTTCACCTGAGTCGCTATTATTATATCCACATTTATACTGTTTTTCAAATAAGAAGGAGTATAATATCTCGATGTCAAATTAAATTATATAAGCTTTTTCTATAAAAAGTAATCCTTCTCGGGAAAGTGTTAAAAAAATGAAATGATTTTGTCATAACTCGAAGGGAGTGTGTCATCGTGAGTTTTAATTACTTTCTGACGTTTGGGGCCGGATTTCTGTCTTTCATTTCTCCATGCTGTCTGCCGTTGTACCCCGCCTTTTTATCTTACATAACTGGTGTCAGTATGGACGAGGTGAAAACAGAAAAGGTGATGCTGCAAAAGCGCGGCCTCGTGCATACACTTTGTTTTTTGCTTGGTTTCTCCGTGATTTTTATCGCATTGGGATATGGAACTTCATTTATCGGCAGTTTTTTCACCCAATATCATGAAGCGATCCGCCAGTTTGGCGCTATCATGCTGATCCTTTTCGGGCTGATTACTGCCGGTGTGTTTCAGCCGAAATTCATGATGAAAGAGCGGCGCATTCACTTTAAGCGCCGTCCGGAGGGGTTTATCGGTTCGGTTCTGATCGGTCTTGCGTTTGCAGCCGGCTGGTCGCCGTGCAGCGGGCCTATTTTAGGAGCCGTGTTTTCGCTGGCAAATACAAATCCTTCTTCAGCAGTGCCGTATATGTTTTTATATGTTCTCGGTTTTGCGATTCCTTTTCTTGTTCTTTCATTTTTTATTACCAGAATGAATTGGATTCGCAAGCATCAGCTGCTTATCATGAAAATCGGCGGCATTCTTATGATTCTGATCGGAGTTATGCTGTTTTTTAACTGGATGAGCTACATTCTGATCGTTCTGTCAAATCTTTTCGGAGGATTTACGGGTCTGTAACGGGTTAATAACTTTTGAACTATTATATACCCTTTCGTTTTTGGTACAATAAGACTAGTTAATGTTAAATATGTGGAGGGGAATATGACACGAGTTTTAGTTGTAGATGACGCCAAGTTCATGAGGGTGAAAATCAGAGAGATTCTGGAATCGGCGAATTACACAGTGGCCGGGGAAGCGGCTGACGGGGAGGAAGCCCTGGCAGTATATCAAAAAATCCGTCCCGACCTGGTGACAATGGATATTACCATGCCGGTCAAAAACGGTATACAGGCGCTGCAGGATATTTTAGCTTTTGACCCGAAAGCCCGGATCATCATGTGCACCGCCATGCGGCAGCAGCGGATCGTTCTGGAAGCGATTGAATTAGGCGCTAAAGACTTTATCGTTAAACCGTTTGAAGCATCTAAAGTGCTGGAGGCCGTAGGCCGGGTAACGGGAACGTAAACGTGTTCTCTTTTCAAATTGGTTTTTTTTATGTTTTTGGAGTATAGTATATAGTATCAAACTCCGTGCAAGCAAAGGAATGATAAAGATGATGATTATAATTTCATCCGTTATTGCAGCGGCCATGGCAATTTCCGTGATGATCGTCAGGATTAAATCCTCCGACAAGCCCGCTTCACCTAAAAAAATAATTCTCCCGCCGATTTTCATGAGTACGGGAGCGCTTATGTTCCTTTTTCCGATTTTCAGAGTGACGGGCGAAGAATTTTTGGAGGCCATTACGCTGGGCGTAATCTTCTCTATTTTTCTGATTAAAACATCTAAATTTGAGATTAAAAATAATGAAATCTATTTAAAACGGTCAAAAGCGTTTGTGTTTATCCTGATTGGTTTGCTGGTTATCAGAATCGCTATGAAATCCATTTTGAGCACGACGATTGATTACGGAGCTTTAAGCGGGATGTTTTGGATTCTTGCTTTCGGAATGATTGTCCCGTGGCGCATCGCGATGTTTTTGTCTTACCGCAAACTTTCGAATGAACTGAAGACCGCTGATATTCAGATGAATTAAAACCTTTCCGTCCGCCGGAAAGGTTTTTTATTTGAGCAGGGCTTGATAAGGAGTAAGATCAATCTGTTTTTCACGGAGATGCTTTTTTAAAAATTGATGATCACGCTTAGGAGTGGCCAGTATGTAACCCCTGATGATTAAATCACGGTTTATTTGTTCAGCTTCCTCCGCTAAGGAAAGTTCACCGATTTTTCCGGCGATTTTCGCTTTGGCTACATCCCGAAAGAGCTCCGGCACGGGGGCGACCAGTTCATCCAAAAACGCCTTGTCACCCTCATTCCATAAGTGCTTGCTTTTTTCAATATAATAGTCCTGCCAATCCAGTTCTGACCGGCCGTCTTCTTTCGGTAAGCGTTTTAAAAATTTTCGAAACATAAAAAACCCGCCGATAGACAGCAATCCGATCATCACGATGACCCAAAATAAAATAAACCACATAAACCAGCCTTCCAGCATTGTTCTATCTCCTCCTTACTTTAACCATATTGTAAACGAAGACAGAATAGAAGAACACATGAAAAAAAGAATAGAAAAAAAGAATAGAAAAAATGATAGATGTCCAGTCATTCCGGTTGCTAGAACATATTCTATCGTATAGTGATTCTGCTATTTGGCCATGGGAGATTCACTTTGAGGGTATATGACTGATATGACCGGACAAAAAAGCCGCTTCCATTGAGGGATGAAAGCGGCTTTTTTATGTTATAGAGGAAATTGAAAGGAAAAAGAGGCAGGAGTCTCATTTGGCTCCTTGTTCATGGAGACGGTCAGAATATGGTTGGTGAAATCAGTGAAAATATGTTTGTCGTTCAGATAAAAAGGAAGCATCATTTGTTTGTTTAACGTCCGTTCAAGCGTTTTAACAGAGAGCATAAACTCATTTCCCGAAAGAGTGACGGTTATCGCTTGCACCTGCTTCAGCGCCGTCAGGTCGGCTTCAATGATATATTGACGGCTTGTTTCATATAGATCGATCGGCAGCGTCTCGTCATACCAAGCATACGGGTCCTCGTAAAACTGCCGCAGCCATTCTTCCGTATCATCAAATTCTTCAGCGTTTTTTGAGTGATTCATGGAAGCATCCCTCCATATTAAAAAGCCTTGCTATAACGTATGCAGAAGCTTTGAATGGGTGAATGGCACAAAAAAACAGACACCGGGGTCTGTTTTACATATCGTGGCTTGTATTATGTTTTTGTCTTGTATGGTTGCGGTTTTTCACTTTTTTGCTTCCGCTCAGCGGTTCCGGCTGGCCGGGGTTATGGCCCTTCGGAGCATTTTTATGCATATCTTTACTCGTATTTTTATTTGTCATGTTAAAGCCTCCTTTTTAAGGTGTTCCGGCTATTGGTTTGTTTTTCTTTTTTTATTGTTCTGCCGTTCTTCTTCCGTCAGGACGAGCTGGTCATTTTCTATATAACCCGCGCCTTTGCCTTGGCTTTTCGCATCATTCATGCCGTTAATTACATGATTGGCTTTCCGTTTTACCATGATCATCACCTCAACATTAATATGGCTCTTTACAGCCCGTTGTATGAGGCGGAAAATCGGACAAAATTTACCGAAAATCATACTGATAAGACGATCTTATTGTATTTAATAAAAACATTGATATTTACTTATGTATGATTTTATACTAAGATGAAATTGTGAGAAAATTGTGATGGAATGTGAACATTCATCTAAAGAACGATCTTGATCATTGAAGGGGGATTTTGGAGAATGACAAATCAGCAAAAAGTCGCAACACAAGACGTTTTCCAAGCAAGAAAAACATTTTCTTCAAATGGGAAAACATACAACTACTATTCATTAAAAGCATTGGAAGACGCAGGGGTCGGCAATGTTTCAAAACTTCCTTATTCTATTAAGGTTCTTTTGGAATCTGTTTTGCGTCAGGTAGACGGACGTGTCATTACAAAAGAACATGTTGAAAATTTAGCAAGATGGGGTACTGCTGAATTAAAAGATATCGATGTGCCGTTTAAACCGTCACGGGTTATTCTACAGGACTTTACCGGCGTTCCGGCCGTAGTTGACCTGGCATCTTTAAGAAAAGCCATGGCCTCTGTCGGCGGAGACCCTGATAAAATCAATCCTGAAATTCCGGTTGACCTGGTCATTGACCACTCCGTACAAGTCGACAAAGCCGGTACGGAAGACGCGTTAGCCATTAATATGGACTTAGAATTCGAAAGAAATGCAGAACGTTATAAATTTTTAAGCTGGGCAAAGAAAGCGTTTAACAATTATCAGGCTGTTCCGCCTGCAACAGGTATCGTTCACCAGGTAAACCTTGAGTTTTTGGCAAGTGTCGTTCATACGAAAGAGGAAGACGGAGAACTTGTGACATATCCTGATACATTGGTGGGAACAGATTCCCATACAACAATGATTAACGGAATCGGCGTCCTCGGCTGGGGTGTCGGCGGTATTGAGGCGGAAGCGGGAATGCTCGGCCAGCCTTCATATTTCCCTGTTCCTGAGGTCATCGGCGCGAAACTTGTCGGAAAATTGCCTAACGGAACGACGGCGACTGACTTGGCGCTGAAAGTCACTCAAGTGCTGCGCGAAAAAGGCGTAGTCAATAAATTTGTTGAATTCTTCGGTCCTGGTGTTGCTGAGCTTCCGCTTGCGGATCGTGCGACTATTGCCAATATGGCGCCGGAATACGGAGCGACTTGCGGATTCTTCCCGGTTGACGAGGAAGCACTTTCTTACCTGCGTCTGACCGGCCGTGAAGAAGAGCAGATCGATATTGTGGAAGCATACTGCCGCAACAATGGTTTATTCTATACGCCTGACGCGGAAGAGCCGATTTTTACAGACGTTGTGGAAATTGATCTGTCAAAAATCGAAGCGAACCTTTCAGGACCGAAACGTCCGCAGGATTTAATCCCGCTTTCCGTTATGCAGGAAACGTTTAAAAAACATCTTGTCAGCCCGGCCGGCAACCAAGGATTCGGAGCGGATGCTGCTGAAGAGAACAAAGAAATTTCATTTAAACTTAACAGCGGCGAAGATGCGGTTATGAAAACAGGGGCGATTGCAATCGCTGCTATTACAAGCTGTACGAATACATCAAACCCTTATGTATTAATCGGTGCCGGATTGGTAGCCAAAAAAGCGGTAGAATTAGGCTTGAAAGTGCCGAATTATGTTAAAACGTCACTTGCACCGGGGTCTAAGGTTGTTACTGGATACTTAGTCAACTCAGGCCTGCTTCCTTACATGAAGGAGCTCGGCTTTAACCTCGTAGGGTATGGCTGTACGACATGTATCGGGAACTCCGGCCCGCTTTCTCCAGAGATTGAAGAAGCGGTTGCTAAAAATGATCTCTTGATCACTTCTGTCTTGTCGGGTAACAGAAACTTTGAAGGCCGGATCCATCCGCTTGTCAAAGGAAACTACCTTGCGTCACCTCCGCTTGTTGTCGCATACGCATTAGCAGGCACTGTGAATATCAACCTGAAAACGGATCCGATCGGTGTCGGAAATGACGGACAAAATGTTTATTTCGATGACATCTGGCCGTCCATGGATGAAATCAATTCTCTCGTCAAACAGACTGTTACGCCGGAATTATTCCGCAAAGAGTATGAAACGGTATTTGACGACAACCAGCGCTGGAACGAAATCGAAACGACGGATGAAGCGCTGTATAAGTGGGATCAGGATTCCACTTACATTCAAAACCCGCCGTTCTTTGAGGAAATGTCTGTAGAGCCGGGAAAAGTTGAGCCTTTAAGAGGACTTCGCGTTGTCGGCAAATTCGGCGATTCCGTGACGACAGACCACATTTCTCCGGCCGGAGCGATCGGAAAAGACACACCGGCGGGCAAATACCTGCAGGAAAAAGGCGTTTCTCCTCGTGACTTTAACTCTTACGGCTCACGCCGCGGAAACCATGAAGTCATGATGAGAGGAACATTCGCCAATATCCGCATTAAAAACCAAATCGCACCGGGTACAGAAGGCGGATACACAACACATTGGCCTACCGGGAAAGTGACATCTATTTATGATGCCTGCATGCGGTATAAAGAAGATAAAACGGGTCTTGTCGTCCTGGCCGGAAAAGATTACGGAATGGGCTCTTCACGTGACTGGGCTGCAAAAGGAACAAACCTGCTCGGCATCAGAACAGTCATTGCCGAAAGCTTTGAAAGAATTCACAGAAGCAACCTCGTCTTCATGGGTGTGCTGCCGCTTCAGTTCAAACAGGGTGAAAACGCGGATACACTCGGCTTAACCGGTAAGGAAGTCATCGAGGTGGATGTTGATGAATCTGTACGTCCGCGCGACTTGCTGACTGTCAGAGCAATCAGTGAAGACGGTACGGTAAAAACATTTGAAGTTGTTGTCCGTTTTGACAGTGAAGTGGAAATTGATTACTATCGCCACGGCGGCATTTTACAAATGGTGCTTCGCGATAAAATGAAACAGTAGCAGAATGAACAAAGGAGAGAAAGCAGTCTGCTTTCTCTCTTTTTATGCGGGAGGCCTTGAGATGCTTGCGAAATGGCTGGGCGGAATATTACTTATCGGGTTGTTAGTGTATGCGGGCTGGAACATTTATTCTGTACAAAAAAGTCCGAAAGAAGGGACAGAAGAAGGGATGAAAGCCCCTGACTTTACACTTGATACATTGTCAGGAAAAAGCATCTCCCTTTCTGATTATAAAGGAAAAAAAGTGCTCCTCAATTTCTGGGCGACGTGGTGCAAGCCGTGCCGAATGGAAATGCCCGATATGCAGGAGCTGCAGAAAGAATATCCTGATATTGCGGTAGCAGCCGTTAATTTTACGTCCTCTGAAAAAAATATACAGGCTGTGAAATTATTTGCTGATCATTATCAGCTGACATTTCCTATTCTGATTGACAAAAGCGGAATTAACGGAGATTTCAACGTGCTTTCTTATCCGACAACATACATATTAGACGAAAAAGGAACCATTCAGCATATTCGCGTAGGCACAATGACAAAAAAAGAAATGAAAGAAAAACTGGATCTCGAATAGAGGTTCAGTTTTTTTATTGTGAAGGGCTTAGGTTTTGAAAAATTGGAAAAAATGAATGAAAACACGGAGGTGAGAAGATTGAAAAAAATGCGAAAACGTTCTTTTCATGAATTGGTTATGGAAAATAAACGTGAGCTGATGACCAATACGGAATATTTGAATCAGCTTGAAGAAAAGCTGGAGCAGCGGTTCAAACAAAAATAACCTTTAATTTGCAGTCATGTTTGCACCTCCTTTTGCAAAATATACTCTTAAGGAGGGATGAACATGGGCATAAACAAGAAAGACGGCCAGCCGCAATACGCTCCGAGCCACTTAGGGACAAAACCCGTTAAATATAAACGCAACAAAGGGGAAAAGTTTCATGACAAGTCAAACGGACATCCGATTGTCATGCAGACGAAAGGCGAATAACATCATCAAAGGAGAGCAGACATTATGACAAACAATTATCAAAAACCGAATCCGGATGACCGTTCCGATAACGTTGAAAAGCTGCAGGATATGGTGCAGAATACAATTGAAAATATAGAAGAAGCCAAAGAATCAATGGAATTTGCGACAGATGAGGAAAGACAGCGCATTCAAGAGAAGAATGCCAGACGCAATGAAAGCATTGAATCGTTCCGCAGTGAAATCCAGGATGAATCGGCTGCAAGAGAAAACGGCTATCAATCATAATAAAAACCAGGGAAACCTGGTTTTTTTCTCTTTCCGGCTCGTTGTGATAAAATGGGGCTAATCTGATAATAAGGGAGCAGAGAACGTTGCATGTGTCAAAAAAAGAAATAGAAGTGCGTTATGCGGAAACAGATCAAATGGGCATCGTCTATCATGCCAATTACTTAGTCTGGATGGAGGTCGGCAGAACGGCGCTGATTAAGGAACTCGGATTCCTTTACAAGGATATGGAAGATAGAGGAGTGCTGTCCCCTGTATTGGATATCAGCATTTCTTATAAAAAGCCGCTCCGCTACGGAGAAACGGCTGTCGTACATACTTGGATTGAAGAATATAACGGATTTAAAACCGTTTACGGCTACCACATCTATAATCCGGATCAAGAACTTGCCATCAAAGCGACATCCTCTCATATATGCGTTGATAAAGAGAGCTTCAAACCGATTCAGTTTCGCAAAGCTTTTCCTGATTGGCATGCCGCTTACGAAAAGGCAAAAAAATAAGGAGCGGCTGCAGTTATGGCATTTGGAATTACGCGTAAGGAACTGGAAAGATGGAAGCGGGATGTATCGGAAGGGAAAATCGCTTTTTTAACGCATTACTGGCTGGACGACCGCTTTCCGGAGGCTAAGACCGTGACGAAGGCCGGTTCAAGCGATCTCAATAAACTGATCAGATGGGGAGCGGAGTACGGGCTGAAGCCGGAGTGGATTCACCATAAAAATGAATTTCCCCACTTTGACCTGCTCGGTGATACGCAAAGAAGCATATTAGAAAAAGAACGTCTGACTGATCATCTCAAAAGGTTCAGGCTGTAAAAAAAAAGAACGCATCCGCTGCGTTCTTTTTTTTACACATAATCAAATACCGGCTCTTCTGCCTGATCTGAATATGTGACTGACAAATCGTGATTATCAAAGTACCATAAGTCGCTTTCTTCAATAAAAAAGGTAATGCCTTCAACTTCCGTGCTGGTGCCGATGTTCATCGGCCGGTCTTTTAAAATGCCGAGAGAAAAGCCTTTCTGAACGTTGCTGCATCCCCCGTAACGGACAAAGAAACGGACGTGGTCGCCTGTTTCCAGATCGAGCTCTTCTTTGTACCAATCCAGCGCGCCTTTCGTTACTTTCATGTTCATCCGGAACACTCCCTTTTTGTTTCTCATATAAAGAAATTATCTCTATTATAAACGCATATGGCATTTTGATGTCAAAATTGAAGTTTCATCAAAACCATTTGATCTTCGGTTCTGTTTTGTTTATAATCCGTTTGATGTTTGCCCTGTGTCTGTAGATAACAAACGCGGTCAAGAGCGTCACTACGATTAATAAATAAGGGTCTTTTACAAACAGACAGTAAATAATCGTATAAATCCCTGTTAACATTGAAGACAGAGAAACAAATTTCGTAAGGAATAAAAATACGAAAAATACTGCAACCATCGTAACGAATAACAGCGGAGCATAAAACAGCAGGACGCCCCCTGATGTGGCTACGGCTTTGCCTCCCTTAAACTTTGCGAACACGGGGAATACATGGCCGATTACTGCTGCCACCCCTGCGAGAAGAGGATGAATGGGGACGTGCAGCAAATATGGGAGCGCCGCGGCCAAGGTGCCTTTTAAAATATCGGCTGCGATGACAACAGATCCCGCTTTAACGCCAAGCGTGCGAAAAGCATTTGTGGCGCCCAAATTGCCGCTTCCGTGTTCTCTAATATCGATCCCTTTCGCAAGTTTGCCTACGATTAAACCTGACGGGATGCTGCCTATTACATAGGCCAAAATAATCAATAAAGCAATCAACATCTACATTTCTCCTTTTCAATGTCCCTTCACTCTATTTTAACACGAGTTGTTACCGTCTGATGACAAGTTTTTTGAGAATTAAGCTGACAAAGCGCTTTTTTTGATTCCGGCGAAGCGGTCATGTACAATATATCAAAAGGAGATGGTAAAGATGCAAAATCCTTCAAAATCAGAGATTAAAGAAATTCTGGACCGGAGCAAACGGATCGCAGTCGTCGGGCTGTCAGACCGTCCCGACCGGACTTCTTACATGGTTTCCAAAGCGATGCAGGATGAAGGGTATGAAATTATTCCCGTCAATCCAACGATTGATGAGGCGCTTGGCGTTAAAGCCGTCGCTTCATTAAAAGACGTGGAGGGACCGATTGATATCGTGAATGTGTTCAGACGCTCTGAGCAGCTTCCCGGCGTTGCTGAAGAATTTTTACAGACGGACGCTCCCGTTTTTTGGGCGCAGCAGGGTCTTGCAAATGAAGAAGCGTATCGCATGATTACAGACAAAGGACGGACGGCTGTTATGGATTTATGTATAAAAGTCGCCCGCGCTGTTATAAAATAGGAACAAAAAAGGCAAAAATCCTTGGCAAATCAGGGGTTTTTGCTTTTTTATTGAAAGAATACTCTTTGCGTATGATGATGAAACAGATACAATAAAGCATGAACAGCTTTTTTAGAAACCCCTTTATACGGGGGTTTACAGTCTGTTTGCGATGGCCGGCATAAAGCTATATAATAGAAAGCGAACTCATGTTCTTATCCGCCGAAAAGGGCACCAAAAAGATGAAAAGCCGTTCGAATGTATGTCTTGCGGCCTAAAAAACGAGCCATTCGCTTAAATATGTTGCGAAATCAAGCATATTGGTTATAATTGTGAGTCCGAGGAGAATTGGACCGAAGCTTGCGCATACTGAAAAACAAAGACATGAAAACATTTAAAAAAGAGAATGATTAAGAGCAGGTTTTTTGAAAGGGGTTTGTACGTTTGGCTAGAAAACAGCAATTTGATTACAACGAAGATGCCATACAGGTGCTTGAAGGCCTGGAAGCCGTCAGAAAACGACCGGGAATGTACATCGGTTCGACGGACGCACGAGGCCTGCACCATCTGGTATATGAGATCGTCGACAATTCCGTCGATGAAGTTCTTGCCGGCTACGGAGATCATATTATCGTAACGATACATAAGGACAACAGCATCTCCGTACAGGACAGAGGACGCGGAATGCCGACCGGGATGCATAAGCTCGGAAAGCCGACGCCGGAAGTTATTTTCACCGTGCTGCATGCCGGGGGGAAATTCGGACAGGGCGGCTATAAAACAAGCGGCGGTCTGCATGGTGTCGGCGCATCTGTCGTAAACGCGTTATCGGAGTGGCTGACAGTTACTATTGAGCGTGACGGATATGTTTATAAACAGCGGTTTGAAAACGGCGGCAAGCCCGTGACTTCACTTGAAAAAATCGGAACCACCAAAAAAACGGGAACGCTTACCCATTTTAAACCTGATCCGTCAATGTTCAGCGCAACGGTTTATAATTTTGACACGCTGTCAGAACGTCTGCGCGAATCAGCTTTCTTGTTAAAAGGTTTGAAAATAGAATTAATTGATGAACGGAACGGCGTAAAAGAAGTATTTTATTATGAGAACGGAATTGAAGCATTTGTCGCTTATTTAAACGAGGAAAAAGACGCTTTATGCGAAGTGGTTTCCTTTGAAGGCGAGCATCACGACATTGAAGTCGATTTCGCGTTTCAGTTTAATGACGGGTATTCAGAAAATATGCTGTCATTCGTTAATAACGTCAGAACAAAGGACGGCGGCACCCACGAATCAGGAGCCAAAACGGCAATGACAAGAGCGTTTAACGAGTATGCGCGAAAGGTCGCCCTTTTAAAAGAGAAAGACAAGAACCTTGAAGGCGCCGATATCAGGGAAGGTTTGTCCGCAATCATTTCCGTGCGTATCCCGGAGGAACTGCTGCAATTTGAAGGCCAGACGAAAGGGAAGCTTGGCACAAGTGAGGCGAGATCAGCCGCGGATGCCGTCATTTCCGAGAATCTTGCTTATTTCTTGGAAGAAAACCGCGATACGGCGACCCTGCTTGTCAAAAAAGCGATTAAAGCAAGCCAGGCCCGTGAAGCGGCCCGTAAAGCGAGAGAAGAAGCGAGAAGCGGCAAAAAGCGAAAAAAATCAGAAGCGACGCTGAGCGGAAAACTCACACCGGCCGGTTCCAGAAATCCGGCGAAGAATGAATTGTATCTGGTGGAGGGAGACTCTGCGGGAGGTTCTGCAAAACAGGGAAGAGACCGGAAATTCCAAGCCGTGCTGCCCCTTCGCGGAAAGGTCATCAACACAGAGAAAGCAAAGCTTGCAGACATCTTCAAAAATGAAGAAATCAATACGATTATTCATGCGATCGGAGGCGGTGTCGGCGCAGATTTTGATATAGACGACATCAACTATGACAAGATCATCATCATGACGGACGCGGATACCGACGGCGCGCACATTCAAGTCTTGCTGTTAACGTTTTTCTACCGCTATATGAAACCTTTAATCGAGCACGGAAAAGTCTTCATCGCCCTTCCGCCTCTTTACAAAGTGAGCAAAGGGAGCGGTAAGAAAGAGATTATTGAATATGCCTGGTCCGACGAAGAAATGGACGGCGTTTTAAAGAAAGTCGGCAAAGGATATACCATCCAGCGCTATAAAGGTCTGGGAGAAATGAACGCAGACCAGCTCTGGGAAACGACGATGAATCCCGAATCGCGAACGCTCGTCAGAGTCAAGATCGACGATGCGGCACGGGTAGAGCGCCGTGTAACGACATTAATGGGAGACAAAGTAGAACCGAGAAGAAAATGGATTGAAAAGAATGTTGCCTTCGGATTAGATGAGGAAAGCAATATTTTAGAAAATGAAAACTTGTCGGTCGCTGAGGAGGTTTAATAGTGGCACAGCCAGAATTATTTCATGATTTACCGTTAGAAGAAGTAATCGGCGACCGTTTCGGACGCTACAGTAAATACATTATTCAAGACAGGGCGCTGCCCGACGCTCGTGACGGTTTAAAGCCGGTGCAGCGGAGAATTTTATACGCCATGCACGCAGACGGAAATACATTCGATAAAAATTTCCGTAAAGCGGCGAAAACGGTCGGAAACGTTATCGGTAATTATCATCCGCACGGTGACAGCTCCGTTTATGAAGCGATGGTGCGGATGAGCCAGGATTGGAAAGTGCGGAATGTGCTGATTGAGATGCACGGCAACAATGGAAGCATTGACGGTGATCCGCCGGCTGCCATGCGTTATACGGAAGCGAGATTATCTTCTATCGCGTCAGAGCTTTTGCGTGATATTGATAAAAATACGGTTGAATTCGTTCCGAACTTTGATGACACTAGTAAAGAACCGGTTGTTTTGCCCGCCATGTTCCCTAACTTGCTTGTCAACGGATCAACCGGGATTTCAGCGGGCTATGCGACTGATATTCCCCCTCATCATCTGGGTGAGGTCATTGATGCAGTCATTAAACGGATTGAATCTCCGGATTGCACCGTCGATGACTTGATGCAGGTGATTAAAGGGCCTGACTTTCCGACAGGAGGCATTATTCAAGGAGTTGACGGCATTCGGAAGGCTTATGAAACCGGGAAAGGCAAAATTATTATCCGCGGCAAGGCTGAAGTGGAATCCGTAAGAGGCGGACGGGAGCAGATCGTCATTACAGAAATTCCGTTTGAAGTAAACAAAGCCAATCTCGTAAAGAAAATGGACGAATACCGCATAGACAAAAAAGTCGAAGGCATTTCTGAAGTCCGGGATGAAACTGACCGCACGGGGCTTCGGGTGGTCGTTGAGTTAAAGAAAGAAGCCGATGCAAAAGGCATCCTGAATTTCTTATATAAAAACACTGATCTGCAGACAACATATAACTTTAATATGGTCGCCATACATAACCGCCGGCCGATGCTGATGAGTCTTACAGCCATCCTGGATGCGTATATTTCCCACCAGAAGGAAGTAGTGACAAACCGCTCCGTCTTTGAATTGCAAAAAGCAAAAGAGCGGCATCACATCGTTGAAGGACTGATGAAGGCACTGTCTGTGTTAGATGAGGTCATAGCGGTCATCCGGGCAAGCAGCGACAAGAAAGATGCGAAACAAAACTTAATGTCTAAATTCGCATTTACGGAGCCGCAGGCCGAAGCGATCGTATCCTTGCAGCTGTATCGTCTGACAAACACGGATATTACGGCGCTAAAAGAGGAAGCGGAAGAGCTCAGCAAGAAAATTCAGGAGCTCGAAGCCATTTTAAGTCATGATAAAAAGCTGTTAAAAGTCATTACAAGCAGCTTGAAAAAATTGAAAAAGACCTATGCTGACAGCAGACGGTCTGTTATTGAAGAAAAGATTGAGGAAATTAAAATCAATCTTGAAGTCATGGTTGCCTCTGAGGACGTATATGTGACAGTCACAAAAGACGGCTATGTAAAACGAACAAGCCAGCGGTCATTTGCCGCTTCTAACGGCCAGGATTTCGGTATGAAGGATACTGACAGGCTGATTCACCAATTTGAAATGAATACAACGGATGTTCTCCTGCTCTTTACCAATAAGGGAAGCTATGTTTATTGTCCGGTTCACCAGCTTCCCGATATCAGGTGGAAAGACATGGGGCAGCACGTAACGAACATCATCACGATTGACCGTGATGAAACCATCGTGAAAGCTATACCGGTAAAAGAATTTGATCCATCTTCATATTTATTGTTTATGACGAAAAACGGCATGGTGAAAAGAACTGAAATGACGCATTACAAAGCGCAGCGTTACTCGAAAGCGCTTGTTGCCCTTAACCTTAAAGGGGACGACGAGCTGATTGATGTTCATGTCACAGACGGCGGCAGCCAGCTGTTTATCGCCACCCGCCTCGGGTACGGTTTATGGTTCGGTGAAGATGAAGTAAATGTAGTCGGTGCCCGTGCGGCCGGCGTAAAGGGCATAAATCTAAAAGACGGTGATACCGTCGTATCAGGACAAATCCTGCATGAGACAGATTCGCTTGTCCTCGTCACACAGCGGGGAGCAATCAAGCGGATGAACCTATCTGAATTCGAAAAAACATCCAGGGCGAAGCGCGGTGTCATCATGCTGCGTGAGCTTAAAAAGAACCCGCATCGCGCAGTCGGCGTATTCGCGTGCGCTTTAGCCGACATGATCACTGCGGAAACAGAAAAAGGCGAGAGAATCGAAATCGCCGTGAAGTCCTTGCGGGCGAATGACCGATACAGCAACGGTTCCTTCTTTACCGATGAAGATGAGACAGGGCCGGTAACAGATGTATGGCGTATCCCCGCGTCTGATGTTTAAGAGTAAAATTAAAATAAAAAACCTCCGCTCATTGAGCGGAGGTTTTACTATTTAGCTTTCATGGCTGCCGAATAAGTCAGTGATAGCGTGAATGACTTCGATTCCCTGCCATACAAATAAATTCAATGCAGTGAATGAAAACAACCCTAAAATCACCATTCGTAAGATAAACAACATGTTTAACAACCTCCTCATTTTATGTTACATAGATAGGCGATGTTGAACATGAAGCTCATCGAAATACGAGGACTGATAAAATTTAGCGATTAAAAAGCTTTTCTTTCGCTGTCTTCTCCGGGAAGCGGGGCGTCTCCTGTCTGATATCACGATCAGTGAGACAGAAGCGGCAAAAAGCGCCGTCAAGATATATGAGCCCGTCAGCGATTTTTTCTCATCATCAGCATTTTGGCCGGCCTTCATTTCGTGCATTTCCTGCTGGTCGGCTACCGCTTTAAAATGATGAGCAGTATCAAACGCATGGGGAATGGAGAGCAAATGAAAGCTTGCAATCGCTAAAAATAAAATAGAAGCTTTTAAAAACAAGATTTTTTTCAAATGTTCTCCCCCCTTCATAATTCTGAATATTTTTATTATAATACCCTAATTTAAATGTAAAGTAAACACATTTATTAAATTTAAAAAATTATTATCCTGGTTAAGTATATACCATTTCATCCATCTTTTCATCTCTTTTTTCTTAAAGACCTATTTGTTATGATATGCACTCATTCCTTATGACGTGACAACATTTTTCGGGCTGTAAGATAAAAAACGGGGCATGACAGCAAAAGACGTGATGAAGAAACCGAAACATTTTCTTAAAAAAACTTCTCAACCACGGTCGTTGTGATATAATAATACTCGTTGTGTTAAAAGATCTAACATATGCAGCAAAAATGACAGTAAAAGATACGTAAAAGGGAGGTTAAACATGGAGGCTTTCATCAGTGAAATCATAAATGTTCCAAATGATTTTATTTGGAAGTATCTTGTTTATATTTTAGTCGGGATCGGATTGTACTTTACGTTCCGTTTTCGCTTTATTCAATTCCAATACTTTATTGAAATGTTCAGAATCGTCGGGGAGAAGCCGCAAGGAAATAAAGGAGTGTCTTCAATGCAGGCATTCTTTATCTCAGCCGCTTCTCGTGTCGGAACCGGAAACTTGACCGGCGTCGCGCTGGCGATTGCAACAGGCGGTCCCGGCGCAGTATTTTGGATGTGGATCGTAGCGATTGTCGGTATGGCTTCCAGCTTTGTGGAAAGCACCTTGGCGCAGCTGTATAAAGTGCGTTCCGGTGACGAATTCCGCGGCGGTCCGGCATATTACATGGCAAAGGGACTGGGCGCCCGCTGGCTCGGTATTTTATTCGCCGTATTGATTACCGTTTCTTTCGGACTTATCTTTAACGCCGTGCAGTCAAATACGATTTCTGTCGCGTTTGACGAAGCATTCCATGTGAATAAAACAGTTATCGCAATCATTTTAGCTGTATTAACGGCTTTCATTATATTCGGCGGTCTGAAACGTGTTGTTTCCGTCTCGCAATTAATCGTTCCGGTCATGGCGGGTATGTATATTCTGATCGCGCTGTATGTCGTGATTGTAAATATTACAGCGGTACCTGAGCTGTTTGTTACGATTGTGAAAAATGCGTTCGGTCTTGAACAGATCGTCGGCGGAAGCTTAGGAAGCATCATTATTATCGGTGCGCAGCGCGGCCTGTTTTCAAACGAAGCGGGTATGGGAAGCGCGCCGAATGCCGCAGCGGCTGCACATGTGTCGCATCCGGCTAAGCAGGGATTAATTCAGACCCTCGGTGTGTTTTTTGATACATTTATCGTTTGTACATCGACTGCCTTTATCATTTTATTGTACAGCTTTACGCCTAAAGGCGACGGCATCCAAGTGACACAAGCCGCACTGCAGCACCACCTCGGCGGATGGGCGCCGACATTTATTGCGATTGCGATGTTTTTATTCGCATTCAGCTCAGTCGTCGGCAACTATTACTATGGTGAAACGAATATTGAATTTATTAAAACAAGCAAAACATGGCTTAATATTTACCGCGTATTCGTCGTAGTGATGGTGGTATACGGATGTTTGGCTGACTTCCAGATCGTCTGGGACATGGCAAACTTGTTTATGGGACTCTTGGCTCTCATTAACTTAGTGGCAATCTTATTGCTGAGTAATGTAGCCTACAAGATCTATAAGGATTATGCCGCTCAGCGCAAAAAAGGTCTTGATCCTGTATTCAAGGCCGAGAATACGCCGGAGCTCAAGCATATTGAAACATGGGCGGAAGAAGAAGGTACAAGCCCCGAACGTAAGACTGCTAACTAAGGAAACATGCATACAATTTTCAAAAAACCCCTTACATTTTGTTGTGAGGGGTTTTTTTATGTGAAAAACCGGGTTATTTTTGCCGAAAACAGATTTTTTTGAATTTGTTGTATTTTTCTCTTGTGTGTGTAAGGGCTTTCATATAAAGTTTAACTAAACCGGTTTACCAAACCGATTTAGTCTTAAAGGAAAGGAGTATTAATGTGGCTTCTGATTATGGCATTTTTACGATCGGTGATGCGATGATCACCTTAAATCCCGCAAGCACAGGGCCTTTGCGTTTTGTTACCCATTTTGAACGAAAAGCAGGAGGAGCTGAACTGAATTTTGCGATTGCATGCGCCAGATTGAATCTGCACTCAAAGTGGGTCAGCAGACTGGGGAAGGATGAGTTCGGCAGAGTGATTTATCAGTTTGCCAAAGGAGAAGGAATTGATGTGACTGACGTCTCCTATGTTGAAGGCTTTCCTACATCTTTAAATGTCAAAGAGATCAGAAATGACGGTTCAGGCAAGACGTTTTATTACCGTTTCAATTCACCAATTCTGACTCTTGCACCGGAAGATATAACAGAGAATATGTTTGCCGGCATTCACATCGTTCATCTTACCGGTGTGTTCCTCGCGCTTGATAAGAAAAACCTTGAAATTGCTGAAAGGGTGCTTTCCATCGCCAAAGCAAGGGGGATTCCCGTATCTTTTGATCCGAATATCAGGCTGAAGCTGTGGACGATTGAGGAGGCGCGTGCGGCATTTCATCAAATCTTTCCGCATACTGATATTCTTCTGGCGGGCCGGGGCGAAATGAAACAGCTGACAGGTATAGGGGAAAATGAAGCATTAGCCCGGTTTGCAGAGACCTATTCAATCAGTCAGCTTGTCATAAAAGACGGTGAAGCAGGTTCTGCGCTGTATCATGATCATAAGTGGGTTCACAAAGAGGCTTTCCCGGTTGCGCCTGTTGACACGGTAGGAGCGGGTGACGGCTTTAATGCCGGTTACCTGTACGGTTATCTGCATGGTTTTGAACCGGAAAAACGTCTGGAGTTTGCCAATGCGGTCGGTGCGCTCGTCACCACAGTTTCCGGTGACAATGAAGGGCTTCCCTATCTAGAAGAGGTTCTGTCATTTGTAAACAAAGAGACTGTGATTGAACGGTAGCAAGCACAACTTAAAAAGGGGGTGAGAAAATGAAAGCGGTTCTAGTACGGAAAGCTTTTGATCTGGTGGTGACGGAATGTGAGAAACCGTCTGTTGTCCACGCGGATGATGTTCTTGTCAAGGTGAAGCGGGTCGGAATTTGCGGATCAGATTTGCATATTTATCATGGGACAAATCCGTTAGCGTCCCTGCCGAGAGTAATCGGTCATGAAGTCACAGGGGAAGTCGCAAAGACCGGTTCTCTTGTCCGGCGTTTCAAGCCGGGTGACCGGGTAGTGATTGAACCGATATCTTATTGCGGAACATGCTATGCCTGCCGGAAAGGACGTCCGAACGTCTGCAAAGCGCTTTCGGTGTTCGGCGTTCATGAAGATGGCGGAATGCGGGAATATATCGTGCTTCCGGAAAAGCAGCTGCATGCCGTTTCGCCCGATCTGCCCTGGGAGGAAGCGGTCATGGCAGAACCATATACGATCGGCGCCCAGGCCGTTTGGAGAGGCAGAGTCGAGAAGGAAGATACCGTTTTGATTCAGGGGGCGGGGCCGATCGGAATCTGCATATTAAAAATGGCAAAGCTCAAAGGCGCTTCCGTCATGATAACCGACCTGAATGATGAACGCTTGGCATTCGCTGAAAAAAACGGTGCGGACGTTACCGTCAACGCGCAAAAAGAAGATCCCGTTTTGCGGGTGAACGAATGGACAAAAAATGAAGGCGCCAATGTCGTCATTGATGCCGTCTGTCTCCCCTCAACGTTTGAAACGTCCATTGACGCGGTGTCTCCGGCCGGTCATGTGGTTGTGCTTGGTTTTGATGAGAGGACTGCCGGCATTTCTCAGCTTCCGATCACAAAAAAGGAAGTCACGATAACCGGTTCAAGATTGCAGACGAATCAGTTTCCGTGCATTACAGACTTACTGAATAAAGGCCTGTTAACGCACGGCGGTCTTATTACACATACATTTTCAGCAGATGACGTCCATCAAGCATTTCAGTTGATCGAACAGCACCCGGGCAAGGTGGGAAAAGCAATCATTACGTTTGATTAAAGGAGGAGCGAGAATGCTGCCTAAGTACGCTATTTACGAAAAACTTCTGCATGCACAAGTGGTGGCTGTCATAAGGGGACAAAACAGCCAAGAGGCGCTTGAAGTTTCAAAAGCGGCCATTTCAGGAGGTATCAGCGCCATTGAGCTTACATACACAACTCCTGAAGTGGAAGATGTCTTTAAGGAACTCCGGCATCAAGATATTCTTCTTGGAGCCGGCTCTGTAATGGATACAGAAACGGCGAGACACGCCATTTTATCAGGCGCCTCATTTATCGTCAGCTCTCATTTTGTAAAAGAGATAGCATCTCTATGCAACCAGTACAGCGTACCGTATCTTCCGGGATGCATGAGCGTGTCTGATATGGCTTTGGCGCTCGAAGCCGGATGTGATGTGGTAAAGCTGTTCCCCGCTAATTCGTTTGACCCTTCATTTATCAAGTCGGTCAACGGTCCTCTGCCGAATGTCCGCATTATGCCGACCGGGGGTATCTCATTAAACAGCATGAATGACTGGCTCTCTGCCGGAGCGGTCGCGGTGGGTGTGGGAAGCGACTTGACAAAAGCATATCAAAAGGGCGGCTATGAAGCTGCCGTATCCCTCAGCAAAGAATACGTCTGCCGAAAAAACGAATATACGGGGGTGTAACATGAATATCACGTTTCGCTGGTATGGCCAAGGTAATGATACGGTGACTCTTGAACATGTCAGACAAATTCCCGGGGTCAAAGGCATCGTCTGGGCTCTTCACCAGAAGCCCGCGGGCGAAGTATGGGAAAAGGAGGACATTGAAGCGGAAGTCAGATTCATTCAATCCTATGGGTTTCATGCAGAGGTCGTGGAAAGCGTGAATGTTCATGAAGCCATTAAACTCGGTCATGAAGAACGCGGACAATATATTGAACATTATAAACAGACCATTCGCAATCTGTCCGAATTCGGCGTGAAAGTCATCTGTTACAATTTCATGCCGATATTTGACTGGACGCGTACCGATATGTTCCGCGCGCTGGAGGATGGGTCAACCGCACTGTTTTTTGAAAAAGCGAAAGTGGAAAGTCTATCTCCGGAGGAACTGATCCGCACGGTTGAAGAATCTTCTGATTTGACGCTTCCCGGGTGGGAGCCGGAGAAAATGGCCCGGATCAAGGAACTGTTTGAGGCCTATCAAACGGTTGATGAAAAACAGCTTTGGGCCAATCTTGAGTTCTTTTTACATGAAATCCTTCCTGTAGCGGAGGAACGCGGCATTCAAATGGCCATTCATCCGGATGATCCGCCCTGGTCAATTTTTGGCCTGCCCCGTATTATCACCGGTGAGAAAAGTTATGAAAAGCTGCGAGAGATTTCACATTCACCCGCCAACTGTATTACGTTATGCACGGGTTCGATGGGAGCGGATCCCGCCAATGATATGGTGAAGATCGCCAAACACTATGCGGGAGCTGCGCCGTTTGCCCATATACGAAATGTGAAAATCTGCGATAACGGTGATTTTACGGAAACTTCGCATCTTACCAGTGATGGGTCCATTGATATTACCGGTGTGGTAAAAGAATTGCACGGCCAAGACTATAAAGGATATGTACGGCCTGATCACGGCCGTCATATCTGGGGCGAACAATGCCGGCCGGGTTATGGTTTATATGATCGTGCCTTAGGAATTATGTACTTGAACGGACTGTGGGATGCGTTCTCGTCTCATGAGAAAGGGGTGAAGAGATGAGACCGATTCATGAACGTTTATCAGGAAGAACCGCTGTCATAACAGGCGGGAGCGGTGTTCTCTGTTCAGCAATGGCAAAGGAGCTTTCACGGCAGGGGATGAAAATTGCGATCGTCAGCCGGAATGCTGATAAAGCAGAGCGTGCGGCGGGCGAGATTGCTGACGCTGGAGGAACCGCGGTTTCTGTACCGGCTGATGTTTCAGCCCGTGATTCGCTCGAAAAGGCAAAAGACGAGATTATCAGCCGGTTCGGTTCTGTCAATCTTTTAATTAACGGAGCCGGGGGAAATCACCCTGATGCGATCACTGCCAGTGAGACGTATGAAGAGGATGAGCAGGGCACATCATTTTTTGATATGGACGAAACGGGGTTTTCCAGCGTTTTTTCAACCAACTTTACCGGTGCATTTCTGGCATCGCAAGTGTTTGGAAAAGACCTTTTGAAGGCGGAATGTCCCGCGATTATTAATATTTCTTCTATGAGTGCGTATACACCGATGACAAAGGTGCCCGCCTACAGCGCGGCCAAGGCGGCGATTCAGAATTTTACGATGTGGATGGCTGTTCATTTCGCAAAAAAAGGTCTGCGGGTGAATGCCATCGCTCCGGGTTTCTTTTTGACAGCGCAAAACCGTGAGTTGTTATTACAGGAAGATGGAAGTCTGACAGACCGATCCAATAAGATTATGGCACATACACCGATGAAACGTTTCGGGAAACCGGAAGACCTTCTGGGAACGCTCCTGTGGCTTTCGGATGATTCATGCTCAGGCTTTGTCACCGGGGTCACCGTTCCCGTCGACGGAGGTTTTATGGCTTATTCCGGAGTGTGACAGAATCCATGTCCCTGTCAGATTGTAAACCATTTACTTCTGACTTATACTAGTGAAAAATGAAGACAGACGGGGATGAGTCTATGAAAACCATTACAATTTCTGATGTGGCGAAATATGCAAACGTATCTAAAAGCACCGTATCTCAATTTTTAAATCAGCGCTATGACTATATGAGCGAGAAAACGAAACAAAAAATAGAAGCGGCCATTCAAGAGCTGAACTATCAGCCGAATTTCGTCGCCCGCAGCTTAAAACAGAAATCAACATTTACAGTAGGTGTGGTGGTGGCTAATATTCTTCACACCTTTTCCACTCAGGTCATCAGGGCGGTGGAAGACTATTTTCATGAACAAGGATTTCATATTATTGTCTGCAATGCGGATGATGAACCGGAAAAAGAAAAGAAATATATTGAAATGCTGCGAGCCAAGCAGGTGGACGGAATTATTATTTTTCCGACGGGCGAAAATCTCTCTTTATATGAAAAGATGAAACGCGATACGTTTCCGGTCGTGTTTATGGACAGAACCATTGAAGAACTCGGGATTCCGACAGTGATGCTTGATAATCATCATGCAGCCGGTCTTGCCGTTGACCGGTTTATCGAAAGCGGCATAAAGAGAATCGCGATTATTACGACGTCCATTATTCGGGAAATCAGTCCGAGGGTAGAAAGGATTGAAGGGTATAAGAAGGCGCTTGACCGCCACGGAATGATAGTGCGGAACGAATATATCAAAACAGCCGATGCGGCTGATATTTCCAATGTTTTGTCAGAGCTGTTCTCACTTGAAGAGCCTCCGAAAGCGATATTGGCGGCAAACGATATCGTTCTTGTTGAGGTGCTGAAGTATATGAAGGAGCATGATATGACAATTCCGGATAAGGCAGCCGTCATCGGAATTGATGAAGTTCCTTTTGCGGGTTTTTTTACTCCTCCGATTACGACGATCGTTCAGCCTGCGGCAGAAATGGCGCGAAAAGCGGGAAGCCTTCTTCTTCGCCAGATACAAGAAAAAGATGGCGGTGAAAAACGGATTCACCGCTATAAACCGGCGCTGCTCGCAAGGCAATCCGGATAACCGGTTTCATTGCATAAACCGGTTTACTCCGGCAATTTTAATATCTGAATATTATGAAATAAGAGGGAGGGATTTTATGTTCTCAAAGGATAGATTCCCTATTATTCTTCTTTTATTTTCAGCCGGGGTGATTAACTATTTAGACCGCTCAGCGCTGTCTATTGCAGCGCCGTTCATACAGCAGGATCTCACATTGTCGGCAACCCAAATGGGGCTGATTTTCAGCAGTTTCTCTGTCGGATACGCTGTGTTTAACTTTCTCGGCGGTGTTGCATCTGACCGGTACGGGGCTAAATTGACATTGTGTACGGCGATGATCGTTTGGTCTCTTTTCAGCGGAGCGGTTGCGCTTGCTTTCGGATTTGTAAGTCTTTTGATTATCCGTGTTTTATTCGGTATGGGGGAGGGGCCGCTGTCGGCTGCCATAAGCAAAATGGTCAACAATTGGTTTCCTCCGTCTCAGCGCGCCACGGTCATCGGCCTGACAAACAGCGGAACGCCGCTCGGC
Organism: Bacillus sp. AM1(2019); assembly: GCF_009906915.1. NCBI lineage: Bacteria > Bacillati > Bacillota > Bacilli > Caryophanales > Bacillaceae > Bacillus > Bacillus sp. AM1(2019). The sequence continues at coordinate 1,946,780 of NZ_CP047644.1, forward strand.
GGAGCGATCTCCGGCCCGATTGTCGGGATGATTGCTGTGGCGTTCAGCTGGAAAGTTTCCTTTGTCCTGATCATGATCATCGGTTTAGTCTGGGCGCTCATCTGGTTTAAATTTGTCAAAGAACGGCCGGCGCCGACGGAAGACGCCCCGGCAATGAAAGCAGCGATTCAATCGCATGAGCAGCATATCCCGATGACCTTTTATTTGAAACAAAAAACGGTTCTCTTCACGGCTTTTGCCTTTTTCGCCTACAACTACATTTTATTTTTCTTCTTAACATGGTTTCCGAGCTATCTGGTGAAAGAACGCGGTTTAAGTGTTGAATTTATGAGCGTGGTGACTGTTATTCCCTGGATTCTTGGATTTATCGGTTTGGCGGCAGGCGGAATGATTTCTGATTATGTATTCAAAAAAACCGCCGGAAAAGGGGTTTTGTTCTCACGGAAAGTCATTCTTGTCACTTGTCTGTTCGCTTCCGCTGTACTGATCGGATTTGCCGGACTTGTTACCACTACCGTAAGTGCCGTTATTCTCGTTGCTTTATCAGTCTTCTTTTTATATATAACGGGCTCTATCTATTGGGCGGTCATTCATGATGTGGTTGATCAAAGGAATGTCGGGTCAGTCGGCGGCTTTATGCATTTTCTTGCAAACACGGCCGGTATTATCGGGCCTGCTTTAACCGGCTTTATCGCGGACAAAAGCGGATCATTCTCGGGGGCGTTTTTGCTTGCAGGCGGATTAGCCGTTTTGGCCTCGGCTGCGGTAATCCGTTTCGTGCGTCCGATTATCATTCAAACCGCTTCTGAAGATAAAAAAGACACGATACCTTATTCATAAGTCATCAAAGTCACTGAGGCTGTCCTGCCGATAACGGGATGGCCTTTTCGTTCTGCCGCTTGATCTGTTCCTATGATAATATAGGAATTGTTTACAAAAGAAGGGAAGAGGAGGGGGCATGAAACAGAAGCCGATATATGTCGAAATCTATATTGCATCTGATATAGAAACGCTTTGGGAATATACGCAAACCCGCATCTTCATAAGGAATGGGATCTGCGTTTTTCTGACATTACATATCTTCATAGGCTGCCAGATGAACCGCAGAGATTTCTATATGAAACACGAATCGGTTTTGGGCTGAAGGTATGCGGCACGGGCGAATCAATAGGTGACATAAGGCCTCGCTCGTCAGAAAGAGTGTCTTCGCTCGCTTTTGCCTCTGATCATCCGCTGTCACTTATAAAAGAAGGCAGGGGCTACTGGAAGTATATAGAGCGGGATAACGGACAAACCGCATTTTTGACTCAATATCAATATGAAACGGCCCGCGGTCTGCCGGGAAGTTGGATAGACCGGTTTTTATTTCGTCCTCTGCTAAGCTGGGCTACCGCATGGAGCTTTGATGCGTTGCGGCTTTGGATAGAACAAAACAGACATCCGAAGATATCAGTCCGTTTCGGGTTTGTCTATGTCTGTATGTGTCTCGTATTCAGTATGTATTGCTTTTTCAAGGCTTTCATGATGGCTGTGCCGATGCAGAGATCGTGAGGGGAGCGCTGGAGACAGGGTTAGGGGTATTATGGCTGCTTCCCATGCGGAGAAAGTGGCTGATTCACACCGGGCAGTCAGTCTTCTTTTGTGTAACGGCACTGCTATATTCCGGCGGCGGATTCGTGATCTCATTAGGAGTGCTTACGATAGCCGGCATGATTCTTAAGCTCAAGCTGCCGAGCGCCTGGCATACAAAGCGAAAGAGAGAAGTGAAATGACGGATTCAATGTATGAAAAAACGATTACTCATTATCAATCACTGCACCCGATGCTGCAGAAACGGTACAGATTTGACGGATCACGCACGTTTTGCGGAGAAGGCGTTATGTCAGAAATAAAGGGAGGTTCTTTTCTTGTCAGAATGCTTTTAAAGACAGGTGTTTTTTTCAGATGTTTTTTCTTAGAGAGGGGAAACGATATCCCTTTCACTATCGAAAACAAAAACAGGCAAAATGGCGTGGAATGGAATCGTACCTTTTTCTTTAAAGGCAAAACGCGTTTTTTTGATGCGGTCATGGAATATGATGAGCGGGAAAACAGAATTCTTGATTACTTCGGCAAACCCCGCATCCTACTGTCTGAACTGCATTTAGAAGCGTCTTCAGAAGGAGGGCTTGTTATTACATCCGGAAGGCAGTGGCTCCTGATAGGCGGAAAGAAAATCCCGCTTCCGGCATGGCTGTGCGGCAGTTCAACCGTTTATGAGGCTTATGATGAGGAAATGAATAGCTTCAGCATAAAGGTTCATGTGAAAAATCGGATACTCGGCACGCTTTTCTCTTACCGGGGGACTTTCCGGGAAACAGAGGGAGAAACATGCTGAAGCGTCATCTCATGGTAAGCGTGATTTGCTTTTTGGGATTTGCGGCGGCTGAAGCTCCGCATATATCAGCTGCTGAGACGTTTGTTTTATTTTCCGTACTTTTTTTCGTTCCTGCTGTATTCGATTTTGCTTTTCGGCCGTCAAAGACCTTAGAGAATGTGTTGTTACGGAGTTATCCTGTTGCCGCTTTATGTGCGGTGCTTGCGCTTGTCACAGACTTCAGTTTTTTTGCCGTTGTGTGGCTCATTTATACGTTTGGGCTGGCACTGTATGCTGTCCGGCGGCTGATGAAAACAAATATTCACAGAACAGAAGAGATGTCTGTTATGGCGGGTTTCATTTATTTGGCCGGGGGCGGATTCTGGTTCTTCGCATATGTCCTTGAGATTCCCGTCATGAATTTCGGCCCGCTTATCGTTCTGCTGACGGCGGTGCACTTTCACTATTCCGCTTTTCTCATTCCGATCTTTAACGGATTGCTCGGCAGGATCATACGGGAGAAACGCGAACTTTACCGGTGGAGCACGGTCATTATTTTGATTTCGCCGATCCTTATTGCCTTGGGGATTACATTTTCAAAGACACTTGATGTGATTGCTGTCGCTCTGTATCTGGCGGGTCTGTATGTAAATGCATATCTCGTCTTTAAGGCGCCGTTTGTTACGAAAACAGGCAGGATCTTGATCAGGAGTTCTTCGGCTGTGTTAATGATCACAATTGCTTTTTCTTTGATATATTCGTACGGTGTCTACCGCGAGGAGGCAACGCTCACGATCAGCCAGATGATTTGGATTCACGGGGCCGTCAATGCATTCGGCGTTATCCTGCCGGCTTTGGCGGGGTGGAGGTTGGAAAATCCGAGACCGTTTGATGAGGGCAGTGATAGAACGTTCAGCCGTATTTACGGGAAGAGAACGATAGGCAAAGAATTTTTGACTGATATTCATGCAGCAAATGACATCCATTATACCGGCCTTCTGAATCAGATGAGAGAACTGCATTCTGAAGACTTTTCAATTGAAAAACTGGCGCCGGCCGTTATTTCCTTTTATGAAGAGACAATTGATTATGACATCATGGCAAAAGTGACGTGGAGCAGATGGTTTCGTCCGTTCGCGCGCGTGTACGAGCCGTTCAGCAGAAGAGCGGGGCAGATTCACCTGTCCATGAATCCGGATTGGTATATTATGCACAGTGATATCATAGGCGTTGACTCTGACAAAGACGGCAGAAAAAATGTCCGTGCGTGGATCAGAACAAATGAAAAGCAGAAAACCGTTTTTACTGCGCTGTATTCAGAGTACAGGGCAAAAGGGGAAGGATACATGAATATATCTCTCCCGCTGCCGTACGGCCAAATGACGGGCATTTTAAAACCTTATGCGCGTAAGCAGAATCTTGTTTTGACAAGCAGACGGCGAAAAAGCGGAGCGGGTGATGAAGGGATTTATCTGCAGACGAAATGGGGGGCGTGTCATCTTCCGCTGGCAGAGACATTTCTTATTTCAGCCCAGAGCGAAACAAGCCTGAAGGCCGTTCATCATATGTGGCTGTTCGGACTGAAATTTTTAACTGTGCATTATCGGATCACTCACGCTTCCGCAGGTAACCGAAGCAAATAACAAGCTGCAGAGCCGTCTGTTCATCAGGCGGCTTTTTCTCATCTACATGGGTTATATTCACCATTTTATTTGCGAGCTATTTTGCGGCGGATGACACGAAAGGAGTCATCCGCTGGATCTCATTTATTCTCGTGTTAGCTCAGCTGTCAGGGATGGGCATGAGCGGTTATGTTGTCAGTGAATGAGGATGGGACGCAGCCTCGGTCTTGCCAGTCTTTGCCTGTCTTTCATGATTCGCGAAATGAAAACGACCGCAAAGATACCTGTTACATTGAGCGGTATGGTGAAGGCAGCCGGGCATATGTCCTTGCTGAAAATCTCGTTTTTATCCATTTTAGCCCATGACATGATTTTTACGAAAATGTTTGGCTTCACAACGGCATATGCGCTGCGTATAGGTGTCAGTGAGAAAGAAATCAGCTTGTTGTATGTGGGGATCGGATAAAATTCATGACAATATATGTATTTTTAGTGAAAATAAGTATCCTATCTACAAAATATGACAAATTCCCTTTGTACAAGATGGTAAAATCAGATTACCTGCTAAGTGAGAAAGCAGCAGGCAATAAATCATAAGGGGGCAATATTAATGTTAAAAAGTAAAATTAAAAAAATAGCCGGTGCGGCTGTAATTGCTGGAGCATTATTAGTTTCTGTGTCGCCAGCAAAAGCAGAAACTCTTCCGGGATTGATCTGGGTCATGGACAAATATACTGACGCTTTTAAATTCGACATGTTTATTAAAAACGGAAATGAAAAATGGGTTTATGTTTACACAAGATTATCCGATGGCAAAGTTGATGTGGAAGAAGTAAAGTGTGAAACAATTTATAAAGATCGATGCTATGTAAAGCAGTAAGAAATAAATACAAATCGTAATACATCCTATTTTTTAATTCTGTCTCACCAACTAAGTATACTTAAGATAACGAGACAGAATTTTCATTAAAGATTTAACTTCCTAGAATATATATTATGTAAACTAGGAATTGTGAAGAGAATATAAAAGTAGATCTATTCTAACAGCATCCCCTTTTTGTAGTGTAATATTAAAAAACCTCTACGTCCTTAATAAATTAAAATTGGTCATAAAGGTTTTTCAGTTTGAGTATTTTAATCGGTTATGTCACTTGTTGCTGGTCTTCTTGATCAAGGCCACGCCATCGTATGCCGGACTTTCCACACTTGCAGCCTTCTGCAGTATGTAATGATCAAAAAAGTTCTTCGTATAGTCTGTAACAAGATTTCGCATCTCCATGGCATCCCGTTCGCCTCTAAGTTCCTCATTCACACTGGTAAACACGATGTCGCAGTAATCTAAATGCGCAGCACGATCAACAGAGAAATAATAGGTATCCATGCTATTGTTAGCGCCAATGATCGCATTCATGTTGTAGTTAGGTTCAGAAAACAGCAGCAAAAAGGGTTTCTTAAGGTCGCTGCCCTGAAGGCCGAACGCACCGCTATCCAAGCCAATCCCGCAGGCGAACCGTTCGTCGTCCCGGCAAACAATCGCCGTCGTAGGCCCTCCATAAGAATGTCCGACTATGCCCATGCCGATGTCAAGCAACAATCTGCCCTTAAAGATGGAATTCAGCTCTCCAGAGTCCAATTTGACAAGATAATCGGCTGCATACCTTACATCTTCTGCCTGTAATTCACTATACTCTGTTAACTTGTCAAGTATCGGCAGTGTAAGCACGTTTTGGCACATCTCAATGGCAGTTTCATCGTCGGGCCGCATCTCCATCTTACCTGCCAAAGCCAGCATCTCCGGATCTTCAGAAAACGCTATAATGACATCCGAAAAATCCTTTGATACATTAAACAGGCGCCCATCTTTACGCTTATACATCGTGCTATTCTGATGGCCGATGCTTGCCACAACATATCCCATACTTGCCAAGTCTGTACAGATCACTGTACCCCATTCTGGAGAACCGCCCCCGCCGCAAACATAAAATAACACCGGATAGCGTTTTTCTTTCCCGGAGAGAGCAAGGTCGTCGTAACATTGGGTCTTGATATCTATAGAGTAAGCATCCTTCAACGCAGTGAGAAGCGGCTGCTCATCAAGCATTTCGCAGACTTCAGGAAACATGTACGCTGATGTAGTCTTCCCTTCGCTGCTGTCAGACGGATAGTACACAAACGCCGTCAGTTCTCTTTTTGTATGATCTGATGCCGTGTACTCAAAATCCATCTGGGTTCGGCCGACAGTATAGCCGCCAATTGGCTCTGGAAATGCGTCATACTTTTTCATTCTCTTGTTCCCCCTTACGTAATAAAAGTGGCGGATGTGAAATACATACATTGTGCTATAAACGCTTTTCAAAACTGTGAAACGATTACATCATATGTTCAGTGAATCATATCTACTCCTTGGCTTTCTTGAGATTGCTAACAACATTTGTACAGGCTCATATACTGTTTCAGAGTTTCATCCGCCACGTAAACCTCCTTGTATTGCTGTTTAAGATGACAAAAGCGGACATCGTTGCTGATGTCCGCCTAAAGCTTAACTAATTGGGTTCTGTTCCCCAAATCAGTTTTCCTTGATGATATAATGTGATTTTTTTCGTTGTTTTAAACGTAATTGATTGGAAAAAGGAATAATCGTCGCTTTGTGCATAATTGCTCCAGTCATCGTTGTGAAGACGAAGCTGAATATTCCCTGTGCTTGCTCCCGGTGACAGCGTTCCTGTTTTAAACCCCAGTTCCAGGTAGGTATCTGCACCTTGCTTAGGTTTATGCAGCGTCACAAATTTGTGGGTCAGATTGCCGCATCCCATCTGCGCGTAGTCACAGTCAACGTTTTGGCCTTTGTTTTTCGCGTTATACCAGTAACGGGCAGTGACATCTTTTAAATCAACCGTCGCATTGCCGTTATTTTTTATGTGAAGCTGCGGGCGGATTTGATTGCTGTTCACACGCCCATCCCCTGCTTTGTATTGTACAGAAACGCCTTTTTCCTGTGTGGGGTTATCTTGTGCTGGCGTTTCAGGGCCGTCTTTCGTTGAATCTTTAGTGCCGCGAATGTTTTCTCTTACGAATGTTCCTGAAGCAGTTAAATCTGTAAGCGGCCAGCCGCCTGTTTTAGATGCTCCCGGCTTTAAAGCCGAAGATGATTCCTGCTTATCAGAAAGATTCCAGTTCACCCAGCTGATGTTCTTGCTGTCGAGATAATTCAGCCATTCCCACGACTGGTCAAGAAATACACCGCCATTTCCAGACGCATCGCTTGTTCCCCATTCCGTCACGAAAATAGGCGCTCCTTTGCTGAGTGCGTAGTTTGCTTTATCCCGTAAAAATTGGCCATGTGTGCCGGCATAAAAATGAAGCGCGTACATGACGTTTGCATCTTTTAACTGGTCATCGGCAGCATCATTCACATCCTGGCTCCATGTACCGGTTCCGACAATGATGATGTTGTCTGGATCATTTTTGCGGATAACGGAAATCACTTCTTCCGCATACGGTTTAATATCACGCTTCCAGTTCACGTCACCGTTTGGTTCGTTTGCAATTTCATAAATGACGTTTGGCGTGTTTCCGTAAAGACTTGACATCTCCTTGAAAAATTCTTTTGCCTTCTCTTTATTTTGGTTTGGGTTGCCGTCATTTAAAATATGCCAGTCAATGATGACATATATCCCAAGTTCTTTTGCCGCTTCAACCGCTTCTTTTACTTTATTTTTCACGGACGGGTTGTCAATATAACCGCCATCTGCCGTATACATCGCCGCGCGGAAAACGGTGATGCCCCAATCGTCTCTCAGCCATTTTAAGCTGTCTTTATTGACGAAATCGCCATACCATTGCAATCCATGTGAACTGATCCCTTTCAGTTGTACCGCTTTGCCATCTCGGTTTACAAGTTGTGTACCTTTTATGCTAAGCTGACCATTCTTGGCTGCTGGCGTTTTTGTCCCTGCTGCTGATGCCGGCGAAGGCAGCAAGCCGCCCATTGTCAATACCGCAATCAATAAACACGTAATAAAAACAGAAATTGACCGTTTCATATCTGATCTTTTCCTCCTTCGCATCATTTTGGCTCTTTCTTATGAGCTCGAACTCATTGTAAAAATCTTTCTCATGATTGTCTATCAACCTAATTTCTTGTTTTTGGGAGGTGTAAAAGCCTGTAAATTTGCTCTATCTCTATTGAATAAGACACACCTGACACATATAGAACAAAGAAAATCGGGCTGAATCGGGACTTTACACGTCATTTTTCAATCGAATCGAAAAATTAAATGTATTTCCAACGTAGACACGCTGAATGTGATGAGTCTCAATATGGCATTGAATCTTATGATTGCTGTAAGAAGACGAGTCCTTGTTAATTTAAGGTTGATGTAAGGTTCGGATTAATACGGGTTAAGGTTGGAGTTGTACAATAAAATTGTACTTCAGTGAGGGATTCAGCCAGAAGAATTCCCCCTTCAATAAATCATAGAGGTGAAAAGGTTTGAGAGAAAATAAAATTTTGTCTTCATTATGTTACTTCAGTATATTTTTTGCGCCGTTTCTGTTTCCGATTATCGTCTATTTCTTAGGCCAGGACGATGTGAAATATCATGCCAAAAAATCTTTGTGGACGCATTTGATTCCTTATTTGATTTTTGGAATTGGCATCATCGCTTCAGGTTTACTTGGTATGAATGATATCAGACATGCTGGGCCTTTCCTGCTTGCGACGTATGCTGTTACATTCCTTGTGGCGATCTATTTTTTCATTTGGAACATTGTCAAAGGAATCAAAGTGTTTTCGGAACAATAGGAAAAAACGGTTCTGTTATTAATCAACAGAACCGTTTTTTTGTATAGCCATTATGATAATTGTATATCTATCGTTGTCCCTTCTCCCGCGGTGCTGTGAATGGTGATGTCCCCTCCGTGCTTTTGGATAATGTCCTTTGCTATGGCCATTCCAAGACCAGAGCCTGCATGCGTCGTTCCTGTATTTGTGCCCCTGTAATAGCGATCAAACACTTTTTCCAGCTCCTCTTCTTCTATCCCTTTGCCGTTGTCCTTAATTGTCACATGAGTCCGTTCTTTTTGTTCAAGCCGTACAACGATCTTCACATCAGGATCATTGTGAACGAGGGCATTTAAAATGAGATTCGTGACCGCTCTCCGAATCAATATCGCATCAAGGTTCAGCATCAGCTTTTCCACGTTCGTTTGAAGCTCAATGGACTTATCCGCATATCTAGAATCGTTTAACATATCAATTAACGTTTCCCGCAGCAGCGATACAAGGTTTACCCGTTCTGTATGTAGCATCACATCGTTGTTTTTCAGCCTTGTCGTTAAATTTAAATCTTCCATCACATCTTTCATATAGAGGGATTTACTCTCAATGATCTGAGCGTACTCTCTGATCTGTTCGGCTGTTAGATGATAATTTGGATCTTGGATGATTTCTGCATAGCCTTGAATAGATGCTAATGGTGTTTTAATGTCATGAGAAATATGACTGATCCACTCTTCACGCATTTGCTCTAATTTATCTTTTTCTTTTTTGCTTGAAGATAGTTGTTCCGATAAATGATTGACATTATAGAAGACATCTTTATAAATGCCTTTGGATTTCATTTTGATCGTATAATCTCCATTAGCTAACCGCTGGATTCCTTGAATGACACGGCCGAGCGGTTTTGTGAGCTGCCGGCTGAATAGATAGCCAATGAGTAACGCGATCAATGCATCTATTGATAATAATATGATGGTTCCTGCATTGAACTTCGTCACAAATTCCTTGGTATCATATGAGAGGACATATTTTCCGAGAGAGGGATTTTTAAACCCTATAAAGTAACTGTACTCCTTGCCGTTTACTTTTTTCCCGCCGGCGTAAATGGTTGATAATAATCGTTCATCCTTATATTTATGTAAATTTACAATTTCAATAGGCGTATATTTTTTCTTCAGTCCTTTAGGTTCTCTATCATGATAAACATCCTGTCCGTTTTCATCTAATATTTGAATCCATGCATTCTGCTCTTTTAAAGCTTTTTGGCCCTCTTTGTTTACTGTGATACCATTGTTCGATAACGTGACATATTGTCGGAATGATCTTGTGAAAGTTTCCGGTGTACTTTCTTCGTCATGTTGGCTGTTCGCCTGGAAAACGAGCCAAAACATAAAAATAAATAAATTAATGAAGACTGTAATGATGGTCACGATAATGACAGAGACCATATATCTGCCTGTTAATCGCCAATTCATCCTTACGCATCCTTTACAACAAATTTGTAGCCTAACCCTTTCACAGTGACGAGAAAGTCTGGTTTTGATGGAGTGTTTTCTATTTTCTCACGGAGCCTGCGTATATGAACCATCACCGTGTTGTCAGAACCGAAGAAATCTTCTCCCCATACAGCTTGATAGAGTGTTTCTTTACTGATCACCCGATTGGGATGCTGCAGAAAATAGGTCATAAGCATAAGTTCTTTAGGTGTTAACTCAATAGCCGCTTCATTTTTGGTGAGCTCAGCTTGTTGTTGGTTTAATTCAAATGGTCCTTTTTTTATTACGGTTCCGGTTTGAGAAGGCTGTAAGTAAGAGACCCGTCTCAGCTGCGCTTTGACCCGATATGCAACTTCCTTAGGGCTGAAGGGTTTTGTAATGTAGTCGTCTCCGCCGATGGCAAGTCCTACAATTTTATCCGTTTCCTCCCCCTTTGCAGACAAAAAGATAATAGGAACGTGTGAAATGTCTCTTATTTGCTTGCAGATATCATAGCCTTCACCGTCTGGCAGCATGATATCCAATATCACAAGATCGGGATTTTCTTGATGAAATTGAGCCAATCCGTCACGGGCAGTCGAAGCGGTCACTACGCGATCAATGCCTTCTCTTATTAATACGGTTTTGATCAGTTCCAAAATTTCTTTTTCATCGTCTATGATTAATACTTTGCTGTGAAGCCGTGACATATATTGATCACTCCTTGAAGTCATTGTCATTATTATACCCAATGTCCGTGTATCGTTAAAAAAATCAACACTTCTCTCCCACAGAAAATAAGCCAATTTTCTTTTTCGAGTAAGAAAATTGGCTTATTGCAATGCTGATGCCTTTAACGCTTTACAACAAATGTTGTCACGCTTTGAGCCGGAAGATGGGCCCAAAAATGATTGTCCGTTACTTTGAGATCCGTTCCAGGTTGAAGATTGCTGCTGCTGCTCGTGATCCATCTGGATACTTGCGAAGCAGTTCCATTCTGCAGTACAAAGTTTTGGTTGACCCCTGTGTTATTTTTATTAATGGCAACAATCACGACTTTATTGTCTCCTTTATAGGCTGACACGTAAACATTCGGTTCAGGATTTTTCGTTGCATCAATCCTTACATAGCCAGGGCGCACAAATTTTGAGAAATGAGCCATATTGTATCCGCGTTTGCTGATCATCCCATCTTCTTTCATAGGGCCGTATGATCTGCGGATGTACCACCACACATAAGCTTGAAAATCTCCCTCTACCATTGAATGATGAATATGCTCTGAAACACCTAAAGCCTCAGGCCAGCGATCCGCTGAATTGTTGTCACTGTTCGGATAGTATACCTCCGTCATCCATAGCTCTTTCCCTCCTCCTTTTTGTTTGAAAAGAGGATAAGGGAACTGGCTGACCTGAGTGCCGTACAGGTGGGCTCCGAGGATATCCATATTCCTAAGCGCCTGCGGATCGTTCAAAATGGGGTCCGATATATTTTTCAGGTATTGAAATGATTCCGGCGCAATCACGCGGGCATTAATGGAACCGGCATTTTCTCTCATGAAACGCAGGATTTCTTGGGGCGTCCACCATGTCCATTCGTGAGCGTAATCAGGCTCGTTTTGCATAGAAATCGCATACAGATTCACACCATTACTCTTCATGAAATTAACGAAATCGTTAAGATGCTGCGCGTATGCGGCGTACTTATCGTATCTCAGCCGCTTAGCTGATGTGTCACCATTATGATTGAAAGTCTCAACCATATCGTTCGGCGGATTCCAAGGGGAAGCGAAAACGATTGCTCCATGTTTGATCGCACTCTTTGCAGTCTCCACTTCCTTGTACCAATTATTTCTATTTTCATCTACATGAATTCTTAAGACCGAAAAACCTAACTGATTCTGTCCATTGCCAAAAGCGGTCTCCCGTTGAGGCGCAGTCAAATCTCCAATCCAAGCCGGGTGGTTCATTCCTCCAAAACCGCGAATCACTTGTCTATCTGCAGATATATTAACTGTCGCATCACTTGCTGCTGAAACTTCAGTAACTCCCGGTCCTAAGAGCATGACGGACATCATTGTGAAACATACCAATAATACACAAATTGATTTTTTTACGCTCGACATCATTTTTTCCTCTCTTTCATATGTCTTTTATGGACTTAGAAAACGTACCTTTGCTTATCTTTGTGTAAACTGCCAGTAATCAACGTTAAACAAGTTTCCTGTACCAGTTCCCGTAAATACAAAGAATACGTTGTGAACACCGGATGCGCCGCTTACCGCAGTTTCTATTTCTCTCCAGGATTGCGTTCCGCCTGTGGAAGGGACATTCAAGGTTCCGACAAGCTTACCGTTTGCACTGTCTAGTCGCACTTCTATTTTTCCGCCAAGAGCGGATGCTACATTTGCTTTAAACGTTCTGGCACCGCCTGACCCGAAGTCTGCATTTCCAACAGCAATCCAGTCTCCGTTATGAATGTTTGTGACATGTTGATTATTGACCGGCCCGCCGGGTGCTGAGGATGCCTCTGTCAAAATCCGTCCGTTCCAGGCAAACGTTTCCGCTTCTACCCGGTGATATGGATTCAAGTTGGATAGCTGTTTGACACCTGCAAAATTTGCCGCTACCTCTTGCAGGGAGCCATCAGGATTATGCACAAGCTTATTGATATGGGGAGAACGGTATCCTTTGCCGGCCCCGTAAAGAGCGGAGCTGACAGTTTGAGTATGATACACCACATACCACTCGTTTTTAAAATTGAAAACAGCATGGTGATTGTTTCCGCCGCCTCCGAAAAATGCTCCCGGATTTTTCAGAAAGTGCCCTCTATACGAAAAAGAATTCATAGGACTTGAGCTGGTCATATACCCGATCTCACCTGGAGGTTTATCGGCCGGGTGCGCGCCCCCGAAATTGATACAATAGGAATAGTAATATTTTCCGTTATACTTATGCATTCCCGAATCTTCAAACATAAAAGGCGCATCAATCGTAGATGCACTTCCGGCAACACTGGTCATATCAGGCCCTAATTTCATGACTCTTGCTGTTTTAGGATTGGCCCATTGTCCCTGCGTTGGATTTGAACCGCCAGGAACGCCTCCGCCGGCATATAGGTAACCGGTACCGTCATCATCTACGAATACTGCCGGATCAAAAAGCCATACAACACCGGACATTCCTGGTGTACTTGGCGTCACCAGCGGTTTTCCGATCGGATCTGTCCACGGACCGGTCGGGCTGTCTGCGGTGAGAACCCCGATACCTCCGCCGCCGTTTGCGAAATAAAGGAAAAATTTATCCTTACCGTTGATCTTTTTCACCGCGGCTGACGGGGCCCATGATGCTCCTGCCCATTTGGCAATCCCCCGGCCGCCATTCACCCCATTGGCACCCGCTGCGGGAATCGCTCCGTGATCTGTCCAGTTCACCATATCCGCTGAAGATATGACGGATATTTTATTCAAATTGGCAAATGAATTATCCTTAATCGTGCCGTCGCTATTATATTCATAGTCATCGCTTGACATATAGATGTAGACTCTTCCGTTATAGGTCAGCGCAAACGGATCCGCGCCCAGATGATGGTCGATAAGCGGATTTGAATTCCCAACATGTTTTGCAATTGGAGTGCTTACCGCATTCGCATATTCCCCAGGTAAACAGCTCAATAATAAAGCAAGAACAAATAAACATACGCTGCACTTTTTCATCAGCTTAACATCCTCCTGTTTCCGCATATTAGGTTTTTAAAAAATATGATAACAACAGGTCATGAAGAATGCGTAAAATGAATGATTTTCAGAGTGAAAATGTTGCAAATATCTGACCCTCTTTTATGAAAAATGCCGCCGATTGCAGTCAGCGGCATTTTGCCCTGAATCACTTACATTTTGTCAAACTTCGTGTCGCCAGCAAACGATCCTATTGACAGTTGTTCTTCAAGAACAAGTCCGTGATGATGCCGTTCTTCAATCCTTTTGATAATAGATCGAATTGTATCCGTATTTTCTTCGATATTGTGAGGGTCAAAGATCGTCACATGGTCTCCTTTTAATTTGTACTCAAGGTAATGCTGTGCGGTTGATTGCTTCCATCCTCTATCGGTCAACTCGCCGCATAGAAAATGATGAATGTTGGCGTTAACGGCGTCGGAATTGATCAGTTTATTGTGATATGTGAGATAGCTTCTGATTTTATCCTTAATTGAAGGAATGGTTAATAATTCTCTGTAATAATCCGGAATGATATCCAGATTCCGATGAATGATCTCTTCGGTTTCCTCTTCCGAAAAATAATTCACCGAAACGGCTCTTTTAGAATCAAGCATCATAATGTCCGATACGATGCGTCCGCGCTTCTCCAAGGCTTTGGCAACCTCAAAAGCCAAATTCGACCCCGAGGAGTAACCGAGTAAAACAAAAGGCCCTTGTTCCTGAATGCCTATCATGCTTTCTGCATACCGGTCGACGATCTCTTGCTCGTAAGACGGCTCTTCTAGGAAATCAGCGGCATAGACGGTGCAGCGGCCGTCTAGTCTTTTCGCCATTTCATTATAGACCAGCCCGTACCCGATTAAAGGCGGGAAACAGAACAAAGGGATTGAACCGTTCTGATTCATCTTGACGAATACGTTATCCGTCTTGGACTCGAAAACTGCCGCTTGAATGGCGCGTGCCATTGTTTCGATGGTAGGAAAATCGTATACGGCTTGATAATGCATTTTGATTCCCATACGGTCGTTGATTTGATGAATAACTTGCAATACTTTGAGCGAATGGCCGCCAACGTCAAAGAAGTTATCTTTAATTCCCGGGTCACTGAGAGCTAAAATGTTCTTCCATATCTCTGCCAGCTGCTTTTCAATTAACGTTCCGGGCGCTTCGTATTCGGTTCCGGTGAGCCTATTTCCCTCAGGAGCCGGCAAAGCTTTTCGATCGATTTTTCCATTTGCGGTTATCGGCATCTTCTCCATTTGAACAAAGTAAGCCGGTATCATATAAGCGGGCAGTTTGTTCAGTAAATGACGCTTCAGCTGCGCCGTCTTTAATGAATCGTCTCCTGACAAGTAGGCGCACAGCTGCTTTGAGCCCTCTTCTTCAATCGCGATGACGACCGCTTCTTTGACAGATTCCGATTGCAATAAAGCCGTTTCAACCTCGCCAATTTCAATCCGATAGCCCCGGATTTTCACCTGATGATCAATTCTTCCCAAATACTCGATATTGCCATCAGGCAGCCACCGGGCGACATCTCCCGTTTTGTACATTTTTTCGCCTGCGGCAAACGGGTGTTCAACAAATTTCTCAGCCGTTAATTCCGGGCGGTTCAAATATCCTCTGGCCAGTCCCTCTCCTGCCACATAGAGCTCGCCCGGTATGCCCATGACCTGAATGCGTTGATATTCGTCCAAAATATACGCTTGCAGAGTAGGAATAGGTTGTCCGATGTTGCTTCTGCCCTCGTTGATTTCCCGTTCCGTGATTTCTTTATATGTGACATGAACGGTGGTTTCGGTGATGCCGTACATATTGATTAATTGTGTTAAAGGATATTTAAGCTTCCAGTCTTTCAAGAAGGATGGATTTAACGCCTCTCCGCCAAATATGATTTTTCGGATGTTTAAATTGGATTCGGGATCTGCTCTCTCCTCCTGCATCAGTTGATAAAAATAACTTGGCGTTTGATTTAAAATGGTCACAGCTTCCGATTTTAACAATTGCAAATACCTTTCCGGGTTTTTTGCTATTTGTTTCGGAACAATCACTAATTTGCCCCCATACAGCAGCGCTCCGTACATTTCCCATACTGAAAAATCAAAGCAGAAGGAATGAAACAAAGTCCAAGTGTCCGATGCGTTAAAATCAAAAACATTTTTGTTGTTAAATAACAGACGAACCACGTTTTTATGTTCAATGAGCGTGCCTTTCGGATTCCCCGTAGTTCCTGATGTATAAATCACGTAGGCTAATTGATTTGGCATCACGCTCAGATTGAGATTAGATGGTTCGGCGCCGTATGATGACGGATCGTCAAGGAAGACAGTATGACTTTGATAATCGGTACCTTCCAGAAGATGATGTTGCAATAATAAGATAGAGACGTTAGAATCCTCAAGCATATAATGGATGCGTTCTTTCGGATAATCCGGATCGATCGGTACGTAAACGCCCCCGGCTTTCAAAATAGCAAGGATGCCTATCACCATCTCCGGTGAACGTTCCGCCATAATGCCGACAAGCTCCTCGGCCTGAAGACCTTTGGCAACCAAGGTTCGGGCCAGCTGATTGGCGCGTTCATTTACTACCCGATACGTCAGCTTCTTATCTTCAAAAACAATCGCTGCTTGCTCCGGCGTTCGCTCCGCTTGTTCTTCAAACAATTGATGTATCGTCTTTGCCTTTGGATACTCAGCCGCCGTATCGTTGAACTTATCTATCAGAAGCGATCGCTCATCTGCTGTTACGATATCAAGGTCTTGTACGCGAATGTCCTGATCGTCCGCCATTTGCTTCATGATTTGCATGAAATGCGTCTGCATCCGTTCGACACTTGCTTGATCATAAACATCGCGGTTGTATACAAAACGAATGTCAATTTCTCCATCCGGCATCACGATAAAAGTAAAGTCGTAATGTGTATGTTCTTCCATATGAAAATCGAGAATGTCTAATGCGTTGTCATCCTGCTTCATATGTTCTATTTGTTTCTCAACCGGGTAATTCTCAAATACCATAATATGATTGATCAACTGCTGCTTTTGCTCAGTTTGAGCCTGAATGTCATACAACGGAAATGTATCATATTTTTGAGAAGCCAGTGCCCGCTCCTGGTTCACTTTCAATACTTGTGCAGCTGTCATTTCAGGCTGCGTATGAATACGTACGGGAATGGTATTGATAAATAAACCGACCATGGTTTCAATTCCCGGAATTTCTGCCGGTCTGCCGGATACGACCGTGCCGAAGACGACATCCTGACTCCCGTTGTATCTTTGCAGCAATAAGCCCCATGCGGTTTGTATCCATGTATTGACGGTGACTTGCTGGCGGCTTGCGGCCCGTTTGATTTCGTCTGTGAGCCGCTTTCCCAAACGAAACTCATACTCACCTTTTTCGTATCCTTTCGCCCGGTCGGAAGTTTGTTCTTGTAACAAAACAGTCTGCCCTTCATAACCTTCCAAGTAATTACGCCAATAGGCTGCCGCCTGCTTGTGATCTTGTTGATCCAGCCATTCGATATATCGGCTGTATGGAGTGACGGCTCCCCGCTTCGGCTGCCTTTGCTCGAGTATCGCATAATAGGTTTCAAACACTTCTTTCGTAACAAGAGGCAAACACCAGCCATCCATTAAAATATGATGAAAGCTCCATATCAATCGCGCTTGGTCTTCTTCTGTCCGCAGGATCGATACGCGCATTAAAGCATCCCGGGTGAGATTGAATCCCCGCGCCTTATCTCTTCTTGCAAAATCGGCAATAAACTCGCTGCGCTGATGACTGTTCATGCTGCGAATATCTTCAACGGCCGTTTCAATCGGCTTTTGCCGGAATACAATCTGCAAAGGCTGATCTTTCCATTCTGTATAAAAAAGAGTCCGAAGAATGTCATATTTTTCGGCCAGATGCGCCAAACTCATCCTGAATGCATCGATATCCAAGAAACCTTTCAGATCAAAAGCGGCTTGTTCAAAGTAAGCTTCGGAAGCCGAATCGATCAAGCTGTGGAACAACATTCCTTTTTGCATCGGGGTTAATGGGTATATATTTTCAATGTCACCGAGATGACTCGTTTGCTGCACAAATTGATCCAGTTCACCGATCGTTATACCTTTTAACGAAATATCGCTTGGCGTCAGGTGAATTTGATCTTGAGCATCACAATGTGCGATGACTTGCTGCAGGCTGCTTTTTAAGAGATCGGCGCAGGCTTCCATTGTTTCTCTTTGATATTGTTTGCCGCAATAACTGATGGCCAGCGACAATCGGCCGTCTGAAATCATGCCGTTGATATCAAGTGTATAGGTCAAGGGACGATTGTCACTGGCTGTTTTCCCGCTTGAGTAAGGGGATACCTCCATCTTGCCGTTCCGGACATCTTGATCAAATTGACCCAAATAATTGAAACGTATTTCCGGATGTCCGGTCCATTCATGTGCCTTCGGGTGATCGGACAAATATTTGATCAGGCCGTAGCCTATTCCTTTTTGGGGGATCTGACGCAAATTTTCTTTCACTGTTTTAATCCGCTGCGGGATATCCTGATCAGCTTTGATTTGAAGCGAAACCGGATATAGGCTTGTGAACCATCCCACCGTACGCGAAATATCGAGATCCGGAATGATAGACTCTCTGCCGTGTCCTTCAAGATCAATGAGAATGTCTTCATATCCGGTCCAACGATGAACAGCAGTTCCCAGACCGGTCAGTAATAAATCGTTCATATCGGTCGAATAAGCCCGGTGAGCGTTTTTTAATAAACGTTCGGTTTCCTCAACGGTCCATTGAACGATGACCGTTTCCCGGTCTTTGGCCAGACCGGTCTCCTGTTCATTGTCCTTTGGCAATGTATGCTGCGGATTATGTTTCTGTCTGAACCAGTATTGATTTTCCGCTTCGAATTCCTGACTTACTGCATAACGATTCAACTGTTCAGCCCATAACAGGTAAGAGTCCGTTTTCTTCGGAAGCCGGATCGCTTCGCCGTTTTGAAGCTGCTCATAAGCTGCCGCTATATCCTCAAGTAAAATCCTCCACGATACGCCGTCGATGACCAGATGATGAACCGCAATCAGCAAATGATCTCCCTCTTGACACCGGAACAATCCCAGTTTGATGAGCGGTCCTTCAGCTAAATGAATGGATTGCTGAATCTCATTGGAAATGGTTTCTATCGTCTGGGACACAATGTTTTCTTCGCGTAATGAGATCACTTCAAGGCTGAACAGATCACCTTCATCGATCCCGCGATTTCGGGCTTCATATCCATCTTCTGTCGGAACATAGACCATGCGCAAAGCATCGTGATGCTCCGTGATCTTCTTCATGACGTCCCGAAGCTTTGATTCATCCAGTCCCTCTTTCCAATAAAGCATAACCGCTTGATTGTAATGGTGTAATTCCGGGTATTTCTGGTCAAAAAACCAATGCTGAATCGGTGTCAGCAGCGCCCGGCCTTTGATTTCTCCTTGTTCTGCGATTCGGGTTACCGGCTCTACGTATGGAACAAGCTCGGAGATCGTTGGGTATTTAAACAAGTGTTTGATTTCAAACTTATACCCGGCTTGGTATAATCTTGAGGACACTTGAATCGACTTAATGGAATCGCCCCCCAATTCGAAGAAATGGTCTGAGATTCCGACCCGTTCTAAGCCTAAGACCGACTCCCACACCGCGGCCAGTATTTTTTCCAGTTCTGTTCGAGGAGCTTCATAGTTCATGCCTGTAAGATTCTCTCTTGGAGAAGGAAGGGATTTACGGTCTATTTTTCCGTTGAAAGTAAGCGGCATCTCTTCCAGCTGAACGAAATAAGCAGGTATCATATAGGATGGAATCTGGTGGGACAGCTCTTCACGGAGCTCGCCTGCAGTTAAAGCATGTTGTGCGGTATAATAGGCGCACAAGGATGTTTCCCCATCGATTTCCCGGGCGATAACGATGGCTTCTTTGATCGCCGGCAGCTGAAAAAAAGCGCCTTCGACTTCGCCGATTTCAATGCGGTAACCGCGGATTTTCACCTGGTGATCAATCCGGCCCAAATACTCGATATTGCCGTCCGGCAGCCATCTTGCCAAGTCTCCCGTCCGGTATATCCGTTCTCCTGATGCAATCGGATGGTTTACAAACTTCTCGGCCGTCAGTTCGGGACGATTCAAGTAGCCCCTTGCAAGCCCATCGCCCGCTATGCACAGTTCTCCCGCCACACCGGTCGGCTGCATATGTTCCAAATCAGCATGTAATATATACAATTGAATGTTGGAAATCGGTTTGCCTATCGGAATCGATGCATATGTTTCTTCCGTCTGGCAATCAAAGTATGATACATCAATTGTTGCTTCAGTCGGTCCGTACAAGTTGATGATTTGAGCCTGGCTCACCGACGTTATGATGCGTTTGAAGCCTGCGACATGTACAGGCTTCAAAGCCTCCCCGCTTGCAAACACATGTCTTAATGACGCTAATTTTTGTTTCAACATCCCGCTTGGCTTCTGATCCATGGATTCCAGGAAGGCATGCAGCATCGCCGGTACAAAATGCATTGTGCTGACACCTTTTTGTGCAATTGTATCTAAAATCAGCTCGGGATTCTTTTCTCCTCCGTTTGGCAACAGAACCAATCTGGAACCTGATATCGTCCACCAGAACAGTTCCCACACTGATACATCAAAGGTGATCGCAGTTTTTTGCAGAATTGCATCCCGCTCATCGAGAGGGTATTTTTCCTGCATCCACACCAGCCGATTGATGACCGACCGGTGCTCAACCATAACCCCTTTCGGCTTGCCCGTTGAACCCGATGTATAAATAACATAGGCCAGATGATCCGGACCAGCAGCCGGCTCTACATTCGACCCGTCTTCACAAAAGTTTTGCGGATCTTTCATATCCAGCACTTTTCCCGTAAAAGGTACTCTCTCTTGCGATTGATTCTGCACGAGTAACAACTTCGTATCCGAATCCTCCAATATGTATCGAACCCGTTCCTCCGGATAGCCCGGGTCAATCGGTACATACGCCCCGCCGGCTTTCAAGATCCCGAAGATCCCTACAATCATATCCAGGGAGCGTTCGGCCATAATCCCGACCGGCTGATCCGGCTGCACGCCTTCAGATTGCAGTGTCCGAGCGAGTTGATTCGCCCTTTCATTCAATTCACGGTACGTCAGACGGCTATCCTCGTAGACAACAGCCGTTTGATCAGGGGTACGTCCCGCTTGTTCCTCCAAAAATTGATGAATCGTTTTTTCTCTTGGATACTCTGCAGCCGTTTGATTATAGGCGATGAGTTGATTTGTCTCTGAGTCTGACAGAATATTAAGCTGTCGGATCATAAGGTCGGGTTGGAATAACAAACTTGAAAAAACCCGGTTTACATGTTCGATCACTTGCATCATATACTGGCGATCATAAGCTTGTTCATTATAAGTTAACTTTAAATGAATCGAATCATTTTCGATGGAAAACTGAAATAACGTATCAGCAGCAGCCGTTTCTATAAAACGAATGGGATGAAGCTGATCTAGTGATACGATCGTATGGATCATTGGCAAATGATTTGAATCGTAGTTCAGATTTAATGGACCGGCCATTTTATCGAAAGGAACGTGCTGATTTAAGATGGCTCCGTTCAGCGTATGCTTGAATTCATTAAATATGGATTTAAATGTGCTGTCCGCATTTATGTTTTGTTTGATTAACATGACTTGATCTAAACGAAGGTCTTCATCGGTTTCGTCTTCAAAGGTCGGTACACCTACAATAACGCCCTCTTCCCCCGTATATTTGTACAAAAGACACTCGATTCCGACCAGGAGAACCATATAAACGGCCATTGGCGATTTATTCGTCATCTTCATGATGCGCAGGGATACATCGGAGCTCAATGAACTGTGAATACGGTTGGGTGCACTCGGCGCATCGTGCTCTATTGTTGAGTCCGACATTTGAAACGAAGGGATTGCACTGGGACGATCTTCCGCATCGAACATGCTGCTCCAGAACAACTCCTGTTGCTTGAATTCTGACATTAATATCCCTCCAGTGAGTTTTAGCCGGCTGACCGCTGTCCCCGTAAAAACATCATGCCGGGGACAGCCGGTACCGGCCGTTTTTAGAAATTCAATTCGATTTCGTTTGCAAAGTGTTCACTTTTATTTACTTTCTCACTTAATTGAATTTCTTTTAAAGGAATCGATGGGTCTTTTATGATCGCCGACAGAATCATGGCGTAATCCTTGCTCAGCGTAGCGATGGTTTTCTGTTTAAACAGCTTCGTGCAGTACTCAAAGCTTCCTTGAATCTCGTGCGGATTCATCACGAAAGTCAGCTGTAAATCAAATTTGGCCGCCGTATTTGTTTGTTCATATGGTCTGACCGCGAGAGAGTCCAATTCGATATCCGTTTGTTCCGTATTTTGCAGAACAAACATCGTATCGAATAACGGATTACGGCTTAAGTCCCGTTTCACTCCCAATTTCTCAACTAATTCTTCAAAAGGATATTCTTGATTTTCATAAGCTTTCAGCATCGTTTCTTTTGTTTCCGTTACATAGTCCATAAAAGTCTTTTCTCCAGCCGGGGCCGTACGGATGGCCAGCGTATTCACAAACATCCCGATAATATGCTGTAAATCTTCATGAATTCTTCCCGCAATAGGCGTACCGACGACGATATCTTCCTGACCGCTGTATTTGGCCAGCAGTATGTTATAGGCTGACAGCAAGATCATGTAAGCGGTCGATCCGGTCAATTCTTCCATCTGTTTTATACCCTGGACCACGGTCTCATCGAGAGCGAAATTATATCGCTTGCCTTCAAAGCTTCGAATTCGCGGTCTGGCAAAATCTTTCGGCAGCTCAAATGGCGGGAGTTCCTCATGAAATACGTTCAACCAATATTTCTCCTGGCTCTTGATGCGTTCCCTCTGCTCCGCCTGCTGCTGCCATACAGTGTAATCTTTGTATTGAATCCGGAGCGGGGTTAATTCTTTGCCGTCATACAATTGAATCAGTTCTTCAACAAAAATATTCATAGAAGCGCCGTCTGAAACGATATGATGCATGTCAAACATGAAAACATGTCTGTCCTGTTCTAATTCGATGAGTCCGGCCCGAAGCAATGGAGCCTGACTGAGATCGAAAGGCCGCACGAAATTGCGGAACAGCTCCTCGACCTCTTCATCAGCTGCTTTGTACCTTTCTATAGAGAAATCCGCCTGCGGCTTGATCACCTGCACCAGCTCTCCGCGGACCATTTCAAATCCGGTTTGTAGCGATTCATGGCGCTGGATCAGACTTTGGAACGCAGATTGTAAACGATTCATGTCGATCCTGCCTTCCAATGTCAAAATCCCCGGCATGTTGTAACTTAGTTCTCCGCCTTCAATTTGTGTAGACAGGTAAACCATCTTTTGCACAGAAGATACAGGATAAACATCTTTGGCTTCTGCAACAGGGATTTCATCCGGACCGCTGGTTTCCGCGCCTGCAATGACCCTCGCCATTTCTTCAATCGTCGGGTATTGAAACACTTCTCTCAATGAAATGCTTTTGTCGAATTGCTTATGGATCCTGGTAACGAGCGTCATCCCCCGTAACGAATGCCCGCCGAGATCGAAAAAGTTATCTTTTACGCCGACTTGTTCTACCTTCAGTACTTCTTTCCAGATGTGAACCAGCTGCTCTTCCGGTCTTGTCCTTGGAGCAACATAGTCAATCCCGGTCTGCAAGCCTGCTTCAGGCAGCGGTAACGCGCTGCGATTTACTTTTCCATTGGAGGTTAACGGCATTTGCTCCAGTTGCATCAAGTATGAAGGAACCATATAGCCTGGTATTTGATCGGAGAGTTTTTCTTTAAGTTGATTGATCGGCAGTGACTTCTCCCCTGTAAAATAGGCATACAAATCGCTTTGCCCCTCTGCATTTTCTCTGGCCAGGATCACCGCTTCTTGTACATGCTCGATGTTGAGAAGAGCGGCTTCCACCTCGCCAAGTTCGATCCGGTAACCGCGAATTTTGACCTGGTGATCCTTTCTTCCGGCATATTCAATGTTTCCATCCGGCAGGTAACGGGCAAGGTCGCCTGTTTTATACATCCGCTCTCCGATTTCAAACGGATCGGCCACAAACTTTTCGCCCGTTAATTCAGGCAAGTTCAGATACCCCCGTCCTACTCCGTCTCCGGCGATGCACAGCTCACCTTTTACACCTATAGGCAGCATCCGATCATGGGAATCAACAATATACACACGGTTGTTGCCCAGCGGTTTGCCGATCGGCACGTAACCGCCGTCGTCAGCGGATGCCAATGTCTCCGGTACGATGTGAAAGACCGATGCATCCACGCAGGTTTCCGTCGGACCGTATACATTGGTTATGAGCGGCATTGATGACCCGTTCGAAGCGAACAATTCAAGCAATTGCGCCACCGTCGCCTGCGGGAGCGCCTCTCCTCCAATAAGCATGTGCCGGATCGTTACCCCATGAAGGCTGTCTGCAGCGATAAGCAATTGCAAATGTGACGGTGTTCCGTCTGTTACGTCAATGCGGTGGGTGCGATAATAGTTTGACAAGGCATAACCGTCTGATACTGATGCTTTAGGGACGATATACAGTGCATGTCCCCTTAACAGTGCCGCGAAAATTTGCTTGACAGATGCG
The DNA here is from genome assembly GCF_009906915.1 of Bacillus sp. AM1(2019). Taxonomy (NCBI): domain Bacteria; kingdom Bacillati; phylum Bacillota; class Bacilli; order Caryophanales; family Bacillaceae; genus Bacillus; species Bacillus sp. AM1(2019). Next base: position 1,971,389 of record NZ_CP047644.1, read on the forward strand.
TCGAAATAGTACGGTGCCAACAAAGACACACGCAATCCCGAATCATAAGCACCGTACACTTGTCCGCGGAGCCCCTCCATCAAATGAAGGACCTGGCGATGCTCAATCAGCGTGCCTTTTGGCTTGCCGGTTGTGCCTGATGTGTAAATCACATACGCCAAGTGATCCGGTCCGGCTGCCGTCACCAGATTCGAGCCGTCCCCGCTGTTCATTCGTTCGTCATTCAGCAGTAAAATCTCTCCGGCAAAGGATACACGATCTTGTAAATGGGGCTGTGCCAGCAGAACCTTTGCTCCTGAATCCTCCAGAATATAGCGGAGGCGTTCCTGCGGGCTGTCCGGATCCATCGGCACATACGCGCCCCCGGCTTTCAGGATCGCCATAATCCCCACGATCATTTCCAGAGAACGTTCTGCCAGAATACCCACAGGCTGGTCAGGCTGCACGCCTTCGCTTCTTAAAATCCGCGCCAGGCGGTTGGCCCGCTCATTCAGCTCACGGTATGTGAATCGGCTTTTCTCGTAAACTGCGGCCGTATGTTCCGGCGTGCGCTCCGCCTGCTCCTCGAACAATTGGTGAATTGTTTTGTCCCTTGGGCAGTCTATCGCCGGTTGACCCCATCTTTCCACAATTTGCCCTTTCTCCTGCGCGGTGATCATCTCCAGCGATGAAAGCGGCGCCTGCGGATCATTCGCAATCGCCTCGATCAATTGGATAAAGTGCTTTGCCATGCGTTCCGCAGTTTCCTGCTTGTACAGCGCTGCCGCGTAACTGATCATACCTGTAATTCCGTCTTCATTTTCTGCCGCTTGGAACGTCAGGTCGAACTTCGCCATCGCATGGTTGTCCGGATAAGGGGTAAAACGCACATCATCGAGGCTCAATTCTCCCTGTTCTGTGTTTTGCCATATGAACATCGTGTCAAACAGCGGATGGCGGCTGAAATCCCGGGACACATTCAGCTTGTCCACCAGTTCGTCGAATGGATACTCCTGGTTTTCATACGCTTTTAATGTATGCTCTTTGACTTCCTGCACGTATTCCCGGAATGTTTTTTCCCCGACCGGATTCGTTCGTATCGCCAGTGTGCCCACGAACATGCCGATTAAGCTTTCCAAATCCGAATGGGTTCTTCCGGCAATCGGGCTGCCTACTACGATGTCTTCTTGCCCGCTGTATTTGGCAAGCATGGTCGTATAAGCAGCCAGCAGCACCATGTACAGCGTGCTTTCGCTCTTCAGCGCCAAGCCTTTCAGCTGTTCCGTCAACTCCGGTCCGATGACAAACTCGATTTGTCCTCCTTCAAAGCTCCGCGCAGCCGGTCTTCCGTAGTCGGTTGGCATATCCAGCACCGGAACCTCTCCGCTGAACACATCCAGCCAGTACGCTTCCTGTTTCTTCATCCGTTCGCTTTGCATATCCGACAGCTGCCACGCCGCATAATCTTTATACTGAACCCGCAATGGCGGCAATTCTTTTCCTTCATATAATGAAACGAACTCTTCAATCAAATTCTTGATAGATACGCCATCGGAAATGATATGATGCATGTCAAACAGCAGCAAATGGCGGTCTTTTGCAAGCTCGATCAGTCCTACCCGCAGCAGCGGCGCTTTCTCCAAGTCAAATGCCCGCACAAACCCATGAACAAGGGCTTCCGCCTGTTCTTCTTTCGCCTGAGTGAATTCCACTGCAAATGGGACGTCGTCATAGATCCGCTGCACCGGTTCTCCGTCTATCAGTTCAAAGCCGGTACGCAGCGTTTCATGGCGCTGAATCAGCTTGCGGATCGCCTTCTCGACAAGTTCCCGATCCAAAGCTCCATCGGCTCTCATGACACTCGGCATGTTGTAGCTCAGCTCACCGCCTTTCAGCTGATTCAAAATGTACAACCGTTTCTGCGCCGAGGAGACGGCATAGTATTCTTTTGCTTCAACGGTCGGGATAGATGTATATGCTGTGTGTTTCATACCGGTAATCGTTTCTGCCATTTCTTCAATTGTTGGCGATCGGAACACTTCCCGCAGCGGCAGGCTGACCCCCATCTCTTTGTGCAGTTTCGCTGTCAGCGTCGTTGCCCGCAGCGAGTGACCGCCGATGTCGAAGAAATTGTCTTTCACGCCGATACGCGGAAGTCCAAGCACCTCTTGCCAGATATGCGCCAGCTGCGCTTCCGCCGCTGTACGGGGAGCAACGTATTCGATCTCTGTTTGCACGCCTCCTTCTGGTGCTGGCAATGCTTTGCGGTCGATTTTTCCGTTTGCCGTTAACGGCAAACGCTCCAGTTGGATAAAGTACGACGGGATCATATACCCCGGCAGTTCCTGCGACAGCGCTATTCGCAGCTCGCTTACCATCAGCTCGGTGTTCGCTGAAAAGTATGCGCATAGCTGCTTTTCTCCGGCTCCGTCTTCAAGAGCGGTGACTACTGCTTCCTGTACCGATTCTATCTTTAAGAGCTGAGCTTCCACCTCGCCGAGTTCGATCCTGTATCCTCGAATTTTCACCTGATGATCGATCCGGCCCAAATATTCGATGTTACCGTCCGGCAGCCATCTCGCCAGATCGCCCGTCCGGTACATCCGTTTGCCGGGTTCGAACGGATGATCCGCGAACTTCTCCGCAGTCAGCTCCGGACGGTTCAGGTACCCCCTCGCCAGTCCGTCGCCTGCGATACAAAGCTCTCCCGGTACTCCGACTGGCTGTAGACGCATTGATCCCGGTGCCATCATATACAGCTGTATATTCGAGATCGGCTTGCCGATCGGTACCGATGCATACGCTTGGTTCGCTTCGCAGTTGAAGTACGACACATCGACCGTTGCTTCCGTCGGGCCGTACAGGTTGATCAGTTGGGCGCCGTTCACAGGCGTAATAAGGCGATGAAATCTTGCCGTATGTGCCGGCATTAATGCCTCACCGCTTGCAAACACTTGCCGCAACGTACGCAGCTTGCTTGTCTGTCCGCTCGCCGTCTGTGTTTCCGCAAACTTCAGGAAGGCGTGCAGCATCGCCGGGACGAAATGCATTGTCGTGATACTTTGCTCTTCTATTGTGTTCCAAATCACTTCAGGGTCTTTCTCTCCGCCGAGCGGAAGCAGGCACACCTTCGCACCGGTCAAAGCCCACCAGAACAGCTCCCATACCGAGACGTCGAAGGTGATCGCTGTCTTTTGTAAAATCGTATCGCCGCTGCCGATCGGATAAGCCTTTTGCATCCACATCAACCGGTTTATAACCGGACGATGTTCAACCATAACCCCCTTGGGCTTGCCGGTCGATCCGGACGTGTAGATTACATATGCCCTATCGCCCGCACCGGACAGCGGCTCCAAGTTAGAAACGTCATCATCGTAAACGGAAGTATCATCGAGATCGATGACCGTTCCTGCAAAAGCAACCCGTTCTTTCACGTGACGCTGTGACAGCAGCAGGGTCGCTCCTGAATCTTCAAGGATGTAGCGGATGCGTTCCTCCGGGTAATCCGGGTCGATTGGCACATAAGCGCCTCCCGCTTTCAGGATCGCATAAATCCCGACCATCATTTCTAGAGAACGCTCAGCCATGATCGCAACAAGCTGGTCGGCCTGTAGGCCTTCAGCTCGTAAAGTGCGTGCTAGTTGATTGGCCCGTTCGTTTAACTCAAGGTATGTCATACGCTGCTCCTCGAATATAACCGCCTCATGGTCCGGCGTCCGGAGTGCTTGTTCCTCGAACAGCTGATGAATCGTTTGTTCACGTGGGTAATGCATTTCGTTAGACTGAAAACGGCTGTGCAGCTGTTCTTTTTCTTGCTGCGTCAGAAGTTCCATTTCTTCTATTTTGACAGACGGCAGCTGCAATACTTGCTGCATGAGCTGTTCAAAATGTCCACGAATCCGCTCTGCTTCTGATTGTCCATATTCATTTCGGTTAAAACTAAAATGAACGGTGAGTTGTTCGCCAGGGATGACAACTACATTAAAATCGTAATGGGTATGTTCTTCTATATGGAAATTCACGATATTTAAATCCGCAGCATCATGGCCCTCTTCGACTTGCTGCCCTATCGGATAATTTTCAAAGATCATGATATGATCAATTAAGTTTTGCTTTTGTTCCGTTTGGGCCTGAATTTCGTATAAAGGATAGGTATCGTACGATTGGGAAGCCAGCGCGTTTTGTTGAACCATTTGCATCGTATCAGCAAAAGTGCTGTCCTCATCGCAGCGGATGCGAACCGGAATCGTATTGATGAACAGGCCGATCATCTGTTCCACATCAGGAATTTCCGCCGGCCTTCCCGACACGACACTGCCGAAGACAACGTCTGCGGACCCGCTGTATTTCTGTAATAATATTCCCCATAACGTTTGGATCAACGTATTTAATGTAACCTGATGCTGATTTGCGATCTGCTGTAATTGTTTTGTCTGTTCGTGATCAAATCGGCAGATCACATTGGCATAAGCGTATTCTTTTTGTTCGTGCTGCGCTATTTTATGAAGAAGCGTGGTTTCACCTTTATATCCTTCAAGATACCCGCTCCAGTACCGCTTTGCCGCTCCCTGATCTTGGCGGTCAAGCCACTCGAAATAGTCGCTGTAAGGAGCTGCCGATGGCGGTTCTGGTTCCCTGCCTTCCTGTAAGGCGCTATAATGATCAAACACTTCCTTCGTGATAAGAGACAGACACCAGCCATCCATCACAATATGATGGAAGCTCCAAATCAAATGATATTTGCGGTCTTCCATACGGAAAATCGCTATGCGCATCAGCCGATCCCGAGCCAAGTCAAATCCTTTTGCCTTATCTTCTCTTTGATAGGCTGCGATTGCATCCTCTCGCAGGTGCTCCTCTATGTCACGCAAATCTGTAAAATGAATTTGCGGTGTTTGCGTTTTATAGACAATTTGTAAAGGAGTATCGTTCCAGCCGCTGTAAAAACGGGTTCTGAGCACGGCGTATGTTTCAAATAATCGTTCAAGGCTTGCTTTAAACCAATCAATCTTTAACTCTCCCTGCAAATCGAACGATGCTTGTTCAAAATAAGAACTTGAGGCCTCGTCCAGCAGGCTGTGGAAGAGCATTCCTTTCTGCATCGGAGTGAGCGGATACACGTTTTCAACCTCACCTGCATGCGGCAGTTGAATGAGGAGCTGATCCAATTCGTCAATGGACATGCCTTTTAACAAAATATCGCTTGGCGTCAGTTCCGATTGTTCTTTATGAACGCAATGCGTAATGATGGTCCGCAGGCGGCTTTGAATCGTTTCCGATAACCGCATGATCGTTTCTTTTGCGTACTGTTTGCTGCTGTAGCTGATCGTAAGCCTCAACCGGCCCTCGGTGATCATTCCGTTTATATTCAATACATACGGTCTTTCTTGATTTCCGCTTGAGTCTGAACCGCAAGAATAAGAAGATAATTGAACCCCATGCTGCTGTAAATCTTGGTCAAACTGTCCCAGGTAGTTAAAGCTGATCTCAGGATTGAGTTTCGATGGCATTCCGCCGCTTAAGTACCTTGCTATTCCATATCCGATCCCTTTATGCGGAATTTGACGCAATCCTTCTTTGGTCGTCTTGATATAATCAGAGATCTCTTTGCCCGGCTGCGCGTGCAGCACAACCGGATACAGACTTGTAAACCACCCGACCGTGCGGGAGATATCTATATCCTGTATAATCTGTTCTCGGCCGTGTCCCTCTAAATGAATCGGAATTTGTTCCAGTCCTGACCAATGCGATATGGAAAGACCCAGAGAAGTTAAGAGCAAATCGTTTATTTCCGTGTTATAAGCGCGATTCGCTTGTTTTAATAAGAGCTCCGTTTCCTCTTTCGTCCATTCCACAGCTGCTGTTTCACTGTCTTTTGCAGTTGTATGAGTTTCATGAAAATCTTTAGGCAGCGGTTTGACTTCGGTTTGTTCGATCTTTGTCCAATATTCCTGTTCTTGTTTTATGGTTTCACTTTGCGCGTATTCTGAAAGTCTCTTAGCCCATAATTGGAAAGAGTCTGTTTTTTGCGGCAGTTGAATCACTCGCCCGTTCTCGGCTTGCTTGTAGCCGCTAACGATATCTTCCAGTAAAATGCGCCATGAAATCCCGTCTACAATCAAATGATGGATGGCAATGAGCAAATGATCTCCATTTGCGCATTGAAACAACCCGGCTTTCATTAACGGCCCATCACTTAAACGCATACTGCTTTGTATCTCATCAGCTTTGGCTTCAATTGTCCGTCCCGGATCGGAATCTTCTTTCAGATTCAGGACGTCTAAGCGGTACAGTCCGCTTTGGGCGATTTCTTCATTCTGTGCCTCACAGCCATTTTCCGTAGTCCGGAACGTCATGCGGAGCGCATCGTGATGTTCAGCAAGCTTTTGCAGGGTTTGACGAAGCTGCGTTTCCTGAAAACCTTCCGGCGCATGCAGCATGACGGCTTGATTGTAATAATGCTGATCTGTCGTTATGTGATCAAAGAACCAATGCTGAATAGGAGTCAGGCTGACTTTTCCTTTGACCTCACCTTGATCGGCTATACGGAGATTCTGCTTGATATGCGGACTCAAATCTGCAATTGTTGCATATTGAAACAAGTCTTTGATTTCCATTTTGTATCCTTGCTGATTTAATCTGGAGGATACTTGAATGGATTTAATGGAATCTCCGCCAAGATCAAAGAAATTATCAAGAATACTGACGTTTTCAGCGCCTAATACCGATTCCCAGGCAGAAACTAATATTTCTTCCGCTTTTGTTCGGGGAGCTTTATACTCTGCTCTGTCCTGCAGTTCGAAATCCGGAGCCGGCAGCCCTTTTTTGTTTATTTTTCCGTTAGAAGTTAAAGGCATTTCATCAAGCTCGATAAAATAAGCCGGAACCATATAACTTGCAAGGGTTTGAGACAATTGTTTCCGGAGCCGGGCTGCCGTTGTTTGTCCGCCGCTCACGTAATATGCACACAATTGTTTAAACCCGTGGACATCCTCTCTGGCTGTAACGACAGCTTCCTTGATCGCTTCTTCTTGAAGCAGTGCCGCCTCGATCTCGCCTAATTCGATACGATAGCCTCTGATTTTCATTTGTTCATCTATTCTGCCCGCATATTCAATGTTTCCGTCCGCCAGCCACTTCGCCAAATCTCCGGTCTTATACATCTTCGCTCCGGGTTCAAACGGGTCATCGACAAATTTCTCTGCCGTTAATTCGGGACGGTTCAAATATCCTCTTGCCACACCGGCGCCGCTGATATAGATTTCTCCCGGGACACCGATCGGCGCGGGTTTCATATTCTCATCAAGAACGTAAATGCTCGTGTTTGCCGCAGCGGTTCCGATCGGTACTGATTCCCGCCTGTCCTTTGCGGCATCGTAACGGTAAATCATGCAGCCGACAACGGTTTCCGTCGGTCCGTACTCATTGCATATTTCAATCCGGCCTTCGAACTGTTCATGAATGCTGCGGGCTAACCGGGTGCTTAAGTTTTCCCCGCCCACAATCATTCTTCGGACAGCCGTTTGATCGGCAATGTTCATTTCTTTCAAGACCTGCAAATGGGCCGGGGTCAATTTAATGATATCCACCCTCGGGTCCCGCACAATTGATTCAAGCAGAGCTGTTTTATCCTCTCCGTCATAGACGATGATTGCATTGCCTGTGACAAGCGGCGTGAAAATAGAAGTCACCGTCAGATCAAAAGAAATTGACGAATACAATGGGAAGTTGGCTTTCTCGCCTTTTACATAAACTTCTTTCGCCCACCAAATATAATTGGTCAAGCCTCCGTGCTCGATTAGTACGCCTTTTGGCCGGCCTGTGGAACCTGACGTATAAATGACATATGCCAAATGGCTCACATCACTTATCGGAGCAAGGTCAGAGCCATCTTGGTGATAAGAACTTTCATCATCAAGTAAAACCGTGACGCCTTCATAGGCAAGCTGTTTCCTGACGTCCCGCTGCATTAAAACGATTCCGGCTTGGGAGTCATCCAGCATATACCGGATGCGGTCTTGCGGATATTCCGGATCTATAGGTACATAGGCTCCGCCTGATTTTAAAACGGCAAGGATTCCGACCACCGATTCGATGCTGTTTCTTGTGATGATGGCTACAGGCTGATCCGTCTGCACTCCTTTCGCTCTTAACGTTCGCGCCAGGCGGTTGGCCCGCTTATTGAGCTCTCCGTACGTGAGCTGCCTGTCCTTATCAATGACGGCTGCTTGATCGGGCGTACGCTGCGATTGCTCTTCAAATAATTGATGAACCGGCGTCTGCGGGAACGGCGCAGCCGTGTCGTTCAGCGTCTGCAGAAGGGTTCTTCTTTCGCCTTCCGTTAACAATTCCGCTTGATCCACCCGGATATCCGCATCTGTCACGACTTGATGCAGGATTTGCATGAAATGTTCCCGAACCCGCTCTATGCTTGCCCGCTCATACACATTTGCATTGTATTCAAAAGAGATGTTCATCTCGTCGCCCGGTATAACGGTCAAATTAAAATCGTAGTTGGTCTGTTCTTCCATTTGGACGTTGGAAATCGTGATGGATGTTCCGTTCTGGCGGCCTATACTTTCCATATACTGATCAACCGGATAATTTTCGAATATCATTAAATGTGTAATTAAATCTTGCTTTTGCGTTGTACGCGCTTGAATATCGTACAGTGGGTGCGTCTCAAATTGTTGAGACGCTACAGCCCTTTCCTGCGCCTCTTTCATAAGCCCGGCAAACGTTGTCCCGGCTTCACACCGGAACCGGACGGGGATGGTGTTAATGAATAAGCCGATCATGTTTTCCACGTTTGGAATTCCAGCAGGTCTTCCGGATACAACACTTCCAAACACAACGTCCCGGCTGCGGTTATATTTCTGCAGCAAAACCGCCCATGCCGTCTGCAGCAGCGTGTTCAGCGTGACATGATGCTTGCCTGCCGTCCGCTTCATTTTCGAAGTGAGATCGGAGCTTATGTCACACATCACTTTTTCAGGAACGTATCGTCCGTCCTCCGCTGCATGGTGATCCTTAGGAAGGCCGGTTTGCTCCTCATATCCCTCCAAGTACTGATCCCAATAAGCCGTGGCCTCTTTCGCATCTTGCCGGCCGAGCCATTCAATATATTGACTGTACGGAGTAATTGACGATTGTTCAGGCTGCTTTTGCTGAAGCAAAGCAAAGTAATTCTCGAAAATTTCTTTTGTAATCAGCGGCAGACACCAGCCGTCCATCAAAATATGGTGGAAACTCCAGATAAAACGGTATGTCTTTTCATCCGTACGAAGGATGAATAACCGCATTAACGCGCCTTTTTCTAAGTCGAACCCCCGCATCTTATCTTCTCTGGCATACTGCTGAATCATCGCTTCTTTTTGAGATTCCTTCATCTCTCGTAAGTCATTGAATTGAAAGCCGATTTTTTTCGTTTTGAATATGATTTGGAGCGGCTGATCCTTCCAGCCTCTGTAAAAATTCGTGCGGAAAATATCATATTTTTGCGATAAGCCGTCCAAGCTTTTTGAAAATGAATCAATTTCCAGATCTCCATGCAGATCAAACATCGTTTGCTGAAAATAAGCACCAGAATTCGGATCAAATAAGCTGTGAAACAGCATGCCCTTCTGCATCGGCGTTAATGGATAAATATTTTCCGCTTCGCCTAATTCACGCGTCTGCTCCAAAAGCTGTTCCAGTTCGTCGATTGAGATGTCTTTTAACAGGATGTCACTTGGTGTGAGAGAAGTCTGCTGCCGGCTTACGCAATGTGCAATGACTTCTTGCAGACTTTCTTTCAACCCCCGGGCAAATTGAGCCATAGTAGATCTTTCGTATTGTTTGCTGCTGTAGCTCAGTGTCAGTGATAATGTCCCTTCGGCAATCATTCCGTTCAAATCAAGCACGGCCGTTCTCTCTTGGTTTTCGTTCATTGATAACCCTGTGGAAAAAGGCGAGATGCGTAAAGCCTGATGCTTCAGGTCTTGGTCAAATTGTCCCAAATAGTTAAACGATATCTCCGGTTTCAGCTGCAGGCTGTCGGCTTCCGGATGCCCGGCTATATATTTGATGATGCTGTAATTCATTCCTTTGTCAGGGATGCGGCGCAGCCCTTCTTTCACGATCTTGATCCGCTGCGACAGGTTTTTTCCGGCTTCCATCCTCAGGACGACAGGGTACTGGCTTGTGAACCATCCTATCGTGCGGGAAATGTCAGCATCCGGAATAATCGGTTCTCTCCCGTGGCCTTCCAAATTCACGACAATCTCTTCCGTGCCTGTCCACTTGTGAACAGCCAGCCCTAACGAAGTCAGCAGCAGATCGTTGATATCCGTGTTGTAGGCGCGGTTCGCTTGTTTTAATAATTGCTCCGTTTCCTCTTTTGTCCATTGAATCGTCACTTCTTCGCTGTCTCTTAATAACGATCCTTCGCTGATAGTGTCCTTAGGCAATGGCTGAGGCTTTATACTTGAAAGCTCGGTCCAATACGCAATCTCCTCTTCCATATCGGTTTCCTTCGCATATTTGGACAATTGATCGGCCCAGGATGGAAACGAGTCTGTTTTTTGCGGGAGCTGGATCGTTTGTCCGCGTTCTGCCTGCTCATAACCGCTTGCAAAATCTTCGAGCAAAATACGCCAGGATACACCGTCAATCAGCAAATGATGAATTGCAATCAGCAAATGATCTCCGTCCGGACATTGGAACAAACCGAGCTTCATCAATGGCCCTTTGTCTAATACCATGCTGCTTTGAATCTCATTCGCTTTATCGGCAATCGCTTGAGCCGGATCGGTTTCCCCTTTATAATTCATCACTTCCAGATGGTATAGTTCACTTTCATCTGTTCCTGTAATTCGCGGAGCGTATCCATCCGGCGTTTTTTCAAAAATCATCCTCAAGGCATCGTGATGCGACGCGATCCGTTCCATCGTCCGGCGAAGCGGGCCCTCTTTAAAGCCTTCCGCCGAATATAACATGACGGCCTGATTGTAATGGTGTGCATGCTGCATTTTTTGCTCAAAAAACCAATGCTGTATCGGGGTCAGCTTGGTTCCGCCATTCACTTCTCCTTGATCAGCCACCCTGCTGACCGGTGCTACAAACTGACTAAGTTCAGCAATCGAGGGGTGTTTAAACAAATGCTTCATATCAACCTTGTATCCGGCTTGATACAATCTGGATGACACCTGAATTGATTTAATCGAATCTCCGCCAAAATCAAAGAAATTATCCAAAATTCCTATACGTTCTGCCCCTAATACTTCTTGCCAGATAGACGCCAGCAGTTCTTCTATTGTGTTCCGCGGAGCTATGTATTCGTTTTCCGCCCGCGTATTTTCGTCAGCAGCAGGCAAAGCTTTCAGATCAATCTTCCCATTGGAAGTGAGCGGAATGCGTTCCAAAGGGATAAAGCGGGAGGGAATCATATAATTCGGCAGTTCCCGGGATAATTCTTCTCTGAACTGCGCAGCGGTCAAAGAAGGCTCGCCGACATAATAGGCATACAATTGTTTGGCCCCGTCTGCGTCTTCCCGCGCGACGACTGCGGCTTCACGAACGTTTTCCAGATTGAACATGGCTGCCTCTACCTCGCCGATCTCAATCCGGTAGCCGCGAATTTTCACTTGATGATCAATCCGCCCTAAATATTCGATTCTTCCATCCGGCAGCCATCTGGCGAGATCCCCCGTTTTATACATCTTTTGACCAGGGACATGCAGATGCTCCACAAATTTTTCCTCCGTCAATTCAGGCCGATTGAGGTAGCCGCGGGCCACTCCCGCTCCTCCGACATACAGCTCTCCCGGTACGCCGATCGGCTGGATTTGATGGTGCGCTCCTAAAATATAAGCTTGATGGTTGGCCACCGGGCTGCCGATTGTGATCTGTTCATCAGCGGACTGAACAGGGTGAAATGTAGATACCACGCTGTTTTCTGTCGGTCCGTATTCATTATTGATCCGAATGCGAGGCTGCAGAGAATGCAGCTTCTCAACTGTATCTGTTTCCAGCTGCTCACCGCCTACAACAACATGCTGAACATGGATGAAATCCTCTCTGTTCATCTGTTCGATCATCGTTTTCAGAAGACGGGGAGAAGTTGAAAAATGGGTAATTCTTTCTTGTTTTATGGCATTTTGAATGGCGAAAGTTTCTTTATTCTCTTCATTAGGCAGAAGGTGCAAAGTTGCTCCTGAGATGAGCGGGCCGAAGAAATTTAAAATGAACGCATCAAAAACATACGGGTACAAGACAAGTACGCGATCCGCCGGAGAATGCCTGAAAAACGCCTTCTTCCACTGAAGCGAGTTCACAATGCCGCCGTGTTCAACCATGACCCCTTTCGGCTTTCCTGTTGTACCCGACGTATAAATGACATAGGCTAAATGGCTGTGTCCCGCTACTGGTGATAACAATGAGCAATCGGCATGGTATGATGTTTCATCATTCAAATCAATCACCGGGCCGTCAAAGGCGAGGCTGTTTTTTAAATGATGCTGAACAAGGAGAACGTCTGCATCCGCATCATGAAGCAAATATTGAAGCCGCTCTTTTGGATATTCAGGATCCAGGGGCACATAAGCGCCCCCTGCCTTCCAAACGGCTATAATGGATACGATCATCTCTAATGAACGATCAGCGAGAATGGCGACTAACGTATCGGGTTGAACCCCGCAATTACGCAATGTTCTTGCCAAACGGCTCGCCTTCTCATTCAGTTCCCTGTACGTCAAATGGTCGTTTTTAAACTTGACGGCCGCATGCTCAGGCGTTCTTTCTGCCTGTTCTTCAAATAATTGATAGACTGTTCTGCTCCCGGAGAAATCTGCGCCGGTGTCGTTAAAATCAAACAATAGCTTCTGTTTTTCCGCTTCCGGTAAGATCTCTGCCGTATGGATCGCGGCTTGAGGCTGAAACAGGATCACAGACAGCAGCTGATCCAAATGGGATACAATTTGATTGATATAGTGCTCATCGTACAGATTGCCGTTATAAAAAAGCTTCAAATGAATCCCGTTGTTCTCCAAATCAAAGTGAAACAGCGTATCGGCTGCAGTATCTTCTTTAAATTGCAAGGAATGAATTTCGTTAAGCGAAACGACGGTATGAATCAAAGGCAAATGCTCGTCATTGTATTGCACGCTCAGATGCCGGACCATTTTTCTAAACGGCAGGTTTTGATTTTTCAGAGAATCATTAACGGCTTCTTTCAGCTGCCCGAATACGGTTTTAAATGTGCTCTCGTTTGAAAGCGTATTTTTTAAGAGGACAATGTTGTTAACGGCTGACTGGCCGGCTTTTTGCTTCGATACCGTCGGAATGCCAAGAATCAGGCTCGTTTGATCCGTATATTTATACAACAAGCATTCAATACCCGCCAATAAAATCAGATAGGCCGCCATATCGGAATGATTCGCCATTGTCATGATTCTTTGAGATACTTCCGGAGATAAGGAACGGCAGATGCATTTTTCCTGGTAGCCGGTACGGGCCAACGATGCTTTATCCGCTGCTTTAAAGTAAGGGAATGCGCTTAGGCCGTCTTCTTCATCAAACAGGTTTTCCCAGTACGTTTCTTGAGTTTTAAATACCGACATTGGAGCACCTCATTTTATATATTTTAAAGAAATAATGCTTTTCCCTAAAAGTTCAATTGAATAGAATCAAGCGCGTTCTCTTCTTCCTCATTGCTGCCGCTCAATCCGATATGTTCGATTAGAATGCTAGGCTGTTCCAAAATCGCCGATAGGATGTGTAAGTAGTCGTTTGATAAAACCTCGATTCTGCTTTTCTTAAACAGTTTTTTCGAATATTCAAACAGTCCGTGATAGTTGTCGCGGTCCGCCTGAATCGACAAGGTCAAATCGAATTTGGCAACCGGATGATGAAATGGATACGGCTTGAGTTGAAGGGAATCGAAAGTCAATTCAGCATGATCAAGATTTTGCAGCACAAACATCGTATCGAATAAAGGATTACGGCTTGAATCTTTTGGAAGATGCAGATGCTGAATTAATTCTTCCAATGGATAGTCTTGATTTTTATAGGCGTTCAGCATGTTTTCTTTTACTTCGTTTAAGTAGGCATCAAATGTTTTACGGCCCGCCGGGTGATTGCGAATGACTAACGTATTGACGAACATTCCCACGACCGGCTCTACATCCAAATGAGTCCGCCCGGCAGATGGCGTTCCTACGATAATATCTTCTTGTCCGCTGTATTTGGATAAAAGAATCGTATAGGCTGCCAATAAAATCATATACAGTGTTGCTCCTGTGTCTTCTTCCATTTGGCTTAAACGCTGTTTCAAGTGTTCGGGTATAAGAAATTCAAATGATTCGCCTTCGTAATCGCGTATGGCAGGCCGCTCATAATCCGCAGGCATATCCAGTACAGGAATATCACCGTGAAACTGATCCAGCCAATACGCTTCCTGGCTCTTGATGTTCCGTTTCTGAATGTCCGATTGCTGCCAAACTGCAAAGTCTTTATATTGAATAGAGAGCGGGTCCGGTTCGTTCCCCTCGTAGATTCGGCTTAAATCTTTCATCAGAATATTGACGGACACGCCGTCAGAAATGATATGATGCATATCAACCACAAGCACGTGCCGCGCAGGTGCAATTTCAATCAGTCCGGCCCGCATCAGCGGCGGTTTGGCTAAGTCAAACGCTTTGATGAAATCAAGCACACGGTCTTCCGCTTCTTCTTCGCTTGCTTGAATTCGTTCTATCGTAAAGTCGACGTTCTGATGAATACGCTGTGCCGGCTCGCCTTCATATAAATCAAAGCTGGTCCGTAACGCTTCATGACGCGCGATTAATTTTCGGAAAGCGGCGTTTAACCGTTCGGGATCGATCGTCCCTTCCACATTCATGGCACCCGTCATATTGTAAGTCAGCTCGCCGCCTTCTGTGTGACTTAACAAATACATCCGCCTCTGAGCTGAAGAAACCGGATAATATGGCATTTCCTTTGCAGCCGGAATCGGTACATATCGATTTTTGTCCATGTGTAACGCCTTGTCAGCCAATTGTTCAATGGTAGGAAACTTGAATATGTCTTTGAGAGACAGATTCACATCCAGCTCTTTGTGAATTCTGGCGGCTAAGGCAGCCGCTCGGATGGAGTTGCCTCCGAGATCAAAGAAATTATGTTTGATCCCCGCATGGCTTATTCCGAGCACTTCCTTCCATAAATCTGTCAGTTTGGACTCCGTCTCATTACCCGGCGGTACATATTCAGCTGTCTGCTGCAGACTCGCTTCTGGTGCAGGCAGGGCCTTACGGTTTATTTTCCCGTTAGATGTTAACGGCATATGCTCCAGATGGACAAAATAGGACGGAACCATGTAGTCCGGAAGCTGCGATGACAATTGTTCCCTAAGCTGCGCAGCCGCTATAGGCTTGTCGCTTACGTAATACGCGCATAATTGTTTTAAGCCGTCTTCTTCTTCTTTCACTGTAACCGCGGCTTTTTGCACCGCTTCCGCGTTATGCATCGCTGCTTCAATTTCACCAAGCTCGATTCGGTGGCCCCTGATTTTGACTTGTTCATCAACGCGCCCAATATATACAAGATTTCCGTCCTTCAATCGCTTAGCCAAATCCCCTGATTTGTACATCTTCGCTCCCGGGACATACGGGTTTTCAACAAATTTCTCTGCCGTTAAATCCGGGCGGTTCCAATACCCTCTGGCAACACCCGGTCCGCTGATATATATTTCGCCGATTACCCCGAACGGAACCAGGTTTCTGCTTGCATCGGCCACATAAATATCCGTGTTGGCAGCCGGAGTGCCGATCGGTACAAATTCCCGCTTGTCCCGTTCTGCGTCGAAGTGATAAATCATACATCCGACGACAGCTTCCGTCGGTCCGTATTCATTGAAAATGTCCAGCCGGCCTTTAAACTGCTCGCTGACACTTTTGGCCAGACGGGTGCTTAAATTTTCTCCGCCGACAATCATTTTCCGTATTGCAGTGCCGCCAGCGATATTCATCTCCTTGATGACGTGCAGGTGTGCCGGGGTCAATTTGATCATGTCTATTCTTGAGTCCCGCATAATCTCAGAAAGCACAGCGCTTTTGTCTTCGCCGTCAAAGACAATGATGGTATTTCCCGTAACCAGCGGTGTAAATATCGAGGTCACAGTCAGATCGAAAGAGATGGAAGAGTATAATGGGAAGTTGGTTTTCTCACCTCTTACATAAACCTCTTTCGCCCACCAAATATAATCAGCCAGTCCCTGATGCTCAATGAGTACACCTTTTGGATTTCCCGTCGAACCTGACGTATAGATCATGTAGGCCAAATCATGCGCATCGCTGTCCGATTCAAGATTCGAGTGATCCTCATGGTATGAGTTTTCCTCATCCAAAAGCACAACATCACCATCATACGGTAATTGATCCAGCAGGCTGCGCTGTGTCAACACAACCTCCGCTCTTGAATCTCTCAGCATATATTGAATCCGATCTTCCGGATATTCAGGATCAATGGGCACGTATGCGCCGCCGGCTTTCAGAACAGCCAAAATTCCGACAATCAGCTCGATCCGATGCGGGCAGATGATGGCAACGAATTGATCCGCTTGTACGCCTTTTGTCCGTAACGTCCGCGCCAATCGGTTCGCCCGTTCATTGAGCTGTCTGTACGTATACCGCTCATTGCCAAAAATAACAGCTTCATGATCGGGACTCTGTTCCGCCTGCATTTCAAACCATCGATATACCGTTTCCTTATGCGGATACGGCGTCTTTGTGCCATTACACTCCGTCAGCAGTTGATGTCGTTCGGTTTCAGACAGCATAGGAACGGAAGACAATGTCATCTCCGGCTGCTCAACAAGACTGTTTAAAATGGCGGTATAGTGTCTGGTGATCTGTTCAATGGTGTCTTTTGTGAATCGTCCCGGTTTATAATCAAAATGCATCTCTATCTGTTGACCGGCATCTTCGATCGTAAGCATCAAATCATATAAAGAGACCCCTGGATTTCGTTCTTTCACTTTAAATGTACATTCATTGTGCCGGATTTCATGAAATTCAATGTTTTGAAACACAAACATCGTGTTAAACAGAGACTTTCCGGTTGTTTCCCGCTGCACATTTAATTTCTCCACAAGCCGGTCGAATGGATAGTCTTGGTTTTCGAAAGCGTCAAGCGTCTGCCGCTTTACTTCTTCCAGATAATCCGTAAACGTTCTATTGGCGTGCGGCTTCGTCCGGATTCCAATGGTTTGTATGAAAATACCGATGATCTTTTCGATATCCGGATGATTTCTTCCTGAAGCAGGCGTGCCAACGACAATGTCTTCTTGTCCCGTATATTTATGAAGCAGCACATTATAGGCGGCCAGAAGCACCGTATAGAGAGTGGTTTCCGCCTTTTGTGCCAAGTCTTGAAGCGATCGGATGACATCCGGCTGTAAGGAGCATGTCACACGCTGTCCCTCAGAAGACCGTTCTGCCGCTATTGAACCGTCTGTCGGCAGGTCGAGGATGGGAATTTCGTCTTGAAATTGTTCCAGCCAATATGTCTCCTGCCGCTTCATGGCATCGTCATTCAGCCGTTGGTTTTGCCATTCTGCGAAATCTTTATATTCAAATTCAATGTCCGGTAATGGTTTCTGATGATATAAAGCCAGCAATTCATTTGTAAGGATGTTGACGGAATAACCGTCCGAAATGATATGATGCATATCGATGAGCAGTTCGGCTTGCTCGTTTTCAATCTTGATCAGCTCCGCACGAACTAACGGAGCTTGGTCCAGGCGGAACGGTTTTACAAACCGGTCTGAATAGGCATCAAATTCATCCCGGCTCATTGTCCGGACATGAACGTTAAAATCAACTTCGTTTTCAAGTTTCTGAACGATATCGCCATCTATAATGTCGAAATACGTGCGAAACGCTTCGTGCCGCTGCATCACTTGTTGAAGAGATGAGATCAGGGCTTGCTCATCGTACTTCCCTGTTATTGATATGTGGCCGAACATATTTTGCGCCAGCTGATCCGGTTCCAGCTGGTGCAGGAAATATACTCTTTGCTGTGCCGGCGATGTCGGGTAATACGCTTTTTTCTCAGCAGTCTTCATCGGGAGGTGTATGACTTTCGTTTCGTTCTGAATGAAACGTGCTAATTCCTTAACAGTCTGGTGATTGAAAAATTGTCCGATGGAAACCTTTTGATGAAATGTCTTCTGAACTTTGGAAAGCATAAGCGTCGCCTGGAGTGAGTTTCCTCCCAGAGCCAGGAAGCGGTCTGATCTGCCAACCCGTTCAAGGCCGAAAAGTTCCTCCCAAATCCGCGCCAGCTGCCGCTCCGTTTCATTTACCGGCGCCTCATAGGCTTCAGTAAAATTTGCCGTATTGCTTCCTATTGAAGAGACCCGCTTCTGGTGATCGGCGTAAAGTGCTTGTAAATCATGCTGTTCTTCATCGAAAAACATCATCATGGCGTCAAGAGGGATTGAATCTCCCTCAACCATTTTTTGCAGCAATTTTGTAAAACCCGCTCCCCACTTTTTCATGATTTCCGGACTGATGACGTTCGTATTAAAGTCGAAATCAAGAACATATTCTTGATGTGCGTCTGTTATGTTCAGAAATAAATCGTACAGGGTGCATTTTACCGGGTATGCTACGGGCTCCGCCTCCGCCTTTCCGAAATGCAGCTTTCGAAAAGGTCTGTCTAAATTAAAGATAATACGCATATCCGGCACTTGATCGTGCGGAAGCTCTCTGGCCACCAGTGTCATCGGGACGGCTTGGTGCCGCATTGCAAGATTCACGCTTTCTTTCATATTGCCAAGATAACCGGATAAAGTGCTTTCTGAAGAAGACGTGTTCTTCACCGGAATCATATTGACGCAATTTCCAATCAGAGCATGCTGTTTCATATGCGATTGACCTGCTGCGGGGATCCCGATCACAAGGCCTGACTGTTTGGTAAGCCGGTGCAGAAAAAGATGAAATGCACCCAGCATCGTCACAAATACGCTATTTTTCATCTGAATGCTTAATGACCTTAAAGCCTCGCTCAATGGCCGTCCAAGCCTGACGGTACACCGGTCTCCCTCATACCGGTTCGGATAACGGACAGAAGCTGTGCTTGGCAGAATTGGCTGCTGTATCGGTTCAGAAAAATGACGCCGCCAATAACGGACCCCTTCTTCATAATGGCCGCTGTCAATCTGTGCCTGCTGCCAGTCTAAGTATTGGCGAAACGAAACATCTGCCTCTTTCGGTGAAATCGGTATTCCTTGTACTATTGCCGCGTAGCTGCTCTCCAGTTCTTGAACAAAAACGGCGATTGACCATCCATCGGCAATGATATGATGGAACGTGAGCACAATCAGATGTTCATTGTGAGCCGATGTAAGCACATGGATTCTAAACAAAGGCTTTTGTTCATGGAAATGAAACGGCCGCTTGGCATCTTCTGTCAGCCATTTTTGGATTTCCGGCTCCCGATGTTCATGCGGGAGACCGGTAAAATCAATGACAGGTATATCTATATTCATCCGTTCCTGCACTTGCTGTACCTCGTCATCGGGATGAATCACCGTACGTAAAGCTTCATGACGGTCAACGATATGCCGGACGGCTTGTTTTAATGGTGTATGCTGCAGTTCGCCCTTCACTTTCAGCATAATGGACTGGTTTAAAGCGGCGGAAGCTTCATTCCCGTAATGGGATGCCATAACCAACTGCTTTTGTTCAGGTGAAAGCTCGCGCGTCCCGGACTTTTTACGGCCTCCGCCATCAGGGGAATCCGGGCCTTCCGGAATAAATCCGCCTCGGCGAAGATCCTCCACCGTGTCTTTCACCGCTTGAATAATATTTTCGATATCATCCGCGGTATGCGCCGCAGACAAGAAGCAGTTGCGTCCCTCCCATACATAGACCCCTTTATAGTTGAGATGGTAAAAGAACAAGTCATTATCAAGCGATGAGACAAACCGGAATAAAGAACCGAATCGAACCATGCGGATAGGCACTTGCGCTTGTTCGAAGCAGCGATTCAGCTCATCGACCAGGTAGGCTGTTTTTTGATTAAGCTGCTCATACAGATGCTCTCCTTCGGTTTGTAAATGGCGAAGGACGGCTAATGACATCCTCATGGTAAGCGGGTGAGTATTGAAGGTGCCGGCCACAAACGTGCGTTTCGCCTCGTCTTGCGGGTAGGAATCGTCCCCATACTGCCAGGTACCCCCGTCGATCGCATTCATGAACTCAGCTTTTCCGGCAACTACCCCTAACGGCTGTCCGCCGCCGATGATTTTTCCGTAGGTCACTAAATCAGCCTGAATGCCGAACCATTCCTGTGCGCCGCCAAGACCGATCCGAAATCCGGTAATAATTTCATCCATAATCAGAGCTGTTCCTGATTGCTGCGTGATCGCCCGCAATTCTTTCAAAAATGCCCGCGGCTGCAAATCCGGTCTGCGGCTTTGTACCGGTTCTACCAGTACGGCTGCCAATTCATCACCAAGACTGCGGATCACGTCCAGCGAATCGGGATTGTTGTAATGTAAAATAATCAAATCATCCATAAAGCTCTGCGGTATGCCCGGAGCCAGCGGATTCGCAGACGCAGCCCCGCCTTTTGTGCCGGCTACCCCTAATACGCCGTCAAACGTGCCGTGATAAGATCCCGAGAACACCACGACTTTCTTTCTTCCTGTTGCCGCCCGCGCCAAACGCAGGGCAACCATGACGGCCTCTGTTCCGGAATTATAGAAAGCGACCCTTTCCACTCCGGTACATGTGCGGATCCGGTCGGCAACTTCACCGGCGACATCTGACATCGGGCCGAGCGGAGGCAATGATGAACGGGTTGAATCATCGATAACCTGTGTAATAAAGGAAGGATGATGCCCGAAAAGGTTAACCCCGAATCCCATGGTGATATCGATATATTCATTTCCGTCAATATCCCACATTTTAGAACCGTCAGAACGTTCGGCGATAATCGGGTATACGATTTCCTTCCAATACGAACGGAAGCTGGACAAATTGCGGTTGTTTGCATGAGCAAATCGGGTGTTGTCCGTATATTGTTTGGAACCTTTCGTTTTATCTGCGTATTTCTTGATGAAGTCTTCTAAGTATTGTTTTTGCCGTGCGGTATAGTGTCCCTGATCATTCAGGTTCTGAGGCTGGAAAGGAACATAGGGTTTCGCTTCTTGAGCCGCTTTCTTTTCTGCATTGACGGTCGGATGCCCCTGCTTGACAGAAGGAATTGATTTCTTTTGCGCTTTAGCGTATTCTTTCTCATCGGAATGATGTCCGCTGTTTCTCAACAAATTAAAGCTATTTAATTGAGCTTGCAAGGTATCCTGAATTAATTGATTCTGAGAAGCGATTATTTTTTCGAGCATATGCTCTTGATGACCTTCTCTGCGATCCGATTCAGACTGCGCTTCTGAAATGACCTGTATTTCCTGCGCCGGAACATTTTCTTGAGGCGGAGCGGATGCAAAGGACGACGGAACGGTCTCAGCCAAGTAATCTATGACACTTTGAAGGTTGTTCATCGTATCAAAAAAACGATCCATCGGGATGTCTACCCCAAATTCGTCCGCAATGGCTTTTTTGACCTGTGACAGCATGATAGAATCCATTCCGAGCCCGATAAAATGAGCATTCAGATCGAGTTCCTCCGCTCTGATCCCTGAAGCGTTGCTGATTACAGTTTTCAGGAAGGATTCAATGTGCGCTTTCGATTGATTGATATTCAATGCTGCTCCTCCTTTCTTTTCGCCCTCGTTTAAGCGCAATTGGTCAGCTTCAGCCCAGCATCGGCTCCGTTCAAACGGATACAGGGGCAATGGCGTCTTTTGTACAGTTTCACCGGAATAAAGCGCGCGCCAATCGATAACGGCTCCTTGCACAAATAATTCGGCTGCGCGATGCAGCCATGTGATCCGTTCATCTTGCGTACGTAAACGCTGCTTAATCAGAGCGGCTGCTTGTTGATTCAGCTCTTCTTTATGAGCAGGCAGCATTTCCTTCATATTCTTGTAACCGATGTATACACCGGGAAGGTTTCTGTCTCCCTGAATCAGGCGGGTCAGCTTATCCGATAGTTCTTGTTTACCGGATACAATCATGGCAATGCCATGATCCAGATGAGCCCTGCCCGTACTGGCTGTATAGCAAATGGACTTTAATGAAGCTTGGCTGTCATCCGATACATATTGCCGGTACTGCTGTGCGAGTTCATAGAGTGATTTTTCAGTATGAGCGGATAAAACAAATAGGTGCGGCCCATGTTCATCCTCGGGTGCATACTCACTTTGAGAAATATATTCTTCCAATACCACATGAGCGTTCGTTCCGCTAAAACCGAACGAGCTGATTCCGCCTCGCAGCGGCTCATCACCGGATGTGAACGCTGCAGCTTCCTGGTTTACGTAAAATGGTGAAGAGTGAAAATGAATGAGCGGATTAGGTTCATTAAAGTGCGCTAACGGCGGATTTTTCTTGTGATTCAGCATGAGGACAGATTTGATCAGCCCGACGATGCCTGCCGCTTCAAACAAATGACCGATGTTCGATTTAACAGAACCAATCGCACAAAATTGTTTTTTTGCCGTATACTTTTCAAACGCTTTACAAAGTCCGTTAAATTCAACCGGATCGCCGAGCTTCGTCCCGGTGCCATGCGCTTCGATGAAAGACAGTGTTTCAGGGGCAATGCCCGCGTCTTTCCAAGCCGTCTCAATGACCTCAGTCTGAGCTGCCGGATTCGGTGCTGTAATCCCGGCGGTTGTTCCGTCTTGATTCATCGCGCTTCCCTTGATTACGCCGTAAATATGGTCTCCGTCGCGAACAGCATCCTGCAAAGGTTTTAGCAGGACTGCGGCCGCGCCTTCACCTGTGCCCGTGCCGTCTGAATCTTTGCTGAACGTTTTCGTGTACCCGTCCGAAGATTCCATATCAAGCCCGATACAGATCGGCAAGAGCGATGTTCGGATACCTCCGGCAAGAGCCATTTCACAATCGCCGGATATTAAAGATTTGCATGCCATATGAACAGCAGCAAGCGATGAGGAGCATGCCGTATCCACTGTGACCGCCGGCCCTTTTAAATTTAAGAAATAAGCGATTCGACTGGCTAGCACGGAAGGGAGATTGCCCACGATATATTGATGAAGTTCCTCCGGATAATTCGCAGAAAGGAGACGTTCATAATCGTAGCCCACCTTCGAGTACCCCGCATATACCCCGACACGGCTCCCGTTCATGCTCCCGCCGGCATAGCCCGCATCTTCAATCGCATGCCATGCAGACTGCAAAAACAGTCTTTGGTTAGGGTCCATAAACTGAGCCGCTTTAGGAGCTAAACCGAAGAACGAATAATCAAAGCGGTCGATTTCATCTAAATAGCCGCCCTTCACAAACTGACTCTCATTGAACTCGC
Organism: Bacillus sp. AM1(2019); assembly: GCF_009906915.1. Lineage (NCBI taxonomy): Bacteria > Bacillati > Bacillota > Bacilli > Caryophanales > Bacillaceae > Bacillus > Bacillus sp. AM1(2019). Next base: position 1,994,801 of record NZ_CP047644.1, read on the forward strand.
TTTGGATGGACTTTAAATAATCCGCCGCATCTTTCAGCCGGGATTCGGGGTATTCTCGAATGCTGTGCTCACCTTTTTCAAGCAGATTCCAAAAATCACTTTTCGTTGACGCTCCCGGGACATTGAGCGACAACCCGATAATGGCGATATCTTTCGGTGTCACATGGCTTGGTTTCGCTGCCGCGTCCTGCTTGATTTCAGCCCGGCTTTCAGACAGATATGCCGCTAAATCAGTGATAGAAGGATACGTAAAGAGATCTGAAACGGCAAGCTCGCGTCCGAATTTCTGTTCTATGCGCTCGGCAATCTGCGATAATTGTAATGAATTTGCTCCCATATCAAAATAACTGTCAGCGAGGTGAACCTTTTTCCCGTTGAGCACATCGGAAAAGATAGACAGCAATTCCGTTTCTATCTCATGAATGGGTGTCTGTCCGGATGTTTCCGTGCTGCTCTCCAAACATTCATTGATGGCGGCAGACTCTGTTGAAAAATTCCCTGCCTCATACTGTCTGGCAAGTTCGTAGCGTTTAACCTTTCCGCTGGTTGTTTTAGGGAGTTTTCGGATCGGAAGGACTTCTTTTATGCTCCAGCCGCCCCGCTTGTACAAATGCTTTTTTATCTCTTTGACAAGCGGTGCGAATTTTTCAGGTGATTTTTTGTAAACAACAAAGAGCACGATTTCTCCGCTTTGTGTCTTTTGATCATATACACCGCAGGCGGCAACCCTTCCTAAGTCAACCTCTTCCATTTCAATCGCGACCCGTTCAATATCGTGCGGGTAGATATTTTTTCCGTTCACGAAAATAATGTCCTTTTCTCTTCCGGTTACGACTAAGTTACCACTTTCACTAATGAATCCGAGGTCTCCCGTTTTTACCCAGCCGTCAGAAGTCAGCGCTTTTTCCGTACTCTCTGGGTTGTTATAATACCCTTGCGTCACATTGTCTCCTTTGATGTGGATATGGCCGATGATTCCGTCTTCTACTCTTTCATTTGTTTCATCGGAGATCCGAAGCTGACAATAGTCAATAGGTTGTCCCACCTCGACGAATGAAGCGCAATTTTGGTCCTCTTTGCTGACTTTTACAGCTCTTTCACCAAGATTTAAATAGTCACGATGCAAATAAACAGGAACGAATTCTTTACCTATTTTAGAGAACGCTGCGCCAACCGAAGCTTCCGCTAAACCGTAAACATTCAAAATGGCGGATCTTTTCAGATTGAATGCTGCGCATCTTTTCAAAAATTCGTCACACAGCTCCGGCAATATCGGTTCTGCACCGTTTGCGATGACCTTGATGTGGGATAAATCCCAGTCTGGTTCGTTTTTCAGAAATTTAAGGAAGTAGTTGTACCCGAAATTAGGAGAGGATAGAATACTGGCTTTATGTTCATGAGCTTTTTTCATCCAAAGAATAGGTCTGCGAATAAATAACTCTGTAGGCATTAGATTTTGATTGATTCCGGTTATGAAGGGAACAAGGTGGCAGGCGATGAGCCCCATATCATGCGTTAAAGGCATCCATGATAAGAAAGAGTCTTTCGAATGAACGTGTAGGGCAGTCCCAATGGCGCACGTGTTATGTATTAAGTTGTGATGCGTTAACATGACTCCTTTTGGATCTCCTGTCGATCCGGAAGAAAATTGGATAAAGGCGAGTTCATCCGCATCAGGTTCATAAAATGAAGCGGGGTAATCGTAGGTTTGATCTTGAATGATGTCAGATTTTTCGTTTAATTGATGATGGAAATCCTGTAAATCGTGCTCTGCAGCGTATTTCTTTATTTTGTCCAATACTTTTTCAGAGGCAATCAGAAACGGATGATTTAATATATTCCAAATGCGCCAGACCTTCAGCTTATGGTCATCATCTTCTCCGATACTGACCGGCACCGGAATCATTCCTCCTAATATACAAGCCCAAAAAGCAACGACAAATGATTTGTTTTCTTGGATTTGAAATACAATTTCCTGCTTCGGCTTAATGCCGAGATGCTGTAAATAGCCAAGATACCCTTGCGCCTCTTCAAACAATTGGCGGTAAGAGACAACCGTCTCGTTTTTATCGGATTCGATAAAACGGATCCCGCGATCAGAGATACTGCTTCTTTCCCGAATGACATCTACTAAGGTTTGGAATTGACTGGTATACATAGGTCCCCTCCTGGGCGCTTTATTTTAAAATCCGCAATTCTTCCCAAGCCGGAAGCTGTTTAGCTTCACAAATTAATTTGCATAAATGGATCGAATGTTCGAGTTCTTGCTCTGAAAGCACGTCTTCATGCCTTTTCATTCTCTCTTTCAGCTCTTGGATTTGCGTAAATAATGGCGTCGTCATAGTGGAATAAGCCGCTGAATCCTTGTTGTAATTTCGCGCAATGACGGATTGAATCATCAATTTATTCAGTTGTTTTTTGCGTAAATGGACAATATGTTTCTTTCTTTCCGCTGGATTGGAAAGCGGGGGAACATCAGATGTCTGTCCTAAGGGATAGGGTACAATGTGATTCGTTGTTTTTCTCAGCAGACCGGCTAAGACATTGTTCGGACCCATTTCGATGACTTCTGTGACTCCATGTAAAAGCAAGTAATGCATCGATTCTGTCCATCTAACCGGCAACGTCATGTGCTGCTTGAGATGTTCGCTGATCGAATTTCCGCTGCTGTAAGGGCGCGCGGTGACATTTGAAATGATCGGCCATGCGGCATCCCGGAAGGAATACCGGTGTAATACAGTCTGGAATTGTTCGGAGGCTGATCGTATCATCGAACTGTGAAAAGGCGCACTGACATTCAAATAAGTGTATGCCGCACCCTTTTCCTCCGCCATCTTGATGACACGTTCCACAGCTTGCCGGTGTCCGGAAATCACATGCTGCTGTTCTGAATTCATGCAGGCTACTCCTGCCGGAAAGTCTTCCGTCGACACTTTCGAACATATTTCTTGCAACGTTTGAAGAGAGAGGTGAGTCACGGCGGCCATCGCCCCCTGCTGCTGAGGATCTGCATTTTGCATAAGAATTCCCCGCTCCCTTACAAGTGTAACGGCATCCCGAAAAGAAAGGGCACCGGCACAGACAAGCGCTGAATATTCGCCTAAGCTATGGCCTGCCAGGAAGCGGGGCTTCACCCCTATTTCCTGCATATACACTTGAAAAGCAATAACACTGACCGTTAAAATAGCGGGCTGCGCGTTCATTGTCTTTGTCAATTCATTCATATCTCCGTTAAAACACAGTTTTTTTACATCCAAGGAGATCGCATCGCTCGCTTCTTCAAACAATCTCTTTGCGAGCACAAAATCATTCCAAAATTGTTTGCCCATTCCTACAAATTGAGACCCTTGTCCAGGAAATAAAAAGGCAAGATTGTTCATGAGATTCCTCCGATCATATTGAACAGGGGATACAATATCCTACAAAATATCCCTTTATCTAACATCCTAGCATGATTATAACAAATGTGTATAGAATACTTTCGGAGGAGTTATTGTTCGTTTTCACAAACGAATTAGATATATTTATTCATAAAATAAAACATGGGGGTTTCGCCGAAAATCAGTCCTAAAGAGAGATGATGAAAGCCGGGGTGGAGCCTGTTACCGGCTCTTCTTCACTTCGGACGCGCTCTTCATGTTTCATATGTTTTAGGGCTATTGGCATTATTGTGTCAGAAATTACATATTTTCTGTTTATTGTAAAAAATCATTTGTATATCTGTGAAGGATTGTAAACTGATTGCGCTTAATTATAAATGTGGTGCAAGAGATGGATCTGGATGGGGAACATCCGCAAGGACGAAATACGCCGCAGAACATGCGAATGACCCTGCCCGGATACCGATTGACGCAGTAAATCGGCCTATTGAGTGAGCAAGGTTTTCAGGCATAAAAAAACAGCCGTTCAGAGCGGCTGTTTTTTTAAAAAGTATAAGAACTATTGAGCGGTATACCCGCCATCCATAACTACGGCCTGACCTGTGACCCCTTTTGCTTTGTCGCTGGCCAAAAATACGGCGTAATCAGCGATTTCCTTCACTGACAGCAGCCGTTTTTGGGGGACGAGCGGAAAGATGACGTCCTCAAGCACCCGTTCGTACGGTACATTCCTTGTTGCGGAAATGTCCTTTAACTGATTGCGGACAAGCTGAGTGTCCACATATCCCGGACAAAGCGCATTGACGGTGATGCCGTCAGCCGCGCCTTCAAGTGCGCCGACTTTCGTTAAACCGATGACGCCGTGCTTGGCGCTGTTATATGCCGCTTTCCCGTGAAAACCGATCAGTCCGTTAACAGACGCCATATTAATGATTCGACCGAATTGCTGTTTTTTCATAATGGGAAATGCATGCTTCATTGCGATAAATGGCGCAGTCAGCATGAGACGAATGAGCCGTTCAAACTGTTCGGTGGGAAATTCCTCGATGGGCGCGACATGCTGAATGCCGGCATTATTCACAAGGATATCGAGACGTCCGAATTGTTTCTCGACCGTCTGCAGCATGTCGGCCACTTGCTTTTCATTTGTTACATCGCATGTGATGCTGACTGCTTCACAGCCTTCATCTTTCAGTCTTGCCGCCGCTTCTTTCCCCGCTTGTTCGTTTATATCAGAGATGATGACGGCTGCTCCTTCACGGGCGAATTCTTTTGCGATTTCAAGCCCGATTCCTCCGGCTGCTCCTGTTACAACGGCTGTTTTTTCAATAAGCAATGAATGCATGACGGCACCTCCTCATTTTGGTCTGACCCCGTTTTTTAACGACTGGCTGACAGTAAAATGACCTTCTGTTTTCTCAAAGACCTCCTCTATTGTTACACCTTCCTGCAGTTCGGTGAGCGTCATACGGCCATCATGAAAATCGAATACAGCCAAATCTGTGATCAGCCGATCGACCACCTGCCTGCCGGTAAAAGGCAGCGTACATTCTGTTCTCACTTTAGATTCCCCATATTTATTCACGTGCTCCATAATGACAATAATCCGTTTTGCTCCGTGGACCAAGTCCATGGCGCCGCCCATTCCTTTGATCATTTTTCCTGGGATCATCCAGTTCGCCAAATCTCCCCGTTCGGACACTTCCATCCCGCCGAGGATCGCTACATCAATGTGGCCGCCGCGAATCATGGCAAAGGATTCGGCACTGTCAAAATACGAGGCTCCCTTTACTTCGGTGATGGTTTCTTTTCCCGCGTTGATCAGATCGGGGTCCTCCGTTCCTTCCGCCGGATAAGGCCCGATCCCGAGCAAGCCGTTTTCAGACTGAAGCAGGACGTTATAATCATTCGGTATCTCATTGGCTACAAGCGTCGGCATCCCTATCCCCAAGTTCACATTCATTCCGTCCTTAATTTCCTTTACAGCCCGTTTGATCATTCGTTTTCTGCTATCTCTCATTCTGTCAGCCTCCTTTATCATGCTTGCCGGACGGTGCGGCGTTCAATCCGTTTTTCATGAATCCCGCCGAGCAGCACGTGCTGCACAAAAATACCCGGCGTATGAATTTGATCCGGATCAAGCTCTCCGGCATCGACGATTTCTTCAGCCTCTGCAATCGTCACTTTGCCTGCCATTGCAGCGAGCGGATTGAAATTTCTCGCCGTCTTTCTGAACATCAGGTTGCCCAGAGGATCGGCTTTCCAGGCCTTTACGATGGCGGCGTTCCCTGTAATCCCTTTCTCCAGAAGATAGGTGCGTCCGTCAAATGTCTTATGTTCTTTTCCCTCGGCTACTGATGTTCCGACGCCCGCAGGTGTGTAAAACGCCGGAATGCCCGCCCCTCCCGCGCGAATTCTTTCTGCGAGCGTTCCTTGGGGCACCAATTCGACTTCCAGCTCCCCGCTTAAAAACTGCCGTTCAAAGGTTTTGTTTTCTCCCACATAGGATGCGACCATTTTTTTGATCTGCCGGTTTGCAAGCAAGAGGCCTAACCCCCAATCATCAACACCGCAGTTATTACTGACAACGGTCAAGTTTTTTACGCCGCTGTCCCTGATCGCGAGAATTAATTGTTCCGGAATGCCGCACAGGCCGAAGCCTCCTGCGATGAGGGTGTCTCCGTCCTTGATCAGTGCAGCAGCATCTTGATAAGAGTCCATCACTTTTCCTTTTCCCATATTCGTTTCCCCTTTCTGTTTTGGCTACACAAGGCCCGTCAGACTGTAAATGGCGATGATGACAAACACAGCGGCTGTTTTAATGACGGTAATGGCAAAGATATCCCTGTAGGATTGGCGGTGGGTCAACCCGGTGACCGCGAGCAGCGTAATGACGGCGCCATTATGAGGAAGAGTGTCCATCCCGCCGGAGGCCATCGAGATCACCCGGTGCATGACCTCCGGCGGGATGTGGAATGTATTGATTGCTTCTGTATACGCTGCTGACATCGTGCTTAAAGCGATGCCCATTCCTCCTGATGCCGATCCTGTAATCCCGGCAAGCGCAGTGGTCGTCACCGCTCCGTTGACGAGCGGATCAGTAAACGTCTGCGATATGCCGCTGCTGACCATTTTAAAGCCGGGAAGCGCCGCAATGATGCCGCCAAATCCGTATTCGGCTCCTGTATTCATCGACGCCAGCAAGGCACCCCCGATACCCTCATTCAGTCCTTCTTTCAAATTGAAGAGGACTTTTTTCCAATCGAACAAAATCGTGGCCATGATTCCGATGAACAGTGCGAGTTCTACTGACCAGATCGCAGTGACGGAGGAAAGGTCAATCTTCCCGAACGCTTCTAAGCCGAGCGGCGCAAAATCAAATCCGCCAGGGTACCAATGCGGGAGCCACATCGTGAAGCATTTGTTCATGACTCCCACAAGGATAAGCGGAACAAAGGCGAGCACTTGCCGCGCGGGGCTGGGTTGCGGTAAAACAGGCGTATGTGTTTCATTAGCCAGACTTGAGGATTCCTCTGCAGCGGAAACTTCAGATTGAAATCCAGCATAGCCTTCTCCGGCATTGGCCGCTTTTTTGCGCCGGGATTCTAAATAAATCATTCCGGCCGTAAGCACAAATGCTGCACCAATCAGTCCGAGCCAGGGAGCGGCATAAATGTTTGTTTTAAAAAAAGCGGTCGGAATGACATTTTGAATTTGCGGTGTGCCGGGAAGCGCATCCATTGTAAATGTAAAGGCGCCCAATGCAATCGTACCGGGTATCAGACGCTTGGGAATATCAGCTTTAATAAATAGGTTTTTAGCAAACGGATAAATGGCAAACACCGCTACGAAGAGACTGACGCCGCTGTACGTTAAAATCGCACCCATTAAGACGATGGCGAGAATGGCTCTTTTTGCTCCCACAAGCTTGACGATTGTTTTTGCAATCGACTCGGCGAGCCCGGATATTTCAACAACCTTGCCAAAAACGGCCCCTAAAAGAAATACGGGAAAATACAGCTTAATAAATCCTACCATCTTCTCCATAAATATATTCGAGAAGAAAGGAAGTACGAAGCTTGGATCTGTCAGGAGCACGGCAAACAGCGCGCAAATCGGGGCGAATAAAATGACTGAAAAGCCCCGGTAAGCCGCAAACATCAGCATGCCTAATGCCAATAAAATAATAACAATGTCCACAAATCCCCCTCTTTTCTGCTCAATATTAGTAAGCGCTTACAAAAATCGAGAAAATAAAGCAAAAAACATGCCGGTTTTGCACAGTTTCTGAGGCTGAAAAAATGTGCATCATGGTGAATGTTCCGTTTTGGCGAAAGAAAGGGAGACCCTTGCTGTATTAGATTGATTGGCTGAGCAGTGAGTTTTTTTAGGGATAGTGAGATGGATCAGAGAGGATTTTTGCTTTATAAATATGTATTCTTTTTTCTTTCATTTATTTCCTGCAAGAGGAACCGATAAAATCCGGCCCTCCTGCATGGTCATTCAGCCAATGACAACCGGAAGCTCTTTGAGCGACCTAAAACCAATGAGCTTGCGGTATTCAAGGCGGTGTGCGGCCAGCCGAAGCTTAGGCATCCGCTCAAACAGTGTGAGAATTGCAATTTGTGCTTCGATGCGCGCTAATGAGGAGCCTATGCAAAAATGGGCGTTCTTTCCGAATGCAAGATGCGGGTTCGGTTTTCTTTGGATATCCATTTTGTGAGGTTGATCGAATATGCTTGGATCGCGATTGGCTGCCCCTAAAAGGATATATACCTGCTCTCCTTTTTTGATGGCCTTCCCATTTATTTCGCAGTCTTCTGAGGCGGTGCGTGCCGTCAGCTGCGCGGGGCTGTCGTAGCGCAGACATTCCTCAACTGCAGTTTCAATAAGCGAGGGGTTTTCTCTCAGTGCGCTAAGCTGTTCAGGGTGTTTCAATAAAGTAAACACACCGTTGCTCATGAGGTTTACCGTCGTCTCGTGTCCGGCTATGACAAGTAAGATACATGTCGCGAGCACTTCCTCTTTTGAAAGCTGTTCCTCCATAATAAACCTGCTGATCAAGTCTTGCTGAGGGTGAGCTTTCCGCTTGTGAATCAAATCTCTGAAATATGACGTGAGCCTGCCTGCGGTGTCGCTTGCTCTGACTAACGTCTTTCTTGATCGGGTAAGATCAATGGCCTGAATGACGTCTGCCGTCCATTGTCTGAATTGATATCTCTCCTCTTTCGGCACTCCGAGTATCTCCGCAATGATAAGGCTTGCCAATGGAAAGGCAAACTCTGAAACAAGGTCCGCGGTTTTTTTGATTTGGACTTGATCCAACAAGTCATGAACCGTTTCTTTTATACAAGGGCGAAGAGATTCCGCCGTCTTTGCGGTAAATTCTTTACCGATAAGCATCCGCATCCGCTTATGGTCTGATTGATTTTTAAATAACAGCATATCGTGCTGGATATGCGATAGATTTTGATATTTCGTTGAAGCTTCCGGAAGAGGGATGCGGTTTTTAAACCGAATGTCTTTCAGAATCGCTGCCGCTTCTTTGTACCCGGTGACATACCAGCCCGGATATTTTAATACGGTTCCTTTATAAACAGGATCAATGGATCGCAGTTTGTCATAAAACGGGTAAGGGTCATTCCAAAAATCCGAATCCGCATGGAGAGACGGATGTGCAATCGATAGGTCCGCCGTCATCTTATACCTCCGTATTGCAGGCGGATTGCAGGCCGGCTTTCATTTCTTCAACGGATTCGACTTCAAAACCTAAATCATGGAGCATTTGATGATCCTCTGTTTCTTGCTGCCCTGCTGTCGTTAAGTAATCTCCGACGAAAATCGAATTTGCGGCGTAAAGTCCCAGCGGCTGCAGCGAACGAAGGTTGACTTCCCGGCCTCCTGAGATACGGATTTCTTTTGACGGATTGATAAAACGGAACAAGGCGAGCACTTTCAGGCAATACACCGGATGTAATTCGCTTACCCCTTCTAACGGAGTTCCGTCAATCGCATGCAGAAAATTAACCGGGATGCTGTCGGCGTCAAGCGCTTTTAAGCTGTTCGCCATATCAATGACGTCCTGTTTCGTCTCTTTCATGCCGACGATGACACCAGAACAAGGTGACATCCCCGATTGTTTCGCCGTTTCCACTGTATTGACCCTGTCGTCATACGTGTGGGAGGTCGTAATGTTTGAGTGATTCCTTTGTGATGTATTGATGTTATGATTGTACCGGTCTACTCCTGCCTGTTTCAGCCGCTCTGCCTGTTCCGGCTTCAGCAGACCGAGGCATGCGCAGATTTTTAAACCGTACGTTTCTTTAATTTCTTTGACAGCATCAACAACTTGATCTACTTCTCTGTTCGACGGTCCCCGCCCGCTGGCGACGATACAGTATGTCCCTATATTCAGGTCGTGGGCGCGTTTTGCCCCTTTAAGCAATATATGCTTATCCACCATCCGGTAAGACTCAATCGGCGCTTTTGATATTGAAGATTGTGAACAGTACCCGCAATTTTCCGGACACAGGCCTGATTTTGCATTCAAAATCATATTCAGCTTTACTTTTTTTCCGTAAAATCGTTTTCTGATATGAAAAGCGGCATGCATCAGCAATAAAAGATCCTCATCAGGACAATTTAAAATGGCCAGCGCTTCTTGATTCGTTACTTCCGCCCCGTCCAGCACTCTCTCTGCAAGATCCATCCATTGATTCATGTTTATCTCCCCATTTGTGTCAGATTCATGAAAGAGGAAACATCTATATGTTTCTCAATCATGTGTTGAATGTTTTCCGATGAAACGTGATCCAGCTTCGGTGTGATTCCCAAAATCGGAACTTTGCATAATGTTTCAATCATGCTCGGGTTTGTCTTTTCGTCCAGCCCCGGCCTGCTCTTTACGCCGTTGATAATAATACCGAGAACCTCTATTCCCATGTTTTTCGCATATTCAACGGTTAAATATGTGTGGTTGATGGTTCCGAGATCAGGCCTGGCGACAATCACTGCCGGTAATTCCAAGGCTTTTATCAAATCACTGACTAAGTAATTTTCACCAAGCGGAACGGAAATGCCGCCTGCCCCCTCGACGATGAAACACTCATGACGATTTTTGATCTTACTCCAGTGGGCCATGACTTCATCCATGCTCACGGATTCCCCCTCAAGCAAGGCGGCCGTGTACGGCGCAAGCGGCTCTTTCCATTCAAATGGCGTGATTTCTTCATGAGACAGTGCGGTTTGTGACATGTTTTTCAACAGCGAGGTGTCACTTTCCGGATGAGTTCGCGGCACACCGCTTAAAAACGGCTTAAACACTCCGATATCCGCCTGTTTCTGCCGGAATGCCGCGGCAAGTCCGCAAGAAACGATGGTTTTTCCGACGCCGGTATCTGTTCCTGTGACAAAAAAACTTCTCATTTGTTTATATTCAGCTCTTTTCTAATGGAATCAAATGCTTCTGTCAGCTCGTCTATATCCTGTAAGCTGCGATCCGCCGTAACGGTCAGCCTGATTCTGCTTTCGCCTTCCGGAACGGCGGGCGGGCGGATGGCCGGGGCGCAGATTCCCTTTTTCTCCAGCAGTGCAGCGGCTGAAACCGCTGTTTTTGCATCACCGATGATAACGGGGATAATCGGTGTATCTCCGCCTCTTACGGTAAAGCCCATATCGGCCAGACGCGTTTTTATCATTTTGACAGACGACTGCAGCTCACGGCGCGTATCGTGCATATCTGATATGATGTCAAATGCCGTATGCGAAGCCGCACAAATTGACGGCGGGAGGGCCGTCTGAAAAATAAACGTCCGCGCCTGATTCAGCAAAAAATCAATGAAAATGTTTGATCCCGCGGCAAAACCGCCTTCCGTTCCTACAGCTTTGCTTAATGTGCCGATGACAACATCAGGACAAACACCGAAATAGTCACTGGTTCCCCCGCCGTTTTCCCCGAGTACACCGGTTGCATGCGCGTCATCTGCTATCACAAATGCCTGGTACTGCTTTGCAAGCGCCATTATGCGGTCAAGAGGCGCGATGGTGCCGTCCATGCTGAAGACGCCGTCTGTGACGATGAAGCGGCGGTTCCGAGCCTGGACGGAGGCAAGTTTTTTCTCAAGATCAGCCATATCAATATGGCGGTACACGATGGTTTCCGCTTTTGATAAACGGCAGCCGTCAACAATGCTCGCATGGTTCAGTTGATCGCTTAAAATGACATCGCCTTGTTGAGGCAGTGAGGCAAGCACGCCGATATTTGCCAAGTAACCGCTTGAAAACAATAAAGCCGCTTCCGTCTGTTTAAAATCCGCGATTGTGTGTTCAAGTTTTTCGTGCCACACAGTATTTCCTGTCGTTAACCGTGAGCCGCCGCTTCCCGCTCCGAACCGGCTCAGCGCCGTTTGCGCGGCTGTGATCAGCCGCTCATCTTTTGACAGGCCTAAATAGTCATTGGACGCCCAGGTCTGCCGCTTTTGCCCTTTGGTTTTGAGAGCGGCTTCCTGTGTTCGCAGCGTCCGATACAGCCCGTCTCTTTTCACCGCATCGAGCCTTCCGAGGAGCCATCCGTCAAAATCCACGGCCGGTCACCTCGGCTATCGCTTCTTTCATAATGGAGATCATGGCTTGTAACTGATCGGTTGTGCTGGCAAGCGGCGGCAGAAAGGCGATGACGTCTCCGAGCGGCCGTGTCAGCATACCAAGCTCTCTCATTTTCAAGGACACCTTGTATCCCATCCGCTTTTCAGGCGGATAAGGCTGTCTTGTTCCCTTATCCTGCACAAGCTCTATGCCGCACATGAAACCGAGCTGGCGGACATCGCCGACATGAGGAAGCTGCTTCAGATCATGAAGCAATTCCGCTGCCGTTTTTGATTTTTCGGCGACTTGTTCAACGATGCGCTCTGATTCGAATAAACGCAGATTTTCAATTGCCGCGGCACAGCCAAGCTGATTTCCTGTATAGGAATGGCCGTGGAAAAATGTTTTCATTTTGTCGTAGTCATCGTAGAAGGCTTCATAAATGGCTTCTGTGGCAAACGTCACAGCGATCGGCAAATAGCCTCCCGTAATGCCTTTCCCTGCCGCCATCAAGTCCGGCTGGATATTTTCATGCTCACAGGCAAACATTTTTCCGGTACGGCCGAACCCCGTCGCCACTTCGTCAACGATCATTAACACATCATATGTCGTACACAGCTTTCGTACGCCTGCCAGAAAGCCTTCAGGCATGACGATCATCCCGGATGCGCCTTGCACCATCGATTCGATCGTAAGTGCGGCAATCTCTTCGTGATGCTTTGCAAGCAGCTGTTCGAGCGCGTGAAGGCATTCATCCCGGCACTGTACGGGGTCACCGCTTTCAGATCTGTATACATACGGAATCGGGGCTTTGTAGCTTTCAAACATCAGCGGGCCGTACACATGGTGGAAGAGTTCAATGGAGCCGACGCTGACGGCTCCGATCGTATCGCCGTGATAGCCGTTCTGCATAGAAATAAACGTCTGTTTCTCGGGTCTCCCTATGTTTTTCCAGTATTGAAAGGCCATTTTCAGAGCGATTTCCATTGCTTCCGCTCCGCTGTCGGAGTAAAAAACGCGTGTCAGCTTTTCCGGTGTGATGCCTGTCAGCATCTCGGCAAGTTCTGTTGCGGGAACGTTCGTCATACCCAGCAAAGTCGAATGAGCGATTTTTTCAAGCTGTTTTTGAATCGCTTCATCCATTTCTTTTTTGCGGTGGCCGTGTACATTGAGCCATACTGAAGAAAAGCCGTCATAATATTCTTTGCCGCTGATGTCTTTCAGCATGATCCCGTTTCCGCTTTCAATGATTAACGGATCTTCATCGTAATCTTTCATTTGTGTGAAAGGCAGCCAAAGATGCTGTTTGCTTTTTTCAATCATTGATTGTTTCATCATTTCTCCTCCCGCTGAATGAATACAGGCTGCTTCTCCAAAAAATGGATACAGCTCTCTGTATCTATGGAGCCATCTGTAAAGAAAATCCGGCAGCCGCTTTCATCTCCGGCATTTTTCATCTTGGCAATCCGCTGATATCCCAGCTTCTTTGCGGCAACGTAGCCTGTTATGTAATCAGGATCATCCGACCAGCACAATTCAGCAATAATCCCCGGATATGCGCAAACTTTTGCCGCGATGGCATGTGCTTCTTTTATTCGTGAATTTTCCGGCATGTTGTGAGTAAAAGCCCATTTTTGAAAATCATGTGACGGCCAATCCACTCGGGATACCCGCACACCTCTATTTCCTCTGCCGTCAATGCGTTTTCCTGCCCGGATATCAAACAGGACCGCTCCTCTTGCGTCTGCATATTCCGCAATGTTTTCGTACGCTTTCTCTATCATGTGCGGGGGAATTCCCGCCTTTTGCAGAAGCTTGCGGGCGATCGCTTGTCCTTTTTCCGGCGTGTCTGTTTGATGGAAAGCAACCGGCAAAGGGCGGATCGTTTCGATCGGTTCATTAATGCTTTCAAGCTGAATCTGCATAAAATCAGGTATCCCTCTTGAGTGCGAGAAGCCTTTATGTAATAAGCCATCTACCGCTTCCTGTAAACCGCTGTAAGTGATGAGCCGTTCTCCGCCGGAAATGTGTTTTCCGCCCTGCTCATGGGGGGCGTTTCGGGAAGCTCTCATTCTGACGCTGTAATAGGTTTCTTCCCGCATATATTCCCCTCCTTTCTCTTACTTTGAAAATTAATGTTAACCAAAATTAATTTAAGGTTAACACTTATACAGAATATTAGTGCCCTTCACGGAATATGTCAACCTAAACTATCAAAATGTTAACTTAATTAGTTTTGCAAAGCCTCACTACGTTTTCATGTTTTGTTCATATTTTAGTAATTGTTTATTCAACACTGTCCGCTAAAGTAGTCCATATCAACAAATATGACAGCCATCTGATTCTTTTATGAAGGGAGGTCAACACCGGATGCCGTTATGCTGAAAGAAAAAGTAAAGACAGCAGGCCGTTTTTGCACTGTAGGCGTCGGCAATACGCTGATCGATTTTGGTGTCTTCTTTCTTCTCGCCGCTTGTCATGTCCCCTATCTTCCGGCGCAGATCTGCTCCTATTCGGCAGGGATCGTCAACAGCTATGTATGGAACCGGAAGTGGACGTTTCGTGTAAAACGCAAGGCTGACGGGAAAGAGATCATGCGCTTTCTCATGATTAATCTTGCCGCGTCGGGAATCACCTTTTTGCTGCTTTACGCGTTTCAAAAAGGCGGCTGTTCGCTATTGGTGAGTAAGTTCGCCGCCACTATCGGCGGGATGATGATGAATTTTATCGGAAACCGAATCTGGGTATTTGGAGATTCGCTGAAAAACATACAGAATCAGGAGTGAAGATGAATGAGAAAAAAAGTGAGAAAAGCGGTCATTCCCGCAGCAGGTTTAGGAACGAGATTTCTGCCGGCGACAAAGGCGCAGCCGAAAGAAATGATGCCGATTGTCGACAAACCGGCCATCCAATATATTGTCGAAGAGGCCGCAGCATCAGGAATTGAAGATATATTGATTATTACAGGGAGAAACAAACGCTCGATTGAAGATCATTTTGACCGGTCGGCGGAATTGGAATTCAATCTGCAGGAAAAAGGCAAAACGGAGACGCTGAAGGAAATGCAGCGGATTGCCGATTTGGCCAATATTCATTACATCCGTCAGAAAGAACCGCTCGGATTAGGACATGCGGTGCTGTGTGCGGAGCATTTTATCGGAGATGAGCCTTTTGCCGTTCTATTAGGTGATGATATTATGGTATCTGACACTCCCGCTCTTTCACAGCTCATAGACGTCTATAACCAACACGGCACAGAAACGGTCGGCGTACAGCCCGTCGATCCTGCTGATGTCAGCAAATATGGTATTATACAGACGGGGCGGCAGAGCGGTCATGTGTACGAGGTTGAGGATCTGATTGAGAAACCGGCTGTTGAAAAGGCGCCCTCTCATATTGCCGTGATGGGCCGCTACATATTAACCCCTGCTATTTTTAAAACGCTGAAGACGATCGGAAGAGGCGCGGGCAACGAAATCCAATTGACAGACGCGCTGCGCGAAGTGTGCCGCACCCGAAGCATTTACGCGCGGGAGCTTGAAGGAAGCCGGTTTGATATAGGAGATAAGTTCGGCTGTTTTAAGGCTGGCACGGAGATCGGGCTTCTGCGGGAAGAAATGAGACCGAAACTTTTAGCTTATTTAGAAGAGGTGTTAAAAAGAGAATCTGAAGAAATCGTGCGTTAAAAAATAATTTGTAACCATTTTGCTTGTCAATCAGTCATATAATTGGGTAAAAAGATAAAGAGGTTGTGAACAGTGTGGGCAATTTTATTAGTGAAATATTATCCTGGCTGACAAGTATGGGCTATTTAGGGATTGCGCTCGGATTAATGATCGAAATCATTCCGAGTGAAATCGTTCTGGCTTACGGAGGCTATATGGTGTCAGAAGGCACGATCAGCTTTATCGGCGCCATTGTCGCCGGTGTGATCGGGGGAACGATCGCGCAGTGCTTTATTTACTGGATCGCCCGTTATGGGGGACGGCCGTTTTTGGACAAGTACGGCAAGTACTTACTTCTGAAAAAGCATCATGTTGATGTTGCGGAAAACTGGTTTCGCCGTTACGGCGCCGGCGTTGTGTTCTCGGCGCGGTTTATCCCGGTCGTCAGACATGCGATCTCCATCCCGGCCGGCCTTGCGAAAATGCCTCTTTCCAAGTTTGTCATATTGACGACGCTTGCCATTATTCCGTGGTCTGTCATTTTCGTTTATCTCGGATATCAGCTCGGGGGACAGTGGAAAGACGTAGACAGCTATGCCGGAATGTATACAACTCCGATCATTATATTGGCTCTCGTATTTATTGTTGTTTATTTTGTTGTGAAGAAAATGAGATCAAGACTGTGAAAAAAGACTGCATAAGAACGGCTGCGAGCCGGATCTATGCAGTCTTTTTTTTATTTATACCGGGTATACGGGGTGTTTCCGGTGTGTGAATGTCAGTTGTTTGGACATGTAAGCAGTGAGGCGTTTATTGAGTTCTTCCCGCAAGGAATCAGCAGGAACAATGCCGTCAATCACCATTTCAGAAGCAAGCCGGTAAAGGTTAATGTCTTCCTTATATTCATCACGCTTTTCTTGAATAAAAGCCGGCCTTTCTTCAGGTGTGAGCTCGCTGATTTTGTTTGCGTAGACCGCATTCACCGCTGCTTCAGGACCCATTACGGCAATTTGCGCAGTCGGAAGCGCTAAACAGCAGTCCGGTTCAAAAGCAGGCCCCGCCATCGCGTATAATCCGGCACCGTAGGCTTTTCTGACGATAACAGAAAGCTTCGGAACAGTCGCTTCCGCCATTGCGGAGATCATTTTTGCGCCATGCCTGATGATGCCCGCCTGCTCAACCTTCGTTCCGATCATGAATCCGGGAATATCTGCTAAAAACAGAAGCGGAATATGGAATGCGTCGCACAAAGCGATAAATTTTGCGGCTTTATCCGCCGAATCGAGAAATAAAACCCCGCCTTTGACACGCGGCTGATTGGCGATAATGCCGACCGGCTGTCCGTGAATCCGCGCAAGCCCCGTTATTAATTCCTGCGCAAATAACGGTTTAATCTCAAAAAATGAGTCTTCATCAATGACACGTTCAATTAAATCCATCATGTTGAACGGTGCGTTTTGATGTGCCGGAATGACATCTGAGAGCGGTTTTTCAAAAGCCTTCGGGTTCTTAGATTTGTTGATGGGCGCTTTTTCAGTATAATTTGACGGAAAATAGCTGAGATATGTCTGCGCCATCATGATTGCTTCCTGTTCCGTCCGGGCGAGGAGATCACCGCAGCCTGATACGGAACAATGCATACGGGCGCCGCCCATTTCTTCAAGCGATACTTTCTCGCCAATCACCATTTCTGCCATACGCGGAGAACCTAAGTACATGGATGCATTGCCTTCGACCATAATGACAATGTCGCAAAAGGCCGGAATGTAAGCGCCGCCCGCAGCGGAAGGGCCGAACAATAAACAGATTTGCGGAATGCGGCCCGACAGCTTTACTTGATTATAAAAGATGCGGCCGGCTCCCCTTCTGCCCGGGAACATGTCGACCTGATCCGTAATTCTCGCACCTGCGGAATCGACTAAGTACAAGAGCGGACACTGAAGCTTTTCCGCCGTCTCTTGAATGCGGATGATTTTTTCCACCGTTTTCGCGCCCCACGAGCCCGCCTTTACGGTTGAGTCGTTTGCCATCACACAAACGGTTCTGCCGCCGATGGTTCCGATCCCGGTAACGACCCCGTCAGCCGGCAGTCCGTCTGACATGCACTCGGCGAAAAAAGCGTCTTCAACGGATATGCCGTCATCGAATAAAAGCTTCAGCCTGTCTCTTACAAAAAGTTTTCCCTTCTTTTCGTTGCTTGCGTGATATTTCGCGGCTCCTCCCTTTTCAATCGTTTTGCTGCGTGTCTGCCGTTCTTTTTCGTAATCCATCCGAGTCCCTCCATGTTTTATTTTCCTTTGTATTCAGGGGGTCTTTTTTCTTTAAAAGCGCGCAGGCCCTCTTCTCTGTCAAGTGTGGGGATGACTTGTTCATATGCTTTTCGTTCGATTTCGAGCCCTGTATTGAGATCTGTCTCCAGACCCTTGTTTATCGCGGATTTTGCTTGTCTGACGGCGATCGGCCCATTAGCGGCGATGCGGCCGGCCAGTGCTTTTGCTTTTTCCATAAGTTCATCGGCTTCACAAACATGCTCGATCAGCTTCATGTCTTTTCCCTCTCCTGCAGAAAGCCTTCGGCCGGTATAGATCAATTCTTTTGCCGCGCCGGGGCCGATAAGCCGGGGCAGTCTCTGCGTTCCGCCCGCTCCGGGAATGATCGCAAGCCCTGTTTCAGGAAGGCCGAGGCCCGCCCGGCTGACGGCGATTCTGATATCACAGGCGAGGGCGAGTTCAAGGCCTCCTCCGACAGCGGTTCCGTTCAGCGCTGCAATGACCGGCTGCGGGAGAGCTTCAATGGATGCCGCCGTTTCACCGATACGCCTGACGCTTTGCTTAACTTGTTCATGATTCATCCCCGCTCTTTCTTTTAAATCAGCACCGGCGCAAAATGTGTTCCCGGTGCCGGTGAGAATGACACAACGAATGGATGGCGAGTTTTTGATGTCTTCAATCACACGCTGTAAATGATCAATCATGTCTGAAGACAGCGAATTGGCCGCATGCGGGCGGTTCAGCGTGATCAGACCGATCGTTTCTTGACAGACGGAATACAAGACGCAATCTCCCATGGCTTCTCCTTTCTCATTTCGTTCTGAATGCCTGCAGGTTTCTGCTTGGCAGGTCTTTGCCTATTTTATCCGCGATCCAGCCGGCGGCATAAAGAAGTTTATTCATGTCCGTCCCGGTATCAATCCCCATTTGTTCGAGCATATAAATGACGTCTTCTGTGGCAGCGTTTCCTGCTGATCCAGGGGCGTACGGGCAGCCGCCAAGCCCGCCTGAGGAAGTATCAAAGGATGTGATGCCCATATCAAGAGCGGGAATGATATTCGCTAGAGCCGTTCCTCTTGTATCATGGAAATGGAGTGCGATTTTTGAGGCGGGAATTCTCGGCAAAAGGGCTTCAAGCACGGCTATGACCTGCAAGGGGTTTGCCGCGCCGATCGTGTCGCCGAGCGATATTTCATCAACACCCATTTCGAGCAGGGTGTCTGACAGGCGGATGACTTGTTCGACCGGCACGTTCTGTTCGTACGGACAGCCGAACACAGTGGACAGATAAGCTCTCGTCGCCATTTTTTCAGCTTTTGCTTCAGTAATAACCCGCCTGAGCTCTTGAACGGTCCGGTCAATCGGTTTGTTTACGTTTTTTTGGTTATGGGTTTCGCTTGCAGATAAAAATACACATGCCTGATCGATTCCGCCTTCTGCCGCATGCTCCAGTCCGATGAGGTTCGGAACGAGAGCCGCGTAGACCGTATGTTCAGATCTGGCAATGCCTTTTGCGACGTCCAGGCTGTCACGAAGAGCCGGAATCCATCTCGGATGCACGAATGATGTCACTTCGATATAGGGAAGGCCTGTTTTTGACAGCATATTGATCCACTCAATCTTATCTTCTGTATCCACCCACGCGGATTCATTCTGCAAGCCGTCACGCGGTCCTACTTCATTGATGCGGACATGTTTCGGACAGTTCATGCTGCACCTCCCGTTTTATTGAAGTTCAATCAGGACCTCTCCTTCATCAGTGAAATCACCTTCTGATTTTTTCACTTCTTTCACCGTACCCGCTGCATCAGCGATAATCGGAATTTCCATTTTCATAGATTCCAAGATGGCCACTTCCTGTCCTTCTTCAATGACATCACCCGGCTTCACATGAATTTTCCACAGGTTTCCCGCCATTTGAATTTTTATGACGCTCATTTGGATGCCCCCTCGTTCATTGTTTGTAAAAAACCGGTTGTTGCCTCGCCCTTTTCAAACACTTCTGAATGAGCAATTTTTGTCAGCAGCGGAATGTTGGTTTTAATCCCTTCTACATGATATTCGCCAAGGGCGGTTTTCAGTTGTTCAATGGCTTGTTTTCTCGTATTCGCCGTGACGATCATTTTGGCAATCATCGGATCGTAAAACGGAGAAATGACGCTTCCCTTTTCGACGGCGCATTCGTGTCGCACTGACGGGTGTCTTAAAACGGAAAAAGACGAGATAGTACCGGGTGACGGGTAAAAGGTGACCGGATCTTCCGCATAGATCCGCACTTCTATCGCATGACCGCGGTGGTTGATATCTTTCTGCGAGAAAGGCAGCGCCTGCCCAGCGGCAATTTTCAGCTGTTCTTCCACAAGATCCAGTCCTGTAATTTCTTCTGTCACCGGATGCTCCACCTGCAGTCTGGTGTTCATCTCTAAAAAATAGATTTGTTTCTTTTGGTCGACGAGAAATTCTATTGTGCCTGCATTTTGGTAGCCGATCGATTTAGCGGCTTTAACGGCGGTTTCACCGAGTCTTTGTCTTAATTCATCGTCAACAAACGGCGACGGCGCTTCTTCTATCACTTTTTGGTGGCGCCTTTGGACTGAACAGTCACGTTCAAACAGATGAACGGTGTTGCCGAAAGAATCTGCGAGTATCTGAATTTCAATATGACGGGCATTTTCAATGACCTTTTCCATATACATTGCGCCGTCTCCAAAAAAGGAGGCGGCCCGCTTTTGATTGCCTTCAAACGCTTTGGCCAGCTCTTCTTCTGAATGTACGATCTGCATGCCGATTCCGCCGCCACCTGCGGACGCTTTCAGCATGACCGGAAAACCGATGGCACGGGCTTCTGCTAAGGCGGAGTGAACATCGGGCAATGGCTCTGAAACACCGGGAACGATCGGGACCTTTGCTTTTTGCATCGTTTTTCGGGCTTCTATCTTGCTGCCCATCTTGGCGATGATATCACCGGGCGGACCGATAAATGTGATTTGTTCCTTCCGGCAGCGTTCGGCGAACAGGCTGTTTTCTGACAGCAGCCCGTAGCCCGGATGAATGGCGTCCGCTCCGGCGGATTTAGCGGCTTCTATGATTCTGTCGATATGTAAATAGCTTTCATTTACTCTCGATTTACCGATCGGATAGGCCTCATCAGCCGCTTTTACATGCAGCGCGTCCCGGTCGGCTTCTGAATACACAGCTGCCGAGGGGATGCCGAGACGTTTGCAGGTGCGGATAATTCGTAAGGCGATTTCTCCTCTGTTGGCAATCAGGACTTTTTTAAACAAATGTGAAGCACTCCTTTTTCATTAAGTTAACTTGAGCTCTTCAATCGTTTTTTCCCGCAGCTTGAATTTCTGAATTTTTCCGGAGGCTGTCATTGGATATTCATCTGTAAACAAAACATACCTGGGGACTTTATAGCGGGCGATATGTTCTTTGCAAAAGGCTCTGATGTCTTCTGCGGAAGCGGTTTGTCCGTCTTTGAGCCTGATCCACGCCGCGGCCTCTTCTCCGTATTTCGGATCAGGCACGCCGACGACCTGAACGTCTGCTACCGCGGGATGCCGATATAACATTTCCTCAATCTCGCGCGGATAGATATTTTCGCCGCCCCTGATCAGCATGTCTTTCAGACGGCCCGTGATTTTGCAGTACCCGTCCTCGTCCATGACCGCCAAATCACCGGTATGCAGCCAGCCGTCTTTGTCTATCGCTTCTTCGGTCGCTTCTTGATTTTTATAATAGCCTTTCATGACATGATATCCGCGGGTGCAGAGCTCTCCTTGTTCGCCCCGGGCGGCTTCTTGGGATGTTCCGGGCCGAACGATTCTGACTTCGATATGGGGAAGCGCGCGCCCCGCTGTTTCCACTCTTCTTTCAAATGAATCATCCGTTCTTGTCTGCGTAATAACAGGTGATGCTTCGGTCTGTCCGTAGGCAATTGTAATGTCGGTCATCCCCATTTTGCCGATCACTTCTCTCATGACTTCCGCCGGGCATGGCGAGCCTGCCATAATCCCGGTTCGGACGTGGGAAAGATCATATTCAGAAAAACGGCTGTCATTTAGGAGGGCGATAAACATCGTCGGTACACCGTGCAGAGCCGTGCAGGCTTCTTTCTCCACCGTTTTCAGAACGGCCGGCGGAGAAAACTGTTCGATCGGAATCATCGCCGCACCCGCGGAAACACATGCCAGCACGCCGAGCACACACCCAAAGCAGTGGAAAAACGGCACGGGAATACATAAACGGTCACATGAAGTAAGCTTCATGCATTCTGCGATATTGGCCGCGTTATTTACGATATTAAAATGTGAGAGCATGACGCCTTTCGGAAATCCGGTCGTACCTGATGTATATTGCATATGAATGCAATCATCCTTTTTCAGGCTGTCCATCCTTCCGTCAAGCTCTGCATCCGTTACAGACTCGGCATCCTTCAGCAAAGAATCCCAACGGTGCATCCCGGGCGGGCTTTTATCACCGATATATAACACCGTCCGTAAAAATGGATAACGTTTCGAACGCAGCCTGCCGCGCTCACAAGTTTTTAGTTCGGGAATCAGCTTATTCACCATCTCAACATAAGATGTCTGCCGGTAGGAATCCATGATTATCAAGGCCGAGACGTCTGAATGTGCCAGCAGGTAATCGAGCTCTGCGATTTGAAAATTGGTATTAATGGTGACCAGAACGGCGCCGATTTTCGCCGTTGCAAATTGCGCCGCGAGCCATTCCGGAATGTTGGATGCCCATATGGCCACATGATCTCCTTTTTCAACTCCCAGCTTCATCAGCCCTTTTGCGGTTTGCCGGCATAACCGGTCAAACTCGGCATACGTATAACGAAGGCTGCGCTCAGGGTAAACAACCGCTTCATGATCCGGAAAAAGCTTCGCGGTCCGCTCAAGCAGCTTTCCGGCTGTTAAATGGATAAGTTCAGCCATATGACCTGCCCCCTTCCATCCCTGTCTTGGTAAACGTTTTCATTTCACTTCAAAAGCTGTCTTGCGATGACCATTCTTTGAATTTCTGACGTTCCTTCGCCAATCTCCATCAGCTTTGCGTCACGAAGCATACGTTCGACACCGCATTCCTTCATATAACCGGAACCGCCATGAATTTGGATGGCCTGAAGGCACGTTCTGACGGCCATTTCTGAAGCATAAAGCTTGGCGAATGCCGCTTCTTTCGTAAATGGCAGGTTTTGATCCTTCAGCCATGCCGCTTTAAGCACCATCTGTCTGGCAAGGTCAATTTCCATCGCCATATCGGCCAGCTTAAATTGAATGGCTTGAAATGACGATATCGGACTGCCGAACTGCTTGCGTTCCTTCGCATATGACAGCGACGCCTCCAGCGCGCCTTGAGCGATACCGACAGCCAGTGCCGCAATCGAGATCCGCCCGCCGTCTAATGTATATAAAAATTGTTTAAAACCTTTTTCAGGATCACCGAGCAGGTTATCGGCAGGCACCCTGACATCCTCCAGCACAAGCTCGGCCGTATCCGATCCTCTCACACCCATCTTGTCGTACGGATTTGTGATCGTAAATCCCGGTGTGTCTGTGGGGACGATGAGAGCTGAAATGATCGGTTTTCCGGCGGAGTTCTTTCCCGTAACGGCGGTGACAATGACCGTGCGGGCGTAATTTGCGTTTGTGATCCAGCATTTCTCTCCGTTTATCACATAGTCATCGCCCTTTTTCTCGGCTTTTGTCTGGGTGCCGCCGGCATCTGAACCGGCATTCGGCTCTGTCAGCCCGAATGATCCGAGCGCTTTTCCCGAAGCAAGCGGAATAAGATGTTCTTGCTTTTGCTGTTCAGTACCGAAATAGTATAATGGGCTTGCGCCGAGTGACACGGCTGCCGCGTAGCTCAGCCCCGTGCTGCCGCAGGCTTTTCCGATTTCTTCGACCGCTGCTGCATATGAAATGGTATCACCGCCCGCCCCGCCGTATTCTTCCGGAAACGGAATTCCGAGCAGCCCGAGTTCGCCTATTTTTTTAAATGTGTCTATCGGGAAGACGGCTGATTGATCAACCTCATGGGCTTTCGGGGCAATTTCATTTTTGGCGAAATCTCTGACCATTTCGCGCACCATCTGCTGTTCTTTTGTCAGTTGAAAATTCATTAACCTTCCTCCTTCTGCTGCTTTCTACATTTTATTAATGGGGGTCTTTATTCATTCCATCCAAATGAAGTCTGAACATTCGGACTCATCCGCCGCAAAAAAACTGACAGCGCCGCAACTGTCAGTTTATTAATAATGGCTATTTAATCGTCCGTTTTGCGGAGGGACGGCTCTCATGGTGTAGCCTGTCAACGGAAGTAACGATATAGGTGCAGGCTTCTTCCGCCCGAATTTCAGTATCTGAAAATGTCTGCGTCCGTGAGGATGTTTTTCTGACTGTATCCACTAAATAAGGCTGCTTTCCCTTTTCTGCGCGGTAAATGGCGTAATAAGCCGTTTTTTTACCGTTGGATTTCGCATCTTCAATATAGAGTGTATGGCCTGAATCGTTCTTCTCCGCCCGTTTGACAGCCGGTTTTTTTAAAGCGGAATGTCCGAGCCAAGGCATCTCGGGAATTAATGCGGGCCGGCTGTACATGTCTTTGATCAAACGGTTTTTCACATCGAGCGGATTACGGTTTAAATCCTTTAAACTGAAATGCATGCTGCCTTTTATCCATGCTGATCCCCTGTTAAGAGCAATCTGTCTTCCGTATTCCCCCGGGTCGGCCCAGGCCGGATCAGCATTGTTGTTGATTTTATAAGCTGCCTGCCCGATATATAAATGCACCGGCCGATTGTTCACTTCTTTTCCCCACCAATCCGCTAAGACGTCATATGCCGCCGCTTTAAATCCGATGCTCCAGTAAATTTGCGGTGCGATGTAATCAATGTATCCTTTTTGGATCCATTCTCTCGTATCAGCATATAAATCATCGTAGTTCCGCACCCCTGCGGCCGTTTCGGAGCCTGTCGGGTCATCTGCGGCATTTCTCCATACGCCGAACGGGCTGATTCCGAATTTGACATAAGGTTTTTCTCGTTTGATGGTTTGGTTGATTTCTTTTACAAGCCGGTTGACGTTATCCCTGCGCCAGTCATCAACTGATGCAAAGTGAGCTTTTCCGTACCGTTCGTATTCCGCCTGATCGGGGAATTCCTGTCCGGCAATTTTATAAGGATAAAAATAATCATCCATATGAACCGCATCAATGTCATAACGGCTGACCACCTCTTTGATTCCATCCGTTATAAATTGTCTTACTTCCGGAATGCCCGGATTATAGTACAGCTGTTTTCCATATGCAGCGACCCAGTCCGGATGGGAACGCGCGGGATGATCATCTGAAAGCGCATTCAAATTTGTATGATTCATCGTGATCCGGTAAGGATTGAACCAAGCGTGAAATTCAAGATTCCGTTTATGTGTCTCTTCAACTAAAAAAGCAAGCGGATCGTAGCCGGGATTTTTGCCTTGTGTTCCTGTCAGATACTCTGACCAAGGCCCGTAATCTGATGGATAAAAAGCATCAGCCGCAGGCTTAATTTGGACGATAACGGCATTCATTCCCATCTCCTGAACGTCATCCAGCAGCTTGCTGTATTCTCTTTTTTGCTCTTCCGGTGACAGCCCTTTTTTAGAGGGCCAGTCGATATTGGTGACAGACGCGATCCAGACGGCTCTCATTTCTCTCTCCGGCTGAGTGCCGCTTGCTTGTGCGGATGCTGAGAATGTAAAGATGCCGGCTGTCAGTACAACGGCCAAAAACCATATCATGCTAAAACGGCAGCTTTTCATGTTTTTCCCCCTCTCTGCTTTACGGTATTCCGAAGCATTCCGGGCGGTGAATCAGAAAGCCTGCTTTGCTCCTCTCAGCCTAAAAGGGAAAGAAAAAAGTCCTAAAGCGAATAAAACGCTTCAGGACTTTTTATGTTTCATGGCGGCGAGCACGTCAATGATCTTCGTTCCGACGCCGACACAAGTTTCAAGAATGGCCTGCGCTCCGGCGATGGATAAAATGAAAATAACCGGATGTGCATAGCGGGGCCAGACCAAGTAGCAGATGCCGATCAATATGGCGCACCAGACACCCGCACACCAATAACATTGCAGCATATAACCGAATGCGGAGGAAGGGACTTTTTTTTGGACGGCGCGCCCGTTTTGATCGACGGTTTTTTCTTGCTTTATAAAGGGTTTTCTTATGAATTCCGTAATCTTATCAAATACGATCAAATGGGTCATCCGGTAGCTGGCAAGAATAATCATTACATACGTAAGCCAAGATAGGTTCGTCATGTCAAAGCCTCCAAAAAACTGAGTTTGATTCCCCTATCTTGCCCTTTGTCTTCTTCAGCCATTCTGCCGGATGTTACAGATTCCGCGCCAAGCGTCTTCCGCTGTTTGCAATGATGTCCAGTATGACCTCAGCATTTTGCTGTGCAAAGGCGGGTTCAAACATATCTTTATGGGCGCCCCCGCCTTGATATTCCTGATAGAGTCCCGTTGTGGCGCCTTCCCATTTCATCGGCTCGGTCTTATCACTGTGCTCTTCCTTTATGCCGGCCTCGATAAAATGGAGGTTTGCCGCGATTTGGCCGTCATTTATCAGTTCCGCCCAGTACGTTTGATAGCGCTCTGTCTTTTTGATGACCGCTTCTCTGACGGCTTCCGGGACGTTGTCGGCTGTTGCGTTTGTTGGCTGCTGAGGCAGTGCGTCAAGCTTTCTGTACGCGTCTGCGATAATGACGTCACTGATTTCTAAGCCGCGCTTTTCCATCGCTTTTGCCGCCTCGAATGCCGTATTGCCGCCCGCTGAATATCCGAAGAGGATATAAGGGCCTTCCGGCTGGATTTCCAGCATTTTATCAATGTATTGTTCCATTCTGCTGTCTTCTTCAATAAAGTTAAAACCGTACACAGCAGCCCGTCCATTTAATGCCTCCGCAAGATCTTTAAAGAAAATGCCGAAACCTGAGATAGGCGGAAAACAGAAAAGATTACGGCCTTTCGGCTGGTTCAGTCTGCTGATATGCTGCTCTGCAGCTTCTGACAGTGTGCTGGAATATAGCTTTTCAGCCAATTGTTCAATTGTCGGATATTCAAATATCATTTCAATCGGCACATCCATCTGCTGCCTGGTCTTCAGCTGATGAATCACTTGCAATGCTTTCAAAGAATGGCCGCCCAGTTCAAAGAAGTCATCCTGTATGCCCAGCTCCCCGCAGCCGAGGATCGGCGTCCAAATGTCGATCAGCTCACGCTCCACCCAGTTTCGTGGCGGAACGGCTTTTGATAACGTTTTTTTCCGTTCTGGCGCAGGCAGCCCGCGGCGGTCCACTTTGCCGTTTGCGGTAAGCGGCATACGGTCAAGCTTAATCACATACTGAGGAATCATATAGTCGGGAAGCGACCTGGCCAATAGAGATCGAATGGTTTTTTCTTCAACATGCGCGCCCGTATAATACGCACAAAGGATTGCTTCTTGTCCTTCTTTTGCTACGATGACTGCCGATTCCCTGATTCCATCTATTTCAGTCAAGCGCGCTTCAATTTCGGCCGGCTCGATCCGCTTCCCGCGAATCTTGAATTGACGGTCAATACGGCTGATGTATCCGATGCTTCCATCAGGCAGCCAGTGTGCCAAGTCGCCTGTTTTGTAGATCTTTTCTTCAGGATGAACCGGATGGCTGACAAACGCTTCACTTGTTAAGTCAGGCCTGTTTAAATAGCCTTTGGCAACCCCGTCACCGCCGACACAAAGCTCACCGGGCACGCCGATCGGCGCAAGTCTGCCATTTTTATCAATGATATATGCGGTTGAATTGCTGATCGGTTTTCCGATTGGAATCGGCTGAGAAAAATCGTGCCTGATTTCGTAAAAGGTAGAAAATGTCGTATTTTCCGTCGGTCCGTATATGTTATAAAGGCTGAGATTCGGACAGCGGTGTCTGACCTTATTGATAAGCGCCGGGGACAATGCTTCTCCGCCGACATATAAGGTGTGCAATCCAGAAAACATCTCCGGATCTGCCTGGGCAAACTGGTTAAAGAGCGCTGTCGTCAAAAACAAAATCGTAATCCGGTTGGATGAAAGATAATTGCCGAACCTCTCAGGCGCAAGCATTGTCGAGCGGTCAACCACATGAAGGCATGCTCCGTTCAAAAGCGCACCGAAGATTTCAAACGTCACTGCGTCGAAACCGATGGACCCTGTCAGAATGAGACGGTCCGACATGCCGGCCGACGTATAATTGCTGTTTGACACGAGCGATACGACGTTTCGGTTGGAAATCATCACGCCCTTCGGTTTTCCTGTTGAACCGGATGTATACATAATATAGGCAAGGTCATCAGGTGCTGTATCGGTATTCAGTTTTCCCGCATCAGCGGTTTGTTTTTCAGCTGCAGCCGGGATAGAGATGATGTGAGAAAAGTCAAAGTCAGTCTCAATCCCTTTTTGCACCGTTAACAGCTGTGCTCCGCTCTCAGTGAGCATATCGGCGATCCTGTCGGTTGGCAGTTCTGCATCAAGAGGAAGGTACGTCCCTCCCGCTTTCAATACAGCGAGAACAGCGATGATAAATTCCGGTGAGCGTTCGGCCAGAATCCCGGCAATTCCCTTTGGCGCCAAACCGTTTTCCAGCAGGGTGCGGGCGAATGCAGTTGACCGTTCATCGAGCTCCCGGTATGTCATCGTCAGCCCGCCGGCGTGAAGCGCTTGATGGTCCGGGGTTTTCTTCACCTGTCGGCTGAACAGGCTGATGATGCTTTCGTCTCTTTCATAAGTTGTTTTCGTGTCATTAAATTCGCCGATTATTCTTGATTTTTCCTTTTGTCCGAGCATCGGAAGCCGATCAGCGGGGACATCGGGATTGAAGGCGGCGCCGCGCAGAGCTTCTTCCAAGTGTCCTTTTACGCTCTCTATCCATACTTCGTCATAAACGTTCGCATTGTAGCTGAATTTGATGAGCAGCTCATCGCCGGGCGCTATGATGAGGTTAAAATCGTAGCCCGATTGTTCCGACACGTTGACATTCCCGATCCGGAACGGTGCATCCGATTCCTTTTCCGCGTCTTTCATCTGCTGCTGAATCGGATAATTTTCAAACACGATGATATGGTCGATTAAATCCTGTTTCAGCTCAGTCTGAGATTGGATGTCAGCAAGCGGATGGTAGCTGAACGCCTCTGAATCAAGCATTTCTTTCTGGCAGCGGCCCAGCAGTTCTCTAAAGCTTTCATCACCCGTTTTAATGCGTACCGGCACGGTATTGATAAACAGCCCGATCATGCTTTCCACGCCGTCAATGACGGAAGGCCGCCCTGATACGACGGCGCCGAATACGGCATCGTCCGTCCGGTTGTAGCGCTGCAGCATCAGGCCCCATACAGTCTGCATAAGAACCGCGAGCGTAGCGCCCTCTTCTTTGGCGATGGTTTTCAGCCTGTCTGTCAGATTTTGATCTAAAGAAAACAGCAGCTCTTTCTTACGGTAGCCTTTTTCCTGAGGACGGGCCGATATTTTCGGGAGTCCTGAGGGTGTCTCGCAGCCTGCTAAATATCCTTTCCAATACTCAGAAGCCGCGTCTTTGTCCTGATCAGTCAGCCATGTAATATAAGTGCTGTAAGGCTTTGCGGGCGCCAGTGTGACGGGTGAGCCTGATTCAATCGCCCGGTACATATGCATGAATTCCTGAAGGACGATGCCGAGGCACCAGCCGTCCATAAGGATGTGATGGTGGCTCCAGACGCATACATATTCCTCGTCTGCCGTTTTAAACAAAGAAACACGCATCAGCATATCCTTTTGCAAGTCAAAGCCTTTTAAGCGGTCACGTTCCTTAAATCGCTGTAAATAGGCGCTCTGTCCCGCTTCGTCCAAATGTGTAAGATCTTCGCGGTGCAGCCGGAATTCCCGCTTACGCAGCACAACTTGGCGGGGGCCGTTCAGCTGAGCGACATGAGGTAAAAAAACCGTTCTGAAAATATCGTGGCGGCTGATGACAGACTGTACGCTTTGCTCAAACAATTCCGGACGAAGCCGGCCTTTTATGGTGAAGACGGATTGCTCGATATATGCAGCCCCCTCCTTTTGCAGAAAGGAATGAAAAAGCATTCCTTCCTGCATTCGGCTGAGGGGATAAATGTTTTGGATATTTTTCGTTTTGTCCATGTGTTCCTCCCGCTCGGTTTAGTGGAAGCTGAGTAAGTCGGCAATATCCTGCAAGGCTTCCTCAGTCAGCTCCCGATCATCAAAGTCACTGACGGTCTTCTCCGTATCGGTTTTGCTGAGGCAGTGTTCCGACAGTTTCAGGAGATAATACCGGCAGCTTTCGGACAGCCGTTCGATCGTATCTTGCCGGAAGCGCTCCGTTTCATAGGAAATGCTGACGGTCATCCGGCCTTTTGCCGCAATCGCGCTGATTTCAAGTGACTGCTCCCGTTTCCATGTATCTGTCACATCATCTCCGCCTCCCAAAGGAGAAAACTGAAACGCGTCAGGCTGTTCCGTTTCTGCCGGATTCCCGCCGGGCGCATCGAATTGTCCGAGATAATTAAAGCTGATCTCCGGTGCTTTCCCGAAAGTCATCCCGGCAAGCTTCGGCGGTGTTAAATATTTGAGGACGCCGTATCCGTTCCCTTTATCCGGAATGCGCCGCAATGTGTCTTTGACGTTTTTCAATGTGCGAATTTCATATTCTTCATGAGGTTCATAAACTCCGCTCCGGAAAAGCACCGGGTAAATGGAAGTGAACCACCCCACCGTCCTGCTGATGTCCGCACCTGCCTGCTCCGATTGGCGTCCGTGTCCTTCAAGGGCGATTTTCAAAGCGTGCCGCGGCGACCACTTTTGAACGGCAAGCACGGCGGAAGCCAAAAGCACATCTTGCGTATCCGTATTGTAGGCGCTGTGCACATCTTTCAACAGGGCGTCCGTTTCACTTTCTGTCAGAGTGAAGGATACCGTGTTCCGTTTTTTTGCAGGAGTTTGAGATAAATCTGCCTGCTCGTAAGGAAGACTTTCTGTTTCATAGTGTTCAATCTCCCGCCAATACTCCGCCTGCTGAAGAAGCTGTCTGCTTTCGGCATAATCGGCCAGCTGCTCCGTATATGTTTTGAATGACATGGTTTTCGGAGGGAGTTTGATTTCCTGTCCAGAGACGGCCTGCTCATAAGCAGAAGCCAAGTCTTCCAATAAAATCCGCCATGATATCCCGTCGACAGCGAGATGATGGACCGTCAGAAACAAGTAATCTTCTGCTTCGGAGCGGAACAGCCCCGCCTGTACAAGCGGCCCGTTCTCCAAATCCATGTTTCTCTGAAGCTCTGCGACGCGGCGTTTTACAAAACGTTCCTTCTCATGCTCATCGCCTTCCGTTTCTAAAATGGTCAGGCTGTAAAGCTGCTCATCTGCGAGGTCAGCCGGTCTGTTGAAGAGGAGAAGACCTTTCTCTTCGTCTTTTTTGCAGACAAGGCGCAAGGAATCATGATGAACGGTAATGGCTTTTAACGTTTTCCTCAGGGCCTCTTCATCTATTGAATTTGTTCTCGTCAGCATGACGGACTGGTTAAAATGGTTTGCTTCCTTCATGTCTTGTGTGAAGAACCATTTGTGGACCGGCGACCACTTCACTTCTCCTTCTGCAGGAGCTTGGCTGACCGGCTGCCGCTCTGTACGGATATAAGGCGCCAGCTCTCTAATTGTCGGCCGGCTGAAAATATCTTTTACGGCGATTTGTTTTCCTGCCTGATGTAATCGGGCTGATACTTGCAGGGCTTTGATGGAATCGCCGCCCAGTTCAAAAAATGATTGATCCGCGGCAATGTTTTCAGTCCCGAGCACTTCGCTCCAAATCGCGGAAAGCTCTTTTTCCATGTCGCTTTCAGGCTCGGTAAATGCCCGTCCGGTGTGCGCTTTTTTCCGCGGCTCAGGAAGCGCGCGGCGGTCAAGCTTCCCGTTCGGTGTGACAGGCAGGGCTTCAAGTGTTTCAAAGAACGCCGGCACCATATAAGCGGGCATTTCATTTCTGAGCGCCTGCTGCACGGTTTCACTTTCCGTTCCTTCTTCTGTCACGATATAAGCGCATAGTTCCGTTTGGCCTGCTGATGCGGGCAGAGCGGTGACGGCTGCTTCTTTGACACCTTTTATGCCTGTTAAGGCGGATTCAATTTCTTTCAGTTCCACCCGGTAGCCTCTGATTTTGACTTGCTCGTCCATTCGGCCGATATATTGCAGCGTGCCGTCCGGCAGCCATTTTGCCAGGTCGCCCGTGCGGTACATGCGCCGGTTCTTCCGGAACGGGTCTTGGACAAAGGCTTGAGCCGTTTGCTTAGGAAGATTGCGGTACCCTCTTGCAAGGCCGGAACCCGAAATGCAAAGTTCTCCCGTTACACCGATCGGCTGCGGGTGATCCCCGTTTAAAATATAAACGTGTGAATGCTCAATCGGACGGCCGATCGTAATGTTCTCACTTTGTTCTATATGTCTTGCCGCTGTAGTGGCGACGCTGTTTTCCGTCGGTCCGTACTCATTGGCAAGCTCAGTGTGTGGACAAACTGATAAACTGCGGCTGATAACGTTTTGGTCGACGGCTTCTCCCGCTAATGTGACAATCCGGAGAGACTCGGCATCACCCGGCTCCAGTACGTCAAGCAGTGTGCGATACAGCACGGGAACAATGATCATGTGAGTGATGCGGTAAGATGCAAGATAGTGTTTAATAGCAAGAATATCTTTCGCTTCATCTTCAGCTAAAACGGCCGCTTTCGCACCGGAAATCAGCGGTGTGAACATGCTTGTTACAAACCCGTCAAATGAAAATGAAAAGAGCTGAAGAATCGTATCTTTCTCATTCAGATCATAAAATCCGCTCCGCCATTGAAGGGTTTGGCTGACGGAACGATGTTCGACCATAACCCCTTTCGGCCTGCCTGTCGTCCCGGATGTGTAAATGATGTAAGCCAAATCTTCCGGTGCTGATAATGACTGAACCGGTGATGCGTCTTGTTCTTGGATATCCTCCAGTGCGAGCACTTCACCTTTAAAATGATCAGGCACTTGATCTATTGCGCCGTGTACGGTAAGGAGAAGCGCTGTGCCGCTGTCTGAGATGATATATTGCTTGCGTTCCTCCGGATATTCAGGATCTATCGGGACGTAGGCGCCCCCGGCTTTCCAAACCCCGAAGACTGCCGCGACTTGTTCCGGTGATCTTGGTATCACAATGCCGACGGCGGCATCCGGTCCGATCTGCCGTTTTTGCAGAGCTCTGGCGATTTTATTCGACCATTCATCTAATTCTTTATATGTGATTAAAGTTTCCCCGCTGATAAGGGCTGCCGCATCCGGTGTTTTTCGTGCCTGGGTGATGAACAGTTCATGAACTGTTTTTTCAGGCAGCTGTTGATCCGCCATGCCGTTAAAGTCCGAAAGAATCCGGTCCCGTTCCGGAGCAGTCAGCATGCTGATCGCTTGTATAGAAGTTTCCGGTTCACGGACAATGTGTTCAAGCATCGTCATAAAGTGGGAAGCCCAGCGCTGCATCGTTTCTTTCCGGAATAAAGACGCCGCATATTCAAACAGAAAATGAATCTGTCCCCCGCCTTCAGAAGCCTGCAAAGTGACATCAAATTTGGAAACCGGACGGGACACGTCCGCAGGCTGAATATGCAAACCGTCCAACAGCAGTTCCTCATGCTCCATATTCTGAACGACAAGCATGGCGTCAAACAGCGGATTGCGGCTTGTGTCCCGCTGTACGCCGAGCCGTTCCACAAGCTCTTCAAACGGATAGTCCTGATGCTCATACGCCTCAAGCGCCGCCTGGCGGACTTCCGCCAAGTAATCGGTAAACCGTTTGTCTCCTTTCGGCTCTGTTCTGATGGCCAGCGTGTTGACGAACATGCCGAGAATCGGTTCAAGGTCTTTGTGCGGGCGCCCGGCAATCGGCGAGCCGACGATGATGTCTTCCTGCCCGCTCAATCTCGCGAGTAACGTATTGTACGCGGCGAGAAGCACCATATACAAAGTGGAGCCGTGATCCCGGGCGATGCGGTGAAGGCCGGATGCCGTTTCAGCGTCAAGCGTGCACGATACGCTGCCGCCCGCAAAGCTTCTGACAGCCGGACGGGGCTTGTCAGCCGGAAGCTCAAGCACCGGAAGCTCTCCTTCTAGCCGCTTCAGCCAATACGCTTCCTGCTTCTGGTGTCCTTCTTTCTCCTGAAACGACCGCTGCCAGACGGCATAGTCTTTATATTGAAGGCGCATCGGCGCAAGCGAACGGCCTGCGTACAGCTCGCCGAATTCTTTAATCAAGGTGTTGACGGACACACCGTCAGAAATAATATGATGCATATCCGTTAATAAAAGATGACGTTCGTCGGATTCTTTCACGAGGGCCGCACGGAAGAGCGGCGCTTCCTCCAGACAAAACGGCCGGACGAATGCGTCAGCTGACTCGGCCTCATCCAGCTGAAACGGTACGCTGTCATGGAAGCGCTGCACCGGTTCGCCGTCAGGCCCCGTTTCAAAGGACGTTCTGAGCGACTCATGCCGCTCCACAAGCTGCCGGAACGTCTCCTCCAGCCGGCCGCGGTCAAGCGGGCCCGTCAGTTCCAGCACAGCCGGCATATTGTAGCCGACACCGCCGTCTTCAAGCTGTTGGAGCACATACATCCGTTTCTGCGCCGAAGACACCGGGTAGGTGTCCTGTTTTTTCGCAGGCTGAATCGCTTCATACGGGCTCTCTTCCAAGTCCTGAATAACCGAAGCAAGCTCTTCCACCGTCGGCCGGGCGAAGATGTCCTGTAACGGCACCTGAACACCGAACTCTTTGGCGATGCGGGAGACGAGAGCCGTCGCTTTTAACGAATGGCCGCCCCGCTCAAAAAAGTGATCCCGGATGCCGACGGGGCCGTTTTTCAGCACCTCTTCCCAAAGGGCGCAAAGCTTCATTTCCGTGACGTTCCGCGGGGCGGTGTACGCCTGTCTGTCTGCCGCTCCGCCGGGAGCCGGCAGCGCGCGGCGGTCAAGCTTTCCGCTCGGCGTGACCGGCCATTCGCTCATCTCTATGAACTGAGCCGGCATCATGTAGGCCGGAAGGCGTGTCGCAAGCTCCGCCCGCACGTCATCGCTTTCCCGTCCTTCAATATAGGCGTAAAGCGCGGTATCTCCGTGTTCGTTCCGGGCGGTGACCGCCGCCTCACGAATGCCGTCGATGCGCCGGATCGCCGCTTCGATTTCCCCCGGTTCAATCCGGTAGCCGCGGACTTTCACCTGTCCGTCTGAACGGCCGAGCCATTCGACAAGGCCGTCTTCTGTCCAGCGTGCGATATCGCCCGTCTGATACATGCGCTCTCCCGGATAAAACGGATCATCGAGAAAGCGCTCCTCCGTCAGCTCAGGCCGGTTCAGATAGCCCCGGGCCACCCCTGTCCCCGCGATGTACAGCTCTCCGATACAGCCCGGCGGCAGAAGCTGTTTCTTTTGATTTAAAATATACAGCCGCATGTTATGTCCGGAAATGCCGATCGGAACATTGTGAAATTCTTTTCCTTGCGGCAAATCAAAGTACGCCGCTTCTACTGTCGCTTCCGTCGGACCGTAGGAATTTGTCAATTCCGTTCCCGGCAGAAGGTCATAAAAACGGGAAGCCAGGTGCGGGCCCAATTGTTCGCCGCCGACAAAAACCCTTTTTAAGCAGGTCTTTTTGATCGGCTGTTTTCTGGAATTTATATATTCCAAGAAAGCATGAAGCATGGATGGCACAAAATGGGCCGCTGTTATGCGGTTATTCTCCAATGCGTTCAGTATCATTTCAGGGTCCTTTTCGCCTCCTTGCGGAAGGAGGAAAACAGAAGCTCCCGCGATCGGCCACCAAAACAGCTCCCAAATCGAAGCGTCGAAAGAGTATGATGTTTTATGCAAAATGATGTCAGAATCACTTAATCCATAACGCGTTTGCAGTGAGTATAAAAAGTTTACGGCTGACTGATGTTCAACCTGCACGCCTTTTGGGCGTCCCGTAGAACCGGATGTATAGATGATATAAGCCAATGAATCAGGTTTTACCGGAACATTGGGGTTGGCCGCAGCTTCAGGGTTTCCTGTTTGTCCGCTTTTCAGAGAGATCATTTCTCCCTCAAAAAGATCTGCAGCCAAAAGTTCTGGTTCTGCCAGTAAGAATTTCACGCCGCTGTCTTTCAGTAAAAAGCGAATCCGCTCTTTGGGGTAATCCGGATCAATCGGCAGATATGCACCGCCTGCTTTTAAGACAGCGTAAATGCCGATCAGCATGTCAGGAGAACGCCGGCCCATAATGGCAGTTTTATCCTCCAGCCTTATCCCCCGCTTGATCAGCTGATGCGCAAGCTCGTTTGCCCTTTCGTTCAGTTCCTGATACGTAATCGAAATGTCATCAGTTAAAATCGCCGGACGGTCCGGCGTTTTTTCCGCCTGCTGTTCCAGCAGATCATGAAGAGACTGATGAAGCGGAAACGCTGTTTTCTGCAAGGGGCTGAAATCTTGAAGCAGAGACACTTCTTCTTTTTCTGTCAAAACAGAAATATCGTCTAATTCCAAACCCGGATCAGCCGCGGCGTTTTCGGCAAGTGTCGTAAAAAATCCCGTCCATTTTTGAATCGTTTTTCTCTTAAACAAATCGGTGCTGTATTCAAACTGGCAGTACAATTCACCGGCGTTTTCAGAGATGTACAGCGATAAGTCAAATTTAGAAATCGGCAGGCTGACGTCTGCCGGCTGCAGTTCAAGTCCGGATGCCCTAAGCTTCTGCTGTTCCATATTTTGCAGCGCAAATGTTGTGTCAAACAGCGGATTTCGGGACATGTCCCGCGGCACACCGAGCTTATCGACGAGCTCTTCTAACGGGTAATCCTGATGTTCGTAAGCCTCAAGCGCTGTTTGGCGAATTTCCTTTAAATATTCTTTGAATGTCATGCTTCCGTCGGGACGCGTCCTGAAAGCAAGCATATTGACAAACATGCCCAGAACGGCGTCAAGGTCGGCATGAGGCCTTCCTGCAATCGGAGACCCGACGATCATATCTTCCTGTCCGCTTAAACGGGCTAACAGAACCGTGTACACACCAAGCAGCGTCATATACAGTGTGCATTTGTTTTCTTTCGCCAGCTTTTTCAACTGTGCTGTATGTTTTTCGCTGATGACAAATGACACCCGGTCACCGGAAAAGCTCCGCACCGGGGGACGCGGCTTATCAGCCGGCAATTCAAGCACGGGAATCTCACCGGCAAGCCGGTTCAGCCAGTACTCCTCTTGTTTCCGATATGCGGCGCCCGCCATAAATGATTGCTGCCAGACGGCATAATCTTTGTATTGAATCCGTAACGGCGGCAGACTTCTCTCAGCATACAGCTCACTGAATTCACGTATCAAAAGATTGACGGATACGCCGTCTGAAATAATATGATGCATGTCAGCTAAAAGCAGATGCCGGTCTTTTTCTATTTGGACAAATCCCGCCCGGAAAAGGGGCGCTTTGCCGAGATCGAACGGCCGGATAAACGCTTCGGCTGATTGTTCTTTTGTAAATGCAAACGGCACTTCGTCATGAATTCTCTGCACGGGCAGGCCGTTTTTTTCTTCAAAGGACGTTCTGAGCGGTTCATGCCGCCGGATCAATTCCTTGAACACGGCTTCCATCCTGTCTCGGTCAAATGGCCCCTTCACCTCTAAAACGGCTGGAATGTTATAGCTGACACCGCCATTTTCAAGCTGGTGAAGGACATACATCCGTTTTTGGGCGGATGAGACAGGATATGTTTCTTTCATTTCTGTCTTTTCTATGGATGCGAACGGGTTCTCTTCTGTTTCACTGATGATTTTGGCGAGTTCTCCTACAGTCGGATGGCTGAAGACATCGCTCAGCGGGATTTGCACACTGCACTCTTTAGCTATTTTTGCAACGAGTGCCGTCGCCTTTAATGAATGGCCGCCAAGCTCGAAAAAGTGATCGTGAACGCCGATCGGGCCGGTTTGAAGCACTTCTTCCCATATGCGGGTAAGCTTCAGCTCGGTCACATTCCGGGGAGCTGTATATCGACGGCCCGCTGCGTACGCCGAAGCTTCTGGAAGGGCCCGCTGATCGACTTTTCCGTTCGCAGTGAGCGGAATCGCGTCAACAAAAGCCCATTTGACCGGAATCATATAATCAGGCAGCTCTTTAGCCAAATCTCTTCGCAGCTGAGAAGGATCAGTCGCTTGTGAGACGCTGCAGTAAGCGCATAATTCATTTTCGCCCGACTCATTCGTTTGAATCAGAACGGCAGCTTCTTTCACGGCATGATGATTTGCCAGGACGGTTTCAATTTCCTTCGGTTCAATCCGGTACCCTCTGATCTTCACTTGATCATCTGTCCGGCCGATGTATTCAATTTGGCCGTCCGCACGCAGTCTTGCCAAATCTCCGGTCCGGTACATGACGGCGTCCGTTCTGAACGGATCAGGCAAAAATTTCTCTTCGGTCAGCGCCGGATTGTTCACATAGCCTCTTCCTGTATTCGCTCCGGAAATATACAATTCTCCCGCAATTCCGAGAGGCTGAAGCTGCCTGTTTTTGCTGAGAATATACATCTTGTTATGATGGATCGGTTTCCCGATCGACGGATGTTCAGGTATGTCATCTCCCGCAGAAATCGTATACGTTGAAACCACATGAGTTTCTGACGGGCCGTAATGATTATGCAGATGCATACCGTGTAAACGGAGCGTCTGCCTGAACAAACGCGAAACGGTCAGCTGCTCCCCGGCCGTAATGACATGCTTCACACAGCGGGGAAAAGACTGTGCATAACCTTCTTCATTGAAAAGCATCTTGACAAACGCAGTCGGGAAAAACACCACTTCCGTGTTGTGCTGATCAATAAACGAAAACAGCTGAGAAACATCCCGTTTGATTGATTCCGGCACGATACAGAGGGTGCCGCCGCTCAAGAGTACTGAAAATAACTCCTGATAGCAGACGTCAAACGCCAAAGATGCGTACTGCAGCACATTTGTGCAAAAATCAATGTCTGTGTTCGTCAATTGGTGAGAAAGCAAGTTGGCCATATTTTTATGTTCGAGCAGCACGCCCTTCGGTTTCCCTGTCGTACCGGATGTATAAATCATATAAAGGAGGTCGTCCGCCGTATTAATGGATTGCACTTTGCTTCCGTCCGCTTCCGTCCCGGCCTCTTCTATGTATGTAACTTGCAGCGTTTGTTCCGCGGGGACTGACTGATGCCGCTCTGTTACAACATGGACGCAGCCGCTGTTTTCAATGACATATCGGATACGCTCCTTTGGACTGCCCGGATCTATCGGGACAAAGGCGCCGCCCGCTTTTAAAATACCGAGAACAGCCGCCGCTAAAGAAGGGGAACGGCCGAGCATGACGCCTACCGGCTCCTCCCGCTTTAAACCGCGTTTTTTCAGCAGGCGTGCCAGCTTATTAGCCGATTCGTTCAGCTCTTTGTACGTCACTGACTCACCTTCATACCGAATCGCGATTTGATCCGGCGTTTTTGCGGCCTGCCGTTCAAACATTGCATGAACCGTGTCATATTCAGGCTTTTCGGTCTCTTCAGAAATCGGCGCAAGCAGCTGCACTTTTTCCTCTGGAGTGATGATTTCAAGCTTGTCCGGCGTGATGTCCGGTTTGTCGAGAACTTGGGAGACGATGTGTGCCAAATGGCCTTTGATATTTTCGATAAATTGGCGGTCATACACGCTTGAATCGAATCTCATTTTCAAGTGAATCTCGTCACCCGGCGCCACCATCAGGTAAAAACTGTAATTGGTTTCGTCTTCCATGCTGAAATCATGGATGTGAAAAAGGTCTTTCGTGTCCCCCTTGCTGTTCAGCACATCAAGCTCCTGTTCAACCGGATAATTCTCAAAGACGAGAATGTGGTCAATTAAGCCTTGTTTTACCTGTGAATTCGCCTGTATGTCATAAAGCGGATGATAGCTGTAAGCCTGTCCTTTCAAAGCGTCCTTTTGCACGTTTTTGATCAGCTTTTGAAACGGGATGTCCGCCCCGCTGATCCGGACAGGCACGGTATTAATGAACAGGCCGATCATTCGCTCGATGCCTTCGATTTCAGACGGCCTTCCGGAAATGACAGAACCAAAAACCGCATCTTCTGTCTGGTTATACGCCTGAAGCAAAATGCCCCAGAGCGTGTGGAAAATGGTGCTCAGCGTGACCTCTTCTTTTACGGCCAGCTCTTTCAGCTTAGCCGTGTCCTCTTTTGAAAAGGAAAACGTCACTTCCTCTTGTCTGCTTTTACCGGCTTTTTTCTGCTTCGGCAGTACAGTCTGCTGTTCAAAGCCTTCAAGATACCGCTCCCAGTACGAAGCGGCTTTTTCTTTATCTTGCTCCATCAGCCACTTGATGTAGGTCCCGTACGGCACAGCAGGCTCAAGCGTTAACGGTGTCCGGCGGAGCCGCGAGGCGTATATCTGGAAGAACTCTTTCAGCACGATTCCGAGACACCAGCCATCCATAATGATGTGATGGAAACTCCATATGCACGTATATTCACATTCTCCGGTTTGAAGCAGCGTCACCCGCATCAGCATGTCTTTTTGCAGATGAAACCCTTTCTCACGGTCTCTTCGTTTGGCTTCTTCGATATACTTGATTTGATCAGCCTTATTTAAATTAGTGAGATTTTCCTCAATAATGCTGACGTTCCGCTCTTTTAATACAACCTGCTGCGGCACTGACACGTTCTGGCTGATAAAGATCGTTCTGAAAATATCATGTCTTTCAAAAAGGGCATGAACGCTCTCTTCAAACACGCGGGTGTCAACCTTCCCCGTTATTGAAAAGGAGGCCTGCTCGGCGTAAGCCTGTGATTCCTTTTGCAGGAGGGAATGAAAAAGCATTCCTTCCTGCATATAAGACAGCGGATAAATATCCTGAATTGCATTCTTTTTTGTCATGTTATAATCTCCCCGTCGCCTTTTTCTACAGTTCCTCGACAAAACTCGCTATGCTGTCCAAATCATCAGATGTTAACGTTTTGCTGCTAAAATCACTAACGGTTTTTTCTGCTTCCTCTTTCCCTGTGCAGTGCGCCATAATATCACGCAAATATTGCTGTAAGGTTTGCAGCAGCTGTTCCATCGTTTCTTTGGAGAAGCGGCTCGGCGGATAGCTCAAACTGAAGTGAAGTTTATGTTGTGCGGCCATCGCGCTCATTTCCACCGCTTGTTCCCGCTGCCACGTCGGCGTGATGTCGTGCCCGCTCGCGAGACCGGACAGACTGAACGTGTGCTGATCTTCTGTATCATTGAATTGC
The DNA here is from genome assembly GCF_009906915.1 of Bacillus sp. AM1(2019). Classification (NCBI taxonomy): domain Bacteria; kingdom Bacillati; phylum Bacillota; class Bacilli; order Caryophanales; family Bacillaceae; genus Bacillus; species Bacillus sp. AM1(2019). The sequence continues at coordinate 2,036,041 of NZ_CP047644.1, forward strand.
CCTAAATAGTTAAAGCTGATTTCAGGCGCTTGTCTGAAGCGGATTGTTTTTTGTTCAGGCGGTGTCATGTATTTTAAAATGCCGTAGCCTATTCCTTTATCCGGTATTCTTCCGAGTGTGTCTTTGACCGTTTTTACCGCCGTTCCAAGCTCAGCGCCTGCTGTGTTCAAGTCAATGAGCACCGGATACATGGAGGTAAACCAGCCTACGGTGCGGCTGATGTCGAGCTCCGGCATGATGTGCTCTCTCCCGTGCCCTTCCATCGCGATGCGCAGTCTGCCGCCCCCTGTCCAGTCCCGTAAAGCCAAAGCTGCGGCAGTCAGAAGAATATCTTGCGTATCGGTATGGTAGGCCCGGTTGACCTGCTGAAGCAAAACGGACGTTTCTTCTTCTGTAAGCGTAAAGCTTACCGTTTGCCGAATGCTGTCGGCTCCCGTCTGATGCTGCGGTTTTTCATAAGGAAGTTCGGCGGCTGTTTCTTCTTCAATAAAACGCCAATATTCTTCTTCATGCATCAGCTTGCTGCTTTTTGCGTATTCCGAAAGCCTTACGGCGTATTGTTTAAACGAATCGGTCTTTGGCGGAAGCTGGACCGGCTGACCTTTTACGGCTTGAGTGTAAGCGGCAGATAAATCCTCCAGCAAAATACGCCATGACACTCCGTCAACCGCCAGGTGATGTACGGTGATGAATAAATAATCCCCGGACCGGGTTTTGAACCAGCCGGCTTTTAATAACGGCCCTTTTTCAATATCCATCCGCTGTTGGAGCGCAGCCACTTCAGTTTCTATTTCTCTTTCCCAAGTATCTGTCTCAGACATATCCCAAATGTCCAAGGTGTACAGCTCAGCTTTTTGAATACCGTGATTGATTTGTCTGATACTTTCGTTTTCTTCACTGACGGTGATCCGGAGTGCATCATGATGAATGACAAGATGCTCCAAGGCTTCTTTGAGCGGCTGTTTTTGCAATGCGTCAGAGCTGAACATCATGACGGACTGATTGAAATGATTTCTGTTTTCCATCCGCTGTGATAAAAACCAGTGCTGAACGGGTGTCCAAGGTATGTCTCCTTCCACCGGCCGCTGATCGATGACTCTTTCCGCTTTCCGGATAAGAGGCGCGAGTTCCTTAATGGACGGGTGCCGGAATAAGTCACTTGCCGTCATTTTCCACCCATAGCGTCCGAGCCGTGCGGAAACTTGCAGCGCTTTGATTGAATCGCCGCCCAACTCAAAAAATGAGTCCTCAATCCCGACTTGTTTTGTGCCGAGCACTTCCTGCCAGATCACGGAAAGCTGTTCTTCAAGCTCATTGCGGGGAGCTGTGTACGCGGTTTGAAGCGTGAGCTCCGGTTCGGGCAGATTTTTCCGATCCAATTTACCGTTCGGCGTAAGCGGCAGCTTCTCAAGTTCCATCATATAGGCCGGAACCATGTAATTCGGCAGTTGCTGAGAAAGTGAAGAACGCACTTTTTCTGTATCCATGTCCGCCTGCAGACTCATATATGCGATCAGTTCTTTATTGCCGGACTGCCCGGTTCTGACTGACACGGCAGCTTCTTTCACACCGTCCAGGCTCCTCAGTGCGGCTTCAATCTCTCCCAGCTCGACCCGATAACCGCGGATTTTCACTTGATCATCCATCCGCCCGGCATATTCGATCGTTCCGTCCGGCAGCCAGCGGGCTAAATCTCCGGTGCGGTACATCCGTTCTCCGGGAACAAAAGGATTAGGGACAAATTTTTCTTCCGTCAGCTCAGGGCGGCCGAAATATCCTCTTGCCACACCGTCTCCGCCTGTGCACAATTCGCCGATGACGCCGATCGGCTGCGGTGTTCCCCTGCTGTTTATGATATATGCGGTTGAATTTCCGACAGGGCGCCCGATCGGGATTGAATGATCGTATGATTGTTCAATCAAAAAGCAAGTCGAGAACGTCGTGTTTTCAGTCGGTCCGTATCCATTCCATACTGAGAGATGCGGCAGCGCATTCCGAACCCGGTTTACATGGCTCGGGGACAGTGCTTCCCCGCCGATAATCAATCGGGATAATCCGGAAAACACGTCTTTATTTTGTTCTGATAAATGGTTGAACAGAGACGATGTCAGCCACAGTGTCGTAATGCCGTTTTGCTGTATAAATGTTTCCAGAACATCAGAGTCGAGATAGGTTTCCTGGTCACTTACATATAAAGAAGCGCCGTTTAAAAGCGGACCGAATATTTCAAATGTCGTAACGTCAAATCCTAATGATGAAGTAAACAACAGTCTGTCTTTCGGCGTAAAATCAATATAATTGCTGTTTTTCACAAGGCGAATCACGCTTCGCTGTTCAATCATGACGCCTTTTGGCGCACCTGTTGACCCGGACGTATAAATCATGTAGGCCAACGATTCAGGTCCGCCGAGCGGTTCGGGATTTTCCGAACTCAAGCCGGCCTTTGTTTGAATATCCTCTATGAATAAACGTTTTCCTGAAAGCGGCAGACCGTCAAGTTTATCAGATTGGAGAAGAATATCAGCTTTACAGTCTTTAAGCATCCATTCAGCCCGTTCCCGCGGCACATCGTCACCGATAGGCAAGTAGGCGCCTCCCGCTTTTAATATTCCGAGGATTCCGGAAGCAAGCTCTGTTGTGCGGCCGGTTAATAAGGCGACAACGCTTTCCGGACCGACGCCATTTGATCGGAGAGCCGCTGCTATTCTGTTAGCCCGTTCGTTCAGCTCACGGTATGTCAAGATTTGTCCATCATATACAACTGCCCGGGCATCGGGGGTTTCTTTTGCCTGACGCTCAAATAAACGGCTGATGGTTTCGTGTCTTGGGTAATCGCTTTTCGTCTGATTAAACTGATAAATGACGCGATTTGTTTCAGCATCATCCAGTACGTGAATGTCACCAAGCGGTATCGCTTGGTTTTCAATTACTTTTGTAAGAATACGGGTAAAATAAGAAAGCCATTTTTCAATTGTCTGTTTTTGATAGATATCTGTATTGAATTCAAAATCAAAGCTGATGGAACCGTCAGACCCTTCTGACGCGTAAAGCGTGGCATCAAACTTTGCGGTTTTATGACTTGTATCCGCAGCTTGAGTCAAATGCAGCTTATTTAACCCCAGGGATTCACGCTCCATATTTTGAAGCACAAACATCGCATCAAACAGCGGATTGCGGCTCATGTCCCGCTGCACGCCGAGCCGTTCCACAAGCTCCTCAAACGGATAGTCCTGATGCTCATACGCCTCAAGCGCCGCCTGGCGGACTTCCGCCAAATAATCGGTAAACCGTTTGTCTCCTTTCGGCTCCGTTCTGATGGCCAGCGTGTTGACGAACATGCCGAGAATCGGTTCAAGGTCTTTGTGCGGGCGCCCGGCAATCGGCGAGCCGACGATGATGTCTTCCTGCCCGCTCAATCGCGCGAGTAACGTATTGTACGCGGCGAGAAGCACCATATACAAAGTGGAGCCGTGATCCCGGGCGATGCGGTGAAGGCCGGATGCGGTTTCAGCGTCAAGCGTGCATGATACGCTGCCGCCCGCAAAGCTTCTGACAGCCGGACGGGGCTTGTCAGCCGGAAGCTCAAGCACCGGCAGCTCTCCTTCTAGCCGCTTCAGCCAATACGCTTCCTGCTTCTGGTATCCTTCTTTCTCCTGAAACGACCGCTGCCAGACGGCATAGTCTTTATATTGAAGGCGCATCGGCGCAAGCGAACGGCCTGCGTACAGCTCGCCGAATTCTTTAATCAAGGTGTTGACGGACACACCGTCAGAAATAATATGATGCATATCCGTTAATAAAAGATGACGTTCATCCGATTCTTTCACGAGGGCCGCACGGAAGAGCGGCCCTTCCTCCAGACAAAACGGCCGGACGAATGCGTCAGCTGACTCGGCCTCATCCAGCTGAAACGGCACGCTGTCATGGATGCGCTGCACCGGTTCGCCGTCAGGCCCCGTTTCAAAGGACGTTCTGAGCGACTCGTGCCGCTCCACAAGCTGCCGGAATGTCTCCTCCAGCCGGCCGCGGTCAAGCGGGCCCGTCAGTTCCAGCACAGCCGGCATATTGTAGCCGACACCGCCGTCTTCAAGCTGTTGGAGCACATACATCCGTTTCTGCGCCGAAGACACCGGGTAGGTGTCCTGTTTTTGCGCAGGCTGAATCGATTCATACGGGCTCTCTTCCAAGTCCTGAATAACCGAAGCAAGCTCTTCCACCGTCGGCCGGGCGAAGATGTCCTGTAACGGCACCTGAACACCGAATTCTTTGGCGATGCGGGAGACGAGAGCCGTCGCTTTTAACGAATGACCGCCCCGCTCAAAAAAGTGATCCCGGATGCCGACGGGGCCGTTTTTCAGCACCTCTTCCCAAAGGGCGCAAAGCTTCATTTCCGTGACGTTCCGCGGGGCGGTGTACGCCCGTCTGTCTGCCGCTCCGCCGGGAGCCGGCAGTGCGCGGCGGTCAAGCTTTCCGCTCGGCGTGACCGGCCATTCGCTCATCTCTATGAACTGAGCCGGCATCATGTAGGCCGGAAGGCGTGTCGCAAGCTCCGCCCGCACGTCATCGCTTTCCCGTCCTTCAATATAGGCGTAAAGCGCGGTATCTCCGTGTTCGGTCCGGGCGGTGACCGCCGCCTCACGAATGCCGTCGATGCGCCGGATCGCCGCTTCGATTTCCCCCGGTTCAATCCGGTAGCCGCGGACTTTCACTTGTCCGTCTGAACGGCCGAGCCATTCGACAAGGCCGTCTTCTGTCCAGCGTGCGATATCGCCCGTCTGATACATGCGCTCGCCCGGATAAAACGGATCATCGAGAAAACGCTCCTCCGTCAGCTCAGGCCGGTTCAGATAGCCCCGGGCCACCCCTGTCCCCGCAATGTACAACTCTCCTGCCACGCCCGCAGGCTGGATGGTTCCTCCGCTATCTAATACATACAGACGGGCACCAGGAACGGGTTTTCCGATCGGAAGCCTTGTCCGTCCGCTGTCCCGTTTTCGGTCACAGACGTAAAAGGCCGCATCAACCGTCGCTTCTGTCGGTCCATAGCCGTGAATAAGCATGGTCTCCGGCAACAGATCGGCAAACCGGGCAGCCGTAAGCGGGGAAAGAGCTTCCCCTCCGGCAAACACGCGTGTCAGTGTTCTGCCGAGGCGTGTTCTTGTTTCTGCAGGCTCTGTTTCCAGCGCGTCTAAAAAGCTGTTGACCATCGCCGGAATAAAATGCGCGGTCGTCACCTTTTCTGAGGCAAACGCTTCAATCATCCGCACAGGATCTTTCTCCCATCCGGCAGGAAGCAGATACACGGAAGCGCCGGACATCGTCCACCAAAACAATTGCCAGATGGAAGCATCGAATGAAAAGGATGATTTCATAACGATAATATCCTCTTCCGTTAACGGGAACTGCCCTTGCATCCCTGATAAAAAGGCGGCGGCTTGACGGTGTTCAACAGCCACTCCCTTCGGTGTTCCCGTCGAACCGGACGTATAAATGATATAAGCGAGCGAATCAGCATCCGCTTCTTCAGAGACATCCCCTGTCTCCGTCTCACTTGTCAGAGCAGAAAGAGACACTTCTAGCGTTTCTCCGGAAAAACCGGAAACGGATAATCCCGGCTGTGCAAGCAGGAGGCAGGCGCCGCAGTCCTCGAGCATATAGCGCAGCCTGTCCTCAGGATAGTCAGGGTCAAGCGGCACGTAGGCGCCGCCCGCTTTTAACACGGCAAGCACTGAAACCACCATCTCCGGCGAGCGTTCGGCGAGTACGCCGACCATGCTTTCTTTGCGGACGCCCTTTTGGCGGAGCCAAACGGCGAGCCTGTCTGTGTACTGATCGAGCTCAGCGTACGTCAGCATACCGCCCGGAAAACGGAGCGCCGGACGATGCGGCGAAAGCGCGGCGCGGCGGGTGAACAGCCCGTGAAGCGTCGGGGCCGGCGGTTCAACCGTTTCTGTACGGTTAAACGCATCCAGCATATTTCTGGCTTCACACGCATCCAGCAATGCGATCTCGGAGGCGCTCATTTCAGGGTCGGAAATGACTGACTTCATCATATGCCGTAAAAATGTTTCAATATTCTTCATAAAAACACGATCGTATATACCGGTATCAAAGTTTAAGCGGATATAAAGAGAACTTCCCGGAATCACCTTTATGCTGCATCCGTAGTTTGTGACTTCCTCCATCGTGAAATCTTCTACCGCAAAATCAAATGAACCGGCCTGACTCACATTTTCAATTTCACGCTGGGCCGGCACATTTTCAAACACGATAATGTGGTCAAACAGCGCTTGCTTCAAAGGGCTTTGCGCCTGAATGTCATACAGCGGATAATAGCTGTACGCTTCTGCTTGCAGCGTCTCCTGCTGCAAATGCCTGACGAGCTCCAGAAAAGAAAATGAACCGCTTTTCACCCGCACGGGAATCGTATTAATAAACAGTCCCACCATTTTTTCCACGCCTGCGAGATCCGACGGCCGGCCGGAAACGACTGAACCGAAAACGGCGTCATCACAGCGGCTGACACGCTGCAGCAAAATGCCCCACAGTGCCTGGAACACTGTATTCAGCGTTGCTCCCGCCCTTGCCGCAATGTTCTTCAGCTCATTTGTCTGCTCTTCAGAAATGGTGAAAACCGCCTGCTCAAGTTCGCCATTTGGTTCCGCGGATTTTTTCGGAAGAGACGCCGATTGCTCAAGATCGGCAAGTCTCGTTTTCCAAAAAATCTCGGCTTCTTTACGATCCTGCTTCATGAGCCATTTAATATACTTTCCATATGGCTGAACAGGCTCGAGAGACGGAAGCCGTCCGTCTCCGAGAGATTGATAGATCATCAGAAATTCCTTCATGACAATTCCGAAGCACCAGCCGTCCATGACGATATGATGATGGCTCCATATACAAACATAGCGTTCGGGCGCTTTTTTCAAAATGGAGACTCTCATGAGAGGGTCTGATTGCAAATCAAAGCCTTTATCTTTATCTTCTTTTCTGAACCGGTCGGCATATTTGTCTTGTGCCTTCTCGTCCAAATGAGAAATATCATGAAACTGAACGCGGCTCGGCCTGTTTTTCAACACGACTTGGCGGGGCTTCGCCACATTCTTATGAATAAATGTCGTACGGAAAATATCGTATCGTTCAAAAACAGCATCTAAACTTTTTTGGAATCGTTCCCGGTCAAGCTGTCCGTTGATCGTAAACACCGCTTGTTCGAAGTAGGCTCTTGAGTCATGATCCAACAGAGAATGAAAAAGCATGCCCTCCTGCATAAAAGATAAAGGATATATATCTTGTATTTCCGGTTGCTGCCCCATTGCGCCACTCCTTTTCTATAGTTTGTTGACGGCTCCCATAATGTCACTCAGATCTTCCAGCGTTAACTCCTCGTCACTGAAATCAGCGGCGCTCCATTCACGCTCCTCTTTGCCTGTGCAATGCGTGATGATCTGCTTGAGAAAGGCATGAAAATGTCCCGTCAAAACTTCAATCGTTTCTTTTTGATACTGAAAACGGTTGTACACAACATGCATGCTGAGACATTCCGACGATACGGAGCCGCTGATATCAAGTGTGTACGGACGTTCCCAGTCCGGGCTGATTTCATTTCCCGCTTTTACGGGAGAAACACCAAAGCCGCTGGAACGGATCTCCCTGTCAAACTGCCCCAGATAGTTAAAACTGATTTCAGGAGAATCAGATTCAGTCTCTTCCCAGAGTTTGCTTATATACTTCAGCACCCCGTATCCCGCTCCTTTATGCGGAATGCGGCGCATCATGTCTTTTGTCCGTTTAATGTGATAGCCGAGCCGCTCGCCGTCATCAGCCTGATCTTGAAAACTTGCGTCAACCAATACCGGATAAATTGACGTAAACCAGCCGATGGTTCTGCTGATATCAAGATGTTCCAAGTGCTCTTCCCTTCCGTGGCCTTCCATGCTGATTTTGAATGTCTCGTTTCCGGTCCATCTGTTCAGCGCAAGGCTTAACGCGGCAAGCAATAATTCGCCCGTCTCTGTTGTGTATGCTCTGTTTGCTTCCGTTAACAGCTGCTCAGTCTCCTGTTTTGTCAATGTAACGGTCATCACATCTGTATCTTTCAGAAGATTGGAAGAGGTGCGGGCATCTTTCGGAAGCGGTTTGACCGCCGCTTTTTCTCTTTCGGACCAGTAGTCTGCTTCCTGTAACAGCCGGCGGCTTTTTGCATAATCAGAGATTTGCTTCGCGTAAGTCTGATAGGAATCGGTTTTTGCCGGAAGCGCGGTTTCTTTTCCTTCGAGCGCCTGCCTGTAGCACGCGGTGAGATCCTCAAATAAAATCCGCCATGATACACCGTCAATGACAAGGTGATGAATGGAAAGCAGCAGATGATCGCCATCATTAGCGTGAAATAATCCGACAGCTACGAGCGGCCCCGTCTCCAGCCGAATGGAAGTTTGAATACGGGCGGCCGCCTGTTCGATTGCGGCGTGCTCCTCTTGTAATGACCCTTTCCCTCTCACGTCATACGTTTCAAACGTAAAGAGTTCTTCTTCAGAAAGGTTTTCCGCTCTGTTATATTGAATCACCGATCCGTTTTGCGTGCCGCATATCATCCGTAATGCGTCATGATGAACTGCAAGCTGTGCCAGCGCCTTTCTCATAGCAGATACATTGATTCTGTCCGCACTGCGGAGCATAACGGACTGATTAAAATGATCATGCGGCAATGATTGCGACAAGAACCAGTGCTGTATCGGCGTCAGCGGCACGTCTCCCGTGACGGGATCCTGATCAATCACGCGGCGGACTTTCCGGAGCCGCATCGATACTTCTCCCAGTGTCTGATGCTCGAACAGCTCGCGGACGGTCGTTTCATAGCCCTGCTGTTTCAGCCTCGCACATACTTGCAGCGCTTTAATCGAATCCCCGCCGAGATGGAAGAAATGAGCATTGGGACCGAGGCCTTCAACACCTAAGAGTTCTTCCCAAATGTCAGCCATCATTTCTTCAGTTTCATTTCTCAGGCTGATATCATCTCCAAGGCTATCATTTAATTCAGGCTGCGGGAGCGCCTTCTCGTCCAGCTTCCCATTCGCCGTCAAAGGCAGTTCATCAAGCTCTATCAAGCGGGCGGGAATCATATATTCCGGCAGAAAAGCTCTGAGAGAGGCCTGAATCTCTGCTTCTTTTATCTTTTCGTTTCCGTGTAAGACCGCGTATGCGTAAATGGAGTGCTGACCGTGCTGATCAGCACGTGTGATCACGGCGGCCTCTTTCACGGAGGAAAGCTCTTGCAACGCTGATTTAATTTCTCCCAGCTCAATTCTGTGGCCTCTGACTTTTACTTGCGCATCTTTCCGCCCGACATATTCCAGCTCGCCATTTGAGAGCCTTTTGGCGATATCGCCCGTCCGGTAGAGCCGCATGCCGTGCGGATTCGTGATGAAACGGGAGGCGGTTAAATCATCCCTGTTTACATACCCCCTCGCGACGCCTTCCCCGCCGATATAAAGCTCACCGGGAATTCCGATCGGCAGCGGATTCATATAAGCGTCCATGACAAAAGCATGAAGGGTTTCCAGCGGTCTGCCGATATTGCTTTTGTTTCTCTCAATATCATCCATATTCAGTTTTTTGCATGTGACGTGAACCGTGGTTTCCGTAATGCCGTACATATTAACAAGCTCCGTCTCCGGGTACTTCTCTTTCCAGCTTTTCAGCATGCCGGGCTGAAGCGCCTCTCCGCCGAAAACGACATATCGAAGCTTCAGCTTGTCCGTATGCCCGGCTTCTTCATGAATGAGTCCGGAAAAAGCCGTCGGCGTTTGGTTCAGCACCGTTACGCCTTCACTTTGCAGCAGCTGCCGGTACAAATGCGGATCACGGGCTGTGTCTTTCGGCACGATGACTACCTTTCCGCCGTATAAGAGCGCGCCGAATATTTCCCAGACAGAAAAATCAAAGCAATAGGAATGGAACAGCGTCCAGACGTCTTCAGAGCCGAAATCAAACGGCAGTCCTTTATGTGTGATAAGGCTGATGACATTGCGGTGTTCCGTCATAACGCCTTTCGGTTTTCCGGTTGTGCCCGATGTGTAAATCACGTAAGCCGGCTGTTCAGGCGTTATCATTTTTTTCGTTCTGTCTGCTGAAACGGATTCAGGCTTATCGATGTATAAAACCGGCAGTCCGTCCATTCCGGATATCCCAAGACCCGATTGCGTCAACAGAGCACGCGCGCCGCTGTCAGTCAGCATAAATGAAATCCGCTCGTCCGGATAGTCAGGATCAATCGGCAGATAAGCTCCTCCCGCTTTTAAAATACCGAGAATCCCAATCAGCATATCCGGAGATCGTTCGGTCATAATTCCGACAATCTGTCCGGAGCGGATGCCGTTTTCCGACAGCATATCGGCGATTCGATCCGCCTTTTCATTGAGCTCGCGGTAGGTGAGACGCTCATCAGACATGACGGCTGCAATTTGATCCGGCATTTTTTCCGCCTGTGCTTCAAATAAACTGACGATCGTTTCATGCCTCGGATACTCCGCCGTTTGATTTTCCGCTTGAAGAAGCATCTGCCGATCGTTTATGCCCAGCAAATGAATGTCAGACAGCTTCCGCTCATCATGCGATGCGATTTGTCCTAAAAGCTCTTTAAAATGACCGGCCCACCGTTCGATCGTACCTTTTTCAAACAACGCGGTACTGTATTCAAAATGAAAATCCAGTGAGCCATCCGGCCGTTCCTCGGTATGAAGCGTCAAGTCGAATTTTGAAATGTCATGTTTCACTGCATGTGAAGAAACGGCTAAGCCCGGAAGGTTCACTTCGAAATCATCACTGTTTTGCAAAACGAGCATGGCATCAAACAGCGGATTGCGATTGACTTCCCGGTGTGTATCAAGCTTTTGGGCAAGTTCTTCAAACGGGAAGTCCTGATGTTCGGCCGCGCCGAGGGCGAGCATTTTCACCTCTTCTAAATAAGCGCGGAATGTCTTATCCCCTTTCGGCCTGCTTCTCATTGCCACGGTATTTACAAACATGCCGATGACCCCGTCAAGCTCAGCGCGGCTTCTGCCGGCCGCAGGTGAACCGACGACAATGTCTTCCTGCCCGCTCAATTTAGAAAGGAACAAGGAGTAGCTTGCCAAAAGAATCATATACAGCGTCGAACCCGTCTCATCCATGAGCCGGCGTAAATTCTCCGCCGTTTCCTTTTGAAGGCGCGTTCGAACAACGGACCCGCTGAAATCAGGAAGCTGCGGGCGCTTTTTATCGAGCGGCAGATCAAGTACGGGAATGTTTTCCCCGATCGTCTCCAGCCAATAACGCTCATGTCTTTTGAATTCTTCAGCGGCAAACCGCTCATGCTGCCAGACGGAAAAATCTTTGTATTGGAGTTTTAACGGCCGCAACTCTTTTCCTCTGTATAAATCCGTCAATTCTTGAATCAGAACGCTCATTGACACACCGTCTGCGATAAGATGATGCATATCAAGCAGCAGAAAATGACGTTCTTCAGTGACTTTGGCTAAAGTCACTCTCAAAAGCGGCGCTTTTTCCACATCAAATGGTTTGACGAAAGTTTCCATCACCTCTTGAAGAAGGTTCCCGGATGGCATGTGAATCTCTGTGAGGTCAAGATCGACATGTGCATGTATGTGCTGCATCGGCTCCCCGTTTCGTAAAACAAATGATGTGCGTAACGCTTCATGCCTTTGTAACAGCGCTGAAAAGGCTTCGTGCAGACGATCCCGGTTGAGTCTGCCGCTCAGTTCCAGACAAGCGGGCATATGATAGCCCGTGCTGTCCGCCGCAAGCTGGTGAAGGGCATAGAGCCTTTTTTGTGCAAAAGATAGCGGGTACAAGTCCTTTGCCACAGCAGGCGTGATTTCTGCATATTCTCCTCTTTTCCTCTGTTCAAGGAAGCGGGCCATGCTCTCGATTGTCGGATGTTCAAAAACATGGCTGACGGCAAGTTCAATTTGCAGCCGTTTATGTATGTTTGAAACAAGCGACGCGGCTTTCAGCGACTGTCCGCCGATTTGGAAGAAATCATCTCTCATACTGATGTGTTCCCGTTTCAGCACTTCTTGCCAAATAGACAGCAGCTCAGTCTCAAGCATTGTGCGCGGAGCTTGATAATCACCGGTTCTCTCGGCTTCTTTCGGCTCAGGAAGTGCGGCCCGATCAAGTTTTCCGCTCACAGAAAGCGGCATCTCCGTTAATTTGGTAAAGCTTCCCGGTATCATATAAGCAGGTAATCTCCCGGCCAATTCGGCATGAGGGTCAAATGTCACACCCGCGTTTTCCAGTACGACATAAGCTGCAAGCTCCTGTTCCCCGTCCGCCGCTTTGCGCACGGTGACTGCCGCCTCTTTTACCCCGGACAGACTTCTGAGTGCCGTTTCGATTTCTCCTAATTCAATTCTGTAACCTCTTATCTTCACCTGATCGTCAAAGCGTCCCATATATTCAATCGTTCCATCCGGTAAAAATCGGGCTGCATCTCCCGTTCTGTACAGCCGTTCACCTTCACGAAACGGATGAGGGGTAAAGACTTTGTCCGTCAGCTCTTTTTGCTGAAAATATCCGTCCGCCAGACCTTTTCCGGAAATACACAGTTCACCGACGGCTCCGACCGGCTGCAGCCGATCTCCGTGCATCATATAGACAGAAGTGTTGGCGATCGGGCGTCCGATCGTAATCCGGCTGCTTTTTTGCAGATTACGCAGGATCGTCGTAGCCACACTGTTTTCCGTCGGACCGTATTCATTCAGCAGCTCGGCATTCGGGCATATGCCGCGGCTCGCTTCCACGATATCAGGAGTGGCCGCTTCCCCGGCAAATGTCACCGCCCGAAGCGTCTGCGCATCCTTTTTCGTCAGCGAATCAAGCAGAACGCGATACAGAGACGGAACGATCAGAAGATGGCTCACTCCGTGGCAGGTGATTTTCTGTTTTATTGAAAGGACGTCTTTCGCATCATCTTCATCAGTTAACAATACACAGGCGCCCGACAGAAGCGGAGTGAAAAGACTCGTTAATGACCCGTCAAATACGTATGAAAAAAGATGAAGCGCTATGTCCCCTTCTGTCATCCCGTATTCTTCACGCCGCCATTGCAATGTATTGCTGATCGCTTTGTGTTGTACAAGCACCCCTTTCGGCCGGCCTGTCGTTCCGGAGGTGTAAATGACATACGCCCAATTTCCGCTGTCAGATATCGGCGGAAGCGGTGCAGTCTGCTGGGAAACCGTTTCCTCCATGATGACGACGCTGCCCTTGAAATGCGGCGGAATGAGGGGGAGCAGGTCTTTTTCAGTCACGAGCAGTGAGGCTTCACTGTCTCTCAGTAAAAATGAAATCCGTTCAGGCGGAAATTCCGCATCAATCGGCATATAGGCGCTGCCCGACTTCCAAATTCCGAGCAGAGCGGCAACCGTACTCATTGATCGGCGCAGCATAACAGCGGTGATCTGGTCGGGGCGTGCGCCTTTTTCCCTTAACGCATGCGCAATCTGATTCGCCCGCTGATTTAATTTCTTGTAGCTCCAGCTTACCCCGTTATATCTCAACGCCTCTTGATCAGGCGTTTTTGCCGCCTGTTCTTCAAACAGCCCATGAACGGTTGTCTCAGGGTACGGACGGTTCGTTTCGTTAAACGAATGAATCAGGGCTTCTTCCTCCGGAGGCACGAGACTGATGCTTGATAAAAGCCTGTCCGGATCTTCCGTTACACAGGAGATGACCTCCAGAATATGCCCTTTGATCCGTTTCATGTCTTCCCGATCGTAGATGCCCGCATTGTAGCTGAATTTCACATAAAACTCTTCTCCCGGAACGATGACGACGTTAAGATCGTAATTGGTTTCTTCCGCCATCGAAAAGTTTTCAAGTGAGAGCGCACTGCTTTCCGTTTGCTGCCAGCCGTTTACCGCAGCCTGCATTTGAACCGGATAATTTTCAAAGACAAGGATATGGTTCAAGAGATCTTTTTGCAGACCGCTCTCGTTTTGAATGTCATAAAGCGGATAATAGCTGTGCTCTTCCGCAGCAAGTGACTCTTTTTGCACCTTTTTGAGAAGAAAAGAAAAAGTCATATCACCAGCCGCGCGCACCCTTACCGGCACGGTATTGATAAACAGTCCGGCCATGGATTCGATGTCGGCGATAGCTGACGGCCTGCCGGAAACAACTGAACCGAATACCGCATCTTCAGTGCCGTTGTAACGATGGAGAAGCAGTCCCCAAATGCTCGTAAACAAAGTATTCAGCGTGACCCCGGTGCTTCGGGCAATGTCTGTCAGCTTTTGCACGGTTTCAGACTCAAGGAAAAATTGAAAATGCTCAGATGCATAACCGTTTTGCGCCGGCTTATTCTTCGTTTGCGGGACGGAAACGACATCTCCGTAATCTTCCAAGCAACGCGACCAGAACGCTGACGTTTCTTCTTTATTCCGGCTTCGGAGCCATTTGATATAAAAGCTGTAAGGAGCCGGACTGCCGAGGTTTACAGGCCGCCCGTTTCGGATCGCATAATACATGCTGAAGAAATCTTTCAGCACAATGCCCAAGCTCCAGCCGTCCATCATAATGTGATGATGAGTCCAAACGCATGTATGGCGGTTTTCTCCTGTTTGAAAAAGAGTCAGGCGCATTAAGGGGCCTTTTTGCAGATCGAACCCCTTATTCCGGTCGGTTTCCTTGAATTCCTCAATGATGCTTTGCTGCCGTTCTTCCGAATAGTCTGAAATGTTCTCAGTCTGTACGGCTGTGTCACGGCGTGAAAGGACAACCTGCTGCGGACCTTCAAGGTCAGGCACTTCTTTTATGAAAATCGTTCTGAAAATATCATAGCGGCTGACAAGCATATCCAGACTTTTTTGGAATGTATCAATGCATAAATCCCCGCTGACTGTAAATGAAATCTGCTCGACATATGCGTTTGATCCGGAATCCAGAAGCGAATGAAACAGCATGCCTTCCTGCATATATGATAAAGGGTAAATATCTTGAATTTCTGTCGCTTGTGTCACGAATGCCACACACCTTTTTATGAAATTAAAGTCCTTTTACGAGATCTTCAATGCTTGATAGTGCTTGAGCGGTCAATTCTGTATGGCTGTAATCCGTTAATGTTTTTTCCCGCTCTTTCTTGCCGGAACAGTGGGCGATGATGTCCTCGAGGTGAGTATGGAAACGATTCATGAAGAACTCGATTGCCCCCGGTGCAAATACATTTGTATAAACGGCTTTTACCTCCAGTTGCCCGGCCGCCACCATCGCGTTAATATCCAGATCAAACTCGCGGATGCGCCCGGCCGCTATATCATGCTGCGGCTTGAACGGTGACATCTTCAGCGTTCCCTCAAGACCGTCAAACGCACCGAGATAGTTAAAGCTTATTTCTGGGTCTTTATAAAGAATGTTCCGCGAATATCTCAGCAGCCCGTAGCCGGTTCCGTGATGAGGAACCCGTCGCATCATGTCTTTTACCGTCTTTATGCGGTGAGCGGTCTTTTCACCTGAGCCGCCCGGCACTCTCATATCCAAAAGCACCGGGTAAACAGATGTAAACCATCCTGCCGTTCTTGACATATCAATGTCAGGAATATGCCCCTGGCGACCGTGCCCCTCAGTGCTGATAAGGATCTGTTCAGAACCCGTCCACTCATGAAGCGCCATTCCAAGCGCCGTTAAAAGCAATTCATGAACATCCGTTCCGTAAGCCTGCTGTGTTTCCAACAGCAGCTGTTTCGTGACTTCGCTGCTTAATATCCACGATGCAGTGCGGGCGTTTTCCTGCAATCGTCCGGCGTTTTCATCAGTTATTTTCGGCAGCGGCGCTGTTTCACTAGACATCACGCTGTCCCAGTATGCGGCTTCCTCCAGCAATACTTTGCTCTTGGAAATGTCAAAAAGCTCTTCGGCATACTTTATATAAGAATCGCTTTTCGGCGGCAGTTCGATTTGTTTGCCTTCTAATGCCTGCTGATAAGCTGTCTGCAGATCTTCAAGCAATATCCTCCATGACACGCCGTCCACGATAAGATGATGAATCGTTATAAGAAGATGGTCGGCTTCCTTCTGCCGGAACACTCCGAGATGAAGCAGAGGGCCTTGATCAAGGCGCATAGCCTGCTGTATTTCTTCTTCCTCAGCGGCTATCCGTTTTTCGGGCTGCGTTTCTTCTGAAATATCTATGACGTTAAGCGTAAATATTTCTTCATGCTGCTTTGTGATTCCGCGATTATATTGAACGGCTTCCCCATGCTCATTTTCAGTGAAAGTCATTCGCAGCGCATCATGATGTTCTGTCAGCGCGCAAACCGCCTGGTACAGCGCATCTATTTCGAGGCTGTCTTCAGTGCACAGCATGACTGATTGGTTATAATGAAGCTCAAACGCACCCGGCTCCTCAAAAAATCTCTGCTGGATCGGTGTCAGCGGAGCGCTTCCTTCTATCGGCCCCTGATCAGCCGTTGCAACAGCCGGCGTGAGGTGCTTCGCGAGTTCTGCAATCGTCGGGAACTGAAACAAATCGCGGATCGACATGTTCCAGCCTTCTCCGGCGAGTCGGGCTGACACTTGAAGCGCCTTAATGGAATCTCCCCCAAGCTCAAAAAAAGAGTGATGAATTCCCGCTTTCTGAATATGAAGCACATCTTCCCAAATCCGGCATAACATCGCCTGTTTTTCATCGCCGGGCGCGACAAATGCCTGTGATGAATGTATCTGTTCTGCCGGTAATGCCGATTTATCAAGTTTGCCGTTCAGTGTCAGGGGCATGCTGTCTAAACCGATAATATGAGACGGCATCATATAAGCCGGAAGCTCCTGCATAAGAGACTGGCGGAGTGATGAGATATCGGCCTCTTTAGGAACGATGTATGCCGCTAATCGGGCTTGTCCTTCGGCATCTTTCATCACGGTAACAGCCGCTTCTTTGACTTGATCGTGTTTCAAAAGCACACTTTCTATTTCTCCCGTCTCAATTCTGTAGCCTCTGATCTTCACCTGCTTATCAATCCGCCCTTGAAAGCGAAGAGTTCCATCCGGCAGCCAGCAAGCCTGATCTCCGGTTCTGTAAAGCGTTTCTCCCGTTTGTAACGGGTCACTGAATGCGTCCTCTGTCAGCTCAGGCTGTCCCCAATATCCTTTGGCGACGCCGGCGCCTCCGATATACAGCTCTCCGAAAACGCCGATCGGCTGGACCTGTTTGTCTTTGTTTAAGACGTACATTTGCACATTCGGAAGCGGAACACCGATCGGCACATCATCTTCCCGCGGCTCTTCGCTCATTTCGGCTTCATAATACGAAGAATCAATTGTCGCTTCTGTTACACCGTAGCTGTTAATAATTCGCATTTCTTTCCCAAAGCGTTCACGAAGCGTATAAAAATCCTGCGACTTGATCATATCTGAACCCAGTACCAGTACTTTTACACTTTGCAGCGCGAGCTTCCGGCGATATATATATTCCATAAACGGAACAATCAGCGCGGGTGTCGACTCCATAAACGTGATACGGTGCTGATCAATGAGCCGATAAAGCTGTTGTGGCTCAAGCCGGACGTCATCCGGACAAATGACAAGCGTTCCCCCGTTTAGCAGGGCGCGTGCAAGATCCCCTGAAAATACATCAAATGAGAAACTCGCCATCTGCAGCACTCTGACCGGTATAAGATCAAGCTCATAAATCCTGCGCCATGCAAGTGCTGCATGCGTAAAGCTGCGATTTCTGACTTCGACTCCCTTCGGCGTTCCCGTTGTTCCCGAAGTATATATGATATATGCAGTATCATCCGGTGACGCTGCCGGCTGAATATTCTTTGCACAAATATCGTATTGATCTTCATGATCAAGCTGAATGAGAAATAAATTGTTATCCGTCAGCTGTGAAGCAAGTTCTTTGTATTCTGACTGCACCATCAAGACGGATGCCGCGCTGTCTTTTAATAAATAGCGAATCCGTTCCTCGGGATAATGGGAGTCAACCGGTATATACGCCCCTCCCGATTTCATGACGGCGAGAACACTGACGATCGCTTCAATCGAACGGTTTGCCAATATGGCGGCTCTTTTTCCCGGACCGAATCCATTTTTGTGTAATGTTCGCGCAAGCCGATTTGCCCGCTCATTAAGCAGCGAATAGCTGATCTGCTGTGCTCCTTCAATAACAGCGGTCTGATGAGGCGTTTCTTCTGCTTTCTCTTCAAACAACTGGTGAAACAGTTTGTGTTTTTCCATGAATTCGGTTTGTGTGTTATTAAACTCAATCAGTAACTTTTGTTTTTCTTCTTCATCCAAAATGTCAGCTTTCGATAGTATGACTTCCGGTTCGGCGGCAACATGGCGCAAGAGATTCAGTAAGTGGCCCATCCATCGTTCAATCGTTTCTTTCATAAAAAGCTCGGTGCTGAATTCCATTTCAAAGCGGATGTTTCCATCGGATTCAGCCGCTGATAAGGTCAGGTCAAAACTTGATACATCATGTTCGGTATGCTCTGATCGTGACGCCTTCAGACCGGCCAGATTTATCTCCTCTCGCTCCATATTCTGAAGAATAAACATCGCATCAAACAGCGGATTGCGGCTCATGTCCCGCTGCACGCCGAGCCGCTCCACAAGCTCTTCAAACGGGTAGTCCTGATGCTCATACGCCTCAAGCGCCGCCTGGCGGACTTCCGCCAAATAATCGGTAAACCGTTTGTCTCCTTTCGGCTCCGTTCTGATGGCCAGCGTGTTGACGAACATGCCTAGAATCGGTTCAAGGTCTTTGTGCGGACGCCCGGCAATCGGCGAGCCGACGATGATGTCTTCCTGCCCGCTCAATCTCGCGAGTAACGTATTGTACGCGGCGAGAAGCACCATATACAAAGTGGAGCCGTGATCCCGGGCGATGCGGTGAAGGCCGGATGCCGTTTCAGCGTCAAGCGTGCACGATACGCTGCCGCCCGCAAAGCTTCTGACAGCCGGACGGGGCTTGTCAGCCGGAAGCTCAAGCACCGGAAGCTCTCCTTCTAGCCGCTTCAGCCAATACGCTTCCTGCTTCTGATATCCTTCTTTCTCCTGAAACGACCGCTGCCAGACGGCATAGTCTTTATATTGAAGGCGCATCGGCGCAAGCGAACGGCCTGCGTACAGCTCGCCGAATTCTTTAATCAAGGTGTTGACGGACACACCGTCAGAAATAATATGATGCATATCCGTTAATAAAAGATGACGTTCATCCGATTCTTTCACGAGGGCCGCACGGAAGAGCGGCGCTTCCTCCAGACAAAACGGCCGGACGAATGCGTCAGGTGACTCGGCCTCATCGAGCTGAAACGGCACGCTGTCATGGATGCGCTGCACCGGTTCGCCGTCAGGCCCCGTTTCAAAGGACGTTCTGAGCGACTCATGCCGCTCCACAAGCTGCCGGAACGTCTCCTCCAGCCGGCCGCGGTCAAGCGGGCCCGTCAGTTCCAGCACAGCCGGCATATTGTAGCCGACACCGCCGTCTTCAAGCTGCTGGAGCACATACATCCGTTTCTGCGCCGAAGACACCGGGTAGGTGTCCTGTTTTTGCGCAGGCTGAATCGATTCATACGGGCTCTCTTCCAAGTCCTGAATAACCGAAGCAAGCTCTTCCACCGTCGGCCGGGCGAAGATGTCCTGTAACGGCACCTGAACACCGAATTCTTTGGCGATGCGGGAGACGAGAGCCGTCGCTTTTAACGAATGACCGCCCCGCTCAAAAAAGTGATCCCGGATGCCGACCGGGCCGTTTTTCAGCACCTCTTCCCAAAGGGCGCAAAGCTTCATTTCCGTGACGTTCCGCGGGGCGGTGTACGCCCGTCTGTCTGCCGCTCCGCCGGGAGCCGGAAGCGCGCGGCGGTCAAGCTTTCCGCTCGGAGTGACCGGCCATTCGCTCATCTCTATGAACTGAGCCGGCATCATGTAGACCGGAAGGCGTGTCGCAAGCTCCGCCCGCACGTCATCGCTTTCCCGTCCTTCGATATAGGCGTAAAGCGCGGTATCTCCGTGTTCGTTCCGGGCGGTGACCGCCGCCTCACGAATGCCGTCGATGCGCCGGATCGCCGCTTCGATTTCCCCCGGTTCAATCCGGTAGCCGCGGACTTTCACTTGTCCGTCTGAACGGCCGAGCCATTCGACAAGGCCGTCTTCTGTCCAGCGTGCGATATCGCCCGTTTGATACATGCGCTCTCCCGGATAAAACGGATCATCGAGAAAGCGCTCCTCCGTCAGCTCAGGCCGGTTCAGATAGCTCCGGGCCACCCCTGTCCCCGCAATGTACAACTCTCCTGCCACGCCCGCAGGCTGGATGGTTCCTCCGCTATCTAATACATACAGACGGGCACCAGGAACGGGTTTTCCGATCGGAAGCCTTGTCCGTCCGCTGTCCCGTTTTCGGTCACAGACGTAAAAGGCCGCATCAACCGTCGCTTCTGTCGGTCCATAGCCGTGAATAAGCATGGTCTCCGGCAACAGATCGGCAAACCGGGCAGCCGTAAGCGGGGAAAGAGCTTCCCCTCCGGCAAACACGCGTGTCAGTGTTCTGCCGAGGCGTGTTCTTGTTTCTGCAGGCTCTGTTTCCAGCGCGTCTAAAAAGCTGTTGACCATCGCCGGAATAAAATGCGCGGTCGTCACCTTTTCTGAGGCAAACGCTTCAATCATCCGCACAGGATCTTTCTCCCATCCGGCAGGAAGCAGATACACGGAAGCGCCGGACATCGTCCACCAAAACAATTGCCAGATGGAAGCATCGAATGAAAAGGATGATTTCATAACGATAATATCCTCTTCCGTTAACGGGAACTGCCCTTGCATCCCTGATAAAAAGGCGGCGGCTTGACGGTGTTCAACAGCCACTCCCTTCGGTGTTCCCGTCGAACCGGACGTATAAATGATATAAGCGAGCGAATCAGCATCCGCTTCTTCAGAGACATCCCCTGTCTCCGTCTCACTTGTCAGAGCAGAAAGAGACACTTCTAGCGTTTCTCCGGAAAAATCGGGAACGGATAATCCCGGCTGTGCAAGCAGAAGACAAGCGGCACAGTCATTGAGCATATAGCGCAGCCTGTCCTCAGGATACTCCGGGTCAAGCGGCACATAGGCGCCGCCCGCTTTTAACACGGCAAGCACAGAAACCACCATCTCCGGCGAGCGTTCAGCGAGTACGCCGACCATGCTTTCTTTGCGGACGCCTTTTTGGCGGAGCCAAACGGCGAGCCTGTCTGTGTACTGATCGAGCTCAGCGTACGTCAGCATACCGCCCGGAAAACGGAGCGCCGGACGATGCGGCGAAAGCGCGGCGCGGCGGGTGAACAGCCCGTGAAGCGTCGGAGCCGGCGGTTCAACCGCTTCTGTACGGTTAAACGCAGTTAACACCCGTTTCTTTTCATTTTCATCCGCCATATCAATATGCCGAATCAGCTGGTTTGGATTTCTAACGGCATTTTCAACGATCGTCAGCAAATGAGTTTGAATTCGTTTAATCGATGTTTTAGTAAATAAAGCGGATTGATAATCAAAATTCAGCTCAATCAATCCCGTATCTGTCCGCTCCTTAATTAAAATGGACAGCTCATTTGCCGTATGTCCGCTGAAAAACATCGCCGTTTCATAATCGAAACCTTCTGCCTGACGCCACGCGAGAGGCTGGTATTGCATCGAAATCCCGATGATATTTTGCAGGTCGTGATGAGTCTGCCTTAATTCATTCACAAAAAGATTGTAAGGATATTTCTGGTGCCGCATAACAGACAGCTGCTCTTTTCCTACGCTGCGGACAAAGGACAGGAACTCCGCATCAGGATCTGCCGTCATTCTGATCGGCAGTGTGCTGACGAACATGCCGAGCATATCCTTTTCGAGCCTGGAGCCCCGGTTTCCGTAATAAGTGCCGATGGCAATATCCTTTTTAGCCGTCAGACGGCTGATGCATATGTATAACGAAGCCATAAACAGAGAGATGATGCTGATATTATTTTCTTTGCAAAAACGCCGGATAGATTGTTCTAAGGAGTGAGAAAGAGTGATTGTATCTCTGGAAGCCGCAGTGCTTTGTCTAAGATGAGAGGTTCGTTCCGCCAGTGAAAGGTGTTCCGGAACGGTTCGGTATGTTTCAGTCCAAAATGAACGGTCTTTTTGAAAACGGGAAGACTGTAAGTATTGCTGTTCTTTTTCCATGTAGCTGAGATAGGAAGGTCTGTGATGTTCAGCTAAATCCTCGCCCCGCATGATCTTTTGGTAGATATCAATGAGCTGGTTGCCGAGCAGGTTGAGCGAGATGCCGTCCATGATAATATGGTGAAATTTTGAATAAAGCCAAACTTCTTCGTCTGACATGACAAGCAGAGTAAATTGATACAGAGGTGAATGAAACAGCTTGAACGGAACACGGGTCTGCGTGTCAATCCATGCGTCCCGCTCTGCCTGATCAGTATGAGTAAAATCAACAGTCTCTAGAGAAATCGGCCGATGCCCCGCCAGATACAGCTGGGGTTCTGATCCGTCCCCTTCTGTCAGTTGAAACCTGAGTGAATCATTTTGCGAGATAGAAAAATCTAAAGCATGGCGCAGTACGTCAAAATCGATGTCCCCCCTGAATTTGACGCACGCCGCGAGATTGCAGATACTTGTGCCCGGCTCGAGCAGCTCCGTAAACCACACTCTTCTTTGGGCGTGAGTTAAAGAATAAACAGTGTTCTTCAATGGAATCCCTCCATTTCAATTTAAGAGGATAAGAAAGTGAAATAATTACAATTAAATTTCGACAGCATATGACTAAATCATCCATATAAGCATTATTTTAAAACATATTTTAGAAATCACAATAAAAAATTAAATTTTCTCTAACATTTTTTAGAATATAGTATATATTCCTCACTTCATTTCTTCATTTCTATAATCTTTATACCATGTAAAACGGTATGTATGCACACTACAAACTGGTTCTTAAACACTATAATAAGGAATAAAATGTATAATTAATTGCACTTTTAAAAAGGTTTTGCCTCCTTAAAAGAAGTTTTACGTTAAAAAATGAAAAATCGGTGAACAAGTAAGAAAGTATCATGTAAAAAAAAGGAAGGATATTGCCGATATTACTTTTTGAAAAGATTGATTCATAATCGCAATATAATGTTTTACAGACATCAAAAAAGCCGAATCCTCTAAGGATTCGGCCCTTCTTATTGATTTGCCAGCACGACTGCGATTTTGTCTTCAATGTCTTTTCCGTCATCTTCGTCAAGCAGCCCGTTTTGAAGCACGGAAAAAATAAGCGTATCTCCTGTTTTTGTGTCTGCATAGCCGGCAATCGAACTGACTGATGTTAGTGACCCGGTTTTCGCTTTAATTTTGCCCTCCGCCGGGGTGCCCTTCAGCCGGTTCCGAAGGGTTCCTCCCGTCATTCTGTCACTTGCGCCGGCGACAGGGAGCGAACGAAGGAAAGCCGGGTACCACTTTTCTTTCTGAACCGCATACAAAAGATCTCCGATTTGGCCGGCGGATACGCCGTTAATATGAGAAACGCCGGATCCGTCTCTTGCAATCAATTCATCCGGATTCAGCCCGAACGATTTGAGCTCTGATTTCATCACGTCCAAGCCCTTTTCCCAGCTGCCCTCCCCTTTTTTCACTTTTCCCATTTCCTTGATCAGAATTTCGGCGTGCCCGTTGTTGCTCAGTTTCATAAACGGGATCAATAATTCTGAAAGAGGCATGGATGTCCGTGATGTGACAAGCTGGGTGCGGTGCGGCATTCGCCCTGTTCTGATTTCCCCTTTTACAGTTATACCCTGTTTAGTAAGCGCTTGTTTCCATAAATCTAAAGCATAGGACGACGGATCCCACACTGCCGCCCATTCTCTTGCCTGTGCCGAGCCGGCAGGTATGTTTCCCTTTATCGTAATCACATTGCCACCGTGCTCCCGTTCAACCGTCAAATCTTTCTTTTCATCAGAAGCGACGGTTTTCACTTCATTTTTCACACGAACGACGTCCGTATGGGGAGAAATCGAAATGTGCGGCTTTTTACCGGGCTGTTTCGCCGGGCTGATTTCCGCAATCACCGTTCCGGTATCATAATCCTCATTTGGTGAAGCGGTAAGAGCTGATACTTGCGCGCCATAATATTGGCCTTCATCGCTCCACGGAAGATCAACTGAATACCTGGTATCGTCATACCACGAATCATCTCCGACCAGGTCTCCTTTAATGACCCGGATGCCTCTGGCTTTGACCTGTTTAGCCATCTTCTCAAAATCAGAAGCCAATAGGGTCGGATCACCTTTTCCCCTGAGATAAAGGTTTCCGCGCAGCTGTTTTCCTTTTACGGCGCCGTCTGCCCGTACTTCTGTCTTAAAGGTGTAATCTTCTCCGAGAACGGAAAGCGCTGCAGATGCCGTCAGCAGCTTCATCAGTGATGCAGGCCTCAGCCGCATATCTTCCCGGCTGCCGAACAGCACCTCCCCTGTTTTTGCTGACCGGACACTGACGCCCGCTGAAGCTCCCTTTAAAGCAGGTTCTTCACCCAGAATGTGTTCCAGCTCTTTTTGCAAAGTATTTTTTTGTTCAGCCGCCTTAGCCGCATCATCAATATAAGGAACTGCGGCAATGATCAAAAGCAGAATCACCGCGCTCAAGCGTTTCACATATGTTTTCAATGTTATCCCGCCTCTTTCCTATTCTTCGTCATGCAAAATGGTGATCCTGGATGACACAGCCGCTTCTTCGCCCGGTTTCAGAATCTGAAGCCCTGTCAGTGATGCAGGCTGATTCAGATTAAATGCATCTGTAACGGAAGTATAAGGCTCAAGACTGACAAACCCCTGCTTTCCGTCACCGTTATACACCACCCAATGCTTGAAAGACGTGTCTGCCTGATACAAAACGGATAATTTCTCATCCGGATGATAAATAACAGCTTCATTATTGCCGCCATTCCGTCCGGAAGAAAGAAAAACATCGTCAAACTGTTTATTTTTCAAAGACATCCCATGACGGAACGCTTCTTTATCAGGAATATCCAATAAACGGCCCGTCGGCACGAAACGTTCATTTAATTCCCACATGCGGTCAGCCGTCAAAAAAAGACGTGATCGCTTTTCATTGAAAACAAATGTGGAATGATAGCCGAGCCCCCAAGGAAAAGCCTCCGTTCCCTTGTTGATAATCAGCGCCCGCTGCGTAAACACATTGTCTTTTAATGTATAGGTCATCCGGACAACGACATCGTGCGGAAATTGTTTATGAACACGGGGAATCTTTGAAAGATCAATTTCTGTTTCGACTGTCATTCCATCCCCCTCTTCTTTCGCTGCCGCCGCTTTCCAATGCTGATTGTGAAGAAAGCCGTGAATATGATTATGTTTATCCTCTTCGTTTATCTCAAATTGATACGCACGGCCGTCAAAACGAAACGTCCCGTCCGTAATCCGGTTCGGCGGGAATAAAACGGGAATGCCGTACAGCATCGGTTTTGCGCGGAATTGCTCCGCAGTTTCCGGTTCTCTCAGAAGCCGCATACCGGTTCTTTTATCCCGAAGCGATATGACATTTGATCCCCACTCCGGCACAATGATGCATTCAGCCTGATCAGTCTCCGCTTTTATGGCTGAAACCCCTAAATAAGTCGTATGTTCAATCGTCATAAGCACCTGCCCTTTCCTTGTTTTCTAGCATGTATAGGAATTCCATTTTCTAAACTCATTTTCCTTCTCTAAAAAAAACATCGCCCGTATGAACTGAGCGATGTGCGGTAAAACCTTATTGAATCAGCCGGGTGATCTGTTTTTTCTTCCATACAAACCGGTAATATCCGTATTGCAGCAGCAGGCTGACGACAAAAGCCGCCGGATAACCGACCCAAATGCCGAGAATGCCGAGATTCGTATAATGAGAAAGAATAAAGGCCACAGGCACTTCAATTCCCCAAATCGCAAAAATGCTGATAATCGTCGGCCATAACACCGTACCGCTCGCCCGCATCGTCGCTGAAACGATTTGAGCATGCCCGAAAATCAAATAGCTCCAAAGGGTAATCATAATCAGATTGCGGGCAATGTGGAGCGTGTCCTGATCTGTTAAAAACAAAGCAAGTATCTGCCGGGAGAAGGTATAAATCAGCACAATCAAAACCCCGCCGATCAAATAATTCAGGCCGATGCCGACTTTGATGACCTGTTTCAGCCGGCCGAATTGATTGGCGCCAATGGATTGGGCGGCAAAAATGGAAACGGCGATACCGAGGCTTACCGCCGGCATCTGCACATAACTCGCCACTTGGTTGACGACCCCGTAAGCAGCCGTCGCGTTTGATCCGTAATGATTGACAAATGAAATGACCGCAATTTCAGAAAGTGACACGAGAATCATATTGATGCTCGACGGAATACCGAGACGGAGTAAAAGCGCGAGCAGCTTTTTGTCCATTTTAAGAGAACGGAGCGCAGTCCGATCAAATGCCAATGGATGTTTCCTTTTCCGCAAATAAACCATGAGTACGATAAATGTCACGATGTTTGAAATCACGGTTGCATACGCCGAACCGTAAATGCCGAACTTCGGAAGTCCGAAAAGCCCGAGAATCAATAAGGGCAAAAGCCCGATGTTTATACTGTACTGACGATTAACGTATAAAACGGAGTCTTTGAATCTCCCGTTCCGCGTAAAAATGTCGTATACGCAAAATATAAAAACATCAGCGGCATTGCGCAAAACAAAATGCGCGCATATCGGACACTGACATCTATTACGTTTTCCGGCGTTCCCATCAGCCGCAGAATATCAAGCGTAAACACACTGCCGACAACTGCCAGAACAACACCGAGCATAAAGGTAAAAGTCAGTGTAGTGCCGACAATCGCCTTCATCCTCTCTTCGTTTTTCGCGCCGTAAGCCTGCCCGATCAGAATGGAACTTCCCGAACCGATTCCGATCGTAAAGGAGATCAGCAGAAAAAACAGCGGAAAAAAAGACGATACGGCGGCAAGCGCATCGACTCCGAGCCACCTTCCGACAAATACCATTCCGACCAATTGGCCGACAGATTGCAATACATTGCTTAAAAGCAGCGGCACTAAAAACAGTGACATCGATCGCCAGACTGACTGGCCGCGGCCTTCCGCTGTTTCTAAATGATCTTGTACTTCCATATGTAGGACTCCTTTTTTGATTTTCTTCCATTTTATTATTCAGCAGACAGCTTGTAAAAACCTTTTGTTCAATGAAACTCTTTATCTTTTTCTCACGTCTTACATGGAAATAAACCATAAAAATAAAAAGTCCGGAAAATATTTCTGAAAAGGTATTGTAATCTTACCGTAATTATTGTAACATTTGTAACATAAGAGAAAGAGATTGATTGAAGGAGAGATTATATCATGAAAAAATGGCTATTATTCCTCACTACTATTACATTGATTCTGTCATTGGGCACTGCGGCGACTGCAAAAAATGCACCTAATGACCTTACACAAAAACAAGCACTTCAGCTGGCCCTGTCAGCGAGAGAACATTTCTGGAATACAATGAGCGGCGGTGCGCTTAAATCAAACGCAAATTGCACATCTGAACCGTTTGAATATCAAAATCTGCAATATGTATTTATGTGCAAAGACCTCGGAACAAAAGCGAAAGCCGTAAAATATCTGACACCCGCTTTTACAAAGCAAGCGATTGACAAAGGGCTCAAAGATTACCACTTCACTGTAAAAGACGGCAAATTGGCTGTTCCGGTCGGCGACGGAGATAACCTCCTGAATTGGAAAAAAGCAAAAATGACCCTTCTTTCTAAAAAAGGAAGCGTTCAAACATACCGCTTCACTGTACCGACTCTTGACGGTTCTCCATCAGCAAAACGCGATGTAACATTCGTAAAAGAAAACAACGTTTGGAAAGTCAATCAATTTGATGCTGTCATATAAGAAAAAGCCCGCTTGCTTACAGCGGGCTTTTTTCACATCATTTCCACCAGGTTTTCACAAAATATTCAACTCAAAACCCCCTTGTATAACAAGGGGGTTTTTGTTTTACCGACATTATTAAGCTGCGCCTATCTCATACAAAAAACGCTCTAGGAGAGATTCGAACTCCCGACCTGCAGTTTAGGAAACTGCTGCACTATCCGCTGTGCTACTAGAGCCTGCTTCTATTATAGTAACGCTGGCGGCCGTTTTTTTCAAGCCTACAGTCCTCCGAACACTTTATAGGCGGCTCTCGTCGTATCTTCATCTATTCCGATATAGCGCATCGTAATAGACGGAGAAGAATGATTCAAAATCCTCTGCAGTTCAGCAATGTCTTTTGTCCTCTGATAAAAATGATACCCGAACGTCTTTCTAAGCGTGTGCGTTCCGATTTCCTCCAACCCGCAAGCGGCAGCCGCTTCCTTTAATATTCTGTATGCCTGAATCCGGGATATGGGCTTATTCGTCCGTTTCGATTTAAACAAATAGTCATCCTCTTTCATGTCTTTTGTATAAGCGTATATGTCGGCCTTTAAAGACTCCAGTATCAGAATTTTTCTTTTCTTTCTCGTTTTGCTTTCGGTTGCCCACACATGGTCTTTGTTCCTGACATCCCTCACGCGAAGCGGCAGAACATCTGAAATCCGCAGTGCGCTGTTCATGCCGAAAATAAATAAAAAATAATCACGATCACTTTTCTTCATTAAATACTGTTTGACTTCCTGGATCTTCTCCAAACTTCGGATCGGCTGTACGATATGCATCAAAAAACCCCTTATAATTGGTAAAGTAACATATTGAGCATTATGTTACTATTATAGCCGAAACCCGTTGAATGATAAAGGATAAACGGTCTTATGTAACATAATATACATAGTGTTACATAAGGTGAATCAGATAAGCAGTTTCAACGAATTCCTCAAAAACATCATTTTCAGCCCGTTGACAAGCTTTTAAACAAATAGAGACTCAAGGTATTAAAAAATGAAAAAAAGGCCTTAAAATGAAATCTGAGCATCCGTTTTTTTGTGAGCAACCGAAAAAAATGAAAAAAAAAGA
This sequence comes from Bacillus sp. AM1(2019), assembly GCF_009906915.1. Taxonomy (NCBI): domain Bacteria; kingdom Bacillati; phylum Bacillota; class Bacilli; order Caryophanales; family Bacillaceae; genus Bacillus; species Bacillus sp. AM1(2019). The sequence goes on from NZ_CP047644.1 coordinate 2,065,065, forward strand.
CACAATATGAAATTGTGTCCTAATCTTCATCTTTTACATCAATGTCTTCAGGAAGCGGCTCATTTAAAAACTCTTGAATCATTTCCTTATATTTTTCCAGCTGTTCGAGATGGGTTTGAAATTGTTCCTTGTTGATTAAATATTGCTGTCCGTCATGGACGGCTCTTATTTTATTCGTCAAAACAAGATTGTGCACATATTCTTCAGGAAGACTGGTAAACTCAGCTGTCTCTTTGATCGTTAAATACATGGCTCACGTTCCTTTCATATGTCATGTGAGTGAATTCTGTTTTGTTTATTGTAGCTTATTTTTTGTCTTTATGCTTGTTTCACAGCTTTTTCAGTCCGGTTTCCCATTTAGCCTATTTGCGACTGATTACATTCACACAGAAACCCCAACTTTTTGCACACCGGACTATTCCGTTTGTCACTTGTGAAAACAGCACATTTTACTTACTCTATAATTGTAAGCGGAAAACAAAGGAGGCAGACTATGAAAAAGAAAAAGTTTATGAATCTCTGTTTTATCGTTCTGCTCAGTACTTTGCTCGCGGCCGGAAGCATCCCTTATCACGCTCAGGCTAAGAAACACCCGTTTTCCTATGACGACTACAAACAGGTAGATGTCGGCAAAGACGGCATGGTTGCCACCGCCCATCCTCTCGCTTCACAAATCGGTGCCGACGTGCTGAAAAAAGGCGGCAATGCAATTGACGCCGCGGTTGCCATTCAATTCGCATTAAACGTAACTGAACCTATGATGTCAGGAATCGGCGGCGGCGGATTTATGATGGTTTATGATGCGAAGACGAAAGACACCACCATTATCGACAGCAGGGAACGCGCACCGGCAGGCGCAACACCGGATATGTTCCTTGACGAAAACGGCAAAGCCATTCCTTTCTCCGAACGCGTTACGAAAGGGACTGCAGTCGGTGTTCCGGGAACATTAAAAGGACTTGAAAAAGCGCTAGACAAATGGGGCACACGCTCCATGAAACAACTCATCACCCCTTCCATTAAACTTGCCTCAAAAGGCTTTCCGATCGATTCGGTTTTAGCTGATGCCATCTCAGATTATAAAGACAAATTATCACACACTGCTGCAAAAGACGTGTTTCTTCCGGACGGAGAACCTCTGAAAGAAGGAGACACACTCATCCAAAAAGACTTAGCCAAAACATTTACAGCTATTAAGTACAAAGGCACAAAAGCATTCTATGACGGTGCATTCTCCAAAAAGCTTGCAGAAACAGTGCAGGAATTCGGCGGCTCAATGACAGAAAAAGACATTAAAAACTTCAATGTGACGATTGACGAACCGATCTGGGGAGATTACCAGGGCTATCATATCGCAACTGCTCCTCCTCCAAGCTCGGGCGGTGTTTTCCTGTTGCAAATGCTGAACCTCCTGGATGATTTTAAGCTTTCTCAATATGATATCCGTTCTTGGCAAAAATATCAGCTTCTCGCAGAAACGATGCATTTGGCTTATGCTGACCGCGCCGCATTTGCCGGGGACCCAGAATTCGTCAACGTCCCTCTCAAAGGTCTCTTGAATCCAGATTATATCAATGCCCGCAGACAGCTGATAGATATTGATAAAGTCAATAAAAAACCGAAAGCCGGCGATCCTTGGGCCTATCAGGAAGGTTCTGCAAACTATAAACAAGTGGAGCAGCCGACTGACAAACAGGAAGGTCAAACGACTCACTTCACGGTAACCGACCGCTTCGGCAATGTCGTATCTTATACGACAACAATTGAACAGCTGTTCGGTTCCGGCATTATGGTTCCCGGATACGGCGTTGTGCTGAATAATGAGTTAACAGACTTCGATGCGGTGCCTGGCGGCGCAAATGAAGTGCAGCCGAATAAACGTCCGCTCAGCAGCATGACTCCGACTATTTTATTCAAAAATAACGAACCTGTCCTGACTGTCGGCTCCCCCGGCGGAGCAACGATTATTTCTTCCGTCCTGCAAACGATCCTGAACAAAGTTGAGTACGGCATGGATCTGAAAGCGGCAGTCGAAGAGCCGAGAATTTACACAAACAGCATGACATCCTATCGATATGAAAAAGGAGTGCCGGAAGAAGCCCGCACAAAACTGAACGAAATGGGGCATAAATTCGGCAGCAGCCCGGTTGATATCGGTAATGTGCAAAGCATCCTGATCGACCGTGAAAACGGCACCTTCACCGGAGTCGCCGACTCAAGCCGAAACGGAGCCGCAATCGGCGTAAACTTGAAAAATTATAAAAAATAACAAGACAAAAAGCCTCGTTTCTCAAGCTGAGAAATGAGGCTTTTGTTTATTCTGCACTGTATTCAGATGAGGTTTTTTCAGACGTTAATGATGCAAGCGAAAGCACGCCGCACATCGCGATGACAACACCCGCTGATCCGATCCATGTCACTGACGCAAGAGACAGATGAGTGACAACAATGCCCCCGATGCCCGCCCCGGCTGCCATAGCCAGCTGCATCACAGACTGGTTGAGGCCAAGTAATACACCCGATGATTCAGGCTCCATCGTTGCCAAATGATACTGCTGAGCAGGCCCAGATGACCAGGCGGCGAAGGACCAAAAAATAAGCACTGCCGCCGCTCCGAAAGCAGAATGTGTGACAAACGGCAATAACATGAGCATGATAGCATGAAGCGCCATTCCGCCGGTTAATGTCATACGCGCCCCCCATTTGTCTGCGCTGAAACCGCCTGCTTTAGAACCGGCAAGACTTGCAACACCGAAAATAAGCAGCAATGTACTCAGTATTCCGCTGCCGATATGAGTGACGTTCAGTAAATACGGAGAAAGGTACGTATACGCAACCGAATAGCCTCCGAGCCAAAAAAACGTAATGGCCAGCCCGACAGCCACCTTTCGTTTCTTCAAAAGAGAAAATTGCTGAATGAGCGGCACCGGTTTATCTCCTTTTATCTCAGGCAGCGCGAAACGTATAATAAGCATGGCAATGATTCCGATTGCCGCAATTCCGGCGAAAACCACCTTCCAGCCGAAAGCTTCAGACACGGTTCTTCCGATCGGAACACCGATAATGAGCGCCGCCGTAAACCCCATAATGACGGTTGCGAGAGAACTTGCCTGTTTTCCCGGGGGAGCGATTTTTGCTGCGATCGTAAGCGCGGTGACCACCACAGTTCCTGCTCCAAGCGCCATGATCACCCGTGCTCCCGCAAATAAGCCGAATCCCTGCACAAGGAAAGAAATGATATTCCCGATAACAAACAGCCCCAGAGCATAGATCATGAGCTTCCTTCTGTCCAGTTTTGCTGTAAGGGCCATCATGACAGGCGTTCCGATTGCATAAACAAGTGAAAAAATCGTAATCAGCTGCCCTGCCGCTGCCACAGTAACTCCCAAGGAACCTGCAATTTTATCAAGCATCCCGGATATCACATATTCAGACGTCCCCACTAAAAAACTGATAATTGCCAAAATGTAAATCTTCCAGGTATTTTGCACCTGACACACTCCTTCATTGATGATTTATATAAAGTTATATTGTGATATATCGATATAAAGAGTTGAACAAACAGAAACAAATCGCAATATGTCGATGTGTAGTCGGAAAAAGAAACTGAATCCCTCTTCTAAAGGATTCAGCCCTACATTTCGCGCTGAAAATAATCGGCCATCGCCTTTATCGCTTCTTCATCTCTTTTATAATAGGTGTATTTGCCAATCCGTTTTGTTTGGATAAGGCCCGCCCGCTGAAGAATGGAAAGATATTGAGACGCCGTTGACTGTGTCATCTGAAGCTTATCGGTGATCTGGCTGACACACACTCCGATCTCATTCATATCAATGCCATCATGCGGGGCGAAGTGACGGTCCGGCTCTTTCAGCCATTGCAAAATCTCAAGCCGTGACTCATTAGACAACGCTTTAAAAACATCAATAGGTTTCATACGCTTTATTATATCGTGATTTTACGATATGTCAATGTTGTTTTTCTTCAATCTCTATTTTTTGTTTTGCCTCTCTTATGATCCGGGACATAAAATCACTCACATTCTCTTCAAATGTGTCTTCCCGCCCGTATTGCCGTACATGTACAGATTGATGGCGGCACTCTTGATCCCCCACAACCGCAATATACGGTATTTTTTTCATTTGTGCTTCTCTGATTTTATAGCCGAGTTTTTCATCGCGCTGATCGAGCTCAGCCCGGATACCCGCTTTCTTCATTTGCAAGTGCACCTGTTCTGCGCAGTCCCGGTGTGCGGTGTTTGATACTGGGATGATTTTTGCCTGTACCGGTGCAAGCCATAAAGGGAACGCTCCCCCGAAATGTTCTGTAATGATTCCGAGAAATCTGTCGAGAGATCCGAATACCGCCCGGTGGATGACAACAGGACGGACTTTTTGGTTTTTTTCATCAATATATGTTAAATCAAATTTCTCCGGCATTTGAAAATCCAGTTGGACAGTGGCACATTGATGGCTCCGGTTCAGCGCATCTTTTATATGAATATCAATTTTCGGTCCGTAAAATGCGCCATCTCCCCGATTAAACCGAAAACGATATCCCTGTTCTTTTAATACTTTTTCTAATGCGCTCTCAGCCCTGTTCCACAAGCGTTCGCTTCCCATGTAATCTTCCGGTCTTGTTGACAGCTCAATATCATAGGAAAAACCAAATGCGGTGTACACCTCGTGAATCAGCTGCAGCGCCGAAGCGATTTCACTCTCGATCTGATCCTGCGTTACAAAAATGTGTGCGTCATCCTGGCAAAAAGATCTGACGCGGAGCAGGCCATTAAGCGCCCCGCTGAATTCGTGACGGTGCACCTGACCGAACTCAGCCATCCGAATCGGAAGATCACGATAAGAACGAAGCTTTTCTTTAAATATGAGCATGTGGCCGGGGCAGTTCATCGGCTTTAACGCGAAGCGCTGATGATCGGCTTCTGAGAAATACATATTCTCTTTATAATGATCCCAGTGGCCGGATTGCTCCCAAAGACGCTGGTTCATCATCATAGGGGTACGCACTTCCTGATAATGATAGGCATCCTGCTTTGAACGCAGAAATGATTCAAGCGTGTTTCGGATAAACTGACCGTTCGGCAGATAAAAAGGCATACCCGGCGCCTCTTCCGAAAACATAAAAAGTTGTAACTCCGCTCCCAATTTCCGATGATTTCTCATCTCCGCCTCTTTCAACAGCTGAAAATGTCTGTTCAGCTCCTTTTCTGAGGAAAATGCTTTCCCATAGATGCGCTGGAGCATTTTTTGGTTGCTGTCGCCGCGCCAATAAGCCCCTGATACATGAGTGAGCGAAAAAGCTTTTATCTGTCCGGCAGACGCCAAGTGCGGACCCCGGCATAAATCAATGAATTCGCTCTGGCGGTATATACTGATTGTATCAGTCTGCGGAATACCCGCTAAGAGCTCAAGCTTCAGCGGTTCATGAGCAAACAGCTGCTCTGCCTCTTCTCTGGGGATTTCTTCTCTGATAATTTCCGGATTTTCCGAAATGATTCGGTTCATCTCTTTTTCAATGACGGCCAGGTCTTTTTCACTAATCGTTTCATCCATATCAAAGTCATAATAAAAGCCATTGTCAATAACGGGTCCGATCCCTAAACAAACCTTCGGATACAGACGTTTTACCGCTTGCGCCAATACGTGTGCTGCTGTGTGTCTCATCACTTCCAGTCCTGCTTCAGACTGAAAACTGCACAGTTCAATCGCCGCATCCTTATGAATGCTTCTTCTAAGGTCATATAACGATCCGTTTACCTTTCCGGCGGCAGACGCCTTTTTCAGACTCGGACTGATTGATTGAGCGATCTCTTCTAACGTAACGCCTTTCCGGTATTTTTTTTGTTTTCCATCAGGAAAAGTAATCACAATGTGTGGCTTCTTCACGGTCTGATCTCTCCTTTATTTTTAATAAAATAAAAAACACACTCATCCCAAAGAAAGGGACGAGTGTGTGTCAGACCCGCGGTTCCACCCAAATTCCCGCCACTTTAAGTGACGGCTCATTTTTGCCGTAACGCGGCTATACGGTATCGGCTGCTTTCGTTCACCGATACAGCTCAAAAGGCGGTAAGCTCATTCTTCGTGCCGGGAAGGTCTCAGCCGCGCCTCCCCTCTCTGTATGGCCGGTTAAAATGTCTCATGTCCTTTATCATTGCCATTTTTCTTATATAAACATAAAAACACACTCATCCCAAAAAAGGGACGAGTGTGTGTCAGACCCGCGGTTCCACCCAAATTCCCGCCACTTCAAGTGACGGCTCATTTTTGCCGTAACGCGGCTATACGGTATCGGCTGCTTTCGTTCACCGATACAGCTCAAAAGGCGGTAAGCTCATTCTTCGTGCCGGGAAGGTCTCAGCCGCGCCCTCCCTCTCTGTATGGCCGGTTAAAATGTCTCATGTCCTTATCATTGCAGATACTTTATCCGAAAAACTTTCTTTTATTATACATAAATTTTCCGAAAAAGAAAGTTTTTTTAAGAAAAACCAGAACGAAAAAAATTGGCGTACACAGCTGTCCTGTTTTCTCATCTTCCGTTCGGTAATGCTTTTAATCCATTCAGCAGTTCTTCAAACGCCGATGTCAAAAATAAATCACTCCGGTAGATGAATGATATATTCATATTCCGAAAATGTTCAGGGAGCTCATGAAGAAAAAGATTTTTCCTGTTTTGAAAATAACGGACGGCTGATGCAGGCAGAAAGGAAACCCCCATCCCCGCCTGCACCGCCCCAATAATGGCTTCCAACGTACCGAATTCAATGATTTTATATGCGGGCACTGCCTCTTCTTTCAGTATGTTTTTTATTTTGCGGCGGTGCGAACAGCCCGCGGCAAAATACAGAATCGGATCTCGAAACAAGTCTTGCAAACTGCCTTCCCGCTTATTTGAGACCAAGACCAATTCTTCTTGAAATACAGCGACTTGCTCAAGATCTTCGTATTCGACCGGTCCATAAACAAAAGCGCCGTCCAGCTCATAGTGTAAGACGCGCTGCACTAAGGTATGTGTATCACCGGTTGACAGAGACAGCTGTACTTTCGGGTAGCGGCTGCAATACTCTGTGAAAAATTGAGGGAGATGGACGGCTGCCGCCGTTTCAAGAGAACCGATTCGAAGCGGGCCGTTCGGATCGCCTGCCTCTTGCGCCGTTTTTTGCGCCTCATGCAGCAATTGAAGGATTCTGTCTGCGTCTTTCAATAAGTTTTCACCTGCGGGCGTCAGCGTCATCCCCCGATTTGTGCGGTAAAAAAGCTGTGTTTGTAATAGCCGTTCCAGCTGCTGAATCCGGTTTGTCACATTTGATTGAACATAATGCAGGCTTTCTGCCGCCTTAGAAATACTTCCTTTGCGGGCGACAGCCTGAAAAATCTTTAAGTCTCCGCTTTCCATGTAAGGACACCTTCTTGCTATGATTTTTATTGATAGCCGGCTATCAATTTTCATTTATTTACTGCAGCTGATACAGCCTGTAAAATCTTTCTCATCAATTATAAAGGAGAGAAGAATGATGAATGCCCTTATCATACACGAAAATGGCTTTGATTTCAGGCAGGCACCTGACAAACGGCCGGGAAACGGCGAAGTAAAAATAAAGCTGAAAACAGCCGGATTAAACCATCGCGATTTGTTTTTAATGAAAAACCACAAAACCGGAAACCATGAATTTACTCTCGGTTCAGACGGCGCGGGAATCGTAACCGAAATAGGACACGGCGTCCGGTCTCATTTACTGCATGCAGAAGTCATCATCAACCCGGTGCTGAATTGGAAGACTGTTGAGGACGTACCAGCCGTCCCTGATATTTTAGGTAGTCCGAGCGACGGAACATTTTCACCTTATGTCATCGTTCCTGAGGAAAATGCCGTTTTAAAACCCGAACACCTGACTTGGGAGGAAGCGGGCGTTCTGCCGTTATCAGCATTAACCGCTTATCGCGCCTTATTTACAAAAGGACAATTAAAAAAAGGCGAACACCTTATCCTTCCGGGCATCGGAAGCGGCGTGGCAACATATGCCTTATTAATGGCAAAAGCTATCGGAGCGACAGTCAGCGTCACTTCCCGCAGCGAAAACAAAAAACAAACCGCACTGTCATACGGTGCAGACCGGGCGATTGACAGCTACGGTGACTGGAATGAGGCGCTGAATGGCGAAAAAGCAGATATCATACTTGACGGTGTAGGCCCCGCCTTGTTTCAACACTATCTTGACATTATGAAACCGAATGGCCGGATCGTAACATTCGGCGCCAGTTCAGGCGATCAGCTCGGATTTCCTATTCGCTCGCTGTTTTTTCCGCAGATTCATATTCTCGGTACATCAATGGGAAGCAATGAGGAATTCGCGGATATGCTGGAATTGGTAAACCGCTGCGGCATCCGTCCCATTATCGACCGCATGTACCCTCTCAGTGAAGCAGCAGCCGCTTTTAACAGAATGCGGGAAGGACGGCAGTTCGGCAATATCGGCTTTCGCTTGGATGTCTAAAAAAGAGGAGCGGACCCGTCCGTTTCCTTATTTGTTTATAAGCGTTTCCACTTGAAATTCAATATGTTTTTCCTCATCAATTAAAATCTGCCCGCAAATCGACTGCAGACACACAGAGCCCGTCAGCAGCACCGTGATCAACTGCTCAAGGCTTGCAAATCGTCTCAGTCTGCGGAAGAAAACAATCTCTCCACTCTGTAAAACAAAATTCCATATGTTATCTTCCACTACAGGAAGAAGGAGATTTCATTTCAATACGAAAAACCGGCTGATCCCAGCCGGTTTTATAAATAAACCCCTTTATTTACGGTAAAACAGTGCTCCCCATTAAATAACTGTCGACTTCGCGCGCTGCTTCCCGGCCTTCATTAATCGCCCATACAATCAGGCTTTGGCCCCTTCTCGCATCCCCTGCGGCGAAAACACCGTCAACATTCGTTTTATAATCCCCATATGCCGCCTGAATTTTATGATTTGCCGAATCGACACCGAACTGTTTCAATAATGGCTGTTCCGTCCCTTCAAAACCGATGGCGATGAACACCAGCTGAGCAGGCCAGACTTTTTCTGTTCCGGGCAGTTCATGAAATTCATACTTTCCGAATTCGTTTCTGACTTTTTCCATTTGAATGGTGTGAATCTCTTGTAAGCGGCCCTGCTTATCGGCCACCATTTTTGTCGTCTGAATTGAATATTCTCTCGGGTCTTTGCCGAACTTTGCCTGCGCTTCTTCATAGGCGTATTCAAGGGTAAAGACGTGAGGCTGTTCAGGCCACATATTGTCGTTCGTGCGCGTTTGAGGAAGTTTAGGATGTTTCCCGAACTGGTGCACGCTGCGCGCTTTTTGGCGCAGCGCGGTTGCCACGCAGTCAGCTCCTGTGTCTCCTCCGCCGATTACGATGACGTCTTTCCCTTTAGCGTCTATATATTGTTTGTCTTTGAAGTTGGAATCTAAATAGCTTTTCGTCGCCAGTGTTAAATAGTCCATCGCATAATGGACACCTTTTGCTTCCCGGCCTTCAATCAGCAGATTGCGCTGCTTTTGGGCGCCTGTGCACAAAATGACGGCATCAAATTGTTCTTTCAGCTCATCTGCCGTTATGTCAACGCCGATTTCGGTATTTGTTACAAAATCTATACCTTCCTGCGTCAAAAGCTTAATACGGCGTTCGACGACATTTTTCTCAAGCTTCATGCTCGGAATGCCGTACATCAGCAGGCCTCCGGCTCTGTCGGCACGCTCATAGACCGTTACGGAATGACCGGCTTGGTTCAGCTGATCAGCGCTTGCCAGACCTGCCGGGCCTGAACCGACGACAGCGACTTTTTTACCTGTGCGTTTCGCTGGAATTCTCGGCTGAATCCATCCATTTTCAAAACCTTTGTCAATGATCGTCCGCTCAATGTTTTTAATTGAAACAGCCGGATCTGAAATAGCCAGCGTACAAGATCCTTCACAAGGAGCGGGACAGACCCGCCCTGTGAATTCAGGAAAGTTATTCGTTTTCAGAAGGCGCTCCAAGGCTTCTTTCCAGCGCCCCCGATAGACGAGGTCATTCCACTCCGGTATCAGATTATAAATCGGGCATCCGGAGGTAAAACCGTTGATATCAGCGCCGATTTGGCAAAACGGTGTGCCGCAATCCATACACCGCGCCCCCTGCCGCTTTGACGCTTCATCTGAAAATGGAGCCGAATACTCTTTCCAATCCTTTAAGCGAGTGAGAGGGTCCCGCTCAGCCGGTTTTTCTCGTTTTTCTTCCATGAATCCAGTTGGTTTCCCCATGTTCCTCTCCCCTTTCTTACTGTACTACCGCTTGTTTTTGATCTTTGGCAGGCGTTTGGAGGACCTTTGTATTAGCTTCAAAAGCATACATAATTGCGTCTTCTTCTGATAAACCCGCCGCTTTTTGTTCTTCGATGCTGAGGAGCATTTGTTTATAGTTTTTCGGAATGACTTTGATAAAGGTTTCTGCGGCTTTTTCCCAATTGTCCAGGAGATCTGCGGCTTTTTTGCTGTTTGTCAGCGCCGCATGCCGTTTGACCATTTCTTGCACTTCTTTGATCTCCGCCTCATCCGTCAGCTTTTCAAATGAAATCATTTCCATGTTGCATTTGCGTTTAAATGCTTTGGCATCATCACTCAGGACGTATGCGATACCGCCTGACATTCCCGCCCCGAAGTTTTTGCCGACTTCACCGAGGACGACAACCCGGCCGCCTGTCATGTATTCACAGCCGTGGTCTCCGATACCTTCTACAACGACATTGACTCCGCTGTTACGGACTGCAAAACGTTCACCGGCGCGCCCATTAATGTACGCTTCCCCGCTTGTTGCTCCGTAAAATGCGACATTCCCGATAATAACGTTATCGTGTGTTTCACAATTGAAGGCATCAGGCGCTTTCACGATGATTTTTCCGCCTGAAAGCCCTTTGCCTACGTAGTCATTTGAATCCCCGTTCAAATGAAGCGTCATCCCTTTAGGGACAAATGCTCCGAAACTCTGTCCGGCTGATCCGGTAAAATGAAGTCTGATCGTATCATCCGGCAGGCCTTCCGCTCCGTAGCGTTTAGAAATTTCACTTCCCGTCACGGTTCCGGCTACGCGATTTGTATTATTGATCTTGATTTCAGCTTCCGCTTCCTGACCGGCTTCAATTGCAGCCTGCACCGCCGGAAGAATAACCGTCATATCAAGCGACTCGTCGATTTTATGGTTTTGCGCCGTACGGAAAGTGCGTACGCCTTCAGGCTGGTACAGCAGTGTGGATAAATCAAGCTGGCCCGCTTTCCAATGTGCTTTCGCACGTTCACTGACATGAAGAACGTCTGTCCGTCCGATCATTTCATCAAGCGTCTTAAAGCCTAACTGTGCCATATATTCACGCACTTCTTCTGCGACAAACAGCATGTAATTTACGATATGGTCAGGATCGCCCATGAATTTTTTGCGAAGCTCCGGGTTTTGCGTCGCGACACCTACAGGACATGTATCTAAATGGCAGGCGCGCATCATGACGCAGCCGAGAACGACAAGCGGCGCTGTAGCAAAGCCGAATTCCTCCGCACCGAGCAAGGCGGCCATTACGACATCTCGGCCTGTCATCAGCTTACCGTCCGTTTCCAATACCACGCGATCCCGTAAACCGTTCAGCATCAGCGTTTGGTGAGCTTCTGCAAGACCAAGCTCCCACGGAAGACCCGTATGTTTAATACTTGTTTTCGGCGACGCGCCCGTTCCGCCATCGTAGCCGCTGATGACGATGACATCCGCAGTGCCTTTTGCCACACCGGCCGCAATCGTGCCGACACCGGCTTTTGACACGAGCTTGACGCTGATTCGCGCGCTTCGATTTGCATTTTTCAAATCATGGATCAGCTGCGCCAAATCTTCAATTGAATAAATATCATGGTGAGGAGGCGGTGAGATCAGCCCTACACCTGGTGTAGAACCGCGGACATCCGCGACCCAAGGATATACTTTGTTGCCCGGAAGCTGACCGCCTTCTCCCGGCTTCGCCCCTTGCGCCATTTTGATCTGCAATTCATCCGCATTGACGAGATAATGGCTCTTTACGCCGAAACGGCCGGAAGCGATCTGTTTAATCGCACTTCTTCTGTCGTCGCCATTTTCATCCGGAACGAAACGTTTCGGGTCCTCGCCGCCTTCTCCGCTGTTGCTTTTTCCGCCAAGCCTGTTCATCGCTATCGCTAAAGCCTCATGGGCTTCCTTGCTTAATGAACCGAATGACATCGCTCCTGTTTTAAAACGTTTCACGATGGAAGCAGCTGATTCAACTTCCTCTAATTTTAAAGGCTTGCGGTCTTCTTTGAAGGCGAACAGATTGCGTAAAAATCCGATTCGTTCTTCATCCGCTGCATGAGAATACTGCTTAAACAGGCTGTAATCATTTTTGCGGCAGGCCCATTGCAGCGTATGGATGGTTTTCGGGTTGAAAGCGTGGTGCTCTCCCCCGTTCCGCCATTGGAATTCACTTCCCGGATCAAGAGTTTGGCTGTAATCATCCTTGTACGCCGCTTGGTGGCGCTTCTTCGCTTCTTGCGCAATCGTCTCGATATCGATTCCGCCAAGCTGAGATGCAGTACCGGTAAAGTATTTGGCGATAACGTCTTCACCGATGCCGACCGCTTCAAAAATTTGGGCGCCCCTGTAACTTTGCACAGTTGAAATCCCCATTTTTGACATCACTTTCACGACGCCTTCTGTTACGCTCTTTCCGTATTTGCTGACAGCTTCTTCATACGGAATATCAAGCCGGCCTTCATCGATTTCCTGCTTATACGTAGCGTAAGTCAAATACGGATTGACAGCATCGGCACCATATCCGATGAGAGCCGCAAAGTGATGAACTTCACGCGCTTCCCCGGATTCAACGATAATGCTTGCTTTTGTTCGCAGACCTTGGCGGATCAAATGCTGATGCAGCGCACTGACGGCCAAAAGCGGCGGAATCGGCGTCAACTCTTTACTCATTGCCCTGTCAGATAAAATTAACAGAGATACGCCTTCCTTGATCGCTTTTTCCGCCTGCTGAAACAAATCCTTCAGGCCTTTTTCCAGGTCATCGGAAAACAGCGTGCGGATGTTCTGGCTCTTAATGTCAGGGTGCACAAGTGTTTTCAGCGCATAAAACTGTTCGTTTGATAATACAGGAGTATACAATTTTATGCGGCGTGCATTTCTTTCACTCGGATGCAGCAGATCGCCTTCAGCTCCGAGCCATGTCACCGTGGAGGTCACAAGCTGCTCGCGGATCGCGTCAATCGGCGGGTTTGTGACTTGCGCAAACAGCTGTTTAAAGTAATGAAACAGTGATTGGGCGCGATCGGATAAAACGGCGAGCGGCGAATCATTTCCCATAGAGCCGAGCGGGTCCTTGCCTTCTTTAATAACAGGAATTAAATACTTCTGAATATCTTCATACGTATAGCCAAACGCTTTTTGACGGACGAGAAGATCATCGAATTGTTCCTCTTCCCGGATTTCCGGGTCAGGATTCACTTGAACCAATTCTTCTTCAAGCCATTTTTGATAAGGGAATTCATTGGCAATTTCTGTTTTCACTTCTTCATCTGAAATAATCCGGCCTTCCTCTAAGTCAATGAGCAGCATTTTTCCGGGCTCCAGACGTTTTTTATGAAGAATGTTCTCCTGCTCTACTTCAATAACGCCGACCTCAGATGAGAAAATAATATGGTCATCTTTTGTCACATAGTAACGTGCCGGACGCAAGCCGTTACGGTCAAGGATGGCGCCGATCTGTTTTCCGTCCGTAAACGAAATGGCGGTCGGCCCGTCCCACGGCTCCATTAAAGAGCTGTGATATTCATAAAAAGCCCGTTTCGCTTTAGACATGTGAGTGTTTTCCGTCCATGGTTCCGGAATCAGCATCATTGCCGTATGTGCCGGTTTCCGCCCCGCCATCACGAAAAATTCAAACGCATTATCAAGAATGGATGAGTCACTGCCCTCAGCATTTAGAATCGGCAGCACTTTGTGAAGATCGTCTCCGAAGCTTTCTGAAACGAACTGCTGCTCCCTCGCTCTCATCCAATTGATGTTGCCCCGGAGCGTATTGATTTCTCCGTTATGAATCAGATAGCGGTTCGGATGGGCACGTTCCCAAGTAGGAAAGGTATTTGTGCTGAATCTTGAATGCACGAGTGAAAATGCAGATACGAAGGTTTCATCCTGCAAATCCAAATAAAAAGCGTCAACTTGCTCAGGCGTTAACAACCCTTTATAAACAATAGTCTGGCTTGACAAGCTTGCGAAGTAAAAATCAAGCTGTTCTTGAACGCCCCAATTTTCCGCCTGCTTCCGGATGACATACAGTTTGCGTTCAAAAGCAAGGCTGTCTTTCAAATCGTTTGCGGCGCCGATGAATACTTGACGCACATACGGGCAAGTGCTTTGTGCCACTGTTCCGATTTTTCCGACATTTACAGGGACGGTTCTCCAGCCGAGAACGGTCTGTCCTTCCTGCTCAATGAATGCATTCACCTGTTTTTCGATCTTTTTTCTTTCTTCATCATTTTGCGAGAAAAAGACCATTCCTACCCCGTAACGGCCTTTTTCCGGCAGTCTCATTTCTCCGCACTCTTTCTTAAAAAAAGCATCAGGGATCTGAACCATCAGGCCGGCGCCGTCACCCGTATTCGGATCACTGCCCTGTCCTCCTCTGTGATCCAGCTGGCAAAGCATCTGCAGTCCTTTTTTGACAATGTCATGTGAAGGTTTCCCTTTTAAATGGGCATACAAGCCGATTCCGCATGCATCGTGCTCAAATTCCGGACGGTAGAGACCTTGTGCTTTCGGCATTTGATTGTAAGTCATAATTCCTCTCCCCCGATCAGTTTCCGTTAATTATCGGTCATAAAATCTGACAACTTTAAATTAATTGTAAGTTTTCAAAACAATATAAACAATATATAATTTAGATCAAATACATCTCAAAATGAGATAGATAGGTGTGAACGCAATGGAATTACGCCAGCTTCGGTATTTTATGGAGGTAGCAGAACGGGAACATGTATCAGAAGCGGCTGATCATCTGCATGTCGCACAATCCGCCATCAGCAGGCAGATTGCAAATCTTGAAGAAGAGCTGCAAGTCACTTTATTTGAACGGGAAGGCAGAAATATTAAATTAACGCCGATCGGCAAACAATTTTTAGAACATATTAAAACGGCGATGAAAGCAATTGATTACGCGAAAGAACAAATTGATGAATATCTTGATCCGAATCGCGGAACCGTCAAAATAGGATTTCCGACGAGCCTTGCAAGCCAGCTTTTGCCGACGGTGATTTCGGCGTTTAAAGAGGAATACCCGAACGTTGAGTTTTTGCTCCGCCAGGGGTCTTATAAGTTTTTAATCGAAGCGGTAAGAAACAGGGATATAGATGCTGCGCTGCTCGGCCCCGTTCCGACGGAATTCCCCGACATAACAGGCAATATCTTATTCACGGAAAAGATTTACGCGCTTGTTCCGCTGCACCATCCGCTTGCCAAACAGAAAAATATTCATTTAATTGATCTGCGCGGCGACCAATTTGTTTTATTTCCTGAAGGGTTTATTCTCCGTAACATGGCGATTGACGCTTGCAGACAGGCCGGCTTTGCGCCGCTTGTATCGACGGAAGGCGAGGATTTAGATGCCATTAAAGGATTAGTCTCCGCGGGGATGGGAGTTACTTTATTACCTGAAAGCACCTTTGCAGAAACCACACCCCGGTTCACGGTCAAAATTCCGATTGAATTTCCTCAAGTGAAGCGCACCGTAGGCATTATTAAACCAAAAGGAAGGGAACTGGCTCCGTCTGCAAATGATTTCTATCATTTTGTCATTCAATTTTTCTCTAAACTTGAACAATATCAATAAAAAACAAACCCGAGCTTCAAAACGAAGCCTCGGGCTTTTTCATATTTTTATAGATCTTTCTCAGCCGATCGGAATGGATAGTTCAACGTGGCAGACAAACGCTTCCGGATCAATGACTGATTGATCGGTCTGTTTGGGCGGCGTTTCTTTAAAAGTCTTCAGCTGGGCTGAGGAATAGTTGACGATGCCGAGTCCGAGCTCTTCTCCCTGCTGATCAAGCAGCCTGACAACCGCTCCGCTGCTGAATCTGCCCTTAATCTGCTCGATGTCCTGCGGTGACAGCTCCATATTTCCGTTCGCGACATCGCGGCTGCTTTCTTTTTCCATCACAATTTCGCCTTCGGGGCCGGAATTAAATGCAAGCCATTGTTCTTTGTGGTTTAACGGCAGGGTTCCTTCCGCTTCAAAATAAGTTCCTTCAGCCGCCTCATCTACCGCTTGAAGCAGAATGTCCGGAATGTTAGCCTGCCCCAGAAAGCCTTTAATACCGGAGGCCATCACAATTTTAAAAGCATCCAGTTTCGAACGCATTCCGCCGGTTCCCATTTCACTCCCGGCATCTCCCGCGCTTGCTTCTATTTCCGGAGTGATGTCACTTACATGACTGATTCTTTTCGCTTTCGGGTTGCTGCGCGGGTTATCATCATATAAACCGTCAATGTCTGATAAAATCACAAGCATGTCGGCATCAATTAAACCTGCCACCTTCGCTGCGAGTGTATCGTTATCTCCGAATTTCAGCCGGTTGACTGTGACCGTGTCATTTTCATTAATAATCGGAATAATGCCCCGTTCCAAAAGGACGTTCATCGTATTGCGCACATTATGGTAGCGGCATTCATCGGAAAAGTCGCTTCTTGTAATTAAAATTTGTGATGCGACATAACCGTGCGCTAAAAACAGCTTTGAATAAGCCTCCATTAATAATCCCTGTCCGATGGAAGCAGAAGCCTGTTTTTCAGGGAGGCTTTCCGGTTTCTGAATAAATCCGAGCTTCCGATAACCTGCCGCCACTGCGCCGGAAGATACTAAAATCACTTCATAGCCGCTGTCTTTCAGCTGTGCGATTTGATCCACCAATGCTTCCAGCTTTCTTCTGCTGATTTCCCCGTGCAGGCTCGTCAGTGAGCTGCTGCCGATTTTCACCGCGACTCTTTTGATCTTCGTCCGAGACGTCACTGTATCACTCCTGTTTTTTAACGATTATAGTGCTGCCGTTTTTTCAATTGTTTTGCTGATCTCAATAGAACGTTCGGTCGCGTGTTTAATGGCTTTGGCAATGGCTTCTCCGCCGCCTTCTGACCTGAGCGCATCGAGGCCGGCTTCCGTCGTGCCGTTTGGAGAGGTGATGTTTTCCCGAAGCACATCCGGTTTTTCACCCGTTTCCATCAGCATTTTAGCGGCGCCCAATAACGTTTGCGCGCCGATTTTGCGGGACAGCCGTTTGTCTAAGCCGGCTTCTTCACCTGCTTTTTCAATAAACTCCATTAAATAATAAAAGTACGCCGGTCCGCTGCCTGCGATGCCGGTGAAAATGTCCATCTGATCTTCCTTGATCACGTACACTTCCCCGAGGCATTCCAAAAGGGATACCGCGGTTTTTGCTGAATCGTAAGAGACATGGTCTCCGAAAGCCGCAGCTGTTGCCGATTCACCGATCATGCTGGATGTGTTCGGCATCACTCTTACAACCGGCTGACGGTCATGTAATGATTGTTGTATAAATGAGGTTGTTATGCCTGCCAGAACAGACAGGATGATTTGATGAGGTTGAATACGCCGTTTCAGCGCAGCCAGAGCGATTTCAGCATCCTTCGGCTTCATGGCTAAAATAAAGACATCAATGTCTTCGGTTTTCATGCTGTCAAAAGCAATGCCTTGAATTCCGTACTGATGTTCCAATTCAGCGAGTCGCTCTGTATTGCGGCGGTTTGTCACGCAGATGTTTTGGTTGGGAATTTTTTTTGCGCGGACCATGCCTGATATCATTCCTTCAGCCATTGATCCTGCTCCGATAAAAGCAACTTTCTTTTGATCTAAGATCGGTAACATCTCCCTTGTTCGTATTTCGTTCGTATTTTTCACACGTTTTTTATGTTACCACTTCAGGAGTCGATGTCAAGTTTGAAGGTATTATTGATATGTATTGTTCCGAGCCTGTTATTATGTATAATGAATCACAGAACAAACCTTTTGAGCCCGGGAGGCCGGATGCGTTCCGGCCGGATTTAAAAATTATCTGAAATGGCTTTTTCTATCAGCTTTTTGCAGCGGTCAAGCTCTGTCTTCAGCTGTTTTTTGTAAAGCTTCGCAGCTTCATAGTCTTTAAATTGATAGAGAACGACTTCCTGGAGTTTGGCTCCCTCTTTTTTCACTTTTACTTGCTTTAAAATCCCGTCATCCAATAGTTCGTGAAGTGAACGGTACACCTCGGTATGATTCGGCTTAAAACCGATGGGTTTAAATTCCGAACGCAGCACCTCGAGAAGCTTCAGTCCGTAAAGCCGTTCCTGCTCTGTCATTGTAATCATGTAAAGCTTTAAAAAGGCTCTTTGTTTCACTAAAAAACCGGTTGAACTTCTTTTTTCTTCTTTCAATATGTGCACACCCTTCCTTCTAACAAATTATTCCATGTGCTAAATATTCTCTTTATATCCCGTTTTTCCTTTTTATCGTTCGGACAGTTTGATTTGTATTGATTTGTTTTTTGGAGAGCGGGGAAAAATAATTTTAATGAACATTTGGTACATAGTTTATTTAGTTTAATTATAACTGATATCGGTTTCTTTTTCACTCTTTTTTCTGCAAAAACGGATCTTTATGCCTATTTATTCGGGTTGCGGAAACAAAAAAAGACCCGTCACGAAGACAGGTCCCCTTTTGTTTAAGGATTAGTTGACCACAAACCGGCAGTTTTGATGAAAATGCGCGGATGTAATTTCAATTGAGCAACCATATATTCTGCAAGATCCTCAGGCTGCATGACTTTTTCCGGATTGCCGTCTGTCAGATTTAATTCAATAGACATGTCGCTGGCAACCGTGCTCGGCGTCATTGCGCTGACACGGATATTGTGTTTTCTGACTTCCTGCATGAGAGATTCAGTCAGACCGAGAACGGCAAATTTAGAAGCGCTGTACGCACTTGTCGCCGCGGCGCCTCTTTGGCCCGCCGTAGAAGAAATATTAATGATATCTCCTGATTTTCTCTCAATCATTTCAGGAAGAACGGCGCGTGTCACGTGGTATACACCCATTACATTAACTTGAATGATGTCTTCCCACTCTTCAGGCGTAAGATCCAAAAATCCGCCGAATTTGCTGATTCCGGCATTGTTAATCAAGATGTCAATCTCACCGAGTTCTTCTTTAATAGAGGAGACGGCTTGCTCAACCTCTTTTTGGTTTTTTACATCGGCAGCAGCGAATGATGCCTTTACACCAAGGGCTTTCACTTCTTCCGCAACCTTTTCGACATTTGCTTCTGTGCGGCCGATTAAACCGATATTGACTCCTTCTTTGGCTAAAGCGATAGCGGCGGCGCGGCCGATTCCTCTGCCCGCACCCGTGATAAGAGCCGTTTTGTTTTGTAAGCTTTCCACGTCTTTCACCCTTTCTGAATGTCCTTATGTACGATTTCACATTATAAGCAGAAAAAAAACAATTAGCAAATAAAATGATTCAACACGATCCGTAAAGGGTATCAACTGAAAAAAAGGAGTGAAAAGAAGATGATCATCATTTTGTATATCAGTGCTGCCGTTGCGGCTGCCGCATTAATTTATGCAGCCGTATCCGCCGTGCATTTTAAAAGAAACACAGCGCCTGATATAAAGAAGATTAACGCCGCGACAGCGTCCATGCAGACGGCCGTTGATGAAATCAAAACAGAAACCGATCTGTTATCGCAAAAGCAGAAAGAACTGCAGGAAGATTTTCTCACTAAAAAAACAGCCGTGCAAACGACGGCGGCCGAAGTTAAAGGAACGCCTCACGTCTTAAAAATGCTCTGGAACGCCGGTAAAAGTGATGTATGAGCCTGCATGTCATCCGACGTTTTTGATGACACTAAGAGAAACCGGCGGATTCAAGGAGGCATAACATGATTTGCGATCGTGAGCGGCTTGCGCGTTTTTTGCAGCAGCTTAAAGCACTATCATATTCGGGAGAATTTACAAAATCGGATTTGCTGACTCCGGCTTTCCATTTAGCCAAGGACGGAGATCTGGATTTGTATTATTCGCCTCATAATGAATATATTAACCCTCATGCAGTCGTTGCCATTTCCGGAATCACACCCGGTTTTTTTCAAATGCAGCTGGCTTACAAAAAAGCGGCACAGCTTTTAAAAGATGGCGAAACTCTTGAAACGATAGCGTATGAAACAAAAAAAGCGGCCGGACTTTCCGGTTCAATGAGACAGAACATCATCGAAATGCTTAATGAATGCGGTCTGCCGGCCGCGCTTCACGTTGAGGATTCATCCCGGTTATTTGATTCAAAACGGGAGCTTCTTCATACAACGTCCGTTATCAAACACCCTGTTTTTTATAAACAGAAAAACTATACGGGACATCGGCCGGCAATCAGCAGATCAGCTCTTCTCAGCCGTTACGCGCTGAGATGTTTTCCGGATGAAATAGAAATGATAGAAAAGGACATTCTGCTTATCCCTCTCGGTAAAGCAGCAGAATCAGCCTGCCGCATGCTGAAGAAGAACGGCAGAATGGGTCATGCGGTCATTCTGGAAGGCTTCCCGCATCCGTCCGGAGCAAACGGACATCGTTTCAAACAATTTCACGAAAACAAACAATCGTTACGTGAACAAATTCAGCGCTTTGCCGGGTTTCTTCAGCAGCTGTAAAAAACGCCCCGAATTTTCGGGGCGCTGCTGTTAAGAAGCGTATTCAGGCAATGCTTTATTGTGTTTTGCCGTTTTCTCTTCAGGTATTTTGATTTGATTTGTCAAGATTGCACTTACGAAATAGAGCGCTGCGAAAATCCATACAACGCCTTGTGCGCCGACAAGTCCGATGAACGCCCAGGCAAGCGCGGGGCCGACAAATGCCGACAGTCCCGCAGCCAGATTTAACACAGACATGGCAGCACCTTTATCGCTGCCGGCCGCCGTCGGCACGATAGCCCCGACCGGAACGAACCCGGCGAGGAGCCCTCCCCATATAAAACCGACAATGCTGACGAAAAGCAAGTTCCCATGTGATACAACAGGTGCATAATATAATAAAAGAGTAAAAATGCCGCAGCCCACTCCCCCGAACCACATGACAGTCTTTTTCCAGCCGAAGGCATCGCCGACTGCGCCGAAGATTAAGTTAAAGACGATATTTCCGAGAAAGATCGTTCCCCAAATTTGAAGCCATACATTTGTAGAAATGCCGTGCTGCGCCATATGCATCGGGAGGAATACCGGAAATCCGTATGTTCCGATGCTGTTAATGATCCGAATGATCCCCCCAGAGAGCACGCGCGGATTTACAGCAAGGATGGTGATTCCCTTCATTAATTCCTGCGCCTTTTCCCGCTTATCTGCCTTTTTCTTTTCAAAGCGGTCCCTATTTAAAATCAAAGCAAAAAACGCGCCGAGGCAGACCCAGAAAATTGAACTCCACAGTGTATTCAAATAGCCGAAGGATTTGATGGCCCAGCTTGAATACCAAGCACCGAATACAAACATCCCGCAGCAATATGCAATCCAGAACCAGCCGACCGCCGTACTGAGCCTGTTTTTCGGCGACCGGTAAATCACCCATGTCAAAAATGAATAGGCAAACAGCGGATAACCCAGCCCTTTAATAAAATACGTGACATACATCACCGGCAAATTAAGATTTTCAAATCCGTATGCGATAAACGCGGCTGTTCCGATCACGTAAAACAACAGCCCCATAAACATCGTCCGCTTTGCGCCGAAGGCTTCGAGGCAGACCCCTGAAAACCAAGACGCCACAGCGAGAGAAATACCGTAAACCGTAAACAGGGATGCTGATTGCTGTACCGTCAAGCCGTTTTCAACTAAAAACGGGCTGAGCCAGCCTTGTTCAAGGCCGTCCCCCATCATAAACAGCACGACCCCCAAAAATCCCCAGGCGAGCTGTTTCGGAATTCCTATTTTATTAAGCATTTTTGTTCCTCCTCAGCAATCTTTCATGTTGTCATCTCATCCCCAAGTCAGGCTTTCACCGCCGGCTGAAAATGAGTAAATAATTCTTGCGTATGTTTCCATTCTTCATATAGGAAGAGATCCGTCTGATCCGCTTCCGGCTCAATTACCTTTGTGCTGCTCGAAAGCTCTGCTTTCACACCGAGAGCTTCGTTGCAAATCATCGCCGCTCCCATTGCGGATGCCTGGCTGAACCCCTCTCTCTTATAGATTTTCTTTTGCAGAAGGTTAGCAAGAAACTGCGTCAAAGCATCACTTTGGAAACCGCCGCCGCACACCTTCACATAATCTTGTGAAAAGGAAGCCACCTCTGTTAACGCCTCATAGTTCCATTTGATTGAAAAAGCGATTTCCAGCAGTGCGGCTTTGACAAAATGGGCTCTGCTTAAGTTTTGGGACAGCGGAGCGTCAAAAATAAATCCGCCTTTTGCCAGTGCGTTTTTCTCAGGCGATAAATAGGAGCCTAACGCAGAAATACAAGCATGATCGTGTTTCGGCAGACTTGCGATTTCCCGTTCCATGACGCCGTAGGATTCATTCGGATAAAAAATGGATTTTAATTTTTGATAATTGAGTCCTGTTACACCCGGATTCGTTTCAAGAAGCCATTGACCTTCTTCTGTATGGCAATTCAGCCATGCATTCTTTAAACTTTCGGTTCCGGTCTCCGCTGTTATCTTTGTAATCGGCGTCGTCGTGCCGGATACGATGACGATATCTCCCGGCTTTGCATCTGCACTTTTGATGGCAAGCTGTGTGTCTCCCCCGCCTGCAATCACAGGCACTCTTTCAGATAGACCGAGAACCGCCGCTTTCTTAAACGTTAACATTCCGACAACCGTCCCAGATCGGACGAGTGAAGGAAGAATGGCAGAAGGCACACCGAAGATGTTGCATAATTTCTCTGACCACGCCTTTTTCCTTACGTCAAACAGCAGTGTTTCAGCAGCCTGTGACGGTTCATAGCTCAAAATGCCGCTCAGCTCAAATGTCACCCAGTCACTGATGCTTGTGATGTACTTCACTTCTTTCCATAAAGACGGCTGTCTAGCTTTTAATCCGACAAGTTTCATGGCGGAAAATAAAGCGCTCGGAAGACGTCCGGTTTGCTGATGCACTTCTTCTTTTGCCTCAATCCCGTCTTCCCATTCACGGCCTCTGTTATCAATGTTGGGCAGACCGAGAAATGCCTTTTTATCTTTATTGATCAGAACAATTCCCTGCCTCTGGCTTGTTGAGGTGATTCCGATTAATGTAATATGAGGGCTTTTGGCAATAACCTTCCTTGCCATAGCACTGATTTGCGTCCATAGCCCTTCCGGTGAGAAATATCGTCCGTCCGGATAAAGCGGATCCGTCACATATTCAATGTCTTCCCTTTCAAGCGCGGTCACTTCACCGCCGGCTGTCACGACCGCGACTCGCGCATTCCCCGTTCCGATGTCAAATACAAGGTAGCCTTTTTGTTCAGCCATTACAGCCTCCTCCTTCCGTTTCAAGTTCTCTTTTGTTATAAAGTTCACGTATTGAACAGGTTTGATCTTGTTTCCATTTGAAAAGCGCTCCATTTAAAATCTTCACATGATGATCCTCCACTTCAAACGTTGCGCCCGCTAAATGGGGAGTCGCTAACACATTCGGCAAAGAGATCAATTCATAATCAGAAGATTCAGGCGGTTCGTGATAAAACACGTCAAGGATCGCTCCCTTAATCCGCCGTTCTTTCAGCACCCGCAGCAGCTCTTCCCTGTCTGTAACCGCCGCTCTTGACGTATTGACAAAAACAGCTTCCTGTTTCATCAATTGAAAGTGCCGGGCGCCGATAAGGCCGATGGTTTCTTCTGTGCGCGGCAAGTGAACGGAAACAATATCACTTTCAGAAAATACCCGTTCAATCGTCGTTTTTTCATACTCCCGGTTTTCATGACGGACAAATGGGTCATAGTAAAGCACCTTGCAGTCAAAAGCGGCCAATAGCCGGGCGATTCTCTGTCCGACAGCTCCGAAACCGATAATACCGACTGTTTTCCCCGTCAGCTCATTTCCTCTGAATTTGACGTAAGCCTGCAAATAATCACCATTCCACTTCCCGTCCTTCAGCCACTGATGGGAAGAATACGTATGACGCAAAAATGAAATCACATTTCCGATAAACATTTCAGCAACAGCCTGGGCATTGCGGGCCGGTGTAAAGAAAACGGGGATTTTTCTTTTAGTCGCCGCCGCAATATTCACATTAGACGGCATTCCTCGGCAGACACCGATAAAAGCGGTATCGGGCAATATGTCAATAACACGCTCAGACACCTCATCAAGTTCAGTAATAAGCCCCGACGCGTTTGTCTCTTGAATCATTCGGATCAATTCATCTTCCCGATAGGCCCGGCCGTGCTTCTTCCACGGCCGGTGCACAGTCCGGCCGAACAGCTCAGTCAGCTCCTTCAGCCCCTCGTCGTGATATGGTGCGGTAATTAAAACCGTCATGGTGCAAAACATCCTTTTCACATAAATTTTTTCATAAAAAAATCTCTTTCCCCAAAGAAGGAAAGAGATTCATATACCGTCTTTATGCGCTTGAAGCGCACAAATATGTATAGATCATCCTTTCCTATCTTTCAAGCATACGCTTGCTGGAATTGGCACAATAAATGTTGCCGAGGTTTCGTAGGGCCAGTCCCTCCACCTCTCTGGATAGAAAATAAAATGATGAAATTGTCAGGCTGTTTAAAAGAATAAACTCATCATAGAAAAGTCTTTCCGTGATGTCAACACTTTTTTCTGAATTGACGTTCGATTTTGAAATGTTATAATGCTTACAATATAAACAAAGAGGAGAAATGGGCTATGAATTCTGCTGCAACACAGCCGAACGGGGTATTTAAGTCGGTATGCTCACTAGACTGTCCCGATCAATGCGGCTTGCTTGTGACAAAAAAAGACGGAAAAATCGTTAACATTCAGGGAGACCCCGATCACCCGGTCACATCAGGGAATATTTGCAACAAAGTCAGACACATGGCTGAGCGTATTTATGATGAGAAGCGCGTAACCGTTCCGTTAAAACGGATCGGTAAAAAAGGTGAAGCCGCGTTTGCGCCTATTTCCTGGGAGGAAGCGATCAATACGATCAGTGCGCGCTGGAAAGAGCTTATTGCCGAAGAAGGAGAGGAAAGCATTCTTCCGTACAGCTTTTACGGCAATATGGGAAAACTGGCGGCAGAGGGAATGGACCGCCGTTTTTTCCATCGTCTGGGAGCGAGTCATCTCGAACGGACGATCTGCAGCAAAGCCGGTTCTGAAGGCTATAACTATACAATGGGTGAAGGAGCGGGTACTGATCCGGAGGAGACCATACATGCAAAGCTCTTTATTTTTTGGGGGATCAATGCCGTCAGCACGAATATGCATCAAGTCATGATTGCTCAAAAAGCCCGGAAAAAAGGAGCTAAAATTGTCGTTATCGATGTACATAAGAACCAAACCGGCCGGCTTGCCGATTGGTTTATTTCCATTCGCCCCGGCACAGATGCCGCACTCGCCCTCGGTATCATGCATGTCTTATTCGACGAAAACCTTCACGATGAAGCATTTCTCACAGAATACACCGAAGGCAGTGACGAATTAAAAGCGCATGTTAAACACTATGATCCGGAAACGGTTTCTGCTATTACAGGCGTTAAAGCCGACGATATCAGACGTCTTGCGAGAATGTACGGGGAAACCTCCCCTTCCCTTATCAGGATCGGAAACGGCATTCAGCACCATGACAACGGCGGAATGATCGTCCGCACCGTCGCCTGCCTTCCGGCTGTTACAGGACAGTGGCTCAACACCGGAGGAGGCGCAATCAAGCACAACAGCGCGGTATTAAACTATAACAGACAAGCGCTCCAGCGGCCTGATCTGCTTTACGGCAGGAAGCCGCGATCATTTAATATGAACAGGCTCGGAAGCGTTCTTTTAGAAACAAAACCGCCCGTACGCTCCCTGTTTATTTACGGTACGAATCCTGCAGTGGTTGCGCCGGAAGCGAATAAAGTCAGAAAAGGCCTGCTGCGGGAGGATTTATTTACAGTCGTTCACGATCTATTTTTAACGGAAACCGCCAAATATGCGGATATCGTGCTCCCTGCTTCATCCGCATTTGAAAACACAGATTTTTACACGTCTTACTGGCATCATTTTATTCAGCTGCAAAAACCGGTGATCGAACCCTACGGGGACAGCAAATCGAATACGGAAGTGTTCCGTTTGCTTGCCGGAGCAATGGGATTTACCGAGCAGGAGCTTCAGGATTCCGATGAAGAGTTGATCAGACAGGCGCTGGACTTTCCCGACAATCCGTATATCGAGGATATTGATTACGAAGCGCTCTCACGCCATTCCTTCATGAAAGCCAAACGGAAAAAACCGCTTTTTCCGGGAAAGCTCAAGACACCGAGCGGAAGAATTGAATTATATTCGGAAAAGATGAAACAGGACGGTTATCCGGCGCTGCCGACACACATCCCTCTTGAGAGCGATGACGATTTTCCGCTTTTATTTGTCCCGGGACCGAATCATAATTTTTTAAATTCAACATTTTCGAATAATGAAAAACACGTAAAATTAGAAAAAGCGCCAAAGCTTTTTATTCATACAGAAGATGCTGTACGCCGGAACATAGAAGACGGGGAAACCGTTAGAGTTTGGAATCACCGCGGCGAGTGTGAATTAACAGCTTCGGTCGGCGAACAGGTGCTTCCCGGCGTTGCAGTCAGCCAAGGTCTTTGGGCCGATATGGATGATAAAAAACAGCTTGTCAACTCGCTCACGCCCGATCGGCTGGCGGATATGGGCGGAGGCGCTGTTTTCTTCTCCGGAAAGGTGCAGGTGGAAAAGCTAAGCAATCAAAACCGCCCGCAATAAACGCCGGGCGGTTTTGATGAAGGCTGAATCCTTTCAGCCGGCTTCACCGTATAAAAAGTGATAACGTTTATTGGAGGTTTGCTGTATGGATATCATTACCGGCATCGGAATCGCTTTAGCCGGATATTTCATCGGAGACGGATTGAAAAACTTTAAATCACCTGATCCTCATGAACACACTGACCACATTCTCATTAAAGAAAAAGATCTGCACTTCTATATTGGTTATTATTTAGGAGTTACGAAGGAAGAAGCAAAACAAATCGTGCCCGACACCTCTGACATTCCGCATATCACGAGAAACGGAAAGCGGTATGTGCAGAAGAATACATTAAGAGAATGGCTGACTTCTATGCTGGAAAAAGAATAACAGCTGCCATGAAAAGCGGGAAGAGTTTTTCTCTTCCCGTTCATCAAGATACGCCGCCCTGCCTCTCTTCAACCCCAAACATACGACAGATATCGTTCTTACTTAACGAAACATCCCCTTCTTTAGATTTCAAATAAAACCCTTTCTTATATAACCGTATGACTTCCTCATATGTAAGCTCATGACGAAGGAGCGCCATTAAACGCCCGTCTTTTTTATCCTGTTTATTGAACCATTCATACTGTTCTGACCAGTTCACTTTCTGCATGTCAAACACCTTCTCACTTTGGATTAATGCCCTTTTCGCATTTATTATACTTATTTCCCCTTTTGTAAACACTCCGACTGCCTGTGACATTTTTGCATCCGCACCCACTACTATTAGTCACCATGTTGACTTATTTTCCATTTCGATGTATATTGTAATTGTCAACATGGTGACAATTCAGATAGGAGATACCTTATGGATATTAATTTACTAATGAAGGAACTGCATGTTATGCAACAAAGTTACGCATCATTATTTTCGGTTGTCAATAAAGTGCAGGCTCGGGGGGACGAATACTTAGAACTGTTGACTTCCCGACAGCACATGACTCTTATTGCTATTGCCCATTTACCGACGGAAGATACCACACTTATGAATATCGCTAAAAAGCTGGGCACAACAAAACAAACCGCTAACAAATTAATTTCAAGCCTCGCGAAAAAAGGATATGTTCACACTGTGCCAAGCAAACTGGATAAACGTGCAATCAATATTGAGATTACCGCTGAAGGAAAAAAAGCGTTAATTTCCTGTTCAGAAAAATCCACCTATTTTTTAGCGGATATGTTTCAAGACTTCACAACTGATGAAATTGAAACATTCTGGAGGCTATTGCAAAAACTTTATCGTTTTGATGGTGAAGAACAGGATGGTTTTGAAGAAAAAGCACATTTAAAAGTTGAAGATCAGGCACAATTCATCTCAGATGACTATGAAGAAAAAATCATGGCTGAATTTTCAAAACGGCGATATGGGGGTGCAGACGATGAATAATATGCTTTATCGAAAAGTAAAAGAAACAGAGGATAAGATGAAGGAAAAATGCTATGAGCTGAAAGATAAAATTGATCAATTTATTTCTCATGCTAAATATAAAATTCATTGCAAACGTAAACTGGACCGAGCCGGCAATTATATATCAATTGCCATCGGACTCTTTATCCTAACTGCCTCATGGCTGACCGCAACACAATGGCTGCTTTGGATAGGCGCGGCGAGTATTTTGAGTAATGCCTGTTTGCTCATTATAAAGCCTGTTAAAAATTGATAACCTGAAAAAGCTCTCTAAAAGAGAGCTTTCTTTTATTAATCGTCCCAGTCTTCATCTTCTTCCCAGTTTTCTTTCATCTCATGAAGTCTTTCATAAAAGAACTTTATAAAATGGGCAGAATTAAGTTCTTTATAGCCACCGAATTCACTCCAAATA
Source organism: Bacillus sp. AM1(2019) (assembly GCF_009906915.1). Taxonomy (NCBI): domain Bacteria; kingdom Bacillati; phylum Bacillota; class Bacilli; order Caryophanales; family Bacillaceae; genus Bacillus; species Bacillus sp. AM1(2019). The sequence goes on from NZ_CP047644.1 coordinate 2,093,920, forward strand.
ACAACTGGACATTCTCCTTCACTGTTGATTTTATTGGTATCTAAACAATACCCAAAAAAATCAACATGTTCTATGACTACTAAGCCACTTGGCAATCCCCTATATTCATGATATTCCCTGGTTGTTTCTACAACTGAAGCACCGCCAAAATCATAGCCTAATAAATCGATTCCATAAACCCCGCCAGAACCATAGTTTCTAAGAAACCATTTGTAGCTATCTGGCAGCGTGACTTGAAGATCTTGCTCAATTTTTAAAATTTTATCTTCTCCAATCCCACCCGTAAAATCTTTTTCTTTTGCATTATCAGCTATGAATTCTCTTACTTTCAAATAAAAATCCATGGTTTATAACCCCTTATTCTTTCTCATATTGTTTTGCTCTCCACTTCCAATACCTTGTCTTAAAGTTATTGTACTGTTTCTCCAGGTAAACATCATTCCTGAAGCTTTCTCCATTACCTTTAAGGCCATGTATTACGTCGCTATACTTTGTATGTAAACTATTAGGTATCTCAAGCAACGGTCCACTTTCTTCTTGTATGAGGTGATGTAAGTTAATCTGTGTTCCGTCTTTAGCATAAGGAGACTTACCATCTTTCATTAATTCCAGGTTGGTTTTTCCTTTTGGAGTTTTTTGATTAATATCAATGTCCTTTAAGGTATAGACTCTACGGCTTACATCTCTAATTTGTCCTTTAACTTTTACTTTGCCATCTATTTCAACAGCACCATACTTTTCTTTATTTAACCAAGGAAGGTTTATTTCTTGACCAGTAAACGGCTTTCTCGTTCCATCCGGGATTTTCTTTGCATTGGTCAAAAGTTCATTTTTAAGGTTTTGGCTGTCAACCACATTGTATGGTACGTTATCGGCCAGAGCAAGATCATACTTAGAGTTATAAGGAAGCAGATCTGGAAGTTTAACGTCTTTAATTTTCTTCCCTGCCTGTCCTGCCTTGTTTATGACCTTCCCCGCCGCATCAGCTTTGTTAACGGCTCCTGCGCCTTTCGTTCCGACGACAGCCACAGCCACTGAACCGACCGCATATGTCACCCATCTTGATCTGGAGTAAGCATCTCCGTTCACCATATCCTTTTGATACGACTCTTCAATTGCCGCTTTAACAGCATCATATGTTTTCACAGGATGAAGTACTGCATTCCCCAGTGCTGACAGCGTTTCCCCCGGATCGGTTATGAAGTCCCATAGACCGGTTACCGTGTCTTTCCCGACATCATAAAGGCCGACACCGGCTCCTTTTAATATATCCCAAGTCACTTCTCCGGCTTCTTTCAGCTGTTGTGCTTGTTCAAGCTGAATGACATATTGCTGCTGGGAAGGTTCAAGATTCTCGTAACCGATCTTCTTCGCAATTTCCAAGTATTCATCCGGATCGGTCACACCGTCAGCCAGCTTTTTCTTTAGATCCTTGATTTCCCGCTCTTTCGCTTCTTCCTTCTTAAACGTTAAATATGTGTCTGAGTGTCTTGCAATCTCGCCTTTTTTCTTATGTATGTCACTTTCTCTGTACGCCTTGGCGTTATAGTGAAGTGGTGTTACATTTTTCCCTTTGCCTGTAGCATTTTGGAGCTGCTGAAAATCTGCCTGAATGAAATGTTCATTTGCCTCGGTTTCTGCGTATTCTTTCGTTAGATCGTGATCAAGCTTTCCGAGTTTATGTATGGTCTTATCCCGTTTTTTGTCTGCTGAATCCAGCTTTTGATCGACATCTTCTGTAGAGAAAACATCAAGATGAATGATATCACTGATTTCATCAAGGATACCTTTCATTTCATTGCGCTGCTCCTGCATGATAGCTTGTGATGTATTCTTCGCATGTATCAACTCATGTTCTAAAAATGACTCTTCCACAAACGAATCGGCCAATCCGGCATCAGCTACTTTTCCTGAAATACTGTTAAGAAACGCAATCTTCATATCGATCAGATCAAGCCAGCTGTCCGTGACGCTGGCGTGGTCTTGGAAAAAGGCTTTGATATTGTCGGCGCCTTTGCCTGAAAACTCACTGTCGTCTAAGTCAGCCATTTCCTGAAACGCTTTTCTGAGATTAATAAATTGTTCTCTAATCTGATCGTATTGTTTAGCCCGCTTTTCTGCGGCTGAAATGAACGAGGCTGCTTCAAATACTTTCATTTACGTCTCCTTTCCGCTTCTTTCTGTCTAAATTTCACCATAGGATATAAGATTAGATGAATCTCTTGCATTTGTCGAACTGCTTTATTTAAGATCATAAAATTTCAAACAAAACCTTACACGAAGGAATCTGGGATCGGCAAAACAAAGCCAAATATAACATATGTTGAAAAATCTCTTGCATTTCCACACCCGCCATGCTATATTGATATAGCGATGAGCTGAATTGTGTAAGCCGATGCACATGCCCTTGCGGCACACACGAATGTGGCGTGTGGTGTATCGCCTCAATACGCAAAAGACGTTTGCTTCTGCAAACGTCTTTTTTTATTATCCGATTTTCGTTCCGTTCGGTACTGTCTGCTCTGGCGTAAGCAGGACAACATCTCCTTTTTCCGGGATGCCGCCGAGAACGAGAACTTCTGACTTAAATCCGGCGATCCGCCGCGGCGGAAAGTTGACAATAGCGGTAACCTGTCTGCCCGTCAGATCACCCGGTTCGTACCGTTTTGTAATCTGGGCGCTTGATTGTTTCATGCCGATCTCTTCGCCGAAATCTATTGTCATCTTAATGGCCGGCACCTTTGCTTCCGGGAATACTTCCGCTTTTACGACCGTTCCTATTCTAAGATCAAGCTTGATAAAATCTTCGATGACTGCCATATCAAAAACTCCTTTTTTACAATCATGATACCAAAAAAAGAAGCAGTTTATTTAACCGATTTTCAGGATTATTTATCAGATTGAAAGGTGTTTCGGAAGACGCGCGGCGTTATTCCCTTATGTCTGACAAACCATCTGGTGAAGGAAGACAAATTTTGAAAGCCGACCTCCTGACTGATGTCTGTCAGCCGGCATTTTGTTTCAATAAGCATTTGTTCCGCTTTCTTCATACGGAGCTCAGCAATATAAGCTTGCGGGCTTTTTCCCGTCTGCTTTTTAAACCAGTCGGAATAATACGCCGGGTGGTAATGTTCCATTGCGGCGAGCTCTTTAATTGTAAAAGTCTTTGAGAGATTTCGGCGGATATACGCAATTGAATTATTCGTACGGTTTTCTTGTATCTTTCCAGCAATATATTCTGCAAGCAGACTCAATGAATGAGCCGACTGCTGCTTTGTCTCTTCTGTCAGCAGAAACCGAATCGATGTCCAAAAAGGATCAAGCTTATTCAGAACGCCGGGGTCAAAGGAACCTTTGAAAAAAAATGCCGGTATGTCGAGAACGAGACATTCATTTCGCTCCAAAGAACGGAACCGATGTTCATACCCGGGCGGAATATACAGCATTTGATCAGGTTTTAATCTGATTTCACGTCTTTCTGTCTCCAGGTCCAGCTGTCCTTCGAGCGGAAAAAGCATTTGGCAGTATGTGTGTGCATGAGAATCAAAAATATGTGAATAGGTGCGCCGCTCACAAATGATATGTTGTAATGAATCCATTTGTCCCTCCTTTTTATTTAGTTTACATAACAATATTATTGTTCCCTCTCCTGCAAACCTCTTAGGAAAGCAACAACTGCAAACTTCCGGCTTTCCTTAATTGATTCGGTTAATTCAAATGCACTCTGTTTTCTCAACACGGCAAATCCGTGAAGAAGGCTCCTCAGTCCTCTCGCAGCATGAATCGCAGTGTCAGACTGTGCATAACCGTTCGCTGTCAGCTGCCTGACAACAAGCTCTACAAGCAGGCTTGACAGATTCTCAATCCGGCCGTCTTTTATCTTTTGAAATGTTGCGTCATATAATCCGGGATTGGCTTCGGCGAAATTGATATAGGCATCGGCAAGAGCAAGCAAAGCCGTTTCACCCGTCAGTCCTTCTGCAGAGGCCGCCATTCTTTCATATAACATAGTTAAACCGGAGATAGCCAGCTCTGTTTTAATTCCTTGAAGGCCATTGACAAAATTGTAAAGGGAAGGCGGTTTTACGTTTAAGGACTTTGCAACAGCCGCAAGCGTCACTTCGTTCAGCCCTTTTTCGTCAGCGATGCCTGCTGCGGCTCTCAATATCATGTCAAGGCTCATTCCGACTCTCGGTGACATTATGATCGGCCTCCCGGCAGGCTTCGTTCGGCTTCCTCAACAGCCTCAGCCATCATTTCAACGGGATTGCAGAGAACATTTCCATGTCCGGCGGCCAGACTGCTTGGTTGATGAGCGATAAGCGTTCTTGCTGTTTTTACAGCTTCTTCTTTATTCCACGTAGCAAAAGCCGGAAACGGAAATTTCCATTTCAGCTTCCCAGAAACAGCAAGGCCGCCCCGTACTTGAAAGGCATCTCCGACGATCAGCATATCATTTCTCATATCTTTAAAAGCGAGGCTTCCCGGCGTATGACCGGGAGCGGGAATGACAAGTAAAGATCCGATCCGCTCGCCGCCTTTCAGCAGGCGATCAGGTTCGGTCTGAACATTTTTCGGCACTCCCCCCTTTATCGGCGTTTGTGCTTCATGCTCAAATAAAGAAGTGTCACCTTTCAGCAAGAAAGAATCCCGCTCAGAAATACAGACGGAAGCATCCGGAAATTCCGCAGCTAATGAGTCAAGCGAACCGATGTGATCCCCGTGCGCGTGGGTGAGTAATATGTCATTCAGCGGCTTCCCAAGCTGCCGCAATGCTTGCTTGATTCCTTTATGACTGTTAGGCAGTCCGGCGTCAATCAGGGTTACTCCTTCTTCTTCTTCAACCAAATAACAATTCACCGGGAAAAGCGCTGGAAAAAAAGTCAGCTGCCAAACACTTCCGTATTGTAAGATTCTCATCAACATCCCCCTAAAACTAATATCATTAGTTTTATTATAACTAATACTGTTAGTTTATCAAGAGTTTTCTGTTTAAATCCTGAAAAAGGCGCGGGCGCTTCTCTTATGCAAAAAAAAGAAACGCGCATACTGTGATAAAAGATGCTTTCAGCCTGCGAATAAATCAGACTACTAAAACTAGCCGGATAAGCATACACTACTCAACGGAGGGGGAGTTCCACACCATGCATATCACACTTCAAAGCATCTGCCCTGTCTTAATGATTGCCTTTTTCCTGTATAAAAAGGTGAAACGGTCCGTCGGCTTTCAGCCTTTGAAACCCCGCTGGCTTTATACCAGAATGATTTTGTTTTCATTGCTGGCCGCAGCTCTGGCGTTTTTCAGCATCACACACCCGGCTTTATACGGCCATCTTATATTCGGCACTTTTTGCGGCTGGCTTCTGGTCCTGTTTGCCAAACGGAACATTTCTTTTGAAGAACGCCGCGGAAAAATGTATTTTCGCACTCACCTGTGGATTGAACTTATTCTATTAACGTTATTCCTATCGAGATTTGTTTATCGCGTTATTGAAATTTACCGGGTCACAGCGGACTTTACCCATCCGGAGGCATACAGCCAAACGGTCGGGGCCGATCCGCTGACCATCAGTATCTTTTATTTCATCGCAGTGTATTACAGCGGCTTCTCTTTTTATGTTTTAAAAACGAGCAGAGACCAAACCAATAACAGTCAGTACGGCTGACATCTCTGTCTAAAAAGCAGGGATGTTTTTTAATCGTGCCGCGTATGGTGAATCATTTGCTGAAGCACATCTAACACATGTTCATCCTCAGGAGAATAATAGATGGATGTTCCTTCTCTGCGTGATTTGACGAGGCGCAGATTTTTAAGAAAACGCAGCTGATGAGAAACGGTAGACTGCAGCAAATTCAGCTTTTCTGCGATATCATTTACCGCGTGCTCACCCTGTGACAGCAAATGGAGAATTCTGATTCTGGTCGGATCAGACAGCGCCTTAAAAGTCTGGGCAACCAAAAATAAAGTTTCCTCATCTAAATCGACAGCGGGGTCATTCGTGTTTCCGGATTCGTGAAATTCAGTCATATACCTCACCCTTCTTTTCTCAAGTAGCCCAATTATACCAAATGTCAATTGATGCAGATACATCCTGCGCCTGACAAAAGAACCGTTATTTTAAATTTATGTTTCAAATACGGGTTTCCGCTTGGTTTCGCGCATTCATCTGTGTCATAATGAAAAAGTCATAATGCTCCTGAAATTGAGGGTGAAACACAGTGGAGAAAAAGAAAAAAGGCTGTTTCGCTGCCGCGGGTCTTATGATGATATGTGTTTTTGTCATGGTTTCCTTCTTCCTCATTCTGTTATTTTCAAATAATGAATTGCTCAAAAGTCTTCCGTTTGATGTCAAACCGATCGTCCTTGAACGGCTGACAGATTACAAACCGCTTGTTGAAGACGAGCTGGATGAAAAAGGACTCACCAAATATACATCGCTTGTACTCGGCATGATATATCAGGAGTCAAAAGGAAGAGGAAATGATCCCATGCAGTCTTCAGAATCTCTGGGTTTAAAGCGAAATGAGATTAAAAACCCTCAAACCAGTATCAAACAGGGAATCAAACAATTCACTCTCATGTACCAAACAGGCAAGAAAAAAGGCGTAGACTTGGATACGATTATACAAAGCTACAACATGGGAGCCGGCTATATTGATTTTGTGGCTGAACATGGAGGATCGCATACTGAGGAACTGGCAAAACAATACTCCGAGCAGCAGGTCAAAAAGAATCCGAAACTTTACACTTGCGGAGGGAACAAAGACAATTTCCGTTATCCCTACTGCTATGGTGATTACACGTACGCAGAAAAAGTAAAAGCAAAAACAAAAACCGTTGAACAATCCTTAAATGTAACAACACTTGAAACGCTTGAAGAGTAAAAGGCGCCCTGATGAGGCGCCTTTTTCAATCAATAGAAAAAAGCCGCGCAGAGCACGGCTTTTTTTAATAATACGGTGAGATCATTAAGTATACAATGACGCCCGTCAGACTGACATACAGCCAGAGCGGCATCGTCCATCTGGCGATTTTTTTGTGGCGCTCCACCTGCATACTGAATCCTCTGATCAGCGTAAACAGCGCAAGCGGCACGATGATGAAGGAAAGGCAAATATGCGTAATTAAAATAAAGAAGTAAATCCCGCGCATGATGCCGTGGCCGCCGAATAAAGTATTCTCAGCTATCGAGTGGTACACGACATAGCAGATCAAAAACAGCAAAGTCGTCGTAAACGCCGCTAAAATAAAACGTTTATGCGCTTGAATGTTTTTTTGCTTAATCATAAAGAGCGCTGCCAGCAAAAAGATAAACGTGAAGCTGTTAAAAATGGCATTTAACATCGGCAGAATATGAATATTGGCAATGCTGACCTGTCCCGATTTCGGCATAAAAAACAGCACCGCAATTAACCCGTTGATCAGAACGGTCAATGTCAGCACGATACCGGTATAACTTTTAGGTTTGTTTTCTGTCTGATTCATCTTATGACCTCTCTCAATTTTACTGACTATCCAAATGGTATGAGAATTCAGCTTTGATGTCAACGGTTTCGTCCGCTTCGTCAGAAATTAGACAAACTTAAGCCCTAAAAAGACCGGGTGTTTGAGACCCGGCCTTTCGTCATATTATGCTTCCTTCAACAGTTCTTCTATCACCTTATGCTCGTTTTCATTCAACAGATTTTTTGGAATGATCCGATCTATCGGTTTATTCATATGCTGATCGAGAATATCGGCTGTTTCTTTGTCCCCTGCGATTACGAGACGCTCCCATTGGTGTGAAGTGGCCTTTTGATCAAGGTTTGAAGCCAATCGTTTATACAGCCTGTTTTGGTTTTCTTCGACGTGGGCTTTGGCGGCGTCTTCGTCCATTGAGGCGGAGCTTCCGCTTACATCCTGCGGTTTCCACGATTCATTGATGACGTCGTATTGATAATGCTCCACCCCTTCAATTTTTCCGAGTACGGTTTCTATGATCTTCACTTCATTCTGCTGGGTGAGAATAAAAGCCGTGCTCGGAAATTGTTCACGGAGAAGTTCTAATTGATCAAGGACAGCCGTTTCTTCCCAATAAAATCGTGTCTCGACAGGCACCTGCAATTCAATCGTCTCCCAAATACCGCCTTCTCCCGATGCAAAAAATACGAGACTTCGCGGCATCTCTTTACCAAGCTCATCGATATATTGATAGACACGTTCCATGATGCGGACGAGAGATTTTTCTTCTTCCGGATCACTGGCAGACAGATACTCTTTTAATCTCCGAAAACCGGTTTTCAAGGCGATTTTCCACTCTCCCCCCTGCTGATCCGGATTTCTCATATCCGTATTTACATATAAGGAAAGCATTTTATCAGGAGATTCCGTCATTACGTACTTCAATTTGCCGATGAGTGAGTCAATTGCCATTATAGATTCCTCCTTTTTCCGCTGCTCACTGTTCCTTTCCCTATCCGCACCGCCTTAAAAACGTCAATCCACATATAAACGGCAGACTTTTCTAAAAAAGTTTTTGCAAAACCCATTTACAAACCAAGACATCATTTACTACAATGGATACTTGTGTTTAACAAAGACTTTTACGCTGTGAAAGGAGTATGATTTTGTTTACTGCAGAAGAAAGAGATCAGAAAGAGCTGGAAAAAGAGCTTCATAAACTTGAATTTCAGATTTTCAGAATGCGGGAAAATCTGATAGATGTATCAAAAGACGCGCGAGTGCTTGGTATTGATCAATCGAACAATGACGATTGGATCATTGTTTCCTCGATTGATGATGGCCAAACATGTAAGATTATGCTGACTGATTGTGAGTCAGCCTACCGGGGAAGAGGCTGTTTTTCACTGATCGCCTCTTATTATGACAATGCCATTCATATCGGGGACATTAAAGGCCCGCCGAACCACGGCTACGGCTCGATCTGCATGAAATTTTTAAAACATATCGCCAGAGAGCAGAATATCCCGAAAGTGACGGGCGACATCGCTAAGCGTGATTGGGATCATGTCGACAGACTCGTTCATTTTTATGAAAAGCATCAATTTGATGTCTGGATTGACAATGATACGCAATCAGGCGGCATTAAATGGGTTGACTTGTAATAAAATAATAGAGAAACCCTCTTTTATATGGTGTAATAGATTAAACCATATAAGGAGGGTTTTTTTTGTATCCGGAAAAATTGAAAAAAGGTGACGGCATTCGTATTGTGTCTCCGGCCACAAGCATGTCCGTTATGTCAGATGAAAATATAAATGCCGCAAAGTCAAAATTGGAGGAGCTCGGCTTTCGTGTCTCTTTTTCAGAGCATGCGAAAGAAATAAATGAATTTGATTCATCATCCATTGAATCGCGTGTACAGGATCTGCACGAAGCTTTCGCTGATCCTGACATCAAAGCGATTTTGACGACACTCGGCGGGTTCCAATCAAATCAGCTGCTTCGCTATCTTGATTATGAAAACATCAAGCGGCATCCGAAAATCCTTTGCGGCTATTCAGATATTACCGCTCTCGGCCATGCCATATATCAAAAAACCGGCCTTATTACATATTCCGGTCCCCATTTTTCTTCATTTGCCATGAAAAAAGGGCTGGACTATACGATTAACTCTTTCTTGGCCTGCTGTGCTTCTGACAACCCGTATGAGATAAAGCCTTCATCCGAGTGGAGTGATGATAAATGGTATTTGAACCAGGAGGACAGACGTTTTTATCGGAATCCGGGACCGCTCGTTATTCACCCCGGATATGCGGAAGGAACACTGATCGGAGGAAATCTATGCACGCTGAATCTTCTGCAGGGCACGGAATACTTTCCGGAGATGGAACAAGTGATTCTGTTTATAGAAGATGATCATATGTCGGACGTTCATATGTTTGACCGGGATTTGCAGTCACTCATCCACCTTCCCGCTTTTTCAGCTGTGAAGGGAATTGTCATCGGACGTTTCCAGCATGCTTCAAATGTGTCTGAGGAGGCTCTGCGTGCCGTCATCCGTACAAAAGAAGAACTGTCATCCATGCCTGTTATCGCAAATGCTGATTTCGGCCATACCTCCCCTTTGATGACATTCCCGATCGGAGGAACATGCAGAATAGAAGCCGGCTCAGAAGGCGTAAGGATATGGATCGATCGGCATTAATACATAAAGACGGGAAAACCGCCCCGTCTTTTTATTTTGACGCCTTATGCCGCGGCGTGCGCGGAGCGATCATAATTCGTCCGCCTGCCGCTGCCGTCACCCATACGGAAGCTCCTTCATAAAAACGGCTGATCTCTTCATTATATACGGCATGTGTCAGTTCACGTTTATCATGCGTTCCGTCTTGGTTTTTTACGTTTAAAATAAGCACAAGCTCGTGCCTGCCATTCTTCATCACACCAGTACGTCTCACCTTTTCAATAACGGCTGGCCTTCCTCTCCCTCTGTCAAGCGCCTGAAACAGACTGACAGCCGGCATAGACAGTCCGATAACGATCACAATGGCCAAAGCGGTACAGATACATGCTTGAAACACCGGTGATTCTGTGAAGGCATTCCATAAACATATAAATTCCGGCTCCATCAGATTCATACACCCCTTCTGATTCCGTTTTCACATCCATTCCTTCTATATAATATTAGAGAAACGCTTTTTCTTTTTCCGCATATAACGATTATATACAGTCAAAAAAGGGAAGAAAAAAAGAACACAAAGCATTTCGCCTTGTGTTCTTCATCTCTATATGAAACTAGTCTAATACTTTAACATTTACTGTTCTGACGCCCCAGTTGTTAGCGTCACTTTTCTTTGCAACAAATACGTCAATTTTATTTCCTTTAATTGCGCCGCCTGTATCTGCTGCTGTTGCCACTCCGTAACCTTCAACATAAACCTTAGAGCCAAGCGGAATGACACTAGGGTCTACCGCGATGACTTTTGCATCAGGGTTTTTGTTTAAGTCAACACCGGTTGCCGTTACACCGGAAATGCCGCCGTCGTTAGCAGAGTAAGCAGTTGCAGTCATTGTCAGCTGCTTTTTAGGCTCTTGTTGGTTTGTATTTGATTGAACAGGCTGCTGTTTTGCTTCGACAGCCTTCGCTTCTTGTTTAGGTTGTTGTTCTTGAACAGGTTCTTGTTTAGGCTGCTCGTTTTTGACAGCTTCTTGTTTCGGCTGTTCTGTCTCGGCAGCTGGTTTTTGTTCAGTTTGCGGCTGGCTGGCTTCTTGAGCCGGCTGTGCTGCCTGAGCCTGACCTTTCACATTTAACGTTGTGCCTGCGTAAATTATATCTGATTGCAAGTTATTCAAGCTTTTCAGATTGCCGACTGATGTTCCGAATTTCTGAGCAATTTTCCAGAGGCTGTCGCCCTGCTTCACTGTGTACTGCCCAGATGTGGTTGTTTCTACTGAAGAAATAGTCAGTTTCTCTCCTTCAATGATTAAATCAGAAGATAACTGATTCCATTCTTTTAAGTCCTTTAGGTTCACTCCGTTTTTTTGCGAGATCCCCCAGAGCGTGTCACCCTTTTGCACCGTGATTTCTTTAGCAGAAGCGTGAGCTCCAAATGCAGTTGTTGAAATTGCTGCAACTGCGACAAAGGACATAATCGTCTTCTTCATAAGTAAATCCTCCCTTGTTAGCTTTTTATTGGCGGCTAACAGGTGATATCGTAACATATGAAAATGTCAGTTCAATAACAAAACGATTTGAATTAGATTACAGTTCCTTTACATGAAACATTTCTCTCGCTTGGTAAGTCTTGCTGAAACCTTGATACAGCAAGGGTTTTCAAGCTTATGATTTTTCCGGCGCCAATGAAAAACACAATGTGCAAATTTCTAAAAAAACTTTTTTTCACTCTGTTTCTCTTACATAATTTCGGATTTCTTCTAAAAAAACCGCTCCGTATTTCAATCTTTTTTGTTCCCCGACCCCTTTTACGGAAAGAAGATCCTGATCCGTTTTCGGAAGTTTCGCTGACATTTCTTTTAACGTCTGATCCGAGAACACGACAAATGGAGGCACACCCTGTTCAGCTGCAATCCCTTTGCGGAGACGCCGGAGAAGCTCAAATAATTCATCATTTTCGGTAACGGCGGCGGCCTGTAAGGCTTCTTTTCTCGAGACTGCGCTTTTTCCAAGCAGAACGTCCCTGCCTTTTTGGGTGACCATAAGCGTCGGAAATGTGCCGTCCGCCATTCTGATATATTCATCTGAAATAAGGAATTCGATAAAATCACTGATTTCCGCTGCGGATTGATGCTTCATAATGCCGTAAGTGGACAGGCTGCTGAAGCCGTTTTCCAGCACTTTTTTATTTTTTGAGCCGCTAAGCACCTGCGCCACCATCGTTTTTCCGAAGCGCTCATTCATTCTGATGATGCATGATAATACCATCTGCGCTTCTTTTGTGACGTCATGGGCGGTCCTTGTATCAGTGCAATTGCCGCATGCTTCGCAAGCTTCCGCCTCATTCTCGCCGAAATACTTCAGAATAAACCGCTGCAGGCAATCTTCCGTATGACAGTAATCCACCATCTGTCTCAGTTTTTTGAGATCCTGCTTTTGTTTTTCTTCTCCGGCGGCCGATTGGTCTATTAAAAAACGCTGCACCATAATATCCTGCGGCGAAAATAAGAGCACACACTCGCTGTTAAGACCATCGCGCCCGGCCCGTCCGGCTTCCTGGTAATAGCTCTCCATATCTTTCGGAATCTGCGCGTGCAAAACGAACCTGATGTTGCTCTTATCGATTCCCATTCCGAAAGCGGACGTAGCTACCATCACTTGTATCTGATCGTTAAGAAACCGCTCCTGCTGGTCTTTTCTGTCATCATCCGCCAATCCGCCGTGATAACGGCCGGCATTGATGCCGCTGCGCTTTAATTTCTCATATAAACGGTCGGTTTCTTTTCTTGTCGCTGTATATATAATGCCGGCTTCGTGTTTATTTTTTTCCAGATACCGCTCGATAAACCGATCTTTGTTTTCGCCCTTTACTACTTTAAACGTTAAATTCTCTCTGGCAAAACCGGTATATACAGTTTGTTCTTTCTTAATATGAAGCTGCTTGCAGATGTCATCATGAACCTCAGGCGTAGCCGTCGCCGTTAATGCGATGATGACGGGCGGTTCTTTTAATTCATTAAAAAGGATTTCGATATTCCGGTAACTCGGCCTGAAATCATGTCCCCATTGCGATATACAGTGAGCTTCGTCAATGGCGACAAGAGGAACCGTAATATTCTGCAGGATGTGAATGAATTCAGAAGAAGTCAAACGCTCCGGTGTGATGTAAAAGAGCCGGTAAGCCCCTTGTTTCAAACCGGTCAGGCGCTCATGAATGTCTCGGCTTGTCTGGGTGCTGTTAATATAAGCTGCCGCGATACCCGCTTCTTCAAGCGCGTCGACTTGATCTTTCATTAAGGAAATAAGAGGGGAAATAACGATTGTGGTCCCTTCAAACAGCAGTGCGGGAATCTGATAGCAGATTGATTTTCCGCCCCCCGTCGGCATAATGCAGACCGTGTTTTTTCTCTCCTCTGCAACTGATTGTATCGCCTGCTTTTGGCCTGCGCGAAGACTGTCGTAGCCAAAATAATGCGCCAGAAGGGATTGGGCTTTATCCAGCATAAGTTGTAAAACCTCACTTTGTCTTTGATTCTTTCATTTTATCATACAGATAAAGTACGCTGCTCAAGGGCAATTCAAAATAAAAAGCCATCTCCGCAAGGGAAATGGCTTTCGCTACGTATGCCGTACGCAAGTAAGAAAGTTTTAAACCACCACTCCTCAAAGTGGGTGTTTGCAGAAGCGTTCCTGTCGTCCTCTGCAATGGAGGCATGACATTCCGGCTTCGATATAAAACTCCCTATTACAGCTTAAAGGTTAAAACTTAATTAACAATACGAACAATGTAGCTTCTCTTATATCCTACACCATCAGTCGTATTTTGGCAAGAGGGTTAATTCTTTTACAGAAAACCTTTTTTCTTTGTGAAAAATGCTTTATTCTACATAAAAATTGTTTTTTCGACAAAATATCAATATATCAATATAAGATCAGATCGAAAGCTGCCGCCAGTTTCTTCTATAATATAAAAAACTCTCACACCCTGTATGGGCGCAAGAGTTAATGGAAATTAGAATTTTGCAGCCAGATCTTTCGCTTCTTGCAGTCCTTTTTCAATGATCGCTTGAGCGTTATCCGGTGCAGCATTATGGCCTTCAACGACAACAGTGTGAAGATCTTGGACACCCCAGAAACCGAGAACGGTTTTCATGAAGTTTAATGACATTTCAAGAGATGCCATCGGTCCTTCAGAATATACGCCGCCGCGTGCGTTTAAGAGCGCTACTTTTTTATCTCCCATCAGACCTTTTGGTCCTTCAGGCGTGTATGTGAAAGTAACTCCTGCGCGAGACAGGTAATCAACATAAGTATGAAGCACAGCAGGCACTGTGAAGTTCCAAAGCGGGAATGCAAACACGACTTTGTCAGCTTTGACGAATTGATTTAAGTAAATGTCAGCAGTTGACGCTTGTTTTTTCTCTTCGTCTGTCATTTCAATTCCTTTTGAAGCTTTGAATGTTCCGTTAATCATATCTCTTCCGAGGTAAGGAAGGTTTTCTTTATGAAGATCAAGTTCGATCACTTCATCATTCGGATTGTTTTCTTTATAAGCAGCCAGAAACGCTTCGTATAATTTTACGGATACGCCTTCTTCAGCCGTACGGTCACTTGATTTTACAAATAATACTTGAGACATTCTAAATTCCTCCCGGTAATCTTTTAATATTTACTTACAAATAGTATGTTACTTTCTTTTTTATATAAAGTCAATGATTTTATTTCGATTCTGAGATTTTTTATGGAATAAAAAAACAGGTACATATGAATGTACCTGCTGCTATTATTGTGAATCCTGCTCGCGATCCAGGATTTCGTAAGTTTGTGAGCTTTTTTGATCAACGGTTTCTTTATTTGAGAGGTCTTTCACCTGCTCGTGAAATTCCCTTTCATATGACGGAGCGTCTGTTTTCACATCCCCTTCTGTTTCTCGCTGCGCTTCGACGGTCATTCTGGCGTACGGCACAGCTTCAAGTCTTTCATAAGGAATTTCTTTTCCCGTTTTCTCGCAAATCCCGTATGTTCCTTTATCCATTCGTTCAAGCGCGGCGTGCACCTCATCTAAAAGATTCTGATCGACACCGTCCAGCGTCTGATTCGTGACTCTGTCCAAATAAATGCTTCCGTGATCAGCTAAGTGATTATCTACTCCGTTCGACAGTTCTCCTGTGTCTTCGCTCATTGAATGATTTTCTTTTGATTCTCCCTGAAGACTTTCCTTTAAATCGATTAATTTATGATAAAGGCTGTCCTGCTGTTCTTTTGATAATGACATATTCATCATCTCCTTTTTCGTCTGTATTCTTCGCTGCATCTGTTAATACATACCCTCGAAAAAGGAGGCTGAAACAACGGGGTCAATGCTTTCTTCCCCTGATGGTGACATTGGGTGTCTGCTGCTTTGTCTGGCTTTTTTCTTTCGCAGCATCATTTTGCGGGTTGTCCCGACATTCTTCAGCGCAGGCTTGTTTGAGCCTGTGCACCGGTGTATGGTAAGTGGCGCCGATATTCAGCATACCGCTCAGCTCTTCTATACTCAGCTTTTCAAAATCAATATTGTATTCAACCTTGTCCACTTTGACATGCTCAATATGGACATATGTTTTTTCCCCTTCAACCGTTTGCGGCTCAAAATGACACTTATCCTGAAGCTCATCAAGCTGTTGTTCCACTTTCTTAAGCCGGTCTAATTCTTCTTCACACACTTTTTTGAAAATCTCTTTCATTATTTTTTTCAAAGAAAATCACTTCTTTCCCCGTCACTCTTGGAAAGTTCTATGCGTCCCGCATTGCGAATATATAAACATGATATACAAAAAGGAGGCGAATCATGATGTTTTTTCCATCCGTTATCAACTTTGAGTATATAAAAATGAACGGAATCAGCGGCGGAGCAGCTTTTAACACCGGCTCTTCCGTTATGGTGAGAAACACAGCAGCCAATAAAAGAAATGAAGGGTACGGTGAACAAAACGGTGATTGCACCGTTGTCGTCATCCCTATCATGAGTATCGATGATTCAGATCTGATAGATGGCACAGCAAACAAGATCAGCCTTCGATAATGATCTGGCTTGCATCCCCCAGATGTTTAGCAATCGATATATATAAAATCCCGTCTTTGAATACCGCCTGCATTCCCTTCGTTCCCTGAGCGGAATGCGGAAGGTCGAGTTTTTTTTCAAAATCGCCGTATTTTCCGGTCTTCTGTTTAAAATCCTGTTCATTAAAAAAGGATTTTCTCGTGCCTTTTACGACGATATATTCTCCGTAGGACAGCAGCTGAACATCTTGTTTCCGGTAGCCGGGCAGATACAGCAAAAATTGGAGCTCATCATGGGTTTCCACAATATCTATAAGAGGAAAAGCATCCTCATTTCTTCTCATTTGCCCATCTCCCTGTTGAAAGGGAAAATGAGAATGGCCGTTTTGAAATGATTTCAGTTGTTCATCATCAAAAACGTTTTTCCAAAAGTCGCCGCCGGACATGTTTTGCGCCATTTCCATCCATTGCTTCATCTTATCGAAATCCATTTTTATCGCCCCCTGTCTAAGCATACGGTCATAACAGCCGGCATACACCTGTATTAAAGGAGGTTTGCCTGTGGTTCAACCAACTCCATATATCAATATTAATATTTTCATGTTGAAAATTAATTCCTTTGAAAATGCTTCAGCGGTGAATGTCGGACAAAATTTACTGGCGGAATGGCAGAATTCTGATAAAAAGAATCAGGGATACGGACAGAACTTCGGAGATGCAAGCGGCTTCATCGGCACGAACGGCAAAGTGGATGACCGGGATCAAATTGATTCTCCATCTGCCTTTGAGTCTGCATGCGATAAAATCCCTGCCGGAAAAGGAGGCCCATTATGATGTTTTCGCCAGTTTTGGTAAATGTAGGGGGCTTTAAAGTAAATGCAGTCGACCGCGGTTCTTCCATTACGATCGGCCCGTATCAGCAAATCGATTATTTTTTATCCAATAAGATCAACTACGGATTCGGTGAAGAAAATGGTGATTTGGCGCCGATTTATATCCCCATCAGTTCTATTGCTGATCCGGATCTCATTGATTCGAACTCCGGAAAAACAAGCATTATATAATAAAAAGGCCATCCGCATGCATTCGGATGGCTTTTATGTGATATTTAACTGCATAAGTATTTTGTTAAGATGGCTTGAACCTCAGTCAAGTCCGTTTCTTTTGCAAATTCCAATTCGAAAGTTTTTCCCCTTGTCATTAATACAAGCCCGGTATCGGGATCAAACATCCCTGCTTCTTGAATGGCGAAGCTTTCAATTGTTTTATATGGAAGAAATACGCGCACTTTCTTTTTGGAGAACATTTTATTATCAAAGAAAATCACTCGTTTATTCGTAAAGCATATTTGGTCAACCCGCAGTTTATAAATCGTTTCGATCCGTTCTCCCTCAACGAGCAAAGCCTCCAGCTTTTTTGTGTCGGTTGATCTGCTGACAGAAAAAATTCCCAATGAAGAACCCCACTTTCTGCTTCTATACTATTGTTTTATTACAATCATAAAAAAATAAGTTCTTTATCCCTATATAAGAATACGACATAGACGGCATTTAAACCATTACGAACAGATTACATTTTTAGAACGTTCATCAAAAAAGCCCTTCGCGAAAGGTGCCGCTGTTATGAAGTAGTACGGTTCAGCGAAAGAAAAGGTTTCAAGAAAACGGTATTTTTTTCGAAAAGTCAGTTTTTTATTTTCGCCATAAAAAACCGCGGCTTCTCCAATGCCGCGGTTTCAACAAAACATCAACGATCCGTATCTTCAATTGTTCCTTCTTTATAGGTATCTGAAATTTGTTCCATCGTCGTGTCGGTGCCTTCTTCAGGTTGCACTTGCTGAAGCTGATCTGATGTTTTATTTTGTTTGTCTTGCTCTGTTTTTTTCATTTTGCAGCCACCCTTTATATGTAGTCTTTTTTAGTATGGCTCAGGCAAAATAAATTCATACAGCTTTAAACTTCTTCAAAATACTCTTTGTAGAAGCCTCCGACTTTGTTTGTATTGTCTACAACAAAAATGAATTCTTCTGTTTCATTTTTGACTTCATACTCTTTACCCGGCGTCAGCACATTTTTGACAATGTATTTTTTCGCATCTGTATGTACGCATTTGACCTTTTTGACGCTTTCTTTTGTCTGCCAATTATTATGAATCATTTATAAAACTCCTTTTCTTAATCGATAAGCTTATTGTAGCCGTTTTTTCTTGTGAATTGCAATAACGGTTATCGATTGATTTTACCGGAGGTGTTATTATAGAATGACTGTATGCGCTTACTTTGCGCGGACATCAAGATGCTCAAAACAGACCATAAAAAAATTTCGGGAGGTTTGTTACGAATGAGTTCTTTAACGATGCAGATCACAAAAAGGCTGGAAACATTTTTACAGGGCACGAAGAAACTTTATATTGACGGAAAATTTGTTCCGAGCGCTTCAGGATCAACATTTGTCACACCGAATCCGGCAACCGGGGAAACGCTGATGACGCTTTACGAGGCACAGTCAGAAGACATTGACAGTGCAGTGAAAGCGGCACGCAAAGCCTTTGATCACGGCGAATGGCGCACTATGCCGGCCGCTTCCAGAAGCAGGCTGATGTATAAGCTTGCCGATTTAATGGAAGAGCACAAAACGGAACTCGCGCAGCTTGAAACACTTGATAACGGAAAACCGATTAATGAAACGACGAATGGGGATATCCCGCTCGCAATTGAGCATATGCGTTATTATGCCGGGTGGTCTACAAAGATAACCGGACAAACAATTCCGGTCGCCGGCTCATATTTTAATTACACCCGCCATGAGCCTGTCGGCGTCGTGGGGCAGATCATCCCTTGGAACTTCCCGCTCCTTATGGCGATGTGGAAAATGGGCGCCGCCCTTGCCACAGGCTGCACAATCGTTTTGAAACCGGCGGAGCAGACACCGCTGACTGCCCTCTATTTAGCGGAATTAATAGATCAGGCGGGCTTCCCTGACGGCGTCATCAATATTGTCCCAGGGTTCGGCGAAACGGCCGGGGAAGCGCTGACCAACCATGACGATGTCGATAAACTCGCTTTTACCGGTTCTACACAAATCGGCAAAAAAATCATGGAAAAAGCCGCAAAAAAAATTAAACGCGTGACACTGGAGCTTGGCGGAAAGTCACCTAACATCATTTTGCCTGACGCCAATTTGAAGAAAGCCATTCCCGGCGCTTTAAACGGGGTCATGTTTAATCAGGGGCAGGTATGCTGCGCAGGCTCCCGTGTCTTCATTCACAAAGACAAATATGATGAGGTCGTCAGCGAAATGGTTTCATATGCGAAATCGCTTCAGCAAGGCGCCGGCCTTCACCAGGATACACAAATCGGCCCGCTCGTCAGTCAGGAACAGCATGAGCGCGTGCTTTCATATATTGAAAAAGGAAAAGCGGAAGGAGCCAAAGCTGTCGCGGGCGGCAGCTGCCCGTTTGAAGAAGGGTATTTTGTCTCCCCGACTGTATTTGCGGATGTGGATGACAGCATGACCATCGCAAAAGAAGAAATTTTCGGCCCGGTTTTAGCCGCCATTCCGTATGATACGGTAGATGAAGTCATTGAGAGGGCGAACCGCTCGGAATACGGCCTTGCAGCCGGACTTTGGACTGAGAATGTGAAAAACGCCCATTACATTGCTGACCGTCTCCAAGCCGGCACCGTTTGGGTCAACTGCTACAATGTTTTCGATGCGGCATCTCCTTTCGGCGGCTATAAGCAATCCGGCCTCGGGCGGGAAATGGGCTCTTACGCGCTGAATAATTATACAGAAGTGAAAAGTGTCTGGATCAATCTGGAAGATTAAATCAAACAAGAAACTGCTGCCTGTCAGCAGTTTCTTTCTTTTGTCATGCCGCCTTTTACATATGAATATATATGCTTCTGAAGGAGTTGAGCGAGTGTGAGCACAATTCATGAAAACGTCAGAAGCCGCCAAAAGAAAACCATCTCCCTATTAAGAGAAACGCAAAATGCGGACGGCTCATGGTCATTTTGTTTTGAAGGGCCGATTTTGACAAACGCCTTTCTGATCCTCCTCCTCACTTCTCTTGGAGACAATGATAAAGAACTGATCGCTGAGCTTGCAGAAGGCATTCGCGCTAAACAGCGCCCGGACGGAACTTTTGCCAACTATCCTGATGACCGGAAAGGAAATGTGACCGCCACTGTACAGGGCTATGCCGGCTTGCTGGCTTCCGGTTTATATAGCCGTTCTGAGGCGCATATGATTCAGGCCGAACGCTTTATCATCTCAAATGGCGGCTTGCGCAACGTACACTTCATGACAAAGTGGATGCTTGCGGCAAACGGCCTTTATCCATGGCCCGCGCTGCATCTGCCATTATCTTTCTTAGTCATTCCCCCATCCTTCCCGCTGCATTTTTACCAGTTCAGTACATACGCCCGTATTCATTTTGTACCGATGGCCGTGACGCTTAACAAAAGATTTTCGCTGAAAAATCCCAACGTTCCGTCTCTCGCGCATTTAGATCGGCATATGACTAAAAATCCGTTTACATGGCTTCGTTCCGATCAGGATGAGAACAGAGACCTCTCTTCTCTTATCGCGCACTGGAAGCGGCTTTTGCAGATTCCTGCCGCTTTTCACCAGCTCGGTCTGCGTACGGCCAAAACGTATATGCTTGACCGGATTGAAGAAGACGGCACATTATACAGCTATGCGAGCGCCACTATTTTTATGGTGTACGGCCTGCTCGCTCTCGGTGTATCGCGCCACTCCCCCGTTATCAGAAAAGCACTTGCCGGCACGAAAGCTTTGCTCACGTCTTGCGGCGATATACCGTACCTGGAAAATTCAACGTCGACCGTTTGGGATACGGCGCTTCTCAACTATGCGCTTATGAAAAGCGGCATCTCAGATAACGATCAGATGATAACCAGCGCCGCCCGGTTTCTGCGTGAACGGCAGCAGATGAAAGTCGCTGATTGGGCCGTTCACAACCCGCATGCTGAACCGGGAGGATGGGGTTTTTCAAACATCAATACAAATAATCCGGATTGTGATGACACAGCCGCAGTGCTCAAAGCCATTCCGCGAAAACTTTATCCCGCCTCATGGGAACGCGGACTGAGCTGGCTTTTGTCCATGCAAAACAGTGACGGCGGCTTCTCTGCTTTTGAGAAAAATGTCAATCATCCGCTGGTTCGCCTGCTGCCGCTGGAATCGGCTGAGGAAGCTGCCATCGATCCCTCAACAAGCGACTTAACCGGACGGGTGCTGCACTGTTTAGGAGAAGCGGGGCTTTCTTCTGATCACCCTCAGATTGAAAAGGCCGTCCAATGGCTGATCCGCCATCAAGAAGAGGACGGATCGTGGTACGGCAGATGGGGTGTCTGCTATATTTACGGCACATGGGCAGCGCTGACAGGAATGAAGGCTTGCGGCGTGAGCCAAAACCACCCGGCCGTGAAAAAAGCGATCCGCTGGCTGAAGTCCATTCAAAACGAGGACGGAAGCTGGGGGGAATCCTGTAAAAGCGCAGAAGAGAAAACCTATGTTCCGCTTTCTTACGGGACGCTTGTACAGACGGCTTGGGCGGCCGAAGCTTTGCTGCAATACGAAAAAACTCATCATCAAGCCGTCACAAAAGGCATATCTTTTCTTATTGAAAACCGGCATTACGAAGGAGCCGCTTTCAGCTATCCGACCGGAATCGGCCTGCCGAAGCAGTTTTACATCAGGTATCACAGCTACCCGTATGTGTTTTCTTTGCTTGCGCTCAGCACTTTTATGAAAATGAGTGAAAAGGAGGAAGAAAAATGAAACGGCACGCTTATCAAACCGAGATGCTGAATTGGTGTGAAACCTTGAAGGAACAAGTCATTCAGCAAGGCCGGTTCGATCGCTTCGCGGCACAAATCGACCGGATTTTTCACACCCTTCAGGATGATGGATTAACGGAGGCGGAATGGTACGAACAGGCATCAGCACTTTACCGGGACATTACTGAACCCGAAGAGCCGGATGAGCGCAGAGCCTATGTGCCGATCGGCAAGCATGTCCTCCCTAAACTGCCTTACAGTTATTCCGCACTGGAACCGTATATTTCAAGAGAGATTATGAAACTCCACCATACAAAACACCATCAGAGCTATGTTGACGGTCTGAATAAAGCAGAACTGGAGCTCAAAAAAGCGAGACAGACGAAACAGTACGACTTAGTGGCACATTGGGAGCGGCAATTGGCGTTTCACGGCGCGGGCCATTATTTGCACAGTATTTTCTGGTTTTCGATGAATCCAAACGGAAAAAGACGGCCGACGGGGGCGCTCTTTCAAATGATTGATGTGTCATTCGGAAGCTATTCCGCTTTTAAAGAGCAATTTTCTCAAGCGGCGAAAAAAGTCGAAGGAGTCGGCTGGGCTATCCTAGTTTGGGCGCCGCGCGCCGGGCGGCTGGAGATTTTGGCCGCTGAGAAGCATCAGCTCTACAGCCAGTGGGACGTCATTCCTTTGCTTCCGCTGGATGTGTGGGAACACGCTTATTACTTACAATATAAAAACGACCGAGCGGCTTACGTGGATCAATGGTGGAATGTCGTTGATTGGCGGGAGGCGGAGAAACGGTTCGAGCAAGCGCACCGCGTGATATGGCCGCTTTATTAAAAAAGCCCCCGTCTTGAACGGGGGCCTGCTTCTTTTGGCTTACAAAATACCAAGCACGTGCAGAAAAACGATAATAATGGCTACAGGAGCCACATAACGGATTAATAGGAGCCAGACTGCAAACCATTTTCGTTTTATACCGGAACCGCTTTTCAGTTCGTCAAACAGCATCTGTTTCGGTATTTTCAACGGTACGAAAACGGCAATTAAAAGCGCGCCCAGCGGCATTAAGACATTGCTGACCAGAAAATCCGCAGCGTCAAAAATACTGCGGTGAAAAATAGAAACATCACTCAAAATTCCGTACGACAGCGCCGAAGGGACCCCGACAATAAATATAGCAAGTCCCCCGATCCATGCATAACGCTTCCGTTTTGCCGAATCGCCTTTTGACAAAACAGCAACTAAAATTTCAAGCATTGAAAAAGCCGATGTCAGCGTCGCAAATAAAAACAGCAGCAAAAAGGCGAGCAAAAACACGATGCCCAACGGCATTTGGTTAAAGACGGTCGGCAGCACGTTAAATAAAAGCTGCGGGCCTTGATCCGGCTTGAGGCCGAATGCAAACACCGCCGGAAAAATCGCCACTCCCGCCATCACAGCAACAAGTACATTTAATACCGTCACCGATACGGCGGATTGAACAATATTTTCTTCTTTTTCTAAATATGCGCTGTATGTAACCATTACGGACACTCCGACGCTTAACGAGAAAAATGATTGTCCCATCGCATATAAAATGGTATTGGCATCCATCGCGCCAAAATCAGGCATAAAAAAGAATTTTAATCCTTTTGCTGCATCATGCAGCGTAACGGAGCGGATCATTAAGAGAATAAACAGAATAAACAGAGCCGGCATCAACACCTGGCTCACTTTTTCAATGCCGCTGCTCACCCCTTTTGCCACAACTAAAATCGTCAGCACGATAAACAGCAGCTGACCGAAAACGGCTGCATAAGGATTTGAAATGGTATCGATAAATAACGTATCAAATCCCGAAGAAAGCGATAAGCCGCCTGTAAAGCCTTTTATAATGTAGATTAATATCCATCCCCCCACTACGCTGTAGAAGGATAATAGAATAAAACACGTAATAATTCCGAGATATCCGATCCAGTGCCACTTTTTCCCCGGCGCGAGCGCCTTATAGGATTCAACGGCGTTTTTTTGTGTTTTTCTGCCGATAATAAATTCAGCAAGCAAAAGCGGCAGTCCGATTAAAACAGTAAATAAAATAAAAACAAGCAGAAAAGCGCCGCCTCCGCTGGTTCCCGCTACGTAAGGGAACTTCCATATTGCGCCGAGCCCGATTGCAGAGCCGGCCGTAGCTAAAATAAATCCCAGCTTAGATGACCATTGATTAGCTTCTTTCACTTCAGCACTCCCAATTCATTTCAGTATAAAAATCAATTGTAAGAATATATGTCTGAATAGTCAAGAAGATGTTAGTTTACATAATAATTTTATCGAAAACTTATATTTAATATTGAATTATTCAGAAAATTATTTATAATGGAATACGGAAAAGTCAGTCATATTTTCTGACTGATTGATTGAATGTAAAAGGAGCTGTGTTTATGGAATGGCTGAAAAAAATAAGCGGGTTTGTGGGCCAAACCTTTGGCTTGTGGGTTATCGTCTTTGCCGGTTTAGGATTCGCCTGCCCTGATTTGTTTTCTTGGATCAGTTCTTATATGACGATTTTCCTTGGTATTATTATGTTTGGGATGGGGCTTACTCTTCAAGCAGACGATTTTAAAGAATTAATCAGAAAGCCTTGGCATGTCGTGATCGGAGTCGCTGCCCAGTTTACGATTATGCCGCTTACGGCTTTCTGTTTATCAATCGGGCTCCGCCTCCCCGCAGAAATCGCCGCGGGCGTCATTCTGGTCGGATGCTGTCCGGGCGGTACGGCATCAAACGTCATGACGTTTTTGGCGAAAGGCAATACGGCGCTTTCTGTTGCGGTCACCACGATCTCAACATTGCTTGCTCCTATTGTGACGCCGGCACTTATTATGCTGTTTGCGAAAGAGTGGCTCCCCGTTTCTTTCGGCTCACTGTTTGTTTCCATTATGCAAGCCGTGCTTTTGCCGATCGTCCTCGGGGTGATTGTGAAGCTGTTCTTCAAAAAACAGGTCGGACAAGCCGTGCACGCGCTTCCTCTCGTGTCGGTAATCGGCATCGTAGCGATTGTATCCTCTGTCGTCAGCGTAAATCGTGAGCATCTGCTTCAATCAGGACTGCTGATTGTGTCTGTCGTCATCTTACATAACGGAATCGGATATTTGTTAGGATTCCTGACTGCAAAGCTGTTCAAAATGGATTATGCTTCACAAAAAGCGATTGCGATCGAAGTCGGAATGCAAAACTCCGGACTGGGCGCAGCGCTTGCGACAGCGCATTTCTCCCCTTTGTCAGCCGTGCCGAGCGCAATTTTCAGCATATGGCACAATCTGTCGGGGTCTGTTCTTGCCACCTACTGGTCTAAGAAAAAAGAGAAAAAGAGCACCGAAGAAGAAGAAACGGCAAAGATTCCGTTTTCATAACTGAACAAGGATAGGATAGGCTGGCCGCTCCTATCCTTTTTTATTCTGCAGATCACGAACCAGACGCAAAAGCGCTTTTTTTACATCCCCCTGAAATAGACCTCCATGATAACAAATCAATTGGCGGATATCGTAATCGAGCAGCAGCTGCACAGAACGGACCGCATCATCCATATGTAACGTATAACTAGGATTAGCAAGGTTCAGCTTTCCGTCTTCAATGACGACCGCATCACCTGTGACCATTGTTTTTTCGGCAGGCAGATAAAGACTGATATGGCCGGGTGTATGACCCGGCGTGGCTACAACGCGAATGCCTCCGCACCAAGGCAGCAGCTCGCCGTCAGTAACTGTCCGGTGAACTGGAGCCGATTCGACTGATTGAAGCGAGCGGATGAACTGTTTTGCATAAGGCTTTGCATCCTCTGGCAATGAACAAAACGTTGATTCAGCCTGCTCAAGCCGTAAAGATTTTTTAGAGCCGTCAATATACGGCGCTTCACGCTCATGTGCTGTCACGCTGACATCCGGATGCAAACGGTGTAATGCAGCGAGTGAGCCGATATGGTCTATGTCGTGATGCGTTACAATAATTTTTGTCAATGAATGAAGCGACATTCCATGCCGGACGGCAGCATGTTGAAGATGGTTTGTAAAACCGGGATATCCGCAGTCTATTAATATCGTGTCATGTTCGTCTTGCAGAAGAACCGGAGTGATAGAATGCAATTCTTCATTATATTCAAATTCGATCTCAAGCGGATAACAGCTTTTCATATAAATTCTCCCCTTCTCTCAATAAAAAAAGTACACTGCTTGTAAGGGCAGTGTACTTTTTGTCTGTCTCAAATTATCCTTCCAGCAACAGCTGTTCCGGATCTTCAAGCAGGTTTTTAATGGTGACAAGGAATCCGACCGCTTCTTTACCATCTACAATTCTGTGATCATATGATAAAGCGATGTACATCATCGGACGGTTTTCAGAGCGCTCCGCATCAATCGCTACTGGGCGCAGCTGAATTTTGTGCATACCTAAGATCCCAACCTGAGGGCTGTTTAGGATTGGTGTTGACATAAGCGATCCGAATGTACCTCCGTTTGTGATCGTGAAGGAGCCTCCTTGCAGCTCACCTAATGTTAATTTATTGTTTCGCGCTTTTTTCGCAAGTTCGCCGATCTCTCTTTCAATGCCGGCAAACGTCAGGCGGTCAGCGTCACGCACGACTGGGACGACAAGCCCTTCTTCAGCCGCGACAGCGATACCGATGTCATAGAATTTTTTCACGATCAGCTCATCGCCTTGAATTTCAGCGTTAAGGAGCGGGAATTTTTTCAATGCAGCCACGACGGCTTTTGTAAAGAACGACATGAAACCGAGTTTTACATCGTTTTGCTCAAGGAATTGGTCTTTACGGCGTTTTCTTAGATTCATAACGGCCGTCATGTCAACTTCGTTAAATGTAGTCAGCATCGCAGAAGTCTGCTGCACTTCAACCAATCGTTTCGCGATCGTCTGTCTGCGGCGGGACATTTTTTGCACTTCGACAGGTTTGTCAAAGCTTTGCTGTGTTTTTTGAGCCTGCTGTTTCGGCTGTGCCGCAGGTTTTGAAGCCGGTTTTTCATAAGCTTCCACATCTTGTTTGCGCACGCGGCCGAGCGGGTCCCCCGTCGGAATTTGTGATAGATCAATCCCTTTTTCCCTTGCCAGCTTGCGTGCAGCCGGAGACGCTATCGTTCTGGATTTCGCTTCTGATTGTGCTTCCTGGCTGACTTCTTGTGCAGCAGGTTCAGCTTTTGCTTCCTCTTTCGTTTGTTCATTGGCTGGAGCACTTTCTGAAGGGGCGGGTGCAGAACTTTCGCCAGCGCCTTCTGTAATGGTACCGATAATTTCTCCTACTTGGACGGTATCACCCGAATCTTTCAATACCTCTTTTAGAACACCCGATTCTTCTGCTGTCAATTCAACATTTACTTTGTCCGTCTCCAGTTCAAGCAAGTACTCACCCTGTTCTACATAATCACCGGGCTGCTTTAACCATTGGGCTATCGTTCCTTCTGAGATTGATTCTGCTAATTCAGGTACCTTAATTTCCGCCATTTTTTCATTTCCCCCTTAGTTTTTGCGAGTCAAGCTATCAGATACAATGCGTTCCTGTTCTTTTTTGTGGACTGTCGGATCTCCTTCTGCGGGACTGGATCGTCTTCTTCGGCCGATGTATTGGACATTTACTCCTTTTGGCGCGATTTCCGTCAGATACGGGCTGATATAACTCCATGCCCCCATGTTCTGCGGCTCTTCCTGAACCCAAACGATCTCTTGCAGGTTCGGCAGTTTGGCGAAAAGCTCCTTCGTATCTTTTGCCGGGAACGGATACAGCTGTTCGATTCTGGCAATATGAAGCCAATCCTTATCGCCTTCCATTTTGTTGAAGTGATCGCTGATATCAATTGACACTTTTCCGCTTGATAATACGACGCGAGTCACTTTTTCGTAAGCATGGGAAAGTCCGGACTGCTCATAGACAGGCTTGAATCGGCTTTCGCTCAGTTCCTGCACTTCAGATACCGTATTCGGGTTACGCAGCAGGCTCTTTGGCGTCATGATCACAAGCGGGCGGATTTCCTCACGAAGCAGCATTTTCGCTTGTCTTCTTAAAATGTGGAAATACTGAGCCGCACTTGTCAGGTTGGCCACCGTCCAGTTGTTTTCCGCCGCCAGCTGCAGGAACCGCTCGACGCGGCCGCTGGAGTGTTCAGGGCCCTGCCCTTCGTAACCGTGAGGCAGCAGCATGACCAGGCCTGATTTTTGTCCCCATTTTGCCCGTCCTGCAGATATGAATTGATCAAAATAGACTTGAGCCGCATTGGCAAAGTCCCCGTACTGCGCCTCCCACATCACAAGCGTTTCAGGCGAATACACGTTGTATCCATATTCAAAGCCGAGAACCGATCCTTCAGAGAGCGGGCTGTTATGCACCGTAAATGAAGCAGCGCAGTCGTCTAAGTGATGGAGGGCAACAAATTCTTCTCCTGTTTCGCTGTCATGCAGCACAAGGTTTCTTTGAGCGAACGTTCCGCGCTCTGAATCCTGTCCGGTCAGCCGGATCGGCGTGCCGTCTTTCAAAATGGAAGCAAACGCAAGCAATTCAGCCAATGACCATTCAACTTTACGGTCATCATCAAACGCTTTTGCACGTCTTTCCAGGATTCTTTTCAGCTTGCCGAACACGTTAAAAGATTCCGGCCAGTTGATAAGTTCGCCGTTCAGCTTGCGGAGAACATCAAAATCAATGGCTGTGTCAACGTCTGGAAAACCGTTGGACACCGGTTCCGGCAATTCAATTTCCCGTACGGCGTCTTCTTTTTTGGCGGGCACCTTTTTATAGGCGTCTTCAATACGTTTTGTCACTGCCGTTTCGATGTTTTGCGCTTTTTCCTCGCTGATCAGTCCTTCACTTACGAGTTTTTCCGCAAAGATCCGCTTGACAGTCGGGTGTTTTCTGACGGCGTCATACAGCATCGGCTGTGTCGTTGACGGCTCATCCATTTCATTGTGGCCGTACCGTCTGTACCCGATTAAATCGATTAAGAAATCTTTATTGAACCGCTTCCGGTATTCAACCGCAAATTTAACGGCTGACAGGCATGCTTCCGGATCATCCGCGTTGACGTGAACGATCGGGATTTCGTAGCCCTTCGCCAAATCACTGGCATATTTCGTGGACCGTGATTCATCGCTTTCTGTTGTAAAGCCGATCATATTATTGGCGATGATATGAATGGCCCCGCCGACCTGATAGCCTTTCAGAGAGCTTAAGTTCAGCGTCTCGGCGACAATGCCTTCTCCCGGAAACGCTGCGTCACCGTGAATTAAAATGGCGAGCGATTTTGTTTCGTCTTGAACCGGGTACCCCTTTTGCGTTCTTGTTTCCTGTGCCGCCCGCGTGCTTCCTTCCACAATCGGATTGATGAATTCCAAGTGGCTCGGGTTATTTGCAAGCGTAATCCGCGCGCTTTTGGTTTCAGCATCCTGAAGCTGTCTGTCTGCACCGAGGTGATATTTTACATCGCCCGTCCAGCCGTAGCTGATGCCGGTCGATCCTTCAGACGGCACAAGGTCTTTATTCGGCGCGTGCTGGAATTCCGAGAAAATAATCTCATACGGTTTGCCGAGCACATGCGCAAGCACATTTAAACGGCCTCTGTGCGCCATCCCGATATTGACATTGGTTGTGCCCGCTTTCACAGACTGGGCGATAATGTCGTCAAGAACCGGCACAAGCGCGTCTAATCCCTCAATTGAGAAACGCTTCTGACCGACGAATGTCCGGTGTAAAAATTGTTCAAATCCTTCTACTTCCGTCAGTCTTTCTAAAACGGCTGACAGTTTTTCCGGTGAATTTTTCCGGAACAGTTCTCCGGATTCGACCATTTTTGTAATCCATGCGCGCTCTTCGAAATCATGCACATGGTCAAACTCGAAGGAGATGGTTCTTTTATAGGTATTGCGTAAATGCTGGATGGCTTCTAAGCCGTTTGTTATATTGGCAGGTGCGTCTTTACAGATGACAGACGCGGGTATTGCTTTCATTTCTTCTTCTGTAAGCCCGTACTCGGATAACGGAAAGAGCTCGCTCTTTTTCGGATCCTTTCTGAGCGGATTGACGGAAGCGTTCAGATGGCCATAGGTTCGAATATCTTCTGCAAGTTTAACTGCTGCTGCGATCTTTTGAATCAGATCTGCGGTGACGCGTCCCTGTTCCTTTGTTCCCGATGCCTCTTTTATTTGGCTTGGCGGAGCGCCGAGTTCGTCAAACATGTCTTTCAGATCCGGATCAATGCTGTCTGGATCTTCAGCATATTGGTCGTACAGCTCCAGTGCGTAGCCGAGGTTCGGTCCGTAAAAATCTTCCCAATTCATTCTTTGTTTCATATTATTTTGAAACATTTGAATATTACCCCCAACCTAGATAATCAAGTGATCAATTCACTATCTTGAAATAACTTTTGAACGCTGTGCCCAAAATTATGTAATAAAAACGCTTCCAAGGATATTTTACCACTGATTGCGTTTGGATTCTACCTTGATTGTTCACAAAATAGTAAAAAAAACAGATCAATACCGAAAAAATTAAATCATTTTAAAATAAAAAGCGAAAAAGCATAGGAAAAAGCCTATCCTATGCTTTTATGAAGCAGTTTTTTCAAGAGCGGATACAGTACATCGGGCAGCTGATCGACATCCGGAACAAAAATACTGTACTTTCCGTACATATCCTGAATGGTTTTCATCTGTGATTCTTCTATCGCAGTATTGGACAGAAAAACATTTATGACTTCTATCCCTTTTTTTCTCGCTTCGATGACAGCCTCGCTCGTATCGACGATGCCGTTTTGTTCGTATCCGAATGCTGCCGGCTCTCCGTCTGAAAACACGATTAAAAATTTTTGCGCCTCACTCCGCCGCATCAGCTGTTTCGTCATTTGTCTGATGGCGTACCCGTCTCTGTTATCTTCTTCAGGCGCAAGCTGCATGATCAGCGGACCCGCCGCCTGCAGCAGCGACTCTTCAAACGGAATGACGGTATTGAAGAAATTCGGCTGGCTCGTTTCGGTCGCTTCGTTCGTATCCTCCCAAAATCCGACGATCTGGTGCGGTACGGACACTGATTTCAAGGCTTCATGAAAAAGAACGATCCCTCTTTTTGTTTCATCCATTTTGTCGAACATGCTGGCCGAACAATCGACAAGCAATGTAAAAACGGCGTCAATGTCTGAAGATGGGTCCTGCTTTTTATAGAAAAGGCGCGGGTTCCGCTCCGTAAAATAACGGATCAGTTTGCGATTCAGCCGGCCTGCGTGAAGGTCGGTCCGCGGGAGCGTTTTTTTGTGCTCAAGTGTTTTTTGTATCATCTGCTTCAGGCGTTTTTGATATGATTCTATCGTTTTTGCCTGTTCTTTATAAGACTGCTCCTCTTCAGGAGACGCTTTATGAGGCGTTTGATAAACCGGGAAGGCAAATTTGTTTTCTTTTCCGTCAGCCAGCCCCGCGCCCTTATGTTCATCCTGAATGGATTCAAGCGCTTCCAGTTTGGAGTAATCCTCTCTTTTCGTCTGACGTGCGGAGCCTTGAACGGAGCCGAGCGCCTGGTCACCGTCATCGCCTTCTCTGGCCGCGTCTTTCCCAAGATCTGATTTCGCGCCGTGCTCAATATCAAATTGAAGGAAACTTTTTGACGGCGCTTCGGTTTCCCGGTGCCACGTATTCATTTTCTCTTCAAGGATTTCTTCATCTCCGTCGGAAGACTCAGGGAGCGTGAGATCGTCACTTAACGAAGGCGCTTTTTTTACGCTTTCGAATAAAGGCTCTTCAGCCGCTTTTTCGTAATCAAGTTCCGGCAGAAAAAAGTACGTGTTCAGCATATCTTTCTCAAGCACTTCATCAAGGCCTTCCATGAGGTCTTCCGTTATTCTTGCGATTTGTTCCGTAGAATCCGCCTCATACACCCGGATGAGCTGACGTTCAATATACGGTATCATCATATCAATATGTTCATGCATGGAAGGAATGCCTTCAAGCGGAGACTCAGCTGTCAGCTTGACAAACATCGCGCAATACAAAGCGTCGGTGAAAATGCTCCGTTCTAAATTCAATGTCAGCTGCGTCGTGAAATATTTCCTGTACATCTCCCTCCGCTTCTGAAAAACACGTTTCGTTCCCGGCCGTTCTTTTTTGATCAGCTCTTCAATTCTGATATCCTCAAGCAGCATAAACAGCTGCTTGGCAAAGCTTTGGCGGGTGAAGTGCCGGTGAACGTCATTTAAAAACCCCGCAAATTCCCGAAATGAGCTGCTGCGTGTTCCGACAGCGCGCAAATAGACATCGCTTTTCAGGCCGGCTTCCATATCCCCGGCTGATCGGTCTTTCCAAAAGTGGCTCATGTAAATTTTCTTTTCAAAGGGATTGTAGTAAGACTGCACGCCGTATTCCACTTCAACTTCACTGCTTCTGGTCAGTGTTTTGGCCAGGTCAGTCAGCATCATGAACAAAAACGAATCAATCGTGCTGTCGTTAAATTTGATAAACTTCATTGTATGTCCCTCATTCGAACAGCGTTTCTGCAATATTTCTGACAGCGGCTTTTTCCCTGTCGTCATCAAGTTTTTCCACGATGCCTCTTTCAATCGCCCGTTTCGGCGGGATGTACGCAGCCAAGTCGCACGTATCAATGAGAGCCCTGATGGACGCCGCTTCTTCTGACACTTGTCCGTTATGCGCTTGTGCGATTAAATCAGAAGACAGCGTCATAAAGCGTTCAATTAATTTCTCATCTTTTAAGACAGACTGAGAGGTCAGCACCTGTTTCAGGAGGCTTCCTTTAATATACGGAACATCAATGATGACAAAACGGTTCTTAAGGGCTTCGTTCAGCGGAACGGTGCCGACGTAGCCTTCATTAATCGCGGCGATAACACCGAATCCTTCGCTTGCCTTAATCACTTCTCCTGTAAAGGGATTTGTCATCATTTTTCTGTAATCAAGCACGCCGTTTAGAATCGGAAGGGTTTCAGGCTTTGCCATATTGATTTCGTCAATGTATAAAAAATGTCCCTCGTTCATTGCGGTTGTTACAGGTCCGGGAACGAATTCAATTGTCGCCTGTCCCTGATCATTTTCAATCGTTTTATAGCCGACAAGCGCTTCTGCATCGAGGTCTACGGAGCAGTTGACGCTGTGCATCGGTTTATGAAAATAGTTCGAAAGCGTTTCCGCCAATTTTGTTTTCCCTGAACCCGTCGGTCCTTTTAATAAGATATTTTTTCCCATTGTCAAAGCGATGACGGCATCGAATACAATCGCTTTATCTTCGGCCTCATAGCCTGATGATCCGATTAAATCCCGGAATTCTTGGGAAACGGGATGATTTTGATAAGCCTGCAGTTTGTTTTGTATATCTTCCGGAAGTGATAGGTGCTGTAATTCTGAAGTCATAGGTGATGTTTCCTTTCCATTTGTATTCCATAACCGAGTATACTAAAAAAGCCCTTGTATACTCAATACAAAAGGGCTCATTCCCTGCGGGCGCTTTTTGTCAGGGGAGCGCAGGCGATTCTGGCTCCGGAATTCCCGCTCGGGTTTGTTAAATAATCGTCCGTATGTTCATGAATGACGAACGCGCTTCCGTCCCGGTCGAGCAGGCTGAGTCTGCTCCCTTCTTTTAATGAAGTTTGCGGCGCATTCATAATGACATCCACTTTACCGTCAGCCCCCACTTCAAGATTGGGGAGATCCCCGGCGTGATGACCCATCGGATTGTTGAAGCCGTGTTCTTTGTTCAAAGGGTTGAACGGTCCCCCGGCTGATTCGAAATCAGGTGCCTGACATGTCCCTTTTTCATAAATATGAAATCCGAGAGAAGCGCCGGGCGGCAGATGCCCCGCTGATATATGAATGTCTGACCCTTCATCATCAGATTCCCTCACTTCGATATATCCGATCGTTTTTCCGTTTTGATTGATGAGTCCGCCATGCTCACGGTATGCAGATGCTTCCAATGCGCGGCTTTCCTCATGTTTTTTGGGCGGAACAGGAGCGGGCCTCCCCCCGCAGCCGCAAAGCGTAATTGATGCGAGCATGAGAAAAAGCAAGAGACGATGCATGCTTCCTCCCCCTTATTTTTTTACCCATCAGTCTTGTCAAAACGTGAAAATGGTAAACAAAAAAAGCCCCGAAAGGCTTTTTTTAAAAATAACTGCGCGCTCCTAAATACGCTTTTTTCCAATACGGATTGCTTAAGTTTGAAACTTCAACCCCGGAGGAGCTTGCGTGAATAAAATCTCCTCCGCCCAAATACATTCCCATATGAGAAGGGCCCGCTTTATATGTCGTAAAGAAGACAAAGTCGCCTGCTGACGGCTGGCTGATATGTTTCATCGTATTCCAATATCCGGCCGTGCTCAGACGGGAAACAGAGGTTACCTTATTTAAAAGGTAATAGATGTAACCGCTGCAATCGAAGCCCGCAGGCGTATTGCCTCCCCAGCGGTAAGGCACGCCGACATGTTTTTTCGCCTCGCCTATCATTCTGTCAATCTTTGACCCTGTCACCGGAGGTTCGGGAGTATTCGGCTTGTTTGGCTTTGCCGGTTTGTTATCCGGCTGCCGCACAGGATCTTCTGTTTTTCCCGTTCCGTTAATCACCAGAACTTGTCCGATTTGAAGCACATCAGTTGTCAATTTATTTTTTTCTCTGATGAGCTGAGCGGTGATGCCGAACCGATTAGCAATTTTCCAGAGGGAATCGCCTGCTTTTACTTTGTAAGTGGATGGCTTCTCAGAAGGGTTTGAATGAGATGGCGGTGTTGTGCCGCTGTTTCCGTTATGTGAAGAACCTTTGATCTTTAATACTTGATTCGGATACAGCATGTCTGATGTTAATTGATTCAGCTTTTTCAGTTCGGCGATGGTGACGCCGGTTTGATTGGCGATTTTCCACAGCGAGTCACCCGGCTTCACAGTGTAAGTCCCTGATGCGCCTTTATCAGGCTTTGTCTGTCTGCCGCCTCCGTCCGTGCCGCCGGCAGACCCTTTAATTTTCAGTTTCTGGCCGGGATAGATGACATCTGAACTCAAACGGTTCAGGCTTCTCAGCTCAGAAACGCTCATTTTGTATTTTTTTGCGATCACCCATAATGAGTCTCCGTATGTAACTGTGTAAGCACCCGTGCTTCGTTTTCCTTTTTGACCCGTTTTATGTGTGCCGCTGCCGTCAGGAATGTGCAGCCGCTGTCCTGGGTGGAGTATCGTTGATTTCAGTTTATTTTCCGCCTGCAGGGCTGAAATACTTGTATGATATTGCCGGGAAAGCTTCCAAAGAGAGTCGCCGCTTTTTACTTGAATGGTTTTTGCTTCAGCGGGATGCACGGCGAAGGTTGAAGTCATTACTGCAGATACAGCCAGACCGGCTGCGATTTTTTTCTTCATATAACGAAAAACCTCCTATTTATCATTGCTGAAAGGGACGTTCCTTTTCTTTGAACGCCGCCTGTTATGCAGGATTCATTCAGAAGTCGACATTAATTCCGATTCATTTGGCCTTAGATCATCACCAATGCCACACATTTTACATAAATTGAGAACATTTCACAAAAGACTTTAGAATCATTTTCATAACATGGCTTTTTTCCGCGACATTCCACCTTTCTTGTCTGTTTTTCATACAATTCTCTTTACGGCGTGAAAAATCCTCCCGAAAAACAATCAAAAAAAGCCCGCTTCCTTTAAAGGAAGCGGGTGACGGCTGATTACAGAACCCGGGTCTCGGCAGTTTTCACGTCTTCTGCTATCAATTCCGCTGCACGCTGTGCTCCGCCGGCCGCTTTCAGGGATTCTCCGATTTCAGAAGCTTTTGTCTGATATTCAGGATTTTCGCTCAATTCTTTTATTGCTTCAGTGAGCAGTTCGGCTGTTACATCTTCTTTTTTAAACATCTTGCCCGCGCCCGTGTTTTCCACTTGGCTTCCGACGGCGAACTGATCTGCGCCCATCGGAATGACGATCATCGGGGTTTTGTAGTAAAGCCCTTCGCTCGTACTGTTCATTCCGCCGTGAGTGATAAATAAGTCCGCTCTCTTCAGGATCTCAAGCTGCGGAACATAAGGCTTTACAATGACATTCTCAGGAATTTCATCAAGCTCCGCCGGATCAAGATGTTTGCCGATTGACATGACGGCTTTTCCGTTAAAGTTTCTGGCCGCTTTTAAGCATTTATTAAACAATTCCTTCTGATTGTTAAAAATCGTGCCCATGGAAATAAACAGGACGTTTTCTCCTTCAAGCTGTTCAAACGCGAATTCTTGAGCCGCCGCCCTTTCGGTTATGGACGGACCGACAAAGAGATAAGAATCGCCAAACTCTTCTTCTTTCGGCTGAAACGCTCTTGAAGTAAACACGATGGTTTTTCTGCCGTCATTTGAGAAAATATCATACGGCGTTTTAATGTCTGCGCTGAATTCTTCATTGAGCCGGCTGACCGCTTCGGTATAAGCCGGATAATGAGATGATTCCTCTGATACAAGGTTTGTATTTGAAAACACTTCTTTAATAAATGCTTCATTCATTGCAAATGTCGTACAAAGTGAATATGCCGGCAGTTTCAGCTGGTTTCTCACGAGCCTTCCTGCCAGAAAATGATGATCATACAGGATGTAGTCGTAGGATTCATTCTTTACTTCTTCAAGAATACGGAGAGCGGCTTTTTTGGAAGTCTCAATCATTAATAGTAAAAACTCGGTAGCGTCCCGCTGTTCATCACCCGTTGCGTTTTTTCCGAATTCATCTTTTCGGAAATCTTCATATTCACGGAATTCCGCTCCGCTTGACGCGATTTTGTTCTCATATTCCTTCACGCCGTAATATACGACATGTTCCCCTTTTGCCTTCAGTTCTTTTACGACGCCTAAAGACGGATTGATATGGCCTTCTCCCGGAAAACCGATCATCAATACATTTGCCATCTTTCCACTCCCTATTCTTTTAAATTTTATGTATATTTAAACGATAACATCAATACAGAAAAAGGTAAAGATGTTCACCTTATTAATATTAAATGGGTACAATATTCCCATTTTCTTATTATTTCGTATGAAGCGCCCGCGGCGAAACAAGCGGATACAGTCCGCCGTCTTTAGCAAAGGACATTTTTCCCGTTTCTTCTGAAACAACGAGCACGAGTGCATCAGTCACGGCCGAAAGACCCATCGCGGCCCTGTGGCGCGTCCCGTATTTGAGATCGACATGTTTTGTTGTGAGCGGAAGCACATTGGCTGCTGATACAACCCGGTTTTCTCTGACCAATACGGCTCCGTCGTGAAGCGGATTGCCGGGATAAAAAATACTCTCAATTAAAGCCGCACTGATCTCGGCATGCAGGCTGGTCCCTTTTTGTATTATTCCGTCCAGCGGATCTGCACGTTCAATCACAATCAGCGCTCCGTGTTTTTCTTCCGCCAGATGCTGCACGGCCCTCGCCAGCTCTGTATAGGAAGGCGTAAAATGTTCGATATATGTCTGCAGGTAAAACGACGAAGCGACAGCCTGCATTTCCTGAAACGTATGTCCCAGTTCATCTAATTCGCAAAGAAGGCATTGGTCTTTTTCATCCAATGTCCGCAGTATCATTCCGGCATCCTCCGTAATTTGTTTCAAATACGTTTGAACGGCAGCGGTAAACGCGCTTTCCGTCATTTGAGTGTGGCGCATGTCACATCAGCTCCTTTCCCTTATTTTCTGCATCGCGCGCATGGATATGCGCCGCTGTGTGCACCATAATCATGAAAGGAGGCGCACATCATATGGAATTCGCACGGCTGATGCAATATATCTGCACTTTTTTAGGGGTCATTTCACTTTCATTCATTTATGCCAAGATGTTTAAAAAGCCGAAACCGGACAAAAAAGAGTAGGCCGGCTTTCATTGCTTTTTATACATAAAATGTTATAATTTCTCTCGTTAAAATAAAGAAACGGGGAACCTAACTTGAGAGAAACGAACACGATCGGCCAAAAGGTCAGACAGCTGTTACATATCTTCATTCCGATTTTAATCACACAGGCGGGCCTTTCCCTGATCACCTTTTTGGATACGGTGATGTCAGGAAAAGTGAGCGCCGCCGATTTAGCCGGGGTTGCAATCGGTTCAAGCCTGTGGACACCGGTTTATACGGGCCTTGCAGGAATATTAATGGCCGTTACGCCCGTTGTTTCGCAGCTGTTTGGAGCCGGCAGACAAAAGGAAGTGCCGTTTTCCGTCATCCAGGCCGTTTATGTAGCGGCCGTTCTCAGTGCGGCGGTTATCCTGATCGGCTTTTTCACCGTTGATATGATCTTGGGACATTTGGGACTGGAACCTCGTGTCCGGACGATCGCAAAACACTTTTTAGGATTTTTATCCCTCGGTATTTTTCCTTTGTTTGTGTACACCGTTTTGCGCTCGTTTATTGATGCACTCGGCAAAACGCGAGTCACAATGCTTATTACGCTTTGCTCATTGCCTATTAATTTTGTTTTAAATTATGTATTTATTTTCGGGAAATTCAACATGCCGGCATTGGGCGGAGTCGGTGCGGGGTTCGCTTCCGCCCTGACTTACTGGTGTATTTGCGCCATCAGCTTTTTTATCGTCTGCAGATTTGAGCCGTTTGCCGGGTACTCTGTATTTCGGAAACTGTACCGTTTTTCTCCGTCTGAATGCAGAAAACTTTTGAAAATCGGTTTGCCTATCGGTTTTGCGGTATTTTTTGAAACGAGCATTTTTGCGGCTGTCACACTGCTTATGAGCCATTTTCAGACGGTGACGATTGCAGCCCACCAGGCGGCAATGAATTTTGCCTCCCTCTTGTATATGCTGCCGCTCAGCGTATCCATGGCCATGACCATTTTGGTCGGCTTTGAAGCAGGCGCAAAGCGCTATAGAGATGCCCGCTCATACAGCTATATCGGGATCGTGATGGCGCTTAGTTTTTCTTTATGCACGGCGGCTTTCATTTTACTGTTCAGACCGCAAATCGCCGGAATGTATACATCAGATCCGGCGGTGCTCATGTTGACGCAGCACTTTTTAATCTATGCGCTGTTTTTCCAGCTTTCTGATGCCGTAGCAGCTCCGATACAAGGCGCTCTGAGAGGATATAAGGATGTCAACTATACACTCGGCGCGGCTTTTGTGTCGTATTGGATTATCGGGCTTCCGGTCGGTTACGCAGTCGGCACTTATACGGGCCTCGGGGCATACGGCTACTGGATCGGGTTAATTGCAGGACTTGCCGCAGGAGCTGTCGGTTTATTCTTCAGACTGATGAAACTGCAAAAGCATTATGTGAAAAAAATGATGATTTTATAAAGGAGGAGCAGCAATGCCAAAACATAAACTGCTGTACGATTATTTAACTGAACGGGCGGAGGACATCAGTCAGACATGGTTTGATACGCTTCATGAAACGGATCCTGATTCTGTTTATGCTTCTACTGACCCGGCTGTACTCACAAATCTGAAAAAACAAAATCTGGCGTTTAATTATCAACTCAATCGGATTTTTTCTGAAGAGAAGGAAGTATATACAGCGGCCTTGGAAAAGTGGGCGTTTGAAGCCGCACGGGATAAAGAACATTTAAAAACTCCCATCCATTATATTATTCGCGAGTTTATCAGAGTTCGTGATTTGTATGTCGGCCATGTAAAGCAGTTTACCAGACTTCATTCGGACACCGTGACAGAAGAAGATGCCGAAGATATATTCCATACGCTGATCAAATCGTTTGATGTGGTCATTCATATTTTCATAGAGGAAATGTATAAAAACACAAACATTCAGCTTGAAGCG
The DNA here is from genome assembly GCF_009906915.1 of Bacillus sp. AM1(2019). NCBI lineage: Bacteria > Bacillati > Bacillota > Bacilli > Caryophanales > Bacillaceae > Bacillus > Bacillus sp. AM1(2019). The sequence continues at coordinate 2,133,663 of NZ_CP047644.1, forward strand.
CAAAAAGAATTGATCACCGAGCTGAGCTCGCCGGTAATTGTGCTTTTTGACAATGTCGGACTGCTGCCGCTGATCGGGGATATTGACACGGCAAGAGCCAAAATGATTTTGGAGAATACGCTGCACCAGTGTTCAGAGAAGCGCATCACTCAGCTGTACATTGATTTATCGGGTGTAGCCTTGATTGATACGATGGTTGCCCAACAGCTTTTCACCTTAATTGAATCACTCGGAATGCTCGGCGTGAAAGCGACATTATCCGGAATCCGTCCTGAAATCGCCCAAACCGCGGTGCAGCTCGGACTGAGTTTTTCAAATTTATCAATACGGTCTTCGCTTGCGGAAGCGATCGCTTCCGATCTGGCACAAAAAAAGGGATAAGGCATTTCAGCCTTATCCCTTTTTTTATCAGTCTTTCCACGGATATGTCCAATACACTTCTTCTTCAAACCATGTCTGAAGAACCGGCTCGTTATTTTTTATTTTTTCTTCCAGCTCTCTCAGCATGCCTTCCGTTTGGGTGCGGTGCGCTTTTAAGGCATTCATTTTAATATCGGCAACCTCTTTAATATCAAGAATGACATCAGGCTTGCCGACGGCTTCCTCCCTGTTGCGGGTGATTGCCATGCAAAGCGTGCGCGGGCGGTCCTCTTTTTTCTTTCTGTAAAGCGCTCTGATGACCGCTTCGCCGCATGCATCATGATCCGGATGGACGCCGTGCTCCGGATAGAATGTGACAATCAGACTCGGTTTTACATCGTCGATAATCTCTTCCATCATATCCGCGAGCCACTCGTCATCTTCAAATTCAAGTGTTTTATCACGAAGCCCGAGCATTCTCAGGTCAGTAACGTCCATTGCTTTGCATGCGTCAATCAGCTCTTGCTTTCTTAACAGCGGCAGTGTTTCACGGTTCGCGAAAAAAGGGTCTCCCATGTTTCGGCCCATTTCGCCAAGCGTTGCGCATGCATACGTAACGGGAATATCTTTTTGTCTGTGTAAAGCAATCAGCCCTGCCACTCCGTATGATTCATCATCAGGGTGAGGCAGGATGACGAGTACATGTTCTTTCATGATTTTCACCCTTTTCTTTAAACTGTAAACGGCTTTTCGCTGATTTGAAGCGAAATCGCCAATTTTCCGCCCGGCAGATGCCCTGCCATTAACAGACGGTCTTCGTCATCTACTGTATACTCAGTCAGACCTTCTGCGTAAATCCAGCCCTCTTCTGTTTTCAAACCGACGCGGTACGGGCCGTTTCCTTTGATTTTCGCCTGATGGTACGTCACTTTTGCATTGCGTATATAGGCTACAACCGTCATGTTTTTCTCATTCAGATGCGCTGAATAAGAACCGGTCGTTGTTTCCAAATGGATATATACAGGACGATCGGCATATCGCTCTAAAGAAGTTTGCACATCTTCTTTTATGATCGCTTTCATAGCTGCTCCCCTCTTTCTTCTTTTAAAAATTGCAAACGCTTCGTATGTAGTTCAACCAATTCATATTTCTCAATCGGCCGCAGCCGGGAATCTACAATTCGCTGCACCGCCAGAGCAAACTTTTCCTCGGGTGACTTCCGGAGCCTCGGATGTGTTCTTTGATCAAGCAGTTCAAGATCAATTGCCTTCTCCGCTTCTTCAAGAGTTGAAGCCGGGAGAGTGCGGTTATTCCACAGTGCCTGATAGGCTTTTGCTATGTCTTTATCAGTGCCCATTGTACAGCTCCTTTACATACTCGTAATGATTATACATAATTTAAGCTATCGCTGGAAAGCGAAAGGCTTAGCGGCTTTTTATCGGCCGCTTCCATTTGATCTGTGAAAAGGTAAACAAAAGCAATGCTGCCCATATACAAATGAAGGTAAACGCTTTTTGCCCGGAAAATGGTTCATGATACACAAATACGCCGAGCATAAGGGTAATGGTCGGCGCTATATATTGCAAAATGCCGACTTGATACAGCGGCAGACGCTTTGCCCCCTCTGCAAACAGTAACAGCGGCAGGGCCGTAAATACGCCTGCGAAAAATAGGAGCGCCCATGTTCCTGCCCCCAAGGACCCGGAAGTGCTCCCGTCAGCTGTATATCCTAAATAAATAAGTGCAGCCGGGGTAATCAAAAGCGTCTCCAGCGTCAGTCCGATCGTGCTGGACATGCGGGTTCTTTTTTTACATAAGCCGTACAGGCCGAAGCTGAATGCAAGCAGCAATGCGATATAAGGAACCGCGCCATATTGAAACGCAGATATGATCACGGCCGCCCCGGCAATAGAAACGGCTGCTGTTTGCATCTTGTTAAGCTTTTCTTTTAAGAATAGGATGCCCAAAAGAACGGAAACGAGCGGATTAATGTAGTACCCGAGACTTGCTTCAAGCAAAAAGCCGTGATTGACGGCCCATATGTACACAAACCAATTAACGGAAATTAAAACGGAAGCGAAAAAAAGCGCCAGCAGGCCCCCTTCCGATTTCAAAAGACGCAGTTCACGCCATCCGGTTTTCCACTTCTTAAGCACAGTTAAAAGCACACACATGAAAACAAATGACCATAAAATCCGGTGAGCTAAAATGTCCAATGCGGGTATTTGTTCAAGAAGTTTCCAATAGACCGGAAACAGCCCCCACATGGCGAAAGAACAAGCGGTATAAATGATTCCTTTTCTTGCGTTATTCCCTTGCACGGCCTTCCCCTTCCTTTCTGTAAACAGATTATATTATATCACGGGAAGCTTCCGGCGGGCATATACTATGTTGTCCGTTAAGAAAGGGTGAGATGCCGTGTTTGATTGGAACAGATATTTTCCCTTCCAAAATCAGTTCTCTAAAGAAACGTTTAAAAATGCTGATCCGAAAGATGTCGAGACATATGTCAACCGAGTGATGGAAAGCGTATTCGGCGCCGGTTATGCCGGACAGTTCCCTTTTCGCGACCCAATGTCCAAAAAGGCCGATCCGGTCGAAGCGGAACCGCCCAAGCCGGAAATTGACCTGTTTGAAACATCCGATCATGTTTTTGCGAAAATTCCCGCAGAACAAGAGGAACTCGACCGTATCAGGATTAAGCATACGTCACACAGCCTCGTTGTAGAGAACAGCAGTCTGGGAGAAGGAAAAAAAGAAATCATCCTTCCGAGCCTCGTCAAACGGAAAGGAACAAAAGCAGTCTATAAAGACGGGATGATTGAAGTTATGTTTTCAAAACAGGAAGACTACAATTTATCGGAAGTGGAGATTTTAAGATAAAAAAAACGGCCCGCGCGATGCAGGCCGTTTTTTCTTTAATAAAATGGCGGATAACCGCCGGCTCCCGGACCGAAACCGCCGTATGGGACGCCTCCGTATCCGTAACCGGCGAACCCGTACGGATAGCGGGGTCTTGTAAAACCTGTGGCAATTACGCCTCCGAGAAGACCGCCTAAAAATCCGCCGAATAAAGGAGCGCCGAACAAAAAAGGACTTCTCGCCGGAAATCCGGCAGGACCGAAATTCCCGCGATACAATGCATGACGAGGGTACATGTTTTTCCTCCTTTATGTCTGCCTATTCTTAAGCGTATTCATAAAATGAGGAAATTGATTGGGCGATTGTAACAACATGTGCCTCTCTCTGATATTGCATTAACGTATAAATATTTTGGTTATAATTTGATTACATTTTGATTAACTGTTATACTTTTTTACAAGTTGCGACATTATAAAAAACCATCAGGGGGAATAAAATATGCCATTACTTCGTTTTGACGTTATTGAAGGCCGGGATGACGCAGCATTAAAAAAACTACTGGATACCGCCCATTACGCCATGGTTAAAGCTTTTGACGTCCCTGTAACGGACCGTTATCAGATCGTTCACCAGCATCGGCCTCATGAGCTTATCATTGAAGATACCGGGCTCGGTTTCAAAAGAAGCAAAGATCTTGTCATCATCAGCATTGTCAGCAAAGCGCGCACCGAACATCAAAAAGAAACATTATATCAACTGATGGCTGATCAGCTTAAAACAGAATGCGGCATATCACCCGAGGACGTCATGATTTCCATTACAGAAAACGGGAACGCCGATTGGAGCTTCGGGCTTGGTGAGGCTCAGTTTTTAACCGGCAAACTGTAAAAGGCCTCCCCGCTTGTTCTGAATGATTGCAAACTGAATAAAAGAGGGATGTATGTTGGTTAGTGAGTTGTACCCTTGTTTGATATGCGGATTTAAAGGATTAGAAACAAGTCCCGTTTATAACGGCGAATATCAAAAAACATTTGATATTTGCCCCTGCTGCGGGTTTGAATTCGGCTACAGTGAGGACCATGACGTAAGCTTAGGGTTTATTGTAACGCCTGATCATTTAATTGAAGCGGCATTTCAGTTATACCGGAAACAGTGGATTGAGGGAGGAATGAAACTATTTTCTCCAAATGATGTTCCGGCGGAATGTAAAAATGATCATTTCCTTACATTCGATGCTTTATTAAAGCAATTAAAAGGCTTGAACCTCAATCTGAACAATTTTGATATTAATGGTTTTTATGACGAGTAAACATTATTATTAAGAAAAGGCTGCCTTGGGCAGCCTTTGTTATTCATCACATGTGTCGTTGGCAGATCCCCCGGGCTCGCAAAAACTGTCTGCCCATTTTTGCATTTCCTGAAAAACGGCTTGCAAGGCCATGCCTTTATCAGTCAGTTTATAAATGACTTTGACAGGTGTTTCAGGCAGCACCTGACGCTCGACGATTTCATTTTGTTCCAGCTCTTTGAGCCGCTCCGCGAGCATTTTTTGGCTGATTGTCGGTATCGTTTCGGTCATATCTTTAAATCGTTTCGGCCCGTCCATCAGTACATGGATAATGAGGCCGTTCCAGCGCTTTCCCAAAAGGGAAAAAGCGGATTCCATTTTAGGACACATTGTATATCCCACGTGAGTTCATCCCTTCATCTATGAATTGACAAGTTTTTTGTGATCCATTAAAATTAGTTTTCAAGTTACATTTAGTAAGCTTCTAACTTTTCTATTATGATAACACGTTTATCCGAAGGAGGAAACATGATGACATCCGTATTAGACGTTTTAAAGGAACGCGCATCTGTTAAAGAATACGATAAAGACGCGGTCATTACAAAAGAGGAATTAACAGAACTCCTTGAAATCACAACGCAAGCGCCTTCCGCCTGGAACCTTCAGCATTGGCATTTTCAAGTCTTTCACAGTGATGAAGCAAAAGCTGCCCTGCTTCCGGTTGCTTTTAATCAAAAACAGATTATTGATTCATCAGCAGTTATTGCCGTATTAGGCGATTTAAAAGCAAATGAAAATGGTGAAGACGTTTATGCTGAACTGGCTGAGCAAGGCAATATCACAGAAGAGATTAAACAAACGCTTTTAGGCCAGATTAACGGCGCATACCAAAATGATCAGTTTGCCCGTGATTCAGCATTTTTAAACGCTTCTTTAGCAGCGATGCAGCTGATGCTTGCCGCTAAAGCAAAAGGCTACGACACTTGCGCGATCGGCGGATTCAATAAAGAGCAATTCGTTAAGGAATTCGACGTGAGCGAGCGTTTCGTGCCCGTCATGCTGATTTCAATCGGCAAAGCCGTTAAGCCGGCCCATAAAAGCAACCGGCTGCCTGTATCTAAAGTGTCAACTTGGCTGTAAGATGAAAGAAACCCTTAGTCCGCTTAAGCAGACTAAGGGTTTTTTATAGGAATCGCTCACTGTACCAGGTTCTTGCCTGCTCTGCTTCCTGCTGTGTGAGCTGATGACCGCCCTCCTGCCAAACAAGAGAAACGGATGCATGAGCATCTGTCAGATACTGATAAAGCTCCTCCGATTCTTCTTTTGTACATAGGGGATCGCGTTTTCCCGCACCGATAAACACAGGCATCCCTTTCATATCAGGCAGCTTCACTCCGCGTATCGGCACCATCGGATGATGCAGAACCGCTCCTTTCAGTACATCTTTATAATGAAACAAAAGACTTGCTGCAATATTGGCGCCGTTTGAATAGCCGGCAGCAATCACGTTTTCTCTGCTGAATCCGTACATTTGCGCCGCTTCATCAATAAAATTCTTTAATTCTTCCGTCCGTTCAATTAAATCTTTCTCGTCAAATACGCCTTCTTTCAGCCGCTTAAAAAAACGGGGCATGCCGTTTTCCGACACTGATCCTCTGACCCCGAGCAAACTTGCTTTCGGATCGATAAAACGTCCGAGCGACAGAAGATCATGTTCATTTCCCCCCGTTCCGTGCAAAAGCAGCAGAACATTTTCTGACGTCCCCTGTTCAAACACATGTTTCATCATCATTCTCCTTTCTCCATTTTGGGCAGAACAGCTGTAATCTGGCTGCGATGCTCTTCCAGCCATTCCGGAAGCTTCAGCTCTGTTCCGAGATTTTCAAAGGATTCATCCGTCATAAAGCCCGGTTCATCGGTTGCCATTTCAAATAAAATGCCGCCGCTTTCTCTGAAATAGATTGAAGTAAAGTAAGACCTGTCAAGAATGTCAGATGAAGCAAGATGAGAAGCAGCAAGAATGTCCTTCCACTCCGCCTGCTCTTTTTCGGTAGTGCGGAAAGCGACATGATGGACTGTCCCGTAACCGCCGATACCTGCTTCTTTCGGCGCGAGATCAACATCTATAATATGTCCGATCCGGGCCTCCGATTGCAGCCTGACAATCTGATTTTCTTCTCCTGTCTTTGAATAACCGAAGCGTTCTATGAGAAATTGAATGGTTGCTTCAGGACGGTACGAGTACAAAAGAACACCTCTCATGCCTGTGATCGCTTCTTTTTCAGTAATGCCCGAAGGCGTCCATTCACTCTGTCCGCTTCTTTCATCTTCCATTATGGCAAGCGGCAGGTCTTCTGTATCATTAAAGAGAAGCACTTGTTCAGACAGTATGATCTGCTCTTTTACAGACAAGCCGTTTTCTTCAAGCCGGCGCTTCCAAAACGCGAGTGCTCCTTTCGGCACGGAGAAATAAATTCTTCCGGCCTGCCCTTTTCCCACGGTTCCTGGGCGGCTTCCCTGAAAAGGAAAAAATGTAATGATCGTGCCCGGCTCTCCGTTTTGGTTGCCGAAATAAAAGTGGTAAGTGGCCGGGTCGTCAAAATTAACGGTTTTTTTAACGAGCCGCAAACCCAGCACTTCAGTATAAAACCGAAGATTTTCAGCAGGATCTTTTGCAAATGCGGTAACATGGTGCAATCCTTGTGTATTCAATGTATTCACTCCTAAATATCTTGATTTCGAGATATTAACTATTCTAATTTAATATGAATGAAGATGCAACTAAAGTGTTTCAGTTAAAAAAGTAATAGAATTCTTTTTTTTCTGAAAAATATCTTGTGATCTTTTCTGACACCTGCTATGATAAGGAGCATTATCAAGTTTCAGGAGGAAAGTAAATGGTCAGAAAAGCACTAATTTTCGTTCTCATCTTAATCCCTTTCAGCCAGCTGGCCCTGCTGTCAGTCGCTAATCGGGTTCATCCGATCATTATCGGGCTGCCTTTTTTTCATTTCTGGCTGCTTTTATGGATCGCAGTCACTCCATTATGTTCGTTTCTTATTTATAGGCTGCAGAAGAAACAAGGAGGACTGGACTGATGCCCGCAAATATAACAGCATTGATCATTACAGCCGTCATCGTTTTAACCGTTGTCTGCATCGGCTTTATAGCCGGGAGAGACAAATCATCACGCACTTCTGTTGAGGAATGGTCTGTCGGCGGCAGACGGTTCGGGGGGCTCCTCGTCTGGTTTTTAGTCGGCGCGGATCTTTATACGGCTTATACGTTTTTAGGCTTAACAAGCACAGCCTACACAGGGGGAAGCGTTGCTTTTTTTGCAATCCCGTATTCTGTTTTGGCGTATTTTATCGCTTATTTCTTTCTGCCGAAGCTGTGGAAAGTGGCAAAAATACACAAATTAACGACGCTAGCCGATTATGCCCGTGAGCGTTTTGACAGTAAACTTTTGGCCAGTCTTGTCGCGATTGTCGGCGTTCTTATGCTCATTCCTTATATTTGTCTCCAGCTGAGCGGAATTCAAGATACGCTTCAGGTGGCCGGAACGGGTGTCATTAATGTCAATATGGTCGTCATCATCTCTTTTATTCTTGTAGCGCTGTATACTTTTTTCAGCGGAATTAAAGGGCCGACGTTTACGGCGATTATTAAAGACATTCTCGTGTGGGTGATTATGCTGTTTATGGTCGTCTCACTCCCGCTGATCCATTTTCACGGCTGGACGCCGATGATTCACACTTTGGCTGAAAAAGCGCCGCAAATGCTGACGATCCCGGACTCAGGACCGAAAGGAATTCCTTGGTTTATCACAGCTTCCATCGTATCTGCGCTGGCGCTCTTTATGTGGGCGCATGCGGCAACCGGCGTATTTACGGCAAAAAGCGCAGATGCCGTCCGCAAAAACAGCATGTTTCTGCCGCTTTATAATATTGTTTTGATTCTTGTTATTTTTCTCGGCTTTATCGCGTTTCTTGTCCTGCCGGAAGATACCAATCCGCGGCTCGCTTTATTGAAGCTGATTCAAACGTCTTACGGCGGAGTCGCGCAGGGCTTTGCTTACTCCACGATTGCCCTTGCGTCATTGATTCCCTGCTCTATCATGGCCATCGGAGCATCAAACTTATTTGCGAATAACTTATATCGGGATTTGATTCACCCGAATGTGTCACCAAGCAAGCTGACAATGATCACCCGTTCAATGGTATTTGTCGTCATCGGGCTCGCGCTTTTATTCGGCATGCTGTTCCCGACTGCGCTCGTTACCCTTCAGCTTCTCGGTGTTTCCGGCATGGTTCAGATCTTTCCGGCTATCGCCGTCAGTCTGTTTTGGAAGAATCAAACGAAAGAAGCGACAATTATCGGTCTTCTCGTCGGTCTTATCGTGACATTCACGGTAAATATCACCCAATCCGCCCACGGTATATATGAAGGCTTTTGGGGTTTGACCGCTAACATGGCAGCCGTTATTATCCTTAACCCGTTTTTTGTAAAAAAAGCGGCTTCAAACGCCGTCAAAGACGGTTTATTCAATAAAGCGCCTTCTGATCAACTGAACCAAAAAGGCGCTTAACAGAAAGAAGCCGGCACGTAAATGTGCCGGTTTTTACTTTTTTCTCTTCCATTTGTAGGTAGCCACGGTTTTAGCCGGGATGACGGCTTCAAACTGCCGATTTTCTGAAACGACATGGAATTTTTGGTCGGCGGATGTCTGGTTGATTACGACTGTCACAATGGATTGATCAGGATTAAGGAACGATACATTCGAGACTGTGTTTTTGGAGCCGTAATTACTTTCTATCCGCTTTGCTCCCCGGTCGATAAATTTTTAAGTTGCCTGTCATATGAAAGATCGGGATATTCCAATAGCGGTCAGGGTTTTTAGCATCCTGAATAAACAGCGTCGGGTCTGGGGTGCCTATCCAATGATGCGTCTTGATTTGACTGTCGAGCATCGTCACCCACGCATTGTAGCTCGACGCGCCGTTGCGGAAATACTGCGCGATCCGGTCCGCCCCTGCCGTCCCCCAGACAGACCGCTCCGTTAAGTGAATAGATTGATCAGGATATCTCTTTCCGATCTCCGACATGACGGAAAGGTCACCGTCATAATCGTGAAAAGCGATGCCGTCTGCCGCCCGGTTTCCTTTTTTATCATCTAAAATCGGCGGAATATAGTTCCACGCCCCGCTCGCATTGTGATCATAAATCCAAATTTTCGTGTCAATTACGTGTTTTTTCATTTCTTTTTTTAAGGCCAGTGCCAGTTTGCGCTGCTGAGACGGCGGCATATACATGCTCGGATAGTCGATTTCCAGCAAAGGTTCATTTTGAAGGGTCATGGCATAAATCGGAATTCCTTGCTTTTCGTACGCCTCAATAAATTTGCGGAAGTAAACGGCCAGTTCGCCGATATATTTATCTTTCAGCTTTCCCCGCTTAAGGTTTTCATTCGTTTTCATCCAAGCCGGCGGGCTCCACGGTGAAGCAATGATTTTCAGTTCCGGATTTATCGCCAGCGCTTCCTTGATGGTTGCTGTAATGTGTAAATCAATATCCTTTTGGATCGAGAAATGACGGAGCTTAGGATCTGTTTGGCCTTCAGGCATATCATCATACGTATAAAATTCCTGTGCCGTAAAATCAGATGTCCCGATTGTTATGCGCATAACGTCCATGCCGATACCATCTTTGGGATCAACCAGTTTTTTCAGCACTTCTTTTCTTTTTGCGGGTGTCATTTTTGATAAATTATGGATTGTGGATTCTTCCAGGGACGATCCTACGCCTAACACACTTTGATAGCGGCGCGACGGATCAATATACACGGCGGCGGTGTCAGAAGCCTTCTTTTTTGTCAATGTAAGCGGTGTTTGTTCGTCTAAGGCGTATTTCACTTCCTGCGGCCCGTCATACCACGTACGGGAAGCCGGATCTTTTTCAGAACTGAACCACACCCTTACTTTGTTTTTGTCTGAAGCCTTCCGATCAGCCGCATACACTTCGGTCATGCTGCTTGATATGAAAAAGAAAAACATAAGAAAAACCAGCGTCATGTGCAGACCTTTTTTAAAAAACATGAGCCACCATCCCTTTCCTTATTTTTATAAGCGATCCTAAATGAAAAGCCGGACAGTCACCTCCTTCCCGCTTGAATGAATGCGCTTTCAAAATTACTGATAAAAAGCCGGCTTCACACAACGGTGAAGCCTTCCCTTTTTACACCTTTAGGATACATATGAGCCGTTTGTTTCAATCACTTTTTTATACCATTCAAATGAGTCTTTCTTAAGCCGCCTCATTGAACCGTTGCCTTCATTATCCCGATCAACATAAATCATGCCGTAGCGTTTTTTCATTTCTCCGGTTGTAAATGACACGATATCAATAATTCCCCATGGTGTATAGCCCATTACATCCACACCATCATATGTGATTGCTTTTTTCAAAGCTTTTATATGTGACGATAAATATTCAATTCTTGAAGTGTCATGAATTGAACCGTCCTCTTCTAATGTGTCAATGGCGCCAAATCCGTTTTCCACGATAAATAATGGAATCTGGTAGCGGTCGTATAAGCGGTTTAATGTGTACCGTAAACCGGTCGGGTCAATCGCCCAGCCCCAATCACTCGCTGTAATATAAGGATTTTCCACGCCGTTTGGCAATCCTCCGTTTACGACATCTCCGGTATTATCGTTTGATACATCACTTTTTACGGTTGTAGACATGTAATAGCTGAATCCGAGGTAGTCCACCCGGCCGTTTTTCAAAATCTCTTCATCACCGTCTTCAAAGTGTATCTGATAGCCTTCTCTTTCAAATTCTTTTAACGCATAGCTTGGATAATATCCGCGAACCTGCACGTCCGGGAAGAAAAAACGCTGTCTCATCGTTTCTTCAGCCAGCATCACATCATCGGGGTGAGATGAGTACGGGTAAATCGGAACATGTGATACCATCGCGCCGATCCTGAACTCGGGATTGATTTCTCTTCCCTTCGAAACAGCCAATGCGCTTGCCAGCAGTTCGTGATGGCCGGCCTGATACATGACTTCTTTTGCGTTTTCGTTTTCTTTGACGGCGACGCCCGAGTTCGTCCATAAAAAGATCGGATTATTCACATCCATCTTATTATTGATTTCGTTAAACGTCATCCAATACTTCACCTTATGTTTATAGCGTTCAAAACACACTTCAGCGAATTTCACAAAAAATCCGACTGTTTTTCTGTTTCTGAAACCGCCGTATTCCCTCGCCAAATGCAGCGGCATCTCAAAATGTGACAGCGTGATTACCGGTTCAATCCCATGTTTCAGCAATTCATCAAACACCCGGTCGTAAAAAGCCAATCCTTCCTCATTGGGCTCCGCTTCATCACCTTTAGGAAAAATTCTGCTCCAGCCGATGGACGTTCTTAAACATTTCAGACCCAGCTCGCTGAATAATGCGATGTCCTCTTTATAACGATGATAAAAATCGATCGCTTCATGATTCGGATAAAATTCCCGCTCTTCAATTGTATCTGTTATTTTCCGGGGCACACCATGCGCGCCTGCCGTCATGACGTCCACTACACTCGGCCCCTTGCCGCCTTTATTCCATCCCCCTTCAAATTGGTGGGCGGCGAGAGCGCCTCCCCATAAAAAATCTTTTGGAAATGTCCCCATCGTTTATATCCTCCTTTATTTGACTGCCGCTTGCATGCCGAATAAATGCACTGCAGCCGCTTCAAGCATCCGCTTCGATAGTGTAGAAGAATTCCTGCCTTTATTTTCATATTATACGTTTACATTATAATTGTACCGGTATAATTTATCAATACATAAACAATTATAGTTAATTTACGAAATGGCTTTTAAAAACGATTATGCTATAATTCTGAAAGAAGCGGGACAATAAATGAATGAGGAATGTATATGTTAAAATACCAGCAAATCGCGATAGATATTGAAAAATACATAGAAGAACATCAGCTGCAGCAAGGGGATAAACTGCCTGTGCTGCAAACCTTAATGACCCGGTTTAACGTGAGCAAAAGCACGATCACCAAGTCCTTGGATTTATTAGAAAAAAAGGGGATTGTGTTTCAAGTGAGGGGAAGCGGCATTTTTGTCAGACGGAATAAAAGAAAAGGGTATATCAGTCTGCTTTCTAATCAGGGATTTAAAGAATCACTTGAAGATTTTAATGTCACTTCCAAATTATTAGCGCTGGAAGTGAGAAAACCCACGCCTGAGGCTGCCCAAAATCTGAATATGCCGCCTGACGGCGACGTGTATTATGTTAAGCGAATCAGATATATTGACGGGCTGACATTGTGTATCGAAGAGTCATTTTACAACAAATCGATTATTACGTATTTGAATAAAGAGATCGTGGCAGAATCAATATTTGATTATATTAGTGAAGGTCTCGGGTTAAAGCGCGGTTTTTCAGATTTATATCTGTACGCGGGGATGTTAAATGAGGAAGAAGCGGAGTACTTAGGTCTGTTTACAGGAGCGCCTAAGCTTTGCGTTGAAACGATTTTTCATTTAACCAACGGCCAGCCGTTTGACTACTCAAAAGTCACCTATCACTATGAGCAATCACAGTTTTTCATTCAGGCGAACAGCCACCTTTTTGAACAGGAAACGACATAAGACGGGCTTTTCGCAAACAAAAAACACCCAATGCGCGAGCGACGCATCGGGTGTTTTTTACTATTTCATATTCTTATTTAATGTTTCAACGGCTTTTTTCATTTGTGTATCGTTGTCCGCAAGCTGTTTTTGCAGATCCGTCATCAATTTTGCCGTTGTGTCTCCCGTTACAATGCCTGTTTGTTTCAGTTTCTCTTTTGCTTGGAATTGTTTAACGGCTTGTTCAAATGCTTTATCATACGTGCCGTTTACTTTCACGCTGTACCCCAGCGCTTTCATCATTTTTTGCGCATTGGTGACGGTGGTTCCGGAATCCCCGTATTTGTATGTTTTTTTCGCATCTAAATACGGCAGGTTCGCATATTCAGGAAGCTTAACCTGATATTGCGGTTTGATGCCTTTTTTATGAATCCACTCTCCGTCCGCTGTCAGCCATTTAGCGATTGTCAGTTTAACGGTAGAACCGTCGCTGTAATCTTTTGCCGTCTGTACGGTTCCTTTTCCGAACGTTTTCTCGCCGATCAGCGGAATGCCCGATGATTCATGCAGCGCAGCCGACATGATTTCCGCGGCGCTCGCGGTGCCGTCATTGACGAGGACGACTGTCGGTTTTGTCACTTTTCGCTCTTTCGTCGCTTTCATGACCTCTTTCGTGCCGTCTTTGTATTCGACCTGCATGATATTTTTCCCTTTATCGATAAACATGTTGCTCATTTTGATGGCTTCATCCATCAGTCCGCCCGGGTTGCCCCTTAAATCGAGAATGTATCCTTTCGCTCCTTGTTTTTCGAGGCTGTCAATGGCTGAATTCAGCTCTTTTGCCGTCGATTCGGAGAAGGATGTGATTTGGATTTCGCCGATGTCTCCTTTTTTCATTTCAGAGTACACCGTTTCAACCGGGATGGTGTCACGTTTGATCGACAGGTTCAGATCGCCGACACCCGCTCTGTGCAGCACGAGCTTGACGTTTGTTCCCTTTTTGCCGCGGATTAATGCGACGGCTTCGTTTACATTAAGGCCTTTAACGCTTTTGCCGTTGACCTTCAAGATCTGGTCATTCGGTTTAACCCCCGCTTTTTCCGCAGGTGACCCTTTAATCGGCGATACGATCAGGATGCTGCCGTCCTTTTCTTCCACTTGTGCGCCGATGCCTTCAAACGAAGCGGAAATTGTTTCTTCAAAAGACTTTCCTTCCTGCGGGTCCATATAAGAAGAATATGGATCATTCAGGGAACTGATCATGCCTTTTATCGCTCCGTCTACTAATTTGCTGTCATCTGTTTTTTGATAGTAATCACTTTTAATCTGCTCGTAGGCTTTATTGAATTTCTCAAATTTGCTGTTCGTCAAAGCAGCCGAGCCTTGTCCGAAAATGGTCGTATTGCCCGTGATAAACAGCGTAAGCGCCGAGGCTGCGACCGCGGTGATCAATATAATAAAAAACAGTTTAAATTGCCGCTTCAAGAAAACACCACCTTTTTATTCTTACATTATTATCATAGACGAACGCTCATTCGTCAACTTCAAACGTGAGGCGCCCTTCTTTCCCGTTTACCCAAACCTATGCTTTTCTCTCAACATATGCTGAGGAAAAAAGGAGGATTCGGCCTTTGAGCAAATATTTAGAAATGCTGTCCTTATTCGGAGTCGGAGGGGCTCACCCCGGCGGACTCGCTTTTTCCAAAGCCGTTCTCACAAAAGCGGCTCCTCCTCCTGGCGAACCGATTCTTGACGCCGGCTGCGGAACGGGACAGACGGCCGCTTATCTCGGCCACCTGCTGTATCCCGTCACCTGTGTTGATAAGGATCCCCTTATGCTTGAAAAAGCAGCAAAACGATTTGCCGCTGAAGGCTTAACCATTCCGGGCTATTTGGCGGAGCTTGAGCGGCTTCCATTTGCTGAAAATCAATTTTCCGCCGTTCTTTCCGAATCAGTTCTCACCTTTTCAAATCTTGATTCATCGCTGTCTGAAATCCTGCGGGTCCTTAAACCCGGGGGTATGCTGATCGGCATTGAAGCTGCTTTACAAAAGCCCATGCCGGAAAACGCCATCACGCAGATAAAAGACTTCTACGGTTTTACCGTATTGCAGGATGAAACGGCATGGAAACAGAGATTGCTTCAGCAAGGCTTTCAGAAAGCGGATTTCATTCCCGCTGTCTATGAAAACAATGCGCAGGAGCCGACTACAGAAATGGATTTATCGCCCGTTATTCAGCCGGTTCACTACGATACGCTGACGGCTCATTACGAGCTTATGCAGACGTACCGTGAATATATGGGACACTGCGCTTTTGTCGCTTACAAGTAAAACGGCGATTGTCCTCCTGTTTTCGTCCAACCTTTTTACCGCACTCTATCATAAGCTGACATAGAAAGATAGGTTGGATAGGAGGAGAAAAGATGCAAAACTATTATCATCTTTGCCGGCAGCACCAGGGAAAAGTAGCAAGAATTACAGAACGAAACGGCAGAGTCCACGTCGGAAGAATCGTACGGGTGACTAATAGCAAAGTGTATATCGCCCCTGTCGGCGGCCGTCACAGAGGATACGGGTTCGGCTATTGGGGAGGCTGGGGAGGCTGGGGAGCAGCCTACGGTATCGGCCTTGGTTTAATTACCGGATTTGCGCTTGGAGGTTTACTCTTCTGGTAATAAAGAAAGCCCGCTTTCTATTTTTCAAGCGGGCTTCATCTCATTACACTTTCTTTACTTCATTAAAATATTCTTCAAGCGTTAATTGATGGTCATGGATGGCTTTTGCCGCTTTTTTGCCTACATAGCGTAAATGCCATGGTTCATACTCATACTTTGTGACATTTTCTTTGCCTTTAGGATAGCGGATGATAAAGCCGTATTCATACGCATGGTCTTTCACCCATTTGCCGTCCGCCGTGTTTCCGAACGCTTCATTCAGCTCATATCCGTTGCTTTTGCTGGAAATGTCCATGGCAAGCCCCGTCTGGTGTTCGCTTTGCCCCGGATATGCGACGGCTTCTTTGGCCTTTTTTTCACCTTTCAGACTGACTTCATTATCGAAAATAACTTTCTGTCTGTCATAAGAGCGGTATCCTGAAACGGCAACCAGGTCATAACCTTCTTTTTTCCCGGCGCTGAATAGTTCCGCCAAAGCATCGGCGGCAGGTTTGCGGATATATCGTTTCTCGATTTTCTCAGTAAAAGAAAATTCGACTTTCGGGATCACGAGATCATTCGGTTTATAATCTCCCGGCAGCGTGTATGTCTTATTCACGAGCGCAAGTGTATTTGTCGGATTTTGAATGGTCTCAAGCCCGTTCACTTCTTTAATATCATTAAAATATTTACTCTCCAATACAAAATCGCTGTTTTCTGTCTTCGTTGTTTTTTTGCTTGATGTGTCATCGGATTGTTTTGTTTCAGCTGCTGTTTTTGTGTCCTTGTGGCTGTCGCCGCCTGAAATGCTGCAGCCGGTTCCCACGATTGCGGTTACGCTGAGAGCGGCAGCGAGCGAGAACCATTTAGTGGATTTCTTCATTTTACCCTTACCTTTCTTTTTTTGAATCAGGGCGATGCATAAAGAAGAGGGCTGCTTTAATCAGCATAACCCTCATCTCAAGTTTACGATACAGTATGCAGCGCCAGTTTAATCATATCATGAAAAGTCGTTTGACGCTCTTCTGCCGTTGTTTCTTCTCCCGTTAATACGTGATCGCTTACAGTCAGGATAGACAGCGCTTTTTTGCCGTATTTAGCGGCAAGCGTATATAAAGCAGTCGTTTCCATCTCTACACCGAGGACGCCGTATCTGGCAAGCTTTTCGATTTGGGAGTCTTCATTGTAAAACTGATCGGCGGTGAATACGCTTCCGACCGCTACGGGAAGATTGTTTTTTTGCGCTTCCTGGTATGCTTTATGGAGCAGTTCGAAGTCTGCGCAAGGAGCATAATCTACACTGCCGAAGGCGACACGGTTCATCTGTGAATCCGTTGAAGACGTCATAGCCAAAATCACATCACGCACCTTCACGTCATTACGGATGGCTCCGCATGAGCCGACTCTGATTAAGTTTTGAACATCATAGCTTTGAATCAGTTCATTCACATAAATAGAGATAGACGGAACACCCATGCCGGTGCCTTGGACTGATACTTTTTTGCCGTTATATGTACCCGTAAATCCGTACATTCCTCTGACTTCATTATAGCATTCCACATTTTCAAGATAAGTTTCCGCAATAAATTTCGCTCGGAGCGGATCTCCCGGCAAAAGCACTGTATCCGCAATTTGGCCTTTTTCTGCGTTTATATGTACACTCATTTCCTTTTCCTCCTGCCTATTCAAACTCCCACCCATTGTACACTGAATAACGGTAAGAGACAATCATCAGCATGATCAGGGCGATCTTGGGCAGAATATGCGGGATGACAAGCCTAAAGAAAAAGGAGTGAACATAATGGGCAAAAAACAGCGCAACCGGGTGACCGGCCAGAAAAAGAACAATCATGTGCCCGTTTCAGACGTCATTGCAGCTGATGAAGCGCATGGAAAAGAGCATTCCGCCGCTAAACGGAAGCCTTAACACTGTCTTTCCCAGACAATACGGAAGCCGGCTGAAGATTCAGCCGGCCCGTCTTACCTCGGCTGGACGAGCAGCCGGTTAATTTTGCTCCATCCCGCAGGGTTAAGCCTGTAATAGGTCTTTCCTTTTCTTCCTTCGTCTATGAGTATGACATCTCCGGTCGCTATGAATCTGGCTTGATAGTCGTTTGGGACCGTATCAGGCACATTAAAAACAGAAAATGCCCTTTCCAGTGCGTCTTGATGATTGTCAGCGGCCAGCTCTGTCCGATAGACGACCCTGTATCCCTTTTTCTCGCCGTAGCGGGGTGTTTGAAAAATCGTCACATCATAGGCGCAAGTCTTTTTTTTAAACACGGGCAGCGATAACAGCATCAAGATCCCTCCCTCTTATTTCTTAATAGTATTAGCGTTTTTTCTCATTTTTCCTGTCTCTATTTTTGTCGAAACGGATGATACTTTTCGTCAAAGAGCGCAAAAAGCGAAACGAGGCAAAGTCCGAGACTGAATCCGGCAAGGACATCCGTCGGAAAATGCGCGCCCAAATAAACTCTGCTGAGTCCGATCAGAATGACGAGAACTCCGGTAAAGACGGTGACGGCCCGCTTTCTTTTCGTGAAAAACGGAACATGCTTGATCAAAAAGTAAGCGATGACGGGATACATCACTGCCGAATTCATGGAGTGGCCGCTCGGAAAACTGTATGAGGTTTCATGGACGAGCGGTTCAAAAGCGGGTCTGGCTCTTTCAATCAATCCTTTTATTTTTATGTTTACAATCCGTTCAATGAGAAAGAGAAGCGGCAAAAAAACAACATCCGGCGTTTTTTTGTACATATACAGAGCCGCGCCTGTCAAAAGAAGAAGCGGCAAAAGCACCGCGGTCGTGCCGAGCT
Organism: Bacillus sp. AM1(2019); assembly: GCF_009906915.1. Taxonomy (NCBI): domain Bacteria; kingdom Bacillati; phylum Bacillota; class Bacilli; order Caryophanales; family Bacillaceae; genus Bacillus; species Bacillus sp. AM1(2019). The sequence continues at coordinate 2,152,289 of NZ_CP047644.1, forward strand.
CCGTTATCCATAACATCAATTCATTCAGCCAGGCAGACCTGATCCTGACAGCCGCTTCTATCACGCGCTCATCAAAAGCCCGGACGGCTTCTATCCGGATCGCTGCTGCGAGCAGAATAAACAATGCGAAAAGACTTGCTGGCTTGTACAACGTTTTCCCCCCATGTTTCATTCTCCCGAGCCGATTGAAAAAACCGAAGCTTTTTCACTTCGGTTCCGCAGTTTCAGTCTTCATCAAGCTCTTCGTCTATCATACATTTTTCTAATAAATAATCAAAGGTGATGTCGGCTATTTCGAAGATTTCCTCTTCACTCGGTATGTACCCGCGCATAGCAAGCTGACTGTAAAAATAATCAGCTATTTCTTCTGTGTCAATCACAAGATCTATTTCTTTCATGCAAACACCGCCTCCTTTTTTATGTTTTATGAAAAAACCGTTCAAATTATACCCGAAAGTTCTAAACGTTTTGTCCGCTCATATACTTTTAAAAAACAAGCCCCGGAGGGAGAAAAGATGATGACGAAAATGATGGCTTTATTGGACGGAGATGGATTTGATATCGTATTGGAAAAAGTGCTGAAAGGAATGTCGTTTGTAATCTTTGCCGGCTGTCTGCCCTGGTTTTTATATGTCACCGTCCGTTTTTTGCCGGCTAGCTGAAATGCTCCCGCAGGCTTTCCAGCACAAAATTCATCATATCTTTATATTCTTCGTCACCGAACAAATGATAAAGAATCTTATAATCGTTATAAATATCAAGCAGCTCATCTACAATCGATACCGCCAGCACATGCAGGGTATCGGGATCATCAGCATCGCCTTCAAACTGAAGAAGAGCAGACGCGACGGTATCCTCGCCGATCTCATGAGATGCTTCCCCAACATAGTGGACAAACAGCAGCTGATGCACAAACTGATCCATTTCATATTTTCTCAGAACCAGCGTGAGATCCTCTTCCTCCGTTTCAAGCCACTCTCCGTCTTTCAGCCGAGTCAGCTCATAAATAATATCCTCCCAGCCATCCTCTAAATATCTCCATATTTCAGTTCTGTGGCCGATGACACGGAATAATTCCTTTCCGTAGTCCTTTACATATACGACGTCGCCGATCAGAAATTCATATTCAATATCCAATTTCTCCATATCGACGATCACGCCCTCATAATCTTTATAAAGCTGGATGGACGATTCAAAATAAAGCACTTCATTATGATTGACTTCGTAAAGATAATGTTTATCAATTTGATGAACCTTCGTAATGGTGCCGACGGTTCCGTACATCACGACGACCACGATGTCTCCCACTTGAAATTTCGGTTTATCTGGCTTCATGCTGTCTCCCCCTTGCCGCGGACTGTCATACGCTATCGTATGCCGGCCGCCATAATTTCGCATGGGCATGAAAACCACAGGAAATATCTATTTCTGCACCTGTTCAAAATGTCAAAAACCGCAACATGCTTGTGCGTTTTTTCACTTATCGTAAACAGAAGCGTCCGATGACATTCCGCTCTCGATCGAATGAGCAGTAACAATGCTGAGACAAAAAGCTTCTATTTTTTATGAGTTTTTGTTTTTTTCTCTATGACGCAAAGGAAAATACCCGGCCCGAAGGCATGTTGACACACCGCCGTGATGTTCAAGATTTGCCGTGAAACAAATCATCGAAGGTGTAGGGAGATCCAATTCCGGCTGCATATTTGCAATGGCTTGTGTATCATGAAGAACCAAACTCATTTCGGCTTTCAATGAAGGCACAACTTCAATCCGCTTCAACCTTGTCACATAAAATCCCTTTTCCGTCCAAACGTCAGTGGCTCATCAGTCTTACCTAATCACTTCATTTAAATGTTTGATTATTTCTCCGTGAAAAGAGGCTCCTTACACGGGACCCCACCGGCAGCAGGCCTGATCCGGTGAACTCTGCAGCTATACATTCTACTGCCTTAAGATACGTGCCGTCAGGAAGATTTGTTTACGTGCTGATCAAAACGGACGGCGTTGCGGGATTTGATCATACGGCACCTCATAAGCGAGTGATTTCAACAGAAAAAAACCGCACAATGTGCGGTTTTTCGTCAGGCGTGATGCACCTCGGTCTCATATTTTTCCCAAGCTTCATCAAATGTCGCCATCGTTTCTAAATAGTCGGCGCTCAGTTCTAAATAAGAACTGAGCTCGTGATAATCGCTTGACGTTTTCGGAAAGCCGTGATCTTCGTATGCCTGATTCGCAAACCGGCTGATTGCGTCCTGCGGTTTGGGATGCCTGTATTTCATCAAATAGTGATAAAAGGATTTCATGGGTTTCCCCTCCTGATGACTGTCTTTTGTTGTACTATTATACAATTCAAGTGTGAAATTACAACAAAAGAAGACTAGGAGAAGTCAAAATAATTCCGTTTCAAGATCCGTTCTGTCTCCATCAGCTCTTGATATGTGAGTGTTTCCGGTAATTTTTTTGCATTGACTAAAAAAAGCTGATTTTCGATTTCTGCTATGACCGCTTCCTCCTGATAAGTCATGCCGCAGGAGGAACAGGCGAATGCAGGTGTTTCTGTAATTTCTATGGCCCTCGTACCGTCAGGAAGCTCCCAGTACACAGCCGCCTGACAAGCTGACGCCTTCTGATTGCCGCACCACTCGCATGGCTTCACGGCGATTCACCTCCGACTTCCGATCCTGCTTTTTGCTCTTTCTTTTGCTGTGCAATAAATTTCTTTTCTTTTAATTCATCTCTCTTTTCCCTGCGGTCTTTCAGCGTTTCATGATCAGGATTTGATGTAAACGTTTTCCTCCTGTCGATCCTCGATACATTTTCCGGTGTGAACGAAACCTCTTTGTCCGCGAAAATGGCGCTCAGTCCGACCGGCTCTTGTTTAGCCATCGTTCCCGGAAAAACAGATTCAAAATAGTGGTCGGCTTGATTCGGGATATAGTTTTCCGGCTCGGGATAAGATGTAATCACCCCTTCGAAGTTTCTGATCACAACTTTCTCCGGACTTTGGGAGAGCAAGTAGTTCGGCTGCAGGGCGATTTTACCGCCTCCGCCCGGGGCGTCGACGACAAAGGTCGGCACGGCAAAGCCCGTTGTGTGGCCCCTCAGTCCTTCAATGATTTCCAGCCCTTTTGACACAGGCGCTCTGAAATGGCCGATTCCCTCTGACAAATCACATTGATAAATATAATACGGACGCACGCGGATTTTCACTAAATCATGCATGAGTTTTTTCATAATCGGCACCGAATCGTTAATGCCTGCTAAAATAACGGCCTGGTTACCGACCGGAACACCTGCGTTAACGAGCTTTTCACACGCCGCAACCGATTCTTCCGTCAGTTCGATGCTCGTATTAAAATGAGTGTTCAGCCAGACCGGATGATATTTTTTCAAAATCTGACAAAGGTTATCCGTTATCCGCTGCGGAAATACGACGGGCGCTCTCGTTCCGATCCGGATAATTTCAAGGTGGGGAATGTCACGCAGGTTTTTCAAAATATATTCCAGAATCTGATCGTTGATTAAAAGCCCGTCTCCGCCGGAAATCAGGCAGTCACGGATTTCCGGCGTTTCCCGGATGTAAGCGATTGCCGCATCAAGCTGTTTTTTCGGCACCCCCATTCCGATCTGTCCGGAAAAACGCCTTCTTGTGCAGTATCGGCAATACATCGAGCATTGATTTGTCACCAGAAAAAGAACGCGGTCGGGATAGCGGTGCGTAAGACCGGGAACCGGTGAATCTTCATCTTCAAACAGCGGATCTTCAAGGTCATATTTCGTTTTGTGCATTTCTTCTGACAGCGGCACGGACTGCATGCGGATCGGACATCTCGGGTTATCGGGATCCATTAAAGAAGCATAATAAGGCGTAATGTTCAGGGGAATGGTTTTTACAGACATCCTGACGCCTTCTTCTTCCTCTTCGGTCAAATGAATGACTTTTTTCAGGTCATCGACGGTTCTTACAGTATGGGTGAGCTGCCACAGCCAATCATTCCACTTTTCTTCCGGCACATCTTTCCACAATTCAATCTCCTTCCAATGACGCTTTGGCTGAAACCATTTGTTTGTCAAACGAATTCCTCCTTATGAATGGCCAAACGTAAAGTCTTGCACCATATATTCATATTTTCGAGCCCTTCTGAAATGCGGCAGTTGTTCACAAGCCTGCCTCTGTAGCCGTATCCCGCATGGTACAAAACGGCATTCATCCCGTAAGACGCTGCACGGGCCAAGGAAAAAAGATGAATGATTCCCCGGCCAGCGAGTTCCTGCTCCAACGCTTTAAACAAGTGTGCTGTTACGGAGTTCCCCCTGTAATCTGACAGAACCGCGCAATCGGTCATTTCAGCGTGCCCCAATACCGGATTGATATCTGCGCTTGCCGCCCCAATGAGACGATCCTGATCAAATGCGGCATAATAGATGGTGTTTTCTCTCATTGTTTTTTTAATATAAAGGGGATTAAAGACAGGAGTCGGATAGGTAAGAAAAACATGTTTATATAAGTGCGATAAGCGGTCTGCATCATCTTCGTCCGCTTTTCTGAACATCAGCGCGCTTTCAGTCTGAGTCAGTCCCCGCTGCGGTGTCTCATATAAACGGTCAACAGTCGAATCTTCTGATACATATGAATCTGACCGTCTCCGTTCCTCTGATAAATAGCGCACCATCACAACAGCCTCATGCCCGTTGTAATACCCGTCTATGACACCCTCAACAATAAAAAGATGCTTGACAAATTCCGGCTCATCGCCGCGCTTAGCAAAGAAAATTACCTTTTGGGCTCCTTCTTGCTTTGCTTCTGCCAAAACGGCCGGAATAAGCGCCGTAATCTGCCCGTCATAACGAATGACTCTGAGCCGCTCATTGAAACGGTCTGCATCAATCTCAGCCGCCCCCTTTTCAGCCCTCAGTTCCTTTATCAGCTCCGTCACCCCCATCTGCCACCCCGCACCATTCCATCATAAAAAGAGAAATGATTTTGACGGCATCGATTAACGCCCGGATTTCAATGTATTCATTCGCCTGATGCGCCGCCTTGACTTCTCCCGGACCGAAGACGATGACCGGCGTCTGTCCCGCGTGCTGCAAAAGCCCTCCGTCCGTTCCCCACGGGGACGCTTCACGAACCGGTTTTGCCCCTTTCATTTTCTCAAAAGAAGATTCCAGAGCGGAAATCAGCGGATGCTCATCCGGGAGATCATTCGGAAGCCACTGAGCCCCAAACCATTCTATTTCCGCGGGGTGGTGTTTAAACCATTCATCCCGGTACTCCAAATCTTTCAGCCAGCTTGCCAGTTCTTCTTTTACTGCTTCCGGCGTTTCATTCGGCGCTATTCCGCACCTGCCTTCTATCACCACACGGTCAGCTACCGATGATGGCCACGTTCCCCCTTGGACGGTGCCGATATTAATGGGAACCGGAATCGGAACGTCCCGATAAAGCGGGTCTGTGATACGGGCGTTGCGGACGTGTTCAAGCTCTTTAAGGGCTGTGATGACATGCAGGCTTTTTTCAATGGCGCTCACCCCTTCATAGCGGGTGCCGCCGTGTGCGGACAATCCTCTTACCGTAATGCGGAACCACATAGATCCTTGCTGCTTAACAAACAGCTTTAAATTAGTCGGTTCCGGAATAAGCGCCCCGTCAGCCTTGTAGCCCCTCATAACAGCCGACAGCGTTCCCGCGCCGCCGCACTCTTCATCTACGACACTTTGAAACAGAACATCTCCTTTTAACGTAATCCCGCAGGCTTCAAGCGCTTCTAACGCAAACAAGAGGGCTGTATTGCCGCCCTTCATATCCGTTGAACCGCGGCCGTAAACTTTGCCGTCCTTTTCAACAGCGGTAAACGGTTCATACGTCCATGCGGCGGGATTTCCTTCCGGGACAACATCAATATGTCCGTTCAGTATCAGTGATCTTCCGCCCCCGGCCCCTTTTTTTACGGCTGTGATATTCGGGCTTTCATGGAAATTTTCGCGTTCCGATACAAAATAAGGATGCTCTTTCAAATGTTTGACACTCGGCTCCCATACATCAATATCCATGTCAAACTGTCTCAGTTTTTCTAAAACGACTGCCTGTGCGTTAAATTCATGGCCGAACGTGCTTTTTTCCCCGATCAGCCGTTTCAGCAAGCTTACCGCTTTTGCTGTGTTTTCTTCCGCCCACTCAGTGACTTTCTTTTCTAATTGATCCATGGACAGACCCCCTTTTAAGAAAACATTCTCCCAATCTGATTTCGGCATCCGTTGTTTGAATGACATCGTCTATGGTCGTGCCATTCAGCAGTTCCTCAAGAACAAAAGCCCCATCATCTATGCTGATGACGGCTTTCTCTGTAATGATGAGATCTGCACAGCTCGCTGCTGTAAGCGGCAACGAACAGCTTTCGACCAGCTTCGGCCGGCCTTTCTGATCGGTGTGGCTCATGACGACAACCACTTTTTTCGCGCCTTGGGCAAGCTCCATCGCCCCGCCCATTCCGGGCACTTTTTTCCCCGGCACGAGCCAATTGGCGAGATCACCTGTCCTGCTGACTTGGAGCGCGCCTAAAATGGTAATATCTATCAGCCCTTTTCTGATCATGGCAAAAGACAGAGCTGAATCAAAATAGGAAGCACCCTTAACTGTACTGACAGGAAATCCGGCCGCATTGCATAAAAGCTCATCCTCTTCTCCGCGCTCCGGACTTCCGCCGATCCCCAGGACGCCGTTTTCCGCCTGCAGCATTACCTCCATGCCGTCCGGCAGAAAATTCGGCACTAAAGAAGGAATGCCGATCCCCAAGTTGACGATCATTCCTGAGGTAACTTCACTGGCGGCCCGCCTCGCAATACTCTCTCTTTCCGCTATTCCCAAGCCCATCTCCACTTCACTCCTTCACTTTGCACGACACCCTCCACGAAAACGCCCGGCGTTACAATATGCTCGCTGTCAAGTTCGCCGGCAGGCACAATCTCTGCAGCCTCAGCAAATGTTCTTTCGGCCGCCGCAGCCATCAGAGGGTTCATGTTGCGCGCCGTTTTGTCAAACGTCAGATTCCCAAATTCATCAGCAGTATGTGCGGACACAAAAGCGAAATCAGCCGTCAGCGCTTTTTCAACTAAATAGGACTTTCCGTCAATCGTTACGGTTTCTTTGTTTTCACAAACGGTTGCGTTATCAATGCCGATATCAGTTAAAATACCGCCTAGCCCCGCTCCGCCTGCGCGAATCCGTTCAGCAAGCGTCCCTTGCGGCGAAAATTCCACCTCAAGCGCTCCGTCAGTCATTTGCCTGCCCGCGACAGGATTTGAGCCGATATGGGAAGCGATCAGCCTTTTTACCCGTTTATGAACGATAAGCGGGCCGATGCCGATTTCCGGAAATCCGGCATCATTGCAGATGACGGTCAGCTCTTTAACGCCGCTTTCCAAAATCGCTTCGATTAATGACGGAGGTGAACCCACTCCCCCAAAACCGCCGAACATGATGACAGATTCGTCCTTGACATCGGCAATTGCTTCATGAATATCGGTTTTTTTATGAAAAATAGACATATCAGCTCAATCCTTCTTCATCATTTTTTCAACTTCTTCTGCGGCCTGGGAAAATAGATCTGACAGCTCATCCAGCTCAGCATATGAAATCGTGAACGGCGGGGCGATGATGACGGCGTCTCCTTCCCCGCTGTCAATACCGGGCTTTGCAGGGTAAATAAGCAGGCCCCGTTTTTTTGCCGCTTTAATGATTTTTTCGGTGAAGGCCTGTTTTTTCGAAAAAACGTCCTTCGTCGTTTTATCCTTAACGAATTCAACCCCGATCAGGAGGCCTTTACCGCGGACATCCCCAATCACCCCGCTGCGCTCTTTGATTTCTTCTAATTTCCGTTTCAGCATTACGCCTTTTTCCTCTGACTGCCGAAGCAGCTCGTGTTTCTTAACATAGCGAAGCACTTCAAGCGCCGCTCTTGCACAGTATGGGTTGGCACTGTACGTATGTCCGCTCATAATGACCCCGGAGCCCCGCTTGATCGTTTCAACGATGTCATCAGACGCAACAGCTGCCGCTATCGGAGCGTAACCGGCGCCTAACCCTTTTCCGAGCACCGCGATATCAGGTGCGATCCTCCAATGCTCAGAAGCAAGCATCCGCCCTGTTCTCCCGAGCCCCGTCATGACTTCATCCGCGATAAACAAAATACCGTGCCTGCGGCAGACATCCTCAAGCGCTTCATAATAATCTGCCGGCGGAGTGATGGCCGCCCCGGCTGCTCCGACAATCGGTTCTGCGACAAATCCCGCGATAAATGAGGAACCGACCCGCTGAACAGCCGTTTCCAGTTCAGCCGCCGCAGCCTTCACAAATTCCTCTCCCTGCAGCTCAGAACGATACATATTAGGCGCTGAAACGGCCGGAAACCGTTCAAGCAGTTGGGTGAAGCGGTATCTCCGTTCGTAGAATCCTGATAATGAAAGCGCTCCCAAAGTAATACCGTGATAACTGCCCCATCTTGATAGAAAGACGGATTTTTGGTATTGCCCTTTTTCCTGCCAATATTGAACGGCTATTTTCATCGCTGTTTCGACTGCCTCTGAGCCGCTGTTTACAAAAAATGACCAATTCAGCCCGCCCGGCAGATGATCGGCCAGGAATAAAGCCAGTTCTTCTGCCGGAGTACTGGTGAATTGCGAGCGATACACAAACGAAACGGAGTCAAGCTGCTCTTTTAAAGCTTGTATAATATCCTCCGTGCCGTGGCCGATATTGCAAGTGACCGCCCCCGATGCTCCGTCAAGATACTTGTTCCCCTCCTGATCATACACATATGATCCCTTTCCATGACTGACTGACGGATAATTCCCGTCAAGCTCCGGTTTGATTAAATAGCTCCCCATATCTTTCCACCTCGAAAACCCATTTGCTTCATTGTATGAACAGATGAATAACCGCATTCTTATCCTTCAGAAAGTTTTTTGCAGAAAATACCTTTCTGTAAAACAGGCTGCCGGAGATGTCCGACAGCCTGAAGAGCGTTCTGGAAATTCTATTCCTATTGTTGATTTTATTCTTTGCTCAGCTCATCATCACATCATTTTTGATCTGAATCAGTATAAGCAGAAAGCGGAAAATTCCCGTCTTCTTTACTGTATGGGAATCAATATTTCACACAAATGATGATTCACCTTTTGTAAAGTATACCTTTCGATAATGGGCTGTTCTCTGATTGATAAATTATTTTTTTCGATCTCAGAAAAAACAGTGTTCCAAAATCCACTGACTGCCTCTTTTGTATGATCAAGCAAGAAAACAGCGTACTTCCCTCCGGAAAATGTACCGATCCGGGCTGGTTCAGGCACATGGTCTTGATTGATAACAAGACAAACATCATAGCGGCATTTCTCTTTAGGAGTACGATTCGGATGATCTTGCGGAATTCCTAAAATGACAGAATGATCAAGCAGACCATTCAATTGCGCCCAGTTTTTAAATGACTCCATCAGTTCTTTGTTTTGCTTTCCGCCATACTCTCCGACGTTTCGGAAATAAGCAATTCTTGATTCAGGTAATTCTTCAATCGTTATGTCCACATTTTCGCCCCCTTCTCCAGAAAGGTAATATGTATTAAAATGTTTTTCAAGCTGATTTTTCAGCATGGAAATAACAAAAAGCCTGCAGAAAGTGATGTTCTCTGCAGGCTGATTTTCATTATAGGATTTTTTTCAGTCTAACAAATAAAAGCCGCACCGACGATGATTAATAAAATAAACAATACCACAATCAGCACAAAAGTGCTGGTTCCGCCTCCGCAGCCGCCGTGCCCGTAACCATAGCCAAAACTGCCGCAGCCGTAGCCATATCCGTATCCGTACATACGCAAATCATCCTTTCTTCTTACGATATACGGCATTGTATGCGGGCCAACTCCCAATTGGTTTATGCGAATGCCCAACTATGTAAGAAAATAATGAAAAATTGTATGCACGCGCCGAAATCTTTTGAAGCCGAGTTTTTCATAAAAGCGGTTTACACCGTCCATCCCGGACGTCACAAGGTATACGGTTTCCATGCCGTTCAGCTTTGCCGCCGCCATCAGCTCATTCATCAATATCGATCCGTAGCCTTTTCGTTGGAATTGATCCAGAATTGCGACTTCTTCTATTTTTGCGGTTTTATCTGCTTTGTTGATGAAAAGCTCTCCGCAGCCGATCGGAATCGTTTGTGAGGCATCGCTGTAGCACACGACAAGCATAACCGTTCCGTCCTTATACAAAGGATATTTCCGCTCAAGCTTTTGTTCGGCCGCCGCCTCGCCAATGTAAAGGGCATCATAGATGTTCATAATAGACGACCCGTCGGCGAGGCTTTTTTCCGTTCCCCAAGCAGTGAGCGGGTGTCCGGCCTGCAGGTCCCCATTTTCCAGTTTCCTTGCAAAAAACAGCTCATCTTCCACTACGCAGCCCTGCTTTACCAGAGTTTGTTTCAGAAGAAGCGGAAACGTGTGCTCCGGAGCCGCTTTCACATGAATATAATTGGCTTGAAGCATGCCCGGAACGGACGAAAAAAACGGCAGGAGTTTGTCTAACGGAAATGTATGGTGCAGCTGAATAAAGTTATGCGAAAAAATCTGCGGCAAAAAAGGGTCCGTATATACACTGAAATGCTCGAACCTCTGAATGCCGGAAGTAAGCTCTATATACTGCTTCTCGGTTTTATCAAATTGATCGGTCATAAAAGCTCTCCTTTTCCTTACACATCCAACTGCATCTCTCAACCTTTTGTTATATTGAGATTTCTCATAATTTCATCGTACACCGGATAGAACGGCATTCCAATTGGTAATTGTTTAATTTGCTGAAAGGAAATGGGTATCGCCTTCTGATTCGCAAAAAAGCGTTTCGCTACGTCATGACTGATCGGATGGAGAACCCCTCTCAAATAAACATAAAATTCCCGTTCAATGCGAAACAGCATTCTCCCGGGCAGATGTTGAATACAGCCCGATGTCCCCCGGCTGATCGGCGGACCGTCCGGAAGCGCTTGTATTTCGTCCCGTTCTAAAGCCGGGATGTCATGCCGTTTAAATCGGTAAAAGCGAAATGCGCTATGATCAACCAGCCTTTTCTCCCCGTCTTCTATAAAATAAACATGAAACTGATCCCTGACGAGCTGAAAATTCGGAATACTGACGGAGTTCTCTTCCTCATATTGAAATAAAAACGGATCCGGAATGACGACGGTTCGCCCTTCATATAACGTATGCCAGCGCTCGTTTACAGGCTTCCTTTTATTTCGGTCAAGCTGATATACTTTCTGATCCGTCCCCTTTACAAAGGACCCGTCGATCAGGACAGACGGAAGCGATTGATACGTGTTCTGAAATGAGTGGGGTGTTTTATAGGTCGTATCCAACACTTCTTTTATCGGCAGAAATGATGTAAATGTGTTGAGCCTGCTCCAAAAAACAGAGTCTCCGTGATTCCAATGCATAACATCTTCGTCCCAAAAGCTGCCGAACTTCTCTTTCACACGCTCAAGCAATGATCTCCGGTGCATCACCGAACAGTGATCAACGAGAAAAGCGGCCTGATCAAGCACCTCTTCAGCAAAACGATAGAAGTGGAATTGTTCTGTTCCGCGCCCGTTTACATGTATCACCTTCTGGCTGGAATAGACGGCATCAAACCCGCTGCATTGATTAAGAACTTCCGCCATGCGGCTGAGCCTATCCGGATGAAATACGGTGTCGTCTGTCAAATAAGTGATGTATTCGCCTTTAGCCCGTGAAAGCGCATCATTAATCAAAACGGCATACCGGGTCGACTTCAGCCGTTCGGCAGGATTGATAAAACTGTTGTCATAATATATGCGAGGATCTTTTATATACGTACTGATGGCAGCCGAAGTTTCTTCATTTGAATGATCATCCATCACAAACAGCTCCCAATTGCTGTAGGTCTGATGCAAAACACTTTCAATCGCCTGTTTCACAAGATCCGGTTTGTTGTAACTCGTTAAGATAATTGAGATCTTCTTTTCCATCCCATCACCCCTTCTGTAAAACGTAAAAAACGGCTCCGAAAGAGACAGAGCCTGATATCCGTTATTAAAAAGCACCCCAGCTGACGATGCTTGAAATCGCGACGTTTGATCTCGTATTATTGAGCGGATTTTGAAAAACGGCCAAATCTGACAGCACTTCTTTGACAATTACGTTTTGCAGTGTGCTGCCGTTAATCAGATTGACGCGTGATACAGGAACCCCAAGCTCTTTTGCCATTACAAGCTGACGCCGCAAATCTGAATGATCTCCGGACGGCTGACGGGATAACAAAAGAAGAAGAAGCAGTACGAGCTGAAATTCCTCCTCAAAACCCCCGTGTTTTACAGTTTCTTCTGAATCCAAAGTATTCCTCTCCTTCATTTTTTAATCTATACAACGTATGTCATACTCTTACAATCCGCATAGGCAAACAAAGCCTGATTCGAAAATTCAGCTGTTTGATTAAATATTGAAAAAAACACAAGCAAAACGGCATTCGACTTATACCAATCTCTTCAATCAGGAATATGAATAAACGTGAGGTTGAAATTGTTAAAGGAGGTGTATGTTCGCATGAGCGAGGATCGTTTGGAGCTTAAAAAGGAGTTATTGAAAACTCTTTTAGCCCCTGTATTTGACAACAGCGCTTTATCTGGCGGCACAGATGGAGGAGATAATGTGGAAAACAAAGTAAAAGATTTATTGGAATCGGCAATTGATGCAAAAGTAGATGAAGCAGCGGCGAAAGACAGTCTCAGCGCACAATCTGTATTGGGAAGCGGTATTTCATTAGCGGCGAGATGGATTTTTGCAAGAATTCAGCCCGGCACTGTCATCAGCATTGTGATGGATTCAGGAGACATGATCGGCCCGGTTCAATTTGTTGCCTTTGACGAAATTCACGGAATCGTTTTTGTTACGCAGGAAAATTCCGTTACACCGGCAGGCTCTGCTACAACATTGCTTGACGTCGACAAAGTTGAAAGTGTCACGTTCACTTCGTAACAGCATATGAACGTTTTATATATCCGTTCAGGATATAAAGGCATATACACGTATTTTGACCGCTGGATCGAGGAAGGCTTTTTACAGTCTTCCGTCCGCTTTTTTTCTGTTTCTGAGTTTGAGGAAGATACCATCCGCAGTATACGGGCATTCAAACCAGACATCAGCCTGATGATGACGGGAGACCGTATTCCATCTGAATGGCTTCAATGGCTGAAGACAGAACAGATTCCCGTTTATCTATGGATGACGGAAGATCCTTTTTATTTCGATGTGAGCATGACAATCGCCCCTTTCGCCGATGCCGTTTTGACGATAGAACAAAACGCGCTTGATGCTTACCGGCAAATGGGCTTACAGCACGTATATTATGTCCCGATCCCCGTTAATCAGCGGCTTTTTAAGAAACAACCTGCTGAAGCCTCTCTTCACACAAATCTGCTTCTGATCGGATACCCTTACCCGAACCGCGTTGAACTGGTGAAAGCAGCGGCGAAGCTTCCGTATACGCTTCGTATCATCGGGAAGGGATGGCGCAGACATCTGCCTAAAAAAATCGCCAGGCAGCAAAATGTGCTCGTAATGGATGAATGGATTGCACCCGAACGTGCCGCATTATATTACAACAGCGCAGACGTGGTCTTAAACCCTCACCGTTCTTATCGGTTTGCGCTCAATCAGAACGGACGCGGCATCGAAAATATCAGTTTAAATACGAGAAGCTTAGACATTGCGGCTTGTCAGGCCTTTCAGCTGACAGACCTTTCTCCCGCGCCCCCGTTTTCATCCTTTGTTTCTTACAGCGGGCTTGCGGACTTTGCGGATAAGATCCATTTTTATATGACAAACCCGGGTGAACGTAAACAAACCGCGGCGCTTAATTACCAAGAGACAGTACCGGCGTACACGTATGACCAGCTTCCGGCTGTGCTTGCGGCTATCCGTTCCAAGACTTTCTCATGAAACGCTCTTCACATCAAAAAGCAGCTTGGATAAGCTGCTTTTTTCATGTTTATTTTCCGCTTCTGTCAGTCAGTTTTCTCGGGTCAACCTGTTTATTGACCTGCGGGTGAAAGCCGATTTTATCAGCGATTCTTTCCCATGGCACCATTTTAAAATTTTGATTGGCCTTTTGGCCGTGATCTATATTTTCTCCGTCCTGTGCGACAAAAAGGCCGAACGGATATTCAGGCCCCAGCCCGAAACCCAGAACGTCAATTCCGTCTGTATCGCTTGTGCCGTCTGTTTCAGGCCCGTCTGTTATCTGAAAGTCCGCAACATATTTGTTCTGTCCCTGTCTTTCATAAATCGCGTAGCTGCTGTTACCCTGGCTTGATGCAAGCAAATAACCTTTCCCGTCAGCAGCGTAGTAAATCGTCAGTCCTTCAATATCAGGGGTTAAATGCCTGCCGTCGGCACGATCGATAACCGTTCCGTTACTGCCGCCGTCCGGCTCAGCGCTGAACTTCCAGATGGCCTCATCTTCTTCTGCGATATAAAGACTGCCGTATTCATCGTCTGCTGCCATCCCTTCTGTCTGAGAATTCATTTTAAACGCCCTTACCTTTTTGCCGGATATGTATCCATTTTTATCAGCATTTAATTCGTATTGTTCAAATTCGCCTTCTTTCCCTGTCACCATCGCGTAATACTTTCCTGTTTTTTGACTGTGGTACAAGCTGAAACCGTATACTTCATCAATTGCTGATGCAATCGGGCGGTCTGGATCCGTAATGCTTTGTAATGTGCCGTTTTTTCCGTCGATGGCGTAAATCTCAATGGTATTCTTTCCTTCAGACCGATTGGATGCCGCCGCAATATCAACTTTTTTTCCGTTCAACGGAAAATCATAGCGGATATCAACATTGTTCAGCTTCCCGGTAGGATAGGAATGAAGCATCTTTCCCTCTAGGCTGTACACAACTAAGCCTGATTTTTTATTGGTTGTGATCAATTTGCTGTTCTGAGGATTCTTGGGGTCCAGCCAAATCGCAGGATCATCAGCTGCATCACCTGCTGTATCAACCGGTTCCGTTTCCGCCGCCGCATTCACGGTAAAATGATAAGGATCAGACAGCTTATGCTTGGCCTGGGAAGAAACCGCACCGCATGTGAGCATCAATCCGGCTGCCGCGGTTAACAAAAGTGTTTTTGAATGATTCATTTTCCTTCCTCCTTTTATGAACGTGCACATCAATTGTAAAATACATACAGGAATGTCAGTGTTAAGTTTTTGTGAAGATTGTCCGCATGTGAGAATTTATGAAGAGAAAGAATTGACGTGAGCAAATATTTAAAATGAACATTTAGTACAATGTTTTATTTGTGATTTCTATTCTATTAATCGGGCAAAGCGATATGAAAGCGCATCAGATTAATGTTTTTCTCTAATTTTTGATTTATTGGTTTCTTTCATTAACTCGCTGAAATTGTTCAACATATGATGCATGGTAGAGAAACGAGAGTTGGAGGATAAGCCATGCCTAAACAGCAAGCAGTAGAGCTACAACCGTTTTTTCACGATAAAACTGTTCTCGTCACAGGCGGGACAGGATCAATCGGAAGCCAAATAGTAAAACGCCTTTTGCTCTTAACCCCTAAAGAAGTCATTGTGTTCAGCAAAGATGACAGCAAACAATATGTGATGAAACAAAAATACGCGGATGAACAAAGACTGTCATTTGTGCTCGGCGATGTTCGTGACTACAGAAGAGTCAACCAAGTGATGAAAGGTGTTGATATTGTCTTTCACACAGCTGCGCTGAAGCAGGTTCCGACATGTGAGGATAATCCCTTTGAAGCCATTCAAACCAACCTTATCGGCGGACAAAATGTCGCAGAAGCCGCTTTGCTGCAAGAGGTGACGCATGTGATTAATATCAGTACCGATAAAGCCGTTTATTAAGATACTTACTACAAACAAATCAAAAAAAGAAGCTTACTTTGCACTCCTTTCCAAAGCAGCCTCCAATAAATGCTGAGCAAATTGTTTATAAAATTCATCTAAGTCATTACTCGCTTCATCCTGATCTATATAGCGGATACTGTAATTATCTTTATGGACAACCTTTATTGTTTTCTTCTTTAATTCCTCATAACGTTGGTAAGGTTCCAAAACTACACCCCCGCTTTCACAGGAGTATTATATGTATGTAATGGTTCGTCTCTTGACTGTTCTTTCTTTATCAAAGCTTCGCAAGCTTGTTCAAATGTATGGTTATCTTTTTTCTTTATCCAGCGTTCAGTACCGATCTCTTCGCATATGAATATGGGAATGCTGGTTTTATTCAAGGTGCCTATAAATTCAAAAATGAATTCTTGACATGGGCCTTCTCTGCACCTGAGTCAACAATCGTCAAATAAATCTTGGCGCAGGATTAAGCCACCGCGAATGAGGTGAGGTTTGAAGACATTTTTTCTGTTCAATATGCCGCTTCAGTTTTGAAGCGGTATTCCTGGGAATGAAAGAATATGTACTAAATACTTTCAAACTTTGAGATGTTTGTTTTTGGCGGTGAAGATTCATTTAATTTTTTATACCAAATACGAATTTTTTGTCCTTTGCTCAAATCATCTTTATTGTTAAGTTGACTAAGTCCCAGTAAAACTATATCCGATCTATACTTTTCAATAATCTCTTTTTCACTAAGATTTTCATAGTCTTTAACATCAGCTTTTTCATTAGGTATGAGAATTGCTTGATTCTCTCCTTTTAAAATGACATAGCCGACCATGGTTTGCTCAGCCTCCATAAAATGTTTGCTATGTTGGTTTTGACACCCTAATGTTATACATAACAAAACTAACAGTATTATAAACACTCTATACAAGTTCAAACCGCCCTTCTTGCATATTTGTAACAAGAATAAAACACTGTTTTAGGAAATGACAGACTAAAACGCCTCATGTTTATGAATTTAAACAAATTCCCCCTGGACAAATGGAACACGGCGAGGTCTGCACCATTATAGAACCGCACAATTGCATCATGAAATATTCAATTGGCTGATCAACCACAACACCTTCTTTAAGCGATCTAAGTTAGGTAAGGCCTGACTTCTAAGTCTATCTAGCCAGTTTAAATTAACTAAGGATATGTTCAGCTTGTCCTTGAAATGCCAGATTGCTTTACCTTGTTCTTGACTTAAAATGTTTATCATTTTATCATGCTGACTTAATATAATGTTTAAGTGTTTTTATATGGGAGGAATATGTGTAAGGAGGCGGTTTATTTGAAAAACGATCAGAAAATAACACTTGACTCTCCTTTTGCGTTATCCACTCTTATTGTCTTACTTATTGCATTGTACCCCTCCTATTCTTCTTGGTTTGTCACCATATTCTTTTTAGGATTTGCACTAATATACACATTTGAAAAAAAGAGCAAATCTTCAAAACTAATTGCTATTATCTCTTATCCATTATTTATTGTTGCGTTTGTTTACAGCATAATAAACAGCATGTCATGATCCACTCTAAATTTGTTCTTAAAATTACGATTTTAAGTTAACTTTAAACTGCATTATGTTGAGAATATCCCCTTTAATTGGTAAGCTGACATCTAAGGTCATACTTATACAAAGCAGGTGATATATTGAACAAAATAATCGGAATGACCGGATTAATTATCTCCTTACTTGTGCAAGGGTTCTCACCAAGTGATTCATTGACTCATAAGGTCGCCATGGCTTGTCTATTTTTGTTCTTATTGGTTTATAATTTTAACCATACTAAGGAGTTCTCTAAAAAGTCTCTGGCGATTATAGGCGCTTCCTTTATTGTGCTAATGCTTGGAATTTATCAATTGCTCTTTTTTACCGGTGATTACTTTGAAAGTCGCGGTTTAAATTTTGGATTTATCCTCTTACTTGAAATTGCTTTAGTTATTGGATTAGTGACTGCTGCGCTGAGTTTAATTAAGCATATTGCAGACCGCTTAAGGAAAACACCTGATGGTAAAGAGCGTTGACTCTTTGCTTTTTTTTAGCTAACCATTTCTTTTTATGCCGTCTTTCTATGTACAAAATCAAACGCAATATCGGCTTTTGCCGGCTCTCTTCTGTCAAATGATGAATTGACTCAGACATTCGATCTTAATGGACTCTTCTTCATTTTTCACCAGAATTTCTCGATCAATTACCTTTTTGACAATTTACAAAAGATCCAGTCGCATTGCTCTCTTTGATAAGAGCTCTAACTTTCTAATAGCAAGATTGAATATTGTTTGTTAATACACTCGGCCCCAACTTTTGTGTCTTAGAATTTGAAAGGCGTACTTGCACTTTAACATTTGTCATTTCAGCCGATATGGAATCAATCCTTCCAGCCCAATTAGGACTCTCTCCCTCGGGAGTCGGATATAGTTTAAATCGCCAACTGATCTCCCCTGTTTTGGCGGCAAATCCTTCATAACCGTCGTAGCTTCCATAAGAAGATGGTTGAGGAAGGTGGACAGCAAGAATACTCATATTCGTTCTTGCAGCACTTGGCGGGTATAACCGCACTTTATAGATTAGTGCCGCACCCTTCGCATTTTTCAGTTTTTGATTTACCGGTTCGAGGACTGCACTACAAGGCATTGGACTTGCTTTCATTTGAGTTGAAGAGGCAATAACAGCAGCCAATAAAGGTATAACCAAGATAAATCGTTTCATCTACATTCCCTCACATTTTTTTGTTAATTTCCCTTACTCCCGAATTAAATATTCATCACTTTTGAATGATTAGCTTCATTAAAAGGTGAAAAAGGCAGTACTGGAGCTAAAGGAGCTACTGGTGCTGCCGGTAAAGATGGAAAATCAGCATATGAATTAGCTGTTCAACAAGGTTTCTCTGGAACATTAGATGAGTGGCTTGCTTCTCTGAAAGCAACAGCAAACTGATCACGTACCCTTCTCTAACGAGGAGTGTATTTTTTCCGTTTTTTCAAATTAGAAACCACAAAAACTCTACATCCTTTTACATTTTTTTCAATGACATGTTATGATTATTTTCAAGGGATTTTGGAAATTTTCAGAAAGAGGGGTTTGGATGAGCAAGATCGCTTCAGAGGTTGTCGCTACTACACTGAATGATTGGTACATTGCTATAAAGAAACAAAAGGTAAATGAGTCAATAAAATATTACTCAGAGATAAAAAGCCTGTTCGATGACATGGAAGAAGATCAAGAAGTTCTTGCATATTACAGTTTATTAGAAGAAAGACACAAAATGTTGCTGCATTCTTCACGCGGAGAGCCATTACAAAAGCACACTTATTTCACTGAAGAGAATGAAAATTTCATAAAAAGAACGAACGATAAATTGGAATATAACTTTTATCTATTTGAAGCAATGTACGAGGCATACAACAAAAATTATGATCGAGCAATTAACTTATATGGATTAGCTGAGAAAAAGCTTGCAGAAATTCCGGATGAAATTGAAGCAGCTGAATTCTACTCCAAGGTCTCCTACCTATACACTCTTGTTAAACAAAGCATTGTGGCACAACACTACATCAAGAATGCAATTGCAATATATAAGCGACACCCTGACTATAAATGCAAACTGGCAACTTCGACAATGATTGCGGCTGCAAACTATTCCGATATGAAACGGTTTGAAGAGTCAGAAACATATTATTTAGAAGCAATAGACATTGCACAAGAAACACAGGATGAATATTTGGAAGCTCAGTTATATCACAACCTTAGTATCGTGTATTCTGATTGGGACAAACCTTATAAGTGCATTAAATCTCTCGAAAAAGCTATTGGAAATGAATCTTGGATGAATTCAAATTATTATATAAATTCTTTATTCATGATGATTAAGGAACTATTTAAAATTGACGAAAAAATGAAAGCCATTAATTTTTACAATAAGGCACAGGAAAGACTCATATTAATGGAGAATAAGATATACGAAGCCAAAATTAGCATCCTATACAACCTATATTGTGGTGAATTAAAAAACAACTTCAATAATTGCATCCGTTATATTGAGTTTTTAAAACAACAAAATGACCTTGAAAGTGTAGATGAATTGTCCTACATAGCTGCAAAAAGGTTTGAATCAATAGGTGCTTTTGAAGAAGCAACAAGCTTTTTCAATGAAAAAATTTGGGCTGAACAGAAAATGAATCAGGTGGAGGGAATCTTATGAAAAAAATTGTGCTTTGCGTATCTATTTTAACTGTAATTTTAAGTGGGGTAGCTTTAACGCAATTGAGTACAGATTCACCATCTAACATCCAGGTAGCTGAAAGGCCAGTCGGAGGTTAAAAATTAATTTAGCCCTACTCATATGAGTGGGCTTTTTATTTTATGATTTGTGTCCACCTGTCAAACCTGCTCTATGCAAAGCTGTGCCTCCAGGTGTATAAGAAACAGCGTAAGATCGCTTTTAATCCGTATTTATTTCTTATCCCATCCATAACAAAATTATGGAAGCATGGGCTGGAAAAGGTGTAAGGAATTATCAGAACAATTGGAGTAAGCGATTCAAAAGCAAAAAGAAACAGTATGTTAAGGGCGCAGATATCTATGATAAGGTAAAGGCTCAGAGATATGCTAGTAGTAAAACAGGTAAGCCTTATTCAGTAGCTGCAACCAAAAAAATACAAATAAATAGTATTGCTCTAAACTTGTGTGGCAATCATACAAAAACACAAAAGGGACAGACCTAGACAGTAATGGAGGCGCACTTGTTACACCTGCAGATATTGATCGTTCATCAAAAACTGTTAGCTACTAATCATTTTACTTGCAGATTTATTCTGCAAGTGTCTTTTTATTTTATATAAAAGATAAGGAGCGTTATATGAAAAAGTCTTATGTTTTATATGGGATTTCAGGAGTTCTAATTGGTGCAATAGTTATATTGTTGATCAATGCATTCTTTATAAATAAAGGTGAATACTCTGTAAGTACTTCTAAAATTAATCCAACCGAGGATAAAATCTTTTTTATCTATTCAAATCCACTCATCAAGAAAAGCGTACTCATATCCACATCACAAGGAGAAGAATTTAATAAACGATACTTTAAGGTACCGGATATACCATATATCCAGAAAAAAACCCCCTCTTCAAACGATATCGTCTTGTTAGCTGAACATGAACCATATTATTACACATTAAAAAACAACACCATTAAGGAACATAAATTGTCCAATCCATTTGCTTTTTGGTATCAAGGAGAGGATATTTCCGTAAAAGCCTATAATGTCGACACCAATGGAAATGAACTGAAAGTAAATGATAAAAAGTTCAATAAAAAATATAGCCTAACTTTACCTTCCCTAGTAACCATGGGAGGAAGCGATAATAGGTATATTTACGTCATTCAAGGAATGTCTATGTACGTCATTGATAGAAACACAGAAGAGATTATTAAAACGATTGGATTAGCTTCCTATGGAGATTTGTTTGATCACTCTGAAAAATACGTTGTAGCTAGCTCAGAGCATGAGCTAACTATAATCGAAAAAGGATCATGGAAATCAAAATTCATAAAATATCCTGATGATCTCGAACAAGCGGACACAGTGTATTACGACAAAAAAAGTGGCAAATTTTACGTTACATATATTAATAAATCCGGATACGCCTGCTTACTTGAGTACGATAAGGATTTTTCTTTTAAAAAATTCGATTTAAAATTTCCATATATGAATGCAAAGTTTAAAGATCAAAAACTTTATGTGATTTCACAAGAGGAAAACAAAAAAGGGGTTGGTGGCTATATGGGGATTTTTGATATCCGTACTAAAAAGAAACTTGATGAATTTGATTTACCTGAAGAAGAAACAAAAGTGCAGGACTTTATGGTTTTAGATTAAACTTAAAGAATAAGTTGCAAAGCAAAAGCCTCTTCCTGTAGGAAGGGGCTTTAATTTTAAATTAAATAGATGTTTTATAAGCGTTAATTGCTTGATTTCTCAAAAGCATATTATCTTTCGTCACCATTCCAAGATTGTATGCTTGTTTGATGATATCTAACACTTGATTATCAGTTTCAGTTACGGCTCGTCCCCCAGTTATTCTGGACTTCCAGTAATCAAACTGGTGATTTAACTCTGAACTGCTTTTAAGGTTTTTATTATCAACTACTTTGCCATTCTCCAGCGCTTCTTTGAATTCATTAAAACCAATTGAACATTGCTGATTCGAACTAATTCCTGCACCTTCTGTCGCTAAACTGCAAAACGCTAAAAATTTCGGATCTTTCGTAATATTGTAAGAGTTATTTAGACCTTCCATAACATTCACCCTCTCTCGAATTTTACAACGTTGCTATAAATGATTTTCATGTTTTTCCCAAGACCTTCAACTTGAATCTCATTTGAAGGAAGTTCGTTCATTGGAATTTCAATGTATTTGTCCCATCCTATCACAACTTTGTTTTGTCCAAGTATAGGGTCATATTTGTATATGTTCGCTTCACCTTTGTATAACAAATTTCTCCCATCCTTTGCTTTAATAACGGTCGAATTTGTATAGCCCATAAAGCGAACTTTAATATGCAGCTTGTCACCTTTCAAAACATTTGTTGCATTTGGCTTGCTGCTTGTAATAGGCTCCCATACAAAGTCGTTTCCATCCGATGTGACAGAAAGAATCTGAAGACTGTAAAGCGGTGTTGCTTCAACTGCTTCTGCTTTTGATGTGTTAATAGAAAACATCGTTGTAACAGCAAGAAGTACAATTGTTACTAAACTAAATACTTTTTTCAATTTCACAACCTCCTTGGTATTATTTCACATGTTATTTATCGGTAATTCCAGCGAGATATTTAACTTAAATACAAAAAAAGAACCTGATTCTAACATGGTTCTTTTCGTTTTAGTAACTGAATGGGTTTTTAACGACATATAAATGTTTCCTGTACATTAAGTTTGCTCACTCAAGGGAGTCTTGCTCATCCCCTATGGAAAGGGGGTGATGCTTATGTCAACATTTCAAGCATTAATGTTAATGCTTGCATTCGGGTCGTTTATAATTGCCCTGTTGACGTATATAAATAAAAAATAGACCTCCCTTAAGCCTCAGAACCTGAAGGGATAGGTCTACTAAGAAACCGCATCGAGCAAGCCTTTTGACGGGGTGTGACCAACACCATGCTCTTTTTATTTTATGCATTTCTTATTAAAGAAATACACTATAACCAGTTTGTATTTCACAGTTTGATTACAACAGATTAAATGAAATAATTGGAATATTTACAAAACTTTTGTTTATTGAATATCACCGTTATTTTATTTAGAGCCGATAAGAAGCTTTAATGTATCAATGTGCTTCAACACTTTCCAAATACTTTTCATGTTGTTCTTCTAAAACATTGATATCCTTTTTAATAATTTTAACTTTATATTTTTCTTTAGCTTCCTCAGATAAATTGTCATTTAGATAGCGCCGTAATTCTTCTTCATTTTTTGTTTTATCCATACCAATTGATATGACTGGGTCTGTTTCTCCAATTCCAAAGCTAAATAAGCCAAGTTCATCCCATGCACTTTCTAATACTTCCTCAGTGGATTTTTGATTTTTAAAAGAATGTGTAACTGCGCCATACATGAACACAGAAAAACAAACAATGATCAAGACCCCAATTAATTTCTTTTTCATTGTCTCCTCCTTTCATTCCAAGAATACCATAAAATACAATACATGGAAAAATAATTCCTCAGCCAACAGTATCCTCGTTCATTACGGGTTGGTTTTGAGAGGATAAATGCTAATCCGCACCTTAATAACGATCTAATTAGATTAAGTTACCGTCTATCATCGTTTGTGAAAGTAACCTCCCACACATTCACCATAATCTCGGGAATTTTATTTTAATACTTTTAGGAGTTTTACATATTCACCATATTCATCTTCACAAAAAAATAATACGGTTGTAAAACCCTTCTTTTCATATAGATGCCTTGCGTTTAAGTTATCTGTATCTGCACCGAGTGTTATTTCCTTATATCCAAGTTGTTTAGCATAATCAATCAAATAATCAACAATAATACCACCTATCCCACAATTTCGATATCCTTCTTTAACAATCCTACGAGATAGATAAATGCGATTATCCAGAATGGTATAATCTGGGTCATTGTTTTAAAGAACTAACGATCCTTCTCCTATAAACTCGTCATTTACTGAAGTAAATAAAAGTAATTCTGTTTCCACTTACTAATTCGTCATAAAACACCTTAGCCATTTTCTTTTCCATGTCCCAAATATTATTACACTTATTGTATTCTTCGGGTTTTAATTTCTTTATTTGGAACGAATCCATAACCTCTCTCCCTTTTTATAATTAGTTTCTATCGAAAATAAAAAAGCTCTCTTTCTGAGAGCTTAACTTTGCAATACTTTTCCTAAAAATAAAAGCTAATTGTCCTTACCAAAGAGCAATTTTCCAAAGTCATTGTCTAAAATCTCAATTTCCACATCACTGTTACTATCATCCGTTTCAATTGGTTCGTCTACTAAACTTAGGATAAACTCCTCAAACGAATTGGCAATTAGGAAAAAGTCTTTATCAGGCTGACTTAATTCGTGATCCCAAAACAAAACTTTTTCATTGTCGATGTCCATACATATTTCATTACCACCTGCCGAGCTTGCTATAGGAATAATATTCCTAGGAAAGCGATCAGAATAAGTATTGATTGCTTCTTGGAGACTGTTATGATCGTTAGCTAAACCATAGAAGCTCTCTAGTAATTGTGTATCATCTTCCTTACCCATCCAAGGATCTTTCTCTATAGGTTTATAGCAAACGTCGTACTCAACTTCATCTGTTGTTTTTTTACTTTCTAAATAACAGCCTCCATATCCCTTCAAAAAATCCTTATAGTCGGAAGGCAATTGATTACCTATATTTCTTTCAATTTCTTTGAGTTGCTCGTTTGTATTAATGTTGGATTCTGTTTCAGTATCTATCGTAAATTCTTTTAACTTTTGTTCAATTTTATTGAAACTCATTCTAATACCCTCCCCTTAAATCAGAAGCTCCTCCAATATGAGGTATTTTGTTATTAATCACACTAGGCACTAGTTGTATTGTGACACTATCCAAATGGTGTGGGGTAAGTCCCTGTTGTGACAGCCATTTTTTCGCCTGCGCTTGAGATTTAAAACCCTTGATCTCTTTAATTTTTTTATAAACAAGCCTAAAATCTTTTTTCGTTCCATTTAATTCACCAGACTTAAACTTAATGTTTGCAACAGTCCATGGAGTAAAATCAGGACGTCCATCTTTAAAAGTAATCGGTTCTCCCTTAGTCGCTGCTTTTACTTCAGGTATGTCGGAATACCATTTTCCGTCACCAGGTGCGCCTTCCCATCGACCTTTATTCCTTGGTAATACCGTTCTAGGATTTGCTGATTCAATTAATCTAAGTAACCGATCCTTTAAATTTTCACTGTTAACTACATTATAAGGAACTCCTCTAGCCGGAACAACATCGTAACGGGGATTATAAGGCAATAAATCAGCAATTGAGACCTCTTTCAGTTTTTGGCCTGCTTTATTGACTTTAGAGGTGACTTTTCCTGCTACATCTGCTTTTGTAAGTGAACCGGCTCCCTTTGTGCCTACTACAGAGGTAACTACTGTACCTATCGCATATGTCACCCATCTTGATCTGGAGTAAGCATCTCCATTTACCATATCCTTTTGATAAGATTCCTCGATTGCTGCTGAAATGGAATTATACGTGTTAATTGGATGAGCAACTGCCCCTATGATACCTTCGACAACTTCATCAGGTTTGCTGATCAGCTGCCATAAACCGGTTACCGTGTCTTTCCCGACATCATATAGACCGACGCCGGCTCCTTTTAAAATATCCCAAGTCACTTCCCCGGCTTCTTCCATCTGTTTTGCTTGTTCAAGCTGAATGACATATTGCTGCTGGGAAGGTTCAAGGTTTTCATAGCCGATCTTCTTCGCAATTTCTAAATATTCATCTGGATCGGTCACACCGTCAGCGAGCTTTTTCTTCAAATCCTTGATCTCCCGCTCTTTCGCCTCTTCCTTCTTAATTGTCAGATAAGCATCCGAATGTCTTGCAATTTCGCCTTTTTTCTTATGTATGTCACTTTCCCTGTATGCCTTAGCGTTATAGTGAAGCGGAGTGGCGTTTTTTCCTTGGCCTGTTGCGTTTTGGAGCTGTTGAAAATCTGCCTGAATGAAATGTTCGTTTGCCTCGGTTTCTGCGTATTCTTTCGTTAGATCATGATCAAGCTTTCCGAGCTTATGTATGGTCTCATCCCGTTTTTTATCTGCTGAATCCAGCTTTTGATCGACATCCTCTGTCGAGAAAACATCAAGATGAATGATATCGCTGATTTCATTTATGATGTCCTTGAGTTCATTGCGCTGCTCCTGCATGATGGCTTGTGATTGATTCTTCGCATAAATCAGCTCGTGTTCTAAAAATGACTCTTCCACAAACGAATCGGCCAATCCGGCATCAGCTACTTTTCCTGAAATACTGTTAAGAAACGCAATCTTCATATCGATCAGATCAAGCCAGCTGTCCGTGACACCGGCGTGATCTTGAAAAAAGGCTTTAATGTTGTCGGCGCCTTTGCCTGAAAACTCACTGTCGTCTAAGTCAGCCATTCCCTGATAGGCTTTCCTGAGTATGATAAATTGTTCTCTAATCTGATCGTATTGTTTTGCCCGCTTTTCTGCGGCTGAAATGAACGAGGCTGCTTCAAATACTTTCATTTAAGTCTCCTTCCCACTTAATCTTATCTAAATTTTCTATTCTGAAATATATTTATAATACTCTTGGATTTTCGGCTTCACTTCCCAGTATTTAGCTCCATTTGATGACACCAACATGTCAAACCATATCTCAAAGTTAGAGTCTAAATATACCGCATCTTCAATATTATCAATTGAATCCAGATACATCATATATCCTAATCCCTTATTTGATTTGTTTGTGTCAACAACATACCTGCCATCATAGTGGTACCCAATTAGGACATATCCCTTAGGGAAGTCTTGAACTTCATTAAATTCAATTATCCCTTCTGTACTAAGAAGCTCAATACCATTAAACATTTCCATTCCATTGTGATTGAATAGGAACTCTTTATAATCATTAGGCAAAGTTACCCCTAACATCTTTTCTAAACTAT
Source organism: Bacillus sp. AM1(2019) (assembly GCF_009906915.1). Classification (NCBI taxonomy): domain Bacteria; kingdom Bacillati; phylum Bacillota; class Bacilli; order Caryophanales; family Bacillaceae; genus Bacillus; species Bacillus sp. AM1(2019). The sequence goes on from NZ_CP047644.1 coordinate 2,179,466, forward strand.
TAATTTCTTGAGGACTAGCAGGATCTTTGAAATGAAAAGTAGCATCTTCCATGACATATCCTCCATGATGAAACATAGGGAATGTTCCGTATTTAGAAACAGCTTCCTTTATTCCATTAAGAGTCATTTGAATTAACTTCCCTTCTTCCATATAACTTTCCCTCCTCTAAGGTTTAGACCACTAAATTTTACCACACAACTTTATTTGAGTGTTTTAAAATGACAAAATCGAATTTACAATCTTTGGTTTTATACTTATAATTAGGAAGGTTTGTCCGATATAGAGACAGAACAAACAAATTGGGGGAATTACATTGAAGAAATGGCTGTTAGGTATTGGCGCATTATCCCTAAGCTTTTCTTTGGCTGCGTGTGGATCTGATTCTGCTTCTACAGATAAAACAGATTCAGATCAAGCTAAAACAACAGAGCAAGAAGAAAAGGATGCAAAAGAGACAAAGGCAGATACTCAATCAAATGACAAAAGTTCTAATGACAAAAATGAAAAAGCCGAAAATGCTTCAAAGAAGGATTCGTCGGATAAAAAGGCGTCTGACAAAAAGAAAAAGCTGGTCGATGTAACACTTAACAGAACAGTTGATGGGGATACGATTAAAGTTAACTATAAAGGCGAAGTCAAAACTGTTCGTTATTTACTTGTTGACACGCCTAAAACTAAGAACCCAAACTCTTGCGTACAACCATATGGTGAGGATGCTTCAGCAAGAAACAAACAGCTGGTTAACAAGGGAAAACTTCAACTGGAGTTTGATAAAGGAGATCGTACAGACAAGTATGGCAGAATGCTGGCTTACGTTTATGCAGATGGCAAATCAGTACAAGAAACACTGCTTAAAGAAGGATTAGCACGAGTAGCTTATGTATATGAGCCAAACACGAAGTATTTAGACACGTATAAGAAAGATGAGCAAGCTGCGAAAGATAAAGACTTGAAGATTTGGAGTAAGAATGGATATGCGACTGATAAAGGATTTAATGGCTGCGTAACGAAACCGAAGAAATCAGTAAGTGTATCTAAGCCGGCTCAAAAGTCAGTTGCAACACATCAATCCGAGACACATAAATCGAACTCAAGCGGTTCAGCATCAAGCAGCTCTTCTAACTCTGCTCAAGCCTCCCCTTCTGCTGGAGGAACAGAACACTTTGCAAACTGCACAGAGCTGAGAAAGAAATATCCGCATGGTGTACCAAGCACTCACCCTGCTTATACATCTAAAATGGATCGGGATAATGACAACTTTGCATGTGAGAAGAATTAATTATTTTGAAGTCCTCTGAGGCTTCTTTTTTATTTGGATACATTCAATCTAAACAAAAAAACCACAGAGCGTGTGAGGGACTCTGTGGCCTATAGTGGCTGATTAAACCCCTATGATACATCAATTAGGATTTTATCAAAACTTTTCTTTTAAAGATAACATCATCTCTGTCTCAAATAATACCTGAAGCAGTTCATCTATATTAATTTCGTTCTGCTTGTAATTATTCTTTTCATAAGTACGAATAATTTCTTCATATTCTGATCGATTATCTCCTTTAATGGAGCTAATTCCAAGCTCTTCACCGTATCGGTTAATGAATAGTTGTTTATTCATTTCTTTCGCTTTATCATTTTCATAATTACAAAATGCACCTGACAACTGGACGAGAAAAGTTTCGTCTTCAGAATTTAGGTTATTTTCGTTACACCAGTCTACAAAACGATTTCCAGTCATGTTATCACCTTTAATTTTAGTATTTAAAGAACAAGATAATCTGCAGCAAGGATGATATATTCTACTGCCATGCCAATTGTTTCAGCAACTCCTGCGCCAACTGCACCTTTAATAGCTGGTGGAATTTGTTTTCTTGCCATAGCAGCAACCTCTTTAGGAGCTCCGGTTATATCTTCGAGAACCTTACAAATTTTGTTTGTGTTTTTAATAATCTTGTTTACCGTGGACTTTCCAAACATTGTACCTAAAATGTCTTTTGCCCAAGCATTATTCGCTAGTCCTCTAATAACCTTAATCGCTTCTTTAGCTGCGGCGCTTTTAGCTCCCATAGTACTCATTTGATCTTGTGAGTTACCATTTTCGAGACCTTTTAATTCTTCAGCAGCATTTAAAATGCCTTTTTCTTTAACTGGTGGGACTGAGTATTCTTTAGCTAGTTTTTGAAGCTCGGAAGGATTATAAGTAAATTGCACGTCCTGTTTAGAAACACTTGCTTTTTGCACTTCTGAGGCCGAAGCTCCAACAGTAGGGATGGCTATAACGGCTGCAAGCAACATCAAAAGAATTTTAGCAAATAGACTTTTCAATTTGAACTCTCCTTTATCCCTAATTTTATTGTTCAACACATTGACCACAATACCATAAAATACTAATATTTTTTCCTGTTTTTATAATATTAGTTTAAAAAAGGTAAGGAAGTCCTGCATTTGAAACTGTTCAGAAATCACTACGGTGATCAAATATTCATTCACAATTTAAGATATTTTTACTACATAAAAAAGACTGTTCTCAAAAACAGTCTTAGTTGTTTTTAGAATTAACGTATCCGTTAATTTCTTTAATTCTTATTCTGATTTTTAAACGCCAAGTGCTCAATTCCTTGATCCTTAAAAACTTGACGGATGTAGGGAGGCGAATAATTATATTTCCGGCCAATTTCTTTTAGGCTCTTTTTTTTGTTGAAATGCAGATCGTATAGCAGATCAAAGTCTTTTGCTCTCCTCCTCTTTGACAATTCAAAGTAAGAAAGCTTGTCCACTTTTTTTGCCTTAAATAGATTCAGAATACCCCAGTCTGGGATATTAAGTTCCTTTGATATTTCCCCCACCGTTTTAAGTTCTTTGTTTATGGATAAAACCATTATTTTATTTAGTGTTCAAGTTATAGTTGCTCATAAGCGCCCATATGAGGATTAAATGAACAAAATAAAAACCCTGTTAATTACAGTCGGCGTTTAATTAAAAAATAAATACGATTAGAATAGATCAATATTCAAACAATACAATCCTTACAATATATTACGTTATTTTCGGTATTCAATGTCAGACAGAATATTGTACGAATACTACTGTTTTTACAGTAAATACAATAAAGAGGAGGTGCTGTTTTTTTGGAATTAAAAAACATCGTTCATTCTTACAACATTACAAATATTTTGGGTTATCTTAGACGCTCTCGTCAGGATATGGAGCGAGAAAAAAGAACAGGCGAAGATACGCTAACAGAACAAAAAGAACTCATGAATAAAATACTGAAGTCGATTGAAATCCCCTATGAATTAAAAATGGAAATCGGGTCAGGAGAAAGCATTGAGGGCCGCCCTGTTTTTAAAGAATGTCTTAAAGACCTCGAGGAAGGCAAGTACCAGGCAATTGCTGTTAAAGAAATAACAAGACTCAGCCGCGGGAGCTACAGTGATGCGGGACAAATTGTTAACCTTCTTCAAAGCAAGCGATTGATTATCATTACACCATATAAAGTTTATGACCCTCGAAATCCTGCAGACATGCGTCAGATTCGTTTTGAATTGTTTATGGCCAGAGAAGAATTTGAAATGACCAGAGAGCGTATGACAGGCGCTAAATACACATATGCGGCACAAGGGAAATGGATTTCCGGATTAGCGCCTTATGGATACCGGTTAAACAAAAAAACATCCAAACTAGTCCCAGTCGAAGAAAAAGCAAAAGTCGTTCAATTCATCTTTAACATCTTTTTAAATGGGTTGAATGGAAAAGATTATAGTTATACAGCGATTGCTTCTCACTTAACAAAATTACAAATACCGACTCCATCAGGAAAAAAGCGCTGGAATCAATACACAATTAAAGCAATTCTGCAAAACGAAGCGTATATCGGAACTGTTAAATATAAGGTTAGGGAAAAAACAAAAGACGGTAAACGAACAATTAGACCTGAAAAGGAACAAATTGTAGTATCGGATGCACATGCCCCTATAATAGATCAAGAACAATTTCAACAATCACAAGAGAAAATTGCAAACAAAGTCCCCCTGCTGCCTAATAAAAATGCATTGGAATTAAGTGAATTGGCAGGCGTATGCACTTGTTCTAAGTGCGGTGAACCATTATCTAAATACGAAACTAGACGAACGCGAGAAAACAAAAACGGCACGAAAAGTGTGTATCACGTTAAATCACTCACTTGCAAAAAGAATAAATGCACTTATGTAAGATATAACGATGTTGAAAATGCCATTTTGGATTACCTCTCTTCTTTAAGCAACTTAGATAATAAGACTTTAACAAAACATATCACTTCAATGATTTCTAAATACGAAGACGTAAATAGTAATGTGAAAACAAAAAAGCAAATGTCTGAACATCTTTCACAAAAAGAACAAGAGTTAAAAAACAAAGAGAATTTTATCTTCGAGAAATATGAAAGCGGCATTTACACTGATGAACTTTTTTTGAAAAGAAAAGCTGTTTTAGATGAAGAATTTAAAGAACTCCAGATTGCCAAGCAAGAGCTCAATGGAACCCAAGAAGCGCAATCAGAAATAGACAGTAATACAGTCAGAAACAACATAAATAGGATAATTGATCAATATCACATTGAATCAAGCACAGAGAAAAAGAACGCGCTATTAAGAATGGTCTTCAAAGAAGTTATCGTTACGATGACACAAAAAAGAAAAGGGCCAATTCCGGCTCAGTTTGAAATTACCCCTATCCTGAGGTTTATTTTTTCGTTTTCGACCTCATCGTCACTGATAGTCCCTCAAAATACAGTAAATATCTTAAAAAACCGATAAAGCCGTTTCCCCGGTAAATACAATGGGAGCTACGAAGCTGTTGTCCGAGAAACTGTTTCATCAGGCAAATCATCATGTTCAAAACCGCGGTACGGTGTTTTGTTCGGTCCGCTTCGGCAATGTGCTCGGTTCACGCGGTTCCGTTATTCCTATTTTATTTGAGCAGTTGATGGCAGGCGGCCCGCTCACCATTACGGATAAAAACATGACGAGGTTTTTTATGTCGATTGATGATGCCGCAACGCTCACCCTGCAATCTGCGGCGATCACAAAGGGCGGAGAAACGTTTATTTTTAAAATGGAGTCCCTGAGGCTCGAAGAACTGCTTCACGGGTTTGAAGAATATGCGTTCCGGCACGGACTGCCGCGCCCCGCCGCTGTTGAAGTGGGAAAACGCCCCGGTGAGAAGCTCCATGAAGAACTGACCTCTCCTCATGAGACGGAATCTTTATATGAATGGGGCAATCTTTACGCAATATTGCCGGAACCCGCCAAACATCCGGAATTTCGGAAGGTCAATCTCCCCAGATATCAATCCGATCAGGCGCCGCTCATCACAAAAGACACAATCGTAAAGATTATTGAACGATTACATGAAGAAAAAAAAACATAGAAAAAAGGCCTGTCTGATAGGCAGGCCTCATTGCTGAGCTCTATTTTTCAAATAAATGCAGACAGGCTTCATAGCCCTCTTCCTTCAGCTTGTCTTTCGGAATAAACCGGAGTGCCGCAGAGTTAATGCAATAACGGAGACCGCTTGGCCCCGGACCGTCATTAAATACGTGGCCTAAGTGGGAATCAGCTGTTTTGCTTCTCACTTCCGTCCGGATCATCCCGTGGCTTGTGTCCAGTTTTTCGTCAACCTCTTCTTCTTCAATTGGTTTTGTAAAACTGGGCCAGCCGCAATGAGAATCGAATTTATCCAGAGAAGTAAACAAGGGCTTTCCCGATACGATATCAACATACAGCCCCTCTTCTTTGTGATCCCAGAATTCATTTTGAAACGGCGGCTCCGTTCCGTTATTTTGCGTGACTTCATATTGCATGCGGTTTAATGATTTGATTTTTTCTTCTTTATTAAAAGCCATCTTATCTGTCCCTCCAATGCTCATCCAGAAAGCCTTGACGTCCGGAACCTACACGGTAGCGCCCGTAGTGATCAGGATTTTTCTTATAAAAGTGCTGATGATAGCCTTCCGCTTCATAAAAAGGCTCAGCCTTTAAAATGTCTGTCACGATCGGCTTTTTAAATATGCCGCTTTCTTCAAGCTGTTTTTTTGAGGCTTCAGCGATTTGTTTTTGTTCATCGTTATGGTAATATATCGCCGCCCGATATGAACTTCCGCGGTCTGCAAACTGGCCGCCTGCATCAGTCGGGTCGATCTGCTGCCAAAACAGCTCGACAAGCTTTTCATACGGATAAATGTCAGGTTGGAATGTGATTTGAACGGCTTCTCTGTGTCCGGTCGTTTCACTGCACACTTCTTCGTAAGTCGGATTCTCAGTATGGCCTCCTGTATAGCCGGACACCACCTTTTCAATTCCGGGCTGTTCGTCAAACGGCTTCACCATGCACCAAAAACAGCCGCCTGCAAATGTGGCGATTTCTTTTTTTTCTGACATACGGGTGCCCTCCTTTGTTCATACGTGGTATTATTATATTATAGCATGTATAAACAGAATAAAAATAATTCTGCTTTCAGGGGAAGCTGAACGAATGCCACGCTGACTACATATTGGAGGTTCATGATTTGAAAGTAAGGACACAAATGATGTATGATATGGAAGCTTTGCTTCGAAAAGTGTTTAAACAAATCAGAAATGAAGTTAATGAAATTCTAGATAAAGAGCTGTCCAGGAACGAATTCACCATTTTGCGGATTCTCAGTGAACAAGGGCCTAAAAAAGTAACGGAATTCGCCCCCATTCTTGAGGTCTCCGCAAGCCACATTACCGCAGTGACCGATGCTTTAGTAGAAAAGGAATGGATCACCCGCATCCGTTCTAAAGAGGACAGGCGAATTATCAGAATCCATATTACGGAATCCGGGGAGAAAATTGTCGATCATTTCAACCAGAAAAAAACAGAATACTTTTTTAAACGGTTTGACTGCTACTCTGATGAAGAGCTTGCAACGTTAATCAAACTGTTCAGCAAGCTAGACAAAAAACGCTGACACGAAAAAACACAAATCCATGAAAGGATCTGTGTTTTTTTTATGAAAACTTATTGTTTCGGATGATAATAGGAAAATTCAATTTCATCCGTGTCGAGATTGATTTTATCCGCTTTTACATACATGCCGTTGTCTAAAGGCATTTCCGACAGACGGATCTCGATGCTTTTATCCCCGGAATGAACGTGCACAAATGACGGGAGTTCATAAAAGCTGTCCATATAATTCAGCACAAAGCTGATCGGCAGACTTAATTCGCCTAATGAAAATTTCGTCACTTTCAAAATCACATCTCCGTTCTCCTGTACGGACGGTTCAAAAGTGACGACCGCGTTAATGGAGGTTGAGAATGCTTTGATTTTACCTGCCACGTGCACATCGTTATTGATGTCCACTTTGTAGTCAAGCTGATTCGATGCCTTCTCTTTTAAGTACGCATTCACAAACCTGGCAAGAGATTCTTTCGAGCTCGTGATATGAAAGCCGTACTCACTTTTTGTCTGATCTTGTATTTTCGCCTGCTCTCCCGGCATAACCAATAATGTCACAATTACCGCGGCGGCAATCACATTGAGTGCGAGAAGAACAAAAAACAGCGATTTCCACTTTTTCATCATTTCACCCTATTCTGCTGGTAACCCTTGTTTTTCAATGATGCCGTACAATCGATCGGCGATAAGTGCATACCCTTTTGCGTTCGGATGAAAATCATCATCCTTTGAAATCCGTCTGCTGCCGCTTTTTTGACTGAACAAGTCTTCAACATTCACCGCGGCGGCGTGGGGATCTTTTTCCAGCTCTTTTGCGGCGATCTTGTTCCAATCCGTTACAACCCCATTAATTTCTTTTAATTCAGGCAGCGTAAACGTGAATGGGTTATACATGCTGACATACACCAGCTCTGCGTTTTCATTATATTTGCGGATTTTTGAAACGATCGCCTTGAATCGTTTTTCAAAAGGTTTCTCTTCCTTTTGGAACGGCTGAACCGTCAGCTGCATCATATTCTGGCGGAGCACCTTCATTAAGTCATTGCCGCCGATGGTAAAAAAGATATAGTCGGCGCTCTTTAATGATTTCTGAACTTTTTTATTATCAAGCTTTTCCAGCAGGTCCGACGTTTTGTCCCCCTGCACCGCATAATTTTTAATATCTACCGTTTTCACATGTCCCTTTTTCTTAAGAGACTCCGCTGCCCTGCCGACGTATCCTGAACCGTCAGGATCTCCTACTCCTTCAGTCAATGAATCACCGACCGCAGCTATGACAATATGATCTTTCGTTTTCGGTTCTTCAGCGTCAGAACCGGTGCGCTGGACAGAACATGCTGATAAAAGCAAAGCCAGTCCGGCGATCAATGAGAACATTCGCAGCTTCAATCTGGTTGCTCCTTCCCCGTCTACTAGTGGAAAGTGTAACATGTTTTTTCAGATTTGAAAATGTCTAATCTGCCAGTTTACTTGAGCTCCTCAGCCGCTTTGACATCTGACAGGATATCATCATACGGAACTTTCTGCACACCGTCATAATCTTTAAGCACCTTGCCGTCAGGTCCGACTAAATAAAAAGAAGTTTGATGTATGACCTGATCCTCTCCCTCCGGCTTTTTGACGATTGCTTTAAAGCTGTTCAGCGCAAAATCTTCAATGTCCTTTTGGCTGTAACCGGTCAGAAAATCCCAGTTGCGAAGCGAAAGCGGATATTTGGAAGCAAATGCTTTCAGCTGTTTCGGCTTATCATTTTCAGGATCTACACTGAACGACACAATCCGCACGTCCAGGTTCTCAGCCTTCAGTTTTTTTTGCAGTTCGGTCATGTGGGCCGTCATCGGCGGACAGACCGTATTACAATTTGTAAACATAAAGTCGGCAATCCAGACATGCCCCTTCAGGCTTTTCAGTGACACTGTTTTTCCGTCTTGGTTTTGATATGAAAACGGCTCAATCTGATAGTTCAGCGGGTCTTTTATCGTTTTCCCCCCGCAGGCGCACAAGAGCAGCAAACAAAAGACGGCAGCGAAGATTTTCATTTTTTTCATTTCCATTCCCCCCATGGATAAAACGCTTACAGGATTCATCACAAAAAAATTCCCGCACCCTCCCTTATCAAAAGGAAGGCGCTAAGGAATATGCACCGTTAAGCGTTATGTTTTAAAATCTCTTGGTTGAAAACGGCCTCGTAATCTTTCCACTTCATACGGCGCTTGACATATTGTCGGAATGAATACACTGTTCTCACACTTTGTGAAGCAAAAACTTCTCTCAAATAAAGCTCAAGGTGCTGATGAATTTGAAAAAAATAATGTTCACCTTCCGTGACAACCGGTATTTCTGTCACTTTTACCTGAATCCCGTCCTGTCGTTTGAACTCTAGGCTTTTGAGTAACAAGATATCAATCCTTCTTTTTCGATTGTTTTCTTTTTATTATATACAATCTGAGAAAGCGTGTCTGTCATTTTGCGCGGCCGTTCTAAAAAAAGTCAGATTAACAGGTGGAACAGATCCTGATCTTTATTCACCTCTACGTAATGAAATCCTTTTTGATTCATCCGGGCAATGAGCGCGCCGTAATCTTCCCGATGCTTGAGCTCAATGCCGACCAATGCGGGGCCGCTGCTTTTGTTATTTTTTTTCGTGTATTCAAACCGGGTGATGTCATCATCAGGCCCGAGCACTTCATCAAGGTATTCGCGAAGCGCTCCCGCCCTTTGCGGGAAATTAACGATAAAATAATGCTGCAGCCCCTCATAAATCATCGAGCGCTCCTTCATCTCCTGCATTCTGCCGATGTCGTTATTCCCTCCGCTGACCATGCAGATGACGTTTTTTCCTTTAATCTCTTCCTTGTACAGATCAAGTGCTGATACGGACAATGCACCCGCCGGCTCCGCTACGATGGCGCATTGATTATATAATTCGAGAATCGTGCTGCACACTTTTCCTTCCGGGACAAGCACAACGTCATCGACGACGGTTTCGAGCGTTTGAAAGGTTTCGGCGCCGATTTTTTTTACGGCCGCCCCATCGACAAATTTATCAATTTTCTCAAGTTCAACCACTTGTCCGGCTTTTTTCGATTCAAAATAGGAGGCTGCGCCCTTCGGCTCTACCGCTATGATTTTTGTATCCGGCGAGATGTTTTTCATGTACGTGCCGAGCCCGGACAGGAGTCCTCCTCCCCCTACGCTTGCAAAAAGAAAATGCGGTTCAACGTCAATGTCATTTAAAATTTCGATGGCAGCCGTTCCCTGTCCGGCCATGACATCGGGATCGTCAAACGGATGGATAAACGTGCGGTTTTCTTTTTCACAGCATTCCGCAGAACTCTTATACGCATCATCGAAAGTGTCACCCGTCAATATGATTTCAACAAATTCTTTTCCGAACAGTTCCACTTGGGATACTTTCTGTCTCGGTGTGGTTGACGGCATAAAAATCTTGCCATGAATGCCGAGGTGTTTGCATGAAAACGCAACCCCCTGCGCATGGTTTCCCGCACTTGCGCATACAATTCCGTTTTCAGTCTGCTCTTTTGAGAGCTGCCTCATTTTATTATAAGCCCCTCTGAGCTTAAATGATCTGACCACCTGCAGGTCTTCTCTTTTCAAATAGATATTGCAGCCATACCTCTCAGAAAGTCTGTCATTCCTCTGCAAAGGCGTATGTATCACAACGTCCTTTACGTTTTGGTGCGCTTTTAAAATGTCTTTTACCTGGATGAGAGAGTCTTCTTTAAGCAACGGTTTCATTTACAGAGTCCTTTCTTATTTAAATCCCTATTTAATATGCCATTATAACATGAATATTCAAATAATAAGATAATTATTTTAATTTCGTAAATAAAAATAAATAAACCGATACAAGAGAAAAAGATATTTTCGATCGCAAAAACGTGTTATACTTAAACCAATTAGAACCAAAAGGAGCCAATTCATGAGTGTAATTGAACAAACTGATTCTTTTTATCAACTAGCCGGCGAACATCACACCTTTTCACAAGCGAAACGATTGGCCTCGCAATTTGCCTTATCTGATTTGCCGGTCTTCATAACAGGTGAAGTCGGAACCGGAAAAAAACAAATGGCCAGAGCGATCCACCATAAATCCCGCAGAAACAGCGAACTATTTATTACCGTTCACTGCAGCCAAAGCGAAGAGCGGCTCGAGTATGAACTGTTCGGCGCTGAAGGCGCATTAAACAGGGCCCGCCGCGGAACATTATTCTTATATGAAATCGGAGACATGCCGCTCTCGGTACAGGCCCGCCTTCTTTCCGAGCTGGACGCCGGGCTTTCCGCCCGCATCATTGCAAGCAGCACGGCGGATCTTGGCGATACCGGCGCGGAAAATACGTTCAGCCAAGATTTATTTTACAGGCTTCACGTGTTATGCCTTCCGCTCCCTGCTTTATCTGAACGAAAAAGCGATATACCGCTTCTTCTGCAGCATATGCTGACAGCCACGGGGCAGCATGTTCATATCGATCCGTCCGTTTATCCGCTGTTTGAGCGGCACACCTTTAACGGCAACATCAGAGAACTTCAAAATGCGGCGTACTATATGGCCGCGGCAGCATCCGGCAGCACGATTTATCCCGATGATGTCCCGCCGTATATCAAAAACAGCCAGAAAGCGAAAACAGCTAAGAAAAAAGAAAAACGGCTGACATTGATGGAGAAAGAAGAGTTTTTGTTTATTTTGGAATCAATTAAAGACTTAAATACAAAGGGCGAACCCGCCAGCAGACGGAGCATATCCGAATTAAGCGAAAACAGCACAATGACATTATCGCCCCAGCAGGTCAGAAACAGGCTTGATTACTTAGAAAAGATGAACTATGTGACAAAAGGCCGAGGACGCGCAGGAACAAAAATTACATTAGAAGGGTTGAGCTTTTTGCAGTCACTGCAAAAACAAATCCTTTAAAAAGGAGGACATTTGATTGTTCACAATAAAAGAAGAAATCGCAAATGCCGTCACACACGGAATCGGTGTATTGCTGTCGATTCCGGCGCTTATTTTTCTCATTATCTTCGCGGTGAAATACGGCTCGCCGACAGACATCGTCAGCTTTTCAATCTTCGGCGCTTCAATGCTGCTGCTGTATCTCAGCTCGACTCTTTTGCACAGCATTCAGCATAAAAAAACGAAAGACATTCTTGAGATTGTGGATCATTCCGCGATATACGTATTAATAGCCGGAACATATACGCCATTTTTATTAGGACCCCTTAAAGGGGCGCTCGGTCTGACCCTTTTAATTATTGTTTGGTCGCTTGCCATCGGAGGCATCGTGTTTAAAATCTTTTTCGTGAAGCGGTTTATCATTTTTTCAACGCTTGTCTATTTAATGATGGGCTGGCTGATCATCGTCGCCATTAAACCGCTGTACGCTTCGCTGTCAGGCCCCGGTTTCGGCCTTCTTCTTTTCGGCGGCTTATTGTATTCAGCCGGCACAATATTTTATATTTGGAGAAAGGTTCCGTATCATCACGCCATTTGGCACAGTTTTGTTTTAGGCGGCAGCGCCTCGATGTTTTTCTGTATTTTATTTTATTGCGTCAAAGTTCCCTTTATCTGAAATAAAAAAGCACAGCCTCTGGGACTGACCCCTGTTTTTGAGACAGGGATCAAAACACCTTCATACAGCCAATTGCCGATATTGTATCGGCGATTGGCTGTTTAGTTTCGTTTGAATACGAATATTGTTATAATAATGAATGTATTCTATGGCAGTGCGTTCTACGATGGTCGTCGTAGTTCGATCAATGCTGTTAAGATAGAACGTTTCAGACTTTAGTGAGGAATGAAACGATTCGATGGAGGCATTATCAGCGGGCGTCCCTTTGCGGGACATGCTCATGGTAATGCCTTTTGTTTTAACAGCTTTCTGATACTCATAAGATGTATAAACAGAACCTTGGTCACTATGTAACACGCAGTTCTCTGGCAGTGCGGGCAGCTGATCAAGTGTGTGTAAGACAAAGTCTGTGTCCTGTCTATCGCCAATTGTAAAAGCAATCACTTCTCCATTGTATAAATCCAATATACTGGAAAGATACAATTGTTTCTGCCCATAAGGCAAATATGTGATATCCGTTACTAGCTTTTCCAGAGGGCGTTCAGACTGAAAGTTTCGATCCAATATATTCTCGGCCACGGCATATGGCTGCCCATCTTTCTTGCGCTTTTTCACCTTAACCCGGCATTGCCACTGATTCTTCTGCATAATGCGCTGAACCGTTTTATGATTCACACGCATTCCCTTTTTTAATATGGCTGTGATTTTCCGATAGCCATATCGAAACTTGTGTTCTCGGCACAACGTGCCGATTTGTTTTTCTAAATGGTATTTAGGGTTATCTTTCATCAGATTCTTCTTCCAACGATAATAAGATGCTCGTGAGATACCTAAATGAATACAGATATCCTGTATGGTCATTGTGCCGCGCAATGCTTCTACAAGCTCGACTGGCGTTTCGCTATCAGCTTCCTTTCCAATTCGTTGCACTTTTTTAAAACTTCATTCTGTTGTCTCAGATAACGATTTTCTGCCTGCAGTTTCTCTAATTCGGAAGAATACTCCGGGCCTTTTCCGTAAGTGTATTGCTTTCCGACAGGCTGTTCGAATCGATGTGTATCCCCAGTCTTATGCCATCTAACCCATGTCTGAACCTGTGTCTTATTCTTAATATTCAATTCCTGCATGATCTCTTTCATAGGCACGCCTGCCAATCTCATTTCTACAGCCTTCTGTTTCACTTCAACCGGATAACTCACTCTTGTCCCCATAGAAAAAACACCTCCAAGTCTAATTTCGGCTAACAATCATCCGTTTTCAAACTTGAAGGTGTTTTTTGTTTGTCTCATCTTATGGGGTCAGTCCCTCTCGTATAGAGACTGTGCTTTTTTTATGCACGGAGCCGTTTCTGACCGGCCGGATAATAAGCAGGCTTTATATGTAATTCAATGTCAGCCGGTTTCAGCCGTTTCAGTAATCTGCCCTGCAGCAAGCGGTCTGTTCCCGAAGTGCTGACAGGCACAATCGGGAGATCGAAACGAAGGGCCAGTTCCTCCGGATTGATTTTGCCGTCTTCGGACAGAATCAGACTTTGCCCTTTTTGCAGACGGACTTCCGCCTCCTGAAACACGGCATCCTGGCTGTCTCCGTCACAAATGACACCCATCAGCCGCAGCCAATTTCCGAGAAACGGCATCCGGAAAGCTTTCTCGCCAGCGATAAAACCAGCCGGCTCTTCAAGATGTCCCGCAAGCAGAAGAAGATCAGCCGGGCGCAATCTGGGATGCACATACAATACGGGGCCGTCCGGTATCGGCTGATCATGATGAATGCCGATTGCCGATCCCGACACGTCAATGCAGCCTCTCATAAAGGCTTTCGGCCGCTCATACACCAGCCTCATCTGTTTTTGAAAAGAAAGCCGCGGGTCAAGCTCTTTTTGATTGATATATTCCTGAATATTTTTCATGAACATAAATACAACGTACATCACAAGGCAGCCGTAACGAATCAATTCTTGTCCCCCTGCTTAAACTCAATTCTTTTTCTCGTATACAAGGTACTCATAATCGTAAGGGTTTTTTTCATCTTTTACTCCCTGTTTGCGGGATGTCAATTCCCATTCAGCTTCATTAAATTCCGGAAAAAAACGGTCTCCTTCAAAGACATGGTGAATTTTTGTCATGTAGAGTCTGTCCGCATAAGGAAAGAGCGCACTGTACAGCTGGGCGCCGCCGATCACAAAGCATTCTTCATCGGCCGGGATCAGCTTGAGCACTTCCTCAGCCGAGTCGGCGGTAATACAGCCCGGGAATAAAGATTCATCCCGTGAGGTTACAACGATGTTACGCCGGTTCGGAAGCGGGCGTCCGATTGATTCAAACGTTTTCCGCCCCATTACAATGGTGTGACCCGTCGTCACTTTTTTGAAATATGCGAGATCATCAGGAAGGTGCCAAGGCAGATCGTTATCTTTTCCGATCAGCCGGTTTTCATCCATCGCAAAAATAAACGAAATCATACGCTGACAGCTCCTTTGATGTGCGGATGCGGGTCATAATCCTCAATGATAAAGTCTTCAAACGTAAAATCAAAAATAGAATCAACATTTCGCGCAAACCGCAGTTTCGGCAGCGGACGGACATCCCTTGTCAGCTGCAAATTCACCTGCTCCACATGGTTTTGGTAAATGTGGACGTCTCCGAATGTATGAACAAACTCACCCGGTTCAAGCCCCGTCACATGCGCGATCATCAATGTTAAAAGCGCATAAGACGCAATATTAAACGGCACGCCGAGAAAGACATCCGCTGAGCGCTGATAAAGCTGACAAGACAGTTTTCCGTCCGCGACATAAAACTGAAACAGGCAGTGGCAAGGCGGAAGCGCCATATGATCAATTTCGCCGACATTCCAGGCGCTGACGATTAAACGTCTGGAATTCGGGTTTGTCTTGATGTCGTGAATCAGCCGGGAGATTTGATCAATGGTCTCGCCGTCCGCTCCGCGCCATGAACGCCATTGAGAGCCGTAAACCGGTCCGAGTTCTCCGTTTTCATCCGCCCATTCGTTCCAGATGCGGACTCCGTTTTCCTGAAGGTAGCGGACATTCGTATCTCCTTTTAAAAACCAAAGCAGCTCATGCGCGATGGATTTAAAATGGAGCTTTTTCGTCGTAAGCATCGGGAAACCTTCCTGAAGGTTAAACCGCATTTGGTAGCCGAACGTGCTGATCGTACCCGTTCCCGTACGGTCTCCTTTTTTTTCTCCGTTTTCTAACACATGACGGCATAAATCTTTATATTGTTTCATTTTTTTCATCCTTTTAAAGTAGTCTTTTAGTAGTGTAACACAATAAAAAATCATTTCTGCAAAATTTCTCAGAAATGATTTTTTTATTTCTTCTCGCTATTACACGCTCATCCAGTCAGGCGGCGTATTGCGGTCCCAGTAAATGCTGCCGAGCTCATGATGTGATTGAAATCCGTCTTCAGCGGTATGGTAATGAAAATTAAACCAGTAGCCGTCTTGCGGAGGATGGTCCCGGCGGACGTGGAACCTTAAAAGATCTTCACCCGTCAGCCTGTTATACACATGAAAAATTTTTTCGGTTTTTCCGGCCGACGGTTTACTGGAAATAACCACATCCTGATACGCTTCATCATCTTGAAACTTGGCTAAATGTCCTGTGATCACATCTTCGATTTTCGGCAGAATTTCACTTCTGTAATCATCTTCAATGACCGGAGAGATTTTGCTGCCGAATTTTAAAAATGATTGATTTTCAGCATCACCGAGAAGCTGCTGCTGATACGATTGAAACAGTAATTCAGGCTCCCGCCCTGCCTTCTCTTCTCCCGGCAGGGCATGTTCATCATAAAAAGCGGTGTAATCATTCTGCTCAAGACTGCTCGACTGTCCTGAAGGCTTGTCTGTCATCAAAGCAGCCGGAGGAGACACGAGTCCGAACGTTACAATGGTAAACAGAACCACAAGGGTCTTTTTCATCCACAATTTCATGACAGATTGTTCCCCTCTGTTTTATTGTCCTCTTTTCCTTTATTTTAGCATAGATGAAAGCGCGGCGTCATGTCCGGCAACGTATTATCATGCAATATGGGAAATTGGTAACTGTGACCGAGCGGATAAACCGCTTACAATAAGAAGGAGAAAAAGGAGGGGATGAGATGATTAACGCTTTATTTGCGACTGTATCACTTCTCACGCTGCTTTATTTTGTCGTTATGGAAATCACTGATTAACGAAAAAGAAGCCCATGATATCATGAGCTTACATGGATGACACCGAAGTGGAAAAGCGCCGTCTTTCTTTTCAGCACCTTGAAGCCGTATCGTTCAAACCGCGGGCTTTTCCAATGGTCTTTAAGCACTACGCATTTTTTCGCCGCCCGGACGGCTTGCGTGATGCACTCTTCGTTAAAACCCTCTTCTGCCAGCGCGCGGAGCGGTGCAATGCCGTCTGACGTTTCAACAGGTTCGTGAAACATCGGGTCAAAATAAATGACATCTACCGATGAATCAGGAAACTCCCGCAAATAATCGGCGCAGTCGGCATGTTTGACCTGAATGCGTTTCATGGCGGTTTGGAGCTGCTCCATTCCGGTTTCCCACGTTTGAAGTCCTGTTTCTACAAGCAATGAGACAAGCTTGTTTTTCTCCAGGCCGATAACTTGTCCGCTTTTTCCGACTGCCAGGCTTGCCAAAATCGCATCAGATGCCAGGCCGAGCGTACAATCTAAAAAGGAATCCCCCTCGCGTAATCCGGCTGCTTTTAACAACGGCTCGGCTTCCCCTCTCAAAAACCGCTTTGCACGGAACATCGCTGTATTCGGGTGAAAAAAGAACTTCTCCCCTTGCTTCGTGTAAAGTTCGAACCGTTCCTTTCCGATGACTAAAAGATCGCCAGCCGCTCGTTCCAGCATTTTTTCAATGGGCTGTTTATTGCGGCTGCAGTAAGTGTCACCCAGCCTGACACTGAGTGACTGCGCTGTGTGTATCGTATATTCGCTTGGTCTGTAACTCGTTGTGATCATTTTTTTCTCCAAAAAGAAAATGCCCGGAAATCGGGCATTTCAGCAGTGCGCATCGAAGGCATCCGTCAGATTTTTCATAATTTCCTCCATGTCATGCCCTTCAATTTCGTGGCGGGGAATAAAATGAACGACCTCTTTCCCTTTTAACAGCGCCATTGAAGGCGAGGAAGGTTCCTGTCCCGTAAAATATTCACGCATTTTTGCAGTTGCGTCTTTATCTTGACCGGCAAATACGGTAACCGTATGATCAGGCGCTTTTTCATGCTGTAAAACAGCCTGAGTCGCAGCCGGACGGGCAAGACCGGCTGCACAGCCGCACACGGAGTTGACAACGACCAATGTCGTGCCCTCTGCCTGTTCCATAAAACTTTCTACTTCTTCAGCAGTCGTTAATTCCTGAAAACCCGCACCCGTCAGCTCACGGCGCATCGGCACGACCAGCTGGCGCATATATTCTTCATAAGCCATTGACATAAAAAAGCCCCCTCTAAAATCCTTATATGAAGTCAAGGATACTATAGAGGGGGCCGGAATTCAATTGTTCAGGCCTCTGTTTTATATTTTCATGATTCCGCCTGTATTGGCGCTTGTTACGAGTTTGGAATACCGGGCCAGATATCCTGTTTTTACTTTCGGCTCGAAGCCTTTCCATTCGGCCTTGCGTTTTTCCCATTCTTCTTCAGGCACTTGTACGTCCAAAATCCGTTTTTCTATGTCAACGATGACATGGTCGCCGTTTTCTACGAATGCGAGCGGGCCGCCTTCAGCCGCTTCAGGCGATACGTGCCCGATTGAAAGGCCCCGGGACGCTCCTGAAAAACGGCCGTCTGTAATAAGCGCCACTTTCGGGCCAAGCCCCATTCCGACAATCTGAGACGTCGGAGCAAGCATCTCCGGCATGCCCGGGCCGCCCTTTGGCCCTTCATAACGGATAATGACAACATCTCCTTCTTTTACTTTGCGGTTTATAATGCCTTCAAGCGCGGCATCCTGGGAATCAAAGACGACAGCGGGACCTTCATGTCTTGTAATCCCGTCCTGTACGCCGCCTGTTTTGATAATGGCGCCGTCCGGAGCCAGATTCCCAAACAGGACGGCCAAACCGCCTTTTTCGGTAAACGGATTGTCAAGCGGATGAATCACGTCATAATCCTTTACTTCATGACCCGCAATTGTTTCTCCGAGTGTGCGGCCTGTTACAGTCAGCGCGTCAAGATGAAGCGCCCCTTCTTTTTTCGCCAATTCATTAAGGGCCGCCGAGACTCCGCCCGCTTCGTGCAGATCTTCAATGAAGACGTCCGAGGCCGGCGCCAATTTCGATAAGTGAGGCACTCGTTCAGCCACTTCGTTAATGCGTTCTAAAGAGTACTCAACCCCAGCTTCATTGGCAAGCGCAAGCGTATGAAGCACCGTGTTGGTTGAGCCGCCGAGAGCCATGTCTAACGCAAACGCGTTGTCAATCGCTTTTTCGGTGACGATATCGCGCGGCTTAATGTCTTTTTTGATGGTCTCCATCAATTGGGCCGCTGATTTTCTCACAAACTCTCTTCTCTCCGGTGAAGTTGCTAGAATTGTTCCGTTGCCCGGAAGCGCCAGACCGAGCGCTTCAGACAGACAGTTCATGGAGTTTGCCGTAAACATGCCCGAACAAGATCCGCATGTCGGGCAGCCGAACTGTTCCAGCTCCTGCAGGTCGCTTTCACCGATTTTCCCGGCTTGATATGCGCCGACGCCTTCAAATACTGAAGAAAGCGAAATTTTGCGGCCGTCGCTTGTACGGCCGGCTGCCATCGGCCCCCCGCTGACAAAAATGGTCGGAATATTAATCCGCATAGCCGCCATCAGCATTCCCGGCGTAATTTTGTCGCAGTTCGGAATGCAGACCATTCCGTCAAACCAGTGCGCCGAGACGACCGTTTCAACTGAATCGGCAATGATTTCGCGGCTCGGCAGCGAATATCTCATGCCGATATGCCCCATCGCGATTCCGTCATCTACTCCGATCGTGTTAAATTCAAAAGGCACACCGCCCGCTTCCCTGATTGCTTCTTTTACGATTTTTCCAAATTCCTGCAGGTGAACATGCCCGGGAACGATATCGATGTATGAATTGCAGACCGCGATAAACGGCTTGCCGAAGTCTTCTTCTTTTACGCCGGCAGCGCGAAGAAGGCTTCGGTGCGGCGCTCTGTCAATTCCCTGTGTGATCATGTTGCTGCGTAATTCTGCCATGGTGATCCCCCTACTGTTTTTAGACTGTGCATTATTTTTAAAATTTTCAGTTTATTCTAGGGCGCGTTCTGCAAATTTTACAGTATCTTTGCCCTGGCTCGCTTTTCTATTCTTTCTGTATTTCGATAAAAACCCTCCAACAATTAATATTGTACTTACTATATAGAGTTTTGAATCATTTTTCAACAATATTCTAAATAATTTTTATAAAAAGTGAATTCAAATAAAAAAGGTGCATGGCGCACCTTTTTGTTATAACTGTTCTTTTTTTCTGCTTTCAGTCATCTGTTTCCAGACTGAACCTTTCGCCTCTTCTCCGTGCTCAATCCGTTCAATCGCCATTTTGACTTGCAGGCTGACTTCGAATTCCGGATCGTCTTCCGCCGCTTTTAATGCTTCCAGCGCGCTTTCATCGCCGACTTCATATAAAAACATGGCCGCGCGCCAGCGCACAAGCTTGCTTGAGTCACTGAGCGATTTCATCATGGCCGGGATGGCGCTCGCATCGCCGAGATCCGACAGACAGTCACCCGCCGTCCTTCTGACCGTCACCGTTTTGTCTTCAAGCGCTTTGTATAACAGCGGAAGCACAGACGGCTTTTCGATCATTCCCAAATAAACGACGGCTTGTCTTCTGATCGAAGTCTTCGGATCATGCAGCGCCTTTTCCAATACTGGTAAATCGTCTTCACCCGGATCCATTTGCTCAAGATGGGCATAGCGCTGTTTCCAGTCTTCATCATCAATCATCTCCAGTGTCACTTTATAAGCTTTCCGCTGCACTGCCGGTTTGGCCTCACCCTTTTGCTGTGCGGCTGCTTCTGTCAAACGTTTGAGCCGTTCATCACTGTAGGCGGCCTGAAGCTCTTCTGTGACATCGTGTCCGATTTCGGTAAAATCCCCGAAGCGCACGCCTTGTTCTTTCCAAGCCCGCTCAAATACGACATTTGAAGCTTCGGAACGCAGCTTTAAAATGGCTTCTTGGAAACGTTCCGGAAGGCCGAAGCGCTCTTCACGTTCGCCGTCCGTCAATTTGACCTGCATCGGGATTCCGCTGAACATTTGTACGAAAACCTTCACTTCACCGAACGATTCCTGTTCAGAACGGCTCTCAGACTGCTCCGTATGTTCCATTCCGAAAGCGGAACGGACCTGAGGCAGAATTTCCTTCCAGTCAAAACGGGCGTTTCTCTCCACAGCCAGGAAATCGGCAACGTGATAAACGCCCTTTACTCCTTCAATGTTTAAAATATCACGTACGACAGCCGGAGCATCATCTGCCTGATCGGGTTTGTAATTGTTGCTTTTCCCTGCCGGAAGCTCTTCAGTCAAAATCACTTTCATCGTGTTCGGACTCGGCGTCGGTTCTATTGATTTAATCTTCATATTGGTCCTCCTATGCGCAATCTGACACTTATTCTAACATAGTCGGCACAAGCGTTCTATTGCGCCGCTTAGCTTTTGCAAATGCCGGCCTCTTTTTGGATACGGGCGGCGAACTGCAAAAGAAATTGATGCCGCTCCTCTGCTAAACCGGCCCCCGCTTTTGTATTCATTAAGCCTTTAAGCTTGATTAATTTATCCTCTATATGGGCCAGCACACTTGTTTGAGTTCCGTACATCGGATGACCCTTCGCCCCGGCAAACATAAAAGCCCTGCCGATGCCCGCTGCGCCGATCGCATCAAGCATGTCTGCATCCTGAACAACTTTCCCCTCCAATGAAAGCGGCCGCTTTTTCAGCAGTTCCCTGTGTCTGAATGACATTCTCGTGATAATATCCGTGATCTCCTGAATGGGGCCATCCGCGATGTTGAAAGCAGCCAGCCGTTCTGTCACTTCGCCTGCCGTCAGCCTTTCGCTTTTTTCGAGCTTGGCGTCAATCAGATCATGAACCAGCGCGGCCGTCTCAGTGATAAATAAGTCGGCGCCTTCTTCTTTTGCCATATAAACAGAAAGTGTTGCGACCCGGGAAATATGAAGCCAGTCATGGCCCGTTCGTTCATTGATAAGCTTTTCTCTGACCCAATTCCTGACGCTTTCCAGCTGCTCTTTTTCGTTCACCGTATCACCTCTTATCGGGCCAAAAGCTTCTGCACCGTATCTTCAAGCTCTTTTGGGTTGACGTTCGGTGAAAAACGCCCGGTGACTTCACCGTTTCGGTCCACGATAAACTTAGTGAAATTCCATTTGACCGCTTTTGTGCCGAGCATCCCCTTTGCCTGTTCCGTCAGATATGTGAAGAGAGGATGAGCGTCTGCTCCATTGACATCAACTTTCGCAAACATCGGGAATGTGACCCCGTAGTTTTTCACACAGAACTCTTGAATTTCCGCTTCGTTTCCAGGTTCTTGGTTCATGAATTGGTTGCAGGGAAATCCTAATATTTCAAGACCTTCCTCCCGATATGTATCATAGAGCTCCTGAAGCTGCTTGAGCTGGGATGTGAACCCGCATTTGCTTGCTGTATTCACAATGATCATCACCTTGCCTCTGTAAGCCGATAGCGTCATGTCTTCGCCTGTTATGGTCCGTACGTTTATATCGTAAATTGTCATCTGCGGCCCTCCTTTTTACATTCTTCATTTATTTTACCTGTTTTACACTGCAAAACAAACGGTAACCGCTTTTTCCTTCCACTTAACGGAAAACGTTTTTTTCGAGGAACCAAACGGCTCTTTACCCGTCATAATAAAGAGCCGCTCCGAATTTATGCCCATTTGCCGCTTTTATCCCTGTCATTATGCGTTAAATACGGTTTATTACGCCGGGATGGATTGAAAAATGGCTTAAAAATTTCTATAATGAAGAAAATTAACGGGGAATAACGGAGGTGGCATGTTGCCTATTAATATACCAAATCACCTGCCCGCTAAGCAGGTGCTTGAAAGTGAACACATCTTTGTAATGGATGAAAGCCGGGCTTTTCATCAGGATATCCGGCCGCAGAAGATCGTGATTTTAAATCTGATGCCGAAAAAAATCCAAACGGAAACCCAGCTCCTCAGGATGCTTGGGAATTCACCTTTACAAGTTCACTTTACGTTCTTAATTCCGAGCACACATACTCCAAAAAATACGGCAAGGCAGCATCTGGATGAATTTTATACGGATTTTTCCAGCATCCGCCACAAACGGTTTGACGGAATGATTATTACCGGGGCTCCGATTGAGCACCTGCCGTTTGAAGATGTTTCTTACTGGGAAGAATTGAAGGAAATCATGGAATGGAGCAAAACGAACGTCACTTCAACACTCCATATCTGCTGGGGCGCTCAAGCCGGTTTATACTATCATTACGGCATTGAGAAAGTGGAGCTGCCGAAAAAAATCTTCGGTGTGTTTGAGCATACCGTTCTTAAAAAACATGAGAGATTGGTAAGAGGATTTGACGAGCTATACTATGTGCCCCACTCACGGCATACAGATATTAATACGGAGCAGCTGCAATCGGCTTCGGATCTGGATGTGCTCAGCGTTTCAGAGGAAGCGGGGGTCTGTTTAATCGTTTCAAAAGACGAAAAACAGATTTTCTTAACGGGTCATCCGGAATATGATACCGATACGCTACTTCAGGAGTATGAGAGAGACATAGAGAGAAATCTTTCAAACGTAGAAGCTCCTAAGCACTATTTTGCGCCCGGCGGGAAAGAACCTGTTAACCGCTGGAAAGCTCATGCAACGTTATTGTTTATGAATTGGCTGAATTATTACGTATATCAGGAAACCCCGTATGAATGGGATTAATTTTTGTTTTGAGTGATACGGTGACAAAAATATGATAAAATACTCTTGATTCAGTATGCGTATAACAAAACTTTAAAATAATGGAACATATCAATTAAATTTAGTTTAAATATGTTGCCGCGCTTATTATAAAATGATGCACTTGTGTTATGTTTATCTATAGACAATAACTCCTTACGATGCATGAAGCTTGCTTGTTGTTGATTACATTGAGGTGAATTTACTTGAATACCAATAAAAAAGTATTAATTTTGACTGCAAATTACGGAAACGGACATGTTCAAGTGGCCAAAACGCTCTACGAACAATGTCTGCGTCTCGGCTTAGATGTGACGGTTTCCAATTTGTATCAAGAGTCAAATCCGATTGTTTCAGAGGTTACTCAATACCTTTATTTAAAAAGCTTCTCAATCGGAAAACAGTTTTATCGTTTGTTTTATTACGGAGTTGACAAAATCTATAATAAACGCAAATTCAATATTTATTTTAAAATGGGAAATAAACGTTTAGGCCAGCTCGTCGAAGAGCATAAGCCGGACATTATTATCAATACATTTCCGATGATTGTCGTACCGGAATACAGACGGAGAACCGGAAAAGTGATCCCGACGTTCAACGTTATGACCGATTTCTGCCTTCACAAAATCTGGGTTCATGAAAATGTTGATAAATATTATGTCGCCACAGATTACGTGAAGGAAAAACTGATTGAAATCGGCACTCACCCGAACAACGTAAAGATCACGGGCATTCCCATCAGGCCTCAATTCGAGGAATCAATGCCGAAAGAGCCGATTTATAAAAAATACAATCTCTCTCCCGACAAAAAAGTTCTTCTTATTATGGCGGGAGCGCATGGTGTGCTGAAAAACGTAAAAGAACTGTGCGAAAATCTCGTTCATGACGATCAGGTGCAGGTTGTGGTGGTATGCGGCAAAAACAGCTCGCTAAAAGAATCCCTCAGCAGCTTGGAAGGTGACAATGCCGACCGGCTGAAAGTTCTGGGCTATGTAGAAAGAATTGACGAGCTGTTCCGTATTACGGACTGCATGATCACAAAACCGGGCGGCATCACACTGACGGAAGCGACGGCGATCGGAGTACCCGTTATTTTGTACAAACCGGTTCCCGGGCAGGAAAAAGAAAACGCCATTTTCTTTGAAGATCGCGGTGCGGCTGTCGTGGTCAACCGCCACGAAGAAATTTTAGAGTCGGTCACCTCCCTTCTTGCGGATGAGGAGAAGCTGAACCGGATGAAGGACAATATTAAAAGCCTTCACCTCCCCAACTCTTCTGAAGTCATTTTGCAGGACATTATAAAAGAATCTGAAATGATGGCCGGGAAGGCGGATATGGCATTATCGTAAAAGAAAAGCACACGAACGATTCGTGTGCTTTTTGTTTTTTTCCGGTTAAGCTTTGTTACTGGAAAAATAAAGATAAAAAATAGGGAGCGGCTGCTTGACGTCCGCTCCCATATGGTGTATAGTTGAACCATCATTTAACAACGTTTACATACGTACGGTTGGATGATGACAAAATTTTTTTTAGCACGAAGGTGCTACAGTACTAGGAGGAATTAAGCAATATGCAAAACGGTAAAGTAAAATGGTTCAATAACGAAAAAGGATTCGGCTTCATCGAAGTTGAAGGCGGAGACGACGTATTTGTTCACTTCACTGCTATCGAAGGAGAAGGATACAAATCATTAGAAGAAGGACAAGAAGTTTCTTTTGAAATTGTCGAAGGTAATCGTGGACCTCAAGCTTCTAATGTTGTAAAACTCTAAACTCAATACATGTTGATCAGATGACAAATAGAGGAGAGGCGTATGCCTCTCCTATTTGATTGCCGTCTGAATCTCAATTGCAACAAGATTCTGCTTGCAGCGCTGCTCAATTTCTTCAATTTGTTTCTCCATTGACGGCATTCCTTTTTTTGCCATTTCCGCTAAACTTCCCAAATCACCGTATATTTCTTTAAATGTCTGCTGAAGGATTGTTTTTAAATCTTTATCATTCACGGCTGGTTTTTCCCTTCTCTCCCAAGATACCCTGAATAATAGTAAATAAGCCCTAATTAATCAGGTTCAATAGTTATATCGGCTTATTTTCTATATTTTTTTCTATTTTCCGTGCATATTTCTAAAAAAAATCTCCAAACTATTTGCGGAGGTGTTTTTTAATGGACTCTGAATTTTTCCCAAACGGACTGACGGATAAACGCCAGTTTGAATTAGCGGTGGAAACGGCCCAGAAAACAACGGGAGCGGCTACCCGGGGCCAAAATTCAACTTTGGTGGAATCTGCATACCAGGCGATTCAGGATGCCAGAACGATGTCACAATCCAGTGAACTGCAAGCTCTCGACCAGGATTTTCTGCAAAAGCAGCGAATGCTTCTCGACGATTGCCAGCATCAGCTTGATGAATTCGAAAAATAAAACCGCAGAAGCTGCGGTTTTATTTTTTATTGATTTGTCAGCACCTTGCCGTAGGCTTTCAGCTTCTCCCCCACTGTGCATTGGTTGATGCAGAAAGAATGAGCGTGATTTTTTCCAAACTCTTTGCGGAAATGCTTTTTTACGAAACAGTCTTTGCAATATTCATCCTGAAGCTCTGTCAATTCTTTATAAATGCTTTTTTTATCCAATATCAGTCATCTCCGTTACCTTCTAATGTTATGCGGCTTTCAATCTGCCGGTTCGAGAGAATTTTTCTGGCAAGGTCATCCGCTTCTTGATTTTCCTTTCGGTTTACGGCTTCATATGTCGGTGTCAGCTTTAAGGATTCGAGCAGCGCTTCAATTTTATCCAGCCATTCGTTTTGCGTTTCATCATAACACGGCCAGCTGCCGTCAAGCTGATGTAAAACGACGAGGGAATCCCCTCTTATCGTGATTGAATTTCTGCTTGCGCCAAGTTCCTGCACTTCCTTAAGGGCTTCGTACAAAGCGGCATATTCCGCCTCATTATTCGTCTGAAGCGTTAAGCTTTTGTTTTTCCGTATGCGGTGCCGCTTGCCGCCGAGAGAATAATACACGACAATTCCGAGTCCGGCGCGTCCGCTTGTTTTGTCAAAGCCGCCGTCGAAATACACTGTAATGTCGTCAGGTTCGTGCGCAAGCTCTTCAGTAAGCTTTTCTAATTCTTTAAGCGTCCAGCTCGCGCCTTTTTCATCCTCAAAATAAATGTCTTTTATATAAGGAAAGCGGCTGACTTCTCTTGCAAGCATGCGCGCTTTCGGAACGGTCAGCCAATCTTCGGAAAAAAATGCGACAGGGCCTGTTCCTTTTGCTTCTATTTCGATATACGGCTTAAGATTCATTGAAATCACCTTACCATTCATTAGTTGACGGGCGTGTGCTATAATCAAACCATTCTCAAATTGAAAGGAAGTCAGCAGGTTTTGTTTAACGATGTGTTATGGATTTTATTTGCGGTCATTCATTTTATCATTGTTCTTCTGTTTTATAAAGGATTTGGCAAAACGGGCCTATTCGTATGGATCGGTTTCGCCACGGTGTGCGCCAACTTGCAGGTTGTCAAAACAGTCGAGCTGTTCGGGCTTACGGCGACACTGGGAAATATCATGTACGGCACCGTTTTCTTCGCAACGGATGTGCTGAATGAAAAATACGGTCCCAGGGAAGCGCGCAAAGCCGTCTGGCTCGGGTTTTCCACTCTGCTCGCTTTGACATGCGCCATGCAGGGGGCTCTTTTATATAAACCGGCTGCGTCAGATATCGCACAGCCTGCCCTTGAGACGATTTTCGGTTTTCTGCCGCGTGTTGCGCTCGGAAGCCTCTTGGCTTTTATTTTCAGCCAAACGATAGATGTTTATGTATATTCAGCCATTCGGAGAATCTTTCCTTCAGACAGGCTTCTCTGGCTCAGAAACAGCGGAAGCACGGCGCTCAGCCAGCTGCTGGATACATTTATCTTCACTGCCGTGGCCTTTATCGGCGTTTATTCCGCGGGAGTATGGTTCAGCATCTTCATTTCAACTTACCTGATTAAATTTGCGGTATCACTCATTTCTGTCCCTTATGCGTATGCGGCAAAACGAATGACACCGAATGGAGAGTGACGGATGATGCCCGCTGAAATTTATGTAGACGGTGCAAGCGCCGGAAACCCGGGCCCGTCCGGTATCGGTATTTTTATTAAACATGACGGGGAAACAGAATCTTTCTCAATTCCGATCGGCGACCATTCAAATCAGGAAGCTGAATTTCTCGCTTTAATTGAAGGAATGAAGCTGTGTGCCGCCCGCGGATTTGAGTCCGTGTCATTCCGGACGGATTCGGATATCGTGGAGCGGGCCGCAGATCTTGAAGCGGTTAAAAACAAGGCTTTCCAGCCGTTTGTTGACGAAATCATCCGCTTAAAGGCCGAATTTCCATTGTTTTTCATTAAGTGGATTCCCGGCAGACAAAACCAAACAGCCGATCAGCTCGCAAAAAAAGCGATTCGGCTGAATAAATAACCGGAATGAAATTGCGTCTCACTGTTCATCCTACAAATGAGGTGAATAGCTATGAGAAAAGAAAATAAAGGCCGGCTGACCGGGGGCGTGAATCCTCAGGGAAATATGGAAGGAAACGCGCATAAAGACCCGAAATCAGCCCTTGAAAACAACGCAAAAAAAAGCAATACAAAACGCTAGAGGGATCAGCTGATCTCTCTGGCGTTCAGCTTTTCGAGCATTCTTTCAATTCCTTTTATCTGATGGCGTCTGAGCATTAAGGATGCTTCTTCCATCTTCAATGAAAAAAGTGCTTCTTCAAGCGTACAGACTAACGGCACCTCGCAATGTATTTCAGCAAGCTGCCTTGACAGCTCCAATTCTTTCAGGCTTTGCTGAATTTTCGTTTGCTGGCCCTTCGGCAAGAGAGCGAGGCTTTCTAATAACCGGTCTATGTTTTGATATTCACGGATCAGCTTGTACGCCGTTTTTTCCCCGATCCCTTTAACGCCGGGATAGTTATCGCTCGTGTCTCCCATCAGCGCCTTAATGTCAATCAGCGCTTTTGGCGGAACTCCCGTTTCTTCTCTGAATATCTCATCTGTATATACCTTATAATTGCCGATACCCTTTTGCAGCAGCGCTACTTGAACTTGATGATTCAGCAGTTGAAGCAGATCTTTATCACCCGTTACAATCGTAATTTCCGCTTCCCCGGAAAATAGGGCAGAAAGCGTACCGATACAGTCATCCGCTTCATAGCCTTTTATGCCGATGTTTAAAAAACCGAGCTCTCGCGCTGCTTCTTTCGCTAGATCAAATTGCGGAATCAGCTCTAGCGGCGGTTCGCTTCTGTTGGCCTTATAATCTTGAAACAAGTCATTGCGGTACGTTTTGCTTCCCATATCCCAGCAGCAGACGACATGTGTGGGTTGAAACGTATCAACCGCCGTAATAAGATGCTTTAAAAAACCGTTGACGCCGTTTGTGGGAATTCCGTTTTCATTTATCATAAAATTGCGATGAACGGCCGTCGCGAAAAACGAGCGGAACAAAAGCGCCATGCCGTCAACGAGCAGTAATTTATTATTCATATATCGAAACTCCTTTTTATTCAATGTTCCTATTTTACCAAAGAAGGCGGTAAAAAAACAGCATCCCCCCATTTGGAAGATGCTGCCGTCACGTTACTCACCGTGTCTTTTATTGCTTGCTATCAGCTTTTCAGCTTCACGGCCGGCATAAGAATCAAATTTCTGTCCGAAGCCGTTTTTCTTTTTGGCATTGTTATTCTGCTGAGCATTTCTGTTTCCCAGTTTTGTTCTGCCCATGGTCATATCCCCCTTTAGAGAAGATACGAATAGTATGTACAGCAAGCGCTGATGACACACGCGGCAGGTTCATCCATTACTGTCTGCTGACGAATTCTTTCACCATCTCTTCACTTACGAATCGTCTTTGCGGCACGATGCCCTTTTTCGCCAGCTGGTTCATTTTTGCGGTGATGCCATTGATGGCATCTGTCGTGAACGGTTTATTCTGTCTGCATTTTACAATGGCTTCTTCAATGGCCTGTTCACGCTCATAATCAAGCTGTACAAATGTTTTGACGTGCTGATGCTGTTTTGCGGAATGTGCTGAAATTGCTTTATGGACTTCTGACATAAAAGGTTTCATCTCGCTTTTTTCATTTTAGTCTACCACGACTGATATCTGCCCGCCAACCGGATTTTTAAATTTTCAGCATTTCATCTTTCTTTTTCCATGCTTTTTCGGCTTCGTAAAGGTGTTCAATTTCCCTTGCACTCGTATTTTCCGCAAGACCTTGTAAATAAGTGTCCCGCTGCTCGCGGATCTGGGACAGGCTTTTATCCGCCATTTCTTCTTGCAGACGGCGCACCTGCTCAGCATATCGCTCTGAAAGGCTTTCTTTCTCCTGCTCAAGCCACTTTTCTGTCACTTTTTGCAGGCTGAGCCTGAGCCCTTCTACAAACGCTGCTTTTCCGTTCTGTTCAAAAAACTGCTTCGGTGATTTAACTTCCTTTACGTGATGTGAGAATGCCGAGACGTCAATGACCGGAGCGACCTCTTTCAGCTGAACGGCAAATTCGTTTTCACCGCTGACATAAATGGAGAAATCTCCGTCTTCCATAAGCTTCTTCTGACAGTTTTCCATCCATTCCTCAGTCATATGGCGCTCAATAAAACCGGTCATCCGGATATCGAGCGTTTTCAGCTCTTGAATATATTCAAAACGGAATTCCTTGAGCGCTTCATTCAGCGCCGCTGATATATTTTGTTTCCAATCACCGTTTTGAAGACCCGGATGGAAGGCGGTTTTCAGCATATCATTCGCATAAAACGTCAGGCGATGTTTAATGTGATAGAGCTGTTCTTCCGTATCTTTCATCACTTTTCGAATGATGACCTCAGACGTACGGCGCTTTGAAATGTCACCGAGAGCTTTTTCATAGGAAGACTCCAGACGCTGTTTCTTTTTCTCTTTTTCTTCTGCCGACTGGTGAAGAGATTCGTGAAGCTGTTCCACCATACCGCACAATTTGTCCGCCTCTGTTTTCAGCTGGGCGCAGCTGGCCCTCATTACATCTTCCTCAATAAAGTGCTCAAGCCCGGTTCTTACATCAGAGAACCTGTTATAAAAAGCTTCTTTTTTACCCGCAAGCTCTTCTTTACTTGAGACATGATATAATTTCGGCCGGTTAATTCCCTCTTTTGAGAGTTCTGAGCGGACATAGTCTTTGACGGTTTCCAGCTCGCTTTCGGTTTTGGCCAGATCGGCGGCGTTAATGACAAAAAACATTTTATCCATGCCGAATGCTTCTTTGACGAGGCCGAGTTTCTTCAGAAAAGACCTGTCTCCTTTTGAAAAAGAATGCTGATAGTACGTCATATAAAAGAACGCGTCAGCATCTTTTATATATTGAAAGGCAAGTTCCGTATGGCGCTTATTGATACTGCTTGCTCCCGGCGTATCAACAATGGTGATGCCTTTTTGCGTGAGAGGCGAATCATAATAGACGGTGACTTCTTTTACGCAGCAGGCCGTTTTTTCTTCGGCTGCGTACGGTTTTACATCTTCAACCGGCACCGTCAGTGTCAGCCTTTGACGGATCTGTTCTTCATACGTATCAAACGCCTGCAGCATCGTCTGAATCACAGGAATAAGTTCACCCGGAACTTTTCCCTTTTTAATGGCATAATTCCATCTCTCTTTCAGTGAACGCCCCTTTACGTCAGCGTCTTTCAGCTCAGTCAGCTGAAGCATTTCAGCGTCCAGCTCCTCCTCCGTTTTAAAAACGATCTCCGCAGATTTATGCGGTTTGCCGTCTTGCGGTTTCGTTATTTTGTTGATCGTAGCCGTTGTGGGCGTCGGAGATGACGGAAGCACGTATTCACCGACAAGCGCATTTGCAAATGATGATTTACCGGAACTGAATCCGCCGAATAACGCCAAGGTAAACTGGCGGTTTTCAAGCCGCTCAATCCTGCTTCGAAAGGCTTCTGCCTGTTTTCCTAATATGCTTGAGGATTCAAGAATCCCGGCAAGCTCATAGAACCGATCAGTCTGCTCTTTTATAGGAAGTTCCTTCATCGCATTTTTTTCGGGCTTGCTTACTTCATGCCGTACAGCCTCTTTTGGTTTCTCTTTTTGGACAGGCGCTTTTGCAAGGCGTTTTTTTCGCGTATACCAGTCGCCGTTTCCCGTATCACAGGTCAATTCTTCTTCCCACAAAGCGCGGACTCGGGCTGCTTTTTCCAAGGCATTGCGTTCTTCTTTTGCCGATTGCGCGAGCTCATCCCTTATTTTCTTTTCTTTTTCGAGCCGGTTTTTCAAGTTCTCAATGAGCGGTCCGTTTTTTGTCTGAACATAAGCGGTCAGCTCCTCAATGAGTTCCGCTGTCTGTCTTTTGGCTTCCCTTCTGATCATTTCAGCGAGGTCTTTCGTATAAGTTAATACGTATTCAGATGAAAAGGCCGCTCCCTGCTTAAGGGCCTGAGCGGTGATATCATCAGAAAGCGGTGTACGGTACGCCTGGATTTTCCTGATCAGTTCGTCCGAATCCGCTTCATACCGCTTGGCCGCTTTCGTAAATGTGTCGATAATATGCCAATCCGCTTCCCCTTCCGTTCTTTTTTTAATATCGGCAAAAAATTCAGCACGCCTTCTTTCTTTTTCCGAAGCCGTTTTCGCTTTTGAAAAGAATAACCCAGTTTTAAATGAGGGCTGCTGTGATTCAATATAAGCAGATGCAAGCTCCCTCATCTCAAAGGGTGTCAGATTAGCGTTTTGCAATATGTTCTGCACGTCTTTTCTGATGTCTTTCTCTGCTGTTTCAGCCTGTTGAACGGCTTTTTTAAGCTCATCTTCAACAGAACGGACAAGTGCTTCTTGTTTGTCAAACTGCTCTCCGCTGCCGTTTTTATCTTCTTTTACGAGCATCTCTGTATGCTCTGTGACTAAGTGTGCGACTTTTCTCTCCGTTAAGGACCATAAATTTGTTTTTGCCTGCTGTTTCAGCTTCTGCAGATGTTTTTTCAGCTGTTCCATGCCGTTTAAAGGATGGTCAGGCTCAGTGACAGACGTAAAGAAAAGCGATTCTTTCGGTATTCCCGCGTCTTCAAGCATATCTTCCACCTGCCTGCGGTACGCTTCAAACTTCGTTTCAGTTTCATCATGCCTGTCAATTTGGTTGACGATCAGAAACAAATTCGGAATACGGTCTTTGATGGAACTGAGAAACATCATATTTTCTTCTGAATGAACGTGATTATAATGAACGACGTAAAATAAAGCGTCAGCCTGATGGAGAACCGAAGACGCAGATAAAAAATGCGCTTCGTCCGTCGAATCAATTCCCGGTGTGTCGATGTAGGCCGCATAAGGCTCTGACTCCTTAAAGCCGGCATAGACTTCCACCGTCTCAATTTGCTCACCATCTTTACAGAATTGCTGCACTTGTTCTTTATCGTAACTTCCTTTGATCTCTGCATAAGCACCGTCCGTCGTATGAAGCACGACTTTATCTTCACCGTGCCGGATGACAACGAGGTTGGCGCTTGTAGGAATCGGGCTTGTCGGCAGTATGTCTTCACCGAGCAATGTGTTTAATAAAGAGGACTTTCCGGCCGAATAATGCCCGGTAAACGCGATATAAACCTCTTCATCAGCCGCTTTTTTCATAATGGCCACGAGCTGATCGGCCCGTTTTTCATCCTGATGATCCAAAAATTGTGCGTATAAGGCACCCGTTCTGCTGAAAATCTCCCTGTTATGGCGTTCTTCTTCTGTCATGTGTCTTTACCCCTTTGTGTCTGTCGCATCAAATGACGTTTTCATTTTTAGAAAGCTCTGAAAAAAACCTCTCCCCCATTTTACACAAGAATGGCACACTTTTCTTCAGGAAACGCAAAAAAGCCGCCGATATCGGCAGCTGATAAAGAAAAAACACCCGCGGCAGGAAAAACCGCAGATGTTTAAGAAGACATCGATTTATTCGAAACTTTTTTCAATACGAAACCAATTAAAACACTGTATGTACAAACGGCTGCAAATAAAAATAACATTGTCATTTTCGGCACCACCTTGAATGAGAATCATTTTCATATTTATATCTTATCATGAGTGAGAATGATTTTCAATCTCTATTTTGCGGTGTTTTCTTCTAGCGCTTTCTCTTCGGCGCGAATCCTCACAGTGAGCATGCAGGCATTGAGAATCGAAAAGAGAAACAGTGTCCAATACGCTCCGTATAACAGCGGCAGAAAAATAAATTCTAAGATGACGACCGCGTAGTTCGGGTGTTTCATCCACCTGTACGGCCCCTTTCTGACAAGCTCCGCATCCGGCACGACAAGGATTTTAGTATTCCAATACCGTCCTAATGATAATAGCGCCCAATACCTGATCCCCTGTACAAATAAAATGATACATATAATGGCGGCCCACCTTGGAGAAAGCGTTTTTTGAAACGCCGCCACCTCAGCTGTAAGAGAGACAAAAAAGAGCACATGCATCAGGACGAGAAAGGGATAATGTCCTTCTCCGTATTCGACTGCGCCTTGCTTTTTCACCTTTTGCTCATTGCGCCGGGCCACGATCATCTCCGCAATCCGCTGGGCCGCAAGCAGCATGATAAACAGCAAAAACATTAAGAAGCCCCCTTTTCCCAGCTGAACAGCAAAAGCTCAGACGAAAATCCCGGCCCGAGAGCGCCGATCAGCCCTTTTTCGTTTTCTTTCTGCCGTCCGTGGAGCAACTGTTCTTTTATCACATGAAAAATAGTTACGGAAGACATGTTCCCGTGTTTTTGCAGCACCTTCCGAGATGCCGCAAGCTGACCGGTGTCCATTGAAAGACTCGTTAAATAGGCGTCAATGACCTTTTTCCCGCCTGGATGGGCAAGAAAGGTTTTAATGTCGTGAGGACTGACACCATATTCAAATAAAAATTCATCAACATTGTCCTTCAGCCACTGTGAAACCAGGGTGGGAATATCTCTTGAAAAAATGACTTGAAAACCGCTGTCGGTGAATTCCCAGCCCATCACATCTTCCGCATCCGGCATCATCACCGATTGAGTGGCGAATATCCGCGGAAGAAGCGGCTGTTTGACGTCGTTTCGGTTCGCCTTTTCTCCTCCGATTAGTACTGCGGCAATTCCGTCCGCAAACAGGGAAGTTCCGATTAAGTTGCTTTTTGACTTGTCGTTCGGCTGAAACGTTAAGCTGCAGAGTTCAGCCGCGATGACAAGCGCGTATGCTTCAGGATACGCGCGGCAGTATTCGTACGCCCTGGACAGGCCGGCCGCTCCGCCCGCGCATCCTAAACCCCAGATCGGTATCCGTTTTGTTTTCGCAGAAAACGGAAGCTGATTCATCACTTTCGCTTCAATGCTGGGTGTCGAAAGCCCGGTGCTGGAAATAAAAAAGATCGCATCCACTTTTTCATACGGAAAGGGATTTGTTAAACAATCCGGGTTTGTTAAACAATCAAGTGCCGCATCCGCACTGTGCTTGACGGTTTCTTCCGTATACAGCCGGTTTTTTTCTGAAAAACCCCGTGCCGTTTTATACCATTCAATCGGCCGGACA
This sequence comes from Bacillus sp. AM1(2019), assembly GCF_009906915.1. Lineage (NCBI taxonomy): Bacteria > Bacillati > Bacillota > Bacilli > Caryophanales > Bacillaceae > Bacillus > Bacillus sp. AM1(2019). The sequence goes on from NZ_CP047644.1 coordinate 2,214,567, forward strand.
AACTGCCTTGATTCAATTTCGCCGTTTTGAAAGGCTTTTAACAGCCGGTCAATATCCTTAAATGAATCGGCAAACATCCCTCTCGCAAAATCCGCCGCCGTTTCTTGCGAGACATGATACTTCGGAATGCTCGTTCCGACAGATAACACATATGCCATGCCCATCACCTCTTTACATAAAGGTTTCCGCTTTTTTCCTGAATGTATGCATAAGTGTGAATCGAGAATTTCACTGACATGCCATTTTAATAGGAAATTGGCCCTTTTGAATAAGAAACCGTTCGACTATACTTGATCCATTCATAAAAAAAAGGTTGTGATAGGAATGCTGAAGCCTGTCATTCTTAAAGGGTCACTCGTTCAGTTAGAGCCGCTGGCGATTGATCACACTCAGGCACTTTGTGACGCTGCTTCAGAAAATAGGACGACTTACGCTTACACCCATGTTCCTGACGGAATCGAAGAAACAAAGCGTTATATTGAGCGCGCGCTTTCCGATTATGAAAAAAGACTTGCATTGCCTTTTGCAGTACGGAGTCTTGAAACAGACCGAATCGTCGGGAGCACGAGGTTTATGGATGCGGAAGTGTTTACGCGGCCGACAGATGCATCTCCGGAAGTGTGTGAGATCGGCAGCACTTGGTATGCCTCTGCCGTGCAGCGGACCGGTGTCAATACGGAATGTAAACTTCTGATGCTGACCCATGCGTTTGACGTGTGGCAAGCTGTCAGGGTGACGCTGAAAACCGACGTTCGCAACCAGCGCTCACGGACTGCGATTTTGCGGATCGGAGCCCAATTTGAAGGGATCCGCCGCGCACACATTCCGGCTGTCGACGGCGGCCTCAGAGATACCGCCTACTACTCCATCCTTCGGGAGGAATGGCCTTATATCCGGCAAAACCTTTCTGGCCGGCTCAAAGCATATAACTGAAAAACCTGCCGATATACGGCAGGTTTTTTTACATATTCGGATCATAGACGTATAAATTGAGATCGATCCGTCCGTCTGACGTGACCGCTACCCCCTCAGCTTCAAGAGACAGCTTCTGTACGGAAAACATCTCTTCATCTCTCAATCCGATTTCGCCCTTTGCATTGATGACCCTGTGCCAAGGAAGATGATGCTTTTTACTCATGGAGTGAAGAATCCGCACAACCTGCCTCGCTCCCCGCGGACTTCCCGCAAGACCGGCAATTTGACCATACGTCATCACTTTTCCTTCAGGTATCTGTTTGATAATGGCTACCGCCCGTGCCGTAAATGTCATGCAACTCCTCATTTCGCAAGAGCAGATGATTTTTGAGAAAATCAGCTACTTCCTGATCTTATTTTTATAGATGATAATTGCTTCATCATCATACTTATTTCAACTCTGCGTTTAAATAGATTATCTGTTTGTTCACAAAAAATTAACAAAGATAAGCATGTACTTATTTAACATAATATGTAATAATACAATTGTATCAAAAAAGAAAAGGAGTGTTTACAATGAAAATGAAAAAAACTTTAGCCGGCTCAGCCCTATCACTCGCTTTACTCTGTTCTGCCGCCCCTGCTTTTGCCGCAGGTCCTGCTGATACACCTTCTGCAGAAAGTAAAACGAAGGAAGTATCTGCTTTGGCGACGTTCATACTTAATGGTTCTGGCCCTGATTATCCTACTTCAATTTACCGGAATGGAATCACCTATTATTTAGACAACATCACCTTCCATGGTGCTGATGGCACTTGGACAGCCGTCTACAAAAGCTGATTTTTCATGACGGGCGGAAAGTTTGTCTTAAGTAATAACTAAAAATATTCCGTATGTTACCGTGCAGATGAGAGAATAAATGATTGCTAACATGTTACTTTTTTCAACCAGACATTATTTTTCTCAATTCTATATTAAAGAAGGGTCAAAATTAAAACTATTGACATGTTCTGTATTAAAGAAACAAAGGGTTAAGAACTTGTGCAGCAGATCATTTTGTTCCATGTTTGTTTTCCAGAAAAGAAGTTCCAAATATCTATTTTGACGGTGTCAATAATTGTTTTATCATGGAACGGAATCTGGTATGGGAATGATGAGCGCTGTTACGAATATGAAGGGGGCTCTGTCCCCTTTTTTTAGTTTCACTGACCTTAATAATTGATCGATATATATGCCACTTTAGAAACTAATGGACAATTAGGCTACGAATTAAAAGATGACTGTAAGCCTTTAACCATCAAAGATCTTAAAAATGTGATCGATCCAAAATGTCTTAACAAAGAGCCTCGGCCTCAAAAAGATGATCAAGTGCCAATATATTCGAGGAAATCAAAAAACATCAGACTCAGCACAAGCCAAAAAATCTTGAATAATTCGCTGATTAGTAAAGCCTTTTGTTATTCAAAACCGAAGCCGAATCAGCCCGTTAACCGCCGAGCATTTTTACCGAAACCGGTTTACAAGAAACAAAAAAAGCATCTGAAGCAGATGCCTTTTTTCAATCGATATTGCGACGATGAAAAGAGTCGGTAATCCCCGTATTTTCCGACGAGGTCCTTGTATGCGCCTGAATATGCTTTTCAGCCGGCTATAAAATCATTGATTAATTGATCAGTCGTTAATATTGTGGCGAATTCATCATGCAATGTTGCCAGAGATATATTGTGAATAGTCTCTGCATCATAATATGTATCATTTTGGTCTCTCATTCCAAAGGCTGCTGTTGCATCTGAAATCAGGTATGTATCAAATCCTAAATTACCGCTCATCCTTGTGGTTGTTGAAACACAGTGCGGCGTAGTCAAGCCAGTGATTACGACAGTTGTTATATCATTTGCTTTTAAAAGCTCTTCTAGATTAGTACCAATAAAGCTGCTGTTTACTTTCTTGGTTATAATGACTTCTTTATCCATAGGTTTAACGATTTCCTTTATAGCAACCCCCTCATTTTTTGGATAAAATAAAGAACCAGGTTTATCAGAAATATGTTGTATGTATATGACTGTCCATCCTTTTTCTCTCCATAATTTCAGTATTTTGCTGATATTTTCTTCCGCCTTTACGTTATTTCGGTCTCCCCACTTTTTATCATCAAAGGCTTTTTGTACATCCACAATGATTAAAGCTTTTTTCTTTTCTGCCATCAGATAACCTCCTATATTGAAAATTCTTATTTATAACATTTTAAATAAAGATTTTACTTTTGTACAATTGTTTCAGTGTTAAATTTCATATCGCACCTTCCCCGTTGGAAAAGCATTGAAATATCTAAAGCAAGCACTCACTCAAAAGCTGCAGATCTCCAGAGGCCGGCAATATTCAACAGGGATATCCCAAATACAACTGTTAAGAATGGTGTTACTTATTACCTTAAGAAAGTAAAGATAATCGAAGGGTTCTATCGCGCAACTTTTGAAAGATGGATTAATTAAAAGAAGGGGCTTTCCCTTCTTTTCACTCTCTTTTGTAAGGATCTGTGCACAAAATACTCGTTCACGTACATATAGTGCGGGACGGTTTTTCGGCGAAATAAGGCGGATGCCTCATCACTCAATTTAGTTTCTTTTTCAAAAAATGAAAGAGAATGCCTCGCAAAAAGTTCAGCAACTTTCGGAAGCATCCTCGATCTGGATAAAATAAGATGTTATTTTAAAGAAAAACGGGTAACTAACCCTCTTGAACCCTTGTCACATCAAGGGTTTTTTTCGTTTTAGGAATCATGTTATAAACAATATTCAAAATCACGGCGGTAAAGCTTCCGGCGACGATTCCGTTTGTGGTCAGCAGATTTAAGTAAGACGGCAGGTGCTTAAACATATCGGGAACGACGGTTACACCGAGTCCCAATCCGACCGAACACGCGACGATCAGAAGGTTTTCCTGCTTTTTAAAGTCAATTTGACTGAGCATTTTAATGCCATAGGAAATGACCATGCCGAACATGGCCACCATCGCGCCTCCCAGTACGGAAGACGGGATAATTGTCGTGAAGGCTGCGATTTTCGGAAAAAGGCCGAAGAGCATTAAAAGTGCGCCCGTGACACCGATAACCCCGTTTTTCTTAATTCCTGTCAGCTGCACGAGGCCGACGTTTTGGGAATAAGCCGTGTACGGAAAAGCATTAAAAATGCCGCTGATGAATACCGCCAAGCCTTCCGCACGGTAGCCTTTTGCTAAATCACGTTCAGACAGGCGCCGGTTTGTCAGGTCACCGAGAGCGAAATAGACGCCGGTTGATTCAACAAGGCTGACAATGGCAACGATGGACATCGTAATAATCGGTGCCGCATGAAATGTCGGCGTCCCGAAGTAAAACGGTTTAATCATTTGAATTGCGTCAGCATTCGCCACATTGTCAAATTGCACTTTTCCCATAAAATATGCGATGGCCGTCCCGATGACAATGCCGATTAAAATCGAAATGGATTTCAAAAATCCTTTTGTAAACCGATAAAGCAGCACGATGATGACGAGCACCGTAAATCCGAGGGCAAGGTTAGCCGGATCACCGAAATCCTTGCTGCCTTCCCCGCCGGCAATATGATTCATCGCGACCGGCATTAAGGTCATCCCGATAATCGTCACAAGCATTATAGTTTAGGTACAACAAAAAAAGAGCCGGTTTAATGGCTCTTTTCTTTTGCTAATAAATTAGACATTACTTCATTCACTTTTAGGTTGACTTTCTTAATTGCTTCAGCTGATGGTTGATTCATGCTTTCAATCGTTATATGATATTTTTCTATTTCAAACGATTGCTTTGAAGATGATTTAACGAATTCACTCATACAGCGCTCACACTCTGCTGTTCTTTTTTAATCAAATCATTGCAAAGCTTGTTCAGATAATATGTATAGTTAACTTTTTTCTTCATCGAACGGACTTCTGTGCCGATCTCTTCGCAAATTGCAATTGGAATACTGGATTTGTTTACTTTATTCTTATATGTATGTGACAACTGATTTTCAGCTATGTTCTTATATGTAAGGAAATCATTAATATGTACGAAATAAACTTTGTTTTCCGGCTCTCTAAACTGAAATAGAAAACCAGGAATTATGTTTGGATATTGCGTTGCCTCTTTTAAGTGTTTAATCTGTTGTGGCTTGATGATCTTTTCACTGAAAGATACAGACTTGTTCTTTGTTGATTTAAGTTCAAAAGGAAAAAGATAACCTTTAAAGTGCAGGAAACAATCGTATTTGTTTTTTGATACAGCTGCTCCCCTTTTCAAAAACATTGGGTTAACATCTTTAATTCTATAGAAGAACAGCTTTTGATCTGCAGCTGATTTTTCTATATTTGCTTCAAAAACCTTGCCTTGGTTTGTACCTCCCAATCAATCACTCTCCTAAAATATTGAAACTAAAATTGAAATTAGAATAAACCTTTGCTACACTGTTTTATGTTAATTAATATTGAAAGAAGTGTTCGAAATGAAGCAATGGACACCCCTGCGCCCTCGTTTAAATGAATTAATGTTTGAATATGACCTCACAGTTGATGACCTTTTCAAACGCACAGGATACCCCAGACAACGTATCCACGATTATATAAGTGGAGCTAAAGCAAACATGAACTTGGCTACGGGCATGACTTTTGCTGATGCCATTGGTTGCTCAATTGAAGAGTTGTACGAATGGAACCATGAAGAAAGAAGAAAAGTTAAATCTTAATCCCTTTCCGAGCCCACCTGATTTCCTGCATTAATTCTTCATTGTTATCTGAAAGGTTGATTAGGTTACGGTGGGCTCTTTCGTATTCTTTGTTCTCGAGAGCTTCTTTCACCGTACCCATTTGTCTTTCCATTTTGTTGAACAGTATTTGAATAGTTTTATATTCTTCAGCTATTACCATCCACCTCTAATTCTCTTATTTTATTTTTATCCTAAAATTAGTTTTAATCTAACTTGTAAATTGTCACATCGTAGCCCCGAAAATGGATTCGATCATTTTGTTTACCTCATTCCAATTTCGACCTGCCAAACCGCACCCGATTCCATAAGGCAAGGCAATGGATCTTCTATTTGTCATGGCTGAGGTTTTAATTAGCTCTAAGCCACACTTTAAAGCCTCATAGTCAGTGAATACCCTTCCTCTTCCATAAGAGAGTTGTCCAAAGATATGGGCGATAATCTTTCCGTCATGCTCTTTTACTTCTCGAACCTTTCCCAACAAGTCAGGCTTGTACACTACGTTGTCGCACATGTATTTATAAACTCTGTATGCAGATGGATACTTTTCTTTGATTTGCTTCGCCAATCCAGCCCCCATAACTCCTTGACAATTTACTTGATGACAAATAATATCTTCAGAGGCATTTAAAATATTGCCATTTACAACTTTAATCAAAAAACCATTCCTTTCTTTTTAAAAATAGTTGAGAATTTATTTTTTTGAGTTCTGTTAAGAAAACTAATTTTCTAAGTATCTTATACATATTTGAGCTATTGACTCGGATAAACATCATATCCTTGTCGTTTATATGATCTAAAATGCCATTTTGTCTATGATTATCATTTATTGCAACCGAATTGCGCTTATGATATTCTTCATCGTACTCAATAAATATTTTTAATTCAGGTATAAATAAATCAACAAAATAGTTTAACACCCTATATTGTGGTTCAACTTTTATGCTTGGCATTAATTTTTTCATTAAAGTGATAAACTGATTTTCAGAAAAAGTCTTTGGCATATATCTTTCCTTATCATTATCACTCATGTAATCTAGCATTTGAGTTGCTTTTATGTAATTTTTTCTTGTACACGTCTTAAGAAGTTCTAATACAACCTCTCTAGACACTACATACATCTTTTGTTGTTTATTTTGTGAATTAATATAGAACGATGTTTTTATAAATTCATTTGGACTATTTAGTGATATCAGCATTCTTTCAGCTATAAGTCTTACTTTTTTCAATATATCTTTATGATCGTTATCCAATCTTCTTGAAATTTCAAGAGTGCTTATGTAAAAGGATTCCGCCTCAGAAATAGACTCTTTCTCTTTACTATCCATTGATTAGGAAAATTCCTCTCCTTTCCTCAAAAGCTCGTTTAAACGCTCAACTTCAGCAACCAACCATTCAGCATAACTAATGTGAATTTTTATCACCCTTGTTGATCTAAATTGTCTAGACATTACTTCAACAAATTTCTTAACTTCATCAAATTCAATCTCTTTCATTAAACTTACCCCCTTCTAAATGAAATCAACATTTTAACTAGTTCTTTACCTAAACCTCATTATGGACACCTGTTAATTTCTCATAAAAAGACTCGTCGCATCCGCAATAAGGGCATACTTTTATCTCTTCGTTAAAACCATCGTAGTCCTGAACTGTCTGAGCTCGAGGCTTACTAAATAGATGTCCGTTATGGCATTTGTAACAATGATCCTCGTGTCCTTTCCCGATCAATATTAAAATAGACAATACGAAAAGCGTGCTTATTAAAATTATAAAAGTCACTTCCTTTCGGGTTATTTACAGGACTGTTGACGATGTGGGGACTGCTTTCGTACTTAAAAGCTCCCTGTATAAAATTTGAAAGCTCTTTGCTGCTCTTTTAAATGCTACTATCTATTTCTTCAATATCGTTTCCTTCGCATTTTGGACAATCAAAATCTGTTTCATCACCAGTCCAAGCATAACCGCAATCATTGCATTGCCATGTACAAGTGTGCTGATGTTCATTTTTATGTTCTTCTTTTTGTGCGCGCATATTTCTTACCAAATTCATAAATTCAGAGAACTCACCATACCCTTGACTTCCCCACGTAAAGTCATTTAATAACCGTTCATTTGTTTTTGATAAATATTCATCTAATTTACCCACGCCATCCCTCTTTCTTGTACGAAGTCTCAAAGTAAGAAGAAACTTTTGTTGTTGCAGTTAAATAACATGTTTTGCAAAAATACCAATAAAAAATTCCGTATGAGTGTTTTTGCAAATGCCCAAAATGAAAACATTTATCGCATTTCCCATACGACATGGTTTCACTTTTCAAAGTCATCAAGATCGATTCCATAAATGCTCTCAATCCAATCTTTAATTATGTGATACCATCCTCCAAGAAGGCCATTCCACGCTAGAACATCTCTAAACACTTCCGAGTTCGTCATTTCTAAAATTTCTTTATCCATGGCGCCGTCTTTCTTTTCTAAACCCTCTCTCTGTCTTACATACTGAATAATACTAATTGGGTACTTTTCTTCTAACAGTTTTGTGTAATCCATATCATTTCCCCTCTCTGGATAAAATCAGAAAAAACATTTTATCTTGAAACGTATTCGAAACACCCATCCAATACCTTTTTCAATAAGTATCTCTGTCCCCAAATACCCCACGTATCTCTATCTCCTGTATGCCACCCGCCGCACTCTGTAGGATAATGATCAAAGAACAGCATATTTTCTTCTTCTTTTGTCAACTCAACCAAAGGAAAGTAAAATCCTTTAGGGAATGAATTTAAGACCTCTCCTAATGCTTCATATTCAGGATGTAAAGGGCGTGCATGCGATGGTACTTCTCCAAACTTGTTTATACCCAGTGAATTATATGACCCATTAGGATTCTTATAAATAATCCACGATTCAACTCTATTTCGAGTCTTCTTCTTTATTCTCTTATTCAAAACCATAACCCCCTTTTCAATCGCTTTAGAGATTAAACCAATATTTTATCAATCTAAGCGTAGTTTCGTTGTTTTTCTATCTATTTTTGCTGTTGTGAAATCAACATTTAAGCCATTAAGAATCTCACCAACTTCATTTAATATGCTGTTATCTACAACGGTAGCACTTTCTTTTGACATTTCCTTAATTGCTTTTGAAACATTAAACATATTATCACTCCCCCTTTTAAATAAAATTAGAATTTCATTTGACCTCAAATGTCTTCAGCTCAAACGTTTTATACGTATCAACTTGATTGCCTGGTATCTCATTTACTCTTGGGTACATATCGTAGTCATACGGATATCCAATGCAGTTCATGTGAAAGCTCGTTCCTTCTTTATCAAACTCGGCTTGTAAATGGTCGTGTCCACAAACCCAATGTTCAGCATTAATGAAAGGCAAATCGACCATATAGCAGCTGTTAGGCTCAAATGGTGAATATGGATTGTGAACAGGAGGGACATGCGAAACAAATACATCAATGTGAGTGTTTTGAAGGGTATCATACCAGTCCATTGATTCTTTCCACATTGCTCTTACCGCATCTTCTTTGCTGTATCCATTAAGACTGATATAGTTTGAGTCATTTGAGACTCCTTTGAAGAAATCCCATCCTTCTTTTCCTTTAGGAAGATACCACATAACATCTCCAGCAAAGATTTTCCCTTTGTATGTATCCGTTGACTTTATCAATGGAGTGACATTCTTGATATCTGCAGCCTTTTGAATTAAATCATTTAACCTTCCCAATGAATCTGAGTATTTTCGTTGCTGATTTTTGCTGAGTAAATAAAGATCATGATTACCATACGTGAAATATACCCTTTCATATTGCTTCGCTACTTCATCCCCCTTTCTTTTAAGTACATAAACAATTGCATATAATTGTTGTTAGTGTATCCATATGTATTATGAAAATGTTCATGGCAAGAATCACACAAGGTCAACCCGTTATCAACTTCTAGTCGAATATCTTTATGCTCCATATAATTATAGATATGGTGAGCAGTTAAATATTTTTTCTTTTTAAGCCAGCATTTTTGACATGTGTAATCATCCCTCTGTAGAACTTTCTTTCTCCACTGTAAATATTCATGATACTTTCTGTCATTTATCCTCTGAGTATCAGTTTTATTCTTATTCCACCTCGGATTACCTTCTCTAAATCGACTCTTCCTATAGCACTGCTGGCATCCCCCTCCTTGTTGAAAATAGTTCCACGCAATTTCTCCATAGTGTCCATTCTCACATTTAAAAGCTAACTTGCTCTTTTCGTTGGCGTATTCATTTGATAAGAGCAATAGGTTTTTCTTTAAGAATTCCTCTTTAATATAATCAATGCTCAATTTCAGGCTTTCCTGATGACATTTTAAACATTTAGATCCATTATTAATTTGAGACCACAATTTTGTTGATTTATGACCATTCTTTAAACAGATCAAATCAACTTTACCTTTTACACCTTTGTATTCTGATGTTAAAATAAATCCTCTTTCCCTTGCTTTACCCTTATAATAAGAATGGCTATGTCTTTTACATTCGTATTTTTTATTTTTGTACAACCGGTTAAATTCCTCATATTTAACCGACTTAACATTTGTGCATTTCTCTTTATCACAAGAAACTAAAACCGTTTTTTCAGAAGTAAGTGGTAAATGATAATATGGCACATGAAATTTATCCCTCCAGAAGGTAAATTCATATCCTAGTTTTTGATAATGGCTCGATGTCATAGGATTCCAACTGACCTCAATCTTTTGTTCTTTAATAATTCCTATACATTTCACTCCTTTGTTTATTGTTCATGATCACAAAACGTTTAGTTCGATTAGCTCAACAAAGTATGAATGGCCAATTTCATTAATTTATGAGGGGAGCAATTCCCTCTCTCTATATGCTCCTTTCCTAAACCCGTACACCTAGATCATCAAAACTGCTAAATTCTTTTCTCAACCATTTATTAATTTTTTCTCTGACCTCTGTGTCATTCCATCCCCATTCTTCTGCTAGCAAATGAATATCTCTCGGCAGGTGTTTATGTATTTGAACCGCAGATGTTGGGTCTGGTTTTTTGCCATAGTAATCATAATAACAATCGAAAATCTGGTCATACGCATCTTCGTCTATCCACAAATAATGACAAACGGCACATCCTGAAATTCCCTTTGGACAAGGTATTTTAATCCTATACCTGCCATTGATTTTCTCCATAGCTACTGCTCCTTCCCATAAAATACAGATTTTATATTAACTTAGTCGTAATAACTAATTTCTTTTTTATCCATCACTTTTCGGATTATTCGCTCATGCTTCGATCGCTTTCTTTTATCGCTGCCTTTCACTCTTGGTTTTTCAAACATTCCATCGCAAGTCCAATCATATCCGCTATACTTTTTAAACACCTCCGTCTTCAGGCGTCTATGATACGTCACTCACCTCCCACCTCTTCACCTGAGTCGTTGATGATTTTTACATAATGCGATGGGTACTGTATAATCCTACCCGGCAAATGCACATTTAGACTTCCTGCTTTTAAAGAAATAACCGGCTTTTTCTCTATTTCTCCGCTATCTAATGTAACTTCTATAACATCGCCTACACGAACCTCAGTCGGCTGCGGAGCGTTCAAGTATTCGTCTGGCACCGCCAAGCATAGCGCACGTCTTAGCGCAATCGCCTTTCCGATGTGAACGTTGAAGCAGTCGTTAGGTGCGGCTTTGGCGATTCCTTTTGCGTAGACTTTACCGGAATACTCCCCTTTAATTAGCGCAACAACGGTACGTTTGATACGATTAAGAACGAAATAAACGACGCGATCTAACGCGTTATTCGTGATCCGTTTTTCAACGTCCGCCTTCGCCTGCTCAACGATTTCATCACGGCGGGCTTGGGCGCTAACAATCGGAGCCTGACCTTGTGTAGCGACTTTCTTCATTTCCTCGTTGTGGAGAAACGCAGTATATTCAATTGTCTGCGGAATCACGAGGACATCTTTTCGTTCGTTTGCGTAGGCTTTTACGAATGCTTCCGAATATGGCGCCCCGATTAGAATATCGCCGAACCTCGACTTGCTTCCGATATAATCCTCGCCTACCTTTTCGAATACTGTGCTCGCACTATCAATAGCCGTTTGATTCACGCTTTCCATTCCTTATCTCCTCCACTTACAATTAAATTAATTTGATCCTCAATTTCCTCAATAAACCCCTCTAAAGCTGCTTCATCAACCATAACTCGTTCATCATGGACTTTGATAATTTCTTTCATTCGGTCATCCATATTTCTAATTTCTTCTGCTTGCTGCACAGTAAACATTGCTCTGTATTTCTTTATGTATAAAAGAAAATCTTTGAGTACACCGATCTCCCCAATTTTGTGGAGATTGGAATCTTCTTGTTCCACTTCTAGCCGGAGTAAAGCTATTTCCTTTTCTAAAACATCAACTTCAAGCTGTTCTTTCTTTGACAACAATTCTCGCTCTTTTTGCTGCAATCCGTCACCTCCTTATAAGGATTAAATATGTATTCACAATGTGAATGTGGATTATGGTTTTAAACTGATTCATACTGTAAATGCTTGTTTTTCTTTTTGCTAATTTTATACTCTGCAATTTTTAGTGATTCAAGAGTCCATCCGTTATTGTTTAAGCTGCCGAAAAGCGTGTTCAGTAATTGGAGCTCTTGTTTTAGGCTTCTTCGCTTTCTCAATATCTTTTGACCTTTTAACGAAAGGTGATATCCCTCTGAAGCATTAAATTTGTTCTCTTCTAGCTTGTGATAAAATTCATTGAGCTCTTTATCAACTTTCCCTAGCTCTTTATAAAGGTTATCAATTTCATTTTGAAGTCGTTGTTTAGTCTCCTCAATTGCTACAAGAGGTTTTGAAATGGAAACAAGGTATTCTGTTGCAGTTTTCATATCGTCACTCCTATTTGTTATTTTATTTTTATTCTTAAAGTATGTAAAAAAAGACAAGCTTTTAACTTGTCTTTATCTTATCATTCAACTTCTCAAAAGTCTATAACTATTTTATTTTTATTCTTAATTTATTTTGAGTAAGTCACAAATGAATAATTAAATGTGGTATTGTTGTGTGCTTTCCTGTGATCCTTTTCAATTACTCTCCAATCATCATTTAACCTTGGAAAATATGAATCTGCCTTCTCAGCAACTGAGTCAACAATCGTCAAATAAACCTTATCAGCATGTGGCAAGAATGCCTCGTATATAGTGCCTCCTCCGATGACCATTACTTCTTCATCTGTATCCAATTGTCCTCGTATGAGCTTTAATACATCATCAATCGAATGATAAACAAATGAAGAATGATCAGGCTTGAAATCCTTATTTTTAGTCAATATGATATTCCTTCGATTTTGAAGTGATTTACCTGTAATATTTACGATCGATTCGTATGTAAGCCTTCCCTGTATACACAGCTTTCCTGTAGTGAGTTCTTTAAAACGTTTCATGTCTTCAGGAATATGGTACAGCAAATTATTCTCATACCCGATGGCCATTGATTTGTCGCAGCAAGCAATAAGAGATAGCATTATACTGCTACCTCAAAGTAAAGCTTGTCTCCATGTTTATAATTAATCAATTTGAAATCATCAATTGTGAAATCATAAAAGTCTTTTACGTTTGGATTGATCCATAGTTCAGGTGCTTCATATTGCTCTCTGTCCATTTGAATTTTTAAATTGTCTATATGACGAGTGTACACGTGACAGTCTCCAATATTGAAGATATACTCACCTAGCTCATATCCAGTAACTTGAGCAATCATACGCTGCAATACATTGTACTGGAATACATTAAACGGATTCCCGAGCGCGAGATCATTACTGCGACAGAAAACTTCTAAATGCAACTTCCCGCCTTTTACAAGCCATTGAGTACCATAAACACAGGGCGTCAATGCCATCGAGTCTAATTCATCAGGATTCCAAAGCGTAGTAATATGTCTGCGTGATGATGGATTATTTTTCAACTGATGAAGAAGATAATCAACCTGATCAACCTTTTCTCCGTTTAGTATTCTGTTCTTCTTACCAAGCTGATAGCCATAGGCATTGCCGATCGTACCGTCTTCTTGTTTCCATTGATCCCAGATATGCACGCCCATCTTGTTTAATTCGTTAACATTGTTTGATTTAAGCTGCCAGATCCAAAGTAATTCCTTGATCGCCGTTTTCCAGGCGACTTTTTTAGTCGTTAAAATTGGCACTTCGGAATTATCAAAACGCATTTGCTTACTGATTACACTTAATGTATGTGCTGGTGTTCCATCAGTATCCCATTTGGTTCTGACATCGAATTCTTCGTCAGATACTCCATTATTAATTATGTCATTTATGATTGTGTTGTACTGCATATCAAACTGAGTCATAATTCTATTCTCCTTTATCTAAACCAACTGATAATAAAGTTAACCACGAAGACAATATTACCGCAAACAAACAACATGTACACGAACTTGTTTTGCTTATTGTTTGAGTCACCTTCCATAACATCAAGAATTTTAAACATTGTTAAACCGGTATAAATTAAAGCAAAGGCTGTCCAAGCTAACATTAGCAAGTTACCGTGCGTAATCAATCCAATAGTAGCCAAGGGGATAATGAACGAAATCCCCTTGAACAATGTCATGACATACACTAAGTTCTTATTTTTCTTCAGATCTTTATACGGTGTGTTAGAAAGCATATGCGTAACTTTAGCGTATACGTTCTGTTCTCCTCGAATAATCAATCTAATTTCATTAATGTTTAATGCAAATAAGTATGCTGCAAGTAATAACGTAAAGTATGTAATTACAATACATCTCCTTATTTTATTTTTTAGAGCAGAGGAATTAAATCCAACTGCTCTGTTTAAGTTTATCGATAGATTGGGCCGTAGCAGTTTCTATGACACCATTCAGCATTACCATGAGTTTGGTACATACATTGTTGAAAACATCGTTCAGCACTATTCAAGTAAGCAATGTATGGTGAAAATTGTGGCAAGTAATTCAAAGTATACAGCGACGGTGTGTACCATATTGGATATTGTCTAAACACATTAAGACCTCCAGTTGTTCAAAGTATTCAATGTATTGTATTTAAGCTCACACCCAATCGATACTTGTCACTGTTTATATAGGCATGTTTAAAATTCAAACATCAATCAAAAAGCTCGCCGGCTCTCTTCATGTCTTTGATTTCTTCACTTACACTTTCTTTGATTGCATGAGGTAACTGGTCAATTCCCCGTTGAATTCTTTTCTGACCTGTATTTCTTATTTGTAATGTTAGTTCTTTAAAGACCTCCATTGCTTCGTCGGATATAAAATAAAATTGCTCCTGAATCTTAGCTAATAAGCTTATATATTCTTCTTCATCTTCATTGAATAATTGGAGGCCTTGTTTAAAATTTTCTATTTCTTTTAGATGGGCTTGTATTTTCTCTATATGTTTATCCATTTTTCTTCACATACTCTTTGACAACATCGACAATTTCATGAGTATTGTGGAATACAGTTTGCCCTAATGAAGTGGCATGAGAATAAAGAGGGTGATTATCAATATTTTTAATTTCTTCTTGTAAACAATCAAGAAGGATTCTTTCTGTTTTCACTGACACTTGTTCTAACAGCCAACTGTTCCCATTGTCCATAGAAAGCTGAATTCTTATTTCTGGCGGCAAGTTCTTAAATGCATTAATAAAGTCGTCAACCTTATATTGATCAGTCGGATTTAGCCTTGTTTTAATTGAAATTTTCATTTTCAAATCTCCTTTTTGTTTTAATTTGATTCTAATAAACTCAAAAAATTAACTGCTGCAACTCTATACCTTTGGTCTTCTTCATAAGCTACAACTTGTTTCATATGCTCCAAAAACACATCTTCAAGCCCATGTTTTTGAATAAATCCTAAACACAGACCATTCCTGAAGAGCATGTCGTATATTTTGCTTGCAAATCTTTATAATTGTTATTGTTTATCGTCTTTTTCCTCCTTATTGTTTAGATAAAAGTCTTCTTTTATAGAGATGTTCATTTATTTATGACTACAAAAACCTCTTTAATATGCGATTTACCTTTGTCATACCAGTCCCATCCTTGACACCATAGATTCTTTTTTTTGTTATAAACTAATTCACCATTATTGTTGATATACACCCACTCATTAATTGCAAAGGCTCGATCCTCTTTAGTAACAAGAACAATGGGGACTCCTCTTGTCCATTGCTTTCCTCCGTGGTGAACATTTGATGTGTTAGGGTCTTCGTATTTAACCATTTCTTCTAATTTGTTTATTTTAAGAAGTTTAACCATATTCTAATCTCCTTTCTTTTTTAAATAAAATCCAAGGGTTAGCATTACCTCAAAGTGTCAATCATTTGGTATAATTTAATTATTATAAAATTCATACAAAGGTGGTTAATAGATGAAAGTTACTAGACACAATACTGAAAATACCATTGAAGGCTATATCTACGAAGCTGGTTTCGATCAAAAAAGTCAATTTAAATACGTCTATGAAATCGAAAAGAAAATTCTTCATATTTACGACGATGCTTCCTATCATGGCACTAGCGCTGAAAACTCAGTTAGTGAAATTGTGGTCGAAATCGATAAGATCACTAAAGGAGATTCAAAAGGGTTTAAAGGAATTGCTCAAAATTTCATCTCCCTTTTCTCTAAAAGCGAACCCGTTAAAATTATTTTTTATACAGAAGCTGGGCCGTCTGGCTTTTCGGGTACAAGTAAATTCGGGGAACCTCTAAGTATTATTGGATACGACTTTCAAAACAGAGAATACACAGGATATACCAAAGACGAGCTTTTTCACGAATTTGTAGATATCAATTCAATTGTAGAAACCCACTAATTTGAATACTTGGCTGTGTTATTCTACGACATGGTATATCTAGTCATCGTATACACAGCCAAGTATGTTACTTACTTAGTTCCAGTTGATCCGTGACCACCTCGGTCATCGTTGCCAAGATGATCCACCTCAATCAATTCAACTTCAGGCATCTTCTTCATAATTCTGAACTGACAGATACGATCCCCTTTTTTAATTTCTGTATCCCGTAATGCATAAGCCGGAAAGAACCAGAAATCATTGTCTCCCTTGTAGGACTCATCGATAACACCCATTGAGTTTGTTTCAATAATGCCGAAGTTTTTAAATGTGCTTGAACGTGGAACAACATGAGCCTCATATCCTTCTGGTAGCTCCATCGCTACTCCTAATGGAATGAGTTTGAATTCATGCTTTTTGATTGTGATATCTTCAGCTGCTCGAAGATCAATCCAATCCCCTTGCTCAATTTTGCTAATTCTCGTTTGAGTTTCGTCTAGATATTTGATTTTAATTTGAAATGTCATTCTGACTCCTCTTTGGAAATAGTATCTTTTACTTCTTGAACTGTATTTGAAATTTTCGTCAATCCTTCGGTAATTTGATTTCTTAAATTCTGATCAGTTTTAACATCATTATTTTCATTCAAGAAATCAACAATTTCGTTTACTTTGTCATAGATTTGTTCCATTGTTGTTTTTGCTCCGCCTTCATCTCTGGAAAATTTAATATTAAGTTTTTCAATAGTCATTTATTTCCTCTCCTTTTAAATAGTTTTTATAATTTGGAAATTAAATCTTCTAATTCTTCAGGTTTAAAACCAGTACTGCGTTTTACTTCACCTCCCTTGCTATCAATAAGAATTGTAACTGGAACTCCCATCACTCCATATTCTGCTGCTACTTCAGGGTTTTCTATTACATTAATAATATTATACTCTACACCCATATCTTTCAAATAGTTAGATACCATTCTACAGGGGTTGCAATCCGGTTGCTCAAGTTTGATTAGTTTCATTGAGTATCTCCTTTGTTATCGAAAATGAAATCAGAATCCTTTAATGGTTCAACAGTTGCTTTTTTGTATCCATTTCCTTTAGTTGAAAAGAAGTCATGGGATTTGGTTTTAGTGCTTAATCCATTAATAACAATTGGGTTAACATCCTCTTCCTCAAACCAATGTTCAAACCCAAGGTTGTTTAAAGCTTTATTTGCGTTGTATCTGATGAATTTCTTTACATCTGGAGCTAGACCAACCTGATCATAGACATCTTCTGTATACTCCAGTTCATTTTCATAAAGATCCTGGAGCAAGCTTAAAGCCCATGTATACATTTCTTTTTGCTTCTTAGGCGTTTGTTTCTTGTATATCTCTTGAGCTAACAATCCGATATAAACGCCGTGAATCGCTTCGTCTCTAATACCCTTAGTTCAACCGAGTTCGCTACTCTCAGCTCGTTGCCCTGATGCAACCGCCTTACGTTACCGTAAGGAGCAGACTATATCATCATCCCTGTAGGATGCCTCCCGTTTCGATTTAAGGGGTTCTCACCCACGCCAATAGCTTGCGCCCTACTCGTTTTGCGGAATTTCGCCGCCTATGCGATAGTCGTTGAACGTTCTATGCGATCCCATAAAGTCTTCCATCTTCTTTTATGTCGAATCAGACTAACGTAACGAGGATGAAGGCTGTATTTTTCACCTGCTTCAACATTATTCATTCCAGCAAGCAAATCATAGATTAAATTTGTTGCCTCTGAGTCTGTGAGCTTTGACATTGAATTACTTTCTCCAGGTTGTCCTGACATTAATCCAATTTTCATTGCATGTAGAGTATTTTCTTTAGGTGTAACTATCTCTAAGTTCCGAACGTGATTGTTTAGTTTATTTCCATCTATGTGGTTTACAAACATTCCTTTTGGTATTTCATTAATAAAATATTTTGCGACTAACCTATGTACTAAAAAGTTCTGTGTTCCTTTTTTCGGATGCGTGTATCCTATCATTTCATAACCATGTGGAGTAATAAATGTCTTTCTTGGTTTCTTTAATTTTTTTGATATGATAACTCCCGTTTCCGTTATCCACCAAGGCGCTTCTTCGACTTCTTTCCTTATCATTTTCACCTCCTTTGGGTTCGCATAGCTTCGCTGCTGATTGTCCTAAAAAGGATTTTCCAGCAATTAGAGAGGTTCACATTTGCCGTTGCCGACAAAAGGGACTATTAAATAATCAGGTTAATGATCTCCCCGCTCTGCATAAGTTTCCCTTGTCCATAAAAGTAAAGTGGATAATAAAACCCTGAGTAGAAAAGGAAACTTTCCAGAAACACAGACGCAACCATTGCTTTGAATAAGGAAATATCTTCGTTTTTCTGAACTGCTTTATAAATTGAAACAATTGTTTTTGCTTTCTTTTGAAGAAATTTATTGTTTTTAACCCATTCAAACACTTCGTTGATCTGCTCGGTTGGAGCTAATGTAAGAAAGATGTTGCTGTAAGACTTTGCATGAACAGCATTTTCCATCATGGCCATGAAATTTAAAACTGCCTTTCTTTGATGTCCATCTACATGTTCAGCAATTATAGGCATGCCAGTGTTACCTTGTTCTGTGTCCAACAACGTCAACCCAGCTAACACTTTCATATAAGTATCCTGCTCGTTTTTCCCGAGGTACTTCCATGTGAGGATATCGCCGTTTAAAGCAATCTCTTCCGGAAGCCAAAACTGCTTTACGTTTTGGTTGTAAAACATTTGGGTGAAATCATCTTCATGCTTTGACCAGTTTGCTGCGTCATAAATTCTATCAGTCATTTACGCTGTGCTCCTGATCTTTACGCTCTAAAATATCCGCATCTGCTCCATCCTCCACAAGCCATTGAAGTAGCGTAGAAATGTCTCCTGAATTTTTCACTTGCTCCCATGCAACGCCCTCATAGCCGAAAGCTGCCTCACATACCTCAACTGCATGGTCAAATCCACGTATAACAAGGTTTAGTAACAAAATTTTATCAGTCATCTTAGTTGTCCTCCTCTTCAACAAATACTTCTTCATCCGATACAGCTTTGAACACCCACTCATGCGGAAAATCCGTCTGACTGAACAACCAATGATCGATTTCATGCGTTACACATGATCCATGAATTAACTCATCCTCGTTATAAATCACGTAACCTTCGATTTTAACCTTTCGCATATATCTTCGCCTCCTCTTCGTTTAAACAACACAACTTAAGCATGAATCCTGTCCAGTGTCTTTTGTTCGCGCATAGTACAACGTTTTAATCCCCTTATGATGCGCGTATAAGTCAATCCGGTTTAGATCGCGCGTCGTCATCGTATCCTTTAAGAAAAGTGTAAATGAAATCCCTTGATCGACGTGCTGCTGTATAGTTGCAATAAGATCAACTACCTTAAACATGTCCATATCATAAGCTTCCTTATAGAAGAACCAATTTTGAGCCGATAAACCTGGCATTGGATAATATGTCTTACTGTTTCCGTATGTACGTTCCTCAATTCTCTCCATAATAGGCATTACACCGGCCGTAGATGATTGAACATATGAGATGCTTCCAGTAGGTGCAACAGCTTGCCTGTATGAATGATACAAGCCATATTTCATAACATTCTCTTTAAGCTTCATCCAATCTTCAATGTTAGGAATATGTTGATCTCCAAACAGGTTTTTAACCTTTTCATATTTAGGGCTATAATCATTTGTCACGTACTTATCAAAATACTCACCTTTTTTGTAGGTTGATCCATCAAACTTGTAGTACGTCTCCCCTGTTTCTCTTGCAATTTCCATTGAACGTTGCAGGGAGTAGAAATTAACCATCATAAAGTATGTATTAGCAAAGTCCTTAGCTTCTTCACTTTCATAAGAAATTTTATTTTGAGCTAGAAAACCGTGCAGGTTCATCTGCCCTAGACCAATTGATCGCATTTGTGTATTTGCTCTCGCAACAGCTGGGGCATTTACAATGTTTGTTTTCCTTGTGACAGTTGTCAGTGAGTCAATTGCTATTCTGACCGTTGAAGCAATTGATTGGTTACTCATTACATTTACAATGTTCATGGATCCAAGATTACATGAGATATCTAATCCAATTTCATCTTCCTGATCGTAATCTGTATAAACTGACACTTGTGATGCTTGGAGTACTTCTGACTTTAATATTCAACGAAAGGCGCAACACTCTCGTCCGTTCTTTTATGAACTGCTTACGATCACTCGTAAGAATAGACTATATCATCGACCTATAAGGCCGCCCGCCGTTTCCATCGCCATATGCTTGCGATGTACTCTACTCCCTTACGCGTATGCGTGGTTTCGATAGTCGTTCGGCATTTCCGCAAGGTGCGGTTTAGCACGGTATTGTCTATTGAATAGAGTTTCACCGTTTAGACGGGTTTGCTACGATCATTACTGACCGAAGGTGCTACAGTTAACACAAATTAGAAAACTTCACTTTTGAAATATGTTCATTTGGATGCACTTTATTTACATTGTCAGCAAACATAATATAAGGATAGCCAGATTCACTTCTCAGAATGGCCAATTGCTCCAACAGCTTCCGAGCATTCCCCTTTGCTTTTCTAACCCTTGGATTTTCAACAAGCTCATCATACATTTTATTGATGTCCATCTCATCAAGATACTGTCCATATTCTTTGTAAACTGAATGAGGATAGAACATGTAAAAGTCCTTATCTTCTCTTGCCAATTCAATGAATTTATCAGGAACCACTACACCAATGGATAGTGTTTTAACTCGGACATCCTCATCTGCTGAAATTTTTTTGGTATCAAGGACGTCTATAATATCGGGATGGAATACACTTAGATAAGCTGCTCCTGATCCTTGTCTTTGCAGACCATTCAGACGTGTTCGCTAAGCACGCCCCGCCATATGGCTGCTTCATGTTACCATGAAGGTTAGACTATATCTTCACCCTAAGAGGGTGCCTCCTGTTTCGACTGCCAATAGCTTGCAGCCTACGCCTTTCGGCTAGTCGTTGCACGTTCAAGACTTTAGTCTAGCTTCGCTCATGATTGTCCTTGTAGGAGTTCCCATGAATTAAAGAGGTTTTCGATCGCCATTACTGACGAAAGGGGCCAAATCAACCCATCTGATCTGCATATCTAAAAGCATTATCCAATAGCTTCATAACACCTACGACACCTTTAGTTGCATTCTCTACGTCTTTTATCGCTTCACCTTTGGCTCTTAATTTGTTTAGATTAAGCGCTACGCCACCACCCACTTTAGACAGCTGCATGGAAATATCGATCGCCCGTGAAATATCATTCAAACTGTCTCCCACTTCAAGTAGGAAGCAGCTCACCATTTCACCTCTACGCTTACGTCCGGCATTTAGAAAAGTAGGTGTTGCCGGCTGATATTCTTGTTTCATCATGACGTGTACTTCCTCAACAGCCTTTTCATAATCACCATCTGCACAATACAAAGCTACAATTGAGACGCGATCTTCATATCTTTCCAGAATCTTTGTTTTGTCGTTTGTCTTCAATGCATAGTCATTGTAGAACTTAAAGGCACTCATGAAAGATGGGAATCTGAATTTGTAACTGTAAGCAATTTTATAAATTGATTTAATCTGTTCAAATGTGTATTTACTTAAGAATTCTTCTTCGTAATAATCGTTTTTAATCAGGTAATCCAGTTTTTCTTTTAAGTCATGGAAAAAGACTGTGTTTTGATTAATGTAATCAACAAAGTAACTGTGTACTGCCTCCTTATCCTTCTCAAATTGAAACTTCCCGTCTTTCTGAATCATGATCTCATTATTGAGCTTGATCCACTTTGGTATTGTGTTTGTCAATAAGTTGTACCTCCCGATTAATCTTCTGCAAGTCTTGTTTTGTTCCACTTAGTTCAAACTTTAATAACAATGGTACATGGAACATTGCTGAAAGCTTGTCCCCAGCTAAACCATAGTTATCACCCCAAACCTTGTTACCACTCACAACAACTCCTTTTATTTTATTTTTATTCTTAATAATAAAATGCCAAGTCCTTTCAGGTACTTCCCCAAAGCCTATCGTATATGTAATATGTATGAATTCTTCTTCAACAATTAAGTCATCTGTTATTTCAATGACATCGAAGTTTAACTCCCTTTGTAATGCTTGAGCAAACCTTTTCACATTACCTGTCTTGCTTTCATATGTAATAATCAATATTCTTTATATTCCCCGTTAACTAAGCTATTCGTGGTTGTTTCTGCTTCATTTTCAGCATAATGGAATGCTTCAGACATTTCTAAATTGATCTCAGCCATCTCAGCATAGCCTTTGGCCATCTTAGCTCTAAGAGGGGATAAGTCCTCCATCTCCAAATCAACTGGTACATATTTATGCTTTTGACTCTGCGGGATAACCATTTGGTTGCCATCTAAGTCAGTTGCAATAAGCTCTCCCTTAAAAACCATAAACGACTCACCATTTTGCAAATGTATTTTCGTATTATCTTTCGCATCATCTAAATTCACCAAGTCACTACGCTTCACGTATAACTGTTTAGTAGCTCCCATTCCACAACTCCCTTTTCTCTATTTTTTGTTTTTACCTTTTTCGTGCCTTACGTCCAACTCATCCATATCATTGAGAATTTGGTCAATAACAAAATCACTGAACTTACCGAATGCCTTATATCCAATTAACTTGCTTCTCAAATCTCTCCACTTTCTTGTTGCACTCATATAACTTCTCCTTCCTTTAATTATTTTTATAAGTCGCCAAATATTTTTCAATCGCCTCTTGTCCTCTTCTATTAAAGGCATTGAATCCAAAAATGACTTTTTTCCCGGAAAGTTCGTTATAGTTGTAATGACAGCCTTTGTTTTCATTCCACTCTATTAATCCAGTTTGAGATAACGAATAGCCCGATCTCACTTTTAAAAGGAGTGGTTCACCCAAGAGTTGCACTATACCCAGGTCAACTAAATCTAAAATTCTTTTACTTGGTAAGGATGTCCTCAATACTTCTACTAATTGTTTTTTATTCATGCCTTCTCTCCATTCTTTAAAACTGTGATTTTATTTAAACTAAAACCAAAACATTGTTTTTGATGTACTTGTCTATATCTGATTTTGCATAAGTAAGAGTACTGTCGGTTGTAGAGTCTGTTATTTCGAATTGTTCAGTATTATGATTCATTCTTGCTGTGTATACAGTATTGCTGACTACAGCAATAGCTTCTTCTGATAGCTTAAATTTAAATTCGTTTAAATCAGTTACTTCCTCAATTTCTCTTACCTCATGCGGTACTCCGCTTTCTTCTTGAGCAAACACAGCATCATTATGCGCCTCAATAGCGTCATCATAAGTGTTGACAAGTGTTCCCATGCAATAAAGTCCATATTTTTTATTCATTTTCATCAACTCCTAATCTATTTTTGTAAATCTCTTAATCTCTTTACCATCAATAATCACTTTTCCAAAGAACATTTCTTTAGGTCTTGCCCAAAGAACTCCGTCATGGTCTTCATATATAACCAGCTTTTCTTCTGTTTCAGTGTGAATAGCCTCTCCAATAACCTTATACAGACCGCCTTTATAATGTCTAAACCGGCAACCGACTACATCGTATGTATCCTTTAAAGCATTCAACAACTTCTGTGCATCTTGAGCACTTTTTGAACTGCTGTCATATTTGTTGAGATGTAAAACCGCTTCCTGCATTTTCAAATTCATTTTGTTCATCCTTCCCGGTTCCTCGAAGTGCATTAATTCTATTCACCATTTTTCTAAGCTCTTCAAGCTTCACTTTTGCATTTTCATATTCCCACTCTGGATAATACAAAGTTTCCAGCTCCAAAATTCTTCTCTTGAGTAGATTGAGAACTTCTGATAATGCCTTATCCATTCCAATTTCCTCAGCAGTTGTGTTTGAATTTATCAGAGCTTCTCGAATACGTTGAGACTGCCTTTGACTTATACTAATGTCTAATCAACTCCTTAAAATCATCCTTTTATGGAGAACGAATGAATGCCAGCTACGCCCTCAATGCTCCGAAATGGACTGAGTACATTAAATTCTATTTCCACCGCCAAACCTCTGTCTGAGTTCGTTTGGATTTTTTCGATTTTCACGTTAACCTCCTTTGTTTCATCCTCTAAGCTTGTCATTTTCATTTTATAAGAACCCTTTAATACCCCGCCTAGTTCAAGCCATTTATACACCAATGAATCAATACCAAACCTTAATGTGATTTTATCTTCGTTTTCAGTTGCCTCTACATTTCTGTAATGAAGAACCATTTTTGTTTCATTTGGCAAATGTTTATTTAGTGTTTCTTCATATAAAGCAATTTCTTTTAAGATCATATCTGACTCTCATTTTGCAAAATCGGTTTAAAATAAAACTTTTAATTAAATTTCAATCAACTGCTTCATATCTAACCTTTGGATAGGTTGTTTTCATATAAACTTTTTTCATGCACAATGGGCATTGAAACGGATACTTCGGCGGGTTTGATGTGAGCATCATATTTGAAAATACAAGCTCTGGAGCTTCATCACATTCATCACAATGTAACGTCTCTCTAAAAACATTAACTTTCTGAGATTTAATCATTTTCAGATGCCTCCTTTTTTTCATTACGACAATATATTTGCCACCACTTTATTTTTAAATCTCCATTTTCCAAAGCCCTTAAATTATTGTGAAGGTTGTCGGGATGAATTCCAAAAACCATTTTTCCTTTAATGAAGACAGCCGCCCCTTCATTTTTATAAAAATCATAAGACAGCTCTCCGCTGTAGTCCTCCTCTTCTAATACCGTAAAATCATTAGATAAAGCATTATAGTATGCAATTCGATTTTTCTCTGAACTTCTTACAAAATCAACGACTGTTGAAATTTGTTTTTGAGTTTCTCCCTCATACTTATTGCTGTGTTTGTAATGACATAATAAATTTTCAAATTTATAAAGCTCAGCTTTTCCAATCGTTTTGACTAACTCCTTTAATGCAGTCCCAACCTTATAATTAAGTTTGATATTATTCATTCAAAATTCCCCTTTGTCATTCTTTAATTTAGAAAACCAAAACCTCTTCCACCAGAAAGTTTTACGTTTTTCTTCCTCTTTAAAGCGTTCATAGTTTTCTTTAACTTGCTGATTCCATTTCTCTATTTTTTCTTGTGTTTGAATCGCTTTTTCAAGGCTCTCTTTATCTTCAATTGTTTTAATTACCTTGTCAGTCTGATATGTCCATTCATTTTTTGTATTGCGCTGCCTGTCTGTTACGACTACGTATTCGTTAAACCCTGGGATATACACTTTCCCTTCGATTTCAATTGGGTCTAAGTCAATGATCCCTTCAAAAAATGGCTGGTATTCACATTGCTGCTCAATTGGGACAAGGGCATCACACAAACCTAATGTCCAACTTTTCTTAATTACCTTCCCTTCAAATGTTGCTTTATGGCGTACCACTTATTCACCTCCTTGTAAAAGATGTTTCTTTACAAATTGAAGGAGTGTATCAACGTCTTTCGTAGTTGCCTTGTCATTGATCAAGAAGAAATCTGCCATAACATATTTTGAATAGTCGCCACTGCCATGATATTCATCTGTCACAATTACTTTTAATTGAATATTTTCGGTTATAGGAATCAAATAAACATCTGTTCCATCTGTAATTGGAAAGTCTAAAGGGTACATATCAATTTTGTTTTCTGCTATGTATTCGTTAATTGAATATAGGATTTCTTCCCCTTCATTTTCATCATAGCTACCAGTATAACCGGGGAGTTGTTTTCTAAAATAATCACTTAATTCATTGTTTAAATCGGTTCGCTTTCTTTCAATTCGACCTGTCATACCAACCATTAAGCCTTGTTCTTCCGCTTCTCGGACAATAACCCAGTCTGCTTTTTTGAGCTTCATTTTAGTTGCCTCCCTTCTCACATTTCATTAAATGCTGCTATTGCCACCAATAGTTGCTTAGCCTCTACTTCTGCCATTTGATCTCCAATTTGCACCTTTACCCATGTATCTGGATAATCGACACTCTTAGTTGCTAGGAGTTTCAAAGTTTTTCTGTTTACTCCCCTTAATGTGAATTCGGATGTAATGTCTCTCATGGTTTTCTCCTTTTCTTTATAAAAATCGAATTTCATTTAAAATTTATTCAAATGGCTCAAAATCGCTTACAGGAACCCATTTCCAACCCCCATAATGTTTTTTATAAATCAAAAATTCTTCTTGGTTTTTATCGTTTCTTCTCGTTCCATACACCTCAAAAATGTCCTCTTCGTGAGTAATATGCTTAATCATAGCCATTAATTTTTTCTCTCCTTTGGTTCTAATTTGTCGTATACTGCGGTTGCCCGGGAAATTATGAATATTGCCTTCTGACTATTTCCCTTCACATTGTTCATATCACTGTAAGAATAACTCCAAGAATGAGTGAACACCCTCCAATTAAGAAAACCGTAAAATAGAATGGTCTGCCTTCTTTAAAGTTCTTATTCTCAACCAAGCATGCCATTCCATTACCTAAGAATATTGAGCCGAATAAGATCAGACCCAGTACTAAATATGAAATTTCATTCACCTCGATTCTCGATAAAAGGAATATTTTATTTTTACTCTTAAAGTAGTTGCAAGTATTCCAATGTCTTTTCTAATTTCATGTCTTTACAGTTTTCAATACATTCTGTCTTGATTGCTTCCCCACATTCTTTGTGTACCGGATATTCCTTATAATCTTTGTGGTCAGCTATTCTTATGTAATAAACGATCTCGCCAATGTGATCCTTGCATTTAACACACTCCAATGCATCACCTCGCTTCCTATATTTCTAATATACTCGCATCTCATCAATTAATCAATAACTATTTTATTTTTATTCTAAATATTTTTTAAAAAGTAGGAGAGTTTCCTCCCCTACAGTACAATAAGGCTGCTGCTAATGGTTTTGAGTTCGTTTATGAAATACACGAACAATTATTGCCGCTATGAAGAATAAGGCAAACAATCCAAAAGCCATTGATCCATCCTTTAAAATTATCCCAAAGATCAACAATGCGCAACCAGACAAAATAAATAGTATTTTACTCAAGATATTGATCATTTACACTTCTCCATACAATCAAAGAATGCATTTACACCAATAATACCAGCAGAATTTACACAAGCATAACAAGCAGTCCCCGCTGTTGCTGGAACACCAGCTGTACATGCAGCTCCACATAAAATAGCTAAACCAGTAATTGCCCATTGGCTAATATTTTTATCACCTAAGCAATCTGATACGCACCCAGTCCAACTCTTCTGAGCACTCATCATGTTAGATGAGCTTCCTTTGTCTTCTGAAGTTTGTTTTGTTTCAAAGACCCCAGACTTGTCCTCATCCTTAACACCATTAACCCAATAAGTCATTTCGTTTTGAGTACTGCTGATTTTCTTCATGTCAACTTCATAGTATTCTTCAATATTCATATCGCTATCAAACGAAACATTAAATGAGCTAACTCTGTCTACTTTTTCAGTGTCCACGTATAAATAAGAAACTGAATAAGTTACTGTACCATCATCATACTTAATAGCTCTAACTGATGCATTATCAAATACCTTTTCGTTTGATTTATGATACTTAATGTCTCCATCTTCAATTGCTTTTTCTGCCTTGGATAGAAGTTTTTCCTTAGTCTTTTTACTCACATCAATAGTGTGATCTACAATAAATTCTGCCTCTGATTTTACTTTATCCTTGTCGACATTATCTGTTGAGATTGTGCTCTTTGCATCACTGTTCGGAGGAAATGTTGAAAAGGCCAGGACAAATACGGCAACTAGTGCTAAGATCGTTCGATAAAAATTGTTCATTAAAATATCCCCTTTGTAAAAATATAATTCTCATCTGGCACCAATACTCATCAAACAAACAATCTCATAAATCACCTTCTTTCAATAATAAATGCTACCAATCATATAAATAATTGTTAAGAAATACTGATGATTTTGAATATTAAGTAACACAGAAGTCCTTATATCAAGGGGATATTGCTCACCTTTATAAACAACTTATGTAATTTTGTAATTCCTTAGATTTAGTAAAAATCTCACCGAATTTTTTGTCTATAGTTTTCCATTGTCTTTCAGATGTTGACGGCAACTCATTTTCAAGATAAATGAACAACTCATCAACTCTGCTACTAAGTTGATCTATATTTTGCACAAGTGTTTCTTTTATTGGATCAGATATGCGCACGGACGTCCTCCCTTATGAAAAGATAATTACCGCCTTGCTGTTGTTATTTTTTATGTATGGAGCATATTTTCGTTCAAGATAATTCCTTGACTTTCCTTCTCCCAGACTCACATTATAAATATCTCTTACTTTATGTACTTCACATGCTTGTTCTTTTGCCTGTTCAGGTGATAACGCCTCAATTATTAAAGACGTATTTTCGTCTTTGTGATCTTTACATCTAACATAGTACCTTTTCAATAAACATCCCTTTATCCTTTCTTTTAATCCTGTTATATTAATCCTCTTTTAGATAAGACTTAAAGAAATCTTCTAGGTTTGCAGCAATTGCACCGACAACTTCTGCATAATGTGTATGGCTCTTCTCTTCGGATCTTAAAAGTTCAACTGCAGACTTAGCAATCGCTTTTATTTTCTCCTCGTCTAATTTTCCGCTTCTTACTTCGTCTTTAATCTTTTCGGCTTTCTCTTTTAAGCTTTCTGGATAGTTCACCGCAGACTCCACCTCTTATATTTTATTTTTACTCTTTAAAAGACAAATTTTATTTAAATTGCCGCTTCTGTTTGCACTCCCTTTGACGTTGAAAAATCAGCGTAGCTTAAAATATGAGCTATTACATCAACTGTCCATCCGTCCCCAAGCATGTTGTATCTATGACTGTCTGCAACACCTTTTGTATAACCTTCAGGCACCGTTTGCAGTCTCTCGTATTCCAGAGGAGTAAGCTTTCTAACTCTATCATTATGTATAACTTTCTTTTGCTTATGACCACCTCTACATGCTGTTAAGGTTGGAGCTTTAAAATGAGGACTGTATACCCTTTGTAAAATATCATAGTTGTATAAATCGAGCCTTGCAGCTACTCGCTTATGCAACCCATAAAAATCATAATTAAGATTGTAATAATATTTTTCATCAACGTTTTCCTCAAGAATATCTGCTAAGACCTGGTGCCTTTCATTGGGTTGTTTAACGTTTGGAATGTTAGTCCAGTAATATCTTTTTCTTTCCTGTGCAGAAAGTAGTCCACTGTCTATCATTATTGGTTCAACGCCTAAGTTCTTAGTAATCGTTTCTTTATCCTTCTCTTTCATGCTCTCAACATTTTCATATAAAAAATACCTGGGCTTAACTGTTTTTAAGGCCCTCACATACTCAAAGAACAATTTTGATTTATCTCCTGCCAATCCTGTAAAATGCTCTTCTCGATCAGCTACAGTTATAGTGAGGTTCTGACATGGACTCCCGCCTAGCAAAAGATCAATTTTATTTAATCCTTTTAATTTTTGTTCATCTAATTCTAAAATATCACCTAGTTGAATTGTGAATGGATAGTTCCTTTGTGTTACTGCGATACTCGATTTTTCGATTTCACTCGCATAATATACATAATCAGTAATGCCAATTTTATTTAGGGCAATCTGTCCGCAGCTCATTCCGTCAAATAAACTTAGTACTTTCACTAAATCACTCCATATAATTTATTTTTATTCTAAATAAAATTGATCTTTTAATCGGTTTCACAAACACTTCACACATTTCAAATATTTTACATGTTAGACTAGGGTTGTACTTACAATCAAAACCTAGGAGGTAATCCTTATGAAAAAGTTTTACAAAGGATTGATTGTTTCTGCTCTATCGCTTACAACACTAGCTCTCCCTGCATTCACATCACAAGCTTCAGCCCTAACACCTGTCAAATCATTTGACCAAGTTAAGCAGCTAGGCGATCCGCTCGGTACAGTTGATTACCACATGCTTAGGAATTCTAACGTATCTCTATTAAAAGGTTACACCCGGTGGGAAATAGTTTCTGGAAGCAACCTTATTAGCATTAGTTCCAGTGGTGTCGTATCCTCTCATTCAACATTGGGCACAGCACTGGTTTATGCGTATGACATTAACGACAATTATGTGATTTATAAAATTACAGTAGAAGCACGTTAGTTTACTAAGGAGTGTTAATTCACTCCTTTTAACTTTATTTTCACTCTAAATATAATGATATTTCAAAGTAATTTCCGTTCAATCTCTTCCCAATTCATAACACGAATAAATCTATTGTCATTCCTGTTATGCGGTGCATCAAATAGTATCTTTATTCCATCAAATGATTCTAAGTTATGTATTCCGTCATCAATCATGATGTCTGCTTTAATTATGTTTTTATTGCCACAAAGCACAACGTTGCTATGCGGAATGAATGGAAAATTCTCTGTAAGCCATTCAAGCTTTGCTTTAAGGGATTCCGGATGGTTTGTTGCTGTAGTAACAACATATACTTCATATTTCTTCGTCAGCTCCTCAACTACCCTCTGACTTCCTTCTATAACATCCAGATTTCTGAACAATTCGTAATCCAAATGTCTATAAACATTGTTTTGGGTATTTGTATATTTGCTAATATTCCAACACAGTATATCTTCCTCTTTTAGAAAAGGATCATCATAGACGTTAATGTAGGCTACCCAATCACTTAGTAAATCAGCTAAAACTTGATCCATATCAATTGCAATTACCTTCTTCATAAATCACCCTATTCCACTAAAAAGATTATGTCTTCAGCAATTTCTTTACTAGACCGCTGCTCTGTATCCCATGAATATGTATGTAATTCCGCATTGCTCATAACTTCTCTGTATAGCTCTAATACCGGCTCAATATCACGATCATTTATGTATTCATCACCACGTTCAAGTAAACGCTGCTTAATAACTTTTGGATCAGCATGTAAGTAGATCACTTTTGCTTTATCTCTAACCTTCTCCTCGATTGCCCTTTGTTGCTCTTCTGTTAAGATTGAGTAATCCTTGAACTTCTTCGCATAAACTAAATTTGAATATATGTATCGGTCAATAATTACATTGTCCTCATCGGCAAGCTTGTTAAAGTGTTCAAACAGGTGCTCATTACCACTCTTAGCTAATTCAAAGCTGGATCCCTTTATTACCGGATATCCGAGTTCTTTACTTAGCTTTTCCGCTACTGTTGATTTGTAGCAGCAGTCAGTGCCCTCTAAAATAATCATCGTCATTTATCTTCCACCCTTCTCACATTGCTGAAGCCAATCACTCTATATGAGCCGTCTGGATACTCAACTTCTAATTGCTCATGTCCTTTATCAACTTGTGCAACAACACCAATTTCTTCTGTGAAACCAGCAATCACCTTCTCTCCCTTTTTAAACATACAATTAACCTCCTTTAGCTGGATTTAATTCATGCTCCTTGAAGAATGTAATATCACCTGTTTCATCACTAACTGCGTAATCATATGTGGCAGAGTGAAGCAACTCAATAATTTTCCCTTTCCGTCCAACATGATGAGGACAAGCGTTCTTTGCATTCTCATTTATGATGACTTTTAACCCTTCTGGATAAGACCAAAACTTCGGCAATTAACCGCCTCCTAACTAATAATCGAGATTGTCCCATTTTGCTTGCCAAAATTAATTGCGTCACGCTCGGTTGCTACAAGCAAGTCCACTTTATTTCCTACGATTGCGCCGCCAGTATCTATTGCAATTGCTTTGAACGTTTTCCCACCAATGCTCACTTCAACAATTGAATTCAGGGGAATGACACTTGGATCGGTTGCAATAACACGATACCCTTTGTAATAGATTGATTGAGTAACATCAACACCTGTTCTAGTTGTTCCTGTGCATCCTTCTTGGCAGTGGGCAATATAAGCACTCAGCTTAACCTGGATGGTTTCCTTTGCGGCCGGTGGCTTGTTTTCTTTTTCTTTAATATAAATTTTATTTTTACTCTTAAAAACTCTATGCTTTGCCTTTTCACCTCCTCTCATGTGCCTTTTCTTACTTTGCTTAGGTTTAATGAGTTTTGCTGACATAATCTTCTCAGTATGCCTTTTTAATTGTTGTTCTTTGTTCGTTTGAGCTTTTTTAAATAACCGCAAGACAATATTCTCACTTGATGGGATCCTAATCTGTCTAGGCTTCTTATAAAATGATTCTTTTATTAAGTCTTCATTTCCCTCTGTTTTATGTAAATGCTGTTCATAACTTATGTAAGAAAAAGTGGTTAAGGGAATTAAAATCATCATACCATAAACGGACTTGAAAATGTTCATTTTTATTTTATTTTTATTCATAAAATTTTTATTGATAATCCTGCCTCCTATGCCTCAGCTCTTTTGGTTGTTAGGCTGATATTCCCTTTCCTATCAACATGATCAATTCTACAGACCGTGTGGCTATAGATGCTGTTCTTATATACTTTAGGAATAAAGTTGTTGCCTCTTCTGAAACCAGTGAACATGAGCAAAGTTCCTCTGGTATACCAAGACTTCTCAACAACCTCTTTCTTGCCGCCGGCAACAGGTCGAGAAATCTGTTTATTATAATGTCCAAAGCTGCCAGCCCACTGTTTAACTGTAACCACTCCTGTAGGTGTAAGGAGTGTGATGGTGTGCTTGTTTTTATCCCTGTCTAATACGGTTCCTATAATTCGAGTCGTTTCATATTCATACAGAGTTTTTCCTCGCCATTGATATGGTTTCCCTTTGATCGGCTCTTCTGGCAACTCATAGAAATCAGCAATATCATACTTAGCAAAGTTAACACCAGCAAGTTCATGATCGTTATAATAATAACTCAATGAATCCATCTCCCATTTACCAAGAGATCCATCGGCATACTTAGACCACTCTTTCTTAAGCAAGCAATTGTTAAGTCCACTTAAGGCTTCTTCAGTCGATATCCAGTTTTTGATTTTGGACATTTTACTGTCATATTCTTTTTTAAACAATCTTTCTGATACAACAAGTTGACCATTAATCATATCAACGATTCCGCTTTCACTGAAATGTTGATTGTAAAAGTCGGAAGACATATCATCTAATAAGAAAAGCCTGTCTTTTGGAGATTTCATTGTCTTGTAAACCTTTTTGCTGATGTATTCTTTGAAACGGAAGAATCTAATTTCTAAAGCATATTCCTGGGGAACAATATTGTTTTCGATTAGCATTTTTAAATTCGATAAAGTCAGTTTGGTTTTAGGCTCAGATATCAAACTAATAAAAGATTTCATTATTTTTTGTCTATCACCAAAAGAATCAAAACAACCACCTTTTATTAGTTGGATCATCTGTCCTTTTTTAAGGATGCTACTTTTGAACATTCTTTCGATGAAGTCGTCAAAGTCACTGTATGGCCTATTTACAATTATTTGATGAACAACATCGTCACCAATTCCATTCATTCCTTTTAATCCAAATATAATAGAGTTACTTTCCGTATCTGCTTTAAAACCAAAATTTGCGCTATTGATATCAGGTAAATCAACTTTAATTCCTCTTTTTCTGATATTCCCTATAGCTGCAGCCACTTTCCCATAGTTTGTGGCGGCTGATTTTTTGGTGGACTGATCTTCTTCGCTCTCAATTCCACCACTGTTGACCGTTAAACAAGCTGTGCTCCAATACAATGGGTTGTACTTATAGTTAAGGTTCAATTCTTGAAGAGCAATAATAGAATATGCAAGAGTATGCAGGCTGCTGAACGAGTATCCGAATTGTCTTTTAAATTGTACTTCCCAGACATATTTTAAAAGGTTTTCAGATGTTCCCAAGCTTCGCCCTTTCTCAAAAAACATTGTCTTTATTGCATCAATCATTTTTTTGATTTTTTTGGCTATCCCTTTTCTTAGCTTATTAGATTCTTCAATGGTAAACCCAGCAATTTCTTTGTCCATGGATAGCATCATAACTGATTCCTGTGTATCTGCGATCCCGTATAGACCTTCTTCTGGTTTATATAGATGTTTTTTAAGTACATCCATTTCTTCTGAACTTAAATTGTAATTTCTCATTTCTTGATACCAGTGGTCGATGTCTTTTTTAAATCTTACATATGTATCTACAGGCTGTTCTTCCCCTTCTGACATCAGTCTCATTAAAGAATTTGTTACGGCTGTTTCCAATAAGTTTTTCGGCTTAACTTTAACAACGGATTGGTTGCCCACTTCTGTATCAAACTGAAACAAATCCATTATTTCTCCTTCGCCAGCCATTTCCCATATTCTCTTAGAGTTATACTCCAAAGTATCTGGATGCAAATACTTAGTATAAGTTCTTTTTAAAGTTCCTTGGGACTCTATTTGATTGTCTTCGATAAGCTGGTCTAAGGCTACTCGAATTTTATCTAATCCCTCAATAGTCAACAGATCATACTTAACTGAACCCATTGCTTCACTGTCGCCCATATTGAACTGTGTGATATATGCTCCTTTTGGTGTCCTCATCATTGCGTTTGATTTGGTGTATTCATCATTGAATATTAGGACGCCGGCTGCATGAGAAGATCGTTTGTTAGTTAAACCTTCAATTTTCAGACAGGTTTCTTTCAGATTGGGATATCCCTCGACCTCTCTAATAAATTCCTTGATAGGCTTTCTACCTAATTTTTCATTGCCAAAGAAGCAATCGGAGAGAGTCCAGTTTGCTCCCCTTTCAAATGGAATCATTCCACTTAAATATTGAGAGATATCATTATCAATTCCTAAGCCTCTGCAAGCAGTTTGAAGTGCGGATTTAGATTTCTCAGTTCCAAAAGTGCAAATCTGCAGTACTCTTTTTTCTCCAAACTTGTCCCTTAATGCTTTTAAGATTCTTGGACGCTTAGATCCTTCAGTATCAATATCGATATCCGGCAAATCTGGTCTCGATTTATGTATGTGACGCCAATGAGGAAGGTTGTACTGCATTGGGTTAATTTGCGTAATGTCTAACAAGTAATTTACTAAAAAACCTGCTGCGCTCCCCCTTGCTGCTCCAACTAAGCTGTCTCCTCCACACTCATCATCCCAAATTGTATTGATGATTTCCCGGACAGTAACATAATAAGATGACATGGCCTGTTTTAGCTTCTCACTAATTTCCCAAAGCTCACCCAATTCCAGATCAATCCGTTTTAAAATTGAGTGCAATTCTTTTTTAGACATATCCTTTTTCATTAGCTTTGCCTTAAAACCATCTTCAATTAGCTTTAACAAATACCTGTCCTGTTCTTCATCAGATTCCGCCATTAATTTTATATATTTATATTTCTCATATGCCGGCTTGAACAAATGGGATAATTCAAACTCAGGTAAAGCCATTTTTGGAATAATTGGTTCGTGCTCAATAGTATAATCTTCAATCATCTCTCCAATTAGCAATGTGTTTTCAATAGCCTCATTGATGAGCTCTTCGTCCATGTAGTCCATTCTCTCATGAATTTCATCAACGTTCTGAACAAAACATGCTTCATAAAAAGAATCGACTTCTCTCTCTCCATCCTTGGCGTTTAAAAAGGCTTGATGAATTGCCCTGTCTTCCGGTCTAAGAAAGTGTGCATCGGTTGTGACAATCACTTTTAATCCATAGCCGTTAGCTATATCAACAAGTTTCTTATTACAATAAATTTGCTCTTCACTTAAAGCTGGCTGAAGCTCAATAAAGAACTTATCTTTCCCAAAGACTTTAATACACCATGTTAAAAACTCATGAATTTTTAATTTGTGCTGCTTGATTGACTGAATGTCTCCGTTTTCTTCGCATTCTTTGATTCTGAGTAAATTGATATTCACCTCGGAGCCAAGACAAGCTGTTGTAGCAATAATATGACCTGGATCTTTGCTAAGCAGTCCTTCTACATTCTTTTTAACTGTTGGCACTCTTTCCATTGTTCCTGTGTAAAATGAATTTCCCCAGGCTTGTGAAGACAGTATTCTTAGCTGCTCATGTCCTATAGGGTCAATTGCTAACATTAAAAAGTGCGGAAACTTTGTCTGTCCTGACCTATAGTTATCGCGGACTTCTTCTAGTGAATCGACTAAATATACTTCATTCCCAAGTAAGAGTTTAAAATCTGCAGGCATATCCCCTTCCTTCTTCATTTCTCTGACAGTCTTAATTGCTTCCAAATGTGCTGAAAGAACCTCATGGTCAGTTATGGCCAATCCTTTATAATTCATCTGAACCGCTGTTTTAAGCAATTCTCCTACTGAATTTGTTGAATCGAGAAGCCTTATGTTACTTTTATCAGTGTGACAGTGGCATCCAATCAATTTTCATCCCCCTTAAAACACAAGCTCTTTTTTCTTTGTGCGAACCACCTCCAAGTCATAAATTTCAATTTGAGGTGTTTGTCTGCCCTTATATTCATTTACCCTTGCCTTACCAACAACATTAAGTATTAAAGTTCCATTTGATTGAGTAAGTTTCTCAAAGTATTCTGTATCGCTTTTAAAGCGTATGTATTCAATATCTCCATGTTTAAACTTGACTGTTGTCTTGTTCTTTTTCCCGATGTGTTCAATTTGATCAACATCAACTTCTAGTTCTGTTATTGCTACCAATGGTTCTTCGACCTTATAGCCCCAATAATCTTTACAGCTATACAGCTTAATTAAAAATTCCTTTCTAAGTTGATTAGCCGGTATCTCAAAGTCAACATTTTGAACTTCTTCACCTGTCTCTGCATCTTTAAATTTTTCATTTAGAACTTCATTAACCAAAATCAAGTTTTCACGCTTGATTGCAAATCCGGCTGCATTTGGATGGCCTTCAACAAATTCAAACAGCCCTGTATCTGTTAGCTCTTTTTTAAAGTCTTTGATGTAGCCAGTCTCATACCCTCGAATAGACCCGCTCAACACCCCTTCTTCTTCATCACTTTTTCTAGCCAGCAAAACTGGCTTTTTATATTCACCTGCAAGTACATTTGCTACTAGCCCAGTCAAGCTTTTATCCAAAATCCTCTCAGTGTAGACTATAAGCACTTTATTAGCTGCCAAATTCTTTTCTTCAATTCTGTTTTTAATTTCAACAGTAGCTGCATCAACAATGCGTTTCTGTTTAGCTTTAAGGTTCCCCAATACCCTAACTGTGTCATCGTGAATTGAGACCAGGTTGATTTCATCTTGTCCACGTTTTTTGTATGGAACTTTTTCTTTAGACAACAGAAACGATCTCAACAATTGATCTTTTTCTTCACCGCTACCGACCCTTATAGCTGCGTTAATTAATGGATTAATATAGAACTGTGTATTCTGTATGTTTTGGCAACCCTTAGTTGAAAACTCTTGCTTTTTAAACAGCTTCTTGATTAACGGGTGTCTAATGTTCTTCAAGCCTTCATTCATAAAGTACCTGGTCTCTAAATTTCTTGAATCAGCTGAATCGGCTATGTTACCAATAGAAACAAGATCCAAAAATTGTTCCGCTTTGGTTTTACCAAGCTTATAATCAATGGCCTGGCAAAGCTTATATGCCATACCAGCACCCGTTAATGTTTTGTTTGAATACTCATTTGAGAGTTGATTATTGACCACTATAGCGTGCTCAGATTCTTTTTCACACTCATGATGGTCAATAACAATTACTTCTACGCCATTCTTTTTTAGCTCCTCATGCTCATCAAATTGACTTGATCCAGCATCCGGAATTAAAACTAAGTCGACATCTTCAGGAATTGTATCAATGAAAATACCGTGCTCTTTACCTTCATGAATTCGGTATCGTATATCAGCTTTCGGATAAATTGCTTTTATGTAATTGATAATGATTGAACTGGATGTGTACCCATCTACGTCGCTATCCACTTGGACAAATATTTTATTTTTATTCTCTAAATGCTTTATTAAACAATCAACAGCTTTATCAATGTTATTTAGTTTTGAAAAATGAATTACTGCACTTTGATTCACATCAATAAAGCTCTTCGGATTTTCCATCCCTCTGTTTTTTAAGATTGTTAATAATGGGTTGAAATTATAATCATTGTTACCAATGAGCTTATAAGCCACTAAATTCCTCCTTCGTTCGTATTGATTTCAATTTTTCTTCTCATCAGCTCCTCTAAAATGTCTTTTCCTTTATCAGCTGGACTATCTTTACATTCCAACATATTTTCAAAATCCCATAAAACATACACACGAACATACGGCGTGAATTTTGCTGCAAGCTTCAAGATTTTTTTCTGATACTCTAGCAGTTTACGTTGATACATCTCCTCTGTCTCATGTTCTTTCGGTGGTCTATATTTATCTAGAGCAATAAAAACTTCTTCCACTCCAAGAGATAGTAAGATATCACGGTGAAAATTTGAAATGTTGTTTGAACAGACTGCACACGTGAAATTTGCTTCTCCATAAAAATCCTGGCATTTTAACACAGACTTTTCTGATTCAAAAATTAAAGCTTTTTTAAACCTTTCAATAGAATCTTTTGTTTTATGTAATCCATATAGATTCATCATGGTCTGATGATTATACAAGGTGTTTCCAACTTTTAAAGGCATATATTTATAACCGGCATCAACTTCCTCTTTAATAAGTGATCGTCTACGTATGCCAATCAATCTATTATTTAAATCCCGATGTGGGATGGTTATCCCTTCTGTGTGGGTTCTAAAATAATAGCCAATTTCAAAATCATTTAATGTTTGCATGCTTATTCCCTCTTCCAACCACATTTGATGAGGATAAGGCATAAACACATCTAAAACAGTCTCATTGAAACTGGGAAGCTCAATGTCTATTTTTTTCTTCTTATTGAACTTCCCTATCCATTCCCAGTCATCAATTAATTCATTGTTCGTGAATGTCTCTCTATTACCAAAGCCAAATGTTCTCCCAGCTATCCTTGCAACATACTCAATGGCTTGATTAAAAGATATATTGATCCCTTTTTGACTTTTTGCTCGTATAACAAGCTCAAAGACATCGAATGTGTCTCCACATTCTGTATAGCAATGAAATTGCTTTGCTTCGTGATAATAATACAGCTTGTAGCTTCCCCCAGAAGCGTTATGGCAAACGGTTTTGTATATTGGGTTTCCTTGTTGATCCCATTGATTATTTTCGCTACCCAGTTCTTTTAATATTTTATTTATATTTTCAAGCGTAAGACTTTCTTTTATTTTGTCCTTATCATATTTCAAAGGGTGCTACACCCCTTATCCTGCTTTAATATTCAATTTTTCAACTGTAATTAATTCGTTATCGAGATTTGTTGTGAAACAATCCTTGATCCGCATATTTCCCATATTTATATGGGAGAAGACTTTTACTTTGTCGTACTCATTTCCCCTGTTTTTAAACACGTGTGTAACAAAATTTGGCTCTGGGTAAAATCCTGCTTTTAAGATTGGCTCAATTGCATCGTTCTCTTTTTTACTTAAAGGAAGAATAATCATTGCACCATCAGTCTTATCGGCAATAGCTTTACTTCCTCTCAGGTAAGATGCGTCTATTACTTGTCCTTTTTGCCATGCCTCTTTCCAATCACCATTTAACTGAGTAGCGCTCATCATATAAACATCGTATTTGTTACATAAACCCTTTAACTTATCAGACATAAGCAAAAGGATTTGATCCTCTCTTAGGTTGACCCCGCTTTTTTTACTCATCTCCGAAAAAATTGTCACTGATGAGTGAATATAATCAAAGTAAATGTACTCAACATTATTTTTAATTACATTCTTTTCAATCGTTCTCTCGATCTCTTGGATATTGAAATCAGGAAGATGCTCGAACCAAATATTAGACTGCTGAAGTACTTTAGCAGCTTTGCGCACAAGTTGTTTTTCTTGCTCATTGATCGTATTTCTAAGTATTTTTTTCTCTTCTACGCCACTAATATAGGCAAGTGCCAAGCTTTGCAATTCCTCTGCCATCATTTCCGTTGAGATGACCGTGGAACTTTTATCCCAAGGATTTTTCACCCATTCCTTCTTTTTAAGGTCGTACAACTCAGTTGCACTTAATCGACAAGCATCAGCAACCATATTTCTTGTTTTACCTCCGCCAGTAATACTTGAACGAATGTAAAACTTTTTCTTACGAGACCCACGGAAAATTGAAGTAAGCATTTCGCTATTTAGTGGCACTCCAATATCTGGCGACTCCTCAAAAGAATCTAATAACTCATCAATGCCTTCCCCACCTTGAATTCCCACACTTTCAGATGAGGTTCGAAACTTCTCTTTTACATCTACAATCTTCATTTCATAAGCTGCTAGAATTTCGTCAATCGATTTCTTATCAAACTGTTCTTGCATTTTTTCTTGTTCTTTTGGATCAATTATAGTTTCATCATAAATCTCCTTGATATCGAAACCTAAGCCGCTCATTTCTCTGAGCAAACTAAACTTTTTTAGTCTTTTGTAGTGGTAATCAAAGTTTTCGACTACAGCCAGATCTTGAATTCTCTCGATGTATTCAAGGCCATTGTTATCATGAAAAATCTTATATTGAATGTCGTAATCTTTTAGATATCCATCTATCTCAACCTCATTCAATACTTCCGTCCCTTGCTGGAATAAGTTACTCATAGCAAAAAACAGTATTGAGTGAAATCTTGAAGGGAAATCATCCGAAGTAATCCTATACTTGTTGCTTTCAGACAAGATTGTGGGATCCTTGAGTATGCTTCCTAAAACCTGAATAATTGCTTTTTTGTCTTGTAGCAAATGGACTCTCCTTCCTATAGTGTTGAGATGTCAACAAGTCCTCTTTTCTTCCTCAATCCCTTTTTTATAATTAATGTGATTTCTTCTCTTTTGTGATTCTTAGGGTCTTCAGCTGATTTTTGGATTGCCTTTTGTTTTATGTAATGGCGCTTAGCCTCGTCATATACAAAAGGGACGATTCCAATGCCGTCTCCTTCTCTTGGGTGATTCTCTAGTGTTTCATAAAAGTACTTAAGTGCAAGCTCAATTCCTTTTAGCTTATAACCATAATCCTCTTGAAACTCCTTGATCTGTTTTAACATCATACCGGTCGGAGATGTAAGGCCATATAAATTGCATATGTATTGAAGTAACTCTTTTCGGTGGTCTGATTCTTGCTTCCACGTGTTAAAACACTGTTCATGATAATATCTTTTTTTATAAGGAATCGCTAAATCTTTATCTAATTTAGTCTCACAATATGGACATTTAACTTGTCTACCCAATTAATCACCCCTAAAAAGGAGGAGGGAATAATCCCTCCTGTTTATTTAGTGAGAAGATCCTTTAAGTCATCCAAGATTACAGACATAACGTTTACTTGTTTGCGGCTGCATTCAGTCACTTTTACTCCCTTGCCTAAATGTTTCTCTGTAATCTGATTAACCTCTTCCAGTCGTCCTTCTTCATTGAGCTTAATTCCAACTTCTTTAATTTGCTCCATCAATGAGTCGTAATCAAGCACTTCTGAAGAATTATTTTGTTTTTGCTCTTCATATGTAACGGCAACAATACCTTCTGCTTCTTCCTGTCTTTCAACTGCTTCGATAATGGCCTTCTCCAGGTTCTCTGCAGTGAATTCAGGAAGGTATGTGTCAATGTAATCGAATCGGCTCCGTGCAAAATGCTCAGCTGTTTCAGCCAACCAGGCGCTTGATTTGATAACCTTTCTATCTTCATCAACACCATTAGAACTTAGATAAAGTACAATATCACTGTTATCAATAACAGGGGCCAAGACACGTTTATCACCTTTAGGATAAACTTTTCCTTTTTTGTCCTCTGCAGCATGAGCAATAAAGATTACGGTAAACCCTACCCCAATCAGTTTATTAATTTCTTCCCATACTTCTGTTTCATACTCTTTCCAAAGACCAAACCCATCATTTCCATCTTTAATCCGTTCTACATCATATTGTTCGCAAACATATCTAGTTGCATATTTAGCAAATGCATCTACTTCATCAACAATAATTGTCTGATACGTTTCTTTTGCCTTTTCTGCATTTTTGGTTAATTGTTTATTAACCTTCTTAAAATCCGCCCAGCTATTAATAGCCATAAATTTAACGCCTGCGATGGCATTCAAACCTTTTTCAAATGGCAAGTATAATGGCTTCTTCATTCGTGTGCTTTGTTTTGTCTTACCCAAGTTATTAGAACCATAGATAGTAATAACTTTTCCTTCTAAACCTTTTGCGACTACTGAAACTTGAGGGTTGAAAATATCGATTGCCATTTAAACTCTCCTTTAATTATGATTTGATGGGTGAGTCAAAGCCCACCCCAGCTATGTATTCTCAGGTGAATTATTTTATTTTTATCCATTAAAAAGGGAGGTCATCATCTGAAATTTCAACCGGCTTTGAAGGCTTGTTATTAGGAGCGCTTCCTCCAAACCCAGACTTTTTATTATTCTCATTGCCACTTTCACTCTTAAGCTCATCTAGGTAAATCTCTCTTTCAGTCAACGCTTTTTTAATTGCATCTGCATTAAAAGCATTTTTGCTATCCTCGTCATATGGATCATTGCCACCTGTAATTAGGTACTCTCTTTTCGAATTAATTGTGATTTCTTTCTTGTCTTCGCCAAATGCTGCTGTTTTGGTCGTTACTTTTTGCTCTTTAAAGTTAATAATCTTTCCAAAAACATTAACCGTAGACCCTTTTTCATAATTATTTTCAACGTATTGAGACCCTTCTTTTGTGACTACAAATTCAAACGGAATTACTTTCCCACCATATAAAGGAATATAACCATTTAAATTAACTCTGCCCGTTTCTTCACCTTTTACTTTTTCTTCGATTACATTCTTTACAAACAACTCAACATCAAATTCTGCTCTTGGATTGAATTCTTCATTGGCGTCCAGTCTATTTACAAAGTTAGTCGTTAACTGTGGATATGCCTTTAAAATCCCTTGTGAGTAATATTCGTTTAATCCAATCTTTCCTTGGGTAATTCTCACTTTATCAGCTTGATCTCTCCCGTGTTCTGCAATGGACTTATAATCACTGATAATAGTTTGATACCCTTTGGCAATAGCATTATCTGTGCCATCAGCTTTCTTATATTTTGAAAAGCCCTTCACTGTATGTACTTCATTTGGCGCAACCTCAATGTCTAATTCAATATTTAACCCCTTGCCGCTTTTCCACTCAGTGTGTCTTACCTCAGCAAGTGTACCCTCAATAGTTACAACATTTGATGCTTCACGTAATACTGTTTTATTTTCTGCCATTTAAATAATCAACCTCTTTCTTTTTCGTTTATATTTTATTTTTACTCTTAAAATGCCTATAATGAGACTTACTACTAAACTTACAATCCTTGATACCCAGTAGCTTGTTTAATTCTATGTATCTCTTTTTTGGAAAGTCCCAAGGTTCAGGATCACCTTTTACATTTTCAATCCTTATTACTGTTCCATGCCGGATTGTGATCTTTAAGTTTCCATATGAATATGTTTTAGAAAAAAGACCTCTTCTAATTCCTCTTGGTTTAAATTCCTTAACCAACATTACATTCCTGGTTAATTTTCTTCTTGCTTGGTCTTCGTCAATGTTGTAATTCCTTTTTACATCATTTTTGTAGGTATGCAAGGCTTCGGCAGATACTTTCAGTATCTTTAATTCCTTTTTCATCTCTTTCCTCCTTTCTCTCTTTGGGATAACTTAATCTTACATCATTAAAATGGCATGGTCAATAACTATTTTATTTTTATTCTGAAAAGTTTTAATGAGTATCTTTACAATTGGGGTACAGACTGCATCTGAAGAATGATTTTCTTGTTTCCACCCCCAACAGCGTAATTTTATAAAATCATATCGAGAGTTAAGAAGCACCTTTGCTTAGGCGCTTCTGTATAACAAACTATCCTATACCCGAAATTCAGCTACGTATCTCTTATCTGATCCTTCATTACCGTAATCAGAAACTTTTGCAAAGTCCGTTGTGAAAGTTTCATCTGGGTACTCACGGATCATTTTTCTACATAGGTTAGACAAAGCTTCTTGCTTCGTTCTGCCATATTCATATACCAACACATTAAACACCCCTTAACATTATAATGAGAGAACCTTTTCCTTCTCATCCTTAATGTACCCACTTAACGATATGACAAATCAAAACAAGTGAAAATTCATAAAATTAAACAACTTCACTCCATGACCACATGTTCATTGTTTGTAGCGTAAAACCGTCAGGAAGCTTTTTCATTTTTATATTTACGTTATATCTCTTCCCAGTGGTCTTATGAATTACAGCAAGTTCTTCACCATCATAGAACCGCACAATTGCTTCATTAAATTCAATTGGCTGATCAACCACGTAACCTTCTTTGAGCGCTTTGATATACAGATAAGGATCTGCCTTATAAAGCTCATATAGTCTATTACCAAAGTCTTCGTGTTTAT
This sequence comes from Bacillus sp. AM1(2019), assembly GCF_009906915.1. Lineage (NCBI taxonomy): Bacteria > Bacillati > Bacillota > Bacilli > Caryophanales > Bacillaceae > Bacillus > Bacillus sp. AM1(2019). Next base: position 2,259,489 of record NZ_CP047644.1, read on the forward strand.
CTCTAAGCAGGTTAAAATTAATTAGGGATATGTACAGTTTTTCAGATAAGCTCAGCTTGTTTTTGAAATACCGGATTGCTTCATCTTGTTCTTCACTTAAAATATTGGCCATATATCCATCTCCCAATCTTGTTAAAACTACAATTTTATTTAGACTACAACATCTCCTTCTGCTGTCTTCAGCGTTCCACTATCATATGTGTTATGAATTAACGTTGTATTCTTTGCTTTATCTGTGCAATAAGGGTGAGATAATAGCTTACCTCCAATTCCCCGCGCATCATTTCTTACAAGCCGTACTTTGTCCGTATTCTCCAAATACACTCCATATCCCTGGTCTGTTGAACGATTAAACATGATCTCATTATTGTTTAACATGTGTTCTGAACCACCTGTCAGGTGGATAGCAATCAATGACTTACAGAAATAAATCTGATTCTCACTGATCTGACAGCTGTATTTCTCGGATGTACCTTTGATTGCAACATTTCTTGGATTATGAATTTCATTTCTGTTGAAATACACTTCAGAATCCTTATCCCAAAAGATGCCGTATCCACTTCCGCTTAAGAATAGGTCATTCAACATTAAACGAACTGATTGAGACCTCTCACAATAAATTCCCCCGTGCACATTTGCAAATTCATTAATTGCAAAGCTTACACGGTTCGAATCCATGATTTTAATGGCATAAGCAGATGTGGTATTTCCCCCTTTATTATTTGTAACTCTCACATCTTTTGAGTTTCGCACTTGAACTTGTATACAATCGCTGTTTTCAATATGATTATTCGAAATAAAAACATCTTCAGCTTCATGTGTTGCAATCGGACAAGCCGCGATGTTTTCAAGTATATTGTTCGTTACATCAATCCCTTTACCTCTTACACATATGCCTATTTCAAACCCTCTTACAGTGTTACCGCTGATTTGTACTCTATTTCCTGACTCCGTGCTTGAAACACCCACCGAGTCAATTCCATATTTCTTGGATTTTCCCTTATTAATAATCTTGTTGTCCTTAACACTGACATCAGTGCTGTATCCATAAGAGATAACATTGTCACTAAAGTTTCCTTCTAAGTTTACTTCACCGCTTGTGTGAGCTGTAACGGATCCACGCCCATTATTTTTAAACCGGCAGTTTCGTACAGTTAATTTGTATGGGTGATCATACTTAATTCCGTTTTCTCCAAAACCCTCTAAATCAATTCCTAATTGTGGCCCAATGGTATCTCCCCCAGCTTCCTCTATATCACAGTCGTCTACAAGAAGACCTTCACAACCATTGGTAGCCAGATTATTTCTTCTCCCTCTTAAAAGAGTACACTTTCGAACGGTTACATTCTTTGAAGGCGTATACGCTCCTGAAGTGTTCATCATCCCATCGGCTGCTATCCAAATGTTATCTCCAATACAGTCAGAGACTTGCACATTTTCAATTAACACATTACTGCTGCCATGAATATGAATTCCGTATCCCCATTCATGTGTCCTTTTAATTGAAGTTACTTTTGAATAATCATGCTCGTATCGATCCCCTATAATTTGACCGCCACGAATCGTTACATTGCTCGCTTGGCCAATATAAAAACAGGAGTAGCCTTGAGAATCATTAGGCAACACTTTAAAAACAGCCTCTGGATGAAGTATTAACTCAATATTCGAAGGAACATTAATACCTCCACCGAATTCAGGCAACCGCCTTGACATATTCACAGCATCAATTAGATAGGTACCTTTTGGAATATGTACTTTATAGAATGATTTTGAGCTTGCATACTCTAAAGCTCGGTTTATTCCTTCTGTTGTTTCAATTGCATTTGACCCTTTATCATCAATTCCCCAATCCAGAGCATCAACAAAATAGTATAAGGACTGCTCCATGTTCATGTTGTCAAACCGTTCCCTTCTACATTTTCACTGAGAAACCGTGAAAGAGTGTCAATGAAATTATAAAAGGTCTCATTTCTTGTTCCTGAGCGCCCTTTGAGAGAAAAGGTGTTAAACATTGATTTTCGCAGTCCAGTACTTAACTCAAGTTGAATGCTCTTTCCTGTTTTATTTTTATTGGCCACGTTATTTGGACTGCTACCGGATAACCTCGTCCCCTCATCAAGAAGCTCTGCAGAGTAACCGGCATTATTTAATGTGTTTGTTATCGCTTCAGCTTTCTCCCGATCTGTGCCGCCAACTAAAACATGTTGATCATTACTTGCGTACCCGTGAAGTGAAAGTGTGAACTCATGTTCCTTCAACATTTCAAGTGCTTGTGGTTCATCAAAATTCGTACTGGTTAAGTGTAAATCAAATGCTCCTGGTGTCTTTAAAGCTTCAAAAAGATATGTAGAGTATGCTTCGCTTAATTCCTTTGCAAGCTCACTTGTTCCCCCTTCTATGCCACCTCCATGGGGAGCAAGAATTAATACATCGGTGTCTTTCTCTTTTGAGAATACACTGAAATTGAACGGGGATTCATTAGCTTTAAGCTCTTCAAAGTTCCGATACTTGTCCGCTGCTAAAATACTCACTGGATTCAGGAATGAAACCAGAGCAGTCACCAAGACTGGAAAAGTCTTCTTAACTGTGCTATACTTTAATAGCTTCGCTTCAGGGTGAAGTGTGCAGATTAGAGTGTACCGTCCAAAGTCTCTCTTTTCTGCTCCTTTAGTCTTTTTTAACAGTTCCTCTATTCTGTTTTTAATCCTCAACAATTAACAACCACTCCTTTTTATTTTTGTTTTATTCTTAAAACTCAAATCACATAGATAACTCACATGTTATCACCCCCTTAAATAAAATATCGTTTTTATTCAGTTTCCAAAAGCTCAGGATCTTCGTAAATGTTTCCTGCTACATCCCACCAGACTGACTCGAGTTCTATGAGATGCTGATCATCATTCATTTCTCCACCCTTAGCCCAAAAAGATCCGTCTTTCCAGTAGACTCTCCAATGAAAACCATCTACATCTTGGATGATATCCCCCTCATAAATCTCTCTGTGGTATTTGTCCTTCATCCCCGTGTATTGCATCCATGAACTGTATTTTTCATTTTCATCATTATCATCTAGCGCTGCCAACTGAAACTGCTTTATATGATCCCAATAGTGCATTACTTTTTTCTTTTTTGAATACATCCGAAACTTAATTTCTCTCATTCTGCGACCTCCGTTTTTTTCTTCACTAATACCATTTAACTCAGTATACTTATTTTATTTTTATCAAATAAATCAATTATATAGGCTTCGTACATCTCATCCCAATAAGGTTCTGTTCTTGCTATGTATTTTGCTGATTTCCCATTTTCCTCAATCTTAAATGTTTGTCCCTTTTGAATATCCGTGAACTTCTTCTTTGTCCATATCCCTCTGATCAACACTTCAACTTCTTTAACCTCAACTGTTTGCTGCATCACATTCCTCCTTTTTGATTTTCGTGTATCAAGCCTGTACAATATTCAAAAACCCTAAAGGATGATGAACATGTGTGGCAGGTTCACTTTATTCTCTGAGTTCGATGACATCATTGAGCAATTCAATATAGATCAATTTTTGCCTGAAGACGAATACCATCCAAGTTATAACGTCGCTCCTTCACAAAACATCCTGACAATCATTAATGATGGGTCAAACAATCGTCTGGGTAAGCTTAGATGGGGTCTTATTCCTCCTTGGGCTAAGGATGAAAAGATCGGGTATAAAATGATTAATGCTCGTGCTGAAACATTGGCCGAGAAACCCAGCTTTCGAAAGCCACTCGTAAGCAAACGTTGTATCATCCCAGCTGACAGTTTTTATGAATGGAAGCGTCTTGATCCAAAGACTAAGATTCCTATGCGTATTAAGCTCAAATCCTCCAATCTCTTTGCTTTTGCCGGCTTATATGAAAAGTGGAACACGTCAGAAGGCAATCCGTTGTATACTTGCACAATCATCACAACAAAGCCTAATGAGCTTATGGAAGACATTCATGATCGGATGCCAGTTATCCTTACAAATGAGAATGAAAAGGAATGGCTAAATCCTAAAAACACTGACCCTGATTATCTTCAAAGCTTACTGTTGCCGTATAACTCTGATGACATGGAAGCTTATCAAGTTTCATCCTTAGTTAACTCACCTAAAAACAACTCACCGGAGCTCATTGAATCCCATTAAGTACCACAGTCATTTTGCTTTATATATCACCTTCGCTTAGCTATTATGTTCTAAGTAGGAGGTGATATTTTGTTTGTATCGCCAATGTTATTGCATTCGATAAAGGAACCATTTGATGACGAGAACTATATCACTGAGCTGAAATTTGATGGAATTAGACTGATTCTCTCCAAGTTTAATGATCAGATAAAGCTTTATACTCGTCACAACAATGAGGTAACAAGCAAGTTCCCAGAACTCTTGAATCTCGATATACCCAATGGAACTGTTTTAGATGGTGAAATTATTGTTGCTGCCCCAGGCGGCGCTCCTGATTTCGAGGCTGTAATGGAACGCTTTATGTCTAAGAAATCAGCCCATAAGGTGGTTTACTGTGTATTCGATGTAATTTATATTGATGGGCATTCAATCGCTAATAAGCCGCTCAATGAACGTAAAAACATGCTTTTAAATCTTAACCTTGATCACGATAATGTATATGTTATTGAGGGCCTGCAAGGAAAAGGGTTAGCTTACTTTAATCTAGCCAAAGAAAAGCATCTTGAAGGAATCGTACTAAAGAAAGCTAACTCCCCTTATGAAATCAATAAACGTTCCCACAGCTGGCTGAAAGTGATTAACTATGATTACACAGATGTCCTTATCACTGGCTACACCAAAGAGGATATAAAATTTCTTCTGTCTTATCCTGATGGTACGGCAGCTGGATTTATGGAATTCATGCCGAACGCAGAACGAAGTAAGTTCCACTCTATGAAACATGTAAAGTCTGAATCTGATGAATATGTATTTATAGAACCGATCTTATGTAAGGTTAAGCACAGATTTAAGACTAAGCATGGTAAACTCCGCATACCTTCCTTTGAATCCTGGAGAGTCTAATCTCTCCGTTACATAATTCCTTAGTGACTTGCCATCGCACATTAAATGAAAATTTAGTACATGGATCAATTAGATAATTCATCGTTAAAATAACTATTTTATTTTGATCCCAAAATAATTTACCAAATATCATAGCCCACAAAATCATTTAAAATATTCGTCATTTCCTCATTCTCTTCTTCTGTCAATCCATATTCATCAAGTCTCTTTAAATAATCTTCTCGTTCGTTCTTGGTCAATTCCCTTCCTCCTTTAATTCCACATTAATATTCAATACTTTTGCAATCCGTTTACCCACCTCATCGGAAACTGTTTGTGACACCCTTTCTTTAAATCCATGTAGTAGCTGGCCTCCGTTTTCAAAACCTTCTTCAATAAGTGATTCAATCTTTTCTCCCGCAATTCTATCCAGTTTTCCTGACTTAGACATCTTCTGAACTTCATTAGAAACCGCAATGCTAATCATATCTTGTACATCTTGTCTTGAAATACTTAATTCATTATGTATGTAGTTTTTGACTTCTTTGTATGCACTATTTTTATTTTCAAAGGTCTTCTTATGTTTACCTAATGGGACGAGGACACGGTATTCATCGCCAAACACCAACCCAATAGTTTCTACGCTTACGTCTCCAGCAGAATGGCGTGATTTTACCGTTCCAACTCTCCCTGTATCATAATCGTCCCCTATTACTCCGTCAGGCCTAACAATGATAATCTTCTCGCCTACTTCCCCCTCACGTTCGACCATTTCGTAGCTGCCGTCGTCAATATGAACGATGTCGGTCGGTTCGAGTACGTGATATTCTTCGCGAATGATAAATCCGCTGAGATTTGTACCGCTACGAGCTTCGTCACTTTCTACGTGCGCCTTTCCCGGGCAGGCACGATCAACTGTAAAAATAGCGCCGTTCTCGTACCATTCATCGCAATCAGCCTTCTCTACAATTACGATCTTCTCGCCAACCTCCGCCTTCCGATCGACCTCTACATATTCGCGCTTGATGCCGCCAAGTTTTTCGTCAGCCAATACGTGAATCTTTGTATTTGTGTTTGCCTTAGTTTCGCTCATTTGCTCCACCTCAATTTTCTTCATGTTTTTTTCAATTCTTTTTGATTTTCATATTACTTTTCACTCTTTTATTAATAGGAGCGTGTCATACACACGCCACCTAAAAGAGATAGGACATTTTTGTCTCGGGAGGTGAAAGGTAATGAAAATTCTTATGGATCTTTTCACAAATTGGACTTTTGATAAAGTCATGGATTACATGCTGGCTGCTGTAATTTGGTTTGTATTCAAGTCCAAGTCAAAGCAGAATGAGTATCCCGATGACTTGGAGGAAAGAAGGCGCTATAGAGATTAACATCCCCTCTGCGATCGTTATCAGATTTGCTTATAATTTCGATAACGATCCATCCTTATATGTTTAGTTGAAAACTATCTTTTATTTAGACTCTCTCATAAGTCTGATGAAATATGTCTGGTTTACATGGATAAAACTCACCTTGGACTCCTTTTATTACATAATCATTAGGTGAAATGATCATGTTGCCTTCTAAAGTTTGTATATAAATAACACGTATTGTTGTAAGTGAATCAGACCAGATACCCACTATATCACCGCAGAAGTCCCTTAACTTATCGTAAGAATCTTGTGATCCATCATATTGAATAGCATCAATGACAACTGGTTTTTTTCTATATTTCACTTCCCCACCTCTTCCTTTAAAATCACGATTTCATTTAGAGTAAACCTTTTTCTTACTGTCACGCGTTCACTTTCGGAAAACATATTAATCTACTAACTTTAATAACTCATCGACTTCATAATTATATTCACCATATTCACCAGAGCCCCATTCAACACCTACAGAACCTCGATTTGTCGTCCACAATATAATTCCCATCTCCCCACATTCATGCCACCTTACTTGCTTCCCTTTCTGATAACCAAGCATGTTTTCAACCCCATTCGATTCTAATGAATGATATTTTGTTATCTTTCCACCAGGCTTCGAGCAATTTTTTCAATTCTTATTCTGCGTTTTTCATCTAGTATCTCTCTTTCGTTAACTTCTAACATCTTCTTTAAGCTTAGATTTTTTCTAATAAGCTCTTTCATTCTGTTCATGCGTTTTCTCCTTCTCGATTCTTTATATTACTTATATTCAAACATAGACCCTTCTTCTTCCTTAGGAATTTGTGAACACTCATTTGTGTCCGGCTTAGAATTTACATAAATGAACCCTTTATCCTCGCTCAATATTTCATACTCCTTACCCTTTTTAAAAATAGGACAACTGTGTTCATCCTCAAAGAAAACATCTTTTTTAAAGACAACTAAATCCATTCTTTTCAACCTTTCTCATCGTATTTTTTTATTCAAATGACGAGCTTAGACCTGTGAGGTCTTTTATGTATAAAATTAAATGGGATATCCAACTCTTTATTTACTTTATCCTCATTTATGTGCTCCATCTCTAAAATCAAATGTCCACTTTCCTGGCGGTCAATGCTATGGACTGAATATCCTTTAGCAGCGTAATATTCACCAATAATCTCATCAACGTGGTTGCTAAGCAGATTCCTCTTTATCACCTTAATAACCTCCACTTATTTTATTTTTATCCTTTAAGTATTTATATGTATTCCATCCGCAGCCATCAAATATGCTTATGTCCGCTCCAAGATGCCATCTAAACCAAACTAAGTTAAACCAGGCTGTATCAATTATGTGCTTTAAATAACCTATGTGCCTTCCTCCTTACAATGAAAATAGTCCTTTTACACGAATAATAAAGTAGGTTTTTTGTCCTCTTCATATCGTTCATACCCTATAAAATAATTATCGTAGTCCTTCCGAATATAAGGAGAGACCCATTCAATGAAATTTTCAATTTCATCATCATAGTTTTTTAAATTGCATCTAATTGTCACGTAACAACCGCCTATAGTGTCATTTACAATTTCACTATGAGTTGTTCCATCGAAGTAGTAACTATCTGATTGAAGCATCCATTTCCATCTGGTTTCTTTAGAGAATAGCTTGTGGTCAGGTAATTCATTCGGATGATCCTCTCTCTGACCACACATGAATTCAAGTGTTTCAATAATATGCCTCGGAGTCTCCTGTATAAGCTCAAAAGCACAAACCAATTCTGTGTACATTCCCATCATTACATCTCCCTCTCTTTAAAACAGTCTTTTTATTAAATCCCAATCACACTTTCCCTTAGATTCTTTATCCATTCGTTTCGTCTGTTTACTCTCTCAACTTCTTCCTGGTGCATTTGTTTGTACCACTCGATATTATCCCTTGTTTTCTCAATTTTCATTTTCAACCATTCTTCAGGATCATGTCGTACGACCTCTCTAATGAGACTGGGATTACAGTCAGTTTTAATACTGCCTTTTAACTGCTCAATTGCAAACTCTTTAAGGCTTATGTGCTCACTTGTAGGCGGCTCCCATTCTTTGATACATTCTAATAATTTCGTATACCGTTTTAGGAGTTTCTTTTGGTTATCAGAGATTTTCTTATATTCATTTAATTGATTTCGATACAGGGTGTCTACAGCCATCTCCGCTTCTTTTAGTGACATATTTGAATACCTGTCTAACTCTGATAACTCCTTGGTTAGAGCATCTTTATAGTAGCCACTCGGTTCAAACTCAGGTATTTCAGCATTTAAAGGTTCTTCCCTCATTGAAATGGTTGCACCAAAAGCCCGTGCACATGTCAATAAAAAGTCCTTAGGGGATACCTCTTCTCCATGATAAATTTCGCTTGTATATCCTGTTGGCATATATAAACTTCCTTTCTCTTTAAAATTTTACTTTTAATCTAATTCATCTTGTTTCCTGGGCCACAGTTTCTTTTTCAAAATCGTTTCTCAATTTGATAATGGAGGTTGATTTTAAATACCCTCTGTCCTTTGTCTTAGCCCATGCGAAAAATCTATTGTGTAAAGGAGTATAAAGGCTTCCTGTGTTAACCATATGCTCATGTTTGTTGCTGATCTTATGCTTTAATCCCCTCATTTGTTTCCAAAAGTTATAGTAAGGGAGCTTAAGTTTTGTCATGAAGCCGGCAGCATCTTCAATTACATAACCCTCTTCCTCAATTGAAAAATCTTGTGACACGTCCAGATACCATCTATAGAAATCTGTCCAGTTACTAAACTCTGCAACTTGTTTTTTACACTCAATGTTTAGATGCTCGGCTACAGCTTTCAATTCCCAATAAGGAAGTTTTGTATACACAACCTGCCTTTTAACAATATCTAAAAGCACCAGTTTATCTTTGTCGTATTCAATGATATGCGGGTCTTTTTCTGGAAGTATTACTTCAAAAACGAATGAAACATTGTTAAGCTTCAGGTAAGTTTTGATAAAAGACACTTGATTTTCATTAAAAGATTTGAAAAACAGTTCTTCGACCCATTTCGCATGTTCATTTGATATTTGTGACGTAAAGGATTTAGAAGTGAATACCAACTGATCTGACAAAGAGTCATACCCTACAATTCCTAAATATCCATTTGCCTTATCGAAGACTGTTACTGGAAATTTCATCGTATCTACGAGATGATGCATTCTTGTTTCAGATCGTTCTCCAATGTTGAAAAATTTATCATAGCTTCTGCTTACAATTTCATTGCTCTCAGTGTTAATAAACAAACCTCTTGCCTTAATATTTGTTTCATCCCACTTTTTCTTTCTAAATGCTTGCTTTGTAAAATTAAATGATGAGATATTGTTTGGCATTTTATTCTCTTGCACATATTCATGACCACGTAAGTGGGAAATCAATTCATCAATTGTTCCAACAGTTGCGCTGTTACTCGGTACTTCACTTGAAATTTGTTTAAAGACTTTATTCTTCACTTCATGCGTTTCAATTCCGTTCTCAGACAGTGTAACGACTCTAAGATGTCCTCCTCTTTCCACTTGCCCTTCCAGGTTATATGATCTATCTGCTGCTACCACAGGCAGACGGTACATGTTTCTATGTCCATGAATCTGTACAACATTTTGACCTGCAGTATTATTTGCAAATTCATAATCAATATCGTCTGAATAATCTCCAACTCCATTGATGAATTGTGTTGTTGCAGTCATCAAAAGATTTTCTGGTACGGTTGAAACTCCGCCATGGGTTACAATGTATGTAGTGTTTTTATATGTAAAGTAAGCTAACTGATGAAACTTTCTGGCCAGCTGTCTAATATCTTTTTTATCAATGTTGGATTGTTCAATTTCTGGCTTAGTTTTGTTGTTAAATGTGCTGCTAGGTGTTTCTTCATCATTCCCATACATATTGATATATCTATCATGATTCCCTTCGAGAATAATCACATTTTTATAATCTTTAATTTTGATCATGAATTCTAACAGCTGTGCATTTTCAATACCTCTGTCGATAAGATCTCCTACAAAGATGTATAGTTCATTTTCATTCAAATCACCGTTTAAATACTCTTGAAGCACAGTATTGCAGCCATGAACATCTCCGAAAATATGTATCTTTTTATAATCGTCAAAACATCTTGGCTTATAAGTCATCGTGTTTTCGAACTCATCTGGTTTTAGAACAGTTACCCAAGATGGCACTTTTTCTGTTGTCATTCTTTCATAAATATTTAGAATACTGCTTTCAGGAACATGCTTATGTTCGGCCCTCATTTTATTTCTTTTTAAGATTCTCCGAACATCAACATCAGAAAAATCAATTACATATACACGGTATCTGTATTTTTGAGCTAGTGGCTTATATCTTGAAATCATACTTTGCTTTGAATGAGTTGCATCGACAATTGTGAATTCACCGCGATCCATCCTGTCTTCAAGCAATTTCATTAATAAATCCCACACCTTGTTATCGTGTTTTGGAGAGATTTCATATTTCCCACTTTTGTTTAACACAGGTGACTGAAACAGCAATCTAATGTTGTCCGCAGAAAGTGTGTATTGCTCAAGTCCATTTTCTTTAACCCAAGTTGATTTCCCTACTCCTGGGCAGCCTCTTAATAGCACTAATGTTCTCAAATTCTATCAACCTTTCTAATTTTATTTATCTAATTCCCTCATGTCTTCTCGCTGCTCAATATAACTTTTAAAATGCTCCCAATCTCTATCAATTTCTTTAACATTTCTAGCAATATAGGATTCTGCAATTTCTGGATCCACCAACTTTTGAAGAGAAAGTTGGTACATAAGCTCAATCTTTGTTACTGTTTCTAAAAATGATCGAGCGCAACTTTTAGCACTATTTAAGCGATATTGACTCATTCCATGTTTTGATTCCATTATTATTCTCACTCCCTTTTAATCACGTTAAAATGCATCTTTTATATTGATCTCAATACTTCTCGGCAAGCTTACCAGCCTTGTTCATAGTAAACATCATCATATATAACCTTTGATTCATCGGCCATTTCTTTCTCATCTTGGTATTCATCCATATTCTTAGTGATAAATTCGCTTGCTTCTCTAATTGTATTACCGGTGAATCTTTCACTTATAAATTGCTCCATGTTTCGAATTAATCTCAATTGTTTCTCTGTTGCTCTAATCACTCCGCGCCCTCCACTAACTCAGGATTTTGATATACGTTGCCGCCGATGTCGCGTTCTCCCCAAACTATCCAAGCGTCAATATGGTAATCGCAATCGCTGGGAAATCTAAGACCGAAATTACCCCCAGCTCGAGCAACGATCATCGGTTCGTTATTCACCATGTCGATGTCGTACTCATAAATCATCTTTTCGTTTCTATCTTTCAACCCTATGCCCCACATGAGAACGGATTTTCCGTCGTAACTTTCCGCAACGATAATCCTGCAACCATCACGCCATAAAATCCATTTATCTCCTTTGATTTCAAGACTCAACCCTTCATCATCCCAATGATGCATTTGCTCGCCGTCCCACACTCTGTATGCTGTGTTCATCAATATCCCTCCTGCTGCCGCTGATGATTGACGGCGTTTTTGTCCATGTAAGCCGCTTCGATTTGCTCCCATTTAAATCCGAGCCGCTCACCGAGAATGAAGAAGCTTACACAAAGGTCGAGAAACTGCGCTTCTTTTCCATTCATCACCTGTAAACGGTAAGCAGTAGACATCAAAGAAGAAAAAAGCCGCTCAGTGTTAAAACCAATGGTAGAACTCAAGTAACTTAAATGGATGGAGGATATTGTCTTTTTGCTATTTAAGCCCAACTTGTTCCCAATGCTCAAGATAAAATGCAGGCAGTCCACGTATTCCTCAAGTAGTGGATTCGATTCACCTATCTTTCCTGAGCCGTTGCAGTCTTGGCATTCGGAATATGGTTCAGTTGCATGTCCTTCTTCGAGATATTGCAAATTAATATCGTGGTTTTCATCGCCAGTGCCATCACACGTCGGACAAAAATGCTCTATTTTCGTCCGCGGCTCCCGGTCATTGCTCCAATGCTTAAAGCCGCGCCATTCATTCGCACACTCGGCAAGCTCCACCTGTAGAGCAAGAATGAGGTTTGGGAGCAAGTCCTGCCCCTCAAGCCCCTTTTCTTTGATGATCCGATCATCAAGCACCTTTTGAATTTCAAACATTTTTTGTAGATTCATTGCCCGCTCTCCCATCCGATCTTTTTCTTATACTCTGCTGCTGTACCTTTTACAACGAATGTACTACCATTTTTGAAGGATACTTTGCTCCCGTCTTCTGTGTCAGTAATGCTTTCGATATCGTCATAATTAAAACGGTAAAACGGTATTAACTCTCCATCCGTCTTGCGTTTACGGTAGACCACAAATTCCTTAAATTTTGATTCACTCACTCTATAACCTCCTTTCGGCAGATAGTTTCTCTTTGCCTGCTGCTGTTACCCTGAAATAAGCCATATCCTCTTCCCACCCAGCGTGTTTGGTGGCGAGTCCTTTCGAAACAAGTTCATTCCAATGAATATCGTTCGATTCCTCGTAGAATCTATTTCCGTTTTTCAAGGCATGTTTCATGTAATCAATTTGAATTTCATTCATTACTTTTCCCTCCTTATTTGAATCTCTATAAAACTTACATTTTATTTTTATCCTCAAAATATTCATGCTGGTTTACCACATCACGAAGTATGTATTGTATTTCCTCTAAATTGTCTTTAACAAAGTCCAGGTCTCCTATTGCCATTCTGATTTCATTGTTCTCTATGCTGCGCAAAGATCTTTCACATGATACTAAGAGCTTTGCATATTTCCTTAAAACCATAGTTCTTATTTGATCGTTAATTGGTTCATTAATCAATAATTAAAGCTATCTCCTTTCCTTATTCTAATTCGATTATATAACCTCAACCAAATGTTGTAAACAATTATTTTATTTTTACTCTAAATAATTTCAAAAAAATCAGCTTTACTCATACTGTAAAGCTGCTGTCTTCATAAACGTCTTCATGCCGTCCAGTTTCCAAAGAGTTTCATTTATTTTGTCTCTAAATTCTAAAACTGAAGCATGATCCATTCTAATCCTCAAACAATCCCCATTGTTTTTAAAAATAATGTCTATGTAGTACTCTCCACTTTGGATGTTCTTAGAACCAACACTCATGGAAACTGATCTCATAATGTCTTTCAAGTCAATTTCAAGATTAAAATCCATTGTATGCTCCAGTCTGACTAAAAAGTCACCAATTTTTTATGTCTCATGATGACTGACAAGATGTGTATGTATTTTTACTTCGATGATAACAATTGTGAAGATTTATAATCCTCATTTTCAAACGAATCGTCTATTTCTTCGGCATAAGAGGTTGTTAATTCAGCATCCTCTGTACACATGATATCTACATCAAATAGTGCCTCATATTTTTCATGATCTTTTTGAAGAAACCCCATTTTTCCTGTTTTATTTCTCAATTTCTTTTTAATTGATTGATATGCGAACAAAAGTGCTTCCTCTTCATTCTTGGCTTTTATTCTGCCGAAAAAAGGTATGCACAGCTCCCCTTGAATGAAATAATCCTTTTCTGACATACGTTTCCCTCTCTCTGGTAGTAATTAACCGAACCTACGTTCCCTTTTTTGTTGACTTAATTATAACCTTTTACCTAGTTAGTGGCAAATCTTTTTTCTTTCATTTAAAAACTTGGAAAGAATTGATATAGTATGATAAGCAATACTATATCAGGAGGTTGTCCGATGCTTGAGGTTGAAATCGGACAATGTTTGATATCCATTCTCCTTGAACGTAGAGGAATGTCCCTAGGGCAGCTTTCGAACCTAACAGGCATCAGTAAGCAAAGGTTAAGTGATTACGCTAATGGCGTTAGACCTTCTATGAATATAAAAACAGCGAGAATCATTGCTATTGCCCTAAACTGTTCGATTGAAGACCTCTATGAATGGAAAATCAAACATTGACTTAATCGCTAGGGAGTTTGACCTAGCGAACCTCCTTGTACCCTTTTTAGTGTATAGAACTATTTTACTGCATATGTACAAATTTGTCTCTGTCTAACTTTGTCGAATTCTGAAAAATATGAACAAAATCCTGATATTTTTTTAAAAATACCACGAGTTAACTCACATTTGTTTTATTTTTACTCTGAAAGTTATGTAAAGTTAATCCCTGTAACAGGGATTAAGAATTAGTCTCAATTACTTCAGACTTGATACAATATTTTTCTAAGTTCTCCATATTCACTACTTTCCTCAGTGTTTGTGAATTAAACTCCGCGTCTTCATTCAAGAACCCATATTGTCGAGTTATTTGTTTATAATCAGGTACTTTTAATTCACCCTTCTCTTTATATATCGCATACGCCATGTTGAGCTTTCCTGAATTGATAAGATTTTTAGGTGTAAAGAAGGGTTCTTCTAAAAATTTTTGAAACTGACTAAAAGAACGATGAACTAAAAATTTGTCAGCTTTCATACTCTGATTAGAGCTCTTATATTTTAGCCTAAAAATATTTTCGCTTTTAACTAATGTGGCAAATTTGTTTTTAAGGCTACTATCTGGCGAACCATTGCTAAGATGATATGTTCTTTGGTCATTAGCACGCTTAAGTAACTCATAACATTTATCGCTTACAGTAATTATTCTTACACCATGTTTATCATCTACTAGCTTTACCTTGTTATCATCGAGTAAATCGTCACCTGTTAAATTCAATAACTCTGAATGCTGATAACCATCTATACCTTCATAAATAGCCTGTATCATGGCCTTATCCTGATAATTAATCATAAAATCAACATACTCTTCTACTTCTTTATTGGTGAATAGTGTTTTTTTGTTTTTATCTATAAACTGCTTTAAGTCACCATCCTGTATCTGATACACTTTGTTGATGTTACTGTTTGCCAAGCCATTTTCCATTGCCCAGGTTGTGTATTGTCCAATTACAGCTCGTGCTCCTCTTAATGAGTCTATAGATTTGCTATCCAAATCGAAAAATAACGTACGCAGCTCTTCCAAAGAAAAATTAAATATGTCTTTTTGAAGTATTTTTTCTGTAGCTGAGAAATCCCTTAGCCTTAGCCAATAATGGTTTCTTGTTGCTTCACTTTCGTATTTCTCTAAAAACTTTTCCTTCAATTCAGCATTATATATTTCACTCATATTAAATTCTCCTTTAGGCTTTAAACAACAGCAATTTCATCATAAAACATTCGCTTAAGTTTCTTCTTCATAATATTCTTTAGTTGATTCTCATTATTTTGTCTTCCTAATTCTTCAAACACTCTTCCGCTTTTACTAAAGTCAATCGTATTAAGGATATTTTCAAGCTTGTTTAGTTCTACATTGTTTTCCTTCATCTTCTTGGCCAAATAAACATAACCGTAAAACATTACGTTATGATTAATGTATGATTGCTTTCTAATGGACGATAAATCATCTTCAAGAAATTCGTCTGGGAAGGCATAAAAAAGGTTATCAAAAAAGTCTACCAAGTATTTCGCAATTTTCAACGCATCTTTTCGAGATTTCAGCTCAAATGCATCGTCTATAGCTTCTGATAAAGTATAATATGTTACAAGGAAATTGCTATCGATACCAATTTCACTTTGTGGGCTTATTTTATTTTTAAGTTCACTTTTAAATTTCAGCTGCTCGACAACGGTTGAAGAATACCGTTTTTGTCCCAATTCTTCAATTCTGGATTTTTCAACTGGGTTTATGGTATTCATTTGAGCAAAGTGAACCTTAGCCTTTTCTTCATCGTAATTGAGCACATTTAAAATGAATGGTTGATCTAATTCAGGGACTTCAGCAATGGCCTTAACAATACCTGAAATTCGATGATATCCATCAAGAGCATCTAATAAGGTTCCTCGTGTTACAGTGAGGGTTTGGTCGCTTGGATCATATTCAACTTCTTCATCACCATCAGATGTTCCAAGACGAGCGTTAAAAGTTAACATTGATACAATTAAATCGCCTTTAATAAACAATTCTTTGATCTCATCAACTGATTTAGGGTTTGTTTTAGGTACAGGGATAAGGCTGCCCTTAATGTATTTTCCTTCACGCTGAGTATTGTAATTGTACTGCAGGATGGAGCTATTATATAACTCGCTAAGTTCCTTGGCAGTAATGGAAGTGACATAGTTATCCTCTTTAATTTTAATCACATTTTTGAACTTGTATGGTAGCTTAACTACTTCTTCACCGGCGAATACTCTCCCACCTTCAAGCTCTTTTGCCAATCTGGTTGGAAAATAATTTGAGGGATCTAAAGCTGGAGCCCCAAGAATTGAATACATCTCTTTTGAAACAATGTACACTTCTTTTTCGTTTAAACGCTGTACGTTGTTATCATTATTATTTAAAATTTCTTGGATATAACCAGGGAGTGCCTTGTATTTGTCCGCCATTGTGGCTTTTAATTCCTTCACCATATTGGAATCACTTTTAATATCAATAAGATTTTTCTCTATTTCAGTTTTTAACTTATAAAGTTTATCCGTTGTTAACAAAACTTCAGACACATTATCACCTCACATAATCATATTAAATTTATCATTATTTTCATAAGCAAGTAAAGCTTTTATGTGATTATTTATATCACTTGTTCAAAAACATTTTAAGTTTACTCTGTATATACATGTCTGATTTTAAAAAGAATTCTTTATATTGCTCTAAGGTAACATCTTCTAAAAAGGACATGTCTTCTTTTTGATCAACCAAAACCCCTGGATCTTGAGAATAATCCCTTTCATTGACTAAATAATGGTCATTTAAAGTATTGATATTGCTGTGACCAGAGAATGCTGCCACTTTTTTAATATCACTATTAACGCTGTAAGAAAAGTTTGTTGCAGTATTGCGTAAACTATGCGGAGTTATCTTTCTTTCTTTGGGAATACCCATAACTCTACATACGCGATTCCACATATCCTGTATTGAATCAACTGTTAACTTATGAAATAACAGTTCATGTTCCCCATACTCTTGCTTTAACAGCAACAACTCTTCATAGAAAGCTGTGGAAATTCCAACTGGCCTAGCCTTTT
Source organism: Bacillus sp. AM1(2019) (assembly GCF_009906915.1). Taxonomy (NCBI): domain Bacteria; kingdom Bacillati; phylum Bacillota; class Bacilli; order Caryophanales; family Bacillaceae; genus Bacillus; species Bacillus sp. AM1(2019). Next base: position 2,277,029 of record NZ_CP047644.1, read on the forward strand.
TTTGCTTAGTTTTTTTAAAGTTGACGAGATAGCATTGGTGCTTTTCTGAATAAGTAATATCATCCCACCCAACTCTAAGCACCTCTGATTTACGCCCACCAGTACGTGCACTAAACAAAATAAACATCTTTTTCATTAATCTGTTCTGACGCTCAGTAACATACGCTGCCTCAGCAAATTCATCAGCTTCAGATATTCCTTCAAAAGACCCTGCTGGGTTCTTTTCTGTTGGAAGAGGTCTAAAATTAAATACAGATGAATCACACTCATGTTCAGATTCAAGATACTTAATCATACTTTTCAGTGCGGCAATCTTATTGTTAATTGTTGAATTGGAGTTACTTTTATTTTTAGCCAAATGAGTTCGATAATCATACAGGTCGCTCTTCTTGATCGCCAGGTCACTCTCAGTTAAATATTCAATATCCTTGGCAGCATAGTGGTTGAAAAACTCTCTTATATGCCTTTCATACGTGGCTCTAGTATTAGACTTTTCAATTTCTCCAGTTTCTCGATCCCTGTTTCTTAAATCTAATTCATCAAACCACCTATTTATGTTATTGTATATTGAATAATCCCTTAGTGTTGACGCTTTCTTTTGAGCTTCCATAATGACACCTCATATCATTTTTTTCATTAAGTATTGATCAAATTCTTTCCACGCAACAATCCATTCATTCTCACCTTGAATATTACTCAGCAGCATTATATTGGCGTTACAGATTTCCATTTGCTTTAACATGTCGTATTCTTTAAGAGCGTTAATTAAGATGTCTGTATTCATTTTATCACACCTAATTTATTTTTATCCTATAATAAAATTCAGTTTAGGACATTTACCCTCTCGTCCTTACAGACGTTTATAATTGGCATCCCCGTCAATTCCTCATAAAGCTCCTCTTCGAACCCAACCCATTCATCACTTGTCGCTTCTCTTCGTAGGAACTCATTATAAGCTACTGCTATCTCAGGCTGCTCTAGAAACTTTAAAACGATCATATGCTTTTTCCAAACTTTAGCCTTGTTTTCTTCTGTATAATATTTATTATTCATTTTATTTTTACTCCTTAAATACATTTTATAGAATTTTTTTGTTCTTTAATGAGGTTGTATTCTTTATGATTTTTTCTCATTGTAGTTACATTATTAGGTGTAAACACATCTGGATCCTCTAGGTGGAGATTGACTCGTGTGAAGTTCTTTAGTTGTTTTATGTATTGATATTGTCTTAATGATGTAATCTTCAACTCTTCCTTTTGAGTGGCACTGGTTGTTTCCATTGTTTCATCTCCCAACAACGTTCATCTTGTAACTTCATTATATATGTTGCTAGAATAATATGCAACAATTTATTTTATTTTTATCCAAGACAAATAACACATCCCCTTTGTATGTGTTAAAATGTCTGCTGATTTGTCTTTAATCTTCATTAGGATACCTTTGCTTTATATTTTGATCTAACCATATCTGCTTCATTTTCAAGATGATTATCTTCCTGGGAAATTTCTAAGTTAAGGTCTCCCATTTCCATGTATCCCTTAGCCATATCCTCATAAGAAAGTGATTGTCCGAAATGCTTTTTCATTTTAATTCCTCCATGTTCTTGTTTTTTATATTATGAATTTCTGGAACATTCTCTTAAAATTAGAAAAGACGCCTGATCCACTGGATCAAACGTCTAACCATTGATTATGTAGTATCCTGTTGTATTATTAAGCTCCCCGAATTGCACTTGCTACAGAGATCTCATCAGAAGCTGATGCCGTATTAACTGAATGTTGACCTGCAATGAATGAAATTGCTAATGATGCTAAAATGGCTGTACCGAAAATAATTTTTTTCATTAAATTCACCTCCTTTCAAGTACTAAATTCTAAATTAAATTTAGCAGCTCCGGGTCACAGCCTAATTTTTCGAGTTCTATTATTGCCAATTGGATAAAATATTTATCATCTGATTCTTTAAAATATGTTATTGATTTAAAAAAATCAGATTTTTGCCTCGATATTAAACCTTTATAATAAAAATAAAATCCTAATTCATTTTCATCTTGATCTCTTTTTGATAAGCTTTCTAATAATTCGTTAGCCTTGTCGAGATTATTACTTTTTATGTAATAAAAAGCCCTTAGCTGTTGATATTTGATTTCATTTGATTCATAGTTAACCCATAGATTTTCCTTGTTCCATACATTAGCTAAGAAGCAAAGAGCGCCATTTAGCATTTCTTCATGAGTATCATTCAGAACATACTTCTTTGCCTCAACATACGCCAGCATAGCTTCTTCATAATTTTCGAAAATTAGGGTATTACCTATTGTCAGATGTGCAAAGAAACATATTCGGTTCACATTGGACTGCATTATTGCAATATTTGAATGTTTCCTTGCTTCGATTAAATTGTTTTCGTTTAAGCTTATATTCGCTTTTAACATTGACACTCTACTTTTGTACGAATCTTTTATAAATCCTTCTGGTAAGCTTTTAAAATCTAAAAGTGTTAAGGTGCTTTTCATCAATCCGAACTCACCAATATTCAAGTATTTATACATCAGCATTGCATCTGAAAAAAATGACATTTCTGGAGCTTTACATCTCCCACATTCTCTTATTGCTTCTGGTATTGAGATTTCGTTTTTATATAGCTTTCTATGTATGTTGTAGATGTTACCCCATTCTTGACTTGTTGTGTTTTTTGAGTGGCATAAATTTAAAATAATCTTGTCTGTTAATGAATCCCATTGATTGATATCGGAGTATTCAACAGATTGTCTAGCGCATTTTTTGTTGGGATCCAGTGATAAGAAGTAATCACTTAGAAGCTGCTCCTCATTATCAGGAAACAAGCTTTTAACAATATTAATTAAACCGCCTAAGTTGTCCATTTCTTTCTCTGGGGTGTTGATGAATTTGTAAAAACCATTAACCTTTTCGTACCCTGCTATTTTTGAGAGTTTCGCTGCGAGCTGGCTGTCTTTTTCACATTCATTCTTAATCATCTGCTTAAGATTCATTGGTTACTCCACCCCTTCCCAACTAATGTTCCCTTGTTTATAATATACATTAGAGTTGTCAGAATTACAAGTATTTATTTTATTTTTATGCTAATTATTTTTTAAGGAATACTTATCTGTTTAAAATTCGTATTTTATAAAGACACAATTTTTCTTCACAACTGTGTCTTTTATTATTGTAATTTTATTTAGCTAAGGCTTCTTCTAATTTAATATCTAAATCTGTATTTTGATTAAGATTAGTAATAGCAATAACCTTTCCAACGGAGGTCATTCTAAACTCAGGAAGAGTAGTTCTGTCCCATATTTCATTTACTTTACGGATACTTTCATATCTGCTTATAGCCAAACTTATTTCATTTTCTGATTTAAGATGGTTTTTATAAAAATCAATAATCTTACTTTGATGCTGAATAAACACTGAACCCAAAATTTCAATTTTATCTAATAAATGAAAAAATCCCTGAACATTGAACTTATATAAATTATTTTCGTCTGAAAGAGGCGTAACCATTTCTTTTAGGATATTTGAATCTAGATAAGGAAATGTCTTAAGATAGTGCTCAAGATCAAAACCAGCTTGAAATATCCCACCGTATGCCATGTGAATCAAATAAGAAAAATGCTCATTTTGACCTTTTGTTAAGTTCTCGCATTTACAATACTCTAAATGCATCATCTGGTTTAATGAAGGGATTTTTTTTGGCAGAAACGGCACTGCATATTTATTTAACAAACAATTTAATTCTCCTATTGTTTGGCACGGAAAAGTTACTTCAGATAAAAGGAAGTGCAGACTTAGTAAATTAATGTGTTCAGTATTTAGCTTAGAAGAAACTTCTATTGCTTCATTGAGAACTACCTGTTTAAACGATCTATCCTTTTCTTTAGTCCGTTCAACTAATAATTCTTTTAACATCTGGTATAGATATTTTTCGCCAGACCTTACAAAATCCCTTTGTGCTACATAAATTATATATTGCAAGTCAGGATCAGAAAACCGATTAGGTAAATTGGGATTCTTAGAAAATTGTTCTAGAAAACCTTCAATTAAAGTATTTGCTCTTTCTGTAGCAATCTTATTAGCTTCTTGAGAAAGCTTATAAAAATTTTCTTTGAAAATATCGTTACATATTTGTTTTGCATCTCCATATGATAGCCCCGTTACATGTACAGTCTCTCCTTGGATATTGACGGAGTGATCTCCTCCACTTTGCGAGCAAGTCTTTTTCATCTATTTATCACCCTTGTTTTTAAAATCATTTATTTCTACATTACACCCTTGAATATTAACTGAATTGTCCCCGCCTTGTTGATTATATTTTGTATCATGAATGTCTTCCTTTTTTGTTTTCTTCCACTTTAAGCATATCCAACCTACAATAGGTAGACCGACACCGCTAAAAATCCACTGAATATTATTATATAAAAAGTCAATCAAAATCTAACCTTCCTTTCTTGAATACGAGTTAATTTCATCCGTTCACAAGGTATTCCATTCAACATATTCAAATCGCTGCTGATAAAGGTCTTCCAGGATTGTGGCCCATTCAATCCATCCATCCGCAACAATGCTTTTTTTCTCTCCATCCTCAATCCATTCAATCCAGTACACCTGAACACTCCTCACCTAGTAATAACTTCAATTTGCCTTATGGCAGAAGTGGCTTTAAACTCCGTATGTAGCTCATTTGCGATCACTAAAGCTTCTGACATTGTAGTGAACTTAGAAGCGCCATGAAGCCCCTTAGATGTCTTATAACCACTTCCATCTAATTTAAATGACTTGAAGTAATCATCATTTTCAAATTGAATAACAAAAAAGTTATCGATAACCGGCATAGCTAACTCCTCTTCAGCAGACCAGCAATTTTTATGGCCAGTGGCAGCAATCCAATTAATATGTAAAACACCATGATATTTATTTTATTCTTAAAGAACAGTTCAATCATATTCTGCTCCATACCTGGTGAAAATGAATCAATCAGTTCCTGTTTAAATTCTTCATCGTAAACCTGATCAACAAATAAAGCTTTAAACCCAGATAGAAAGCCAATACCCAGCCAGAGTATTAAGAAATATGCTATTCCAATCAAATTAAAGCCCTCCTTATATACATCGTCTGGTATTATAGTAGTGTTAAATACTTTGTGTAGGTGAAATTTAATGGAAGAGAAAGATTTTGAGACTAATGGCTACGATGTAACAGTTGTATATGATTATAAGGAGTACCCCGATGTTAAATATGGACGCTGTGACAACTGTGATTACGCTTTATTCAAGAGTTCAGTGAAAAGTGGTGTGTTTTTACGTGAGTGTCGTAGATGTGGTATGAAGAAGAGCATTTAAATGCTCTTTTTTATTTCACTGGAATCATGTAGCTTACATATACTTCAATTCCGTCTGCAGTTTTATATTCCGCAATTTTGTCTGGATCCGATTCAATCTTTTCAATAAGCCGCTTTGCACTTTTATTACCCTTTTCACTATTTGCTGCAACAATCCAAGACCAATAATTCCACTCAGTGATGCAGGACTTAATCTTTTCTGGTATCTTATGACCTATTGTGTAAACCTTTATCACGTATACTCCCCTCCCAAGCTCGCATTATTTAATCCAATTTGCTTGTGGAACGTTCAATACTCGATATTGTTCATCTAAGTAAGCATGTTTCCTTTCCCAATCACTTTTCTTCCACGCTTCTTGATTTGTGAATGACATATCTAATGGCTTTGGGTATTCTCCGTCCACCCAGCCATCTTCAATATGATTTAGTTTGGCTTCGTTGCCTTTATCTTCGTATTTGTACCAGACAGTTATCATTTTGGCTGCCATAAGTCATCCCCCCTTTAAAATCGTAGTTTTATTTAGATATTCAGTTACAGTTAGTCTTTAACAACTGATCTATATCTAATTAAAAAGGCCTCTAGTCTCCCCAACTCTGTTTTATGGTAATCATGATGAGTCCCTTCGGTTTCTGGAAATAATGGATTTTTGAAAGGAAGCGATTCTGGTGAGTCCTTAAGACTTTGGAACGTTTCCCAAGCTACGGGGTCGTATATTTGGAATGTATCGCCCAATAACGAACAATGTCCACTGTCTTTTCTTTGCCTAACAGGAATAGCATAATTCTTATATAGCTTGTAATTTTCAATTGTTTGTCTGTTAATCTTAGAAGACAAATAACAGATTCCCCAGTATTCCGAAGACTTTGACTGTTTAACCCATTCAAGTAAAAATTGAGAAATTATATATTCTGGTTTAAAAACATCGCTTTTATTTTTCACTCTTATTGTACACACAGATATTAAAATCCATGTCATCAAGTAATCATCAAATTTATAATCACCACTAAGCTCAAAAAATTTTTTAAGGTTGTCAGCGAGTTCTTTAGGTGAAATACTCAAATTTAAAAGTTTCAATTCATCATTTTCAAGGTGAAAAACTGAAGTATAGATACTTTCATAATCAGGACTCTCTATTTCTTCCCAACAAACCTGAGCCGAGCTACCAAGGTAAAGACAAGGAAATCCAGGTATACTAAAACGTTGTGTTTTTATAATACCCCTTATCTCAAAGGGAATATGAAACATGTCCTCCTTAGAAGAAAGAACTTTAGTTTTACTAGACCTCATTCTAAATAATTCATTAGGAATACGTATACTATCAATATTGTATAAGAGGTTCTTAATATTTACCTCTTTTGAAAACTCCTCCATCCCCTTTGCGAATTCAACATAGGCCTGATGCACAGATCCGTCTAAGTATAAATCAATTGTTTTAGTAATTTGTTTTGCAAAAGACTCAATCTTGGTTATTTTTAAAGGGTTGAATGATGTTGTAGGTGGAAGCTTAGACAATTCTGCAATATATTCTGAATATAAATTCTCCATAAAAACATCTAAATCTTCACCCGTTCTTTCTATTGGAATATCGCATTTATCAATAATAAAACTTAATATTGGATATATTTCAATAGCCCATTCAATTAAAATGTCTAACCTTTCTTTATTTGAAAAGGTATTTATATTAATTTTTTCCTCCTTAATAACATCATTGGTGTTTTTGTCTGTGAATTCAGGTTTTACTGTTAACTCTTTAAAAATATCAAATGCAAGCTCTTTCAAAGAATCATTAATTTCCTCATGTTTCGATAAGTCTTTTTTTAGCCTTTTAGCTTTTCTATACAAATCCATTAATGTTCTCCTTATTAATTTTTCACCTTTTCCATAAAAGTACGATTTTATGTAGACCCAGAAAATTTGTAAGTATTTACTGTTCTTGTAACTTTAGTATACCATGATCACTTTAAGTGATCAATATCTTTTTAATCTTTTTTGTAAATCAACAGCTCATGCAGCTCAATGTCTAAATATGTGCAGACTTTATCTAACAGGTCTCTTGGGTACCGCTCCATTTCATCATGATACAGCTTCCTAACTGTGTTAAAACCATGGTCAATATCATTGGACAGCTTTCGAATACTGATATTCCTTTCGTCTAATATCGGTTTTAAATTTGATTTAATCAATTTAACTACCCCACATTCATTATGTATGATCACTTTAAATTATCATTATATCCATAAAAAAGGTCAAGGATATACCTTGACTATGTATTAAGCTTACCAATCATCATCCGGCTCATCATGTTCGAATCCATAAAAGCCTTTAATCCAGACGTCACCGCAGCCGGTTCCTTTTGTGATACTTAAGTAATGATTCCTGTTTGCATCACCATTCACCTTATCCTCTGCGCTCAAGTTCAAATGATTTCCCGTGAAATTCTTTTCACTTAGAGTAAAATCATAACCTGCCAGTGTAATTCTTTGGAGTTTAAAATTTAATGTACAACCTTCAGCATTGTAGATGGTGAATCTGTATCCCAACTTAGTTGGCCAATATTCGAGATTGGTGTCATCAGCCATAAAAAAGCCCGTTTCATTCTCAGTCATTTTAAAGCTGACCTTATGTTCATCTTTTGTAATCTTAGCCAAAGTACTTCCGCTACTCAAACACCAAGTTAAAGACAATGCAGCAATACTCAAACCCAACTTTTTCATATCCACTCCCCCTCTTCCCAAATTATACAACACTTGAGATTAAAGTAGAGTGAACAGGCACGCAGATTCTTCATTTTTCTGTATCAACTATGATATAGCTAGATATTCATAAATCTATGAGTATCTACATGTATTTATAATGATATTACACCTTTATAGAGAACAAAAATATTTATTTTAATTCATTTTAAAGAACGATTCTGCCAATTTTATGATATAATCATCACTGCCTATAAGTAGCTTTTACTGCTTATTCGCCATATGGTATAGGAAAGAGGTTCTTTTAATGAACGTAAAACATACTAACTGTTTCTTTGTTATCAGGCTGTTTGCTGCTCTGTGTGTGTTAGTTGGTCATGCTACAAGAGATCTAAACATTTCTGTCTTTGGTTATACCCCAGAGAGCAAAGCAATATTTCACACCGGCATATCAATCTTCTTTTTTCTAAGCGCGTTTTTTCTTTTCACTTCTTATGAGAGATCCAAGCTTAAAGGAAATAATGTAATCGATTTTTATTGGAGCCGAATTATCAGGATCGCACCCGCAATTTACACCTATGCTATTGCCTCCACTGTGCTGCTAATTGTTCTGGGAGCTCTTTCATTAACGGTATTCACTACTAAAGAGTACTGGATATGGCTTCTGAGCAATCTTGTGCTGTACCCTCAATACTTCCCTGACATCTTCCATCACATTGGCACAGGTCGCCTTAACGATTCACTTTGGACAATTCCTGTTCAGATTAGCTTTTACCTGGTGTTACCCGTAATTTATTGGTTTTATAAACGTTTCGGATTCCAAAAAATGATTCTTTGCTCTTTTGCTGTTGCCGCTTTCAGTGTGTTAGTCTCTTTCATAATTTTAAAGTTCGCGCCTGGCAGTGTGTTCGGTAACCTGTACTTACATTCTTTCCTGCCGCAGATGTTTTATTTCACTTTGGGCATCTTCTGGGCTAAGGCATGGAGCAAGTCACCGCAGCATATCGTTTTATTTTTCTGTTCTATAATTTTATTTTTATTCTTTAAATTTGACCTTCTACATCTCAGCTCAATAAACAGCACATTATGGAGCTTTTTATGGTTCATTCCCTTGAGCTATGCAATCATTTGGTTCGGGTACAATGGGCCGAAGATATTGTGGCAGCTGAACCGGTTAGATGATATCAGTATGGGGATTTTCATATGGCACATGGTGATCATCAACATCTTCTTATACACTGGAATTAATAAAACATTGTCTGATTACCCGCTGATCATAGCCCTAATTGCTGTTACTGCTAAATCCGCATTTCTTTCGTACAGAATAGTGGAAAAACCCGCTCTTAAATTACGTAATATCAAGAAAAACAAACCAGTCAAAACAAGGATTGCGAGCTAACTGCAAGGGCTGTTCTTATGTAGGCAGCCCGAATCCTGTTTAGCATGAAATGGTGTTTTTATTTAAAATAGGCTTTGGAATACTAACGTTTCATCAAATAGCTTTGATATTTTCGCTTTCACAAGATGGACAGTCTTCATCAAAGTCATCGCCAATCCATTTATACCCACACTCTTCACACTTGATCAGTAGCTCATCCATTGTTCATCTCTCCTTAGTCTCAGTTGCCTAACTAATTAATGGCTTAATTTCTTTTACATATTCAAAAAACTGCTGTTGACCTTCAAGAATGCCAAACAATTCATGCCTACCAGTAAAGACCCATTGAGGTGACTCCCCATTTGTCTGTATCTCTACAGTAAAGCTTACTCCTTTTGTATTAATCTCTTCATCTTCCTCGAGTTCATAATGATGTTCAATTAATCTTTTCAATGTTTGACTGTCTTTTATTTCCTTAGAATAAAATGTCAACCCCTGATCTTCATATTCCTTTAGTTTAAAGCCGTTGTCCAGTAAGAATTGAAGAATGTTTTCATTTAATTTTGATTTTGTCATGCTTTATTCTCCCCTCTTTAAAACTGTGTTTTATTCAGATATGATTGCATGTATCCTTCTTAATTGATCTAACGTTAAATCAACCGATGACCATCTATCAAAGACTGAGCGTATATTGAAAATTAACTTTTTCTTCTCTTCCTTATCAATAATATCTTGTTTGGACAAATAAAGTTCCCAGTCAGGACTATATTCTGTCACTTCTGTCATATCCTCTAAAGAAAATTTGAACATGCGTCTTATTTCTGTCTCTCCCGTATTTCCAACATAGAAATATTTCCTTCCTTTTTTTAACACAACTTTCTCTAGAATATCTTTTCTTCCATATCGTGCGGCATTATTGATTGGTTTAAGATATACTGTTGAACCAACCTTTATTAATTGACTTTTATCCAAATCAATTCTCTCCATTCTATTTCAAATTGTTGTTTTATTCAGATGTCATAGCATAACTTGTTGAGACGCTTTAAGATACACTTTCTTTTTATTCTGTCTTTTTTAGACAGAAGAGAAAGGTTTCTTTCTCCAATGGTTGTAATTCTGTTAAGAAAAATCATTTCCTTTTCTGATACAATACCTTCGTTTAATGCCTTATTTTCAATCTCGCTTATATTGTAATAGTTGATTCCGTACTGTTCATTCATCTTAATTACTCCATTCTGTTTAAAATATGCATTTTATTTTATTTTTATCCTTGAAATATGTATGCTCCGCTGTTGTTTTAACTTGATTTAAGTATAGCATAACCATTTTAAATAATCAATACTAATTTTATTTTTATTCTAAAAGTGCGTATTTTATTATGATGTAAGCATGAGAAGCTTCAATGTATCCAGGATATAATAAGAAGCGTTCTTTACCGTTTCACTGTAAGATTGCGCACCCTCAAAATCATTAATTACGTCTTTTTCTTCTGCCGTCATATCCTGATATTTTACCTTGCCATACGAAGGAGGAAGCCAGTTTTTCTTTTGGCTGCCAAAGATATTAAATTTCTTTAGAATTTCCATATCTTTGAACTCGATGTGACATGTCCCTTTTTTATAAAAAGTTACATAGAAGTACTTTAACTCTATTTTTTTCGTCTCCCCATAATGCTCAGCTAAATTTAAAGTTTCAACAATATTTATGTCTTCTGTCAATCCATTGTCAAGATAATTGAAAACTTTTTCGATATCTTTCAACTTTTCTAAGACCTTATAGTCTGTTGGATTATACCGACCATCTAGCCAGCTATACACGTTCAATGGAATAATTATTTTTTTATTAATTTTATATGATTTATTTGTTTTCCACCCATTATATAAGTGCACATTTTTTGATGATTCATCATAGTAATGCTTGTGGCTAAATTCTTCAAAAAGGTTAAGTATTGTATCTTCTACGCCCTGCGTCATCTCTTTACTCATCTGAATTCTTAATGTATAGATATTGAACAAAGAAAAATCATAATCTTTTAATTCCTCAACGTGCTGCAAATACTTTTGTTTCAGATTGCTTGTGAAGAGCCCCATAAATTGATCATTGTTAAATAACGTATTCCAATACTTCGCCCTAATTTGTTTTATATATGCATTCTCTATGTCATTTTCTTCGGTATTCTTATCAATTTGCAGCTTCAATATTGGAGTACTGTCATCATTGAAACTATGCAGCATTAAGGGTTTCAAACTGTTGTATTCATTGATTAATTTTAAACCCGCTTTGATTTCATAATTGAATTGTTCTACAATCCCTTTTATAAAGTCTGCATTCACCAACTGTGTTGCTTTATAATCCTCATTAATTCTATGAAACTCATCTTTTTTCAATTCTTCTATTAGAACGCTGTTATATTCTTGCATTTCAATGCATATGTATATTAGTGCCGTTTCAACTTCTGTGCTTCGCTCTGAACCCTGGAAACCGTTATGAATGTATTCGACTTCTGCATTTATTTCTTCTAGTTTACGTATGAGAAATTTTCTGTCATTTGAATACGGATTTTTTAATGTTTCGGCGTTCAATAAGCAAACAATCTGGCCGGATCTTTGTTGCTTTTCAATTAATTCAATCGCCTTTAATAAATGTTTAACACCACTACTAAAAGGTGGATTCATAAAAATCAAATCATACTTCTTGTAAGTGTTAAACGTCATAAAATCATCTGCAATCACTCTGTAATCTTTGCCTCTAAGTATGTGTCGTAAGTTTTCATCTTGTTCAATTGTATCAATGTCATATTTCGAATTCCTTCTATAGTTGCTGGTGTTTTTAAATTGATTGTGAATAGCTTCTACTAAATTCCCTTTGCCTGCTGAGGGCTCCAGAACGGAGTTAATGTACTTCCATTCTACTTTAGATGTCATTTTTCGGATTAACTGTGGTGGTGTCGGATAAAAATCCGGATTATCTTTAAACATTTTGAGCTCCCCTTTTTAGGGAATGAGATGTTTTCCCATCCCCTCATTAGTTTATAGATTAGGCTTATAAGTGTTGATTATTGGTTTGAAGCCTTTTTTATTTAAATAACCTAAAACCTCATCGAATTGTCTTTTGTCGCAAGAGTGGTACTTACTATGAATTATTTTCATTCCATCTGGTTTAACCTCTACATTATTCAATACTGTTTCGGGCAGCGAGTGCCACCCTTTGAACATCAATAATTCTGAATAGAAGTGACGAAAATATAATTTTCTTTTACTTTCAGGCCGGTATGTCAACTTGACTGCATTATCATATTGGGCATATTTAGTTGGCCGGTAACTGTCATATGTTATTCTTTCAGTAATTAAAGATCCAAGATCCGATATGTAAAACAGAGTATATTTTTCACCTTTTTCAAGATCAGCATTTTTAAATTGTTCTTGAATGCTGTCAACTTCATGGTGAATTCTGTATAAAGCAATTTTTAATTTTTCTGCATCTGCTTGTTGGATAACATTTTTACTCAAATTTAAATTATTTAATTTCAATTTTTCTTTAAGTGAAGTTTTATATTTGTCCCAGTCTTCATTATTCCAGGTTGCAAATATATTTAATTCTTCAATGACTGAGCTAGAAAGATCTTCTATTTTTCCCGCTTGATGTTTTAACTCCTGCAATTCTTCATCTTTTACCGCTTGTTTATGAGAAATCGACTTTTCAATTTTGGCATTATCCACTAAGCCAACATATCTCGCATAAGAATAGCCTTGAGCGTCTATAACAAACTGCAATTTCCCGCCGTAGTACACTCCTACGCCATATAAATTCCATTTGACTGTGTTCTTTTCTAGATCGTCCATATTGTAATAATCAATCATTGAGTTGATTCTGTTGTCCTCCGTAAAGCTTCCACCGGTTTCCGCAAGAAAATCAAAATCATTTAAAAGCATGTTAGAAAAGTTGTTTAAAGCTTCTTCAGTATTGAAATGCACTTCTTTTGTAATTTTTACATTTTCGAGAGTAAAATCTCCTTTGGTAACCTCATCTTTATATTGATCAAGTGTGCTATTCTTATTTAAGTTTGCGAACTGTGAATCAATAACAAAATACTGTTGTTCTTCGTTCAATTGTTTTACTACAATTCTGCTATAGATATTTTCAATTTGTTTCTTTTCTTCTTGTTGCTGTCTCTTATATTCAGCATTTTTGATTTCTTGTTCTTTAAAATATTCCTGAAGTTCTTTTTCTTTTCTCGCTTTCTCGGCTCTTTCGAATTCTTCCATCTTTGAATCAAACAGTGTCATATCTTCTTTAATTTCTTCTGTTTGTTCTGTCACTGTGTATTCCCAATCTAATGAAACACGACCATAGAAATTGTAACTACCTGCATAATCAGTGTATGGATCTGATGGGCTGTAGCAATGGCGATAATTGTTTAAAAGACTGTTGCAATAATCATAAATCGCAGTCAAATAAGCTGAGCCTTTTTCATAAGGACTTGATTTGATTTTGATGTTAATAGTGCTATGTAAATAGCTTCCCCCAGTAGTAACAGAGAATTTGCATTGTGGGAAACGTTGTCTTATATGCTTTCTTATTTCCTTTGCCATTTCTTTTACTTCTTGTTCCTTATTTACTTCTAATTCACTCCATTGTGTTGCATCCCACAGACTCATATTTACACCCTTAGCTTTCTTTTTGGTTTTTGTGATTGTTTTAGAAGATGAGATTTCTTGTTTAGTGACACCATTAGCGACCTGCATTGATTTTTCTGTCCGTTTGCTCCACCAACATTTTTTGAATCCAGAGTATCGAAAACCGTTTGATTTAAGATGAGTTAAAACCTCTTGTTCTGGTTTACTATCAAAATAAAGTTCAATCCCGTTTAACTCTTCGTTAATTCTTAAAACAGCTGTCATTTTCAACCTCTCCATTCTTTATAATAATTTTATTTTTATTCTAAATGTATGTAATCCTTTGACTTGATTTAATTTTAACATGATCACTTTAAATATTCAATAGTTATTTTATTTTTATTCTAAAAAAAGAAAAACATATTATCGAGGTTCAGCTTGCTGAAACGAGACGGCCGTAAAGGCACTTTCTTTACGGACGAATTTATTATTTTTTATTTAATTATTTTTCTGGTTCTCCTTAAGACTTAGGCTCTAAAACCCTTGATATGACTGGCTTATTTTTTAAGTTTAAGAGGTTTGTCCTCTTTATCAGGTATCGAGCCAGTTTGTAAGCAGCTTCCTCATTCTCAAAGAAGGTATGTACAAAGTTATTTCTTCTCCATCCCTAATAGCTGACCTCCATACCCATTGCACTAACTCAGACAATGCAAATGCGTCCTGGTCTATTGTAATACTGTACTTTTCTTTAAAATAATTATACAGAACAGTATTCGTATATCTGTTTATTGTATATGCTAAGTGTTTCTTATGCTTAAACTCATTTGTTGCACGTGCATTACATGAGACAAACCCCTTTGTATACCCATTACCCTTTATTCTGTTCTTATGGTCTGAATAAGTCGTCCACATAGCTTCATCACTTGACGACTTAACAATATTATTAAAGTAATTGAATACATTGTTCTTCACCTTTTTGATTGTGTAAGGTGATTTATTTTTATACCAATTAGAAGACAGTGAAAACTCCAGTTGTCCTATTGTGTTTAGATTACCTTCATATATTTTTATTTTGTTTCTTAACTCTTTCTTAAAGCTCCTTTCATAATCAGTACTGTGATCAATGAACCTATACTGCCCATCCATGTAAGCTGAAATGTACTTTTGATACTTAATGTTGTTCAGATCGTAGTAATACTTTTGTATTTGAGCATCAAACATATATGTAAGTATGTAAACCTCCTTGAATAACTGGAATACGTCGGCAGGAAAGTTCCAAATCAATATATTGTCTTTGAAATACATTAGGTTGTTATTTAAAGCCATATCTCGAATATCATCGTATCGTGTTTCATAGTCTTTTTTTTCTTCATTCCATTTGACAAAACCGTTTTCAACATAGATCAAATTGGAATCAAACAGTGTTGTTAGATCATGTTTCTTCACCTGTAATTGTTCCACTACTTCCATGACTTCATCTAATATCAGTGTGTAATTACCTGCAAGTATAAGTTCCTTTGTCTCGTCGTTTGCATTTTTAAAAAGGTTATGAGTTGCCACAATGTTTTTATTCTGTGATAAGAGTTCGTGAAAGGATTCAAACTTATATTGTGTTTTATCACCTTTCTTCTTTACTTTAGGTTCGAAAAATTGTTTGGACTTTATGCTTTTCTTTATGCGCTCAACTTCATTTAAATAAGGTGTGATGAATATAAAGGTTTCTTCTTTACTGGCAGAATTCATTTTGTTAATCGCTGCAGATGTTTTACCGCTCCCCATAACCGAATCAACTATTTTAATTTTATTCATAATATATACAGACTTCCCCCTTAAATATTATATATCCATTGTGAAAGCAGCTTTTCCATTCTCATCGAAGGAATGAACACTGTTAAAGGCTTATTGATATTGCCACAGTTTATTATCCATTTTAAAATCAAAGATAAAGCGTATGTATCTTCATCTAGAGATGACAACTCGTTATATTTCGCAATCAAAAACGAGTTTGGGAAACAATTGGCTGCAAAGCACAGATAACTTTTCTTTTCCTTTAGCTCTTGACCATTGAGAGGCACGAATCTTTTCTTGTTTCCTTTGAATTCTAATTGTCTCGCATATTGTGTGAATGTTGTCCAGCAACGCTCTTGACTAGTTGATTTTGTTTGATTATAAAAATAATTATTCATATTCAATTTTAATTGTTGCACAGCACCACCAGAGTTTTTATTGAACCAAGTTTTACTGTAGTCGTATCTGTTATTTCCGCTATGAAGCAACTTACCTTTCTTCTCGTGGATTATTAAGTTTTTCTTTAAGAGATGCAGAGTTCTCGCTGAAAGGTTTTTACAATAAAACACATCTTCTACGAAACTAGAAGGAGCTGAAATGCTCCGCATTGTAGTGGAGCTTAGAACATTATATAGACAGTCTGTGTCCTCTCCATCTAGCCACATCTGTTCTATTTTTAATAAATCCTTTTTCTTTTCTACATGCTCCAATATTTCGAATGTGAAATCATTTAAGCTATGTTTATCCCAATCTTTCTGAAGGAGATGAGAATGGTGAACTCCGTAATGTAGATCATTTATATGTTGTTCCCAACGTTTGAATACATTTATGCTACTTCCTATATATTTTTTTCCATTATGCTTATTTGTTATCTGATATATTCCTTTCATTTTAACTCCTTATAATTTCTTTTTAAAAAGGAACGATAAACAATATACCGCTCCTTCTTATGTCTTAAATTCAATTGTTAGTTCTCTCTTCAAGATCATTAAAGTATCCTTCCAGCCTGGAAAATGAAAATGAATCACATAGATGAAATTTCTCCAGGTTCATTTGTGTCAATCCATTTTTCTGTCCCACTCACCTCTATAGGCACCTTTAATTGTGATGTCAGTTAGATTTGTTTACCTTCTTTTGGCGTATACAAAGTAAGCGATCCATAATAAAATGATGATGATACACGTTACTATGAAGATACCTGTAATAAGCGACTGTGTTCCGCTGCTGAAGTAATCTTTGATGAAGAGGAACAATAAGAATAAAACAATAAATGTTATGTTCGTAAACCATAATGAGAATCGTTTCATATTTACAATGTGCTTGTCCATGTTATAATATGGGTAGTAACTAAAGGGGAACTTAATCCCCTTTAGAGGTTTATCGGCGTATACGTTTGCGTTGTCTCTTGCTACGGAGGCGCTTGCGTGTACGCTTTTTCTTTTTGCTTTTCTTATTCTTCATCAGGTTTTGAATCTTCTCAGCTATCGTTAAACAGTTGATGATTAAAACCGTGATAGGAATAAGGAAAGCAATTGTTATACCCACTTTCTCAAGCACTCTTTTCACCTCCTTTCCAATAACTCTATTATAACACATTTTTCCTACAAAGTCATTTTATTTTTACTCTTAAAACGGATTTTTTTAAATTATTTCGGACATTATTTATGGGTGTTTATAGGCTGTATAAGGCGTGTATGTGGATTGGGCACCCAATAATACTATGATTAATTTAAAATTGATTCTAGGTGTATTAGAATGCTTCTGATGGTTTGTTAGTGTGTTATGGGATGGATATATGATGATGTGTGGTGAAGGAAACGGATAGAGATGATTAGGCAAGATGAGGATATGTAATGGTGGATGTAATGAGATGAAGGTATATGATTAGAGTGAATATAAAATAGGTGTGTGGATTAGATGAAAATTGTATAGGAAAGATAACACTTCGATTCATTCCCCTTCGTTATACACACGATTATTTTTAATGAATGGGTATTCACTTTTAAATTGACCGCTTTATTATTTTTTCAAAAATAAATATTGTTTTTCATTTGAAATTGTGTTAGAAGTCTAAATTTATCAGACAAATCATAAAAACCCTACATAACGTATCTTATATAGGGAATTCAATACCAATATATAGGGGGTATATTAACATCTAAAGGCTAAAAAACAGGAACAAATGTACCCCTAGCACTTCCATTTCCACACCCAACTTATTTTTTCACTTTCCCATTTTTCAGCCTATTTTCACATCGTAATCGCTATCGTAAAAGCCTATAGTATCAATGTTTTTCTACCCCTCATTCTTCCCTTTTTCATCAAATTTTTAACTCAACGTCCACTTTTCCTCTCTCCTGTCTACGTTTTACGATCACAAAACACCTATTATCCCCTTTGACAGCTCTAAAACATTGCTATATCAACTAATTAACCCTTTCCGATCTTCATTCACGATACGCACTTTTTTAGCTCACGATCACTAAGGGGGGTCATAAAAAATCAAAATAAAAAGCCACCTTAGTAGGCAGCTTCCCTTTAAAATTAGCGCTTTAGTCTCTTCAGTGCCTCCATATACGAGGTCTTTTTCGATTCCTTGTTCTCTAGCTTCCTCGGCTTGAATAAATCCTTTCTACGGCGATTCTTCGCTTTATAAACAGTTGTTTCTTTAACTTCAGTGTTTCCATTTTCAATTAAATCATCTAACTGCTTCATCCGTTCATTGATCCAGGTTAACCCGCTAAGAATCGTTATCGCCCTATTACCTTTATCATAATGCCCCTTAAATAAGTCTAAAGGCATCTTGTTATCAAAGACATTAAACAGCTCATTATACGATATATGCTCCGTTAAGAACTCATGAACATCTAGGATAACTCCAGCTCTCATCACATTTGTAAACTCAACAGGAGTAAATATCGAATTGTTCCACGACTTCTGTATATCTTCATGCAGCTTATCAAAATACTTGCCCTCATTTGTAAATTCATTGAGGTTTGTTTGGGCAATAGTCATGATTCCTGGCGTATCAAAAAGCTGATTTAAATCCTTCCTGTCTAGTGTGCTGATCTTGGATCCTCTGTCCGTGTAATTAAGTAAGACTTCAATTAAATCCAGGAACAGCTTGTTTGTCTCCTTGTAAAGCCTACTCTCAGAGATGTTTCCTTCATGTTTACTCAAAACCATTTGATTATCCAAAGGTAAAACACATGTCTCTGGCATAGATAAGTCATCAAGTAACTCCAGTGAATTCATCTGGTTAACCAATACCTCATTGTTGTCAGGGAGGATTGGTACAGCAACTATTGTTTTATGAGTAAGACATTCGTTTAACAATTCTAATAATATAGGGGCTACCCCTGAACCGGTTCCACCAGCTGCAGAAAAAACTACGAAAATAACTTGTACTGAAGGCTTTTCCATTGTGTTCTTTATGAACTCAATAGAGGACTCCCAGTTATTTTTCATATGTTTCGCTGCTACGTTTCTGTCTTTACCTACTCCTTCTGTCCCTACCAGATGAAGCTTATCTTGAATATTGATTAATGAATTAAGGTCTGAAAGTGAATAATTTATTGCAACAGAATGAAATCCTCTCTTCATTGCTTCATCCGCTATACTTCCACCGGCCTGACCAACTCCAATAAATCCAAACATTAAACCCTCTCCCCTTCTAATTGATATCTCAAAGCTTCTTGACCATATTGAGTAATAAAAATTGTATGCTCTTTACTGTTTTTCACTATATTAATAAACTGCAAGGCCTCAAGACGATCAATGCTCTTTCTAAAAGTAGCATCAGTTAGTTGAGTTTTAGCTTGAATGGTTTTCTTCCTAATTGATTTAAACTTTAAATCAGCCCCTTCATCGCTCAATAAGCCTAGAATATACAGATCATTTCGAGTTAAGTTGTCAATGACAGAAGCAAAATAAGTATCCATGTGACCCCTCCTTAATATCTGATGATTTTGAAGTATCTTGGTTGATATACAATTATTATATTGCCTATTTGCATTTAAATGCAAATATTTTTGTATCTTAATGCAAATAATCATACTCTGCTTGTATGTAAACCGGTCATTTTATAAAATTTATTCAAACAGCAAAAGGATGATTTAAATGGAATATAGGGTTAAAAGTAAGTTGGATTCATTTCTAAACAGCAAAGGTATTGAAAAAGGCTGGTTAGCAGAGCAAATAAAAGCTGAAAGAGCAAGTATATCTAGATGGTGTAAAAATGACAGCGAGGGATTTGCAACCGTCCTCCCTAGTACATACAATCTTTTATTGATGGCACATATTCTAAATTGTAAAGTTGACGATCTTTTTGAATTAATCGAAATTAAATCCAATTAACTTTGGATTTTTATGTTTACAAGAGTAAAAATAAAATATATAATAAAGACACAACCACATGAAGTGGTCTTTATTTTAATTACTTTAAGAATAAAAATAAAATAGTATGGAGGTGTAAGATGAAAAAGCAGTATTTATTTAGTCATTTAATGGGATTTATTGAGGGAAAAGTAGTCGATGGGACAGCAACACCCGAAGAAGAATACCTTTATCAGGATTATAAATGGTACGGAAAGATTAATAAGCAAAGCTTTACATATCGAAGTTTAGTAAATCAATATCTTAATAGCGAATATTAAGCACTTTTAGAGTAAAAATAAAATAAATGGAGGGGATTGATTGAAAAGAAAAAAAGACGGATTGTCTAAGCAAGTTCACATATACAGCGTGGACACATCAGCATTTTATAATGACAAAGAAAATTCATTACATAATAAGATTTTGAAGTCTTATAGATACAGAGATTATCTTAAGACATTAGACAATGTAAATAATAAACATAAGAAATACATATCACAAAGAATTACATACCTTAAAGAATGCCTCTATTCCGCATTCGAAGAACATAATAACATAAGAACACTTCGAACTGACAGCTTAAGGGATAATAAAGTGATTTCTTTATTTGATTCAGTGTTGACCCGAACATTAGGGATTAAAGAAAACACCCTTTCAGAGGAAATCATGGTTGTCCAGACTTACCATTTTGAAGTATTGAAGGACATTATTGATCAGGGATTTTTACATAACAATGAAAAATACATTTATTTCACGAGCAGCGCCGGTCAAATTCGTACAAAGAAGTCATGTTTCATTAAAAAAAGCACCTACGATAAGTATCAGGATGCTTTGACATGCGGCTTAAGTATTGAAAAGATCAACTCCCTTGGTGGTAGTAGCATTAACAAATGGAATAGCTATATGGCCCTTTCTAACAGTGCCAGTAGCCCTTGGGAGATTGATATTGATAAAGCCATTGTTGTCAACGACTTAGAAACTGATGTGTCGAGTCTCGTTGACTACATTGATCGAGATACCTACGATATCACACGAAAAACAATGAACATTCCCATTGAACATACAGATGGCTGCGGAATGATACTCCCCACTCTAAGTCGTAAAAGCTTCATGGTAAGACTCCCATGGGTAAAGGGTTTATTAGTCCCTTTTGATTTTCGTAAATTTGCTGAGGAAAACAAAGCTTTTAAAGTAACTGATATATACGGCAAGGAATGGGACGTAGTGAAAGATGATGTTCAAATTATCTTCACTAAAAGCCAGTTTAAAATGTGGAAGTATTATTCATCGTGGGAAGAATATCAAGGCAATTATAAAAAATATGGATGCTTAGGGGCAAAACTCAACGAAGAAGACCCTTCTGTTGAAGGTAAGCTCACATATCAAATGCTCCAGACACTTACAGATATCTCAGATGAAGAATTAATTCAAATGAGCTCAAAGACTGTAAAAGAAATAACCACATTGGGAACTGACAAAGAAACCATGTTAAGAGTTCTTGGAGCTACGGAGAAAAAGAAACATCGGACAGCTCTTCAGGACGCTTTACTTCTATATCCAGAACTTCTTAACGATGATCACACGAAAGAAATTATTAAAAATAAAAAGAAAAGCATGATTAAAGATGCCAAATCAGGAAAATTGCTTGTGGATGGTGCTCGTTATACATACTTATGCCCTGATCTATATGCTTTCTGCGAAAAATTATTTCTGAATATCCAGAATCCAAAAGGACTGCTTTCAGGAAATGATGTCCATTGTTCTTTATATGATGAAGGGTATATTGACATCCTCCGCTCCCCTCACCTATTCAGAGAGCATGGTGTTAGGTGGAACAAAAAAGATGAGAAATATGAAAAGTGGTTCATTACCCCAGGTGTTTACACAAGCATTCATGATCCGATATCTAAGTTGCTACAGTTTGATAATGACGGGGATAAGGCCTTAATTATTTCTGATGAGTTAATCGTCAATATTGCCAAGCGTAATATGGAAAACATCGTTCCGTTGTATTATGAAATGTCTGTAGCCCAGAAACAAGAGATTAATAGCAGGAACGTATATGAAGCACTTACTCTTGCTTATGGGATCAATATCGGGGAATACAGCAACAACATCACTAAGATATGGAACAGCGACAATATAAATCTGGATGTGATCAAATGGTTATGCATGGAAAATAACTTTACTATTGATTTTGCAAAAACCTTATTCATGCCGACCCGTCCTGATCATGTTGATGAAAAAATTAAAGATTACATAAAAAATAAAGTGCCTCACTTCTTTATCAATGCAAAGGACAAAGAAGAACATAGTGTTGAGTTAATTAATGAAAGCACAGTAAATAAGTTAGACTCCATTATCCCTTCTGACCGAATTAATTTCGCAGCAGTGGCAGGAAAATTTGATTACCGCTTCCTGCTCAAGAACAGGGATATTAAATTGGACGATGCAATTATTCGTGAATACAAACGATTAGACCAGAACAAGAAATGGCTCATGAATGATGAGGACATTAAGCCTGGACAAAAACTTTATGTTTATAAGGTTATCAAAGACAGATTGTTGAAAATCCATAATGACGAGCAATATGTTGCTGATGTTTTAGCAAAGTACCTATATAAAAAGAAAAGCAAATTTAAATCAACATTATGGGAGTGCTTTGGTGAGATTCTATTAAATAACTTAGCAATAAACTTAAAGAACAGGAAGGTATGTTTAAGCTGCTTGAAACCTATAAGCAATAAAGGAAACAAGAAAAAATACTGTACAAAATGTTTAAATGAACGAGAAAAGATAAGAAAAAGAGAATGGAAGAGAAAACAACTGGTAGCGAAATAGAAAGTGCCCTGAGCCTTACTCCCCCAAGGGGTACAGCGATTTTACCGGAAAAAGTTTAACGAAAAAAGCGCCTTGAACCCTTGATATGACTGGTCTGAAAGCCCCTTTTGAGATAATCGCCATAAGGGAGAAAGAAAGCTAATTTCCACATATAAGGGTGAGTACGTCTCCCGTTTTTCAAAAGAAGCATAAACGTTACCGTAATTTTACTTTAACACAAAAATAAACAATATCACTAGGAGGAATTAAAACATGAACAAAACAGAATTTGTTGGAGAAGTTGCAGAAAAATTAGGAGTTACTAAGAAAGAAGCTGCACCTAAAGTGGAAGCAGTATTTAATGTCATCATTGAAGCACTAACAAAAGGTGAATCAATCAAGATTCCAGGAGTTGGAACGTTTGAAGTTCGTGAACGTGCAGCTCGTAAAGGGAGAAATCCGCAATCGGGTGAGGAAATTGATATTCCAGCTACAAAGGCACCTGCCTTCAAGGCTGCTAAAGCTCTAAAAGACGCAGTGAAAGCTTAATAAAATTTATTGAGGACGACAGGAAAGGCTTCCTGCACGCCTTTGTCACATAGAGCTTATGCTCCTAAAAGTGGCAGAGTTAGAAGTTATGGAGGAAATTGTCGACCTCCCCTCTTTTTTCATGTATTCATCTCCAGGTTTATTAATTAGAGTTCTTTTATTGATGGCATGGGGGTGTCGTCAATAATAAGCTGTTTACTGATATGTGGGATATCAGTTCTCCGCTAATATTCATTTGTTTGAGGTCTTGGATGCCAGGGTTTTGGATAAGTGGATATTAGCGGGGTATTGCCCCATCGTGGATTAAGCTTTTTCTAAACATTGCTATTCTCACTTTCATACGAACAAAAGCATTAAATTCGACTTTACAGCTACAACTGGTCATTGTGGTTGGTCGGATAATGGTCATTTATGAGGGTTCGAGGTTAACTCGGATGTCTGTATCTTAAAGAGACAAGAATGGCTATTATCGGGCTAAATATGCCGATAAGACTTAATGCATTAATGCAAATTGCGACTGAATCCCATCAGGGTCTTATTATGGGTGGCATATAACCTGAATATTAATTGCGGTGTATTGCTTCGGCTTGCACTTAGGTAAGGAAGATGCGTCTCCCTTCCCTTTAAATAATGTCCTTGTAAGCTTTGATGCTTATTATGCGGCCACATAAAAATTTTCCGGGTTAGCGAGGCTTTGTAATTACATACCCTCGTAAAATAAGTGAAATGGGTTTTGAGCGCTTGATCACCACTCCCATTTCACAGAAAAGGATTATTTTCGGTCTTGCCTTTTCAATTTCACTTTATTTCACTTATCTCCTTCAATGTTCTGAATGGAGCCTTACCTTCCCAATGCACATACCTCCTTACACGGGTCAGAGAAAACTGTGCAAAATAAATGGCGAGCGTTTGAGACGCTTTGTTTCTCAATAAGGCGTGTAACCTGACAAGAGAGACTGAAAATGCCATTGAGAAGGCTTATAATGGGTCTTTCCTTCTCAATATTTGTTTTTGAATTCATTAAACGAGAGTAGCCGTTTAATCCCGCGTGGGGGACATAAAAGATACCTCGATACGTCAAGCTTTGGGATTCCTTCTAAAGCCAGCTACTAATCAAGTGTTTCACTGCGAATTCAGAGGTTGTTCGGCGACTACTTAACCCATATTATGATTGAGTAGTTGGCAATAACGCAGGATTGATTTCCTTCATTCGCAGCCTATAAATGAATTAGCTCATCTGCCAGGTGTAGAAGGAGCCAGCTGGATTTCGCACAGCGATAACCAGCCTTTTATGCTCATGTACCATGATGTACAAGGAGTTTCTGAAGACGTTATTTGGCTTCTTTTGTTATTTTCGACTTACTTATAGTTTGTCGACTACAAAGGTTTCACATCAGCGTATTCCCTGTCGATCTGAAGGCTTGCGTCCCTACGTGGGCTACTGATGTAGGTGAAACGGGGTTAGAATGTAATCAGAACAAGGCCATCTAAATCGTTAGAAGGTCTTTTTGTGCTTGCGTTAGCCTACGGGCCGACCGGAATAGGCTTCCGAGCCTTCCGGTACGCAAGTTATCAATAATCTCCTTCGGGCGTTTCCCCAACGCCTATCCGACTTATCTTTTCATCTCCTTATATCCCCTTTTCGGACGTTACCGATGCTTCGGATCATCGGGCTTCCGAAGGAGCTTATTGAACGTAAATAAAACACATATTGGAGGAATTTAATTTGGCTAAAGGCAAGAAAGAGTATTCTTTTAAAAAATGTACTGTAAATGTTGATGAAGATCAAATTATTGAGCATAAAGGTGATGGCATACAAATTCACTCATTATCTAAGTATTTAAGAGAGATGGAAAGCAAAACGGAGCTAATTGATTTCACGTTAAAAAGTGACAGTGATGTTGTTCCCCAAGAAACTGAAGGACTTCCTGAGTAGGCGGTGACTGAATGACAGCTATTTTAGATACTGTGTTACAGAGAGAAAAAGACGAATCGTTCACTGATTATCATATTAGACTTTTCAAAAACAAAGGCACTTATCACATTGACACAAAAACAATTGCTGCCCTTTTAAATAAGGATCAAGGAACCAACTATGATGAAAGCAAATGGCGTAAAGACTTTAAACAATTTGAGCGCTGGCACGATTACTTTATCTCAAAGAATATGAACAAAGAAGTTCAACAAAAACATGAAGAAATTCGCATTGAATCCGAAAAACAAACAATCAAAGCACGAGATCAAAAAAGAGAATATCGGAAAGTCATTGCCAATCAAGCACGGTTTGAACAAATTAAAGATGATGTCATACAAGCTATTGCATCTCTAGAGTCAAAAAGACCCCTTCGCTTTACCTTCCCATCACCTGCTATTACTGAAAAACATGGACTCGCTCTATTCAGTGATTGGCACTTCGGAATGGAAATCGACAACCGCATTAACAAATTCAATAAAGAAATTTTTAATGAGCGTGTAGAACATCTCACCAACAAAGTGATTGAGTACGGCAAACAGAATCACATATCTACACTACATGTAGCAAACCTCGGCGATTTAATCGGAGGACTTATCCATGTGTCTACAAGAGTTCAGGCCAATGAAGATGCTGTAGAACAAATTAAGTATGTATCAGAAACGCTTGCTGAGGTTTTAGCGATGTTGGCAAGTGAGTTTCAAGAGGTTAAGTTCTACAACGTGGCAGGAAATCATGGTCGCCTCTCCCCTTCTAAAAATGATGTAGGGATTAAGGAAAATTTTGAATACCTCATTAATTGGTACCTCGAAGCTAGATTAAAGAACATAAAGAACATCTCCATTGAACCTGAGCAAGACGGTTTCATCCCCGCTAAAATCAACAATCAGGAAGTCGTGTTTGTACACGGACACTATGATCGTGTTGATCAGTGTGTAACACGATTACCCCAATTGCTTGGCTACATCCCTTCTTACATATTCGGCGGTCATATTCATCACAATTATGAAAAAGAGTACGGCAGCACAACAGTTGTAGTAAACGGAGCGCTTGTCGGTGCGGATGATTATGCTATGCAAGGTCGGTTCGGCACAAAACCTTCTCAGAAATTTATGGTTTTTGATGATGCAGGTATTGAGGCTACATACATAATTCGCTTTAAAAATGATAATCAGGGAGGAAATATACGTGGACTTAGCAATGCACGAAGTGTATAACCTTCATTTGTATGATAAAAAAACTGAAGAGTCTTTAATTGATTTAACAACTCTTCAAGATGTTGAAATCTTTTATAGCGATGAACATGAAACGTATTTGATTTTTGCAAAGAATGCTCTGCTAAACTTTGATGTACTTAAATTTTTAGGTGAATATAAAGCTCCTACCTCCTTTGAATCAAAGTTAGGGAAGAAACAATATATTTCAGTTTTAAAAGAAACTCCTCGTTCTGAATTCAAACTATTAGCTGAAACAATTGGTCGCCATATTGAGACAACAAAGTCACACAAGGTTACTTTAGAATTTAACAATGTCGAAATTATTTCTAGAGCAGAACTTAAAGGTGTTAGTGGAGAAGTTTCAGGTTTAGATTTGATTTTCAAAGTAAACCCACAAGATAACGAATTCTTTAAAATTCACTATTGATAAAACTTTAATTTTATCCAAACCAAAGGGAGATTTTTATGAGTATAATTATGCCTTCAGTTGCACGTTCGGAAAAAATCAAATACAGAGAAATTGACTTTGACAAAGTTAAAACAGTTGAGGATGTAAAGCTTTTGCTCAGTAAATTCAACTTTAATATTCGTGAAAAAGATTGGGACAAATTTAGTCACTTAACTAAAGATGAAGTTAAAGAGACTGTTTTGACAAACTATTAAAAATAAATAATGCGATGAGGATTGATGAGAATGAAGAAAATAGGGTTTGATTACCTTAATAGACATTTAGCAACATTGATAAGACTTAGAGAAGCTGGCCACAAGTGTGATCAGGAAATCAGTCAGGTTTTACGCTGCTTGCATAAAAATCTATTTGAAAGAGAATTATTTTTTCCATCAGATAGAAAATGGACAATGATAGAGAACGTTGATAAAGATTTACAAAGTAGATTTCACAAAAAAGCCCCAAAACTTGTTTTCGTAGACACTGCTGACCGCGGTAAAGGAAAAACAACTTTCCTTATGACTTTATCACAACAAAACAATATTCCTGTAATTGTAGGTACGAATACTGAAGAAAATATTTATAAACAACTTGGAGAAGAAAAAGGTATAGGTTGCGTTGTTATTCCGGCCAATCGTATATTAGGCAGACGCTTAGCGAATGGTGTATATATTGATAGCACTGTTACCAAAGAGCAACTAAAAACGATTAAAGAGCTGGACGTTGAAATTAAGGGGGGATTTTATCATGACGATGTCCTCTCTTCTTTAGTTTAAGCGCCTTTTTAGAACGCCCAGTGATGATTGAGGTAACCCCCTTCCTCTTTATTGCTGGGCGTTTTATAAAATGTGTTTTGGACAATAACATGGAGGTGAATGAATGCCTAGAAAAGCCAAAGAAAAGGAAAAATTGATCTGTGCTGCTTGTCAAAAAGAAAAGGACAAAGAGTCAGGGTTCTACAATTCACGAAGTAGCCTGTATGAGAAGACAGGAAAAGTCCCTATTTGCAAGACTTGCTTGAAGAAAAACATTGATTATAACAATATTGAATCAATATATACAGTCTTACAACAGATTGATGTTAAATTTGATCCGTTGTATTGGGATCAAGCTGAAAAGAGAAAAACTGATACATTTAGCGCTTATATGACTATGGCTAATTCATTAAAGCAATTTAACGGGACTGGTTGGAAAGACAGTATATTTGTAAAAGAAGAAATTAAAAACGTTACAACAAATGAAGAAGAGAAACAAACCACGCAAAATATTGATTCAGATTATCTAGAGAAACTTAAAGAAAATTACGGATATGGTTACCCCGATGACGACTATCTCCTTTTCGAAAAGAAATTCCTTCAACTCAAACCCTCTTTTCAGTTACTTACCACAATGCATGAAGAGTGCTTGCGAGAATACTGTGTAAATAAAGTATACGAGACACTTGCAAAAGCAAAAGGAGATTTCAAACAGGCTAAAGACTGGGCTGCAATGGCAAAAGATACAGCTGAAGCAGGTAAATTAAAACCTTCTCAAATGAGTAAAGCTGATTTATCGCAAGGTCTAGATGGATTTGGTCAATTGGCCAGAATGGTTGAAGAGAAAGTTGACATTATCCCTATCTTACCGAAGTTTGTTTCTCAACCAAAAGATAAACCAGATGTTGTTCTATGGTGTTATTTGAATTATGTTCGGGACTTAAAAGGTCTTCCTGCGGCTGATTATAAAGATATCTACAACTTTTATGAAGAACGGAGAGCTGATTATGAGAAACAAGAATTAGATAATGATCCTTCCATGAGGGAGTTATAAATATGGCTTCGAGAAAGAACTTTCAAAGAGATAATTTTAAATACACCAAACAAAGTTCAAGATTAGACAGCGACCCTGAATTCAACTCCCCTGTTCAAGCAAATCAAAATAAGGTTGATACTTTTGAGCGAAATTTAGACAAATGGATTGAATTTGTTCAATGGGCAAGGTGGTTTCCTGATTTATGGTACGACTTAATTAAGCCAGAAAAAGGCGGCATGAGGCTAGACTTAGATCAAAGGGTTTTCCTAAGATGTATGAGTCGTTTTGTAAGTACGTATGGAGTTTTCCCTCGTGGGTTTGGTAAAACGATGCTTGAGTTAATGTCAATTTACCATACTGCTATTTGGTTTCCTGATATCACAATAGCCATGTCAGCACAAACCAGAGAAAACGCTGCTTCAATTAGTGAAGAGAAACACAATGAAATTATGAAGTGGTTTCCTTTAATGAAAAATGAATTAGCTGGGAGACCTTCTTTTACTAAAGACTCTGTTGAGGTTAAGTTTTCTTCAGGAGGAGTTTATTCTGTACTGGCAAATGCACAGTCTACAAAAGGCCAGCGTAGAAGAAGGCTAAATGTTGAAGAATCAGCTCTTTTAAATAACGAGCTATTTAAAGATGTGCTTGAACCAGTAGTAAACGTACCCAGAAGAACAATTGGTAAGCTTGCTACAGTAAACCCTTTTGAATTGAACGGAATGATTAATTACCTAACAACGTCAGGCTATCGAGGATCGGATGAATTCAACAGGATTTTAAACATGCTTGATGAAATGGCTGATTTAAAAGGGAAAATTGTTCTAGGAGCAAGCTGGGAGTTACCTTGTCACTTTGGCAGAGGTGAAACACGGACTCAAATACTTGCAAAGAAAAACGATCCTACAACCTCATCAACTGCTTTTGCAATGAACTATGAGTCTAAATGGGTTGGTGCGAGTGATGGAGCACTTATCAACATTAGCAAATTGATCAAAGCAAGGACAATTACAAACCCAGAACTGACCTGCCCTAGAGATAAGAATAAGAATTTCTTATTAAATGAATATGTGATTGGGGTCGATGTTGCCCGCTCAAGTGAAAAGTCAAACAACAAAACAGCCATCATTGTTCTGAAGATTATTCGCAACTCCAATAATGCAATTAGACAAGTCCAGGTTGTAAATATAATCGAGCCACCAAATGGTTTGAATTTTAAAGAGCAATCGATCATGGTTAAAAGAGTTTTCAAAAACTATGGAGGTAATGAAGATCTATCTATATCAAGAGTTAGAGCTGTGATTGTGGATGGAAACGGAGTCGGGAGTGGACTAGTGGATAGACTTCTAGAAGATGTTACAGATCCAGAAACGAATGAAGAATTAGGATGCTGGGCAACAATCAATACTGATCAGAAGCCAGATGTTCCAAACTCCCCTGCTATTGTTTACAACCTCAAATCTCAAGGGATTAATGACAAGATTATTACCACTTTCTTAGATTATGTTGAATCTGGAAAGTTGAAATTATTGAGACCATATGAAGAAATAAAAAGCAAAAAAGTCATCAGCGACGATATAATGGTTGAGGCCACATGTATTCAAACACAATTATTAATTGATGAAGTAGCCAACTTAAGGCTAAAGAAAACACAGAACTCAATTAGCGTTGAACAAGTAGTTAAACGTATTGATAAAGATAGGTACAGTGCATTGAGTTACGCTCTTTACTACATAGCTTTATTTTTAGAAAAAGAAGAATCCGATGATGAGTATTCATTTGGATTCTTTTTTAATTAGAAATTGAGGAGGTGAATAATGACTACACCTGAACCACAGCCATCATATGAGTTTAATACAAATTTAGCGCCGCTTGATTCGTTGTTCTTTAATGATTTATTTAACGGCATTTCTTACGACAAAGTTAAATCATGGCTGAAAGACCACAACGTTTACAATAAACAGATTAGGGATGCCTCTAAATTGCTTTATAACGCAAATGGTGTGTATAGAAACGTTATTGACTACATGGTAGCCCTCCCTACTTTAGACAGAGTTATTTTGGGATCAAGTAAAGTAGCTGATTTCAAATTGAACAAACAAAAGTTCAATTTGGCTTTAAGGAAAATCAGCGACAAAAGTGTTGTCAGGGATGCATTAGGAAAACTCAGCAAATACGGCACTGGTTTTTATTATTTTGATTCTGTAGCCAATGATTCTTTTCCCACCACTCTAAGTGACAATGAGATCGGATCAATAACTGAATCAAATGCTATTGACGCCTTTAATTGTTCCGTCCTCCCTCTTCCTCTGGATTATTGCAAAATTATAGGCAGGAAAAATTCCTCTTATCAGTTAGCTTTTGATGTCTCCTATTTTGACAAGTTCACAAGTAACGGAAGATCGCTCAAGCTTAGACGATGGCCAGAAGAAATCAGACAAGGCTATAGGGCTTATAAGAAAGACCAAAATCGAAAATGGTTAGTTCTTGATAACAATAAGACTATTGCTGTTAAAGGAAGTAGCGACATTGAAGATCAATGGGGACGCCCAATCGGTTTATCCGCATTTATTGATATGGTTTATGATGAATACTTTGTTGACACTAAACGAAACATTTTAGATGAGCTCAACAGCACTTTAATTTATCAGACTTTCCCTGAAGGTGATCAAAAAGGCAAATCAGCCTTATCTCAAAAGCAACAGGAGCAGCAGCATGAGAATATAAAAAAAGCGTTAGTTGCTAAAGGAAGCGTTAAAGGTGTTAAGTTCTTCTCTTTGGCCTCTGGAACAAAATTAGACAAGTTGGAAACTAATGTAGATTTCTTGAAGGTTAAAGGTGAAGACGAGCTCATTAAACGAATCACTACAAATTTAGGATTTGCAGGATCTGCTCTCAATGGTCAAGACGGTAACTACTCTTCTCAACAAACCAATATCGAGATGGTTTCTTCCCAAATATTCTCCTGGTTAGAACAAATTCAAAGTGAGTTTAACAAGGTGATAAACGCCAATATCATCAAAGATCCTCGCTCTTATATTGAGGTTTACTACCTCCCTCTTACCCACGTTAACAGGAAAGAAAAAGTCCAAAACATGAAAGACCTTTATACAAGTGGTCGAGGAAGCCTTATTGCTTGGATAGCCGCTACTGGATGGAATCCTGATGCTTACTTATCCCTAATGGAATATGAAAAAGACGAAGGTTTTGATGAAAAATTCCCTGTTCATGCGACCTCTTTCACAATGAGTAAGAATAACGATAAGTCAGCCGGCGCACCTGAGATCGATGATCCGAAAAATGAAAACACGATTAAATCGAAGACAAATAACAGTAACGGAACGCCTTCTGGCTCTTGAGAGGAGGTGATTAGTATTTGAAAAGCACGATTTTAGAAATTAACAATCAGAAAAAAACCAGTGGTCAAACATACATCAAGTGGGTCGTTCTCGAAATCCATGAAAACAATACTCAGTTCAACAAGAACGGTATTACCTGGCTGGAGAAATACATAAACGCTAACCTTGAATCAATTAAGTTAATGCCAATTTGCGCAGAATTCTTGGATGATGAAAACAGTGAGCCATTCGGACACGGTTTAACAGAAGTCAAGGACGGCACCCCTCTCTTTGAAAACAGCGCAGTGGTTGGTACGACTACTAATGCTTACATTGACACTATAGATGTTAATGGCGAGCCAAAAAGAGTGTTAATAGCTGAAGGCTTCCTATACAACCAGCGCTATCCTAAATTTGTTCAATGGTTAAAATCAAAAATGTTTGATGGTGATTTCCCTGAGACCTCGGTTGAAATAGCAGCTGTAGAAGGTTCAGATGCAATTGAATATGAAGGTGGCTGGAAAGAGCAAGGGCGTATACCTATGAAGTTTGACTTTACAGGTGATGCAATTTTAGGTATCGATCCAGCAGATGACGCTGCCATTTTACTTGAATTAAACAGTAACAAAAAGGAGGATAATTTAATGCCAAAATCTCAAGAAGAAGTAGTCCTTGAGTTAAACAACAAACTTGATAATAAGAATAAAGAAATTGGAGAGTTAAATCAAAAAGTTGAAAAACTTACTGAGGATTTAAAGCAAAAAACTGAAGAACTGAATGCCGCTGTTAAAGCTGCAAAGGATGAAAAAGCTAAGGCAGATGCAAAAGAAAAAGAAGCGCAAAAAGCTAAGGATGAAAAAGCCAAGGCAGATGAAGAGCTTAATTCTTTAAAGGAATTCAAAAACAAGGCGGTAGCCGAAAAGATGCAAGGAGAGCTTAACCAAGCTTTAAAGGAATATTCTCCTGAAGAAAAGGATGTCGCAAAAGAGAAAATTGAAATGTTCTCTAAGTCACCTTCTGTCGAGCTTAAAAACGAAATTATTTCTGAAATCAACTCAGCAATCGCTCGATCCTTCATCGCTGAACGCTCAAAGAAGCAAGCCTCTGAGACTAATAGCACAAATTTCGATATTTATTCAGAAGTTCGTGATTCTGGGCAACAAAGTTCAGTGACTATTGATGATCTTTATTAAGATAAAATAACACTTTTATAAAATTTAGGAGGAATACTCAATGTTCAAATTCGGAACAATTGGTGCTTACAAACAAGTACGAAATAATCCACGCTGCAAGGCTAGTGTCGATTTAGTCCCTGGTTTAGCCGTAATCCCTAACGATTCTTCTGGTAACGCATTCCCGCCAGGCGCATCTTCAACTGCAAAAGGTGATGTGTATGTTGTTGGAAACATTATTGATAAACCTGAAATTCGCAATAAAGAAGACTTCAAAGTTCTAAAAGGTGAATATGTCCTTGCATTTAATTTAGCAGACTTAAAAGGACTGCCAATTGAACTCAGCTCAGACGTGGTAGTTGATTATGATGCGCTTGTTAAAGATGACGTATTGGTTCCTGCTGCGGACAAAACAGGTAAATGGGTTAAAGCTGGCGATGACGTTGCGGAGTTTAAAGTATCTCTAAAAGTCTTAGAGAAAAATACATTTGGCGGAAAAGGTTTGTACCTAACAGTACAGGCTTAATTAATATTCTGGAGGTAATTATTAATGTTTACAGTTGAATTAAATAATGTTCAAAAAGACTCAAACCATTATGCAAATGCTAAATTGAATGCTAAGTCCCCTATTGTAGAAATCTTTTCTGCAGCTGCAACAGGTCAAGATCTTTCCAAGTTTGGAGCAAAAGCCAATGCTGCTATGACCCATGTGAAGGAACTAGCTTCCAAAGCTCTTATGGGCAACCCTGTAGCTAAAGCCGAGATCAACACAATTGTGCGTTATGCCATTGAGCCTAAGCTTATTTCAGCAATTAAGCTATTTGATTTTATGGGCACATTTAGAACTATTGGCTATGATCAGCAACCAATGATGACAACATACGCGCATGAATCCATCCGAAGCCAATTCCAAGCTTCCCGCGGTGACGTACCGTTCGCTACTACAACTTGGAGCGAATATCCAATTGGAACTCAAACCATTTCTTCTGGCTATGCTGTTAACTATCGTGAGATTCAAAGTGGAAACCTCGATAAAGTAGCAGAAGGCATGGAGCAAGTTCAAACAGATATGATGAACAAAGCAATGTACTATGTTGTAAATGAAATGTTCAATGCAATTAAAAATGCAACAGGCGTTAAATACTTTGCTGAAACTGAAGGTATCACCAAATCATCTGTAGACGATATTATCACAAAGATTCGCCGATTTGGACAACCTTCTATTGTTGGTGACTTTTCTGTTGTTTCTCAGTTAAATGACTTTGCAGGGTTTCAGGCTGTAGCCGGAGATGCTTCAAGCACTAAGCTCCCTCAATCTGTGATGGATGAGATCCGAAGAACAGGATTGCTTAACACTTATAAAGGTTCTTCTGTTGTAGAATTACCTAACGCTTATAATCTTACTGAATTAAATAAAGCCGGCGACAACTTCAAAACATATCTTCCTGAAGGACTTCTTTTCTTCGTTCCTCAAGGTAAAAAATCCCCTCTTCAAGTATTCCAAAAAGGCGGACTTACTTCAATGAATGGTAACGACATTATTACTGGAACAGAGATTACTCGTTTTGATATGGAAATTGGGGCTGGTGTAGCAAAAGGACAAGAACATCAAATTGGTCTCATCAGAGACACAAAATATGAATTACCACAAATTTAAACAATTTAAAATCTAGGAGGGCTGTGTCCCTCCTTTTATTTTTGGAGGGATTACATGTCTTTTAATTTAGATAAAAAGATCACAATTAAAAACCTATGTCCATGGGATTTATATTTCCGAAAGATTGACACTCACGGAGACTTCAGATTGCCAGCCAATGGGATTAGACAGATTACAGCTGGAGAAGTGCAATCCCAAGTCTATGACAATACCTCGCTATTCACTGGAACTGACGGTCAAGGTACTCATGCCAAAATCTATATTGATGACAAAGAAACCCGTGTACACTTAGGTTTTGAGACTGATGATAAAGACGATAAGCAAGAAGTTGTTACTGTAGAACGGATTAAACAAATCTTGGGGTATAAAACACAAAAAGCCTTCGAAGAAAATGTTCAAAAAGAAATTTTACTTGAGTCTGAAAAAGCTCAGCTGTTTGATGTGGCTAAAAAAGAAAAGATTAATGACTACGCTAAGATTAAGTTCATTGAAGAATACACTGGATTTAAATTTGATACTCAATCATAAGGGGGTTAAATCTTGACTACCTATGATGAAATCATAAACGTTTTCCATTCAAAGTTTCAGTCAAATGAAATATTACCAGATGGACTTGAGTATCAGTTTTTCAAGAACGCTATTGGTGAATATGAAACAGATTTAACTGAACTGGGTTTTGATAAAGAAACAAAAGATTTTAAAGAACCCCTCTCCCCTGCTCAAATTCAAATTTTAGGAAGACTCATGTACAAAGATTATTTAGGAAGATATCGAGACAGAGCCTTAAAATTAAACAACATTGTAGGAAGAGATATTCAATTGACAGGTTTATCTAATACTAAAGCTCAGGTTAATAGATCCTATGAAGATCTTGTCGATGAGATTGAAAAAAAAATGAGCAAACTAAAAGTAAATAATTTTGATTGAGGTGGTTCGGTGTCTGTAGATTGGTATCTTACCTCTTCTTCAAATTATTTGAGTGGCTGGGAAAATGAAGAGTTTAATTCAAACAAGTATGAAATTTTCAAAGAAATCTTAGCAAATTCACCTGAAACTTACGATATTAAATTGAATGGCAAGCCTGCACAGGTAATAATTCAAACCACTCAGGACAGTGAAACAAAAAAAGTCCTTACAGTTTTAGGTTTATTAAATCGTGGTGACTTGATTTTGTATGACGGTAGTTACTGGTTAGTTAATTCACGCCCTACCGATAACAAAATGAATGACAGTGCTACTATGCGGCTTTGTAATTCATCAATTAGTCTAACATCTTCTGACAAACTAATTGATTCCGGAAAGATCGATGAAGTTACAGGGAGACCGATAAAGATTAAAGTGCCTGGTGAGAAGATTGACATCCCGTGTGTTTTAGAACGGACAACCTCAACAATTGGATCAGAATTGGCTATAAATATTCCTGAAGGGCAAGCACATGTCACCATCCCCTTTTTAAAACATGAAAAATTAAAGAAGGGTCTTTTTCTTTCTTTTTATGGTGAGGAATTCCGTGTTGATGATATAGACTATTCCAAGGTCTATGGAGACATCGGAACAATTAGACTTATAGCCAAAAAGAAAGTTGGAGGTGATAGTGAATGAGTATGATGGTCGAACATATGACAACTGTATTCAGAACTATTATAAATGACACAGAATTGAATCGTCTTCTATATTATAAAGATGACCCTCTCTCCTCTTCTCTCCCTGACGTTCAGACATTGGAAAATTATTATGATCCAGTTGATGATTCCCCATCGATATTAAACTCCATAATCAAACGTGCTCCCAAAACTGATGATTTAACCGATCAACCAATTTGCAGGCTTTGTGTCTATCTTGGTAATGGAATCCCTAAACCCTCAACCCAAAGTGTGATGCTGCTAGATCAAGATTTGATGATTGATGTTTATACACACATTAACACCTATGAAGAGACTGAATTCAGGAACCTGAAAATTACGGATCGTGTTTGTGACATGCTCTTCAATCAAAATTTTGCTGGTATCGGTAAAAATGTTAAATACACAAGACTGCTCATATCGAACGCACCTGAAGGGTATTTGGGATACAAATTGATATTTACTTTCGGAGCAAGTAAATGAATGTGTTAAAGGATTTTTTCTTTTTAGGAAGGCCTATTAATACTGAAGTCGGTGCAATAAGCTTTATCCACTTAAGAGATTACCCAGAGTACATAAGCGAGCTAAATATGATGAAAATGAGCAAGAAGGAAATCATCAGAAACTTTTCAAAAATCAACAATGATGGTTCATTAAATGATTTAATTATCGAATTGAAGAAGAACAGCCTCTTCAAAATTGTTCATGATTACTTACCTGAATTTAACCAAGCTTATTTTAAAGTGTTTAGCAAAGTATTTGTGGACAAAGAATCACTACATCTTATTGATCAGAAAGCATTTAATAATGTTAGAAAATTGATATTAGAGATGCATTGCTTGACTGAAGAGAAAATTGTTGAGAATGATGAATTGCAGGAGTTTCATGATTTAAATAATCAATTAAAGCTTCAAGATTCTCAAAATGATTTAAAGGACATCGCCAGCTGTGTGGCTGCTTTTAATGGATATACATATCAAGAGGTAGCCGATATGACAATTTATCAATTGTACCTGTCATATTACAGAATGGGCGAAATAATGAATTATAACACTTCTGCGTTATTTGCCACTGTTTCAGCTGATGTGAAAATCGGTGACTGGAATAGTCATGTTGATATGTATAAAGAAGAAAAGCACCACCTCAGTACAGCAGATGCTAAAAACTTAGAGCAATTATTCGGAGACTGACTTTCAGTCTCTTTTTCATTTTAAATTAGGAGGAAAACACTTGGCAAAACAAACAGTTATCCATGAAGTTGGTAAGGTGCTAACCAAAAGGCTTAGTGACCATAAAGTCGTTGCATCTTCTGTAACGCAAATGACTCAGTTCTCGCAACAAGTCCAACAAGACTTTTTAAAAGGTGGATGGGGAAATAGAGACCTTTATGTCATCAACTCAAGCAAAGAAGTTTCAGGTAATGTAAAAAATGCTTTCTTTGATCTTGATTTTATGGCAATGCAGCAAGGTGTAAAAATTGAAAATGAGACGATTTCTGTATGGGAAGATGAAAGTCTTGTTGTAGATGATTCTGGAACGGTCAAAATCGCGTATACTCCTTTATCCAAAGTCTCACTTACAAATGAAGACGGAGATCAACAAGAATTTAGTGTTTCAGACAAAACAATTACTGTTCCTGAAACGTTTGCTACTAAAGGGAACGCTGTAACAGCTCATTATCAAATTGAAGTTGATGCAGAAACAGTTGAAATTAGTGGTGAAAAATTCTCCGAGAACTATTACTTCGAAATTCACACACTAGAGTACGATCCAAAGACATCGAAAATTTACAGTGATCTCTATATCCAGTTGCCTAAAGTTAATTTCTCTGGTGAAGCAGACATGTCTTTAGAAGCTGGGCAAGCCTACACACCAGAAATTGGTTACCGAGCATTAGCTGATGACAATGGCAAGATCGGTACTTTTGCACGTGTTAAGCGTAACCCAGATGGGACAAAAGGAGTTAAAACGGAACAAGAAGATGCGGCATCGAAAAGCAGTGTAGACATTGGAACAACGCAAGAAACAAAATAACGTTAGGAGTTTGATATCTTGGCACTTTTAAACAAAGACGGAGACATTTACACTTCAGCTCGAGACGATGGAACTGGTAAACCAATTACCGACATTCATCTAAAATCACAAGAAAAACCAGTACAAGTTGACTTTCCTCAAGCTGGCTTGGATGCTATCAAAGAGATCCAAGTACAATCCCCTTCCGTGACCTTGAATGAAAGAGATCCCGGTTTCTCCTCATTTAAAACGGATAAATTCACTGTTACTTCAACAGCTCAAAAAGTTACCGCAGGTATCACTGACAGAACAGCACTTACTATTTATCCTCCTGCAGAAGGCACGATTTATATTGGAAACTCTACTGTGACTGCTGATACAGGTATCCCATTGACAGCAGGTGACAAACCTTTTTCAGTTCCTGTCGCTGCTGGTAAAACACTTTATGTCTATGTGATTAATGACGGTACTGACAGAGACGTAAGAGTATTTGAGGCTAAATAATTTGAGGGGATTCTTCCCCTCTCCTTTTTAAATAAAAGTCAGTTTTTAAACAGACTTAGGAGGTGGAGTTGTTGACAGAAACCGATGAAAATATTTTAAAAACCATTCCAGATAAAACAACCTTTACATTCCACGAAGCAACAACTGCCCCGTCTGAAGGTGAAGAATTTGTAGTATCACATTATCGGGATATTACTGTTAAGATCTCTGGTTCCTCAACTTCAAGAGAAATAAAATTCTTTGCCGTAGATGAAAATGGTGAAAAGACAGAAATTGCTGGAACAAACAAAACTGATTTTCAATTAGGTACGGGGACATTGAATACAAATGAAAACTGGGATTTCGATATTGCGGGGGTTTTCAAATTCATGGTTGAGGTTGTTTCCGTAAATGGAGATATAACGATTAAAGGAATTGCGGTGAGTTAATGAGTAGCAGTAAATTTGTAGGTCAGCTCAAACAAAACAATGAGCAAATTAATAATCTTAAAGATCAATTTTTCAGAACTGAATCTCATATGTCAGATCATGAAAAACGCTTGAATGACAAAGTTGATGAGTTCATGGAAAAGCAGAATTTCGATTTGAAAATGCACATTCAAAACAATGAGAATCCACATCAAATTACAAAAGAACAAATTGGATTATCAAATGTACTCAATGAAGAGCAGGCTACAAAAGTGAATTTTGATAGCCATCTTGACGATAAGAAAAATCCCCATTCAGTTACTAAAAGCCAAGTTGGTTTGTCTAAGGTTGATAACATTCAGCAAGCAGCGAAAATTGATTTTGACGCTCACGATGCAGACCTCGATCGACATATCACAAAGGATGAGCGCAGTTATTGGAACAGTTCCGATGCAAGGTCAAAGTCTTTTTTAGCTGACCATACTAACGATCAATCAAACCCACACAAGGTTACTGCTGAACAGGTTGGGCTTGGGAATGTAGACAATGTAAAACAAGCCGCTAAAAATGATTTTGATGATCATCTGAATGACACCAATGTTCATATCAGTAAGTCTGATCGGGATAAATGGAACGCTGCTCAACTTTTCAAGCTCACTGCCGATGATGGAAAGATAATCTACAAAGACAGTTCCGAAAAAACGGAATACAATGATTTAATTACCTCCGGGTTTTATTTAATCGCTAACCAAGGGCTTCACTCCCCTGCTAACTTGTCCAATGTATATTTGGTTGTCATGAATTATGGTGATACAGTAGCCCAATTTGCTTTAGAAGCATATTACGGAACTCATACTTATTTCCGATTTAGAAAAAGCGATTTAACTTGGACTTCGTGGCAAACACATGAAACGACTGATGGAGCGCAATCCAGAGCTAATACTGCACTCAACTCAGCTAAAACCTATACTGATACCAAGCTTTCCTCTACGACATGGTACACTCCTACTTTACAGAACGGATGGGTTAATTACACTGATGTTAACTCTACAGATCAAACAGTGTTTAAAACTCGGTATACAAAAGATGCAACAGGGACTGTTTTTGTAGAGGGCGCTATAGCAAAAGGAACGATCGGTTTTGGAGTAGCAGCATTCACCTTACCTGAAGGCTACAGACCCGGAAGAGCGTTTCAGTGGGCTGGTGTAGCTTCCCAAGCAGGAATGTCAGGCATACCCCAGACTCACAGAACGCTTGTTGATACTGAAGGAAGAGTTATTATAGAAAGTTGTACAAATACCTCCAAACCCAATGATTACATTAGTTTCGGTTTTAATTTTAAGGCCGTGTAGGGAGAATATTATGATGCAAGTATACAAATATGACGAAAATTATATTTATGAATCCCCTGTTGTACTTGAAGACGATAGTCCGCTTCCTGATAATTGCACTACTATAGCTCCATCCGATGGTCTTTATATTCCCAAATTCAATCCTAAAACAAAAAAATGGGTTGAGTCCGCATCGAAAGAATACATTGACAGTTTAAAACCACTTGACCCAGAGCCATCGGAAGCTGAAAAAGTTAAAAAACAATTAAGCGACTTAACATATCAACTAATGGTGGATGGTGTACTTTAAATGAATTGGTATGAACTTATAAAAGATTATTACAATGACGGTAATGGTGTGTGGGATGAATATCGCGTAGCACAAGCTGTAGTAAAAGGCAAAATTACACCAGAACAGTACGAAGAAATTGTTGGAAAGAAATATATTGAACCAACTGCCTAATTATGATAATTTTAGATCATGAAAATAATAATTTTTACAACATTAACTATTGCTTTAGTCATATTAGGAGGATGTTCATTTAACGAAGTTGATTCATCAGCTTTAGGATATGGGAAAGGAAGCAGTAAAAAATACGAGCCGCTAATGATTGCACACAGAGGCGCCTCGGAAATTGAGCCAGAACATACACTGCTCTCCTATGAACGAGCAATAAAAGAAAAAGCAGACTACATTGAAATTGATTTACGACAAACCAAAGACGGTCACCTAGTCGCAAACCATGACAAGACTGTTGATCGAACCACAAACGGCAAAGGAGAAGTTGAGGATCTCACATTAGATCAGATTAAAAAGCTACGTACTGGAAAAAGACAAAAGATATTAACTATTGAAGAGATCATTAAAAAATTTGGACAAACTACAAAATATTATATCGAGACTAGAACAAACAACAAAGGCAAATTAGTAATGGAGAAAAAATTAATTGACATACTCTCTAAATATAAACTAATCGCTAATAACAAAGTTGTTTTAGAGTCATTTAGTGACAAAAGTCTAAAGAAGTTACATAAGCTAGACAGCGATGTTCCTCTTGTTCAACTTTTGAAAGATGAAGATATTAAGCCTATGAGCAAATCAAAGCTAAACGAAATAAAAAAATATTCAAATGTTGTTGGGCCTAATGCCAAATTGGTTGATAAAGGTTTTGTTGATTTAGTCCACAAAAACAATATGAAAGTACATGTGTTTTTTAATGCTGATAGAGAAAGAACACTCACACCCAAAATGCTTAAGTTGAAAGTTGATGGACTTTTTACAAATAACCCATCTTATACAGAGAAAGTTCTAAAAGAAGATTATAAATAAAATACAAGTTTTATTTAGACACCTCTCCCCTTTTGAGGTGTCTTTTTTAATGAGTTCAGAGGATATATAAGGAGGAAATGAGATGGCATCGAAAAAATTAAATCTTGGGTTGATCGAAGAAAGTGTAAGCAAATATGACAAGAAAGAACGAGTGCAACTTACCGATGACGTTCATGTTTATATTTACCCTTACTTCTCCCCTACCCGCTTAACCAAAATGCTTACTGAATTAATTACGGATCAAGAAGAGGCAAAAGAAGCAGGAATTAAGTTTGAAGATATCAATCCTGTTCATTGGGGGAACTTTTCACTAATAAAAGAATTTACAGACTTAGGCATTCCAAACGATATCAAAAATAAGGTTAAGTGGTTTGTTAAATTAATAGACTCCGAATATTTCCCAATGATTATTAAAAGCTTTCCTGAAGAAAGTATAGAGAAACTTGAAAAAGCAGCAAAAATGATGAAGATGAGTTTAGACAAATTTTCCAACATGTCTAAAAAAGAAATAAATGAACTCATCCTTAATAGGGTCGAAGAGATTGAAAATGAACAAGAGGCTGAATAATGGCCAAGAACATAAA
Source organism: Bacillus sp. AM1(2019) (assembly GCF_009906915.1). Taxonomy (NCBI): domain Bacteria; kingdom Bacillati; phylum Bacillota; class Bacilli; order Caryophanales; family Bacillaceae; genus Bacillus; species Bacillus sp. AM1(2019). The sequence goes on from NZ_CP047644.1 coordinate 2,319,992, forward strand.
GGAAATAGCAGCACTAATTGAATTTGCCGCGAAGCAAGCCGTTCAAAAACAATCCAGCACAAAAAATACGATGATTAAAACAGGTCAAGAGCATGTGCAATCTGATGTATATGACACATACGATCCTCTTGTATATGAACGTACTTCTCTTTTGAAGGACTCCTTCGTCATTCAAAATGAATCTAACGGAATTTCATTAGACAATACCCGTGAAGACAACGGTAAGGATGTTGCCACGGTTGTTGAGACTGGTCAAGGGTACACGTATCCAGATAAATACGGTTATGGTTATGGAAAACCTCGCCCATTTATGAAGAATACCGCTGAATCGTTAAAAGATGGACGATTAGCTGCTGCTATGAAAAAAGATTTAAATGCAAGTGGTATTAAAACAGAATAACGGTGGTGTATTAATGGCCAGAGAAATAAAACAAAATATGATGCGCTCTAGAGCCGAAAAGTTGCCCGAAGTCACGGATGAAATGTGGGGTCAGGTTGATGACGAGCATAGAAGCTTAACTCAAGAGTTTCTTGACGCCCACTCATTCCGAGATAAAACCAGGAAGCAATACAACTCCTCTCTTCGTCAGTTCTTCTGGTGGGTACATAATTCCTTGAATGGGAAGAAGCTTTACAAAATATCCAAAAGGGATTTCATCAGATATCAAAGCTTCCTGAAAAATAGAGGGATGTCTTCAAGTGGAATAGCGTTAAAAAAGGCTGGAGTATCTTCTTTAAATAACTACATTGAAAATGTTGTTGCTGAAGATGACGATAATTACAAATCATTCAGGAACTTCACAAGAGGTCTCCCTGCCATCCCTAAAACAACCACGTATGAAAAAGTAAAGGTTACTTACGATGAATACAGAACAATGATGAAAGTGCTTGAAGAAGACAAAAACTATTTGGGGATGGCTTGGTTAGCTACTGCCTTTAATGTAGGTGCCAGAAGAGCTGAAATAATTCAGTTTAAAACCGAAATCCTGAATTATGAGATACCTGAAGGTCAATCTTATGTCATGGCTCACAAAGTTCTTGGAAAAGGAAAGGGCGAAGGAAAACCTCTCGACTACATGATTAACACAGAAGCTCTGGAATATTTGAAGCTTTGGCATGAACAGCGGGGATATGACCATGAATATCTATTTACCACACAGTACGGTGGTCAACCAAGACAAATGTCAGAGGGTTGGGCTGACTATTTTTGTTCTGATGTTCTTTCTGATATCCTTGGCCGCCGCATTAACCCTCACCTCTTTAAAGCCTCCTGTATTACTTACCTTCTTGAAGTCAAGAAAATTAAGATTGAGCTCGTGAGTAAATATGTTGCACAGCATAATGATGTGTCTACAACAATTAAGCATTACGACCTTCGTGATTTTAAAGAAGAAAAGAATCAAATCTTCTCGTAAACATTATGAGCCTCTTCAATCCTCACCAAAGTTCAATTGAGAATATGCAACAGCAAATTAATAAATTGAACGAAGCTGTTGCTGAATTAACTAGGCAGCTTGACGCTAAAGCTGATAAGAACCAATTCGGATCTAAACAGATTGATGAATCCAAGATCAGTGACGGTAAAGTTCTTGTTTACAACGCAAGCACCGGTAAACTTGAATACGGGAAGATTAAGAAAAGCTTGTTGGGTGACATATCAATTGATTTGCTTTAGGCAGCACTCTTTATGAAATCCCTCTTTTATGCAGAATCAAAATCCTTCAATTGAGGGATTTTGCTTATGGATGAAATCTTAAACATATTTCCATATTTGACGATAATATGGAGAGGTGAATTTATTTATGTGGTTTAAAAAGAAAAAAATTAAAAAGCAAACAAACGCTTTAAGAGAAGTGTTACTTAAATGGACTGATGAAGAATTAATTGAATATATAATTGATAGCTTTGGATATTTTAATGATAAAAACCCAAGAACTGAATTGAATCGCATACGAAGATTAGATAAAGACACTATTATTCTTGCAATTGCAAGGATGAAAAATATTGAAGAGGCCTACGATAATTCAAAGCTTACTTCTGGGATTGTGGTAGGAACTTTTTTTATTAAAGCTTTAGTTGATTTCTTGCAATTTAATATTGATGAAAAGTCTTTTGAGTATTTACTTTCCCTCTCCTATTCAGTTATTATGGCAGCAGTATTCTTTTTCCTTATAATCTGTGGAGTAAACAAAGGGAAAACTCATCGATCTAATGCCTCACGTTACAGGAGCTTACTTGAACAAGTAAAGTCAGAAAAAGAGCAGTAGCTCAATTATCCAATATACAATTCTAACCTTTTGGAAACCATGATATAATGTAGGAAAATAATACTGGTGGTGGTTGGATGATCTGGGCTATCATTCTGATTTTAGTGGTTGGCGCTTTCATTATTATTGGGGTTAGCGCTTCGGATAAGCAAAAAGAAATGGACAAAAAAAGAGCTAGTGAGATTGAAACAGTTGGAAATTTCCCTTCTAATTATAAGTCCATCATAAATCCAGATAAAAATGCAAAGCTTACTTTAATTGATTCAGAAGATAAATTTGTAATTCACAACTTCAAACAAGATGGAACATTAGGAGAGAGAATTGTCCCATTCAGCAAAATAATTCAAGCTGAAGTTACAATTGATGATAGCACAGTTACAAAAGTGTCCAAAGGAAGTCAAATAACAGGTGCTGTTGTTGGCGGGTTAGCCGCAGGAAGTATTGGAGCATTAGTTGGCGGGCTATCTTCTAACAAGACAGAAACAAAGTACTTCAAAAAAATTGATTTAAAATTAAAGCTCGATGATTTTTCCTCCCCTATTTACAGATTTGATTTCCTGCCGAGTAAAGATGAATTTGGCCTAGAGAATGTTAAAGGGTTTAAACAGGATGATCCAAAAGTTAAAGATGCTTTATCAAATGCTGAAATATGGCAAGGGATTATGGAGATAGCAATACGGAAAGCAAACAAAGTCGCTCAATAATGAGTGGCTTTTTTATATGCCCTAAAAATTACTCTCCCCTATTCGAAAGGATGTGACCTATATTTGAGTCAAGATTTAAAGATCATTCTCACACCCAAGGCTGATACCTCCTCAAAGACTGTCGAACAGTTAAATCAGCAAATTAAATCTTTAGAGAAAAAGCTCAATTCCCTTAATTTAAAGACCAATATTGATGCCTCTGCTTTAAAGACTCTCAACGAATTCTCCTCTGCAGTTGAAACTTATCAAAAACATCTCAAATCCTTCAATCAAACAGTTAAAGAAACCACAACGATTACAAGAAATGCTGATGGTACTGTTGAAAAGCTTACTCAGCAGTATAAGAAAAATGGCGAAATCATTCAGCGTGAAACAAAGACCATAGACAATCGTAATCAATCATTACGTGAACAAACACAAGAAGTTAACAGGCTTGCTCAAGCAACTGAAAAACTTGGTCAGGTACAGAAGAGAACCGAACAAAAGAATTCTCAAGGACAAACAACGAGGGTTACTCAAAAGAATCGCAATGGCTTCGATGATATAACTTATACAACTGACCCAAAAACAAACGCTACTACATCAAAAATAACAACGAACTATGATCAGCAACGAAAAGCAATTGAACAATTAAAGCTGGATCTAGAAAAACTTAGACAGCAAGGGATTGTGACTGACACCACCCTCTCTTCCCTCGGACGGAAATTAAACACTGCTCAAACAGCACAACAAATTGAAGCATTACAAAACAGAATTAAAATGCTCGATGATAAGTCCGCTGCGGTAGCGAAAAATAATGAGCTCAGAAAAACTATTGAGCTTTATCAACGCCAAGCGCAGGTAAACGTACAAAACCTTAATACACGTTACGGCGATACAATGGGTGCCGGCAATAGACAAGCTGCTCAAGATTATTTAAATGCAGTAAATAGTCTTAATGTAAGTGCTGGCGGCAGTAATATCAGATCTCAAATTCAAAGCTTGAACATGCAATTTAGGGAGTTGGCTTCAAATGCTCAAACAGCGTCTAGTCAAGCCTCCTCTTTTGGCACGGAGTTAACTCAAGCTTTCAAAAGTATGTCGACATATTTGATCTCCGGTTCTTTGTTCTATGGTGCTATATCTGGGCTCAAGGAAATGGTCTCCCAGGCTGTTGAAATTGATACTCTAATGACAAACATCAGACGTGTAATGAATGAGCCTGATTATAAGTACAATGAGCTACTCGAGGAATCAATAAACCTAGGCGACACCCTTTCAAACAAGATCACTGACATACTCCAAATGACTGGCGATTTCGGACGTATGGGTTTCGATGAAAGTGAACTATCTACGCTTACTAAAACCGCTCAGGTTCTACAAAACGTCTCTGATTTAACTCCTGATGATACAGTTAACACTTTAACTGCCGCAATGTTGAACTTTAATATTGCCGCAAACGATTCCATTTCCATTGCAGATAAGCTTAATGAAGTCGATAACAACTATGCTGTAACTACTCTTGACCTAGCGAATTCGATTCGAAAAGCAGGAAGTACTGCCTCGACTTTTGGCGTTGAATTAAATGACCTGATTGGTTATACTACAGCAATTGCAAGTACCACCCGTGAATCGGGAAACATTGTTGGTAACTCATTAAAGACAATTTTTGCACGTATCGGGAATAATGATAGCTCAATTAAAGCCTTAGAACAGATTGGCATTTCTGTGAAAACAGCTAGTGGTGAGGCTAAATCCGCAACTGATTTAATTAATGAGTTAGCAGACAAATGGAACACTCTCAGTGATGCCCAAAAACAAAATACCTCAATAGGCGTAGCGGGCATTTATCAGCTTTCTAGATTTAATGCCTTGATGAATAATTTCTCCATATCACAAAATGCAGCGACCACTGCAGCTAATTCCGCAGGAAGCGCTTGGAGTGAACAGCAGAAATACGCTGACAGTTTACAGGCAAGATTAAACAGGCTGTCAAATGCATTTACAGAAATGTCGGTTGCCTCAAGTGAAGCTTTCATCTCTAATAGCATTGTTGTTTTTGCAGATGCACTTAAAGGATTAATGCAAACAAGTGCTCAAATTACTAAAACAGTCGGGCTCCTCCCTCAAGTTTTTGGTTCTGCGACAACTGCAATCCTGCTTTTCAACACCTCTCTTCGTACAGCTACCATCTCAACTGGAATGTCTGCAATATCAACCCTTAAAAATCTTGTCTTAAACTTTAATGCTGTTGGGATTGGCGCAACCACAGCTTCAGCTAAAACTGCAGTTTGGACTCGAGTGGTTAATGCTTCAAGCGTTGCGATGAGCAACCTAAAGAAAGTAGCAGTCTCTACAAGCGCGTTTTTAGCCGGCAGTTTTCTTCCTATGGCAGCCATGGTTGGACTTGGCGTTGTTATTGAGAAGTTAATTTCTTCTTACTCTGAGTTGAAACAAGCTAGAGAAGACTTTGAACAAGCGAAAACTACAAGCATTGAAGCAATTACAACCAATAAAGATGAAACTGATAAACTGATTAGCCAATACAAAGAACTGCAAAAGGCTAAAGATGGCGGAGCTTTATCAGCTGACCAAGAACAAGAATATCTGCAAGTAACACAACAATTAGCACAAACGTTCCCGAATTTGATCTCTGGTTATGATTCTCAAGGGCAAGCAATCTTAAAGAAAAACCAAGCACTTAAGGATGCTATAAAGTACACTGAAGACCTTAGTAATTTAAACAAAAAAGACATTCAAACAGGTGCCAATAGTAACTTTAAGGAAAGCTTAAAAGACATTGATAAACTCAATGATAAGATTAAACAGTATAAGCAGGTTGCCGATTATTATAAAAACGGCAAGAGTTGGGATATTTTCTCTTCTGAAAATGACAAAAAAAATCAAGGTATTAAAGCTGAACAAGATGCACTACGTACTGAACAAGAACTATCCAGCTCACAGGCTAAAATTAGAGAGCAAGTCCAACAGACAATTGATGCCTTTAACTCAATAAAGATAAACCCGAATCTTTCAAGGGAAATATCTAACGCATTTGATAAAATTGACTTCAGCAAAATGAATGCAGATGAACTTGAGTCATTTTCAATAAATGTTTCAAAATACATGGAAAATATCCAAAAAGCTCTGCAATCGGGGAATAAAAATAATTTTGATTCCGCCTCTAAAAGCTTAGAACAGCTTGTTAATCAATATATGAGTGACAAAGATAAAGCTAATGGTCTGGCTTTATCTTATGATGACCTTAAAACTGCCATTGACTCTACAAATGATTCTGCACAAACTGCCAAAGTAACGTGGGATGAAAATGGTGAAGGTGTAGATGCATTAGGTGAGCAAGTCGGGAATTTATCTGACAAGCTCAAAGAGGCTAAAGGTGATTTTGAAGCAATTAAAGGAATCATCGATGACTTAGTTGAATCGAAGCAAAATGATGCTGCTATATCTGCTATTCAAAATGAAGCTTATGACACTATGTCTGACAGTATCTCCCCTTTAAATAACCTCCTTGAAAAAATGTCTGAAGGTAAAAGCATATCTGCAACAGAAGCCATGAAGCTTATTCAGAAAGAACATGACCTTGCTGATGCAATTTCTGTTGAAAATGGTGTTGTAAAAATCAACAGAAATGCAGTTGTCAAGCTTCGGGACACAAAACTCAAAGCTTACAATGATATGCAACAATCTGTAAGACAAGATCTAATTAATCAGGCTAATGCATTAAACAAAAAGATTAACATGTATAAGTCAGAAGTTCAGGCTATTAAGACTGTTCAAGACGCTTATAAAATGAAGTCTGAGCTTGAAGATAACAAGAAAAAGATATACGACGAACTAAAAAAAGGGAACAGCGGTGCGCTGCAGTTCCTACCGAAAACACAGGATGATTTAAACCAGGTCACTGATATCACTGATCAGCTCAAAGAGCTTGATAAATTAGCAGATTTGGCTTCAACTTCCCTATCTGAAACAGGAACATCTCTTGATGATCTGTCTTCTTCAAGCGATAAAGCCTCTGAGGAAATTAAAACATCTATGTATGTGGCTGATAAATACAAGGAAGCTCTGGAGAAAGTCAACGCTGAAGTTGAAAAGTATAATAAGCAGGTAAACGATTATCCAAAGTATTCTCAAAGTTATCGAAATGCCCTGCAAAAAGAAATTAAAGCTCTCCAACAAAAGAAAAAGCTTATGCAGGAGCAAGCCAAACTCCTCAAGGATCAAATCAAGTCAGGGAACATTGCACAATACGGTATTGTAACCTCTTCCCTTTCCTCTGGTTCATCTTCTGGTGGTTCTTATTCTTCCGGTGGCGGGTCTTACTCCGGTAAATACTCCAGCTACATTAATTCTGCCGCAAGTAAATATGGTGTTGATCCAGCTCTAATTGCAGCTGTAATCCAGCAAGAATCAGGATTCAATGCAAGAGCCCGTTCTGGAGCAGGCGCAGCCGGATTAATGCAGTTGATGCCTTCAACTGCCAAAAGCTTAGGTGTAAACAATGTTTATGATCCTTATCAGAGCATTATGGGTGGCACGAAATATTTAGCCCAACAACTAAGCAAATTTGGTGGCAATGTTGAGAAAGCACTTGCTGCTTATAACGCAGGCCCTGGTAATGTGATTAAATATGGTGGAGTCCCTCCTTTCAAAGAAACGCAGAATTATGTTCAGAAGATCATGTCTAATTACACTAAGTCAATGACTTCTGCTAATTCTTCTATTGCAAGCTACTACACGAAGAACAGTGCGTTTAGAATAAGTTCTAAATATAATGCACAAGATGGCGCTTACCGATCAACTCCACATAAAGGTATCGACTTCGCAGCAAAAGCTGGAACCGCAATTAAATCGGTTCAGAGTGGAAAAGTTCAAATTGCTGGTTATAGCAAGACTGCCGGTAACTGGGTTGTCATTCAGCAGGATGATGGAAAAGTTGCTAAGTATATGCATATGCTTGATACCCCTTCTGTTAAAGCCGGTCAAACTGTTAAAGCTGGCCAGACCATTGGTAAAGTTGGCAGTACGGGTAATTCAACTGGAAATCACCTTCATCTTCAAATTGAGGAAAACGGAAAGACAATTGACCCTGAGAAGTATTTAAAAGGTGTCGGTACATCTATTTCAGATGCATCCCAAGCCGAAGCAGAACGACAACAAGCAATAGCGCAAGCTAAATCCGACCTCCTCTCCCTCCAAGGCGACATTGACTCAGTAAACGATCAGATACAAGAACTCAGATATGAAATCGTTCAGTCGAAACTTGATGAGTATGACAAGCGCATTGGTGATTTTGATGTAAGAATCGCTAAAGACAAAGCCCTCGCTAGCCACTATCTGAGCGACAGTAAAGAGTTCCGTAAGTATACCAATGATCAGAAAAAAGCTTTAACTGAACAGCAAAAGATTCAGAGCCAGAAGGTTTCTTTCATTGAAAAAGAAATCAAAACAAACAAAACTCTGAATTCTGCTCAAAGAGCACAGCTTGCTGAGGAATTAAAACAAGCTAAGATTGATCTCATCAATTTCCAAGAAGAAGTAAGAGAACTTCAAGGACAGCTCATCCAATCTAAAGTTGACGAAACGCTTAACGGTATTGAGAAATCCACCAAGAAAACTGAATCTAAGCTTAAAGATGTTAGCAACAAAATATCCATGACCGAAGAAGATGAAGACAAGGTTAAATATTATAGCCAACAGATTAAACTTATTCAGCAGCAACAGACTGAAGCGAAGAAGTATATCAAACAGTTGGAAGCACAAAAGAAAGCTGCTAAAGGGTTCCCGGATATTCAGAAACAAATCACTGAAGAGATCGAGAACTGGAAAGACAAGCAGAAGGATTACAATCTTGAGCTTTACAACACAAAGAAATCAATCAAAGATGTGTACAAATCTCTTGCTGATGAAGTTGTCTCCATCTATAAAGAGATGTACGAAAAGATGCGTGATATTGAATTAAAAGCGCACCAAAAAGCTACGCAGGACTTGATTGATGAGATTGATAAAACTGATGATGAAGCTAAATACCAAAAAGAGCTCAAAGAAAAGAATCAGGCTATTCAGGAAACCAAAGATAAGCTAAATAAACTGTCTCTCGATGACTCAGATGAAGCAAAATCACAGGTTAAAGACTTAGAAAAGCAGCTTCAAGAACAGCAAGAAGCATTAGATGAGTTTCTTAAAGATCGTGAAAACAGTAAACGAAAAGAATCGTTACAAGATCAGCTTCAAAAAGATGAAGATTCAATTAACAAGAAATACGATGATCTCGTTAATGATGAGCGTGGGTTTAAGGAACTTGAGAAAAAGCTAATGGATGGGAAGATTACTGATATTGCTAAGCAACTGAATGAATTCTCTAAGTTCATTAACAGCAATATGGAGTCCATAGGGAAAAGCATCTCCAACAACCTTATCGATAAGCTTAAAGAAGCCTCCAATGCCCTGAATACTGTGACCAAAGGTAATAAAACTGGGAAAAAGGTATCCTCTTTTGCATCGGGTGGATATACAGGTACAGGACTGGGCGCAGGTAAACTCGCTTTCCTTCATGATAAAGAACTTATCCTTAATAAAACTGATACTGCAAACATCTTGGATACAGTAAAAGCTGTACGTGAGAACAATACTCCAAGTGAAGAGACGCCTAAATGGGGTCAAGGTGGGAAATTAGCAGCCTTGATTAACAAAGGAATCACCACTATTCCATCAATAATTCCGAATATTAATCAATCAAGTCTTTCTAATAGTTTGATACCGAGCATTCAAAACCTCTCTTCCCCACCAGACGCAGCTAAGTCAGTAAATGGCACTATAAACAACAATGATTTTAAAGTTGAATTCACCATTAACGAATCAGGAAATCCTCAGAAAACAGCTGATTTTGTATTCAATAAATTTGCAAATGGTCTTAAAAACAAGGGCATAAATTTCAACAACTCATGAGCCAGTAAATATGCTGGCTCTTCTTATTTTTGAGGTGATAAAAATTGATTAGAGAAAGCCTCTATTTTTTATTTAATGACGAAAAATCAAGTGACTATGGCGTCACAAATGTTAACACTGATTCAGGCTTGGTTGAAGAACCATTTTTAGGCTCAAGAACAGTTAATGAGACTTATGTAAAGGGTCGGCCTGAACCCTTCACTGAAGGTGTTAAACAGGAGCCTAAGCAATTCCCATTGAATTTTTATCTCGGTGATCACTTTGATGAAAAGAATGTACGAGCAATTAAACGTTGGTTAAGTGTAGAAGATTACAAGCCTTTTGCTTTTAGTCAAAACCTTGATATCGTTTATTATGCAATGCCTGTAGATACAGCTGATTTAGTTCATAATGCCGCTCGTAATGGATACGTCCGGTTAACTATGAAATGCAACTCCCCTTACGCTTACAGTCGAAATGCAATCACTCATGCATGTGATATATCCTCTGGTACTGAAATTGTTGAGTTGCATAATAAAGGCGATGTAAACATCTTCCCCTCTTTAGAAATATTGAAAATTGGTGATGGTGACATAAAAATCGAAAATCTCAGTGATTTCTCTGAACCATTCGTATTCAGCAACTTGAAAGATAAGGAACTCTTAAAAATAAACGGTGAAAAAGAAATCATTGATTCTAATCTTTATGGGAATGAACGCTATGATGATTTTAATGACCAGTACTTGAGGTTAGGCTTTGGAAGGAACAGATTAAAGGTTACAGGGAAATGCAAATTAAGATTTTCATTTAGATACAAGTATTTATAGGAGGGGTTAGACATTTGATTACAATTCGTAAAGATACGGAAATTAAAGATATTCGTCTTTCCCTAGCCAAACCAAATAAAACAAAGATCGCAAATATTGATGAAGTAATCAACCCTATGGTAACGCTCAATCACGGTAGCAATGTACACGAATTAACATTCTCAATCCCTTTAACTGCTACTTACGATGGTGTAAATAAACGGAATCATGTTGTTGATCTATTGAGGCCTTGGTACTTAATAAAATCAGAATTTTATGGACTTACAATCTGGTTTACAGTAGTCAAGAAAACCAAATCATACAGCAATGATATGGACACTATCCAGGTTGAATGCAAATCACTTCAATATGTACTTTCTAAGCAAGGTGTCATTAAGTATGAAGAAACTTCGAAAAATCTTAAAGAGGTCGCTACCGACTGCCTAAAAAATACTGAATGGTCTATCGGTTTTATTGATCCCCTCTTCAATTTAAAATACAGACAGTTTGATATTTCTTCTTCAAACAAGCTTGATTTTATGTATTCGATTTGTGAGAAATTCGAAGCAGTTCCTGTTTTTAATACAATTGACTGTACTGTTGATTTTTACAAAGAATCTGATGTGTCTAAATACAAGGGTCTCAATATAAGCCCTGCCCAATATATGATTTCTCTGGATGACATTGAGGATATGGATGATGTCGTTACAAGGATTTATGCTACAGGCAAAGATGGATTAAGCATCAACTCCGTAAATCCAACCGGACAATCATACATAGACGATTTTTCGTACTTCCTCTACCCTTTCCAGCGTGATCAGGAGCGAAATGTAATTCAAAGAAGCAATTACATGTCTGATACTCTTTGTCATGCAATTTTAGATTACAATGACCTGGTTAATAAAGAAGGCAGCTCTTTCTACAAGCTTTTAGATGAGAAAAAGAAAGCCGAGGAAAAAGAAACATCATCGAATAATGACCTATATACGTTGCAGCTTGATTTCCAAAAGATATTGGACAGGATTACAGTTGCAAGTAAAGCCGGCGATGATACTACTGATCTAATAAAGCAAAGAGATGCTAAATCAAAAGAAGTTGAATCAAAAAAAGAAGAAATTAAAGCAATACAAGCTTCTATTACACAAATTTCAACACAGATTACCGCCCTTAAAGATAAACTGTCTTTTGAAAAGAACTTTAATACTGATCTTCAGAAAGAACTTTCAAAATACATTAGTTTTGCTGAGTGGTCTAATGACAGTATCTTTGATGAGAATGAATTATATGACGCTGCAAACGAAGAACTTGAGAACCGAAATGCACCAGCTGTTAATCTGGCATTAGGCTTAGTGAACTTTTTCAATTGTATTAGTGAAAAACATAACTGGGACAGGTTTTCTCTTGGAGACATCGTAAGAGTACAACAGAAAAGCTTCTATACCGATGTAAAAGCAACAATAACAGCTATTTCGATTGATTTTGAACAGTCTAACTTGAGCGTTACAGTTTCAAACGGTAAACGCGCTTCATCAGATTTTGAGAACATGCTGAAAACAGTTTATCGAACAAATAAAATTAGCACTGAGACAAACAAAAGAAAAATTGAGTACGATAAGGTCACTGAAAATTTCAACCTACGCAATGACAGAATTGCTGTTAAACCAGCCTCCCCTATTATTGCAAAGGACGGAACTGCTATTTCACATACGACCAATGATGATGGTTCTGTTGATGTGACTTTCCAATGGGACTATGTTGAATCAGACGAAGATCAATACAATATTGATGGTTTTGAAATATATCTCCATGGAAGCAATAAAAATGAAGAATATGTTTTCGGCTCAAAGATGGCAAGTGAAGACCTGAAGAATGTAAAGTATGACAAACGAGCTGCTACATTTACAGGACTCCCCTCCAATATGTACTACACAATTGGTATTCAAGCCTATCGAAGAGTTGATGCAGATATAGAGATAACTCAATTCATTGGATCTGACATCGTAAAATCTCTTCATCCAAACGAAAATCCCTACCTCCCTTCATCTACTGTAGAAGTCAAAGGTAAGCTTAATGGCTCGAAATACACTGTCTCCTCAATTGAACCTGCAGAGCCTGAGGCAAACGATTTATGGACTAATACGGTTACCGGTGTTGTTTCATCTTACGACGGAGAAAAATGGGTTTCCAGTGATCAAAAAACTGCTGAATTAGTTGAAACCACAGCAGCACAAGTTGACACTAAACTCTCTGACTATGATAGTCGTGTCCAAAACATTGAGCTCAATAACCTTTTGGTCAATCCCCTGAAATGGAAAGGCGGAAATGTTTCTGCATTTGGTCGTAAGTATTATGCCGATGTCAGTTATGACTCAACTGTTTTAAACTTAAATACAATCACTATTCCTATCCTTATTAATGCAGTAGATGCTTCAGATTCAAATCCAACTGTTGTGGACTACACTTATAACGAAGCGTGGGATATGATCCCTAAACTCAAAAACGATGGATACAACATTATATTAGAACCATACCCCTTCATCGCAAACGGAACGATATCAGAAACAGATTGGATTCCTTCTGATCTAGACCAATGGTTCGCAGCATGGAACAACATCCTTCAAGACTTCGCCAAAAAATGCGAGCAATTTAAATTAGACGGTTTATACATTGCTTCAAACTTAGTTCACATGGAAGATTCAACAGAAAAGTGGAAAACAGTTATTACAGGCCTTAGGAGTTTATTCTCAGGCAAGATACTCTACCGGACAAATTATTGGGTGACCGCTAATTGGGCTCCCGAAACGATTGCCGCGTATAATAAAAAGCTGAACAATCTTCTATTCGGACTAGTCGATATTATTGCTATTGCCGCTTATTTTGAATTGACTGATAATCGAAATCCATCTGTCGATCAGTTAATTGATGCTATTTATAGCGTACCGTTATATGGACGAGAACAGAATATATTCAAGGAAATCAAAGCATTTTACGATAAATGGAATAAGCCGATCTTCTTTGGTGAACTTGGCATCCCACCTTACAGTAACTCTCCTGAACAGCCCTATAACGCATTCGGTGACCTAGGTGAATACAATGAATCAATTCAGGCGAATTGGTTTGAAGCTTGGGTTAGAGTTTTTCAAGCTCAAGATTGGTGGCAAGGATATTCTGTATATGCAATTTCAGATGAGAAGTCTGTGTACAATGTAATTGGTAAGAAAGCTGAATCCATTATCAGAGGACAAACACTAGGCGGTACTAAGGGCAGACTGCAGAGTTTAGAAGAGAGAGTCGCACACTTAGAAGAATTGCTCAAATCAATTACACAATAGGAAAGGACGGTGAAATTAGTTTGGATTTTCCTCAGCTCTATAATGATCCCACCCTTTCTCAAAAAAGGAAGGGTTCAATCGATGATCCTTATTTAAGTTATAGTGAAACTTTAACTGTTTACAATGGTCGAGTCTTACTTACAGAAGTACCTAACCGTGAGTACAGAGTCGAGGTTAGTGGTGACAGTAAAGAATGGCGAGAAATTGAAGATGGTGAATTAGAAGACAACTACTTTAAGGTTGATTACCTTATGGGAGTTGTCTTTTTCAATGGTTCAAATGAAGGCAAATCACTTACTTTTACATATCAAGGAGAAGGTGCATCCTTCTTCCCTGCCTCAAGAATTTGGATTAAACGGCAAGGAAATATGGTTATTGAAACACTTCAAGGCTTAATTGATGATGCTGAAGATGCCATTATTCGTATCAACGAACGTATTGCTGAATGTGAACGTGTCACCAAGCGATGTGTTGAAATAACAAATTGGTGCAGACAAGCAACATCAGATTATGAGTATGTAGTTGAGAACACTAGGAAGATTTACTTGCCGTTTGTGTACACCTATCAGGATTTATTAAGCACTTATCCTTCCCCTCAAATTGGTTGGACTGTCACTGTAAAAGAAACAGGCATTGAATATCGATGGGATGGTTTTGACTGGATAAATATTAGCGTCTCAGATAAGTATGATGGTTTCAACATTGTTTCTAGCTATGTAGAGCCTTACAACATCAGGTCAGTATGGTTGAGAACGAACAATGCTCCCAAAAAGATGAGGATAAAACCTTCTGTAGAACCCCCTGACGGAAGTATGGTTTGGATTAGAAAAGGATAAGGAGGAGTATATATTGAACGACAATTTAATTCCTGTAAACACAATGGGTTATATGGACGAAGAAACAGAGCAATGGATACCCATTGATGCTATCGGGTTAAAATCAAATAATATTAGATATACTGCAGACGATATTCAAGAGGCTTTTGATAAAGCTTCTAAGGATATTAAAAACGTAATAAGTACAGTCGATTCTGGCTTAACAGATATCACAAACACTATTGGAGACATTTCAAAAATCCCTGCATCCGGTGCAACAATTGTTGATAAAGTCCTAAATGAATTTATCAGACGAAGTGTCAATGTTCAGGATTTTGGAGCTAAGGGTGACGGTGTCACTGATGACACTGAAGCTTTTAAAGCTGCCTTTGCAAGTGGGAAGCGAGAAGTTTTTGTTCCTGCAGGTATTTATATGGTTCAAGGATTGCATATTCCCTCTTATGTCAGACTCTATGGTGTTGGATCAGGGTCTATTATCAAACTTCATCCTACAGCTGCTGGAACATCTTGCGTTCTTACCAACAGTGACTATACTAACGGAAACGAATATATCTTAATTGAAGACTTAGACCTCGATTGGAATTTAGACAAAAAGGATAACACCATCACAAACGGGACAAATGCAAACTGTGTGGGTATTGTTAACTCTAAATTTGTTCGGGTTAGAAACGTCAATGCCCGAAATCCCGGTCTTCATGGTTTTGATGTAAGCTCTCCTATTTGGAACACTTCTTCAGATGGCGCTGATTATTATCAACCGAAGGGCAGTAAATATGTTTGGATTGAAAACTGTACTGCAACTAATTTCGGTGACGATGGCTTCACAACTCACTATTCTGAATACATCTACTTCACTAATTGTCACGCATACAATGCCAATGGGTCTGCTCATGACAAAGGCTCGTCAAATTCAAATGGTTTTGAAATCGACGACGGTTCTAGAAACGTATGGCTGGTGAACTGCAACAGTCAAAAAAACTGCAGAGGTTTTGAAGTTAAAGCCCACAATAGAGCGCCTGCAGCAAGAAACGTTAATTTAATCAACTGCTACTCAGAGAATGACATTCGTGCATTTGATTTTAGACACATCGGCTTTCATCGTGCTTCTGATAAAATTTCCACTAGTGCATTCGACATTAATGTTGTTAACTGTACTGCGAAGTCCCCAATTTTTAGTGACCTTTATAAAGAGTTGAGCCCACGAGCACTAGTAATCTCAGCTTACAGAAATGTCAACATTTCAAACTTTAACGCAATTGGAGACCCTTTTTATGATTACAAAGGAAATCCCGCAATCGCTACACAATTTAAATCAAGAAACATCAATTTAAACAATCTTTCTATTTCTAACTTCAAAACATCTGGAGCTGACATTTATGTATATGGTGGGGATCAAAAATCAGATAATGTAAATATTTCAAATGTGAATTGTTTTGAATCGGCGAGAATCGGCGTGCGTATTGGCAGTGGCACAGAAAATGTAAAGCTTATTAATGCAAGTTTAATAGGTGATGGGAAAGCTGACAGTATTGGTGTATATTGTTCTAATTCTCAGGTAAGCCTTATGGGAATTTCAGTGGAAAAATACAAAAAGGCTGCCAGAATTGCAGGAGTTGATTACACTTTTGTACCAAATAATATAAAAGGCGGAACAAGGATTGCAACCTCTTCTGGAGCACCCAAATCTAGCACCGGCTTAATAGCAGCGTCTACTGGACAACCTGAAGTATCAGGTGAAGCTTCTGCTGTTATAGGGACCACTGGTGGAGCAAAAGCAACTGGGGTTAGAACAGGAGTATTTTCCTCTTCCGGAGCAAGTTCCGTTAGCGGTTCGCGTAGCACAGTCATGTCTTCAAACGAATCCCACATTGAAGGCGACAATGTCTCACGAACTATCTTATCTTCGGGAGGAGTCAAACTCGGTGCAAATGATCGCTATATGGTGGTTGGTGGATATGGTTCTACCCCGTCCAGAGCGAATATCAAATGGATGCTAAACTCCTGGAACGGAGACATAACATCTACCGGCAAGATGAATGGCGGAGCCACTTTCAGTGATTACGCTGAGTATTTTGAAAGCCTAGACGGAAAAGCAATACCAACAGGAACAATTGTCACTCTTGAAGGAGCTAAAATTCGCCCGGCGAGAAAAGGTGAAGATGTACACGGAGTAATTTCCGAAACTGCAGGGACTATTTTAGGCGGAGCTGATATTCACTGGCAAGGTAGATATTTAAAGAATGAATTCGGTGGATACATATATGAAGATGTGGTCAACCCAGAAACCGGTGATGTTAAGAAACTGCCTAAAGTAAACCCTGAGTGGATTGAAAAAATAGATTACGTCCCTCGTGAAGAACGCCCTGAATGGAATATAGTAGGATTGCTTGGACAGGTTTATGTGAAAGTGGACAACACCGTTTCTGTTGGAGATCGGATTGAAGGCAATTATGGAATCGGCACAAAAACAGAAGACAGGTTTTACTCTTGGAAGGCTATGGAGATTGTAACCCCATATTCAGACAAGCTTGGCTATGGTATTGCTATCTGCTTAATTAAGTAATCCCTCGAAACTAAAGGAGGTGGTTATGTTCTAGTTAAAATATAAATTTTATTTAATTTACAGCATTCAAAAACAGAGATAACAAGAGCATACGTGAGATAAAGAGAGATTGGGATTTGCCCCTTCTCTCTTTTTTGTGCTCAAATTTAATTTTTAGGAGAGATGTTTAATATGGCTATTCAAGTAAGAGAAAATCTTGTCTCAACCAGCAAATACTCTATTAAGTGTCCGTATACGTTATCAGCCTCTTATATTACATTTCATAACACAGCCAATGATGCATCTGCAGACGCTGAAATTCGCTACATGATCGGCAACAACAATGAAGTTTCTTATCACTTCGCCGTTGATGATGAAGAGGTCGTCCAAGGTTTACCTACAAATCGAAACGCATGGCACACTGGTGATGGATCAGGTGCGAATTCAGGAAACCGTACTTCTATTGGTGTAGAGGTTTGCTACTCCAAATCAGGTGGAGAGCGCTACAGAAAAGCTGAAGCGTTGGCTATTAAGTTTATTGCACAACTCCTTAAAGAACGTGGCTGGGGTGTGGATCGAGTTAAAAAGCATCAAGACTGGTCTGGCAAGTACTGCCCGCATCGAGTTCTTGATGAAGGTCGTTGGAATGCTGTTAAAGCTGCTATTGCTGCTGAATTGAAAGCACTGGACGGAAATACTTCTTCCTCATCTTCAAAGCCAACAAACGTTGTTAAAACAAATGGTTCTTATGTTAAAAACACAGTTATCGCTGACAGTCTTAATGTGAGAACCCAACGCAATGCAAACTCCTCTATTGTACTCGCTCTTCCTAAAGGCTCCACTGTCCAATACCAAAAAGGATCAACTCAAAATGGTTGGGGATATATCAAATATACAAACTCTAAAGGTGCTACATACAGCGGTTACGTAAATGTGAAATACATTAAAAGTGATGCTGAACTTGGACAATCAACCCCAAAGCCTAAATCCACTTCTAAGCCTAAAAGCAGTGGTATCAAATCTGTAGGCAAAATTAAAATTGTCGGTGTACAAAGCGCTGCAATCGTTATGGACAGACCCGATAAAAACAAAGCGAAGAATCTCGGCACTGTGAAGCTAGGTGACACACTCAGCATTTCTGGCTCAGTGAAAGGGTCAAACAATGCTAAGGGTTACTGGGAAGTTATCTACAAAGGTAAACGCGGCTACATCTCAGGACAATTTGGGTCAAAAATCTAAATATATTTAAATATCTTTGAGGATGATTGTTGATCGAGATATATCAATGATTATCCTCTTATTTTAGGAGGTGATGTAATGTCACCTTTCTATTTTATCAAAGGTTGGTGACAAATGGATAACTTTGAGCAAAGCACCATTTCAAGATTAAGTGCACTTGAAGAAAAAGCTAAGCACACTGATAACAAAATTGACTCTCTTGAAGAAAGAACAAATGTTATTGGTCGTATTGCTACGCTTGTTGAGCAGCAAGTCGAAATTAATAAGGATTCTCAAGCACAATCGAGAGAACAGTTCAGCACTCTGAACGAAATGAGCAACAGTTTAAAAAATCTGAGTAAATCATATGAAAAACTGGACAATCGAGTTGAAATATTGGAACGCTCTGATTCTACTCGCAAAATTGATCCCTCTCAGTTTACTAAAGACCTTGTGTTTAAGGTACTGCCCAGTGTAATTGCGACTATTGTCGCAGCCTGGTTACTCATACATTTTGGGCTTAAATAAAATGAACAGGAGCGAATTTCATGACTAAAATTAACTGGAAAGTAAGACTTAAAAAGAAAACATTCCTGGTTGCAATCTTCTCCGCAACTCTTTTATTCGCACAAGCAATTGCATCAGCTTTTGGATACGATATTTCTGTGTTTAGTGATGATCTCACTGAGAAATTTAATGCGCTGTTGACATTTTTAACTGCCATGGGAATTGTGGTGGATCCAACCACTACAGGTATCTCAGATAGTGATCAAGCAATGGAATACACAGAACCAAAATAACTCAGGGGAGCTCATCTCCCCTTTTTTTCATTTTTAATTAAGAAAGGAATGATTGTTGGTCATGCAAATAGGATCTGGATATATCGGGAGTCCAATGCTTGAGAAGTCAGAATCTAACCATGAAGTGATCCCTTCCCCACCTGCAACCTGGACGATTAAATATTCTTTCTATAAATTCAGCTTTTCGAATGATCAGGAATGCCACGTATCAATCAATGGTGGAAATCCTATCTATTTAAGAGCTGGACAAGGCTTTCAAATGGACGCTCACGATTCACCTATCACAAGCTTCAAAATTTCTGAGTCAGGGATAACATATAATTTTTTGGGGGCGCATAAATGAGTTTCTTCAATCCGATGGTTAATGTCTCAATTGTCACTGGGAAGTCTGCTTATGATATTGCAGTGGACAATGGTTTTTCAGGAACTGTAGAGGAATGGTTAGCTTCACTAAAAGGTGAAAAAGGCAACACTGGAGCTACTGGCGCTAAGGGAGACAAAGGTGATACTGGTGCAACCGGTGCTAAAGGAGCTACTGGTGCTGCCGGTAAAGATGGAAAATCAGCATATGAATTAGCCGTTCAACAAGGTTTCTCTGGAACATTAGATGAGTGGCTTGCTTCTCTAAAAGCAACAGCAAACTGATCATATACCCTTCTCTAACGAGGAGGGTATTTTTTTCGTTTCGTTCATAATCGAATTATTGATTTGTTTTTAATTTTCACTCAAATTCCCTTTACATTTCTTTCCTCCAATGCAACTATATAATAAAATGGATTTGAAAGGGGTTTAGGACTTGGAGAACGAAAAGGTCATTCCTTATGATTTAGTAGCAACAAAGATGAATCATTGGTATGTGGCTATTAAAAAGAATTGGGTCGGTAGAGCAGAAGAAATGCGTAAAGAAGTTATGCAGGAAATAAAAATTATGGAAGAAAACCAAGATGTTTTACTATACTACTCCCTACTTGAGTTTAGACATAAGCTAATGTTGGCATATATGTATCCTAACGCTATAAAAAACATTGAGAAAAATTATGGTGAGTTAAAAGCATATGAAGGCCATGAAAACTTAACAGGAATGCTCGAATATTACTATTATTTTTTCATGGGCATGTTCTATTTTAGACAAAAGGAGTTGGCATTCTCCCTTAATCACTATAGACAAGCTGAGAGATATTTGGATTCAATTGAGAGCGAAGATGTTGAAGTTGAAAAAGCTGAATTTTATTTTAAATTGTCAGAAGTGTATTACCACATGAAACAGACTTATTTTTCAATGAATTATGCCATGAGGGCTTACGATATATTTAAAAAGCAACCTGCTATTGACGGGAGCCCTACATACGGGGTACAAAAGGTACGCTGTCAATTCGTCATATTTGGTAATTTATTGGACAGTATGAAGTTTGATGAAGCTTTAAAGCAAGCATACAAAGCGTATCAGGAAGCAGTAGAGCTAAACAAAAGTGAAAAGAATCGTGGACATTTGATGCGTTCAGCACTGTTTAATATTGGATTATGTTATAATCAAATGGAAGAACTTGATAAAGCATTTTTTCACTTTAATAAGTCACTTCAAATCATTGAGCCGGAAAATCATGATTACGCTGCTAAAACATTATTTGTTATCTCCTTCTTAAAGGGAAGGCAAAATGACATTGAAAACGCAAAAAAATTTTATGAACAGGCCAAACAGTTGGCTGAACGGCATAACAATGAAATGGTACTTGAAAAGTTAAAAATGGTTAAAGGACTTTTCTTGGACTATGATTTAGACTTAGTTAGGAAAACATTCGAGTTCTTCAAAGAAAGAAGTATATACCCTGACATGGAAAGCTATGGTGTCTCTGTAGCAGATTTTCTCACTGGAAAACAGGATGCTTGGGGTGCAGTTGAATTTTATCGTTTGGCAAATGAAGCAAGAAGACAAATCAAAAGGGGAGAAGCAATATGAAAACTAAACTATTTATCTGTGCAGTTCTATTATTCGGCGTTGCCGGAACAGTGGGTGCTTCCTATCTCCAACAACAAAATGATACGTTCAAGGTTGCTGAAAGAGCCGAAACGTAAAAAACTAATGACTTTGTAAGGAGAACAGAGGGAGTTGCTCTCTGTTCTCATGATTTATGTCCACCCGTCAAACCTGCTCTATGCAAAGCTGTGCCTCCAGGTGTATAAGAAACAGCTCGTAAGATCGCTTTAGATCCGTATTTGTTTCTTATCCCGTCCATAACAAATCCAAGCTTTCTTCTCTTCTCATTATCTTTTTCAAACAGGCTCAATTGTTGATTCACATCGTCTTCAATATTAGATAAAGTAACTGAAATGCTTCTCACTGTTTTTCCTGTATAGAACTTATCAAACAATATCAAGCAATATCGATAAATATCCATTGTGATATTTGTAGGTAAATCAATTGTTTTAGCTCTATGAAAGCCACCGCCGAACTCATCTTTACTGTAACCGATTCCTAAGCTGATCGTACGCCCTACTTTATTATGTGTTCGTGCTCTTCGTGCAACCTCTTCACAAATCTCCAAGAGAACTGCCTTGATATCCTCTTTCTTCGTATAGTCTCTAAGTAAGATCTGACTTTTCCCGTAGCTTATTTGCCCTTGCATCAAAGGAGCTCCAATTTCAGAAAGGTCGATTCCATGTGCATGATAATAAAGCTGATTTCCCATAATGCCGAAGCGCTTTTCAAGCAGCTCTAATGGATATTTAGCTAATTGGCCAACAGTTGAAATCCCCATCCGGTTTAAATTCCTCTCCATCCTCCCTCCTATTCCCCACATTTCAGATAACGGATGAACACTCCAGAGCTTATTTGGAACATCTTCGTACCTCCATCGTGCGATCCCAGTCTTTGTTTTCTTGCTCTCTAAATCAAGGGCTAATTTACTCAGCAGCATATTGTCACCAATACCAACAGTACAAACTAAGCCAAACTCTCTCTTCATACTGCTCTGAATTGCCTCTGCCATGACTTCAGGATTTTCTTTTCCTGCATCTAAAAAAGATTCATCAATTGAGTACGTGTGTACACATGTTTCAGGAACGAACCTGTAAAACAATTTAGTGATTTCAGTTGAAACTCTGATGAAAAGTTTCATTTGCGGATTAACTATGTGAATTCTCGGATCATCTGGAATCTCAAATAACCGGGAGCCAGTCTTAATTCCATAATCTTTTTTAAGTGCAGGAGACGCTGCTAAGACAACACTTCCCTGTCTATCCGTGTTTCCGACTACAGCGAGATAGCATGTCATTGGATTCAATCCCATTGTTACAGCTGAAACCGAAGCATAAAAGGATTTCATATCTACACAAAGTATATTTTTACGTGGAAACTGTGAGTAATCAATCATTGTAAGCAACTCCTATGATGTCATTCATGGTGATGTATACGGTTTGATCGTGATGATCTTTTACATGTAATTTGTGTTGTTCGTAATTTAGATATTGAACTGTACCGATTAAATCCTCGGCAACTCCTTCTTTAAAGAGCTTAAACTTTAGTTCTTTATTCAGTGCCATTGCTTCAGAAACCAAGATGTCAATCTCCTCAATTTGTTGTTCATCTAAAGATGGCTTCTCCATTTTCGAAACATCCAACAAGTCCTGTTTTAGTTGCGTTAAATGTTCTGGAAGCATCATGGAAGTCCATTTGATTGCTCCTCGATCTCTAAGCATTTTGAATCACTCCTTTATCGATCTAATATTAACAGAACAAACGTTCTTTATTCAATATAAATAAGAACAATAGTTCGATGCAATTGTTGGAAATGACTATTCAGCAAGCAATCACTAAGCTTTATGAGTTGCTCTAGTCGAGACATTGAATTCTCTCCAATAGGCATGGGAGCGAAAAGAAATCCGCAGAAAAAAGTAAACACACAGCCGCATTATTTTCTGGCAGCTGTGTGTCTTTATTTGTCTTTATCGGCTCCGGATTTCTCTTGTTTTTCATTCGGTAGCTGAATGGAAGGCGTCACACCTGACCCGCCGCTTCCGTTATAAAACTGCGGCACCTCTCCTTGAATCGCTTTAATGGAGACCGGAATATTATTTGTCACGACTGATGTTTTACTGGCAAACGGGATAATAACCTTTACCTTAATTTCCACAAAAATACTGATATCGATCAGGGCATTGTTAATGCCGTACGGCTTTATTTTTGTTTTCACATCAGTTAACGCATCACCGATCAGGTTAAAGCGCACGGGGATTTTCGGCCCAAGATTTCCAAGAATGCTGTTTCCCGTGACCTGCCCTAAAGGGATGTTAATCATAATTTCATCGGCCGTTTTCGCGCCTTTCTCCGTTTCATGCTGCTTATTGTTCGACTCCGCTTCCTTCAAATGAGCCTGAAGCTGCTTTGTCACTTTCGCCTTCATGCTGTTGACCATTTGTGTATTAAAATCCATCGTTGTGACTTTTCCGTTTTCATCCGTTTTCATATCGACCATATCTTTCACATTGTCGCTGTGAGACATGTATTCTTCAATGGATTCCGTAATGACCTCTGTCGCCACCCGTTTGGTTTCCATTTCTCCTATGTTCATCAGCACCGGTTTGATTGAGGAGTTGATCATCCAAAGGCTGATGACCGTCGATATGATAAAAAAAGCAAACGACAGAAGCAGCACATATCGAAAAGGCAAAGGCCCTCTCTTGCGAAGAGCTCTCCGGTATCTAGGCAAGAAAAATCCCCCCTTACATATCACAATGTATGCTTGTAAGGGGGGACATAGTAATTTATTTTCACGGCATGAAGCATTGTTTTCCTTTCGGATCACGCAAATGAAGGGCTGTTTTTTATAGCCTGCTTATTTTCGTTTTTCTAATCCTTTTTCTTTTTATATCTTCATTAGATATTTTTGTTTGCATCTCCATAACACTTAATTGGCTTTTTAATATCTTAATGTCTTGTTTATTGAGCACTGGTGGAACATTTATTTCTGCCCTTTTGCCACTTGTTAATGAAAACTTTAAAACCTGTTTAGCTAAAGTAAATTCCAACGCCAGATTCTCCTTTAGTCATGCTCTGCTTATTTTGGTCTTTCTGATCCTTTTTCTTTTTATACTTTCTTTTGAAATTCCAATATAAATTTGATGTGAATTTTCCATTTCATTGCTTAGCTCTTTTTTGTTTTTTTCAATCATAGGAATTCTTGTATTTACAATCTTAGATAGTTCCTGGTTAAATCGTTTCATCAGTTTAGCTTGGTCTTTAAGATTTACGGCAATGTCAGTATATAGTTCTATTTCATTCGGATTTACCCCATCAATGACAGCTTTAGCATAACTCCTAGCAGCTTCATGTGGGTCTGCATATGTAATGCTTGAGCCATTATGAATTAGCAAAATTTCTTTCTTCATGATAAATTTCCTCTCTTGTTGAAAATCTTAATATATCTTATAACACAAATTCCAAAAAGAAAAGTACTACATTATAACTTGTCTATTGGCAATAAGGCTCCGATAATCACAGACATATATTTGGAATTAGTGTATAATGATTCCTGTACATTAAAGCATGCTCACTCAAGGGAGTCTTGCTCATCCCCTACGAAAGGGGGTGATGCTTATGTCAACATTTCAGGCATTAATGTTAATGCTTGCATTCGGGTCGTTTATAATCGCCCTGTTGACGTATATAAATAAAAAATAGACCTCCCTTGAGCCTGGAAACCTGAAGGGTTAGGTCTATCATGAACAACTGCTGAGCAAGCCCTTTGATGGGCAGCTTTTTGTACAGAGCCGGGGTGCTACCAACACCCTGGTCTTTTTATTTTATGCATTTCCACAAATCAAATGCAAAAAATAATTATATAACTGTATCATCTACACTAATTATAACCACATAAAAATGGTATTTGCAATACTATTGCTTTATGGATTAAACCACTTTCACTTAGCCTAAGGACACTTATGCTGCTACATCATGCAATTGCAATACTTTTGCTTAACTGTTTAATAAATCATCATCTAGCTCAATAGATAAAATACCATCGTCTTCATCGTCCTCATCTGTTGTCTCTTCAATAAACAGACTTTGAATGAAGTCAGAGAAAGAATTTGCGACCAAAAATGTGTCTTTTATTCCATTTGTCAATTCATGATCCCAAAAATAAACTTTTCCTGTTGCTTCTCCTTTCACACCAAGACAAATTTGATCTCCTCCGTCACCATCAGCAATCGGTATAATCCAGTCCGGCATTTGTTCTGAAAGATCCTCTTTTAATTTGATAATATTAGCATCATTGTTATTAAGACCGTAGAAATATCCCAACCGGAGATTACCGTTATCTGCTAGTGGATTGTCCTCTAAAACAGGGAAAAACACATTATCTTCCTCTATCCAGCATTCCCCGTATAAATTGAGAAACTCTTTATATTCATCTGTTATGTCGAAAGAATTTTCGTCCTCAAACTTTTTAAGGACTTGATGAGAATTTATGTTCTTATCAAGTCTTATATCTAAATAAAATTCACTCATTTTTTTCTTGATTGCCTGTATACCCATTAAAATCCTCCTCTTAAATCAGATGCCGAACCTACGTGAGGTATATTACCATGTAAATCCATAGGGATTAATTGGATGGTGTTATTGTCTAAATGATGCGGTGTTAATCTAACTATTTCTTTCAGCCATTTTTCAGCTTCTTTTTGGGTTTTAAAGCCTTTCATTTTTTGAATACGTTTATAAACTGCTGGGAAATCCTTTTTAGTACCTTTCAGTTCTCCTGATTTAAACTTAATCGTCCCTTTGCTCCATGGTGTAAAAATCGGTCTGCCATCTATAAAAGTGACGGGCTCTCCTTTAGTAACTGCATTAACGTCAGGTCTATCTGAGTGCCATTTACCGTTACCAGGAGTCCCTTCCCATCTCCCATGATTTCTAGGCAACCTTGTTCTAGGATTGGCGGACTTTATTAACTGAAGCAGACGATCCTTTAAATTCTCACCGTTAACTACATTATAAGGAACTCCTCCAGCTGGAACAACATCGTAACGTGGATTATAAGGCAATAAATCAGCAATTGAGACATCTTTCAGTTTTTGGCCTGCTTTACTGACTTTAGAGGTGACTTTTCCTGCTACGTCAGCTTTTGTAAGAGAACCGGCTCCCTTTGTGCCTACTACAGAGGTAACTACCGTACCTATCGCATATGTCACCCATCTTGATCTGGAGTAAGCATCTCCGTTCACCATATCTTTTTGATACGATTCCTCAGTAGCTGTTGAAATGGCATTATACGTGTTAATTGGATGACCAACTGCCCCTATGATACCTTCAACAACTTCATCAGGCTTACTGATCAGCTGCCATAAACCGGTTACCGTGTCTTTCCCGACATCATATAAACCAACGCCAGCTCCTTTCAAAATATCCCAAGTCACTTCTCCGGCTTCTTCCAGCTGTTTTGCTTGTTCAAGCTGAATGACATATTGCTGCTGGGAAGGTTCAAGGTTCTCGTAACCGATCTTCTTCGCAATCTCTAAGTATTCATCCGGATCAGTTACTCCATCGGCGAGCTTTTTCTTCAAATCCTTGATTTCCCGCTCTTTCGCTTCTTCCTTCTTAAACGTTAAATATGTGTCTGAGTGTCTTGCAATCTCGCCTTTTTTCTTATGTATGTCACTTTCTCTGTACGCCTTGGCGTTATAGTGAAGTGGTGTTGCATTTTTTCCCTTACCCGTGGCATTTTGGAGCTGTTGAAAATCTGCCTGAATGAAATGTTCATTTGCCTCGGTTTCTGCGTATTCTTTCGTTAGACCGTGATCGAGCTTTCCGAGCTTGTGTATGGTATTGTCCCGTTTCTTGTCTGCTGAATCCAGCTTTTGATCGACATCCTCTGTAGAGAAAACATCAAGATGAACAATATCACTTATCTCATTAAGAATATCCCTCATTTCATTCCGCTGCTCTTGCATGATGGCTTTTGACTTATTCTTCGCATGAATCAACTCATGTTCTAAAAATGACTCTTCCACAAACGAATCGACCAATCCGGCATCAGCTACTTTTCCTGAAATACTGTTAAGAAACGCAATTTTCATATCGATCAGATCAAGCCAGCTGTCTGTGACACCGGCGTGATCTTGAAAGAATGCTTTAATGTTGTCTGCGCCTTTGCCTGAAAACTCACTGTCGTCTAAGTCAGCCATTCCCTGAAACGCTTTTCTGAGATTGATAAATTGTTCTCTAACCTGATCATATTCTTTTGCTCGTTTCTCCGCTGCTGAGATTAACGAGGATGCTTCAAATACTTTCATATCTGTCTCCTTTCCACTTAATCTTATCTAAATTTTACCATAGTTTTAGGTTCTTCGATTTTCAAAATCAGATGTTTACCTAAAATTAAATTTACAATCTTTGGTTTTATAATTATAATTAGGAAGGTTTGTCCGATATAGAGACAGAACAAACAATTTGGGGGAATTACATTGAAGAAATGGTTATTAGGTATTGGCGCATTATCTCTAAGCTTTTCTTTGGCTGCGTGTGGATCTGATTCTGCTTCTACAGATAAAATAGATTCAGATAAAGCTAAAACAACGCAGCAAGAAGAAAAGGATGCAAAAGAGACAAAGGCAGACACGCAATCAAACGACAAAAGCAATAATGACAACAATGAAAAAGCCGAAAATGCTTCAAAGAAGGATTCATCGAATAAAAAGCCATCTGACAGTAAGAAAAAGCTAGTCGATGTAACACTTAACAGAACGGTTGATGGAGACACGATTAAAGTTAACTATAAAGGCGAAGTCAAAACAGTTCGTTATTTGCTTGTTGACACACCTGAGACTAAAAAGCCAAACTCTTGTGTGCAACCATATGGTGAGGATGCTTCAGCAAGAAACAAACAGCTGGTTAACAAGGGAAAACTTCAACTGGAGTTTGATAAAGGAGATCGTACAGACAAGTATGGCAGAATGCTGGCTTACGTTTATGCAGATGGCAAATCAGTACAAGAAACACTGCTTAAAGAAGGATTAGCACGAGTAGCTTATGTATATGAGCCAAACACGAAGTATTTAGACACGTATAAGAAAGATGAGCAAGCTGCGAAAGATAAAGACTTGAAGATTTGGAGTAAGAATGGGTATGTGACTGATAAAGGATTTAATGGCTGCGCAACGAAACCGAAGAAATCAGTAAGTGTATCTAAGCCGGCTCAAAAGTCAGTTACAACACACCAATCCGAGACACATAAATCGAACCCTAGCAATTCAAATTCAAGCAGTTCAGCATCAAGTAGCTCTTCTAACTCTACACAAGCCTCCCCTTCTACTGGAGGAACAGAACACTTTGCAAACTGCACAGAGCTGAGAAAGAAATATCCGCATGGTGTACCAAGCACTCACCCTGCTTATACATCTAAGATGGATCGCGATAATGACAACTTTGCATGTGAGAAGAATTAATCAATTTGAAGCCCTCTGAGGCTTCTTTTTTCATTTGGGTATATTCAATCTAAACAAAAAACCACAGAGCGTGCGAGGGACTCTGTGGTCTATAGTGGCTGATTAAACCCCTATGATACATCAATTAGGATACTTTAATTTAGATGAATAAGCAAGTTGATCTAAAATGTTTCGTTAAAATGAGGATTTTATAAAGAAATTCCAATACGCATGATATAATCTAACTACACTTACAATAAGAAGAAAGGATGAAATACTTGGCGTTACACGAAAATTCAAGAATAGCAGTTTATTCAAGAAAATCCAGAGAAGACAGAGATTCAGAAGATACGCTCGCCAAACATAGAAATGAGCTAGAATATCTCATAAAAAGAGAGAACTTTAAAAATGTTCAGTGGTTTGAGGAAGTTGTCTCAGGTGAGACTATTGATGAACGACCAATGTTCTCAATGTTGTTGCCCAGAATTGAAAATGGCGAGTTTGACGCAGTTTGTGCTGTAGCAATGGACAGACTCTCTAGAGGGTCACAAATTGATTCCGGACGTATACTTGAAGCATTTAAGCAAAGTGGGACATTGTTTATTACACCAAAAAAAACCTATGATTTATCAATCGAAGGCGACGAAATGCTTTCTGAGTTTGAATCAATAATTGCTCGAAGTGAATATAGAGCAATAAAACGGAGAACGATTAACGGAAAGAAAAATGCCACAAGAGAAGGCAGACTGCATTCAGGGTCAGTTCCATACGGTTATAAGTGGGACAAGAATCTCAAAGCTGCAGTAGTTGTTGAGGAAAAGAAAAAAATCTATAGAATGATGATTAAATGGTTCTTAGAAGAGGAATATTCTTGCACAGTAATTGCTGAGATGTTAAACGAACTGAAAGTCCCTTCCCCATCCGGCCGTTCCATTTGGTACGGAGAAGTTGTTTCTGAGATTCTGTCCAACGATTTTCATAGGGGTTATGTATGGTTTGGTAAATACAAGAAAAGCAAAAGCAACAACAGTATTGTTCAAAATAAAAATCTAGATGAAGTATTAATTGCAAAAGGTCATCATGAAACCATGAAAACCGATGAAGAACATGCCCTAATCCTGAATAGAATAGAAAAACTTAGAACATATAAAGTGGCTGGAAGACGTTTAAATATGAATACCCACAGGCTTTCTGGTATTGTTAGATGTCCTTATTGTCATAAAGCACAAGCTATAGAACAACCCAAAGGCAGAAGAAAACACGTTAGAAAGTGTTTACGAAAATCTGCTGAAAGAACAAAAGAATGCGAAGAAACAAAAGGAATTCATGAAGAAGTACTGTTCCAGTCAATTATGAAGGAAATAAAAAAATACAATGAATCTCTCTTCTCCCCCACTGAGCAAGATGTTAACGATGACTCTTACACAACTCAGCTTATTGGTTTAAGAGAGAAAGCTGTTAAAAAGGCAAAAGGAAGAATAGAACGCATAAAAGAAATGTACTTAGATGGAGACATCAGTAAAACAGAGTACAAAGAAAAGCTGAAAATTTCACAAGAAACACTTCAAAAAGCTGAAAATGACTTAGCAGAATTAATTGCATCTACTGAGTTTCAAAATGCTCTTAGCGCTGAGACAAAAAAAGAAAAATGGAGCCATCATAAAGTGCAGGAAATGATTGAGTCTACTGACGGGATGTCTAACTCTGAAATAAACTTAATACTAAAGATGCTCATTAGTCATGTAACGTATACGGTCGAGGATTTGGGAGATGGTACGAAGAATTTGAATATCAAGGTGTACTATAACTAGGTTTATGTCGTACTCGATCAATAATCGTCACGACAGATCCGGTTACGACAGGCGGGAAAAACGATACGAGCTTACCGAAGAAAAACGACAGCAGAATGACAAGCAGACCCGATGCCAAAATGCTTCCGTAAATGGCTGAAATCCCGTACTCCTTACCGATGGAAATAATCGGCGCTACCGCGGTGAACGTACAGCCGAGCACAACGGGCAAGCCGATACCGAAAAATTTATTTCTCCATACTTGAAGCAGCGTAGCCGCCCCGCACATAAAAATATCAATTGATACGAGATATGTCAGCTGTTCTGCGTTCAGTCCCAATGCCGCTCCTACAATTAAAGGAACGACGACGGCGCCGGCATACATGGCAAGCACATGCTGGATACCGAGGGAAAGTGTTTTGGCATAGCCGTTTTTCATGAACGGACCTCCTGTACAAATGTCACTTTTCCGTCTTCAAGCGATTGAATTCTCGCCAGTGATTCGACCCGGCATCCTTTTTTCACCAGCTCATCTCTTCCCGGCTGAAATGACTTTTCAATGACGATTCCGATCCCGCAAACCGCTGCGCCTGCTTGTTTTACGATGGATAAAAGTCCTTCTGCCGCCTGTCCGTTCGCTAAAAAGTCGTCAATGATTAACACGCGGTCTTCTTTCGACAGATGATTTCCGGAGATTGCAATCTGACTTTCTGTTTTTTTCGTGAAAGAATAGACGGATGCCGTCAGCAGATCATCCGTTAATGTGAGAGACTTCCTTTTTCTCGCAAAGATGACGGGAACGCCGAGTTCAAGGCCGGCCATCACCGCAGGGGCAATGCCCGAAGATTCAATTGTGACGATTTTGGTTATCTCGTCTTTTTCAAAACGGCGCGCAAATTCCCGGCCGATCTGCTGCATGAGAACCGGATCAATTTGATGGTTTAAAAAAGAATCCACTTTCAGCACTTGATCAGAAAGAACAATTCCGTCTTCTGCTATTTTTCGTTTTAATGCTTCCACAATGATTACCCCCGCTTATAAAAAATAAAAAAAGCATTGCCCGCTCTCCAAAAAAAGAGCAAGCAATGCCGAATGATCTACACGCAACGGCCGAATAAAGCCGTTCCATTGCTCACTCATAGTCGGACATTTACGGTGACCGGTAGAAACTTGCGTGCCATATCCACGCGATTATATGAGTGTTCGTATGATATTAATCAAATTATAACAAGATACACTTCTTTTGCATAGTGAAATTTGAATATTTCCGAACTTTTACAAAGAATTGGTTTTCGATTATTCGTCTTTTTAGAATTTTTAGAAAAACACCCGGTGTATACCGGGCGTTTCGTTTATAAATATAAATTTGAATATTTGCCGACGAGATACTCAATGAGATATTGAACGTTCAGCTCTTCTCCCGTTGCATCTTTTATGATGTCAAGCGGCATTTTGCGTCTTCCGTGCTGATGAACCTTTTCTGTCAGCCATTGTTTGATCGGCTCAAAGTCGCCCCGTTCTATTAATTGATCAAATTCAGGCAGATCGTCAAGCATGGTATGCTTCAGCTGTGCCGCATACATATATCCTAGCGCATAGGAAGGGAAATAGCCGAAATCGCCGCCCGCCCAATGTACGTCCTGCAAAATGCCTTTTGCGTCAGATGGCGGTGTAATGCCTAAATAATCATGATATTTTTGATTCCACAATGCAGGCAGTTCTTCCACTGTCACTTCATTACTGAAGATCGCTTTTTCAATTTCATAACGGATAATAATATGAAGCGGATATGTCAGCTCATCGGCTTCAATTCGGATAAAGGTCGGTTTCGCCTCGTTGACAGCGCGTACAAAATCTTCTCTTTTCACATCTTGAAATTGATCAGGCGAAGCCTCAACCATTTTTTCATAATAGGCGGTCCAGAAATGTTGATTTCTGGCGATAAAGTTTTCATAAAATAACGATTGGGATTCATGAATTCCCATGGATGCACCGTCAGATAAGTTCGTTCCGCTCAGTGCTTCGTCAATATTCTGCTCGTAGATCGCATGCCCGCATTCATGAATCGTTCCGAAAATTGCCGTACGGAAATCGTTTTCGTCATATCTGGTCGTCACCCGTACATCGCCCCGGTTGATTGTCGTCGCAAACGGATGCACCGTCTCGTCCAGGCGGCCGCCGTCAAAATCATACCCGAACTCTTTTAAGAAATACAAGGAGAGGTCTCTTTGTTGTTCTTTCGGAAACGTTTTCGTTATAAAGGAAGTGTCCGGTTTATTGCCGGATTCCGTCACTTTTTTGATAAGCGGAATGATCGCTTCCTTCAATTCAGAAAACAGCTGATCCAGCACCTTTACCGTAACACCCGGTTCGAAAATATCGAGCAATGCGTTGTACGGATGATCTTCATAGCCCCAATACGAAATAAACCGCTTATTAAAATCAATCAGCTTCTCAAGGTACGGAGCAAACATAGAGAAATCAGAGGCAGCCTTTGCATCCTCCCAAGCCGTTTCAGCTTTCGATGTTAAAATGACATATTCTTTATACTCATCTTCAGGAATTTTTTTATTATGATCATAATCTTTTTTCGCAAGTTCCGCCGCTTTCACTGTATCTTCAGGCAGCTCTTCTGCATGCGCGAGAAGGATGTCGATCAGCTCTTTCATCCGGTCGGATGTCTGGATTTGAAAAACGTCAGCCGAAAGCTGTCCGATGCTTTCCGCCCGGTCATCAGAGCCTTTTTTCGGGGCTCCCGTTCTTAAGTCCCAATGCATAAGCGCAATGGCTTCGACATAGTGGGATACTCTTTTTAACAGATCAAAAAACTCTTTTTCATATGTATGTAAATCCATATCCGTTCCCCTCCCTTTTCACTATCAATTACAGGCTAATGGAATGCCGTGATAAAGTCAACTTCCCGGATTTAAAAAAGCCGCAGGAGAGAATCCTGCAGCTTTTGTTTTTATACGATTTTCGGTGTAACAGGCAAGATCTTTTTGACTTCGGCCAAGACTCGTTCACTTTCTCCGCCCGCATAAATGGATATGGTTCCGCTGTCCTGATTAGAACGGATGAGGCGGCCGATTCCCTGCCGGACTCTCAAGAGCATGTATGGCAGATCAACTTCCTCAAACGGATCTTTTTTCGCTCCGTTCCGCTTTGCGGTAAACACCGGATCATGAGGCGGATACGGCAATGCCCAAATGGTCACATTCCGGAGCGAGTCACCGGGAATGTCAAGACCTTCCCATAAGTGGACGGAACAAAGCACGGATTCTTCATCCCGCTGGAACTTTTCGACCAGACTGCTGATCTCTTCGTCACCTTCGTAGTATATCGGATACGGCAGCTCCCACGCGGCAGCCTGTTCTTTAAATTCTTTCATGTCTTCAAAGGAAGGGAAAAGAACGAGGGTGCGTCCTTCATTCTCCTTAATGGTTTCAATCGTTTCGGCTGTTTTCTGCTCAGACGTCATGTCACCGTGAAGCGCAACAGACATTTGCTCCTCGTAATCGTACGGAGATTCAACGGTGAATGATAAAGGATCACGGATTCCGAGGCTGTCAGCGATATAATCAAATGAACCGCCCTCAGAAAGAGTGGCCGATGAGAAGATATAAGGAATCTTTTTAGAAAAGACCTTTTCTCCCAGCACTTCGGCTACAGTTCTCGGCATAACGACAAACGTTGAGTCTGTATCCCGCGTTTCAAGCCAGCTGATGGCATCCTTCTGATACAGCGACAGCGAATATGCCATTTGTTCGACGTATTCTTCTACAACTGACAGCTCGTACTTATCAATCGTATACATTTCCGATTCAAATACGAGCGCCTCGCCGATTTTATCGAGCAGACGGCACAGTTCGTCAGCCGCACGCTTAACGCGCTGGTCGTTTTGGATGTCCAATCGGTGAGAGCCGGCGATTTCCTTCGATTCCTCTGACAGCACATAGAAAAACTCATCGTTTGCGGCAAGGGCATCTTCAATCAGTTCGGCGAATTCCTCTCTGATGTCATTTTGAAGCAGACGCTCT
This sequence comes from Bacillus sp. AM1(2019), assembly GCF_009906915.1. Lineage (NCBI taxonomy): Bacteria > Bacillati > Bacillota > Bacilli > Caryophanales > Bacillaceae > Bacillus > Bacillus sp. AM1(2019). The sequence goes on from NZ_CP047644.1 coordinate 2,354,668, forward strand.
AAAAACAGCTCGAGCGTCGACTGCTTCACGCGATAGGTTAACGCTTTTTGCGCGGCGAATTCCAGCAGATGTCCTTCATCAAACACGACGGCGCTGTGATCCGGCAAAAGCGGCAGCTGTCCTTCCCTTTTACGTGATTCTTCCGTCCATACATGCTCCATGTAGAAATCATGGGAGCAAACAATCAGATCCGTTGATTTTCTGTAATGATCTCTTGAAAGTGTTAAACCGCATCTATGTCTCATATCACAAGTTAAACAATCTTGGAAGGAATCATAGCTGACGCCTGCCCACTCTTCATTCGTCAAATCAGCGTACTGTTTGCGGTCGCCGTACGGATAAAAGCGCTGCATCGCTTGTGATTCGTGTACGAATGAAGGCAGCGACTCATAAAGATCCAGCCACTTTTCATCATCAGAACGCTGCATTGTTTTCTCAAGCTTTTTCAGACACAGATACTGCTCATGGGATTTGGACAGCCGTGTATCAATCTGCAGATCCAAATGTTCTGTCAGCTTGGAAATGTCGCCTTCTTTTTTGACAAGCTGTTCAATTAACGTTTCATCGGCGCATGCGATAATGGCCGGTTTACCCGTATATCTGGCATAGCTGATGGCAAACAGCAGATACACCAGCGTTTTCCCCGTACCGACTCCTGCCTCAGCGAACATGACCTTTTTCTCTTTAAATGCCCGTTCAAGCTGAAACGCCATAAATACCTGCTCATCCCGAAGGTCAAAGCCTTTCTCGGGAAGGATATCGTAAAACACGTCACCAATCCAATTGTTCAATTCTTCGTAAAAATTCTTTTCTTTTGTTAAAGCAAAAGGCAAACGTGATGTTGTCACCCAACTCCAACCCCTAACTATTCGGCATTCAGACCATCTATAATATCATTTAACCCTTTTCAATACAACAAAAAAACTTGGCCTCGCCAAGTTTTTGTCATGATCATTTCCGGTTAATGATATGTGTACATAGGAACGGATGGTCTGTTGAATGTGTATGTTTTACCGCATTTTCAAGTTCTTCCTGTGCGTGTGTCACAGCGGAAGGACCGAACTCCGCTCCAGCTTCCTCCAGCCGGAAAGCAGTTGCGTCTAACGCCTTTTGTATTTTACTGAAGTGCTCGCTGTTCAGCATAAAATAAGATCACCTCTCAAATAGAAATAATCATCATTCTATGCCGATGCTTCACTTTCTATACATGCCATTCTGAATGATCCGCACCTGACCTGCACAAACTACAACAGATATTCGATCGAATATCCATCTTGACAAATTTATTCTACCCGGGAGTGATGGTTACATGAGTTATAAAGATCGATTAGATCAGCATTCTGAATTGTTTCATCACAATTGGACGCGGCCGAAACGCTCTAAATCACAAGTGAACGGCCACACCGAAATGTCCCAGACCAACATTATTTTACGGAGCAACGCAAAAGCGCACCGCTGGTAATGGCAGAATAAAACGTAAAGATGCCGGAGAAGACGCTGTTTCAGGCGTCTTCTCTTTGTTGCGGCTTTTTCCGCTGCGGCCGCACTTTAGCCCAGTACTGATAATAATCCGTTTTGATAAAACCGTTAAAGAGCTTCCGTTTTTTGGTTGCTTTTCTCCCGTAGGCCTCTTCAAATTGTTCATTTGACGTTAACATGTAGACAGACCATGTATCAAGAAATTCAAATGCCCGGCCCATTTCTTTATACATCTGCTCGACTTCTCTTTTTTCGCCGAGACGTTCGCCGTACGGAGGGTTTCCGACGATTACGCCGAATTCGAGTTTTGTCGTAAAATCCTGCACCCGCATTTGCTTGCATTCGATCAGGTCACCAAGTCCCGCTTCTTCTGCGTTTTCTTTGGCGATGTTTACCATCCGGTGATCCACATCACTGGCAAAAATCTGCAGCGGCTGATCATAGTTCGCCTTTTCCTCCACTTCAAGACGCGCCTTGTCCCACAGTTCTTTTCCGATCCATTCCCAGTCTTCTGAAACAAAATCACGGTTAAAACCGGGAGCAATGTTTTGTCCGATTAAAGCGGCTTCAATGGCGATCGTGCCGGAACCGCAGAACGGATCGACGAACGGACGGTCGGGTGTCCAGTTGGTTAACTGAATTAACGCGGCAGCGAGCGTCTCTTTAATCGGAGCTCCTCCCTGATCAACCCTGTATCCCCGTTTGTGAAGGCCTGTTCCTGATGAATCCAGTGTAAGTACGGCTTTATCTTTTAAAAGGGAAATCTCCACCTTATACTCGGGTCCCGTTTCTTCAATCCATTCATTTTGTTTTCCTGATTGCAGTTTCAGCTTTTCCGCTATCGCCTTTTTGACGATCCGCTGGCAGTCAGGCACACTGGCAAGCACTGATTTCACGGATTTTCCGATAACGGGGAACTTGGCGTTTTCCGGAATGTACGCGCGCCAGTCAATCGCTTTTGTTTTTTCAAACAGCTCATCAAACGTTTTCGCCTGAAACTCGGCGACCTGTACCTTGATGCGGTCAGCCGTCCGCAGCCATAAGTTAGCGCGGCAGATCGCAAGCGCATCTCCTTCAAAGATGACTTTTCCGTTGTCTACTTTGCATTCATAACCTAAATCACGCACTTCTTTGGCGACGATCGCTTCGATTCCCATCGGCGCCGTCGCTATTAGTGTGTACTTCTTCATCGTATCACCCTGTCTCTTTTAAGCTTTCGTTTCATTCAAGATAAAAGCTCCCCTTTAAAGGAGAGCTCTAATTTGTCATATCAATAATGTTTAACGTTCTGTAAGCCATGTTTTGTTCCGTCGTACTGCAATCGGCTCATCACCTCGTACTCAGGCGGCAATCATCTATCTACAGAAAGTATTCTGTCCTTCTATCTGTTCAGTTCCTTCAAGAAGGTTCCCCTACCAAAATTTGGGTTTCTCGCTCGAGGGGTTTACCGCGTTCCACTCTCACCATTTCTGATGAGACTTCGTCACTGTGGCACTTTCAAGGATACTCAGCCATATCCGGAGACGTAGGCTTTTTTCCTGCCGTCAGCCTATCAAGGCTGCCCTAGCTTATTTCTTCGCTAGGCACGAACACTACGGGCATCTCAGCACCGTGCGAGCATGGACTTTCCTCTACAGATTCAAAGATCTGCAGCGATTACCCGAACGTTAAGAACACTTGTTCATTATAAAGCAACTTGTCTCATTTGACAAGTGTATCTGCCTTATTCGTCATAAAGTTTGCTGCCGAATACATGTTTCTCAAGGTTGGACAGCCTTTTCAGAATGTCAAAGTTGGTCGTATTGGACTGCACCGGCTGTTTTTTACTTGCTTCTTCAAGCTGTTTTTTCAGCTGCAGATTTTCCTGCTGCAGTTCTTCAATTTCTTGATGAAAGGTTTCATAATCCTTAATAATCATATCTAAAAATTTGTCAACGTCTTCTTGTCTGTAACCTCTAACGCCTGTTTTAAATTCTTTTTCCAAAATGTCTTTCGCAGAAAGCTTTACTTTATCAGCAAGCATCTTTTTCACCTCATATCGTGAATCATCATGTTATATTTTATTCAGAAACACGTCCCGTTGTCAAATATTCTCTGACGTGTTATGTAAAGAAATCTTCTTCTTCAACGGCGGCACGGAGATCATCCATCGTAATCGAATAAATCGGATATCCGTCTGTTTCACGGCGTTTTTCTGCCTGCTGCAGCATATATTTCGGCGATCCTTCCATTTCAGGATCATATAAAAGCAAAAGCGCATCTGACTTTTCAATAAAGAACGCGTTTTTCTGCCGGAATTGGAGCGGACTTTCGTACGGCCGATGCGTCAGGCTCTCCTCATAATCTGCCTGAGCAAGCATCGCTTCATACATTTCTTTATTCGGCTCCTTCCACTTTTCCTCCTGGCCGTAGAAAGGCGTGATAACGGCAACCTTTAATTCCGGATACTCTTCTCTGAGATCGTACGCCGTTTCTGCCGCCCAAAGCTCAGTCCCCAGCTGTCCTGATATGAGAATCCATTCCAAGCCTTCGTCAAGGAAGCTTCTAAGTCTGGTTTCTATCGCCTTTTTTATATAAACAAGCGCCCGGTCATCCTGTTTAAAAATCCCGAGTTCAAACGGCTTGTATCCTGTTACGGCTAATACTTTCAATTGATCACCTGCTTAAAAAATGGGGCTCCCCATCGGGCCCCATTTTGATTTGCTGATATCCTAACCGATCTTGCTTAAGCGTTCAATACTAATGATCGCAGCAAGGGCTTCCGCACTGAAAATGCTGGTGAGTTGTCGGGTCAACATTTGAAAAAGTGTGCGGATAGTAATGAACGTGCTCAAAGTTGTGGTGATTTACGTTAGTTGTATGTTGCGGATGAATATGCGGCACAACTGTGTTAGAAAAACAATGGTGTTCACAGCAATGAGTCGGATGGACAATCGGCGGCATCACGTTTGGTCTGCAACAATGATGATGAAACATGCTAAATCCCCTCTCCATTAACTTTTATTACACTGTTAGGTTATGAAGAAAAGAGGGTGCATGTTCTAATTCAATCACCCAATTTAAAAGTGCGTCAGCAAGCTGTCTTTAAAATTCGAAAATACAAACGCAATCAAAAAAACCACGACAAAGAACAAGTAAAAAACACCTTTATACATACCAACTCTCCCCTATAAATAACTAACGCTATTTTACAAGATACGGCACCATTCTACAACAAAATCGATGCGGATTCAGAAAAAAATATTTTTGGCGAAACAGCTCGGCTTTTGCGCTTTCCCGGGCAATATTTCAAGAGGAATATTTCCTCTTGAGCCGGGCAATTCTCACATGGAGCTTCTCGGCTTCTTTTTCCGATATTTCCCCGTCTTCTGCCGCCTGCTGCGCGGCCTGCAGAGCTTTTTTGTAATCTTTTGCGTGATGCTCAAAATAGATCGCCAGCTCTACCGCTGATTGGTGTCTGCATATGTGAAGATCAGAGCCCGTCAGTTTCTCCCAAAGGGGCACGGCGTCTTGCCTGCGGTTTTGTTTTTTATAAAGCATTGCTAAGTCAAAAAGGGCCCGATCTGAATCTTCAAAGGCTTTGCCTTGCAGCGCTTCCAGCTGTGAAACAGCCCGATCGGTTTCTTTATGAGCGATAAACCATTTCGCCATGGCGTATGCTTCCTGACGTTCTGACGTCTGATCAGAAGATGCAAAAATCTTTTTTGACATATGGATGTAAAGAGCGATGAGGGAAAGCACATCTTGTTCATTATGCGAGAGCACTCCCTTTAAAAGAGCCGGGTCCTCCGCCTTTAAAAATTGAAAATACAGCATCGGCGCCAAATAACCAGGGGTGTCTTCGTCCCTTTTAAAAGCAAGCTCTTCATTTTCAACCGCAGAAAGCGATACACGCTCTAATTTATGTTTCCAAAGCCGTCTCGCTCCGTGCAGAAGATCAAAGTGTCCGAAGTCAGGAAGTTTCGGAAGCCTGTCCCGCAGCAATGTATGCCTAGTTTTTACCTGAGGCCAGTCAAAGGCTTTTCCGTTATACGTAACAAGAGACGTAATGTCAACCTCACTTAAAAAGCTTTTGTAAAGAGCCGTCTCGTTTCCCGGTTTAGGAAGCAGATGCTGTTTAACCGCGACACGGTCTTCATACACTCTTGCATGACCGAGCAAAAAGATCATATTGCCGGCCCCGCCGCCGAGGCCGGTCGTTTCAGTATCAAAGAAGAACAGCTGGCTTTTTTCGTATCCTTCTGCTGATAAAGTATGTGTCAAACCGCCTTTATTCCATAATGCCATGACGTCATCAAGTTCACTGAAGCTGTACCGTCCGTGACGGTGCGAAAGCGGATAGACGGTTTCGCGGATAAGACAGAATTCATCCTCAAAAAAGAAAGGCTTCACTCCGAATGCCTCCCATTCTTCTCTAAATGGGACTTGAATATCCGGGACCGAAAGTTGTGAAGCTGCCGGCTTTTTTTCAGCTTCCGGCACATTCAGGTGGTTTTTCATCCGCTTTAATTTATTTTTCAAGGACATCTTTCGTCCCCCTTTTCTTTTACACGTAATTCAAGAGCCGGAGTATCGCTTTCTTTGCATCTATTCCTTCTATTTCGGAGCCGATGCAGGAAGGACATCCGTCTTGACATGGACATTGTCTGATCAGGCGCTCAGCCCCTTCATTGATTTCATCAAATCGCTTATATACTTCATCAGCAATTCCGATTCCGCCCGGATAATGATCATACAGAAAGATTGTCGGAAGTCCGGTATGTGCGGCTTTGATTTGCGGCACGACATGCACGTCATTTCGGTCGCACATGACGTATACAGGCACGATATGCTGCAGGACATGGGCAATGCCTAAAAGCAGCTGTTCAAGCGTTTTTTCGCCGATCTCCGAATCCGTCTCTTTCAATTCAAGCCAGGTAGCACTGGTATGCAGTTCTTCTTCTGGAAGATGAATCGGCCCTGATCCTATATTTTCAAATGTCGTCATTTTAATTTTTTTAAATATTGTCGGAAGTGCGTTCACGGTTACATCACCGAAATGTAAGGCCGTTTTCTTTCTGCTGTCCGTTCTGTCAATGTCCAGCACTTTCAGCTGCACCGCTAAATTGGCATCTGTATAATATTCGACATCGACCTTTCGCACGTACGCTTTTTTATGATCCCAATCAAGCTTTTCAACCTGGTACTGCACCCCTTCATGAAGATAAATCGCTTCATCATGAAGAAGCGTCATCGCGCTGAAACGGTCCATTTCTCCGATGATTTTTACATCAGCCGTCTCTGACCGGTCAACGATGACCACGTTTTCCTGTGACGCCGAACGGAGACTGATGTTGGAGGCGGGAAAAGATTCGCTCGCCCAGTGATAGCGTTCGCGGTTTTCGTGAAGCACCCCTTCTTCTTCTAAATACTCGAGAATGTCTCTTGCATCATTTTCTCCGAATGTTTCATCGGCTCTGAAAGGCAGCTCATACGCAGCGCATTTTAGGTGATCGACCAATATAATGAGATTATCAGGATTAATCCTTGCAGATTCAGGCGAGCGTTTAAAGAAATAATCAGGATGGCGCACAATATATTGGTCAATCGGATCAGAGTTCGCCACCATCACGATAAGCGCCTCTCCCTGTCGCCGCCCGGCCCGGCCCGCCTGCTGCCATGCGCTCGCGACACTGCCCGGGTACCCCGTCATCACGCAGACCTGAAGCTGGCCGATATCAACGCCAAGCTCCAGCGCGTTTGTGCTGACAACCCCGAGAATACTGCCGTCTCTTAACCCCCGCTCTATTTCTCTTCTTTCTTTCGGAAGATATCCGCCGCGATAGCCTCTGACAGACTTCGCGCCGATTTCTTTTTTTACGATCTCCTGAATGTGGCTTAAAATAATTTCAACCCGCACACGGCTTCTTGCAAAAACAATCGTCTGGATCTTATTTTTCAAAAAAGTTTTGGCAAGTTCGTTCACTTCCACGGTGGCGCTTTTTCGAATATGCAACGGTTTATTTACAATCGGAGGATTGTAAAAAGCAAAATGCTTTCTTCCGGCCGGGGCGCCGTTGTCGTCAATCAGGCGCACTGATTTTCCCGTCAGCTGCTCCGCCAACTCCCTCGGATTGGCGATTGTGGCGGATGTGCAGATAAATGACGGCTTGCTTCCGTAAAAAGCGCAGATTCTCATTAAACGGCGGATGACGTTCGCCACATGGCTGCCGAATACGCCGCGGTACGTATGTAATTCATCAATGACGATATATTTCAGGTTTTCAAACAGACTCACCCATTTTGTATGATGGGGAAGAATGGCTGAATGAAGCATATCGGGATTTGTGATCACAATATGCCCGGCTTTTCTGACTTTCTGCCTGATGGCCGGAGACGTATCTCCGTCATAGGTGAAGCTTTTAATGTCCATGCCCGTCTCGTCTATGATTTCGTTCAGCTCGCTTTTTTGATCCTGCGCGAGCGCCTTTGTCGGAAATAAATAAAGCGCGCGGCTTGAGGCATCTTCCGCGATAGACTGAAGAACCGGAAGATTATAGCACAGTGTTTTTCCGGAGGCCGTCGGTGTGACAGCCACAATGCTTTCTCCGTTTTGAACCGTCTGAAAAGCGGAGTATTGATGTGTAAAGAGCCGCTCGATCCCCCTCTTTTCGAGAGCCGCCCGAATGTTCGGATCTACTTGCTCCGGCATCGGCATGGTTTTCGCCTCCCTCGGTTCCTCTTCATGCCAATGCACAATATTTTCATGATTTTTTAATTCCTGTATCAGTTCGCTCAGTGATTTTTTCTTCATCGTTCACACCTCTTTATGAGGTACAGTTTACCGAATATTTGTTTGCCTGGCTAGATGAAAATCCTGCACAAGAAAAAAAGCAGGGAATCAGCCCCTGCCTACTTCATTTTTATCGTAAAAAGCTCTGTTTGTCCTTTTTTCGCTTCATTTGCGCCTGCAAATTGCAAAGGTTCTGCGGCATCGCCATTCATAATCACCATAGGGATGACGGTGCTGCTTGCTTTTTCTTTTATTAAATCCAGCCGGCACGTTAAAAGCAGATCGCCTGTTTTCACTTTGTCGCCTTCTTTTACATGCGCTTCAAAGCCTTCACCGTTCATATTGACGGTATCCAAGCCGACATGTATCAAAAGTTCCGCTCCGGAAAGGGTGCGGATGCCGACAGCATGTTTTGTATGGAACAGCTGAATCACTTCTCCCTCAACCGGTGAAACAATGTCTCCGTTTGCAGGCTCGACGGCGATCCCATCCCCCATCATTTTTTGTGAAAATACAGGATCCGGCACTGAAGCCAAATCCATCACCGCTCCGTCAGCCGGAGAAAAAATCACTTCTTCGGCCGGCTTTTTCCGGCTGTCTCCCAATCCAAATAATTTTTTCAGCAATGTGTTGTGCTCCCCTTCCTAAATGTGAATCCGTTACCAGTTTATTCTCCACTATTTAACCATACTTTCTTTTTTCCTTCAATTCTTAACCATACGGCATAACATCGCATAGTCTGTTTGTAAAAAGGCGGTGGTCATATGGATCAATCACAAAACGATAAACTTGATCCGCAAAGAAATGAGGACATCATCAGCCATGCGATGGACCAATTTTTTCACTCAGGTCCCTTCGCAGAATTGATGCAGGGTTTTCAACACCTTGTCAATTCGGCTTTTACTGAAGCGCAAGTGACGATTGACGTCAGAGAAGAGCCGACGGGCCTCGCGGTTGATATCAGCGTTCCCGAGACATTCCGTGACGGGGATATGCTGGTGGAAACGAAAGGGTGCTACCTTCACGTTACAATCCGCTACGATCATAAACAGGCTCATTCATCCCACGTGTCTTCAAGCATGACAAGAACCGTTGTCCTCCCGTATAAGGTGAGTGAAGAAGATATGGAAACATCCTGGAATGAACAGACGCTTACCCTCTTTTTCCCTAAAAAATAAGCATGAATGATGGATATCATTCATGCTTTTTATTTGAAGATACTGGTGAGGCCTTTCACCAGCGATCCGACCTGATTTACGGCGCTTACCATCTGCCCCGTTGTATCCATCATTTTATTAAAGTCAAACTGTCCGTTCGTTTTTTTAAACTGGGAGAGTATGCCTGAGAATTGGGAAGACTGCTGCTGATTCGGTCTGGGAACGGGGTAAGGATTCACAAACCCCGGCTGCCCCCCGGGCATGGCTGCCTGAGGAGGAGAGGGAGCAAACGGCTGCTGCATATGACCGTATTCCTGATTCGGATAAAATTGCTGCGGGTACTGCCCTTGCTGATGATATGGCGGCTGCTGCAATGGCTGTATCTGCTGCGGGTACGGCTGCTGCAGCGGCTGTATCTGCTGCGGGTAGAAATATCCCGCCGGCTGCTGGTACATATTTTGATATGGCTCTGCTCTCCATTGCATATGACATTCCCCCTTGTCTCTCACTAAGTTTCTGCTATATATGTATGAATTCCGCCGTGGTTATGTGCTTTCGGAGATTCTGTTCTTTGTCAAATGCTGTCGAAAGTCTTAATTTTTTAAAAACAGAAAAAAGTCGAATCGTTATGTTACCATAATCTCAACATACATGAGAGGGGATGCACCATTATGAACGTATCATACTTAAGAAAGCGTTTTGCTGAAGTGAAAAAATATGAAACAGATTGTGCAGATAAACTGATGGACTTTGCAAAATTCCTCTATATTCAAGGCCATCTCACCGCAACCGAATTTCGAAACAGTATGAAGGTTCTCGAAGCAAGTGGAGCAGAAAACCCGGCGTATGAATAACATACCCGACCCCTTTATATAAAAGAAGGCAGCCGTTTTCAGCTGCCTTCTTTTTCAATTTCATCCCTTAATATACGAAGCGTATATAAAACAGATTCAGTTAAATCCCTGTATCTTTTTTTATGAATATGATGAACATATGATTGGAGCATCAGCTCTCCGAAATTTTCTGTAACGGCCTGAATTTGTGCGTGATGAACGTATTTCGGACGGTTTTCCTGAATAAACGCAAGCGCTGCTTCTGTCCAAAGCGCGCAAAGCCGGTCTCTTTTTTCAACATCGGGTTTTATAATCTCAAAAAAATCATATGAACGGCCTGACTCTTTTCCATCCTGATACCTTTTTTCGGCTTCCAGAACCGCCTCTATCATTTGTTCTGTCAGCTCCAATAACGACTGTGTCTGCAAACGGACTCACCTCAGTACATATGGTACCAAAGTTTTTGCATAAAATCAGCTGATCCGGCAGGCTCTCGGCAAATCCTTTTTACGCCGGTCAGTCAAAAACAGGTCATCAATACAAACATGAAGCTCCCGCGCCTCTTCCTCAAGGCGGGAAAGTTTCTCCTGTCTGATTTCTTCAGCTTCCGCCTGACAGGATCTGACTGCTTGGGTAAGCGTCTTTTCAGCAGCAGAAATCCGGATTTCAATATCAGAAAGCAGACGGAGAATATCAGCCTTGCTCGTGTAAACAGACATTCATGTTCCTCCCTTTTATCACTTGCGTCTCTTTAGAATATAATTCTCGTTTTCATACCGCTCTCCTCTGCACATGACAAAAGTAGAAGCAGTTCGGCAAACAAACAGAGATTATCCTAAAAGGCGTGCCTTTCGACAAAAAAGTGCCGCAAACTTTGTATGAACCGGCACGTTAATGCAAACGATACAGTTGAGGAGGTGCCGTATGAAAACGAGACCGAAAAATGCAGGTAAACAGCAAAAAACCGAAGCAAAAACGACTGATACGCTTGATAAAAAATTAGGCGGCCCAAACCGCCCTTCCACGTAACACATCAGCAGCCCGAAACCCCAGCGAACGGTTTCGGGCTTTTTCATTTCTTCAGCCACTCTTTAACCGCGAAGAGCGCATGGAGCTCCCGTCTTTTCTGGAAGTACCAGTCCGTCAGTTCAAGCTGTTTCGGCATTTTCTCCTGTAAGAAAGCCCCTTTTCTTAACCTTTTTTGAAACCAATCCGCCCTTTCGCCGTCTAATGGGTGGGCAACAATGGGATAGGTTGTCCTCAGCATCGGTGATGTTCTTTTTTTGATGCCGATCATTTTCTCCATATCAAAGCGTGAACCGGTATGAGGAACGGTATCAAGAAAACGGTAAAAAGAAGCGTGAAGATCAGGGCTGAACAGAAGGCGGGCCAGCTGTTTTCCGAGCGTAATTCTCTCTTCGGTTTTTGAAAACCGTTTGACGGAAATTCCGTATAAATGTCCGTCAATTGAAGGGAATATCACCGTATTAAAGTGAAACCAATCACTTAAATAAAAAGGAATCGTGCCAAAAACATTCTTTTTAAACGAAGGATTTTGTATAATAGGTGCTTGGATAGTGTTTTGTTCATTTATAATAAGAGCATACATGAGCCGTTCCGTATCTCCGTCACGCCAAAAGCGAAACCACTCTTCCTGCATAAAAGCCGAGACGCGGAAATGAGGAAGATGACGGAAAAGAGGTTCGCCGATTTGTTTTGACCACTGGTAGACCAGAAGCTGAGGATAGGCATCAGAAAAAATCAGCCAATTCGCCCTTTCATACGAAAGGAAAAACCAGTTTTTCTGACTGCTGTCAAGGCCCTCCTGATAAAGGACGCCTCTTAAATCAGTCATCGACCAGCCCGCATTGCGGGACACAAAGGATGCCAAAAGCGGCCACTTGATCTCAGGATGGCGGTCATAATATGCTTTATAGGCATTCGTCCGGGAAATATTATCGGCATTTTTTATTTTCGTCTCTTTTTCGATCAGGCGAAGAATGGCGGTTACGGTCTGTCGTTTATGCACGTTCATTCACTTCCGTCACTATTAGTTTGATAAGGAGGATGGAAAAAGTGATTCGGTACCCGAATGGAAAAACTTTTCAGCCGAACAAAACGGTTTCATCCCAAAACAGCCAGAAACGGTCCCATTCATACAGTAATCGCGGCATGACCCTCGAAGACGACCTGAATGAAACGAATAAGTATTATCTGGCTAACCAAATTGCTGTCATTCACAAAAAGCCGACACCCGTCCAAATTGTAAACGTCCACTATCCGAAAAGAAGCGCCGCAGTCATTAAGGAAGCTTATTTTAAACAGTCTTCCACAACTGACTACAACGGCATTTATAAAGGACGCTACATTGATTTTGAGGCAAAAGAAACAAAAAACAAAACGGCATTTCCGCTGCATAATTTTCACGATCATCAGATTGAGCATATGAAGCAGGTGGTCAGGCAAGACGGCATTTGTTTTGTTATTATATCCGCTTTCGGAAAGGTTTATTTCCTCGAAGCCGACAAGCTGTTTGTCTTTTGGGAGAGAAAGGAGAACAATGGCAGAAAATCAATTCGCAAAGACGAATTAGAAGATGCTTCCTTTCCGATTTCTCTTGGATACTCACCGAGAATTGATTATATTAGTATTATTGAACAGCTTTATTTTTCGCAGGAACAGTAGACTGAGCGAAAGGTTGATAAACGAAAGGTTGAGATGTTATGTCAGATCAATTTACGAGCCGTGAAGAACGCCGTAAGGCAAGGCAGACGAAAAGCACTAAGCCCTCTTCACCGAAAAAAGGCAAGAAACAGCGTAAAGGCGGTTTATTCAAAAAGATTGTACTGTCCTTGGTTATTCTGTTTGTCCTTGGCATAGTCGGCGGAGCGGCGGCATTTGCCGTTTTGGTTTCCGGCGCGCCGTCTTTGGACGAAGCCAAGCTGAAAACGCCTTACTCTTCAACGATTTACGATAAAAACGGCAAAGAAATCGCGGAAGTGGGCGGTGAAAAACGAACCTACGTCCCGATTAAGGATATACCCGATGTTGTGAAAGAAGCATTTATCGCAACTGAAGACGCCCGTTTTTATAAGCACCACGGTATAGACCCGATCCGGATCGGAGGCGCCTTGGTCGCCAACTTTACGGATGGATTCGGTTCAGAGGGAGGAAGCACAATCACCCAGCAGGTTGTGAAAAACTCGCTTTTGACCCATCAGAAAACGATTAAACGGAAAGCACAGGAAGTGTGGCTTTCACTGCAGCTGGAGCGCCATTATTCTAAAGATGAAATCTTAGAAATGTATTTAAACAGAATTTATTTCTCACCGCGTGCCTACGGCGTCGGTAAAGCCGCTGAAGAATTCTTCGGCGTAAAAGATTTGAGCAAGCTTACGGTTGAACAGGCGGCGACGCTTGCCGGAATGCCGCAAAGCCCGACCGGATATAACCCGGTTAAAAATCCGAAGGCTTCCGAAAAACGCCGAAACATTGTTCTCAGCTTAATGGAAAAACAAGGATTCATTTCAAATTCTGACTACCAAAAAGCAAAGAAAGTGTCCATGAAAGATGAAGGCGTCGTCAGCCAAAAGGAATACGATAAAAAGGACACAAATAAATACAGCGCTTTTGTCGAAGAAGTTATGAAAGAAATTGAGACAAAAGAAAAGAAAGACGTCGATATTTCAACTGACGGATTGAAAATTTACACGACTCTTGATACGAAAGCACAAGATTATCTTGATCAATTGATGAACGGAGATACAGCCGGCTTTTCGGAAGGCATGCAGGGCGGCGTCACTCTCCTTGATACGACAAACGGAGAAATCCGCGCCATCGGAGCAGGACGGAACAGAACTACCGGGGGATTCAATTATGCAACACAAGGTAAAACCCAGCCCGGTTCAACGATAAAACCGATTCTTGATTACGGCCCGGTCATTGAAAATAAAAAATGGTCGACGTATGAGCAGATTGATGATTCGGCTTATACGTACTCTGACGGCACACCGATTCACGACTACGACAATAAATACAGAAATATGATATCAATGCGAGAGGCCCTCTCAGACTCGCGTAATATTCCGGCTCTGAAAGCATATCAAGCAGCCGGTAAAGATAATGCCGTCGACTTCGCAAATGACTTAGGACTAGGATTAAACAAAGAGAGTGTAACCGAATCTTATTCGATCGGAGGATTTGGTGAGGATAACCGCGGTGTATCTACTATGACAATGGCGGGCGCCTACAGCGCTTTCGGAAATAACGGAACGTACAATGAACCGCATGCGGTCACATCGATTGAATTTAATGACGGCACTAAGCTTGATTTAACACCGAAACCGAAAAGTGCTATGAGCGATTACACGGCATTCATGATTACCGATATGCTCAAAACAGTCGTGCAGTCAGGAACAGGCAGACTGGCTCAAGTACCGAACGTGGAAGTCGCCGGTAAAACGGGTACGACAAACTTTACTAAAGGTGATATTCAAAAATATAACATCGCACAAGGCGGAGTCCCAGACTCATGGTTTGTCGGATACACCCCTCAATATACAGCAGCGGTTTGGACCGGAGTTGAGTCTGGCAACAAAGCAGGTAAGAAATCACTGTCTTCTGCTGACCAGCAAGTCGCAAAACGGATTTTCCAAAAGCTGATCTCATACGTTGATGACGGTAAAGGAAGCTTCAAGCAGCCTGACAGCGTCGTCAAAGAAACGGTTGAGAAAGGCTCGAATCCTGCCGCTTTAGCCGGACCGAATACACCGGATGATAAAAAAGTGACGGAGTACTTCGTGAAAGGAACGCAGCCAACTGCCGTTTCTAAAACGTACACGAAAGAAAAAGCCGATAAACCGACAGGATTGCAAGTGAAATACGACAAAGATAAAAAATCATTAACCTTAAGCTGGAATTATGACGGTGATGCAACATTCAATGTCAAACAATCCGTTGACGGCGGAAGCTACAGTGACATTCAAAACAGTTCGGCAAAAGAAGCCGTCGTCTCAGATGTCACACCAGGCTCCACATACAGCTTCCAGGTGACAGCGGAAAACGATGACGGAAAAAGCGATACGGCATCAGCATCTTTCAAAGTCCCGAAAGATGAAGAAGACGATGCAGATAAAGATAAAGCGACTGACGATGAACAGAAGTCTGATGAAGATAAAGATAAAGACAAGACGCAAACCGATGATTCAAATACAGATGACAATCAAACAGATACGTCAGACGGATCGGATCAAACACCAACTGATGACTCAGATAAAAATCAGGATCAATCCGATAAGGATCAAACGGATAACAACAATCAGAATCAGCCCGGTAACGGGACGGATAACAACGGACAGCAAGATAACGGCTCTGATAATGATTCCGGTTCAGACGGTCCGAAAAATGACAGCGGCCAGAAGGACAATGACCAAGACTCTTCTTCAAATATCAACGGACAGTCCAATTCGTCAACCATCCAGTCAAATTCCGCTCATTAGCGGACGAAATCCTTCACCTCAAACAGGTGAAGGATTTTTTTCATACAAAAAAACCTCCTTATGAGAAAAGGAGGTTTTTAACATTTGTTCATGGCTTCATGTTTATGATATTGCTTCTTCATCTCCGTCATCAATTCATCAAGCTGAATAAACGAGTGATATTGAGTCGGTTTTGTTAAAATAAACGCCATTCGCTCCGCCCAATTGATCGGTTCGGCGGGAAAATGCTTTGTTTCAAGCACAGTCCAGTCGAGTGATGTAACCCGCTCCCCTGCCGTCCAGTGAAAAGCGGCAATCAGACAGGCAATTCCCTTCAGCATGTCATTTTGATCACATCTCGATTTTCTTGTTTGAAAAACGGGAAGCAGCGTTTCTTTCGTTTCGTTCCAGATCTGAAACAGAAACGGGACATATTCGCCCCTTTCCCTCCATGGCTGCACTGTTGGCTGACCGCTGAAATCCATATACAGCGGATGGCGGCGCAGCGCCGTTTTGATCTCGAGCCTTTCCAAGTCCGTAATGCTGCGCAGGTATGTTTCATAGCCTGCCAGAATGTCAATCGCCGTCACCGTTTCACCAGCCCTTTTTTGTCACGCTTCTGCCCTTCTCTGCATAGCGGAAGCAAAGGACATTCCGCACAGCGGGGAGATTGCGCTTTACAATGATACCTGCCGAAAAATATTAATCTGTGGTGCGTAACAGACCAATCCTCTTTCGGCACTTTTTTCATTAATGTTTTCTCTACTTCCAAAACAGAGTCCTTCCAGCGGCAGATACCGAGCCGTTTAGAGACCCGCTCCACATGAGTGTCTACTGCAATCGCAGGTACGCCGAAAGCAACAGACACGACCACATTTGCCGTTTTCCGTCCGACACCCGGCAGATTCACAAGCTCATCCCGGTCTTTCGGCACTTCTCCTCCGTACTCTTCGATGATCATTTTGCTCAGCTTTTGAATATTTTTGGCTTTATTACGGTACAGGCCGATTGATTTAATATCCTGCTGGAGTTCTTCCAGCGATACGGCAAGATAATCTTCGGGCCGTTTATATTTTTGAAATAGCGTTTTTGTCACTCTGTTGACGAGAGCATCCGTACATTGCGCGGATAATGCGACTGCCACAACCAATTCGAAAGGATTTGAATGGACAAGTTCACATTCTGCGTGCGGAAACATATCGCCGATTTTTTCAAGACAATATTCAATCTGCTTTAAATTTAACACGTTTCTCCCCTTCTCATGTTATTGTTCCAGCCAATTGTAAAAAGGCACCTGCCTCGTATACTCTTTTTGCGGATCATTTTGTTTCGTTTGAACACGCCGGAATTTTTGGCTGTGCGCCTTCGCCTGCTCAACCGTTTTGAAGCCGTTCTTTTTCCATTCAAATAAAATCCGGTCAATATAGCGAAAACTGAGTTTCCCCGATAAAACGGCTTCTTTTAAGGCGTGTTTAATCAGAATCGCATCATGCTGATCCTGATCCTGCCATATGGCCAGCGTCTCGCATTCAAGCGGCGACAGCGGTCTTCCGAACTCTTCTTCAAAGATGGTATACAGGCTTTTTTGTTCTCTTTCTGACGTTCTTTCCTGCGTTTCGTTTTGTGAATGCTGCATGTAATCATACAGCTTCGCCCATAACGGCTGCAGAGAATATTTTTCAAACTTTATGCCGTTATGGTCTTCACATTCTTCAATAAACAGAAAACCTTTTTGAATAAACATTCTCAGGCAGCTTGTACATTCTTCAGCAGAGATGGACATGCCTGATTGAAGTTCAAACGGCGTCGGAAAATAAGAGCCCTTTTCCAAATGCATTTTAATCTTCAAAAGCAGGATCAATTCGGTTTCATTCAGCCCGAGCTGCCGGTAATGTGTCAGCAGCAGGTTGGGAATGCTTGAAATGCCGAGTTCCTGCATATCTATAAATTGCTGTTTTTTCATCCTTACACCTCTTACTGTAAAAGGTTATCTCCGGGAGCTTTCCCCTTTACTTAGAAAAAGTCTCCCTTGCAGGAGACTTCGTTTTTCATAACTATTACGGATACAGACGGTTCAGAAGTCTCGGGAACGGAATCGTTTCACGCACGTGAGGCGCTCCGCTGATCCAAGCCACTGTCCGCTCAAGTCCAAGGCCGAAGCCGGAGTGCGGAACAGAACCGTATTGTCTGAGTTCAGCATACCATTTGTAAGCATCTGAATCCAGACCGTGTTCTTTTAATCTTTCTTCCAATAAATCCATATCATGAACGCGTTCTGAACCGCCGATGATTTCCCCGTAGCCTTCCGGAGCGATTAAGTCGGCACATAACACGACATCGTCACGATCTTTGGCAGGCTGCATATAAAACGGTTTTAATGACGTCGGATAATGAGTGATAAACACCGGTTTGTCATAGCTTTCTGCGATCGCTGTTTCATGCGGCGCACCGAAGTCATCTCCCCACTCAATATCGTCAAAGCCTTTTTCTTTCAGGAATTCGATCGCTTTATCGTACGTAATGCGCGGGAATGGCGCTTTGATTTGTTCAAGCTTCGATGTGTCTCTTCCTAATGTGTTCAGCTCGATCTTACAATGTTCCAGCACGCTTTGCACGATGTATGCAACATAATTCTCCTGAACTTCAAGGTTTTCTTCAAATTCAACAAATGCCATTTCAGGCTCAATCATCCAGAATTCGATGAGATGGCGTTTCGTTTTCGATTTTTCCGCTCTGAACGTCGGTCCGAAAGAGAATACTTTTCCGAGCGCCATTGCAGCTGCTTCCATATACAGCTGGCCGCTTTGAGACAAGAAGGCGTCTTCATCAAAATATTTCGTCGCGAACAGCTCAGTCGTGCCTTCCGGAGCGCTTCCCGTCAAAATCGGCGGATCAACTTTCACGAAGCCTTCTTTGTTGAAAAATTCATAAGTCGCACGGATGATTTCGTTGCGGATTTTCATAATTGCGTGCTGGCGTTTCGAACGGAGCCATAAATGTCTGTGATCCATTAAGAATTCCGTACCGTGCTCTTTAGGCGTAATCGGATAATCAGTCGCTTCGTGAATGACTTCAATGGATGTAACAGCAAGCTCATAGCCAAGCGGTGAACGCTCGTCCTCTTTCACAATTCCTTTTACATAAAGTGACGTTTCCTGCGTCACTGATTTCGCGATTTGGAAGATGTCTTCTTCTACTTCAGCTTTGACGACAACTCCCTGAATGAAGCCGGTACCGTCTCTCAGCTGTAAAAATGCGATTTTACCGCTTGAGCGTTTATTAGCGACCCAAGCTCCAATCGTTACTTCCTCGCCTGTGTGTTTATACACTTGGTTGATTGTTGTTTTCAAACTCTTTCCCTCCAGAACAAGAAAGACATTCAGGAATCTGCCTGAATCTCTTTTTTCATCACTTTATTATACCCGTTCTACTCTAACGGGGTCAATGCAAGTGAAAAGCGGCTTTAAAAGCCGCTTTTTCAGAATCAGCTGTGTTTTTCCGTGAAGCGGCGGATTCTTTCGACCGCTTCTTCTAAAAGATCAAGTGACGTTGCGTAAGATAAACGGACGTTGTCCGGTGAGCCGAAGCCCGAGCCCGGCACGATGGCGACTTTTTCTTCTTCCAGAAGCGCCTTGACGTATTCATCGACATCTTTGAATCCGCAGTTTTCTGCGGCCGCTTTGGCGTTAGGGAACAAGTAAAACGCCCCTTCAGGCTTGACACAGGTGAATCCGGGAATTTCACTGAGCTGAGCGTAAATGGTGTTCAGTCTGTGCTCAAATGCCTGTCTCATCTCTTCCAGCGGCTCAGCCGGACCGTTATAGGCCGCAATGGCGCCGTATTGAGCGATGGACGTCGGATTTGATGTGCTGTGGCTCGCAAGGCTCGTCATCGCTTTAATAATCGTCTCCGAACCCGCCGCATAGCCGATCCTCCAGCCCGTCATGCTGTGAGATTTCGAAACGCCGTTAATGATGATCGTCTGCTCTTTCAATTCATCTGAAAGCTGTGCGATTGAGACGTGTTTTTTTCCTCCGTATGTAAGCTTCTCATAAATCTCGTCGGAAACGATCAGAATGCCATGCTCCAGACACACTTTTCCAAGTTCCGCAAGCTCTTCTTTCGTATACATAACACCTGTCGGGTTGCTCGGTGAATTGATAATGAGCGCTTTTGTTTTCTCGGTGATAGCCTGCTTCAGCTGCTCCGGTGAAATTTTAAACTGATTGGATTCCAGCCCTTCTGCATAGACGGGACGCCCCCCTGCCAGTTTCACCTGCTCAGGGTAGCTGACCCAGTAAGGAGTCGGTATAATCACTTCGTCCCCTTCATCAAGAATGACCTGAAATAATGTATACAGAGCGTGTTTCGCTCCGGTGCAGACAATGATTTCTGACGGCTTATATTCAATCCCCTGATCGTTTTTGAATTTTTTTGCGATACTGTCTTTCAGCGCCGGCAGACCGCCTGAAGGCGTATATTTTGTGTGGCCTTCATTCATGGAACGCACCGCGGCATCTATAATGTGCTGAGGCGTATTAAAATCCGGTTCTCCTGCTCCGAGGCCGATGACATCATGGCCTTCTGCTTTCAGCTCTTTCGCTTTTGCAGTAATTGCAAGTGTTGCAGACGGTGTTAATGCGGATACTCTTTTTGCCAATTTCAACTTGAACTCCCCCTAATACGTCTCACGGTGTGATGTTTTTGAGAATCTTGCCGCTTGTAAAGTCCACATAGCTAAAGCTATACTGCCCGCTTTTGTTGATATAGGTCACTTCCCATAACGGAACATTGTTTTCTCTCGCCGGGTGAACGCCATTCAGCTTGGAAACAAGCCCTTCGTCCCGAACGATCTTGGCAGCCTTGCCGCTTGAAATGCCGTCACTGGCTTTTTTTGAGAGGATTTTTGCTTTTTTGTCGGCCGGAACCCATACATACATATCTTTTCCATGTTTATCCGTTCCGGTAACAACATAATATTTCTGTTTGCCGACAAAGGTCTCCACTTTCTCAGCATCTGTCAGATCCGTTTTTTCTTTAGCGGCTGCGGCAGCTGTTTCGTGGCCTTCTTCTTTTTGAGCCATTGCAGATTTAAAAATGCCGGCCGAAAATAAAAGAACTGCTAAAAAAATAATACCAAATACGGCTGTAAATATTAATGCTTTTTTTCTCATCTTTTTCACCTATGTACGATAAATGGTGAAGACCGCTTCATTTTGATTTTCTTCGTCGAGCGCAAGGCCGAACATCAGATTGTCCCGTTTCAAAGTCCGGTTTAATGTATCGACGATTTTATATAAATCATCTGAATGCTCCACATTAATCGTTGACAGAATTTCAATTTTGCTTTCCATTTTTATACCCTCCATCGGTCGAACAAATTTTGTTAGTCATAACGGGATGCGCCCGCGGCATAATAAAATCACAAGGCGGCATGAACCCGCTTTTACTATAAAAACAATTCCTCATCCCACACCACGAAAGCCGCGTTTATGCGGCTTTTATTCCGTTTGGCTGACATAAGCCCCGAGTTCGGCATCCGTCAGCTCCAAAAGAGATGAAGTCGGGAGCGCTTCAAGAAACAGCCGTCCGTAACCCGCCGTCTTTACACGCTGATCTAAAAGAACGATTGTTCCCTTGTCTCCCGCCGTACGGAGCAGGCGCCCGATCCCCTGTCTGAACGTTAACACAGCCTCAGGCAGGGAAATCGTCTGAAACGGATTTTTCCCCTGCTTCTTGGCAAATTCGCATTTTGCGGCGTGAAGCGGATTGTCAGGCGCCCTGAAAGGAAGTCTTGCGATCATGACAGTTGACAATTCATCCCCCGGAAAATCAACGCCTTCCCAGAAATGATTCGTCCCGAGCAAAATCGCCCGGCTTGCTGTTTTAAAGGTTTTCATTAATTTACCGGGACTCCCGCCCGAAATACCTTGGGCGAGAAGCTGAATGCCTGATATCTCCATACTGAGTTTCAGTTCCTGATACACTTTTTTCAGCATATCATGAGATGTAAACAGGACAAGGATCTTCGGCTGTTTTCCCTTTGACATGATTTCCGCATACTTGGCAATATGCTCAATGACTTCCCGCTCCCCGTCATATTTAACGGATTTCATCTCTTTCGGAATGATGACGTTCATCTGATCATCGTAAGAAAAAGGAGACGGGATGCTTTTGGTGCGCGGATAAAAATCCGCAAGTCCGAGCCTTTCAATCATAAATTGAAAAGACTGCTCCACCATTAAGGTCGCTGATGTGAGCACAACGCTTTTTTTGCGGGCGAAAAACTGGTCTGCCAGCATTTCACCGGGCTCCAAAGGCTGCGCATAGATGCTGACGGCATTTTTTGCGCCTTTCGCGTCAATTTCAACCCAAACTGCTTCTTTCTCATCATTTTCAAACAGCAGCCTGCTGAACGTATCGCGATATTCTTTCAGCCCCCTGATACACTTTACATATTCAGCCGCTAAAAAAGCCGCTCCGCTTTTCATCTGTTCAAGCTTTTGATGTAACAGTTTCTCCTGTACTGAAAACATGTCAAGCAGCTGATCCAGCATCGCACAAAGCCGCTCCGCTCCGTCCGTTATCATGTGAAACCCTTTATCCTGGCTTTTATGATTGAGACTATAGACGAGACGGTTCAGATCGTCTTTAGGTTTTCTTCGTTTGACAAAAGAATGCACTGAACTGAAAAATGCGTCGCTTTCCGATTGAATATGCTTCATCCACTCATCGGCGTCAAAAAAACTTTCCGCCGGCAGTTCATACGTATAAAACAGTTTTCTCATCCGCTTTAACAGTCCGTGTTCCTTTAAGGTTCCGATTCGGCTGAGCTTTGTGTGCAGTCCGATGTATGAAGCTCTCTTCCCGAGGTGCTCGCTGGCAGCGCGTTCGAAATGATGCGCTTCATCAATGATGACCGTTCCGCTTGCAGGCAGTTTTTTCGTTTCACTGCTTTGATCTGAAAACAGCAAAGCATGGTTTGTGATAATCAGATCTGCAGCCTGTGCTTTTTCTTTAGCCCGTTCATAAAACCCGGCAGCCGAGTCCTTCCCTTTTTTCAAAAAAGAATTCTCATCGTAAGCCATGCGCTCCCACAGCAATCTGCCGCCTGATGGAAGATTCAGCTCAGCGGCGTCGCCCGTTTCAGTCTCCGTCAGCCAGACGAGAAGCTGTGCTTTCGTCAAAACCGCATCATAGTTGTCATCTTCCTCATGCAGAATATGTTCAAACTTAGGCAGGCACAGATAATGTGATTTCCCTTTTAAAATAGCGGCTTTGACCGGCCAAGGAAACATACGCTCCAAAAGCGGAAGATCTTTAGACATGATCTGCTGCTGCAAAAGAGTAGAGTACGTGCTGATAATCACGGGAGTTTGTTCCGCTTTGGCAAATAAAACAGCCGGAACGAGATAACCGATCGTTTTTCCGATGCCGGGTGCCGCTTCAATCAGCGCATGCTCCCGATTGCGGAAGGCGCCGAGCACTTCATCCATCATCGAAAGCTGCCCTTTCCGCTTTTCATAGCGGGGGATGATATCGGATAAGATCTGTTCTTTTTCTTCGTTCCACTTTTCAAGGTCAATGGCCGCATTCACCGGACGGGAAACCGGAATGTGTTCGGGCTCTTTAATTGAAAAAGAGGCGTATGGAATGCAGCTCTTTTCTTCCGCCGGCCTGCTTTCATGTATAAAAGAATCCAAAAGCAGCGTCAAATCGCTGATAAAATGCTGTGAAAGCCTTCTAAGCTGCTTTAACGTCGGTAAAGGCAAATGTTTCAATTTATGTAAAATGTCTAAAAAGACCAGTCCCGTAACCTCCGCATCGCTGTCTGCGCGGTGAGGGCGGTCATGAACAATATTCAGCTCCGCGCACAACTCACCGAGCTTATATCCTTCAAACCCCGGGAAAACAATACGCGAAAGCTCAACCGTATCAAGCACTTCACAATCCGGCAGCTCATAGCCCGCTTCGCTCAGTTCATGCCGGACAAATCCGAGGTCGAAATGAATATTGTGGGCAACAAAATACGCGCCGTCAAGCAGATGAAAAATCTCCTCTGCGACCGCTTCAAACGGCAGTTCATTTTCAACCATTCCGGACGAAATTCCCGTCAGCTGTTCAATAAACGGCGGGATGACCTGATTCGGATTGATATATTTTGAAAACCGCTCAGTTATTTGTCCATTTTCAATGACAACCGCTGCGATTTGAATGATTTTATCGCCCTTTTTCGGCGAATTTCCTGTTGTTTCGACATCTATGACAACGAACCGTTGTTTGTTCATTAAAATGGACACCTCAATTCTTGCATACGAGAAAAGTGTAACACGTTTTGTTGAGAAATGGAGCCAAAAAACAGCTTTTGCCCCTAAATCTTAAAAGAAAACCCCCATGAAGGGGGCTCTTTTACAAAATCGTGTGTGCCGGCTCCTGGCCCAGCATCTGCTCGATTTTATTCTGATCATCCAGAACGGCCACCTTCGGCTGATGGCTTTTTGCTTCCTGATCAGACATCATTTGATAAGAAATAATAATGACTTTATCTCCTTCTTGGACGAGACGGGCGGCAGCTCCATTTAAACAGATGACGCCGCTCCCCCGCTTACCGGGAATAATATACGTTTCAAATCTCGCTCCGTTATTATTATTCACAATCTGAACTTTTTCATTAGCGAGCATTCCGACGGCATCTAAAAGATCTTCATCAATCGTTATGCTGCCGACATAGTTTAAATTGGCTTCCGTCACGGTAGCGCGGTGCAGTTTTCCGGCCATCATAGTGCGGTACATATTATGATCTCTCCCATTCATCAATATCAATAATGATATTATCAATCAGTCTGGCTTTAGAAAATTGGACGGCGCAGGCCAGAATGACCTTGCCGTTTAATGTTTTAAGCGGAGTCAGCTCCGGATAAGCGTACAGTTCGGCATAATCAATGACGCCGCTTGTGTTTTCGATGATATCGGTGACGGTTTTTATGACGGTTTCCGGATTTCTTTCACCGTCTCTGATCAGTTCGGCACCTTGCTGCAATGCTTTATAGATCATCGGCGCTTCTTTGCGTTCCTGCTCAGTCAGATAGACGTTGCGAGAGCTTTTGGCAAGTCCGTCTTCTTCTCTGACCGTGTCCACTGCAACCAATTCGATATCCATAAAGAAGTCCTCAATTAATCCGTCCACAACCGCTGCCTGCTGGGCATCTTTCAGACCGAAGTAGGCGCGGGTCGGTTTAACGAGATTGAAAAACTTCGTCAGCACAGTGGCCACTCCGTCAAAATGGCCGACGCGGGAGGCGCCGCACAACACGTCAGTTCTCCTTTTCACTTGCACGGCAACATTTTGCTCGCCTTTATACATGTCACTTGGAGACGGCGTAAACAAAACATCCGCCCCCGCCTGTTCTGCAAGCCGGGCATCGCGCTTTAAATCCCGCGGATATGCTTCGTAATCCTCGCCCGGTCCGAATTGAGTCGGATTGACAAAGATGCTCATCACGACAATATCGTTTTCTTTGCTTGCTTTTTCAACCAGCGTCAGATGTCCTTCATGAAGAAAACCCATTGTCGGGACGAATCCGATCGTCCGGCCTTCTGAGCGGTATTGTGCAATTAATTCTTTCAGCTGTTGAGTTTCTGTCAGTTGTTTCATCGCTTACTTTCCTCCGTACAAGCCTTGCAGCACAGTTTGGTTTATCTGAAAGGAATGCTTTTCTTCCGGGAAAACCCGTTCTTTCACATCACGGACATAATCACTGAGGGCCGACTCAATCGTGCCGTCGATTTTGGCGTATTGCTTCACGAACTTCGGTGTTCTGTCCACGCCGTGGCCGACGACGTCATGATAGACAAGGACTTGGCCGTCCGCTTTTGAACCGGCTCCGATTCCGATGACGGGAATGGATACTTCTTCTTTTATTTTAGCAGTCAGTTCAGCAGGCACGCATTCAAGCACGAGCATCATCGCTCCCGCCTGCTCGCATTTGATGCTGTCTTCAATGAGCTTTTTCGCGCTTTGCTCATCTTTTCCCTGCACTTTATATCCGCCTAATACGCCGACAGACTGCGGTGTGAGGCCTAAATGGCTGACGACGGGAATCCCGCCGAGAGTCAGCGCACGGATGGATTCGAAAACGCCGTCTCCGCCTTCCAGCTTTAACGCGTCCGCGCCGCTTTCCTGAATAATGGCCGCGGCGTTTTTCAATGTATCTTCTTTTGAAAGGTGGTAAGACATAAACGGCATGTCCGTTACGATAAACGTATTTTTCGCACCGCGTTTTACCGCTTTTGTATGGTGAATCATGTCACTGACCGTTACGCCGACTGTTGAATCGAGTCCGAGCACGACCATTCCGAGCGAATCCCCGACTAAAATCATGTCGACTCCCGCCTGTTCCGCAAGCTTTGCCTGCGGATAATCGTAAGCGGTCAGCATCACGATCGGCTCTCCGTTTTCCTTCATTTTCATGAAATCCAGTTTTGTTTTCATTCTGTTTCTCCTCCTCTAAACGGTGAGGAGATGAGCCGCCAATTCTTCGCAAGCAAAAAAGCCTTCTGTAAAATAAGAAGGATTCCCACTTGTTTAACGTTCGGCGAATGTCATCCCTCTGTCCCAGTCCTTTTTTGGATCAAGGCAGACTTTTCGTAATCTCTGTTCTGCTGATCAGGTGCAGTTCATTATGATACTGCCCATAGGAAGTATACCAAATTCACGAGGCTTGTACCAACTAAGATTAATTGAGCTCAATATCGGCAGAATAGATCTTCTTTATACCGTCTCTCGTTTCCAGGAGAAGAACTCCCTCATCATCAATGCCGAGCGATTTCCCGTAAAACGTTCCTTGCAGCGTTCTCGCTCTGAGCTCGTTCCCCAGTCCGACCGCATAGCTTTCCCATAGCAGCTTGATCGGTGTAAAGCCGTGGTTCAAGTAATCCTGATAGCGTTTTTCAAAAGTCAGCAAAATCTCTTGTATCAGACCCGCTCTGTCAATTTTTTCGCCAGCTTCCATGCTCAGGCTCGTCGCAATGTCCTGAAGCTCGCCGGGAAAATCGGCTTCCTGCTGGTTCACGTTGATGCCGATCCCGAGAATAACCGAACGGACACGGTCTTCTTCCGCCTGCAGCTCAGTTAAAATCCCGACGGCTTTTTTGCCGTGAATCATTAAATCATTCGGCCATTTAATGGCGGGCTGTATACCTGTAAAAGCCTCGATGGCCTGAACGACCGCAACGGCGGATAACAGGGTGAGCTGCGGCGTTTTTTGCAAAGGAACGTCGGGTCTCAGAATGAGGCTCATCCAAATCCCGTTTCCCTCCTGTGAATGCCACACTCTGGCCATTCTTCCTCTGCCTGCCGTTTGTTTATCGGCGACTACGAGCGTCCCTTCCGGCGCACCGTCATTGGCAAGTTCATGAGCGGTTTTTTGGGTGGACGGCAGGACGTCCCGGTAATGAAGCTGTTTGCCCAAAACCTCTGTTTTCAGCCCGAAACGGATTTCGGATTCACTGAGTTTCCCCGGTTTTTTAATGAGCCTGTACCCTTTTCGTCTGACCGCCTCAACCTCATAGCCCTCTTTGCGGAGCTCCTCTATATGTTTCCAAACGGCGGTTCTCGAGCAGCCGAGCGCGTCACTTATTTTCTGCCCGGAGATAAAGCCGTCACCCGCCTCAGAAAATAAATCAATTAATCGGGTTCTTAATGTTGATCCCATGATGCGAGCCACTCCTTTATGTCATGTTTTCGGTTAGGGAGCTTCCCTGCCAATACCGCTTCTTCGATCCGGCGAAGTTCTTCGGCCACCCATTTACCCGCGCGGCGGTTTCTGAGCTCCATCAGATCAGCGCCTGAAATGTCGAGGTCTCGAAGGCTTTTGATCGGCAGCTGATCATACAGGCTCTGAACCTCTTTCAGCTTTTGTTCATCAATCGTCTTATGCTTTTTCAGCATCCCG
This sequence comes from Bacillus sp. AM1(2019), assembly GCF_009906915.1. Classification (NCBI taxonomy): domain Bacteria; kingdom Bacillati; phylum Bacillota; class Bacilli; order Caryophanales; family Bacillaceae; genus Bacillus; species Bacillus sp. AM1(2019). The sequence continues at coordinate 2,382,340 of NZ_CP047644.1, forward strand.
ATTTTAACGGCTGAAAACAGCGCCTCTCCCGCCCGGTACATCGCTTCCGCTTCCAGCTGCGCCGGATAAATGCTTATGATCTGCACCGCTTTTTTTATGACTTTTCCCGGCAGTTTCCATTGTTTTAAAAGCGCCTCGGCGCTTTTCGGACAAAGACCGAGAAACAATAACAGCGCTGCCCAGCGTTCTTCGCGTGCATCTAAAGAAGAAAACGGAAATCCGCTCGCTTCAAGCATTTGCTGCTCATAACCGGAAAGGCCGGGCAGCTCTTGTATCAGACCTGTTTGCACCATCGTTTGGATCGCTTCTTGTGAGGAAGCGCCCTGCAGCAGCTTTTCAAATTCGACGGTCTTTCGTTCTACTGATACATGTGCCAAAAGCTCCCTGTCTTTTATGACGGCCTCTCTTGTTTCTTTTTCTAACAGAAAGCCGAGCTGACTCATAAAGCGGACGGCTCTCATCATCCGCAGAGCGTCTTCCCGAAAACGGTCTTCAGGATTACCCACCGTACGGATCAGCTTTTGACCGATATCATGCGCGCCTCCGAAATAATCAAGCAGCTCTCCCTCGGCAGACATCGCCATCGCATTTATCGTTAAGTCTCTCCGCTTTAAGTCTTCTGATAAAGAAGTAATGAACCGCACAGCTTCAGGGCGCCGGTAGTCCTTATATTCTGATTCGGCGCGAAAAGTGGTGACTTCATAGGTTTCATCTTCCCACAAGACGATTACGGTGCCGTGCTCTTTTCCTACATCGACAGTCCGCTTAAAGAGGCGCTCCACCTCATTCGGCGAAGCGCTGGTTGCGATGTCCACATCACCTATTTTCCGTTTCATATAGCTGTCTCTGACGGCTCCCCCGACAAAGTACGCCTGATGGCCCGCCTTCATCAGATGATGAAGGATGGGGAGGGCTTTGACAAATTCCTGTTCCATAAGATCACTCCGGTCCTGCCAATTCGTCATAAATCCGTTCATACTGACTGACGATTCTTTGCGAAGAAAAGGCGGTCTCCACCATTTTCAGCGCATGATCAGTCAATCGTTTGCTGAGCTGTTTATCTTCTAAAACGGCAAGCGCTTTTTCAGATGCCGCCTGAATATCTCCGACTTCCACCAGAAAACCGCTTACTTGATCTTTAATCACTTCCGGGATTCCGCCGATATTTGTTCCGATGCACGGCACGCCGCAGGCCATCGCTTCAAGGAGGACGAGTCCGAAACTTTCTTTTTCAGACAGAAGAAGCTTAAGATCGCTGATGGAATACAGCTCTTCCACTCTGTCCTGATTTCCGAGGAGCAGCACTTGATCCTGCAGTCCGTATTTTTCGACAAGCTGCCAAGCGACGCACTTTTCCGGCCCGTCGCCGACAAGCAGGAGCTTCGCCTTTGTGTTGGCTGCGATATTACGGAAAACGCGGATGACGTCTTTAACACGTTTTACTTTTCTGAAGTTCGAAACATGGATGACGACCTTTTCATCCGGCAAAATGCCATGCTTCTCTTTTATACTCTCTGTATTTTTCTTAAGATAAACACGTTCATCAATAAAGTTGTAGATGGTCTCAATTTTTTTATCCGGCTTGATTAAGTCATATGTTTCTCCGGCAAGCGCGGTTGATACCGCCGTCACTCTGTCGGACGCTTCGATGGCAAAACGGATTAAATCTTTTAATGACGGATCATATCCTAAAACGGTGATGTCCGTACCGTGAAGCGTCGTCACGATGCCAATGTCGCGCTTGAGCATCTGTTTGGCGAGATAAGCGCATACCGCATGCGGCAGCGCATAATGCGCGTGAATGATATCAAGATTTTCCCTCGCGGCAACCTCGGCGATTTTGCTCGCCAGCGTAAGGTCATAAGGCGGATATTTAAATACCGCGTATTGGTTGACTTCCACCTCATGAAAATGAATATTCGGATGATATGTATTTAATCTGAACGGGATGCTTGATGTGATGAAATGAACCTGGTGCCCTTTTTCCGCAAGCAGCTTGCCGAGTTCCGTCGCAATAATACCCGAGCCTCCGACACTCGGGTAGCATGTAATCCCTATTTTTAATGGTCTCATTGTCCGCCCCCAAAAACATCATCATTCAAAACGGGAAGCTGTTTTGAAAAGAAACCTTCGGCATACCCCGTCCCGGCTTCTTTACCATACAGTCTTTCCCTCGCTTCCACCATTTCGATATAACCGTTGGTCAGCGGTGTGTTCACTGACTGCGCCGTAGGAATAAACTGGCTTTGATAGGCGTGCAGGCTTTCTTTTTTCAGATCGATGGTTTCCGTTATGTCGATTACAAAGTCCGGACGGTGAAACCCGTTGATCATATAATAGTATACGCGCTGAGCCTTATGAGCCGGCAGTTCCTGGTGATCTCTGTATTTATGAATTCCCGCCGAGAACACCGCTTCTTCGACCAAAGCCGCCGCATTGCCGTGGTCAGGATGACGGTCTTTCGGATAAGGCATGAAAACGGTTTTCGGCCGGCAGGCTCTGATGACACTGACAATCCGGCGGATGCCCTCCTCACTTTTCAAAAGCCCGCGGTCGGGAAGCGTAAGCTGGATTCTCTCTTTTACGCCGAGAATTCGGGCCGCCTCTGCCGCTTCTTCTTTTCTTATCCCTACCGTTCCGTTAGATGATAGTTCGGCCTCGGTCAAATCGCATATCACCGCGGTTTTTCCTTGAGCCGTAAATTTTGCGATCGTGCCGCCCATACCGATCTCGACATCATCACTATGGGCGCCGAACGCCAGAATATCAACGTGTTCAGACATTCGGCTCTCCTCCGCGCACAAGATTGCGGAAATCAAATGCCCCGCCATCCAGCGTCCGGACGAGGATTTCCGCTGTTCCCATATTTGTGGCGAGCGGGATCGCGTATACGTCACACAGCCGGATCAGCGCCGAGACATCCGGTTCGTGAGGCTGCGCAGTTAACGGATCGCGCAGAAAAATGACGAGATCCAGGGCATTTGCTGCAATCAATGCGCCGATTTGCTGATCTCCGCCGAGCGGGCCGGATTGAAAACGTTCAACAGACAATCCGGTCGCTTCCTGGATTTTCAGGCCCGTCGTACCTGTCGCGTATAACTCATGATGGCTCAATATATCTTTATATGCGGTCGTAAACTGAACCATATCCTGCTTTTTTTTATCGTGAGCAATCAAAGCAATTTTCATTTGATGTTCTCCCCCTTGCCGATTCAGTCGATAATATTTTCGAGTCCGTATACAAGCTGGTCGATTTTCATCACTTGCTCCACTGACAGCTTCACTCCTGACATAAAGGAAGCCCGGTTATAGGAGTCATGGCGCAGTTTCAGCGTCTGGCCGTCCATGCCGAACATGACTTCCTGGTGGGCGATAAGGCCCGGCAGACGCACGCTGTGAAGGCGGATGCCGTTTAATTCAGCACCGCGGGCGCCCGGCAGAATTTCTTTTTCATCAGGATGGCCCTGCTGCTTTTCTGTACGGACGCTTGAGATCATTTCCGCTGTTTTCAGAGCCGTTCCGCTCGGGGCATCCAGCTTTTGATCATGATGAAGCTCAATGATTTCTACATCTTCAAAATAGTTGGCGGCCATTTGTGAGAACTTCATCATCAGCACCGCGCCCAATGCAAAGTTCGGAGCGATGATGGCGCCGATTCCTTTTTCTTCAGTCAAGGCTTGAAGCTCCTCTAAATCCGCTTCAGAAAATCCTGTCGTTCCCACAACGGGGCGGACGCCGTGTTCAAGAGCGGCTTTCGTATGTTTTTTGCCGATTTCAGGCGTTGTCAAATCGATCAGCACATCCGGTTTTGTTTCTTGGAAACATGCGCGGATATCCGTATAAATAAGAGCGTCTGAATCAGCTGACATCACTTCCCGCAATGTTTGCTGATCATATGTATGGTCAATGGCGCCGACAAGCTCAAAATGAGGCGTGCGGACGGCAAGTTTTACGGCCTCCTGGCCCATTCTGCCTCTCGGTCCGGCAATGACGACTTTAATGGTTTCATTTGACATGGTTTCTCCTACTTTCCTTCTTCTTTTCTAGTCCAGCGGTCTTTATCACGTGTATTAAATTTATGCATGACGCGGTTATGAGCTTCCTCCAATGAAATATCAAGGGAGTTGGCGAGGCAGATCAGGACGAACAGCACATCGCCCATTTCCTCTTCCATGCTTTTCTCATTTTCCGTCGTTTTCTTCGGCTTTTCCCCATAATAATGGTTGACTTCTCTTGCAAGTTCGCCCAGTTCTTCCGTGAGACGGGCCATCATGGCAAGCGGGCTGAAATAGCCTTCTTTGAATTGGCCGATATATTCATCGACCTCAGCTTGTAAGTCTTTCATCGTTTTGTCACTCACTGTGCGAATACCTCCTGTCATCTCTTCCATGTTAGCTAATTCAAGTACATTTGACAAATGTTAAAAACGGCAGTTTGCTGTTTTCTTTTGTATCCACTATAATATTTACGCAATCTTATGGAAGGAAAAGGGGTTTGATGCAATGCTTGGAGAAATCAGAATCAAAAACATTTGCTTTATTTTAATCGGCGCCGCTGTTTTTTCATTCGGACTGGTTCACTTTAATATGCAGAACAATTTGGCGGAAGGCGGATTTACCGGCATTACGCTGCTTTTATATGCGTTATTCCACATCAGCCCTTCTATTTCCAACCTGGTATTGAACATTCCTATCTTTTTCATCGGCTGGCGTATGCTCGGCCGGACGATGTTTGTCTATACCCTGATCGGCACCGTCTCTCTTTCTGTTTTTCTGAGTGTTTTTCAGCGCTACGAAATTCATATGCCGCTGTCCCATGATTTAGCGCTGGCCGCCTTGTTCGCCGGTGTATTTATCGGCGCGGGTCTCGGCATTATTTTTAAATACGGCGGCACGACGGGCGGGGTCGATATCATCGCCAGGCTGATCAACAAATTTTTCGGAATCCCGATGGGCCGGACGATGTTTGCCTTTGACGCCTGTGTCATTCTTCTTTCTTTGTTTACGTATCTTTCTTACAAGGAAGCGATGTACACGCTTGTAGCCGTTTTTGTCGCTGCGAGATTGATTGATTTTATACAGGAAGGCGGCTATGCCGCAAAAGGGGCAACGATTATTTCTTCGAAAAATGATTTGATCCAGCAAAAAATCATTGAAGAGATGGAGCGCGGCGTCACCGTTTTGAAAGGACAGGGATCATATACAAAAGAAGACAGGGACGTTCTTTACTGCGTCGTTCCGAAAAACGAAATTGTGCTTTTGAAAAGCGTCATCACTTCCGTTGACCCGCACGCCTTTGTTGCAGTAAGCGACGTCCATGATGTGCTCGGCGAAGGATTTACGCTTGATGAAAATAAAAATCCGATCAGACGATAATAAAAAGGCGGCTTTTGCCGCCTTTACTGTTCGTGTTTCCATTTGACAACCGGTGATTTTTTCTTTTTCAATCGGCGGGCGAATGCCGGACTGACATTGAGCGTCTGCTCGACGAAGCGCTGCGGCGTCAGTGCCAGCCATTGGTTTAAAGAGACGTCTTCGAAACGGTCGCTTTTGAAGATTTCCAGAAAGCGAAGCACGGTGTCACCGGTATTCTGAACATAATGTCCCATTGCAAAAGGAACATATCCTACGTCACCCGCTTGATAGTTAAATGTCCGCGCTCTTCCCTCCGCCGCAAACACCGTCATTTTCGCTTCTCCTGAAAGATAATACTGCCACTCGTCCGTATTCGGATGCCAATGCAATTCTCTCATGCCCCCGGGTTCGACCTCCACAAGAGCTGCGGCAATCGTTTTTGACACCTTAAACGTTTTTGAATCGACAATCTTTACTCTTCCCCCGCTGGTAACAAGGGGCTCCTGCCGGGAAAGCTTGTAGCTGAACGGCTCCAAAACGGTGCCTTCCGGGGAAGAAACTGCTGCCTGCTCGATAGGGGGAGGCGGTTCCAACTGGAACATGTAACGCTCTTTCTTGTGAATATAAGCCAACTCATAACCCGGAACACCGAAGTTCGCCTCCAGCACGCTGCGCGGGGTGTGGGCAAACCAGTCCGTTACTGAAAAGGTGCTGTTTTCTGAAAAAGAGCCGTCATCAAAGACGAGCAAAAACTCACTTCCCTGCTCTAATGCTTGAATGGAATGAGGAATGCCGGAAGGAAAATACCACAGATCCCCTTCACTGACATTATCAATAAAATTCCGCCCATTTTGATCGACCGCAGTTAAACGGACTCCTCCGTTAATCACATATCCCCATTCGGCTTCTTTATGCCAATGAAGCTCCCGCACAGCTCCCGGCTTCAGTCTCATGTTCACCGCCGCGATGTTTTTGGATACCGGCAGTTCCCTTACCGTCACCTCTCTGGACCATCCTCCGTCTTCAAGCCTCATATGCGTATCAGAAAATGAGAATTTCAAATTTTGAACCGTTCCTGCATCCGTTGAAGGCGGAACGAGCATGTCAGGATTCTGGAAGTCACGCGCGAGGTTTCGCGGTCCTTCGTCAGTCGCCCCTTTTCTGCCTCTGATCGGCTGCGGGAGGTGTTTTGAAGCCAATTGCTGGATGAGTTTTTTCACTGGCTTAGCTCCTTTACAGCAATTTGTGTTTATTTAGACTTAGGATACTCACGCTTTTTCTCTTTCTTTTTTTCCGCTCTGTATTTTCGGTAGCCGACATATGTCAGCGCAGTAATAATGATACCGCCTGTTGTCAGAATGACCCAGAGCAGCGAAGGATCAGCGTCATCCCGCTCCACCTTGTCAAAAACCCGCTTTAAATCCTGCTGCAGGAGCGTCAGACGCTCAAGCTTTGTTCCTTTTGTCATCTGCTGAAACCCTTCCTGCTCAATCACCTCGATATGTTTCGCCACCGTATCAAGCTGGCCGGCAGACACATCCATTGTCAGGCTGGGATAAATTAAATCATATAATGATATAAATTCATTCCACTTTTCATTGAAATTTTCACTTCCGTTTCCGCTGACATCTTCTTTTAAGGCGCTGAATGTCGCCATAATCGGTCTTTCAAGCGAACCCCACAGCGGATCGGAGTGGTCTTCCATCGCATCCATTACCAACCTGAACTGGGCGGCTGCCCGGATTTTTTCGTTATCTGAGGCGTCTGCCTGTTTCAGAACGCGCACTAAATCATTGAAACCCAGAGTCACCTGCCTGACTTCGGCGCCGCTCAGTGAGTTTACGTGTGTCATTTTTTTCTTAAAGTAGCCAAGCACTTGCAGAGCCTCATCATACTGCGAATGCCGCGTCATTTGGAAAACGGTATCCGAAAGGTCGTTCAGTTCCTTGAGACCGCCCTCATCTTCAGCTTTGGCAGTTGTGATGAAACACATAAGAGCAAGTAAAAGACAGATCGTCAGCTTTCGTTTCATAGAGGTCCCTCCCACTCCTTCTCTTTACAGAATATGAGGAGCGGGACAAGGTTAGACCAAGATTCTATCAGTGTAAGTCAAGCTTTATCCGTCTTTTGGAAATCACCAAATAGTATGCAAGGCCGAGTGAAAATATGCTCAGCCAGAATGTAGCATAGCCGATCTCTTGCATATAGTCATTGAGCATTGAGTAGCGGGGCATCATGCCGAAAAGATAATCAATGACATCATTATGAAGCGTCCAAACAGCGGCAGCGGCAAGATGCCATAACCGGAACCGAAAATACGGGCTGTATAAAACGCCTTGAACGGCCATGGCAAAATGTGAAGCAATCAGCATGTACCCTTCCCAAGGCATCTGCCCCATTTTGGCCAGCACAAAGACATTCATTCCGACCGCCCACAGCCCGTATTTTACAAGGGTTACAAGAGCCAGCGCTTCAAACAGCGGCGCGTTTCTTTTCATGAGAAATGCCAGAAGCACGAACAGGAAGAAAAACGTCGCCGTCGGGCTGTCAGGCACAAATATCAGAAATCGGAACGGCGTGTCCGCAAGCTGAGGCACATACCAATAATAGCCGTACACCGTACCGATAAAATTAACGGCAAGAACAAGCAGAAGCATGCCGCGCAACCCTAAAAGATAAGAAATCCACCTCATACCATCAACTCTCAGTCCGTAAAAAGTATGTATCATGCAAAAAAAGCTGACATCCGGTCAGCTCTTTTCATAAAAGTATATCCTGCTATTGTCTGCTTCACAATACGTTATTTCGCTGTCGTTTCAGAAATGAACTTCGCCAGCTGATCAAGCTGTTTGTCATTCCCTTTAAAAATACCGGCTGGCATCTGTCCTTTCCCTTTGACGGCGATTTTTTTAATTTCTTCCGGGCTCAGCCCGTTATCGACCAGGGACGGACCGGCGCTTCCGCCTTGAAGATTATCCCCGTGACAGGAAATACAGCCTTGTTCTTTAAATACCTTATAACCGTCTGATTCAGTATCAATGGCGGCTTCTTTTTTGATTTTCCCTTGCTCCTCCGCCTTCGCCCAGTCATGCGTCGCGACTGACTGCCACGTTAAAAAGACCGTAGCGCAAAGCGCCAAAAGCATCATCCCGACCGCAACCGGACGTTTCCACGGCCTTCTTTCAGACCCCCTGTCGAGAAACGGAGCCAAAAGCAGCGACCCGAAGGCAAGACCCGGTATAATCATCGCGCCGATAACGGTGTAGCTCCCTGCGGCATATTCATATTTTAATAGCTGGTATAAAAATAGAAAATACCAATCCGGCAGCGGAATATACCCTGTATCCGTCGGGTCCGCCACCCGTTCTAAAGGCGGCTCGTGCACAATCGTTAAAACGAGAAATCCAACGAGGAAAACGGCCCCGACCATCCATTCTTTCAGCAGGAAATTCGGCCAAAACGCCTCTGTCTTTCCAGGATACTCTGAATAGTCTTTCGGTATATTCGGTTTTTTTTCAGCCGGTATCCTTGAATCTCCTACAAACTTCATTCCTTTCCCCCGGTGCATGTCATCCCCTCCCTTTTATATCAGATTTGTATTAAAGCGGTCCTGAAATTCCCTGCTTGCGGATCATGACAAAGTGGGCGCCCATGAGCGCAAACAAAGCGGCAGGGAGAAAAAATACGTGAATCGCAAAAAATCTCGTCAGCGTTTGGGCGCCGACAATATCGTGGTGGCCGGCAAGAAGAGTTTTCACCTGCGCTCCGATCAATGGCGTCGCCTCCGCAATCTGAAGACCTACCTTTGTCGCAAACAGCGCCTTCATATCCCACGGAAGCAGATACCCTGTAAAACCGAGACCGAGCATCACAAAAAAGATCAGAACACCGACGATCCAGTTCAATTCCCGAGGCTTTTTATAAGCTCCCTGAAAGAAAACCCGCAGCGTATGTAAAAACATCATCACAATGACTAAACTTGCGCCCCAATGGTGCATACCCCTTACAATCTGCCCGAAAGCGACTTCATTCTGCAAATAATACACGGATTCCCACGCGTTTTTTATATCCGGCACATAATACATCGTTAAAAACATCCCGGACAGCACTTGGATAACGGTTACAAAAAACGTCAAACCGCCGAAACAATAGACAAAAGCCGAGAAATGGTGAGCGGGATTTACATGTTCCGGCACTTCATGGTCGGCGATATCCCGCCACATCGGCGTAATATCGAGACGTTCATCCACCCAGTCATAAATTTTATTCAGCATGTCACCCTTCCCCCCTAGGCTTTGCTTTTCCAAGATACAAAAAGCCGTCCTTTACTTTTTGCTCATAACGGTCAAGAGGCGCGAGCGGCGGCGTGCCCGGAACGTTCGTGCCGTCTTTTTCATACAGCCCGTAATGGCAGGGACAAAAGAATTTGTTCGGATTTTTAGGATCATTGTTCCAGTTTACGGTGCAGCCCAAATGTTTACAGATCGGAGAAAGCGCTATAATTTCATCCCCGTGCTTGTAAACCCAGGCTGACCTGGATTCTTCCGATTCGTACCAGGCGTCGACTTGATGAATTTTAAAGTCAAACCGCTTCGGCTCCTTCGTCAGCTCATCCACACTGACAACCTGCACCATTTTTTGATCTCCCGTCGGTTTTAATACCGGGTCCAGCGCAAAACGGACCATGGGCATAAGCGCACTGGCGGCCATAAATCCCCCCACGCCGGTGAGCGCATAGTTTAAAAATTGTCTTCTTGATATATCTTGTTTTCCGCCCATCTCTTCCCCCCCTAAAGATTGACCAAAAATTAACTAAAATAGAAAATAATTCAGAGATTTGACACCCTCATAATATATGAATCTTTCAGCAAGGTCAACAGAGGCAAAACGGGTGTTTTGCGGGATGTATGGAGTTTTTAAGAATTGTTCCACTTCTGTAACAAAACGTTCAAAATTTCTCCGCACTTGTCATCCGCTATTTTTCTCTTTAAAGAGTCTTTCATATGTTCAAACGGAACGGCAGGTATGTATATGACATCAGACTCTATTTCAGAATCCTTCCATTTTTCGTCTGCCGTCAGGAACAAGGCGTGCCGGAAGTTGGTCATCACCTCTTCTTTGAGTTTTTGAAGCAGGGCGATTTGTGATTGATCTATATCAACATATGTATAAGAGGGGAATAAATATACCCGTCCCTTCAATTGGCGCTCAAGCTCTTCAGAAAGCAATTGGGTGCTTTCCCCCTGTTCAACGGCCTCTTTTAAGCCTCCTGAAGATGTTATGGAAATTAACGGAATGACAGCGGTATCAATGTAATCCGCAGATTGTAAATAGGCATCGGCATCAGCGGCCCTCCATCTCATGTCTCGTTCCTCCTCTTTACGCAACAAGCCTTGCATACTCTGCAAGGCTGTCATTTATGTGAGCTGATTCAATTGGCGGGAAAGCTTTTCAAATGTTTCTTTGTCGTGGCGGTCCAGCGCCTCGTCGATATCTTTAAGCAGCTTTTCCCGCTGGAAAGTGGAAATGGCATGTTCTAATATTTTTTCAGCCATCCCCTGATCCTGTTTATTTTCAAACAGGTCTTTCGGCAGATGCGGATTTGATTCAAGAACAGCGGCATATTCCGGTGAGCTGTAGGCCGAACGGAAATTCAGCTGGATAAATAAATCCTGCTGTTTATTTAACCGGATGTCGTGAAAAGATTTTTCCGCGTCCGTAGTCATGACATTTTCTTTGTAAAACCTAAACGGCACCTCATCAACGCAATGAGTAGACATGATAATGCCTCGCGGGCAAAATTCGGCTTGTTCTACAAAATGGACTTTTTCCATTAATGAATCATGACTCATTAAATAATTTAAAATCCAGACGCACTCCCGGCGTTTAAGCTGATAATGATTTAAAAACCAACGGATAAAATCCTTTTTTTCATTGACAGAAACAGGGGTCTGCATGTAATTCCCTCCTCTATCGATCGTATAATCTGACATCACTTATACATTCAGCAAGCATGGTCCAAAATCCTGCTTATCTTAAAAATTCATCCTCTATCCGTAAGATTGTTTCTTCAAGCTCTTCGTTTGTTCCATCCATTGAAAGCACTTGTTTTAAAAGCGGCAGCGCTTCTTTCTGGAGGCCCTCTTCCAATAAGAAGTGAGCGTATTCATATAAGAAATCCCGATCATCCTGATAATGGAGATACGCAGCTTCGAAGCTTTTTTTCGCTTCAGCGTATTGCTCAAGGCCTGTATAGGCACCCGCCAAATACCAATTGTATTTCGGATCTTCTTCTCCGTAGCCGCGGACTTCCTGAATCAGATCAATAATCTCTTCAAAGCTTTCTTCTTTATGATAGACGGCTAAAAGCGTATGGAGCGCTTCCACGTAACCCGGATCGAGCGCCAGCGCTTCCTGAAGAAGCTTTTTGCCTTCCTCTTCGTTGCCGAGCTTTAACGCCATTTTCGCCGCATAGAGAAAAAGCTCTTTATTGTATTCATCGTAAGTAATACCTTCTTTAGCGGTTTTTAATGCATCTTCATACATGCCTTCTGCCTCATAGCTTTTTGCAAGCGGCATATAAAGCGATGAATAGGAAGGGTCAAGCCCTTTTAAATCAGACAGCTGCTTGATGGCTGTTTTGACCATTCCCGCCTGATAGGCTGTGAACCCGTATCCGAAAATCGTATTCGGTTCTGTATGTTCTGCCGCCGCTTTTTCATACCATGAAATCGCTTCCTCAAATTCGCCCGCCGCGCTCAATGACTCAGCCAGCCTCTGATGAACATTTACGCCGCCGATTTCGTGCCGTTCTTTTGCCGTCTCTTCATAGTACGGAACGGCTTTTGCGTATGACCCCTGAGTGAAGTATAATTCCCCCAGAGCGAAATCAATAACAGGTTCATCTTGTAACATCGCTTTCGCCTGTAACAGCTTTTGCTCACTTACTTCAAATAAGCCCTGCATCTGATACAGATCAGCCATTAAAAGAAGGCTTTCCGCGTAAGACGGGTCTTCCGGAGAAATCGTCTCCAGCACCTCAAGAGCTTTTTCTTCTTCATCAATATCTATTAACAATTCGGCGTAAAAATTCGTCAGCTCAGACTCATCCGGATAAAGGTCATGCAGATCACTGATCAGCGCTAACGCTTTTTCGGCGTTTCCCCATTCATAGTAGAGCTGGGCTGCAATGGCTTTGTCTTCGTCATGAAGCTGCGTTTCAGCTTTTGAAAGCGCTTTGAGTCCCTTTTCGGTTTCACCTGCTTCAACTAATTTTATGGCTTCTTGAATCAATGTATTCAAATCAGACCGGTCCTTTCTTTTCCTATACCTCATCAACCAATGAAAAGGGTTTTTATTCGGGTTATTCTTATCATAATTCAGACAGGGCCTGCCCGCAAATAAGATGCTTCACCCGGCATTATAGTTTATCAGAAAATGGTTAAGAGGAAAACGGCAAAAAAGGGGACGGCATCTTTATACGCAAACAGCGCAATTTGTTCCGGCTGTTTCTGTAACGAAAACGCATTCCCCCTTTCTTTTATTTTTCTGTTTAAGACAAGCTATGTCAAAGCCCAAGATTTTATGACTCATGAAGAAAAAAGCCCGAAGAATCGTCTTCAGGCTTTTTTGGCTAATTGATCTAAATGCTCAAAAAATGACGGATATGAGATATGGATCGCCTCAGTATCACGGATGTCAATCGGCTCTTCTGTCAGGCATGAAGCGATACCGAGCATCATGCCGATGCGGTGGTCGCCGTGGCTTGACACATCGGCTCCGCCCGCAAGCGTTTTTTTGCCGTGTATTTTCATGCCGTCTTCAGTCGGTTCAATGTCTGCACCGATTTTCCGGAGCTCTGATACGACGGTGTCGATCCGGTTCGTTTCCTTCACCTTCAGCTCCGCAGCGTCTTTAATGACAGTTGTGCCTTCAGCCTGCGTTGCCAAAAGGGCGATAATCGGGATCTCGTCAATTAAACGGGGAATGATTTCTCCGCCGATTTCTGCCGCTTTCAGATCTGAAGTTTCAATAACCAGGTCTCCGTAAGGCTCCGCGCTGTCCGCTTCTGAAGGAATCACTTCAAGTGAAGCCCCCATTTGCTTTAAGACATCAATCATTCCCGTGCGTGTCGGATTCAGGCCGACATTTTTCAGCACAATCCGGCTTCCGGGAACGACAGCACCTGCGGCGAGGAAAAAGGCTGCTGAAGAAATATCGCCGGGCACGAAAATATCAGCCCCCCGAAGCTTCTGACCGCCCGTTACGGAAGCGCTCGTCTCCGTTTCCGCAAGCTTGGCGCCAAAAGCGTTCAGCATCCGTTCCGTATGGTCTCTTGATTTATGAGGCTCAGTGACGGTTGTCGTCCCTTCAGCCTGCAATCCGGCAAGCAGCACGGCGGATTTGATCTGCGCGCTTGCAACAGGGGAGACGTAATCAATGCCTTTCAATTGTCCGCCTCTTACGGATAAAGGCGTAAATCCTCCGTCCGCTCTTCCGTCAATCGCGGCTCCCATCTGTTTTAAAGGCTCTGTCACCCTCTTCATCGGGCGCTTTGCAATGCTTTCGTCCCCCGCTACCGTACTGTGAAATGGGCGTCCGGCTAAAATGCCGAGCATCAGGCGGATGGTCGTGCCGGAATTTCCGACATCAAGAAGGCTGTCAGGCTCACTAAGTGCGTCAATGCCCTTCCCGTATATCGTTACATCACTTCCGTTTTGTTCAATGGAGACACCCATTTTTCTGAAGCAGGCAATGGTGCTCAGACAATCGGCTCCGGGCAAAAAGTTTTTTACCGTTGTCGTTCCTTCCGCAAGCGCTCCGAACATAACAGAACGGTGGGAGATGGATTTATCCCCCGGAATATGAATTTCACCGTTTAAAGACGTCACTTTTTCTCTTTTCAATGTTTTCCACCTCAGTCAGCGTAAAATGTGTCATATTTAGCGCGGGATTGAATGCAGGTTTCCGCCCGCTTCCTGTCATCATCAGTCTGGAAACTGATTCTGAGAATTCCGTTAATATCTTCTCTTGTTTCGATAATGCGGATGTTGGTGATACTGATTTTTTCTTCTGCCAATATCGCCGTAATTTCCGAAATGACCCCCGGATGATCGGGAACATCGACATAAAGGTCATAAAAGGACGGGATCGCTCCTTTTTGACGGAGCGGCAGACCGTCGCGATAATCTTTCGCTTTTTTAAAATATCCGAACAGGCTGTCCGCATCTTCATTTTCTACATAAGATTCGATCGTGTCAATCTCCCGTTTCCATTCTTCGAAGCGGTCAAGCAGTTTATCTTTGTTATGAAGAAGTATGTCCCTCCACATCGCCGGACTGCTTGAGGCGATCCTGGTGATGTCCCGAAAACCGCCGGCTGCGAAACGTTTCAAAAACGGATAATCTTCTTCAGCATGATGAGCCTGATGTACGAGGCTTGCAGCAACGATATGAGGGAAATGGCTGATGACGCTCGTTACGCCGTCATGCTCCTCGGGAGTCATCTCCACAAAGTGGGCGTTTGCCGCTTTCAAGAGTTCCTTCAGATGCGTTACTGACTCTTTAGAAGTTGATTTTCCGGGTGTTAAAATGTAAAACGCATTTTCGAATAAAAATTCTTTCGCGGCAGCGGCCCCGGATTTATGAGATCCCGCCATCGGATGGCCGCCGACAAATTGATAGTGAGCCGGAAGCACTTTGTCGGCGTAGCTGACGACTTTCTGTTTCGTGCTGCCGACATCCGTAATCAGGAGTTCATGGGTGATGTCTGATTCGGCCAGGACATCGAGCATTTTCAGCGTTTGGGCGACAGGCGTGGCGATAATGACAACAGACGCTTGCTGCGCCCCTTCCGTAAATGAGCCGGCCCGCTCGTCAATAATTCCGAGCTTCAGCGCGGCAGTGAGCTGTTCTTCCGAAATATCCACACCGATAATCCGTTTATGCGGATGCTCCTTTTTGATGGCCAATGCGATCGATCCGCCGATCAGCCCGATCCCCGCAAGCAATATAGTATCCTTCATTTCACTCATTTCCTTTTTCAACTATTTTAATAGAGCAAAGAGGTGATGCCTGATCACCTCTTATAATATTGCAGCTAAAATTGTGAGAATTTCCTCATTCTGCTCTTTCGTACCGACCGTAATCCTTAACGCTGTCGGAAATCCGAGCGCCTGTCCTGAGCGGACGATATATCCTTTTTCCAACAGGGCTTGGAACAGTTCATCCGCCGGGCGGTTAAAATCAATGAGCACAAAGTTGGTTTGTGAAGGATAACAAGTTAATCCGTGAGTTTCTGCAAAATCATAATACTGCTTAAGGCCTGCTTTATTTTTCTCGACGCATTCCTGAATAAATGTCTGGTCATCAAGCGCTGCCAGTGCCGAAGCCTGACCGATTCTGCTCGTATTGAACGGCTCTCTCGCCGGTTCAATCTGGCGGATCAGCGCTTCGTCCGCAATGCCGTATCCGACACGCAGCGCGGCAAGTCCGTACGCTTTAGAGAAGGTGCGGAGGATCATGACATTCGCATATTGCTTTAAAAGCGGAATGCTTTCTGGGTAATCTTCCGCCGTAACATACTCGTAGTACGCTTCATCAAGTACAACGAGTATATGCTCGGGAACTCTGTTTAAAAAGGCAATTAGCTCTTGCTCAGAAGTATATGTCCCCGTCGGATTATTGGGGTTGCATACCCATATGACTTTCGTCTTGCCGTCAATTGCTTCCAGCATCCGGTCCAAATCATGAGCGCCGTCACTGCGGAGCGGCACCTCGCGCACCTCAGCGCCTTCAATCACCGCATTGTGTCTGTATTGCGGGAAAGTCGGGGCGGCGGTAATCGTGTTTGCCTGATCATTTAATAAAGAACGGCAGATAATCTGCACAAGCTCATCAGAGCCGTTGCCGAAAATAATAGAAGATTCACTGACCTGCAGATGCTCACTGAGCCGCGTTCTCAAAGCGGCACTGTAACCGTCGGGATACAGCGCAAGCTGCTCAATCTCCTGATGCAGCGCATCTTTAGCGGCCTGTGAACAGCCGAACGGATTTTCGTTAGAAGCGAGTTTTACTACTTTCTCAAGCCCGTATTCCATTTTCACTTCTTCTATTGGTTTGCCCGGCTGATACGGTTTCAGCTGCCGCAGCTGTTCTTTAATCTGCAAATCCAGTCACCTCATTTTACACTGTACAGTCGTCCGAACGTCTTTGCGTATTCTTCAAATTCAAGAAGCGCATCAGCTCTTGTTCCGGGATTCACAAGCTTTGTTTTAAGCTCTTCAACTTTTTTGACAAGCGCGCTGCCGACAACGACACCGTCAGATATTTCATTCATCCTGTCAACCTGTTTGCGGTTTGAAATGCCAAAACCGACCGCCACCGGAACAGAGCTGAATTCTTTCACCTTACGAATGAAAGAGTATACAGACGGATCGAATTCGCTGCGTACGCCCGTCACTCCTAAAGAGGATACACAATACACAAAGCCGCAGGCCTGTTCAGTAATTATTTTCAAACGGTCTTCACTTGTCGGCGCAACCAGTGAGATATAAGCGATGTTCTCCTTTTTGCATGTCATTTGCAAAAGGGCGCTTTCCTCTAATGGAAGGTCGGGTACAAGCAGACCGTCTATGTCGTTTTCCCGCAGTAAAGCGAAAAAGTATTCTTTTTCTAATTGTAACACAGGATTATAATACGTAAAGAGGATAATTGGAATATGAACGCCGTTTTTTTTCATTTTGCCGCCAAGTTCAATTGCTTTTACGATATTCATTCCGTTTTCCAGAGCCCGTTTTGAAG
Source organism: Bacillus sp. AM1(2019) (assembly GCF_009906915.1). Taxonomy (NCBI): domain Bacteria; kingdom Bacillati; phylum Bacillota; class Bacilli; order Caryophanales; family Bacillaceae; genus Bacillus; species Bacillus sp. AM1(2019). Next base: position 2,399,495 of record NZ_CP047644.1, read on the forward strand.
CCCGTTGTATGACGGGTCCGTCCGCGAGCGGATCTGTGTAAGGAACGCCGATTTCAAGGGCAGAAGCGCCTGCATTCTGCAATGATATTGCCAGCTCAACAGAAATGTCAGGAAGCGGATCGCCAGCTGTAATAAAAGGGATAAATAATTTTTCAGAATCTCGCAGATTAAACATGTGTCTCCACCCCGTTTTCCAAAACATTCATCAGCGTATGAACGTCTTTATCTCCTCTTCCCGATAAACTGACGAGAATGATTTTATCTTTATCCATGTCTTTTGCCATTTCAAACGCTTTTGCCAGAGCGTGGGCAGATTCAATAGCCGGAAGAATACCTTCTGTTTCAGAAAGCAGACGTAACGCGGCAATCGCTTCATCGTCTGTCACGCTTTCGTACGTTACACGGCCGCTTTTATGCAGATAGGCGTGCTCAGGGCCGATCCCCGGGTAATCAAGGCCTGCTGAAATGGAATACGGTTCGATAATCTGCCCGTATTCATCTTGTATTAAATAGGTCATTGAACCGTGAATCACCCCGAGCGTCCCTTTTGCGATCGTTGCCGCATGCAGCGGCGTATCAATTCCTTTTCCGGCCGCCTCGGCGCCGATCAGCTCAGTATCTTCGTCTAAAAAGGCCTGAAAAATGCCCATCGCATTGCTTCCGCCGCCGACACATGCAACAACCTTATCCGGGAGCGTTCCTTCAACCCGGCGGAGCTGTTCTTTCGCTTCCTCGCCGATGATTTTCTGGAATTCGCGAACGATATACGGATACGGGTGCGGCCCCACTACAGAACCGATAAGGTAGAAATGATCTTCACAATGCTGGACCCAATACCTGATTGCCTCATTCGTCGCATCTTTCAGCGTGCCGTTGCCGCTTGTGACCGGCACCACTTCCGCGCCGAGCAGTTTCATCCGGAATACGTTCAGCGACTGGCGTGCAACGTCTTCTTCACCCATAAAAACCGTACACTTAAAACCGAATTTTGCGGCGGCTGTCGCGGCAGCCACACCGTGCTGTCCCGCACCGGTTTCGGCGATGATTTTCGTTTTGCCCATCTTTTTGGCAAGCAGAATCTGGCCTAGCGCGTTGTTAATTTTATGAGAGCCGGTATGGTTTAAATCTTCTCTTTTCAGATAGATTTTCGCCCCTCCCAAATACTCCGACACCCTGTCTGCGAACGTTAATGCGGTCGGTCTTCCGGAGTAATCAAACAATAGTTTTTTATATTCGGCATGAAAAACGGGATCATTCTTTAATTCTGTGAAAGCCGTTTCGATTTCCTCAAGGGGCCGCATCAATGTTTCAGGGACAAATTTGCCGCCGAATTCGCCGTATCTTCCGATTTCATTTGGATATGGATACATAGTGGTTCATCCTTTCTTCTAAAAGCCGGATCAGTGTTTGATCCTTTTGTCCGTTTTTTTCAATTCCGCTGGCAAGATCTATACCGCACGGACGCGATCTCAGTAAGCCGGTAATCGTTTCAGGATTAACGCCGCCCGCGATAAAACAGCGCTTGTTTGCATTTTGAGCCTGCTTTCGGTACAAGGGGACACGGACCCATGAAAACGCGATTCCCGTGCCGCCTCTCATTCCTTTTACTGAAGAATCAATGACATAGCCGTCGACAGCAGGTGCAAATTGAGCCATCTGACGTAGCGTCCCTTCCCCGTGATGGAGCGCTTTCCATATCTCCGAGCGCACAAGCGGACGGAGGAGGAGGGCATCCTCAGGCGATTCATCACCGTGAAGCTGGATGACGTCAAGTGCCAGATCAGAGGCGATTTGCGCGATGTTTTCTATCGTTTCATTTACAAATACTCCGACATGTTTCTTGTCTGTCCGGACCTGCTCTTTCCATTTCCGGACCTCATCCGGCGTTACTCTCCGTTTGCTTGCGGCAAAAATAAATCCCAGATAATCCGCTTCTGAAGCTGCCGCAAGTTCATAATCACGCTTCGATCGTATTCCGCAGTACTTTAACTCAGGCTTTTTCATATCGTCACTCTCCGAACAGTCCGCGGATCGCCTTTTGCTGCGAATCCTCTCTCATTAAGGATTCTCCGGCCAATACAGCCTGCGCCCCGTGCTTGTTGACAAATTGCAGGTCAGCCAAAGAACCGATGCCGCTTTCGCTGACCAGCAGGCAGCCGTCCGGTACAAGCTGCGCTATTTTTTCCGTTTGCGAAACAGAAGTACGGAACGTTTTTAAGTCCCGGTTGTTTATGCCGAGAATGTCCGGCTGAAACACTTGTAAAATCCGTTCAAGCACAGTTTCATCATGGACTTCAACGAGAACGTCCATGCCCTTCTCGCGGGCTTCCAGATAAAGCTCATGAAGCTCTGAAGGTTCCAGCGCTTCCCCGATCAGCAAAATGGCATCGGCGCCGATCCTGAACGATTCCTCCACCTGAAGGGGATCAATAATAAAATCTTTTCTCAGCACGGGAAGAGACACGGTTTGTTTAACATCTGTCAGAAATTGATTTCTCCCCTGAAAAAAACGGGTATCCGTGAGAACTGAAAGGGCGTCGGCTTTAGCCGCTTCATAATCCGCCGCAATCGTTTCCGGAACAAAATGCTCTTTAATCAATCCTTTAGACGGCGAAGCTTTTTTCACTTCGGCAATCAGCCCGATAAAACGGTTCGGGTTCAGGAGCGCTTTTTTAAAGGATCTCCGTTCAATTTGACAGGTTTCCGGCAGCACGATGGATTTGATTTCTTCTTTTTTCTGCTGAATGATTTGATCAAGCATACATTTCTTCCTCTTTCTGTTTCAGACGTTCGAGCTGCCTTTTGGCATCTCCGTTTTGAATCGCTTCTAAGGCGGTTTTCGTTCCTTCTTTCAGATCGTTTGCAAGACCTGCCGTATAAATGGCCGCGCCCGCATTTAAGGCGGTAATATGCAGAGCGGATGACGGAGCTTTATTTGCAAAAATATTCTGAATGAGGAGCGCGCTTTCTTCCGATGAACTCACTTGAATATCCTTCAATGAACCTTCTGCAAAACCGAATTGTTCAGGTGAAACGGAATATTCCAGACGTTCACCGTTTTTCAGTTCAATGATATCGGTCGGTGCTGAGATGGACAATTCATCTAATCCGTCACGGGCAGAGACAAGCATGACGTGTCTGACATCAAATTGTTCCAAAGCGCTTGCCATCAGGCGCGCTTTATCAAATGAATAGACGCCGATCACCTGCCGCTTCACCTGCAGCGGGTTGCTGAGCGGGCCCAGCAGATTAAATACGGTTCGGAAGCCAAGCTCTTTTCTTGCGGCGGCGACGTACTTCATTGACGAATGAAACAGCGGCGCAAACAAAAACCCCATTTGTTTCGTTTCAATGCTGCGTTTGACGCTGTCTGGTGTGGCTTGAATGGAAACACCCAGTTTTTCCAGCACATCCGCGCTGCCGCTTTTAGACGAAACGGAGCGATTTCCGTGCTTGGCAACTTTAGCTCCGGCGGCAGAAGCTGTAATCGCCGCTGCCGTGGATATGTTAAACGTAGAAATCCCGTCTCCGCCTGTTCCGCACGTATCAACGACATCCGCCAAGCCACCTGATGTCTGTGCCCGCGCCCGCATCACTTTTACAAATCCGGCAAGCTCCTCCGCCGTTTCACCCCGGTGGGCTAATACCGATAAAATCCCGCCGATCTCAGACTGCGACATGTCCCCGTTCACCATCATCTCCATCAGCTTTTCGGCTTCTCCAATTTTCAGCGTACGGCCATTAACGCACGATTGCAGAAATTTGTTCATCCGTCTTCTCCTCCCCGCCAGAAAAGATGTCTTCTGCGATTTGAATCGTTTTTAAAAGCGCCCCCGCTTTGTTACAGCTCTCTTCATATTCGGCTTCCGGGACGGAATCGGCGACTATTCCCGCGCCCGCCTGCACCGACGCCGTACCGTTTTTGACACTCATGGTGCGGATGGTAATACACGAATCAATTGACCCGTCAAATCCGATATAAGCGATACATCCGCCGTAGGTTTCTCTGGAAGTCGGTTCTAATTCATTTAAAAGCTGCATCGCGCGGATTTTCGGAGCGCCCGTGAGTGTTCCTGCCGGGAATGCCGACATCAGCGCGTCAACGGGATGGACGCCCTGCTTTAAACGGCCGGTTACAATAGAGATGATGTGCATCACATGTGAAAAAGAAACGACCTTTGTGAATTTCGGAACGGCTACGGAACCGTACTCCGCAACTCTGCCGATGTCATTGCGCGCAAGATCGACGAGCATGTAATGTTCAGCTTTTTCTTTTTCGTCATTCATCAGCTCTTTTTTCAGGCGTTCATCTTCTTTTTTTCCGGCGCCCCTTCTTCTCGTTCCGGCAATCGGATGAATTTCCAGGTGCCTGTCATGCACGCGGATCAGACGTTCAGGCGAACTCCCGACAATGTCTCTGTCAGGCAGTTTGATATAGTACATATAGGGTGAAGGATTGATGATGCGGAGCACCCTGTACAGCTCAAATGAATGTCTGGATACCGGAATGTCAAACTTTTGCGAAAGCACCCCTTGAAAAATGTCTCCCGCTTTTATATATTCTTTCAGTTTATTGACGCCGGCCATAAACTCTTCTTTCGTATAATTGGATGTCACATCGGCAAAACTTGGCGTGTCAAACGTTTCTTTAGAAAAAAACGGCTCTTTCATATCTTTCGATTCTGTCAAAATACCGATAAGCTTACGAAGCTCCGCGCAATTTTCTTTAAAAACGGCCCGCTTTTCTTCCTCCGTCTCCCGGCCGTTAAGCTCCGCATACTGAATGAAATGCACTTGTTTCGTTTCGTGGTCGTACGCGATGATTTTCCGGCAGACAAACAGCATGCATTTTTCGAAATCTGTTTCTTTCGCGTGGCTTGGCACGGAAGGCTCAATCAAAGGAATCATGTCATAGCTCAGATAACCGACCGCCCCTCCCGAAAATGGGATATCAAGCTCGGGTGTTTTAATGCGGAAGCTCTCATTCATCCAGTCAAGCACGGCTTTTAATTCTCCGCCTTCAAACAGCGTATGCCCATTTGGATCAGCGGCAGTGAATGTGTCATGACTCTCTTTAATGGTGATAAAAGGATCGAGGCCGATAAAAGAGTATCTCGACCAGCTTGACGACTCATCCTTGCTTTCTAAAAGATACGTAATGTTTCTGTCCAGTTTTTCAACCATCTGAATGGGTGTGATCGTGTCGACCGTAAAAGTCTCTGCGATTGGAATGGTGCGGTGTGTCAGACTGTCCTTTAAAAATAAAGAAACATCCGATTGTAAATTCATGATTCTCCTCCTTACGGTAAGGAGAATGAGATGAAGAGTGAGAGGAGTCTTGCGTATAAGAAATAAACCCAAAAGAAAGGCTTCTTTTGGGCAGAATAAAAACGTGTTTATCTCAGCTCAGCTAAACTCATTCTCTGCTACCCTATTCTAAACTCAACTGTTCAATATCTTACTTACCAGCTCTATACACACTCTTGTGTATTTCTAAGCTTTGTTTATCGTATTACATGTCAGTATTTTTTGTCAATGATAAATCCGGCCTTAACACAACGGCTTTTTCTAAATAGACATGCTTGATTTCATCCTGAGGCGTATCCGTCTGAACCGTCATCAGGACACGGATACACTTTTGCAGAGCGCCGGTGACATCCATTTCCTGCATGCACGTCACCGGGACGTACTGCCACCCGGAAAGGCGGCGGACCGCTTTTGCCGGAAATACGGAATGGATATCAGGCGTGGCGGATAACAGGATCTGCACAACGTCTTCCGGCTTGCATCCATTTTGTTCAATGATTTTTTCAAGCAGCTGCTGTGTTTTTTCTAAAATTTCTTGTTCAGTGTCTTGTTCCACCGTTGTTGCTCCGCGAATGCCGCGTATCATCATGCTGTTTCCTCCATTCGCCATTTGTTCAGCAAATTTTCAAGCTCATCTTTTGAAAGCATGCAGTCCTGCGCTTCGCCTAATTCCTTTAACACGATGAACTGTGTCATGCCTCCGCGCGTTTTTTTATCATTCATCATCCGGGCGGAGAGAACCGGCGTTTCAATATCTTGTCTGATGCTTCCCGGGTAGCCGAGCCCAATCAGCCATTGCGTGAGTTCTTTTCTGTTCATCTTGCATCCCGCAACCTGTTCACTCACGTAAAGGGCAAACTGCATGCCGAGGGCGACCGCATCTCCATGTGTAATCCGGCCGTAGCCGTATTCCGCCTCAACGGCATGGCCGAGCGTATGGCCGAAATTCAGAAAAGCTCTTATCCCCTCTTCCTTTTCGTCCTCACGCACGACGGCCGATTTGATTGAAATTCCTTTATAAATCATTTCATTCAGCTCAGCGCTTGTCAGTCCTTGCAACGTGTCAAACGTGAGAAGTTTTTCTAAAAAAGCATGATCGGCGATAAACGCGTGTTTGATCACTTCAGCCATGCCCGATCTCAGCTCTTGTTCCGGCAGGGTTTTCAGAAGCTCCGTATCGTAAATCACCGCTTTCGGCTGATAAAACGCGCCGATTAAGTTCTTTCCGAGTTTATGGTTGACGGCCACCTTGCCGCCGACCGCGCTGTCATGGGCAAGCAGTGTCGTCGGCATTTGAATGAAATCAATTCCGCGCATAAAAGTTGCTGCGCAAAAGCCGGCCAAATCACCCGTCACGCCGCCTCCGAAGGCGATCATACATGAGGAGCGGTCCATATGGAAAGCGATCGCTTCCGTTTGAATCCGTTCATACTCTTTCAGAGACTTCGCTTCTTCTCCGCTTGGAACGATCACTTTTTTCACGGGCCATGTTTCGTTTAAAAGCCGGAACATCTCATCACCGTATAGCCGGTCAACTTCCGCATCGATGACGAGAAGGATCTTTGTCAGCGGCCTGTTCAGTGAAGACAAAAGGGCAGCGGCCTGTTTCCTTATGCCTTCACCGATATACACGGGATATGCGGAGGAAGCTGTCCGAACCTCAAGCTCTTTCATCAGAATTCCCTCGATAGTTTTTTCATGTTTTCAACATTTTCTTTAATGCGGTCGATCTGGTCAAGCCCGAATTGTTCTACGACGGCATTTGCGATTTCCCAGGCCACTGCTGCTTCAGCCACTACGCTTGCTGCCGGAACCGCGCAGCTGTCTGAACGTTCAATGCTCGCTGTAAACGGTTCTTTCGTTTCAATGTCGACGCTTTTCAGCGGCTTGTACAAAGTAGGGATCGGTTTCATAACGCCGCGGACGACAATCGGCATTCCCGTCGTCATACCGCCTTCTAATCCTCCGAGCCTGTTTGTGGCGCGTGTATAGCCTTTCTCTTCATCCCATACGATTTCATCATGAACTTCACTGCCGTTTTTGCCGGCCGCTTCAAAACCGATGCCGAATTCTACGCCTTTAAACGCGTTAATCGACAGAACGGCAGCAGCGAGCTTGCTGTCCAGCTTACGGTCATAGTGGACATAGCTTCCGACACCGACCGGCATACCTTCGACGATCACTTCAACGATTCCGCCGATCGAGTCGCCGTTTGCCTTCGCTTCATCAATGGCTGCCATCATTTGACGGCCAGCTTCTTCATCGTAGCATCTGACCGGTGATTCTTCCGTTACCCGTTTGAGATCCTCAATGGATGTGTAATCGGTTTTCTCTGCTTTTACGCTGCCGATTTGCAGGACATGCCCGGCGACTTTAATGCCAAGCTCCGCTAAAATCTTTTTAGCGACGGCTCCGGCAGCCACGCGAACCGTTGTCTCACGCGCGGAAGATCGTTCTAACACATTTCTCATATCGCGGTGATTATACTTAATAGCACCGTTCAAATCTGCGTGTCCCGGTCTCGGTCTTGAAATCTGGCGTTTCATTTCACTTTCTTCTTCTTCTGTAATCGGTGCGGCGCCCATGATTTTTGTCCAGTGGGTCCAATCTTTATTTTCTACAACGAGCGCGATGGGTGAACCGAGTGTCCGGGCATGCCGCACGCCGCTTGTGATCTTCGCTCTGTCCGTTTCAATCTGCATGCGGCGTCCGCGGCCGTGCCCTTTTTGACGTCTGGCAAGCTCAAAATTAATGTCTTCTTCAGTTATATAAAGCCCCGCAGGCACACCTTCTATAATTGTCGTCAGCTGCGGACCGTGTGATTCTCCGGCTGTTAAGTATCTCATTTCTTTTTTCTCCCTTCATCGCATTAACGCTTTTAAGTAAAACTATAACACAAGTTTTCATTAAATGTCTTCTATCTTTTTTGATAAAAAAATGTATCAGTGCTCTCAAGGCCGAATTTTTCCGGGCTGAAAATTTGTTCTGTACTGCCGACAAACAGAATTCCGTTCTTTTTCAGACTGCCCGCCATTTTCACATACAGCTCTTCTTTTGCTTTTTCAGTAAAATAAATAAAGACGTTGCGGCAGACGATCAGGTCAAAATCCTGTTCATAGCTGTCGGCAAGCAGGTTGTGCCGCTTAAACCGGATGTTTTTCTGAATCTCTTGTTTTACTTGATAGCTGCTGTCAGCCTGCTTGGTGAAATAACGGCTTTTCACGGAAGCCGGCACCTCTTGCAGCGAGCGTTCCTGATAGATGCCCCGCTTGGCTTTGCTTAGCGCCTTTTCATCAATATCTGTCGCCAATATATCAAATCCGGCCAGTCCCGTCTGCTGATTGAGAATCATAGCCAAAGTATAGGGCTCCTCTCCCGTTGAACAGGCCGCACTCCATATTTTTAACGGTTTGTTATGCTTTATTAACGGAAGAATTGAGGTTTCAAGAACTTCCCACCGTTTATAATTTCGGTAAAATTCAGAAACATTGATCGTCATTCTGTCCAATGTTTCGTTTAATAAAAGCTTGTCCTTTTCCAAAGCGGCGGCAAATTCCTGAAAATCTCTGAACCCCTTCTTTTCATAAAGGGACGTCAGCCGCCTTTTCATCTGTGCTTCTTTGTATAAAGATAAATCAACGCCGGTTATTTGTTTCCACTTGGTGATAAAAATGTCGTAAGGCTCCATTGCTTCTCTCCCAATCTCGCTGTCTTTTGTCCTAGTATAGCCTGTTTTCTGTCGAAATTGTACGATTTCAATAAAAAAATCAGCCCGCGGGCTGATTTGTGAGAAACGAAAAGACAGGGCGGCGCAGCCTCTGTCTTTCATAAATGATGTAAACCTTTTCATAATACGAGAAAAAGAAAGGCTGACGGCTTAGTACACCCAGTCGGCCATTAATTTTTGATACGGTACAAGCTCTTCCTGTTTAAAGAAAATGTGAATTTCCCGCTCAGCGCTTTCTAAGGAGTCTGAACCGTGAATGATATTTTTGCCGACAAACATGCCGTAGTCACCGCGGATCGTGCCCGGCAGTGCATCTTTCGGGTTCGTTTTTCCGATCAGCTGTCTTGTGATCTCTACTACATTTTCCCCTTCCCATACCATTGCAAATACGGGTCCTGATGTAATGAATTCCACAAGCTCGCCGAAAAACGGCTTCCCTTTATGTTCAGCATAATGGTTTTCAGCCATCTGTTCTGAAACTTGCATTAGCTTGGCTCCTGCCAATTGTAAGCCCTTACGCTCAAATCTGGATAAAATCTCTCCGATCAGCTGGCGCTGTACGCCGTCCGGTTTTACCATGATAAAAGTTTTTTCCATAAGATTCTCCACCCCATCATTATGTATAGGCTTTCAAGTTGCACACCGAAATCGTAACATCTTTCTGACAATTAATCAATCCAGGGCGGAGAATGTTCACATCTTGTTCGTAAAAGGAATTTAAAATTTCCGTTTGCCGATATATTTGGCGATGGCGGCCAATGATGAGCGCGCACGTCCTCTCGGCAGTGTATTCAGTTTTTCAAACGCTTTTTTTAAGTACCTGTCACTGACGGCCATTGATTTTTCAATCGCGTCTGTGCGTTTAATATTTTCAATAATGGGGGCGAGCTGCTCCTGTGTTGTTTCACTGTTAATTAATTTCAGCTGATTTTTCAATTCAGGCTGACGGAGCGCGTACAAAACGGGCAGAGTGACATTTCCTTGCAGCAGATCCCCTCCGACCGGTTTTCCCAGTTCCTCTTCCGTTGAAGTGAAATCAAGAATGTCGTCAATAATCTGATAGGACATGCCCACGTAATAACCGAACCAATATAATGCTTTGTGAATCTTCTCATCAGCTCCCGAAGCGATGGCGCCGAGCTGGCAGCTGACGGCAATGAGAAGAGCCGTTTTCCGTTTGATGCGGCGCAAATAGGTTCTGAGGTTTTGCTCCATATTGTATTTATCTCTGATCTGTTCAATTTCTCCGAGGCATACTTCTACGATGGTTTTGGACAGGATCCGGTGGGCTTTCGGCTCATCCAATCTCGTCATCATCTCAAGTGAGCCCGCTAGCATATAATCACCGGTATACATGGCGATGCGGTTGTCCCACTTGGCTTTGATGGTCGGTTTTCCCCTCCGCAGCTCGGCGTCATCAATGACGTCGTCATGCACGAGGGACGCCATATGAATCATTTCCAGCGTCACCGCAACATATTTTATTTTATTAATGTCATAGTCGCCGAACATGCCGGAAAGCAATACGAAAACGGGGCGGATCCTCTTGCCTCCCGCCTGGAGCAGATGGAGCCCGGCTTCACTCAGCAAGGGATAGTCTGACCGCACCGTTTGCTCAAGCTCCCTTTCGATCACATCAATATCGTCATTTAAAAAAGAATAGGCCATTTTAAATTTCATATCATTCACCCAAACATCTGTATATTCATCATTTCCAACCGATATGCGTAGCGGCCACTCCGCCGGTAAACGAATGGTATTTGACATTCGTCAGGCCCGCTTCTTCAAACAGACGCGCAAGTTCTTTCATACCGGGAAATTCTCTTGCCGATTCTTGAAGCCAAGAATATTCTTTATAGCTCTTCGCAAACATTTTTCCGAAGAAAGGCATGATGTATTTAAAATAAAGAAAATATGCCTGTCTGAATCCGAACATTTCCGGCTGGGATGTTTCCAGACATACGACCTGCCCGCCCGGTTTGACGACCCGCCGCATTTCTTTCAGCACGGTCAGATAGTCGGGAACGTTTCGCAGCCCGAAGCCGATGGTGACAAAATCAAAAGAATCATCAGCGAAAGGAAGCTCCATCGCATTTCCGTGCAAAAGCTCAATTTGGCTGTAACCGCCCTCTTTCACTTTTTTCTCACCGATGCTCAGCATATTTTTGCTGAAATCCAGTCCTTTGATTTCGCCGCTTTTTCCGGCCGCTTCTGCGAGGGCAATCGTCCAGTCAGCCGTTCCGCAGCAGACATCAAGCGCTTTTGCGCCTTCTTTAACATTCATGATCTGCATCGTTTTATCGCGCCATTTTTTATGCTGCTGAAAACTGATAACAGAGTTCATTTGGTCATAATTTTTATAGATTTTTTCAAACACGCCGTGTACGCGCTGTTCTTTTGACTCCTGCATGTTGATTACCCTTCTTCCACTTTCTGATGATATGTTTTGTCCCGGCTGATCGCCGTAAGCCGGTTCAGCATTAGGTTTTGGATTGGTGAATTGAGCGGCAGCAGCGTTTCAATGCTTTGCTTTGCCTTTCGGAAGCTATCTTCCATTATGTCAGCCTTTGATTTCCCTGACTTTACAATATTGCCGATGACATCGAGAAATATAGCATTGCCGTTCATCAGCCGCTTATATACAAAAAAATCACTCGCCAGCTCTTTCCAGCGCGGAAGATTAAAGTGGTCTGACACTCTGTGAAACAGGGCCGCTTCCACAATCGCCATGCTTTCGATCAATTGATTCAAGTCATTGACAGACCGATCGTACAGACGGATTTTATGCTCATTGATTTCTTTAATTGCCGTAGCGAGCGTCCGTATCATATAGATATCCTTCATTTCAGATAAAAGCGAATAATACAGTCCGCTGAAATAGTCGCCGGCAAGCACGGTGAGCTGCCGGTTTTTATTTTCGTCTCGCTTTAACGCTCTGGCTGTTGTCACTTCATCGTGGGTATCAAGGGCGCTTTGGACAAGCATCGCAGTTACTATGTAATTTTCTCTGTCATTGTTCTTAATGTCCGCCTCTTCAAACAAAGCGTGAAAAAGAAGAAGCTTATCCTCATCGATTTTAGGCGCAGAAATATGTTTCGCTAAATAAGGATGAGACAGCTTTTGTTTTAATTTCGTATTTAGATTCGCTAAAGTTCCGTAGATGTCTTGCAAAAATATCACCCTTGTCCCCAAATTCACATTTATTCTAATATGTATGAGATTTACTCGTCATTATTATACGCAGGTATCATTATAGCATAAAAAAAAGAAATTGGCTGTATTCTCCCGCCGTTTGCGGGCATTTGGCAAAAGCGGGAAACAGCCGGCTTATTTTTTTTCGCTGTTCATTTCTCCGTAAGCGGTCTGGATGAGGGCGTTGCCTCTCACTTTGATGGCAGAGGTATGCTCAGTAAACTGAGCGATAATTACTTCGCCTTTGTCCAGTTTTTCGGAATGGTGAAATTTCGTATCCGTTCCTCTCGTTAAACCGATGACGTTCACGCCGTCCTCGACCGCTTTAATGACGACAAAATCACTTGAATGCTTTGAATTCATATCTGCACCCTCTATCATTATTAATCCGCACGTTTAATATGTTCTAACACTTCGGAACGCGCCGCTGCGTCATCTTTAAAAATACCTCTTACAGCGGAAGTCACTGTTTTTGCACCCGGCTTTCTTACGCCCCTCATCGTCATGCACATATGCTCAGCTTCGACGACAACCATGACGCCGTGGGGATCTAAGGTCTCTACGATGCTTTCTGCAATCGTTGAAGTGATGCGCTCCTGCAGCTGCGGGCGTTTTGAGACGGCTTCCACCGCCCGCGCCAATTTACTCAGGCCCGTCACTTTGCCGCCGCGCGGAATGTAGGCAATATGCGCTTTTCCGTAAAAAGGAACAAGGTGATGTTCACACATGGAATGAAACGCGATATCTTTTACAAGAACAAGCTCCTCATGGTCTTCTCCGAAAACGGTTTTAAAGTGTTCTTTCGGGTCTTCATTTAATCCCGAGAATACTTCCGCGTACATTTTTGCCACGCGTTTCGGCGTATCTAAAAGCCCTTCCCGGTCCGGGTCTTCTCCAATCGCCTCTAAAATCTGGCGAACCGCCTGTTCAATCTGTTCTTTATTAACTTCTTTCATTGTCTGTGTCCTCCACCATTGAATACATTTAATTTCGATTCTAGCACATTTGCCGCGCCAAAAGCAAAACGAAAGTCCTGCCCGGTGACCGAGGCTGCTTAAATATGAAAAGCCCCTTTATCAAGGGGCTTTTCTGTGAAGAAACAAAGTGTATGTATCAGATGCATACACGATCTATATTCACAATTATTTTCCTGCAACAGCGTCTTTAAGAGCTTTACCTGGTTTGAAAGCAGGTACCTTGCTTGCAGGGATTTCGATTTCTTCACCTGTTTGCGGGTTACGTCCTTTACGTGCAGAGCGCTCGCGCACCTCAAAGTTACCGAAACCGATCAGTTGGATTTTATCACCGTTTTTAAGTGCATCTAAAATCGTATCAAAAACAGAATCAACTGCTTTTGTAGCGTCTTTTTTAGACAATTCGCTTGCTTCAGCAACCGCATTGATTAGTTCTGTCTTGTTCATGCCTTTCACCTCCTCCCAAAAGGGTATCAAATCAGCAGTTTATTATCATTTCTTCACAGTTCAGCCTGATTCTAAACCTGTCTGATAAAAAATCAAAGCAGGGAAGAACAGACAAGTAAACGGCTTTTCATAAGAAAACAGACACTTTGAGGAATGTTTGTCCAACAAAGTGAAGATTTTCTGTATGTAGAGTAACACATATAAAAAGCCATATCAAGCATTTTAAAGCCTCAATCCCTTGCTCGTCAAGGTTTTCACGTGTTTTACCGAACAAATATTCCTTTTTTTGCTTTTTTCCTCCTAATCCTTGATTGATTTCCAGTATCTAAAAAGAATAAAAAAAGACCCCCCGTTTCAGGAAGAGGTCCTTCAGCTTACAAAATAATGGCGATCAGGCCGCCTGAGCCTTCGTTAATAATTCTCTCCAGCGTTTCTTTCAGTTTATATCTCGCATTTTCCGGCATGAGTGACAGTTTTGCGGAGATTCCTTCTCTTACGATAGAGCTCAATGATCTGCCGAAAATATCGGAGTTCCAGATAGAAAGCGGATCATCTTCAAAGTCCTGCATTAAGTAGCGGACAAGTTCTTCACTTTGTTTTTCCGTCCCGATGATCGGCGCGAATTCACTTTCCACATCCACTTTGATCATATGAATGGACGGAGCGACCGCTTTGAGCCTTACTCCGAACCTTGATCCCTGTCTGATGATTTCCGGTTCATCAAGGCTCATATCGGTTAAGGCCGGGGCGGCAATGCCGTAGCCGGTCTGTTTCACCATTTTCAGCGCATCTGATACCTGATCATATTCTTTTTTCGCGTGGGCGAAGTCCTGCATTAATTCAAGCAGGTGGTCTTTCCCGCGGATTTCAACGCCGACCACTTCTTTTAAAATCTGGTCATATAAATGATCCGGCGCATACAAATCAATTTCTGCGACACCCTGGCCAAGTTCGATTCCGGCCAGACCGGCGCTTTCAATAAACTCAAATTCACTGAAGTGGCCGACAACCCGGTCGACATCGCGCAGGCGTTTAATATCTTTTACGGTTTCTTTCACTGATTCCTGGTAGCTCTCTCTGAGCCAGTGATTTTCCTTCAGCACCATGACCCAGCTCGGAAGGTTGACATTGACTTCCAGCACAGGGAACTCGTAAAGCGCTTCTCTGAGGACGCTTAACACATCTGTTTCCCGCATGCTTTCAACACTCATGGCGAGGACGGGAATATCATATTTCGCGCTTAATTCAGCTCTGAGCGCTTCTGTTTCCGGGTGGTACGGTTTTACCGAGTTGATGACCATAATAAACGGTTTGCCGACTTCCTTCAGCTCGTCGATGACTCTTTCTTCCGCTTCCACGTAATCGCCCCGCGCAATATCGCCGATTGAGCCGTCTGTCGTAATGACGACCCCGATTGTGGAGTGTTCCTGGATGACTTTTCTCGTACCGATTTCCGCTGCCTCATGAAAGGGAATCGGTTCTTCGTACCAAGGTGTATTGATCATTCTCGGGCCGTTTTCATCCTCATATCCCTTCGCCCCGGGAACCGTATATCCCACACAATCCACAAGACGGATGTTGACATCAAGTCCTTCCGCGACATGAACGGACATGGCTTGATTCGGGACAAATTTTGGTTCTGTGGTCATTATCGTTTTTCCTGCTGCGCTTTGCGGAAGCTCATCCTGCGCCCGCGCTCGATCGGCCTCATTGCTGATATTCGGGAGCACCACGAGCTCCATAAATTTTTTAATGAATGTAGATTTCCCTGTACGGACAGCGCCAACGACTCCTAAGTATATATCGCCCCCTGTTCGTTCAGCGATATCCTTGAAAATATCGACCTTTTCCAAGTGATCCCCTCCCGGACTTCCTATCCTTATCATTTTTCATTCACCATTCTCCAATCAAATACAGGACACTATATGTGTATGACGTTGTCCTATTTCAATATGACATCTTTAGAAAATTTTCAGGCAGTCTTTTCTATCAAAATCAAAAAAACCTTTCTCCCTATTTGTATGCGCGGGAAAAAGGTTCATTCCTGTTTCGTTTGACTTTCTAAAAAAACGGGTTCCTGTTTTTCATTTACGGTGTATGTGACTGAAAAGGCCGGGACGAAAGGAGTCTCTTTCCATAAAATATCCTGAATTTCCGCGCCCGGTTTGATTTTCTTTTTGTTTTCCTTCAGGCAGCGGGCGAGATCGACGCGATAGTCGGCATAGATTTCTCCGTCAGCGCCGATTAAAAGCGGCAGAGACGTGCCTGAAACCGGACTTTTGACTGAAGGAGAGTCTTTCATGCCGAGCTTTTTTTTATTTAAAGTGAACAGCCCTTTTGAAACGGCGTCCTCATAGGGAGGATATGTATGCTTTTCCTGATACATTTTGACACGCAGCTTCATGTCGCGGATTGCTTCCGCCATTTGGAGATCGACCAGCTTGACGGTCGGCTTATTTTCCACATCGACAAGCACGTATTGGTACATTCCTCCGCTTTCATAAGCTGAGGCCGGCGGCTCCTCTATGTATCTGGGCGCGAGCCGCTTAAAATCTATCGGATATTTTTGATAGAGCGGTGTTTTCATATCTTTTGTCTGAATCGGCAGAAGTCCGCCGTTCGCCTTTTTAAATTCATCCACTGCCGCTTGCACCTGCTGAAGCTGATGTTTGTAAGATACTTTATTTTCAGTTTTTTCCGCTTCAGGGTACAGACAGCCGGACAGCAGAAGCACCGCCATTGCCGTTATGACGGCCATTTTTAACTTATGCATTCCGCGCCCCCTTTCGGCTTTATTCATTGACAGGCCCGCTGAAAACGACCATTAACACGATCAATCCCGAGATGACCATGCAGGCATAAGCGAGTGAAGAAACCGCTGCTTTTATCAGTTTGTTTTTCACTTTATACCTGCTGACATAAATAGAGGCCACCGCAACAAACATTAATCCCATAGCACCAAGCGCAAACCACATTTTCATCAATGCCACACTCACGTTCGTGCCCCCCGTCCCATCATTGTAAGCGTTATATTTCATTTTAATATACAAATGTTGAAAAGATCAACAGGTTTTCCATCTATTGAAAAAACAAAAAAACTGAAGCAAAGAGGGGGACTTTGCTTCAGTCAAGTTGACTATATTCACCTGTACGTCTGAGATACACTCTCTTGGACTTCGATGCTATAGTATGCGCAGATGCGTACGTCTGCATCCTCTTCTGCCTAAATCAGCAAATGTTTTAAGCGATTTCAGCCGGAGAGTTCTGCGTTTTGGACTTTCGTCACTTCAGAATATGCTGACGGCATGTTATTGTCACTTCACCCGGTTTTCGAATGTGTTGACCAAGTCTTCCATCTCATGGGTTTTCACTCTGGCCATTAAGGATTCTACAGCCGTTTCTACCTTCTGCCCGTTAAATAATACTTGGTGAAGCGCCTCTGTGATCGGCATTTTCACTTGGTATTTTTGAGACAGCTGATACGCAGCTTTCGTCGTCCGCACGCCTTCAACAACCATCCCCATCTTATCCAGGACAGCTTCCAGCTTATATCCTTTGCCGAGCAGGTTGCCGGCGCGCCAGTTTCGGGAATGAACGCTTGTACACGTCACGATCAAATCGCCTACGCCGGTCAGGCCGGAAAAGGTGAGCGGATTTCCGCCCATCTTTGTGCCGAGTCTGGCGATTTCAGCAAGACCTCGGGTGATTAAGGCCGCTTTTGCATTATCTCCGTATCCCAATCCGTCTGTAATCCCCGCTGCAAGAGCGATGATATTCTTTAACGCTCCCCCTATTTCAACACCGATCATATCCGGATTGGTATAGACGCGGAAATGCTGGTTCATGAATAAA
Source organism: Bacillus sp. AM1(2019) (assembly GCF_009906915.1). NCBI lineage: Bacteria > Bacillati > Bacillota > Bacilli > Caryophanales > Bacillaceae > Bacillus > Bacillus sp. AM1(2019). The sequence continues at coordinate 2,416,994 of NZ_CP047644.1, forward strand.
TCCTGAACCGCTTCTGCAGCCTTGATATTTTTTGAAGATGATGTAACAGTCGTCGGGTGTCTTAATCCGACTTCCTCAGCGTGGCTCGGCCCTGAAAGCACGACGATGTCTTTTCTGTACTCCTCAGGCAGCTCCTCTTCCATTAATTCTGAAATACGGAGAAGCGAATCCGGCTCAATTCCCTTGCTGACATGAACAAAAATCGATTGTTTCGGGATGTACGGCAGAGCCTTTTTCAGCACTTCCCGAATGGCTTTTGTCGGAACTGCCACAATAATGAAGTCCGCTCCTTTTAAAGCCTCGTTTAAATCAGCTGTACCGATGATAGAACTTGATAGCTCCACCCCCGGCAGGTAATCTTTGTTTTCATGCAGGTCGTTGATTTGATCGATCAATTCGGCACGGTGTCCCCACATCATAACTTGATGTCCGTTATCAGCCAGCACTAAAGAAAGTGCAGTGCCCCAGCTTCCCGCTCCAAGCATTGCCACTTTTTTCATCTCTGTATCACACCTTTTTATTTTCTTGCTCTTGCAAATATTTTAATTGGCGTACCTTCAAATCCGAAAGCGTCCCGGATTCGGTTTTCTAAAAAGCGTTCATAAGAAAAATGCATCAGTTCCGGATCGTTGACAAAAACAACGAAGCTCGGCGGCTTAACAGCGACTTGAGTCGCATAATAAATTTTCAGACGGGAGCCGTTGTGCGTCGGAGTCGGATTCATGGCGACCGCATCCATGATGACATCATTTAAGACATTTGTCTGCACGCGGAGAGAGTGGTTTTCACTCGCTTTAATAATCGCAGGCATGAGTGTATGAATCCGCTTTGTCGTCAGTGCCGACATAAACAGCACCGGCGCATAATCAAGAAATTGGAAATGTTCCCGAATATTCTGTTCAAATTCTTTCATCGTGCGCTCGTCTTTATCAACGGCATCCCATTTGTTTACGATAATGACGACGGCTTTCCCGGCTTCATGGGCGTATCCGGCGATCCGCTTGTCCTGCTCAAGGATGCCTTCTTCTGCATTCAGCACAACGCCGACGACGTCTGAGCGGTCAATGGCTTTTAACGCCCGAAGCACACTGTATTTTTCTGTTGTTTCATATACTTTACCCTTTTTTCTCATTCCCGCCGTGTCAACGATTACAAATTCCTGCTGATTGTAGGTGAACGCCGTATCCACAGCGTCTCTAGTCGTTCCGGCTACGTTGCTCACGATAACCCGCTCTTCGCCGAGCATCGCATTGACAAGGGATGATTTTCCGACATTCGGGCGGCCGATCAGGCAGAATTGAACGACATCATCACTGTACTTCGTCTCCGGAATGTTTTTAAAATGCTCGGCACAAGCATCGAGCAAATCTCCCAATCCTAAACCGTGTGTGCCCGAAATCGGATACGGTTCTCCAAAGCCGAGCGCATAAAAGTCATAGATGTTCGCTCTCATTTCGGTATTATCTAATTTATTAACGGCTAATACGACCGGTTTTTTTGTCCGGTACAGTATTTTTGCCACTTCTTCATCCGCAGACGTCACACCTTCGCGGCCGTTCACCATAAAGATGATCACATCAGCCTCGTCCATGGCGATTTCAGCCTGCTGGCGGATCTGTGTCAGAAACGGTTCGTCTCCGATATCAATTCCGCCCGTATCAATCAGGTTAAAATCATAATTCAGCCATTCCGCCGAACTGTATATCCGGTCCCGCGTCACTCCGGGGGTATCTTCTACTATTGAAATTCTTTCACCCGCAATCCGGTTAAAGATTGTGGATTTTCCCACATTCGGTCTTCCGACAATGGCTACGACAGGTTTACCCATAGTACCCTTCCTTTCAATCCAGCCGCTTACATTTTCACAAAAAATTGTTCAACCGGTTATTAAAAATCATCTTCGCTATGAAAAGAACCCTTCAAACAGAAGGGCTTAACTCATTTATTATATCAGTTTTCACTGAGATCACAATGTATTCTTCAAAATGTTTCGCATTCATGTAACAGTCTCCGTCTGTTTTCAAGACATTTTTGTCGCTCCTTTGCCCTGCTTTTTGCTTTTTTGGCTGATGCGCGCCGCAAGCTGTTCATATGTAGTCAGCCCGACGAGCAGAATCACTCCCGCCGAACAGCCTGAAAGCCATTTATAATCACCGACGGCTGCCGCACCCGCAATATTGCGGATGACCGCAGCATACAATAGCTCCCCCTGGCACATGCCGAGAACAAAAAGACAAAGCCTCTCAGGGAACCGCCCCTCAACGGAAAGCGTAATAACGGTAAGCAGTATAACCGCCGCCCATTCAGGTTTTATGATAAACCAAACAGGATCATATAATGCAAAAAGAAAAGTAAAGCCGTACGCCGCAGCCGCCGTCAGATGAATCACAATATTACGGAGCCGTTTATGCATGCCGAGGCTTCCCGCATAAACAAATGCCGCAGCAAAAAACATGACATATGCCGCGTTCAACGTAAAATAAGCCGTAATCTGATGTATGCTTGCCATCATATTAGTCAAAATAAAGACTGATACGTAAAAACGGCTTTTCGTTTTGGCAAAAATAAAAGTCGCAAGTATCCATAAAAACCACATTGACCAGTAATAATAAAACGGTTCCATAATCGCTCCTCCTCTGATCAGTATGGAGCGGGAACGCATTTTTTAAACTAATTATGCCTGAAAGGAGCGGATAAGGATGGGAAAAGACAGACAGGAGAAAAAACTGAAAGCCTCCCGACGAGTGGAATCTGATCGCGATGATTCGATTCACCATAAAGGAGCGACAAGCCTTGAGCAAAACGGGGAATTCCGAAAAAGAAAATCGTAAAAAACAGAAAAAGGCATGCGGGTCCGCATGCCTTTTAACGTCTGCTGAAACGGGATGTGTCAATTCCCCGTTCAGAAAGCCAGTGATGTGTGTCACCTTTTATGACCAAAGGCGCCTTTTGCAATTGGGCAACCGATTGGCATCCGAGGGCGGTCATAATCATTTTCAGCTCTTGCAAAAGCGCCGTCATCTCGTCAAACAGGCCCTCTTCTCCTTTAGAGGTGAGAGCTTTCAGGAAAGTGCCCGCCATTCCCGCGCTGGAAGCGCCGAGGGCAATCGATTTGGCGACATCCAGGGCACTTTGCAGCCCGCCGGATGCGATAATTGATTGATCAGCGGAGAGCGAGTGGATTTCCGCTAAGCTTGCGGCAGTGGAAATTCCCCACGTATTAAAAAATTGAAGCGCCTTCTCTCTGCGCATATTTTCGATCTTAGAGAAATTTGTACCGCCGTATCCGCCGGCATCAACTGCTGCTGCGCCGGCATCAAATAACTGACGTGCCGATTCCCTGCTCATTCCGAAGCCGACCTCTTTGACAAAAACGGGAACTCCCGCTTCCGCCGCAATCCGCTCAATACGGCCGAGAGCGCCGGTAAAGCTTCTGTCACCCTCTGGCATGACGATCTCCTGAATCACATTTAAATGAATCTGGAGGGCATCCGCTTGAATCATATCAACTGCCCTTTTCGCCTGCTCGGCATCCGCCTCGCTGCCTAAATTGGCAAATATCAGCCCGTCCGGATTCTCTTTTCTGACGATCTCGTAAGAACACCGTTCGGAGGGATCTTTTAAAGCTGACATTTGCGAACCGACAGCCAGCGGCATGCCGGCTTTGCGCGCGGCTCTTGCCAGCGATCTGTTAATTTCGTATGTAAGCTGTCCGCCGCCGCCTGTCATCGCATTGATAAAAATCGGCGAACTGCTTGTGAGTCCGCCGATTTTCGTTGATATATCCACTTTTTCCAATGCTAGGTTCGGTAGGCTGACATGAACAAACGTAATATCATCAAGCCCCGTTTCCCGGTTTTGGCCGGTAGACAGCGCATGATTTATATGTTCTCTTTTTCGTTCTGCTCGTGTCACGTTTTATCACCAATTTATTTTAATTTATTAAGCTTGTCTCCGATTAAATCGCCAAGCTGGAAGCCGGTGCTCGGCTCTTCTTTCGCCTGGTATTGGCGGAAGTCCTCCTGATCGGCTTTCGGCGCTTCTTCAAGCTCACGCATGCTTAAGGAAATGCGCTCTTCGCTTTCGTTCACGTCAAGCACTTTCACTTTAACAGTCTGTCCTTCTTCAAGCACTTCATGCGGCGTTCCGATATGTTTATTGGAAATTTGCGAAATGTGCACAAGTCCTTCCACGCCCGGAAGAATTTCAACGAAGGCGCCGAAGCTTACAAGGCGCTGCACTTTTCCTTCAAGCACATCTCCCTGTTTTACCTTTTCGCCGATCTGGCTCCAAGGTCCCGGCAGCGTTTCTTTAATAGATAAAGAAATACGTTCGTTATCGCGGTCTACGGACAGTACTTTCACTTTTACGTCCTGACCTTCTTCCACCACGTCAGACGGTTTTTCGACGTGTGAATGAGACAGCTGCGAAATATGAACAAGCCCGTCAATTCCGCCGATGTCGACAAATGCGCCGAAATCAGTCAGACGCTGCACTTTTCCTTCAAGCACGCTTCCAACCTCAAGCGTTTGGAGAAAATCATGCTTTTTGGCTGTCTGTTCTTTTTCCACTACAGCCCGGTGTGACAGAATCACCCGGTTTTTATCACGGTCGAGTTCAACGACGATAAGAGAGAGGGTTTTCCCTTTATAGTCAGTGAAATCCTCGACGAAATGAGCTTCGACAAGTGATGCGGGAATGAAGCCGCGAACGCCGATATCAACGACGAGACCGCCTTTCACCACATCTTTCACTTCAGCTTCAAACACTTCTTTTGTGTCGAATTTTTTTTCAAGGTCTTCCCAAGCGCGGTCAGCATCAACGGCACGTTTAGATAAAATCAAAGCATCGTCTTCCACTTTTGTTACTTTCAGGTCAAGCTCGTCGTCAACTTTTACGACATCCGATGCTTTCTCTACATGAAGACTTGATAATTCACTGATTGGAATGATTCCGGACTGTTTGACATTGACAATTTCGACATCTACATGCTTGTCCTCTACCTTTGTCACAATCCCTTTTACTACATCTCCAACCTCTGGCACTTGAACATCAATTTGATTCATTTCCTCTGTCATTTGAATAACCTCCTTGGTCCAAACCTACACAGCTTAATTAATACGGTTTGAAAGCTGAACATGTGAATGTCCGCTTTTCAGCCGAATATGTATTAAAGAATCATCCAAAAAAGATTTTGAATGATCAATAAAAAGTTTTATTAGTATTAACTTCTAATAAATGGACTGGTTTGTCAAGCAATAACATCTTGTCTTTCGAAAAAAATTATAAAGCGCTCCGCCCGGGCTTAACGTGATTTCTGTTCAACGATCTCCAGAATTTTCCCTGCGACTTCGGCAATGCTTAGTGACGTCGTATCGATTTCAATCGCGTCTTCCGCTTTGCGCAGCGGGGAAACTTCCCTCTCTGAATCGAGTTTGTCGCGTCTGGCAATTTCTTCAATGAGCGTCTCGTAATTCACGTCATAGCCTTTTTTCTTATTCTCTTCATATCGGCGCTTCGCTCTTTCCTCTACGGACGCGAGCAGAAAAATTTTCACTTCGGCATCAGGCAGCACATGAGTACCGATATCACGGCCGTCCATGACGACACCGCCTTTTTCTCCGAGCTGCTGCTGTCTTTTGACCATTTCTTCTCTGACGCCTTTATGCTTGGCGGCGATTGATACTTGGTTGCTGACTTCGTCTTTTCGGATTTCTTCTGTCACATCTTCTCCGTTTACCAGAACGATTTGTCCTTCCGGAGCGGATACAAGCTCAATTTCCGTACGCTTCAGCAGCTCTGTAAGCGCGGCTTCATCAGTTAAATCGGCATTCTGCTTGAGCGCCGTATATGTAATGGCACGATACATCGCTCCTGTATCAATGTACACATATGATTTTTTCTCAGCCACTATTTTAGCAACGGTGCTTTTTCCGGCAGCGGCCGGCCCGTCGATCGCAATTGATAATTTCTTGTCCATAATCTCTCTCCTTGCTCTTTACTCCTCTATGGATTGTATCATGAACTGCCGGAAAAGGGGCGAAAAAATTGAGCTGATTTACCGCTTTACCGTTTCAATCCATTCTTTTTTCTCCATTTTATCAACTCCCTCATATTTCACAGCTTTCGAAATATAAGGTTCAATAGGCTGATAATGAAGCAAAAACTGCACCGCGCCCAAAATGATAAGCTGAATGCAGACCAATTTGACCAGCAGACGTTCAAACGTTTTCATACACGCGCACCTCCATTAGGATTAGTATGGAAAAGTGCGCTGCTGTTTATTCCGACAGACTGTTTCTTCTCTGCTGCAGCTGCGCGCGCATACAATATTGGAGTAAAAGCTGCTGCGCTGCGGGGCCGATTTCTGTAAATTCAAGCGTCATTTTTTGTTTATCCGCCTTTTCATCATAAAAAATCCGCTGGGTAAGAGCCTCGGCCGTTATATCCGCCTCATTTTCCTTGCCGGGAAGCGAAAATGAGACATACAGCTTTTCACCTGGTTCCGCGGAAATATGCTCAGGCATCACAACAGCGATTCCGCCGGCGCTGATATTAGAGGAAACCGTTTGGAAAGCGGTTTTTTTCGCTTCCATTTTGACGGATACATCCAATACTGCGTCTGCACGGACGTATCGGCGTCTTTGAATCCGCTTCATTTCCTCCTGAGGGGGGATGTCCAATCCGATCATCGGGATGGGTTCTTTTTTCTTTCCTTTGATTATGCTTTTAAATTGATACGGTACTTGGCCATTCCCCATAAATTCCGCTGTTATTTCCAATCCTTTATGCAAAAAGACCGTCCGTCCCGAATCCAGATCGACGGGATATGAGATATGGAGTTCGCCGTTTTCAACGCTTACTGCTTTGCTCCTCGCTTTTTTGGGCTCATTGTTCTCTATGTATTCAATCCAAATATAATCTCCGACAGCTATCATGGGCCTTCACTCTTTCATTATTTATGCTTTTATTAAAGCATGTAATGAAAAAAAGGAAAAGACTTTTAGTCCTTTCCTCCTTTATTTTTATAGGTCTTTATATATAGGTTCTGCACTTTTTAATTTTTCTATTTTTTCCTCTTTTCCGTCGTCCGCATTAATGAACATTTGATACGTGTCTTTCCCGATCGTCCCGAGCATTTCGTAGCAAAGCACTTCCTGACCGAGTTCATTCGTGATCAGCGCCTGCCGGGTCTCCCTCACTTCAACATTTTTATTCAGCTTCGCTTTCGCTTCATCAGCTGACAAAGCGGGAGCCGGAATCGTTCTCGTGCGGTGCGCCGCCAGGTAATCACGCGCGGAAAAACCGACGACTTCACCATCATCCAGCGCCACTTTCATTCGGATGGCTTCCGGATAAATGCGGACGTTTTTCTCCACGGGAATAAAAGAAAAGACGCCGATGTTATTATATTGCGCGCTTTCATCAATTTCGAGGCCTTTTGTTTCATATCCGTTTTTCTTTAAAAACGCGACGGCCCGGTTAGATGCTTCATTGAGGCTGATCTTTTGTTTCTTCACGCCCCGTTTTTGAATCAAATAGACAGGATGTCCCCCTTTTTGGGTAATATCCATATAGATAAAAGATTTGTGATCCGCGTCATTCATGCGGATACTGTATACATCCCGATTCGTCTTCCGGCCGCTTTTGACCACTTTAATGGAATAATTATGATCAGGCGCAAACCGTTCCGCGATTTTTACCGCTTCTTTTTCCGTAATTTGTTTTCCTTTCAGATGCGTAAAACCTTTTCGTTCTGTATTTGCGCTTGTAAACGTAGGGCTGGTACTGTCTTCAGAAAAAGCGCCTACATTTTTTTCGACTGTTTTAAAGCTGTCGACGATCGTATTATCGCTTTGTTTTTTGTCAGAGGCGAGCGCCATTTCAACATCCATCCACCGTAAATTTTTGCTCATGACGAGATGCTGAACGTTGCGGAGCTGGTTTTGAATGTTCTCGGCCTGTTTGTACAGGCTGTTCAGTGTTGTATATTCTTTCTTATCAAGCGGTTTTTGGTCTAAATCCCGGACGGATGTTTTATAGCTGAAATCTCCTATATTGGATAAAAACTCCTCCGTCTTATTAAAAGGCATGAGAGTCAGGGGCAGCTGGCTCACATTGTTATGTGCTTCAGATGTAATTCTCCATACATCAATGAGCGCCGGAGACAGAGATTTTTTACTGTTCATTGCAAGCGTCGTCCCGATTTTGTCGTGAAGCTGATCAACATGGTACGTCAGTTCATGAAAAGCCCTCTGATAATTATTTTCCGCGTGCAGAAGGACCGCATCTTTTTCCTGATGCTCTTTATATCCCCAATATCCGGTTGCGGCGATCGCGACACCGAGAACAGCGATAATGATTCCTCTAATCATGTTAACACCTCATTTTTCGTACTTTTACTCACAGAAAATGTGTTTTCCGATTCTTTTTATCTGCGGACGTCCCCAAATCCATTTGCTTGTCGCCGTATCAGGATTGAAATAATAAATCGCGTTTTCAGAAGGGTCCCAGCCGTTGATTGCATCAAGAACCGCTTCTTTTGCTCTTTCATTCGGCTGCATATATATTTGGCCGTCGGCAACAGCGGTAAACGCGAGCGGTTCGAAAATGACGCCGGCCACCGTATTCGGAAATAACGGGCTTTTAATACGGTTTAAAATAACCGCGGCGATGGCAACCTGCCCTTCAAACGGCTCACCGCGCGCTTCCCCGTACACAGCCTGTGCCAAAAGATTGATGTCGTTGTTTGAGAAACCGCCAGGCATATTGGCCGCTGTCGTATTTTGCTTTTGATTTGACTGACCGCCTGTATTGTTTTGCGGCTTTTGAGCAGGCTTATTCGTTCCCGCCGGCTTCTGCGTTCCGGCTCTCGGTTTTGTTTGGTTTTCCAATGGGACGTTGCCATAATGAGTGAACGTATTCCCTTTTTGGATCTGCTCCATTACATATTCACGGTAATATTTTGATTTTGAAATCAGCACCTGTTTGGTTTTCGCGCCGACGAGGCCGTCAACCGGCTTCATGCCGAATTTCTCCTGAAAATTTCTCACGGCCCAGTATGTGGTCCAGCCGTAAACACCATCGATTTTCCCGTTATAAAATCCGTTATATTGAAGACGGGCCTGCAATTCTATAACATCATCACCCGTCGCGCCTCTTTGAATCACTTGATTTGAAAACGCATGAACCGTTTCATGATGATCGAAGAAAGCGGCGGCGAAAGAAAATAGAATGAGACATGCCATAAAGGCTCCTTTGCACTTCATCTCTTCAAGCCTCCTACTGCAAAATTTAAAGTGTACCCGTATTGTCTGTCACGAGGTTATTTTTATGCACGTTTCCTTCTTATCCCCTGTCAAGGCATAAAAAAGAAACCGCACGCGACGCGCGGTTTCTTCACACTTGGATCATATTGACGGAGCGTGCTTTTTTTGCCTTTCGCAGCCCGAACCACCATAAAAACAGCATAAACGGCAGCATATAATATACCCAATGATTGAGGGCGGTAAGAATAAAATCGTAAGAACCGTGCAGACATGAAGGCACGGCCAGCGAAATCACAAGCCATTTGACACGGGCTTTTTTCTGCGAAAAGCGGGCTTTTCCGAGATAAAATCCCATAATCACTCCGATCAGCGCATGGCAGGAGACCGGCAGAAGCGCCCTGATGAAAGCATGCTCAACGCCGTGGCCGAATAGATACAGAATATTTTCAAGCGTGGCAAATCCTAAAGACACACTGGCCCCGTAAACGATTCCGTCATAATGCTCATCAAAATGAGCATGCGGATACACACTGATCATCAGAACGAACCATTTCACCGATTCTTCCAGAAATCCCGAAGACAAAAACGAAACGAAAAAGCTTCCTCCCCCCACATGCTCTTTTTCAAGAACATATTGGATAAACATGGTCGGAAACACAAGGACAACCCCGAGAAAAAAAGACCTCAGCACCATATGTACGGGTTCATTGTCATACTGATCTTTTAAATAAAAATAGCTTAACAGCGCAATGCCGGGAGCAATTCCTGCAGAGATGATTGCAAACATCAGGCAACCTCTTTCCTTTATATTCCTATATCTATGGTACCATGTTGTTCATATTTTTACATCTTTCAATTTTTTTAAAAAAGAGCATATGAATGATCATATGCTCTCTCTACCCAGCCGTTTTGATATTTCGTTTGCGATCAAGCCGCCGTGAAAACGGCCGTTCTCGATAAAAATTTCATTGGCGTTATTTCCAGCCGCAATGACTCCGGCGATAAAAACACCGTCAACATTTGTTTCCATCGTTTCTTCCCGGAAAAACGGCCGGCCTGATTCAGCATCAATCCGCACACCGATTTTTTCGAGGAAACCGTGATCGGGATGGTATCCCGTCATGGCAAATACGAAATCGTTTTTCAGCCGGACCGTCTCATTTCGGCCGGAGCGGAAAATGATTTCATCTTCCGTCACTTCTTCAAGACAAGCGCCGAATTCCATCCGGATTGTGCCGTTTCTGACAAGGGCCTCAAACTCAGGCAGAATCCACGGCTTGATGCTCGGGGAGTACTCATGTCCTCTGTAGAGCACAGTGACGCGCGCACCGGACTTCACCAGTTCCAAAGCCGCGTCAACACTTGAGTTTTTCCCGCCGATCACAGCAACATCTTTATCAAAATAAGGATGGCCTTCTTTAAAGTAATGAAATACCTTAGGAAGCCCTTCACCCGGGATGTTCATATAATTCGGATGATCATAATATCCTGTCGCAATGATACAAAACGGAGTGAGGTAGCGGTCTTTTGATGTTTCTACAAGAAAACGGCCGTCTTCCTGTTTCGTTACGCGCTCCACTGTTTCAAAGGCGTTTACGCGCAGCTCTTTTCTTCTGACGACCTCTCTGTAGTAAGAGAGAGCCTGTATTCGGACCGGTTTTCTGTTTTCCGTAATAAAGGCAACATCGCCGATCTCCAATTTTTCACTTGAACTGAAAAAAGTTTGGTGGGTCGGATAGTTATAAATGCTGTTTACGACATTCCCTTTTTCGATCACAAGCGCGTTCACGCCAATTTGCTTCAGATGTATAGCCGCCGATAATCCGCAAGGACCTCCGCCTATTATAATTGCTTTTTCTTCTGTCATGTCCTTCAACTCCTGCGATTGGCATTTCCATCATAAGTTTCCACTCATATAAAAAATCTCCTATATTATCATAGGAGATTTTTTTTGTTTATGCAAACGATTGGTTTATATCCAGCCTCTGAAACGCGAAGCCTCAGCCATTTTCCGCACGCCGACCATGTAAGCCGCAAGCCTCATGTCAATCCGGCGGTTTTGGGACATTTCATAAATATTATTAAACGATTTTATCATCATATTTTCCAGTTTTTCCTCGACTTCTTCTTCACTCCAGTAGAAGCCTTGGTTGTTTTGAACCCATTCGAAATAAGAAACCGTTACACCGCCGGCGCTCGCCAGAACATCGGGAACCAGCAGCGTTCCTTTGTCTGTCAGGATTTTCGTTCCTTCCAGTGTCGTCGGTCCGTTTGCCGCTTCTACAACGATTTTCGCTTTGATGCGGTCAGCGTTTTCTTCTGTAATTTGGTTTTCGATCGCCGCCGGGACAAGTATATCACAGTCCAGCTCAAGCAGCTCCTGATTCGTAATGGTGTCATTGAAAAGCTTCGTCACCGTTCCGAAGCTGTCTCTGCGGTCAAGCAGATAATCAATATCAAGACCGTCCGGATCGTAAAGGCCTCCGTACGCGTCAGAAATTCCGACAACTTTCGCGCCGGCGTCATGCATAAACTTGGCCAGATAGCTGCCCGCATTTCCGAAACCTTGTACGACGACGCGCGCGTTCTGAATATCGAGACCTTTTTTCTTGGCCGCTTCTTTTATACAGATGGTAACGCCTTTTGCCGTAGCTGATTCCCTGCCGTGGGACCCGCCGAGTACAAGCGGTTTTCCCGTAATAAAGCCGGGTGAGTTAAATTCATCAATTCTTGAATATTCATCCATCATCCAAGCCATAATCTGCGAGTTTGTAAATACGTCAGGTGCCGGGACGTCTTTAGTCGGTCCGACAATCTGACTGATTGCTCTGACATATCCCCTGCTCAGCCTTTCAAGCTCTCTGAATGACATATTTCTCGGATCACAAACAATTCCGCCTTTACCACCGCCATAAGGAAGATCAATAATTCCGCATTTTAAACTCATCCAGATGGAAAGTGCTTTCACCTCTTTTTCAGTTACATTCGGGTGAAAACGAATGCCGCCTTTTGTCGGACCTACGGAATCATTGTGCTGCGCACGATAGCCTGTAAATATTTTCACAGACCCGTCATCCATCCGAACAGGAATTTTAACCGTTAATAATCTGAGCGGCTCTTTCAGCAGTTCATACACTTCTTCTGGATACCCCAATTTTTCCAGAGCTTTATGTATTACGGTTTGGGTTGATTTTAATACATCATGTTTGTCTTCTTCATTATGACCGGTGAATCGATCGGCTGCCATTTGAGTTAACCTCCTAAAATCTTCTGTTTCTCTCATGCTCCCTTTCAGTGACTAGTATACACCTTCAATATCTCCGTGCATAGAAGAAAGACAATGATTTTTCCATTATTTCGCTTAAAAAAAGACGGCCGCTGAAAACAGCTGCCGTTTCAAATCTTTTTTATGAAAAATGTTTCTGGATGGTCTCCACAGCATTGCCGTCCATGATGAGTTTTCCGTACTCATGGAGCCTGTAAATCGTAATCGTCGCCGGGTGTCCGTATTCAGCCAGCACCGCGATGACACCTTCGGCGGAACGGGAGCCGAGGTCTTCAAGGCTTACATAGTATTGGTTCTCATAGTGGTAGACGGTGCCGCCGGTAATCCCGATTCGGTGAAGGCTTCCGGCTAGCTGAATGATATCTTCAAACGAATGGAACTGATAAATAATATCCGGGCTTTCGTCAAGTTTGACCTGCATCTCGATATAATCATCGTCATATTCGTCATCTTCTGCGGCCGCGTCATGATTTTTCGTTACAATCACAACCATACCTTGTGCCTGAAGAGAATATACTTCCACCGCGATCGGACCATTCGCTTCAAAGCCGAGCTCTGTATTTGCTTCATTCATCATATCTTTAAATAACTGGTGGACTTTAAACGAGTCCTTCCAGAGGTCTTCTTTTGTCAGTCCCCGATCAGTCAGATCGTCGAGGGTTAAAAAGATTTTAATCTTATTATAGTTCAGACGCTCAAGCCGCATAATGTTCCCTCCTGCCTCTTCTTGCACACAAATCATATAACACAGTATATGAATAAATGAGTCATAGGTTCTTAATTTGTTATCAGTTTACACCGTGTACAGCGGGAAGACAAGCAGAATGCCGTTTTTTATCACCGCGGCCGGATTTGTTTCAGGAAAACGGCTCATCCGGTCCGCACAGCGTAATCATATGCGTCTCCGGCTTCGCCCCGAGCCTCAGCGGAACTTTTGTCGTCCCGTAGCCGTTGCTGATCAGATAATGCGCTTTTTTTACCGTTCCCGTCCCGCCCAATTCGTACGGCCCGAACCGGCCGAAACGGATTTGGCCGCCATGCGTATGGCCGCTGAACACAGCGTCAATCCCGTCAGACTCCCTCATCTGCTCATGGATGTCGGGGTTATGGCAAAGCAGGAGGTTTACTTTATCAGCATCCGTATATCTGATTGCAGCTTCGTAATCATCCATCATCATCCTGATATCATCCACCCCGCAGATCGTAACGGTTTCCCCTTTATAAGCAAACTGAACCGATTCATTTCTCAGCGGGATCACTTTGTATGCCCGTAAAAGTGAGAGCAATTTTTGCTGGCTGACCTCGTAATCATTATTTCCCCACACATAAATGACAGGCGCGAGAGCCGTCAGACGTTTGATGTTTTCTTCAATTCTGGCGTAAGGAACTCCGCCCTCCGCCAAATCACCGCCGAGCAAAACGGCATCCGGCTTATAAACTGCCGCTTCGCGGAGAAGCTTTTCATCAATTAAACGGCGGTGCACGTCAGATATAAAGAAGATGGTGAGCGGCTTCATCCCTTTCATTTTATCAAGCGTAAATGTATGTGTTTTCAGATGGCTGCCGTTTGCCGTTTTGTACATGACGGCCGCCATAACCGCAGCCGCTCCCGCCAATGAGCCGAGAATTCCCGCTGTAAGCTTCATAAACGCACTCTCCATTCTGTCATTGTCTTACATTAGACGGACAAACAAAAAAAGACGTTTCTATCCTTTCCGGAAAACGCCTCATTTTATTTGCTTTCAAAATAAAGATTGATATCATACCGATGTTTCATCAAGTGAAAAACAGATTCTCTCGCCCTCCATTTTTCAGGCTGGGGCCATAAATCCGTGCTTTTTTGGATAATTTCACATCTCAGTTTATGAAATTCACCCTCAGCTTTTTCTTCCTTTTTTTTAAAATAATAAGAAGTGCAATACGCAAAAGCGGAAGCCATAATCCAGCACAAATAAACCGTATGGCCTAATATTTCCTGCAGAATCAGCTGCGGAGAGGCTTGGGGGGCATTAAAGCTTTTAAACATCAGCAGTATACACATCAGGGAAAAACAAACGAGGGACGCCCACTGCCATCTTCGGCATTGTGCGGCATAATTTTCGTATTTTAATTTCCGTTTCACCAGCGCCTGAAGCATTTGTTTCGTCGGTCCGTCAGCAAATCGGTCTAATTGCTTCCATAAAGAATCCATGCGCTTCACACCTTGTCCGTTTTCATTGGTACACTATATGAAAAACACGGTGAAAACATGCATATTAATCAGACAGCGGAATGTTCAGAACCTGGCCGGTGTACACGTCGTTTCCGTTTAATCCGTTGTAGCTGCGGATTTTCTCTTCGCCCGCCCGGCTTTTATAATATTTCATTGAAATGCGGTAAAGCGTTTCTTTCGGCTGTACAGTATGCTGTACGGTCCGCACTTTTTTCGGGACAGTCCCGGCTTGATCACTCGCGGCAGCCGGAGCCGCTTTTTCACGGACAGCCGGCGGAGACTGCTGTTTTGTCTCCGCGTATTCGGTGTCTGTCGGCTTTACTTGTTTTTCTGAGGGTGTTTCCGTTTTTTCAGGTGTTTTTTCACTTGGTTTTTCTTTTGTTTTTTCAGATGCAGCCGCTTCTTTCTTATCTTTGTCGTCAGACTTTTTTTTCGGTTGTTCTAAAAGAGCGGTTTCTGACGTTTCTTTCTGAGCGCCTTTCGGAATAACGGCAGGCGCGCTTTCACTGTGGTCAATGAAGACATCTTCATAGTCCTTCGGGTCAAATCTGCTGCTGTTCGTCATATAAAGAAGACCGAAAAAGACACCGATTGTTACGATAATGAACAGGACGGTCAGAAAAGTGAACAGCGGCGTTTTTGTTTTGGTTTTTTCCTTCACCTGCTCTTCCTTTTTTTTACGCTCCTCTTTTACAGATTGTCTTGTCGGGAGGCTGTCTTCAAGATATTCAATTTGTTCATCCGCGGCCGCGGCAACCTGCTGCTCGGCACGCAGCTGAGCTTTTCTTCTTTCAACTCTTGACATTTCCGTCATAGAAACCCCTCCTAACATATTGAAAACGGATCTGACAGGCAAATACCGCATCAATAATAAAATGCGCTGTAACCGGAACGAATAAATTGCCGGTCCATTCATAGATAAGCCCCAGCAAAAGACTGATGCCCGCAACCATCATAAACAGAAGCCACTTCGCCATGTATCTGAAATGAAGCACGGTAAAAATGAAGCTGGCGGCCCATAAGCCGATATGTGTCTGCAGAACGCCTCTGAACAAAATCTCTTCGCTGAACGAAATGAGAAGCGTCAAAAATAAAATGTGCAGAACCGGCCTGTTCTTAAAAAGCAATACATTAATGCCGCCGTCATCATATAAATGCGAAGGACACCATTTCATCACCGCCAGATCGGCAAAAATGACAAGGACGGCAAGAGTTACACCGTACCATATGATATTATCGTCACGTATATGCCACAGCTTTAAAAAATCGTGAATGTCGGTGAAAAAGAAAAAGCCGATAACAGCTGAAACCGCCAATATGAGCAATTGGGTGGCATACAGCTGTATCACAATCTCCCGGTCTGAGAGCTGCTGGATCAATTCGCTTTGCCGTCTCAGCTGAACTCACCCGCAGACTCTGAACCGAAAATCCGGCCTAATTCCAGCTTCCAATCTTCAAACCGTTCCATGTTTTTCCGTTCTCCTTTTTGCTCGTACGGAGCCAGATCAAGTCCGCAGCTGCTGCAGCATTGTCCGGTTTGACCTTCAGGCTCATACGATTCATCAAAATAAGACAGCAGCGCTTCTCTTATACATTCTTTCCGCTCTAATAACGCCGAAAAACGGTTCATTTTACGCAGCTTCTTTTCCACGCGGTATGTCAGTTCTTCCTGCAGCTGCTCTTTTGTGGTTTTTCCTTGCAGATACAGGTGGACGGCCGTTCGCGCCTGTGTTTCCTGAACGCCCTTATTGATCAGAACGTCCCGAAGCTTTCGCTCATCACCCGTACCGGCATCCCGTATGACGGCCAGAATGCCTTCCAGATCATAATCAGACAGGCTTTCTGTCTGAATAATCTGCTGCTGAAGCTCGGTATCGCCGGGCGCCCTCAGCAAAATACTGACACTCGGGCTGCCGTCGCGTCCCGCTCTGCCGATTTCCTGCATAAAGGCCTCGGCCGTTTGGGGAGGATAAAAGTGAATGACAAAGCGGATATCTGACTTATCCACACCCATGCCGAACGCATTGGTACAGCAGATGCAATCAAGCTGGTTATGGATAAATTGCTGCTGGATCAAGATTCTGTCCCCTGTATCCATTCCGCCGTGATAATAATCCGTCCGCTTTCCCGTTTTTTCATTCAGCTCAGCCGCAAGCTCTTCCGCCCATTTTCTGGTCGGACAATATATGATACCCGGCCCTTCAAGCTTTTCGGCAAGCTCCGTGAGCCTGCTTATTTTTTCGGCATTATCAGCCAAATGTTCTGCCGCCAGGAGAATATTCGGCCGGTTGACTGAATAAAGATGACGCACAGCATGCTCAAGTCCGAGCACATCCGTCACGTCTCTGAGCGTTTCTTTTGTCGCTGTTGCGGTCAGCGCCAATACAGGCGGCTTTCCGAGTGCCTGTCTGAAAGGCCCGAGCTTCGAATAATCAGGCCTGAAATCATGTCCCCATTCTGATATGCAATGAGCCTCATCAATAACAAATAAACTGACCGGAACGTTTTTCAAACGGTTCAGTACATAAGGTGAAGAAAGGGCTTCAGGAGACATATAGAGAAATTTATACCGGCTGATGTTGCTGAGAATAAAATGCCGCTCTGCGGAATTCAGCATGCTGTTTAATGCCGCAACCCGCTTTTCTCCTTTTGCTTTCAGCTGCTGCACCTGATCTTCCATTAATGAAAGAAGCGGTGAAATAATCAGCACCAGCCCGTCCATCATGTAACCCGGAAGCTGATAGCATAATGATTTCCCCCCGCCGGTCGGAAGCATGGCGATCGTATCCTTTTTTTGGAGAACGCTAGTCATAATCTCTTCCTGCCCTTTTTTAAAGGAATGCAAACCAAAATACCTGGATAAAGCTTTATGCAGCTCAGTCATGCTGATTCACCGTCTTTGCCAGCGCCAGCCTGATCTGGAAATAGCTGAAGCGCATCTGCATTCCTTCGCGAATCCGTTTAATTTTATTCGTTTGATGCTGTTTTGCAAATGCCGTTATCATACGCTGTTCCTCTTCAGAAAGATACTGTTCTATAAAAAATGCAGGCTGATGCAATGATATTTCTACGATATGGTCTTCGATTGTGGCGGTTTTTAAATTTCTGACCGCGGCGATCCGTTCAATCGGAAACCCTTTTTCCAACAGCTCGAAGGTTTTTCTGGCAGACTGTGTAAGCGCGCTTTCCGCCTGCAGATCGGACAACAGCTCGCGCAGAGCGGGATATGCACATTGCGGAAGCGATTGAATAACATAATGTACCGCTCCCCAAAACTGGACGGACACATACCATTCATCTTCGTTCAGCTGGAGAGCGAGCTGCTTATTCGTTTTGCCGATTCTGTTGAATGAAGTTAAAGAATAGACAAAAATAAGCGCCTGCCGTTCACTTACGCCATGCAGAAGCTGAAACAGCGCGTCATGCATTTGGACGGAAAGCTCTTTAGCATCTCTGTTTTTCCGCATGAACCGTTTGACCCATCTCAGCGTCTGCACATCGTTGGTAACCGGGATATATTGACTGCATTGATGCTCTTTGTTTGACAGGACTTGAATGAGCAGGGAAAGCCGCCTCCACAGGATGACGGCAGGCGTTTGATAATTTGCGCCGTGGCAGTGCTTCGGCCAAGGCCGCTCGGCAAACGCCCGTTCAAGCCTTTGAACGCCGCGCGCAGTCACTTTCCACGTTCCCTCTTCTTTTCCGGCTGTAATGTATGAGTTCTCGGTGAGTTTATGCAAAGAAGCCGCAATATCGCCGCGTTCACACTGTGAAGCCATGCCGAAATATTTAGCGATCTGAAATAAGCCGGCATCCTGAATGGTTTGAGACGACTTTTTTCCTTTTAATAAATGAAACACAGCACTCGGAGTCCGTTCGCCGTCTATTTTGTCCAGACAGTCGAGAACCACGGTATCAAAGTAGTTTATCGCCAATCTAAACACACCTACATTTCTTTTGTGACAAGTTTCGTTTTTTGGTTCTTTTTATTTTAACAGATTTTCATATAAATTTGACGTTTAAAGTCATCTTTTAGGGGGAAGTGCTAAAGAGAATCCCTTATGTGATAAGCATTCTCAATCATTTTTCTGTTGAAATTTGACACTAACATCATTACAATAAGTAAGAGGAATAGGTGTTATATTTAAAAATATATAAGGTAAACCATTTGTTCCAACACGAACAATCTGGGAGGTTTTATTCATGGCAAAGTACACAATTGTAGATAAAGATACGTGTATTGCATGCGGCGCCTGCGGAGCTGCGGCACCAGACATTTATGATTATGATGATGAAGGCATTGCGTTCGTTACGCTTGACGAAAATAAAGGTGTCGTCGAAGTTCCGGAAGTTCTGGAAGAAGATATGATTGACGCATTTGAAGGATGCCCTACTGATTCAATCAAAGTTGCGGATGAACCGTTCGAAGGCGATCCGCTGAAATACGAATAAAAAAGCCCTCCCCGTGAGAGGAGCTTTTTCGTCCTGAATAAGACTCCGGCTGTTATCGGCCGGAGTCTTATTTTTTTGCAGATCAGCACAAACAAAAAAAGCGTCCGGCTGTTCTTCACAGAGCGGACGCTTTAAGCCTTTATTGTGTTTGGATGCTGCGTTTTTGTTCAATCCAAGGTTTCAGCTTCGTAAAGATGAACGTAAAGACGATGGTGATGATAATGCCTTTTACAATGTTAAACGGCAGAATTCCTGCGACAACCGCCGTTTTCAACTGGCTGTTTGACAATGCTGGTGAATGTAAAAACCAAGTATACGCGGGCAGGATAAGAATATAGTTCAAAATACTCATCAGCACGGTCATCGCCGCGGTTCCGGCCAGCAGGCTCACTGCAAGCCCTTTTGCAGAATTGAGCTTTTTAAACATAAACGCCGTCGGCAGAATAAACAGCGTTCCCGCGATAAAATTGGCTGCCTGCCCGACAGGCACGCCGGCCATGCTTCCTTGAATGATATACTGCAGAATATTTTTAATCGCTTCAACCGCAATCCCCGCCGCAGGCCCGTAAACCAAAATGGCGATAATTGCAGGAACGTCACTGAAATCAATTTTCAAGTAATCCGGCAGCCCCGGAAACGGGAAATTTAACAGCATAAGCACAAACGCAATACTGCTAAGCATACTGATGACAACTAATTTTTTTACTTTCACAATGCTCTCTCCTTTTCGATCAAATCTCTCGAAAAGAGGAAAGGTTCTTTTGCGCCCCAATAAAAAAACCGCTTTTGTTAAAAAGCGGGAGCTTACTAAGGCTTGGCAAAGAAACGTTTGATATAAGCATCAAAACGTCTGCTGAACCTCCATCTTCTCCCATCCAGACTATACTGTCGGCTCCGGAATCTCACCGGATCCTGCCGCCGAAGCAGCTCGCGGGCTTAGAGCGTGATGCTCATCACCGCCGGTAGGGAATTTCACCCTGCCCCGAAGATTGATCTTATGAATTTATTCACATTATATATGATCAAATTGTAATTGTATAGAGAACTGCTCAATTTTATATAAAATATTGATGAGGCCCATTTTAACTGAATTATCGGCTTCCTTTTCTCCTTTACTGCGTCAATACACATTGACACTCTATTAAGAATATGATAAATTATCAGATATTTAGTCAGCTAAACTAGGAGGAAATCTAACAATGTTTCGAGTTTTGGTCTCAGATAAGATGAGCAATGACGGCTTAAAGCCGCTGATGGAATCAGACTTTATAGAAATTGTTCAAAAAAACGTCGCGGATGCAGAAGATGAATTACATACCTTTGATGCCCTGTTAGTCCGCAGTGCCACAAAAGTAACCGAAGAATTGTTTAAAAAGATGACTTCTTTAAAAATCGTCGGCAGAGCCGGTGTCGGCGTAGACAACATCGATATTGATGAGGCCACAAAACATGGAGTTATCGTGATAAACGCGCCGAATGGAAATACCATTTCAACGGCAGAGCATACATTCGCGATGATTTCTTCATTAATGAGACACATCCCGCAAGCCAATATCTCAGTAAAATCAAGAGAATGGAACCGGACGGCTTTTGTCGGAGCGGAGCTCTACGGAAAGACTTTAGGCATTGTCGGTCTGGGCCGGATCGGAAGTGAGATTGCCCAGCGCGCCAGAGCGTTCGGTATGACGGTTCATGTATTCGATCCTTTCTTAACCGAAGAGAGAGCCGGCAAAATCGGCGTAAACAGCCGGACATTCGAAGAAGTGCTTGAAAGCGCGGATATCATTACCGTCCACACGCCTTTAACAAAGGAAACAAAGGGACTGCTTAACAGAGAAACCATTGCCAAAACGAAAAAAGGCGTCCGTCTTATCAACTGCGCAAGAGGCGGCATTATTGATGAAGCGGCGCTTTTGGAAGCGCTGGAAAGCGGCCATGTCGCAGGCGCTGCCCTTGACGTGTTTGAAGTGGAACCGCCAGTTGAATCAAAGCTTCCCGACCATCCGCTTGTGATCGCCACACCTCACTTAGGCGCTTCAACGAAAGAAGCACAGCTGAATGTCGCGGCACAGGTTTCTGAAGAAGTGCTGCAGTTTGCAAAAGGTCTGCCTGTCATGTCAGCGATCAATCTGCCTGCGATGACGAAAGATGAATTCAAAAAAATCCAGCCTTATCACCAAATTGCCGATAAAATCGGAAGTCTCGTGTCACAATGTATGAAGGAACCCGTCAAAGATGTTGCGATTCAATATGAAGGCACCATCGCCAAACTTGAAACATCATTTATTACAAAAAGCCTGCTGTCCGGTTTCTTAAAACCGCGTGTAGACTCAACGGTCAATGAAGTGAACGCCGGCGGTGTAGCAAAAGAACGCGGAATCAGCTTCAGCGAGAAGATTTCCTCCAATGAATCAGGATATGATAACTGCATCAGCGTAAAAGTAACCGGAGACCGGAGCACATTTACGTTAACGGCTACGTATATCCCTCACTTCGGTGAACGAATCGTTGAACTGAACGGCTTTAATATTGACTTAAATCCTGCCGGCCACCTCGTTTATATCCAGCACCAGGATACGACTGGTGTAATCGGACGCGTCGGACGCATCCTCGGCGATAACGATATCAATATCGCTACCATGCAGGTAGGCCGTAAAGAAAAAGGCGGAGAAGCCATTATGATGCTTTCTTTTGATAAACATTTAGATGATAAAGTCGTCAATGAGCTGACTTCAGTTCAGGATATTGTTTCCGTTAAACTGATTGACCTTCCGTAACCAACAAAAAACCCAAAACATTCATATGTTTTGGGTTTTTTTACGTTTAATGGCTTGGAAGCGGATTAGGCGCGGCAGGCACAGCGATAGGTTTTGTCACATCATAATTACCGATTTTCTTTGTATGCGCATGTGTGAACAGCACCTCAGAATAACCGAATTCCTTCGCGGTTAACAGAAGCCCTTCGATCATTAAAATCCCTTCCAGCGAATCTTCAACCTTATGTTTTTCGGACAATTGAATCCGCAGCTGCTCGCCGTCTTCCCTTTCCGATACCGATGCAATCGCACCTGCTTCTATAATGCTCGCGGTCTGTGAGCCTCCGTCTGTTGTCTTCATCCCGTCAATAGCCTGATATACTGAATAATAGGTTTGTTCAGACGGGATGAGATACTCTTGTCCCAGACTGTCGCTGTAAGAAAAATACGCCCGGTTTGTCTGTTTATGTACGGACATCTCAGCGGAAATGCCGTAAGATTTATAAAAATCCTGTCCGGCTCCGTTTTGAACCTTTTTCAATTTAATCCGCTCGTAAGGACTCCATGTCAAAGTCTCTTTCAGCATCTTTTTCAATAAGTCAGCATCGGCAACTGATTCGATAGAAAGCCGTCCGTTTACCTGCACAAGCAAATCCTTCTTATCCGCCGTTACCTGCACACCGTCCAAAAGGTTCGGCACAGAAAGGAAGGATTCGGGCACTTCTAGGTTTTCCGCTTCGGATAAAGCCTCTGATACCGATTCATCCGGCTTCTTTTTTTCAAAACTGACCGGAATGACGGCGGATGTTTCTGAATCGGCAAATGCCAAAGTAATGTAATTGTTTTTGTTTTGGTTTGAGACGACGAACGTCTTCTGATCCGGCGGCTTGACAGAAGCTGACTGACTGGCTTTTTCAGTCTGGCGGCTGTCAGCGGTCAGATCACCGGAAGATTTGTTTGTCATCAGGTGAGGAGATATAATCAGAGCGATGCACAATGCGCAGACGCCGGCTGCGGCGGGGCCGATCCAGCTTCGGGCCGGCTTTTTCCTGTACGGTTTACCCGTTTCAATATTCCGGTAAATGGCCTCGGGTGAACGATGATCTCTAACCGCCGGAAGTTGTCTTAACAACTCCTCTACTCTTTCTTCGTTCCAATATGACTTCATCATCCATTAGCTCCTCCCTCAAAAGCTCCATCTGTTTCCGAAGTATTTTGAGCCCTCTGTGTTGGGTCGTTTTGACTTTGCTTTCCGAGAAGCGGAGAGCGGCGGCTGTTTCCTGAATGGAATATCCCTGAATAAATCTCAAGATAATAACAGCTCTTTGATCAATGGTGCAATGATCAAGCGCGGTATAAATTTCCCGGACGTTTTCATGCTGTACGGCGAGTTCGTCCGGAAGCAAATGCTGATCTCTGACATCTTGTGTATCCCAATCAAACGTACCCATAATACGCTGTCTGATCGTCTGCTGCTTTCGGAACCAGTCAATCGCCACATGGCGTGCGATGGACAACAGCCATGTTTTTTCACTGCTTCTTCCTTCAAATGTATGATAGGAATTCAAGACGCGGATATACACTTCCTGCGCCAAATCTTCAGCCTGCGACTTATCTTTTACCATATAAAATAAAAATTGATATAAATCTTGATGGTATGCATCATATAATATCTGAAAGGTTTCTTCCATGGGAAACCCCTCCGTTCACTTTTTTGTCGTAAAAATGCGTTGAAAAGTTACATTACAACTATATTACGAGAAACTGGAATTTGGAAGGGAATTTATATTAACATATTCTTAAATTTTTAAAGGAGAAACAAATAAAAAAACACCCGCAGAACATGCGGGTGTTTCGTATGGAACAAGATTGTTCGTCAATTTCAGACGTCATCCTGCACTTTTGTCGGAATATAAAATGTAAACGTCGTCCCTTTGTCGATGCTGCTGTGAACCGCAATTGAACCGCCGTGGGCTTCCACGATATTTTTTACGATGGCGAGTCCGAGTCCGGTTCCCGCCCTGCCTCTTGTTCTTGCTTTGTCCGCTTTATAAAAACGTTCAAAAATAAAAGGCAGGTCCTCTTCCGGTATTCCCGAGCCGGAATCTTTGATATCGATTTTCAGTCCGTCTTTTACGGTCTGAGCCGCGATATGAACGCTTCCGCCTGACTCCGTGTGGCGCAGCGCATTATCTATAAGGTTGGTAAACACCTGTTCCATTTTATCTTCGTCAAAGACACACTCCGGCTGAGACACCGAGATGTCTTCTGTGAGCGAAACGCCTTTTTCCTTCGCTACCCCGGAAAATTTGCGGGAGATCTTCTCCAGAAATTCATGCAGGTTTACCGTTTCATAGTGCAGGCCCGTATGTCCGGATTCCATTCTGGCCAAATCCAGCAAATCATTGACGAGCCGGCCCATGCGAAGAGATTCATCATAAATGATCTGCGCGATTTCTTTTTTCTCCTCTTCTGTGCTTGCAATGTCGTCCACTATTGCTTCGCTGTATCCCTGCAGCATAGAAATCGGGGTTCTGAGCTCATGACTGACATTGGCAATGAAGTCTTCACGCAATTTATCCAGCCTGCGCTCTTCGGTCATATCACGGAGCACGGCCACGGCGCCACGGACGTGTGATTCCGCATAAAGAGGCGACATCAATAAAACCCATGACCTTCCTTGAAGTGTCATTTCAATCATTTGCTCTTTTTCCGTGTTCACTGCATTTTGAAATAGCTCTTTTGCTTCGGGGGGAAGGTTGTCTCCTTCTTTAATGTTCATGTTCTGCTCATAATACCATGCCTGCAGAAAACGTTCGGCCGGCGGGTTGGTCACCAAAATGGTGCCGTCGATATTAATGGTAATGACACCGTCTGCCATACTGCTTAAAATATTGGACAGCTGTTCTTTTTCCTGATTCAGCGCGTTAATATGGAAATTGAGCTGCCGTCCCATCTGATTAAAGGCAATGGCCAGTTCCCCGATTTCATCTTGGGTCAGAATCGGAATTTTTGTATCAAACTTTCCTTTCGCCAAGTCTTGGGCGCCTTCCCGCATTTTCCGAAGGGGATATGTCACCCTGCTGGATAAAAAGAACGCGAAAAACGTTGTCAAGACGATGGCAATGCCCGCCGCAAGAAAAATATAGCGGGTTGTATGTTTCGTCGTATCTTTGACGGCAAGCAGCGATTGGGATAAAAAGACCATGCCTTTTTTGCCGTCTTTTTCATACGGCACTCCGACGATCAGCCGTTCGTTATCCGAACCGGCATTGTTGGGGACCGCGCGTTTGCTTACTTTTTTGCGGTCTGTCAGCGCCTTGTGCAGATCCCGGTCATGTTTGATCTGCTCTAATGTAATAGAGGATAAATGATTATCGTCATTGGGCGAATACCAGACATGCTTATCATCCTGAATGATCGCGATGCTCGTTAAATTGTCCGCCAGTTCCCACGTGATGGATCTGGCAAGCGGCTGGTCTTCATGATTTTCTATTATGACCGCAATTTTATCGGCAAGCTGCGTTAAATCTTTTTCCGCTTCTTCAACGTGGTAATTTTCTATAAATTCCAGAAGCAGCACCGTTAAAATAAATAAAACAATTAACACGAGTGAAAGAATGGTAAACCAAAGCTTACCTACTACGCTTTTCCAAAACTTCATTCAGCGCCTACCTCAAATTTGTATCCGACTCCCCATACGGTGACGATTTTTTTCGCCGCTCCCGGGGACACTTTATTTAATTTTTCACGGAGCCGTTTGACATGGGTGTCCACCGTTCTGAGATCTCCGAAAAATTCATACTGCCACACTTCTTTTAAAAGCTTTTCCCTGTCGTACACTTTGTCCGGTGTTTTCGCCAGAAAGTACAGCAGTTCATATTCCTTCGGCGTCAGGCTCACCTCTGTGCCGTCCGCAGTCACCCTGTGAGCATCGTGATCAATGGATAGATGCGAAAAGACGAGCACATTTTTTGTCGGGGTATTGGCTGTCAGATAAGATGTTTGGGAAGCCCTTCTTAAAAGCGCCTTTACCCGAAGCACCACTTCTCTCGGGCTGAAAGGCTTGACGATATAATCGTCCGTACCCGCTTCAAACCCCTGGACGCGGTTGGCTTCTTCCCCTTTTGCCGTCAGCATGATAATCGGCGTCGCTTTTTTTTCTCTGAGCTGCCGGCATACTTCTATTCCGTCCGTTCCCGGCATCATTAAATCCAAGAGCACCAGATCATAATCTGATGCCAGCCCCATTTTAATGGCCTCGTCGCCGTTTTCCGCTTCTTCAATCACATAGTTTTCCCGTTCAAGGTACATTCTTAAAAGGCGTCGAATTCTGGCTTCATCATCTACTACTAATATTTTAGTTTCATTTGTTTGATCCATCGTTTTCCCCCTGCTTTCCTTCTGTTACTTTCATTTTAACAAACTGTGCGGCAGCTTGAGAACTGTATCGGCTTTTTGCATCTATGCGTACGAATGAAGTCCGGCAAGCACGAGATTCACAAAAATTAAGTTAAACATAATAATGGCGAAGCCGATGACGGCAAGCCACGCGGACTTTTCGCCATGCCAGCCTCTTGACAGCCGCAAGTGCAAATACGCTGCGTAAAATAAAAAGGTGATCAGCGCCCATACTTCTTTCGGGTCCCAGCCCCAAAAACGCGTCCATGCAAGCTGCGCCCAAATCATCGCAAACACAAGCGCGCCGAGTGTGAATACCGGAAAACCGATAGAAACAGCGCGGTAGCCGACTTCATCGACCAAGTCCAGATTCACATTTTTGACGAGCGGGCTTATAAGAGCGCTGATTCTCTTTCTGAATATCAGCCTGAGCGCACCGTATAAAACGAGACCTGCGCCAAACGACCAGATCACCGTATTGACCTTTCTGCCTGAAAAAATGGCCGGAAGCTCAATAAGCGGCTTCATTGCGCCTTCCGTAAGCAGTTCTCCGTCATGCGGGCCGACAAGCGCAGGCATATCATATATCATGACGCTTTTGGCCTCTTTTTTATCCACCCAATTAAATTCAGCTTTGTAGTCCGCCAGCCGGAATGCCGACGTGACGGCGATAAATGCCACGGTCGTCACGAGTATAAACATAATGACTTCAAGCCAGAACGTTTTTTTGCCCGGTCTGGATTGGTCGACATGCTTTAACAGGAAAATGACGCCGGCTACAAAACTGATCGCAAGAATCGCCTGCCCGAGCGCCGCCGTTGTGACGTGAATGTACAGCCAATTGCTCTGCAGTGACGGAATAAGCGGCGTGATGTCTGTCGGAAACATGCTTGCATATGCGATAAGCAAAAGCGCGATAGACAATGTGAACATGCCTAATGAAGGCAGTCTGTAAATAAAGTAAATAATAATAAAAGCGAGAACAAGCATCATGCCGAATGACGTCGTAAATTCAAACATATTGCTGACAGGCGCATGTCCGCTTGCCGACCATCTCGCAATGAAGTAGCCGAGATGACAAAGAAATCCGAAAATGGTTAACGTGATTCCGATAGCCGACCAGCGGCCCTTACCGTCCTTAGCACCTTTTGTTCCCCGGATGGCGCCGCCGAAAACCGGGACGGCAATTAAATAAATCAAAAAGGCAGCATAAAGAAAATTTGCGCTCAGCTCCGCCATGACACCACTCCTTTTTCACTAGGCCTGATTTTTGGCCAATTCTTTTTGATCGGCCGGCTCTTGAATCCCGGTCCCGCTAAGAACAAATTCGATATCTTTTTTCAGACCGAACCAGTTTTTGTTCGTATGTCCCGCCACAAGCACTTCATGATCACCTGTTTTGATCCAGATCCTTCTGTGCTGCCAGTACATTCCTTGAATGACGCCGATCATAAAGATCGCGCCGCCGACGGCAAGCACCCATAAGGTTAAGTCTTTTCTGACGGTGAGTCCTGTAATGTTTTTCGTTTCCACATGGTCGAATTTTAATTTGTACTTGTTACTTTCGGAACCTTCAACAGTCTGCTGAATCGCAACAAAACTTTTCTCCCCTTTCGGCTTGTCAGGAGCCGTGATTTTAAAGACAAAAGCCGGATTGTTAGGAACCTTCGTTTTCGTGCTCGGTTCTCCGTCCTTGTTAAAATAAAAATCAGGAAGATAACTGGCGATCTGCACTTTGTAACCGTTACCAAGATCATAGTCCGTGTCGGGATCAAGAAGATTGATCTTCAGTTTGCCGAATGACTGTTTTGTTTTTTGGTCGATCAG
Source organism: Bacillus sp. AM1(2019) (assembly GCF_009906915.1). Classification (NCBI taxonomy): domain Bacteria; kingdom Bacillati; phylum Bacillota; class Bacilli; order Caryophanales; family Bacillaceae; genus Bacillus; species Bacillus sp. AM1(2019). The sequence continues at coordinate 2,445,197 of NZ_CP047644.1, forward strand.
CTGAAATACCATCTGATCGAGCTGGTTTTCTTTATAGTCCACCTGATACACAGAATAGGAGTCAAAGCGCAGCGGTTCATTGACGCGGATATTGTTTTCTTTGACTCTTTTAAGCTTCGGCTTTTCACCGAATACAATGTCGCCTTCCCTCTTGTACAAAACCGCGTCCGTTGTGAAGGATTTGGCGACTTTGCCGTTTCCGGCTCTGTCAATGGCGTCGGCGAATACTTTTTTCTCAGTGTCTTTGTTATATGTCTGCATCGTGAACCGGTTGTTTTTTAAGTAATACTTGCCGTCAGTGCCGGGGATCTGGGCGGTTTCGCCTTCACGGACCCAGAGCGTTTCATCGACATACATACCGGGTACAAATCTCAGCATGGCTCCGATCAGAAAAATGATCAGACCGATATGATTGACGTAGGGCCCCCACCTTGAAAAACGGCCTTTTTCCGCCAGAATGCTTCCCTCTTGTTCTCGCACTCTATAATGCTTTTTTTTCAATCGTGTTCTGAGGCTATCAGCCGCATCCCCGCTCAGCTCGGTTTCTGTCCGGCTGTATAGACGCTGCCTCTTCAAAAAGACCGGATTCCGCCGAACTCCTTGATTTTTCAGTGCCCTGTACAAAGGAATCACCCGATCCAGGCTGCAGATGACCAGTGATATGCCAATGGATGCGATCAGGAGCATATACCACCATGAGCCGTACAGGTGATGAAATCCCAGCAGATAATACAGTTGACCGATTATGCCGTACTGCTGTTCATAATATGTATCCGGCTGGGCGCCCGGCGGCAGATAAGCTTCCTGCGGAAAAACCGTGCCGAAAGCAGACGCCGCCAGAGTAATGACGATCAGCCATATTCCGACTTTCACGGAAGAAAAGAAGTTCCATACCTTATCTACGATTGTTTTGTTATATGTTTGCGAACGCCTTGCGCTGCCGTCGTACCGCATATCCGCAAGCGGCGATTTTTGATCATCAAGCGGCTTCCCGCACGACTCGCACAAAACCGTCCCGGCTGGATTCACGTGCCCGCATTCACATTTGACCTTTTTCATGAAGACGCCTCCGGCTTAATTAAATTCATATAGTCATGAACCATGCGTTCTGTCATCGTGCCGGTCACCACTTTCACGACGTTTCCGTCGGGATTGATCAAAAATGTCGTCGGAATAGGTGATACGCCGTACGCGTCCAGCACTTGCCGGTCAGTATCGAGCGCAACCGGGAAATTGACGCCGTATGTTTTCATAAAATTATGTACTGCAATTTTTGATTCGCCGACATTTACCGCAACCACCTCGACACCGAGGTCTTTAAAATGCTTGTATTGATTCTCCATGTAGGGAAATTCCTGCTTGCACGGCTCGCACCACGTTCCCCAGAAATTCAGAAAAACACCTTTTCCTTTTAACTGACTCAGTTCTATGAGTCTGCCCTCTGTATCTTTCAGCGCGAAATTCGGGGCTTTGGACCCCTCAGATATACGCTCACCGTTTGTGTATACGGCATTATAGATGGTATATCCGAGCGCGCAGAGTAAGATGAGAAGGATGCCGGTCCGAATGAATAAACGCCGCCGTTTTTTGTTCATTGTACACTGCTCCCCTCCCCTGCCTGCAAATCCATTCAATTATATCATCAACACGTTTTGTAATTTTTGAAGGTTATGTGAAAATTAGAAAGCGTTTTTACCGTGTTCAGCTAAAGCCCGCAGCCTTTTCACCTCATGCGGCGACAATTCTCTTGCGTCTCCTGTGCGCAGGCCTCTTAAATCTAAAAATGCGTATTCTTCACGTTTTAGTTTCAGCACGTCATGACCGATCGCCTCGAACATGCGGCGGACCTGTCTGTTCCGGCCTTCATGAATCGTCAGCTGAATGATGCTCGTCTGCTTTCTTTTGTCCAGGGAAAGCATTTTCGCTCTGGCCGGCGCCGTCTTGCCTTCTTCAAGCTGAATGCCGCGCTCAAGCTTTCTCAGAAGTTCCTTGGAAGGAATCCCCTTCACTTTGGCGACGTATGTCTTATCAATTTCGTATTTCGGATGCATGAGTTTGTTGGCAAACTCGCCGTCATTTGTCAGCAATAAAAGTCCGCTCGTATCATAATCAAGCCTGCCGATCGGATAAATGCGCTGCGGCACTTCTTTGAAAAAGTCGGTCACCACTTTCCGCCCTTTGTCGTCATCAGCTGCTGAGATCACTCCTCTCGGTTTATAAAGCAGAAAGTACACGGGTTCTTCCCGCTCCACCTTTAATCCGTTTACTTCAATCTGATCAGAACCGGTCACTTTTACGCCGAGCTCTGTTATTACTTTTCCATTCACCTTTACTTTTCCTTCTTTTATCAGCTCTTCCGCCTTTCTGCGTGATGCCACGCCGGCATGAGCAATAACTTTTTGCAGTCTTTCCATGTCGTTCACCTCAAGTATAATCTTACTTTTTTCCCCTTGAACAAACAAGCTTTTTCAGGGAGAGTTATTCTGATATATAAAAAGCGCCTGATTTCAGGCGCTTCCAAATAATAACGTAACTATGATGATTGATGCAACCACCCCGATCAAATCAGCAAGAAGACCAACCTTTAAAGCATCCCCCATTTTTTTGATGCCGACCGCCCCGAAATACACCGTCAGGACATACAGCGTCGTGTCAGTCGATCCCTGCATGACCGAGGCCAGTCTGCCGATAAATGAATCAGGCCCGTACACGGCGATCAGATCTGTCGTCATGCCGAGCGCCGCCGTTCCCGAAATCGGGCGGATCAGAGCAAGCGGCACGACTTCTGCGGGAATGCCGATCGTTGTAAAGAAAGGCTTGCACAGCCCCATGACAAAATCCAGCGCGCCTGAGGCCCGGAATACGGTAATCGCCACCAGCATCCCGACCAAATACGGAATGATGGAAAACGCAATCTCAATTCCTTCTTTTCCGCCTTCAACGAATGATTCATACGTCGGCACTTTTTTGATCGTGCCGTATATCAATATACCGGCGATAATAATCGGAATCATGGCTAAAGACAGCCAATTCACCATTTCCATTCGCTTACCTCCCTTTTCTTTTGCGGCGGTACCAGAAGTAGCGGTCAATGAAAATCGCGCCGATCCCCGAAATTAAAGTCGCTAGGATGGTCGGCCCGACGATATCGGTCGGTGATTTCGCCGAGTAAGACATGCGCACGGCAATGACGGTTGTCGGTATCAATGTAATACTCGAAGTATTTACCGCCAAAAAGGTAATCATGGAACGGCTGGCCTCAGACTTACCTCCATTCAGCTTTTTCATCTGCTCCATGGCTTTAATGCCGAGCGGTGTCGCCGCATTTCCCAGTCCGAAAAAGTTTGCCATGAGATTTGATAAGATGTATCCCATCGCCGGATGATCAGGGGGAATATCGGGAAACAGCTTAGAAATAAACGGGCGGCACATTCTGCTGAATATATCCAAAAGGCCGGACTGCTCGGCTATTTTCATCAGGCCGAGCCAGAACACGAGAACGCTCATTAATCCGAACGAGATCGTAACCGCTTCTTTCGCTCCTTTAAAAACGGCTTCATTCACATCCTGCAAGGTACCGTTAAACATCGCAAAGACAAGTCCGATTACCGTCAGACATACCCAGATTAAATTGACCATGACGAACCGCCCGCCGCGCTCATAAACAGGCTCGTAAACGTCTCAATGAAATGCTTTTTCGGTTTTTTATGGCGCTCATTTTCATAATAGACTGGGATCTTGGCGATCACTTTCCCATCATGCATAACAGTCATCCGGCCGACGACATCAGGAATGAGAGAGGCGTCCTTTTTCCAGGCTTTTTTCGGTTTTATTAAGGTTGTGCGGATTTTTAAATCGTCGATTTCATCCTCTTTTAACAAATATTTGACATCCCGGGCAATAAAAGCGCGCTTTCCGTAAAACGTCTTTTTCAGCTTCGGAATGCCGCCTTTTTTTGCGACGACATAGGTTTTATAGTGATCAAAGACATAATTAAACATATTCATATGATCATCCCAATCATCCGGATCATTTATGGTGACCGCGATGAGATCCGTACCGTCTTTTGAGGCCGTCGAGACGAGCGTCCGTTTCGCGATTTTTGTATAACCTGTTTTTCCGCCTGTGCTGTAACGGTAGAGCCCTGTGAGAAGCTTGTTTTTATTTTTCCATACCCGGTCCATCGTTTCCGCCTTATACACTTTTGTGCCTGAAACGGTTTGGTATTCCTTGATTTTCATCGCGTATTTAGTCAAAAGCGCCATGTCATACGCCGTTGAATATAAATTTTCATGGTCGTCCAGCCCGTGCGGATTTTGAAATTTTGTATTTTCCATCCCGATTTGCTCGGCTTTTTTGTTCATCATAAATACAAAACCGTCAAGGCTTCCGCCGACATATTCCGCTATTGCCGCAGCGGCGTCATTTCCTGATCTCAGCATAAGCCCGTATACGAGATCTTTCAGCTTTACTTTTTGTCCCGGCTGAAGATAAATGGCTGAGCCTTCCGTTTTTACGGCATTCGGGGAAACCGTCACGGTCTCTTCCATCTTCCCTGATTCAATCGCCAGCACCGCCGTCATGATTTTCGTAATGCTTGCAATCCGCCGCTTATGATGTTCATCCTTGGCGAATAACACCCGGCCAGATGCTCCGTCGATTATAATCGCGCTTTTTGCGCTGACATGTATTTGGGCATGTGCCGTATTGCCGTCTGTAATGGAAAAAAGAATAACAAAAGTCAAAAGAAATACGGCAGCTTTTTTGAGAAAGCGCATGAATGCTCACGTCCTTGTTGTGGGTTTGTACAAGTTTATGCGCATGTCCATGACTTATGAATACCAATTGCATCACTTTCACATAAAAAAACTCTTCCAAAAGGAAGAGTTTTTATCTGACTGATGCCATATTTGAGCCTGATGCTTCATATTGCGCCAATTCTTCCCGCATGCGCAGAAATTCACTGCTGAGCGAAAGCAGAAGGCTCCGCAGCGAATCCGGCACTTGCTGGTAGAATTCAATCGCGCTTTGGCCTGTATAAGCGGCGCGGCTGTTTTCGTACCATGTATCCTTTTTCGGCATGAAAAATTCTTCCACGCACTGATGATACACTTTATACAGCGTTTTTTCCGCTCTCACCTCATGAAACGGCTCCTGCATTAAGAGCCGGCGGCAGGCTTCCTGGGCGCCTTCGCAAAAGACGGTCATCCTCCTCAGCACACTGAGCACGTCGCGGCAGTATGCCTCATCCGCCTCTCCTTGAGCCCGCATCTCCGGCAATGTTGTATGATTTAAATAGCTGCTGACCATCGTGACAACCTCGGCTAAAAATTCACCAGTTTCTTCAGTATGGGCCCTCACAATCGAATTTCCCATTTCCGTCCGTTTCCTTCCTCTCTTTTACTTCGTCATTTGCGTCATTCATCAATGGCCTTTCCCTACTATCGTATGATGAAAAACGATTATTATTTAATATCCTCAAAAGTTTGGTTGAAGTTTTCAAAGAATAAATCGGCTTCCTCCTGGAGAACGTCTTCCTCCGCATTTTCAGGAAGCGGCGGGAGCTCCTCCAATGTTTTTAAGCCGAATTGTTCAAGAAATACCGGTGTCGTGCCGTATAAAATCGCCCGGCCGGGACCGTCGGCGCGGCCCACCTCACACAGCAGCGCTTTTGACACGAGGCTGTGCAGAATCCGCTCAGACTTCACGCCCCGGATATCTTCAATTTCCGCCCGTGTGATCGGCTGCTTGTACGAAACGATCGCCAGCACTTCCAAAGAAGCCTGTGACAGCCCTTTTGACGGCACTTCAATTAGTTTTTTCAAATAAGGCACGAATTCTTTTTTCGTTCCAAGCATATACGTATCCGCATATTCGGTTAGCTCGATGCCCCTGTCATCTTCCTTGTACTGAGCGGCCACTTCTTCCATGATTCCGGCCAGTTCCGCTTCTTCTATTTCAAGCACCGTCACCAATTGCTTTTTGGTCAGCCCTTCATCACCCGCCGCATACAGCAGGGCTTCCACAATCGCTTTCCAATTCACGATATCAAGCGCCATGAATGGATTCACTCCCCGTAATGTATATATCTGAAAAGTTTTCTTCCTGTTCAATGATAATCTGCTGATTTTTCATCAGTTCCAGGACTGCTAAAAACGTCACGACGAGATGGTCCTTTTGCCGAGAAGGAAAAAGCTCCGTGAAGTTTATTCTTCTCCCCGCCGTTTTTAAGCTTTTTACGATTTCGTTCATTCTGTCTTCAATCGGTATTTCCTGTCTTGTAATGGTCGTTTCTTTCGGCCGCGTGATTTTTTTACGCTGAAGCACCTTTTGAAACGCGCCGATCATGTCATAAACGGTCACCGACAGTTTATGCTCGGTCTGTTTGATTTCTTTTGCATACTCACTTAAATCACTCGGCGGCTTTGTAAATGACTTTTGTCTTTCTTCTTCCCGCTCTTTTAAATCCTTCGCAGCGGTTTTATACTTTCTATACTCAATCAGTTTTTCAATCAGCTCGTCCCGAGGGTCTTCTTCTTCAAGCATTTCGTCTTCAAACAGCTCTTCTTGTTTCGGAAGCAGCATTCTGCTTTTAATGCTGAGAAGCGTCGCCGCCATGACCAGATATTCACTGGCGACATCAAGTTCAAGCTCTTGCATTGTATGTACATATAATAAATATTGTTCAGTAATGGTTGCCACGGGTATGTCGTATATGTCGATTTCAAGACGGTTAATCAGATGAAGCAGCAGGTCCAATGGGCCTTCAAACGTATCAATTTTCACTTGATATTCTACCATTATCTCACCATTTTCAATATCACTCTCATTGCCGGAAAAACTGGCTACCCTTTAGTATAATCCACCGAAATGCTCTCGTCCAATACTTTTATACACGTCCTCCGTTATTTAGAAAATACTGAAAAAGAAGATATACGCCTATACCTTTAAAGGCGGATGCACATATGATAGCCGTGTAAACTTGAAACAAAGGGAGGCTGATTTCACATGAGCGGAGCTTGTTTCGGCGGAGGTTTTGCATTAATTGTCGTTCTGTTTATTTTGCTCGTTGTCGTAGGAGCATCTTACATCTGCTAGTTCCTCAGGCTTCAGACACCAAGCCGCTCTTTTTTCCTTTTCATAGCGCTGTGGTACACTGGTTTTAGCATAAAAGGAGGAAGCGGCTTGTATCCTAAAGCTTATATCGGCTTTTTGGCCGAATTTCACGCATCAAGAGATTATTTTGAGTGTCATGAACTGTTAGAGGAATATTGGAAAGAAAGCCCGGCTGAAAAGCGGAGCATTCATTGGGTCGGCCTGATTCAGCTTGCCGTCGCTCTGTATCACCAGCGCAGGGGAAATGAAGCCGGGGCGAAACGGCTGATTGCCAACAGCTTACGTATTCTCCGGTCTGAAAAGCAGGCGGTCTGTTCTCTCGGTCTCAGCCATCCGAAGCTGATTGAGCTGATAGAAACGCTGTCAGACGATATAGAAGCGGGCCTGCCTTACAGAAGTGTTATGCTGCCGATTACAGATGAAGCCCTGAAAGAAGCATGTCTTGCCGAATGCCGCCGAAAGGGCTATACATGGGGGCAAGACGGCGTATCAGATACCTTTCTTATTCATAAACACCGCCTGCGGGACAGGACGGATGTCATTAAGGAACGCGAACGGGAATTTGAGAGAAGAAAAAAAAGCAGAGGCTGACGGTCAGCCTTGCTTTTTCTATATCAAAACAGCTCCCGAAACCGTGAAGATTCCGGGAGCATTTGTCAGTTATTATATGAGATATCCTGATCTTTTTGATGTTGACAGCGTTCAAAAAAGCTTTGCGTTAATTCATTCGGAACGAGTGCCTCCGTTTTGAACAGACGTTTTAAGGCGTCCATCATTTGCTTTCCGATCCCTTGATGGCGGTGAGAAGGATTCACGCTGATATGCCGGATTTCAACTTCTGAGTCCTTTTTTTCGACTCCGATCGCTCCGACGATATCTTCATCCTCTTTCCAAAGAAAGAGCTGGCGGCCAGTATCCGTTTCATAGTCCTTTATTGTCTGCTGAAGCTGCTTGAGATCTTTTTCATTCGGCATAAATGACAGAAGACCCATCGCAATCTTTTCAAACGATTTTTTATAACGAATTAACATAAAAACCCCTCTATATCCAAAATGTCCATTCATGTCCTATCAAACGGATACATAAAGGCGATCCGTTTCCTCACATTATATCATTTTCGCCGCTGTTTTAAACGCTTTTCAACAAATTATTCAAATGAACGGTTTAAATTTGCCATTTCAATGGCAGATACTGCGCAATCCGCTCCCTTATTTCCGGCTTTTGTTCCGGCTCGTTCGATGGCCTGCTCAATGGTTTCAGTCGTCACAATGCCGAAGATAACCGGGACGCCCGTCGCCGTTCCCGCCTGGGCAATGCCTTTTGCCGCTTCATTGCAGACATAGTCATAATGCGTTGTCGCTCCTCTGATAACCGTGCCGAGCGTAATAACGGCATCGTATTTTTTCGTTTCCGCCATTTTCTTTGCCGCAAACGGGATTTCAAACGCTCCCGGCACCCAAGCGACGTCAATGTCGTTTGATTCTACACCGTGGCGAAGCAACGTGTCTTCCGCTCCGCTTAACAGCTTGCTCGTAATAAATTCATTAAATCTGCCGACGACGATTCCGATTTTAAGTCCTGTTCCTACTAGGTTTCCTTGTATGATATTCATATGTTATCCATCCTTTTTTGTGAGATTTGTTTTTAGAAATGAAGCAGATGTCCAAGTTTTTTCATTTTGGTCTGTAAATATTGCTTGTTATGCTCACTCGCTTCCATTTGAAGCGGCACCCGTTCTGAAATGCTGAGACCGTATCCTTCGAGGCCGGCGATTTTCCGGGGGTTATTGGTTAAAAGTTTCATATGCTGAACCCCTAAGTCGCGGAGAATCTGGGCGCCGATGCCGTAGTTGCGCAGATCAGGCAGAAAGCCGAGCGCTTCGTTCGCTTCAACCGTGTCATACCCTTGTTCCTGCAATCGGTACGCCTTCAGCTTATTGATTAAACCGATCCCTCTGCCTTCCTGGCGCAAATACAATAGAACGCCGCGGCCTTCTTCAGCAATTTGCGCAAGCGCGGCATGAAGCTGAGGTCCGCAATCACAGCGATGGGATGCAAACACATCGCCCGTCAGGCATTCTGAGTGCACTCTGACAAGAACGGGTTCGCTGTTAAACGGGACATCCCCCATGACAAAGGCGAGATGTTCTTTTCCGTCAACCTCGTTTGTATATCCGTAAACTCTAAACGTGCCGAAGTCAGTCGGCAGCGTAATATCAACTTCTCTGTTCACAAGGGTCGTAATGTTGTAACGGTACTCTATTAAGTCTTTTATCGTAATCATTTTCAGCTGGTGGCGTTCGGCGATTTCGGCTAACTCCGGCACTCTGGCCATAGTGCCGTCTTCATTCATAATTTCACAAATGACGCCCGCTCCCTGAGATCCGCAGGCTTTTGCAAGGTCAACGGCTGCTTCCGTATGGCCGGCCCGCTTCAGGACGCCTCCTTTTTTTGCGATTAAGGGGAAAATGTGGCCCGGACGCTGAAAATCGTCAGACACAGATTCTTCGTTCAACAGCGCCTGAATGGTAAAGGATCGTTCCTGCGCGCTGATGCCCGTTTTTGTCAGCCTGTGGTCAATACTGACCGTAAACGCGGTCTCATGTGAGTCCGTATTATGATCGACCATCGGGTGAAGATCCAGCCGGCCGGCGATGTCTTCAGACAGCGGCGTGCAGATCAGGCCTCTCCCATGGGTCGCCATAAAATTCACCACTTCCGGCGTGGCATGCTCAGCCAGCGCTACGAAATCTCCTTCGTTTTCTCTGTCTTCATCATCGACAACAATGATGACTTCACCTTTTTTCAGCGCCTCTAACGCCTCTTCTATCGGATGAAACATATCGATCTTCCTTTCTAAAAGCCGTTCTCGCTTAAAAAGGCTTCCGTGATAGTTTGATTGCTTTTCGTTTGTTCTGTTTTGTGCAAAAAGCGGTATAAGTATTTGCCGATCATGTCACACTCAATATTTACGGTCGATCCGACTGTTTTCGTCTGAAAAATCGTTTCTGAGATGGTATGCGGAATGATGGATACCGTCACGCTTTCGTCTGATAAACCGAAAATCGTCAGGCTCACGCCGTCTACCGTAATTGAACCTTTCAATACGAGCGTTTTTGTCAGTTCCGGCGAAAGTTTTAAATCGTAATAGACCGCGTTGCTTTTTTTCTCGATCCGCGTAATTTCCGCCGTTCCGTCCACGTGCCCTGATACAAAGTGGCCGCCGAACCGCCCGTTGGCGGACATCGCTCTTTCCAGGTTTACTTTACTGCCTTTTGACAAGCCGTTCAGCGAAGTGGCTTTCACTGTTTCCGGCATGACATCAACCGTAAATTGATTGTCAGAAAATCCGGTTACGGTCAGGCAGATGCCGTTTACCGCAATGCTGTCGCCAAGTTTCACATCACTTGTCACTTTTGAAGCGGCGATGGTTAATGCCATGGAAAGGCCTGTCTTTTTGATTGCTTGGATCGTGCCTGTTTCTTCAACGATTCCTGTAAACATCGTCACCATCCTTTCCATCTTTAGGTATGGCCGTCAGTTTTATATCCGGCCCGATTTGGGTGATTTGTGTGAATTGTAAATGGGGGACATCTTTCATTGATTGAAAACCTTCACCGGAGATCAAGCTGGGAGCAAGCGTTCCTCCGATTAATTTAGGGGCGAAATAGAAATGAAGCTCTTGGAAACAGCCTTCCTTGACAAAACTTCCGTGTACGGATGCTCCGCCTTCCACATAAACCGACATTATGCCGTTTTCAGCGAGAATACTGAGCACCTCAGGGACGTGAATGCGGTCTGTTTCCAGCGGAATAACTTTTATTCCGAGTGCGGTCAGCCGGTCTTTCTTTTGCACGTCTGCACCTTTGGCCGTAAATATCCATGTCGGCGCAGCGCCGTCAGTGAGCACATTTGCCGTTTCAGGAATGGTCAGCTTTGTATCGAGAATCACTCTGACCGGCTGCTTCACCGCATCAGGAAGCCTGCAGGTCAGGCTCGGATTATCGGCTTTGACTGTGCCTGCTCCGACAAGAATGCTTTGATGCGATTTCCTGTATTGCTGGGCATCAAGCCTTGCCGCCTCTGATGTAATCCATTTGCTGTCACCGGTTTCAGTCGCTGTTTTCCCGTCAAGGCTCGCGGCCGCTTTCAAGGTGACATACGGAAGTCCGGTCCGCATGAAGTGAAGAAACATTTTATTCAGCTCTTCTGCCTGCTGCCTGAGAAGTCCGGTTTTCACTTCGATGCCCGCTGCTTCCAGCATTCCGATGCCTTTTCCGGCTACAAGCGGATTCGGATCTTTCACAGCGATAAACACCCTTTTTATCCCCGACTTTATTATCAGTTCGGCGCATGGCGGTGTTTTTCCGTAATGGCTGCAAGGCTCCAGCGTCACATACAAATCGGCGCCTTTTGCGTGTCTGCCGGCCATATGAATCGCGTGAACCTCGGCATGCGCTTCTCCGTATTGCAAATGGGCGCCCATTCCGACGATCTGTCCGTTTTTGACGACGACAGCGCCGACAAGAGGATTGGACTGTGTCTGTCCTTCACCGCGTCTGGCAAGTTCTATTGCTGTATTCATATAATATTCTTCCATCGTTATCCCTCCCTTCTTCCACGCAATTTGGCGTCAAAAAAGCCCCGAATGTTTACACAGTTCGGGGCTTTGCCAGTTTTAATCCATAGGAAATAAGACTATACAGTAAGTTTATTTTTTGCATAGCTTCTCTCATCCTTCTCCCATCCAGACTTTCACTGTCGGCTTCAGCTTTTCACTGAATCCACCGTATACAGATGCATACGGGTCACGGGCTGTAAAGCGCAAAGCGCCTTATTACCGCCGGTCGGGATTTTCACCCAGCCCCGAAGGATACAATCAATATTTTTTTGTCCTTATCCGCTATTATAACATCCTTTGCGGCAGGCGCAATGAATTTGCACCTAATTATTCAGAAAAATAAAAAGCGCCCTTTTCCCATAAAAGGCGCCTTTATTTATTCGTTCACTTTGACGACCTTCAATAAGCCGTCAATCCGGTTTGATTTGCTGAAATACGCTTTAATTTTATCTCCCTTTTTCACATCGGAGAGATCCTGCTTCAGCTTGTCGCCGTTAAAAATAATTTTTGTGCCGTTTGCTGCCGTACCGTGGTACTCAGTTCCTTCGATTTTCGTAATTTTATATGTTTTGACTGTATATTCTTCTTTTTCCTGGGACAGGGTTTGTCCGATTGCAGTCGGCACGTCTTTCAGTTCAATATCGTTTATGACCATATAACCGCCCGCCAATAACAGCAGCAGTACAAGTAAAATGGCTGCTTTTGTTTTAATTCTTCCCATTTTTCTACCTCCAGCCCGTATCAATCTATTCATTACTATGTCATATTCCTTTTTTTCATGAATAGAAACCCGTTCTTCCCTGCGTGAGTTATTCATATAACGTTTCATAAAGGGAAGATGTTTCATGTATCTGTAAAACTTTCTATCTATTAAATAGATATACGAATTTATGTTCTGTTTTTGAGGGTGGAAAAATAAATTTATATAAAAAAGCAGTTTTCTCATGAAGAAAACTGCTTGTACGGTTTATTTCGTCTTTCGAATTTCGTTAAACGGGAAGAAGACGAATTTTGATGTGCCCGCTATTTGTTTTTTCGTAAAAAGACCGAGGCCGTTGCGGCTGTCCATAGATTCTCTGCGGTTATCACCCATGACGAAATATTTGTCGTCCGGCACCTTCACCGGGCCGAAGTCTTCCGTCAGCCGGTCATAGCCGTCTTGCTTCGCTTTTTTCTTGTTTGCCGCTAAATACGGTTCGGACACTTTTTTGCCGTTGATATACAGCTGATCGTTTTTCATTTGCACCGTGTCGCCGGGAAGTCCGATAATCCGTTTGACATAGTGTTCATTTTCTCCGTTCAGAACGACGATCTGGCCGCGTTTGAAGTCGCTTATGTATTTGACCGTCATATTGACAAAGATTCTCTCGCGGTCATGCAGCGTCGGATCCATTGATCTTCCATCAACGAGATAAGGGGCAAATAAAAAGTTTCGGATGAGCAGTGCCAGAACGACAGCGATGATAATGGCTTTCGCCCAATCAAGTACGGCGCTTTTTTTAGAAGTTTTTTCTTTTTCTGATTTCAAGTGATTTCCTCCCATTAGCCATGGTCGTTTTTATTTTACCATGAATCCCTGTACAGAGGGCAAATAAGCCCCGCACCCCATCCATTTTTTCCATTTTATAAGCCGGATTTGCTGATTTTACGGTATTTCACGAAGCTTCCGATCCGCCAAATGCACAAATACACAAAAGCAAGTTCTATCGTTAAAACGGCGAATTCCGCCGCGTCAATGTTTTTGAAATATTGGCTGAGCACGATGCGGATCGCAATAATCGCAATAATGACATATTTAAAGTTTTTATTCCGCTTGGAGTAGACAAAGCCGTCTTCCCGGATTTCATAGGCGGTTTGCGACAGCATGATGACACCGAATACCGCGCCTAACAGTCCGGCGATGGCGAGCTCCCAAAGAGCGGGAAAATGAAACGGCTTTCCCGGGACATTCATGAGCTGGCTGATGCTGAATGTAAAAATGACGGCGATAATCAAAAGCGGGAGAATGATGCCGAAGCCGCCGCCTTTAATCGGCCTGTTTCCCTTTTTCACCCTGAACCAAATCATAAGTGCGAGAATGATAATGACAAATAAAACGGTTGCCAATTGAACCAACGTTTCTACCTCTTTTCATTGTTGTAATCGGTCTTTTTCACTATACCAGAATGATCGCTGATGTTCATATATGTATTTTTTCATGATTTACACATGAGAATTTTCATATACATAAAAAAACCCGCCTGAAAAAGGCGGGTTTTACGTCATTATCCTTCTACACGGATTTCTTTCATTTTGTCTCCGTTAGACATGTTTTTCGCATGCTCTAAACCGCTTGTCACTTTTCCGAATACAGTATGAACGCCGTTTAAATGCGGCTGCGGCTCATGTACGATGAAGAATTGGCTTGAACCCGTGTCTTTACCGGCATGCGCCATTGATAAAGAACCGGCTTCGTGCTTATGCGGATTGCCTTCTGTTTCACATTTGATCGTTTTTCCGCTTCCGCCCATGCCTGTCCCAGTCGGATCTCCGCCTTGGCTGACAAAGCCCGGAATCACGCGGTGGAAAATAACGCCGTCATAAAAGCCCGTATTCGCCAGGTTTTCAAAGTTAGCGACTGTATTAGGCGCTTCATTCGGATAAAGTTCAAATTCGATTCTGCTGCCGTTTTCCATTTCGATGTAACCAGTTTTCATTCTCATTCCTACTTCCGTATTGTTTTTTGTCAAAGCCTTCTTCAATATGAATTTCAATTGTAAGCCGGCTTTCTTTTTGATATTCTTTTGAAGGAAGAGGCCTCTGCTCTTCTTTTCGCGGCTATTATACCACACCTTCAGCCGGAAAACGAATCTCCCCGCTTCCGCAGAAAGAAAATGAAACCAGAACAGCTTCACAGCCGTCTATGTATCGGAACTGCTTCACGCAGGCCCTCACAAACCGCTTCAAAACGGCATTTGTGAAAAGAAGGAGGTTAACCGCTTTGAAAAAAATGTGGATTGGATTGCTGGCGGCGGCCGTTGTATTGTGCACAATACCGAAAATCAGCCTGGCCGATGCCGCAGTCGGAGATGTCATCGTCACACTGGGGGCGGATCTGTCAAACGAAAACCGTCAGAAAGTGCTTGACGAATTAAATGTCCCTGATAACGCGACAAAAGTGACGGTCACGAATAAAGAAGAACATGAATATCTGGGAAAATATATATCGAATGCCCAAATCGGCACAAGAGCCATCTCTTCATCATCCATCACGGTGGCAAAGAAAGGGTCCGGGCTTGACGTTAAGACCCATAATATCGATTCCATCACGGATGAAATGTACTTAAACGCCCTGATGACAGCAGGCGTGAAAGATGCAAAAGTATACGTGACGGCGCCGTTTGAGGTATCAGGCACCGCAGCATTAACGGGAATCATCAAGGCATATGAAGTCTCATCAGACAAAGCGATTTCAGAAGATGTAAAACAAGTCGCCAACCAAGAGCTTGTTACGACATCAGATCTCGGGGATAAAATCGGGGATAAAAACGCCTCCGCGCTCATCGCAAACATTAAAGATGATTTCGCGAAAAACGGTGTGCCCGATACAAAAGAAGGAATCGAGAAAAAGGTCGATGATGCGGCTTCAAACCTTAACATTACACTGACTGACGCTCAAAAAGACCAGCTCGTTTCATTGTTTAATAAAATGAAAAATGCCAAGATTGATTGGGGCCAAGTCGGCAGCCAGCTCGATAAGGCAAAAGACAAAATCACGAAGTTCATTCAATCCGATGAAGGCAAAAGCTTTGTTCAAAAAGTCATTGATTTCTTCGCTTCGATTTGGAATGCGATCGTGTCTGTATTTACAGGAGACAGCGGATCAAGTTCTAACAGCTGAATGCAAAAAGAGACCGGACGCCATCGTTCCGGTCTCTTTTTTATTTATTGTTTGACCCCCGTCTTAAACGGCAGATCCAGTTTTACAATGTCTTCATAAGTTTCCCTTCTAATGACAAGATGCGCTTCGCCGTCTTCCACAAAAACGACGGCGGGACGCGGAATGCGGTTGTAGTTGTTAGCCATGCTGTATCCGTATGCTCCCGTGCAGAAAACGGCTAGAAGATCGCCTTCTTTCACTTCCGGAAGGTCTATATCCCAAATGAGCATATCCCCGCTTTCACAGCACTTGCCCGCGATGGATACCGTTTTATCGTGGTGTTCTCCGATTCTGTTTGCCGATACGGCTTCATATTTCGCCTGATACAGCGCAGGACGGATATTATCGCTCATGCCCCCGTCAACCGCTGCATATTTACGGGTGCCGGGCACTTCTTTTTGCGAACCGATGGTATAAAGCGTCGTTCCGGCGTCTCCGACGAGCGAGCGTCCCGGTTCAATCCAGATCTCCGGAATGTCAAAAGCGTGCAGCGCTGCGTTTTCTTTTACCGCTTCGATAATTTTTTCCACATAAACGGCGGGATGAAGAGGTTCATCCTCCTCCGTGTAGCGGATGCCGAAGCCTCCCCCTAAATTCAGCACTTCAGAGACAAAGCCGAATGATTCTCTCCATTCATTCAGTTTTGCGAAGATTTTTTCTGCGGCCAGCACAAAGCCCGCCGTATCAAAAATTTGCGATCCGATGTGGCAGTGAACGCCGAGAAGGCGGATATGGTCCGACTGTAATACTTGTTCAATCGCCTTTTCTATTTGCCCGTTATGCAGATCAAAACCGAATTTGGAATCTTCCTGTCCCGTCGTAATATAATCATGCGTATGCGCCTCTACCCCCGGAGTGATCCGCAGAAGCACATCCATTGTGCGCCCTGATTTGCGGCACAGTTCCGCGAGTAAGGAAATTTCATAAAAATTATCAACGACGATGCAGCCGATTTGATGATCGAGCGCCATTTTCAACTCTTCTTCGCTTTTGTTATTGCCGTGAAAATGAATCCTGTCAGCCGGAAAACCAGCCGCAACCGCCGTAAACAGCTCTCCGCCGGATACAACGTCCAATGAGAGCCCCTCCTGCTCAGCGAGCTGTATCATCGCAACGGAAGAAAACGCCTTGCTCGCGTACGCGACCTGCGCCTTTAAATCCGCGTCAATGAATGCCTGTTTAAAGCTTTTAGCGCGCTCACGTATTAAAGCCACATCGTAAACATAAAGAGGCGTGCCGTAATGCTCCGCTAAATACAGCGCGTCCACACCTCCGATTTCCAAATGACCTAGTTTGTTTTGTCTGCTTGTGCCATGTAAGAACAATGCTCATTCCCTCTTTCTGATCCGCATATGGGTGAAAAGGACAGCTTCTTTTGAGCTGTCCTTATACAAGTCCCGCATAAGTTAAGACATACAATATCATAATCTTCTGTCGGTTTCAATGCGATTATGAACCGCTTGGCTGTCTTTGACGGTCTTTCGGGTGAACAATGCTCGGTCTGACTTTCGCTCCCGGCACTGTCGTCCGGACGAGCACCTGCCACAGCGCCTTGCCGTTAAACGGTAAAAACGGCCATAAATACGGCGTATGAAACGAGCGGATATTCGCCATTATGATCAGCAGCAATGTAAAACCTATCACAAAGCCTTTCACTTGGAAAATGGCCACGAGCACCATTAAGATGAGGCGTATCATTTTATTGGCGAGGCTGAGCTCATAGCTCGGGGTCGTAAATGATCCGATGGCGGCGATCGATACGTACAGAATCACTTCTGCTGAAAACAGCCCCACCGCTATGGCGATTTGACCGATCAGCACCGCCGCAATCAGACCCATGGCGGTGGATAAAGCGGTCGGCGTATGGATCGCGGCCATCCTGAGAAATTCAATCCCCAAATCGGCCAAAAAGATTTGCAGAATGATCGGGATATGCGTATTTTTATTTAAACCGATAAAATCCAATCTTTCAGGCAGAAGAGACGGTTCAAGAACAAAGAGGAACCAGATCGGAAGCAGAACAGTTGAAGCGATAATACCGAAGAACCTGATCCATCTTAAAAATGTTCCCACTGAAGGCGCCTGCCTGTATTCTTCCGCATGCTGAACATGGTGAAAAATCGTTGTCGGCGTTATGATCACGCTCGGTGACGTATCAACGACGATGATGACGTGCCCTTCCAAAATATGATTGGCGGCCACATCCGGCCGCTCCGTGTATCTGACCATCGGAAACGGGTTGTAGCCCTGTTTGACGATGAATTCTTCCACCGTTTTATCAGCCATCGTCAATCCGTCAATGTCAATCGCATTCACTTCGTTTTCGACGATGCTGACAAGGTCCGGGTCCGCGATGTCTTCTATATACACAATCGCAAGATCGGTCTTAGAGCGCTCGCCGACTTTCGTAATTTTGACGCGGAGCCTTTCGTCCCTGATTCGTCTTCTGATCAATGCTGTATTAATGACGATATTTTCGATAAAACCGTCTCTTGCCCCGCGGACGACCTTTTCCGTATCCGGTTCTTCAGGTGTGCGTCCGGGGTAACTTCTGACGTCGACGACGAAAGCGAAGCCCGCGCCTTCAACGATAACGGCGACAAGTCCGGAAAGCACTTGATCCGTTGCTTCGTCGAGCGTTTTGACTTTTTGGACCTGCTGATTGACAAGCCTGTTTTCAACAATGTCAATCGCTTCATCCGCATTCTCGTCATAATTATTGACGTCGACGAGCTGTTCCATTAAATGAATGATAAACAAAGTATCGGTTAATCCGTTGACAAAGTAAATCTGGACTTCCCGGTCTAATACTCGAACTTTGCGGACGCCGACATCATAGCTCGTTCCCATACCGACGCGGTCTTTAAAAAATTGTTCATTTTTTCTAGGATCCCGGTACACCTTGATCATGTTTTCCGGTTTTTCCGGCATGGCTTTCGCTCCTTTCTAAAATGAATTCGACCGCCTTCATCGTAATCGGCGAGCCTTTGGATATGTCATCTTTTCTCCCCATCTTTCCTATGTCGCCGATGCCCACAATGAGGGGAACGTCCAATTTATCCAGACAATACACCGTATCTCCGTTCATTCTGTGCTCGTCCATTTCTCTCATTCCGGTTTTATCGACGCCAAACTCCGTCACTTCTCCATCACGGTCAATGGAGACATCGACTTTCGTCCATTCAGCCTGATGGGTCTTAGAAGCGACCGCAATCACCCCCAGCACTTCAATATCCTGATGTGAGGCGACATATTTCAGCGCCGTTTCGCCAGGCCCTTCCCCTTGCAGGCCTGAATCGTCAAACATGACAAACACCGGGTCATTCGGCGCGGCTTTAATCAGCTGAACAAGTTCGGGGCCGCTTCTCGTTGACGGATTGCCTTTTGATTGGGAAATACACCGTCCGCCTGCTTTTTCCGCGGCATATTCAATTGTTTTGGCGGCGTATACGTCCCCGTCTGTCACAAGAATGACCTTCCGTTTCGTCATCAGGCATTATCCTTTCGGTTTAAAAATAACGGCTACAAGAAATGCGAATAAAATCGCTGAAGATATACCGGCGGAAGTAAGTTCAAAAATCCCCATGGCGATCCCGATAAATCCATGCTCGTGAGCTTGATGCATGGCGCCGTGCAATAAGCTGTGACCGAAGCTGACGATGGGAACCGTCGCGCCCGCGCCCGCGAATTCGATAAATTTGTCATATATTCCGAACCCATCTAACAAGGCGCCGATGACGACAAAAGTTGTCATTACATGGGCGGGTGTCAGTTTAAAAATGTCAAGCAGCAGCTGACCGATAATGCATATGATTCCCCCGCAAACAAAAGCCAACAGATATTCCATTTATGATGCACCTCCCGCCCGCTCAAATACCACACCGTGCGCGATGGTCGGAATGGTTTCCTTCTGCTGGATCATTGTCGGACTTAAAAGCGCTCCTGTCGCGACAACGAGTACCCTGTTTAGAGTCCCTGCTTTTAATTGATTAAAAATATGTGTGTACGTAACAAGCGCGGAGCAGGCGCAGCCGCTTCCTCCCGCAAACACCTGCTGGTCCGGCGTATAGATGAGAAGACCGCAGTCATCGTGTTTCGTTCCCACGGGATAGCCTTCTTCTTTGAGCAAATCTTTCACGATCGGCGAGCCGACGCCTGAAAGGTCTCCCGTTAAAATCAGATCATAATCATCCGCCGTGCGGTTTAAGTCCTGCAGGTGCTGTTTGATTGTGTCGGCGGCAGCGGGCGCCATGGCGGACCCCATATCGAACGGATCTGTTATTCCGAGGTCGCTTACTTTTCCCACTGTTGCGCTTGTAATCTTGATGTCAGAAGGGTTTTGGCTGATGATGACCGCCCCGCCCCCCGTGACCGTTGAAGTGGCGGTATCCGGTTTTTGCCCGCCATACTCCGTCGGATTGCGGAATTGCCGTTCTGCCGTCGCGTTATGGCTGCTCGTGGCTGCGATCGCCCGGTTCGCAAAACCGCCGTCAATGAGCGCGGATGCGACGGCAATCGTTTCCATTGATGTCGAACAGGCGCCGAACAGACAGAGGAACGGAATTTTCAGATGTCTGGCGACGTAGTTGGCGGTCACATTTTGATTTAAAAGATCCCCCGCGAGTAACAAATCAATATCGCTCTTTTTCAAATTCTGTTTTTGCAAAGCGGAGTTGATGGCATCTTCCATTAACTGACGTTCCGCCATTTCCCAGTTTTTCTGATTGCAATGCATTTCATCGTATGTCTTATCAAACAGCGAACCGAGCGGGCCGTCTTTTTCTTTCGGTCCGGCTGCCGTCCCCGCCGCATTTACAAATAACGGGTTTTCAAACACCCAGGTTTGCTTTCCGGTCAATTTCATTTTTTCTCCTCCTACGAAAACAGTTTTTCACAAGCAAACCGTATCAGGCCTACGATATAGGCTGCCACGACGCCGAATACAATGACGTTTCCCGCCAGTTTAAACATGTTTGTCGCTACCCCAAGCACGAGTCCTTCACTTCTGTGTTCGAGAGCGGCGCTTGTCATACTGTTTGCAAAACCCGTCACCGGCACGGCTGAACCCGCTCCGGCAAACTGCCCGAGTCTGTCATAAATGCCGAATCCGGTCAAAAGGGCGGAAATTAAAATAAGAGTGGCGGACGTCGGGTTGCCCGCTGTTTTTTCATTAAAATTAAAAAAGTGGATGTAAAAGTCTTGAAGAGCCTGCCCGATCAGACAGATCAAACCGCCGATCAGAAAGGCTTTGACGCAATTCCAAACATATGGCGGTTTCGGCTGATAGTCTTTCACTTTTGTTTTGTAATTTTCTTTTAAGTTTGTCACGTCGGTTCCTCCTTATGAATGATGGATAAAATACAGCCAATGAAATAAAGAGCCGGCTATTTTGCCGAACACAATGGCCATCAGCAATATGATGATTTTGCTGCCGAAGCCGATCCGTTTGGCAAGAATGGGAAGCACATTCAGCACTTCTGTAAGCGCGGCGGCCAGCATGCCGACAAACATGCCGGCCAAAAGCCCGACCGGAACGGCCAGCCATTCAGATAAAAAAAAATGATTCATATTTAAGGTTTCCCAGCCGCCGAACACAGCTCCTGAAATAACAGCTCCTTCGTAGGCCTGTACAAAGCGCATTGTTTTTGTCAGCTGCATAAGGCGGGGGACGATACCCATAACGGTTAAAAAAGCCACAAAGCCCGCTCCCACGGTCAGCCCTCCGCCAAGCCCGACAAACATAACGAAAAGAATGCTAACGATCATGCAGATCTTTCATCGTCTCTTCATTTTCGTGCATTGCGACATAATGATCGAGATCAAGCTGATAATTAAACATCTCGACTTCCAGCGGGCTTGGCTCTTCATTCAGGCGTTTTTTGAAGATGTGATTAAAAAAGACGATCATACCGAGACCGAGGCCGATGCTGTACGGAATCTGAAGCAGATACGGGTATTCATTCCGTTCGCCCGTTATGATTTCATATAAGGCGATATGAACTTCTCTCATACTGACATCTTCATGAAAATTCATAATGGCAAGACATGAACCGATAAAAAGCAGGAGCCAGACACCGACGAACAAAACGGCTGACAGCTGCTTTTTCTGGTAATGGATTTCCACTATCGTTTCAGCGCCGCCGACGGTCTGTACATCAAGCGCGGGAAAAGCGGTATGAATGGTTTTCAGCACTTTTATAATGTCAAGCACGACGATATTTTTGTCTTTTTTCGTGACCTTATACAGCGGCAGTGCCGACAGTTTTTTTTTCAGCTTTTGCTGTCCCGCGATCTGCGCGGCGTCGCCGATTGTGATGATATCTCCGGTATGAGCCTTCACGCGGTGGCGAAGTCTGAGAAATATTCGTCTTTCCATCTTGCATCACCATCTTTCGGGTGGTTATATATGTAGTATGCGGTTCACTTTTGTTCTCATTCATCAGCGGCAAAAGACCATAAATTACCACCGATGCACAAATAAAAAAAGCCGGCCCGTAAAAGGTCAGCTTTCCGTATGATCCATCTGCACTTTAATCTGCTTTAATATTTTTTTCTCCAGCCTCGATACCTGGACTTGGGAAATCCCGAGCCGTTCGGCTACTTCCGACTGTGTCTGATCTTTATAATATCTCAGATAGACAATGAGTTTTTCCCGTTCTTCCAAATCACTGATCGCTTCCTTGAGGGCGATTTTGTCAAACCACTTCTCTTCTGAATGATCGGCGATCTGATCAAGCAGGGTGATCGGGTCTCCGTCATTTTCATACACGGTCTCATGAATGGATGAAGGCGCCCGCACCGCTTCCTGCGCAAGCACCACATCCTCCGCATCAATTTCTAAATGGTCCGCGATTTCCTGGACGGTCGGCACTCTTCCGTATGTTTTTGACAGTTCATCTTTCGCCCGGCGTATTTTATTGCCGAGCTCTTTTAAAGATCTTGAAACTTTGACGGTTCCGTCATCGCGGATGAAGCGCTGGATTTCTCCGATAATCATCGGCACGGCATAAGTTGAAAAACGGACATCATAGGACAAATCGAATTTATCAACGGATTTTAACAATCCGATACAGCCGATCTGAAACAGATCGTCCGGCTCATAGCCTCTGTTTAAGAACCTTTGAACGACGGACCACACAAGACGCATGTTTTTTTCTATGAGGAGGTCTCTTGCCTGCTGGTCGCCCTCTTGGCTCTTTTTGATTAATTCTTTGACTTCATGGTCCTTGAGCTGCGCGTTTTTGCTGTTTTTCTTAACCTCCACATCCATAACAAATCTCCTTAATTACAAAGCGCTTTGCTTTTTGATAGGTGTTTTGTTAAGCGTATCGTCGTTCCCATCTCCGGCGAGGAATCAATCGTGACATCATCCATGAAGTTTTCCATAATGGTAAAGCCCATTCCGGAGCGCTCAAGCTCGGGTTTTGTCGTAAAGAGCGGCTGGCGCGCTTCCTCAAGATCCGTGATCCCGAGGCCTTCGTCACGTATGGTCAGATAGACGACATGATCCTCCAGCGTAACGGAGATGTACACCTTTCCGTCGCAGTTTTCTTCATAGCCGTGGATGATCGCGTTTGTTACCGCTTCTGATACGACGGTCTTGATTTCCGTCAGCTCATCCATCGTCGGGTCGAGCTGTGCGATAAAAGAAGCAACTGTTACGCGCGCAAACGATTCGTTCTGACTGAGGGCTGAAAATTCAAGATGCATCTCGTTTTTCATGATGCCACCCCCAACGTTAAAAGCGCTTTTTGTTCTGATTGTTCGAACCTGATGATTTTAAACAGGCCGGACATGTCAAACAGACGTCTCACCGCGGGCGAAATCGCGCACACGACCATTTCTCCGCCGAGCTGTTTAATTTGTTTATAACGCCCTAAAATCACGCCGAGGCCGGAGCTGTCCATGAAGGTAAGATCTTCAAGGTTCAGCACGATGTGACGGATGCCGTCAGCCTCCAGCGATTCAGTAACCTTTTGTTTTAATGATTCTGCCGTATGATGGTCGAGTTCACCTGTTAATCGAATACAAAGCACGGATTCTTTGACATGAAAGTCAATTCCAAGGCTCATGCTCATTCCTCCTTGATATGATCGGATAATGAGTGTTTCGATTTTCGGGAAAGCAATTCCTTCACTATGACAAAACTAGTGCCCGTTCGCCACGATTATTTAAATTTTGTCCAATCTCCCATTGTCCGCTTCAGAAAAGTGAGAAAACCCGCTTTTTCCATGTCGTCTTTTGCCGTGACCGGGCTTTCAACGAGCACCTTTCCGTCTTTTTTCAGAACGAGGCTGCCGAGCACTTCTCCTTTTTTAACCGGAGCCGTTACATTGCCGTTGATTTTCACTTCTTTTTTTACTTTGTCCATGTTCTCTCCCTTTTTGGCCAGAAGAGAAATCGGCTCAGATGTGGTCAGCTTGATCAGTTTCTGTTTTCCTTTTTTTACTTTTACCGTTCCTACGATTTGATCCCGTTTGTACAGCGGGTGTGTTTTAAACTGGCTGAAGGCGTAATCAAGCATTTTGGTCACTTGGGCATTTCTTTCTTTCGGAGTGCTGGCTCCGAAAACGACAGCAATAACCCTCATATTTCCTTTTTTAGCGGTGGCGGTTAAACAATACTTCGCTTCGCCTGTAAAGCCCGTCTTCACGCCGTCTACACCCGGATAAAATTTGATCAGCCGGTTTGTATTGACGAGCCAGAACTTTTTGTCTGTATTTTCTCTTAAATAATCCTCATACGTTCCCGTAAATTGAGTGATTTTATCATACTTTAATAATTCCTTCGCCATTTTCGCCATGTCATAAGCAGAGCTGTAATGGTCTTTTTCAGGCAGTCCCGTCGGGTTTTTGAAGGAGGTATCTTTCAATCCCAATTCTTTTGCTTTTTTGTTCATCCGGCTGACGAAATCCTCTTCTGAACCGGCGATATACTCCGCCATTGCGACGGATGCGTCATTTCCGGAAGCTATCGCAATTCCTTTGAGCATTTCTTTTACCGTCATTTCTTCTCCGGGTTCAAGGAAAATCTGTGATCCGCCCATGGACGCGGCATGTTCACTCGTCCTGACTTTATCGCTCATCTTTATTTTCCCTTTGTCAAGCGCTTCCATGATTAAAAGCATGGTCATGATTTTTGTCATGCTTGCCGGCGCCAGACGCTCCCGGCTGTTCTTGTTATAAAGAATGCTTCCCGTATCGCGTTCAATCAGCACGGCGCTTTTGGCTTCATGAGCGAGCTCCGATGTATGTTTTCCGTCCGGCTTTGCAAAAGCGGACGGTGCTGATGCCGTTAATAAAATGCCAATCAACAAAGTGGATATAAGACGTTTCATCTCCAAAGCCCTCCATTTCATAATCCTTTTTATTTTTTCCAAATCCGGTGGTTTTATACGCCTCATCTGGAAAATGTTTCGTGTTGAGGGCACAAAAAAACAGCTGCTTCCGAAGAAACAGCTGACTTATGCTGACTTATTTTTGAGATCGTGCGACTACGGCTTTTACAAGCTTCAAAAAGCCGCCTTTTACTTTTTCCGTCATTTCCATTACTTCTTCATGGGATAACGGCTGGTCAAGAATACCTGCCGCCGCGTTGGAAATGCATGAGATGCCGAGCACGCGCATCCCCGCGTGGTTGGCGACGATGACTTCCGGCACGGTCGACATGCCGACAGCGTCAGAACCCATCGTTCTTAAAAACCGAACCTCAGCCGGCGTTTCGTAAGACGGCCCCGTAACAGCTGTATACACCCCTTTTTGAACAGGAATGCCCAGCTCATCGGCCGTTTTTTCAGCCAAGCCTGACAGCTCTTTGTCATAGGCTTCTGACATGTCCGGGAATCTCGGTCCGAATTCAGCTTCGTTAGGCCCGATTAACGGGTTGGTGCCCGTAAAGTTGATGTGGTCTGTAATAATCATCAGATCGCCGGCGCGGAATTCAGTGTTGATACCGCCGGCTGCGTTCGTCACAACGAGAGATTCAACGCCGAGTGCCTTCATCACGCGGACGGGAAATGTGACCTGATCCATTGAGTAGCCTTCATAGTAATGAAAGCGGCCCTGCATCGCGATGACCTGCACGCCTTCAAGCGTTCCCATCACAAGCTGGCCGGCATGGCCTTCTACCGTTGAGACCGGAAAATCAGGGATCGTTTCATATGTAAGCTTGACAGCTCCTTCAATTTCATCGGCCAATACGCCGAGCCCTGACCCTAAAATCAGACCGATCTTTGGTGTTTCTTTCACGTGTTCTTTAATAAATGCAGCAGCACGTTCGATCTTTTGTTTCAAAAAAAGTCCCCCTACTGTAATCTTGATAAAAAGCTTTTTCCGTATTCCGGCTTTTCCGTTTTGAAATTATCCGCAATGGTTGCGCCGATATCGGCAAATGTATCCGCAAGCGGCAGCTGTTCAGTGTGTTTGTGCTTTTTGCTGTACACAAGAAGCGGCACATACTCCCTCGTGTGATCCGTGCCGTGATGGACAGGATCATTGCCGTGATCCGCAGTGATAATAAGCAGATCGTCTTCTTTCATTTTCTCAAACACTTCCGGAAGCCTCGCGTCGAATTCCTCGAGCGCTTTTCCGTACCCTTCCGGATCACGGCGGTGTCCGTACAGCGCGTCAAAATCAACGAGATTGGCAAAGCTCAGGCCCGTAAACTCTTCACCGAGCGTTTCAATCACTTTGTCCATGCCGTCCATATTAGATACCGTGCGGCGGGAAGATGTAACACCTTCTCCGTCATAAATATCAGAAATTTTGCCGATGGAAATGACGTCTAATCCGCTGTCTTTCATTCCGTTCATTACCGTGCGGCCGAACGGTTTGAGCGCATAATCATGACGGTTCGGCGTGCGTTTGAAGCTGCCCGGTTCTCCGACGAACGGTCTTGCGATAATCCGGCCGACCATGTATTTCGGATCAAGCGTCAGTTCTCTGGCCGTTTCACAGATGCTGTACAGTTCGTCAAGCGGAACGACATCTTCGTGAGCCGCAATCTGCAGTACGGAATCTGCTGATGTATAAACGATCAGCGCACCCGTTTCCATATGTTCTTTTCCGAGCTCGTCCAGAATCGCCGTGCCTGAAGCCGGCTTATTTCCGATGATTTTCCGTCCTGAACGCCGCTCAAGTTCCTGAAGAAGTTCATCCGGAAATCCTTCCGGGAACACTTTAAACGGTTTTTCAATGTAGAGGCCCATAATCTCCCAGTGCCCCGTCATCGTATCTTTCCCGTTTGACGCCTCCTGCATTTTTCCGTAGTACGCAAGAGGGTGCTCCGTTTTTTCCACGCCCTTAATGTCTCCGATCAGTCCGAGACCGAGCTGCGCCATATGGGGCATATGTAAGCCGTTCATGTGCTCTGCGATGTGTCCGAGCGTATTTGCGCCTATATCATTAAAATCGGCGGCGTCCGGCGCTTCACCGATTCCGACAGAATCCATTACGATCAAAAATACCCGGTTATATTTGTATTCAGACATCATAAAAGCCTCCTTTTCTTCCATCTGTCCATTGTAGCTTACAGAGGTCAGACAACTCAAGTATAAACCGTTTACATTCTTGTTGACAATGCCGATTCAAATAATTAGAACCTTCTCTGTATTCCGCCAATCCGGCAAAAAAGCCGCGGCCCCTCTGGCAGCGGCTCCTAAGCGCGCGGATGATACTGTTTGTACACGTCCTTCAGCCTTGTTTTCGTCACATGCGTATAAATTTGCGTCGTGGAAATATCGGCATGTCCGAGCATCTCCTGCACGGCACGCAGATCCGCCCCGTTTTCGAGCAGGTGCGTTGCAAAGGAGTGCCGGAGCGTGTGCGGTGTCAGCTCTTTTTTAATCCCCGCTTCAAGTGCGATTTTTTTCAGGTTTTTCCAAAATCCCTGACGGCTGATCTGCCTGCCGTGATGATTCAGAAAAAGCGCTTCGGTTACATTTTTCTTTAATAATTTCCCTCTGGCTTTTTCAATGTATGCTTCTATCGCATGGGAAGCGGCTTCACCAATCGGCACAATCCGCTCTTTCCGCCCTTTTCCGAAGCAGCGGACGAATCCCATCGTCAAATGGACGTCGGATAATTTCAGCTCGATCATCTCGCTGACCCTGATGCCGGTCGCGTACAGCAGTTCAAGCATGGCTTTATCCCTGAGACCGAACGGGCTGTCAAGCTTAGGCGTGTCCAATAACCGCTCAACTTCGTGAAGCGCCAATACTTTTGGAAGCGTCCGCTCTGTTTTTTGTGTTTCAATATGTACCGAAGGATCTTTATCCGCGGCTTTTTCCCTTAACAGAAATTGATGAAAAGACCGGATTGACGCCAAATGCCTCGCAGACGTCTTGCCGGATTTCCCGGAGTCCTTTATATGCTTTAAATATTGAATAATATGAAGACGGGTCACATCATTCCATGAAGTGATCTGAAGGGTTTCAGTTAAGAAGAGAGAATAACTTTTCAGATCACGCTCATAGGACATCATCGTATTTTGGGACAGCCCTCTTTCAACCCTCACATAATGGATGAAATCCTTAATTTGATCCTTCACTCTTGATCTACTCCCCGTTTTGGTAAAAAAAGATCAATCGGCCGAACCAGCCGTCTTTATCCTCATGTTCCGTTTTGGCTACTTTGACGGCGGAGCCTTCCGGTTTATCGTACCGATGATAGTTTTCATACTCTGAATTCACCCATATCATAGCATAATAGAACAGCGCGGTAAAACCTGTGAACAGAATAAACACTTTGATCGTATCCGCGGCTGTTTTTAAGAATCTGCCCATCTTTCGATCGACCCTTTCTTTTGGCGGCTGTTAGTACACCTTATGCCAATTTCAAAGGCTTTTATACATAAAAACAGCAAAAAACCCTTTCCTGGCAGAAAAGGTTCGTAGGCTTTTACTCTGTTTCATCCCCGCGGCAGCGGTGGCAGATTCCGTGAAAAGTCAATCTATGATCTTTAATTTTAAATTTCCAATCACGTTCAATCACTTCTTCAACGTCTTCAAGCAGATCTTCTTCAATTTCATCGACGGCTCCGCACTCCATGCACACCAAATGGTGATGAAAGTGAGCCGCGCCTTCTTTGCGAAGGTCGTAGCGGGATACGCCGTCCCCGAAGTTAATTTTATCAACGACTTTTAATTCTGTTAATAATTCTAATGTACGGTATACTGTAGCGAGACCAATTTCAGGAGATTTCTCTTTTACGAGGAGGTATACATCTTCTGCGCTTAAATGGTCTTCTTCGTTTTCAAGCAGCACTCTTACCGTTGCTTCCCGCTGTGGCGTAAGCTTGTAGCTTGACGAGTGCAGCTGCTTTTTAATTCGATCAATACGGTTTTCCATGTCTTTCCCTCCTACGCCGCATTCCATGACTCATTATAACAAAATACGCGCAGAGTTCCAACTATAATTATTATAAACTGATAAATAAAAGTATTATTTTGTGATAATCATTCTAAAATATGCGTGATGACAGTTTTTCCATAAACAGCGGAGACACGTACGCCTCGAGCAGCGAGGCGATGACCGAGAAGAAAACGATGAGAATCAGCACGAAGGCGTAACGTCCGAACCATTGGATCGGCGCGTCATGAAGGCTGCGTTTGACAAACAGCTGCCGGATCAGTTTCAGTGAAAAAGCGATAGAGCATGTCCCCATGATAAGATACGCCGGAATGAGAACGATGTTTTGCGGCAGAACCGAAATAAATGACAGGAAAAACCCGTTCATCCCCATTTGATTCACTAAAAAACCGACCGTGAAGCCGACGACGATTCCTTTTAAGAACACCATAATGAAAATAACCGGAAGACCGATCACGGAAATACCGAGAATCCACATCAGCCCCAAATATTTCACATCATGAAAGACGGCCTGCCAAAACATTTCTGAAGCGCCGGCATGTTTTCCGTCAGACAGCTGTCCGAAAAACTTGCTTAAATAGTAATACAAATCTTCTTTCTGCGTGATGGTCATGCTGTTGACGATGATCGCCCCGAAAATGACCCCCATTAAAAACAAGACGAACACAAATATATAAAGTGACAGATGATCCTTTACATGGCGAAAAAACAGTTCTTTGTACGATTGTTTTCTCATACCGCTTTCCTCCCGCTAATCTATTGACTTGATTTAGTAGATTGTATGAAAGAAAAGAGAAAACATGACAGAGAAATCATAGAAAGGCGCGAGATTCGGGCATAAAAAAAGAACCCCGTCATCACTCCGGTGATCATAGGGGTTCCTTTTTTTATGCTTTATTCTTTCAAGCCTGTCTTTTTTGGTTTTCGTCACTCTTTCATGGGTGCTGAAAGACGGCGCCGTCCCCCTTGACAGGACTGCGTCACGCATCCCGTTTCTTTTGAGATGCTCCCGCATTTTTTTCGTTTTGCTCTTCGCCATGTGCCAATCGCTCCTTTTTTCCCTTTTCTTTATCATAACAAAAAAATCCAGATGTGTTCATGAATACGGCTCTTGTTTCGACCGGTAAGCGCGCAGAGACGTTTTGGCAGATGAATAGCTCCCCATTGCGGCGTATCCGTAAAAAAACCCCATGAAAATCCCCGCATACACGTGTTCATGATGACCGAAAACGATAGACACAACATTTCCGGCAGCAAGGGCAATCGTGGGAACGAATATGCCCGGAACCCGGCAGAACACTTTGATCAGCTGTGTGACGCATAAGACGACCGGCACGCCGATCACAGCATCCCAAATATTTGTATGGATCAGCGGAAAATAATCCACATCGACACCTCTTTATTCCGTCTTTTGCTATCTGTTAGCCTGCCTAAGAATTCCGCTTCCTATTCATGATAAAAAAACAGCACCGGCACATGTCCGGTACTGTAAGAGTTGTTTATTTCCCTGCCGCGGCCCGTTCTACGGCTGCTGATACGGCTTGATGCACGTCGGCATCCAAAGGCTGAGGCACGAGATCGCCGTGTTTCGTGCAAGAGGCGATGGCTTCTGCGGCCGCCACAAGCATTTCATGGTCGATTTTCTTGCTTTTGGCGTTCAGCGCGCCGCGGAAAATCCCCGGGAAGCCGAGAACATTATTGACCGAACGGCCGTCAGCTGCATAAGCGGCTCCGGCTTGTAATGCCTCTTCCGGTTCAATCTCCGGCTTCGGATTAGATAAAGCCAGAATGACGTGTCCTTTTCTGACATCCTCTTTTTTAATGAGACCCGGAACTCCTGTGGTGCTGATCACAATGTCACACGTGTCCATTAATTCTTTGATGCTTCCAAGCGGCTGACCTCCGTACTGAGCGAGGCGGTTCATTGCGTCTTCTGACTTGTCCGTTCCGCAGACCGCTTTGACTCCGTATGCCATAAACATGCGGCAGATGGCGACGCCTGCCGCGCCGAGACCGATCTGACCGACCTTCGCTTCTTTTAAATCAAGACCGGCGCTTTTACAAGCGGAAATGGCGGCGGCGAGCGTGACGACCGCCGTGCCGTGCTGGTCATCGTGCATAACCGGAATGTCCAGTTCTTCTTTCAGGCGGTCTTCAATGTCAAAGCAGTGGGGCGAACCGATATCTTCAAGCAGAATTCCGCTGAACCCCGGGGAAATATGTTTTACCGTGCGAATGATTTCTTCCGGATCAGAGGTATCGAGCAAAATCGGAATTCCGCTGATACCCGCCAGCTGGTCAAAAAGCGCGGCTTTCCCTTCCATTACGGGCATTCCGGCGACAGAGCCGATATTGCCGAGGCCGAGAATCGCCGTTCCGTCGGTGACAATGGCGACAGAATTGCTGATTGTCGTATAGATGGACGCTTTTTCAGGCTCGTTTTCAATCAGTCTGCACACATCGGCGACACCCGGCGTATAAACACGCCCAAGCTCAGCCAATGTCCGGATCGGCATTTTGCTTTTCATCTGAATTTTGCCGCCTTCATGAGCAGAGAGCACTTCATCTGAGACTGTATGAAGACGGATGCCTTCACCGAGAACTTCAATGGCTTGAATGATTTCCTGCAGCTGCTCTTCATTTTCGGCCTGCACCGTAATGTTGCGCATTGTGTAGTTCGGGCCGACTTTAACGGTTTCAACTTCCCCGATATCTCCGCCCATCACTCCGATGGCGGTTGCCACTTTTCCGAGATTTCCGGGAACAGTCGGCGTTTCAATCATTAACGTCCGAATCATATGCTTTGTAATCATGAAATGAACCTCCTAACCCAATTTTTGAGATTGCAAGGATTTTTCTTTCGTGTACCAAATGAATTTCCCCGTGTATCCGTACAATATTGCCAGTCCGATAGATACAAAACTGAGCCACATGAACGGCAGATAAGAAAATGTGGATACGCCGAGAATGCCGGCCATATAGATGCCGTTATCAGACCACGGCACCATCCCTGAAGTAAGCGTTCCGCCCACCTCTGCGTTCCGGGATAAAACTCTTCTGTCAAGTTTCAGTTTATCATAACTGTTCTCCATGATTTTCGGCGTCAGGATCAATGACACGTACATCGCACAGCCGAAAATGTTTCCTAAAAGGGCGACGATCAATGTCGAAAGCGTCACATTTCCCGGTGTGGTCAGCTTTTTCTCAAAAGTTGAGACAATCACTTTTAATACGCCGAGCTTCTCAAGAATTCCTCCAAAACCGAGACCGAACAGGATAACGACTAACGTATCCAGCATACCGGTAATGCCTCCGCGGTTTAACAGGCCGTTTAAAAATTCGACGTCCGTTTTAATAGAAAAACCATTATAAGCAGTCGCTATGGCACTGGCAAAATTCATTCCCTGAAAGACGGAAGCCCAGATTGCGCCAAGCAAAGCACCGATGATAATAACGGGCATAGACGGCTTTTTCAAAATCAGAAGGACAACGACGACAACAGCCGGAATGAGCATCCATATATGAATATCAAACGTTTTCTGCAATGAAGATTTTAAAAATTCCACTTTGTCGAGATCAATATTTTTTCCGCCGTATATAAATCCCGTTACGGTAAACAGAATGGCCGTAATAATATAGGACGGAATTGACAGATACATCATCGCTCTGACGTGTGACAGCACATCCACCTTAGAAAGCGTGGAGGCAAGCACCGTACTGTCAGACAGCGGTGAAAGCTTGTCTCCGAAGTAAGCGCCGGACAAAACGGCTCCCGCTACGATCGGAAGCGGTATACCCATTCCCTCTCCGATGGCAATCATGGCGATCCCCGCGGTTCCCACGGTTCCCCACGACGTTCCGGTCGCAACGGACATAACGGAACAAATCACCAGTGTAGCCAGAAGGAAAATATGAGGATTAATAAACTCTAAACCATAATAAATTAACGTCGGCACAACGCCGCCGGCAATCCATGTCCCGATGAGCGCACCGACCGAAACGAGAATCAATACCGCTTCAAGACCGTTTGATATGCCGGTGACAATCGAAGCCTGCAAGTCTTTATATGAATATCCCAGCCTGACTCCGAGAATAATAGCGAAAAACCAGGATATTAATAGAGCTAGCTGGATCGGCAGGTCTAAAAACACTGTGAACGATAAGACAAGTGCTAAAAACCCGAATAATAAGATAATAATTTCCAATAAATTTGGCAATCTGGCCTCTTTCACAAGAAAATCCCCCTAGAAGAAAAAAGCTAAAACGCTTTCATCAAATGATATAACAAATTATACTATACTGCCTCATCCCTTTGTATGGCAACCGCCTATTCACTAAAAAACGTGAAAAGGCGGCTGTTGTTGCTTTAAAATTTATTTTTCTAATAGATCTTTTCCGGCAATTCCCGGTTTTGTCATTTCATATGGATTCAAAATGATATCCAATTCTTCTTCTGTCAGTACATCATTTTGAAGGCAAAGATCTCTTACAGATTGCCCCGTCATGATTGCTTCACGGGCAATTCGCGCAGCCGCTTCATACCCGAGGTGCGGATTGACCGCTGTAATGACGCCGACGCTTTTTTCCACGTATTGCTTCAGACGTTTTTCGTTGGCTTCAATTCCCGCCAGACAATGATCGGTAAATGAACGGAACCCGTTATTCATGATGCTGATGGATTGAAGCAGGTTAAATACGAGCACCGGCTCCATTACGTTAAGCTCCAGCTGGCCCGCTTCTGAAGCGAGGCAGATCGTATTGTCATTCCCGATGACCTGGAAGGCGATTTGGTTGATCAGCTCTGCCATTACAGGGTTGACTTTCCCAGGCATAATGGATGATCCCGGCTGACGGGCGGGCAGTGAAATTTCCGCAAGTCCCGCGCGCGGACCTGAAGCCATTAAGCGCAGATCGTTGGCGATTTTCGACATGTTCATCATGCATACTTTCAACGCGGCTGAAACTTCCGTATACGCATCAGTGTTTTGTGTGGCGTCAACCAAATGGCCGGCGCCGACAAGCGGCAGTCCGCTGATGTCAGCCAGGTGCTTCACAACCTGTTCTATGTAGCGCGGATCGGCGTTAAGTCCCGTACCTACGGCCGTTGCCCCCATGTTTACTTCATACAGATGCTGGCGGGATTGTTTAATTCGCTTTATGTCACGCTCAAGCACGCGGCTGTATGCTTCAAATTCCTGTCCGAGACGGATCGGCACAGCGTCCTGAAGGTGTGTGCGCCCCATTTTAATGACAGAATCAAATTGTTTCGCTTTATCTTTAAAGACACTGAGCATATGCGCCATCGTATCAAGGAGCTTATCCAAAAGTTTCAAGGTTGAAATATGGATTGCCGTCGGGAACACGTCGTTCGTCGATTGTGACATGTTGACGTGTGTGTTCGGGCTGAGGTGAATGTATTCACCTTTTTTATGCCCCATGATTTCAAGAGCTCTGTTGCCGATTACTTCGTTGGCATTCATGTTCATGGACGTTCCGGCTCCCCCTTGGATCGGATCGACGATAAATTGGTCATGCCATTTTCCCTCAAGAATTTCATCTGCGGCCTGTACAATCGCATTCCCGATTCCTTCATACAGCCGTTTTACATCCATGTTGGCAAGCGCCGCCGCTTTTTTGACGATGGCGAGCGCATTAATCATTTCTTCGTGGATGCGGTATCCGGTAATCGGAAAGTTTTCTTTCGCGCGCAGCGTTTGTATTCCGTAATACACATCAGCTTCAATTTGTTTTTCTCCGAGGAAATCTTTTTCCTGACGATATTCTTTTTGCGCGTTTGTCATGCTAAAACCCTACTTTCTCTTTGTGGTAGTCATGTTTTTACAGTACAACGTCGTCTGCGATCGGTGTCTCCATAATGTTTTTGACTTCAGCCAAGTTGTGAGACTGGCCGAGCGCCCACATTAATTTCGGCACGATGGCTTCCGTGTTCATATTTCTGGAGCGGATAATGAGATCTTGATTGACTCTTCGGCCGACTTCATAGACGCTCATGTCCTCTCCTTCTTCAAGACATTGTGTCGTAATGACGACGACAATGCCGCTTTCAATCATTTCATTGACTTTGGCGAGAATGTCTCTTCCTTCAAACGGCACGCCGCCGCTGCCGTAGCTTTCAATGACGATTCCTTTGTACATGCCCTTTAATGCGTCAAACATTTCCGGTTTCAGTCCCGGGTGGAGCTTGAGCAGGCACACGTCCGTGCAAAGTGAAGTATTGACCGTAAAAGCATCGTCTTTTGGCATGTGCACTTGTTTGTTATATTCAATTCCGTTTTCGGTAATAAACGCGATATACGGATAGTTAATGCTCTCAAATGCATCATAGCTTTTCGTTCTTAATTTAATGGCGCGTGTGCCTTGAATGACTCTGCCGTCAAATACGACGTATACGCCGCCCACCCCTTCACATGCGAAGCGGATCGCGTCCGTGATATTTTTTTTGGCATCGGTTTTTTGAAATGTAATCGGGATTTGCGAACCCGTAATGACGATCGGTTTATCAGCATGCTGAAGCATATAAGACAGTGCCGCTGATGTATAAGCCATTGTGTCTGTCCCGTGCGTAATGACGAACCCGTCATATGCGTCATATTTTTCTTTGACAGCATTTGCGATTTCGGCCCAGTATTCAGGCTGCATATTTGTGCTGTCGATGTTCATTAACGAATGGGTTTCCATCGTGTAATCGTTATCAAGTTTTGATACGTAGGTTAACAATTCGTCTGCTTTCACCCCGGGTGCAAGCCCGTTTTCTCCTTCGACTGAGGCGATTGTTCCTCCGGTTGTTAACAGCAATAATTTTTTCATACCCTGCACCTCTTCATCCATTTCTCAAGATGTGTTAAGCATTCGCTTTTCGCATACTTTTAATCAAATTATAGACAGACGAATGAAATTAATCAAGTGATTATTATTCAATTCGCGTACACTTTTGCATATCGATATGATATAATTTGCTCAAGTGAAAAGGAGCGGTTTTGAATATGAATTTAGATCGTTTAACTGAACTGAGAAAAAAGAAAAATTGGTCTCTTCAATATACGGCTGATCGTCTCGGCATCGCCAAAAGCACGTACGCCGGGTATGAATCAGGATACCGGCGGCCGTCATTCGAGGCGCTGGGCACGCTTGCCGATCTGTTTGACACGACGTGCGACGATTTACTGGGGCGCACTGAAAAAAAGGCGGAGCCGTTTGCCCAGACCATCGAATTAACAAACGCCGCACAAGGCTGCGGCACACTGACCGTTGACGGACAGCCGCTGAATCAGGATGAAATCATCGAATTGATTGCGTTTGTCCGCACGAAAAAGAAGGTGCAGGAGGAGCTCCGCTAAAAAACCGGCTTTTACGGCTTGATTCTGCCGTACGTCCCTCCGCCCCCGGCCTCAAGGACAAGCTGCCCGGTGCGCGCTTTATGAATGACAGCCGCTATTTTAGGCTGGACGACACTCGCCAATTCCTCTTCTTGCGCCTGATGTAGAATCGCCATCTCCGTCCCGAAAGCCCGCTTCAGTTTTTCTAACGTTTTCGGCCCGACCCCGGGAATGAACTGCAGCGGAATTTGATGAATATACGGCGGCCGCGGCACGCGGCTTTTTTTCGGGCCGCTCAGTTCCTCCAGCCGTTCACTGACCCCTTTTGTCATTGTTTTCCCCCCGCACTCCGGACATGCGGAAGCTCCTTTTTCAACCTGGCTGCCGCAGCGGTCGCAAGCCGTCCGGTAATACTTCCCGAGCTTCGGGTTCAGCCCGTAATTCGCCGTGATTTTTCTTCCGTCCTTCCCTTTTAAAGCCAGCGAAAATTCCGTGAAATTCGCCTCTTTAAGAAGCATTTCATTATATTCTCTGCCGATTTTCCCTAAGGAATGCGCATCAGAATTTGTTAAAAATGTATACGGATCAAGTTCTGTTACCCGCGAAGCCATGTCGGTGTCGCAGCTTAACCCGAGTTCCGCCGCATCAATGAGCGCCGGGTCGAAAACTTCTGTCAAAGAAGATCTGATCCCTTTTCCGTACAGGCTTTTATGCGGGGTGAACATATGGGCGGGAATAAACAGCCCGCCCAATTCCTTTGTTTTCCTCTGAAGATTCAAACCGGTTTCATAAATGCGCTGGGAACTGAGATGGATATTTTTAAGCCTTTTTGCGAGCCACTCAGAAAACATCTTCATTTCGGCAAGAGACGGCATAAAGACGAGAACGTGAATCGGCCCGCGGCATGTGTGATCATAGATTTCAAGCTCACTGCCCAACAGAAGCGTCGTATTCCGATACCGGATGCCGCCTTCTTTCAGCTCACGGTATCTGCCTTCATCAATTCCGCGCTCGATTTCTTCTATGACTTCCGGGGAATGGCAGTCGATGATGCCCAATAGTTCAATTCCCTTCCCCTCACTGGCTTCTTCTAAAATCCGGTGCAGCGTCAACGTTTTGGCCCCGGTGATTTTGACCGGTTTTCCCGTATAGGTGCGGCCGATATGAATATGCAGATCCGCATAGATGGTTTTCATCATTTTTCCTTCAGCGCTTCTTTCAGCTGGAGATACTGAATCGCGTACGCCGTTTTTGCGTCATACACCCTGCGGGATTCAATCAGCTTCACGGCCTCTTCAAGCGTGACCTGCATGACTTCGACAAATTCATCCTCATCCAGCTCTCGTTTTTCTTCCAGCGGCGAAAGCCCTTCCGCAAGAAAGAGATGCACGATTTCATCAGCAAACCCGGGTGATGTATAAAAAGCGGTGATTTTCGTCAAGGTTTCCGCCGTATATCCCGTTTCTTCCTCGAGCTCTCTTAACGCCGTATGTTCCGGCTCTTCTCCCTTTTCAAGCTTCCCGGCCGGAATTTCAACGATTGTCCGTTCCAGCGGCTTTCTGAACTGGTTCACCAAAATGATTTTTCCTTCCTCGGTCACCGCAAGTACGGCCACCGCTCCCGGATGTTTGACGATTTCCCGCTTGCTTGTTTTTCCGTTCGGGAGCTCTACATCCTCTAAGTAAAGATCTATGACTTTCCCGTCATACAGCTTTTTTTTCGCAAGTGTTTTTTCTTCTAAATGTTTCATCATGTCATCTCCCGTTCTGTCTCTCTATTATGCCTCATATATTTTATCATACATGCATGAGAGGGAGGTGCTTTTCGATTGAAGGTGTACCGGAAGGATAAGAGTATCGTATTGGTCGGAAAGGCGTGGGAAGTGCGGGCTAAACTGAAAGAATACGGACGGACATTCCGCTATGTCGGAGATTGGATCACCGGGCCTTAACAGTTGAAAACTTCGCGCCTTTATATTACGGTCAATAAAAGACTATAAAAAGGAGCGAAACGATGAGAAAACGCACACTGGGACATTCTGATTTAGAAATAAGCGAAATCGGGCTCGGCTGTATGTCGCTGGGTACGGATAAAGCTAAAGCGCTGTCTATTTTGGATGAAGCGATCGAGCTTGGAATCAATTATTTAGATACCGCTGATCTTTATGATTTCGGCAGAAATGAGGAAATTGTCGGGGAGGCCGTCAAAAACCGCAGGCACGACATCATTTTAGCCACGAAAGCCGGAAACCGCTGGAATGATGATAAAGACGGCTGGCATTGGGACGCTTCCAAAGGATACATAAAAGAAGCGGTCAAAAACAGCCTGCGCCGGCTGAAAACGGACTATATCGACCTTTATCAGCTGCATGGCGGCACGATGGAAGACCATATTGACGAAACGATCGAAGCATTTGAGGACTTAAAACAGGAAGGTGTCATCCGGTATTACGGCATTTCCTCGATTCGTCCGAATGTTATTAAAGAATATGTGAAAAAATCAACTATCACCAGCGTTATGATGCAATACAGCCTGCTGGACCGGCGCCCCGAGGAGTGGCTTCCCCTTTTAGAGGAGAACGGAATCAGCGTAGTCGCAAGAGGGCCTGTCGCTAAAGGGCTTCTTACGGAAAAACCGCTTGATCAAGCGGCTGCAAGCGTAAAAGAGAACGGCTATTTAACATATTCTTTTGCAGAACTGGCGGAAACCAAAAAAGCGATCAGCGCTGCCGCACCTGACTTAAGCATGACGGAGCTTTCTCTTCAATACTTGCTGTCACAGCCGGCCGTCGCTTCTGTCATCACCGGAGCCAGCTCACTTGAGCAGCTGAGAGAAAACTGTTCGGCTGCAGAGGCCCGGCGTTTAAGCAGCCAGGAAATCAAAGCTCTGCAATACCATACAAAACGGGACGTATACGAAGCCCATCGTTCTTAAACAATAAAACCGGCACCTTTTCAGATGCCGGTTTATTTATATTTGTGCCAATCGAGACTGCTTTCATTCAGCAGCTCTTCAAAGCTTTTATGTTTTTCTTTTTCTTTTCGTTTTCTGATTTGTTCCGCCTTTTGCTGCGCCTGCTTTTTCTCGTCTTCTTCCTTCAGCTCACTTTTCATTTGCAAAAGCCTGGCCTTCAGATCTTCCTCCAGATCGTCTTTTAAGCTGTGTTTTTCTTTAGGCAGCTGCTTTTTCATCATTACGCCCCCCGTATCTGAATATGGTGAAGCAAGTGTACCACGGAGCGCCGGAGGCCGGCAACGTTCACGGTCCCAAAAAGCCGGAGGAAGGATTCTTCATATTAAAGGAGGGTGCCTGTGTGAAAAAATGGCTGGCGGTGTTCGGTTCGGCTTGCGCAGTCTTTTTGGCTGCCGGATTCGCTTTTACGAATCTGATTATGTTTATGAAGAAAAAGACGGATGAAGATATCATGAAAAAAGAAACGGCGGACGGGTATGATAGATTTGATTCCTTTCAGGCCATGGAAAAAGAAGAGGCCGTCATCCTGTCACGCCACGGGTATGAGATCAAAGGCTTTTACGTCGCCCCGCATCATACGGCAAACACCATGATTATTTGTCACGGCGTTACCGTAAATTCGTTCAATTCATTGAAATACATGGATTTATTTTTAGATTTAGGCTGGAATGTGCTCGTATATGACCACCGCGGGCACGGAAAAAGCGGCGGCAGAACGACGAGCTACGGCTATTTTGAAAAAGATGATTTGGAAGAAGCCGTGAATTGGGTGAGACACAAAACCGGAGACGGCGGTCAAATCGGCATCCACGGGGAATCGATGGGAGCGGTGACGGCCTTATTATACGCGGGCGGGCATCAGGATGAAAACGGCGCTGATTTTTATATTGCGGACTGTCCGTTCGCAAGCTTTCGCGATCAGCTCGCCTACAGGCTGAAGCGGGAGTTCCGGCTGCCTCCGTGGCCGCTTCTGCCTTTGGCTGATTTCTTTTTGCGGATGAGAGAAGGATACCGTATCCGTGATGTATCTCCTCTATCGGTTATCAGCCGCATCCGGCAGCCCGTGCTGTTTATTCACAGTAAGGAAGATGATTATATACCTCCCGCTTCTTCCGAATTGCTGCACCGCAGAAAACGCGGCCCTAAGATGCTCTATCTGGCCGAATCGGGCGGGCATGCCATGTCGTACACCAAAAATCCGGAGAGCTACCGCAAAGCCGTTCAAACCTTTTTAGATACCATGACGCAAACGTAAAAAAGCGAAAGAACGTATGCTGGTTCTTTCGCTTTCCCGTCATAAAACGTCGGTAATCCCGTCCATATTTTCTCCGATCCAGTCAATGGCGAGGTCGATTGTCGTAAACTCCTGCGCTTTGAAGGTCATCTCATCCTGAAGCAGCCAGACATCCTTCTGAACGGATTCAGCGCCACCGATGGACCAGTGCAGCAGACTGTACGGGTGGTTGTTGTTCAGAAAGGATACCCACGTTTTATGCTGTGCCGTCTGTTTAATGGCTTTCAGCTTTTGATTCACTTTCCGTTTCTCCCTGCTTTACTAATATGCTCATTCTCGGGCTCAGCATCTCTGCCGGGCTTTTTAAGACGAGCGTTTTTGCCTTTTCATTGTAATCGATTGTCATTTCCTCGTCAAAAAACACTTTTTGTGAGGTCTGGATGTAAAGCGGAAGTCCGTTGATTTCAATAGCTTCGCATTGTCCCGTTAATTCGTCCGCCAGCCAGATGGCCGGCACGCCGCTCACCGCGCACCCGCAGCCTTCTGCGTCATAGCGGAGCTGCGCTTTTTTCCCCGGGTTGGCGTCCATCGCCTGCTGAAGTGTGTGTTTCGCCGCATCCGTCACATGTATTTGCATAGATGATCCTCCGTTTTCATTTTCGCCATTGTAGCATACCGAGCCGCTGTATGCATTGTTTCTGCTTTCTTTACAGCAGCCCGCTCTCCCAGTCCTTTGCCTCTTGTTCAGCCGCCTTGATCCAGTCATTTTTCCCTTCACTATACTTTGCCATATCGTATGGGTATGTCTCAGCGAGGTGCCGTTTCAGTTCCATGTATTGAGCCGCTTTTTCAGGCTTTGCAGTGAGGTAATCTCGGAACAGCAGATGACGCTTCACGTCCGGATGGCCTGTTTCGTATATGTGAACGTGGTGTGTGCGCTTGTTGCCGCCTTTTTGAAAGAAACGCCGGCCCTCTATCCCGTTTTCCCCTTTCGCCTCATAGCCGAGTGCTTCCAGCTGCGGACTGAATCGGTCGGCATCCAAAATATCTTTGACCTCCGCCAGTATATCGATGACGGGTTTGGCGGCCATCTGCGGGATGGAGGTGCTGCCGATGTGGCTGACAGAATGAAGTGCTGGGCCGAAGATTCGGATCAAGTCCGCCTTCTCTCTTTCAAACATTTCTTTCCATTCCGGCTTGTACGGAACAACTTCCGCTTTCCTCTTCGGATAAAGATGAAAAAACGAGAGGGTCAGCCCTTCCGGCGTCTCAATCTGTCCGGCTTCCGTGAACCCGGTTTTTAAATAGAGAGAGACTGCCGGAACGTTTTGGCTGGCGGTAGCCGCCTCTATTTTTTGGGCGTCCCGGTTCTCGTCTATCACAAATTGAAGAAGCGCCCGTCCGATCCCTTTCCGAAAGCCGGACGGATGCACCGTCAGCCTGCATATGACAAGGTCATATCCCCTTTTTTCATACGAAATGACGCCTGCAAGCTGATCTTTTTCCTTGAAACCGGCAAACGTCTCCCGTGACCGCTGTATATCATCGGGTGTTTCATGCAGGGCGGGAATGCCGAAAAAGCCGATCAGCTCGGCTTCTTTTTGATAAGAGCAGCGCTGAACCGCCGCAATTTCCCGCGCGGTCTGTTCTTGTGTATGCTGTAAAAATGTAATCAATCTTCCGCCCCTTTTGACGCAAACATCCGCTGTGACTCCGTCTTCGTAATGCGGACCGCGTACGCTTCATACCAGGCGCTTTTTCCTTTTTGTTTTGCCGCCTGGTGGTCCGTATGATCTTTCCACCTTTTAATCGCCTCCAGGCTGTCCCAGTAGGAAACCGTGATGCCGCAGCCGTTTTCCTCCCGAACGCTTTCCGCGCCTAAAAAGCCCGGCTGTCCGCCTGCCAAATTCATCATGCGCTCTGCCGTATGTTCATATTCCTCATCATATTTTCCCTTTATTGATGAAAAAATGACCGCATAATAGGGCGGTTTGGGCGTGTCAGCTAAAAAACCCATATTCATCCCCCTCTACATATATTTCACAAACAGAATCCGGTCTTCTCCCGGGCCGTCATAATTCGCAAAAACAGGGATTCCGTTTACGGTTTTGGTTCCTTTTTCAACTTCAAAGCCTAATTTTGTATGATAAGCGATTGATACTTTATTGACAGGCGCCGTCACGCAATTGACTTTTGTGCAGCCCCTTTTCTTCACCGTCTCCATAAATCGGTCGTAGAGCTGTTTTCCAATTTGCATTTTTCTGAAATCCGGATGCACACCGGAAAAATGAATGTAGGCTGTCTCAGGGTCTGATTGTGACTGAAAACCGATTAAAAAACCGGTCATTCCCTCCGGCCCGTACGTGATAAAGCTTGTGTCCTGAAAATGTTCAAAAAACAAGCGCGGCAGTTTGTCTTTCATCTGCCTGCCGCCCCACCATTCATTCAAAACAGACGTAACCATTTCATAGTCTTCAGAGGTAATTGTTCGAATATCCATTATCGATTGACTCTCCTTTTCGTCCGGCAAAATGAATGTCAGCTCTTCTCATTGGAATATAAAAAATTATATGTGGGTTGTTTGCAATTGTAAATGATTTCTTTTCAAGCAAACGAATCAGCACGCCTTCCAGCCGGGGAATGATTTACCAGTATAAACGTGATCATTGTTCGGGTACAATGAAAAACAGAACAAACGTTCCCGGAGGTTTTTTTATGGCTGATATTCTTCTTGTTGATATGCAATCGTTTTATGCGTCTGTGGAAAAAGCGGAAGCGCCTCATCTCAAAAGCCGGCCCGTGATTGTCTCGGGAGATCCCGAAAGACGCAGCGGCGTCGTGCTTGCGGCTTGTCCGCTCGCCAAACGATACGGCGTAAAAAATGCCGAACGGCTGTGGGAAGCGCAGGCCAAATGTCCCGACGCCGTTATTGTCCGTCCGCGGATGCAGCGGTATATTGATGTATCCGTCATGATTACCGAACTGTTTGAACGGTATACCGATCTTGTAGAACCCTACTCCATCGATGAGCAGTTTCTCGACGTGACCGGAAGCAGGCGGCTGTTCGGTGATCCTTTTACAATTGCCAAAAGCATTCAGCAAGCGATTATGCGTGAATTCGGAATTTATGCCCGTGTCGGCATCGGGCCGAATAAGGCGCTCGCGAAAATGGCTTGCGACCATTTTGCCAAAAAAAACGCATCCGGCATCCACAGATTGGATATGTCAAATATCAGGCAGGATCTGTGGCCGCTGCCGGTCGGAAAATTATTCGGCATCGGAAAACGGATGGAGCATCATTTAAGACGGATGGGCATCAGCACAATCGGCGGGCTTGCCGGACACCCCGCCGAATTGCTGAAAAAACGCTGGGGCATTAACGGCGAATTGCTTCAGCGGACAGCCCGCGGCATCGATCCCTCTCCGGTCACCGTCAACACGCACAGCCGGCAAAAAGCGATCGGCCATAACATGACCCTCCCGAGAGACTACAGCCGCTTTGAGGATATCAAAGTCGTGCTGCTGGAGTTAAGCGAAGAAGTGGCCCGCCGCGCCCGTTTCAAACAATACATCGGCCATACGGTTTCGGTCAGCATCAGAGGCGCTGATTTTGAATTCCCTTCAGGTTTTCACAGACAGAGAAAGCTGGTGTCTCCGACTAATTTCGGAATGGATATTTTTAAAGCGGCGGTCAAGCTCTTCAAAGAGCATTGGAACGGTGAGCCCGTCCGCAGCGCCGGCGTCTCCCTTTCCCAGCTGGAGCCTTGTGATTATGTTCAGCTGAGCCTGTTCGATGCCCAGGAAAAAAAGATCAGTCTCGGCAAAGTATTGGATGATATTCATGAGCGGTACGGCCCTGCGTCGCTCCTCCATGCCGCTTCACTGACAGAGGCCGGCCAAGCCT
Source organism: Bacillus sp. AM1(2019) (assembly GCF_009906915.1). Taxonomy (NCBI): domain Bacteria; kingdom Bacillati; phylum Bacillota; class Bacilli; order Caryophanales; family Bacillaceae; genus Bacillus; species Bacillus sp. AM1(2019). The sequence continues at coordinate 2,489,667 of NZ_CP047644.1, forward strand.
TTCACCGGGCTGAAAAAATCGGCGGGCATTACAAATAATTTGAGGTGATATACATGAATCCGAACAAATTAACACCCGGGTATAATGTCATGTGGGAATCAAGCCGGATGATGCTGCCCGAACATCGGGAGCAGCTGCTTGCGAAAAAACGAAAAGAACGGGAATTCCGGCCTCCGGAACTGAGCGAAGAGCAACTGAACGACATGAACCGCATCATTGCGGCGTCAATTGAAGAAGACAGGGCCATTTCGGTCACCTACGCTTCCGCACACGGCCCCCGCCGCTTTTGGGGCTGGGTAAAACAAGTGAGGCATGACGAAAAGCGTTTAAAAATCATAAACGATGAAGATGCGTTAACGCTGCCGTTTCATCGTATTCTCTCAGCTGAATTGGAATAAAAATCCTACCCCGGCCTGACAGAAAATATGATAGAAGAGTGGGAGGATCACATGATATTTAGTAGAATAAAGATGAATGACAAGAATAGGAGAATATATGATGGATCAATTTATAGAAAAAATGCTGGGACAAGCCCTCCGCCAGTATGGACGGAATGTGTCGACAGATCCGCTGAGCCCCTATGAAAAACAGAGTTTAAAAAAAGCTTTAGAAGAAAGAAGGAATGAAGAACCCGATGAGGATCTCCATGCCCATGTAGAAGATATTATCTACGATTACGTCACCAATCAGGGGCAGTTTTCCTGACACGGACGTTTATGCACCGGGCGATAAGGGAAACGTCCGAGAGTAAACCCTTAAAGATTGCGTGGTGCAGGATATGCCTGTCGGGCCTTATTTCAGGATCGGCTATGCCGTTCTTCTGTTATTTCTCATCATTTATCTCGGAACATTAATAGACTTTTTGTTCCAGCCTGTTGTGATTACGGTTAAAACCTTGTTTCCGCCTATTGTATTATCGGGCGTCCTTTACTATTTGTGCCGCCCGCTCGTCAGAGTGCTGCATGCGAAATTAAAGCTGCCCGAAGGAATCGCGATTTTAGCGATTTATGCGGGAACAGCCGGCCTTTTTATCCTCTTCCTTTATACGGCGGGCCCTGCCGTTCAAAAACAGTTTACAGCCTTCACAGATCATATTCCGGAGCTTTCCGCAAAAGCTGAAAATTGGATCGGGCATCTCCAGGACAGCAAATGGTTTTCCCAGCTTCAGCATGGGGATTCCTTCAAAAAATTAGCAGACAAAGCCGCAAATTATTCCGGTTCAATCGCTGATTCTCTCAGCAGCCTGGCCGGTACGGCTGCCAATGCCGCCATCACCGCCGCCATTATTCCGTTTGCGCTGTATTACATGTTAAAAGAAGGACACAAAGCCCCCCGGCGACTGCTGCGGCTTCTTCCGGAAAAACATCAAAAAGAAGGAAAACAAATCCTTCGGGACATGGATGAAGCTCTCAGTTCATACATACAAGGACAGCTGCTCGTCAGTTTTTGTGTCGGCGTTCTCGTCACAATCGGCTATTTTATAATCGGGCTCGATTATCCGCTCGTTCTGGGCGCGTTCGCCATGGTGACAAACCTGATTCCGTTTATCGGGCCTTGGATCGGCACATTTCCCGGAGTCATTGTCGGATTGTTCGATTCACCGACCGAGGCGGTGCTGGTAATTACGGTCGTCGTCATTGTCCAGCAGCTTGAAAGCCAGCTGATTTCCCCGCAAATTATGGGACGGAAGCTGGACATTCACCCGCTGACCATTATTTTTCTTCTGCTTGCCGCCGGCAAATTCTCAGGAATTGCCGGGATGCTGCTGGCCATTCCGGGATATGCGGCCGCAAAAGTGGTCATAAGCCACATGCAGAAACTATTCATTCTCAGAAAAACACAAAGCTAGGACTGATTCATCCCCCATGTCTTCACATCGGTCAAAATGCAAAAACGGCGGGCTGAAGAAGCCCGCCGCACACGGAGGTAAAAAAGATGAACATCGGTGATATCATTTTTCAATTGATTTCATTTATTGCAGCCGCGGTTTTCCTGTTTGCCGTGATATACGTATTCAGAAGCTTGAACAAGCGCCGCATACAATTGGACAGAATCGAAAAGAAACTCGACGCGCTGCGCGAAGAAAAAAACGAGAAGTTATAGTTCATTCAGAATCAGAGGCAGGCGCAGCCAGCTCCACCTTTATCCGATCCGGGTCCTCCGTGTATACGGCGTAATGCGCGCTTCCGCCTGCATATGGATGGCGGTCCCTGTAAAGCACGGGGCATCCTCTGGCAAGCAGCTTTTCTGTCATCGTGTCAACGTGCTCTCTTGATGCAGCATGAAAAGCCAGATGGTTCAGCCCGACCCGGCATCTGTGGTACTCCGGTGTTAAAAAACGCTCCTCTGTCTGTACAAGCACAACATAAAATCCTGCGTTTTTCCAGCTGATGCCGGAGTCCCAATTTTGAAATTCTCTATAACCGAGCTCACCTAAAAACCATCCCCAAAACCGGGCGGAGGCTTTCAAGTCAGATACATACAACTCAATATGATGCATCATAATATTCGCTTCCTCCTCACATCACACCCGCCTTACCAGCACCTCTTCAACTTTATGGCCATCACCTTTTCTCAAAATCAAATCCGATCTGAATTTTGTCGGCAGGATATTTTCATACAGATTCGGACGGTTGACGCTCTCCCAAATGGAGGCGGCCATGGTATCCGCTTCTGCATCAGACAAATCCTTAAATTTATGAAAATAAGAAGCCGGATCCTGAAAAGCGGTTTCTCTTAAGAGGCGGAAACGCTCCAAATACCACGTGAAAATCCGGCTTTCTTCGGCATCCACATAGATCGAAAAATCAAAGAAATCGGATACAAAAATCCGCGGATCTTCCCTGTCGTCCTCTAAGGTCGGCGACTGCAGGACATTGATTCCTTCGATAATAACGATATCCGCACCTTCGACAACCTCGACGGCGCCCTCTTCCCTGTCATACGTAAGATGGGAGTATACGGGCGCCTCCACTCTCTCTTTCCCTGACTTTATATCGTTCAGAAATTCAAGCAGCGCTTTCACGTCGTAGCTTTCCGGGAATCCCTTTCTGGACAGAAGGTTTTTCCTTTTTAATTCCGCCGTCGGATACAAGAAACCGTCAGTTGTCACCAGGCTCACCTTCGGCCTGTCCGGCAGACGGGAAAGAAGCTTTTGCAAAATTCTCGCCGTCGTGCTTTTGCCGACGGCGACGCTGCCCGCGATTCCGATGATAAACGGGATTTTCGCTGAATGCGGATGCTTCAGAAACACATTGACATGCTGATTCCGTCTTGCGGCAGACATGACATGAAGATGGAGCAGGCGCACAAGCGGAATGTAAATCGTTTCTACTTCTTCCACCGACAGGTAGTCGTTCAGCCCCTCTACGGCCTTGGCTTCTTCCTCTGAAACGGCAATGGAAAGATGGCCGCCGAATCCGGCCCACGACTCGCGGCTGTGCTGCGTATACAATGTATGTAAGTTCAATTCTTTACTTTTCACAATTCACACCAATCTCTCTGTATGGCTTTCCGATAAAAAAACAAACGCTTACAAAGATTGTAACGGAAAACCGCTTCACTGTCTGCCCATTTTTTTCACAAATGAGGAACCGATCCGGCTGTACTCTTCCATTTCCTCCTCCGGAACCATGCTTCCGCCGGTGCTCCACACAAGGTGCACGGCATTTTCCATCTCATGCCCCCGTTCTTTTATATAACGGTTTCCGGCTTCGGTCTGAACAAACTTGACGGCTCCGGCCATACCGGCGAGTGCAGAGGGTTCAAGGCTCTTATTCTCGGCCGCTCTCAATTGATAAAGCAGCGAAAAAAGCGTGCAGTCATCGGCGGTATAACAGCCGCTGAGTATAGGTTCCATCAGAGGGCCGGCCAGTCCGGACGGCCTTCCCACCGCAAGTCCGTCGGCGGCCGTTTGATTATCAAGACCGATATCCTGCACGCTGATTCCGTCATGCAAGCCGGAAAACAGTCCTAACAGCATACACGGTGAATGCGTCGGCTCACCGAAAAAAATATGGACATGCTCGCCATAGATCAGCTTTAGCGCAAGCGCGACGCCGCCCGGGCCTCCTCCGACCCCGCACGGCAAATAAACGAAAAGCGGTTCATCTGCATCAGGCTTTATGTTCATTTGATCGAGCTGCTTTTTCACACGGCTTCCCGCAACGGCATACCCCAAAAACAGATCCCGGGAATGCTCATCATCAATAAAATAACAATAAGGGTCCTGCTTCGCCTGCATGCGCCCCTCTTTGACAGCCAGACTGTAGTCTGCTTCATATTCGATGACGCAAACCCCCTTTTCCCGGAGCAGCTCCTTTTTCCACTGCTTTGCGTCACTGGACATATGAACGGTCACACAAAAGCCGAGCTTCGCGCCGATTATGCCGATACTCAGACCTAAATTGCCCGTAGAGCCGACGGCTATAGAGTATTTTGAGAAAAAAGCGGTAAACCGTTCTTCAGTCAATATGCTGTAATCGTCGTCTGCTGAGAGCATTCCCGCTTTTACCGCGAGATCTTCGGCATGCTTCAGCACTTCGTAAATCCCGCCGCGCGCTTTAATGGAACCGGAAATCGGAAGTTCGTCGTCGCATTTCAAAAGCAGACGCCCGGGGAAAGCCTGAGCGGCGCTGTGTTCCAGATGCTTCTTCATTTCATTGACCAAGACAAGCGGAGATTCAATGAGGCCTCCCTCCGCTTCCGTCTCCGGAAAAGCCGACGCGATATAAGGCGCAAACCGGCGCAGCCTTTCTTCCGCTTCGGCAATCTCCTTTTTCCATTCAGCGCCATGCTTTACTGGATCAACGGTTTTATGCGGATTGATCCAAAATACTTCACGCGCCTCCGCCATTTGCCTGACTAAAGGCTCTGCCATCAATGCCTTGTGTATATCCCGGTCGGACATTCCTTTTTCCCCCTTGTTACTTTTTCTTTAATGCGCGGCCTGCCAGTTTTTCTGTAAACGATGGGAAAAGCTGATACAGCTTCGTCCCGAGGCTCATCCATCGCGGAAGATTCATTTCCCGTTTATCCGTCAGAATCACGGATGTAATACGCTCTGCCACATGGTCGGCATCAAGCATCCATCTGCCGACGCTTTTCACATAACCGCCCTCTTTATCTGCAATTGTAAAGAAGTCTGTTTTGATCGGACCGGGATTAACCGTTGTCACAGCTACACCCGTACCGTCCAGCTCAAGCCGCAGCGCATTGGAATACCCTAACACGGCGTGCTTCGTTGCGGAATAAAGGCTTGATTTCGGCGTCGCCAATTTGCCGGCCTGTGAGGCGATATTGATAATATGGCCGCTTTTCGCATGAAGCATCACAGGAAGACAGGCCTTCGTACAGGCGATTAATCCGAAGACGTTGACTTCAAACATTGCCTTCATATCATCCAAAGATGAATCAGCGGCCGTTTCAAAAATGCCGAAGCCGGCGTTGTTGATTAATACGTCAACATGACCGATCAAACGCCTTACGTTTTCAGCCTCTTCTGCATGCCGGACGTCAAACGGAACGACATCACACTGTCCGCCGCGCGCGGTAATCGTCTTTTTCACTTCCTGCAAGCGGTCCTCCCGCCTGGCGGATAAAAAAACATGAGCCCCTTCTGCCGCGCAGGAATATGCAAGCCGTTCTCCGAGTCCGCCGGATGCTCCGGTGATCCAAATCCGCTTATCCGTTAATCTGCCCATTTCCTTCACCCCTTCACAGCTTTAAACTTCAGAGTGTTCCCCGACTGAAAGGATACAGCCTTCCCTTCGGCGGCCAGCACGTCAAGATGGCCGATCGTTTCTGACATCGTTAAAAACAATTCATTTTCATACACAGCCGGAAACAGCCGCCGGCATACCTGGAAAGCCGTCAGCGTTTCCTCTGACAACAGGCGCAGCACATATTCCGACCGACTTCTCTGTTTTTCAAGCCGCCTGTCAAAAGCAGGCTTTACGTCTGTCAGCAGATCGCCGTGTCCCGGATATAAAAAGGACGGGTTTACGTCATGCAGCCGCTTCATTGAGTTCAAGTAGTCGAGCATCGGGGCCGCGCGCACGCCCCCCTTTTCCGGAGCTTCCAGAATCGGATTGGTGGAGCTGTTGGATAAAAGCAGATCGCCGCTGAACATTTCACCGCTTTTTTCATGGTAGAGCGCAATGTGAGAAGCGGCATGACCCGGGATTTCGAGCACCGTCCAGCCGTTAAGCCCGTCAATTTTTCCGCCTTCCCTCACTGTTTTCGTTAACGGACGGTTTGCAGAAAATAAGTATGACAGCTTAACTGTTTTATGTATGTCTTCAGGCGTCAGGGGAACGTCCATTTCAGTCATAAGCGACAGAAAAAAGTCCTCCTGCCGGGCGATATACGACTGATCCTGAGTAATGTACCTGTCATTCAGCGGATGCCCTATTACTTCCGCATCGTCGGAAAAAAGGTGCAGCAGACCTGAATGATCTGCGTGATGATGAGTGAGCACCACCTGTTCTATATCTGCCGCAGAAACCCCGTGTTCCTTAAGCTGCAATGAGAGCGATTCAGCCGCTTCCTTTGTATTCGGGCCGCAATCAATAAGGGTTAAGGCTTCATCTTTTACTAAATAAACGATAACGTCGCCGACTGCAAACGGAGTCGGCACACGTATCGGAATGATCTTTCTCGCTGCCATGTTTACGCTCCTTCGTTCTTTTCATTCCTGAATAATCATATTTTAGCGTTTTCTTTTCACTGTGTCATTATTGCCGCATATCGGAAAAAAAGATTGACATCCCGCTCTTGCGCATAGCATAATGAACAACAAACTAGAAAACACGGAACGCGATGACGAGGAACTAGTATATAAACAACGGCAGCAGAGAGCAATGTCCCCGGCTGAAAGACATTGCGGCCCTCTTGTTTACAGAACCTGCCCTCAGAGCGGTTAGGAAAACCTAAACGTATCCCCTCGTTACGGGATTTGAGCTGAGCACGGCTGATTCGTGCTAATGTAAGGTGGTACCGCGAAACCTTTTCGTCCTTTTTGACGGGAAGGTTTTTTTGTGTTTTGAGAAGAAGGAGGATTTATATGAAGAAAATCGGTTTTATCGGGGCCGGATCAATGGCGGAAGCAATGGTGAACGGACTGCTGCAAAGCGGAATGACAGCCCCCGGACATATATATATGACAAACCGGTCAAATGACAGCCGGCTTGAAGAGCTCCAAAAAACGTACGGAGTAAAACCGTGCCGGGATAAAGAAGAGTTTTTCAGCAATACCGACATTCTCGTTCTCGCCTTTAAACCGAAAGATGCGGCAGAAAGCATTGAGAACATTCGCGAATACGTGAAAGATCAGCTTGTGATTTCTGTCATCGCAGGGCTGACGATTCACACGATTCAGCAATATTTCGGCAGAAAGCTCACCATCATCCGGGCGATGCCGAATACATCCGCGGCCATTCAGCAATCGGCGACCGGTTTTTCCGCAAGCTCCGAGGCGAGTGAAGCTGAAATCCGGACGGCAAAAGAGCTTCTGGAAACAATCGGAGAAGCGACGCGCTTTGAAGAAAAACACCTTGACGCCGTCACAGCCATTGCCGGAAGCGGTCCCGCCTATGTGTACCGGTATGTCGAAGCAATGGAAAAGGCCGCCCTTCAAGCCGGCCTGCCGGAAGAAACGGCAAAAGAGCTGATTTTACAAACCATGGCCGGGGCGACGGAAATGCTCAGAACAAGCAGCAAACGGCCTGAACGCCTGCGCAAGGAAATCACAAGCCCGGGCGGCACGACTGAAGCAGGCCTTCGCGCATTAGAAGAGCGCCGCTTTGAAGAAGCCATCATGCACTGCATCGCAGAAACCGCAGCACGGAGCGCCGAAATTAAAGAACAATTCGCAGGCTCCGTTCTGCAAAAGACGGACCAGTGATAAAGCATGGGGCTTCCCATGCTTTTTTCATTCTGTTTAACTGCCGTATAAGCGGCTGATTCTCTCTTTTACTTCAGGAAGATGGAATGTGGCTTCGTGCATGTTCACCTCTTCCTCAACCGCTTTTGTCAGCTCTCTTTTGATCCGTGCGGTCACATTGGTTTTCAGCGCAACCAGTGAGGCTCTCGGTTTATCCGCCAGCAGCCGGGCTAATTCGCGGCCTCTTTGAAGGACGTCTTTTTTCGGCAGCACTTCAAACGGAACTCCCCGTTTTTCCAGAGCGGCGCCGCTGAAATTCGCGGCAGTAAACAGCATTTCTTCCCCGAGGACAATTCCCAGTTTTTCAGGCACAATATACGTCGCGCCCATTCCCGGTGTAAATCCGTACTTCATATAATTACAAGAATAAAAACTCTCTCTGCTTAAAATCACGAAATCCGCGCTCAGACCGATCGTAAAGCCGGCTCCGATCGCATGCCCCTGCATGACGGAAATCACGGGAATCCTGCAATCCAATAAAAGACTGTGAAGCTTTAAATCTGTAAATTGGAGCTTTCCGCTCTGAATGGTCAAAAGCCCCTCCTGCGTTCCTCCCGTGCAGAAATAATTTCCGTAACCCGTCAGAAGGACGGTTTTATAGGACGGGTGGGCATTGATGTCTTGGAATACCCGGTGCAGCTCTCTGACAAACTCTTCTGACAGCCCGTTTTTCCCGGCCGTATCCTGCATTGTGACCTGCACAATGCCCGGTTCTGTTTCCTGTACATCAATCATTGGATTCATGTTTATTCTCCGTTTCTTTAAAAATACTCAAGCCTTCCGTCTCTGAGTGTTTCTGATACTAGGTCGTCCATTCATACTTTCTGTGAAACTCTTTTATTTCAGTCAGCACCAATCGCGTTTTTCCTTGATGCGCATTCGGGATGTCTGCTGCGGGCGCGGCATTTCTTGTGCCGAATTTTACGATGCCGCTGTCTTGGAGCAGCCGGTCATAATCAGCCATCGATAAACGGACGCGTTCATCCAAATGCCGGCTGATCTGAAATTGATTCTGCCGCGTACGGCTTTGCGGCATAACGACACCGCTGTAAAATTCAGAACAGCAGCCCGAACCGTATGAAAAACAGCCGACTCGTTTCGGCGTTTCAAAAGAGCCGTTATCAATCGTGCTGGCAAGAGATAAAAATACGGTGGCCCCCATGATGTTGCCGACGCGCTGACAGTATTGAATCCCAGGCAGCACGCGTTGCTGAAAATCCGCTTCAATGTCTTGCGGCTTAGCCTTTGCCAATTTTCTCATCATCGTCCGATGCGCTCCTTTTACCATTCCGCCAAACGGAGTATGAAAAGAAAGGTATTGAAATGTATTCTTATAATCCGCCCCGCTCACACGCTTTCTGTATTCCTGAAATGATTTTTCACAGCAGTCCAAATAAGACATGAGCGACAGATCAGCATCCCCCGCTTCACTATCCGGGATCGGGCGGCAGGTATCCATGACTTCATACCCGTAATACCCGCTTGCGCCTTGATCAAGCAAAAAGACATGAGGGGTGCTGCTGACTAAAAGCGCCACAGCTCCCGCCCCCGCACTCGGTTCGGCATAGGACCATTCCTCCGTCAACGCGTCACCGCCTTCAGCCACTAAAAAGCGGGAAATATCCGTTCCGATGATGAGCGCTTTCGCTCCCGGCGATGTTTGCGATAAGATGAAATTCACGCCCATTTGAAACCCGGCCGTTAAAGAATAGCAAGCCTGTTTCACCTCAAATAACCGGCAATTCCGCTTCAGCTGCAAATAATCATGGACGTATGTACTGATGGATTTGCCAAAATCAATCCCGGATTCCGTACAGGTGATGACCATTTCAATCTGATTCCGTTCCTCTTCTGACAGAGAGTCGATAATTGGTTTTGCGGCATTTACGGCGAACGTAATCGGATCTTCAAACGGAAGCGCCACCACTTTTTCTTTCATCAGCAGGTTCTCAAACCTTTTTTTATCCAGGTTCCGATGTTCCGCAAGCTCCATGACGTCTACATACGCGGTTCCGCCAAACACGTTCATTGCTTCGATTCCTACATTCATTTCTCCAAGCCCCCAGAGTAAAGAGGCTTCCTGTGGAAGCCTCTTTTATTTTTTCGCTCAAAACTCAACAAGCAGCCTGTCAACGCCGTGAAATACAGGGCTCGGAACCAGATTCGGCTCTTGATCCTCAGTAAAACGCCATGCGGGCACCTGTTCAAAAAAGTGGGAAAGCGCGATTTTCGCTTCAAGCCGGGCCAGCGGCGCTCCTAAACAATAATGGCTGCCCTGACCGAATGACAGATGCTGATTCGGCTTTCGTCCCAAGTCAATTTGATCGGCATTTTCAAACTTCTTTTCATCTCTGTTCGCCGATCCAATCCACGCATACACTTTTTCTCCGGCCGGAATCGTTTTTCCGCCAATCTCGCTCTCAACCGCGGTGTAGCGGGTTACCCGCTGAATGGAAGGTCTGAGGCGGATGACTTCCTCAATAAAGTCAGGAAGGAGCGCCTTGTTTTCAAGCAGCCGGGGCAGAATGTGCGGGAACTCCTTGAGACTGAGAAATGAATTTCCGATCACATTTTCCGTCGTTACGTGCCCCGCGACGATCAACAAGCCGCAAAAACCGATTAATTGCTTGTCTGACAGTGGCTCTCCGTCTAAATCAGCTGAAATTAAATGGCTGATTAAATCATTTTGCGGCTGTTTTCTCCGCTGTAAAATAAACTGCATGAAGTATCCGATCATCTGCTTTTGCACTTCATTCATTTTCTTTTCATCTTTTACATTCTGGCTTTGGTCGACCCAGCCTTTAAAGATATCTCTGTCTTTCGGAGGAAATCCTAAAAGCTCTGCGATCACGATAATCGGAAGCGGAAATGCGTAATCTTCAATAATGTCCATCCTGCCTTTTGAACGGACGGCCTGAAGCAGGTCATCAGCGATAGCGGCTATACGCGGTGCAAGAGACTCAACCGATTTCGGCATGAACGGCTGATTGACCAATTTTCTGAAGACGGTGTGTTCAGGCGGGTCCATTTTCAAAAGGCTGTCTTTGTTAATATGCCGAATCATTTTTTCCTGTTTGTCCGCACTTAAGTATTTATGATCGGAAGAAAAATGACTGTAGTCAGAAATCACCCGCTTCACTTCATCATAGGTGAAGATTTCCCAGCAATCTTCCTTTTCATTGTAATGAACGGGAGAGGTTTCTCTCATCGTTTGGTACCACTTGTACGGCTGCTGCTGTCTGATTTTTGTTAAACTGGTCATTTTCATTCCTCCAAGATGTGATCAAGATTTGAAATGACCCGCCGAAGCTTACGAGTAAACCCGGCGGGCGGATATGTGAATTTACGGTCTTGTTTTGGCGGGCTGCTTCAGCATCTCACCATGCACGTTCAGTATCTTTTCCTGCAGCTGCAGAAAGCTGTGTTCTGTCATTCCGTCTGCCGAATATAAAACGCCGCAAAATTCAGAAATCGTTTCCGCTGCGCTGTCTTCAGCCAATAACGTCATATGGTTGGATACCGCCACATCCATGATGGCGATGTTTGTCATATGCTCTTCCCACTGGCTCCAATAGTTGACGAAATCAGCGGATAAATTATCAGCCCTGATCGTAAAATACGGATCAAGCTCACCCAAGAAAATTCCGTTTTTATTTCGGAAATAATAGCATGTCACCCCGTTCGGGTCCGGAAGCGGCAAGAGTTCGTAGTCAGTGATTTCGTAAGCGTCCTGAACGTTTATATTCTGCCTGATCAGATTTTTCACCAACGCGTCCGTCTTCGTTAACCCCCGCTGTTTGGCTTTTGCGATTAATTGCTCTAAAAATATGTCTTCATGAAGATCGGCATTCAGTTCATCACGATGAATCAAGGTTTCAGATATGCGTTCCGGATGTTGATAGATTGGTGCAAATAAAGCCATGTTCACCGTCTGCAGCATCATATTTTTATCAAATAATTCATCAGGAATGTTGATTTCCCGCGCACCCGCTGAGTCAAAGGAGTCGAGCATGACGATTGACTCAACGGTTTCTCCAGCCAGCTGCAATTGCCGGGTGACTTCATAAGCGAGCATGCCCCCTAATGAATAGCCGCCTACATCGTAAGGACCCCGGTGCTGCACGGTACGTATGAGCTTAACGTAATATTCGGCCATGTTTTTAATGCCGCGGATCGGTTCCCGGTCTGTCATCCATCCTCTTGCCTGAATTCCGTAAAAAGGGCGCCCGGTCCGTTCGGCAACAGGCTGGTACAGCTCCACTGCCCCCAGCGCGGAATGAAACCAGAAAATCGGTCTTCCCTTTCCACCCGGGTTAAGACAGATCAGCTCGGGCGGTTCTTGATCATCTGTCTCTTCTGATATATCGTTTTGTTTCGTATGTTCCTCATGTACTTCCTCGGTGTCTTTTTGGACAGAACCGGTCAGATACCCGGCTAATTTTGCGATTGTCGGATATTCATAGACCAGATTTGCCGTAATAGACGCTTGATAGGTTTTATTAATGGACTGAACCCATTCCACACCGATAATAGAATCCAGCCCCATCTCAATGAATGCTTCATGCTCATCAATATCTTCCGGCTTCAGAAACAGGATGTCCGCAAGGCTTTCTTTGAGCTCTTTGCGCAAAGTGCCGTCAGAGATGCCGGCAAGGGGCGTTTCTGCTTCCGGGATTTGCGGACGTACCGCTGTTTCCTCCGCTTCAGCATACTCGGGTTTCTTTATTTGCCCCGCTATATATTCCGCAAGCTCCTTAAGCGTCGGGTGTTCATACACCTTATTGGCAGTAATCTCAGTGTGGTGCGTTTTATTTACTGTTTGTATCCATTCAACCCCGATAATGGAGTCAAGCCCCATGTCGATGAAAGGCTCATCAGCATCAATATCTTCCGGTGACAAAAATAAAATATCTGCCAGGCTTATCCTCAATTCTTCAAGCAATGTTCTATTGTCTTCGAAAACGGCTTTTTCTGGCTGCCGGACAGAAACAGTAACATCCAAAGGCTGTAACACGATCGGTTTTTGCAATGTCTCCGGTTCAAACGCTCTCATTTCGATCTCAGTTAAAGGAGTCAGAGAAATCAGCCCTTCATGTTCAGGCTGCGGCGAAGACGGGAGAACGGTTTGCGTTTCAGACTTTTTCATGGCTTGGTCTGGTAAAGAACTGTTTACATCAACCGCCCAATACCTTTCTTTTAAAAACGGGTAGGCAGGCAGCGGCGTTTTATAATATTTCCCTCCGTCAAAAAGCCGTGTAAAAGGAAGATCATATCCTCTGCAAAAAAGGTCAGCGATATGTGCCAGGCTTTCTCTGTACTGTGCTGGCGAAGCCGCTGAGCGGCACTGTTCAATGCATTCCATTCCGAATGTTTTCATTCCGGCTTCTTCTGCCGGCTTCTGATCCTTCAAATTGGACACAAACACACCCGGAAGCTCTCTTTTTACAAGCCACTCCGATAATACCCGCTTCAGTTCGTCCGCACTGCTTACGATACAGGCAAACCGGTGATGTAAATGCTTTCTGCCGAGCAGGAGCGTATAACTTATATTTCCCAGATCGCTGTCTTTGTTCTTGCTGAGTGAATCCAGCAGGCGTTCTGCCTGAATTTCCAGCTGACGCTCCGTCCGCGCAGATAAAGGAATGAGGCAGGCCGGTTTTGCCGGTGACCGGCGCACGGTTTGCGGCGCCTCTTCAATCACAAGATGGGCATTTGTTCCACTGAATCCGAATGAACTGATGGCTGCTCTGCGCGGTGCATCCGGATTCCGTTCCCACGGTATCAGCTTTTCATTCACAAAAAACGGACTCTCCTCAAATTGAATATGCTGATTGGCTTGGTGAAAATGCAGGGAAGCCGGAATCTGCCGATGCTTCAGCGACAGCAGGATTTTAAACAGTCCGGCCATCCCCGCGGCCGCAGCGGCATGTCCGAGATTGGTTTTCACAGAGCCGAGGGCGCAATATCCTTTTTTATCCGTATAGCGGCGGAAAGCGCGGGTTAAGGCGCCGAATTCGATCGGGTCGCCCAGTGCAGTGCCCGTTCCGTGAGCTTCCACCATTTGAATGGTTTCCGGATCAATGTGAAAAGTGTCATAGACATGCCGTTCCAATCGTTCTTGAGATAGCGCGCTTGGAGCGGTGATTCCGTTTGTAGCGCCGTCCTGATTCATTGCAGAGCCTTTTATGACGCCGTACACATGATCTCCGTCACTAACGGCGTCGCTAAGACGTTTCAGCACCACCGCTCCCACGCCTTCACCCGGCACGAACCCGTCCGCGCTTTGATCAAACGTATGGCAGCGTCCGGTCGGTGACAGCATATTCGCCTTATTTGACGACTGATAAAAAGCGGGAGTGGATTGAATGAAAACCCCGCCCGCCACCGCCATTTCCGTTTCTTTCGTCCAAAGCCCCTGACATGCCAAATGAATGGCTGTCAGCGAACTGGAACATGCTGTATCAACAGTGATCGCCGGACCTTGTAAATTAAGGTGATAGGCGATCCTTGCCGGGGTGACGGAATTATGATTGCCCCAAAACGCCTGCGCGGGCCCCTGCTGTTTAAAAATGGCCTGGTAATCTCCCCCGCAGGAGCCGGCATACACGCCGCATTCCCGGCCTCTTACCGAGTCTCCCGCATATCCCGCATCTTCAAGCGCTTTCCATGATTCTTCCAAAAACAGCCGCTGCTGAGGGTCCATATAGGTCGCTTCACGTCCAGATATATGAAAGAAAACGGGGTCAAAACATTCAATGTCCTCTATAAAACTGCCATACTGGCATTGGCTGTCAGAGACATCCCATCTGTCTGCTTTTTTAATCAGATCCCGTCCGGCAGCTAAGTGTTCCCAAAACTCATGGACATTCTCCGATTCAGCAAACCGCCCGCTCATCCCGATAATCGCGATCGGTTCTTTTTCAGGTAACACAGCTGCTGATTTTACTGTATCGGCCGGATCCTTTTGTTCGGGGCGGTACGTCATTTGATACGGCTCAGAAACGCTGATGACGATTTTCCCGATATTTCCGCGGTCATCCAAACAGTGATACGCTTCTTTTATGTCTTCAAAGGAAAAGATTTTTGAGATGACAGGCTGAATGACTCCCTCTTCCGCCAGCCGCTGCAGTTCCAATTGATAGTCCTTGACCTGATCCGGATTTTGAAGGGACAGCTTCCGCAAATCCACGCTGTGAAACGATTGATTGTTATGAAGGACGGACAAGTCGACTGATTTAGCGGATTTCAGCGCAGTCATGGCAATTTCGATATATCTTCCGCCCGGCGCCAGGCAATTCATTCCTTTTTGCATGGCATCACCGGCCAGGGTATTAATGACAACATCCACCCCACGGCCGCCGGTCATTCGCATGATTTCCGTTTCAAAATCTTCTTCTAAATAGCAAATGGTATTGTGGACCCCGAGCGAATGCAAATACTCAATTTTTTTCTGTGATCCGGCCGTGGCATATATTTCCGCGCCGATATGCCGGGCCATTTGCACCGCGATCAGCCCCGTTCCTCCCGTCGCGGTCTGAATTAATATTTTTTCGCCTTTTTTAAGTCCGGCTTTCCGGAAGGCGTCTATCATGGTCACCGCCACGGTGGGAAGAGCGCATGCTTCTTCAAAGGTCAGCCGGGCCGGTTTATGATAGACTTGATGTTCTTTACATGTGATGAGATTCGCCTGAGATCCAAATTCCTCTCCCATGCCGACAATCACTTCATCACCTGGAACGACGGATGTTACATGCCTCCCTGTCTTGATCACGACGCCGCTTGCTTCAAATCCCGGAGTGAACGGATAAGGCGGCATCGTCGGATACAGCCCTCTGACACAAAGCAAGTCTCCGAAGTTTAAAGAAAAGGCGCGGACGGCTATTTGAACTTCGTCATCTTTTGTCTCAGGCACTTCACTGCGGACAATCGTCAGATCTTCAATGCCGCCCGGACGGTCAATCACAACCCGGAACATTCCCGAGTCATCGGACTTTGCAAAAGAAGGCGGCATACGTTCTTGTTTCGGTTTCTGATAACCGGTTTCCTTTCTTTCCGTCTGCAGAGGTTTTTCAGCAGGCCGTTCTTCCTGAAGCGCCGGGCGGATTTTCGCTCTTTCGGTCTCCAGAGACGAGGCTATGATGGTTTCGTATTCTGCCGAGATATAACCGGTCAGCAGTTTCACATGATAGTAATCAAATAAAATCGTTGTCTGCAGTGTAAGATTCAAACGCTTATTAATCTCGTTAATCACATTGACGGCCAAAATGGAATCAATGCCGTATTCAGAGAAATTCAGTTCTTCCTGAATATCCTCTTCTTTCATTTTTAATACATCGGCAATACTTGTTTTGATGACAGAGCGGACATGGGAAGCGACCGATTCCCCATCAGCCTTAACAGCTTGATGCTCCTCTGGCGCGCGGCTGCGGGAAACAGGCTGTGCGGGCTTTCGGAAAACTTCGGCCGGGGCGGCGTATGGCTTTCTGCCGTCTCTGATCCCTTGCATCCGGACGAGTCCGTCACTCTCAGCTGCGATAATCTGCTGACCTAAATCATGAGCCGTTTCAGCAGGGAAACAAACCGCTCTGTATCCTTCCGAATGCAGCACACACTCCCACGATTTTGGATATAAGCCGGGACTTCCCGGAATCCGAAGCTCAGCATCCTCATAGGACCACCACCCGTCAAGCAGCCCGAAGGTTAAATGGGTAAAAACAGAACGATCGCTGATTTCGTTTATCAGAATCATCCCGTTGTATTTCAGGAGCGCTTTCAGACGGCGAAGTGTCAAACCGATATTTTTTGTGGCGTGAAGCACATTGGCGGCGATGACAATATCGTAAACACCCGTTTTGATATTTTGTGATTCGCAAGGTTCCTCCGCATCAAACAAGGCTGTTGTCAAATACGGCACATCAGGTCCGTATTCCTGTTCGGCATGCATTAAAAAAGCTTTAGAAACGTCAGTATAACAATATTCCGCAATCTGTTTTGCAAATGGTTGCAGTTTTGTAAACAGCATGGCGCTCGTTCCGCCCGTCCCGGCCCCTACTTCTATCAGCCTGATGCGGGCATCGGGGTGTTCCGTAAGATAAGCTTTCAGGTAAGCGGCCGCGGAATCTGCCAACACTTCATTAAAATAATCCGCAACGGGATTATGCTTATAAACACCTTCAACGAGCCGCATTGATGAATCGGGAAATACGATATCCGTAGCCGGACGTTCTCCTTTTAAAATAGAAGGCATCGCTTTTATCGTCGCCTCGGCCAATTCAGCTTGCGCAAGCTCCCCATTGGGAAGCAGGCGTTTATGGGCATTCCACTCATTCCAGACTGCGCGGCCGTCCGGGCGCTGATCCGTGAGGAGAGTGACCGTGTATCCGTCATACGCGATATATCCGTTTTCTTTTAATAGATTCAGGCTTTCTTTCAGCCATCTGCCGTATGTGCCGATCACGCCGGCGCCCCGCATGGATGCTGCAGGTGTAGTGACAGGCTCGCTGAAAAACCCGATTGACTGTAATTGGTAAAAGAGCAGTTTGCAAAGAAGGCTGTTCATATGCGCAACTCCATTTCTCGTTTTAAAGTCTCAAGCCGTTCATTCCGATCCGGATTTTGCCGCTTGACGCTTTCCATAAATGAAGGCTTCGGGCCTGATACAACCGATATTGCATCTTGATCCGTCAGCGCGGCTAAGCCGTGCGGAGCAGCTTTAATGAATGCCGCTTGGCTGAACGGTTCTGATAGTAAGACTTCCAGCGCCTCCATTGCTTCATCGGGTTCAATAGAACCGATCCCTGACGCCTCCATCCGTTTTCTGTAAGACGGGCCTGATACAACGCCCAGACTGCCCCAATATCCCCAATTCATGACTTTCACTTCACAATCAAGCAAAGAAGCGATATGGCGGGCAAAGGCGTCTTGAAATGTACACCCTGCCGCATAGTTGCTTTGCCCGGCATTTTTTGTGAAAGAATTAACGGATGAGAAAAACAGCACAAAATCAAGCGGTTCTCCCTTAAAAACTTCGATCATTCGGACGCTCGTATTCACCTTAGCTGAATAAGCGTTTCTGAAAGAAGCTTCATCCATATTCGCCATACTTTTGTCGGCAAGCGTTATCGCGGAATGGATGACTCCCGTTATATTGCCGTATTGCTCTCTTACGGAACGGACGGCCGCTTTAAGCGCTGCGGCATCTTGAGCATCAGCCTGTATATAATGCGGCGCGGGGCCTGATTGCGCCAGCCTGTCTATTTTGCTCTGAATCTCCTGATCCTTCGGCCGCCTGCCGATCCATATCATTCGTGCCTTGTAACGGGTGATCATGTATTTGCTCCATGCTTCTCCGATGCCGCCCGCTCCGCCGATGACAGCATAAACGCCGCCTTCTCTGTACGACATACGCGGAGCGGAACTTGTCAGCACCCGGACTGTTTTTTGCTTGTGCCAAGCTCCGTTACGGTACGCGGCAGCATTTCCGTCCGGATCTGGAGGAAGGCGCCAGATGTTTTTCATCTCAGACGAATCACTGCCTTCTTCTGCATCAATCAGCCTGATGTCCCAGTTCGGATATTCTTTTGCCAATGAACCGATCAACCCGTGTACGCCTGCATGCTCAGGCTGCGGCAGATCACCCGGATACACGGACTGTGTCTGCCGGGTGACCGCCGTAAAGCTGATGTTTCGGTTTCCATACCCGAGTGACAGCAGCGCTTTGATGAAACGGAAACATTGAATCACCCCATTCTCCTGCTCATCAAGCATTTCCTGACTGACGGATGCGGGTGCGAAACGATCCGGCGCAATCCATAAGAAATGGCGGATATCCTGATACCCGGCTGTCAATTCACGTAATGTTTGCTCGCTTGAATGATCCGGCGTCTCCGCCAGATGGGCGCGGGGCCACATTTTTGCCGCAGCCTTTATGGTATGTCCCGGCTTTCCGATGATCAGCAATTGTTCCTGATCAACCGCTCGATTTTCTTCCAGAGAAAAGAAAGTTTTGTCCCAAACAGGGGCAAGCATCGCTGTCTGAACTTCCTGCCGCTTGCTTTCGGTTTGGTTTGTCTGCCGGACAGCCCGGCAGGAGAAGCCTGTCAATCTCATACAAACAGCGCCGTTTTCATCACATAAATCAATATCCAGCGTCAGCGCTCCGTTATCTGACCGATCGCTCTGTTTGCGGACAAGCGCCCACATCGTTTTCTGAGTCGGCTGAAATATTTCTGCCTGCCTCAGGGAAAACGGCAGCATCGGAGTGTCTCCGGCAGTATCTGAACCGGCACCCAGTGACGCCTGAAACGCGGCATCTAGAAGACTCGGGTGGATGACAAACTGATCGGCGGTACTGTCTGCCGTTTCCGGCAGCGACAGCCGGGCTGCAGCGCTCCTCTCTCCGATCATCAGCTGATCAATTCCTTGATGGCTCGGCCCGTATATCATACCCGCATGCCGGAAAGCCTGATAAACCTCATCAGACGTCATAACCGATTGGCTGCAGCCGGACAGCCAGCCCTCTAAGTGAACTGACGGAACCGCTGCTATCTCTCCTGATACCGCGGTGCCTTTACTGTATAAAATCCGTTCTCCCCCGGGTTCTTCCGATAGGCTGTAAATCGTAAATTCAATGTCTTCATTTTCCTTAAGGATAAGGCTGATATGGACTTCTACATCCGTTCCCTTATGAACGACAGGCCTCATCCATATGAGATCTTTCAAATACAGTCCTTTACGTCCGTCCGGCACAGCGCATGCGGCACGCTCAACGGCCGCCCTGGCCATTTCGATCACGGCGGCTCCCGGGAGCACCTTCTCCCCGTTGACTGTGTGATCAGTGAAAAAGAATTCCCGTCCGGTAAAAACGGATGTGAATTTCAGCTCCCACAGATCGGATGTGTTTTCATGAAGCAGCGGATGGATCACCGTTTTGCCGTCATCCCTTTTTGAAACCGCCTCGGCTTCATCTTGAATCCAGCATCTGACCTTTGCAAACGGATAGGCGGGAAGGGTGATTCTCCGGGGTTTTCGTCCCGAATATAACAAGTTCCAGTCCACATCGACTCCCTGCACCCACATGTTCAGCAAATGACCGTACTTTCTCTTTTTCAGCCATTTGACCATGGCTTCCTGCAAATCTTCATCAGATTCAAACACAGCCACTGTCTCATGATTTCGCTTCGCCCGCCCCCTGTAAAGATGCGGTGCGTTTTCATTTTCCAAGTACGATCTGAGCTTGTCCTCCAGCTCCTTAAGGGAGTCCGCAATGAGAGCCAGCCGCTCATCCATCGCTTCCCGCCCCGCTTGTAAAGTGTACGCGACATCAAATAAGTCCGGCTTATCCGTATGCTTCTTTTGAAGAAAAGCAAGAAGGCGCTCCGCATATTCTGTCAGACGCTCCCCATTTTTCGCAGACAGCAGAATGACAGCCGGCTCTTGGCTGCTGATTGCTTGTTTGACAGGAGCCTCATATTCTTCAATAATGATATGCGCGTTAGAACCGCCCGCACCAAAGCTGCTGATCCCCGCCCTGAGCGGCTGTTCTTCTCCGTCTGCGGCAATCCGTTTCCAATCTGTTAATTCCCGGCAGACGGAAAACGGCCCTTCGTCAAATTGGATATTCGGATTTAAAACATCCGCATGCAAAGATGGGGCGATTTGTTTGTGCTTCATCTGCAGCAGCACTTTTGTGACAGCGGCGATGCCTGCTGCCGATTCCCCATGTCCGATATTTGATTTGACAGACCCGATGAGACATGTTTCAGGAACATCACCGAATGCATCGGTTAAAGCCCGGATTTCAATCGGATCGCCTAATTTCGTCCCTGTCCCATGCGCTTCCACATAGCTGATCTGGCCCGGAGATACCCCCGCTTCCTGTAAAGCTTGAGAAATGACTTCGCTCTGCGCCTTGGGGTTCGGTACGGTGTAACCGCTCGCTCTCCCGCCGTGATTAATGGCAGCTCCTTTAATGACGCCGTAAATCCGATCTCCGTCTTGTACGGCGTCTTCTAAACGTTTAAGAAGCAGCACCCCGACACCTTCTGCCGGAATATAGCCGTCACCCCCGGCGCCGAAACTCCCGCAGTGTCCTTTAGATGAGATGAACTGCCCCTGGCTCAGCATGAAGTACTTGTTAGGATGAATGGTGAGATTCACTCCGCCGGCAAGCGCCGCGCGAATCCGATGATCCCGCAGATCCCGGCACGCCATGTACAATGAAGTCAGCGAACCCGAACACATCGTATCGATCGAAATGCTCGGCCCTTGAAAATCGCAAAAATAGGAGACACGGTTAGCAATGGATGAAATCCCGCCGGGGAGCCCGATATGCCGTCCTTTCACTCCCGCTTCAGCCGCGAATAGCGGGTATTCCTGATACATGACACCGGCATACACACCTACCTGACGGCCCAGTTCAGGCGATGTCCTCGTATATCCCGCATCCTCCATGGCCATCCACGCATGCATCAAAAACAGCCGTTCCTGAGGATCAAGGTGTTCCGCTTCACGGGGGGAAATCTTAAAGAACTCAGGATCAAAATCGGCGATCCCGTCAATGAATCCGCCCCATTTGCTGTAGATCGCTCCCGGCGCCGTCCGGTCCTCGGAAAAGTAATGTTCCCATTTCCAGCGGTCTTTCGGAATTTCGGTAATACAATCCTTTCCTTGTTTGAGATTATCCCAAAACGCATTGATATCATCGGCCTGCGGATACTTGCCGGAAATTCCGACAATGGCAATATCCAGCGGGTTTCCTTTCGTTTTCTGACGGCTTTGATTCCCGGACGGGGCAAAAGACGCATTTTCAAGCCGATTTGGCTGAAGCACTTCTTTCACAGACGCGTTTTTCAATTCTGCCAGCTGTTCCCCGGTATGACTGAGGACTGCGGCATCAAATGAGAGAAACCCGTCTTTTTTATGTTTGATTGTATTCACCACATAGACGGTATCAGACATGACAGGCCCGTAAAGCGTCAGCCTCTCAATCATGAGCGGAATGTGAATCCGCTTTTTCAGCTGCAATTCTTCTTCACCGAGCGACATATAACATGAATTCAATATAAGCGGGTCAAATGCAAAGTGATGCAGATCGCCTTTCTCTTTTTTCCCTGATAAGTCCAGCTGCAATAAAAAGGAGCTCTCACTCATTTTGTATCCCGCCGTTACCGTTTTCAGCATCGGGCCTATCGTGAAGTCGGCAACCGAATCGTACAGACGGGAAATAACATCCGGCGCCACCTTTTGTGCATGCGCCTTCATTTGTTCAACGTCATATGATTTTTTTACGGGTGCCTCTATACCTCTGCTTATTTCTCCTTCGGCACACGTCTTCCGGCTTTCTTTACCGGAGACAGTGCAGCTTGCGGTAAAGCGTTCGGCACTCTTTTCTGCCGCAAATGAAATGTCAACATGTGCGGCCTCTCCCGGCTCCAGTGTGACGGGCCCGCCCGTAAAACGGATATCTTTCAGCCCGGCGGGATACGTGCCGGAATGAGACGTTCCGGATGCTTCAAGCACCAGACACGGATACACTACACCCATCAGTGCCGGTTTGCCGAAAACCAGATGATCCTGAAGGAATGCTTCATGTTCATAGAAAGTAAATGTCTGACTGCCTGATTGCGTTTCAGAGACCGGTGCTGCATCCGCGACAAGGCCGGATGATTCATCTGTTCCTTTTGTTTTTATGTCTTCAAGCAGTTCGGATATGCTGCTGCATTCAAATAAAAGAGTCGGATTCAGCCGCAGATCAAACGCCTCTTCGATGTCTTTAATAATGGCCAGAAGCTGTGACGATTCAAGACCTAATTCAAAAAACACGGTGTGCGCATCATTTCTTGTGACAGGACGGCCTACGTATGTTGAGAAAATGCGGTATAAGGTTTCCTCCATCTGCTGAACGCCTGGTATCAGCTGCCGGTCTGTCCGCACCTTTTTGGCTGTCAGGCCGAGCAGTGAAGCAATATGCGCACCGCTGAGGTTGTAAAAGTCAATATCCATTTTCACCATTTCAGAAGGCGTGCCGGACTTTTTCGAAATCACCGCGTAACAGCGCTCCGTAACGGTTTCAGCGGCAATAAACGAATCATAATAAATCGGTAAAAACAAACCGGTGCCTGCAGCTGTCTGCAATACGCCGGAGGCCATGGCGGCACCGTCCATCAGCGCGGGATGAAAGAGAGCGCCGGGGAGATTTTCCTGGCATGAATCAGACTGCCGAATATCAAGGAAACATTCCTCTTCATTTGCATAGATCTCTCCCTCCGGCTTCATCAGCCCGTCATGCGACAGTCCGCGGCTTCTCGCGTCTTCGTAAACCGTATGCAAAGAGACTGATGGAAGCGCAACTTGTTTTTTCTCTTCCGCGTCAAGGCGCTTATCTGATGAGAAGACTCCTTCATGCACCTCCGCTGATAAGAAAACCGTCCCGGAATCCGCCCCGCAAATCGAGGCTGTCCAGAACTCCTTTTCTTTACTGAATATGACACTCACATCAAGCCGCTCTGACCGTTTCACTGATAAAGGATGATAAATGGTCACCCGTTTCAGACAGATGGAACGGAATGAAAGATCAAGGCTTTGCTTTGCCAGCTGATACAGCATATCAATATAGGCCAGACCGGGCATGACAGATTCTCCGTGAACAAGATGGTTTTTCATAATGGGATGTTCTGCCGTCAGGCGCAGATTCACTGTTTTTTTCATGGTTAGTCCCCTTTTAAAAACGTCACGTTGTCACCTGCCAAAACGAGTCTGCAGGTGCAGTGCTTGTCTCTGCTTTTTTCTCATATTTCTTTAAAAGATCCGCAATGTCTGTTTTTTCATTATTTGTTTTTTCCGTTTCACTCTCCGTGCTGTTCCAGCCGCCCAAAAGCGGGTAGTGTTTTTTTCTGAATTCCGGCGGCTGAGGCGCCCGGTGATGTTCCCGCTGCCTTTCACCTCTGTATTCTTCAACGAGGATATGAGCATTTGTCCCGCCGTCAGGAAATGAACTCTGAGCTGCGACGCGGGGTTTCTTCTCTGAATGCCAATCAACGGGTTCACGATTAAAATGAATACGCGACGCTTCAAAGTCATAATGTTCAAATGGCTCACGCGCTGATAAGAAAGGCGGAATCCGCTTATGATAGACGCTCAGCACACATCGGATGAAGCCCGCAAGACCTGAAGACAGAAGCAAATGCCCTACATTCGGTTTCACCGATCCGATCCGGCAGGGCAGAAGCGTTTTCCGGTTCAGCTGATAGACATCTGAGAGCGCCTTGATTTCCACCGAATCAACGATTGGGGAACCGCCTCCGTTCACTTCTATATATCCAATGTCTTCGGGCGACTTTTCCGCCATGTCAAGCGCAGTTTGAATGGCGTCTCTCTGCGCTCTTATATTCGGTGAACCGGGACCGAGCGTCCGGCCGTCATTGTTTATCGAGACGGCTTTTATGACGCCGTAAATACGGTCTCCGTCCCGCACCGCATCGCTCAATCGCTTGATAAAAACCGCCCCCGCTCCTTCTCCGAGCACTTCTCCCGCTGATTCACGGTCGAATATATGAAACACGCCGTTCTCATTTAAAATATGGCGTGCTCCGAATAACCGGTGCGCGGACGGAGATAAGAGCAGACTCACCGAACCGACTAAGGCCGCGTCAATTCTTCCGGCCAAAAGGGCGTCTTTTGCAAAGGACAGCCCGATCAGCCCTGAGGAACATGCTGTATCCACGACAAGGCTCGGTCCTGTGACATTCAAAAATCGTGAAATGTTGGCCGCCAAATAGTTTTGTCCCGCCCCCAAAATCGGGTTAGGCGCCTGCAGGATATGTTCCATACCGGCTGAAGGCTGCGCCCTGCCGCCGATGTACACGCCGACTTTCCGGCCCGATAAATCCTTTTGGCCGTACCCGGCATCATAAACGGAATGAACCGCTTCTTCTAATATGATCCGCGCCTGCGGGTCCATAATTGCCGCGTCTTTTTCAGAGATGCCGAAAAAGCCCGCATCAAACATGTCGATATCATCAATCCACCCCGCATAATCCTTTGCATGTGCTGTTGCATGCCAGCGCGTTGCGGGGACAGGCCGGATGGCGGTGTTTCCTTTCATCAGCAGCTCCCAAAAAGCATCCGTTCCGCCCGCCCCCGGAAAACGGCAGGACATGCCGACGACGGCAATATCGTCTTCGGTATCCGCTTTCGGCTTCATGGATGTTCTCTCTTCAGCGGCGGCGGTTAAATCAGGCTGGACGTCCCTGTCGTGAACGAAACCATTTTCTTTTGTCACAAAATCGGCTTCATGATGCGCTGCGAAATAGTCAACCATTTCTGTAATCGTTTGATATTGAAGCATTAAGGACGGTGTTAACTTTATGCTGATCCGTTTTTGCAGTGATTGAACCAATTCCGCAAAGAGTATTGAGTCAATCCCGTATTCATCAAACGGCATATCATCTTTTATCTGCTCATCCGTCATTTTCAGTTCTTCGCTGAAGACGGTGCGCACCCATTGACGAATCGTATCCTTCACCTTTTGGTCACCGGCAGTGCTTTTTTTCACGGGAGCTTCAGATTTCTTCGCCCTTAGAAGATCACCAAAATCAGCCTCACTGTCTTCTGGAACACAAGGAATTCCGCAGCTTTGTCCGTTTAAAATGATGTAATCTAAAAACTTCAGTCCGTCTTCGGCAGACAGCCTGGAAAGTCCTGATTTTTGATAAGCAGGTGTTTCCGGCAGGCCTTCAGCCATACCGGTTTCTTTCCAGACGGGCCATTGAACGGCTTTAACAAACACGTTTCCTTTACCTGCCTGATGATTTGCAAAAGAGTCCATAAATGAATTAGCCATCGCGTAGTCACTTTGCCCCGCAGCAAGCGAAGGGATCAGGCCCGAAACGGATGAGAACAAAATAAAAAACGACAGCGGCTCATTCTGAACGGCTTCATAGAGACCGCGAAGCCCTGTTACTTTCGGCGCGCAAACGCTTTCGATTTCAGTTTCGGTTTTGTTATAAAAAGCGGGGTGTTCTCCCATTGCACCCGCGCAATGAAAAACGCCGGTAATCGGTCCCATCGTGTCGCGGATGCTGTCCGTCATGTTCCGGAGCCCCTTTTGATCCGTAAGAGAAACGCTGTAATAACGGATCTCCGCGCCCCGCTCGGCTAACCTCTGCATCCGCTCGGCTTTTTCCGGGAGAATGCCGTCCTTTTTCATGTCTGCCCACTCTGAGGAATCGGGAAGCGGCTCCCGCCCCATGATGACCAGTTTCCTGCATCCGCGTGAAACGGCATGCTCCGCCGCAATTGCGCCGATCCCGCGCGATCCGCCCGTTATTAACAGCACATCATCAGACGAATAGGAAAGCTCAGGCGCCGCCGAAACATTCATACCCTGCTTCAGAAACGGCACATAACGGCGATTCAGCCTGTAGCAGCATTCACTGCCGCTTTTGGCCTGCGGCTGTAAAAATTCAGTCTCAATCTGTCTGCTTAATTCTTCTGTATGCTCAATCGCACAATCGCTATCTATCGTAAAAGAATGAATGTTGGCATACTCAGCGCCCAGCATCCGGTACAGCCCCGCCGTTTTCGCCCCTTGCATCAGAGGTTTACTTTCCTTGAAAGGCTGGAGGCGGTGTGTCACTTGGCTGAACACAGCGCCGCTATGACGGAATGATTCAAGAGCCTGCTGTAAAAAGGCAAGCTTTCCGTGTTCTATCTCTTCCTGCCGTTCATATTCCGCATCATATGCGGTTATGTCGACGACCCCGAGTATCTGTTTGTTTTGAAGAGACTCCCGCACTCTGCCGTAAAGGTTTCGCCCCGATGCGGCGGCGTAATAATCGGCGCCGTCTTTTGCCTGATGGATGAAGCAGATCGTTTCAATATGGCCGTTTCCTTTAAAAAGAGCATCGGCCAATCGGCTTGTCTTATCAGTTGCAAGTATCATTACTGTTCCTGATAATGCTTCAGATTCCGCCGGATCTTGCTGCTTCCAGTCTTTTTGAAGAATGATCTTTTGGTTTTCCGCCGGTTCATCTGTCTGTTTCCGGATATCCGCAGGCACAGGCACCCAATACCGCTCCTTCGCGAACGGATATACAGGAAGGCTGACCCGTTTCGGCTTCTCTCCTTCGTATAACAGGCTCCAGTCAACGGCGGCTCCTTTTGCCCACTCAGTGAGCAATCTGGAATATTGCTTGTTTTTCAGCAGCTCGGCCATTCCACTTGATGAAATATCATCTTGAGCACGTCCGCGGAAACATCCTTCAATTTCTGTTTTCCGTTCAAGCACATCCTTCAGTTTCGCTTGCAGACCGCAAACGGATGTAACGATAAATGCCAGCCGTTCAGGCATCGCTTCTCTGCCAGATTGAAGCGTGTAGGCCAGGTCTTTAAGGTTGACTTCTTTTTCCCGTAAAAAGCGGTCATACCGTTTGACATATTCTAATAGGCGTTCTTCATTTTTTGCCGAAAGCAGAAACAGAACCGGCTCGTCTTCCCGTATATTTACCGATTTCTTTTCAGTCTGCGGCGGCAGATATTCTTCTATGACAAAATGGGCATTGCTCCCGCTGGCGCCAAAAGAACTTAAACCCGCTCTTCTCGGCTGGTCAGAATGTAACGGCCGTTCCCATTCTTCCAGCCGGTCCGCCACATAAAACGGCGTGTCCGGAAACGGAATATGGGGATTCAGCGTGTCCGCGTGCAATGACGGAAAGATTTCTCCATGCTTCAGCTGCAAAAGCACCTTTGTTAATCCGGCGATCCCGGCGGCTCCTTCTAAATGGCCGATATTTGATTTGGCAGAGCCGATGGCGCAAAACCGCTTCTTGTTTGTCCATTTGCGGAAAGCGCGGCTCAGCCCTTCAATTTCAATCGGATCACCCAAAGACGTGCCTGTTCCGTGGGCTTCAATATAGCTCAATGTCTCCGGATCAATGCCGGCACTCTGAAAAGAATCTGTAATGACTTCCGCCTGTGATGCCGGATCAGGCACGGTCAAACCGGATGTTTTTCCGACATGGTTTAAAGCGGAGCCTTTTATGACGCCATATATCGCACAGCCCATTCTTTCCGCTTCTTGAACGGTTGTCAGTAACACCGCGCCGACGCCTTCTCCCGGCACATAGCCGTCACCGCCGGCGGCGAAGCTTTTGCAGATGCCTTCTGAAGACAGAAATCCGGCATTCGCCAAAAACGCATATTTATGCGGGTGTGTGACCGCATTCACACCGCCGGCAATGGCGAATTCGCACTCCCCCCTTTTAATGCTTTCACATGCCAAATGTATGGATGTGAGCGAAGAAGAGCACATCGTATCAACAGCCATTGACGGCCCTGTAAAGTTCAGGCAGTGAGACACGATATTCGGAACAGAGGCAGGCGTCACGCCCATAGACAGCGGTGTGCCCCGCTGTGTAATTTCAGCGCCGAACAGCTCATAATGGCTCCAAAACACACCTGCGAATACCCCGACGCGTTTTCTCTTTTGTGAAGATGGCCCGCGCGCCGTTCTGTCCTGATAAAAACCGGCATCTTCACAAGCTTCCCAAGCCGTCTCTAAAAACAGCCGCGCCTGCGGGTCCATCATTTCAGCCTGGCGCGGAGTCAGATTGAAAAACAGCGGGTCAAAGCTGTCTATGCGATCTAAAAATCCTCCGTAACGGTAGAACTGATCTGCTTCATATGAGAAAGAATAACCTTTCCATCTGTCTTTCGGCATTGTTGTAATGCAGTCTTTACCTGAGCGCAGATTTTGGTAAAATTCATCAATGCTTCCCGCCTGCGGGTATCTTCCCGCCAATCCGATTACGGCAATATCGTGCTCTTCTGTATGTCTCTCTTGTTTTCGGCTTCTTCTCTTGACAGCTGCGTTGGATAATGAAGATCCGTTCTTGTCTCCCTTTGGACCCAATCGGCCCATGCTTTCAGTTACAGCCGGCTCTTTCCCGTATAAAATAACGGATTGCAGCTTGCCGAGTCGCAGCATATATTCAAGTGAAGCCATCCCTTCCCCGGCCGGTAGCGGGCTGGTGCCTGTTGCATCATTCATGATCTCTTTCATCAAGCTGTCAACCTGCATGCCGCCATCTTCCCAAAGCGGCCAGTTGATCGTCATAGAAGCCCCGTTCCGTTCGCATTTTTCCGCTTTGCAATCGCGATATTTCATATATTCATCCATAAAAGCGTTCGCTGCGGCATAATCTGTCTGGCCCGCATTTCCGGCCAACGCCGAGAATGAGGAAAAAACGGCGAAAAATTCAAGCGGTTCATGCCGTGAAGCTTCGTCCGCATGAATCAGGCCGCTGATTTTCGGCAGGAACACCTGCTTCAAGTCAGAACTGTCTTTTTGGATGATAAATTGATCTTTTAAAACACCGGCGCAATGAAAAATACCCGTCAGCCGGCCGAAGGTTTCTGTAATCTGAGCAAATGCCCGCTCTGTTTCGACTTTGCTGCCGATGTCCGCTTGAACGTAAAGAACTTCTGCTCCCAATGCTTTCAGTCTGCTGATCTTCTCAGACTGTTTCGGCGAACGGCCGATGAGTGCGAGCTTCACCTTTTCTTTTTCTGCAAGGTGACGGGCAAGCAGAAATCCAAGACCGCCGAGGCCTCCTGTAATGACATATACGCCGTTTTGTTTCCAAGGAGACTGTGTCTGCCCGTCCAGTTTCTCAATACGTTCGAACAATCTGATCTGCCGCATATTGTCTTTATACCGAATGTCTGTGCAGCCTGCATGAGAGGAGTCTGCTTCTGTTCTAATGATTGCGGCCGTCTCACTTGGCAATCTCTCATTCTTGTCACAGAAGGTGATCACCTGAGTGCGAAGAGCCGGATTTTCCAGATGTGCCGTTTTCAGCATAGCCCCGAGAGCGGAAGACAATGCCGCTCCATTCTCAACGGCGCATACAAGCTGAATCAATGTATGTTCTTTCGGATAGTCTGTCAGTTCCCGTTTGAGCATACGAAATATACGCTCGGCATCTGCTCCAAACTGCTCATCTGCAGCCTCATGCTCCCTTTTCAGTTCTATCACTTCCGCTTCCGGGCAATGTATGCCGAGTTCACCGGTGAGACGGGGTTCTGCATCGGCAGCGATAATGAGATGACGGGTGTGTTTTTGCCCGTTCTGCACCGCCGTTTCCAGCGGATGATCTTTCCAGGCGGGTTCAAAAAACAGAACCTCATCAGCGATGTCAGCATCTGATGTATGCCGTTCTTCGGCCGAATCTTTCAGCACACAGCCCGCTTCATTGATAAGGTAATCCGCAAGGCGGCGGACAGATGAATATTCAAAAAGCAGTGTCGGATAAAACTGCTGCTGAAAAGTCTGCTCTAATATCTTTACAAGCTTCAGCAAATGCGCCGAGTCAAGCCCCATATCATAAAAGCCTTTCCGCACATCAATATCCTGTGCCGGACGATTGATCAGCCTGGCGATTTCCGACTTTATGTAAGTCACCATGTTTTGTTCCGGCGTTTGCTGTTCAGACACGTCTTCTGCGGCCACAGGACTTTCGGGCTCTCCACGGCCGCTTCTGTTCTGCTGAGGCGGCTTCTCTTTGTCTATCAGATGGGTAATCATATTCGCTTGTCTGACCCTTTTCACTGTCAGTTTCTCACATTCGGCCAATACGTTCCCTGCCCTGTCATAAATCGTGAAGTCGGCCGAATAAACATCAGGTTCGCTATCTGATACGCCGCTTTCAGTGCGGCTGTTTTTCACAGAATAAGTGTAAATCGTGTTCGGAAACGGCTGATACATGCAAAAACGATTGATCATAAAAGGAATATAAGGTGTGTCATTTTGCTTTTGGGCCGACAATGCAAAGGAAGAGCCGGCAAGGGTAGACGCATCTAAAAAAGCCGGATGCGCCTTAAATTTCTCCCGGAATCCTTCAGCCAAATCACTCAGAGTGAGCTCCATTAATTCTTCTTTATCCTGAAGCTGATAAACGGCCCCTTCATTTTTCATAAACTCGCCATGCTCAATATGGCTTCTTCTTGCAATTCCGTAAATGTCATGCATGTCCCATTTTCGGCTTGCGTTTTTCATGAACGCTTCAATATTCAGTTCTTTTGCCCGGGGCGTGTCTTCTTGCAAATAAAGCTGGCATTCCATATTCTCATCCCGGTTTCCGCCAAGCGGTGTGCCGTTTTTTGCTTTTTCGCTAGTGATCTCAACTTTCCAGCTGTCACGTGCCGGCGTAAAGGTGACATACAGGTGTTTATCAAACTCTTCAGATGTTACAACAGGCTGCTTAAAAATGATCTGTCTTAATTCTATAGGCCTTTCACCGAGATACCCGGCGGCGAGCCGATACAGCATATCTATTAAAGTCACGCCCGGGAGGACGCGGATTTGATGAACGCGATGATCCCGGACGATATAATTCGTATGGCTGATTTTCTGCAGGAACGTTTTGACTTGATCGGTGGCAACTGCCAATCTATCACACCTCGCTTATTTCAAACATTGCTTCTGTGCCCGCCTCATTTACTTCCGCTTCGGGCAACTGTGCTTTTTCAGGCCAATACCGCTGTTTTCGGTATACTGTCTGGCCGCCTTTCGGTTCCATGGCCGCTTTTCGCTCTTTCGGTATTCCTTCGTTGCTGACAATGATATGGGCATTATTCCCGCCCAAACCGAACGCGCTGACCCCGGCCCTGAGTATCTCTTTTTTTCCGTCCCACCGCTTCAGCTCAAGCACAGGATAAAGCGGCGAATCATTAAATTGAAAGCGGGGGTTCGGTTTATGGCAATGCAAAGTCGGCGGCAGTTCTTCATTGGCAATCGCCAGCAATACTTTGATGATTCCCGCCGCGCCCGCCGCACTCAGCAAGTGGCCGATATTGCTTTTGACGCTTCCTACACCGCAAAATTGTTTTTCATCGGAATAAGCAGACAAGACATTGGTTAATCCCTTTAATTCAATCGGGTCGCCGATCAATGTACCGGTTCCGTGCGTCTCTACGTATGTCATGGTGTCCGGCTCGATTTCCGCTGATTGAACCGCCTGCTCAATCAAGTCCTGCTGCGCCCGGGGATTCGGCGTCGTCACGCCCATTGTGCTGCCGTCATTATTTATCGCAGAGCCGTCAATAACGCCGTATATTTTATCTTCGTCTTCTATCGCTTTTTCGAGCGGCTTCAGCATCAGCACACCGCAGCCCTCTCCGATTCCTGTTCCGTCCGCATCGGCATCGAAAGATTTTGAACGGCCGTTTGGCGATAAGATTCTCGCCGCGCTCATTGTGAGAAAAGGTTTTTCATCAAGCAAAATGTCAACCCCGCCCGCAAAGGCCGCTTCCGCTTCTCCATTTTGAATAGCCTGTACGGCCAAATGAATTGCCGTAAGCGAACTGGAGCAGGCCGTATCCACGACCAGGTTGGGCCCTGTAAAGTTATAAATGTGCGCCATGTGTGCGGTAATAAAATTTTGGCCCGCGCCAATAATCGCGTCTTTTTGCAGATATTGAAATTTCTGATGAAACGCACCTGCCCTTGCACCGGCAAAAACGCCGATACGGCGGCCCCAGAGATCCTCTTTTTGATAACCGGCATCGGCCAAAGCTTCCGCGCTCACTTCGAGCCACTGCCTTTGCAGCGGGTCTATCATCGGTGCCAGCGTTTCTGAAATATTAAAATACTCCGGGTCAAATTGATCAATATCGTGAATAAAACCGCCCCATTTACTGATGCTTTTTCCTTCTTGATATTCACCCGGCTGATAGTGTTCCCCGGTGTCCCATCTGTCCGGCGGAACTTCAGTGACGGCATCCGTTCCGCTGCGGAGATTCTTCCAAAATTCTTTTATATCCCCCGCTTTCGGAAAATGGCAGGCCATGCCGATGATCGCAACCTTTCCCCGTTTCCCGGGCTTATCTGCCGTTTTTTTGCTCCGTTTCGGCGTCTTCTGCAAAGGGAACTTCTCCGCGGGAACCGCTGCATCTGCCGAAAAAGCTTCCGGACAATGTGCGGCTAAATAATCCGCGAGCTGTTCAATGGTAGGATGCTCCAGAAGGACAGTCGGATCAATTGAAACGGATGGCAGTTTTTGATCGATCTTTGTCAGCACTTGGGCCAGAAAGATAGAATCCATTCCGTATTCCTGAAAAGGCACATCGATATCCATATGCGTTTCATCGATACTCAGCTCTTTTGCCAAAAGCGACCTCAGCCAAGATTGAATATCAATCCGGTTATGTTCCCGTTTTTTGGTTTCAGGGGGTTTGGAAGCTGCTTTCATTCCTTTATTGGCGGCTGGCTTGGCGTTTTCCAGCGCTTTGATGTCCCAATCATGTTTCACTTGTGCCGGCAGCACGACAGCTCCGGGTCTTTCTCTTAAAATGTAATCAAGCATCTTGAGACCTTCCGCGTCAGAGTGCCGCAGCAATCCCGTTTGCTGATACATCCCGCTTTTTGTATCCCTGCTCATGCCCGTCTCATCCCATGCCGGCCATTGTATGCTAATGATGCCGCTCTCATTGTTTTCTGCAAAATAGTCCATGTAAGAATTAGCCATCGCATAATCGCTCTGACCCGCCGCAAGAATCGGAACGGCTGCCGAGACAGATGAAAACAGGACGAAAAATGCCGGCGCACCATCCTTTACACTCTCATACAGACTGTGAAGGCCGTCTGCTTTCGGGGCGAGCACCCGCGCAATACTGTCTTTGGATTTGCGGAGAAAAGCAGGGTTTTCACGGTCCGCAATTCCCGCGCAATGCAGAATGCCTCCGACAGGTCCGAGCGTTGAGGTTACCTCTTTTATAAGCCGTCCGACAGCCTGCTTATCCGTCAGATCAACTGTAGAGACGCACACTTTTACGCCTTGTGATTCCAGCTGCCGGATAAGCTGTATTTTTTCCGAAACGACAGGGTCTGTTTGCTCAAGATCCCACTCGGTTTTCGGCGGCAGCTCCTTTCTGCCTGTCAAAAGCAGTTTCTTCACACCATACGCTGAAACGAAATGCTTGGCGCATAAAGCGCCGAGACCGCGCGTTCCTCCGGTTATCATCAGGACGGCGTCTTTTGGAAACACAGTCCGGTCTGTTTGCACGGCTTCAGGTTCAATCTGATCAGTCTGCCGAAGAACATAGCTGAAGCGCATGCCGTCCCTGCAGCAAACAGCAGACTCCGTTAAGTCTGATTCAATTTCTTGTCTAATAAAAGCGGCTGTCTGCTCCAGCGGCTCTTCAGGATCAATATCGGCGTGACAGGTGAGAATATGGCTGTATTCATGCCGCAGCATGCGATAAAGCCCCGCTTTTTCAATACCATGCATAACGGCAGCCTTATTTTTGAAGGATTCAAGCCCTTTTGTAAGATAAAGCATTTTCATGTTTTCTTGTCCGCGGCCGTATTCAATCAGCTGCTGCAGCGATGCCACCCAGCTGATGTCCTGCCGCTTTTGTCGAGAGCCGCAGCCAGTGAAGTCAATAAACCCGGAATAGACGGCCGCATTCGCATCCTGTAAGAAAGAGATGAGCTGATTTTCCTGCACAATGTCAGCATCATTCAGCTGTTTTTTCACCTCGGCGGCAAGGTCTTTTGTATCCTCGGAGACGATGAGCGCTATTTTGCTGAATGGCTCGGATGAAGACACTGCCTCGCACGGTTCCCATGTTTTCTGCAATAATACTGTTTTTTGATTCGAAAGCGGCAGCTGCTCCCGTTTCGGCACCCAATAGCGGTCTGCTCTGAACGGATAGGAGGGCAGGCTGATGCGGCGCGGCTTACTGTCCGTATACAGCTGCTCCCAATCTGTGTCAAATCCGTTTGCCCAGAGCCGCAGCACTTTCTTGTATTTCTTTTTCTCAAGCCAGGCGCTGACGAGGTCAGCGGCGTCTTCATCGTCTGAGAACATGGAAATCGTGTTATTCTCGCGTTTTTTACGGCCGCTGATGATATCTTCGCTGTTTTTTCCCAACAGAAACGCGTTCAGTTTTTCAGTCAGTTCCTCTGCGGAGCCTGCAATGATTCCCAGCCTCGCTTCCATCGCATCCCGTCCGGTCTGCAGTGTGTATGCGGCATCTGCAAGATCGATATGGCGGAATGATCCGTTTTGGATAAAATCGCGAAGGAGACGCGCTCTTTCTTTCAGCCGCTCTTCATTTTTAGCTGACAAAACAAAAAGAGATGACGCTTTCTCACGGGTTTCCTGCTGTTCCGTCTCACTTCTGCCCATGTATTCTTCAATAACGATATGCGCATTGACGCCTCCGAAACCGAATGAGCTTACACCCGCCCGGCGGGGCAGGACCCGGCCGTTTTCATCACGCAGCGCTTCCCACTCCTTTGTTTCTGTCACAATGTAAAACGGGCTGTCCTTCAATTTGATATGGGGATTGATGTTCTCGCAATGCAGACTTTTGGCGAGCGTCCGATGTTTCAGCTGCATCAATACTTTGATAACGCCCGCAATACCTGCCGCGAGCTCCAAATGTCCGATATTTGTCTTCACTGAGCCTATCCCGCAATATCCGCCCGGAGCCCCGTCTGTTTGGAAAGCTTTTTTCAATGCATTGATCTCAATCGGATCTCCGAGTGCCGTTCCTGTTCCGTGCGCTTCTATATAAGTGATGGTTGACGGGTGAATACCGGCTTTTTGATAAGCGCTTTTCAGCACATCCGTCTGAGCCTGCGGATTCGGCGCGGTAAGCGACGCTGAGCGTCCGCCGTGATTTTCCGCTGTACCGCGGATGAGGCCGTAGATGTGATCCCTGTCATGCTCTGCCTCTGAAAGCTTTTTCAAGACAATCATGCCGGCACCTTCTCCTCTGACATAACCGTCAGCCTGATCGGAAAATGTTTTGCAGCGCCCGTCTTCACTGAGCATGCCTGCTTTTTGAAAACCGATATGCCCTTCAGGCGTGACGATCGTGTTGACGCCCCCTGCGACCGCCATATCACAATCTCCCGTTTCAATGGCTTTTACCGCGCGGTGAATGGCGACTAAAGAGCTTGAACAAGCGGTTTCTACCGGCTCGCTCGGCCCGTGGATATCAAGAAAATAACTCATCCGGTTCGGCCCGACGGACGGCACGATTCCGGTCATCGTATACCCCTCGACAGGAAGACCCGCCTTATTGATTAAGGTTTGATATCCGCTTCCCAATGTGCCGGTGAAAATGCCGGTTTTTGTTCCGGCAATCCGTTTTGCTGAGTACCCCGCGTCTTCAATGGCTTTCCACACATACATCATTAATAGACGCTGCTGAGGATCCATCATTTCAGCTTCTTTCGGAGATATCCCGAAAAACAGCGGGTCAAACCCGGCGATTCCATCTATAAAACCGCCCCATTTAATTGACGTTTTATTTTCATCCGCTGCCGGATCGCCGAAATATTCGCGCCAATCCCAGCGATCTCGTGGAATTTCTGTAATGCAATGCTCCCCTTTTGATAAACGTGTCCAGAATTCATCTATGTCTTTCGCTTGCGGAAAAATACCGCTGATTCCGATAATGGCTATCGGTTCGGTTTTTTCTTCTGATTTTCCTTTTACGGATACGGGCGTTTCCCGCTTGACATGAACGGCCGCCGGAGCTTCAGCTTTTCTTATTCCGGCTTTTGGAGCGGTTTTTAAACTCTCTCTTTCTAAGCCGCTGAATGCTTCTTTCCATTCAGATATCAAATAGCCGCTCAGTTTGCGCAATGTCGGAAATTCAAAGAAGATAGTCGGGCTGAGCTCAAGCTGATAAGACCGATTTAATAGATTTGTAAATTCAGTGAAAATGATCGAATCAAATCCGTATTCCGTCAGTTCGCTGTCAGCCTCAATATCTTTCATGCTTACCTTTAAAAGATCTGATACATGCCGCTTTAGTTTCTCTTGCACCTGATCTTTCAGATCTCTTGCATCTGCCACTGCCGGAGCTTTTCCGGCGGCGCTTTGTTCTTCGCCCAGATCGAAAATATGGCTGCGAATCCGTTTTTCGTCGCCTTCTGCCACCATGACCTGGTGTTCTCCGGAGGCAAAAGCGGCGTAAAGCGCTTGGATGCCTGAGGCCGATCGCATGGCTCTCATTCCGGTCTGTTCATACATCAGCCGTTCGGTCTCTTTGTCCACGCGCATACCGCCCTCTTCCCAAAGCGGCCAGTTGACGGACAGGGTCTGCCCGCTCCGCTCGTTGTCCCGCACGAGACGGTTCCGGCGGGCTGCATAAACATCCATAAATGCGTTGGCTGCCGCATAACCGGCCTGCCCCGGATTTCCCATGCCTCCCGCCAAGGAAGAAAACAGAATGAAAAAGTCCAGCCGCACATCTTTCGCTGCTTCATCAAGATTGATAAGCCCTTTCACTTTCGGCGCCATGACGGTCTTCCGTTCGTTTTCTGTCTGGTTCAGAATGTAGTTGTCGGCGATCACGCCGGCCCCGTGAATGATTCCGTCAAGTGTTCCGTGCTCCTCCTGTATGCCGCGGACGAGGGCGATGACCGCCGCCTTGTCTGTCACGTCAACCGGTTTGTAAAATACGCGGGCACCCGACGCTTCCAAGCGCCGTAAGCGGGCGGAGCGGTCTTCATCAAGCGCTTCCGCCCTCCCCGTTAATATGAGGACGGCGTTTTTGACGCGGGAGGCTATTTCTTCAGCGAAAATCAGTCCGATGCCGCCCGCTCCCCCGGTGAGGAGGTAAACCCCTTCGTCTTTCCACGGAACGGCGCCGCTTTGAGGGGCCGGCAGATGACGCCAGTTTCTGACGAGACGTTTGCCGTCTTCATAACGGATTTCCGCTTGTTCAGGATGCGCCCGGTTTTCTTTCAGCTTGGCAAGAAGCGATGATGCTGACTCGTTCGGATCGGCTTGGATGACTTGGCCGTACAGCTTCGGATGTTCAAGGTGAGCCGTTTTCAGAAAAGCGGCCAGCCCTGCCAATACATTGTCTTCCCCCCTGTCGGGGACAAGAAGCTGGATCAGCGTTTTTCCCTTCTGTTTTTCTTTGATAAGACGCGTGACGATCGCTGACAGCTCCGCCGCGCAGGCGTCATAACGGTCTTCAATCGGACCTTCGCCGTCAGCCGCACATACGGCGCCGCTTATGTCCTCAGCGTTCATTCCGCCATACAGCGTCACGTATCTGAAAGACTCTTCTTGTCCGCCGCCTTCACTCGGCGGTGATTCCTGCCACTTTGGCTGAAGCAAGAGCGGTTTTTCCTCCGTGTCCTCTTCCAGAAAACGGGCGGTGAGCCCCGTCAATCGGACACATACCGCGCCGTTTTCATCACACAGCTCAATATGATAGGCGCCGGCCGCTGAGGAAAGCACCGCCCACATCGTCTCACGGCACGCAGAAAACACCTGCATATCCTGGAGGGCAAACGGCAGGAACGGCCGTCCGGATGCAGAACCGTCTGAGAGCACGAGACCGATAGAAGCCTGAAGGGCGGCGTCCAGCATGCTCGGATGCAGGATGAACGGCTCCTTTTCTTCGCGGGCGGACGGCGGAAGAGTGAGCTTCGCGAGCACTTCTCCGTTTCCGGCATAGACGGCGTCAAGCGCCTGATGCGACGGTCCGTAGGTGATGCCGAGGCTGTCGAACGCTTCATAGCACTCAGCCTTTGACATACGCCGGCCGCCGCAGCGCGCCTGAATCGCTTCCACATCGAGTACAGGAGCACGCTCCGTCTCTTCGAGCACGGCCTTTCCCTGTAAAAAGACAAGCGGCTCTTCCCCTTCGGCATACGCTTCAAAAGCGATGTCTCCGTTTTCTTCCGGCTGAAGCTTTACATGAAGCGTCACTCCTTCAGAAAGCGCCGTCACCGGCCGGAGCCAAACGATCTGTTTGAGCCGGACACCCGTTTTCCCGCCGGGCAAGTCTTCAGCTGCCAGCGTAACGGCGGCCCGGGCCATTTCTAAAGCAGCTGCGCCCGGAAGCACCGGTTTTCCATTGACGATATGATCGGCAAAAAACGGTTCATGCCCTGAAAAAACAGAAGTAAAGCGCTGGGCGGTAAAGGTCGATGTATTCGCGTGGAGCAGCGGGTGGAGCTTTTCACGTTCAGCTGAATTCCGGCTTTCAAGCTCTCTCTGAACACGATCAGACGCCCAATACGTCTGCCTGGCAAACGGGTAGCCCGGCAGATTGCCGATTCGCGGCAAAGGTCCGCCATAAAGCAAGTCCCCTTCGATTTCATAACCTTGACAATAAAAATCTGCCAGCACGCATAACAGCTCCTGATATTTTCTATGGTCAGAATATGAGGCGCTGCACTTGCCGAGCACTTCTATTATGTGCTCCTGAATATGCTGACGCCCTGCAAAGTGCTGCGGTACTTTTCCCGAAAACACATAAGGATGATGTTCATTAAGCTTTGCCTGCTTCCATACATACACTGCGTCATCAGCATCTTGCACTACGATGGCGGCGCGATGGTTAAAGTGATGCCGTCCTTTTAACAACGTATAGCTGAGCTGGGCCAGATCATTTTCTTTCAGTCCGCCATTTTCCGCCCAAGTGATCATATCTTCGATTTTTTCCTGAAGGGCCTCCTCTGTTTTTGCAGACAAAGTCAGTAAATATGCAGGGGCATCACGATGAGGTGAAGCGCTGCGCTTATAGCTTTCCATAACGATATGGGCATTTGTTCCGCTCATCCCGAATGCGCTGACTGCCCCCATTCGGTTTTTACCCGGCAGAGAAGGCCACGGTTTACCCGTTTTATTCACATAAAAAGGACTCTTCTCCCAGTTGATATAGCGGTTTTCCCCGCTGCAATGCAGACTGGCGGGAATCATTTCACGGGAGAACGCCTGTAAAAGACTGATCAAACTGACAATGCCTGATGCGGCAAACGTGTGGCCGATATTGGTTTTAATTGATGTGAGCGCGCAAAATGCTTCTTCGTTTGTATAGGCAGAAAATGCGTCATAAAGCGCGTTAATTTCCACCGGATCACCGAGTTTTGTACCTGTGCCGTGTGTGACGATATATTCGATATCTTCAGGGTTGATACGCCCCCGGTCATAAACGGAAGTAAGCAGCCGGGTCTGCGCGACGCCGCTCGGAGCGGTAATTCCGTTTGTTTTCCCATCATAATTGATGCCGCTCGCCCGAATCACCCCGTAAATCGGATCACCATCCCCTTCCGCCTCTCTCAGCGGTTTCAGAACAACCGCCGCGGCCGCTTCCCCCGGTACCATGCCGTCAGCCCTTTTATCAAACGCGAAGCATTTCCCGTTTTCCGACAGCATTCCGGCTTTATCTATCGTTTCAAAAAAGTCCGGGGTATTCATGATATTCACCCCGGCCGCAACAGCTGTTGTGCACTCTTTATTCTGCAGGCTTAATACCGCCTGATGGACAGAAACGAGCCCCGAAGAACATGCTGTATTTATCGCCATCACAGGACCTGATAAATTCAAGTGATAAGCCAGCCGCGCCGCCAAAATACCGTTATGATGAGACGTGACATTGCCTTTGTCCCGTGTAAAAAGGTGATAATCTCCTTCTTCCGCCCCCACAAACATACCGATCGTCTGCTGCCTGATGTGACTGGCGCCGTAGCCGGCGTCCTCAAGGGCCCTCCACGCTTCCTGAAGAAGCAGCCGCTGCTTCGGATCCATCGTTTCAGCTTCCCTCGGCGATATTTCAAAAAATAAAGGGTCGAATTCGTCCGCCCCCGGTACAGCGCCGAGTTTCCATTTTGAACTTGTGAAGCCTTTTTTTGCGACCGGTGCGACAACGTCTTTTTTCTGAAACAGAATGTCCCACAGCTCGTCCGCCGTGCGCGCCTGAGGAAATCGGCCGCTCATGCCGATAATGGCAATGGAATCAGCTGCCTGACTGCCCTCGGTTCCGGCGTTCAGCTTATTTCTTCCCCTCTGCTTCTTTCGCTTTTCCGTTCCTGCCTTTTCAAAGACAGATTGACCTGCGGATTCAGGTTTCTTTTCTTCATAGACATACTCCATGACGGACTTGTGTTCCGTCAGAAAATAGCGGACGACCTTCTCCAGTGTGGAATGTCCGAAAAACAGGGCCGGTGTCACTTCAATTCCGTAGTGAGCGGACAAAGAAGAGGCGAATTCCGCCAAACTGATAGAATCAAAGCCGAAATCAGCCAGATTGTCAGCGTCCGTCAGTCTGTTCTTGTCTATTTTCAAAAGCCCCGCCGCCAGTTCTTTCACATCCCAGCTTACGCATTCTTCCAGCGTGAAGCCTTTCATTTCACTCCGCCTTCCTGAAAACGGGATGTTCCTGTTTTCAGAACCCGAAATCGGCCGTTCGCCTTGATCTATCTGCAGGAAGCGTTTGGCCCTCGACGGAAAACCGGCCAGGACGAGATACTGGCTGGACGGCTGGACCAACAATGTTTCAAAAGCTTCGAGTCCTTCCTCTGTGTATAAATAACGCTGTCCGCTTGATTTTAAATACATATCGGTGCTTTCCGCCGTGCCGACATGCATCCCCCCTTCTTTCCAAAGCGGCCAATTGATTGCAAGTGACTTGCCGCTTCTGAGTCCGAGGCTCACAAGTTTATCCCGGTGACGGACAAAAGCCATTTGGAAGCGGTTCCCCATTGCGTAGTCACAAGAACCGAAGTCTCCTAAAATCGCTGAAGAAGAAGAGAAACAACAGAAGAAGTCAAGCGGCTCCCGTGACAGAACCTGATCTAACACCGCGGTGCCGTCCGCTTTTGGCGATAAGACTTGCTGAAAGGTTTGCAGATCTTTCTCCAGAATGCTTTCAGTGCCTTGAAGACCTGCAGCGTGAATGACACCGTGAATCGGCCCGCATCCTTTCTCTTTCGCTTCTTGCAAACCTTTCTCCATCTGAGCTTGATCTGCGGCATCCGCCTGCACGTAAAACACCTTGGCGCCTGATTCTTCCAATCTCTTTATCTTGTTCAGCACCGGGCCGTCTGCCGCTGATCTCCCCGTCAAAATGAGCGTAACCGGTCCTTTTTCAGCGAAATATCCGGCAAATAACAAGCCTAAACCCCCGCATCCGCCGGTAATCAAGTACGTTTTTCCGCTTTTTATCACACGCTTCTCAACAGGGGCAATATCCGTCTGCTTCATTTCCATGACGTGACGAATTTCCCCACTGTACATGACACTGCGGAACGACTCGCTGTGAAGTTCTTCACATACGTTATGGATCAGTTTTTCTAACGGTCCTTTTTGTTCAAAATAAACCGCGGCCGTATCCGTCTCCGGCAAGATCAGTTTCAGCGACCGTTCCAGCCCGATCCATGACTCGGCGTAACTGATATCGGTATCGGTCCCGCACTGAGCGGAAAGAAGGATTCGCCTCGGTTTAGAACGCAAAGAAGCAGCTGCGCGGATCACATGATACAGAATGGAATAGTCTTTCACGGCCTTTGCATCTTCAAGCGGCCATCCATATAAAACGGCATCCGCTTTGCCTGCAGCCGTTTCAATATGCCGAAACGTTTCTTGATATGCTTGTCCGTCAGTGATTTTAATTTGATAATGCGTGTTTGAAAGCTTTTGAGTTTCCTCACCCTGTGAAATAAAAAACACGCCGGCTCCCGGATAAAGGGATTGTAAAGACTGATAAGCATGCTTTCTGGCAGCTTCTCCCGTAAGAAAACAGATGACCGTTTTCAGCTCTTCATGAATGGATTTCTTCAGAGGCTGCTGCGTCCATATTTCTTCAAATATCATCATCTCGGATTGTTCCTCTTGCCCGTGATCCTGCTGAGACGGGTGTCTCATTCTTATCCCTTTGATTTCTGCGCAGACAGTGCCGGTTTCGTCACAAAATTGAATGTCACAGCCGGTTTGATTCTTTTTATTAATGTACATCCACATGCCGGATGAGCACGGACGCATGACGCGCAGTTCTTCAACCGTTTCAGGCACGATATGGACTGACGGCTCCGTTTTTGCCAGGACATGAAAAGCTGCGTCCAGAAATTCCGGCGGCAGATGATATCCCGGATTACAGCCGCTTTCATCTATAAGAGCAAGCTTCGCCCAAACCGCATTTTCTCCCGCATAAAGCTTTTCAACGGTGCGGAACTCCTTACTGATCGTTACACCTGACGTGCCTGGTGTTTCATAATCGAATGACAGCAAGCGGCAGTCTTTTTGTAAGGAGGCAATATCAAGCACGTGGGATGGCTGTATGTTCCCTTGCCCGATGATTCCATAATGATGCAGCTTCTCTTCGTCACTGTATATTTCATAATGGATGCCTTCCTCGTCTTCAGACAGAAGGGAGAGATTGACGCCCGCACCGTGATGTCCGCTGGTAATCGGGTCAGTCCATGCCGCTGTTCGGATCCATATCTCTTTTTCTTCAGAGCTGTCTGCCGCATGATGATAAGCCGCAAGCGCCATTTCTAAATAAACGGCTGCCGACAGAACCCGCTCCCCTCTCACATTCTGGAAAACGTGTTCCCGGCCTGTAAAAGAAGTATGATAGCTTTGTTCCGCCAAGGTTGACGTATTTTCATGCAGGAAAGGATGCACATATTCAGTTGTTCCTGTTTTTGGTTCTGCCCGCTTCATCCAGTAGCTTTCTTTTGCAAATGGATAAGACGGCAGACTGATACGATGCGGCAGCGCCCCTTTATATAAAGATGCCCAATCGACGGGCGTCCCGTGAACCCAGGCATTCAAAAGACTGTCAAATTGATGTTTTTCCATCCAATCACTGACTGTGCCTTCCGTCTCCGTGACAGCACTATCACTCCGGCCTGTAAACACCCCGCTTACGGAACCAGCATTATTCAGAAAAGCAGTCAGCTTCTGTTCCAATTCAGAAACAGAGTCCGCTCCCATCGCCAGCCGTTCTTCCATCGGGACCCTGCCGACTTGAAGGGTAAATGCCGCGTCAAGCAGGTTCGCATCTGTAATTGTTCCGTTTCCGGCGGCATCCGACAGCAACAGAGCCCGCTCGCGCAAGCGGTCTTTATCTTTTGCCGATAAAACAAAAAGTGCCGGACGGCCGGAGTCTGCCGAAGTCATTTCAGCCGGTTCATACTCTTCTATCAGCAAGTGGGCATTTGCACCGCCCGCTCCGAAAGAAGATGTACCCGCGATTCTCGGATATTCCCGTGTTACTCCTTCAGATTCTATGACCGGCCGTCTCCATTCCGCCGTTTCCTGCTGCACGATAAAAGGAGAAGTTTCAAAATTAATTTCCGGGTTCAGCTGCTTTGAATGCAGCGACGGCACCAGATATCCGTGTTTCATCTGAAGAAGAATTTT
This sequence comes from Bacillus sp. AM1(2019), assembly GCF_009906915.1. Taxonomy (NCBI): domain Bacteria; kingdom Bacillati; phylum Bacillota; class Bacilli; order Caryophanales; family Bacillaceae; genus Bacillus; species Bacillus sp. AM1(2019). The sequence goes on from NZ_CP047644.1 coordinate 2,533,794, forward strand.
GGTGACCGCAGCAATGCCCGCCGCACTTTCCAGGTGTCCGATATTGGATTTAACAGAACCGATGGAACAAAATTGCTTTGCATCCGTATAGCGTCGGAAAGCCTTGGTTAACCCTGCGATTTCAATCGGATCTCCCAAGGAAGTGCCGGTGCCGTGGGCTTCCAGATAGCTGATTGCTCTCGGGTCAATACCTGCCCGCTCCATCGCCTCTGCGATCACTTCTCCTTGTGCATTCGGATTCGGAACGGTGAACCCGTTCGTTTTGCCGCCGGCGTTCAGAGCGCTTCCTTTAATGACACCGTATATATGATCATGATCTTCAACAGCCTTCTTCAACGGCTTTAACACGATACAGCCGACGCCCTCTCCGTCAACAAACCCGTCAGCCTTATCACCGAACGCTTTGCACGCGTTTGACGGTGACAGCATTCTCATAGAAGAAAGTCCGATATAATGAACCGGGTCTGTAATCAGGTTTACGCCGCCGGCAATCGCGCATTCAGATGCACCTGTTCTGATGCTTTCTGCGGCGAGATGAATGGCGGTTAAGGATGAGGAGCATGCGGTATCGACCGCGATGCTCGGACCGTGAAAATCAAACACATAGGATACGCGGTTCGGGATAAAGTGGTAGTGGGCCCCTGTCGGATAGTTGCCGTTCATGACACCCGCAAAGACACCAACCTTTTTACCGGCGCATAGTGAATCAGGGGTATATCCGGCATCCTCAAGGGCCGCATAAGCGGTTTCCAGAAACAGTCTCTCCTGCGGGTCCATGCGCTCCGCTTCTTTCGGAGAGATTTTAAAAAACAGCGGATCAAATTTATCAATATCTGTTAAAAAGCCGCCCCACTTTGTATACATCCGGCCTTCCTTACCTTTTGTCTCATCATAGTAGTCCCGCCAATCCCAACGGTCTTTCGGAATTTCGGTGATTCCGTGTCCACCGGTCTTTAACCGTTCCCAGAACTCATTAACATTTTCAGCTCCGGGATACCTCCCGGCAAGACCGACAATGGCCACTTCAAGGTGTTTTGACGGCGGTTCGGAAGCGGGCGGCGCTTCTTCAGAAAAAGATGCCGCTTGGCGCTTCGCCAATCCGGCGCTTTTTTTGCGGCTTTGCTTTTTCTGTAATGTGTGCGGCGCCTTTTCGGCTTCTTTATTTGTCTTGAAAATCCCAGCCATATCATCCTGTCTTGAGCTGACGAGATATTCCGCTAATCCGCCGATTGTCGGATACTCAAAGAACAAAGTGCTGCTGATATCAGGTATGTCTTCCCGCACGCGGTTGGTCAGCTGTACAATTAAGATGGAATCGATTCCGTATTCTTCAAGGGGCGTATGGGCTTGAACGTCCTCAATCGGCATCTTTAAAATGGCGCTGACGATCTGTTTCAGGTACTCTGTGCTTTTTTCAAGCAAAGAGCCGGATGATACCGCTTCAATATGACGGACTTCTTCAGAAAATTGCGCATGCAGTTCGCGCTCCTTCGTTTCAGCCAAGAATGCGGCAAGCTCTTCTATCGTCCGGTATTCAAAAAACAGCGTGCTGCTGATATCAGGGACGAGATCCCGCAGCTCATTCGTCAGCTGAACGATCAGAATAGAGTCAATGCCGTATTCATCCAGAGGAGCCAGCGGATTTATCTCTTCTGCCGGCATTTTTAATACGTTTGCCGCAGCCTTTATCAGAAAAGCCGCTGTCTTTTCCGAAAGCCCCTCTCCCGCTTGTTTGATGGGGAGCTGACGATCAGAGGATGTTTGCGGTACGTTTGATTGGCGCTTTTGCGCGGTGTAAGCTTCCCTGCTCTGCCTGATGACTCCGTTGCTTTTCGCCGTGATAATCTGCTGGGTGTGAAGACGTTCGTTTTCAGCCGGAAATTGAATGGAATGAAAGCCTTCAGCCATTAAAACGGATTTCCATGTTTCCGGATAAAGGCCGGGGCACCCCGGAATCCTCAGCGCCTCGTCTTCGTACAGCCACCAGCCCTCTAATAAGCCGAATGTAACATGTGTAAACGGCGTATGACCGCCCAGTTCATTAACGAGCAGCAAACCGTCCTTTTTCAATACGGCTTTTGCTGTCCGTAAGGTTTTCCGGATATTTTTGGTGGCATGCAGCACGTTTGCGGCAATAGCGATATCGTAGGTTCTCAGATGGAATCCCTGGCCCGCCGCAGGCTGCTCCACATTAAACAGCTGATACGTCAAATACGGATTGTCCGCGCCGTATTCCTTTTCGGCATGCATTAAAAAAGCTTTTGACAAGTCGGTATAACAGTATTCCTGAATATGGTTTTGATAGGGGCGGAGCTTTTTAAACAGTGTGCTGCTCGTTCCGCCGGTGCCCGCTCCGATCTCCAGCAGACGGATGTTTGCCTCAGGATTGTTTTTAATTACATTTTCCACATAAATACACGCTTCATTTGCCAGCACATCGTTGTAATAATCAGCGAGAATATTATGCTTATAGATTCCTTCAACAAGCTCCATTGAAGAATCGGGAAACATCACGTCAGTGGCTTTTATTTTGCCTGTTAAAATGTCAGGCAAAGCTTGAATGACGGTATCCGCCAGCAGTGCCTGCGCTTTCATATCCGGATCTTTCAGCCATTCGTTTTTCTTCTTATGCCACTCTTCCCAAACCGCGGCCGTTTCACCGCTTTTAAAATCGCTGTCTAAAAGACGGATACTTTCTTCCAGCCAGCGCTCATATAAAGGCAGACAGGAAGCCGCCGGCGCTTCGCCGGTCAGACCCATTGAACGCAGCGTCACCCGCAGCACTTGCAGCAAAAGCCGATTCAATTCTTTCATTTGATTGCTTATTTCTGTTCTTAAGGATAACTGTGTACGGTCTTTTTGTTTGTCTCCCTTACCCAAAACCTTATCCTCCTAAGAAAATTAAATTTGCTCCGTCATTTTGACAGGCAATCAGATAGTCACAAATTCATGAGGGTTCATTCCCTCGATCGGAATCGGCTTGGTCAGCTTCATCAGCCCCATGCGGGAGATCGGCTGCGTCAGCAGAGTTTCCAGCGCCTGCATCCCTTCCGCCCGGCTGATCAGCCCGAGACCGATTGCACTCAGTCTGTCAAACTCTTCAGAAATGTGATTGTCAGCCCGCTCCCAATAACCCCAGTTCATCACTTTGACCGGGCATGACAGCCGTCCGGAAAGCTCATGGGCAAATGCGTCTTTAAATGCGCACCCCGCCGCATAATGACTTTGATTCGGATTCTTAATATATGAAATAACCGAAGAGAAAAAGAGAATAAAGTCCAAAGACTCTTTCGCAAATACTTCGGCAATGTTGACGGAAATATCCACTTTCGCCGCAAGGCCGGCGTGAAACTGTGATTCTTCCATATCTTTTACGCTTTCATTCGCAAATACCATCGCTGAATGAACGACGCCGCTGATGGTGCCGTATGTGTTTTTAATCTGTTCATAGGCGCGCTGAAGCGATGGAAGATCAGAAGCATCTGCGGCTATATATTCGGGAGCCGGGCCTGATGGCCGGTACCGGTCTATTTTTTGGCGTATCCGGCTGTCCAGCGGCCGCCTCCCGATCCAGACGACTCGGGCTTTATACGTCGTCACTATATAATCTGTCCAAACCTCGCCAATGCCTCCCGCACCGCCGATAATGACATATACGCCTCCATAGCGGTAAGGAACACTTTCAGACGGCCCGCTTTGGACCGGAAGCAATTGAGGCCGGTACCATTCCTGATGTCTGCGCACCCATGCTTTACCCGTACGGTCGCGGGGCAGGCTGAATATGTCTTCTGCGGGGAAATCCCCCCCGTCTTCAAGATCGGCCAGACGGATGTGCCAGCTCGGATGTTCTTTTGCGAGAGACCCGACGAAACCGTGCACACTGGAATGAGCGGGACGCACCTCATCATATTGGGTGATAGGCTGTGCTTGGTGCGTAATCACCGTCATCCCGAGCTGCTCTTTTCCATACCCGAGACCGATAAGAGCTTTGGCCGCTCTGAAAATTTGCAGCACCCCGCTTTTTTGATCATGGCTGTCAGAATCAGCCGGCTGAGGGGCAAACCAGATCATATGCTGAATCTCACCGAGACGGCGGAGCCGATCAGATATCACTTCAACGGAAGCACTTTGGCCGATATCAAATCGCACAGCTTTAGGAAACAATCGTAAAACCGCGTCCGCCTGCCCATCTGTACCGCCTATGATGACAGCTTTTGCTTCAGAAATGGGGAAGCCGGTTTGGTTGTCTATCGGTTCCGCGTCCCATACCTGCATCAGTTTGACGGCTCCGGTAAGGTTACCCGGCAGATCGTATTGCTTATTATCGGTTACGGCCGGCGCACTTTCGGCCATCCGGGCAGAAAATCCTTTTATCCTTACACACACATTGCCGCGTTCATCACATATATCAATGTCCATTCTTCGCACGGCCGGTGTTTCATGCGTCACAAACACGGCCGCCCACATGTTTGGACTGCACGGATGAAAAACGGTCAGTTCATGCAATTCAAAAGGCATTAACGGCTGCTCCGGATAACCCGCTTTATCTTTATTCATAACGCCGATGGCCGCCTGAAAAGCGGAATCAATCAGACTCGGATGGAGCACAAACTGTTCGGCCTCATCAGAAACGGAAGCAGGGAGCACCAATTTAGCCAGGGCTTCTTTTTCCCCGCAATAAATGTGATCAATTCCTTGATGTGAAGGTCCGTATACAATTTCCGCCTTTGCAAACGCCGCATAGCAGTCTTCTTTTGACAGCACTTTTTTGCGGCAGCGCGCTTTCAGCTGTTCAATATGCAAAACCGGCGCCTCAGACAGCGGCTCAATCACAGCGCTGCCTTCACAATAAATGTCTGAATCGTTTTCATTGCTGTACACTTGAAATGAAACATTGCCGTTATCCTCCAAGGAAAGCCCTGTCGTCATACGCAGCGGCTCTTTTTTGTGAACGGCCTGGCGTATCCAGCTGATATACCGCAGCGAAATGCCGGTTTTAGCCGTGTATTCAGCGGCTAACGGCGCGGCAGCCAGTTCAGCCGCGGCTCTCGCCATTTCAAGATAAGCCGCCCCGGGGAGAACACGCTTGTTTCGGACGATATGATCAGCTAAGAAGAATTCATCTCCGTTCAGTATCGTACTGAATTTTTGTTCTAACAAATCTGATGTATTGCGGTGAAGCAGCGGGTGAAGCCTGCTTTCTGTATTTACGGAAGTGACGGTATGATCGGGCTCCGGTATCCAATATCGTTCCTTTGCAAACGGATACGTCGGCAGACTCATCCTGCGCGGTTTCTCCTCCTGATACAGCCGCGTCCAATCTATCTCAAATCCTTTTGACCACAGCTCCGCAAGTTTTTTGTAAGTGCCGCTGTCCATCCATTTTCGGATCAGCTCCTCCGTATCCTGATCATCGTTCAGGAAACCCCTGATTTCCGTTCCGCTATCAGACCGCCCTTGAAAGCAGCCGTCAATCTGCCGTTTTCGTTCTGTAAATTCGGTTAATTTCCTGATCAGGTCCGCTTGATCGTTCACTAAAAAAACAAGCCGTTCTTCCATTGCCAGCCGTCCCGTTTGCAGCGTATACGCCAGTGACCGCAGGGAAAAAGATTCATCAGGCTGCTTATCTAAACCGGACTGGCCGAAAAGACCGGAAAGAATATCCTTATGTTTCTCATCGTTTGTAAGACATTCTGCTAAAGTCCGGACGGAAGTATGCTGTATGAGATCAGTCATGTCTATTGCCAGCCCGTATTGATCCGTCATCAGCTCAGAAAACTGTGTCAGCTGCATGACATCCAAGCCGAATTCCTTCCAATCCTGTTCATCATCTACCGAGCCGGCCTCTACATGCAGAACATCCGCCAGAACACTGCGCAACGCATTCTCCAGCTGATTTTGCACTGTAACTCTTTTGTCATGAAGCGGCCCGCTTCCTTCAAGCGCTTTATCTTTGAGAAACATCAGCAGCCGGGCAGCGTATTCTTTCAGCCGCTCCGGATTTTTCGCTGACAGAGGCACGATATACGGTCTCTCTTGATTCTCCGTAATGCCGGGGTTTTTGGGCCTGTACTCTTCTAAAATGAGATGAACGTTTGAACCCGTCGCCCCGAATGAACTGATGCCTGCGCGTCTCGGACAGGAATGTTCACGGCCGTTCTCTGTATACACCGGCTTTTTCCATGACTCGGTTTTTTGCTGCACGTAAAATGGCGAGTCCTCTAAACGGAGATACGGATTAATCGTCTCTGAGTGCAAAGAAGGGACAAGCGTTTTGTGAAACAGCTGCAAAACCGTTTTATGAAGCCCGCTGATCCCGGCGGCTGATTCCGCATGTCCGATATTCGATTTAACGGAACCGATCGCACAAAATTGCCGATCCTCCGTAAACGTGCGGTAAGCTTTAACAAGACCTTGTATTTCAATCGGATCTCCTAAAGAAGTTCCGGTTCCGTGCGCTTCCACATAAGAAATCGTCCGTGGATCGATCCCAGTCTTTTCAAGGCATTCAGCTATCATATCCCCCTGCGCCACGGGGCTCGGCACGGTAATCCCGCTAACGGTTCCCACGTGATTGACGGCGCTGCCTTTTATCACCGCATAAATATGATCCTTATCTTCTTCGGCTTTGTGGAGCGGCTTCAGCAGCACGGCCCCGATGCCGTCCGCTGAGACATAGCCTGTGCCGCCTTCGCCGAACGTGCGGCACAGCCCGTCACTCGAATGCATATCCATTAAGCCGTATGTGATATATTTTGTCGGGTGCAATGATAAATTGACGCCTCCGGCAAGAGCTGCTTCACATTCACCGCGTCTCAGACTTTCCGCCGCCATATGGACGGCCGTCAAAGATGACGAACACACCGTGTCAACCGCCATGCTCGGCCCGTGAAAATTGCAAAAATATGAAACACGGTTTGCGATCGGCGCATAGTTCAAGGGATAAGGAAAGACCAGCCCTTTCGCCGCAGCTTCAGCGCCGGCGAGAGAATAATCCATATGCATCACCCCGGCAAACACACCGACGTTCATTCTCTTATTCGGCCCTTTCGGCTGAACGATTGTTTCCGGGGTGTAGCCCGCATCCTCAATCGTTTCCCAGCATGTTTCCAAAAACAATCGTTCTTGCGGATCTTTAGCTTCTGCCTCCCGCGGAGAAATCCGGAAAAATTTCGCATCAAAACAATCCGGATCGTCTATAAAACCGCCCCATTTGGAAATCGGCTTGCCGGACGGCGATCGCAAATGCTCATATTTCCTCGTATCCCAGCGGGAACGAGGCACTTCCGTTACGCTGTTTTCTCCATTTTTTAAATTTGTCCAAAATTCACGAAGATTTTTGGCGCCGGGGTACCGTCCCGCCATCCCGACGATCGCAATATCTCCATTCTGCGTTCCGGCTGATGCCGACTTTTTCACGCGGATTTGGGTCGTCCTCTTTTTTTCCCGGGGCAAAGGCTCAGCACTTGAATGTCCGCTTTGAGCATGGCCGAAACCGGCTCCGTAATGTTCGCACAAATATCCCGCCAATTCCGCGATTGTCGTGTATTCAAATAACAGCGTCGGCAGTAGCTGCGTTCCGATTTTTTGTTCAATTTCCTTCACCATGTCCAACAGCCCCGGAGAATCCAGCCCCATTTCATAGTAGCCGATATCCGGGTCAATCTCTTTCACAGGTTTGTTCAATCGGGCGGCAAGCAATTCTTTTAAATAAAGGATGCACTGTTCAGTAAGGCCGGCGGAAGCCTCCGCACGGCGGGGCTCAGAAGGCGCCGGTTCCGCTTGCGGAGCCGGGACGGCATTCCGCCCGTCAGGTTCTTTCTTTTGCCGTTTCTGATTGATCAGTTCCGGGTCCCTCACCAGTTTATTGGCGAAGTTTTTCAGTTCGCCGACTTTTCTGCCTTCCTCATTGAAAAACTCCATTGTCACGTAAACGAGATCTTTCTTACGGGTGACGGATTCTTTTTTTATCTTGGTGATACATGTTGTCTGCAGCAATTCGGCGCAATAAAACGATTCATAAAACAGCGGCAGAAATAATTGCCCCTCCTTCCTCGTCAAAGGAGCGAGGTATACATTGGAGCCGATGCTGCTCGCATCTATCAATGCGGGATGAAACATCGCCTCTTCTGCATGTTCAAGCTGATCCTTTTGCACCGACAGATCAATATAAATCTCTTTTTCAGTTTGGTAGACGCTTCCGCAGCCTTTCATCATTCCTGAATGAACCAGTTCTTGATCCCTGCATTCCGTGTAAATGTCCTCAAGCGGTATTTCTGCCGCCGTTTGTTTTACGGCATCCATCCGGACGCTCTCTTGGAAGCCGGCGGGCTTGACGGAATGCATTTGCGCCGCGGCATATACCTTTGTCTCTGCTGCTTCGTCACCTTGTTTTTGCCCTTTCACCTCTACCTTCCACTGCTCTTCGCCGTTCTCTGTACAGTCAACGGAAAGCAGGATTGATTCTCCCTGTTCAGGAGCTAAAGGGTGAAAAATCGATAAGTGCCTGAGTTCAAGGCCGGCATGAAAAAAACCGTTTTCTCTGAAAGTCTGATAGATCAGGTCAATATAAGCCAGACCCGGCAGCAGTTCCTTTCCATAGGCTTTATGATGTTTCAGAACGGGATGCAGATTGTTAATAAGAAGCTGCTCTTGCATATGAACTTCCTCCATATCGACGTTCAATTTTCAGCGCAATCAGTAAGTCTTCATTTGTTTCCAAAACGTATTTGGGCGGGACTTATGTGCGTTTTCATGCAGGCTTTCGGCTTTGTCCGGACGAATAGCCCGGCGTTTTAATTCCTGTCTCGGCAAAGGCTTTCTGACCGGGGTATACGCCTCTTGCTCCCAGGCTTCCACTATGACATGGGCATTCGTCCCTCCGTCAGCGAAACTGCTGACGGCGGCAATCCGCGGTGAATCCGTCCATTCACGCAGCGCGTGCGAAAAATAAAACGGCGAGGCGGACAGATCGTAATGCGTCATCGGCTCTTTGCCGGAAAGGAAAGGCACACGCATTCGGCGCGAGAGCATAAGCACTGTTTTAATGAAACCGGCAATCCCTTCAGCACATAACGGGTGCCCGATATTCGGCTTCATCGACCCTAATTCGCAAGGCGCGCTGTATTGCATACGGTATACCGCTTCAATCGCCCTCAGTTCCAAAAGATCGGTTACTTCAGAGCCTGAACCGTTTGCTTCAATGTAGCTGATATCCTCCGCTTTTCTGCCGCTTTTGGCAAGCGCCTTGGCCATCACTTCTTTCTGCGCCTGTATATTCGGTGTGGCAGGCCCCGCGGTTCTGCCGTCATTGTTTACGGAAATGCCTTTAATGACCGCATGAATCCGGTCTCCGTCTTTTACAGCCTGGGCCGCTGTTTTTAAATACACCATTCCGACGCCTTCTCCCAATACGATGCCGCCAGTGCGGCGGTCAAAAATATGAAACGCAGGCTCTTCGCTTAACAGATTGCGGAGTTCGAACATCCGGTGGGTTTGACCGGATTCCAGCAGACTGACTCCCCCGACCACCGCTGAGTCGATTTCACCGCAAGAAAGCGCCTGTATCGCCATATTCATACCGACAAGCGCTGAAGAACAGGCCGTATCCAAAACGAGACTCGGCCCCTTCAAATCAAAGAACTGAGAAAGATTGGCCGCTAAGTAATTCGGGCCGGCGGCGACTATCGGATTTTTTGCATGCTTCAGACGGTTTTCGTCAGGCATACTGCCCCCGCGTCCTCCTAAATAGACACCGGCTGACCTGCCTTTCATTTCTTGTAACGAGTAACCGCTGTCTCTGAACAGATGAAGCGCCTCTTCTAATATAAGAAAGGACTGGATATCCATTGCCTTGATGTCTTCTTCGGGAATAAGGAAAAACTCCGGGTCAAAATGCGTTACATTTTTTAAAAGGCCCGCATAATCCGCCTTCTCCGTTTTCCAGCGTTCTTTCGGCACCCTTTGAATGGCTGACGTTCCTTCAGACAGCAGCTTCCAATAAGCTTCAATTGATTCGGCTCCCGGAAAACGGCAGGACATTCCGACAACAGCGATATCTTGCGCCGCTGCACCGCCAGAAGGCTGAATAACAGCGGCTGCCGTTTGTTTGGGAACGTCCGGGATTACAGGCTGAACCGGTTTTGAAACGGCAGCTTTGATTTCCGGATATGCTGTTTCAAGCCATCCGGCCAGCGCAGCAACCGTAGGGTATTCATACAGCACCGCCGGGTCAAGGTCAGCTTTGATCCTCTTTCCGATCGCTCTGGACACTTGGGCAAGCATGATGGAATCGGCTCCGTAATCTTGAAACGGTGTATCAGATTCAAATCTTGACGGCTCCAGTCTTAATTCCCGGCAGCAAATGCCCGTCAGCCACTCCTCAACGCTTTCTGTATCGGCCTGTTCCTGCTGCTTTGTTTCAGTAAGGCCGGATGAAAGCAGCAGACGGTCAGGCTCCCATTTTTCCGGGTGAATGACGGCCGGCATAATAATAGACCCGCAATCGCCTGCCATAATGGCATCAAACAGGCTCAGCCCTTCTCTGTCAGTGATGCTCTTTAAACCGCTTTTCTGATAGGCCCGGCTTTTTGATTCGCCCATACCCGTTTCTTTCCAGCTCGGCCATTGGATGCTCAGCACCGGAAAACCTTTTGCGGCCGCAAAATAATCCATATAGGCGTTAGCCATGGCATAATCGCTTTGTCCCGATCCTAATTCCGGCACCACGCCGGACACTGAAGAAAACAGCGCAAAAAACCGGAGAGGCTCCTTATGCAGCGCTTGATACAAAAGGTCCAGTCCGTCTGTTTTAGGCTCAAGCACGGTCATCATCTGTTCTCTTGTTTTGCGGATAAAGGCCGGATGATCGAGATCTACGGCTCCCGCCGCGTGTATCACGCCTCCTATCGGCCCCATCTTCTCTTTCACCCGGCTGACGGCCTGCTCATATTCAGGGCCGGAAGATACAGACAGCACTTCCGTTCGGACACCTTTTTGTTCGAGCTCTCTGATTCTTCTCACTTTATCGGAAAACGGGGAATTCCGTTTGACATGATCATCCCACTCCGCTTTCGGAGGCATTGTTTCTTTTCCGGTAAGCACGAGTTTCGTGACTCCGTAACGTTCGGCAAAATGCCGGGCGAATAAATATCCGAGTCCCCGGGTCCCTCCGGTGATCCAAAGCACATGGTCTTTCGGAAATGAAAATTCTTTTTCAGCTAAGCTGTTTGTTTCCTTTAACCGCGCGTGATAGCGCACACCGTTTCGGTAACACACTTCGATGTCTTCAGAATCGCGAAAAAACTCCTCTGCGATCTGGTTTGCCAGCTCAGGATCTTCGGCAGTCCGTTCTGCATCCATATGCCGCGAACGGATATCCTTATACTCACTTTGGAGCATCCGGTACAATCCGGCCTTTTTTGCACCTGAGAGATTTATCGTTTCATTTGCAAAAGGTTCAAGCCCCTTTGTCACACAAAGCAGCTGAAGCTTTCGGCCGCGGTTTCTGTTGTCAATGAGAGACTGCATACGATGAATCCAGCCGTCATCATGATTGATTTCCGTCCCGCATCCGGTCACATCAATCAGACCGCCAAACCGGGCCGCGTCCCCGGATATTTCCGGTGATGCAGCGTCAATGATTTCAGACTCGGGGAAATAACGGGACAGCTCAACGGCAAAATTTCCTGTCTGGTGATCGGCGGCTATTCCGATGACGCCCCGCACTTCCTTAACCGGAACACTGCTGCTTTCTGCCCAGCTTTTCTGTAAAAAGCGGGTTTCACGAAATGTTTCAGAATGTGTTTCAGCACCGCGAACATTGTCAGGCGCTGCATCGTCCGGCCAATACCGATCCTTTATAAATGGATAACCGGGAAGGCTGATGCGGTGCGGCAGGCTGCCGTTATAAAGCTCTGACCAATCAATCTTCAGCCCTTTTACCCAAAGTTCCAGAAGCTTCGCGAATTTTTTTCGTTTCATCCATTTACGGACGGCTTCCTGCATATCTTCATCCTTAAAAACGGCTAGAATGTCTTTATACTGTTTGCTTTTCCCCCTGAAGCAGCCGTCTGTCCCGCCGTCAATAAAACGCTGCAGTTTTTCCGCTAACTGCTCTGTCGACGTCACGATAAACGCCGCACGTTCTTCCATCGCTTCTCTTCCGGTTTGAAGGGTGTAAGCCGCATCCCGGAGGCTGCGGTCTGTGACGTCATTTTTTCTGATCGCTTGAAGAAGCTGCTGCGCCCGCTGCTTCAGGCTGGCCTCCTGTTTGGCGGATAATAAAATGACTGCGGGATCTTCATCTGTGAATGGCTCAGAAATCTCCCTATCAGGTTCAATATATTCTTCTATCAATATGTGGGCATTTGCCCCGCCCGCGCCAAAAGAAGAGATGCCCGCGATTCTCGGAATCTCCTTTTGCGCTCCGTTTTCCTCAATGACCGGCCGCTTCCAGTCTGCCAATTCACGCTGCACCACAAACGGCGTCCGGTCAAATGCAATATTCGGATTCAATTTTCGGCAATGTAATGAGGGGGCAAGCTTTCGTTTTTGAAACTGGAGCAGCAGTTTCGTTACACCGGCAATGCCTGCCGCGGCTTCCAAATGCCCGATATTGGATTTAACTGAGCTGATGGCGCAAAAGCCTTTATCTGACGTTTTCGTTTGAAATGCGCGGGTCAAACCGTCAATTTCGATCGGATCTCCGAGTTCAGTGCCCGTGCCGTGGGCTTCGATACAGCTGATCATCCGCGGATGTATTCCTGATTTTTCAAGCGCGCCGGAAATCACGTCAGCCTGGGCGCTCGGACTCGGCACTGTATACCCGTTTGTTCTGCCGCCGTGATTGATATGAGTGCCGCGAATCACCCCGTAAATACGGTCCTTATCAGCTATCGCTTTTGACAGCGGCTTTAACAGCACGGCTCCGACGCCTTCCCCGGGAACAAATCCGTCCCCGCCTTCACCGAAACTTTTGCACGTTCCGTCTTTTGAAAGCATTCGATAGGCGCTGAGCTCCGCATAAGCCGAAGGATGCGTATACACATTCACACCGCCGGCAATCGCCATGTCGCATTCGCCGCGAAGGATGTTTTCACACGCTTCATGAATTGCAGTCAGAGAAGACGAGCACATCGTGTCGACCGGCATGCTCGGCCCTTTCAGATTAAGAAAATAGGAAACTCTGTTGGCCGCTGAACTGAACGACGTTTTCGGCTGCAGGGCGCCGCCGTTTTTCCAGTACATTCCGTACCCGTTTTTCGTAATGCCCGCAAAAACGCCGACCCGGCCGTTATACAGATTCTCAAGCTGTTCCTTCGTATAACCGGCATCCTCCATCACCTGCCAGCACATTTCAATAAAGAGACGCTCCTGCGGGTCCATATTCAAAGCATCACGGGGTGAAATTTGAAAAAACAGCGGATCAAAGAAAGCGGCATCTTTCAGAAACCCGCCCCGCTTACTGTAACTTTTCCCTTCTTTCACGGCCGCTTCGGGAACAGGGTTGTAGTACTTGTCCTTTTCCCAGCGCTCTTCGGGAATTTCCGTCACACAGTCTTTTCCGGCTGCTAAGTTATCCCAGTACGCTTCAAGTGTTTCAGCTTGCGGATAACGTCCGCTGACTCCGATAATCGCAATCCCTTCTTTTGTCTGGTTCTCATTGGAAAAAGAAGGCCGTTTCTTTCGCTTGATAAACGACGGAAGCACCGGAAAATCTTCATTTGCCAAAACCTGTTCTGATATGCCTGAACGGTGCTCATCATCATTTGTCCATTTTCGGCATTCTTTTGGATAATCAGTAACAAAGTGAGCTGCCAGGGAGCCCAGTGTCTTATATTCGTAAAAAACCGTTTTGGAAAGGTCACCGAAAAGCAGAGACAATTCGCGATTCAATTTCGTCACAGTGACTGAGTCGATTCCGTAGGTTTCCAGCGGCTCTTCAGTATCTATGTTGGAAACAGCAATTTTTGTAGTCAGGGCAAAAAGCGTTTTGAGCTGAAGAAGCGTTTGTTCATACAAACGTTCACTGCGGTGTTCGGCACTGATTTTTCCGGAAGCGCCCGTCTTGATGACAGGCTGCAGCTTCAACCCCGACAGGGAAGCCCATATTTTTCCTTCTTCGTCACATAAATCAATATAAAAACTCCCCGCCTTTTCTTGTATCTCGGCCCATACCTTGTCAGGACAAGATTCATAAAACAAAAGCTCGTCCAAAGAAACCGGGGCGAGCGTTTTATATTCTTTGCCGCCAAGCAGCGCGCATGCCTCTGTCACACTTTGCATCACACAGGGAGGGAGGCCGAATCGGGCGGATTCTTTTTGGTTTGTCAATGGGATTGATATGTCTGCCAGCATCCGTCCGGCTGAGGCGTAAATACGCTCAATTCCTTTCATGTGCTCACTGTATTGAACGGTGTCGTTCTGAGTGATGGCTTCAATTTGCTGCTGATCCATCAGGAAGCCGCTGTTTTCCTTCAAGCGGCTGATATCCAGCATGCCGGGCGCAGCATCAACTGGCTGAATCGTCCCTTGGCTGTACACATCATGATAACTGTAATCGGCAGAAAATGGATTATAAATCTCAAACCTTTTGGCTTCACCCTCTGCGGGTATCAGCCTGATTTCGATATGGAACGGCTCAGCCTCAGTCAGAATGGGCTTTGACCACACGATATGCGTCAGCCGGACAGCCTCAGTCTCCTTTACTGTCAAAACAGCCGCAGCTCTCGCCATTTCCAAAAGAAGTTCTCCGGGCATAAGCTTTTTACGCTGTAAAGAAACATCAGCGAGAAAAAATTCCCGGCCGCTGAAAGCTGCCGAGAATCCCTGTCCCGTTTCATCGGAAATATGCTGCTGAGCAAGCGGATGAAGGGATGCCGCTTGGCGAAGTCCCATCCGCATATCATAATCGCGCAAAATGCCGATCGCATCCTGTTTTGTCATTTTTTTATTTTTGACGTCAGAAAAAACCCGGTGCAGAAACTCTTTCATATGGTTTCCTCCATTACGCTAATCCCTGTAAAAACCGATCGTTCTTTTTACAGCGGCTTCTATGCTTATTTCGTTTTTCTCCAATTCATCTAGCAGGCGCTCATAAGACTCAAGCGGGGACGTATCAGTCTCATAAGTCTCCCGGTGCCTTATATGCTGCGCTCTGTGCGGTATCCAGCAATGTGTTTTCGCAAAAGGATAGACGGGCAGGCTGACTTTTTTTGGCCTTTCGTCCGGATATAATTTATTCCAGTCGACATGTAAACCTTGCACCCATAATTTTGCAAGCATTGCATACTTTCCTGCTTCCATCCATTGATCTACGGTCCCGCTCATTTCTGCGTTGTCCGTCATCTCTGTAAACAGCTGTTTCATCGCTTTGTTCCGGCCTGTAAAGAAATTCTGCCCCGTCTCCTTGCCGCTGAGGAAATCATTCAGCGCGTTCGTAAGCTCTTCTTTTGTTTCAGCAATGACGGCAAGGCGCTCTTCCATTTCATCCCGGCCAAGCTGAAGCGTATAAGCGATACCCGCAAGAGCTCCGTCAGCTGAATGTGACTTTTCCAAATATCTGCGCAGCTGTTCCGCACGTTCCTTCAGCTGTTCCGCCGTCTTTGCCGAGAGAATGAATAAGGACGGCTGAAGTTCACCGGACGTCCATTGTTTCTCTTCAACAGGAGAAACATATTCTTCGAGCACGACATGAGCATTGACACCGCCAAATCCGAACGAGCTGACACCCGCTCTCCGCGGCAGTTCATTTCCGCTATCATCAGTCGCCGCTTTCCACGGCTGAGTGTCGCGGACGAAATAAAACGGGCTGCCGTCGAGGCTGATATACGGATTAACGGTTTCACAATGCAGGCTTTTAACGAGCGTTTTGTGCTGCATCTGCAAAATAATTTTTAAAAGCCCGGCCATGCCGGCGGCAAGCTCTGTGTGGCCGATATTCGTTTTGACGGAACCGAGGCCGCAATGAGGCTGATCGGGCGCCGTTACTCCGGCTTTCTGATAAAGCGCTGCAAAAGCCGCTTTGAGTCCGTTGATTTCTATCGGATCTCCAAGCGCCGTTCCCGTGCCGTGGGCTTCAATATAACTCACTGTACGGGGGTCGATGTTCGCTTGCTGATACGCTTTTATCATGACTTCTGTCTGTGCTTTCGGATTCGGCGATGTAAGGGAAGCCGCCCTTCCGCCATGATTTTCCGCCGTTCCGCGAATAACGGCATAAATACGGTCGCCGTCACGTTCCGCATCGGATAATGTTTTCAAAACAATCATGCCGGCACCTTCAGCTCTGACATACCCGTCCGCTTGATCGGAAAATGTTTTGCAGCGCCCGTCTTCACTGAGCATTCCCGCTTTATTAAAGCTGATATGCATATCCGGCGACACAATGGCATTGACGCCTCCTGCAATCGCGATGCCGCAGTCTCCGGCCTGAATTGCCCTGACCGCACGGTGAACAGCGACCAATGAGCTTGAACAGGCGGTTTCGATCGGTTCGCTCGGCCCATGTATATTCAGAAAATAGCTCATGCGGTTCGGACCGATTGACGGAACCGTTCCGGCGGCGGAAGAACCCTCAATCTCTATATGGAACTTTGAAGCTTCCTGGGCGTAACCGCTGTTTGTCGTGCCTGCAAAAATGCCTGTATTTGTACCTGACAGGCTTTTGGCAGAGCAGCCGGCATCTTCAATCGCTTTCCATACATGCATCATTAAAAGTCTTTGCTGAGGATCCATCATTTCGGCTTCATGCGGAGAAATACCGAAAAATAAAGGATCAAATTGAGCGGTTTCATCAATGAAGCCGCCCCACTTTACATTGCTCGCATTTTTATCTTTCTGCGGATCTCCGTAATACTGTCTCCAGTCCCAGCGCTCCGGCGGTATTTCAGAAATGCAGTCCTTTTCTCCGGCTAAATTCTCCCAAAACATTTCCGGATTTTCAGCCATTGGAAATGCACAGCTGATTCCGATTATCGCCACGGGCTCAGGTGCAGCTGCGGTTTTTGTTTTAGGAAGGCGGGACGGAATCGAGAATGGCTCCGTCTTCATTTTTTTACGCACAACCGGTTTCTCCGTTTCTGTTTCTGCCTGTGAGCCGAATGTATCCGGATGTTCCGTCAGCAAGTATTGGGCAAAACTAAAGACTGTCGGGTATTCAAAAAATACGGCCGGTGTCAGTTCAAGCCCATACGTTTTATTTAGTTCATTTGCAAACTGCGTGAATGAAACCGAATCAAAGCCATAATCTCTCATCTCTGATTCAGCATCTATTTCTTCTTCTTTCACCTTCAGAATGCCTGATATCATATGTTTGAGTTCCGCTTGTACTTTATTTGGCAGATGGACGGGCGCCTTCGTTGAAACATGAATGCTACGGGACGGGTCCGGCGTTTCAGGCATCAGGTTTTTTCGAATCCGTTTTTCGTCGCCTTCTGCCACCATGACCTGGTGTTCTCCGGAGGCAAAAGCGGCGTAAAGCGCTTGGATGCCTGACGCCGATCGCATGGCTTTCATTCCGGTCTGTTCGTACATCAGCCGTTCGGTCTCTTTGTCCACGCGCATACCGCCCTCTTCCCAAAGCGGCCAGTTGACGGACAGGGTCTGCCCGCTCCGCTTGTTGTCCCGCACGAGACGGTTTCGGCGGGCTGCATAAACATCCATAAATGCGTTGGCTGCCGCATAACCGGCCTGCCCCGGATTTCCCATGCCTCCCGCTAAGGAAGAAAACAGAATGAAAAAGTCCAGCCGCACATCTTTCGCTGCTTCATCAAGATTGATAAGCCCTTTCACTTTCGGCGCCATGACGGTCTTCCGTTCGTTTTCTGTCTGGTTCAGAATGTAGTTGTCGGCGATCACGCCGGCCCCGTGAATGATTCCGTCAAGTGTTCCGTGCTCCTCCTGTATGCCGCGGACGAGGGCGATGACCGCCGCCTTGTCTGTCACGTCAACCGGTTTGTAAAATACGCGGGCACCCGACGCTTCCAAGCGCCGTAAGCGGGCGGAGCGGTCTTCATCAAGCGCTTCCGCCCTCCCCGTTAATATGAGGACGGCGTTTTTGACGCGGGAGGCTATTTCTTCAGCGAAAATCAGTCCGATGCCGCCCGCTCCCCCGGTGAGGAGGTAAACCCCTTCGTCTTTCCACGGAACGGCGCCGCTTTGAGGGGCCGGCAGATGACGCCAGTTTCTGACGAGACGTTTGCCGTCTTCATAACGGATTTCCGCTTGTTCAGGATGCGCCCGGTTTTCTTTCAGCTTGGCAAGAAGCGATGATGCTGACTCGTTCGGATCGGCTTGGATGACTTGGCCGTACAGCTTCGGATGTTCAAGGTGAGCCGTTTTCAGAAAAGCGGCCAGCCCTGCCAATACATTGTCTTCCCCCCTGTCGGGGACAAGAAGCTGGATCAGCGTTTTTCCCTTCTGTTTTTCTTTGATAAGACGCGTGACGATCGCTGACAGCTCCGCCGCGCAGGCGTCATAACGGTCTTCAATCGGACCTTCGCCGTCAGCCGCACATACGGCGCCGCTTATGTCCTCAGCGTTCATTCCGCCATACAGCGTCACGTATCTGAAAGACTCTTCTTGTCCGCCGCCTTCACTCGGCGGTGATTCCTGCCACTTTGGCTGAAGCAAGAGCGGTTTTTCCTCCGTGTCCTCTTCCAGAAAACGGGCGGTGAGCCCCGTCAATCGGACACATACCGCGCCGTTTTCATCACACAGCTCAATATGATAGGCGCCGGCCGCTGAGGAAAGCACCGCCCACATCGTCTCACGGCACGCAGAAAACACCTGCATATCCTGGAGGGCAAACGGCAGGAACGGCCGTCCGGATGCAGAACCGTCTGAGAGCACGAGACCGATAGAAGCCTGAAGGGCGGCGTCCAGCATGCTCGGATGCAGGATGAACGGCTCCTTTTCTTCGCGGGCGGACGGCGGAAGAGTGAGCTTCGCGAGCACTTCTCCGTTTCCGGCATAGACGGCGTCAAGCGCCTGATGCGACGGTCCGTAGGTGATGCCGAGGCTGTCGAACGCTTCATAGCACTCAGCCTTTGACATACGCCGGCCGCCGCAGCGCGCCTGAATCGCTTCCACATCGAGTACAGGAGCACGCTCCGTCTCTTCGAGCACGGCCTTTCCCTGTAAAAAGACAAGCGGCTCTTCCCCTTCGGCATACGCTTCAAAAGCGATGTCTCCGTTTTCTTCCGGCTGAAGCTTTACATGAAGCGTCACTCCTTCAGAAAGCGCCGTCACCGGCCGGAGCCAAACGATCTGTTTGAGCCGGACACCCGTTTTCCCGCCGGGCAAGTCTTCAGCTGCCAGCGTAACGGCGGCCCGGGCCATTTCTAAAGCAGCTGCGCCCGGAAGCACCGGTTTTCCATTGACGATATGATCGGCAAAAAACGGTTCATGCCCTGAAAAAACAGAAGTAAAGCGCTGGGCGGTAAAGGTCGATGTATTCGCGTGGAGCAGCGGGTGGAGTCTGGCTGCTTTCTCACTTTTCGCTGAGCCTGTTTTGTCAAGTGACACATCAGCTTTTGTCACCCAATATCGGTCTTTGGCAAAAGGGTAGGCCGGGAGACTGATGCGGCCCGGGTTGCGCTGATAAAGAGCTGACCAATCGACGTCAAGTCCTTTAACCCAAAGGTCAAGCAGCTTTCCGTATTTCCCTTTTTTCAGCCAGGCTTTTATGGTAAGCGCCATATCTTCATCAGAAATGAGTGAAGCCGCCAATGAATGATGTTTGGCTGTCCTGCCCAGCCAGATATGAGCATGTTCGATATTATGATCGTTTGAGAAACTCATAAGCTTCATTTTCAGTTCTTCTATCGACTCGGCCGTAAATGCAAGCCGCTCAGCCATCGGTTCTCTTCCCGTCTGAAGCGTGTAAGCGATCTTGGCTAAATCCCCGTCAGAACGTTTTTTTCTTATGACATCATCCAGAAGCTGGCGGGCGCGCTCTGTCAATTGCTGCTCATTTCGAGCTGATAAAATAATAACAGCCGGTTTTTGCGGAGAAACAGACGCGTTTTCCATTGGTTTCAGGCTGTCAGACGGCACATATTCCTGAATGATGACATGCGCGTTTGAACCTCCTGCTCCAAACGAGGAAATGCCGGCAATTCTCGGATATTCCTTCATTTTACCCGTGATATTCAAGACAGGTCGTTTCCATTCCGTTTCTTTTTGCTGTACGAAAAACGGAGTGTGCTCAAACTCAATATTCGGATTCAATTCCGCCGCATGCAATGAAGGGGCAATCCTCTTATGTTTCAATTGCAGAAGCAGTTTGGTGATCCCCGCAATCCCGGCAGCGCTTTCTAAATGTCCGATATTTGATTTAATTGAACCGATGGAACAAAACTGCCGGTCTTCTGTTGTCAGGCGAAAAGCTTTCGTTAACCCGTCGATTTCAATCGGATCACCGAGCGCAGTGCCCGTTCCGTGGGCTTCCAAGTAACTGACCGTTCTCGGGTGAATGTCTGTCCGTTTCAACGTCTCTGCGATCAGATCAAACTGCGCTTTCGGATTCGGCACCATATAAGCGTTTGTCCTGCCTGCTGCGTTCAGCATGCTTCCTTTGATAACGCCGTAAATATGATCGCCGTCTTTCTCCGCTTGAGCAAGCGGCTTTAACACAATCGCCCCTACTCCTTCACCGTCAACAAAACCGTCCGCACTGTCTCCGAAAGATTTGCATTTATCACCGGGAGACAGCATTGAAAAAGCGGACAGCCGCTCATAGTGGGCCGGATCAACGATAAGATTGACTCCGCCGGCAATCGCTGTTTCACTCATTCCGCTCCGCAGGCTTTCTGCAGCGAGATGGACAGCTGTTAAAGAAGAAGAGCATGCTGTATCCACAGCCATACTCGGCCCTTGGAAATTGAACAAAAACGATACTCTGTTTGCAATAGACCAGTCGCTGGGAACCGTCGGGTAATTGCTGTTCATCACACCGACAAAGACTCCGATTTTCCGGCTGTCACAAAGCGTGGCCGGGGTGTACCCCGCATCTTCAATGCTTGAATAAGCAGTCTGCAGAAACACTCTTTCCTGCGGATCCATCCTCTCAGCTTCCGCGGGAGATATACGGAAAAACAGCGGATCAAATGTATCAATGTCATCGAGAAAACCGCCCCATTTTGAATAAATGGACCCCCATTTTCCGCGTTCCTCGTTATAAAACGTTTTCCAGTCCCAGCGATCTTTCGGCACTTCAGTAATAGAATGCCTGCCGGCTTTTATATTTTCCCACAGCTCATCAACGTGATCGGCGCCCGGATACCGGCCTGACAGACCGATGACAGCGATATCCCGGATATAGGGATCTCCGTTCGTCCTTTCGCCTTCCTCGTTTTGAGGAATTTTGTTTTGTTTTACATTCAGGTTATCTGTGTGATCAGACAGCTGCTCCTCACGCACACCCATCGCTTTCATAAATGCTCCCCGCTGAGAAAGAAGCAGGTAATCCGCGATTTCTTCTATCGTCTGATATTCAAAAAAGAGGGTGCTAGTCATTTGGTCAAACACGTTACGAAAGGCATTTGTGAGCCTGACGACCAGAATAGAATCCAAACCGTATGCGGTTAAGGAAACCGACGGATCCATTCTCCCGCTCGGAATCTTCAGCGTTTTTCCTATTAATTCCGTCAGATATGCGATGCCCCGTTCCCTTACGTTTGGAATCGGCGCGGCGCTTTCTGCGGGAGCCTGCACCCGTCCGGCGTTTTCGGGATGAGCCCGTCCATTCCCGAATTGCCGCTCGAGCGCTTCTTTACGGGAAGACAGAAAGTAATCAGCAAGCTCATCAATGGTTTGATATTCAAAAAACAAAGTGCTGCTGACAGAACCGAAGACGTCTTTTAACGCGTTGGTCAGTCTGACGACCAGTATGGAATCCAATCCGTATGCGGTTAAAGGTTCATAGGATAAAAGACGATGCGCCGGCACTTTAAGCGCTTCACCGATGACCTTCTTCATCAGTTCAACGCTTTTTTCTCTCAAGCTGAAATGCAAAGTATCATCCGAAAGACCATCTGCGTCATACGGACGGCGCTCCGGTTTTTCTTCTGACGCCTGCGGGAGGGCAAGCCTGACCGTTCCGTCACTTTCAGCCGCTATAATCTGCTGGCCTAAGTCGTGTGCGGCTTCAGCTGGAAACAGAGGATGGACGAACCCTTCAAGCGAAAGCGCTTCCGCCCAGCCGGCCGGATCAACCCCCGGACAGCCCGGAATCCGTAAATCATGATCCTCATACAGCCACCAGCCTTCAAGAAGGCCGAACGTCACATGGTTGAATATGGTACGGCTGTTGATCTCATTTATAAACAGCTGGCCGTTTTTTTGCAGCATTGCTTTCGCATGGCGCAGCGTAGAGCGGATATTTTTTGTCGCATGAAGCACATTGGTCGCGATCACTGCGTCATACGTGCCGATGTCCGGCGCTTCTGCTGATACCGGCTGCTCAGCGTTGAATATTTTATAAGTGACATAAGGATATTCCGGACCGAATATGTCTTCTGCATGTAAAAGAAATGCTTTAGAAATATCCGTGAAACAATATTCGGCAATATGCGCTTCATACGGTTTCAATTTTCTCATGACCGCGGCGCTCGTCCCGCCCGTTCCGGCTCCGATTTCTAAAATGCGGATTTTCGCCTGCGGGTCTTTTTCCAGACGTTCCTTCAAAACTGCAATCAATGTGTCAGCAAGCTTGTCATTGAAAAAATCAGAAATGATATTATTGCGGTAAATGCCTTCCACAAGACGGAAAGAGGAGTCAGGGAACATCACTTCCGTTGCCGGAAGCTTACCGGTTAAAATGTCTGGAAGCACACGCAATGTCTCTTCTGCCAATCTGACATGCGCCCTCATGTCTTTCTGGCGCAGCCAAGTCTCTTTTTTCCGCTCCCATTCCTCCCACACCTGCCCTAGATCCGTTTTTTCCGGAGCAAGCGCTAATTTATTCAGGAGGACAAAGCTCTCTTTCAGCCATCTGCTGTATTGTTCCGTTATGCCGGCAGCCGATTGAAATAACGGCAAAGCCTGACCAAGCCCGGCTCCCATCTCATAAAGGGTTGATACAAGCATTTTTTCAATAAGGGACTCCATCTCTCTCATGCAGCTCATGACACTTGATGCTTTTAACCGCTCAGCTTCGTCATTCTGCGTGATGTTAACCGTTAATTGTCCGAGTGCGGAAGGAATCTTTTCCGGATAAACCGTTACTTGTTCTTTCAGATCGTCTTTCATAAAAACCGGATCTGTCGTTTTGATCAGCGCCAGCTGGTCATGAGGTCCGGAAAGCAGGGTTTCCAGCGTTTTCATCGCTTCGGGCGCCTCAATAGAAGCGATTCCGTCCCGCTCCATCCGTTTCCGGTATTGTTCTGAAGCGACGACGCCGACACTTCCCCAAAAGCCCCAATTGACAACTTTTACGGCATACGGCGCTTTCTGTGAGATCCGCTTAGCAAAAGCGTCTTTAAACGTGCACCCGGCGGCATAATTGCTCTGTCCCGGCGCTTTTTGAAACGACATCATCGAAGAGAAAAACAGCAAGAAATCCAGGGGTTCCCCTTCAGCTACCCGGGCAATCTGCAAGCTCACATCAGTTTTTGCAGAAAGTGACGCGCGGAACTGATCCTCTTCCATATTGGCAAAACTGCGGTCTGATAACACGATGGCGGAATGAATGATTCCGCGGACCTTTCCATTTTCCTTTACAATGGTGTCATACGCCCGTTTGAGAGAGTCATAATCGGCAGCATCCGCGCTGAAATATTGCGGTGCGGGACCTAAAGCTGCAAGTCTTTTCAGCTTTCTTTCAATCTGTGTATCTTTTTTCCGTCTCCCGATCCAGATAATTTTCGCCTGATAGGTCTGAATCATATATTCAGTCCATACTTCTCCTATTCCGCCTGCTCCGCCGATAATCACATAAACCCCGCCGTGCCGGTATAATGAAGGCTCATCTGCATGAGGCCGGCAGACGGCCAATTGCTGTCGGTGCCACTGACCTGCACGAAAGACCCACGGATTTCCCTCGGGGTCCGACGGTAAAGAGAAGACATCAGGAAGATGCCGGTCTCCCCTTTGAGATTCCAAATCAAGAAGCCGGATGCTCCAATTGGTGTATTCTTTTGCGAGCGACCCCGCTAATCCGTGTATGCTTGCATGACTCGGATTGACCTCATCATGTTCATGAATCGGCTGTGCTTGAAACGTGCAGATTGTCAATGATAGTTGTTCCGTGTCAAAATTCAGAAGCAGAAGCGCTTTTACCAGCCGGAAAAGCTGCATGACCCCGTGCTCCTGTCCCTCGGCCGTATCCGCATCATAAACGGATGGAATAGGATGATCCGGCGCCGCCCATATCATGTGTTGAAAAGAGCCTTGCGCTTTCAGTGTTTCAGCCATTTGTTCCGCGCTGTCCAAAGAAGTGATGTCCGGAAAACGGACATCGGAATACATCTCTTTCAAAGCCTGCTGAACATCCGGCCCGGCCCCGATGACGATTATTTTTTCTTCACGCATGAAAGGCATGCCGGTTTCCGGAATGGTGACGGTGTTCCAAACCGGTGTCATAAGCAATTCCGTTTCACGGCTTTTCTTCGGCGTGACGCCGGCTTTTTGGTTAAACCCGGCGCTTTCCTGCACCTCTTTTATGATAAAATCTTTCACTGCCGCCAACAGCACGCCGCGCTCATCACAAATATGCAGATCAAATTGGTGAACGGAGGCCGCTTTTACCTCCGCATGCACAAATACGGTTTTCGCTAACGGTTCAAGCAGCTGTATTTCTCCGAAGGAAAACGGTACGATAAGCGCAGGCTCTTTTTGAAATTGCAGCACATGCGCCATTGCAGTTTGAACAGCGCCATCCATTAAGGACGGATGTAGGATGTACTGTTTAAAATCGGCTTCCAAGTGTGACGGGAGCGTTAATTTGGCCAGTGCTTTGCTTTCTGTATAAGAGAATTCGCGGATGACCTGAAAACTGTCCTTTTGCACGATTCCCGCCTCAGAGAACGAGTGATAGATGTCTTTCGGCTCCGTTCTCTGCGCAAATGGCGCCGGGAGCTGAAAAGCCGGGGCCTCAAAAGACGCTCCTTTTTCTTTACAAATCACTTCTCCTTGCGAAAAGAGGGCGCCGTCCGCTCCTTTTTCTTTAATGACATAGCTTATACGCTCTTTTTCTGCTTCAAACTCTATCATGACGGATCTTAGGTCTGTCCCTGTCACAATCGGCTCCATGTACCACACACTTTGAAGAGAGACGACCGGGCGTTCTCCCCACAATCCCGCGCCGTATGCCGCCATTTCCAGATGACAGACTCCGGGAAGCACATATTTTTCGTTCACTAAATGATCTTTAAAGAAATATTCATCCTTGGAAAATATCTTTTGAAACGTCCCTTTCCGGGCGGATGAAATATTCTCATCAAGCAGAGGATGCAGCGCTTCACGCCTTTTGGTATTTTGGGGCTTTTTTGTATACCGCTTTTTTTGATCGGTCAGCCAGGATGTTTCCTTTAAAAACGGGTACGTAGGAAGCGGAACTTTCTGATACGGCGTTTCCGGCTTTTTGCAACCTTGAAGACCTTTCACCCACAGCTCGGCAAATTTCTCAGGATCTGAAACGGATTGGCCTGAAACGTCCGGCCGCCCGGGTGACGCTTTTCCGAAGTAAATATGTCTTTCGTCTCTGTGACCGCTTACAAATCCGTCCAATCGCTGTTTCAGCTCAGAAAGGGATGACGCAATGACAGCAAGCCGGAAGGAGAAAGGCTCTCTGCCTGACAATAGGGTGGCAGCGATATTTTCCAGACTGTATCCGCCGGCAGAAGGCAGGTTTTCCAAGCGGGCAAGAAAGGAGCTCAATTTCCCGGCATATTCTTTCAGCTGCTGTTCGGAATGTGCGCTTAATACGACGGCATGCGGTTTTGGCTCAGTATTCCCGTCCGCTTGCCGTTTTGGCTGATAAGCACCTACGATCAGATGGGCATTAGAGCCTCCTGCGCCGAATGAACTGATTGCGGCGATTCTCGGTTTATCTCCTTCAGCCGGCCACGGCCGGTTGTTTCGGACGACATAAAATGGCGAATCAGAAAAAGAAATCTTGCGGTTCAGTTCCGCGGAGTGCAGACTGGCGGGAAGCGTTTCATGTTTCATGCTTAAAAGCACCTTGATTAAACCGGCGATCCCTGCAGCCGCTTCCAAATGTCCGATATTGGATTTCACCGAGCCGATTCCGCAGTCATTTTTCTCATCGGTCTGTTTATCAAATGCCATAGACAGGCCGCGTATCTCAATCGGATCGCCGAGCGCCGTGCCGGTTCCGTGAGCTTCAATGTAGCTGATATCCGCCGGACTTACCGCGGCTCTGTTTAGAGCGGATAAAATCAGGTCCCGGTGCGCTTCCGGATTCGGCACCGTATACCCGGTCGTTTTGCCGCCGTGATTAGTGGCGGACCCCTTAATGACACCGTAGATGTGGTCTTTGTCCGCAATCGCTTTTTTCAATGGTTTTAATAAAACGGCTCCCGCGCCTTCGCCGGGCACGTAACCGTCTCCGCCTTCACCGAAACTGCGGCATTTTCCTTCAGAAGACAGAAAATGCGATTGGCTTAAAAACATGTATTTTTGCGGATGTAAGCTGAGGTTGACGCCTCCGGCCAGCGCCATTTCACAGTCGCCCGACATAATGGCCTGACAAGCCTGATGGACGGCGACAAGCGATGAAGAACACGCCGTATCAACAGCGATGCTCGGCCCATGGAGATCAAGGAAATAAGAAACCCGGTTCGGAATGCCCCAATATAAGGAGCCGGGGCCTTTATACTGATCTTTGAGGAAACCTTCTTCGTGTGCAATTAATGAATATTCATTCCAGGTCACTCCGGCGAATACACCGATTTGATCCGTCGGCCTCGCCGCCGGGTTCCCGTAACCGGCATCCTCCATCGCTTCCCAGCAGCACGTGACATACAATTTTTGCTGAGGGTCCATTAAATCAGCTTCCCACGGGGAAACAGAAAAAAACAGCGGGTCAAATCGATCCGG
The DNA here is from genome assembly GCF_009906915.1 of Bacillus sp. AM1(2019). Classification (NCBI taxonomy): domain Bacteria; kingdom Bacillati; phylum Bacillota; class Bacilli; order Caryophanales; family Bacillaceae; genus Bacillus; species Bacillus sp. AM1(2019). The sequence goes on from NZ_CP047644.1 coordinate 2,560,857, forward strand.
ACGATCAATAAAACCTCCCCATTTACTGTATGACGCGTATTCTGCCGTTTTCTCTTCCGAGTAATAAGAGCTGTCCCATCTGTCCTCAGGGATTTCGGAGACACAATCTTTATTTTCCATTAAATTGTTCCAAAAATCATGCTGGTTTTCCGCTTTCGGAAACGTCCCGCTCATTCCGATAACCGCAATATCAGAACTCCTGTCCGTTCCCGGTTCGGGCACCTTTTCAGCCGCCTGTACAGGAAGCACTTCTTCCTGCCGACTTCCCGTATCAGGCTCCGTTTCTTTGAATTCAAGAACGCTTTCGGGATTTCGTTTCTGCGCACTTAAAAACTCACTCAATTTCTCAATGTTCGGATATTCAAACAGCAGCGTTTCAGAAAGGCCGGTAAATTCTTTATGCAATATGGTCATGATTTCTTCACTGATGAGAGACGTCACGCCAAGAGTAAAAAAAGCGGTTTTATCTTCTGCTTCGGTCACCTCGGCACCCAGCTTTTCCGCTATTACCGTTCTTAAAAATTCGTTAATACATTTCATGAGGATACCATCCCTTGTACAAAAGAATTTTTCTGTGCTTTAACAAGTTAATCCGCCGTCTATCGCCATTGTCTGTCCGGTCATAAAGGACGATTCAGGAGAAAGCAGGAAACGAACGAGTCCGGTCATATCGTCTGTTTCGCCTAAACGCCCCATCGGCGTCCTTCTGATAATCTGCGATTTTTGTTTTTCCGGCATATTTTTCGTCATATCAGTGTCCACAAAACCGGGCGCAAGTGAATTGACACGGATTCCTTTAGACCCGAGCTCCCTGGCCAGACTTCGCGTCAAGCCGTCAAGAGCCGCTTTGGATGCGCTGTAGACTGAAGTGCCTTTAAATCCTCTTGAACCGATAATGGAGCTTATGTTAACGATTGATCCGGAATTTTGTTTCAGCATGACCCGGGAAACGTTTCGGGTCAGCTTGATGACTGAACCGATATTCAGATTGAGGATGCGGTCAATGTCTTCATCATTGGTCAGGGGCAGAAGCTGATCAAGGTTCAAACCGGCGTTATTGACCAAGCCGTCTATTCTGGAAAACTTGCGGTATACTTGAAGAACAAACTGTTTCATGGCGGCAGCATCCGCCGCATCCGCCGCTTCCCAATAAAAGCGGCCGCGGTACTTTTCACTCTCTCTCAATGTGTTAATAAAATCAGATTCACTGCGGCTGAAAGCGGCTACTTTGTAATCCTCATCCAAAAGCGTCTGTACAATCGCTTTTCCCAGCCCCCGGCTTCCTCCGCTGACGACCGCTACTTTTCCGTTATTCATATTTGCCTCCTGTTTTACACGTTTCTTATTTTTTTAAATCGATCATTAGACAGTTTCCGATCTGTAACAGAGATGATCTGCGGTATCTGATATGGCTGCAGCTTCTGTCTGCAATGAGCTACGGCCCGCTTTCTGAAAGATTTGATATCTTCCTCTTTTTCAAGCACGGCCTCTGCCGCGACAATCTCGCCCGTAATCGGATTTTTTCTGCCCGTTATGAGAACATCCCGGACATTCGGTATCTCCAGAAAGACGCTTTCCACCTCTGCCGGAAACACTTTCTCTCCGCCCACATTAATGATTTCACTCTTTCTTCCGAGAATTCTTATATATTCGCCGTCTGTTTCCACCTGGTCACCGGTGTCGTACCAGCCGTCCTCATCGAAGGGTGACGGTGCGTTTAAATAGCCGAGCATCGCCGACTCAGAACGGACCCAAAGCGTGCCTCCGGTAATTTTGGTCTCTGTTCCGGCACCGCCCACTTTCATCCAAGTGGATTGGCTGTCTTTTGATTTCGTTGAGAATATACCCAGTTCAGTTAATCCGTATGTTTGTTTCAGCCGTACATCCGGAAACAGCCGGTGGATGCCGCGCAGCGTTGATTGGGGCATCGGCTCTGTGCCGTAAGTGATCAGCCGGAGTGAAGAGAGGTTATATCCGGCATCCGCCTTGGACATCAGCAGCATGTTTAAAAAGGTCGGGGTGGCGGGGAGCACTTGGACAGCATGTTTGTCGACCGCCTGATAAACGGACTCCGGCGTTCTGCTGTCTGATGTGACGATCGTCCCCCCGTTAAACAGAATCGCAAACAGCGTATTAATGCCGCCGATATGATCCAATTTCAGAAAAATAAGCGTACGCAGCGGTTTTCTCTTCGCCGTTTTATATTTTTCAAGCAGCCGGCCGGCGCTTAACACGGATGCTTTGCTTTTGCCGGAGGTTCCCGATGTGAAAATAATAATGCCTGACTCCCCTCTCTCGCGCAGATCATCAAGCAGAGGGTGAGAGGCGCTTTCAAAACCTTCACGAAGCGTCCAGCTGTCATTTTCATTTATTTCAATGATTTGATTCACTTTCGCGTCTTCAAACATATCGAGATGCTTTTCCCTTGACTCATTACTGAGAGGGACAACGATATTTCGGTTTAACAAAAGCGCCATCAGCAAAAAAATGGCGTTCGGGGAATAATCCCCGATAAGCGCCACACATTCTCCTTCAGGTATTCCGTTTTGTTCAAGTTCTTTCTGAAAAAAGCTGATTCGTGTCAGCAAATCATCATACGTAAAAGTCTGCCCTTTAAAAATGAGAAACTCACTGTCTTGCGTTTCCCTAAGCTTATCAGTCACCCAGCTGATATCTCCCCCGCTTTCTGTTTTCATGATTGAGCACTGTCCATATATTTTTGATAAATATCACAAATGCTGCCGACGGTTGTAATGCTGGAAATCGTTTCTCCTTGGGAAAAAGGATCTACTCCGGTTTCCATCTCCATCTGTGCGACTAATTGAGCGATATCCAGTGATGAGAAGCCCAGATCCTCTATGACTCTCACATCATCTCCCGCTTCGACGGCCCGATATGACTGCTGTTCTTGAATGTCCTGAATGATTTGAGCGATGATCTGCTTCATTTCCTTGGTTTGTTCCATTTACTTTCAGCTCCATTCTTCATTTTATAAACTCCTGATGACCCGTTTATAATCCGGAATATGATCTTGTGAAGAGGTCGGCACCGCCAGCAGCTTATCCACCTTGGAAATGGCCAGCAATGTATGATTTCTTTTCATATAGACTTCAATCTGATAGCTGATTTTCGCCACTGAGATCATACCGAGGGACTCACCGTGAAAGTCGGGATCGCATTCTTCAATGTGTCCCGTCATATAAATATCAAGCTCTTCATCTGCAAAACAATTTCCGTAATAATACGTCTCTCTTTCAAGCAAAAATAAATGCCGCGCGATTGAAACCGGAAAACCCGGCTTCGACCGGCGCGTCATCCATTCAAATTCCGCCGCATCCATTATCTTGCTGAATTTCGCAAACACCATGGCATGCCCCGGCGCAGCATCCTGATCAACAGGAACCCGATATGAAACGGGGTCTGCTGTTTTGAGATTGCCCGGCTTCATACCGAAGGCGTCCGTTCTGATTTTCTTTGACCGCATCAGCGCGTAAGGCGGCTTGGCTAGCTTAGAAAGTTCCGCAATGCATTCAGCCTTAGGCGCTGAGACTTTGCGGGTCGAACCTTCTGTTTGTGTGACGTCGACGACAATTAAACTATTGGCTTTCATAGAAGGAAACCGTCCGCGGTCCCACTCGCTTTTATCAGAGCTGACCGCTCCTTTCGGCCCGAACAAATAATCAGATTCTAATATGGTTTCTCCAAACCGGGAGATATCGACTCCGACGGAAACCTCGTCCCATAATCGGTACTGATCAAGAGGCTTATCTGAAGGAACTTTGAGATGTGTCATAAAATAAGCCGGATACAAAATCAGCCCTTGGTGATCGGCCATCTGATCAGGCCGGAATCCCGTTCCGTCCGTTAAATGGTGACTGTGTGCGTTGCCGAATAACAGCAGCAGCGCGTACTCATTCAAATTCCCTAACCCGACATGGCTCATCGTTAATTCATGATTTTCAATCAGCATGGTCTGTCCTCCGCAGAAAAAATGTAATGGCTGGTCATACTCAGCCTGTAATCGATTCCAGCCTTTGCGCAAGAAGGCCGGCTGTTTCTTCCATGAGCTGTTTGCCGATCAGATCGACATGCCTGTTTCTCCAATTTTCAAGCGGGGTTCCTTTCACCCATTGATTAAACGCGCCGAGCGCAGGGCCGCAATGAATTTGGTAATCTATTTTACTTTCGCTTTTTCCTTCCAGAGCGAGCCTTGTCGTATGAGAAAAATACCATTTAAATACCATCGCCATTTTGTGTTTCGGATTCTGTTCGGCTTTGGCGATCTGTTCAGGAGATTTATCACGTTTCAACTGCTCATACACTTCTTCAAAACTGCGCTGGAAATACTTTTCTTCAATTAATGTTTTCGTTTTTTCATCTATTTCATCTAAAGAATTGTATTGTCTGTACAAGTCAAAGAGTTTATTGGCTCTTGCCGGGAAAAACAGTCCTTTTTTCAGCACCTGCACCCTTGCTCCCGCTTCAAACATATCTCCCGCGGGAGCGTATGACGTATCCTGCACGTTCGCTTCCTGAAGCAGATCTTTCACTGAATCACTTGTCCCGGCTTCGACCGTGCATTGATTAATAGAACCGGTTCCGATAAATTCGGCGCCGAGCAGAAACGCCGCAGCAGCCGCTTCCGGAGTGCCGATGCCCCCGGCTGCGCCGATTCTTACTTTTTTCGCATAACCGTGCTTCTCCATCATGCGGTCTCTGAGTCTGATCATGGCAGGTATTAATGTATACGGAATCCCTTGGTCGGTATGCCCTCCTGAATCCGCTTCAACGCAAATGTCATCAGCCATCGGAATTTCTTTTGCAAGCGCCGCTTCCCCGGCTGTCAGCCGATTGTCAGACACAAGTCTTTCCAGCACATGAGCCGGAGCCGGACTTAGAAAGGCCTCAGCGACTTCAGGCCGGGATACTTTCGCGATGATTCTGTTTTGAACTGACACCGACCCGTCATGATTCCTGCTTAATCCCTTTGCCCTGTATATCACGAGAGCGGGGGTTATGCCCATAAATGCCGATGCTTCAATAAGATGAATGCCGTTTTTCAAATATAAATCTATCATTCTGACTTCCTTGTCAGGTGACATCATATGATGAAGAAGATTCATTCCGAATGTTTCCCCTTGCCGCAGTGCAGACCGGATGGTTCCGATGGCCTGTCCGATCCGTTCGATACTCAATCCGCCCGTTCCGAAAAAGCCCAGCATTCCCGCTTTTGCCGCTTTAATGACTATCTGTTCCGAAGCAATTCCCCTGTACATGGAGCCCGTCATGTAAGCATATTGGATGTTATAATCTTTTTTAAAATCTTCGTTCCCTAATCTCATTCCCGCCGTTTTTTGCGAATCAGCTGCCGATGCTTTAACATCAGCAGTATCAGACTCTTCTTTCGGCATAGGTAATGGGACGGCATCTTTTTTAATCTGACGCGTCAGTTTTGTCAGCACTTCCCCGGGCCCGACTTCTGCAATTTCATTATTTTCAAGTCCCATCAGACGGCGTATCGTGTCCGTCCACTTTACCTGATTGGTCATTTGCAGAGTCAGATTTGTTTTGATTTCATCATTCTTATAAGGTGCGGCATGAAGATTTGAGATCACCGGAAAACGAAGAGGCAAAAACGCCGTTTCTTCTAAATAATCTGCAAACTCTTTTTCAGCATCTTTCATATAGCGGGAATGGAAGGCGCCGCTCACATTTAAAGGAAGGTACATTCTCACGCCGGCTTTTTCAAAGACGGGGCCCGCTTTTTCAATGTCTTGTTTCGTTCCGGCGATCACAATTTGTGAAGGTGAATTGTGGTTAGCGATATCAATGCCGGTCAGATGATAATCGGATAGAACCTCTTTTACTTGTTCAGCCGTAAACCCCAAAACCGCCGCCATGCCTCCGGGAGCTGCCTTGCTCATGAGCTCCCCTCTTTTTTTTACAAGCTGCAAACCGGTCTCAAAATCAAAGCAGCCGGCCGCAAATAACGCATTATATTCTCCTAAACTGTGCCCTGCGGCGTAATCAGGCTCTCTGCCGGACTCTTTCATTTTCTTTAAATAACTGAGTGCACTCACCGTATATAACGCCGGCTGGGTAAATTGCGTTTTCCCCAGTTGGTGATTCGGATCCTCCAGACACAATTCTTCTATAGAGTAGCCTAATATGTCATCAGCCTGACGTGTCAGATCTTGAAATTCATCAAACAGTCCGGCTCCCATTCCTTTAAATTGAGAACCCTGCCCCGGGAACACAAACGTAAGCATCTTATCCTCATCCTTTCCGCATCGCCAATTTTGTACATCACATGTGGTTCTCCATACAAAAACGTCTCTTATTTTCATATATTGACTGGTGTAAACACCGGCATAAAAATAAAAACACAAACGCGTTTGCGATTCAGCACAGGTTTAAAAATCGCAAACGCATTGTGTTTTCCTTTTCTAACATAATTTATATTAAAACATATTGCTTGTTTACTGAATGTTTCTCATGACAAGCTGCAGTGCCAATATGCCCGAAAACAGCGATGACGGCACACTTCCCCCTTATCATGTATATGTAGATATATACACTACAATCATTTTTATAATCCCTATTTCCTCTTCAACGTGCCGAAACAGCGATTGAAATTTAATAGGTGCTTTACATCAATTTAATAAATTTAACAAATAGTTGCTATTTAAAGAGAATAATATCAATTTATAGATAATAATGTCAAGGCTTTATTTCGTTATTTTCTGACATTTATTCCACAGTTTTATATTCGGTGGACAGTCGGCATAATTGTTTCGGGATAAATGTCAGATAATTCCCTGAACCCTTTTCATGTCAAAGAAAATTCATCGCTTCTCTGTCAATTGGGTCTATACTTATTTTTCATTTTCATATATTATGTAAAAAAAAGACGAATTAGAAAAATTTTTAATCATTTTAAATACTATCCATTAAATACTTTCTTTGTATAATAATTTCTTATTATTCTAAGGAGGATCCAGTCATGAAATGGTACGCACTTTTTGTAGAGTCCGGAAAAGAAGAAACAGTTCAAAAATTTCTGCGTCTGCAGTTTGATGAGCAGGCTCTCTACTCAATCATACCCAAGAAAAAAGTCACAGAACGAAAAGCCGGAATTAAATACGAGGCACTCAAAAAGATGTTTCCGGGATATGTGCTGTTTAAAACGAAGATGACAGAGCGGACATTTCATAAAATCAAAGAACTCCCCATTTCATGCAGAATCGTGAATAACGGCGCATATTATTCCAAAGAGCGTAAAACCTATTTCACGACAATTACGGATGAAGAAATCCTCCCTATTATCAGGCTGATCGGAGAAGGAGACACTGTAGATTATTCAAAAGTCTATATTGAAAATTCAAAAGTAACCGTTGCCTCAGGGCCTCTTAAAGGAATGGAAGGCATTATTAAAAAGATCGATAAAAGAAAAAGACGCGCCAAAATCTGCCTGTCTTTTATGGGACTGGACAAAATGGTCAACGTCGGAATTGAAGTGCTCTCCAAACCCTAGCATGTCAAAAAAAGCATCAACAGCATGTGCCGTTGATGCCCTTTTTATATAAACAGACGAAATCCCGCTCACCACCGTCACGGTCAGACTTTTTGTTTTCAAGGCATAGTTGACCTGAAGCCGGGCTGCGCCCATGAGGCAAAATCACATTTAGGGGAAGAATACTTTTTAATCAAAAGCGGTGAATTGACGGTTGAGCTTTATGACGAAAAGCATGTGCTGACTTCGGGCGACGCCGCAGTTATTTTAATTCCTCGGGAACCGGTGACATATTTTATGCTGGTCTATTATGCTGAACCGGCTTAAACGCATATCAGGCTTCTTCAGACAGAAGCCTGATGGACCGCAACCCATTCTTGTATGCATTGAATCAGTTTCTGGACAGAAGGTGTCTGCGTCTCCTTTGCATGAGCTGTCAAAATGCCGAGCTGCCTGGAGACATACCGGTCGAACCGTTTGATGAGCACATCACAATCATTCACCAAAAGCTGCGGCAAGATGCTGATCCCCAGATTGTTCCGCACCATTGCAATAATCGCTTCATCCCCTCTGATTTGATAGGCGACCCGCGGCGTGATCTTTTCTTCCTTCAGTACTTTCAGCACATCAAAATGTGTCTCCGGATAAGGCACGATACATTTGACGGACTCCATGACATGTAACGGAACCGTTTCACATTGCGCCAATTCATGCTGTGGGCTCATCACCGCTACAATCGGGTCCTCTGCCAACGGGTAAAAATGCCACTTCTCGCTGTGGGATGTCCCGATCGCCGCATCAATCCGGTCATCTTTCAGCCATTCTTCCAGTTCAGTAGAATTTCCTTCAAACAAATGCACCTTAATGGAAGGATACAGCTCATTAAATTCCCTCAAAATTTTCGGCAGCCATTTTACCGCCACGCTCGTAACAGTGCCGAGCCGGACTTCCCCTCTTTCTAACCCATTAATATTATCAACGGTTTCAGACAGTTTTTCATAGTTTTTTTGAATTTCCTTCATAATATGTAACACTTTCAAGCCATTTGCGGTCGGCCTCACTCCATGCCGCTGTCTGATCAAAAGCGGAAAACCGTACTCTTCCTCTAATTTACTGATCATTTGGCTGATGTTCGGCTGTGTGTAATTCAATATGGCAGCGGCTTGGGTCAGGCTGCCGCTTTCAACCGTTTTAATAAAGGCTAAATGCTTCTTTAAATCCAACCGGCTTCATCTCCCAGATATCATTCTTTATTATCCAATGCATTAGTTATATTTAGTTTACTTATACATCAATCAAAAATAAAATGGCAATGTCTCCATCATTATACTTGATAACAAACAGAAGGTGAGCGTTTCAGCATGAGTTTTCTCATTCAATTTTTTATCGGCGGCACCATTATGGTGGCCGCCGCGTATTTAAGCAAATCGAAATACTTATTTTTATCAGGCGTTATTACATTGCTGCCGATCATGACGTTACTGAATATTCACTTGCAGCTGAAAAATATGAGCGCCGACGATTTCAGAGCCGCTCAAAAAAACGGAATATTCGGTGCCTTCGGCGCGGTGATCTTCATCAGCAGTATTTTCATCCTGACAAACTGGTTCAAAGGAGGCCACGCAGTCATCGGTGCGTTTCTCATCTATATTTGCTATATGATCGGCTGTAAATGCCTGTTATGAAGATACGGCACCGATGTGTATAAAAAAATGCCCTTCCAGAACAATAATAACAATGCACTCAGTCGTGAGCAGTTTATATGACTGAATGATCATGAATTGTTATAATCAATGTCTAAAACATTCCGGGAGGCGAAATAAATGGCCAGAAAATTATTCACACCATGGACCGTTAAAGATGTAACGATCAAAAACCGTATTGTTATGGCACCGATGTGCATGTATTCCTCACATGAGAAGGACGGAAAACTGCAGCCTTTTCATATGGCGCACTACATATCGCGTGCTATCGGACAGGTCGGCCTGATTATCGTGGAAGCGACAGCCGTTAATCCGCAGGGGCGAATTTCCGATCAGGATTTGGGCATTTGGAGCGATGATCATATCGAAGGTTTTGCCAAACTGACGGAACAAGTGAAAGCACAAGGATCTAAAATCGGCATTCAGCTTGCGCACGCCGGACGTAAAGCTGAGCTTGAGGGAGACATTTACGCTCCGTCAGCCATTCCGTTTGATGAGCAGTCCAAAACACCGGCTGAAATGACGACAGAACAAATTAAAGAAACCATTCAGGAATTCAAACAGGCAGCGGCGCGCGCGAAAGAAGCCGGCTTTGACATTATTGAACTTCATGCGGCACACGGCTACTTAATGCACGAATTTTTGTCCCCTCTGTCCAATCACCGTACAGACGAATACGGAGGCTCACATGAAAATCGCTACCGCTTCTTAGGCGAGACCATTGAAGCCGTCAAGGAAGTCTGGGACGGCCCGTTATTTGTCCGTATTTCTGCATCGGATTATACAGACAAAGGGCTGGACATTGCGGATCATATCGGTTTTGCGAAGTGGATGAAAGAACAGGGAGTCGACCTCATTGATTGCAGCTCAGGCGCACTCGTTCAAGCTGATATTAACGTCTTCCCAGGCTACCAAGTGAGCTTTGCGGAGAAAATCCGTGAACAGGCCGAAATCGCAACAGGCGCCGTCGGTTTGATAACGACGGGAACAATGGCGGAAGAAATTCTGCAAAACAACCGCGCTGACCTTATTTTTGTCGCAAGAGAACTTCTGCGCGATCCGCATTTTGCAAGGAGTGCAGCGAAGCAGCTGAATACTGAAATACCGTCACCGGTTCAATACGACAGAGCATGGTGATGAAGTGACAGCCGGAGTTTTTCGATCCGGCTGTCTCTTTTTTTATTTTTTGAGAAACGATTGCCGAAGCTTCTCCGTCTTCCCTATAGAACCAATTAGAGGGGATGACTCCAATGAAAGCAGCATGGATGGAAAGGACATATCTGATTGACGGGTGTCCGTTTTATACGAAACACCGTAAAGGCGCCGGCGAAGTGACGATCGTCTTTGAAGCCGGCTACGGCACTTCTTCTGAAACATGGACATCATTACTCGCTGACATAGATGAAGAATTTGGGGTTTTCACATATGACAGAGCCGGAATCGGCAAAAGCGGACAAAGCCGAAACAAGAGAACGGCGGACCACATGGTACAGGAATTAAACGCTCTTCTTCTGAAGGCCGGCGTCGAGCCTCCTTATCTTGTCGTCTCGCATTCATACGGCGCGATTATCAGCAGACTTTGGGCGAGCCGGAACCGCCGGGATATTCTCGGGATGGTGATGCTTGATCCGGTTTCTGAGGATCAGGAGACGAAAGTGCTTCCGCTTCTTCCCGAAGAAATGAAAGCCGCCTATTTGAAACAGTTCATATTGGAAGGATCACACGCGGAATTTTTGACGAGCCTTCGTCAGATCAAGCATCAGCAGATTCATTTCGGCGATATGCCCCTGTTGATTTTATCATCGGGAGAGCGGGATGAGCACTTAAAGCACGCTCATGAACAATGGGTGAAACTGCACAGAAGCATGCTTGATGTCTCTTATCAAAGCGGATGGATTCAGGCCAAAAACAGTTCTCATGCCATTCACCACGATGAACCGCACATCGTCCACCTTGCCATTTATGATGTTTGGTGCGCGGTGCGCCAGCAAATGAATGCTCCTGCCTATCAGGCGGTAAACTGATTAAACAAAAGCCATTGTGCAGCGGCACAATGGCTTTTGTTATCGTGATCTATTTTGTCTCACGATGCAACGTATACTTTTTCAACCGGGGTGAATACTTTTTCATTTCTAACCGGTCCGGATTCGTCCGTTTGTTCTTCGTCGTAATATAATTTCTGTCCCCTGTCTCTGTACAGGCCAATGTAACATTCACACGCATCATTTTCACCCCTTATACAAATCGTAATTATTTCGTTTTATTATATCTCATCAGAAAAAAATGTCAAGCGTCCATTTTTTAAGACCGCTCCACAGTGACCTCCATGAAGTCAAATGCGATCTTACTGTTTTCAAATACCGCTTTCGCCTCATGTTCGAGACGCTCTATCGGCGATTCACCCTGATACCTTGCGCTGATATGAGTTAAAATCAGCTGTTTGGCGCCTGCTTTTTTTGCCGTTTGCGCAGCCTGTTCTGTCGTTGCGTGATAATAATTATGTGCGAGCTTTGCATCTTCCTTGGCAAACGTCGCTTCATGAACAAGCACATCCGCATTGCGCGCCAGCTCCGTTACCCGCTCTGATGCCCTCGTATCCCCGGAAAAAGCGACGATTCTCCCTTTTTTCGGCGGTTCCAAAAAATCCCGCCCGTTAATGATTCTGCCATCGTCAAGTGTGACCGTTTCGCCTTTTTTGATTTTCTGATAGACGGGTCCGGGCGGGATATTCATTTCTTTTAATCTGCCGGCCTGCAATGCCCCGGGAGTATCCTTTTCCTGAACCCGGTAGCCGAACGCTTCCACGCCGTGAATGACGGATGCTGCGGTAACAATGAATTGCTCATCTTCAAAAACCGTCCCCTCTTCGATTTCATGTACGGTAAGAGGATACGTCAGATGAGTCGCCGTCACGTGCAGGCTTGTTTCGATAAAGGCTTTAATGCCTTTTGGCCCGTAAATCGTCAGCTCTTCTTCACCGCCCTGAAATGAACGGCTCCCCAACAGACCCGGAAGACCGTAAACATGGTCCCCGTGAAGGTGGGTGATGAAAATCTTCTCAATTTTCCTCGGTTTGATTGTTGTATGTAATATCTGATGCTGAGTGGCTTCTCCGCAATCAAACAGCCATACGGAACGCCTTTCTTCAAGAAGCTTCAGCGCGACGGACGTTACGTTTCTCGTCTTTGCCGGCATGCCGGCCCCCGTCCCTAAAAATAATAATTCCACAATGCTTCCTCCTAGATCTTTGTACTACTAAGGATACAGGATCAGGCTGAAAATGTGAATTCACCCGGGCCTTCTCCGGCCTGATTAATTTTTTTCCGCAAACCGCAAAAAACAGGCTGAAATGTTTGCTTTCAACGAATTTTAGATTTAAAATGAAGGAAATATGCGGGGTTTTAAACCATGCTTCAGATAAAGTGAGGTACTCTAAGTGAAAACAAACGACAAACCAAAAGCAGTAATTGTAATATTTGGTGCCACAGGGGATTTGGCAAAACGAAAACTTTACCCATCCATTCACCGTTTATATAAAAATGGTCAAATTGGTGAAGAGTTTGCAGTTGTAGGTGTTGGAAGAAGACCTTGGTCAAACGAGGACCTCCGGGAAACCGTTAAAACGTCTGTTTCTTCTGCCGGGCAAAAAGACATAGACGATTTCACATCTCATTTTTATTACCATCCGTTTGATGTAACGAATCCGGGTTCCTATCAGGAGCTGAATGTCCTGCTTGATCAGCTTGAACATACATATGAAATCCCGAACAACAGAATGTTTTACTTGGCGATGGCTCCTGAGTTTTTCGGCACTATCGCAAAATCACTTAAAAACGAAGGTGTCACAGCGACAAATGGCTGGTCCCGTCTCGTCATTGAAAAACCGTTCGGCCATGACCTGCCGAGTGCGAAAGAGCTTAACAAAGAAATACGCGAAGCTTTCACGGAAGATCAAATTTACCGGATCGACCATTACTTAGGCAAACAAATGGTTCAAAATATCGAAGTCATCCGGTTTGCGAATGCGCTGTTTGAGCCGCTGTGGAATAACCGCTACATCTCAAACATCCAGATTACGTCAAGTGAGGATCTCGGCGTTGAGGATCGCGCGAGATATTATGAAAAATCAGGCGCACTCCGTGATATGGTTCAAAACCATATTTTACAAATGGTCGCTCTCTTGGCGATGGAACCGCCGATTAAACTGAACACGGAAGAAATCCGAAGCGAAAAAGTGAAGGTGCTGAGAGCTCTCCGCCCTGTCGCTCCAAACGAAGTGAGTGACTTCTTCGTCCGCGGACAATACCAAGCGGGAACGATTGACGGAAACGCTGTACCGAGCTATACAGATGAACAAAATGTAGCACCGGATTCCAATACGGAAACATTCGTGTCCGGAAAGCTGTTAATCGATAACTTCCGCTGGGCCGGCGTTCCGTTTTATATCCGCACAGGGAAACGGATGAAAGAAAAATCAACGAAAATCGTCGTTCAATTTAAAGACATTCCGATGAACCTTTATTACGGCAATGAAACGAATGTAAATCCGAACCTGCTTGTCATCCATATTCAGCCGGATGAAGGCATCACACTATATCTGAACGCTAAAAAATTAGGCGGAGCCGCTCATGCTCAGCCGATTAAGCTGGATTACTGCAGCAACTGCAGTGATGAAATGAACACACCGGAAGCCTATGAAAAATTAATCCATGACTGTCTGCTCGGTGATGCGACAAACTTTGCCCATTGGGACGAAGTGGCGCTTTCCTGGAATTTCGTCGATGCGATTTCCGAAACGTGGGCAGCCGACAAAACCCTTTCTCCGAATTATGAAGCCGGGTCAATGGGACCGAAAGCTTCGGACGATCTTCTTGAAAAAGACGGTCTCCACTGGTGGAATATATAAGAAAACATCAAAAACCGCGGCGCCGTTCATGGACGGCCCGCGGTTTTTAATATCAGAAAAGCCCCCGCAATAACTGCGGGGGCTTCTTCATTACTTCATCCATTCAGTATGGAAAATGCCTTCTTTATCTGTGCGTTCATACGTATGCGCGCCGAAGTAATCACGCTGCGCTTGAATCAAGTTTGCAGGAAGCACTGCCGTACGGTAGCTGTCGTAATACGCAAGTGCGCTTGAGAACGAAGGTACCGGCACGCCTTGGGCTACGGCAAGTGAAATCACTTGGCGAAGGGCGCCTTGGTAGCTTTCTGCAATGTTTTTGAAGTAGCTGTCTAACAGCAGGTTGTCAAGCTCCGGTTCACGGTCATACGCGTCTTTGATCTTTTGCAGGAACGCCGCGCGGATGATACAGCCGCCGCGGAAAATCATCGCGATTTCACCGTATTTCAGATCCCAGTTATATTCTTCAGACGCGGCTTTCATTTGGGCGAAGCCTTGTGCGTAAGAACAGATTTTACTCATGAAGAGCGCTTTTCTGACCGCTTCAATCAGCTCTTCTTTATTTTCAGTGACCGGCTTAACGTCTGGTCCGGACAGAAGACCGCTTGCTTTCACACGTTCTTCTTTCATTGCGGAAATGAAACGCGCAAAAACAGATTCAGTGATAATCGGAAGCGGCACGCCTAAGTCAAGAGCACTTTGGCTTGTCCATTTACCCGTTCCTTTTTGGCCTGCTTTATCAAGGATAACGTCAACAAGCGGTTTGCCCGTTTCTTCATCTTTTTTAGTGAAAATGTCAGCCGTGATTTCGATCAGGTAGCTGTCAAGCTCTCCTTTGTTCCACTCAGCGAATACTTCGTGAAGCTCTTCGGCAGACAGTCCGAGCACCTGTTTCAGAATGAAATATGACTCAGAGATCAGCTGCATGTCACCGTATTCGATACCGTTGTGCACCATTTTTACATAGTGCCCCGCTCCGTCCGGGCCGATGTATGTCGTACAAGCTTCTCCGTCCACTTTAGCAGAAATGGCTTCTAGAATCGGTTTCACGAGTTCGTGCGCTTCCTTTTGGCCGCCCGGCATAATAGAAGGCCCTTTCAGCGCTCCCTCTTCACCGCCTGATACACCCGTTCCGATAAAGTGAATGCCGCTTTCGGCAAGCTCTTTGTTCCGGCGCTGTGTATCTTTATAGTATGTATTTCCGCCGTCAATCAAAATATCGTCTTTTTCCAGATGAGGAAGAAGAGATTGAATCGTCGCATCCGTTGCAGTTCCCGCTTTAACCATTAATAAAATTTTACGGGGTGTTTCAAGAGACTGGACAAACTCCTCAATGCTGTATGTACCGACAACATTTTTGCCTTTTGCCTCTTCTAAAAACTCTTCCGTTTTGCTGCTTGATCTGTTGTATACAGACACAGAAAATCCCCGGCTTTCGATGTTAAGAGCCAGATTTTTACCCATTACCGCAAGACCGATAACTCCGATTTGTTGTTTTGACATATTCTAACGTCCCTTCTTCAAACGTTTAACCATTTTAAAATTTAAATTAAAATAAAATGATATTTATACTAAAGAAATTATCATACATAACCCCTTTTTTCAAGTTATTCACCTTTTCTTTTCATCCTGAAAAAAGTCTCTGTTAAAGCTCGTTCCCCTTGTTTTGCTTTCTTCTTTTTTTATAACGGCGCCTTTTCTGATCAGGTTTTGGCCGTACTTTTCATTCAGCTCGTTCATCATCTGAAAAATCGGCTCATCCTTTGCGTCCTCCTTGAATGAAAACAGATCAAGCTGTTTATACGCCTGCTGTTTTTCAACCAGTTCCGTCCCGGTGATGCCGAGAAGCCTTACCGGATTTTGGTTCCAGTGCTTGTCAAACAGTTCCATCGCCGCTTCCATGATGTCTTTTTTCTGATCAGCCGGATTGCTGAGGGTCATGCTTCTTGTGACCGTTTTCCAATCCGCATACCGAATCATGATGAACAGCCGGCAGGCCATGACCTCCTTACGCTGGAGCCGTTCGCTCACAGACAGCGCGAGCCGGTCAAACACGCCCGTTAATTCATCCCAGTCAGCCGAATCATGCGACAGGGTGGATGAGTTGCCGACGCTTTTAAATTCATAAATCCGCTCGGGATTGACTTCTGCAGGATGGATGCCGTTCGCTTTATCCTTCAGCCTCGGGCCGTTTATGCCGAGAAGCGTTTTCAGCGCATGTTCATCTCCTTTTGCCAAATCACCGATCGTTTTGATGCCGAGCGTTTTTATTTTTTCCGCAGTTTTCGTTCCTATACCGTGCATCTCTTCAATCGGAAGAGGCCATAAGACGTCCGGCAGCTCTCTTTTTCTTAAAATGGTGATGCCGAGCGGTTTTTTCATGTCAGACGCCATTTTGGCGAGAAATTTATTCGGGGCGATACCGATGCTTGACGGAAGCAAAAGCTCTTTTTGCAGTCTCGCCTGAATGTCTTCGGCTGTCTCATACGCCCTGTAGCTGTGCGGTGTGTCCGTAATATCCATGTATCCTTCATCAATAGAAACAGGCTCGACTAAATCCGTATACTCCCTCAGAATGCTGAACATTTCTTTTGACGAACTCCGGTAGCGGTCAAAATTCGGAGGCACGACGATGAGTTCCGGACAGAGGCGTTTTGCCCGCCACACCGGCATGGTGGTCTTTACGCCCCGCGCTCTCGCTTCGTAGCTGCAGGTGACGATGATTCCTTTCCGTTCCTTCACGTTTCCGGCAACGGCGATAGGTTTTCCTCTTAAAGACGGATCATACGCCATCTCTACGGAGGCATAAAAACTGTTCATATCGATATGAAATATAATTCTCCCTTTTCCGGCCACTCCCGGCGCCTCCTTTCCTTTCATAGACAACCTTATATATATGTAGTAAAATAAGAGCTGAATGGATGTGATAAAATGATTCTTGAGTCAATGAATGACTTTTTATTTTTAGTCGATTTTTTCACAATTATTCTTCCCGCTCTGACCGCGATCGGCATCGCTTTTCTTTTGCGTGAGCGCCGCGCAGGCGAGCATTGGAGAACGAAACGAATAGATGAACATCAAGCAGTCGTTCAGCTGAACCGAACAGACTTTCTTATTATTATATATCATCGCATTACAACTTGGATACGTAAAATCATCCGCATGAATTCACCGGCGAATGATGATGAAGATGTCAGCTTCCTCCTTTTATAACGGCAAGTGAAGATAAAAAGGAGGAAACATAATTGTCTAAAACATATCAAAAATGGATCGCATTCGGATTATTTTTTATCGTACTGTGCACAGGCCGCTCGGCTTTTGCGGCGACATCTCAGACTCAGACGGGAGGCCTCGGGAATATCGGTTTTTTCCACGATTACCTGATCGAGCCGTTTTCGGCACTTTTAAAAGGTGTGGCGGGCCTGTTCCACGGTGAGTACGGACTGTCGATTATTCTGGTGACGATTATCGTCCGGATCGTTGTATTGCCTTTGTTTGTGAACCAATTTAAGAAACAGCGGGTGTTCCAGGAAAAAATGGCTGTGATCAAACCGCAGGTCGACAGCATTCAGGCTAAAATGAAACAAACGAAAGATGCGGAAAAACAAAAAGAACTGCAAATGGAAATGATGAAGCTTTACCGTGAGCACAATCTGAATCCGATGGCAATGGGATGTCTTCCGATGCTGGTGCAATTCCCGATTTTGATCGGTTTTTATTACGCCATCCGCTCAACGCCGGAAATCGCTTCACACTCATTTCTGTGGTTCAGCTTAGGGCATTCAGATATTCTTGTATCACTGTGCGCGGGGGCCATGTATTTCTTACAGGCTTATATTTCCCAAAAATTAAACGAGAAATATTCACCGGCTGCTCAAAATCCGGCCACGATGCAGTCAGCAAAAATCATGGTCTTTATTTTCCCTGTCATGATGACCATTTTTTCACTTAACGTACCGGCTGCGCTGCCGCTTTACTGGTTTACAAGCGGACTGTTTTTGACAGTGCAGAATGTACTTTTACAGCAGACGCATCATAAAAAGAAACAAGCTGCGGCTCAGGCGGAGCCCGCCAAATCATAATACTGAAACCCTGCCGGAACCTATCCGGCAGGGTTTTTTTCTTGTATCTGCAAGGCTTTAAGCCAATTATTATGAAGAATGAAAAAAGCACCCAATCAACTGGGTGCTTCGTTTTTAGTTGGCCGCTGTTTCGATAATGGCAACGACCATTTCCGCCGTTTTGACGAGCTCTTCAATCGGCATTTTTTCATTTTTCGTATGGATTTGTTCATAGCCTACTGACAGGTTGACTGTCGGAATGCCGTGGCCGGCAATGACGTTTGCGTCACTTCCGCCGCCGCTCGTCTGAAGTTCGCTCGGCCGGCCGATTTTTGCCGCCGCTTTTTTCGCGACTTCCACAACCTGATCGCCGTCCTGATATTTGAAACCCGGATACATGACCGCGATGTCCACTTCCGCGCGGCCTCCCATCTCAGCTGCAGCAGATTCGAAAGCTTCTTTCATTTTTTGCACTTGCGCTTCCATTTTTTCAGGCACTAATGAACGCGCTTCAGCCAGAATATCAACCTGGTCGCAGACGATATTGGTTTGCGTGCCGCCTTCGAAACGTCCGATATTAGCCGTTGTTTCTTTATCAATACGGCCGAGCGGCATTTTAGAGATCGCTTTTGACGCGATTGTAATCGCGGAGATGCCTTTTTCCGGTTCTACTCCCGCATGAGCCGTTTTCCCGAAAATGGTTGCTCTCACTTTCGCTTGTGTCGGCGCGGCTACAATAATGTTGCCGACTTTTCCGTCTGAATCAAGCGCAAAACCGTATTTCGCGGTAATGTCTGAACGATCCATTGCTTTTGCCCCGACTAATCCCGATTCTTCTCCGGCCGTGATAATGAATTCAATGGTGCCGTGCTCGATGTTTTGTTCTTTCAGCACTTTAATGGCTTCAAACATTGCGGCAAGACCCGTCTTATCATCAGCGCCTAGAATCGTCGTGCCGTCGGATTTTACATAGCCGTCTTCCACAATCGGCTTAACGCCTTTGCCCGGGACAACCGTGTCCATGTGCGATGTGAAATAAATCGTATCCGCATCTTTTGTGCCCTTTAACGTACAGATTAAGTTGCCGGCTCCATGCCCCGTCACTTCTTTTGTATCATCTTCTTTTACGCTCAATCCTAAATCAGTGAATTTTTGTTTGAGCACCTTGCTGATTTCCGCTTCATGTTTTGTCTCTGAATCAATTTGAACGAGTTCAAGAAATTCTTCAAGCAGACGTTTTTCGTTTACCATTTTCAGTTCCCTCCGTTTAAAGCGGTATATTACCGTGCTTTTTTTTCGGTCTTTCCTCTTCCTTATGCGCAAGCATGTCAAATGCCTGAATCAATTTTTTCCTCGAGTCTTCCGGCCGGATGATATCATCCACCATTCCGCAGGCCGCCGCTTTATACGGACCGGCGTTTTCCTTTTCGTATATGGCTTTTTTTTCGCGCTTCGTTTTCTCCGGGTCGTCAGAAGCCTGTATGTCTCTGCTGTATAAAATCGACGCCGCGCCTTCCGCTCCCATCACGGCGATTTCCGCATTGGGCCAGGCGAATACAAGATCTGCCCCGAGCCCTTTCGAATTCATGGCGACATAGGCGCCTCCGTAAGCTTTTCTGATGATGAGCGTCACTTTCGGCACCGTCGCTTCGGCAAAAGCATACAGCAATTTTGTTCCGTGACGGATGATTCCCGCATGTTCCTGCTGAAAGCCCGGGAGAAATCCCGGAACATCAGCGATTGTCAATAACGGAATATGAAACGCGTCGCAAAAACGGATGAATCTCGACGCTTTGTCAGCGGCATCAATCGTGAGGCTCCCCGCCAAGTGTTTCGGCTGGTTTGCGACAACACCGACTGTACGCCGTCCAAGTTTCAGAAAACCGACAACAATGTTTTTGGCAAAATACGGCTGAATGTCAAAAAACGTTCCGTCATCCGCCAGCTCTTTTATTACCTGTAACACATCGTAAGGTTTCGAACTGCCCGCGGGAACGAGGGTATTTAATAACGGTCTGGCGTCTTCCTTTTTAACGGGCAATGCCGTCTGTCCGCCGTGCGGGAGATAAGAAAGCAGGGTTTTCACAGCGGAAAGAGCCTCTTTTTCCGTTCGTGCGGAATAGTGGGCATTTCCGCTTATCACATTATGTATTCCCGCACCGCCTAAACTTTCCGCGTCAATCTGTTCACCCGTAACCTGTTCAATGACTTTCGGGCCTGTAATAAACATGTGCGACGTATGTTCCGCCATAATCACAAAATCCGTCAATGCGGGTGAATAAACAGCACCGCCGGCACACGGCCCAAGGATGACAGAAATTTGCGGAATCACTCCCGAGTAAAGGACGTTGCGCCTAAAGATATGACCGTATCCATTTAATGATACCACACCCTCTTGAATTCTCGCACCACCTGAGTCGTTCAGCCCGATGATCGGGGTTTTGTTTTTCGCCGCCAGATCCATCACCGCCGCGATTTTTTCCGCATGTGTCTCGCCGAGCGTCCCGCCGAGTACAGTAAAGTCATGGGCAAACAAATACACGGGCCGTCCGTCAATTGTGCCGTATCCGGTAACGACTCCGTCTCCCGGAGCATTCCGGCACCCGGGCATGCGGCTTTTGGCAAACGGCTGCAGCTCTGAAAAACTGTCTTCGTCCAATAAATAGTCAATTCTTTCTCTTGCCGTCAGCTTGCCTTTTTTGTGCTGTTTTTCATTTTTTTCCGCTCCGCCGCCGTTTGTTAAAAAGGAACGTCTTTCGTTTAAGTGTCTGATATGATCACTCATGCTCATCTTGAGTTTCTCCTTTTTCTATTGTTTCACAAAGCTCAATCAGGACCCCGTTCGCCTCTTTTGGAGAGAGAAATGCGATCTTCTTCCCGCCCGCGCCGTTTTGCGGTTCATGATGGATCAAAGTCATGCGGCATGATTCAAGCTCCTTGATCGTTTCCTTCATATCGGCGCAGCGGAATGCCAAATGATGCAGTCCTTCGCCTCTTTTCTGTAAAAAAGAGCTGACGGGAGACGCGTCCGACAGCGGCTCAATCAGCTCAAGCTTTGTGCCTCCCGCTTCTAAAAAAGCAACTCTCACATTTTGGCCGCTTACCAGCTCGTCTCCCATATACGTAAGCCCGAGCATCCGTTCGTAAAATCCTCTCGCGGCATCAATAGAGCTGACGGCAATGCCGACATGATCAAGTTTTTTCATAGCGCGGCCACCTGCTTTCCGCCATAGGATATGGCTTGTTCATACAAGCAAAACACGTTAAAATGATAGACAGTAATCTTAAGGAGTGAAACAATGTCTCAAAAATTTATGAAAAGCGCCGTCATCGTCATTTTGGGCGTATTTATACTTTCAACCCTCCTCTCAGGCATTATGATGTATTTGCGGTAAAAAAGCAGGCGCCTCATTGCAAGGGGGTTTCCTGCTTTTTTATGAGGGCTTTCCGCTCTATTGCAATGTCCTCGAATGAGCGGTTTTCTTTTGTAATCAATACTTTCGTTCCGGGAGGGATAATCCGGAAAATACGGATGACATCCCGGTTTTTCATACGGATGCAGCCGTTTGATACAAACCCCCCGATCAGCTCTTCTCTGTTTGTTCCGTGAATGCCGTATATCCTGCCGTCGGTTCCTTTCGCGTCAAAACCGATCCAGCGGACGCCGAGCGGGTTTTCCGGCGCGCCTCCCTTTACATTTTTCTTCCGGTAATACGGATTGACGGCTTTGACCGTTACCGTAAATTCTCCTTCAGGCGTCAAATCATCCGTTTTTCCCGTCGCCACCTGATAAATGCCTTCTATTCGGTTATCCTTCACAACAGCAAGCGCATTTGTGGCTTTATTGACGATAATATAAGGGTCACCCGGCAAAGGGTTTGCGCCAAGCGGCCAAAGCGGAGACAGCAGCAGGGCGGCTGACAATAAAAAAAATCGCATGGGCTCCCCTCCTTTTTTCATTAGAATGACCAATGAAAGGAAGACTCATGCGATTGATCCATATGTTTTTTACAGCTTGATGCCTTTGAAATAACTTTTAATCACGAGATATTGTTCCATCTCACCGAGGAGGTGGAACAAAGCCGCCCGCGCTTCAAACTCCTCGCGCGTTGCCGGGAGCGGCATTTCTTCAAATTCCGTTCTCATTTCTGCAAGTCTTTTTAAAAATTTATGAGCGGTATTGCCGGGGTGAATGGCTTCCCTTAATTCATGGATGAAATGGGCGATTATTTTGCCCTGCTCCACCGTTATTGAAATAGAGGTAATCTTCGGCAGCAGCCGTTCAATGATTTCAAATTGTTTCTGTCTCATCTTAAAATAATGATAGTAAAGATTTTCATGGCGCAAAATATAATTCTGCACGTCCCGATAGGCGAGGTTTTTCGCCTCTTGAATCATCTGATGCGTCTCCGGTATTTCCTTCCCCGACCAATCTTGCTCACCAGTTAACAAATACCGTTCGATTTCGGCGAAGATGACGGAAAAGTTGTCCTCGATTTTTTTCCGGTACGCCGCGAGTTTTCTGTCAAGGCTCGGCATATACAGATTCATTAACAGCGCGACGCCGATACCTACGGTGATCAGCTGGAACTCATTCCAGATAAACGCCATCGTAATGCCGCCGGACATATATAAATGAAGAATGATTACTGAGCTGGTGACGATCCCTTCGTTTATTTTTAAAACGACTGTAGTCGGAATGAACAGCACCAGCAATATTCCGATCGCAAACGGGTAATAGCCGATCAGCCCGAAAAAGACATATGAGAAGACGATCGCCAATAAACAGGCGGCAAATCGGGCCCACGAGGCCTGAAGCGACCGCTTTTGCGTAATCTGGATGCACAATATGGTGATGATTCCTGCGGATGCGAAGTTTTGCAGATGCAACAGCTGGGCTAAATAAATGGCCAGCGCCGTTCCAAGTGCGGTCTTTAGTGTGCGGTAACCGATTTTAAACATTGCTTGCTCCATTCTGTTTGTTTCTTTCTCAAAAAAAAGAAGAAGAGCATTCTTCTTCTTTTCTTCCAGTTATATTTTATAATATTTTTTCTAAAAAGTCCTGTGCTCTTTTTGACTTCGGAGAAAGAAAAAATTCTTCCGGCTGCCCGTCTTCCACGATCGTCCCTTCATCCATAAATAATACGCGGTCTGCGACTTCTTTGGCAAATCCCATTTCGTGCGTTACGATCACCATTGTCATGCCCGTCTGCGCGAGCTCTTTCATCACCTCAAGAACTTCTTTGACCATTTCCGGGTCAAGAGCCGAGGTCGGTTCATCAAACAGCATGATGTCAGGATTCATGGCAAGCGCCCGCGCGATGGCGACCCGCTGCTTCTGTCCGCCTGACAAACGGTTCGGATAGTCGTTCCGTTTGTCAAGCAGTCCGACTTTTTCAAGGAGAGCGCACGCCTTTTCCTCCGCCTCCTTTTTAGACTCTTTCTTCACGCTGACTGGCGCGTATGTGATATTTTCAAGCACCGTTTTATGAGGAAACAAATGAAAATGCTGAAATACCATGCCGATATTTTCCCGCACTTTCAGTTTATTCGTTTTAGCTGCGGTAATTTCGTTTTCTTTAATGGCAATCGTTCCGCCGCTCGGGGTTTCCAGCAGATTTAAGCAGCGCAGAAACGTTGATTTTCCGGAACCGGAAGGGCCGATGACAGCGACGACTTCCCCTTCTTCGATCTGTGTTGAAATGTTTTTCAGTACTTCATGTTTCCCGAATGATTTTGACAGGTTGTCGACCTTAATCATTGGCTTTCAGCTTCCTTTCTACGCCTTTTCCGATGAATGCTAAGATCAAAACGAGCACGTAATAGATTAAGCCCGCCACAATAAGAGGTTCTAAATAGTTGTATGTTGCGGCGCCGGACTGGTAGGCCCGTCTCATAATGTCGCCAAGACCGATAACTGTGACGATCGCCGATTCTTTCGTTAAGGTGATTAATTCGTTAATAATAGCCGGAGAAATGTTTTTAAACGCCTGCGGCAGCAGCAGATCTTTCATCATTTTTCCGTATGGCACGCCGAGAGCGACGGCAGCCTCTTTTTGTCCTTTGTCAATTGCGTTGATTCCCGCTCTGATAATTTCAGAGACGTAAGCGGCCGAATTGAGCGATAATGCGGTGACTGCCGCCCAAAATTGATCGATCTGAAAGCCGAGGAGCTGCGGCATACCGAAATAGATGATCATCAGCTGCAGCACGAGCGGCGTGCCGCGGAATATCGAAGTATAAAAATCCGCAATCCATTTCAGCGGACTGATCGTGCTGATTTTAAATAAGCTGAGCACGATTCCTAATACAAGACCGATGACCGCTGAAACGAGCACAATTTTCAATGTGACCGCAAGGCCTTCCAATATAAAAGGAATTTGGGGGATTGTCGCTGAGAAATCCAAATTCATACGTGTGATCTCCTTTGTCTTTATTCAAGATAAAAAGCTCAACGAAAAGTTGAGCTTTCTTTTATTTCTCGTTGGTGAACCATTTTTTCTTCAGTTTTTCGATTTCTCCGTTTTTCTCCATTTCTTTCAGCGCTTTGTTAAACTTCGCTGTCAGATCACTGTCTTTGCGGAACGCAATCGCGGAGCCCGATTCGTCTGATTTCGCATCTGCTGACGCAAAGCCCTGCAGATCTTGATTTGAATTGAAATAGCCTTGTGCTACGATGTCTTCGATAATCGCGGCATCAAAACGCCCGGATTTGATCTCTTCGGTTAAATCTGAGATCCGGTTGCGGTCTTCGAGCTGAAAACCGTATTTCGAAGCGAGCTTCTTGCCTTTTTCCTCTTGAATGGAGCCGAGCTGCACACCGACGGTTTTGCCTTTCAGATCATTCAGGGATTTAATGCTGCTTCCCTTTTTCGTAACAATCATATTGTTAGCAGTATAATAAATATCAGAAAAATCAACTTGCTTTTTCCGTTCCGGCGTAGGTGTCATTCCAGATAAAATCATATCTACCTGCTTGGACTTCAAGGCTGTAATCAGGCTGTTGAAGTCCATGTCCTGCACCTCAACGTCATAGCCGGTCTTTTTGCCCAGAGCTTTTGCCAGATCAACGTCAAACCCGGTGATCTGATCGCCGTCTTTATATTCAAATGGTTTATAGTCAGCCGATGTACCCATAATCAGCTTGTTCTTTCCGCCCTCTGAGCCTGAATTGCCTGATCCGCAGGCGGACAGCGCAAAGGTGATACATGCGGCAGCTAATACCAACAGCCATTTCTTCATGATTCATTTCCCCCATATCTACTGATCTCTTAAAATTGAATATTTATTCGTTAACTTGTATTTTAAACACTTTTTAAGTGTGATGCAATACTATTTTTGAAAAATATATTTTCCTTTCTGTGTTTATTATAGTCATTGTTTTTCAGATTAGTGACAGCTGAACACCGATGTATAAATATTTATATTTATACAGATTCCATAAAAAAACCCCGCAAGCGCTCGGCTCCGGGGTTTTTCTTTCACTTATACTTCTTCACAATATTCTTCAAATGCTTCCTGCAGTTTTGTGACGACGGCCATCGGCTCATGGCCTTCAATTTCATGGCGTTCCACCATTTTCATGATTTTCCCGTCTTTTAAAATGGCAAATGACGGAGAGGACGGCGGATAGCCTTCAAAGTATTCTCTCGCTTTGGCTGTCGCTTCTTTATCCTGTCCGGCAAATACCGTCACAAGCTGATCCGGGCGTTTATCGTAATGTACGGAATGGTACGCGGCAGGCCGTGCAATACCGCCT
This sequence comes from Bacillus sp. AM1(2019), assembly GCF_009906915.1. Taxonomy (NCBI): domain Bacteria; kingdom Bacillati; phylum Bacillota; class Bacilli; order Caryophanales; family Bacillaceae; genus Bacillus; species Bacillus sp. AM1(2019). The sequence continues at coordinate 2,586,796 of NZ_CP047644.1, forward strand.
GCGCATCCGCACACAGAGTTGACCATGACGAGTGTGGTTCCTTTTTTCGAAAGCGCATCGTCCACTTCCTCAGCGGTTTTCAGCTCTGTATACCCCGCGGCCGTGATTTCCTGGCGGGCTTGACGCACGACATCATTCATAAATAAATTAAAATCCATATTCAACTGGGACCTCTCCTTTTTGATCATCTCTTCTTATGATAGCAAGGAACCTCCCTATCGGCAAATGACACCGCTCATAACCAATTGTTTTTTGACCCTTTTATGTTCCCGATGTAAGTTTATGACCTTTTAAAAACGGGAAACTTGTTAAGGAGATTGTCTGAAATAAAGGAGCAGTCGTATGAGCCAACGGAAAGCAGTATTAATTTATAACGGAAACGCCGGTCAAAAACAGATTGATAAAACCCTCGGCACGGTCGTCCCCATTTTGGCCCAGTCAGCTGACGAACTTTTGATTAAACCGACCAAACATCAGGATGATGCCCGTCAGTATTGTGAAAATCTCGACAGTTCAGTTGACCATTTATATATTTTAGGCGGGGACGGCACTGTGCATCAATGCATCAACAGCATCAGCAAGCTTGATCACAGACCCGCTGTCGGCATTTTGCCGGGAGGAACGTGCAACGATTTCTCCCGGGCGCTCGGCATCCCGCAAAACCTTCAAAAGGCCGCTGAAGCGCTCGCGGCCGGACATAAACAGATGATTGACGTCTGTAAAACGGATGACGGCTATTTTCTGAACTTCTGGGGCATCGGATTGATCACCGAAGCATCAAGCCATATTAATGAAACTGAAAAAGCATGGCTTGGTAAAATCAGCTACTTCACGAGCGCCTTGCGGACGATGACAAGCGCGAACCCGTTTCCTGTCAAATTGACGATTGACGGCGAGGTGAAAGAAGACGAAGCCGTAATGGTGCTTGTCATGAACGGGCATTATATCGGGACAAACAGAGTTCCCCTGCCTGATGCCAGCCTCCGGGACGGCTTAGCCGATGTGTTAATCTGCCGTAACACAAGCCTTGCCGCGTTGCGGGAGCTGATGACGATGGAGCAGGGTTCATTTGATGATTTCAAAGGGGAGCTGTCCTATATTCAGGCCTCCAGGATTGAAATCGAAACCGGACGTGAAATGGACGCGGATACAGATGGCGAGGTATACGGAACAACACCTTGTACGATCGAAGTGAAAAAACATCATCTCACTATGCTTGTTCCCGAGGATTCACAATGAAAATAAAAAAACTCCTTTTGCCGCCCGGGCAAAAGGAGTTTTTTTTTAATAGACGGACGTATGTTCATCAATGTTTTCTAAGATCTCTTTGACGCGTCCGAGGAATCGGCCGCACACGAGCCCGTCGAGCACTCTGTGATCTAAAGACAGGCAAAGATTAACCATATCACGAACGGCGATCATCCCGTTATTCATGACAACCGGACGTTTGACGATAGATTCTACCTGAAGAATCGCCGCCTGCGGATGGTTGATAATGCCCATAGATTGAACTGAGCCGAAAGATCCCGTGTTATTGACGGTAAATGTGCCGCCCTGCATATCTTCCGCGGTAAGTTTTCCGTTTCTCACTTTTTTCGCAAGGTCCGTTATTTCTCTGGCTATGCCTTTAATCGTTTTTTCATCAGCATGCTTAATAACCGGAACAAACAGCGAATCTTCCGTGGCAACGGCAATGGAGATGTTGATGTCTTTCTTTTGGACGATTTTGTCTCCCGCCCACATGCTGTTCATCTGCGGGAACTCTTTGAGAGCCTGCGCCGCCGCTTTTACAAAGAAAGCGAAAAACGTTAAATTAAAGCCTTCTTTTTGTTTAAATGAGTCTTTAATGCTGTTTCTGTACGCCGTCATGTTCGTGACGTCGACTTCCATCATCGTCCAGGCATGCGGAATTTCTGTTTTGCTTTTATGCATATTGGCGGCGATGGCTTTTCTGACGCCTGTAACCGGAATTTCAATATCACCGGCTGACAGAGCGGGTGCCGGTGCTTGTTTTTGCTGTTGTTTCGGCGCTTGTTGCGTTGTTTGAACAGCAGCCGGCGCCGGTGCTTCCGATTTCTGCTTCATTCCCGAATCAATGATCTTTTGAATGTCTTTTCGCGTAATTCTTCCGCCTGCACCCGTTCCTTCAACTTCTTCAAGCTGAATGCCGTGTTCTCCCGCTAATCTGAGCACGGCCGGCGAATAACGCGCTTTATTTGACTGATCTTTACCTTGACGGTTTGCATCGGTGTCTGAAGGGGTATTCTGCTCTTCTTCCCGCTTCGGCGCCTCTTCGGTTTCCGTTTCTTCTGTTTCAATTTTGCAGATAATCTCGCCGACTGCAAGAGTCTGGCCTTCTTCTCCTACAAGTTCTGTAATCGTACCGGTAAAAGAAGACGGCACCTCCGCATTCACTTTATCTGTCATGACCTCCGCGATGGGGTCATATTTATTCACTTGATCACCGGGGGATACCAGCCACTTGCTGATCGTCCCTTCCGTCACGCTCTCTCCGAGCTGAGGCATAGCCATTTGTTCAATCGCCATGTCAAAAACCTCCTTACGTCTTTAAAACTCCGCTAATTCTCTCATCGCGGCTTCTGCTTTGTCAGGATTCATCATGAAGTATTTTTCCATTGTCGGCGCATAAGGCATTGCCGGAACGTCAGGACCTGCAAGCCGCTTGATCGGCGCGTCTAAATCAAATAAGCAGTTTTCAGAAATAATGGCGGCGACCTCGCTCATAATACCGCCTTCTTTCGTATCTTCCGTGATCAGCAATACTTTTCCCGTTTTAGAAGCAGCTTCAATGATGGCTTCTTTATCTAACGGATAAACCGTACGCAAATCTAATACGTGCGCTGAAATTCCGTCTTTTTCAAGACGCTCGGCAGCCTGCAGAGCAAAATGGACGCATAATCCGTACGTAATAACAGTAATGTCGCTGCCTTCGCGTTTTACATCCGCCTTTCCGATCGGAAGGACGTAATCATCCGCAGGGACTTCGCCTTTAATCAGGCGGTACGCCCTCTTATGTTCTAAAAACAGCACCGGATCTTCGTCACGGACTGCAGCTTTCAACAGCCCTTTTGCGTCATAAGGAGTTGAAGGCATGACAATTTTAAGGCCCGGCTGGTTGGCAAAAATGGCCTCCACAGATTGGGAATGATACAACGCGCCGTGCACGCCGCCGCCGTAAGGCGCTCTGATGACCATCGGACAGCTCCAATCATTGTTTGAACGGTAGCGTATTTTTGCCGCTTCTGAAATGATTTGGTTGACCGCAGGCAGAATGAAATCGGCAAACTGCATCTCGGCAATCGGACGCATGCCGTACATCGCGGCGCCGATCCCGACACCGGCAATCGCTGATTCAGCAAGCGGCGTATCCATCACACGCTCTTCTCCGAACTGTTCATAGAGACCCGCCGTTGCTTTAAACACGCCGCCTTTTCTCCCGACGTCTTCCCCGAGAACAAACACGCGCGGATCTCTTTCCATTTCTTCTTTCATTGCTGCATTAATACTGTCAATATAAGACATTACAGACATAAGTATTCCTCCCTACTTCGCATAAACGTGATCAAGCGTTGATTCAGGAGATGCGTATGGCGCTTTCTCCGCTTCGTCTGTCGCTTCGTTTACGATAGCCATGATGTCATCCAGCATGGTCTTTTCTTCTTCTTCACCTAGAAGCCCGGCTTCTTGCAAGTATGCTTTGTATAAAAGAAGCGGATCTTGTTTCTTCGCTTCTTCTACTTCTTCGCGTTCTCTGTAGCTGCTGTCGTCGTCATCACTGGAATGCGGCGTCAAACGGTAGGAAACCGTTTCTATTAATGTAGGGCCTTCGCCTTTAGATGCCCGTTCGCGCGCTTCTTTTACGGCCCGGTAAACTTCCAGCAGGTCGTTTCCGTCAACAGTGACTCCCGGCATGCCGTAGCCTGCCGCCCGGTCGGATATTTTCTCGCACGCCACCTGTTTGTCATACGGGACAGAAATGGCATACTTATTGTTTTCACACATGAAAATGACCGGCAGTTTATACACGGCGGCAAAGTTTGCCCCTTCGTGAAAATCCCCCTGGTTGGAAGATCCTTCTCCAAAGGTAACGAAAGAGACGATATCCTTTTTATCCATGCGTCCCGCAAGCGCGATTCCGACTGCGTGAGGCACCTGCGTCGTAACAGGGGATGAGCCCGTTACGATTCTGTTTTCCTTTTGCCCGAAGTGGCCCGGCATCTGCCTTCCGCCTGAGTTCGGGTCAGCCGCTTTCGCAAAACCGGACATCATCAAATCCTTTGCAGTCATACCGAATGCAAGCACAACCCCTATATCTCTGTAGTAAGGAAGTACATAGTCGGTATCACGGTTTAAGGCATAGGCCGCGCCTACTTGTGCCGCTTCCTGTCCTTGACATGAAACAACGAACGGAATTTTGCCCGAGCGGTTTAAGAGCCACATTCTTTCGTCGATTTTTCTGGCTAACAGCATGGTTCTATACATTTCAACGGCTTCTTCGTCAGAGAGCCCTAATGCTTGATGGCGGTTTGTAGTCATTCAAACCCCTCCTTCTTTCCTTTTAAAAATGAATCGCGTTTCCGTCTGCGGCTAACGCAGCTTCTCCAATCGCTTCTGACAGCGACGGATGCGGATGTATGGACTGGCCGATTTCCCAAGGCGTCGCATCGAGCACCTTGGCAAGCCCCGCTTCAGAGATCATATCGGTGACGTGCGGACCGATCATATGAACACCGAGAATATCATCTGTATTCCGATCGGCGACGATTTTGACAAAGCCGTCGCTTTCTCCGTATACAAGAGCCTTTCCGATCGCCATGAACGGAAACTTCCCGATTTTCAGTTCATGCCCTTTTCGAAGAGCTTCATCTGATGTCAGACCGACGCTCGCCGCTTCCGGATTTGAATAAATGCATTTCGGCACAAGAGCGGCATCAAGCGGAGCCGGATTAAGACCCGCCATATGCTCAACGGCAATGATGCCTTCACGGGAGGCCACATGCGCAAGCTGCAGCCCGCCGACAACATCACCGATCGCATAAATGTGCGATTCCTTCGTCTGCCCGGCTTCGTTCACGATGATAGAACCGTTTTCCGCTTCAATGTCCGTGTTTTCAAGGCCGATCCCTTCAATGTTCGGCTGGCGGCCGATGGAAACAAGCATTTGTTCCGCGTGATACGTTTCTTTTTTTCCATTCTTTTCAGCGGCAATTGAAACGCCGTCCGCTTTTTCCAGTGTATCCGGAAGCACTTTCGCACCCGTCACGATTTTAATTCCTTTTTTCGTTAACAGTTTTTCCATCTCGCTTGAAATATCACGGTCTTCAGTCGGCAAAATGCGGTCCGCATATTCAATCACAGTGATATTGACGCCGAAATCGTTCAGCATGGATGCCCATTCAATTCCGATGACACCGCCGCCGACGATCATCATGGATTGGGGCAGACGTTCAAGCTCTAACGCTTCATCTGATGTCAGAATATATGTACCGTCTGCTTCTAAACCCGGCAGCATTTTCGGCCTTGAACCGGTTGCGATAATCAATTGTTTCGGTATCAGCATGTCGTTTTCTTCACCATTTGCGTATTCGACGGAAACTGTACCGGGAAGAGGTGAGAAGATGGAAGGGCCGAGCATACGTCCGTACCCGTTGAATACATCAATCTTCCCCTTTTTCATCAAGTGGGCGACACCGCCTGCCAGCCGGTCAACGATTCCCTGTTTTCGTTTTTGTACGCTGTCAAAGCGGAGGGAGACACCTTCCGTTTCAATGCCGAATGCTGCCGCTTCCTTTGCGATTCGGTACACTTCCGCGCTTCTTAACAGCGCTTTACTCGGAATACATCCTTTATGCAGGCATGTTCCGCCGAGCTTTTCTTTTTCTACAACGGCCGTTTTTAAGCCGAGCTGGGCCGCTCTGATGGCGGCTACATAACCGCCCGTGCCGCCGCCCAGAATGACCACATCATACTCAGTCGCCATTTGTTTTCACTCCTTCGCCGATCTGATATTGCTTTGACTGCTCCTCACCGGCTAAAACCCGAAGCGCGCCTTGCGCGAGAGATTGCAGTTCATTTTCTCCCGGGTACACCAGTACATCCGAAATCCAATCTATGTACGATCTGATAGCGGATACGAAACTTTTCCCGTACGCCAATCCGCCCGTCAGGACGATAATGTCTACTTTTCCTTTTAAAACGGCGCTTGCCGCCCCGATTTCTTTTGCTACTTGATAAGCCATGGCGTCATAAATGAGACGCGCGTTTTCATCTCCGGCCTGAATGCGTTTTTCCACTTTGACCGCGTCCGTTGTCCCCAGGTAGCCGGAGAGTCCGCCCGTGCCGACAAGTTTTTTCATCATATCGGCTTTTGAATACTTGCCGGAAAAACACATTTCCACCAAATCACCCGCCGGAACGGTTCCCGCGCGCTCCGGGCTGAAGGGGCCTTCTCCGTGAAGCCCGTTGTTGACATCTGTCACCCGTCCGCAATCATGGACACCGACTGTGGTGCCGCCGCCCATATGAGTGACGATCATCTTCATCTGTTCATACCGTTTGCCGAGGGATGCCGCCGCCTGACGGGCAACAGCTTTTTGGTTCAAAGCATGGAAAATGCTTTTCCGCTTGATTTCAGGCATTCCTGATACTTTAGCGAGCGGAGTCATCTCATCCACCACGACCGGATCGACGATATACGCGGGGATATTTAATCCGTCAGCTATTTCCCTGGCAATAATTCCGCCCAGATTAGAAGCATGCTGGCCGTTGTAGCCGTTTTTCAAATCAGTGATCATGGCGTCATTCACTTCATATGTGCCGCCCTCAATCGGTCTGAGCAGGCCGCCTCTGGCACAAACGGCATCGAACTTTGAAATGTTGATGCCCTGTTCGTGTAAAGACTCAAGAATGCTTATTTTTCGAAATTCGTATTGGTCGATAATGCTGTTAAATGTTTTCAGCTCTTCTTCGGGATGCCGCAGCGTCTTTTCAAAGATACAGCGTTCATTGTGAAAGACACCGATTTTCGTTGATGTTGAGCCTGGATTCAGAATGAGAATGCGTTTTTCCTTTTCGAACATTTTCATACCTCCAGATCAAATTCCTATCGTCTGCTTAATATACTTTGGCCGTTTTGCAGAAACTGGCTTCTTGAACGGCGCATGCGCTCAATTCGTTCCTCAGCCAAACGGTCAGCCGCTAAGTATGTCGGAATGCCGTCACGCGCGGAAATATCGAGCACCCGCTCAATGTTTGCATAGATGCCCTCAACCTTTTTCAAAGCCCGCTCAGCATTGTAGCCGTAAAGCTCATCGGCTACATTGATGACGCCGCCTGCATTGATGACATAATCCGGAGCGTACACGATTCCCATTTCATGAATGGTATCGCCGTGACGTGTTTCTTTCAGCTGGTTATTGGCCGCTCCCGCAATAACTTTCGCCTTCAGCTGTTTAATCGTGTCATCGTTAATGACGGCGCCGAGAGCACATGGGGCATAAATATCGCACGCCTGTGAGTAAATGTCGTCGGGATCAACTGCGCGGGCGCCGAAGTCCTCAACGGCACGTTTAACAGATTCTTTATTGATATCCGTTACGATTAAAGAAGCGCCTTCTTCGTGAAGGTGGCGGCATAGATTGTAAGCCACATTTCCCACGCCTTGCACGGCAATTGTTTTACCTTCCAGTGAATCAGTGCCAAACGCCGCTTTCGCTGCGGCTTTCATCCCTTTGTAGACGCCGTACGCCGTAACCGGGGACGGATTTCCTGATGAACCGAATGCCGGAGAAATTCCGGTTACATAGTCTGTTTCATCATGAATGATGTCCATATCTTCAACGGTTGTGCCGACGTCTTCCGCCGTAATATACCTTCCGTTTAAGCCTTGGATGTAGCGCCCGAACGCGCGGAACATTTCTTCATTTTTATCTTTGCGCGGGTCTCCGATAATAACGGTTTTCCCGCCGCCTAAGTTTAAACCGGCAGCCGCATTTTTATAAGTCATGCCTTTTGCGAGTCTTAATGCATCTTCAATCGCCGCTTCTTCACTGTCATATGTCCACATTCTTGTTCCGCCAAGTGCAGGGCCGAGCGTCGTATCATGAATCGCGATGATCGCTTTTAATCCGGATTGTTCATCTTGGCAGAATACCAATTGTTCGTAATCATAAGTCTCCATATATTTAAAAATTTCCATAGGTTCGTTCCTCCTACTGTTCTTGTGATGCGCAAATCGCAAGCGCAATTGAATACAGTTTATTTTCTGCGGTATCCGCTCTGCTCGTTAATGCGATCGGCGCTTTTGCACCGGCGATGACGGCAGCAACATTTGCTTTCGCAAAATAAATCATTGACTTATAAAGCATATTTCCGGCCTCGATTGAAGGAACCAAGAGAATATCCGCCTGGCCCGCTACGCTTCCGGAAATCCCTTTTTGCAGCGCAGCCGCTTGGGATACGGCATTATCCAAAGCAAGCGGTCCGTCCGCAATGCAGCCGGTAATCTGTCCTCTGTTGCACATCTGGACGATCGCAGCCGCGTTCAGCGTCGCCTCCATTTTCGGATTAACCGTTTCAATAGCGGCAAGGACTGCGGCTTTCGGCATAGGGTTCCCTACTGAATGTGCGACATGAACCGCATTTTGCAGAATATGCCCGAGCTCTTCAAGAGACGGGGCAATGTTCAGCGCTGAATCAGTCACATACATCAGCCGGTCATAGTCCGGCACCTCAAAAACGGCTACATGTGATAACACCCTTTTTGAACGAAGCCCTTCATGGCGGTTTAAAACCGATTTCAGAAGAGTTGAGCTCGGGAGATTCCCTTTCATTAAAATGTCCGCCTCTTGTTCACGCACTGCGCGCACTGCTTTTGCCGCAGATTCTTCGGGTGAATCGGCGTGGATGATTTCAGCATTGAACTTCGGCTCATTTGCCAGAAGCTCTTTCAGCTTTCCGCTGTCACCCGTCAGTAAAAATCGTACCGACAAGTGTTCTGCCGCCATTTTGACGGTCTGGATCACTTCTTTATCTGCTGCGTGGGCCACTGCAATGGTTTTTGCGTTTTTTGCCGCGGCTTTTTCAACTAGGTCTCTCAGCTTCATTTTGTACCACCTTCCTTGTGCGAATCCGCTTTTAACAATGCAAGTTCCGTGCCAAATATGCGGGAGGGTTTATTCCGGCTTTTTCAAGAAAACATGCAGCTGTTTGCGCTTTCTCTGCAATTTATTGCATGCCGTCATTTGCAAGGCCGTACTTGTCCATTTTGTAGTACAGATTCCGAATGCTGACACCAAGCGCTTTTGCCGTTTTGGTTCGGTTGAATTTATGCTTTTCAAGCGTTTTTTGAATGACGTGCGCTTCAAATTTTTCAACAGCCTGAGACAGCTTTTCCCCTTCCACATCCGGAAAATCACTTTGGGTGCCGTTTTTTTCATTCAGCTCTGATTCAAAAACAGGCAGATGCTGCTGTTCGATCCGTTCCATGTGCGGCTCTAAAAATATCATTGCCCGTCCGAGAACATTTTCAAGCTCCCGGACGTTTCCCGGCCAGCTGTAGGCTGATAAAGCTCGCAGCGCGTTCGGCGCGAGCCCCTTTACATTGCGGCCGTAATCCTGATTGATTTTTTCAATGAGCCGAATGCTCAGCGCTTCAATATCTTCTTTGCGCTGCCGAAGCGGCGGGATTGAGATCGGATAGCGGTTAATCCGGTAATACAGGTCTTCACGGAACGCGCCTTCCGCCATGGCCTTTTCGATGTTGACGTTTGTCGCTGCGATAATTCTGACATTGACAGAAATCGCTTTAGCGCCGCCGACTCTGATAATTTCTTTTTCCTGCAGAACTCTGAGCAGCTTTGCCTGAGTGCTTTGGGTCAGCTCTCCGATTTCATCTAAGAAAATGCTGCCGTTATTCGCTTCCTCAAAAAGTCCTTTTTTGCCTCCGCGCCTCGCGCCCGTAAACGCGCCTTCCTCATAGCCGAAAAGCTCGGATTCTAGCAGGGATTCAGACAGGGCCGCACAATTGACCCGGATGAATTTATTGTATTTTCGGTCGCTTTCATTATGGATGGCGTGGGCGAAAAGTTCTTTTCCTGTGCCGGATTCTCCCCGCAGCAGAATCGTCGCCGGCGTTTTCGCCCCGAGCTTCGCCTGTTCAAGGGCGACCAGCATTTGTTCACTCGTGCCGATAATGTCATCAAACGTGTATTTCGCTTCAAGCGTGCGGATGATCTGGCGCGCCCGATTCAGCTCAGCAGTCAGCGTTTTAATTTCTGACACATCGTGAATGACGCCGACGCTGCCTTTTAAAATACCGTCCACAATAACGGGGGCAACATTTACGATGACATCCTTTTTATTGGGGCCGACCTTCATTCTCACACCCCGCACAGGCCGCCTTGTCCCCAATACTTTCAGGTGCATACTCTCCCCTTCTGAGATATCGGTGGAAGCGGGTTTTCCGATGACTTCGCTTTCTGACAGCCCGGTCATTTTTGTATACGCTTTGTTGATTAACATTCCGATGCCGTTTTCATCAACGACGGAAATGGCCTCGTCTGAGGATTGAATAATCGCTTCAAGCATGGTGCGGATTTGTTTTAAGTTCGTGACCTCTTCCGCCAGTTCAACTGCGTCGGTGATGTCTTTAAACACGCATAACGCGCCGAGAAGTTTTCCGCCTTCATCAATGATCGGCAGTCTTGTCGTGACAATCTGCAGGTGCTTTCCGAGAAGCTGCTTCTGGTTATATTCCGGCTCTCTCGTTTCCAGAATCCGCGGCAGCTTTGTGTTCGGCACTACGTCTTTAATTTGGCGGCCGATGACATCCTCCCGTTTTTGGCCGACCATTTTTTCTGCCATCTGATTAAATAAAATGATCGTTTCGTTGACGTCTATAAAAATCATGCCGTCGTGCGTTGAATTAAAAATCCGGTCATGCTTATACGTCTGCGACTTGAGCATTTGGATAAGCTGCTGTTTTTCCTCCATCAGCTGAAACACCATGTACGCCAATTTTCCCGGCATGACGATGGTTTGTTCTTTTTTCTCATGGAGCAGCTCATCCATGACCGCTTTATCGCCTGTTGTATGGATGATAATATCTATATCTTCGGTTATGTAAGATTTCCAATCTGATGAGGTTGCAATTCCATATTTCCGGGCTTCTTGCAGCCCTTGCGCCTCCGGATCTTGATCAACCACCGCAATAATCCGGATCAGCTTTGTTTTCATCAAAATCTGTAGGAGCGCCGTGCCTCCTTTACCAGCACCTATAATCAGCACCTTCTGCATCCCGATACCCCTTTATATGAAAAAATTTGCACGCCTGTATTTCCCGTTGCAATAATTTGCACAACCCCTATGTTACCACGTTTTGATCTCTTGACAAAATATTTTTTCGATTGGACAATAAAGGAAAACATATCGTAAAGGGGTTTTCTGAATATGAGCCGGCTTGTTGCGCTTTTGATTCTGGTCCTCCCCGGCGCTGTCGCGGCGCTCGGCATTAAGCTGATGAGAGATGCATTATTCGGACATGTGTTTTCCCCGTTTCCGTCCCTTTTTCTTCAGGGGGCGGCCGGATTGGCGTTTTTTTTGTTCGGCCTTTATGTTCTGGCCGGGTTTATTTTGTACAGAGATCGGAAACGCAATCAAGTCAGCCCGCGGTTCAGGAAAAAAAAGCTGTAAAAAAAGCCCTTGCAAAAAAAGGGCTTTTTCAGTCGTCCGGCAGTATCGTTTTGGCAATGGATTGATCCAGTTCTTCATAGTCATCGTAAGCGATCGTTTCATATAATTCTTTTCTCGTCTGCATATCTGAAAGCCCCTCTTTTTGCGAGCCTTCTTCTTTCAGAAGGCGGAAAATACGCTCAAAAGCCTTGGCCGCCGTTCTGAGTGACGTGACCGGGTAAATGACCATCTGACAGCCCATATCGGAAAATTCATCAGCACTGTAATACGGCGTTTTTCCGAATTCAGTCATGTTTGCGAGAATCGGCACACTGATTTGTTTGGAAAACGCTCTGAATTCACTTTCGGATTGGAGCGCTTCCGGAAAAACAGCGTCAGCACCCGCTTTTATATAAGCGGACGCCCTTGTTAATGCCCCCTCCAGCCCTTCCTGCTGTCTGGCGTCTGTTCTCGCAACAACAAGAAGGGTCGGCGCGGCCCGCTTGACCGCTTGGATTTTTTGCGCCATTTCTTCAATCGGCACGAGCTGCTTCCCATTCAGATGTCCGCATTTTTTCGGCAGGCGCTGATCCTCCATCTGGACGGCGGCCGCGCGCGCTTCATACATTTCTTTCGCCGTCCGGGCGGCATTCAGCACTCCTCCGAAACCCGTGTCAATATCGACAAGGACGGGCAGATCAGACGAGCGGACCAGATCTTTAACCCGTTCAGCCATTTCCGCCGACGTGATGATCCCTAAATCGGGCAGCCCTCTGCTCGCCGTGTAAGCCGCGCCTGATAAATAAAGAGCCGAAAACCCCGTTTTCTTGGCGATAAGAGCGGCCATCGCATCGTGAGCGCCGGGGATCTGCAATAGATCCGGCGCTGCCATCAGCGTACGGAACCGCTCTGCAAGCTCCTCTTGAGACGACTGCTCGCTGACGATCCACGTCATGTTTGTCACCCTCCTATTTTATACGAGAAATAAGTCCATAAATTCACTAACGCTGAGCTTCTGCATTCGGCCGCTATGTTCGCAGGCCTCTTCGATTTTTCGCTGCTGCTTCAATGAAAAATGAGTGCTGATGTTTGCTGAAAACTTGGCAAGAATCTTCGGAACGGCTTCTTTTCTGCGGAACCGGTGTCCGAGCGGGTATTCACATTCAATCCGTCCCGTAGCCGTGCCGTCTGTAAAATGCACCTGTACGGCATTTGATATGGATCGCTTATTCGGGTCTAAGTAATCTTTTGAGTACGCTTTGTGTTCCGTCACCTCCATTTTGCTCCGCAATGTATCAATTCGCGGGTCAGACGCCGTTTCCTCTTCATAATGATCCGCCGTGATATCTCCGAAAAGCAGCCCGATTGCCGTAATATACTGGAGGCAGTGATCCCGGTCAGCCGGATTGTGAAGCGGCCCTTTTTTATCGATAATCCGGATTGCCGACTCATGGGTCATAATCGTGATCCTATCAATGTCTTCAATGCGGTCTTTCACCTCCGGATGAAGCCGGACCGCGCATTCCGCCGCTGTCTGGGCGTGAAATTCAGCCGGGTAGGATACTTTAAATAAAACATTCTCCATCACATAGGACCCAAGCGGGCGGGCAAGCTTCATTTCCTGCCGGTTAAACAGTACGTCTTGAAATCCCCACCCAGATGCGGTCAGAGCCGTCGGGTACCCCATTTCACCTTTTTGCGCCATAAGGGCCAAATATACGCCTCTGCTCGTCGCGTCGCCGGCCGCCCATGATTTGCGTGATCCGGTGTTCGGCGCATGACGATACGTTCTGAGGCTTGAATTATCAATCCAAGCGTGAGATACGGCGTTATTGATTTCCTCTCTTGAGCCGCCCAGCATTTGCGCGCAAACAGCCGCAGTCGCCACTTTCACAAACAGCACATGGTCAAGCCCCACTCTGTTTAAGCTGTTTTCCAAAGCGAGAATCCCTTGAATTTCGTGCGCTTTGATCATTGCGCAAAGCACATCGCGCACGGTAAGCGGTTCTTTCCCTTCTGAAATCCGCACTCTGGATAAATAATCCGCACAAGCTAATATGCCTCCGAGATTGTCAGACGGATGACCCCATTCCGCAGCAAGCCACGTATCATTATAATCAAGCCACCTGTTGATACAGCCGATATTAAAAGCAGCCGTGACCGGGTCTAAAACAAAAGGCGTGCCCGGGACTCTGCTGCCGTTGGGCACGGAGGTTCCCGGGACAATCGGGCCGAGCAGCTTTGTACATTCGGGATAGCTGAGCGCCAAAATTCCGCAGCCTATCGTATCAAGAAGCACATGTCCTGCCGTAGTGAATGCTTCTGAACTGTCAATCTCCTGATGGAGCACGTAGTCAGAAATCTCTTCGATTACAGCGTCCATTCGGCGGGGTTCTGTCATGTTTTCATCTTCCTTTCTCATCTGTTTACAGGCGCGCTCCGGTATAGCGGACACGCGGGCGGAAAAGCCGGTTTCGGCTGTGCTGTTCAATGACGTGGGCGCACAGTCCGACCGTCCGTGCGCTGAAGAATATAGGCGTGTACAGCGGGATCGGGATGCCGAGCATGTAATAGACCGGCGCTGCGTAGTAATCTAAATTCGGATAAAGGCCTTTTTTCTCCCGCATGACGGTTTCGCCGGCTTCACACATATTATAAAGACGGAAATCACCTGAAAGATCAGACAGCTTTTTTAACGCTTCTTTCATCATGAGCGCCCTCGGGTCCATTTTTTTCATGTAGACACGGTGGCCGAAGCCCATGATTTTTTCTTTGTTTGCGAGTTTTTGAGTTAACAATTGTGTAAACCCGTCTGTATCCTTCGCTTCCTCAAGCATGTACATAACCGCTTCGTTCGCGCCGCCGTGAAGGTTTCCTTTAAGCGAGGCGACGGCTCCGGTCAGCGCGCCGTAAATATCCGATTGCGTCGAAGCAATGACACGGGCCGTAAACGTTGAGTTCGGCAATTCATGCTCACTGTATAAAAGAAGCGACCGGTCGAAGATTTCTTCTTCCAAAGATGACGGCGTTTTTCCGGTAATCATATATAAAAAGTTTGCGCTGTATGATAAGGTTCCGACCGGCGCCAAAGGCTCCAGCCCGTTGATGACTCGATAGCTGTTGACCGTCAGATTCGGCATTTTGCCTATCAGTCCGCGTACACGGTGCTGATTTACGGAAGATGAACGGTCATCGATGTCCTTGTCAAAGCCTCCAAGGGCGGACAAACCCGTCCTCAGTCCGTCCATCGGGTGAGTATGTTCGGGCAGCAGACGGCATATGTGCAAGATTTCCTCGGGAAGGTGTCCGCCGCGCCGAACGTCTTCTTCAAGCGCCGCCTTCTCTTTCGCATCAGGAAGTCTGTCTTCCAATAAGAGATGAACAATGTCCATATAGCCGGCCGTTTTAGAAAGCTCAATCAGATCGTGGCCTTTGATTAAAATACTGCCCTGCTGTGTATCCAGGAAAGAAATCCCCGTTTCCACCGCAATGACGCCATCTAAACCGGGAGAATAAGATTCCATGGTTTCGCTCCTTTGCGCACTTTTTATTGAAGAAGATACTTAGAAATAATCAGCCTTTGAATCTCATTGGTTCCTTCATAGATTTGCGTGACTTTCGCATCCCGAAATAAACGCTCCGCGGGATATTCTTTCATATAGCCGTAGCCGCCGTGAATCTGCACAGCCTCCACCGCCGCTTTCATCGCCGCATCGGACGCGAATTGCTTCGCCATAGATGCTTCTTTTCCGCACGGAAGCCCTCGCTGATACAGATCAGCAGCATGATAGACCAATAATTTGGCAGCTTCCGCATTCGTCGCCATGTCAGATAATTTAAATGAAACGGCCTGATTCGAAGCGATGGGTCTGCCGAACTGGCTGCGGGTTTTGGCGTACTCCACCGAGCAGCCGAGCGCCGCTTCGATAATCCCGAGCGCCTGAGCCGCTATGCCGATCCGTCCGACGTCAAGGTTTTTCATGGCGATTGAAAAGCCCTCGCCCTCTTCGCCGAGCCGGTTTTCAATCGGAATTTCCGCTTGGTCAAACTGCAATTCGACAGTATTGGAACCTAACAATCCGAGCTTTTTTTCTTTTTTTCCGACAGAAAAACCGGGTGTGTTTTTTTCAACGATAAACGCGGAAATTCCCTTTCTCCCTTTACCCGGATCGGTTATGGCGAATGTCAGATACAGATCTGCCGCTCCGCCGTTTGTAATAAAGATTTTTGAACCGTTCAGAATATATGAACCGCCTTTTCGCACGGCTCTTGTTTTCAGGCTTCCCGCATCAGATCCGGATTGAGGCTCAGTAAGCGCAAAAGCCCCAATATATTCGCCCGCTGCCAGCTTCGGAATATACGTTTGTTTTTGGACTTCTGTCCCAAAATGCAAAATCGGGATTGTCCCTACCGATGTGTGGACGGACAAAATGACGCCGACGGCCGCGCTGACTTTTGATATTTCATGAATCGCTAAAATGTAAGATGTTGTATCAGCACCCGCCCCGCCGTAAGCTTCCGGGACGGGAATGCCCATCAATCCCGCTTCGCCCATTTTTTTAATCAGCCGCTCCGGAAATTCATCTGTTGATTCCATGAGCTCAACCATCGGCGCGATTTCCTTTCGGGCAAAATCACGCACCATTTTTCTCATCATGATGTGCTCTTCTGTAAAATGCATGGCTGCCGTCTCCCCTCATGATCTTTACGTCATCTGCCGTACTCATAAAAACCGCGCCCGCTTTTTTTGCCGAGCCAGCCGGCGCTGACATATTTTCTGAGCAGAGGGCATGGGCGGTATTTCGGATCTCCGAGCCCCGCATACAGAACCTCCATAATGGAAAGGCACGTATCCAGACCGATGAAGTCAGCTAATGTTAAAGGACCCATCGGATGCCGCATGCCGAGCTTCATCACCTCATCAATCGCTTCCTTTGAAGCTGCTCCTTCGTAAAGGCAATAAACGGCTTCGTTAATCATCGGCATTAATATGCGATTAGATATAAAGCCCGGGAAGTCATTGACTTCGACAGGGGTTTTATTCATCCGGACGGCAAGCTTCTTTACTGTTTCCGCCGTTTCTTCCGATGTGGCGAGTCCTCTGATGACTTCGACAAGCTCCATGACAGGAACCGGATTCATAAAATGCATGCCGATTACTTTTTCAGGCCTTTTTGTGGCCGCGGCAAGCTCCGTAATGGGAAGAGAAGACGTATTGCTTGCCAATACGGCATGCGGAGGACAGATTTTATCTAGTGTGTCAAACAATTCTGCTTTTGCTTTTTTGTTTTCGGCAATGGCTTCAATTACAAAATCAGCATCTCCCGCTTCTCTGAGTTCTGCCGGGGAAATACGGCTGAAAACGGCATCTGTCTCCTGCCGTGACTTCCGTCCTTTTGCCTGCTCTTTCTCCAGGTTGGTCTTTATGCGGTGAAGACCTTTTGTTACCGTTTCCGGCTCCCAATCGTATAACTTGACGGCAAACCCGGCTTCTGCAGCCGTCTGAGCGATGCCTGCTCCCATCTGACCGGCACCTGCGACCATGATTGTTTTCATCTTCATCCGGCGCTCCCTCCTTTGATCAGTACACCTCCAGCAGGACGGCATCTCCTTGAGCCGCTCCGCTACATATAGCCGCTATGCCTAAACCTCCTCCGCGACGCTTTAATTCGTATATTAAACTCATGATGATTCTCGCTCCGCTTGCGCCGATCGGGTGGCCGAACGCAATCGCCCCTCCGTTTACATTCACTTTTTCCCGGCTGAACCCGGCTATTTTTTCACTCACGAGCACGACGGACGCAAATGCTTCATTTACTTCAAACAAATCAATATCGTCAACGGACAGTCCGGTTTTTTTCAAGAGCCGGCTGATGGCCTCTCCCGGCGCGCTTGCCAGCTCGGACGCTTCCAGTCCGACTGACGCAAAGCCAAGTATCGCTGCGAGCGGCCTGACATGCTGCTTTGCGGCTTTTTCCTCTGACATCAGCACAAATGCTCCGGCCCCGTCATTTACACCGGGAGCGTTTCCGGCTGTAACCGTTCCGTCGGCTGTAAAAATTGGCTTGAGCGCTGCAAGCTGCTCAAGGCTCGTATCAGGACGCAGCCCCTCATCCGCTTCAACAGTATGCTGTTTGCCCTTTTTGCCGGTCCAGGTGACGGGAACGATTTCTTCACGCAATTTGCCCGCTTCAGCCGCCCCTGCCGCACGTTTCTGGCTCAAAAGAGCGTAATGATCCTGTTCATCCCGGGAAATGC
This sequence comes from Bacillus sp. AM1(2019), assembly GCF_009906915.1. Classification (NCBI taxonomy): domain Bacteria; kingdom Bacillati; phylum Bacillota; class Bacilli; order Caryophanales; family Bacillaceae; genus Bacillus; species Bacillus sp. AM1(2019). The sequence goes on from NZ_CP047644.1 coordinate 2,604,745, forward strand.
CGTACTTTTTGGCCGCAGTGCTTCCGTGGACAGCCATATGCACCTGGTCGAACGCACAGGTCAGCCCGTCATGAACCATTAAATCCTGAAACACCCCGTCCCCCATCCTCACACCCCAGCGGCCGGCCGGAATGGCGTACGGAATGTTGCTCATGCTTTCCATTCCGCCTGCAATCAGCACGTCCGCATCTTTCGCCCGGATCATTTGATCACAGATGGTAACGGCCCTGAGCCCTGATGCACAGACCTTATTAATGGTTTCAGCCGGAACGGACCATGGAAGCCCGGCATATCTTGCAGCCTGCCGTGCCGGAATCTGCCCGGCACCCGCCTGGACGACCATTCCCATCACCGCTCCTTCCGCTTCGCTTTCACTGATAGCGGCGCGCTTGATTGCTTCTTTTATGGCAATGCCGCCAAGCTCGGCTGCCTTTACCTCTTTTAATGCGCCGCCGAATTTTCCGAACGGCGTTCTTGCCGCACTGACGATAACCGTTTTTCCCACAATTTTGCCTCACTTTCAATAAGATAAAAGATAACGCTTACACAAAACGCCCTGTTACAATATATGAACCGGCTGACCGAGTTATGATTGCACCGCCTTTTTCCCGCCCATAAAAAAAAGAAGACTGTCTGAACAGTCTTCTCAGCTGCGGCATTCTTCTTTTATAGAAACAGCCAGTTTTGGATAATCGGTAAAAATCGCGTCTGCTCCCGCTTTCATCAGCTGCTTCATATCCTCAGGACGATTGACGGTGAACGGACGGAGCGCCGCTTGGTGTTTTGCAAGATGTTTGATCACTTCAGCGCTCACCGCCGGCGTACCGAGCTTCGGATGATAACCCGAAGCGGGAATGGCTGCAAGATACCGTTCAGGCCGGTACAGCACATCCATTGTCAGCACCGCCCGTTCAATTTCAGGCGCCAGGGCGTGGCAAACCGCGAGACTCTCATGATTAAATGAAGAAAAAATAACGCGCTTTTCCAGTCCGTAATATCTGACTTTTTTAATCACTTCTTCTTCCATTCCTTCGTAACGGAATACACTGTTTTTCAGCTCAATGTTTATCAGAAAATCAGTACGTTCCGCAAAACGCAGCACATCTGACAAAAGCGGAATTCTGACACCTTTAAAAGCATCTTTCCATTTTCCGGCGGCATCGGCGGTTCTGATTTTGTCATACGCCGTATCTTTCACAAATCCTTTCAAAGACGTCGTGCGGTCGAGGGTTTCATCGTGAATGACCACGATGCGGCCGTCTTTTGTCATCTGTACATCAAGTTCAATTCCGTCAGCCCCGTCCTCAATCGCTTTTTTGAACGCGGGCATCGTATTTTCCGGGCAGTCGCCCGACGCCCCCCGGTGGGCAAAAATATTTGTCATATGTGTCACCTCAGGTGTTTGTCATCGGTTTTCTCTATTATAATCGTTATGCACATAAGGAGGGCGCTATTTACACATATTTTATAATTACCGGCCGCTGTAATAGGTTTCGATTCCGTTTACAACGGCGTCCGCGGCGTGCTCTTGTCCGTTATCGCTTTTCAGCTTGTCCGCATCTTGAGGATTTGTGATAAAACCTAATTCAGCCAGCACACTCGGCATCTTTGAATATGTAATGACATAAAAAGGAGCTTCTTTTACGCCTCTGTCCTTCATCCCTAAAGACGTGACAAGCTGCTGCTGGATGTCGGAAGCAAGCCTTTCGCTGTCTGCGCCTTCATATGTCGAATTAAAATACGTTTCCGTGCCCGATGCCGTTGAGACGGCTGAATTCGTATGGAGGCTGACGAATAAATCGGATTGGCTGGCGCTTGCTTTCGCCACCCGCTCGTCCAAACGTAAAAAAGTATCGTCAGTCCTTGAAGCTACAGGTTTTGCGCCTTCTGTCTCCAATTTGGCGATCACCTTGTTTGACACCGCTAAATTGATGTTTTTCTCAAGCAGTCCATTTCCGCCGGCCCCGCTGTCTTCTCCGCCATGTCCGGCATCGATATAAATGGTTTTCCCTTGCAAAGGTTCAGCTGCATAAGCAGACGGCGCAAGCAGAAGCAGAGCGGCACCGAAGGCAGCAGCGCTTTTTGTCAGTAAACCCACGTTTTTTTCCTCCCCGTTTTCACATATCTGTTTCTTTTTTCAGTTCCTCAAGCCGTAATTGTCCGTTGCTCTCTTTTTTATAGGTGATTTGCACCGCCGTATGTTCAGGCAGAGACTGACATTCAAACCGCTTGGCGAAAGGCACCTTCACCTCTTGCCTTTCTCCGTCAATTTCGACCGCGATTGTATCGTTTCCGGCCGCTTTTATAAATGTTCCTTCCTGTGTAAATGACGGCGCCGCATCAGCCTCCGCGGTATACTCGCAGCCTGATAACAGCCATGCGGTGAAGATCAGAAGTATGACAGACTTCACACAGATCACCTCACGTTTTCTCATTCGGCTTTATCTTTGAACAGAATGGCCGATTTGTAAAGGGAGCCTTCATTCCTCCAGCGCTTTTCCATATTTGGAATGAAGGCTATCTGACCTGCTGTTTACCTGAACTTAGAAAGAAAACAAGCTGATCAGTCTATGAAAAAGGTTCTGTCTGAAGGCCGAATATGCAGAATTTAACGGAAACGGACGACTTTCTGTTCATTTTGAAAAAATATCAGATCGGCAAAAAAAGAGAGCCGCGTCATGCGCTCTCCCGAATAGAAACATTCATATTTATTTTGAGCTTTTCATAAAATGAACGGGACAACTTAAAAGAGCAGCGTATTGGCGGCAATGATGAGAATAATCACTCCGCTCAGCACCGTGCTGAACTGTCCGACGTGAAAAGAACCGATGCGCAATGATGCGGCTTTTTTTCCAAGCGAGCAGCCGATCCATATGGTCAAAAAGCTTCCGACCGCCGCAGTGATGGAAATGGCAGCGGGAGAAAGTCCGATCAACCCCGCGCTTAATCCGTTGGTCAGCGCATTTGCGGATACGGCCACCCCGAGAACCATGGATTCCAATATACCGATTTCTCCCGAACCGTCGGCATCCGCTGCCTCCGGATTTTGCAGCAGACCGGCAAAACGGCCTTTTTTTCCTGACGCGCCAACACGCGCTGTTTTTCTCGGCACAGCCAGCAGAATGATGCGGATACCGATGACAGATAAAATAAACGCCGCCAGCAATACAGGAAGAAAGCCCGGTAAAACGGCTGAAATCCATTTGCCGAAATAAATTCCGATATAACTGAATACAAAACAGATAAAAGCGATCATCATATTCGACGCATGCGATATTTTGATTTTTCTGATGCCGTATGACATCCCCACTCCTAAATTATCAATGCTCGAGGACACTGCCAAACCTAAAATCAATAACCAAGCCATGTTCGTTTCTCTCCATTCTTTGATGTCTTTTCAACATGTTGTGCCGTTGAATCTACACTATCCTATTCAGCCGCACAGAAAAGGTACCTTTTCTGCAAAAATTATTGATTAATGATCATCATTCCGGCGGAAACGAGGTGACACCCTTGACAGAAAATAAAAATAAGACACTGGGGCCCCTTTTAAAATCACTGCTTGATAAGCACTCGCTCTCCATGAGAAAACTCGGCGCCTTAACAAACATTGATACGGCCACCATCTCCCGGATTATAAACGGCAAGCAGAAGGCCAATTTAAAGCATCTTCAGGAATTTTCAAAACATCTCCGCACCCCGCTGGAGGAATTGCTTGAGGCGTCAGGCATAGACATCGGCCATGAAAAAGAAGCTGCGCCGCAAGACCCGATGCACGCGATTCAGGATATGCTGAATATGGCCGAGATGTTTGATCAGCCTTTTTCCCGGGAGCAAATTGAGCGCGAACTGACCAGATATGAACAATATGCCAAAACCCAGCAGGGCCATCGCCTGATTTGCGATGAGTTTCAAAAGAAAATGGACAATGAAGAAAGCGTCGGCCCTTTTATTGATCATTTGAAAAACATGCATCATCAGTATATGGATGAATCAACACCGGCTGAAGACCGCGCGATTCTCGGGAGCGCGCTGCTGTATTATATTTTAGCGACCGACGTCATTCCGGATTACATGTTTCCGATCGGCTACCTGGATGACGCCATCGCCGTTCAAATCGCTTTGAACCGGCTGAAAAAAAAGTAAAGGCGCTTAAAAAAGCGCCCTTTTTGTGTTGAAAAATATGAAACACCGCATTACGGTTTTGTCAAAACAGAGACAGCTGTCATATGATACATCAACCTAACAAAAAGGAGGGTGTCTTCTATGGACAGCAACACAGTTGTGGCAGTGTGCGCTCTGTTAAGTGTTGTGATTCAGATCGGAACGATATTCGCCGCAGGAAAGTGGAAAAAAGAATAAATAAAAACAAATTGACGGTTTTTTCGCACAAGCGTATGCTTATAAATAACCTTGTAAAAGATAAGAAAGAAGATATGCATATGAAAAAAATCATTCTCCTCTTCGCCGCCGCTGTCATATTCAGCTCGATCGGCCATCAAATTTCAGGAGGATATAAAGATCCTGAAAAGGAACGGAGAAAACCGTTTCATTCGTTTAAATGGTTCAGCCGGTCATAACCTCAGGAAGAAGAACAAGCAAAATAATTGCACACAATTAAAACATAAGCTAGAATACGGACGAGTTAAACTCCTAAGGAAGAAGGCGAAATGATGAAGCAAACTTATAAACCGCTGTTTGAACCTTTTACGTTCGAAAGCGGCGTCACCATACCAAACCGTATTTCAGTCGCACCCATGACACACTATTCATCAAATGATGACGGAACGATTTCCGACCGTGAATTAAGCTACATTACTCCCCGTTCAAAAGAAATGGGCATGGTCATTACGGCATGTGCAAACGTAACGCCGGACGGCAAAGCGTTTCCAGGCCAGCCCGGCATCTATGATGATTCTCACATTCCCGGCTTGAAAAAACTCGCTCAGGCGATCCAGTCTCAAGGAGCGAAAGCCGTTGTGCAGATTCACCACGGAGGATTGGAATGCCCTCCTGAACTCGTGCCAAACAACGACGTCGTCAGTCCGAGCGGCTCAGAAGAAGACGGGAGACAAACGTCCCGGGCTCTCACCGAACAAGAAATTGAGCACATCGTGAAAGCATTCGGCGAAGCGACACGCAGAGCGATTGAAGCCGGCTTTGACGGTGTTGAAATTCACGGGGCAAACGGGTACCTGATTCACCAATTTTATTCACCGAAAACAAACCGGCGCACAGACCGCTGGGGCGGAAGCGATGAAAAGCGCCTTGCGTTCCCGCTTGCAGTCGTTGACGCTGTCAAACAGGCAATTGATACACACGCTGAAAATCCATTCGTTCTCGGCTACCGCCTGTCACCGGAAGAGCCGGAAACACCGGGGCTTACAATGAAAGAAACATTCATGCTCGCCGACGCGCTTGCGGAAGAGAACTTGGATTATCTGCATATTTCACTGATGGATGTCAATTCCAAAGCCCGCCGCGGGGCGGATACTTCACGGACCCGGATGGATTTATTAAACGAACGCGTCGGCCATAAAGTGCCGCTGATGGCCGTCGGTTCCATCTATACCGCGGACGAAGCGCTTGCCGTATTAGAAAGCGGAATTCCGCTGGTGGCTCTGGGACGTGTCATTTTGATTAACCCCGAATGGGCGGTGCTGGTCAAAGAAGGCCGCGAACAGGAAATCGAAAAAGCCATTCAAGCATCTGAAATTGAGAAATACCGACTTCCTGAACCGTTATGGGAAATGATTCAGAATACAGGCGGCTGGGTGCCGTTTGAAAAGTAGACTAAAAAAACTGCCGGATGTCCGGCAGTTTTTTTGATTCACAAGTTTTTACCGCTTTGTTTACTCCTATTTCTAACACACAGCGTACATATAGTAAATAGATTAATAGAAAGGAGACCGTATATGATGGCTGGTTTTCCTATTACGATTAACAGTCTTTCCGGAAACGGGGTTGTCAATGTCGGCGGTGCGTTTTCGATAAGTCCTTTAACCGTATCAAAAACCGTCTACGGCTCAGGAGGGGGAAATACAGGGTTGGTCCTGCAAATGAATCAATCCAGTACATCTCAATCTTCAAGCTCTCAATACTCTGATCAAAATGTAACGAAAACACTATGACATCCCCATTTCCCTCCCTTTCCGGCTGGCAGCAGCCGGATTCTTTTTGCCGTTTTGTTTAATCTTCTTCCATATCACAGCGTACATATAGTTAGTAGACTGTGAGAGAAAGGAGAAAAAATAGAATGAGCGGTTGCCCGATTACGATAAACAACGTATCAGGAAACGGAGTTGTCAATGTTGGCGGCGCCATATCCATCAGTCCGCTGACTGCATCAAAAACCGTTTTCGGTGCCGGAGGGGGAAATATCGGCATTGTCATTCAAAACAATGCTGTGAGCCACACCAAAATGTTTGAACATCAATTTTCAGATCAGAATATTGTAAAGTCAATTTAAGGGCTGACAAGCAGCCCTTTCAGCATAAATAAAGCAGGCTCACTGATTTCCCGAAAGCTAGATTTTTAAACATCAGCGATCACCTTCCCTTGTTTTGAATGATTTCAGTTCAAGATGAATAGAATGCAGATTGAAAGCGAGTACTGAATCTCATTAAGGAAAGAAGGAATCGTGATGAAAAAACTTTGCCGGGAAGTTTGGATTGAAGTTGACCTTGATGCGATAAAAAAGAACGTACGGGCGATTCGCCGCCATATTCCGAATACGTCTAAAATTATGGCCGTCGTAAAAGCGAACGCTTATGGCCACGGGTCTGTGGAAGTAGCGCGGCAGGCACTGGAAAGCGGGGCGAGCGAGCTCGCTGTCGCCAGCGTCGAAGAGGGAATTGTGTTACGGAGAGCGGGAATTACGGCACCTATTCTTGTGCTCGGCTTCACAGCTCTCAGCTGTGTGAAAAAATCTGCCGTTTGGAACATAACATTATCAGCGTTTCAGGTCAGCTGGATCAAAAAAGCGAATCGGATATTGGAAAAAGAAGCAGATTCGAAACGGCTGTCCATTCATATCAATGTGGATACCGGAATGGGCAGGCTGGGTGTGCGTACGGAAGAAGAACTTTTAGCAGTGGTGAAAGCGCTCAAGTCGAGTACATACCTGTCATGGGATGGCATCTTTACACATTTTTCAACAGCGGATGAACCGGACACTGAGCTGACGATGCTGCAGCATGAAAAGTTTATCAGCTTTCTCCGCTTTTTAAAAAATCAGGACATTACGCTGCCTACCGTGCATATGTGCAATACAGCCGCCGCTATCGCATTCCCGGAATTCAGCGCCGACATGATCCGTTTAGGCATTGGGTTATATGGTTTATATCCGTCCGCCTCGATAAAGGAACTGAACCTCGTGGATCTCACACCCGCACTAAGTTTAAAGGCGCGTATCGCTTATGTGAAAGCCATGGTGACAGATCCCCGAACCGTCAGTTATGGCGCCACATATATCGCCGAACCGGGTGAAATCATCGCGACGATTCCGATCGGCTATGCTGACGGTTACTCCCGCGCCCTGTCCAACCGCGGGTTTATTCTGCACCGCGGCAGACGGGTGCCGGTGGCGGGGAGAGTGACAATGGATATGATCATGGTCAGTTTAGGTGAGAATGAGGGCAAACAAGGAGAAGAAGTCGTCATCTACGGTAAACAACAAGGAGCCGAGATTTCCGTTGATGAAATTGCCGAAATGCTCGGTACGATCAGCTACGAAGTCCTATCTGTGTTAAGCCGCCGCGTCCCCCGCTTTTATTTCAGAGACGGCAAAATCATTAAAATATCAGCCCCGGTATTATACGTGTAGACGGCATAAACCCCGCATTTATGTATAGAACAAGTACGGCGTGAGTGATTCCCATTGTTTTCGTCAGCAAAATTTCAAAACGCCTTCTCTTCCGCGTTCATGCACGGAATAGAAGGCGCGAAAAAGACATTTAGCCAAAAGCTTGTTACGAAGCTTTATGCTCCAATCTCAGCTTGTCAGCAACCATCGCGATGAATTCTGAATTGGTTGGTTTTGCTTTTGTCATGCTTACCGTATATCCGAACAGTGAAGAGATGGAATCAATATTTCCCCTGCTCCATGCGACTTCAATGGCGTGGCGGATGGCCCGTTCTACACGGCTTGCGGTCGTGTTGAATTTTTTGGCGATGTCGGGATAAAGGACTTTTGTGATGCTGCCGAGGAGTTCAATATCGTTATACACCATGGAAATGGCTTCACGCAAATAAAGATAGCCTTTGATATGGGCAGGCACACCGATCTCATGGATAATGCTTGTAATGCTGGCATCGAGATTTTTCCGCTTCGGCTCCGGCTGGCTGCGGATAATGCTGCTTTGCGCGGACGGCGCACGGTGTGTGACACTGCTGACATTTCCGCTTACCTGGCGGATATGGCCGACAAGGTTTTCCATATCAAACGGCTTCAGGATGAAATAGGACGCGCCTAAATCGACGGCTTTTTTCGTAACGTCTTCCTGACCGAATGCCGTCAGCATGATGACGTTCGGCTGCTTCTCGATCTCTGATTCCCGCAGACGCTCCAAAACCGCAAGTCCGTCCAGATGCGGCATGATAATGTCTAAAACGAGCACATCGGGATTCTTATCTTTAAACAAAGAAAGACATTCCTGTCCGTTATAAGCAACACCGATCACTTCCATATCATCCTGTCCCTCTATATATTCACTCAACAGGCTTACAAGCTCTCGATTATCATCAGCAACACAAACTTTAATTTTCTCCACGTTTCTTCCTCCCCCAATGTATTAACAGGACGCAACCCATTTGACTGCTACATGTTACATTCGACAAAACCACTACTTCCCCTTTTAAAAAATCCATATTTACCAATAATAGTGGTATATCTTTGTTTTTCTAGCATTTTCTAGGTTTTTCGACTAAAAATTAAGTTTGACAAATCAGGAAACGTGAATTTGTCGAAAAATCTTCATGTCTTATTTTACATGAATCCAGGAAAGAAGTGAAGAACGCATCACATAAAAAAACTGCCGGATCATCCGGCAGTCAGCTTGCTTTGTCTTTCCCGTAAACATCAACACCCGCTTCAGACAGCATCCATTCGATATGAACGCCGTAGCCGCTTGTCGGATCATTGACAAATACGTGGGTTACGGCTCCGACGACCTTTCCGTTCTGGATGATCGGGCTTCCGCTCATCCCCTGAACGATTCCGCCGGTTCTTTTCAGCAGTTTCGGATCTGTCACTTTCAACACCATTCCCTTTGTCGCCGGGAATTTTTGCGGCGTGGTGCTGACGATTTCAATATCAAATTTCTCTACTTTATCGTTTTCAATAACCGTCAGCATTTGCGCAGGTCCTTTTTTCACTTCATTTGACAAAGCAATCGGAAGCGCTTTGTCGGAAATGTTGTTTTTAATCGGCTGATGCAATGTCCCGAAAATGCCGAACGGGCTGTTGCGGTTAATATCGCCGATCGTTTTCCGTTCTGACGAAAACCTTGCCAGTTTTTCGCCGGGATTGCCGCCTTTTCCTTTTTCAATCGATGTTACAGTTGAACGGACGATTTCTCCGTCTTCTACAACAATCGGTTTTTTTGTATCCATATCAGAGATGACGTGGCCCAATGCGCCGTATTTTTTTGTTTTCGGTTCAAAAAATGTCATGGTGCCGATGCCGGCTGCCGAATCGCGGATATAAAGGCCGATTCGATATTTCCCCTCGGCTTCGTCCTTTGTCGGAATCAGCTTTGTTTTGATTTTTTGCTTATCGCGTTTCACCAATAAATCCAAAGATTCACCGGTTTTGCCCGCTTTTTGAATAAACGGGGCGATATCGCTCATTTTTTCAATTTTATGTCCGTTCATTTTAATAATGATGTCGCCAGATTCAATTCCCGCTTGTTCTCCCGGAGACTTTTTCCCATCCTTTGTCATCACCTGGTGAAAGCCGACGACCAAAACACCGACTGAATGCAGTTTTACACCGATGGACTGTCCGCCCGGAATGACCTTCAATTCTGGAAGGACACGCACTTTCGTTTTTTTAATGGGAAACCCGGCAAGATCATATACTACTTCTGACCGGCCTTGTGTTTGCCCTGTTATGTTTGCATGGCCGTGCTCTTCTTTCAGCGTAAAGGCTTCTGATAATTCGCCCTTTTCAGCGCTTATTGATGCATTGACCGGAACGGCTTGTGTCTGGTTTTCAAAGACGCTCATTTCTGACGGTATCAGTAAATATTCTTTAAACGGCTTAAAAAAGCCTACACTTAGTAAAGAAACAAGGAGAATTACACCTATTGCTTTCCTCATGTTATCGTGCATTCATTCCTTCACTCTCCTCGCTCCTATCCCACACCACTTTCTTTTTCTGCTACATCTATACTTTTGCCTTCCTGCGCTTGATTTATAACCGGCATACGAAGAAAAACATTGGATACACTGTTAGAGAAATGGAACAAAAAAATAAGCTGCCTGTATCAGCAGCTTATCCTGTCGTTTTTACCTGTCCGGCCTGTTTTAAAAGCTCTTGTGCATGCCGTTTTGTCAGATCGGTCACTTCAACGCCCGCAATCATGCGGCCGATTTCCGCTACCTTGTCCTGTTTGGAAAGCGGCGTGACATGCGTTGTCGTCCGGCCGTCTTTGAATTCTTTTGCGATCAGAAGGTGCGTATCCGCCATGGCGGCAACCTGCGGCAGATGTGTAATGCAGAGCACCTGTGAACCGGTCGATACTTTATGGATTTTTTCCGCGATGGCTTGGGCAACCCGCCCGCTTACACCGGTGTCCACTTCGTCAAAGATGATGGAGGTGACATCCTGCTGGGAAGAAAAAATACTCTTCATCGCCAGCATCACCCGTGAAAGCTCGCCTCCGGAAGCGACCTTTGACAGCGGTTTTAAAGGCTCACCGGTGTTTGTTGAAATTAAAAACTTCACAAGGTCAATCCCCTTTTGGGTAAGCTGCACGGGCTGCCCGTTGACAACCGGTGCTTCACTGGCTGACGGATCGGTTTTCACGAGAAATTCCGTATCAAACGTTGATTTGCCCATATACAGACTTTTTAATTCCTGATGAATCGCTTCCGCCAGTTTCTTAGCCCAAGCTTTTCTGATTTTTGATAAATTGGCGGCTTCTACGGCCACATCTTTGCCGACCGACTCCAATTCCTTCTTCAGCGCTTCAAGGTGGCTGTCGCGGTTCTCGATTTGATCGATTTCCTCTTCTATTTTGGAGCCGTATTCCAAAATGTCTTCTACCGTCGCTCCGTATTTGCGCTTCAGCTGTTTAATCTCGTTTAAACGGGTTTCAATAAAATTCAGCCGTTCCGGGTCATATTCCAGATCATCTAACAGATTGCGCATCTGAAAGGTGGCATCCTCCAGCAGATAATAGGAACTTGACACACTTTCAGACAGCTTTTGCAGCGGTTCATTAATATCCGAAATATCTTCAAGCTGGGCAGAGGCCATTCCGACCCAGTCAAGCCCCCCCTGCTCGCTGCGGAGCGCATTATAGGCGTTTTGCAATGATTCATAAATTTTTTCAAAGTTGGATATCTGCTTCCGCTCTTCCTGAAGAAGTTCGTCTTCATTCAATTCAAGCTTCGCCGACTCGATTTCTTCAAGCTGAAATTGAATCAGGTCTAACCGATGCGCCATTTCTTGCTCGCTTTCTGACAGCTTCTTCACTTTTTTGAGCAGCTTCATATAACGCTCATAGCCTTCATGGTAAGCCTGAAGCGCGGATTCGGCCTCAGCGCCCGCAAACCTGTCCAACAGCTCTAAGTGTTTATCGTCCTCCATTAACAGCTGGTTATCATGCTGTCCGTGAATATCTAATAAAAGTCTGCCGATTTCCCTCAAAGCCGCAATCGTCACTAATTTTCCGTTGACACGGCAGACGCTTTTTCCTCCGGCATTAATGTCCCTTCTCATGACAATCATGTCGTCAGATGCGTCTATTCCCTGCTCACGGCATACTTCAAAAACGGGATGACCGCTGTCCAATAGAAACAGTCCTTCAAGCTCGGCCTTTGTTTCACCGTAACGGACAAATTCAGACGAGCCGCGGCCGCCGACTAATAGGGAAACGGCGTCTATAATAATTGACTTGCCGGCCCCTGTTTCTCCCGTCAGGACGGTGAGCCCCCGTTCAAACGAAATCGTCAGTTCCTCTATAATGGCAAAGTTTTTTATTGATAGTTCAGCTAACAAACAGCATTCCACCTTTTATCTGATAATTACGCTACAGCAGCTCCAAAAGACGGCTTTGTACGCCTTCTGTATCTTCAGGCGTCCTGCAGATGATTAAAATTGTGTCATCTCCGCAGATCGTGCCCATGATTTCTTCCCATTCGAGATTATCCATCAGAGCGCCGATTGCCTGAGCATTCCCCGGCATCGTTTTTAATACGATCATATGGCTTGCTGAGTCAATTTTTACGAACGCATCCATTAATGAACGCTTCAGTTTTGACAGCGGATTGAACCGCTGATCCGCCGGCAGGCTGTATTTGTAGGAGCCGTTGTTCGTCGGCACCTTTACGAGATGCAGCTCTTTAATGTCTCTGGAGACAGTCGCCTGAGTTACCTTATATCCTTCTTCTCTCAGCATGTCAACTAAGTCATCCTGCGTTTCAATCTCATGGCTTGTAATAAGCTCTCTGATTTTTATATGCCTTTGGCCTTTTGTCATATAAGCACCTCTGTTTTCAAGCTGTTCTTGTCATTATGTTAACCGCTTCTTGATAAAAAGTACATGATGGCAGAAAAAAGGAATAATAGCCCCCTATTATTCCGGTACATCTGTCTTTTTGGCTTTTAATGTTTCATGTGCTTCGCGGACGGTACGGAGAATGTCTTCTTCCGGCAGTTCAGCGCCGTTTCCGTCTTCTCCGCCCCATTCCAAATGAAGCAGAAACTCAATATTGCCGTCTCCCCCTGTAATCGGTGAGAAGGACAGTCCTTTCACTGTATATCCTTCACAAGCGGCAAATTGATTCATGCGGCGGAGAACGTCAGTATGAACGCCTGGATCTCTGACAATGCCTTTTTTTCCGACGGATTCCCGTCCGGCTTCAAATTGCGGCTTCACCAGTGCGATACAATCGCTCCCCGGTACAAGCAGCGTTTTTAAAACCGGCAGAATGAGGCGGAGTGAGATGAAAGAAACATCGATTGTCGCAAATTCCGGCAAACCCTCTGTGAAATCGGAAGGCTCGGAATAGCGGAAATTCGTCCGTTCCATGACGACGACCCTCTCGTCCTGTCTGAGCTTCCAGGCAAGCTGATTATAGCCGACATCCACTGCGTAGGACCGCTCGGCTCCGTTTTGGAGGGCGCAATCCGTGAATCCCCCTGTAGACGAGCCGATGTCAATCATCGTTTTGCCTTTTACCGAGACAGGAAACACTTCCAGGGCTTTTTCAAGCTTTAATCCGCCTCTGCTGACGTATTTAAGAGGGTTTCCTTTTACCGTTAACGGAAGATCCCGGGCGATTTTTTCACCCGGTTTGTCCAATCGGTTTTCATTTGAGTATACGATGCCCGCCATAATGGCGCGTTTCGCTTTTTCCCGCGTTTCCGCAAGGCCTTTTTCTACAAGAAGTACATCTAATCGTTCTTTTTTTGCTGTCATGATCCAATTCCTTTATGTGTCTTCGGCGGCATCAGCAGTTTTATCCGGTTCATAACCTCAGCCTTCGTGAGACCGATTTCTTCAAGCAGGGCGGTTACGCTGCCGTGTTCAATAAACCGGTCTGGGATGCCCATTCTGTCAATCGGTGTATGATACATGCCGAGGTCATGAGCGAATTCAAGAATCGTGCTGCCGAATCCGCCTTCAAGCACGGCTTCTTCTATCGTTAAAATCGGCAGACCTTCATTAAGAATGGCCTTCATCATTTGTTTATCAATCGGTTTTATGAACCGCGCATTCACGACACGCACGGACAGGCCTTCTTTATGCAGTTCTTCAGCCGCTTCCAGCGCCATTTCAATGGTCGTACCGAATGTTAAAATGACCGCGTCTTTTCCGGGACGGAGCACTTCCCATGTTCCGATCGGAATGGTTTTCAGCTCTTTATCCATCTTTACGCCGAGCCCGTTTCCGCGCGGGAAGCGCATCGCAATCGGACCTTCCTCATAATTAAGGGCTGTATTGACCATATGGCGGCCTTCATTTTCATCCTTCGGCATCATTAAAACGAGGTTTGGTATATGCCGCAAAAAGGCGATGTCAAAGACGCCTTGATGTGTCTCCCCGTCAGCGCCGACCAAACCGGCGCGGTCAATGCCGATAAATACATTCGCGTTTTGACGGCAGATGTCATGGACGACCTGATCGTACGCCCGCTGCAAAAAGGTCGAATAAATCGCAAGAAACGGCTTCATGCCTTGGAGCGCCATTCCAGCCGCCATCGTCGCCGCATGCTGTTCTGCGATTCCGACATCAAACATGCGTTCAGGAAATTCTTTCGCAAACCCTTCCAGTTTAGAGCCGACCGGCATGGCCGGTGTAATCGCGACAATTCTGTCATCCTCACGCGCCAGCTCCTGCACGGTGCCGCTGACAAGTCCGCTCCATGAAGGCGCCGCGGCTTTCGGCTTGACGAAATCACCCGTATTGATTTTATACGGACCCGTTCCGTGCCATGTGCCGATTGTGTCGGTCTCAGCCGGTTTATAGCCTTTGCCCTTTTTCGTAATGACATGTAACAGGACAGGGCCTTTCGTTTTTTTGGCGTATTGCAGGTTTTCAAACAGTTCGTGGTAGGAATGACCGTCAACCGGGCCTAAATACGTAAAGCCCAGCTCTTCAAAAAACATGCCTGACACAAGCATATATTTCAAACTGTCTTTTATCCGTTCCGCTGTGGCGGCCAATTTTCCGCCGACGGCCGGGATGCGCTTAAATAAATATTCAAGCTCGTCTTTTACCCATTGATATTTGCCGGCAGTCCGAAGCCGTCCCAGCATAGAATGAATCGCCCCGACATTCGGCGCAATACTCATCTCATTATCATTCAGGATGACGATCATGTCTTTTTTCTCATCACCGATATGGTTCAGCGCTTCAAGCGCCATTCCTCCGGTTAAAGCGCCGTCTCCGATAATCGGGATGATATATTCCTTCGATCCTTTAATATCACGGGCGGCAGCCATTCCCATCGCGCCTGAGAGCGAGGTTGAGCTGTGGCCTGTTTCCCATATGTCATGTTCGCTTTCGCTGCGTTTCGGGAAACCGCAAAGCCCTTTATATTGGCGCAAGGTTTCAAACTCCTTACCGCGTCCGGTTAACAGTTTATGAACATAGGACTGATGTCCGACATCCCATAAAAATTTATCTTTCGGACTGTCAAATTCTTTGTGAAGCGCAATTGTCAGCTCGACAACCCCGAGGTTCGGCCCGATATGGCCGCCAGAGGCAGACAGCGATGTGATGAGGAAATTGCGGATCTCCTCACTCAGCTCTTCCAGCTCTTCAATTGACATCTTTTTAAGAAATGACGGGTCCTGTATTGATAAAAGATCCAAAGCGGATCAACTCACTTTCAGCATGAATTTCTGCAAATTAAACAGTGTCTTTTTGAAAAAAGAAAAAGACTCCCTTTGTATTTTCATCGAAACTGCTTACATTTTACCATAGGAGCGGCAGCCCCTTCAAATCAGGACCGTTTTTAATGATCTCTCGCCGCGATTAAATCACAGAGGTCATGCAGCAATTCTTTCTGAAGGGAAAGGCCGCTGATGATCTGTTTCGCCTCGCTGATATGATACGCAAGCTTTTCTTTCGCGCCTTCAAGCGTTAAAAGCGACGGATACGTTGATTTTTCGTTCGAGGTGTCTGAGCCGACCGGTTTGCCGATCCTCTCCTCATGCCCTTCAATATCAAGGATGTCGTCTCTGATTTGAAATCCGATGCCGATATGGCTGCTGAACAAACGGAGCTTTTCGACTTCATCCTCCGGCGCATCTGCCAAAATGGCGCCCGCCGTCACGGAAAAACCGAGGAGCTTGGCCGTTTTCCGCTCGTGGATGGATTCCAGCTCCTCAAGCGTTACCTGCTTTTGTTCCGCTTCCATGTCGGCAGCCTGCCCGCCGACCATTCCTTCCGTTCCCGCTGCGCTGATCAGCTCATCGACGAGACGGAGCCGTTTTTCTGCTGAAACCGCCTCAGACACGTGGGATGTGATCAATTTAAAGCTTTCTGTCAGAAGCCCGTCTCCGGCCAATACGGCTGCCGCTTCTCCGAAGACTTTATGGTTTGTGGGCTTTCCCCGGCGCAGATCATCATCGTCCATGCAAGGCAGATCATCATGTATTAAAGAATACGTATGAATCATTTCGACAGCGCATCCGACCGGAATCCCATCTTTTTCATCTTTTCCGTAAGCATTCAGAACGGCTAAGACGACGAGGGGGCGCAGCCTCTTTCCGCCCGCTTCCAAAGAATACAGCATAGATTTTTTGAGGGTTTCCGGCATCGCAAGCCGTTCTGTATACAAAGAAAGCTGCTGTTCAATCAGTTGTTTGCGCGATGCTAAAAATGCGTCCAGTTTATTTGTCACCTTCGTCTTCCTCCTGAACGCTGAAAGGTGCAAGTTCTCCGTTATCTTTTAAAATAAAGTCCATTTGCTTTTCGACATGCTGAAGCTTTTCATGGCACATTTTTGAAAGGGCCATCCCTTCCTGAAAATAATTAATCGCCTGCTCCAGCGGCACGTCTCCTTCTTCAAGCTTTGCCACAATGCCTTCAAGGCCTTTCATCGCCTCTTCAAATGTCAGCTCTTCACTTTTTTTGGTTTCTGTCATTTTCGTTCGCCTCTCTTTTGCAATACTTCACACGTCAGAACGCCGTCTGTCATCTTTACTTCAAGCGTATCATTTTGTTCCACTTGATCAACGCTTTTGATCAGCTCTTTGTCTTTATAGGCCAGACTGTATCCTCTCTCCATCACCTGAAGGGGACTTAATGCATTCAGTTTACCAAGAACCGTCTGAAACTGCGAATGAAGCTGCTTCAGCTGGACATTCATGCTTCGGGCGAGCTGATTTGAGCGCTCCTCGTACCGTTTTTTCGCCTGTTTCAGCTGGGTTTCAGGGTGGAGCGCCGTTAATCTGTACGTATTCCGCTCCAGCTGCCTTTGTTTCCTGTCCGTAAGCCCTGTGAGCTGTGATTGGAACTGCTGATACAAAAGGTCAAACTGCTGTTCCTTTTGGGTATACAATCGTTTCGGAAAACGGAACGCGTAGGATGACTGGAGCGATTGAACCCGTTCTTTTTTCTTGCTGATATGCTGCTGCATCGCTCTTGTCAGGCGGACTTCCGCCGTTTTTGTCCGTTCCATTAAGTCCGTCGTGTGGGGGACGGCGATTTCTGCCGCTCCTGTCGGCGTTGCCGCCCGGATATCCGCGACGAAATCACTGATTGTAAAATCTGTTTCATGTCCGACGGCTGATATAATCGGAATGGCGGAAGCAAAAATCGCCCGGGCCACGATTTCTTCGTTAAATGCCCACAATTCTTCGATCGAACCCCCTCCCCTTCCGACGATCAGGACGTCACACATTTTTTGTGCATTGGCTTCTTCAATGCGCTTCACAATCGATCTGCTGGCATTTTCACCTTGAACGAGCGCGGGAAGCACAATGACTTTCACAAGGGGGTATCTTCTTTTGAGTGTGGTAATGACGTCTCTGACGGCTGCTCCCGTCGGTGACGTGACGACCCCGATCGTAGCCGGAAAAGCGGGGATGGCCTGCTTATGCCGGTCATCAAACAACCCTTCGCCGGCAAGTTTTTTCTTTAATTCTTCATATGCTAAGTAGAGCGCCCCCACACCGTCCGGCTGCATTTCTTTCGCGTACAGCTGATAGCTTCCGCTCGGTTCATAGACGGAGATACCGCCTCTTACGATGACCTTCATTCCGTCTTCGGGCTTAAACGCAAGCCTCGAACTTTGCCTCTGAAACATGACGGCCTGCATGCGGGCATGCTCATCTTTTAATGTAAAATAAATGTGGCCTCTCGTATGAATTTTAACATTGGAGAGCTCACCCTTAATCCAAATGTCTTCAAGATGAGGGTCCACATCGAATTTTCGTTTAATGTATTTGGTCAGCGCGGAAACCGTGACATATGCCGCTTCACTCACATCCTGCACTCCTTTCATAAAGGCTTTTTGCCCTAAACTAAGAAAACCCGCTCTGGCTGAAAGGAGCCTTAAGAAGCGGGTATCGTGCTCATTGTCACACTTTTTGTGACTGTCTCCGGTTATCTATGATAACGTACGTCTGGCAGATTTAACAGTATTATGCGCAAGCATTGTGATGGTCATCGGACCTACTCCGCCCGGCACCGGCGTAATGAAAGATGCTTTTTCTTTCGCTTCATCAAACTGAACGTCTCCGCAGAGTTTTCCGCTTTCGAGACGGTTGACGCCGACATCAATGACAATGGCGCCCTCTTTGATTTGATCGGCTTTGATGAAATTCGCTTTACCGACCGCTACCACAAGAATATCTGCTTTTTTCGTATGCTCAGACATATTTTTCGTGCGGGAATGGCAATATGTGACGGTCGCGTTTTCGTTCAGCAGCAGCTGGCCGACCGGTTTTCCGACAATATTGCTTCGTCCGACTACAACAACTTCTTTGCCGGAAAGATCTACGTTCGTCTTTTTCAATAACTCGACAATTCCGTGCGGCGTGCATGGAAGAAATGTATCTTCGCCAAGCAGCATTTTCCCGACGTTGAGAGGGTGGAAACCGTCAACATCCTTATCAGGGGAGATCCGCTCGATTACGGCTTTTTCAGAAATATGATCCGGGAGCGGCAGCTGGACGAGAATGCCGTGGAATTCCGGATTTTGATTATACTGATCAATCACTGTTAAAAGCTCCGCCTCGGTTAAGCTTGAGTCAAAGCGGTCAAGCTTAAATTTCATTCCCATTGTTTCAGCGGCTTTTTTCTTGCCTGTCACATATGAAACAGAAGCGGGATCGTCTCCGATTAAAATGACCGCCAAGCCAGGCACTACGCCTTGTGCTTTCAGCTCTTCTACTTCTTTTGCCAATTGTTCGCGTTTTTCTTTAGCCGTTTCTTTTCCGTCGATGATTGTTGCAGTCATTTTCTTTCCTCCTATGATTCGATATCAGTTTTAATGTTAGAAAGAACCCCGTTTACGAATTTTGCAGCTTTATCGTCGCCGAACCGTTTTGCCAGCTCGATTGCTTCGTTTAATGACACGTTAGCAGGAATGTCGTCAGAATAAACCATTTCATACACCGCCAGACGCAGGATCGCGCGGTCTACGTTTGCAATCCGGTCAAGCTTCCAATTGACGAGATGGCCGGAAATCATTTCATCAAGCTGAACCTTATGTTCGATCACTCCGTACACCAGCTGTTCAAAGAAGGCATCTGTTTTTTCACCATCGAGCGCGTGCTCAATGGCATCGTTCGGTGCAATATCGCTGACATCAATCTGAAAAAGTGCCTGCAAAGCTTTTTCTCTAGCTGTTCTTCTTTTCATTTTCTTTCTCCTTCAGATCCGCTTTATCCGCTTGTCGTTAAGCTTAAAGAGATCATAACATATTTTTTTCTCAATCGCATGTCGAAATTTAGGTTTTTCCACCCTAATGCCGAATATTTTCACAAACCGTATTAATTTCATTCGGATTTCACAGCATGAAGAAACTCGGCTGCCGTTTGTAAGCCGGCTTTCTTCATGCCTGAAATGACGGGAAACGTATAAAAAACCAAAGGGCTGCCCATCCCCTTGGTTTTTATACGCTCATTACATTTCTTCGTCGATTTCGACTTCTTGGGCTTTCGTGTCAAATTGAATGCCGACGATATGAATATTGATTTCATTAATGGTCAGAGACGTCATGTTTAATAAGGTTTGGCGGATATTCTCCTGAACGCTTGCCGCCACTTTCGGGATCGAGATCCCGAATTGAACGACGCAATAGACGTCGATGGTAATCCCGTCATCGGCTAAATCGACCTTTACGCCTTTGCCGTGATTGATTTTGCCGAAGCGTTCTACGACGCCCGTGGCGAAATTGCCGCGCATTTCAGCAACTCCTTCAACTTCGGAAGCGGCGATGCCGGCAATGACTTCAATGACCTCAGGAGCAATTTCAACCTTGCCTAAATGAGCCTCATCATGATCCATTTTAAGCACACTGTTGTCTTCCATTCAATTCACCTCCCGCAAAAATTATGAGCCCATTACATCATATGTTTCTAAAAACTTTGTATTAAACTCTCCGCTGACAAATGTTTCGTGTTCAAGCAGTTTCAAATGGAACGGAATCGTCGTTTCAATACCTTCAATCACGAATTCGCTCAGCGCGCGTTTCATCCGTGCGACTGCCTCATCACGCGTTGTTCCGTATGTGATGACTTTAGCAATCATACTGTCATAGTACGGCGGGATCGAATAGCCGGGATATGCGGCTGAATCCACGCGCACACCGAGTCCGCCCGGCGGCAGGTACATGTTAATTTTACCGGGTGAAGGCATGAAGTTTTTCGCAGGATTTTCAGCGTTGATGCGGCATTCAATCGCCCAGCCGTTAAATTCAACGTCTTCCTGTCTGAGCGAGAGCTCCTGTCCGGATGCCACTTTGATCTGTTCTTTGATCAGATCCGTTCCCGTCACCATTTCTGTGACAGGGTGCTCTACTTGAATACGCGTGTTCATTTCCATGAAGTAGTAGCGCTGTTCTCTGTAGTCATAAATGAATTCTACTGTACCGGCTCCCGTGTAACCGACGGCCTTCGCTGCTTTTACCGCTGCTTCGCCCATCTGCTCCCTGATTTCAGAATCAAGCGCAGGTGACGGTGACTCTTCAAGAAGTTTTTGCAGACGTCTTTGGATAGAACAGTCACGCTCTCCGAGATGGATCGTGTTTCCGTAATTATCCGCAAGCACCTGAATTTCAACATGGCGGAAATCTTCTATGTACTTCTCGATGTACACACCCGGATTTCCGAATGCCGTAGCGGCTTCCTGCTGGGTAATTTCAATGCCTTTGATCAGTTCTTCTTCTGTGCGTGCGACCCGGATGCCTTTTCCGCCTCCGCCCGCAGTGGCTTTTATAATGACAGGATACCCAATTTCACCTGCAAGCGAAACCGCTTCTTCCGTATTTTTTATGATTCCTTTTGAACCGGGCACAATCGGCACGCCCGCCAGCTGCATCGTGTCGCGCGCGATATCTTTTGTTCCCATTTTTGAAATGGCGTCAGCCGTAGGGCCGACAAACGTTACGTTTAATTCCTCGCACAGCTCGGCAAAGTCGGCGTTTTCAGCTAAAAACCCGTATCCCGGATGAATCGCATCCGTGCCGGTCAGTTTTGCGACGCTGACGATGTTCGTTACATTTAAATAGCTTTCTTTTGATGTTTTCGGCCCGATACAAAAAGCCTCATCGGCCATTTGGACATGCAGGGCGTCTTTATCTGCCTCAGAATAAACGGCTACAGTTTCAATGCCCAGCTCTTTGCAGGCCCGGATGATTCTGACGGCGATTTCTCCTCGGTTGGCGATCAATAGCTTTTTAATCATAATAGCAGGTCTCCTTACTCAGCTTTTACAAGAAATAGAGGTTGTCCGTATTCGACCAGCTGGCCGTTTTCAACTAACACTTCAACGATTTCTCCTTTTACTTCGGCTTCAATCTCGTTAAAGAGTTTCATTGCTTCTACGATACAAACAACTGTATTTTCGCTCACTTTTGATCCTTGGTTTACGTAAGGGCCGGCTTCCGGCGATGAAGAAGCATAAAACGTTCCGACCATCGGAGACGTAATCTTGTGCAGGTTTTCGTCTTGTTTCGGCGCTTCCTGAGCAGGAGCGGCTTCACGCGCTTCCGGTTTTGCAGCCTGCGGAGCAGGTGCGTAAGCCGCGGGAACGGCTTGGGCTTGTCCCGTTACATTCACTGCCGGCGCTTCATTTTTTTTCAGTTTGAGGCTTACGCCTTCAATTTCGTAAACAAATTCGTCGATGGAAGATTCATCGATTCTTTTTATCAGTTCATGAATTTCGTTGATTTTTAACATCAGTTTCCACTCCTATGTATAAAAAATAGAAATTTATGGGTTGCTACTAAAAGTACATACTATGTTTATCTTACAGGAGCGCTTGTGTAAATTCAACACTGATCTAAAATGACATCAGAAAAGCCCGCAGCGGGTGCGGGCGGTTCAGGTCTCTTACTTTGTCGGTTCAAACGTGACGGCGACGTCTTTCATCGTCTTGATTTCTTTTTCCACCAGGTCAATGATAGCGGAAGCTTTTGCGTTTGAATGTTTGTCAGACATGACGGTAATGTTGATTTTGTCTCCTTCAGCATCCACGAGCGCATCTTTGTAGCCTTGTGTTTTAATCAGCGTTTCCAGCTGTTTTTCCGTCCCTTCAGCATTGCTCAGCGCCGTCATTTTATCGTAGGCTTCGCTTTTTTCCTTTGCGGTCGCATCATCGCTTGAAACAATGCTGTTTAACTGTTCCCTTTCTTTGCTTCTCGCGTCTTCAAGCTCCATGCGGTATGCGGTAAATAAGTTTTCATCAGCTGTTTCTGTGGCGACCGATCCGTCTTTGTCCGATGCTTCGGCTGATGTTTCTTTATCCTCTTTTGTGCCTTTAGAATCTTTCGTTCCTTTTGTGCCGTCTTCTTTATCCGTGCCGCTTCCGCTCTTATCTTTCGTTTCAGGAGCCGGCGTTTTTTCAGTGGCGACTTCT
Organism: Bacillus sp. AM1(2019); assembly: GCF_009906915.1. NCBI lineage: Bacteria > Bacillati > Bacillota > Bacilli > Caryophanales > Bacillaceae > Bacillus > Bacillus sp. AM1(2019). The sequence continues at coordinate 2,627,511 of NZ_CP047644.1, forward strand.
CCGCTGCTTTTTTCGCTTTTCATCTGCACGGCATTTTTGCTTTCCGGCGACATAATATAATAAACACTTAATACCACGACGAGACTGAGCATTGTTAAAAGCCAAACCGTTTGTTTTTTCAGCATGATTTATGAATCCTCCTTGATTTTTTTAGGGGCAACCGCTACACGATAGCTCGGAACATCGAGCACCCTTGTGACGGCATCAATGATGGTTTTTTTTATTTGAACGTTGTCCACTCCCTGAGCGACAACGAGTACACCGCGGATATCGGGCTTTTTCGTCTGGACGACGACCGGGGTTTCCTGGTCCCCGTTTCGAATCATGACAATTTGTTCTTCAGAGGTTTGATCGGTTACGCTTCTTTTGCCGCCTTCTTTATCGGTTTCTTCAGTGGTGGTGTCTTTTTTCGTTTTATTTTTCTCAAACACTTTCAAAGATGTTGCGTCTACGTTTACGACAATTGAGACATCCTCCACGCCGATAATCGTTTCAAGGATTTCTTTCAGCTGGTTTTCATAGTCTCTTTCGTAATCATCGATCGTGGTTTTTGCGCTGCCGTCTTTCGATGCCTTAAAAACGGGTGCGCTTTTTTGCCCGCTTTTGTCTTCCGTTCGGCCGGACATGACGGTCTGAGCCGTTTGGTCCTTCCCGGTTTTCTCCGGTGAAGAGAACAGCTGGCTGACCAGCATAAAAGATACCCCGAGCACAAACACGAACAGAAAGTAATGATATTTTGTCAGTTTTGGTTTTTCTCCGTCTTTCGCCTGTCCGATCATCAGCTGTTTTTTGAGTATGGTCCATAGTCCGTTTTTATTCATGGCCGTTTTTCTCCCCGCCTTCCATATAAACCGTAATTTTCTCACTGCCGATTTCCCATATATCCGCAAGTTTTTCTTTGATGTCTGCGGCCTCTTTTTTGTCGGCTGCGCCTTCCGGTTCGTATTTGCGGTCTGTGCGGATGTCGATCGGTGCGACGGTTTGCACGGTTTTTTCAGAAGATGGGGCCATATACACGCTGATCGTTTTTACATCTTCTTCTGAACGAACCTGTTCTTCCGCTGTAAGGCGGATGTCGTCTATTTTGTATTCGTCATGACTGAACATCTCCTCCGCTTTCTTTTTTAGTTGGACAGCCATTTCTTCTAAAACATATGCGCGGTTTGATGCTTGTATTTCTTTTTTTTCTGATTTGATTTGATTTTTTATATCAGCGGATTGAGATTGCTCTTGTTTTGTCAAATAATCGAAGATGATTTCCGGGTCTGTTTTGAAAAGTTTGAATATCGGGTTGAGCATGACAATGATTAACAGCAGGCTGACAACCATCTTTGCGTATTTTTGCATACTGGAGCTGGGCAGCAGCATGTCGATGACGATGGCGAATAAGATAAATAAAATAATGCTTGTCAGCCATTCTGTTAAAAAGCTCATATCCAATGGGCCTCCTTTATTTCATCATCATGGTGAGGTTGCCTGCTGTAATAATGACTGTGATGCTGAGGAAAAACATGAGAGAGACGATGGCGAGCGCCGCGAAAATATACAGTACGCTTCTGCTGATGACGCCGAGGCACGTAATGACGGGCCCGCCTCCGAGCGGCTGCAGAATAGCGGCCGCGAGCTTATAAATAAAAGCGAGCGAGAGCACTTTGATCGCCGGAAACGCGGAGATGCAGATCAAAATTCCGACTCCGAGGATTCCCACGGTGTTTTTTAATAGGAGCGAGGCGCTGATGACCGTATCCGTCGCATCCGTAAACATCCGGCCGAGCACGGGAATAAAATTGCCTGTTATAAATTTTGCAGTCCTGAGCGTAATCCCGTCCGTCACGGCAGCCGAAGCCCCCTGTACGGAGATGACGCCGAGAAACACGGTGAGGAATACGGCAAGCGCGCCGATCGCGATATTTCTGAGCAGATTGGCAAGCTGCGTGACTTTATATTGATCCGTCATCGTGCTGACGATGCTTAAAATCGCTGACAGGAAGATAAGCGGCATGACAATGTTTTGAATGAGAAGGCCGCTCGTATTCATCAGAAATAAAATAACGGGGTGAAAAAAAGCTGCGGAGACGGCTCCCCCGGAAGACGCCAAAAGCGCGAGTAAAAGCGGGATAAGCGCGAGAATGAAGCTTGTCATCGTCTGGATCGCTTCACTGGCATAATTGACAGCAACATGAAAGCTGTTTAAAGCGAGAATAATCAGCACCATGTAGACGATCGCATAAGCCACTTTGCTGACGGTGCTCTGCTGGAACGCATTTTGCAGGAGCTGCAGAATGACACAAAAAATGGTGAGAAGAATCAAAGTTCCCAGAAGCTTTCCGTTTGCGAGCACTTCATGAAACAAGTATGAAAATAAAGCCTTCAGCCATGCCTCCGGTGAGAACGTTTTTTCTCCGTTAATAAAGTCGATGATGCTTCCCTTTTGGCTTTCAGGCAGAAGACCGCCGTATTCTGTCATGATGTCGTCCCAAAACTTTCCGATGCCTTCTGTTTTCAGCGCTTCGGCCTGCTTTTTCGCCACTTCATCAGCGGATTCTTGGTGAACTGCGGTTTCCTGCGACGCACCGTCTGTTCCGGTTGCTTGTACACATTCAGTCTGAAAAAATAAGAGGATGAACAAAAAAGCTCCCGCCCACCGAAAGCGCTTCATTTTTTGTGCCCCCCTTTCCATTTTATTTATGATCAAGAAGGAATAAGTCCGAGAATCGTTTCAATAATGACGGTGAGTATCGGCACGGCCATTACCAGTATCAAAATTTTTCCGGCCAGCTCTATTTTCGAAGCAATCGCTCCCTGGCCCGCATCCTTTGTAAGCTGCGCTCCGAATTCAGCGATGTAGGCGATGCCGATAATTTTTAAAATGGTTTCCACATAGACCATATTGACATTTGCATTGACGGCTATTTTTTCTATCATTCTGATAATGTCGTAAATCTGGTCGATGAGATAAAGAAAGATCACGCAGCCGCTGAAGACGACAATCATAAACGCGAAAGTCGGTTTCTGTTCTTTTACGATCAGGGAGAGAAATGTGGCGATCAGGCCTAAACCTACAATTTGAACAATCTCAATCTGTAAGCCCCCCTATCCTTGGAATAGAAACACAGCTTTGATCTTTTTGAACAGGTCATCGACAATCGTCGCCACCATAAATAAAATATAGATAAAGCCAAGCAGCGTCACCCACTGGGCGTATTCTTTTTTTCCCATTTGATCAAGTATGGTGTGCAGAAACGCAACCACGATACCGACTCCGGCGATTTGAAAAATGACATTTACGTCGACTCCCATTTTATGTTTGCTCCCCTCATGTTTACATCAATAGAAGAATGAGTAACAGTCCGGCTAAAAATCCTAAGCTTTTCACCATTTTTTCATTTTTCGCCTGCGCCCGTCCGGCATCCGCTTCCGCCGCTTCCAAATGTGTAAGCGCAAGCTTGATATGTTTCTGCTGAGAAACACGGTCATGGAGCCCGAGCGTCTCTCCGAATTGCTTCAGCACATCATATTCGCTTTTTTTCATCGCCATGGAAGACCAGTTATGTTTCAAGCTCTGTTCCCAAGCCGTTTTGGCGGAATCGCTTCCCTGCTCAAGCCTTCTGCTGAAAGCTTGAAACAATAACGATACAGGTTTGGAAAGCTGTGCGGCAATTTGTCCCGAGGCGGTATGCAGCGGTGTATGCCCGAACATGATTTCCGCTTCTAGCGATTGGAGCGCCGCGCGCAGCTGACGGATCTGCCTCGGCCTTTCAATATACATTTTGGCGATCTCAAATCCCGTCCATGTCGTCGCCGTCAGAATGAACACGGCACCCAAAAGCTTCAGCATGTCATCACGCTTTCAGCATGCGGAACAGGTTTCCCGTCTTTTCCGTACATCCTGCTGATCGTTCCCGGACCGCGGCGCCTTGACAGTTCAACATATCGGTCAAACACGTTTTCCTCCCAAAGCATTTTCAGCGACGGCCTCTTTACCAAGTCTTTCATGTCCCACCCGTGCGCAGATACGATAACGGATACGCCCGCATGGAGCGCCTCCAGCAGCGCTTGTGAGTCTTCCATTCTCCCGATTTCATCCACAATTATGACATCAGGACTCATAGAGCGGATCATCATCATCAGCCCTTCCGCCTTCGGACAGGCATCAAGGACATCGACTCTGCAGCCGAAACTGTGCTGGGGAATGCCCCGCAGGCAGCCGGCAATTTCCGACCGTTCATCTACGATACCTGTTTTTTTTGCAGGAATGCGTTTTGATCCGGTGCTGGAAAGCCGGGCCAAATCACGAAGCAAGGTCGTTTTCCCCGTTTGCGGAGGACCGATGATCAGCGTGTTCAGCCAGTTTTCTTTCCATAAGAAAGGAATGAGCGGTTCTGCGATTCCCAGCTTCTCCCGGGCGATTCGGATATTAAAAGAAGTAATATCCCGGAGTCCTTTGACGGCTCCGTTTTCGACGATGACTCTTCCGGCCAGCCCCACACGGTGGCCTCCTCTGATTGTGATGTATCCTTTTTTCAGCTCTTCTTCCAGCGTGTACATACTGTAATTGCTGAGCCGGCTGAGGATCAGCTGTGCGTCGCCGGCCGTGCACACATATGACAAATACAAAGGTTGTCCTTTTTGGATCAGTTCAACCGGCCTGTCGACGCGGATTCTGATTTCTTCTGTATCCCGCCTCGCTTCTTCGGGCACGGCGGAGATGGCATCTCTCAATAATTCAGGGAGAACCTCTGTAATCTCATTCAATAGAGTCTCCTCCTTTTTTACCGATTGGCTTCTTTAAAATGTATGATCCGGGACAGACTTTATGACACCCCGGCCCTCTATTTATGCACACCGGCCAAAATCAGCACCACTCCCGCAAAAATCAATATTAACTTTGCATATGAGAGCTGTCCGGCAATCTGATAAATGCCGATCGTCATTGTGATGATAAAGATCAGCGGGCCGACGATTGCCAAAATACTATTCACCACAACCGCTTTTCTGATGTCGTTTGTCAAAAGCATGATAATAGCGGCCGATAATTCAATGAGCGAGGACAAAACTCGTAAACCGGCCATCGTTAAAACAGTAGAATTGATTGAACTAAACAAAAATTTCATTGCAATCCCCCAACTTCAAGCATTTTGTTACACTATATGCTCTAGCTGACGGAAGTAGTCTCACTATTTTGATATAGAAGAAAGATTTGATGCAGAACACAAAAAAAGCCTGCCCCGTAAAAGGAGCAGACTCCGAATTTCTTTAACTACGCTCTTGACACGTAAGAACCGTCTGATGTATTTACAACAAGCGTATCGCCTTCGTTCACGAAGAACGGTACGTTTACGACAAGACCTGTTTCCGTTTTGGCAGGTTTTGTGCCGCCTGACGCCGTGTCGCCTTTAATTCCCGGCTCTGTTTCAACAACTTTCAGTTCAACTGTGTTCGGCAGTTCAATACCGAGCGTTTCAGACTGATACATCATGATGTGCACAGACATATTTTCCAGAAGGTATTTCAATTCTTCTTCGATTTGGTTTTCGTTCAATTCAAGCTGTTCATATGAGCTTGTATCCATGAACACGTGCTGATCGCCGTTGGCATAAAGATACTGCATCGTTTTTGTTTCGATTTGCGCTTTCGCGACTTTTTCACCTGCACGGAATGTTTTCTCCTGAATAGCGCCCGTGCGCAGGTTACGCAATTTAGAACGGACAAATGCCGCTCCTTTTCCCGGCTTTACGTGCTGGAAGTCAACGACGCGCCAAATGCCGCCGTCTACTTCAATCGTTAGTCCTGTACGAAAATCGTTAACTGAAATCATGTTTGATGTCCTCCTATATTCCGATCACAAAATAATTAATTCTTTAGGGGAATGCGTAATTGTCCGGTTGCCGTCCTCAGTGATGATGATATCATCTTCGATTCTTGCGCCCCCAACTTCCGGTATGTATATGCCCGGCTCAACCGTTACCGCCATGCCCGGCTCAAGAACGGCCGATGACCTGAAAGACAGCCCCGGTGATTCATGGACTTCCATTCCGAACCCGTGTCCTGTCGAATGGCCGAAATACTGTCCGTAGCCTTTTGCGGTGATGTGATCCCTCGTCAGAGCGTCCGCTTCTTTCCCCGTCATGCCGGGTTTAATATGCAGGACACCAAGCGCTTGGGCATCGTATACGACCTGATAAATCTCTTTCAGTTTATCACTTGGCTCTCCGACCGCGACGGTGCGTGTGATATCAGAACAATAGCCTTTATAATAAGCGCCGAAATCGAGCGTGACCAAGTCTCCCTTTTCAATCAATTTGCCGCTTGCCACTCCGTGGGGAAGGCTGGATCTGACTCCCGAGGCGACGATCATATCAAAGGAAGAGCCGTCCGCTCCTTGACGTCTCATATAAAATTCAAGCTCGTTTGCAACTGAAATCTCTGAGATGCCCGGTTTGATAAACGTCAGAATATGTTCAAACGCATCATCCGCAATCTTCGCAGCTTCCTCTAATATCTTAATCTCTTCACTTGACTTAATCAAGCGCAACTTTTCAACGGAATCCGCGACGGGAACCATCTCCGCTTCCTGCAGCACCGCTTGATAGGATGCATATGTTCCGTACGTCATGCTGTTTTGCTCGAAGCCGAGTTTTTTAATGCCGTACTCAAGAATCGTATCCGCAGCCGTTTGGATTAAGCTTCCGCCGTGCTCGATAATGTCAAAACCCTTCACTTGCGTCTTCGCCTGCTCGGTGTAACGGAAATCCGTGATAAATGCCGCACGTTCTTTCGATATGACCGCAAGGCCTGACGAACCCGTAAATCCCGTCATATACTGCAGATTGGCGGAGCTTGTCACCAACATTCCGTCTATATCCAGCTGACCGAAAAGATTTCGCAATTTCTCAAGTTTCATTCCCTTTCTCCTCCTCGCCGATTCTTGACTGCCGCCTGACAACGCGGGAGCATCCCCGCCCGGTTTTCAGCATAAAAAATGTTCACTTCTCGTGAACATTTTACCATACCGGACAGGGTTTATACACTTATTCACTTGTTGCCGAGCGCCCTTGCAAGCTTGTCTGACGTAAGTTCATTGTAGTTGAAGGAAATTGAGTAGCCGACAAACAAACCGTACAGAATGTAAAGGCAAAGCGTCGTCACGATTGTATCTGATTTCAATTCAGTGATGGATTTCACATCTTCGAAAATCGGATTGAATAAGAAAAAAACCGCACACCATAAAATGACGCCGTACACCATCCCCGGCCACATCGTTTTAAAACGCTTCAGGCAGACGAAATAAATAAACGCCCCGGCAATTGAAATGAATCCGATGACAACGATGCTGACCATCGTGCCGAGCCATTGTTTTTTCCATTCTCCGATCATAAACGGCTGAAGAATCATGTTGGGGCTGATCTCTGAAAAATGAAAGACATACCCGAGATAGCCGATCAAACTCCAAAATACACCGCCGGCAAATCCGATACCGCAAATTCTGCCGGTAAATGAAACAGGCTGCTGATCATCATCCCGCTTCTTTTTTTCTTCCTGTTCTGAATGTTTTTCGCTTGTCATCATGGCACCTCCAGTAATAGACTGCCCCAAAATTGAAAAGTCATAAAAAGCTGCGCCATATTTTCATTCAATGAGTAAAATCTAAAGAAACGGGGTATACTGCATGTAGAAAAAGCATTGATTTCCCAACTGTCTAACTAGAGGTTTACCGCGGTTTCCTGTACAATAGAGTGAAAGGAAATGGTTAGTAAATCCTAAAAAAACAGGCAGGTTGATAAACAATGTCCAAACAAAAAACGCCCCCTGCATACGGCGGGCAGGCTGTCGTTGAAGGGGTCATGTTCGGCGGCAGAAAGAATTATGTTACCGCCATCCGCAGGAATGACGGAAGCATTGATTTTTTCAAGCTTCCCAGAGTGCCGAACGCCAAGCTTTCGGCTTTAAAAAAGATTCCTTTTTTGCGGGGAATCGTCGCCATCATTGAGGCGAGCGCCAACGGCACAAAGCATTTAAACTTTTCCAGCGAACGATACGGGCTTGATCCTCAAGATGACGCCAAGCTGGAGCAGGAAGATAAGAAGGGTTCGGGCTTATCGATGTTTTTCAGCCTGGCGGTGATCGGCGTTCTGTCGTTTTTGTTCAGCAAATTCGTTTTTACGCTCGTCCCGGTCTTCTTAGCGGAGCTTGTAAGGCCCGTATTTTCCTCAGACGCCGCGCAGATCGGAATCGAAAGTCTGTTTAAGCTTATTCTGCTTCTCGGCTACATTTATTTTTTATCAATGACGCCGTTAATTAAAAGAGTGTTTCAATATCATGGAGCCGAACATAAGGTCATAAACTGTTATGAACAGAATTTGCCAATTACAATAGAAAATGTTCAGAAACAGTCACGGCTTCATTACCGTTGCGGTTCAAGCTTTATTTTATTTACGATCATTGTCGGCATGTTCGTCTATTTACTCGTTCCGACAGATCCGCTTTGGGTGCGGATTTTAGACAGGATTGCGCTTATACCGGTCGTTCTCGGCATCTCCTTTGAAGTGCTCCAGCTGACGAACAGAGTGCGGAATATCCCCGTTTTGAAAGTGCTCGGTTATCCCGGCCTGTGGCTGCAGCTTTTAACGACAAAGGAACCGGCGGATGACCAGGTCGAGGTTGCCATAGAAAGCTTTAACGAGCTTCTCAGACTGGAAGACATTTCAGAACAGAGCGAAAAACCGTCTCACAACGTAATTTGAACCGTTACCGTTATTATTTTGGAGGTGGGCAGTTATGAATCATCGTGTACAACCTTTTTTTGCTGTATTGATAGCGCTTGGCGCATTCGGTTTCATTTATGCGGCGGTAACCAACCCCGGGCAGATGATTTCAAGAGCGATCACCGTTATTATCGCAGGCATCATTATTTATTTTATCGTGAGGACGGTCCTGAACCGCCGCACCGGCCGTGACGGAACCGCTTTCAGAAAAGCGGCCAGACAATCGCGGCTCCGAATGAAGGAGCAAAAAGCGAAGCACCGCGCCGGACACAGAGGCCGGGTCAGCCATTTGCGGAGCGTGCCGAGCAGCAGCAGACCGAAGCCGATGATTCTTAAGAAAAAAAGCCAGACCCAGCTTACCGTCATAGAAGGCAAAAAGAATAAAAAGAAAAACAGAGCGCTTTTTTAATAGCTCCATTGCTTCAAAAATTGCTCTGTTCTGCTTTTTCCTAGCTCAATGAGAGCTAGTTTTTTTTGCGGTGTGAGATGAAACTCCGTCGCCATCACATGTTCCACCGGAATAAAAATAATATTCTGTTCGTACTTTGTCGCGATATGCCTGGCATCATGAGCGTCTTTCATCGTTTCAAACAAAGCTCCGAACAGCTCAAAAGCGTTGCGGATTGATTTTTTCGGGCGCTCTTTTTCGTTGGGCGAAAGTGAAATTCCGATGACCGGCCGTTTGCGTTCTTTTGAATACAGCCAAATCGGGAAATTGCTTAACACGCCGCCGTCAACGACCGTCGAGGTGCCTTTTTCGGTTTTCAGTTTTATCGGTTCAAAAAAATAAGGAATGCTGCAGCTCATTCTGACGGCTCTGGCAACCGGGAACATTTCCGGATTTAATCCGTAGCGGGGAAGATCGTCAGGAAGCACGATCATCGTTCCGTTCGTCAGATCTGAAGCGATGAGACGGAGCGAGCCTTTTTTCAAATCACCGAACGCGATGATGCCCTTCGCTTTTAATTTATCCGCAATCCATTTTTCCAGCATATCGCCTCTGTATAGTCCGAGGCGCCAATATATCGACACCCACTGCAGGATTTTCAGCGGGAGGAATGAGTATCTCTGATCAAGCAATTGCCTTCCGTCCACCTCATCTATGATGGAATGAACCTCTCTGCTCGTATAGCCCGCAGCGATAAATGCGGCAATAATTGCGCCGGCGCTTGTTCCGGCGAGCCTTTCAAAGCGAAAGCCCTTTTCTTCCAGCGCTTCATAAGCGCCGGCAAGCGCCACCCCTTTTATCCCCCCGCCCGAAAATACGCCGTCAATCTGCATAGCGCGCCCTCTCCCTTCCATCTCAAGGTGTATTATTATTTTAAGAAACGGCTGGGCGAAATAGACCAAAGAATGAAGACATTAAAAAAAGGGCGCCCCATTTCGGGCTGCCCTTTATTCACCGGGATTTTCGGTTTTTTTCTGTACGGATTTCAATTCTTTTTTCCGGCTTTCGTCATCTTCGAAATACTGAACGAGGTCGCCGATGCGGTCAATGCTGTTCCAGCTCAGATGATGTTCGATTCCTTCAACATCATTGTAAATCTTCTCTTCATCAACACCAATGATTCTTAAAAACTGCTCAAGCAATTCGTGTCTGTATACGAGCCGTTTGCCGATCTTTTTGCCTTTTGACGTCAATACGAGCCCGCGATATTTTTCATAAATCAAATACTCGTCTTTATCTAGTTTTTGAACCATTTTCGTTACAGAGGAGGGGTGGACTGCCAAAGCTTCCGCGATATCAGAAACCCGTGCATATCCTTTTTCTTCTATCAGCATATAAATCTGTTCAATATAATCTTCCATACTTGGTGTTGTCATAAGTAACCCTCCCAAAAAGCACCTTAACTTTATAAACCATTACAAGTTTACACTAACGGTCATGAAAAAACAAGGATGCTTCCGGTCTGTCAAGCCTTATCAGCGCTTATAATTCCATTCATCAGACGCGTATTTCGTCTCAGCCAGCTCATTGACAAATGCAAGCTCTTCAGACGTGAGTGTGTAAGGCTCAAGATGAATGTTCAGCCCTTCCTCAAAACCGGCTTTAAAAGCGATTCTGGCCTCATCCATCGTTACCCGTTTCGGCGCTAAGGCGTTGATGGCTACCGCTTTGTTTTTGAAATTCCGCTGCATGCGCTCACGGACTCTGTCGCTCGGATATAAAAACAGATCAAACAGCTTATCTTCATCAATGTCAAGCAGGATGGAACCGTGCTGAAGAATGACGCCTTTTTGGCGTGTCTGTGCGCTTCCGGCAACTTTCCGTCCTTCGACGACCAGTTCATACCACGAAGGCGCATCAAAGCAGACGGACGAGCGCGGATTTTTCAAGCTTTCTTTTTCTTTCTCCGTTCGGGGAATCGCAAAGCAGGCATCAAGTCCAAGGTTTCTGAATCCCTGCAGAATACCTTCTGAAATCACCCGGTACGCCTCTGTCACCGTGGCCGGCATTTCCGGGTGATCCTCTGAAACGATTACGCTGTATGTCAATTCTTTATCATGCAGAACACCCCGTCCGCCTGTCGGTCTTCTGACAAACCCGAGGCCGTGTTTATGTACTGCGTCAAAGTTAATTTCCTTCTTAATATTTTGAAAATACCCGACAGACAAAGTTGCCGGATTCCAGCCGTAAAAACGGATCACCGGAGGAATTTTTTTTTGGCTGTGCCAATATAAAAGCGCTTCATCCAGCGCCATGTTAAATGCCGGGCTTTCATTCCCTGAGTCAATAAACCGCCATGTTTCTTTTTCCATACACTGAACCCTTCTTTATCGTTTTAATAAAATCAGTTTAACAAACTGCCTTGAAAATGAAAAATATTTCGTTTCATTAAGGATGACAATCGCTTCATGCTTTACTATAATAGTATTTGTCCCAAAACGTCCGGTAAGCCTTGTTTTCAGGAAGCAGGGTTTTATTTTATAAGCTAAAGGAGTAGAATCGCATTGTCTAATATGATTGCTTTAATTATTGTTGCGGCGTTTATCGTTTATATGATCGTGTCGTATTTTTACCAGCAGCGTTTAATGAAAACACTTACGGAAGAGGAATTCCGCGCGGGCTACAGAAAAGCGCAGCTGATTGACGTCCGTGAACCGAATGAATTTGAAGGCGGCCATATTCTCGGCGCGCGCAACATTCCGCTGTCACAGCTGAAACAGCGCAAAAGTGAAATCCGTCCTGATAAACCCGTTTATCTGTACTGCCAAAACAATGTCCGCAGTGGACGCGCGGCACAGACGCTCCGCAAACACGGCTGTAAAGATATTTACAACCTGAAAGGCGGATTTAAAAAATGGGGCGGAAAAATTAAAGCAAAAAACTAATCATAAAAAAAGAGCTGTCCGTTTTATACGGAAGCTCTTTTTTTACACCGTGTCAGCGGCTGACGTCAGGTGTATGTTCGTACTTTAAAACCGGCTTTCTTGCCGCCTTGGTTTCATCCATTCTTTTGACAACTGTTGTATGCGGCGCCTCCTGAACGATTTCAGGCGATTCCTCCGCTTCCCGCGCAATTTGAATCATGGCATCTATAAACGCATTAAGCGTTTCCTTTGATTCCGTTTCCGTCGGTTCGATCATGATGCTTTCTTCAACATTGAGAGGAAAATACACAGTCGGCGGATGATAGCCGAAATCCAAAAGCCGTTTGGCAATATCAAGCGTTCGTACGCCAAGCTTTTTCTGCCTTCTACCCGATAACACAAATTCATGCTTGCAATGACGGTCATACGGGAGATCATAATAAGGCGCGAGTCTTCTCATCATATAATTTGCATTTAAAACCGCGTTTTCGGTCACAGCTTTTAAGCCGTCAGGCCCCATGGACCGGATATACGTGTAGGCTCTGACATTAATGCCGAAGTTGCCGTAATAAGGTTTTACGCGCCCGATCGACTGCGGCCGGTCATAGTCAAACGTCAAACGGCCCTCTTTTTTCGTGAGAACGGGTTTCGGCAGATACGGAATGAATTCTTTTTTTACGCCGACCGGCCCTGAGCCAGGTCCTCCCCCGCCGTGCGGCCCGGTAAATGTTTTATGCAGATTAAGGTGAACGACGTCAAATCCCATATCTCCCGGTCTTGCTTTACTTAAAACGGCATTTAAATTCGCTCCGTCATAATAAAGCTTTCCGCCGGCCTGATGGACGATTTCAGCCATTTCCGTAATGTTTTCCTCAAATAACCCGAGGGTGTTCGGATTCGTCAGCATCAGCGCCGCTGTTTCTTCATTTACCGCTCTTTTCAAATCTTCAATGTCAACCAGCCCGTGCTCATTTGACTTGACGGTAATCGTTTCAAAACCGGCGACCGTGGCGGATGCCGGATTCGTGCCGTGGGCTGAATCAGGGACAATCACCTTCGTCCGTCCGAAGTCTCCCCGCGCTTCGTGATAGGCGCGGATCATCATCAGACCGGTCCATTCGCCGTGAGCGCCCGCCGCAGGCTGCAGTGTCACCTCGTCCATGCCCGTAATTTCCTCCAAGTGTTCGCTTAAATCGTATAAAAGCTCAAGCGCCCCCTGAACCGTGTCCTCGTCCTGAAGCGGATGAATAGCGGAAAAACCTGCGATCCGGGCAATTTTTTCATTTAATTTCGGATTGTATTTCATCGTACAAGAGCCGAGCGGATAAAAGCCTGAATCAACTCCGTGGTTCCTCTTAGAAAGAGCGGTATAATGCCGCATAATATCGAGCTCTGATACTTCCGGCAGCTTTGCGTCTTCATCGCGGATATAGTCACCGGGAAGAAGACTTTCAAGCTCTGTTTCCGGCACATCAAGCTCCGGAAGGCTGTAACCGATACGCCCTTCGCGGGACATTTCAAAAATAAGCGCCTGATCTTGATTATTCATGTTGATCCCCCAATCCCGCAATAAGCGAATCGATCTCTTCTTTTGTTCTCAGCTCTGTAACGGCAATGAGCATATGCTGATTCAGTTCCGGATACGCAAGGCCTAAATCATATCCGCCGATTATGCCGTCTTGCAGGAGCCGCCGGTTTGCTTCCTTGACGGGAAGATTCAGCCTGACGGCAAATTCATTAAATATCGGGCCGTCAAATGCTACGTGCAAGCCGGCTTTTTCCGCTTGGCGTCTCGCGTAATCAGCTTTCAATATATTTTGGCGGGCCATGTCTTTGACGCCGTTTTTTCCGAGCGCCGTCATCGCGACTGAAGCCGCTAAAGCATTCAGCGCCTGATTTGAGCAAATGTTAGACGTGGCTTTGTCTCTTCTGATATGCTGCTCGCGCGCCTGAAGAGTGAGAACAAAGCCTCTTCGCCCGTTTTCATCTTCCGTTTGGCCGACAAGCCGGCCCGGCACCTTTCTCATCAGTTTTTTCGTTACTGCAAAATAGCCGCAATGCGGGCCGCCGAACGCCGCAGGTATGCCGAAAGGCTGCGCGTCCCCGACGACGATATCAGCTCCGCATGCCCCGGGCGGTGTCAAAATACCGAGCGCGAGCGGGTTTGAAGAAACAATCAGCTGGCTGTTTCCTTTATGTGCGAGCGGCTCAATGTCCTTTAACGGCTCGATTTGTCCGAAGAAGTTCGTATACTGGACGATCACGGCGGCCGTTTCATCACAAACGGCATGTTCCAATGCTTCAAGATCTGTGACGCCGTTTTTCGCGGGAACCTCTACAACCTCAATATATTGGCCCTTTGCGTATGTTTTCAAAACATCCCGTGATTCCGGATGAACGGCTGCGGAAATGACGATTTTTTTCTTTTTCGTATGGCCCGACGCAAGCATCGCCGCTTCCGCCAGCGCCGTTCCCCCATCGTACATAGAGGAGTTTGCGATATCCATTCCCGTTAATTCACAGATCATCGTTTGAAATTCAAAAATCGCCTGCAGCTCTCCTTGTGAGATTTCAGGCTGATAAGGCGTATATGCCGTGTAAAACTCTGATCGGGATATCACATGATCGACGATAACCGGCTGGTAGTGATCGTACACTCCTGCACCCAGAAAAGATGCATATGTAACAGCGTCTTTATTTTTCGCCGCAAGCTTTGTCAGCTCTCTCGTCAGCTCAGTTTCTGACTTTGCTTGTTTAATGCGGTAGTCTTTTTGAAACCGTACATTTTCCGGAATATCGGCAAACAGTTCATCAATTGTTTCTGCGCCGATGGCTTTCAGCATTTCTTTTTTATCCTGTTCTGTCGCGGGCAAATATCGATGCTTCATATGACTCTCCTTTTTCAGCTCTGTTTTGGACGTTTATAAAACGGTGTGCGGACAATCTTCGCTTTTACCGTTTTTTTACGGATTTCCACTTCTACTTCCGTTCCGACTTCACTGAATTCCGTTTTGATTAAGGCAAGGCCGATATTTTTCTTTAAAGTCGGAGATTGCGTGCCTGTCGTGACTTCACCGATCGGAACACCGTCTTTTTTCACGGCGTACCCGTGTCTCGGAATCCCTTTTTCAATCATCTCAAGTCCGACCAGCTTTCGCGGGGCTCCTTTTTCTTTCTGTTCGCGCAATACAGACTTCCCGAAAAAATCGGAATCTTTCTTGTGTTTCACGGCAAATCCGATTCCGGCTTCAATCGGTGTAATATCTTTCGTCAATTCCTGACCGTATAAAGCAAGCTTCGCTTCAAATCTCAGCGTATCACGGGCGCCGAGGCCGCACGGAACGAGACCTTCATACTCTCCCGCTGCAAGTATCTCCTTAAATAGATGAACTGCATCTTCATTGCGGCAATATAACTCAAACCCGTCTTCACCGGTATAGCCTGTTCTTGAAAGCAGGACTTGTCGTCCGGCAACGTCCGCCCCATCAATAAACGTAAACGGCTTTAAGGAGGACAAATCACATTCAGTCAGCTTCGCAAGAACCGACTGAGCATTCGGCCCCTGAACGGCAAGCAGTGAAATCCCGTCAGACTGATTCGTCAGCGTGACATCGCCTTCTGCATGTTCCGTCAGCCAAGCGATGTCTTTTTCAATATTGGACGCGTTAATCACGAGCAGATAGCAGCTCTCGCTTTTCTGATAGATCAGCAAGTCATCCACCGTACCGCCGTCAGGATAACACATGGCGGTATAGAGCGCGTTTCCCGGCTTTAAATCGGCAACGTCATTTGTCATCATTTTTTGCAGAAAAGACAGGGCGTCTTTACCGGATACTTCAACTTCCCCCATATGAGACACATCAAACAGGCCCGCTTTTGTGCGGACGGCTTCATGCTCCTCTTTAATAGAAGAAAATTGAACCGGCAGCTCCCATCCTCCAAAATCAATCGTTTTTCCGCCGTATTCTTTATACACGTCATAAAGCGGTGTTCGTTTCAGCATCATCTTCCCCCTTCAGTCATTGGCGCATTGTAAAAACATATAAAAAAGGACAGAGAAACACCTCATGAAAATGAAGGTTTCTCTGTCCCGGCACCTGAAAGTTTACTTTATGAACATATCATAAAGACGTCCCCTTTGGTGGCCTGCTTCTTCTAAGTGCAGACACTCTCCAGAGTTGCGTCGAGCAAGAGTTCTTTTGCCTGAGAGATTCACTCCGCAGTTTGCTCCTTCGGCGCCCGGACGCCCATCTTTCGTCCGAGTCTCTCCCCTTGCTGTCATTCGCTCATATTTACCAATTTTATGGACATACTAAAGCAATATCTTTTAGTGAAATCATTACTTATATCCTACCACCCTCACTTACGTCCGGCAACAAAAATTATGATAAATCAGTTTTTTAAAAGAAAGGCGGTTTTGTTACATATGACAGCAGAGATCATATTTGATGCAAACTGGCCGGGAGAGTTTTCTGAGCGGCTGAAAACGGACGGTCCCTGGTCAAATTGGGAGATGTACAAACTGTCGGCTGAAGTCCAGCAGACCCTTGCCATTCCTGAATTTGAAGGATTGAGGGCTCCTTTATACCTGCCCGATTTCACTCCGCTTCCCCATCAGCTTGAAGTCGCGCAGAAAGTCGTTGAAAAAATGAACGGCAAGGCGATTTTAGCTGATGAAGTGGGGCTCGGAAAAACGGTGGAAGCGGGCCTGATTTTAAAAGAATACATGATTCGCGGGCTGGCCAAAAAAATCCTGATTCTTGTGCCGGCATCACTCGTTTCCCAGTGGGTCAAAGAGCTTCAGGAGAAGTTTTTGATACCCGCTGTTGAACAGAAGAAAAGCTATGTGTGGGAACAGTGCGATATCGTCGTTTCTTCTATTGATACGGCCAAACGCTCGCCTCACAAGGACATTGTGCTTTCTATTCCGTATGATCTCGTCATTATTGACGAGGCGCACAAGCTCAAAAACAGCAAAACGAAAAATTATGAATTTGCGAGAAGTCTTGTGAAGAAATACTGCCTGCTTCTGACGGCGACGCCGATTCAAAACCGGATCGAAGAAATCTTCAATTTAGTGTCACTGTTAAAGCCCGGCCATTTAGGAAATGAAAGCGGATTTCAAGAAACCTTCAATCAGAAGGACGGGATTGACGCTCATGAGCATTTGAAAGAGCTCGTCAATAAGGTGATGATCCGCAACACGCGGAGCGACACCGGCCTTACATGGACGAAGCGCCACGTGGAAACAGTGCCGATCACCTTTTCACCGACGGAACAGGCGCTTTACGATGACATTGCCGCACTGAAAAACGGCACGGAAAAGCCCGCAAGCGCATTTTCCATTATGACGCTGCAAAGAGAGTGCTGTTCAAGCAGGGAAGCCGTGTATATGACGCTCAAAAAAATGCTTGACCAAAAAGACAAACATGCGCCCGCATTCGATGACCAGACGATCGCTAATTTAATGGACCGCATCAATCAAGTCACGCAAAACTCAAAAGCAATTCAAGTTGTTGACTTGATCCAAAAGATTAATGATAAAGTCATTATTTTTACTGAATACAGGGCGACACAGATTTACCTGCAATGGTTCCTTCAGCAGAACGGCATAAGCTCCGTTCCGTTCAGAGGCGGATTTAAACGCGGAAAAAAAGACTGGATGAAGGATCTCTTCCGCGGCAAAGTGCAGGTGCTGATCGCTACAGAAGCCGGAGGCGAGGGGATCAACCTGCAATTCTGCAACCATATTATCAATTATGACCTCCCGTGGAACCCGATGCGGCTTGAACAAAGAATCGGAAGGATTCACAGACTCGGTCAGGAAAGAGATGTCCATATCTACAATATGGCGACAAAACATACGGTGGAAGAGCATATCTTAAAACTTCTGTATGACAAAATTCATTTATTTGAAAATGTCGTCGGAGAATTAGATGACATTTTAACAAAAATCAAAGTGAGCAATTTTGAAGACCATTTGCATGATATTTTATGCCATTCGCTGACAGAGGAAGAAATGAGAATCAAAATGGACAATCTCACCTCTTTTCTGTCGTACGGTACGGACAAGCCCGCCAGAAAAAAAGGATCTTAATTTAAAAGGAGGAAGCGCGACATGAGACAGCAGGAGGTTCACGAATTTTTACTGCGCTTTTTTGAAGCGAACCACTGTCCGATTACAGAACACGGGCCGGGTTTTATGACGGTTCAGTTGACGGTCGAGATGGACAAACAAATTATGAACCGCCCGTTTTATTGGCATTGGCGTGAAAAAACGGGCGGCGAACCGAACCCGATGAAGATCACGTTCATCACTGATAAAGAAACGGCTCCGGAGGATATGAACGGCGAATTTATTTACTTTGGAGCCCCGCGCCTCTTTCAAATCTTTCAAGCAGTTAAACAAAATGGGAGATTTACAAGAATATATGAGAAAATTGTATCAGCCGGAGCCAGAGTGCCGCTTCAGCCCTGGCTGGGATTAAATGTAGTGATTTCATACCAATCCGACATGAAAAAAGACAGACTTTTGTCTTTAGGCCTGCATCTTGTTTCTGGAACAATTATAGAAGGGTTTCAGCAGAAGCTTGCACCGCTTCCGCTGACCTCGCAAATATCAGACTATTGCTTTACCATATCGCCGATGATTAAGCCGGAAAGCGGGATTAAAAGGATGGAGCATTACTTAAAAGACGCTGCCGCCAAAGAGCCGTCAGACTGGGCTGACAGCGCGATCGCCAGATGGAAAAAGGACCTCAGGCTGCTCGATCAGTTTTATGGGCAGACAGAGGAAAAACCTGAGGAATACCATTTGGAAAAACAAGCGCTGAAAGCCTTATATCAGCCGAAAATTCACATTCAGATTGAAAACGGCGGTTTATTTTTCCTGCAAAGTAATTTTTCTGGATAAGCGTTATCCATTCGACACCTTTCCCGTTTTTTCTGGAAATTCTATATTATAATAAAAGTATATAGAAAAAATTTCTGGCGTTTCGCATGCGATGAATCACTTCCAGACATGTAAAGATAAGGTCATGGCCGGATTGGCTGAAATACATAAACAAGTATTTTAGGAGGAGAAAATGCATGAAAAATGCAAAAACAGAATTTTCGCAATTAGATAAGGAATGGGTTGAGCTGATATTAGAAGCCCAAAAAGCAAATATCAGCCTAGAAGAAATACGCAAATACCTGCTTTCGAATAAAAAGTCTTCTCAACATATCCAGGCAGCCAGAAGTCATACCGTAAATCCTTTCTGAATGTGCTATAATATCACAAGGAAGGTGATGACATTGATTGGCCAGCGTATTAAACAATACCGAAAAGAAAAAGGCTACTCACTATCAGAACTAGCTGAAAAAGCTGGGGTAGCGAAGTCTTATTTAAGCTCAATAGAACGAAATTTACAGACGAACCCCTCCATTCAATTTCTCGAAAAAGTCTCCGCTGTTCTGGACGTCTCGGTTCATACTTTACTTGATGAAAAACATGAAACCGAATACGATGGTCAATTAGATAGTGAATGGGAGAAATTAGTTCGCGATGCAATGACATCCGGGGTATCAAAAAAACAATTTCGTGAATTTTTAGATTATCAAAAATGGAGAAAAGCGCAAAAAGAGGAGTAGTGCCGCCATATGTGCACAACTCCTCTTTTAACTGTCCGACTTTCGGATTAGTTTTTATCCTCACTGTGAGCCTTTTCATTTTCCTTGACGTAACCGTCTTTATCCGTATGATCTTTCGTAATGGTCAAGCCGTTCCATTGCGTTGCTTCAAAAGAGAATTGAAGAGAAATCGCATTGCCTTGGAACTTGTTTTGCACACTTAATCCGTCCGCAGTTTTTGCGGTGTCATTTTTAAATTGGATTTCCATTCTCACCTGGTCATAATCAGCAGGCGTTTTCGGAACTCCGTCGTACTCAGGAGCTGTTTTGCCGTTAATGGTTGCTACATTGACTTTTCCGCTCTCACTCAGGAATTTCGGATCAATGTGCTTGCTGATCGCTTCGGCAGCTGCTTTATCCTGTTTTGTTGACATTAAGTATAAGTCTTTCAGGCTGGCCGCCTTCAAAATGATATTTTTAGGATAGCCGTTGCCCCCTTCTTTACCGACTGTCAGAACCGTAATTTCAAACTGGCTGAGGAAATCCTCCGCAGATTCATTTCCTTTCTTTGCTCCTTTAAAGTCAGTAAAATTCAAAGCCATCAGCACTTCTTTAATGGCAAGTGAACCGTTGTTTCTGAATTCGAAATCTTTCGTCAATTTATCGCCTGGTTTTAAGTTTGACAAATTGACATTGGCTGATTGTTCTTTAGCCGATAAATCAAGTGTTCCTGACGCAAATGTAGCGTCCGTCGACTTCACATCATTAAATGCGGCCCATGTGCCTCCTCCTACTAATGCTAAACCGAGTGCGGCTGAGGCAACGCCCAAGCTTAATTTCTTTTTCATACCCATGTTTGTACTCTCCCCTTACTTTTTATTTTTGTTATCAAATCCTGTCGCCAGGTTGCAACCGTATTCATGTGGAGATGGTTCCCTTTTTCGCATGTTCTTCCAGCGCTTTCGTTTTCCGCTCAATATCGCGGAGGGCGCTGACAATGACTGTTATTGAGTAAATCAAAAGCATGACGCCGGGAACGATTAACAGAATCGCCGTTCCGATCGGCTGGCTGGCCAAATGTATGACATATCCGGCATACGGAAGCTGATATCCCGTATACTGGGCCGCCACTTTTTCAGCTTGAACGGGTGCGGCATCCGGGGCGGCATTATGGTCCCCTTTTGTCTCAAACAGAGGGTTCCCGTCCTTTTTTGTGATCCCGATTATTCTGTGTGTGACGGCTGTTCCGTCATCTTGCGTAAAGGTGATCACATCCCCTTTTTTTAAGTCATTCACGTCAGAAATTTTCTTTACCGCTATGAGCGAACCCGTCTTAAATTCCGGGTCCATTGAACCCGACAGCACGGATTTCAGCGTATAGCCGAAAATGGCCGGCTCACCCCCGGAAGCCCGGGTCGAAATCACCGTTAACGTCAGCACAATAATCAAGCTGAAGATGACGGCATACAAAATATTACTGATCAGTTTCAGCGTTTTTTTCATGTTCTTCCCCGCTTTCTTTTACCGGCTCAGCCGGCTCTTTCTCCGTTTTCTTTAGATCGGAAACGGTCGCCTGTTCCCGGCATTTGACGAGTTTCATCGGTTTTGACCACTCAAATTTTTCTTCGTCGGCCGGGTACCCTTCAGGCTTGTAAACCTTGAATGCGTATATGCCCGGCTGCAAAGACCGCTTTGACTCAATTTTATAAATCGTTTTGCTTTTTTTATCAGTAATAAGCCCTTTATCCACAACATTGCCGTTTCGTAAAGGCTGCTGCTGAGAAGCGATTTTATGGAGCTCCCATTTCCAGTCAGAAACAGTCCGCTCTTTTCCCTTATTCTCCAGCTCGGCATAGAGCTGGAGCGGCGCACACACGGTGCCTGACGTATCAGTTTGATTTGTTATATGTAAATCACTTTGATCCCAGCGTTCGTCATAACGGCAATCGTCATCCGTATATTGAAAATCTCCGCACGTTTGAACCGGGAGACTGAAGCTTTTCACATCATTGAAGGAGGAACTTGTATCACCTGTGAACTGAGCACATATCATCACGGACAGGCAAAAAATGAACGAAAGCCGTAAAAATAGCATCATCCGCCATCTCACCTTGCCCTTTTTTTCCATTCGCAACAATCGGAACATGCCTTACCCCCTGTAAAACTGTTAATAAATATGACAACCGTTCTCTTTAAAGAACTGTATGAACAAAGTATAATCAAGGATTATCGTCTTGAAAAATGTCAAATTCGGTCAAATTGTTCGTTTTTAAGAATGGTATCTTTCAAAAACATCGTTTTGCTTCAAATTACACACCTTTTTGGAATTTTTTCTAATAAAACGTGAGAAAATAACGAGGTGCCTAGCACAAAATGGAAAGTATATACAGCGAAAGGACGAAGAATGATGATCAAACAAAGTCTGATTTGCCTTTCTCTTCTTGTTTTCGGGGTTTCAGGAACAGCTCAGGCGGAAACGGTGCCTTATTATGCTGTTCACCATAAATCAAAATGGGAAAAGTTAGCAGAAAAAGAAGCTAAAAAAAGATATCCGCTCGCCCAAACGTTATTTATTCAAAAGGTGTGGGATCGGAAAAGAACGGACGAAGCAGTCAAGCAATACCACTTGACATTGCGGGATGGCGCAAAAGAATTTGGTGTGTTTGTTACGATTTCTTTTAATCCCTACAGCCAAAAAGTAAATAAAATTGCCGTCATTGAGGAATACCAATAAGGCCCTCCTGTATCAGGAGGACCTTTCGTGTGATTCAACTTTATTTTTTCCGCTGCATCCACAGCTTAAAACTGTACGGCAATATTCCGAACCAGTGCTGAGAAGCCGGCACTTTCTTTTCTTTCCGCACTTCTTTTCGCTCTCTCCGTTCCTGTTTCGGCGTATCGAAATATTTAACGAATTGCTCAGTCATATATTTTACATAATCATTTGTTTTCACGGCTCTCACCTCATAGTGCTGTCTTTATTATGAAGTGTTGTCCCGCCGCCTCTTTTTTATACTTCCGTCCATTGAATCAGCTGTTTCTTCTTCTGATCGAACAAAAGGGTAGCCTCCCGTCTCGTGCCTGTCATGGTTTCCGCCTGAATTGTAACCTTAACCGTTTCCCGGCGATCACTCCCGGTGATGTGAAAAGAAACGGTGCCGTACGGAAAACGCTGTGTACCAGTTTGGACCTTTTGTCCCTGTGTCATATGGCGGCTTGACAGCAGCGCGCCGTTTTGGAGCAGGTTCTCTCCGATCCAGTACTCCCCGGCCTCTTTTGCAAATGTTTTTCGGGTGATGAAATCAGATGAAGTATAGCTGATGACAAGTAAAACTGCGGCGGAAACAAACAGAACCGCGGGATATATAAAACCGTCAGATTTGTACATTTAATCACCTTTAAAAGAGCTGTAAACCGGAATGACCGCCTGATTCTTTTTACCTGTAACGCTTGAGATCTCTAATAAGAGCAGGCCGTTTTTCACATCAGCCGTTAATGATGCCGCGTTTTGCAGGATCGGCACGTGGCCTTTTCCGTTTACTCTTTTCCTTATCATCTTATGATAAATTTCAAAACGCACTTCTTTGCCTCCTGTTTTCCGGCATGCTAACGCCCGTCCGCCGTCCGCCGGCTTCACAGTCTCAGCCTGTTTACATTCGTTCATGATCTGCTGAACGGCAATTTGATGCTCCCGGCTGTCTAATCCGCCGTTATCGGTCCGGTTTGATAAGAACAGATGTAAAATCGGGCCCAGGGTGCCTGATAGGAAAAGACAGACTGCCAAGGAGATCAAAACATTAAGAAGCGTAAAGCCAGTCTGTTTTGAGAATGCTGAGGCACATTTCTTTTTCGCCGGGGTCAGCCGCACACACTTTGTAATACTCACCATCCTCCTTCCACTTCACACCGGGAGACGGCGGCTTTTTTCCGGTCATCATATAAGTGCTGATATGTTTCTGAAGAAGCTGGTACGCTTCCTGGCGATCTTCTATTTTCAGGCCATCTGTCAGCATGCCCGTCCAGACCGGAATGATAGACGTCATAAGGAACAGCCAAATGGCCATTGCTGATAGCGTTTCAATAGTAGAGAACCCCTTATTTCCGTTTAGCATGGACATTTCCGCTCCCTAAGTAAACTGTGATCTCATAGGTGAACCCGGCACTCTTCAATTGAATCTTTCCTCCCGAATTCGGATGGCCTTTTTCGTTAAATTCAAGGCTCTCCGGTAAAGTCACAAGCGTAATGTGAAGCGAATCAAAAGAACGCTCGACAATCCTTCCGCCTGACTGCAGTTTGTATTTATGCTCTTTTGGAAGAAAAGTGATTTTTGTTCTTTTATGTTCTGCGATAGCCGTTTCCTGAGCAAGCTGAATATCTTTTTGGAGCTGTTCTGTTTTTTGCCGCACGACAAGGTGGGTGCAGACCGGCGGAACCGTCGTGAACAAAACCGTCAGCAGGACGGACGCCAGGCTTAACACAATCAGGCTTTCAAGAAGGGTAAACCCATTTTCTGTCCGCCTGTTATTGTTCAACTGTAACTTCTCCGCCACTAATTAAGATCTGTTTACCATTCGGGCAGGCTGTATTCTTTTTGATATACCCCTCTGATTGTAAATCGTTCATATCCGGCATTTTACCTTCATGGTCGATTTCGTACGCCGTCACTTGGGCTTTCACCATATTCTGCAGTCCTTCACAGCCTTTACGCTGAATGCTTTGATTATGTTTTGTAACGTTAGGAATGGTGATTAAAAGCAGAATGGAAACGATAAATAAAACAATCAGCATTTCAATTAAAGTAAATCCATCTTGATTTTTCAGACGAAGCACTCCCTTACATTTGGTTCATCATCTGGTACATCGGCATCAGCATTGACATGTAGACAATTAAAATCATACCGGCCACAACACCGTAAATGACAGGCTGGAGAATGCCGGTATACTTCGCCGCGTTTTGTTCAAGACGCTCCATCATAAACTGGCTGTACGTATAAAGTTCGCGGTGAAGCCGGCCGTTTGCCTGTCCGTGGCTGACTGCAGCCGCAAGGTCTTTTTCATAGCACGGATGCCCGGAAAGAGCGGATTCTATGGTTTCTCCGGCTTTCAGACGTGTAATGAGCATCTCTGCTTCTTCACGATAAAAAGGCAGAAAAGATTGTTCTTTAAAAGCTGTTAAGCTGTCATAGATAGAAAGGCCGGATTTCAGAAGACTGCTGAGCTGTAAAGAGAAAAAGTAGCTGTTAAAAAGAACGGCCGCTTTTCCTAATAGGGGGATTTTCACAACAATCAGCATTTTATCTTGCGGGGATTTTTTCTTACATAAGAACCAAACGTACAAAAACAAGCAGAAAGCGGCGGACAGCGCCAGTGCGCAGGCT
This sequence comes from Bacillus sp. AM1(2019), assembly GCF_009906915.1. Lineage (NCBI taxonomy): Bacteria > Bacillati > Bacillota > Bacilli > Caryophanales > Bacillaceae > Bacillus > Bacillus sp. AM1(2019). Next base: position 2,652,578 of record NZ_CP047644.1, read on the forward strand.
TCATGAAAATGCCGAAAAAATGCAAAGATGAAAGCAGTCGCACCGGATGTATTCATATTCATTGATTGATAAATCCCAGAAAACTGCGGAATGATTAAACTTTGCAGGATATAAAACATGACACAGACGGAAGAAATTAAAAACATCGGATACCGGAGCATTTTTTTGATTTGATTCGTCTGCATGAGCTTTCTCTGTAATAATTCGCCGCTTTGTTTCATCGCCCCCGGCAATTCCCCGTGTTTCTCCGCGAAATAGCAGATAGAGACGGCTTCTTTGTGAAAAGACAGTGCCTCAAGCACTTGGTAAAACGCATCACCTTCCCTCAACCGTCGGATTCCGTCCGTCAGCTCTGCAAGCTGACGTTTATGCAGCTGGAGTTTCAGCAGTCTGAGCCCTTCAATCAGACTGTATCCTTTTTCCGTCATTTCACCGAGCCTTTTCAAAAAAGCCGCTTGATCCTTCAACGGCCAGGTTCGTTTAATCCGCTTCATGATACACCCACCGATCGTAATTGTCGGTCGTGACATAGCCGAGAGCGATTCCTTTTCTGATCAGCCTGCGGAGCGTCTGATATTGAAAATTGGCGTGCTCTCCCTTTGCTTCCTGAAAGCATTGGGTGAGGTTTTTCCCGTAGAGCAGTTCATAAATGCCCGCACGGCGTGTCTGCCTGTACATCCGGCAGTACACGGAACAGTTTTCCTCTTTGCAGAACGGACATGTTAAATCAACCAGACGCTGAGCGGCAATAGCAATGACGGTTTGTTCAATTTCTGTCATGTTCACGCCAAACTCCAGCAGCCTGTATATGGCGCCCTTAGCATCTCTTGTATGCAGGCTTGAAAGAACGAGGTGTCCCGTCATGGCGGCACGGACTGCGATTTCAGCCGTCTCGGCATCCCTGATTTCCCCTAAGATGATCATATCGGGATCATGTCTTAAAATCGCTTTTAAACCGGCGGAATATGTGACTCCGGCTTTTTCATTCACCTGAACTTGCAGCACATCCTCATCTCTTGTTTCTACGGGATCTTCAAGCGTGACAATCCGCCGGTTGAAATGCCGTTTTGCATAGTTGACAAGCGAGTAAAGAGTGGTCGTTTTTCCAGATCCGGTCGGGCCGGTAAACAGAAGCAGGCCGTGCGAATGCTTCAGAAAGGACAATAATGCGGCGCCTGCCCCCCGAAATAAGGACAGTTTATCCAGAGGGGGAATCTGCTGCTTAGGCAAAAGCCTGATGACAAGACTTTCATCATTCATTGTCGGCAAGGTTGACATTCTCAAATGAACGGTTTCTGTCGGAAGCGGCAGAGACAATGACCCGTTTTGCGGCTTTCGTCTTTCTCCTATATCCATGGCCGATAAAAACTTGAAATGAGAAATAAGCCTTACACATTCCTCTTTTTTTAAGACTCTTTTTTTCACAAGAGCATGGCCGATGCGAAAATGAATGAAAGCATCCCTTTCTCTCGGCACAATGTGTATATCTGAAGCCCTTGCCGTATAGGCCTCGTTTATGATGTTCCTGCTGTATGTTTCAATATTTTTCACAAGACTTCCCTCCTTCCGCACGTATTGTAAATCAGATACATAAAAGCCGGCAAAAGAGAGATTATGCGTTTTACACTGTGTAAAACGTAAAAAAATAAAAAACAAGTCCCCTGACATTGATTTACCGAATGAAATCCGGAACCATTCGGCCATTTTCAGCCATCAAAAAAAGCAGGCGAATGCCTGCTCTTCTTAGCGTTTCTTTTCTTTCCGCAAATATTTTTTTTGATGCTCCCTCAAAATGTCCCCTGTCCAGCCTTTGTGCCGCAGATAAATATAAATCAGCAGGGTTGATACAATAATGAGCACGATGGAACAGATATACGCATATTTCCAATGAAGCTCCGGCATGTTATCAAAGTTCATCCCCCAGAGAGCTCCAAGCGCCGTCATCGGTGTAAAAAGAGTTGTAAAGATCGTCAAGGCTTTCACAATTTCATTTCCTCTTTGGGAGGTAATGACTTCCTCGGCGTGCAGCAGATTGCTCAGTTCCTGATCAAACTCATTGATATATGTAATTCCTCTTTCCATCTTTTGATGAGCTCTGAGGTAATCTTTCTGCCTGTCATTTTTCGGGAGAAAAGCTTCTTTTAAAGCCATTTCTACTTTTTTAGCCCCCAGTGTAAGGCCTTTCCAAATGAACAGCTCATGGCGCAGTTTATGCACATTTTCCAAGATTCCTTTGCTGTTGTCATCATGAATCTGCCATTTCAGCGTCCGCTGCTTGACTTCAAATTCATCCAGTCCGATCAGATAGGAATTCATCAGCTCTCCCAGTAAAACAAAAAAGCCTTCAATCGGATTTTCACAGGTTTGAATCTGCTGTGTGGCATGCTTTTCTTTTACACCGCGCAGCAGCGAAAAATCAAAATTAATTGTAAAAAAGAAGTCTCTCGTAATATAAAAGTGAAATACGGTATGGTTTTTTTCATCATCTAATCCTTGATGATAGATTAAAGAACCGAAAACCGCTTCATTATTCTGATCATTTGTATCTGAGCGCAGAAAGTTTATATGATTTTCATGTTCAAACCACTTTTCGCATTGCGGCCAGTGATTGTGATGGATCATTTTTTTCGCTTCCGTTTTTTCATGCGGACCGAGCTGGTACCACAGCCAGTCCGCACTCGAATGTACCTTCATCTCTTGTCATCCTCCAGTATCGCTTTCTTGTTTTATTACCGTAAATGAAGCAGGCTAAACCAGGTTCGATGTTTGAGCAGCTTTCTACAGTGGTATTATTCCGAAAAAAGGGAGGTGCAAGCCTTCCTTCGCGGAAGGCGTTACATTGTATATCATCAAACTATCTGCCATCGTACTATTTATTTTATTAACGGCGTGTTTTGTCGCCATAGAGTTTTCAATCGTTAAAGCAAGGCGCTCCCGCATTAATCAGCTCATTGAGGAAAATGTAAAAGGAGCAAAAGCAGCCAAGCATGTCATTACACACCTTGATGAATATTTATCGGCGTGCCAATTGGGTATCACCGTCACCGCTTTGGGAATCGGCTGGCTGGGTGAACCGACAGTCAAAGCAATGCTTCAGCCGTTATTTTTAAAGACCGGAGTTCACGAAGCGGTTGCCCAAGTCCTGTCATTGATCATCGCCTTTCTGCTGGTTACATATGTGAATGTCGTCATCGGCGAACTCGCCCCGAAAAGTTTTGCTATCCAAAAAGCCGAGCGGATTACACTTTTGTCTGCCAGACCGATGATTTTGTTTTATAAGTTAATGTTTCCGTTCATCTGGCTGCTCAATCATTCCGCCCGCCTGATTACAGCCATGTTCGGCTTGAAGCCTGCTTCCGAACATGAAATGGCTTATACGGAAGAGGAATTGCGGGTGCTCCTTGCCGAAAGCTATCGAAGCGGCATGATCAAAAAAAGCGAGCTGCATTACGTAAATAACATTTTTACATTTGATAAGCGCACTGCCAAAGAAATTATGGTGCCCCGGAATGAAATGGTGAGCCTGCCGTTAGACAGCGGATCGGGACATATGCTCCGGGACATTATCAAAACAAATAAATATACCCGGTATCCCGTAGTAAAAGGAGATAAAGATCATGTAGTCGGCATCATCAATATAAAAGAAGTTTTATTCAGATTCCTGTCAGAAGGAGCGGCGTTTACAAAACACGAACTCAGCCCTTACATCCAGCCGGCGATCCACGTGATTGAGACGATTCCGATTTATCAATTATTCGTTAAAATGCAGCGGGAACACGCCCATATGGCCATTCTCATTGATGAGTACGGCGGAACTGCGGGATTAGTAACGGCGGAAGATATCATTGAAGAGATCGTCGGCGAAATCCGCGACGAATTTGATACGGACGAAACACCTTCCGTTCAAAAGCTTGGGAAGAACCGCTATCTCCTGAACGCCAAATTGCTGATCAGTGACGTCAATGATGTACTCGGAACAGAGATTACGGCTGATCAAGTCGATACACTCGGGGGCTGGTTTCTTACTCAGCATATTGACGCGAAGCCCGGGAGCACCATTGATTTTGAAGGCTACACATTTACGGTAAAAGAAATCGACAGCCATCATATCATTACGATTGAAGCTGACAAAGCTGAATAGCTGAGGGAGAAATCCCTCCCGGCCATTCAGCTTTTTATCATCTTAATGATTCTTTTACGATAAATCCGTTTTTTGCCAGCGCTTTCGCCAGACTCTGCTCCGTTTTCACCTGAGAAAAATCGATGCCGAGCTTCACGACGGTCTGCGCGATTTCCGGCCTGATGCCTGAGATTGTCGTTTCTATGCCAAGAAGTTTTGTGCTGTCAATCACTTTAAAAATCTGATAAGCGACCATCGTATCCACAATCGGCACACCTGATATATCTAAAAATAAATAAGAAAGCCGGAGCGAGGAACATTGATCAAGCACCGATTCCAAAATCATTTTTGCCCGGTAGGTGTCAATTTCGCCGACGAGCGGCAAAATTCCAATACCGTCGGCAATCGGCATAATCGGCGCGCTTAGTTCGTTAATCATTTCTTTTTGGGCGTTTAATTGTGTAACCGTCACTTTATAATATTCCTCTGTAAATACTTCAATCATATGGTCAATTGCTTTGTTCAGCTTCTCTCCCCAATAGAATACCGCATTCGCCCCAGGCTTCTCAGACATTTTTTCACAGCATGTCTGTATGCGGTTCCAGACTAATCTCCGGAATTCTTTAAAGCTCGTGACGCTTTCATAGACCGGTACTTCATGGACGGCCCGGTCCCTTGCGAACTGAAGCGCCCATTTTGTCAGCTCCTCTTCCCCGCCGTCTTTTTCCGATAGAATGCCGGCAACGATTTCAATTAACAGACGGTGCTGCATTTCCGCTTTCTGATCATCTGAAGGCCGCCCCGATTTTGGTATGAGCAGCCACTGGCGTGTGATTTCACCTGATTCTTCAATTAAGGTTCGAGATAATGTTTCATTCAAATGTTTCACGGGTCTCCTCCATTCAAATTACTTTGTATGTATAAATCGGCGCCGGACGCACATACTGTAATTACATCTGATGGGCTATAGCCAAGCGGTAAGGCAATGGACTTTGACTCCGTGATCGTTGGTTCGAATCCAGCTAGCCCAGTCGCGCAACCGCAAAAAACGAAGATTAGCTGATAAATTTGATCAGCGGATCTTCGTTTTTCTCTTATGATACAGATTGATGTACCGTTTTTTTCTTCGTCAGCTTCATCAGTTCTCCCGGATTGTATCCGATAACGAGCTTATTGCGATCGATCAGAATCGGACGCCGCAGCAGTTTCGGCTTCTCAGTCAAAAGCTTCAGCACTTCATTTACAGTCATTTCTTCAATGTTCAGGTTGAGGTTTTTAAATGTTTGGCTTCTCGTCGCCAATATTTCATCAATTCCTTCGGTCGTTAATGATAAGATCTGCTTCAATTCATCAATTGTCGGTGTCTCCCTGAATAGATGGCGCTCTTGAAAGTCAACATTGTGGGCTTTTAACCAATGTTTCGTTTTTCGGCATGATGTGCAGCTCGGGTATGAATAAAAAATAAGTTCTTTCATTTTTAAAAATTCCTCCCTCGGATAATCCGTCTCTTTGTTAACATAAGTACCCTGAACTTTTTTTCCCTAAACGTATTTCAAAAAGATTTTTCGGATCTTTTTTAGAGAGCGGCATAAGATATAAAACACAGGGAAAGACATAAATTCCACAATAAATATAATCATGAAAATGTTTACATTTTGAGTGCCGATCTATTATAATAAACTTCAGATAGACTCTCGGGAGGGGATAAGGAATGAATCGCATGTTCCGGGTGTTAGGATTTTGGACGGGGATATTTGCAGTCATGTTTTTTCTAGGGGGCATGAAAGACGCTTCTCTTTTGTTTTTTGGACAGACGATCTTTTTCGTATTTCTTTCTTATTTGAATCTGACTGAGCGGATGTATATTTATATTTTCGGAGCTTACTTAACCGTATTTTTCGCCGGATTTACATATTACTCTATTTTTATTATGACACCGGGCGGCGGAACCCATTGAACAGAAAAAGACAGACCGATTATGGTCTGTCTTTTTTCATTTACAGTGAAAAACCATTGATAAACGGGTTTCGCTCCTGCTCTGTCTGGATGTCCGTTTCCGGCCCGTGCCCGCTTAATACAAGTGTATGTCCGGGAAGCGTGAGCAGTTTTTGATGAATGGAATCAAGCAATACGTCCTGACTTCCGCCGTGTAAATCAGTTCGGCCGATGCCTCCCTGAAAGAGCACGTCACCTGAAATCACCAGATCCGCGTCCTTCACATAATAAGAAACGCTTCCCGGTGAATGTCCCGGCGTAAACAATGTCTCCAAATGGAAAGGCCCGATGTCCAAAATGCCGTCGCCTTCGATGAGCCGTTCGGCGGGCCGTGCTGTTACGGCAATGCCCCGCAATATGCCTGATCCGTTTAAGGAAGAGTCCTCCAGCCACTTTTCTTCATTTTTGTGAAGATAGACGGGAACATCCCATCTGTCTCTTACTTCGTCAAGTGCGCCGATATGGTCAAAATGGGCGTGCGTCAGTAAGATGGCCAGCGGCTTCAGATTGTTTTCTTTTATGTAATTGTTGATTTTGTCCGCTTCCCCGCCCGGATCAAAAATAAGACAGGACTGATCCTCACTGACAAGAAAATACGCGTTTGCCTGAATCGGACCGGCCGGCATTCGTCTCCATTTCACTTTCATCACCTCTTTATGTATATGCCCTTATTATGAAGGTTTTCTGCGGAAGATTCAATGAATGCGGATGGGAAAACGCTATCGACAAATAAAATGAAAACGGTTAAAATAAAATGGAAAGATTTTCAGGTTCCAATGACAAAGGAGGAGCATGATGTTACTTGTTGTAATCTTCGGCCTTGTCGCATTATTAGCTGTATTAGGAGTCCTGCGGGCTGTCAGACAGAGAAATATCCTGGGATTTTTGTTAGCCGCCGCCACGCTGGGCGTGTTTGGCTGGTTTACCGTAATGACCGTTGTAACCAGCGGCTATCCGACTGCACATTAAAAGCCTGTATCCAATGGATACAGGCTTATTTTTTATTGCTGCAAATGTTTGCTGACACTTTTGATTTTGCTCTCCAGCGTCGTTTCTTTATCACGTCTGTCATCAATGCGGATATTTGTCGCCACTCTGTGCAGCCCTTTTTGGAACGGGGCTTCGTGAATGTCCTGAATGACTGCGAATAAGTCGCTCAGCTCACCTTCAATCAACGTGTTCATCGGCGTGAGCTGAAATTTGATTTTGCCGGCAGCTTTGTAACCCTCCAAAATGTTTTGTACATCCGCTACATACTCACTGACGCTCGGTGTTTTTGTTCCGATCGGAATGATTGTGACATCTGCAATTGCCATTTGGTTCAAACTCCTTTTTCATTTGTTATGATTGGTTCTGTCATGCCTGTTTTCAGTGAAATCAGACGGTCATACGTAAAGCCGTATAAAGCGTATTCCCCGTTCGGAGAGATCTGAATCGGCTCCATTTCCGTGTTTTTGAGCACCGTCCGCTCCCGTTCGTCTCCTAAGTCAAAGCTGATCAGATTGTAAGAGCGGCCTTCAGGCTTAAATATGTAAAACCGCTTGTGTGTCTGATCGTAATCATATTCCATCGGCGCGAAGCTCTCATACTTTTTTTGGAGAGGAAAGCGGTGTGTCACGGATACCGGCTTTTGGAAAAGGAACTCGCCGTCTCCGTCCGATTGATCCATTGGTCTGACGGCAATCGTCATGCCCGGGCGGGAATCAGCCCAGATGACGTGATGAAGCACTCTTTTTTCTTTTTTCGTCTGCAAGTCATAAGAATATAAAGGACCCTCTTCCTCCGTTTTTCCTTGCTTGATATATTGGAATTCATCAGTGGAGGTCCAATGGACAAAAGGGGCCTGAACGGGACTCTTTTTTAAAATGCCGTTGTTCATATCGGCCGTATAGGCTGTGAAGTCCCATGTTTCAGTAAAAACGGTAATCATCATTTGATACGGGTCATACGGATTCCAAGCCGTCTCCAGCTCATAAGAGTTAAAGGCTTTGTGATAAAGTCTTTTCCCCTGCTTGCTTATAAGCACAAGCTCAGTCTGACCGCTGCTTGTCACCTGTACGAGAATCAGCTGTTTTTTCCGGCTGATCTTTACATTGACAATATTGCCCTTTGTTCCATAGAGCCGTTCGGATTTTCCGCTGAAAAGATCATATTTCATCAGCTGATGATGTGCTGTAAACAGAATTGTTCTGTTATCCAGCCATCCTTCCGTTTTTTCCGCTTCCTTTTTACTGAGCGGAACGATTTTCTGTTCTGCCGATTTTGCCGAAACGCCTGTGTCTTGCTGCTGATGAGATGGTTCACAGGCCGCTAAACACAGAACGAATGCGGACAGCAGAACACAAACCAAGTATCTCATCAGCCTTCCCTCCATTCTTTTCTATTGTCCCATATTTGTTTATGTAAACAAATGAGAAATTTCACAGATGTCTCAAAAAACAAGCGACCTCCACAAAATACCTTCCGTCGCTTGATAAATATCAGCAAACTGATGAAAAGGCAAAGGGTTTTTTCCCTTCCCGAGCTCAATGGTATAGCCCTCTTTTCCATACTGCTGTATAAACCAATCCCTAAAACCGGCATGGCTGTCAATGGTTTTAACGCCTTGATAGCGGTTTCCGCTTATCGCTTCAAACTCCCGAATCATCTGAGATGATTGCTCCGGTTCACATCCTTCGTATCCCCAATAAATCTCTTCTCCCTGCGTATGAAGCGCGATCAGCCGGTCAGGCGGCTGATCCGTTATCAGCCGATGCATCGCCTGCGCCTCCGGTTCAGTGAGCGGCGCCGTTCCCGGAAAATCACGGTATGAAGGGGCTTTCGGTTTGCGCCTTTGTTCAATATCCCAATTGGATGGGAAATGTTTATTTAAATCCACACCGTTTATATTCGCCTTCCATTCGCGGAAATCCGGGCGGTGCTCATTTAATTCGTTGAGAAATTCATTTTTTTCTGATAAATCTTCACACCCGTAAAGTACGAGATCAACCCCGTCGGGATTTACGAGCGGAACGAATGACAATGATGTCCGGCTGAATATATCAAGCGCAGAGTGCCCGAAAACGGTTTTATTTTCGCATAATGCCGCGCAATATTCTTTATACCATTTAAGCGCGACCGAGGTGGTGATCCATTCATTGGCATGAAATGAGGCGTTTACATGGACTTTTCTTTCGGCCGTATCCGCACCTATTTTCAGCTCATAAAGCGGCTTTCCCAATACGGAACTGCCGATTTTACGGCATGTGACAAACGGAAAGACATCCGTTATTTTCTCAATTTCTTCATAAACCGATTGGGAGCCGTACACCTTTTCTTCCTTCAGCCATTGATCAGCGGAAAGAACGCTTTCACAGTGCCGGATGTATCGCGAAAGCCCGCTCAGCGTCTCAAGCGGCGGACCCTCTGACTGCCCGCTCACGGCAAAGCCGGGACAAAATAATTCATCGCTTTCCGCCGTTTTATCAGCGGCTTTCAACAGTTTTTCATCAATTGAAAGCACCTTTGCAATATCTTTCATATGCTGTTTCAATTCAGGTTTGACACGAATTCCCGCCATGTTCATCCCCCTTTTTTAAAAACTATATGACAGGGGAGATAAAAAAAGAAAGCTGCCCGCGATATGGGCAGGCAGACTTTCTTCAGCAGTTTTGATGTTTGAGCCATTCATTTTTGGCAATCCACGCCCCGCCGATGACTCCGGCGTCATTTCCAAGTGCCGCAATCGAAATATCGGCCGCTTCCGCAGAACGCGGGAACGCGGTGATTTTGAAGGTCTCTTCCACTTTTGACCGCAGGATTTCACCCGCTTTAGACACGCCTCCGCCGAGCACGATTTTTGTCGGATTCATGGCGCTTGCCAGATTTCCGAGCACGAGGCCTAAATGTTTTGCGACATAATCGACGACTTCAAGCGCGGTCTTATCCTGCTGTTTAGCCGCTTCGAACACGTCACGTGCCGTCAGATCGCGCACTTGTAAGAGCGAAGAGTCGGAAACCGCCGCAAGCTTTTCTTTCGCGATGCGGACGATGCCGGTTGCGGACGCAATCGTTTCGATGCAGCCGGATTTTCCGCAATTGCACGGAGCTCCTCCTTCCGGAATACTGCAAATATGACCGATTTCTCCGCCGGCCCCGTTTTTACCGTGAACGATTTCTCCGTTGACGATAATGCCTCCGCCGACTCCGGTTCCGAGCGTCACTAAAATGACATCTTTGGCCCCGTCACCTGCACCCTTCCACATTTCTCCTAGCGCCGCGATATTGGCATCGTTTTCAATGACGGCCGGAATACCCGTTTCCGCCTCGAGATGGTCTTTCAGCGGATAGTTTTTCCACCCCATATTTGTCGTCTCATAGACCATTCCCGTCGCCATTTCCACGGGTCCGGGCGCTCCCATTCCGATCCATTTTACGATCCGTTTCGGCTTGTTCAGTTCTTCCAGCTTCTGATCAAGCGCTTTGGCGATCGTGACCGTAATTGTGTTTCCTGATTTATCGGTCGGAACTTCCCATTTATGCTGAATTTCACCGTACATGTTGATAAAGGCCAGCTTGATGGTTGTTCCGCCAAGATCAATCCCCGCAAACCATGTATCTTCCATAATAATCTCCTTTTCTTATTTAAAATCCTGCTGTGTTATCTGCCTTTGATCCGCTCCGATTCTCTCTGAAGAACTCCGGCGGCTTTTTGCCATAATTCTCTTTCAATCACGTTTGACAAGTACATTTCCTTTAATTCATCTTTCATAAAGTCAATTTCGGCTTGTCTGTCACCGAAATAAACGATATGTCCGAATGACTTAAACAGCTGCTGCACGTCATAAAATGAATTCATCTTCTTCACCATTTCTATTCTTCTTAGTATAAGCGTATTTCATCACTGATCCGGGCGTCAAGCAAAAAACGATTGGAGAAAATATCCTTGTATTATTTTCATAAATTGTATATTCAAAATTGTAAAAAAACACTCATTTATGCGTTTTTCTGTTACAATACTTTCGTGCCCAAAAGCACAAAAGGATTAAAGTTTGATGGGGTGTTGTTTTGAAACAAGAAAAAAGGCTGACGTTCATCTCAGCCATCAGTTTATTTGTCTTGATGTTAGCAGTCATTATTTCCTGCCTGTTTTTCTTTCATACAGAGCCGCATATGCCGCTGTTCTTTTGCGTCATTATTCTGTCTCTGGCAGGTTTGTGGCTCGGTTTCTCGTGGGACAGTCTTGAAAAAGGAATTGTCAGCGGATTGAAAAACGGTGTGCAGCCGATTATCGTGCTGGCTTTGATCGGTGTGCTGATCGGCGCCTGGATGTACAGCGGCGCCATTCCCACCGTCACCGTTTACGCTTTGTCAATTATACAGCCGAGTCAGCTGCTTTTGACCGCATTATTTTCCTGCATGATTATCAGCACGCTTGTCGGCTCAAGTCTGACAACTGTCAGTACAATCGGCGTCGCGCTGTTAGGGGTAGCAAGCGCGGCGGGAGTTCCGCTCGAATGGACGGCGGGAGCAGTCATTTGCGGGGCTTGTTTCGGTGATAAAATGTCACCGATGTCCGACACGACGAATTTTGCCGCCGGAATCGGCGAAATTCCGATTTTTAAGCATATTCGCCATATGATGGGCACTACCGTTCCGGCACTGCTGATCACGATTGTTCTTTTTTATATTCTCGGTTCATCGGTTTCAATAAATGCCGCTTCAACGCAAAATATTGAGGCGGTCATTTCCGGAATAAAAGAGGCCGTTCACGTTACGCCTTGGTCGCTTCTTTCACCTCTGTTGGTGATCATTTTAGCTGTGAGACGGGTTTCCGTGATTCCGGTGCTTACCGCCGGTATTATTTCCGCAGGGCTTCTGACTGCTGTTTTTATTCCTGACAGCAGCATTCAAGGATTTATATCCGCCCTGCAAAGCGGGACGGCGTTTAAAACCGGCGACCAGGCTGTGGCCAGCATTATCAACAGAGGCGGGCTCCAATCGATGATGGGATCAGTCTCTCTGATCATGATCGCCTTTGCGCTCGGCGGCCTGATGGAAAAAACGGGCCTGATCGCGGCGCTGCTTCAAGGATTGATAAAAGGCGTGCATACGAAAGGACGTCTTGTCATGGCGACCGTCTTCTCAAGTATAGGCGTAAACCTTGCGACAGGTGAGCAGTATTTGTCGATCTTAATTCCGGGCCAATCTTATAAACCTTTATATGACAAGCTCAGCATTAAGCGGATTCACCTTGCGCGGTCGCTTGAGGACGGCGGAACATTGATCAACCCGCTGATTCCCTGGGGAGTAAGCGGCGCTTTTATGGCAAGCGCATTAGGGGTTTCCGTCATCGACTACCTGCCGTTTACCTTTTTCCTGTACATTTCTCCTATGATCTCAATTCTGCTCGGTTTCCTGAAAAAAAGCTGACAATACGAGAAAACCTGCCGTTTTTTACCGGCAGGTTTTCTTATGCAAAAAATCCCGCTGAAAAACGGGATTTGTTTAAAATGCCTGCTGAATGAATTTGTTTCTGATAAACGGTATTTTTAAAAAGAAATGAATGAATGACCGTCTGATCCCCGGCTGGCTGAGCACGCTGTTCATCAGACGGTAGCGGTTTTGGTAAACGGCTAAAACAGATACGGCGCATAATGAGTAGATCAACATTTTTTTCATCTTATCCCTCCTGCCCCTATCGTTTGTCAAACAGCGAGAATTATTCCGGTGCAAGAAGTTTTTTATGCGATTAAGCGATGGTTTCAGATTCAGTCACGATCATATCGACCGGAATATCGTGGGGCATGCGGGGAATGCGGTCTGTCAGCTGGCAGTCAAAGAGAAGCGACACGGTACGGCCTTTATAACCGGAGAGGTACCGATCATAATATCCTCCGCCGTATCCGATTCTGAAGCCTTCCCGGTCAAAAGCCACGCCGGGCACAATCACAAGGTCAATGTCTTTTTGGGCGGCTTTTTCCGTCAGGCTCTCGATCGGTTCACTGAGGCCCGCATATACGGTTTCCAGCTGATCATACGCAGAAAATGTACGGAACTCCATCGCTCCCGTCTGCGGAAAGCATTTTGGGATACAGACTTGTTTTTTCTCTTTCCAGGCCTGTTCAATAATCGGCCGTGTCGGAATTTCCAGGCGTGTCGAGATGGTAACGGCGATCACGCGGGCCTGTTTCCATTCTTTTAAAGAAAACAGCGTTTCACGCATGCTGCGGCATTTTTTCTCCCATTCACTTTCTGTCATGTCAGAAAGCTTTGCTTTTATATCGGTTCTGATTTGTGCTTTCACGTTTGTCAAACCTCCCTGAAAGACAAAAAAGCCAGAACTTTATTGAAAGCTCCAGCTTTTTCCGCTGTTTTAAACAGCTTATTTTGTTTCACGGTGTAACGTAGATTTTTTATCACGTGGGCAATATTTTTTAAATTCAACGCGGTCCGGATTGTTGCGTTTGTTCTTTTTAGAAATATAGTTACGCTCACCACATTCAGTGCAAGCCAAAGTAATATTAACGCGCATTATTTTCCCTCCAAACTAAATATCATTTACTTATTCAGACTTATATATAATACCACTATAATGGACGGAATGCTAGAGTGATTTACATGAAATGTTGTTTAAGTGCAGAAAACATCAGTTTACGCTTCTGATCCTCTGAATGAGCCTGCGTCAGATGAAGGGAAAATATGACGAAACAGGACAAAAAAGGACTTTCTGATACGAAATCTATAGAGAAATAACCGTTTGCTCCCCGAATAAAAAAGATTTCCCGACAAAATTCCGTTTTTTTCTCTATTTCCTTTAGAATGGCGGCGTTTTATGGTATAAAAAAGAAGGGCAAATTAATAATAGAAGGTGATGAAACGTGGAAATTGCTATTATTGCGTTGTTTATCGTCAGTATAGCGCTTATTGCATTCTCATATTCTCAAAGAGATCCGATGAAAGACGTGGAACAGGAGCTTGAAACGCTTCAGCTTTCCGCCATGCAGGAAATTTACAAGTTGAAAAAGAAAATGACGGTGCTTGAAGAAGAATTGCTGGAAACCAACCTCGTGATCCGCAAAGCCAAAAGCAGCGGCATTAACCAAAAAATCGCCAAACAAATCATTTCAAAATATAACAACGGAATGTCTGCGGAAGCCATCGCAAAAGCGGAGCACGTGTCTGTCGAGGACGTCAATACCATTATTAAAGATAATGAGAAGGTGCTCGTATGACAAAACGGGGCATTCAGGCTTTTGCAGCAGGCATGATTTTAGCGACGGCCGTTCTCGCCGCTGTCTTCTATTTGACTGACCATGACCAGGCAGCCGCCGTTAAAACCGAAAAAACAGCATTGACAGAAAAAGAAGTAAACAGCTACCTCGACGATCAGCAAAAAGTCTCCGTCAACCGGGATGACTATCAAAAACTTCTTGATTCTAAAGAAAAATCGTTAAACAACGACCAAAACACAGACGACAAAAAGAAAAAAGTAACATACAAACTGACGATTAAAAACGGAATGAGCACTGCTGATGTGTCATCCATTCTTGAAAAAGAAGGGATTATTCCTTCAGCGAAGGACTTTAATGATTACGTCATTGACGCAGGCTACCATAAAGAAATCCGCGCCGGCCATTTCAAAGTCGACTCAGATATGAGCTTTAAAAAAATCGTCAAAACATTAACCCGCTAAAAAAGCTTGCAGGCATCATCCATTCAGATGGATACGGCCGGCAGGCTTTTTTAATAAGCAATATAAAACGGACCCGGTCAATGGCCGGGCCCGTTTTTTTCATCCGAATTTTCCGGTGATATAATCATGTGTTTTTTGATGATCCGGCTGAGAAAATATTTTGTCCGTATCCCCCCACTCTACCAGTTCGCCCATATAGAAAAACGCGGTTTGATCAGAGACCCTCGCAGCCTGCTGCATGTTGTGCGTCACAATGACGATTGTATACTTTTCTTTCAATGTCAAAATCAGCTCTTCTATTTTCCGCGTGGACACGGGATCAAGAGCGGACGTCGGTTCATCCATCAGAAGGACGTCCGGTTTTGTGGCGAGCGCTCTTGCGATGCACAGCCGCTGCTGCTGACCGCCTGACAGTGAAAGCGCCTGCTGGTGAAGGCGATCTTTCACTTCATCCCAGAGCGCAGCTGCCTTTAAAGATTCCTCGGCGATTTCAAGCAGTTTCTTTTTATTTTTTTCGCCGTGAATTCTCGGACCGTACACGACATTCTCAAATATTGACTGGGGAAATGGATTGCCTTTTTGAAACACCATACCGATCTGTTTTCTTAATTCTGCCGCATCCGTCTTTTCTTTCAGCAGATTGCGCCCGTTATAGATCATGTCGCCTGTCACTTTGACATTCGGGGCCATTTGCAGCATTAAGTTTAATGTTTTAATAAAAGTGGATTTCCCGCAGCCGGACGGACCGATGATCGCAGTTACCTTCCGCTCCTCAAAACCGATCGTAATGTCTTTTAAAGCCTGGTGGGCTCCGTACCATACGTTCATGCCGTGAATATCAAATAAATTCTGTGTGTGCACCGCTTCCTTCACAAGGCTCACAGTCCTTCCCCCTATCCGAACTTTCCGTTAATGTAGTCATCTGTCTTTTGCGCTTTAGGACTCGTGAAAATTTGTTCTGTCTGCCCGTATTCCACCACTTCCCCGTTTAAAAAGAAAGCCGTTCGGTCAGACACCCTAAGTGCCTGCTGCATGTTATGCGTAACGATAATAATCGAATAATCTTTTTTCAGTTCTGTCAAAAGCGTCTCGATTCTGGCGTTTGAAATAGGGTCCAGAGCTGATGCCGGTTCATCTAAAAGTAGCACGGCAGGTTTCATCGCAAGCGTACGGGCGATGCAAAGACGCTGCTGCTGGCCGCCTGATAACGAAAGAGCCGATGAATGAAGCCGGTCTTTAACTTCATCCCAAAGCGCCGCCTTCGTTAAGCTTTCCTCGACCGCATCATCCAAAACGGCTTTCCTGCGTTCCCCCGCATACTTCAGCGCATGTGTGATGTTATTGTAAATGGATTTCGGGAACGGATTCGGTTTTTGAAACACCATACCGATCTCCCGTCTGAGAGACACGACATTAATCGCTTCCCCCAAAATATTCAGCCCTTCATAAAGGATCTCTCCCTCGCTTCTTGCCGAAGGAATGGCATCGTTCATTCTGTTAATCTGTCTCAAAAATGTTGATTTCCCGCAGCCGGACGGACCGATCAGAGCCGTCACCGCATGTTTTTCAATATCCATGTTTACATCTTTAACCGCTTGTTTGTCACCGTAATAAATTGATAAATGCTTCACTTCCAAAATTGAAGACTCCGGCGAACGCTTTGTCTGTTCCGCTTGTTCCCTGATGATGTAATCAATCATGTTTTCGCCTCTTTCTGATTAATTTGCCGTAAGCTTTTTATAAATGACAGACCCGAGCCATCTTGCACAAAGGTTAAACAAGAGCACCGAAATCACCAGCACCGCCGAGCCGCCGTTTGCAATCGCTTCGGCGTCAGGGATGATTCCCTCCGTATTGACACTCCATATATGAACCGCCAGCGTCTCAGCCGGCCTGAAAATGTTGAAAGGAGATGATTCAGAAAACGGGTTCAAATCCGTAAAGTTCAGCCGCGGCGTTGTCAGTCCCGCTGTAAATAACAATGCGGCCGCTTCTCCGAATACTCTTCCGGATGCGAGAATGGCTCCGGTTAAAATCGAAGGAACCGCACTCGGAACCAGCACCGTTTTGACGGTATGCCATCTCGATACGCCTAAAGCGAGAGAAGCTTCTTTCAGCTCCTTAGGAACTGCAGTGAGCGCGCCTTCCGTCACCCGGACCATAACGGGAAGGTTAAAGACCGTTAATGCGAGCGCGCCCCCGATAATCGTGTAACCCCATCCGGTCAGGTTTACAAACATCAGCATGCCGAACATCCCGATGACAATGGACGGAAGCGAAGACAGAACCTCAATACACGTTCTGATAAAATCAGTGATTTTATTTTGGGGCGCATATTCAGCCATGAAGACGCCGCCCCCCACTCCAAGCGGTATCGTGATCAGCATGGTGATAAACAGAATGTAAAAGGAGTTAAAAAGCTGATCCCGTATTCCGCCGCCTGACGCAATGGCGCTCGATTTTGACGTAAGAAAATGCAAGGAGATTTCAGAGACGCCGTGAATAAGAATGTACAAAAACAATCCTGCCAAAATCGCCGCGATTACAGCGGCGCATAACCCGAATACACCGGTGGCCAATTTATCCGTTATTTTCCGGTTCATTACACTTTCCTCCTAGACGACAAGTAGCGTATGAGCAATATAAACAGAAACGACATGATGAGAAGAACAAGCCCCATAGACCATAACGTATTATTTTCAATACTGCCGTATGTGGTATGGCCCATGTTTAACGTAATAATCGTCGTTAATGTTCCCGCCGTATCAAGCAGGCTTTCCGGCAGAAGCTTTGTATTTCCGATAACCATCTGTACGGCGAGTGCTTCTCCGAACGCTCTTGCCATCCCGAGCACGACAGCGGTCAGCAATGTCGGAAACGCCGCCGGGATAAGCACCTTTCTGATTGTCTGCCACCTCGTCGCACCAAGCGCATATGAACCGTCGCGAAGGTGTTTCGGAAGTGACGCAAGCGCATCAGCGGAAATCGATGTCACAGTCGGCAGAATCATTACCGAGAGTACGATCGTCCCCGCCAGAAGGCTGTGACCCGTTCCGCTTGATTTAAAAGAGCCGATAAACGGAACCAATACTGTAAGACCTATGAATCCATAAACGACGGACGGAATGCCGACAAGCAGCTCAATTACCGGCTGCAGCACCTTTTTTCCCCAAGTCGGCGCAATTTCCGTCATAAACACGGCACCCGCAATACCGAGGGGCGCTGCGATCAGAGCGGACAGAACCGTGACCGCAAATGATCCGAAAATAAAAGGCAGCGCGCCGAACTCAGGTTTTGCCTGGGTTGGATTCCAATTCAGACTTGTTAAGAACTCAATCGGGCTTACACCATTTACAAAAAAAGATTGCAGCCCCTTTATGCCGAGAAAAATTGTGATCGCCGCTGATGCCGCAATAATAATCGCGGCACACACAGACACAATCACCCTTCCGCGGACTTCATCCAATTGCCTGTTTTGTTTTGAGCTTATTAAGCGTTCGCTTACAGACTCTTTTTCTCTGTGATTTATCATTTGTTTACACTCCTATAAGGAAGAAGAGGCGGGGAGCCCGCCCTCCCCTCAGCTTTGCTTGCCGTTTGCGTCACGTGTGACTTTCATATCAGAGATCGGAATGTAGCCTTGATCTTTTACGATACTTTTCTGTACTTCATCGCTGTTCATATAGTCAAGAAACGTTTTTGTAAGGCCTGACGCCTCACCTTTCGTATAAGAGTGCTCGTAAGCCCAAATCGGATACTCGCCTGTGACGACGTTTTTCTCTTCCGGTTTGATGCCTCCGATCGATAAAGGCGTTACTTTGTCATCGTTTATATAAGAGAATGCCAGATAACCGATTGCTCCCGGCGTTTCCGCAATGATTTTTTTGACTGTATTGGAGGAATCCTCTGTAATGCCCTCTGCAGGATCTGCTCCGTCAAGAGCATATTTGACGAACGTAGCGCGCGTTCCTGATGAATCAGGACGGTTCACAAGTGTAATTTTTTGATCTTTACCGCCAAGCTCTTTCCAGTTTTTAATTTTGCCTGTAAAGACGTCTGTCAGCTGTTTTTTGGTTATATCCTTTACGCCCGCACCGGGGTTGACCGCAGCCGCCATCGCCACTACCGCTACTCGGTGGTCTTTTAGGGCTTTCGCATCAATGCCTTCTTTTTCTTCAGCAAAGACATCTGAGTTGCCGATTTGCACTGCCCCTTCAGACACTTGCGAAAGACCTGTTCCTGAACCTCCCGCTTGCACCTGCACATCAGCATCCGGATGCTTTTCCATAAACTTTTCCGCCGCTGCCAGTACTAACGGCTGCATGGCTGATGAACCAGAAATGGTTAAAGAACCTGATGCTTTTTTATCCTCACTTGCAGATTGACTGTCTGTCTTGCCGCTTTCCTTTGCATTTCCGCATGCTGCAGCAACAATCATAACAGCAGCCATCAGAAGCATAAGCATCCATTTGTTTTTTTTCATTTCCTGAATTCCCCCTGCATTTAATGTGTAATTTGTCCTACACGTATAGAGTAAAGGGTTCTTGTAAAATGCGTATAAATCAAGTGTTAAGGTTTTGTAAATCCGGATGTTTTTTTGTATAAAAAAAACGCTCACAAGTTGTGAGCGTTTTTCTGTTAGTTGTTTGTATTGCCGTTTTCAGCGTCTTCCTGAATTTTATCTTCGTTTTTCTGCTTCGTATTATTATCTTCTTGTTTCTTTTTCAGCTCAAAGTATTTGTCCAGAGCTGCTCTTCCTATATCATCCGTAATCGAATATCGATCGCTGTAATTAATATAGGCCCAAGGAACGACTACAGAAATAGCTACTTCCGGATTATCAGCAGGTGCATACGCGACAAGAGTCGTGTTATATGTTGCTTCACCCGTCTCTGATTTGTCAGGACCGTCATAGAAAGATTGCGCGGTACCCGTTTTACCGGCAGGACTGTATGTCGCAGTCGCAAAATCAGTTGCGGCTGTCCCTTTTGTCATGACGCGTCTGAAACCTGCCTGCACTTCTTTAATGTCTGCATTATTCATATCAATCTTATTCAGTACTTGGGGCTGAACAGACTCTACAACGGCTCCGATTCCTTTTTTCGAATCAGGCTGCCTGACCTCTTTTACAAGCTGAGGTTTCAAACGATAGCCTCCATTGGCGATTGTAGATACATACTGCGCCATTTGCAGCGGTGTAAACGTATCATACTGTCCGATGGCAAAGTCTAACAGAAGACCGGAAATTCGCTGTGACCCTTGGTACCCGGTCGCTTCATTCGGAAGATCAATCCCCGTCTTAACTCCGAGTCCGAACTGATTGAAGTAGTATCTGAAAGTATCGAATGCCTTCATATCAAGCGGCAGGGACTGGCCTTTTTTGTACTCCCCTTTACCGACGGCAATCGCCGTTTTGAACATGAACACGTTTGATGATTCCTGAAGCGCTTTTTGGATATCTACGGGACCTAAATTCGTCCATGATTTTTTCGGGTTTTTACTTCCCTTGAAATACATAGGTTCATCCTGGAAAACGGTGTTCAAATTAATCGCGCCCGTCTGCAGTCCGGTCAACACCGTCGCTCCTTTGACCGCCGATCCCATTGCGTAGGAGGAAGTCATTGCGCCGAGGGCATAATCATTAATTTTGTACTTTCCATGGTCATTCGTAATCTGTTTGCCGGCCATCGTCAGCACTTCTCCGTTTTTCGGGTTCATCATGACGACGAAGGCCCGATCAAGAAGCTTCGTGCTCGGTCTCGCTTTTGCCGATCTTAAATTTTTCTCAATGATTTTTTCAACGGATTTCTGCAGGTCCATATCAATGGATAAAACAAGGTCTTTGCCGGCCTGTCCTTTTGAAATCACTTTGCTGCCCGTGACATTTCCGGATGAGTCGGTTAAGTTCTGCACTTTCTCTTTTTGACCCTGCAGCAGGCTTTCATATTGATATTCTAAATAGCTTTTTCCGACCCTGTCATTCCGGCTGTAGCCGAGTGACAGATAGTGATCCAGCAGGTTGGACGGAAGACCTTCGTTCGAACTGGATACACTGCCGAGCAATGTCCGGATCAGGCTTTTATAAGGATAAGACCGTTCCCAGTCAGACGTCACGTCAACTCCCGGCAGTTCATCTAAATGTTCGCTGACGACGGCCATTTCTTTTGCCGACACGCCTTCATTTTTGATGTATTGAGGCGTCAGGGAGTAGCCTGAATCCATCTGCCTTTTGATCGCGAGGATCTGCATGTCTTTTGAAGTGAGCTCATTCAGCTGTTTGTCTGTGATGCGTTTCAGCTGAAGCTGATATAAATCATCGTCAGACAGTTTTTTGTCTTCAGCTTTTTGCTTTTCTTCGGCCGTAATCAGTTTTTTCGCTTCATCAGGCCTCGTTAACATCCAATAGTCTTTTTTATCCCGCTCAGTCACCTTTTTGGTGCTTACCTTAATCATACCCGACAGTTTTTTTGCGATTTTCAAACGCTGCGCCTGGGTGGTTGAGGCTGAACGTGTATATGTAATCGCATTTAATGCTTTATTCGTTACGATGGGATTTAGGTTCCGGTCGTATATTTTCCCTCTCGGAACCGCCGTGCTGACATCAGACTCCTCCTGCTTATTAGCGGCGTTTTTATAATCATCACCCTGAACGATCTGCTTGATGCCAAGCTCGACGATAATCCAAGTGAAAATAAGAAACGCGGCCAAAAACAAAAAATTAAGCCGGATCGGCAGTGATTTTTTCTTTTCTTTGTTTACAGCTATTTTCTTTTTATTTCTCCTCATGACATCACCTTTTCTTATTTACAGAAAGAAATGACACCTTCTGTTCAGGTGCCATTTTTCATTCTAAAGGTTTTTTCGATATTTTTCTACAGATAACCCTTTTATCTTTCTCCTTTTATAAAATTCGGTTCCGCCGCCTGTTTTTGTCGGTCTTCTTCTACTGTTTCATCAGAAGTTTCCGTATCCAGTTTGATGTCTTTTATAAAGTAATAAATCAGCGGATGGCCGGCTCCGAGCAGCACGAGCGCCGCCGGTATTCCCACTTTTTCCTTGAACAATGTAACGATTACAAGGAAACAAAGGATGGAAACGATCCGGCCCGCATTTAAAAATAATTCCCTGAGCACAATGTATTCAATTCTGGCTTTTCTGGCAAGCCGCGCCCGGCCTATCACATCATATGTAAGCGAGACATACGGCACGAGCAGAACTGGATAGCCGATCGCAATAAACACTCCGTACAAAAGGAGCGTCGTGAAGCTCATTTTAAAAATGATGAGAAACAGGGCGCCGTACAAGATCAATCCGCCGATAAGAATCGCCTTTTTCCGCGCTCTTTTTTTGATGAGCCTTGATGCAAAATAATAGGCAAAAAAAGAAACCGCGGAATTGACGAGACCGAATGTTCCGAGCGCCAGCTCACTGTTTGTCGCAATGAATACAAATACGCTGATTAAAAAAACAAAAATCCCTTCTCTCAAGCCTTGAAAAAAGTGCGCGTTGGTAATCCGGCGCCAATTCAGATTCGTGTGGCGCTCATCAAAAACTTTTTTCAGCATAAACCGGCCTTTCGACTCCCTCCGCTTCAGAAAAAAGCTCATGACCACGGCAAGGGCAAATAAGCCGAGCGACAGGCTGAAAATGATTGTATAACCCGTATTGTTTTCAAGTCTTGAAATGACATATCCGGCCACAATCGGACCGATCATGCCCGCCGATGAGGACAAAATGCCTAAAAACCCGTTAAAAAAATCTCTCGTTTCCGGTTCCGTGATTTCGAAAGTCAGCACATTAAAAGCCAGCCAGTAAAAGCCGTATCCAACTCCGAGCACGGCCCCTATCAAAACGAGACGGGAAGCCGCAGTTTCTCCGGCAAGCAGCACACTTAAATAAAAAGCGGCCAAAAAGATAACGCCGAACCTGAGAATAAACACCCTGTCAATTTTTTTAGCCAGCCGGCCAGCCAGCAGAAAGGTAACCGGCTGCATCGTCACGACCGACAAATTGTATATGGCCAAATCAATAAATTTTCCCGACTGCTTCCACAAATACACGTTGACAAATGTATTTGACAGCGCGATGCCCAATGAGTAAAGGCCGCCAATCGTCAATAACAGCAGCAGCCCTTTATTTATTTCGATGTCGCCGATAATTTTTTTTATTTTGCTCATCATTGACTCCCCTTTACTACACATTAGTTTGTCTCACTCAAACTGAGATATGTAAAAGGAATCAAAGTCAATAAAAAAACAAGGCCTCCCGCGGGAGACCTTGTGATCATTCAACTCAATTATTTTGCTTCGCTGTAAAGACGGGCAACTTCATCCCAGTTCACAACATTCCAGAAAGCTGAAATGTAATCAGGACGGCGGTTTTGGTAGTTCAGGTAGTACGCGTGCTCCCAAACATCAAGACCGAGAACAGGTGTTTTACCTTCTGAAAGCGGTGAATCTTGGTTTGGCGTGCTTGTAATTTCAAGTTTGCCGTTGTTTACAACGAGCCAAGCCCAGCCTGAACCGAAACGGCCTGCAGCTGCCGCGGCGAATTTTTCTTTAAATTGATCGAAGCTTCCGAACGTGCTTTTGATCTCTTCAGCAAGCTCACCAGTCGGTTCGCCTCCGCCGTTCGGAGATAAAAGAGTCCAGAATAAAGAGTGGTTTGCATGTCCGCCGCCATTGTTGCGGACTGCCGTGCGGATGTCCTCCGGCACTGCATTCAAATCAGCAACAAGCTCATCTACAGATTTCTCTGCAAGCGCTGATCCTTCGATCGCTTTGTTGAGGTTTGTCACGTATGTGTTATGGTGCTTCGTATGGTGAATCGTCATCGTTTCCTTATCGATATGAGGTTCTAAAGCATCATAAGCGTAAGGCAATTCTGGAAGTTTGTAAGCCATAATTTTTTCCTCCTTTAAATATATGTACTGAAATGCCGCTTAACGCGAACTTTTCTAATCTCAATGTAACAAAAGAAAGCGTGGTAATCAATGAAAAAGCTCACAATCCGGCGATTCCAGCAGACATATTACACTTTATCCGTTCACGGCCGAAATTAAACCTTTCTAAAGCACTGTCCATAAGAAATATCCGATCATAAAGAGCTGAATGACGCCTTTTGCCGCCACGCTTGTTAAAAAGCCGATTAACGAGCCGAGCCCCACTTTTGCCGCGGACTTGATATCCTTTTGATGAACAAACACCTCAGCGCAGAGAGCACCGATAAACGGGCCTAATATAATGCCCGCCACGGGAATAACGAAGGGCCCGATCAATAATCCGATCGTGCTTCCCCAGATTGCCGCCCTGCTTCCTCCGTACCTTTTAACGCCAAGTAAATTTGACACATAGTCAGCTGCGAATAAAACGGCCGCAAATACCGCCTCAATGAGCCAAAACAGGTAAGAATAAGGACTGAAGGAAAACAAAAATCCGTAGAGAAGAAAACCGGCCACAATAAAAATAACGCTTGGAATCACCGGATATACAAGCCCGATAAAAGCAATGACGAAGACCGCAATGATCATCAGCCAATACAAAACACTCATAACAAAAACACCCTCCTTTGTTTTGCGGGCGATCACCGCTTCCCGCTTTATCTTATTATGTATGATTCCTTATCACCGCTTTAAATACTCTCACTTGTGTTCATCCCCTGTGAACGATACAATAAGCAACATATACCAGTTTAGGCTAGGAAGTGAAGATGTTGAACATATTTACGGCTTTATTGAAAAGTACATACTCTCCGGCAGATATTGCAAAAACACGGTTTCAGGGGATAGGAAAAGCGATCCTTTATGTATTTTTGCTGTCTGTCCTTTTTACGCTGCCAAGCGCTTATTACCTTTGCTCCGGCACCGTAAACTCAATGAACGGTTTCAAAACCGTGTTAAAGAAAGATTTCCCTGATTTCAGCATTTCAAACGGAGAATTGCAGACGAAAGCGTCCGCCTCTAAGGAAACGGAAGCGAACGGGTTCGTCATCGTGTTTGATCCGACAGATGCTTACGGCGCGAAACAAATAGCGGCCAAACAAAATGCGATCGGCATTTTGAAAAATAAAATGGTGCTTGCTGTAGACGGACAGGCGACAGAAATGAATTATTCGCTGATGCCTGCTGATATCACAAAAAAAGAAATCATATCAGCATTAAACCAAAATAAAACAATGATCGTCACCGTCCTGTCCGTTTTGCTGTTCATCATGACAGCGGCCGGAAAATTCATTGAAGTATCATTTCTCGCCGTCATCGGACTGATATTGAAAAATGCGCAAAGAAAGACATTGAATTACCCGCAGCTCTGGAAGCTTTCGGCTTATTCCATTACACTTTCGACCATATTCTTTACGATCATGCGCGCGCTTGTTATTACGGTGCCGAGTGAATTTTTAGTGAATTGGTTTGTAAACTTTATCATCCTTTTCCTCGTCTTAAAAGAGATACCGCCAAGAAAAACAGCTGTGTAACAAAGACTGCCCCCGGCGGTCTTCTTTTTTGTCATGAACAAAATGGGACAAGCATACAATGAAGTAAAAATGTATGCGGGAGGCGGTTGGAATGAAGCGGCTTACTTTTGTATTCGGCAGTTTATTTGTGATATTCATTATCTTTTACGATCTTAAAATCGGCACGATCCCTTCTCAAGACCTTCCAGCATACGCAGCGGCGGCACAGCCAGCCCGACAGGAATCTTCATACAGAACGGTTACGGTCAAAAAAGGCGATACGGTGATGTCGATAGTCGGCGCACATAAAGCGCCAGATGATATTGCGCAAGATTTTGAAGCGCTGAATCCGAATGTAAAAGCAAACGCAATTCAGGCAGGCACCGCTTATAAATTCCCCGTCTACCGCAATTAAACGTTAATTTCTTGTCAGTTCGGCAAATACACTGTTACAATATAACATGTAAATAGAAGTTGCCTGACATGTAAAAGGCTATGCCTGCAAAAGCGGTAACTACAATTAAGGAGCGATTGACAAGTGAGTGAAATCACACATCGTACAAAAACGCGTCCCGTCAAAGTGGGACCTTTAACAATAGGCGGAAATAACGAAGTCGTCATTCAGAGTATGACGACGACCAAAACACACGACGTAGAAGCAACAGTTGCGGAAATCAACCGTTTAGCCGAAGCCGGCTGCCAAATTGTCCGGGTGGCATGTCCGGACGAACGCGCCGCTAACGCGATTGCCGACATCAAAAAACAAATTTCCATCCCTCTCGTTGTCGATATTCATTTTGACTACAAGCTTGCATTAAAAGCAATTGAGGGCGGGGCCGACAAAATCAGAATCAACCCGGGAAACATCGGCCGCCGCGAAAAAGTGGAAGCCGTCGTAAAAGCAGCGAAAGAAAAAGGAATTCCGATCCGGATCGGCGTAAACGCGGGTTCTTTGGAAAAACGCATTTTAGAAAAATACGGCTATCCGACTGCTGACGGAATGGTTGAGAGTGCGCTTCATCATATCAAAATCCTGGAAGACCTTGACTTTCACGACATCATCGTCAGCATGAAAGCGTCTGACGTCAATCTAGCCATAGAAGCATACGAAAAAGCGTCAAAAGCATTTGATTATCCGCTCCACCTCGGAATTACAGAATCGGGCACGCTGTTTGCCGGAACGGTAAAAAGCGCGGCCGGACTCGGAGCGATTTTAAGCAAAGGAATCGGAAACACGCTCCGGATCTCTCTGAGCGCCGACCCGGTTGAAGAAGTAAAAGTAGCCAGAGAACTGCTGAAATCATTCGGTCTTGCTTCAAACGCGGCTACGCTTATTTCATGCCCGACATGCGGACGGATCGAAATTGATCTTATCAGCATCGCAAATGAAGTGGAAGAATACATTTCTAAAGTCAAAGCGCCGATTAAAGTAGCCGTTCTCGGATGCGCCGTTAACGGACCGGGTGAAGCAAGAGAAGCCGATATCGGGATTGCCGGTGCGCGCGGCGAAGGCCTTCTTTTCCGCAAAGGCCAAATCGTCCGCAAAGTCCCTGAAGAAACCATGGTCGATGAGCTGAAAAAAGAAATCGACAAGCTGGCAGAAGAACACTACGCAAAGCTTGAAGCGGAAAAAGCAAAAGCAGAACAAGAAACACAAAAAGCTTGACGGATATTCCGCCAAGCTTTTTTTTGCGTTGTGTTAAAAAAACGGTGTAATGAAGATGCCAAGCACAAGGGAAACAATACCGATTCCCATCGCCCATCCGCCTAAAGCGCCTGCTCCTCTTCTTCTGGCGATATAGCCGACGATAATGCCGCATGCCCCTAATAAAACAGGGAGCACAAACAGGGAAATGATAGAAATAGCCAATGCTGCATACCCTATCCCCCGGCCTTCACTTACTCCGTCCCGGTTATCATCACGGTCTGCTGCCCGGTCAGAAGCACGATATGGCTCTGAAATTTCCGCCGCTGTTTCTTCTGAATAAACATCACGCGTGATATCAGTTCCTTCCGATCCATGATCCACATAGTAGTCGTTGCCTTTTCGATTTTCGTAATCGTATGCCACCTTCAATTCCCCCTTTTTCTTTTATGAAAGGAGCTTTTTTAGTTTCCGCGTTTTTTACGGATTCATGTTTGCTAAACTTTTCTGGTATTGTTAATTGTTTATGTTACACTTGAAGGGATGAATTTATAGGAGTGTGGACATGTTACGGTTAGGTATAGATATTGACGGCACAGTTACGGCACAGGATACATTTGTCCCTTATTTAAACCGCTCATTTCATCTTTCCATTACCTTGGATGATATGACTGATTATGATCTGACGAAGCTTTTGAACATTACAGACGAGGAATTTTGGGAATGGATGAACGTTCATGAAGCAGCCATATATAAAGAAGCGAAGCTCGCGGAATTTGCCAAGCAGGCACTGGACGGACTGAAAGAAGAGCACCGTCTGATCTACATTACGGCAAGACGCGGCCACTTAGAAGATGTTACGCTGGACTGGTTTGCAAACCGGGACATTCATTACGATCACATTGAGCTTGTCGGAGGCCATCACAAAGTGGAAGCGGTCAAAAAACACGGCATTGATTTATTTTTCGAAGATCACCACGGCAATGCGACAATGATCGCAAAAGAAGCAGGCATTCCGGTTATCCTTTTTAACTCCCCATATAATCAGCTCCCCATCGATTCCAATATTATCAGGGTGCAGAATTGGCTTGAAGCCGTCGCCTGGATTAATAAAAACAAACATAGCTTTCAGCATGTGAAAAGCTGATAAAAAACCTCCTGTATAAGCAGGAGGTTTTTTATCGGCACGCCGGACAGGTGCCGTAAATTTCAAACTTATGGCCGCTGATTTCATACCCTTCCAAATCATCGTGCAGCTTATCCATCGGACAGGACTCAATTTCCTTCGTTTTCCCGCAGGTTAAACAGATAAAATGGTGATGATGATGGGTATAAGAGCATGTAAAACGGAACAGTTTTTCTCCGGAAAGCTCCGTCGTTTCCAAAATGCCGAGTTCTTCATATAACGAAAGATTTCTGTATATGGTATCAAAGCTCAGACCCGGATAGTCGTCATTTAATGCGGCAAGCACGTTTTTGGCGGTCAGATATTTATCAGAATCAGCAAAAAGCTGCAGCATGTCTTCTCGCTTACTCGTATATTTATACCCTTTTTCTTTCAGCAGGTTCAACGCTTCTTGTACGTTCATGAGGACCTCCCCTTTACAACACGGTATCGCTCCAAAAAGAAAATGGCAGCTGTCTGAACAGCAGGCCATTTTCTTATGATGTATCAAATTATACCTATAAAATGATGAAAAGTAAATGAAAGCCTAGTGAATCGCGGTTTTGAACTTACCGCCCCTCGTTTCATGGGTATTCATGATCGTAATAAAGGCGTTTTTATCAATTTCAAACACAATGGATTTCAATTTAGTCACTTCAAGCCTTGTCACGACCGCGTAAATGACTTCTTTGGTTTCATCCGTATATCCGCCTTTTCCCTGAAGCTTGGTAGTTCCCCGTCCAAGCCGGTGCAATATAGCATCTGAGATCTCAGCATATTGCTCTGCAACAATAATGACCGCTTTTGTTTCATCAAGCCCCTGGATGACGGCGTCAATCGTTTTCATGGCAATATAATAAGTCATGAAAGAATACATTGCCTGCTCCGGACCGAACACAAAACCGGCCCAAATGAAAATAAACACATTGATGAGCATAACGAATTCCCCGACTGAAAAGGGCAGCTTTTTCGTGAGAAGGATACCGAGGATTTCAGTACCGTCCATCGAGCCTCCGTTTCGGATGACAAGGCCTACCCCGAAACCGAGCAAAAGCCCCCCGAATACTGTCGCCAAAATAGGCTGGGTCGTAATGGCCTCCACATGGTGCAATGAGGATTCAATCAGCGCTAAACCGACGATTCCGATAACAGTAGAGATGAGAAATGTTTTTCCGATATATTTATATCCGAAAATCATAAATGGAATGTTGAGTAACACAACGAATAAGGCAAAATTGAGGAGGGGATTGGACATAAAGAGGTGGTCTAAAATTAATGAAACACCGATAATGCCTCCGTCGATAAAATTATTAGGGACCAGAAACAATTCAATACTTACGGCGGCTGAACCCGCCCCGATCAGAATCATAATGACCCTGAAGATAAAGTGTAAAAATGATTCTCTTTTATGCTGTTTATTTGGGGTCATAAAATCTCCTTTCCTATAATAACTATTTTAAACAGTAAGCAACTTTATTTTACCATTAAAAGCTGTAACATTTTAATGATCTGCTCAATACATTATGTCTAAAGAGGTGAAAGTATCGATGATTTTAATACAAAGAATTATTTTGCAGCGGCTCAATCAAGTCACTGCGGACGATCTGCTGAAATATTCCAAGCAATACGGAATCAGCATTACGATGAGTCAAGCGGCTGAGGTAGCGGCTCTGATGCACGGAAAAAACATCAATATTTTTGATGATCAGGAGCGGCTGCGCCTGCTGAAAAAAGTGGAAACGATAACCTCAAAAGAAACGGCGCGGAAAGTTGACGAACTTTTCAATCAATTCTCAGGGTAAGAAAGGAGGGACACCCGCCCCTCCTTTCTTTCTTATTGAGCTGATATTTTTTCAAGAAGCTCCTTATCAAACTGCTTTTCTTTCAGCATTTCGATTTCAAAACGATACGGCGGCTTCTTATTTTTCTTGTCTTCGCCTACATACGGTGTTTCGAGGATTTTCGGAATATCGGCAAGCTGCTCGTGATGAACGATGTACTGCAGAGCGTCAAAACCGATCTCTCCGAACCCGATATTTTCATGGCGGTCTTTCCGGGCGCCTTTGATATTTTTACTGTCGTTAACATGAAGGACTTTTATCCGATCGATGCCGACGATTTTATCAAACTCGTTAAGAACACCGTCAAAATCATTAGCGACATCATACCCGGCGTCATGGGTGTGGCAAGTGTCAAAGCAGACGGATAGATGTTCATTATGCGTGACTCCCGCAATGATCTCGGCCAGCTCTTCAAAGCTTCTTCCGCATTCTGATCCTTTGCCCGCCATTGTTTCCAGCGCAATCTGCACGTTTTGACCGGGAACAATCACTTCGTTTAAACCTTCAATGATTTTTTTGATGCCCGTCTCAGCCCCGGCTCCGACATGCGCTCCTGGATGAAGCACGATTTGTTTCGCGCCGATCGCTGCCGTTCTTTCAATTTCAGAACGCAGAAAATCAACGCCCAGCTCAAACGTTGCCGGATTTGTCGTATTTCCGATGTTAATGATGTACGGCGCATGCACGACAATCTCGTCGATGCCGTTTTCCTTCATATGGGCGCGGCCCGCTTCAATATTCAAGTCTTCAATTTTTTTGCGGCGCGTGTTTTGGGGAGCGCCCGTATAGATCATAAATGTATTCGCCCCGTACGAAACAGCTTCCTTGCTTGCGGCAAGGAGCATATGTTTTCCGCTCATTGAGACGTGTGAACCTATTTTCAGCAACCCGATTCCCCTACTTTCCTTTGTTAGATTTGTTTCTTCTCTGCTTTCTTTTTATCTTTTCCATTTCGTAGCTCATTTTCTTTTTATAGCCCGGCTTCACTTTTTTCGGTTTTTTCACGAGGCGCTTCGCCATTTGGTCGGCCTCATTCTCCGATTTTTTGCGTTTTTTGCGGCGGTGGCGGTCATCGCCTTTCTTCCATTCGCCGTTTACAAGCTCCGCATAGTCAAACACAATACCCATCTTTTCGAGTCTTACGAGCGCATCTTCGTCAGAAAGCTCATAAATGGTCAGTGCTTGACCTGATGAACCGGCGCGTGCAGTTCTACCGACGCGGTGAACATAAAAATCCAGATCGTCCGGAAGCTCATAGTTGATGACGTGGCTTACGCCTTTAATGTCAATTCCTCTTGCCGCAAGGTCTGTCGCAATGACATAAGTGAATTCCAGATCATTAATCTGCTTCATTACCTTCTTACGCTCACGCGGCGTTAATCCCCCGTGCAGAAGACCGATCCTCATGCCCTTTTCAGTCAGATATTTCGCAATATGGTCAGCCGTGTTTTTCGTATTTGCAAACACAATGCCCAGATAAGGGTTCAGATGAGACATCATATCAAAAAGCAGTTTGTCTTTATCACGCTGTTTAGAAGGAACCAAAACATGTTCAATCTTTTCGGCTGTGATTCTTTTCGGCTCAACATGCGCGTACTTCGGATTTTCCATATACTTTTTCAAAAACGGCTTCAGCTTTTCCGGAATCGTAGCTGAGAACACTAGCATCTGAAGTTCTTCCGGCATACGCGATCCGATGAAATCAACGTCTTCTAAAAAGCCCATGTCAAGCATCAGATCAGCTTCGTCAATGACGAGAGACTGCGCTTTATAGACGTTCAATGCCTGCGCCTTAATCAGATCCGCGATCCGGCCCGGCGTTCCGACGACGAGATGAGGCTGTGTTTTCAGCTTATCAATTGATTTTTGCTTGTCCGTCCCGCCGATGAAGCATTTTGTCCGGATCGGCTCATCTTCCGCACCCTGTGTGATTTTGAGCGCTTCCTGATGAATCTGATTGGCAAGCTCTCTCGTCGGCGCCGTGATAACAGCCTGTACCGTATCAGAACCCGGATCAATCCGATTCAAAATTGGCAATAAATAGGCGTGGGTTTTCCCCGTCCCCGTCTGGGACTGCCCGATCACGCTTTCGTTTTTCAGTACGGCAGGTATCAGACGCTTTTGAATATCTGTCGGTTCATAAAAACCAAGGCGGTGAACTGCATCTATAATAAACGGTTTTAAGTTGTATCCATCAAATTTAGTTTCTTTCATTTTTCCCAGCTCCTTAAAGCGGCACATTCTGTGTCCATCATCACATTATAACCGATTTTACTTAAAAACACCATGTCTCGGGGGAATCCTGTTTTCGAGACAGAAAAGCAAATGCCCCCTCCGATGCATATTGTAATAGCAGAGAGACAGAAAGGAGGTACAAGTATGTTTCCACAGCAGCCGATGAGAAATATGGCGCAGCAGGGCCGGCCGTTTATGAATCCGCGTATGATGATGGGAGGAAGACCGTCATTGCCGGGCCGGCAGCTGATGCAGCAGGGCCGGCAGCTTTTCCCTCAGCAGCAGATTGCCGGAGCGGGCCTGAGAAACGCAGGCACGGGCGGCGGAGGGGGCTTAAAAGGGATGCTTTCCCGTTTTTTACCCGGTTCAGGAGGAGGAAGCGCTGCCGCGTCGGCACCGGCGGCGGCCAGCGGAGGAGCAGGTGCAGGATTGCAGGGAATACAGAACCTGGCAAGTCCGGCATCCCTGTCGAGCATGCTCGGCAACGTTCAGAAGGTGCTCGGCGTGGCGCAGCAGGTTACGCCGATGATCCAGCAGTACGGTCCTTTAGTACGGAGTCTGCCCGCCATGATGAAGCTTTACAGCCAATTAAGCAGCAGTGATGACGAGAATGAATCTGACGAGACGAAAGAAACAGACGAACAGGACAAAAAGGATGAAGCTGAAAAAACAGATGAAACAGAAGATGAAAACAAATCAGACGCCTCATCCAAAACATCAAAGAAGACGTCTGAAAAAGCATCCGCTTCAAAAGAAAAAGACGCCGCACAGGCAGACTCAGCGGAACAGCCGCGTCCAAAAAGAACATCGGGCAGATCAAAGCCGAAATTATATATTTAACATTCTTTGATATCTCACGAAAGATTAGCTATAATGAGATCAGAAGAATGCAAGATTTGAGCCGTTTAACTACGGCTTTTTATATTGCCTCTACACTCACTTTTGATAGGAGGACATCTACATTGAACGTTATCAAAATATCGCCGCGCGGCTACTGTTACGGCGTTGTTGATGCCATGGTCATAGCTAAAAACGCGTCACTCGATAAAACACTGCCAAGACCTATATATATACTCGGAATGATTGTTCATAATAAGCATGTCACAGATGCTTTTGAGGAAGACGGCATTTACACGCTTGACGGCACAAACCGTCTGGAGATTTTAAAGCAGGTGGAAAAAGGAACCGTTATTTTCACGGCTCACGGGGTATCTCCGGAAGTAAGAAAAGTCGCTGAGGAAAAAGGGCTCGTTACGATTGACGCCACATGCCCGGACGTCACGAAAACACATGACTTAATCCGGAAAGTAAAAGCTGAAGGCTATCACGTCATATACATCGGCAAAAAAGGCCACCCCGAGCCTGAAGGAGCCGTCGGCGTCGCTCCTGAAATCGTTCATCTCGTTGAAACAGAGGAAGACGTGAGAAATCTCGATATTCAGGCTGAGAAATTAATCGTTACAAACCAAACGACAATGTCCCAGTGGGACGTCCACGATATTATGGAATCAGTCAAAGAAAAGTACCCGTACGTGGAATACCATCAGGAAATCTGCCTGGCCACACAGGTTCGTCAAGAAGCTGTATCAGAGCAGGCAAAAAAAGCGGACTTAACCATTGTTGTCGGTGATCCGAAAAGCAATAACTCCAACAGACTGGCGCAAGTGTCAGAAGAAATCGCCGGAACAAAAGCCTACCGAATCGGAGACATCAGTGAACTGAAGCTCGAATGGCTGAAAGACGTCAATACCGTCGCCGTTACCGCAGGCGCATCAACACCGACACCGATTACAAAGGAAGTCATCCGCTTTTTAGAGCAGTTTGACCACAACGATGAATCGACATGGCAGCTTGAACACAGTGTGCCGCTTAAAAAAATCCTTCCGAAAGTAAAAATAAAAAACTGAGGCCCGGGGCCTCAGTTTTTTTATAAGAAGGTAAATGGGTTTGTATCTGTTTCGGAAGCGAAAATGCGCACGTCATAGTTTTTCTCTCCGGCCATTGCCGTAAGCTTCTCAGCCGTGCCTTTTCTCATGATCTTTTCAGCATAATGCCCAGGGTCCACAACGTTTAATCCCATCATCATCGCATCATGCGCTACATGGAAATAAAGATCGCCCGTCACGTAAACATCTGCACCCTTCCGCTTTGCCTGATAAATATATTTATTTCCGTCACCGCCAAGAACCGCGACTTTTTTCACCTTGCTGTTTCGCTCTCCGACCATCCGTACTCCGTTAACGTCAAACTTTTCTTTCACAAACAGCGCAAACTCTTCAAGCGTCATGTCTTGCTGAAGTTTTCCGATGCGGCCGAGCCCTTTTTCAAGCGGAGACTGCTCCACCGGATAAATATCATATGCCACTTCTTCATACGGATGGCTTTTTTTCAGCGCTTTTACGACGGTTCTCTCCATACTTGCCGGAAAAACGGTCTCAAGTCTCACTTCATGGACGAGCTCCAGTTCTCCCGTCTGTCCGATAAACGGTTCTGCCCCGTCCAGCGGCTTAAAGCTGCCGATTCCCTCAGAGGAGAACGCGCAATGGCTGTAATTGCCGATATGTCCCGCTCCGGCGTTACCGAGTGCGGTTCTTACAGCTTCTTCATAGTCTTTCGGAACATATACGGCAAGCTTTTTCAGCGGGTCCGAGTATGTCGGGACGAGCACCTCTGTGTCTGTCAGGCCGAGAGCTTCGGCAAGCAGGTCATTAACACCGCCGTCCGCTACATCAAGATTCGTATGAGCCGCATATACGGCAATATCATGCTTTATACATTTCTCAATCAGTCTTCCGCCAGGCTGATCAGTGGTGATCTGTTTAAGCGGCCGA
This sequence comes from Bacillus sp. AM1(2019), assembly GCF_009906915.1. Taxonomy (NCBI): domain Bacteria; kingdom Bacillati; phylum Bacillota; class Bacilli; order Caryophanales; family Bacillaceae; genus Bacillus; species Bacillus sp. AM1(2019). The sequence goes on from NZ_CP047644.1 coordinate 2,687,536, forward strand.
AAAATCGGCGGATGGTGGGCGATAATTAAGTCAACTTTTTTCTCAATGGCTTCATCTACCGTTTGTTCCAGAACATCCAGTGTCACCATGACATTTTTCACCGGCTTATTCAATGTACCGATCTGCAGGCCGATTTTGTCTCCTTCCACCGCAAAAGCCTTCGGTGAAAATTGTTCAAACAGCTGGATGATTTCCTGTCCGTTCACATGTTTAGGCATGTCCGATTACCTCCTTCAGCAGAGAGATCCGCTCTTTCAATTCAGCTAATTTTTCATGATTTTCATGCTTTGCGCTGCGGCTGATCTGTTCATAAATTTGTTCAGTATGCTTAAGTTCCTGGCTCCATTTCCGAAGAAACACTTCATTCCTCTCTTTTAATAAAAACGGACCCGCAAGCATTCCGGCAGCCATCGGCACGTCCCGATAAGGCGTATCACGGTCGCCAGTTTCCGCAACGAGGATTTCATAACACTTTCCGTCTTCTTCGAGAATCACTTCATCAAGCAGTTCATAGCCTTCCTGATACAGCCACTCTCTTATATGAACGGCATGAATATTCGGCTGCAGAATCAGCCGTTCACGCCCCGTCAATTTCGTTTTTCCCGACTCCAAAATATGAGCGATCAGTGCTCCGCCCATGCCCGCGATTGTAATGGCGCCGGCTTCTCCTTTTTCAAGGACGCTCAGCCCGTCACCTTTCCTTACGGAGATAAGAGTGCTTAAGTCCAGTTTTTCCACCTGCTGTTTGGCGGATAGATACGGCCCGTCTGTAATTTCACCGGCGATTGCCCGGCTTGCCAAATGATTCAAAACGGCATAGCAAGGAAGATACGCGTGGTCCGACCCGATATCAGCAACCAGGGCACCCGGAGGGATATATTCCGCCACAGACTGCAATCTTTTAGATAACTTCATTTCATTCACAATATCACAACTTTTCTCAGGTTCTTTTTCCTTTACTATCATATAAAAAAACCGCCCGGAATCCAAGCGGCGGATAGAGTTTTTCATATGTCTTTTATATAGGGACCGGTAAAGCTTTATTTAATGTCAGAAACCCATTTTGCCATGTCATCCAGCTTTTCGGCCGGCACAAGGCCCGCGGGCATCCCGTTGCCGCCTTTTTCAATTTTTGTTTTAATCTCAGCGACATCTTTTCTTTTGCCGACGCCTTTTAAGTTCGGCCCTGACACACCTTCATAGTTTTCCCCGTGACAGGTGATGCAGTTCGCTTTATAAATCTCTTCAGGTGAAGCGTTTGCAGTTTCCTTCTCGGCATTTTTGCTTTCACCGCCGCTTGCGATCTGATGCGCATCTCCGTTGCCTTTTACAGCTAAAAAGAAAGTCAGCCCTATTCCCAGCACTGCAATGAGCAAAAAAGGAATCAGCGGATTCCACTTCATATCTCCATCCCCCTTTTTCATTCTCCCCCTATGTAAACACTTCTAATTCTAACTTATTTTTACAAAAAGTAAATGGTCTTGCTCAGCAATTTCATTGATTTCACAATTTATACAAAAAGCAAAAATAACTGTTTTGTTTATCACAAAATTATCTTTATTCTATTGTATAATGAATTGTATACGCTTACAATAAAGAATATAAATAAACTTATCTCATTTTCCCCCTTTCAGGACATGCCGCATTTTTTCCGAACTCATTTGCAAAACATATGCTTATCCAGTAAAATAAAGGTATATTATCCATATATCTTATACATAAAAAAGAACGGATCAAAAAGACCCGTTCCATTCTATTCGAGAAAATCCTTCAGACGTTTGCTTCTGCTCGGATGTCTCAATTTGCGAAGCGCTTTTGCTTCAATTTGGCGAATACGCTCTCTCGTTACTCCAAACACTTTGCCGACTTCTTCCAAAGTTCTTGTGCGTCCGTCATCCAGACCGAAACGGAGACGCAGCACGTTTTCTTCACGATCTGTCAACGTATCCAGCACATCTTCCAGCTGTTCTTTTAAAAGCTCATATGCCGCATGATCCGACGGAGATGTCGCTTCCTGGTCTTCGATGAAGTCACCGAGATGTGAGTCGTCTTCTTCACCGATCGGCGTTTCTAAAGAAACAGGCTCTTGAGCAATTTTTAATATTTCACGGACTTTTTCAGGCGTAAGATCCATGTCTTCAGCAATCTCTTCCGGTGTCGGCTCTCTGCCAAGATCCTGAAGAAGCTGACGCTGCACCCGGATTAATTTGTTGATGGTTTCCACCATGTGAACCGGGATACGGATTGTTCTCGCCTGGTCAGCGATGGCGCGTGTAATCGCCTGTCTGATCCACCAAGTCGCATACGTACTGAATTTATATCCTTTACGGTAGTCAAACTTCTCGACGGCTTTCATGAGACCCATGTTTCCTTCTTGGATCAAGTCTAAGAAAAGCATGCCGCGGCCGACATACCGTTTAGCAATGCTGACAACTAAACGAAGGTTTGCTTCAGCCAGTCTGCGTTTAGATTCCTCGTCACCCTCTTCAATTTTTTGAGCGTAGGTGATTTCTTCTTTAGCAGAAAGAAGATTTACCCGTCCGATTTCCTTAAGGTACATGCGGACTGGATCATTGATCTTTACGCCAGGCGGTACGCTGAGGTCATTAAGGTCAAATTCTTCTTCGGCTTTGGCAAGCTGTTGAATATTAGGATCTTCCGTTTCTTCATTTTCACTAATTAATTCAACACCTTGTTCTCCTAAAAATTCATAATACTCATCCATTTGGTCTGATTCAATTTCAAAGCTGGACATGCGTTCAGCAATTTCTTCATATGTTAAAACGCCACGTTTTTTTCCAGTTTCAGTAAGTTGTTCTTTTACCTGGTCTAATGTAAGTTCTGTTTCTGTTTCGTGGGTTTGTTTATCAGCCATTATGGATCCCTCCTTCCAAAGCTTGCAACGAATTCTAAAAGCGGTATGTTTCTTATCCGACCCGGAAGCCTTCTCTCTTTTTCAGCATGCAGGGCTGCGGATAATAAATGACAATTCATGATGAGGTTAAGCGATCTATTTGCTCCTCCGCAAGGAATCATTGCCAATCAGAACGCAAGCCTCTTTTTGGTGTTACTTTAATGATCGGTTCAATGCAACAATTTCTTGAGCCAGAGACGCAGCTTTCACGAAGTCTTTCTGCCTCTCCGCATCCGCTCTTTCTGCTTCTTTTTCCTTTATCATTGACCATTTTCGGTGATCCAACACTTTTTTTACGTAATCGGATAACTCGGCCTCTGAGAGCTCCTCGTTTACTTGGAGCATCCCTATATCTGAAAGCAGCTGGCTGATTTCCTCATCCTGCATTCTCGCCATAAGATGCTGCGGCGTCATGTCAGCACCCTCTTCATAAACAGCGTACAGGTATGCTGCCAGCGCACGATGTCCGTCAATGTTAAATTCAAAGCCGACACGCTCAATCACTTTCTTTATGACGTTTCGGTCTCTCAGCATATGAGCGAGCAGAAGTCTTTCCGCGTTCTCATAGGCGGGACGGAGACGGCGCCGTTTCGCTTTTGTCGTCACCCGGGCCCGTCTTGTCTGCGGTTCAGCGTTTTTGTCGCCGGGGGCGTTTTGTCTGGCGTAGATGGAAAGCTGTTCCGTCAAAGATTCTACCGAAAGAGAAAATTCCGAGGCGAGCTGCTTCACATACATTTCCTGCTCAAGCGACCCGGAAAGAGCGCTGATTTCTTTCAGCACTTCTTTCATGTAAGCGAGCCGGTCTCCTTCGTCAGATAAGTTTTTCCCTTTGCGGAAATATTGCATTTTAAAAGCCATGACCGTAACGCTTGCATCAATGATATCGGTCCGGAATTTTTCTCCGCCCCGGGTTCTGATATAATCATCAGGATCAAGCCCGTCAGGCAGCATGCTTACTCTTACCTTACAATCGGCTTTCTGGAGCAGGCCGGCCGCTTTCAGCGTAGCTTCGTACCCGGCTTTATCCGAATCGTAACAGAGAATGACCTCCTGAACATTTCTCCTGAGGATTTTCACATGTTCTTCGGTGAGCGACGTCCCCATTGTGGCGATACTTTCTTTTACGCCTGAGCTGACGGCGGATATGACGTCAGCGAAGCCTTCAAACAGAACGGCTCTCTCCTCTTTCCTGATCGGCAGGCGCGCCTTATGAAAGTTATACAGAAGCTTAGATTTATGAAACAGCGGCGTTTCCGGGCTGTTCATATATTTCGGCTGCTGGCTTCCGAGCGCCCTTCCTGAAAAAGCCGCCACGGCTCCGTGGTGATCATGAATGGGAAACATAATTCTGTTTCTGAAACGGTCAAAATACCCGCTGCCGTCTTCCCTTCTGATCAGCAGACCCGCTTTTTCCATCAGTTCTTCCTCAAAACCGCGCTTTTTCAAGAATTTCGTCATGAAATCCCAGGAATCCAGCGCGTAGCCGATTTCAAACTCATCTATGAGCTCTTTCGTAAAACCCCTTGATAAAAGGTAATCTAACGCTTCCTGGCCTTCCTTTGTATTTATTAGCAAATGATGGTAAAATTTCTTCAGAAGCTCGTGGGCTTCCGCCATCTTCTGCTCTCCGGAAGATTCCGGCCTGGATGCAGAGTGAATCGTTATATCATCAGGGAAATCAATCTGATATTTATCCGCAAGGTGAGAAACAGCTTCCGTAAATGAATAGCCTTCCATCTGCCGTAAGAAAGAGAAAACGTTCCCGCCCGCACCGCATCCGAAGCAATGAAAGATCTGCTTATCGCTGGAGACGGAAAACGAGGGCGTGTTTTCTCCGTGAAACGGACAGAGCCCAAAGTAGTTGCGGCCTTGCTTTTTCAATTGGACATAATCACCTATGACTTCAACAATGTCTGCTGACTGCTGCACCTGATTAACTACTTCATCTGGTATGCGGTTTCCCATCTTATAACACTCCGTCGTACATTATTCGATGTTTTGATTTGAAATCCCTTCATCATTCGACAGGATTTTTTTAAGCAGGGTAACAAATCGATTCCGATCTTCTTTATTTAATTTTTTAGGTCCTTTGGAATGAATGCCGCTTCTTCTCATTTTGCCTGACATATGACGGCTCATCAGAGCGAAATCAATCGTGTCTTCAGTATAAGAACGGCCCCTTTCCGATAAGACGGCAATATTTCTGTTCAGCAAAAGAGAGGCTAAACCGATATCCTGCGTGACTACGACGTCTCCCGATCTCACATGGTTTGCGATATATAAATCCGCCGCTTCTTTATGAGGATCAACGTATACCCAGTTCTCGTCTTTGCTTCTGGAAAGCTGGTAGTGTTCAAATGATGCGACGAAAATAACCCGAACGCTGAATTGCGATGCAATGAGCATTATTTCCTCTTTTACGGGGCATGCGTCTGCATCGACAAAAATCGTCTTTTCTTTTTCATTTAGAAGACTAATTCTCCATCCCTCCATCAATCTCCTGCATAAAAACAAGCGAAATCGCATATGCTCCATGACTGCGGATCTATTTTGAGCTTTGTCGAAAAATTTCCGGGAGTTATTCTTGACATCTTACCCATAATAGTTTATTCGTATCACACGAAGCTTAAACCTAAAAATAAACATTTTATCACAATTTTTTATTATAATACAAACTTCGCGAAGATGCCATCCTTTTTGTTTATTCCCTATTTGCATACCCAAAAACCCAGGATAAAGCGTCCTGAGTTATCGGCCCTTTGTTTTGAGATGATGAATGATGTTCGCTGTTTCCTCGACCGCTTTATTCGAAACATCAACGACTTGGCAGCCGATCCGGTCCACGATTTTCTCAAAATACTCCAGCTCTTCTTTAATTCTGTTGATATTGGCATAAATGGCTTTGTCATTTAAGCCGAGAGATTTTAACCGTTCTTTTCGTATATGGTTCAGTTTATCAGGGCTGATTTTTAAGCCGATGCATTTTTTCGGATCAACGCTGAACAGTTCTTCCGGCGGATCGACCTCAGGAACGATCGGCACATTGGCCACTTTCAGACGCTTATGGGCAAGATATTGTGATAATGGGGTTTTAGACGTTCTGGATACTCCGAGCAAGATGATATCGGCTTTTAAAATGCCTCTTGGATCTCTGCCATCGTCATATTTGACGGCAAACTCGATCGCCTCGACCTTTTTGAAATAATCTTCATCAAGCTGGCGGACGCGGCCCGGTTCATATTTGGCGGTCAGACCGTAAGCCGATTCCATTTTATCGATGAGCGGACCGATAATATCGTAATACAGCACATTCGCTTTTTCCGCTTGTTCAACCAGGTATTTGCGTATTTCAGGAACAACGAGCGTAAAACAAATAATGCCGCCGTCCGCTTTGGCGAGAGACACGACTTCATTAATGGTGCCGATATCTTCCACATAAGGTATTCTTCTGATATGCGTATCATCGGCTGAGCCGTTAAACTGGCTGAGCGAGGCTTTTACAACGAGTTCGGCGGTTTCTCCGACTGAGTCTGATACTACATAAATGATGCGATTGTCCATGTTATCCCCCCGTTAGTTTTCAAGCTTATATGATTTCATTTTCTGATAAACTGACAAGTATCTTAGTCATATTCGTTTTGGTAAACCGGCCGATGACCTCAAAGCCTTTATCCGTATCTTTAATAACGGGCAGGGCATCGATCTGTTTTTCAATTAAATACTTGGCGATGTCCATCACATAATCGTCACGCCGGCAGACGGCGATATTCGGCATTCTTGTCATGATAATATGAACCGGTATTGAGGCAAGTTCCTGCTGGCCGATGCTCGCCCGCAGCAAATCTTTGCGTGACAGCACACCGACTAAGACAGCATCACGATCTACGACAAATAACGTGCCGACATCTTCTAAAAACATGGTGCAGATGGCATCGTATACCGAGACATTTTCATTGATGACAACAGGGATCGATTGAAAATCTTTCACTTGCAGCTTTTTCAGTTTATCCGCAAGCAGCTGATTTCCCGTTTTCCCCGTATAAAAATAACCGACCCGCGGACGGGCCTCTAAGAAGCCTGACATGGTGAGTATGGCCAAGTCCGGCCGCAGCGTGGCCCTCGTTAAATTGAGCTGTTCTGCGATATGCTCTCCGGTAATCGGGCCGTTTTCCTTTACAATCTGTAAAATTTGTTCTTGCCGTTTATTTAATTCGATCGTACTCACCACCTTTATGGAAGGGTTTCTTTATCTATGTTTTCATTCTGTGATGTTTATGTAAAAGGGGAAAAGACGATTGCCGATCACACAGCAACCGTCTTTTTCTTTATTTTACAATAAGATGATTCATATTAGCAAAAGACTTGATCACATCTGCAAGAGCGGTCATTTGCGCTAAACGATTGGTTTTTAATGCTTCATCGTCCGCATTTACCATCGTGTGATTAAAGTAGTCTTCAATCGGCTCCTTTAATCCGCTGAGCACATCAAGCGCCTGTTCATAGTTTTTGGAGGCAAAGCTTTCCGCGACACTGTCTTTTGTTTTTTGATAAGCGTCAAACAGCTTTTTCTCCTGTTCATTTTCAAACAGATCCGGCTTGATATCCCGGCTCTCGCCTTTTTTGCTGATAGAGATAACCCGGCCGAGTGATTCAGCCGTTTCTTTAAAGCCGGGTGTGCCGAGGTGCTTCTCAAGCACTCTTGCCTTATGAACGGCTGCATACGGCTCAAGCTCTGTGCTGTCCAGAACGGCTTCAATAACGTCATGACGGATGTCTTCAGCGTTTAAGACGTATTTCAGACGCTGTGTAAAGAAATCGAGGAGCTCATTTTCTTTTTCCGTTTCTGTCAATGACAGCAGCTCTTTAAACGAAATGCCCCAATTGCGGTCGATCAGAATGGAAACGATGCCGCTTGCCTGACGGCGCAATCCGTACGGATCCTGAGAACCTGTCGGAATTACGTCAATGCTGAAGAAGGAAGCAATCGTATCCAGTTTATCAGCTAACGCCACGACCGCGCCGGTAAAGGTTGAAGGCACTTCTCCCCCGGCCGCTCTCGGCATATAGTGCTCATTGACAGCGGCAGCGACGGCATCATCTTCACCGAGCATGCGCGCATATTTTTCTCCCATTACGCCTTGAAGCTCAGGGAACTCATAGATCATATGTGTAACCAGGTCAAATTTAGAAATCTCTGCGGCGCGCTTCACAAGTTTTTGCGTCTGTTCATCCGCTTTCAGGCGGACGGCAAGTTTGCCCGCAATGGCGGCCACTCTTCTTACTTTATCTCCAAGGGAGCCGAGCTCTTCATGGAAAACGATATTTTCCAGTTTCTTCACGTTTTCATCAATGTTCAGCTTTTGGTCTTCTTTGTAGAAGAACGCAGCATCTGAAAGCCTTGCTCTCAGCACTTTCTCGTTTCCGCGGGCAACATTTTCAATTGCATGGCTGTTCCCGTTTCTTACCGTAATAAAATGAGGCAGCAGATTCCCGTTTTCATCTTTTACCGGGAAGTAGCGCTGATGCTCTTTCATTGTTGTCACAAGCACTTCTTCAGGGATAGAAAGAAACTCGGATTCAAAAGATCCGTAAAGCGCCGTCGGGTATTCCACCAGATGGTTGACTTCGTTCAGCAGGTCCTCATCGATCGGAATGTTCCATTTCTTCTCGGCCGCAAGCGCGTCCAGCTGGCTTTGGATCATTTGTTTGCGTTCTTTCGGGTCAGCAATGACGCTTTGTTCTTTCAGCAGTTTTTCGTATGATGCCGGCGTATCAACAGATACTTCTTGGCCGAGAAAGCGGTGTCCCTGCGTGTTCCGGCCCGTCTCGACATTTGTGATTTCAAACGGAATGACGTCTTTTCCAAAGAGGGCGGCAATCCATTTGATCGGACGGATATAGCGCAGATCCTGCGTGCCCCAGCGCATGTTTTTCGGAAAATGCATTCCGGCAATCAAATTTTCCAGCTGCGGTAAAAGTGTCTTCGTCTCTTGTCCCGCCTGGAATTTTTGAACGAAGACATATTCCGTGCCGTTTACATCTTTTATATACAGGTCATCCACTCCGGCGCCTTGGCCTTTTGAAAATCCGATAGCGGCTTTTGTCCAGTTTCCGTCAGCATCCAGAGCGATTTTTTTCGCAGGGCCTTTTGCTTCTTCCTGAATATCAGCCTGTTTTTCTGCTACGTCTTTTATATATACTGCCAGACGTCTCGGCGTATTAAAAAGTTTCACTTCGCCATGAGCGATATTTTTTTCAGCCAGCCAGCCGGTCAGCTTTTCACCGAGCTGCACCATGCTGTCATGTAAAAACCGCGCCGGCATTTCCTCGAGTCCGATCTCTAAAAGCAAGTCTTGTTTACTCATGGGAAGAGCCCTCCTCTTTAAGCATTGGGAACCCTAATTTTTCCCGTTCTTCATAATACGTTTTTGCCACTTTTCTCGCTAAGTTGCGGACACGGCCGATATAACCCGTCCGCTCTGTCACCGAGATCGCGCCTTTTGCATCGAGCAGATTAAATGTGTGAGAGCATTTCAGCACATAATCATAGGCCGGATGCACGAGCCCGTTATCCATTTGTCTGATCGCTTCTTTTTCATAGGTGCTGAACAAATGGAAAAGCATATCCACGTCAGATGTTTCAAAAGTATAAACGGAATGCTCATATTCAGCCATCATAAATAAATCTTTCACAGTAAATCCTGACGTCCATTCAAGATCAAAGACGTTTTCTTTGTCCTGAATATATGACGCGAGACGTTCAATACCATACGTGATCTCAACAGATACCGGTTTACATTCAATTCCGCCCACCTGCTGGAAGTATGTAAACTGAGTAATTTCCATCCCGTCAAGCCATACTTCCCAGCCGAGACCTGCACAGCCTAAAGACGGGTTTTCCCAGTTGTCTTCTACGAAACGGATATCATGTTCAAGCGGGTCAATGCCGAGCGCACGCAATGAATCAAGGTAAAGCTCTTGAATGTTATCAGGCGACGGCTTGATAATGACTTGGAATTGGTGATGCTGATAGAGCCTGTTCGGGTTTTCACCGTACCGTCCGTCCGCAGGCCGTCTGGACGGCTCAACGTAAGCCACTCTCCACGGTTCCGGCCCGATGCTTCGTAAAAATGTATACGGGCTCATTGTGCCTGCGCCTTTCTCCACATCATACGACTGCATGAGCACACAGCCTTCATTCGACCAGTGCTTCTGCAAGGTTAAAATCATATCTTGAATGTTCATTTCAAGCACCTCCACTTTCTCCATTCTTTTACAAGTGCGGCGGCAACCAAAAAACTCCCGTCTCTATGCTTGCCGGCCGCAAACATAGGGACGAGAGTTCTCCCGCGGTTCCACCCTAGTTGCTGAGGATGTGAATCACTCAGCCTCTTTTTAAAGGGTTGCTCGAGAATGCCTTTCGTTGCGCGCTCATCCTTAGCTTACACTGCCCTAAGGTCGCTTGTATGAGTTGGACGCAAGTACTTCTTTCTGTCACTGCAACATATTTTATAATAAATGATCATATAAAAAGATGGGCAGAATGTCAACTTTTGTTTTCATCCAAAAGGTTCTTCATGCTTTCCATCTGATCTAAAAACCGTTTTGACTTTAAATAAAGTCCTGAGTATTCCTCGTAATACAGATCAATGACCCGTTTAATTTCGTTTTTGGTTTCCTGTTTTAACGAGACGCTGCCGAGCCTTCCGATATCAAAGTAATAAAAAAGCCTTAGCAGCCTTGCCGTTTGCGGCGAAATCGGAACTCTGTACGGATCCTTTTCAAAGCAGCGGTGGCAGATAAACCCGTTATCTCTTATCGAAAAATGAAACGTCCCTTCCCCGCTTTTGCAGTGGACACAATGATTCAGCTCCGGATACAGCCCCATGACGCCGAGCATTTTCATCTGCACGATGAAGGTGATCACGTCCGGGTCAGTCCCGTCATTCAGCCTCTTAAAGGATTCGAGAATCAATTCGAATAAATAGGGGTTCGGTTTCTTCTCTTCCGTTCCTTTGTCAGTGAGTTCAGCGATAAAAGCGGCATACGCCGTCAAAAATAAATCTTCTCTGATCGTTCTCATGCTGAGAATCATTTCACCCTGCTGGAGCGTGCCGAGTCCGGATGTTCTTTGCATTAAAAATGACCCGTACAAAAACGGCTGGCTGACTGCTGACAGCCGGCTGGCTGACTTCCTGGCGCCCCTTGCCATGACGCCGATTTTGCCGTGTTCCCTCGTCAGCAATGTCACGATTTTATTCGTCTCCCCGTAGTCATTCGTACGGAGCACGATTCCTTCACATTTAGTCAGCATTTCCGCACCTTCCAACAACGGGAGGGGCCAAGAGGTTTACAAAATTGGAAAATCAATTCGGGCTAGCTCATCTTCCGGTTCTTCGGGTCTTTCCAGGTTCTCTTTTTCCAGTTCTTTAAAAAGAAGGTACGTATCAACACTTCCTGTTTGAGAAAATACGTTCCAGGTAAAATTCAACACAAAAAACCCACCTTTCATCATTAAACTAGCTTTTGCAATCCAAATTCTTACCCTTATCTTGACCTGATGTCCTCCTTTTCATGTTAAACAAATTTTGCTAACGAATCCCTGCTTCTGTGAGGTAATCTCACACCTCAGGCATGCGCCTTAGATGAATTAATATTCATCCTCTTTGAAGCCGAAATCACGCAGCTGAGACATTTTATTCCGCCAGTCCTTCTGCACTTTCACCCATAATTCCAAGTAAACGCGCGAACCCAAAAGAGCTTCAATATCAGCCCGCGCTCTTTTGCCGACTTCTTTCAGAAGCGCTCCTTTTTTGCCGATGACGATGCCTTTTTGAGAATCCCGCTCGACCACAATCGTGGCAGCGACATGGACGGAGCCGTTTTCCTGCCCTTTAATGGACTCGATAGCGACAGCGATGCTGTGCGGCACTTCTTCCCTTGTCAGATGGAGCACCTTTTCCCTGATCAGTTCAGAAATAATGAACCGCTCGGGATGGTCAGTCACCTGATCGCTCGGATAGAACTGAGGCCCTTCCGGTAAATACGCTTCAATCTGCGCGAGAAGGGTTTCGACGTTGTTCCCTTCCAAAGCTGAGATCGGCACGATTTCCTTAAACGGATAGCGCGTACGGTACTCATCAATTAAAAGAAGCAGCTGGTCGGGGTGGATCTTATCAATTTTGTTTACGATCAGAAAGACCGGCGTGGACGTCTGTCCGAGCTTTTCAATGATAAACTCGTCGCCTTTTCCGTACCCTTCTTCGGCGTTAATCATAAATAACACCAAGTCAACTTCTTTCAGCGTATTCTGGGCCACTTTCATCATAAAGTCGCCAAGCTTGTGCTTTGGTTTGTGAATGCCCGGTGTATCAATAAAAATGGTCTGCGACGTGCCGGTTGTCAGCACCCCTTGGACTTTATTTCTTGTCGTCTGGGGTTTGTCGCTCATGATGGCGATCTTTTGACCGATGACCCTGTTTAAAAAGGTAGACTTCCCTACATTCGGCCTTCCGATGATAGATACAAATCCTGATTTAAAGCTTTCGTTCGTCATGTAAATCCTCCGATGAAAATGCGCCCGGCAATAATTCTTCCGCAGTCATTTCTTTTATTTGTCCTTGTAAGTTGGTCAGAATAACAAGCATATCCTTTGAGCACAGCTCGGAAATTACTTGTCTGCAGGCTCCGCACGGCGAAACCGGTCCCGGAGTATCCGCAGCCACGGCGAGCATCGCAAATTCCGTATCCCCCTCGGAAACAGCTTTGAATATCGCCGTGCGTTCAGCACAGTTGCACATGCTGTATGCCGCATTTTCAATGTTGCAGCCTCTGTACACTTTTCCGTCTTTGGTAAGAAGAGCGGCTCCCACTCTGAAATTTGAATACGGCACATACGCTGTGTCCCGCGCTTTTAATGCTTCTGCAATCAATTCTTGTCTGTTCATGTGTACTTAATTCCTCTCTTACCTTTATCCTGTATGATACCGCTGTCACTTTTATTTTACATAATTATGATTGGTTTTTCACGCCCATTTTTGGCAATGTAAAATAATTGTAAGAATCTTCTGCTAACATATCTTCGGCAAGAAGATGAGTAAACCAATGATACACGATATCACGGCAAAGACGCAAACGGCTCCGGCGGCCGCGTCCTTTGCCGCTTTTGCGAGCGGGTGATACTGATCGGTAACTAAATCCACAACATGCTCTATCGCCGTATTTAAAAGCTCCAAAGCAAGCATCCCTCCGATCAGCACCAAAACAACGGCCCATTCGGCTGTGCTCAGCCCGGTGAGAAAACCGCAAACGATAACGGCGCAGGCCGCGGTAATATGAAATTGAAAATTCCGCTCTGACCGCGCCGTTTTCCAGATTCCCCTCCATGCATGGACAAAGCTCTTCAGGAACCTGCTCCACTCGTTTTTATGATCTCGTGAGTCCATACTCATCCAGCAAATCCTTTTGCTTTGAAAACATTTCTTCCTCTTCTTCTTTTGTCATGTGATCATAGCCAAGCAAATGCAAAAAGCCGTGGACGGCCAGAAAACCGAGCTCTCTCATAAACGAATGGCCGTACTCTTCCGCCTGCTCTTCCGTTCTGTCTGCACTGATGATAATATCTCCTAAAACAGGCGGCATGTCGGCGCCTACGATTTCAACCTCGTCTTCGCCTTCTTCTTCAAGCGCAAACGAAATGACGTCAGTCGGAGTGTCTTTTCCCCGGTAGTCTCTGTTGATTTCTCTGATTTCCTCATTTGTCACAATCGTGACCGATACTTCAGCCTGATCCTGAACGCCTTCTTTTTCCGCCGCGAATTGGAGCAGCTTCTCCACTTCTTGGAGCGCATCAGCTGAGACGCTGTTCGTTTCATCAACAATATCTATGAGTAAACCCATTTATTTCACCTTCTTCGTAGCCTCCGGATATTCAATCCGGGAGTGGAAAATTCCTTTTAACGTCGCACATAGTGTTTTTGCGATCGTATCCAGTTCTCGGAACGTGAGATCACATTCTGAGAATTGTCCGTCCTGAAGCTTATCGGATATAATTCCCCGCACCAGTTTTTCGATCCGCTCGGGATTGGGATTATGCATGGAACGGACGGCGGCTTCAACGCTGTCGGCCACTGAGATAATAGCCGCTTCTTTCGATTGCGGCTTCGGCCCCGGGTAGCGGAACTCTTTCTCAGTAATCTGGTCGCCCTTTTCTTTCGCTTTATAATAAAAGAATTTCAAAAGGGACGTTCCGTGATGCTGCTCCGCGATATCCACGAGCTCTTTCGGAAACTTATAGCTTCTGAGCATATTCGCACCGTCTGTCGTATGTGCGATAATGATATTTTTGCTGAGCTGCGGAGACAGCTTGTCATGCGGATTATCCATATTCATCTGATTTTCAATAAAATATTGCGGACGTTTCGTTTTGCCGAGATCGTGATAATACGCTCCGACCCGTGCTAAAAGACCGTTTGCCCCTACGGCTTCACAAGCCGCTTCCGACAGATTTGCCACCATGACGCTGTGATGATATGTACCGGGTGTTTCCGTTAAAATCTTTCGAAGCAGGGGATGATTCGGATTAGACAGTTCAATCAGTCTCATCGTTGAAAGAATGCCGAATCCCGTCTCAAAAAACGGCATCAGACCGATAATCAGAACGGATGAAGCAAGTCCCGAGACGGCCCCCATCAGCATCAGCGTTCCGATTTCAACCGGTGACAGCGCCGTATTTTGTATTAATAAAAGCGACAGCACGATAATCATATTAATAAATGAGACGAACAGTCCCGCCTGCAATATTTTTGATCTCGCATTATGTTTTCCCAAAAACAGAATGCCTGAAATGCTGCTGATTAAATAGTAAATGCCGATGACGTAATTAAATGTTCCCGTCACACCCTGATTAAACATCATACTGCCGCAGATCGCCAGAATGATGCTTCCTAAAATGGCGAGCCTTTCATTGAGCAGCAGCCTGATTAAAATCGCGCCGGCGGCGATCGGCACAAGATAGCCGATATTGGTGTATTCAATCTTCTGAAAGAGACTGACGACTTCCATAATGACGAGAATAAGCGTTGTAATGATAGAAAACAGCAAAAGAGATTTATTTTTCAGCTTAAGCTCCTGCTGCTGTTTCTCAAAATAGTAGACAAGCGTGGCAATAAACAGCCCGATCATCAGAAGGAGACCGCTGATCGGTTTTAACAGGTTGGAATTATTCAAAAGCCCCGTCAGTTCGAGCTTCCTGTATACTTCCCGGTCGATCAGATCATTCTCTTCCACGAGAACCTGTCCTTGTTTGATCTGTACCGGCTGGACGCTGTCTGACGCTTCCTGGCGTTTTTCATCCGTCGCTTTCGGATCAAACACGTAATTCGGGATGACCGCGTATTTTCCGATTTCAGTCGCAGCCGCTAAATATTTTGACGGCACAGAAGCGCTTTTCAGCTCTTTTGCGACCTTATCCTTCGCTTCGGCAAGCTTTTCAGAAGGAATTTCACTGCTCATCACCGTATTCACCGCGGTAATGACGGAATCCCTCACAAATGAGAAATCTTCATTGTTTGCATGGAGAAGCGATTTAATGGCATCTTCCGAGACGGATTCATTGACATCCTGTGTCAGCTTGTTTTTCACCGATTTTACCAGTGATTTTTCCGAAGGTGACTTTTTGTCTTTTTCCGCAACTTTTTTCACTTCGCCGATGCTGTCAAAAATGGAAGTAATCAGGTCAAGCCGGTTGTCGGTATAGCCTTTTTTCAGAGTGTATTGATCTTCCACCGCATCTTCGGCCGCCTGCTTTTTCGATTCCGTCGCCTGCTGATCTTCCACTGTGGCGGGCGCGTAAATCGTCTTATCACTGACTGCAAACAAATCCAAATTAAGTGATTCAGGTTTTACATGAATAAAGAGCAAACCAAACATGATCGCTGAAAGCAGCAGGTACAGCAGCACATGGGCTGAGCGGGCATGTCTGAAACTGCGGAACCGTTCCCGGGCGCTTTTGCCCTTTCCCTTCTTTTTCAAAACAAGAACCTCCTCCCTGAAACATCAGGAACACATCATATAAAAATGACCCGATAACGGGAGATCGGGTCATTTTTGCATTACTTTTGCTTATCATAAGCTTCAATAATTTTTGCAACAAGCGGATGCCTGACCACATCTGTCTGGTCAAGTTCAATCACGGAGATGCCGTTTACGTCCTTCAGCATGTCCTTCGCTACTGCAAGTCCCGATGTGACGCCTTTCGGCAGGTCAATTTGGCTTACGTCGCCCGTAATGATCATTTTAGAGCCAAAACCCAATCTCGTCAAAAACATTTTCATTTGAGCGGGAGTGGTATTCTGGGCTTCATCAAGAATCACATACGCGTCGTCAAGCGTCCGCCCTCTCATATAGGCAAGCGGGGCGATTTCGATAACCCCTCTTTCCATAAGACGCTCAGTATGATCGCTTCCGAGCACATCATGGAGCGCGTCATACAGCGGGCGCAGATAAGGATCTACTTTTTCCTTTAAATCTCCGGGCAGAAAGCCGAGGCTCTCGCCGGCTTCCACAGCGGGTCTTGTTAAAATGATTTTTTTAATGTGGCCGTTTTTTAAAGCATGCACCGCTTTTACGACCGCCAAATAAGTTTTGCCGGTTCCCGCCGGCCCGATGCCGAACACCATGTCGTTTTTCTTCATCGCCGCCACATATTCTCTTTGACCGATGGTTTTGACACGGATCGGTTTGCCTTTTGCCGTTTTCGTTATTTCCTCTTCATACATGCTTTCAAAATAGTCCAGTTCATCTTTTTTTGCCATTTTCACGGCATACAGCACATCACGTTCCGAAATCTCGATCCCCTTGCGAATTAAAGTAAGGAGCGAGCCCAATAATCTGTCAGCGATCTCAAATGTTTCATCATTCCCGGAAACGTAAATGGTTTCACCGCGTGTGATGAGGCTAATGCCCAGATCCTTCTCCATTAAATGTAAAAAAGCATCTTGGCTGCCGAACAAAGAAAGTGCTTCGTCCGGGCTTTTCAGTTTGTGATTAATCGCAAGTAAATGTTCTGCCATTCTTTAGTCTCCCTGAACAATAGGTGTGGTTTGAACGATATCTTCTATAACTTGGTAGAGAATAATCAACTTTACTTTACCATTCTCAACGGATTGGTGCAAAACTTTTTCACTTTCCACCTCTCCGCTGCCGTTTAATCGCTTTTCTACATCTTGTCTTCCCATTTTGATACCGGCCTGAACAGCTTCGCCTTTCGTATAAGTCCGCACGGATGTTTCACTTTCTCTTGTCTGTTCTTGAACGTAAGAAACCGGAAGCTTCATCCCCAGAAATTGAAACGGATGCTTTTCTTCCTCTGTTTTCGGCTGTTTCAGCGGCTTCTCATTAAATTCAAAGCCCCAAAAAGGCACGCCCCATGATCCGAAAGACAGCTTGTGCTTCGTCCTTACTTTACCCGTATATAGCGTAAATGATGTTTCAAGAGGCACGGTTACTTCTGACTTGTACCATGTTTCTCCGTAAATTTCCGCTTTTGAGGCGACTTTCCGGTCTTCATTTCCGATCAGTCCTGAGACGAGGAGCTGTCCTTTGTCAACATGATCGTTCACAAAAGCCATCGGCTGCCCCTTTTGCACGAACATCCTTTTGATGACCGCCTTCTTTTTGGCAACGATATGACGGGGGCTCACGTACTTTTCTTTTGTCGGTTCGTTTTTTTCGACCACTTTCATATGAAGGGCTGTCCCGTTCAATTCCACACCGACCCACGTAATATTATCGATACCGTTTGTTAATGATTTTTGAATTTTCTCCGGCGTCATCATTAAAAATTGCAAACGGCCTTTTTTCACACCGATTTCTTCAAGGTGCTTTACCATCTGATGCTCAGTTTCGGGCTTGGCCCCTTTAATATCAATTTCCCAAATCATGTTGGACAAAAGAAACAATATAACAAAAAATATCACAAATCCCGCAGTGAAGCCCAGGTTTAATTTTGATTTGAGAAGCAGAAAGGGAAGACCCTTTCTTTTTGTAAAGCTTGCTTTGCATTCATGTTTTCTGATGACTCTTCTGAAAGCATGTACATCCTGAAGCTGAATCATCAGCAGGACACAGTCTTGCTTTTTTTTCACCGCAAAGATGGCGATTCCGTTTCTCGTGCATTCATTCAGCAGCCGTTCAATCCCTTTTCCTTTGACTTCTACTTGGACTTTACCCGAAAAAAATGACAGCCATTTGTTTTTCACATTATTTCCCCCCGGCTTTATGAATCGACATATCGTACGTGATCTATCGTGCCTTCCAAAAGAATTTCCTCAGGAAGGATTGCCTTAATGACCAAGTTTTTTCCTGATATGATACATTGCCCCTGCTTGAGCATCAGCCTGACTTCTTCTTCGCTGAACAGCAGGAGGCCTCTGTGATTCTCTATGTAGATATGAAGTCTGCCGACCATCGTAATACGAGGCAGATCCATCATAACGTCCGGGGGAATTTCCAATGCTCTTGTCAGCCATGCCTTTACACGATTCTTTCTTTGCCCCATAAAAAAAGAACCCCCTTTCATCTCATATGTATGATTTGAAAAGGGGTTCTAACACTTTATTTTTTACCGATGTTCCGCATGGTCCGGTGCGGTTTTTTTGCACGGGGCGGACCCAAAACCTCACTGAATATAATGCCTTGGACCGCAGTTTCTTTATTTATTTTGAGGGCTGATTTCTTCAGAGACGCGTTTCGTGCGCGTGCGGATGTCAGCTTATGTTCAAGCCCGTTAAACATCTGCTCCGTCTCCGCTAGGCGCTTTTCAGCTTCCCTTCTTTTTTGCTCAAAAGGGTTCTCTTTTGAAACGGCAGGCAATTCTTCCGCTTCCGGCTTATGCTCTTTCTGCGGCTGTTTTTGATCCTGCTTTTTTGCCTGATTTCCGGGACGTGTACCCGGCGGACGTTTTTCATCTTTGTTTTTCTTGCCGAATATTGCCGATATAATGCCGATGACGGCGGCAATGACGAGCGGATTTGTCAGAATCTCGTGCATATAGCGGCTCCCTCCTTAATAGAGAGGTTATTGTTGGTCTTCATCTTGCTGGTCATTCGTCAGCTTGCCGATAGAATCCCTCATGTCCGTATCCGCGTCGATATTTTTTATGTTCATATAGTCCATGACGCCGATGTTTCCTTCACGCAACGCTTCTGCCATCGCAAGCGGCACTTCGGCTTCTGCTTCCACGACTTTTGCACGCATTTCTTCTACGCGAGCGCGCATTTCCTGCTCTTGGGCGACCGCCATGGCGCGGCGCTCTTCGGCTTTGGCCTGCGCAATGTTTTTGTCTGCTTCTGCCTGATCCGTCTGAAGAATCGCTCCGATGTTTTTGCCGATATCAACGTCGGCGATGTCAATCGAAAGAATTTCAAATGCGGTGCCTGAATCCAGCCCTTTGCCAAGTACGGTCTGCGAAATCATATCAGGATTTTCAAGCACTTTTTTATGATTGTGTGAAGAACCGATTGTCGAGACAATCCCTTCTCCGACACGGGCGACAACCGTCTCTTCTCCCGCTCCTCCGACAAGGCGCTCAATATTGGCTCTTACCGTGATTCTGGCTTTTGCTTTTACTTCAATTCCGTCCATGGCGACACCCGCGATAAACGGTGTTTCAATGACCTTCGGATTGACGCTCATCTGTACGGCTTCCAATACGTCACGCCCAGCCAGGTCAATGGCTGCGCAGCGTTCAAATGTCAGTTCAATATTGGCACGCTGTGCCGCAATCAGGGCATTGACCACCCTGTCGACATTACCTCCGGCCAGATAATGGCTTTCGAGCTGATTTGTTGTTGCGGATAGGCCGGCTTTATGCGCTTTAATTAACGGATTGACAACGCGGCTTGGTATGACGCGCCGCAGCCTCATCCCGACCAAAGTGAAAATGCTGATTCTGACTCCTGCCGCAAGCGCCGAAATCCATAGCATCACCGGTACAAAGGTGAAGAATATGGCTAACACAATAATGGCAGCAGCAACTAATGCTAAAATCGCCAAACTTGACAGTTCCATCTAATTCCTCCTCAAGGTTATCATCTATATTTCTCTCACGACAATGCGTGAGCCTTCCGCTTTCACTACTTTCACCTGTCTGTCTTTTTCAGTGAATGATCCTTCCGAGACGACATCCAGACGTTCATCATCAATAATGACGGTGCCTGACGGTCTGAGGGCTGTAGCGGTAACGCCGACTTTTCCCAACAGCTCCGTCCGGTTCTGATTTGAAACATAACCGCTCTCCGTGCTTGTTGAATCAGTTAATATTAATTTTTTAAAGAATTTCATTCGTTTCCCCAACACCCTTGTTAATATGATAAAGGCTGTAATAGATACAGCAAAGGCGATCAAGAGAGAAACCGCCATTACAGTAAAGCTGCCCGCAGCGAGAAAGAGGCTCGCTATGACGCCTGCAATACCGATAAGACCGATTATGCCTCCGGGCAGAAATATCTCTAAAAGGATAAAAACCAAGCCCGCGCAAAATAAGAATACGCTGTCATAGCCGGCGAATCCGGCAGCGATATGCCCGGTAAAAAACAGCAGCATGGCCGTCAGTCCGACAGCACCCGGTATCCCGAGGCCCGGCGAGAACAATTCAATGGTCAAACCAAGCAAAGCAAGCGTTAATAAGACGGGGACAACAAACGGATTTGTCAGCCATCTGCCCAGTTTGCCGACGAAACCTTCTTTTGCATGGTGAACATCCGCTTTGTCAAAACCGAGCTTTGTATATAAAGCATCAAGGTCTGAAACCGTGCCCTCCGAATATCCGACTTCCTTGGCTTTTTCAGCTGTCAGTGTCAGCAGTTTTCCCTTTGGGGCGCCCGCTTCCTTTGCGTTGATGGCGGGGTCAGCCATGGCCAGGGCGTATTTCGGATTTCGGTTGTTTTTAACCGCTGCGTCCTCCATTTCTGCTTGCCACAGTGATTGGGCCTTTTTGTCTGCCGCGTTTCCCTTTCCGTCGATGATGGCTGCGGCACCCATTTTTCCGCCCGGCGCCATATAGATTTCATCTGCCTGAAGCGCTATATACGCTCCGGCAGAAAGCGCCCGTTTATTAACGTAAGCGGTAACAGGCACATCCGCGCGGCCGATGATATCCGCAATATCCAAGGCTGATTGAACGGCGCCTCCCGGTGTATTGATGTCAAGAATAATGTATGACGCGCCGGACTCCTTCGCTTCTTTGAAAGAACGCGATAAAAACGAGGCGAGCCCCTGTTCGACATTTTTCTCAACCGGGATGACATAAACCGATGGGTGATCAGCTTTCGCGTTCAATTGAACCCCTAATAAAGATAATACAAATAAGCCCAATAGAGCAACAGCAATTCCGGTTTTTTTTCGGAACAAGGCAAATATACCCTCCTTCCCGTTTCGTTCTTCTTTATATACGTAACAAATGTACTTTAGTTTCATTTTTTTATGTATAAAAAAAGACATCTCTCAAGGAAAGATGTCTTTTTTCTTGTCAATTAAGATAATTGACTGCTGACAAGTCTGTTAATTACGCTGCCGTCAGCTTTACCTTTTACTTTAGGCATAATAGCACTCATCACTTTGCCCATGTCCGCTTTGGAGCTCGCACCGACTTCAGCGATGGTTTCATTTACGATTGTCTGCAGCTCTTCTTCAGAAAGCTGCTTCGGTAAATAAACTTCTAAAATGTCCAGCTCTTTTTGAACTTTATCTACTAAATCTAAACGATTAGCGTTTGAAAATTCATGGAGGGAGTCTTTACGTTGCTTAAGTTCACGAGATAGGACAGTAAGTTCCTCATCCTCGGTCAAACTGTCTTTCTTAAGCTTAATTGCTTCGTTTTGAAGTGAAGCTTTCACCATTCGAACGACAGTCAGTTTGTCTTTCTCACGGCTTTTCATATACAGCTTCATATCTTGGTTAAGTCGCTCAAGAAGACTCATAAATCCACCCTCTTTTAGAATTTGCGTTTTCTAGCAGCTTCTGACTTTTTCTTGCGCTTTACGCTAGGTTTTTCATAAAATTCGCGCTTTCTTGCTTCTTGCAAAGTACCTGTCTTTGATACACTGCGTTTGAAGCGACGAAGAGCATCTTCAAGCGATTCGTTTTTTCTAACGACCGTTTTTGACATTCTCTTTCCCTCCCTCCGAATACACCAATCGACTACCTTTAAAAAGATACATATATAAACATGTACTTTGACATTATAATATAAGCCATCAGTCAGGTCAACTAAGCGAGCTCACTTTTCCGTCATGAATAAGGCTGCTTGTCTATATAATGATGGAAAGGGGTGTTTCATTTGATGATACTGATTCTCTTTACCGCACTTATCCTGATTTTTTTACTCGGAATGAGCCTGCTCAGGCAGGGGCTGATCGCATTAACGTATTCAAAAATTGAGAAGAGCCTGCTCTTATTTACCGACCACCCTTTGAAAGCTTTTCTCATAAGCATCGTATTCACCGGTTTTCTTCAGAGCAGCTCAGCCTTCATGGTCATTGTCATCGGCTTTGTCAGCGCAGGCGCTTTATCTTTTAAACGGACCATTCCGATGATTCTCGGCACGAATGTCGGCTCCACGTTTACGACGGAGTTTTTAGCCATAAAGATGGATGTGCTCATTTGGGTGCTTTTTATCGGAGGCCTTGTGTTTATCCTCCTCCGTAAATATCCGTTCAGGCAGATCGGCATAAGCTTCCTCGGTCTCGGCATCATCTTTTTTTGCATCACATGCTTCAGCCGGCTCGCCGTTCCGCTGACAGAAATGAAGGCGGGGGCGGAGGTTTTGCGACATGTGAATGATTCGAGCTGGTCCGCTCTTTTTATCGGTATGATATTGACGGCAATCATTCATTCAAGCTCCGTCTGTATCGGCATTTTGATGAGTTTTATGAACGAAGGGGTGATCGGCATTGAACAAGCGGTCAGCGTCGTTCTGGGATCTAATATCGGGACATGCGTCACGGCCGTCATGGCTGCTGTTTCAGGCGGTTATGCCGCCAGACAGACCGCCGGTGCTCACGTTGTGTTTAATATTCTCGGCGTGCTGCTCGTATTTCCCTTCCTGTCCGCATCAGCAGGTTTTACGGAGCGCCTGTCTGATGATCCCGCGCAGATGATTGCCCATTTCAGCCTGTTATTTAACGTAGTCACCGCCCTATTGTTTCTGCCGTTCACACATTTGTTTTACCGGCTGATTGACAGGCTGATTCCTCCGAAACCGTAAAAAAACCGATGCGGGAAGGCACCGGTTTTTTTATCTGTTATGAAGACATGCGCATGTTCCGGGTCATTTCATCCTCAACGACGCGTACGAATTGCCCTTCATTATACGGATAGCCCGCTTTTTGAATTTTGACTTTGACAAGTTTGCCGATTACATCCTCCGTGCCTTTGAAGACGACTTTCATGTAATTGTCCGTATAGCCGACGAACATGCCCTCCTCATCAGACTCTTTAAACGCCTCTTCCGGAATGATTTCCAGAACCTCTCCTTCATAATCGGAGGCGTATTCTTTGGCAAGCTGGTCAGACAGCGCGATCAGCTTATGCACCCGTTCGTTTTTCACGTTCTCGTCAACCTGGTCTTCCATTCTGGCCGCAGGTGTTCCGGTGCGTTTGCTGTAAGGGAATACGTGAAGCTCTGAAAACTTATGTTCTTTAATGAACCGGTATGTTTCCATAAATTCTTCTTCCGTTTCTCCCGGGAAACCGACGATGACATCAGATGTGACGGCAAGACCCGGCAGCGCTTCTTTCAGCTTATTTAAACGGTCCGCGAAAAATTCCATTGTATATTTGCGTCTCATCCGTTTCAGAACGGTGTTTGATCCTGACTGAATCGGGATATGAAGGTGGCGGACGATTTTATCAGACGCATCCAGCACTTCAATCACTTCATCAGTGATTTGGCTTGCTTCAATAGATGAAATTCTGATCCGCTTCAATCCTTCTACACGTGTATCAAGCTCGCGGAGAAGCTTGGCGAAATTATAATCTTTCATATCTTCGCCGTAGCCGCCCGTATGAATCCCCGTCAGGACGATTTCTTTATAGCCGGCATCCACCAGCTGCTGCGCCTGTTTAATGACTTCTTCCGGATCACGGGAACGAAGCAGGCCGCGCGCCCAAGGGATAATGCAGAACGTACAGAAGTTGTTGCAGCCCTCTTGGATTTTTAACGACGCTCTTGTGCGGTCAGTAAAAGCGGGAACACCCAGCTCTTCAAACACGCGTGCTTTCATAATATTGCCGACGCCGTTGATCGGCTGACGCTCTTCCCTGTACTGCTCAATGTAACCGAGCATTTTTTCACGATCCTGCGTGCCGACGACGATGTCAACACCCGGGATGGCCATAATTTCTGCCGGAGAGGTTTGCGCATAGCACCCTGTTACGCAGATGACGCCGTCAGGATTTTGGCGGATCGCCCGTCTGATGACTTGACGGCTTTTTTTATCTCCCGTGTTTGTTACCGTACATGTATTAATGACATATACATCTGCTGTCTGTTCGAATTCTTTTCGTTCATAACCCGCATCTTTAAACAGCTGCCAGATTGCTTCTGTTTCATAATGGTTGACCTTGCAGCCAAGGGTATGAAAAGCAACAGTTGCCATTACTGATCACCTCTTAATAACTCTGTATGATAGGAAACTGCGCTTAACGCGTAAAGAGGCGCAGTTTCAGTCCGTAAAATTCTCGGTCCGAGGCCGCATAAGACGGCGCCTTTTTCTGAAAGCTGATGAACTTCAGACTCAGTCAGACCGCCTTCAGGGCCGAATACGATTAAAAGAGACGAACCTTGCGGAAGGCTTTTGAGCTCCGCGGCGAAAGCGCCCGTTTCTCCCTGCTTTGATGACTCCTCGTATGCAACGACACATTTATCGACATTCTCCGCCATTTCAAGCAGCTGCCGGAACGTATGAACGGTTTTCACTTCGGGAATTTCATTGCGGTACGATTGCTCCGCCGCTTCCTTCGCGATTTTCGCCCATCTCTCCCGTTTTTTCTTTGCCTTTTTGTCGTCTAGCTTAACGACGGATCTGGCGCCTTGAAAAGGGATGAACATACTTGCCCCCAGCTCGGTCCCTTTTTGGATAATCCATTCAAGCTTATCGCCTTTCGGGAGGCCGCTTGCGATCCTGATCTTCAAAGGCAGTTCACGGTTTTCACCCGTCCACTCAGCAATGCTGCATGATATATGATCTTTAGAAACCTCTTTAAGCAGGCATAACGCTTCATGGCCGTCTTTCGAACAGCAGATAATCCGGTCTCCCGCACTCATTCTCATGACGTTCGCTATATGGTGGACGTCTTCCCCCGTGATTTGAAAATCAGGAGTTTCGTCCATCTCCTGCTTCGTGAGCTCGATAAAATATCGTTGCATACGCTGTGACACCTACTAACTGTTATTTTTTCGCGATGATGCTGACCCAATCTTCCATAGACAGAATTTCTATGATGGTAAAGCCGGCTTTTCCCAACGCTTCTTTTACTTCCTGTTTTTTCTGGCCGATAATGCCTGAAGTAATAAAATGGCCTCCGTCTTTGAGCAGGTCGTACGCCTGTGATGTAAAGCGGAGAATCACTTCCGCCAAAATATTTGCGACAATGACATCATGTTCGCCCGTGATGCCGTCTAACAAATTGTTCTGCTTCACTTCGGCCGTATCACTCACTTTGTTCAATTTCAGATTCAGACGCGCGCTTTCAACAGCGACCGGATCAAGGTCATACGCATGAACCGATTCGGCCTCAAGCATGGCGGCCGCGATGCTTAAAATTCCTGAACCGGTGCCGACATCAATGATACGGTCGCCTTTTTGAACGATACGCTCAAGCGCCTGAATGCATAAAACCGTTGTCGGATGCGTTCCCGTACCGAATGCCATACCCGGGTCCATTTCGATAATCAGTTCATCTGTATGAACAGGTGTATACGTTTCCCATGTGGGAACGATCGTGAACTTTTCAGAAATTTTCACAGGATGATAATACTTTTTCCAAGCTGTCGCCCATTCTTCTTCATTAACTTCAGAAATGGTGATTTTGTTTCTGCCCAAATCAATGTCGTACAAAAGCAGATTGTTAATCGTCTCTTTAATGCCGTCCACCGTTTCGCCGAGGAAACTGTTGATCGGCAGATACGCTTTGACAATGACACCCTCATCGGGGTAATCATTGGGGTCGAGCTGGTAGATTTCCCCGTAAACATTCTCACGCTCTTTCATTAAATCAAGCGGATCTTCGATGACAACCCCGCTCGCACCAGCTTCATGCAAAATATTTGAGATGGGTTCGACCGCTTCATGTGTTGTGTGAATGCTGATTTCGGACCATTTCAAAACTACCAACTCCTATCCAATCATTACTCGCCTTTAAATGCGCGTTTTACTTTGTCAAAGAAACTCATTTCTTGTTCATCCGGCAGGTTTCCGCTGACTTCAGCGAACTCGCGGATGATGTCTTTTTGTTTATCTGTCAGATTCG
Source organism: Bacillus sp. AM1(2019) (assembly GCF_009906915.1). Taxonomy (NCBI): domain Bacteria; kingdom Bacillati; phylum Bacillota; class Bacilli; order Caryophanales; family Bacillaceae; genus Bacillus; species Bacillus sp. AM1(2019). The sequence continues at coordinate 2,713,982 of NZ_CP047644.1, forward strand.
TCGGTGTGACGACGCGGACGACAATGTGCTGGTCGCCTTGTCCGTAGCCCCGGACGTTCTGAACGCCTTTGCCTCTTAATCTGAATTTCGTGCCGGTTTGTGTGCCGGCAGGTATTTTCAATTTCACTTTTCCGTGAAGCGTCGGCACTTCCACTTCGTCTCCGAGTGCCGCTTGGGCAAACGTTAACGGCATTTCGCAATAAATATCGTCTCCGTCGCGCTCAAAGAACTCGTGGGCGCGCACATGGAATACGACAAACAGATCTCCCGCAGGCCCTCCGTTTACGCCCGGTTCACCTTGGCCCGGAACGCGCAGCTGCTGTCCGTCATCCACACCGGCAGGAATCGTGACATTGATTTTTTTCCGTTTTTTTACTTTGCCCGTGCCGCCGCAGTCAGAACACTTGTTTTTGATGATTTTTCCTGTTCCTTCACAGTGGTGGCAGACTCTTCGGTTAACCACTTTGCCAAACGGCGTGTTCTGTTCGACGTTCAGCTGGCCTGAACCTCCGCAGTGCGAGCACGTATCCGGCTTTGTTCCCGGCTTCGCGCCAGACCCTTTACATGTTTCGCAATTCTCTTCGCGCGGAATTTCAATGATCGTTTCTTTTCCGAAAGCCGCGTCTTCAAATGACAGGGTCATTGTATACTGCAGATCCGCGCCTTGCCGCGGCGCATTCGGGTCACGGCGTCTCGTGCCGCCTCCGAAGATGCTTGAGAAGATGTCATCGAAACCGAAGCCGCCGAAGTCTCCGCCGCCTCCGAAACCGCCGCCGAATCCCTGGTTAGGGTCTGTATGGCCGAATTGGTCATATTGAGCGCGTTTTTGGTCGTCTGAGAGCGCTTCGTACGCTTCTTTTACCTCTTTGAATTTTTCATCTGCTCCGGATTCTTTATTGATATCAGGATGATATTTTTTTGAAAGCTTCCGATAGGCTTTTTTGATTTCATCCTTTGAAGCGCTCTTACTTACCCCAAGCACTTCATAGTAATCACGCTTACTCATCTCGCTTCACTCTCCCGAATTTCTCACATAAATTAGATTGTATCATTTTGAATTATGTTTTTTCAATTCCTTTTATCCCGGGCAAGAAAAAAAGTCAAAGCCAAGAGATGCCTGACTTTGACTTTCTGTCTGTTGAATCAGAATATGCTGTGTGTTCTTCCGCCTATAGCCATGCGGGAAAGAACTTATTTTTTCGTTTCGTCGTCTTTTACTTCTTCGTATTCCGCATCGACAACGTTGTCGTCCGCTTTTTTGCCTTCAGCGTTTGCCCCGCCTTCAGCCTGCTGCGCTTTTGCAGCTTCTTCATAAAGCTTCATAGAAAGCTCTTGAACGATTGTTTGAAGCTCATCTTTTTTCGCTTTGATGTCTTCAATTTCGTTTTTCTCGATAGCGGCTTTCAGCGCGTCTTTCGCGTCGTTTGCTTTTTTCACTTGCTCTTCGTCCACTTTGCCTTCCAGATCTTTTAATGTTTTTTCCGTTTGGAACACAAGCTGGTCAGCTTCGTTGCGGACTTCGATTTCTTCTTTTCTCTTCGCATCAGCGTCAGCGTTTTCTTCCGCTTCTTTTACCATGCGTTCGATCTCATCATCAGAAAGACCTGAAGAAGATTTGATAGTAATGTTTTGTTCTTTTCCTGTGCCTAAGTCTTTCGCTCTTACGTTTACGATACCGTTTTTGTCAATATCGAAAGAAACTTCGATTTGCGGTACGCCGCGCGGTGCCGGCGGGATATCAGTAAGCTGGAAGCGGCCGAGCGTTTTGTTGTCGGCAGACATCGGGCGCTCACCTTGAAGCACGTGAATGTCAACAGCCGTTTGGTTGTCAGCAGCGGTTGAGAATACTTGAGACTTGCTCGTCGGAATTGTCGTGTTGCGGTCGATCAGTTTCGTGAACACGCCGCCCATTGTTTCAATACCGAGAGAAAGCGGTGTAACGTCAAGAAGAACAACGTCTTTTACGTCTCCCGTGATGACGCCGCCTTGAATCGCTGCACCCAGCGCTACAACTTCATCAGGGTTTACGCCTTTATGCGCTTCTTTACCCGTTTCTTTTTTGATTGCTTCCTGTACGGCAGGAATACGTGTTGATCCGCCGACAAGGATAACTTTGTCGATTTCGCTTGCAGAAAGATCCGCATCTTGAAGAGCCTGACGGACAGGAGCCATTGTGCGCTCAACAAGGTGAGCGGAAAGCTCTTCGAATTTAGCGCGGGTCAGTGTCAGCTCAAGGTGAAGCGGACCTGCTTCTCCCGCCGTGATAAATGGTAAAGAAATTTGTGTAGATGATACGCCGGAAAGATCTTTTTTCGCTTTCTCAGCCGCATCTTTCAAACGCTGAAGCGCCATTTTGTCTTTTGAAAGATCAATGCCGTTTTCTTTTTTGAATTCTGCTACGAGATGATCGATGATGACTTGGTCAAAGTCGTCCCCGCCAAGACGGTTGTCACCGGCAGTTGAACGGACTTCAAACACGCCGTCGCCAAGTTCAAGAACAGATACGTCAAACGTACCGCCGCCAAGGTCGTAAACAAGAATTGTTTGGTCTTCGTCCGTTTTATCAAGTCCGTATGCAAGCGCTGCTGCAGTCGGCTCGTTGATAATACGCTCTACTTCAAGACCGGCGATTTTACCGGCATCTTTTGTCGCTTGGCGCTCCGCATCGTTGAAGTATGCAGGAACCGTGATAACGGCTTTTGAAACTGTTTCGCCGAGGTAGCTTTCAGCATATGCTTTCAGATGCTGAAGGATAATAGCTGACACTTCTTGAGGCGTGTAGTCTTTTCCTTCGATTTCCACTTTATAGTCAGTACCCATATGGCGTTTAACAGACATGATTGTGTTAGGGTTTGTGATAGATTGGCGTTTTGCCACTTCCCCTACTTGGCGCTCGCCGTTTTTAAATGCAACGACTGACGGAGTCGTACGGTTTCCTTCAGCGTTGGCGATAACTGTAGGCTCTCCGCCTTCAAGCACTGCCACACATGAGTTTGTCGTACCCAAGTCAATTCCGATTACTTTACTCACTTTGAATTACCTCCTGCTATGTAGTTATTGATTCACTTTTACCATTGAAGGACGGATGACGCGATCCTTCAGTTTGTAGCCTTTTTGCAGTTCTTCGATAACAATATTGCTGCCGAAGTTTTCATCTTCCACCTGCATGACGGCTTGGTGAAGGTTCGGATCAAATTCCTGACCGACAGCTTCGATGGCTTCAACGCCTTCTTTTTCAAGTGCGTCCATCAGCTGGCGGCGGACCATTTCCATACCTTGCAGCAAGCTTTTTGTCTGCTCGCTTTCAGCTTCTACCTGTAGCGCCCGTTCAAAGTTATCGAGAGCCGGAAGGATTTCCGTTACGACGTTTTGAGAACGGTATTTCTGAGCAGCTTCCATTTCAAGGCGGCTGCGTCGTTTATAGTTTTCAAAGTCTGCTTGAACACGCAAAAGTTTGTTTTCTTTTTCATCAAGCAAACCCTGCAATTCATCAATTTGGTGCTGAAGGGCTTCTTCCTGACCTGCCGTTTCTTCATGCTGCTCTTGTGAAGCGGCTTGTTCTGCCTGTTCTGTCACTTCTTCTTGTTCTGCTGCTTCAACCTGTTCTGCGGTTTGTTTTTCTTCTGACATTGTGTTCACCTCCCTCAAATGCTGTAAAAAGATGACTGAAAATGATTGCCAAAATTCCCTTATTCATCATACAAACTTGTGAATGCTTTTGACAAGTCCGAAGTCACGTGCTGCAGCAGGCTGACGACTCTTGAATAATTCATGCGCGTCGGCCCGATAATGGCGATTGATCCGATCTGTTTCGTATCAACTGTATAGGTGGCCGTGATTAAACTGCAATTTTCCATTTCTTCGTAGTCATTTTCTTTGCCGATTTTGATTGAAATCCCGGCTTTTGATGACTGAAACAGCTTCAGAACATCCTGCTCTTTTTCAATTAAAGATAAGAGCGAGCGGACCCTTTCAATATCATGGAACTCCGGCTGATTCAGCATGTTGATCTTTCCGCCGAAAAATAATTTCTCAACGTGGGCCGCCGGATGGAATGTGGAGCGGAGCGATTCAAGTATGCTGTCATAGTTGGCGATATGCTGCCTTAAATATGTGACAACCTCTTTGAAAATGCGCTCATTCAGTTCGTCCATCGGCACGCCCGCTAATCGATCGTTTAATATATTGACCAGTTTTTCAATATCGGCCAGATCCACTTTAGCCGGGAAATTGATAGTGCGGTTTTCGACATGCCCCGTGTTCGTGACGAGGATGGCGACCGCCTTATCCGGCTGGATCGGAACGATTTGAATCTGTTTAAGATAGTTCTCGCTCAGCGTCGGCCCGAGGACAATCGATGTGTAGTTTGTCAGATCGGACAAGATTTGCGCTGATTTTTGGACTGTTTTTTCCAGCTCGAAGATTTTTTCTTTAAATATCGAGTGAATTAAATCCAGATCGGTTTTTGTCAGCTTGACGGGTGACAGCAAATGATCGACATAATACCTGTACCCTTTTTCCGACGGAATCCGTCCTGAGGATGAATGGGTTTTTTCAATAAAGCCCAATTCCTCCAAGTCAGCCATCTCGTTTCTGATCGTTGCAGAGCTGAATGTAATCTCGTCTTTTTTTGAAAGAGTTCTTGATCCTACAGGCTGCGCTGATTGTATAAAATCATTAATAATCACTTGCAGGATCAACAGCTGACGATTTGTTAACATCATCATCACCCCTGTTAGCACTCAAGGTCAGCGAGTGCTAATTCTATATCAAAAGTAACAAACCAAAAGAAAAATGTCAATTATAACTCACCCAAAAAAGCGCCAAAAACCTCATTTCCTAATAATTTGCCCTCATGCGTTAATGCAACCGATTCTTCCGTGTCACAGATCAGGCCTTTTTCGGTTAAATCTTTGAGAACATCGGGAAACAGTTCGTCGACCGAGCGTCCGAATTTATCGAGAAAAGCTTGCTTTTGTACGCCGGACATTTTTCTGAGACCGAGGAACATTTCTTCTTCAATCTGCTCCTCACGTGTCACCTCGTGCGTGTCACGGTAAGGCAGCCCCTTTTCTTCGATGAGCTGCATGTAATGTTTCACAGGCCCGGCGTTGACGGTGCGCGTGCCGCTGATATATCCGTGAGCGCCAGCGCCAAAACCGAAATACTCTTCATTGCTCCAATACGTCAGATTATGCTGCGATTCGTATCCGGGCTTTGCAAAGTTACTGATCTCGTATTGACGGATGCCCGCTTCACTCATCTGCCTCATGACCGTTTCATACATCTCGGCCTCTTGTTCTTGCGCCGGGAGATGCAGGCGGCCTTTTTGCATTAAATTATAAAACACCGTTTTCGGCTCTACGATCAGCGAGTAAACGGAATAGTGCTCCGCATCAAGAGACAAAGCCGTTTTGACGGAATTGTCAAGATCGGCCAGCGTCTGACCCGGCAGGCCGAACATCAAATCGAGACTGATGTTGTCGAAGCCGAGAGCCCTCGCACGTTCAAAGGAAGTGAATACGTCCTTTTGTTTATGCACTCTGCCGATTTTTTGTAAAAGCTCATCTTCAAAGGTTTGAACACCGAAGCTCAGCCGGTTGACACCGGCATTTTTCATGATTTTTAATTTTTCCGGGGACAAATCATCCGGATTCGCTTCCGCGGCAAATTCTATGAGTCCGTCAGAAGGCTTCAGCACGCGGTGAATGGAATCCATCAATTTTTCCAGCTGGACGGGTGAGAGCGATGTCGGCGTGCCTCCCCCGATAAAAATCGTACGGAGATCAGGGCGTCCCGTCCGTTCTATTGTATTTATCATTTCCTTTTCGAGTGAGTTTAAGTACTCATCGACAGGCTGGCTCTGAATAAAATATTTATTGAAATCGCAATAGTGGCAGATATGCTCACAAAACGGGATATGAATATAAGCTGATTTCATTTTGAAACACCTTCTTCTTTACAGAAAGAAGCCGCAGTGCGGGACTGCGGCGGCTTCCGTTATTTTTTCGGGCTGTCATCCATTTTAAGAACGGCCATAAACGCTTCCTGCGGCACTTCTACTGAGCCGACCTGCTTCATCCGGCGTTTTCCTTCTTTTTGTTTTTCAAGAAGCTTCCGTTTCCGCGAGATGTCTCCTCCGTAACATTTTGCAAGGACGTTTTTCCGCATGGCCTTAATGGTCGAGCGGGCCACGATTTTCTGTCCGATCGCTGCTTGAATCGGTACTTCAAAGTGCTGGCGCGGAATAAGTTCTTTTAGTTTTTCCACAATTACTTTTCCGCGTTCGTACGCGTAATCGCGATGCACGATAAATGACAGCGCGTCGATTTTTTCTCCGTTCAGCATAATGTCCATCTTGACAAGTTTAGACGGTTTGTAGCCGATCAGTTCGTAATCAAAGGACGCGTAGCCTTTTGTGCTTGATTTCAGCTGATCAAAAAACTCATAGACGATTTCCGCTAATGGCATGTCATAGACAATGCTGACACGATTTGCGTCTAAATATTGCATGTCGATAAAATTGCCGCGTTTTCCTTGGCAAAGCTCCATCACCGCACCGACATAATCGTTCGGCACCATCATTGTCGCTTTTACATACGGCTCCTCGATTCTTTCGATCTTTTGCGGGTCAGGCATGTTGGACGGGTTGTCGACAACAACCTTTTCGCCGTCTGTCATATACACATCATAGATAACACTCGGTGCCGTTGTGATCAGGTCGATTTTAAACTCACGCTCAATCCGCTCCTGAATGATTTCCATGTGAAGCATACCTAAAAATCCGCAGCGGAAACCGAATCCGAGCGCTTGGGATGTCTCTGCTTCATATTGAAGCGATGAGTCATTCAGTTCAAGCTTCTCAAGAGCTTCCCTTAAATCGTTGTATTTGGCCGTATCGATCGGATACAAACCGCAATACACCATCGGGTTCAGCTTGCGATATCCAGGCAATGCTTCGGCAGCCTGATTGGCCGCGCTTGTTATCGTGTCACCGACGCGTGTGTCACCGACATTTTTGATCGCAGCAGTTAAAAAGCCGACATCGCCGACGGTCAGTTCATCTGTCGGAGTTGCTTTCGGCGTGAACACACCGACTTCTGTCACTTCAAACTCTTTTCCGGTTGCCATCATTTTAATTTTCTGGCCCGGTTTGACCGTTCCTTCTACGACTCTGATATACGCGACGACTCCGCGGTACGCGTCATAAAGCGAGTCAAAGATGAGCGCTTTCAGCGGAGCTTCCGGATCTCCCGCGGGAGCCGGCACTTTTTCTACGATCTGCTCTAAAATGTCTTCGATGCCGATGCCCGCTTTCGCTGAAGCGAGGACGGCGTCTGAAGCGTCAAGGCCGATAACGTCCTCAACCTCTTGACGCACACGTTCTGGCTCTGCGCTCGGAAGATCGATTTTATTAATGACAGGAAGAATCTCAAGATCATTATCAAGCGCCAGATAGACGTTCGCCAATGTCTGCGCTTCTATTCCCTGAGCCGCATCAACAACGAGAATCGCGCCTTCGCAGGCAGCCAGGCTTCGCGATACTTCATATGTAAAGTCGACGTGTCCGGGCGTGTCGATGAGATGGAATATATATTCTTCTCCGTCTTTTGCTTTGTATTTCAGCTGAACGGAATTTAATTTGATGGTAATTCCCCGTTCGCGTTCAAGGTCCATTGAATCAAGCAATTGTTCTTTCATTTCCCGCTGGGTGATCGCCGATGTTTTTTCTAAAATCCGATCCGCCAAGGTCGATTTGCCGTGGTCTATGTGGGCGATGATGGAGAAATTCCGGATTCTTGACTGCCTCTCTAAACGCTTTTCTTTATCTGTCACAATCTATCACTCCTACTATTAAACGCAAAATACACTAGTTTAGATTATATCAATAGGATTGTAAACATTCAATTAAAACAAGAAAGAGAAAAGCTTCCTTTAAGGAATCATCCGCTTTTCTCTTCATCAATGCTAACGGTTCAGTTTCGAAACCCACTCATACATCGCCTGCGCCGAGTCCGTCACGGTATTTGAAAGGGTTTCTCCGGCTTTTGAAAACAGGTTGAAGGTTTCCGCCTGTTCCAGCTGTTTTTGTTTTTCTTCCAGATCTTTCGCCGTAACGGTTTGTCCCAAAATGGAAGCTTCTTTTTCCTGTCCTTCTCCGCCGCCGAGCGTGAATGCTCCTTTTAAGGAGGGATCTTTGTATCCTTTCATATCAAGCATTCCGCTGTTTGCCTGCTGCATGCCGAACAAAACGCCGAAAAACATGACAATGGCGATCAGCAGGCATTTGCCGGTAAAACGGATCATTTGAATCACCTGATTTCTATTGTTTTTTCTTCTCTCCTGATTGCGAGCTGACCTTTTCTGCATCCCAGTACAGTTCGCTGAACACATCGGCCACGGCATCTGATGCGCGCCTCAGTTCTTCAAGATTGTTATCCACGCCCCCGAATTCCAGCAGAAGTGACCGATCGTTTAAATCTTGGTTGTATACTCCATTATCTCCCGGAGAGCCTTTTGATAAAACACCGACGCTTAAGCCGGGGTATTTTTTCTCCATCAGCTTATGAAGTTCACTTGCGAGTTTATAGTTTTCTTCAAAATTAGCGCTTTTTTTGCCGACGACGATGGCGACTCTGGCATAGCTTTTTCCTTTAATGTCGGCTGTCGTATTTTTCTTGCGGCGGGAATCCCGGTGAATGTCTATGGTATATTGCAGGTTTTTATTTTTGGCGAGCGCGCTTTTTACGACCGGCCTTGATTCGTCGTAGCTTCGCGCATAATTTAAGCCATCTTTGTTCAGGCGGGCCTGAATGTCGGTTTTATCTACGGTCGCTCCTACACCTTGCGCTTCAAGCGCTTTTCCGAACATATCTCCGACAAGCGTGACATTGGCCTTCGAATGGCGGGCGTTATCCGGATTTGTTTCCCCTTTTAACAGAGGGAGATAGGATTCGGTATTGTGAGTGTGATAAATAAAGACGACTTTTTTGCTGCCTGTTGAATGTTTCGGCGGCGCCGTTTCTTCTTTTTTCGTTTTGTTTTCGATTTCTGCCAGGTTCACTTCTTTTTCTTTTTCCATCACCTTTGACGGCGGCGGAGATTCAGCCGGCATATTCGTATAATCCGTCCCCTGCCCCGCCAGAAGGATCTCCGTATCGTATTGGGCAAATCCCGGCAGCTCACGTCCCAAGAAACTCCGCGGGTCTTCCATATTAATGCTTGTCGCCAGTTTTAAGGAAAGCCGGGACAGCTGAAAAGAGTCTTTTTCAGGAAGCTCTGAGGCGAAATAATGATTTTCCATGCCGAGGAGGTGTGCAAACGCGTCACCCGGAAGTTCTCCGGCAATTCCGTGAAGAGAATCCGAAGAAAGCCTCAGTTCAGGGCGAAGCGATGTGAGCACACCCGATAATACGAAAATAACGATAAGGCTTGTCATAAACAAAAACATGCCCTTGAGCGCATTTCCACCGTTTACTGCAACGACAATTTGACGGTTTCTGCGTTTTTTTCTCATGATTTGAATCCCTCCAGCGCTTGTCTAGTAATTACTCTATGAACAAGCTAGAGGAGGTAGAACCATTTTAATGATTATAAGAACCTTTGTTATCTTGTGACACTTTTTCATGAAGGGCGGTGTTTAACCCGTTTGCAAGTACATTCGCCATATCATCAATAAAGGTGTCAATCTCCTTCGGCGTGACCATCAGATTATGGCCGAGCGGAGAAAGCACTTCGTGAATCAGCTGGCGTTTTTCGTTTTCGTCCAGCGTGCCGACAATACCGAGAAAGGATTGGCGTTCTTTTTCTCCGGGAAGGTCTTCGTCTGTCAGCACCTTCTTTTTGCCGAAGTTCATTCCGGCGGGCACCAGAGATCTTGACGGGCTGTCATCTTTCATCTCTCTGCCGAAATGTTTTAAAATATAATCCACCGTATCGCTTGCGATCGTAACCGCATCAACGACAGTCGGTACCCCGATTGCGATGACGGGGATGCTGAGCGTCTCCTTGCTTAATTCTTTTCTCTTATTGCCGACGCCTGATCCCGGGTGAATGCCCGTATCAGAAAATTGGATGGTCGTGTTCACCCTTTCAACGGCTCTTGCCGCAAGAGCGTCTACCGCGATCACAAAATCCGGCTTTGATTCTTTGATCACACCTTGAATAATATCGCTCGTTTCAATTCCCGTTAATCCCATCACACCGGGAGCAAGCGCGCTGACCGGCCTGTACCCTTCCTGCACATTTTCCGGCTGAAGCCTGAACAAATGCCTTGTCACGAGAAGGTTTTCGGTCACGAGAGGGCCGAGCGCATCCGGCGTCACATTCCAGTTGCCCAGACCGACGATCAAACAGCTTGCATCCTTTGGAATCTTTAATGCCGACAGATAGGCGGAAAATTCCTCGGCAAACACTTCCGTTACTTTTTCCTGCATCTCAGAGTCGTGTTCCCGAACCCCTTGAGCCTCGATCGTGACATAGCGTCCCTGCTTTTTCCCCGATAGCTCGGCGCCTTCTTTGGTAATATCGACGGTTCTGACTTTAATGCCGCCCTTGTCGCGTTCTTTTTCAATAAACCCGTTTATTTCTTTTTTCTGACCGGCTTGTCCGTCTTTTACCGCCTGTTTCGTTTCTACCGCTAAATCCGTCCGTATCAGAAATTGATTGACATCCAGTTCGTTGTTTTTCACAGGGAAGACCTCCTTCAATCATCGTGGTACATAGTGTGGCCATTTACAAAACGAATCATGCGAATTTACCCATCAACGAAAAATACTTTACATTTATATTGCAATCTAAAGTTCTGTTTGATAGAATACAATTTGTTCTATTGTGAAGAAGATTTAACCTTAAGACACTGTGCTACAGGTTGTATCTTAGGAGGTGAAACACATGCCAAACATTAAATCAGCGATTAAACGTACAAAAACAAACAACGAACGCCGCGCTCATAACGCGACAATCAAATCTGCTATGCGTACTGCAATCAAACAAGTTGAAGCTTCTGTTGCTAACAACGAAGCGGATAAAGCGAAAACTGCTCTTTCTGAAGCAGCGAAACGCATTGATAAAGCAGTGAAAACAGGTCTTGTACACAAAAATGCCGCAGCTCGATACAAATCTAGACTTGCGAAACAAGTGAACGGACTTTCTGCATAATACAAAAACGATCCCTTTAACGGGGATCGTTTTTTTCATTCAGTCCGGAGAAGCTCAAGGAGAAAGAGCTCCAGCAAGAGCTGCTTGTCCTTTTTCCCCGTTTTCATTTCATAATCCATCACTGCAAGTCTTTCTATAATACGCCGCAGCTCTTCTTCAGAAAAAAGCCTCGCCTGATCCATCGCCAGCTTTACCCGGAAGGGGTGCACCTTTAAGTTGGAAGCGATTTGCTTTTGGCCGTATCCTTGTCCTGCAAAATACTTCGTCTGCATAATCAGACGGAATTGGTTGGCGATCAGCGCCATAATTTTGATCGGTTCTTCGTTTTGTTTTAAAAGATCATAAAATATTTGAAGACTTTCCGTCCGTTTTCGGTTCACGATTTTGTTGATCAGCTCAAAAATATTCTGCTCCAAACTTCTTGCGACGAGCTCCCGGACATCTTCAAGTGTGATCTCATGTCTGTCACCGGTGTAGGCGGAGAGTTTTTGTATTTCCTGATATATGGAAGACAGATGGCCGTTTGCAAGCAGAACCAAATGCTCGGCAGCTTCTGTATCGATCATTTTATTTTCGGATTTCGCCAGATTAATCGTAAAATCAGTCGTCTCCTTTGCATTCAGCTCCTTAGCTTCAATCATAAGGGCTTTTTGCTTCAGCGCTTTCGTCAGCTTTTTCCGTTCGTCCAGCTTCTCATACGGAGCCACAATCACAAAGACCGTGTAAGGTGCAGGCTCCTTCAGATAAGTCTCCAGAGCGGCTGTATTATGCTCTATTTTTTCTTTCTTTTTTTCCCCTGTTAAAAAAGACGGATTTTTTACGATGACCAGCCGCTTCTCTCCCATAAACGGAAACGTTTCCGCATCGGTTATGGCCTGGTCAAGCGGATCCTCTTCAAGATCAAAAACAGACAGGTTAAAATCCTTTGTCTCCTCATCAACGACAGCTTGTCTGATCCGGCTGACAGTTTCTTGGAGCAGATACGTTTCTTTTCCGTATAAGCAATAAACGGAGCGGACATCCCCTTTTTTCAGGGCTTTCCAAACATCAAATACCATGATCGTATGACTTCCTCTCTTTCTTGATCCCCTTCTATCCTAAATTGAGTTCGGCAAATAGTAAAGAGGAAGCTTTAAGGACAGCTTCCTCATTTATAATAAACGCCTGATTCACAAGCTCCCGGGTCTGCTTGTAAAAAGGCGATAATCACAAGAACAGAAAACGTTACCATCACTTCTAGATTTTTCAAAACAATTCCAGTATACTTAGGGAAGTCAGGAGGGATGAAATTGAATGATTTTGAAAAAAACGTTCAAAGCAAACGAAATGATGCTGTTGACTCAGCTGTCGGTTTTGTCGTGTCCTTCGGATTTTTCGCCTTTTTGTTCGTGATGGCAACAGCCATCCATCTTATCGGCTCTTAGCCGCATTCCGGGCTGCTGTCAATCGGCAGTCTTTTTTACTTCTTGCGCCCTGGTTTCTTCTATATCATATGGAGGGAAGACGGAAAACGTTCCGGCGCCTTTTTTAAATCTGTATTGAATCGTTCCGCTGATATCGGTGCGAAGCACATTTACAGAGTACGCCTTCAAACGATCCAGCACTTCTTCATGCGGATGATGGTATCGATTCTCTTTTCCTGCTGAAATCAGCGCTGCTTCCGGCTGAAGCTGTTTCAAAAAGGCTTCACTCGTAGAGCTTTTGCTGCCGTGATGACCCGCCTTCAATATATCAGCCTTCAGATTCGGATACGTTTTCAGCACTTCCGTTTCGCCGTCCGATTCTAAATCTCCCGTCAAAAGCCAGCTCACTCCGCCTAAAACCGTCCAAAGCACCAGTGACGAATCATTTTTACTCCTTCCGTCAGACGACTCCGGAGACAGCACCTGAAACTGAAGATCCCCGGCTGTAATGGTGTCGCCCCGCTTTGCTTCGGCAACGGGAATGTTGTTTTCTTTCGCCATATTTAATATGTTCTGATCTTTCGGTTCTTTTACGAATCCTACGGGGACAATTAACCGTTTGACTCTATGATTTTTGATTAACACTCCGGCTTCCCCGATGTGATCTTGATCCGCATGGGTTAAAATCAGTGCATCCAGCTTTTTCACCCCTTTTCCGTTTAAAAATGGAATCAAAACCTTCTCGCCGATAGAATACGGGTGGCGTTTTTCTTTCCATGATTCTCCGGGATAAGCAATCACTCCCCCTGTATCAACCATTACGGTCCCTTTGCGGTGCGGCGCGCTTATAAACAGTGAGTCTCCCTGCCCGATATCAAGCATATCCGCTTCTCCCCATGGACTGAAATACGGACGGCATATTAAATAAGCCAAAACCGCGCAGAAAAAAAGAGCCGATTTCCTGAGTTTTAAAAAACCTCCCTTTTCCAAAGCCGCAAAAAGCGTAAAAACGGAAACCGCAAGCAGAAGAAGGGAAAGAAAGTCAGGCTTTGACACAATCATAGTAAATAAATCAACGGATGCCGCATATGTAATGAAATCATGCACAGGCTTCATCACAAGGTCAAACATACCAAACAAACATTCTCCCATCTGCCTTGAGAGTAAAAGAAGAAGGAAACCGATGACAGAAACCGGAATGACAAATAACGTATAAAATGGCACCATCACCATATTCATCGGAAAACTGACAAGTGAAATCTGCTGAAAATGATAGAGAAGAAACGGAAGTGAGCTGAGCTCTGCAATGAATGAGGCCATCGCAAGCCCGGCAAGTCTGCTTTTCCCTGCTTTCTTTAAAATGGAGGATGACAGAATTAAAGAGGCGCTTACCGCAAAGGAAAGCTGGAAGCCCGCCTGCCAAAGGAAGTAAGGATTAAACAGCAGGAGCAGCAGATAAGACAGGGACAATGCAGCAGAGGAATGAATGCCGCGTTTAACAAGAGTTCCGGCGATATAAAATCCCAGCATGAGGGATGCGCGCAATACGGATGGGGCGGCACCGCTCAGCAGCGTATACACCGGCAAAAACAGCAGCAGCAAAATTCCCGCCTTTTCTCTTGTCAGCCCGATTCTGATCAGAGCATAAAATAATCCCGCCGTAATAAGACCGACATGCATTCCGGAAATCGCCATTAAATGAACGACTCCCAAATTTTGATATGCACTCAGTATATCGTCCTCTATAGAAAATCTTTCACCTAAGGTCAGCGCTTCAACAATTCCGGCGGAAGATTCAGGCACGTGATTCCGAATGATCGAAATCAAATTTTTTCTGATGTTCAGCAGTTTAAACAGCGGCTGTTTGGATTTTTCACACTGCTCAATGGAAGTCACGGAAAATAACCAGTGAATCTGCTGAGAGTAAAGATATTCCTTATAATCAAAACCTCCGGGAACCGTCGCATGTGCAGGCTGTTCCAGAGAGCCTGTAAATGTGCAGCGCATCCCCGGTTCAAGCTGTTCAATGAGTCTCTTTTCCTCAAGAGACCGGATTTTGTACGAAGCCGCCCATTTTTCCTTGTCATGTGTACGGATAACGGCTGACATTTTCGCTCCGTCAACCTTCGGAATATTAGTGATGACGGCCTGTTCAGTATAACTGCCGGCCTGATAGCGCGTTACATTCGCAGCGTCACAAACCGTATAAAGAAAGAAATAAACACAAAAAGAAACGAGGCAGACGATAACCGGAGCATACTGCTTTGTTTTTACAATAATAAAGAGAAGATACAGAAGAAAAAGGAGCAGAACCCAGAAGACATGAGCGGCGGCAATTCCCGCAGTTGCAGAAACCGCCGCCAGAGGCAGAAGAAGGTATTTATATTTCATTTATACGTAACTGGTAAACAGCTCATTGGCCTGTTCATGAATTTTTTTCAGTTCATCTGCCTTAACCCCCGCATCAGATAATTGCTGAATCAGACCTGCTACAAAAGACAATTTTTCGCGGTTTTTCAGATCGATGATCATTTCATCAAGTTCGACCTGCTCCACCTTGACTCCGGCTTGGCTGAACAGCTCTTTTGCATAAGGCTGTGTTTTGTAATCTTCAGCATAATAAACCGTTTTGATGCCTGCCTGGATAATTGATTTGCAGCATTGAATACAAGGATAATGCGTCACATAAATTTCGGCGCCCTCCGTCGGAACACCGAACTTAGAACATTGCAGAATCGCATTCATCTCTGCATGTATGGTCCGCTGGCAATGATTATCTATTAAAAGGCATCCTTCATCAGCGCAATGGACGCCGCCGGCAATTGAGCCGTTGTATCCGCCGGCAATCATCCGCTTGTCTCTGACTACGGTTGCCCCGACTGACAGTCTCGGACATGTGCTTCTCAGCGCCAGCAAATGGCTTTGCGCCATAAAATATTGATTCCATGAGATTCGTTCCACAAGTGTTCCCTCCAAAAAGTCTTGTTGCTTTTCTAAGTTTACATAGATTTAAGCAAAACCGTCAATTCACTTTACCGTAATGGAAGTTTTTATCCGCTCAAATGACTTTTCTCCAAAGCCTGATACATTCATCAAATCTTCAGCAGTCTGAAACCGTCCGTTTTCTTCTCGGTAGGCGATAATCGCTTCCGCTTTTTTCTGCCCCACCCCGGAAATCGCCTGAAGTTCGTCCAGAGATGCCGTATTGATATTGACAGCTGCATTCTCCTTTTCACCCGCCGCTGTTTTCGGGCGATTCTCCTCTTCGCCTTCACTCGGAATATAAACAATCGTGCCGTCCTGCAGCTGCTCTGCTAAATTAACATTCAATTCATCCGCCTTTTTCTTCAGGCCGCCGGCTTTTTCAATGGCTTGCGTCACTCTGTCTCCCGCTTTCATTTCATACACGCCGGGATTTCGGACCGCGCCTTTCACATCAATCATAATCTTGTCGTCTGCGGTGTCTTTTTTGTCCGCGACGGATGCTGAGGCTGTTTGGCCGAGCACGGACTGCTGTTTGACCGGCTCTTCCTTTTCAGAACGAAACAGCCAAATGCAGATAAAAACCGCCCCTGCTACAAGACAAGCGCCCAGAATTTTCAGGTTCCGCCGCAGCCGCTCCGTCATCATCGCTTTCGTCATATTGCATTGCCTCCCCGCATAAGGTTTAGAGGATTAAGGGAAAAAGGAGGGGAATTCATTGAAAATAGGCTTTATCGGCACCGGAAACATGGGGACGATCCTGATTGAATCGTTTATCGAATCAAACGCTGCCGATCCCTCACATATCACCATCACAAACAGAACAATCGAAAAAGCATTAAAACTAAAAGAACGTTTCAGCGGCATCCATGTCACCGAGGATCAGGAAAAGCTCGTACAGGAAAATGAAATAATATTCATTTGTGTAAAACCGCTGGATATATATCCTTTGCTGAAGAAACTCACACCGCATTTACGGAAAGATCACATTTTAATCTCCATTACCAGTCCCGTTCAGACGGATCAGATTGAACATACGGTTCCGTGTCAGACGGCCCGCGTCATTCCGAGCATTACGAACCGCGCCTTGGCCGGCGTCTCGCTTGTTACGTTCGGCAAAAGCTGCAGCGAGTCTGCAAAAGCGGATATTCAAACGCTGTTCACTCATATCTCAAAACCTGTAGAAATCAGCAGCGGCATTACAAGAGCGGCGTCAGACATTGTCAGCTGCGGGCCCGCTTTTATGAGTTATCTCGTTCAGCGCTTTATTGACGCGGCAGTGGAAGAAACGGACATCACCAAAGAAGAAGCCGTGATTATGTCGACGGAAATGCTTGTCGGTCTCGGAAAGCTTCTGGAAACAGGGCATTACACGCTTCCCGCCTTGCAGGAAAAAGTATGCGTAAAAGGCGGCGTCACCGGAGAAGGACTGAAGGCTCTCGAAAGCGGTGTTCAGGATATGTTCAACCGTGTCTTTCAGCGTACACATGACAAATACGATGAAGATATATCGTTAGTGAAGAAGCAATTTCACGTGTAACTGAGTATGCCATAAAGTGCTTTATCGCGCCAATCGCAAAAAATACATTTTAAAAACCATCGTTCCGTTTAAACGATGGTTTTTGGTTTGCCTGCCGTAAAGAAAAGACGTTCAGACTCTGTTGAAGGAGGCCGGTCTGTAAAGTCAGCCGTCACCTTCTTCAGTTCAAATCCGGTCTCTGCAAGCATTTGTTCATATTCTTCAATGTAAAATGTTTTTTGCTCATGCGTCTCGTCATAACGGTCATAAGATTGTCCGTTCCATACAAAAAAGGACATATCATGGATGACAGAAAGCTCTTCATCGCCGGCAAAGCTTTGCCAGATATAGCTGATCTGCTCATCCTGATCCGCATGGGTGCTGTCCGGAAAAAGCTCCGTCATTTTAAATGGGGAATGGACGTCAAACAGAAGCAGGCCGCCCTCCTTCAAAACTTGAAAAACACTTTTGAAGGTGCTTAAGACATCATTTTTCGTTTTTAAGTAATTTAGGGAATCACAGCAGATGACAACGGCATCAAACTGTTCTTCAAAACCGGAAAGCTCTCTCATATCCTGTTGGAGAAAAAGAATCGGCTTTCCCGTTTTTTTCTGCTGGGCACAGCTCAGCATATCTTCACTCAAATCAATCCCCGTGACTTCGCAGCCTTTTTCAGCAAGCCTGATGGATATTTCTCCGGTTCCGCAGGCAAGATCAAGCACCCTTCCCTTTTCCGGAAGAGACGCTTCGATCCAGCCCGCCCATTCATCATACGGCGCATGTGACATTAACTCGTCATATACGCCGGCGAAGCCTTGGTAAATCATGAGTTCAAGCCGAGTTCAAGCTCTGCGAGCGGTGCGTCGCCCCATAGCTTTTCAAGATTGTAGTAGCTTCTTTCATCTTTATGGAAAACGTGGACAATGACGTCGCCGAGATCAACTAAAATCCAGCGGGCCTCATCAAACCCTTCCATCTTTTTGACATCAATGCCGTTTTCTTCTGCCTGATCTTTAATTTCACGCGCAATTGCCTGAACCTGCTTATCAGAATTCCCGTGGCAGATTAAAAAGTAATCCGCTATAAGTGAGATTCCTTCCATGTCCAGCGCTAAAATATCTTCTGCACGTTTATCGTCGCATGCTTTTGCCGCGATTTTTAATACGGAAGCTTGATTCATTCTTTAAATTCCTCCTGTCAATTTTGAGACACCAGCCAATTATAGGTTGCAAACGTCTCCGGAAAGACCGGCTGGTTTTTTTTCATCAGAAATATCATTGTATTTTTCATTGCTTGTATGAGCGCTTCGTTCAGATCTGTTTCCGCCAGACGGCGCACCTCTTCCACTCCGGGGAAATGGCGTCCGGGTTCAATGTAATCCGCAACGTAAATGACTTTGTCTAAAAGGGTCATTCCGGGACGCCCTGACGTGTGATAGCGGATTGCATCCAAGATCTCAGGATCAGTGATCCCCGCTTCTTTCTCAGCCAAATACGCTCCCACAGGGGCATGCCACAGCTCGGCATTGTAATCCAAGAGCTCAGCCGGCATTTTTTCCCGCACGATGATCTGCTTCATTTCTTCTTTCGGCCGGAATTTCGCATAATCATGAAAAATAGCCGCCATTTCCGCTTTTTTCGGGTCTGCTCCGAACCGGCCTGCGAGAATAACCGCCGTATCTGTCACGCCGATTGTGTGGATGTAGCGATGCTCGGTCAGCTGCTCTTTGACGCAGGCAAGTGCTTCCTCACGATTCATATAAATCATTCTCCTCTATATACTGCCTCACTTTATCCGGCATTAAGTATTGCGTCGGCTTTTTTGCTTTGAGACGTTCTCTCAGCATCGTTGACGAAACGTCAAATTCCGGAACGTCGGCAAAAAGCAGCGGGTACGGGGTCTCAATATGATACCCCGGGCGCCGCACTCCGATAAATTGAATGAGCGTGAGCAGTTCGTCCAGTTTGTACCATTTCGGCAGATATTCAATCATATCCGCCCCGATAATAAAGAAAAGCTTGTCGTTCGGGTGCCGCTCCTTCAGTAAACGGACGGTATCATAGGTATAAGAAGGGCCTTTCCGGTCCATTTCCGCAAGCTCAAGCTTAAAGCCGGAATTAGAGCTGATGGCAAGCTTCAGCATCTCCACCCGGTGCCGGCTGTCTGTAAAGTCTTCATTCTGCTTATGCGGAGGGATTTTATTGGGCATAAACCAAATCTCATCGAGCACCGCCTGATGAAGGACTTCATTAGCCATCAGAAGATGTCCGTTGTGCGGAGGGTCAAATGTGCCCCCGAATATTCCGATTTTCTTCATGTCAACCACCTTACGGAAGCTCGATTTGTTTATTTTCCTTTGATTCCTTATACAGTACGATCGTATTTCCGATCGTCTGCACCAATTGTGAGCGGCTGCCTTTCACAAGGGCTTCTGCGACATCATTTTTATCGTCTTCGCAGTTTTGAAGCACGCTGACTTTAATCAGCTCTCTTGCTTCTAAAGCCTCGGCAATCTGTTTCACCATGTTTTCGTTGACTCCGCCTTTTCCCACTTGAAAAATAGGCGTTAAATGATGCGCTTTTGAACGCAAAAACCGTTTTTGTTTTCCTGTTAACATTGTGTTCCTCCTAGTTTTCCTTCAACAATTGCTCTCATTAAGCCGCTGTCAGGCTCTTGTCCCGTCCACAGCTTGAAAGACAGTGCAGCCTGTTCCACAAACATGCCGACACCGTCAAGGGTTGTTAAACCTCTTTTTTCAGCTTCTTTTAAGAACGCCGTTTGAATCGGGTTGTATACGATATCACAAACGATGGCGCCCGTTTTGGCCCGTTCCAATGAGAGCGGCACGGCATCCGTTTTCGGATACATGCCGACAGATGTTGTATGAATAATGACGTCATATTGTTCAAGCTGATTTTCAGCTTCTTTTAAAGTAAGGGCGCGTTTCTGCTGAAAAGAGGGAGCAGCCGCAATCAGACTTTCTGCTTTTTCCGGCGTGCGGTTGCAAACGTCAAATTGTTTCGGCTCTCTGCGGACGATCGTCGTAAAAATCGCTCTTGCCGCTCCTCCCGCCCCAATCATGAGGATGGAGAGCTCTGATATCGGTTTGTCCAATACTTTGACTAAGGATTTATAAAACCCATCTCCGTCAGTATTATACCCGATGAGCCTGTCTCCCTCTCTTTTGACGGTATTTACGGCCCCGAGTACTTTCGCGCTTTCATGTATTTCATCCAGATGCTCCATGATCGCGACTTTATGCGGAACTGTGACGTTCACTCCGCAGATGCCAAGCGCCTTGATTCCGTTAACGGCGTCCTTGAGATGACGAGGTTCCACCTGAAACGCAAAATACTGCCCGTTGATGTTCTTATCTTGCAAAGCCGCGTTATGAATATCGGGTGACATTGAATGCCCGATCGGATTTCCGATTACTCCGTACAATTGTTTCATGCTCCCTCTCCCCTTCTCTCTATATTAATGAACGGCGGACAAATACGTGTACGCCTTTCGGAGCGTATGCCGTTATTTTTTTATCTGCTTGCTGCACCGTGACCCAGCCGAGTCCGGAAAAAACGATATCCGTCTTTCCTTCTTTAATCGTAAACGTGTGGGCCGTAAGCTCCGGAAATTCATCCAAATGATCTTTTCCGGGCGGGGTAAGCAGTTCTCCCGCATGCTTTTCGTATAAGGCATCAGCATTTTCAAGCTTTGTTCTGTGAATCATCAATTCATTCGGCATATAGCAGACAAACGCCGTTTTATCGCCTGATACATAGTCAAACCGGGCAAGCCCGCCGAAATAAAGCGTTTGTTTTTCATTCAGCTGAAAAGTGCGCGGCTTCAGTTCTTTTTTCGGTGTCAGCACCTTTAAGTCACGCTTGTCCACGTAATGCGCCATCTGGTGATGGTTAATGATTCCCGGCGTATCATAAAGCGCAGATCCGTCATCAAGCGGGATTTCAATCGCATCAAGCGTCGTGCCCGGAAATTGAGAGGTGGTAATAATATTCTCTTCCCCTGAGACCTCTTTAATAATCCGGTTGATAAATGTGGATTTGCCGACATTGGTACAGCCCACCACATACACATCGCGCCCTTCGCGGTAATGTTCAATGGCGTCAATGACTTCCTTCATCCCTTGTCCGCGGGAAGCGCTGATTAAATAGACATCAAGGGGTTTTAAGCCGTATTCTTTCGCTTCGCGTTTCATCCATTGAACGAGGCGTTCCCGTTTTACGGATTTTGGCAGGATATCGGCCTTATTACCGACAAGAATAATCGGATTACCGCCGACAAAGCGGTTCAGCCCGTTTATCCAGCTTCCGTTAAAATCAAAAATATCAACGACTTTGACAATAAGAGAGTCAGTATCGCCGATTGTGTGCAAGATATTTAAAAAGTCATCATCCGTTAATGAAACATCTTGAATTTCATTGTAATTTTTCAGTCTGAAACAGCGCTGGCAGATGACATTCTCTTTCGTGAGCGATGCCTTTGGCGCGTATCCGAGACCTTGTTTATCCTCGGTCTGGATCGCTACTCCGCAGCCGATGCAAACAACCTTTTCCATTTCTAATCCTCCCACTGAATATGGCCTTTACGTTTCAAAGAACTCAATATTCTCCGTTCAATCCGGCGGTTAAAGCGCGTCATGACTCCGTCAGAGGAAGCGACAGGCACGACGAGGATCGTATGATACCCGTTTCTGTTTCCGCCGAGAACATCAGTAAGCAGCTGATCGCCGATGACCACACAGTCTTCTTTTTTCAGATCCATGCTGCTGACGGCTCTTTTAAAGGCGCGTCCCATCGGTTTTCTTGCCTTATAAATAAACGGTATGCCAAGCGGCTCCGAGAATAATTTCACTCTTCGTTCATTATTATTGGAGACGATCGTGACTTTAATGCCGTGCTCCTTCATTTCTTCAAACCACTCGATCAATCGAGGTGTCGCACTCGGTCTGTCCCACTCCACAAGCGTGTTGTCAAGGTCTGTAATAATCCCTTTCACATTGCGTTCTTTGAGCTTTTCCGGTGTGATATGAAATATATTTTTCACAAATTCGTCAGGTAAAAAAAACTTTTTTAACAAAACCCGCACCCTTCCTTTTCTTTCTATCATCTATATGTCGAAACCTGTCAGATTTAAAAACAAAGTCGGACTCAGTAAAAAAATTTCGACAAAAATTGGGTTTCTTCACCAGTTGTGGATAAAATTACACACATTATCCACTCTTATTACATCCGGATTTATCCAGATTATAAACAAGATACTAACAAGTTATCCACTTACGAGTGTGGATAACAGAACGATTGTTCTTATTTGTATTTCATGGTAGATTAAAGATAACCTCACCATGATTGAAACGCAACCTTCCATCATATGCTTGCGTCTGATGATTGATTACAATTGTAAGGAGGTGCCACTCCCATTAATTGGGTCCCCGGCATGAGAAAGCTTTCTGATGAATTACTAATAGAATCTTATTTCAAAGCCACTGAAATGAATTTGAGCCGTGAATTTATCGAGTTAATTGAAAACGAAATCAAAAGAAGATCGCTCGGACACATTATTTCCGTTTCTTCTTAAACAGAAAAAAATTCCCGGGCGAATTTCCTTTTTTTACTCAGATGACTGATATTATATCACTTCGGTTATGCGCATTACTACCACTTTCAACAAAAAACACCCCTAAAATAGAGGTGTTTAAGAGGATGGCTGCTATATATTGAACCAATACAGACCGCCCAGGACGAGAATGACGACGAGCAGCACAACAAAAAATGCGTACCAGTACCCCGCATTCACCCGAGGAGGCGGGCATACAGGATATTGCAGAGGGAAACCGCGGTTCATAGCAATCGCCTCCAAAAAGATGTTTTTTCTACAGCCTATGAAGCAGAAGCAAAACGGTTTAGGCAGCTGACGGCGTCAGCGTTCCAAAACCCGCCCATTTTTTATGCCTTCAATTAAGATTCTGGCGCCTTTTGGCGTCATATGATTTCCGGAGGGATCTATCAGTCCGGATTGGATCAGCGCCCGGTCTGTATCTTTGCCGCCGTCCACGCGTATAAAGTGTTTCCAGTTATCCACCAGCGGCACTTTCAACTCAGCTGCAACCTGCCTCGTAACGCCGTTATAGGAATTATGCCATTTTCTCGCGCCGCCTTTTTCTTTAAAGGCTGAGGCTTTATATCTCGAATAGTAATAGAGATGATGCGTTCCGTTTCCTTCTATAACCGGGATGCACGTCATTAAAATCGGCTTTATGCCGTGATTTTTGCTTTCGTTTATGAAATAAGTCAGGTTTTCTTTAAACCGTTTCTTTGATACCCGCGGCTGATCGCCCGTCAAAATGCCCGCATCATTTGTTCCGAACATGATAAATAAATATTGGGGCTTACGGTCCAGCACGTCGCTTTGAAAGCGCAGGCGCGCATCCTCAGTCGTCTGGCCGCCTATTCCCGCATTTATAACCGTAAGACGGCCGCGTTCCGCTGTTTTTAACATGTTTACCCACTGCTGCGCCTTCGGATAATCACGATAATCCCAGTTGGAACCGCGCGTATTGCTGTCGCCGAACGCGACAACACTTTTCTCTTTGCCCGCAGCGCATCCTGATAACAGACAGATTATCGTAATAAAAAGAACAGCAAACTTCATTTTCTCTCCCCCCAAACCTTACCTCCTATGGTACACATCTCTTTGGCGGCTTTCAACGCGGCGCTCTCTTTACTGGATATGAAAAGGGCCGGAATCCTGTCCGATCAAATCCGAAACCTTAACAAACGTGTAGCCCTGCTTTTTCAGCTTGGGAATGATTTCTTTCAAAGCCTCAACCGTCTGGCGCCGGTTTCCTCCGCCGTCATGCAGAAGAACGATATCTCCATCTCTGGCATGTGAAACAACGTGCCTGACGATTTTTCCTTTCCCGGGCCTTTTCCAGTCCCTCGGATCTTGGTTCCATGACCACATGATGATATGATAGCCCTCTTTTAAGATGCTTTTGAAAGCCGTATGATTCAGCGACCCTCCCGGCGGGCGGAATAACTTGTCCCCTTCCGGCTGCAGCGATGTGATATGATGCGCTGAGCTGTGAAGCTCTTGTAAAATGTCTTTGCGTTTCAGACGGTGAAAATAAACATGGTTCATCGTATGGTTGCCGATTTCATGCCCTTCTTCAACGATGCGTTTTGCCGTTATGGGGTATTTGTCTATACGGCTCCCGACACAAAAAAAGGTTGCTTTCACATTGTGCTGTTTCAGCACGTCTAACACTGCCTCCGTATAGACAGGATGGGGGCCGTCATCGAAGGTTAAAGATAGTTTCTTTTTTTCAGACCTTATATCCCAGTACACGTTTCCCGTCTTCTCCATGTCACTTCTTTTTAAAGATTTCGCATCGGCGGACACGGCAGTGAGACTCGTGAGGACGCATATCATGATGATCAGATGAAAGCATCTCAACGTTTACACCTCCAGTAAACACTACTGTTAACGTGTCCCCTTTTATAAAAAATCATTCTCTGCATCAAATGATGCACATCACCCGCTTCCCGCTTGTTTTTGTCCAAATCCGGGTGCAGCCGTTTCTCATCAAACGGCAAATGCTGATAAACAAATGAGCTTATCGGACAGCTTATTTTAATAGAAGGAGATAGATTTGTGCTGTATACTAATTGAAAAGAGGTGAACGTGCAGATGATAAAAAAGGGATTCAGTCTTGCCGTCATCATTGCTGTCGTGATGATCGGCTTTATGCAAAAAGACGTCTGGCTCAGCATGATTCGCGCGGGCGGCATGTACGCCGTGCTTATGAGTATCCTTCTGGTCGCAGCTGACGTATTTTTTCCGATCGTTCCATTCGCCATTATCGCGGCCTTAAACGGAGCGGTTTTCGGGATTGTAAACGGGGTGTGGATTACATTGTCAGGCGCAATGCTCGGAACAATGGCATTGTTTTTTCTCGTCCGGTACGGATTCAGAGACTGGGCCAGAAAAAAGCTGCTGGCTTACCCGGCCGCGGCCCAATATGAAGATTCATTTCATCAGCACGCGTTTACGGCGGTGCTTTTCGGACGGCTGATTCCGATTATACCGTCGCTTGCCATGAATACCGTCTGCGGGCTGAGTCATATCCGATGGCCGATCTTTTTTTCTGCGTCGGTGCTCGGCAAAATTCCGAACATTGTGATTGTGACCGTCGCAGGCGCTTCATTTACAAGCAACAAACTGCTGTCTTTCGGGATTTACGGAATGTATATGCTCGTCTTAATGGCGGTCATTTATAAGAAGTTTCCCGGCCTTTTAAAAACAACGAAAAAATGAAGCGCGTACCGCCCCCTATTCCGGCGGTACGGCTCCTCTCATTCTGAGAACTTTTCCGTTACATTCTGAACCGATCACTCCATGTTTTTCTTTCTGTAAAATGACAGAGCCGCTTTATTGCCCCCGAAACTCTCAGGTGATATTCCGAAACACCCTTCGCTCTGAAAAGCTGACGAAAAACGAATCCTCACGAAATGAAACGGCCGTCTCTTTATGTTTGTTTACATTGATCCGCTTGAAATACATCAGGAGTCCTCCTTTTTGCGGCCGCAAATAAGAACGAGCATAAAACGGCTGCCAACGCCAGCATAACAGCAGCGCCTGCGATGACGATGCCGCGGACGGACGAACTGACAGAAGCCGCTCCGAAAACCGCCGTTACCACTATAATGAAGACAGCTTCGACTAATGAATAAAAGCTCCCCACTCTCCCCATGATGTCCACCGGAACATTCTTTTGATAAAACGTCAGAAAGCCTGTATTGGCAAACGCCAGAAAAAAAGCGAGAAGGAAAAATCCGAAAGCAGCCGTCCAAAAAACGTCAGAAAACGCATAAATCATATATCCGGCCGCTGTGAATAAAGAGCCCATTCCCATCAATAAAGAAGCCGGCATTTTTTTATTAAAGAACACATTGACAAGCGCCCCCGCAATAATGCCTGCCCCTGAGACACTGACGAGAAAACCGTAATCGGCATCAGTCAGCTGAAGAACCTCTTTTGCAAAAGCGGCTTCAAGCGAATCAAGCGCGGATGGCATAACGGTCATGACCAGACTGAATAAAAAATAAATGATCATGACGTTTCGCGCCGTTCGGCTGAAGCGATAGACGAGCTTCCAATCTTCTTTGTACACTGCCAAAGAAAGCTTCTGTCTGGGAGAATGTACGTGAGGCTCATTTTCAAGGTTCGGCAGCATCATCGTGATGAACCCGGACAGCACTAAAGCCGCCGCATTCACCCAAATCGCAAAAATCGGCGTGCCGGCGATAAAAAGCAGCCCGGCCGCAGCCGGACCGAGGAGAAAAGCCCCTGATTCCGACAAAGCCCTTAGTGAATTGAATCGTTTTCTCCTTTCAGCCGGGATAAGCATCGTCACATACGCCATGGAACACGGACGAAACATCGCATTGGCCATTTGAATCAAAAATACAATACAATAAACGGAAAATAAAGACCGTGCAGTAAACATCAGCGGCAGAACGGCAATGAATGCAGCCCGGATGAAATCAAGCGACATCATCATATTCCGTTTGTTGCACCGGTCGATGATGCTGCCCGCCCACCCATTTGTCATCAAAACAGCCGCAGGCCTGATTAAATAAAGGATGGAAACCGCAAAAGCAGACCCCGTTTCTTTTAAGACAATAAGATTAAGAGACAAAAAATAAATCCATTCACCAATATTTGCTATCCCGATTCCGGTTAACAGAAACATCGGGTACCGCCAAGACTTCAGGTTTTTCATCTTATCCCTCCCTTAGAAATAAAAAACGCCCTCAAGACAATAAAGTCTTGAGGACGGGAAACAGCCCGCTATGCCACCTCAATTCGGTTTGGTGCCGGCCATGCCGGGTACAAAGCTTACTCGGTAACAGGAGTATCCGCCGCATCATCCTCGTGTTGCATGATTCCGATGCGAAGCTAAGAGGTTTGTTTCAACACATCCATTCATACTCCTTCACAGCTCCCGGAGCTCTCTGTCATGAATGATATCTGTCTACTCGTCTCTTCAGCGCTTTTCGGTTATATTGTTTTTACCCTTACTTTTTTTAACAATATACAGGCTCAATCAGCAAAAATCAAGAGGCTGTAAGAAATAAAACCCGATTTTGATTAATTTCCCTGTACAGACACAAACAGCCCTACCGACACATACAGTTACATATAGGCGATTGCCTACATAACTTTGTGGAGGTGAGGACGGTGACAGGTGTTTTTGCAGCGCTCGGGTTTATTGTGAAAGAACTTGTGTTTTTAGTATCATACGTGAAAAATAATGCCTTTCCACAACCGCTCTCAAATAATGAGGAGAAAAAATACTTAGACCTTATGGCTGAAGGAGATGAACACGCCCGCAACATGCTGATCGAACATAATCTCCGTTTAGTCGCCCATATTGTGAAAAAATTCGAAAACACGGGAGAGGACGCGGAAGATCTGATCTCCATCGGTACAATCGGGCTGATCAAAGGAATTGAAAGCTACTCAGCCGGAAAAGGCACGAAGCTTGCCACATATGCCGCACGATGTATTGAAAATGAGATTTTAATGCACCTGCGCGCATTGAAAAAAACGAAAAAAGACGTCTCCCTTCATGATCCGATCGGCCAGGATAAAGAAGGGAATGAAATAAGCCTGATCGATGTCCTCAAGTCGGAAAGCGAGGATGTGATCGACACCATTCAGCTCAACATGGAACTTGAAAAGGTCAAAAAATATATCGACATTTTAGACGACCGCGAAAAAGAAGTCATCGTCGGCCGCTTCGGGCTTGATCTAAAAAAAGAAAAAACGCAGCGCGAAATCGCAAAGGAGCTCGGCATTTCAAGGAGTTATGTGTCGCGGATTGAAAAACGCGCATTGATGAAGATGTTTCATGAGTTTTACCGGGCGGAGAAGGAGAAGCGGAAGAAGTCGAAGGGAAAGTGAGCGAAAAGCCGGATCTGACATCCCGGCTTTTTCTGCATTTTAGGACATCGCTCTTCAAGTATAACTTCAGGATTTAAAAATAAAACATAACAAATGAATAGAATTGGTACAATCGTTAACCTTTTTAATAATTTTTTATTGATATTTAACCCCTTCAACACAGCCCTCCCTTTTTACCAATCCATTTCATTTGGGCTACACCCCCATCATTGAATGTATTTCCTATGAAAAATGATTTTGAACCTCGTAGGAATCCTTACATAACAGGGTTTTTGTTGTTTTTTCATTGTTTATCAAGACCTAAAGCAAAAGAACTTGCTATTTCTCAAATACATCCACCAAATGTTCAATGTTAGTTTGTTCTTCATACATACTAATAATAAAAATAAAACCTAGTTGAAACTTTACAAGACAAGCTGAATTGACTATAGTCTAATTAGACTAAAATATTGATGTAAAGAAGTGAAAAATTAGATGATAAAGTCTTTTTTAATGTTGGGGCAGTCGAATATGGCGGGCCGTGGATTTTTGAATGAAGCAGACCCTATCTATAATGAAAAAATAAAAATGCTGCGCAATGGACAGTGGCAGATGATGACAGAGCCGATTAATTACGACCGTCCGGTTTCCGGCGTTGGCCTGGCGGCATCTTTTGCAGATGCATGGTCGAAAGCTCATCCCGATGAAGAAATTGGCTTGATCCCGTGTGCGGAAGGCGGCAGTTCATTGAATGACTGGCATCCGGAAGGCATCCTTTTTCAGCATGCTTTGTCCGAAGCCCGCTTCGCCCTCCAGTCCAGTCAAATTTGCGGAATCCTTTGGCACCAAGGTGAGAGTGACAGTTATCGTTCGCTGCATGAAACTTATTACGAGAAATTAACTCTTATCATCGAGACGCTAAGAAACGAGTTGAAACTTGATGAGGTACCGTTGATTATTGGAGGGCTTGGTGACTTTCTTGGGAAGACCGGTTTTGGACAGCACGCGACTGAATTTCGACAGGTTAATGAACAATTGCTGCGTTTTGCTAATGAACAACAGAATTGTTATTTTGTTACTGCGGCAGGTTTGACTGCGAATCCTGATGGCATTCATTTAGACGCAGCTTCACAACGCAAATTCGGTTACCGCTATTTCGAGGCTTTTTCGAAAAAGCACCATATCCTTAAACCCATTTCGGGAGAGGAGCAATCACTGAAAGTGAATGGTGACTATTCTAAAACAGAACAGATTTACCTTCATAGTATGGATTTGGCTTCGGGTAAAATCACGTACGCGGAATTTGAGGCGCGGATGGCGAAGGTGATGAAACCATGATTCCCTTACTTATCCTTGGCTTGCTCATCCAAAACCCCGGAGCTCACGGCTATGAACTTCTGGCTTTAATGGAAAAACGTCATTACAAATACATTGTTAACTTCACGAAAGGTTCATTTTATTACAATCTGCAGCAACTTGAAGAAAAGTGTTTGATTGAACAGATTCAGCAGAAACCCTCAACCAGCGGGCGTGAAATCCGTAACTTTAAAGTCACAGATTCGGGAAAGGCAGAATTCGAAAAATTAATGATCAAATACGGCACCAAATCGGAATATGTGAACCTGCAATTTTATGGGGCGTTACTCTTTGCCGATGAATTCGACAAAAATAAATTACTGGATCTGATCCAATCACAAATCGATCAGACTAAAACTCGAATCGAGCTTCTTGATGAATACCTGTCCATCACTCAAGAAATTCCCGGCACAATCAATTACTTTCGCCGCATGAATGAAAATTCCCGTTCACATCACTTGGTTAATTTAGAGTGGTTCGAAAAATTGAAAGCAGAAATAGAGTGAACTATTGCATAATAAAAAAATGCAATGTTACATATATCAGAATATTAGTTACCTACATATAAAACCTGTGTCGCAGATATCTAGTAACACCATTGATACAGGTTTTATACTCCTTCTTTAATTAAACCAGTATAGGGTTGTCAACACTTGCCCCAAACAAGAGCAAGTGAATCTGCTGCGTGTTCTTCTTTTTCAATCCGTATGAATAACCGCTTTTTTTACACCTATTTAGTATTCAAGTAAGGCAACTGATTTTTCTCCTTCGTCCGCTAAACTGCTGCTTTCGTCGAATAAGTAAAAGTGATCTCCCTTAAAGAGGAATCACTTCCTCTTTCTTTTCAATAGAGAAAGTTTTGTTAAAGGTAATTGATAAAACAATGATAACTTCTTTCATCTTATGAAACCCAAGCAGTTATTAGGTGTTTTCTTTATCTGTACAAATACAGGTGAATAACTTAATTTATTACATATAAGTTATCCTGCAAAACTGTGCACGAAATGTCGGGTAGATACATTTCGCTCCTGTTATTCTTTTGTTAAAGGAGGTCAAATAAATGGATTCGCTTAAAAGGATGAACAGCGCATTAACGTATATTGAAGAAAACCTCACGAACGATATTGATTTCAAAGAAGCAGCAAGGCTTGCTTTCTGCTCTGAATATCATTTTAAAAGGATGTTTTCCTTCCTTACAGGTATTTCATTATCGGAATATATTCGCCGCAGACGTCTTACTCTTGCAGCTTTTGAACTTAAAGACAGCCGCGTAAAGGTGATTGATCTTGCGATAAAATACGGTTATCACTCACCAGATTCTTTTGCACGAGCATTTCAAAATCTGCATGGCATAAGACCATCAGAAGCTAAACATAATGGCCATTCACTTAAAGCTTATCCGCGAATGACCTTCCAGTTATCAATCAAAGGAGGAAATGAAATGAACTATCGCATTGAAGAGAAAGAGGCATTTCGCATCGTCGGCATTAAAAAAAGAGTCCCTATTTTGTTTAAAGGCGTGAATCCTGACATTGCATCGATGTGGGAAAGTTTAGATGAAGCAGCAATCAATCAACTAAAAGAGCTTTCTAATGTAGCGCCTGTAGGACTCATTAGTGCATCCACGAACTTTTCTGAAGGCCGGACAGAGGAAAACGGAGAGCTTGATCACTATATTGGCGCAGCCACAACGAAATATTGCCCAAATCACCTATCACAGCTTGAAGTCCCTGCCTCAACATGGGCTGTATTCGAAGCAGCCGGATCATTTCCGGATGCACTGCAGGAAGTATGGGGGCGGATTTATTCCGAATGGTTTCCATCGTCACATTATGAACAAATTGAAGGCCCAGAAATCCTGTGGAACGAGCATAAAGATGTAACATCGCCATCTTTTAAAAGTGAAATTTGGATCCCCATTTCAAAAAAGTAATATATCTTACAATGAAATTAGAGGAATTGAAGGTTTTAAGGGAGGGGTCTCATCCCCTCCTCTTTTTGCACCGACTCGAAAACTTTAATGAGCATCGACTATAAAGTCTGAGTTCTTTTCCATAATTCCGCATGTTTTTTTACGATATTTATAAATTCAGCCATCGCTAAGGAATGCCATCTTTTTTTATGATAAGCCATCTGCGTTAAAATACGTGTTTCATTCAAAATCAATCCACTTAATTTGTTTTCTTTCAACTCTTTTTGTACAGTGATCAACGGTAATAACGAAATTCCTAATCCGCACATCACACACTGCTTAATTGCCTCTACACTCCAGAATTCAAAGGTATTCTCCGAAACCGGTCCTTGGTGTTTCATATACTCTTCAAAGTAAGTACGGTAGCTGCACCCATGTTCTGTATATAAAATCACTTCATCAGGTGAAAAATAAAAATCATCAAATGGAGTATTTTGCAGCCTATGCTTTTTAGGGAATATCAAGATCATTGGTTCAGTTATCAATTTTTCTATATATAAATCAGCTTCCTCTTGTTCGTACTCCAAAAGAAACGCTAAATCCACCTTCCCAGTTCGGAGATCGTTTTTTAATTCCCAGCATGTCGATGATTTCAATGTTATTTTCACTTTAGGAAAGAGCTTTTTGAATTCGTGAATAATTGGAGGTAAACGGTAAACCGTTAAAGATTCCGGAGCACCAATAACGAGAGTCCCCATCGGTTCATCGTTGGATTGTATTTGTTTTACTTTTTCAGATATCCTGATCATTTCGTTTGCATAAGGAAACAAAAGTTCCCCCGCTTCAGTTAACAGCATTTTCTTCCCAAAACGATTAAATAACGGTTTTCCTATTTCTTGCTCAATATCTTTAATATGTGAAGTTATGGTCGATTGGGCATAACCCAAATATTCAGCTGCCTTTGTAAATCCTCCCTTTTCCACAATTGTTATAAATGTTTTTAAGTGCCGTATTTCCATCATGTCTCCCCCCTTTGAACATCACTAATTCCGATGGAACAGTTCATATATATCTATTTTACCGATGAAAGGAAACAAATTACAATTGGAATATGATCGTAAAACACGTTTAGGAAAGGATGGAATGGAAAGTGAGAGAAAGAAAACTCGGCCCCGTACTTTTAAGCGGATTAATTGTTGGTCCTATTTTAGGATCGGGAATTATATTGCTTCCACCAATCATTTATGGTAAGACTGGAGATTATGCCATACTAGCATGGTTTATGATGATGATCATTAGTTTTCTATTTGCTTCATTGTTTGGAAAATTGAGTGTTTTATTTCCGAATGAATCTGGTGTTGCGCATACAGTCGATCTTGCATTTGGACAACATATAAAACAATTAACTTCTGTATTTTTTATTATTGCGGGCAGTGTGGGGCCAGTTGCCGTTCTCATGACAGCCAGTCAATATCTAAAGGCTTTGTTCAAAAGTAATGGTTGGCCGCTAGAGACATATGGAATCATTCTGATGATGATTTGTTTATTCGTTCTATTATTGAATATCTCTTCTGTAGGAAAAGTGTCATTTATGTTCTCCACAATTGCCACAGCAATATTGTTAAGTGGCGGAATTAGTTCAATTCCCTTTATGAGGGATAAAGCTTTTATTAAAACACCATTTCATCTTGATGATTTTGGTTATAGTATTCTATTACTTTTTTGGGCTCTAGTTGGTTGGGAAATTATAGGTAATTATAGTTTGGATGTCAAAAACAGAAAAAGAACGATTCCCCAAGCAATAGTAATAAGCTCAGTGGTCATCACAACGGTTTGTATTGTTGTAGCTGCTTCTTATCAATGGATTGATTTACATCACACACACACATTAACGATTATTTTAATTCCATTGCTTGGAACGTTTGCTTCACCGACAATGGCTTTCATCACAACAATATTATGTATGAGCACATATTTATTGGTTACTGGCGGAGTATCACGTCTAATAGCCTCAGAGAATAAAAAAACAACCTTGATTTCTTTCCGCTCCAAAACAAACATACCAATTGGAGCCATAGGCTTATTAACATTAATTCATACAATCGTTTTTATTCTTTTATTTATAAACTTCATTAATGTTGAACAAATTGTCGGCATAGCAAATGCTTTCTTTATTAGTAATGCGATTTGCGGTATTTTGTCTGCATATAAACTGCTACCTGGTAAGTTTTCAAAGAGTTTATCATTAATGCTTATTATCAGCTTTTTAATTATCCTTTCTTTCTCATCAATATGGGTTTTATTAATGCTTGCCCTTATAACTGCTTTTTATTTGATCCGACACTTTATTTGGATGCGTCAATTAAAGAAACCCGCTACTAATTCTCAAGACAAATTACGATTTTAAGAATTTCTCACCCAAGCTTGGATGTATAAACAAAAACGGGAGATTTTACAGTTCGTATAGGACATAGTTATTTCTTTTACAATGATTACTTACGGACACCTTCCGCTCATTTACATCATTTTATATTCATTTTGACCAGAAAAAGGGCACTGTTTTCAGTCTGTCCAAGTAAAAAAGGAAGGGTTCTTCCCTTCCTTTAGCCCCAACTTGATCCCCTGCCATTTTGAAACCAACATTTGAAGCACTGTCTGCATCAACAAAGTGAGTAAAAGGTAAGATGCTACTTGATCCATACTGTCTGTCAATGAAATTCGACTAATCATTATTTATTAAGAATTTTAATCTCTTCCTTGTAAAATAAAGAAGCAATCTCATTTCCAGACAGTTCATGTCATGTCCTTGGGACAAGTACCGATATCAATTTTTTTATTCTGTTCCAGCTCTCATTCACAATTAGGGACATTTTAGTGGCGTATCGGTATAAAGTGAACTAATTTATTAATGTTCAACAACAGAATTTCGTCTATTGACAATAAAGAATGCACAAATCATTGCAAGAATGGCCATCGCCCACCAGAACGTTGAGATCGCCTGATCATGATCGATGATAATCAAACGAATGACAGCCGTGATGCCAATATAAATAAAGTAGCGAAGCGGGAAATGAAAGTCTGATTTGAAGTATTTGATAATCAAAGCAATGAACTCAAAGTACATGAAGAATATAAGCAGTTCCCCAAGCATCTCATAATAGCTGTCCACTTTGTTGAACAGTGACTTGTATACGAATTGCACGATGTACCATGTCTCGCTGATCAGAAGTCCGCTTAAGGCTATCGCCAGGAAGAACAGACAGACATTGAGAAGCGCTTGTAACAGGTAAGGCGCCTTTTTAAAATTGTTGGAAAATCTCATCTTGTTGTCTCCTATTACAATATTTTCGTCGTTTTGATTCGCAGCCTACATCTTTCTGTTCCAAAATCGCAGCACGATGCAGTACTTGGAATTCTTTTGTATACTGTGAAACTGCCCCTGCATGCGGGACATCATTCGCGCAATGCTTCTTTCACCGAGTCCGTTGCTGTCCGGTGTTACATCCGCAAGTTTAATCGTATTGCTAACATGAATCTCAAATATTTCTTGATCCGATATAAACGTGATGCTGATTTCTTCTTCCGGATCTGCGTATTTAAATAAGTTTGACAACACATTATCAAATACACGCCCAAGCTCCTCCAAATTCACGTTAATATAGGTTTCCGGCAGCTCGCCTGAAATATGGACCCGGAAATGCTCCTGATGAAGGATAGCAATCTGATCTGATATTAGATCGTAGATCACTTCTTTCACTGCAACGGTCTCCAGATCGGCCTCATATTCCTTGTCCAGCAGGAAATACGCAAACAGATTGTCAGACAAGCTTTTTAATTGCAGTGCTTTACCATAAGCATTGGCTACATACCGATCTTTGCTGGAACCCGCTTCGCCTCCCTCTTTTTTGGCAAACTCCAGATTCATGATCAGCGACGTCAGCGGTGTGCGCATATCGTGCGACATTTCGGTAACCAGGCTGCGGCTCTCAGCTTGCAATTCCTCGATAGCTTTAAGTTTATCCAGGAAAGCTTTCCGCAGATCCTCAATGCTCTTTGCAATCATCGCTAATTCATCATGCCCTTTTATCGTCATCTCGTAGTCCAGCTGGCCCCCTTCAAGAATATGAATCTCTTGGTGAAGCGTTTTAAGGTAGCGAAGACTTTGGCGAATGCCCAAGAGAACAATGATTAAAAAGATGAGGGTTGCACCGAGCAAATCCAAAGTAAAGGCCAGATCATAATATCGGGAAGAGTAGAAACCGTCGATAATGACTCGTCCTTCACCATCGCTGAACTTGACCGGATGTGAATGATTTTGAGCATACTGAGTCAGCTTTTCCTTTCCATAATCCGATTCAGAATAAACGGAATCATATTGCAGCTCCTGATCCTTGAATATGGTGAGGTTAATATAATTTTCTTTTTTGACCCACTCGCCAAACGCTTTTCTATCCGATGTAGACAACTCATTTTCTGAAACGTACTGACTGAATTTTTGAATGTATCTCGCTGACTCCTTGTGGTAATACTCATCCGAACTCAGGTATCCCTCGATCAGATCATCTGTGATCTTTTGCAACGTCAGAAAGATCACACCGCTCACAATCGCAGCAACCATGATCAGCAAAGCCAGTTTTTTGGTTAGCGTAAATTTACGATGCGCCAAATCGATATCCTCTTCCCCATTCAGTTTTTATATAAACCGGACGTGCCGGATCATCCTCAATTTTGGAGCGCAGCTTCCGAATATGCACCATCACCGTATTGTTGGAACAGTAAAAGTAAGGCTGTCCCCACACACTCTCATATATATTTTGAGCAGAAAATATTTTGTTGCGTTTGCTCATCAGCAGTTTCAGGATACGATATTCCAGATCTGACAGCTTGATTTGCTGCTCCTCTTTCCAAACCTCATTAAATTCTTCGCTCACTCTCAGTTTGCCCCCGATAAGAAATGTTTCTTCCTGTTCCTTCTTTTCCTGATAGATTGTATATCTGCGTAATTGAGCAATCACTCTGGCGTGAAGTTCCTCTTCCGAGAAGGGTTTAGTCATATAATCATCGCCGCCGGCGAGTAATCCCTCAGTTTTATCGAGTGTACTCGATCTGGCCGTCAGAAACAGAATTGGAACGTTAGAGGTTTTCCTGATGTGCTGACAGGTTTCGATTCCCGAAATGCCTGGCATCATAATATCCAAAATAACCAAATCGAGCGAATCATTCACAAGTTGCAATGCTCGCTGCCCATCCTTGGCTCTTAGCACCTCGTATCCTGCACGCGTAAGGGATTCCTCCAAAAGATCACCAATATCATGATCATCCTCTACGACTAATATTCGATGGGTCATGCCTCTTTCACCTCATGATTCTTGATGTTATTTCTCGTGTGACCTTACTATATATCATTCATAAGTAACACGTACGTTATAAGATACTACGTAAATCTTAACAGTTTATGAAAGCTGATGTTCGCCACAAATTTGTCACATTTTCTAAAAAAATGATGAACCTTCATAAATTGTTAAGATTCTGTCTTTATATTTATCCATTGTAAGGCTCAAGTTTTTCAGATCCGCACTGCACATTGCAATGATAAATGGAAAAGGAGTATTGATATGATTGTACAAAACGAAGGACGCGGGCAACCGGTAAGTCTGCGGGAACGGGTTCATTTTCTGGACATCGTACGTGGATTTGCCTTGCTTGGCATTATTATTGTCAACTATTTCCTGATCGTAGATTCAGTAAAGGGATTCGAAATGGCCTCCGATGACGTACTGCACAATCTGGTTTCCTGGTTTGCCGAAGGGAAATTCGTTACATTATTCTCCTTCTTGTTCGGAGTTGGGTTTATGATCTTTATGGATCGAGCCGCGCAGAAGGTAGATAGTCCCAACAAGCTGTTTGCCCGTAGGTTATCTATCCTGTTGGGATTTGGCATTTTGCACATCACATTTGTTTGGGTCGGTGACATATTGACCTTTTACGCCGTAAGCGGCTTCCTGTTACTCGCCTTCTATAAACGCACGGCCAAAACGGTGCTTAGATGGATTATCGCACTTATCGTGTTTCAATTCCTGACCCCTGTTTTCACAATGTTGTACAATGTCATCAATACTGCAGGGTCAAAAAACCCGAATTTTTCAGAGTTTACTTTGTTTAGCCACACAACCCTTACTTACATGGAATCCATCAGCACTCGGTGGACAGATATGGTCACGATGGCGGCTGGCTCTTTCTCTATGATCTATTCCATGTTTCTCATGTTTCTGCTGGGCGTGTACTTTGTTAAGATGGAATTTTTCAAAGACATGGAAGCGAAAAAGTTCATATGGAAGCGTATCTGGATCATTAGCACAATCGCTTTTCTAATAACACAAAGCAGTATATTACTAGACATGTTTAATCTTTCTGAGAATATGCTGTGGAAGGACATTTCCTCTGTCTTGGGTCAAAATGGCGGCTTAACCGGAAGTATGTTTTATATGAGCACTTTTGCAATGCTGTTTCTGTACGTTCCTCAGCTGCGAGGCCCTATGATGATATTCACCAAAGTCGGACGGATGTCATTGACCTGTTATCTGCTTCACTCTATCATTGGAACAGTTCTGTTCCTCCGGTACGGATTCGGGCTTGCGGATCATATTCAATCCGCCGGCACGTTCATGTTCAGTCTGGCCGTGTACTTCGTGCTTATGAGCTTTAGTACATTGTGGTTGAAACGATTTAAGTACGGTCCGATGGAATTGATATGGCGCAAGCTGACGTACGGCAAAGTAAACGGGAGTCCCAAAGCGACTCCGCTGCATTCGGAAAAATCTATTCAGAAATAACCCCCTTGCACAGATTGCATGACTTCAAATTAGTTGTTGAGAAGCGGGCATTAAACGGACAGATTTGATATATATACTAGTTATTTTTATATCATTTAGGCTTCTTTGGGCTAATAAATTCACCAGAGTTTACTCAATGTGCATTGCTCATGACCGAATCTAAATTGAATCTTTTACGCATGTTCATAGTCAAAGGCGCCACATTCGACTATTTTTGCAACTTTTCGCAGGAAAAGTTTGAGAATGATGGCAAATCCCGCGTACCACACTTAATACGGCAGTGAACAATAGTAAATAAGGGTTACATGCAGCTTGTTTTCTAAGGAAACAAAGAAAAAGACATCATACAAAAAGACAGGAGAAAGCTTTTGAAGTATTTTAACGCCAAATTTACCGCGGAAGAAAAAGCGGCAGAACAGCTAGAATATTTTACCGAACGACTGAATTCGATATTTCAGCAAATGAAGGAGTGAGCAATCATGAAAACAAAAAAGGAACCAAAAGTTATTCTGGAACCAGCAAAGGAATCTGATCTGCCAGAATTCCAAAAAAAATTACAAGAAGCCTTTGCGATCGCCGTGATTGAAACGTTCGGTGATTGCGAAGATGGACCGATTCCATCGGACAATGATGTTCAGGAGTCTTTCGACGCTCCCGGAGCAGTCGTATATCATATTCTTCGGGATGGTAAGAAGGTCGGTGGTGCAGTAGTACGTATCAACAGCGAAACACATCATAATTCGCTAGATTTATTCTATGTATCTCCAGAATATCACAGCCAGGGGATTGGTCTTTCTGCTTGGAAAGCCATTGAAGCACAGTATCCGGATACTGTGCTTTGGGAAACCGTGACACCTTATTTTGAAAAGCGAAATATCAACTTCTATGTGAATAAGTGCGGATTCCATATCGTAGAGTTCTACAATGAACATCACTCTGATCCGCATATGCATCGCAATGGACGCGAAGATGACAAGCCCCTGCCGGATGATGATGACTTTTTCAGATTTGTAAAGATTATGAAAAAGAAGGACTAAACAATCGAACACTGCGATATGCGGCAGAAAGTTGCCGGTAACTTTTTAAAGATAATTGTTTGGATCGAAAAAATTCTAAAAATATATTTATGTCAATAATTATTTTCACAAACATAAGTATACTTCTATTATTGTAAATGTCCCATGTTTACAGAGTTAATTAATAAACGATACGAGGGATAAACGGATAAAGCCTTCCCCTTCTTTTTGAGGAGAAAGTATTAAAAGGCGGAAAGCCCTTCTCGTTATGAGGGGGCTTTAATTCGGTCTGAAAATGAAATGGAGAATAAAAATAAACAAAGAAATAATTAATTAGGTGATGAACGATTTAAACGAATTTTAGAGAAATACTCCAACGGAGAACTTAACGAGGAACAAATCACTTCTCTATTGTAGGATGCTGCCGAAAATAAATCACTTCACAACAAAGAAACTGAAAGCGGTATAAAAAAAACAGCTCCGTTAAAATGGCCGGAACCGTCTTTGACTTTTGGATTTTGCAGTTATCTCCATCGTTAGTTTAATTAGAATTCAGATAATCCAAGACACGATCAACTCTTTCATTGACTGAGTAATCTCCTTCAATTTTTAACAATGGACAAGATAAATCTGCCATCCAATGTTCGTGTAAAGCTTTGCTTCTAACTTCCATTCCGGCATTATCATATAAAGAAGCCCACTCTAAAAATGTTTTTGATTGTTCATATTTACTGCCGCCGTCTAACACTTCGTTTCCATAACGGTGAAATTCCCTATGCCTTAATCTCTCAAGCCGTATATCCTGCGGAATCCATAAGAAGATGACAAGGTCAAAATAACTTTTTAGATCATCGCCCCAGCCGCACACTGCGCCAGAAAGAATCCATTTCTCATTTATTGTCAAGTCTTTTTCAAGCAACTTTCTTCTTTCAGGAATTTCTCTTTTCTTAGTGAATTTATCTGTCCAATAGTAATCATCAGTATCAAGATGCGTATGAGGCAAATGCTTTGATAATGCAACACCCAATGTTGAAGTTCCGACTCCGGAGGCTCCCAGTATGTGAATATTTTTTTTCATAGTTCCCTCTCCTTATAAAGCAACGAAACTCCCTGTCCGCTGCACAAGGTTCTTACTATTATTTTAATATAAATCCCCAAAAACCTTTACTTTGCCAGGGGAATCCAGATGCGTGTTAAAACCATACTGCTTACGAACATCATGGTCATTTTCAAACAGAATGATTAACTTTCTCTCCGGCCTATTTTAATATCCTCATACACTTTCTCAAAAGTCTCGATTGGCAGTGAAAACTTGGTTGTTTTCTCGTTACGATAATTGATCACGATCTTAATTTGATTATTATTTTGTTCAAACTCAATAAGTGCATTCTCCCATTTATCTCTGATTGAAATGATACCATTTCCATTTTTCTTTTCCTTTTTCTTATAAATGTAATTCACTTTAACTCCCCTTTCATTGATCGACAAAAGGTTTCGGAATAAGGAAGCTCCTCAAAAAAAGGATCAAAACTTTTATCAAGTTTGATCCTTTTCCCTTTTTAGTCATTTCTTTGCGAACGTTTATAGACATTCATGGTTACCAGCCAGCTCATAACAACGATTCCTGCAAAAAGAATGAGCATATTACTGTACAAATAAGCGGAATGATCAGCGTTAACAGGCAGCAGCCTTTGATTCAGCAAGCGGACCGATAATAAACCGCCTGCAATCGAAATACCCGTTCCCTCTGATAAAAAGCTTGTAAAATTAAGCAGACTCATTCCGGCGCCTGCTTCCTTTTGTTTCAAACTGCCAGACACAATTGTAGATATAACCGTTTTTGTGAAGGAGAGCCCCCCAAAAACAAAAACGATGATAACGGTCATGAGCCATGGTGTCGCATCTATAAAAAAGGCAGCGATTAAAAAGCTGGAAGACATCAATGCAATCCCAATGGTCAGCACATATAAAGAACCTTTCCGATCAACAAGCCATCCTCCAATGTAACCGAAGATGATGACGCTCATCGTTCCGGGAAACATAATCCCGCTTCCAATTGCCGCAGTACTTAAATGGTGAACATCTTTCATCATATAAGGAACGATAGACACAAATCCTGCAGCAGTGCCGAATATCAGGCCTCCGCAAAGGGCGCCCATCATAAACAAGACATTTTTCCCCAGTGCAGGGTCAACAAAGGGATTTTGAGTTTTCCTAATATGTTTCACAAATATCAGGAAAGCCAGAATACTGATGATCAGAAAAGATAGTCTATATGACGTTGTAAACAGCAGAAAAAATACGATACCTGCAGACATTAATATAATCCCCGTCATATCAAAGCGCCCGCTGATTCTTTCTTCCTTTTCCAGCAATTTCATCAGGAATGGAACGGTGATAACTGTTGCTGTCGGAATAAGCAGCAAATATGACCAGTGAATATAATGAGCGATCATTCCGCCAATAGCTGGTCCGGCGCCTTCCCCCATTGCCACCAGCGACCCGATCAGACCAAATGCTTTACCTCTGTTTTCTTTCGGAATATAGCGTACTGCTGCAACCATCACAAGAGCCGGGAATGCGGCTGCACCAGCCCCTTGAATAAATCGGGCCAGAATAAGTACAGGAAAGAAAGAGTGTCCGACAAATCCAATGATCGATCCGAAGCCATTTACCATAATTCCAAATAGAAGCATCTTTTTGATGCCCAGCTGATCTGATAACTTCCCATACAGAGCAGTTCCGATGGAAAAGGTTAACATAAAGGCCGTGTTCACCCAGTTTGCACTCGCCGGCAGTTTATGAAAATCGTTGGCGATATCAGGTAATGAGACGTTCAAAACCATTTCATTTAATACGCTGAAAAATGACAGAACACAAAGCCAAATGAACACTTGGTTGTGCCGTAAAGCTGACTGTGAATAAGACGTATTCACAACTTTCCCTCCATTAATGAGGGCAGACGCAGTTTATAGGGCCGTTGATACGCTTCCCTCTTTTAATTGGACCCTGTTCATTTTTTCACACTTCATACATAACTCCCCCTGCATTGATTGATATACCTTATTATAAATCTTCAAGCCGATGTTTTGAATACTTTGCGACACACACCCGCTAACTGACGAAACATCAAATACTGTTATATTTAAAATTTACAGTACCAAAAAACCGCAATTTCATTTGCTGTTGAAAAATTGGAATAAAGCATTGTATCGACAGCTCCTATGACAAAGTTATTTTTGGCATAAAAATGACAAGCTGAAACATTAATATCTTGTGTTTCAAGCATAAGACCGCATAAATGATTCTCCTTTGCCCACTCAACCGCTTTATGTAATAAAGCCGTCCCGACACCATTTTTTCTATAATCTTTTGCAACGGCAATGTCTTCAATCAGTGCGTATCCATTCCAATTAGAACGAAGCTTACTCCGGCCGACACAGTCGTTCTCTGCGTAATAAAAAAAGACAGCTTTATCCTCTGCTTCAATATAACTGACATCAATGTCTTCATCGTCATATTTTTTGACATAAGGTTCAGCAAATTTCTCCTCTGTATATGTCCAAACATTGTCCTCAAATGAAGGGATGATTCTCCCTGAAACAACGAAAGGTTCGTTTGGTTTATTGAAGTCTTTCATATTGAATCGCGTCATTTTAGTTATCATCATAATCACCTTTCTGCATTTATTGACCTTAACTTACATCTTTTGAACTGTTGATTCGTCTGCATGTCATGGATACCGGTTTAATAACTCAAAAACAAAAAAGATACCAACATCGATTGGTATCATCTATTCATTCGAGCCCTTACAACAATATCCTATATCGGAGCTTCCAAACCGAATTTAATCCATTCCTCTTTTGCCGGACCGTAAATACCCGGAACAGGTAAACCTGCTTGTCTCATAAGGACAGTCATTTGTCCTCGATGATGGTTTTGATGTTGAATTAAAAACATCAAAAGTGAACCATTTGGCAATTGCTGACCAATAAAGTTGACACATTCTTGAAGTGTATCGTCAGTCCATTGCGTTTTTAACGCCTGTACAAATGCATTACTGGCTTGATGATAACTCTCAGCAATAAACCGCGCCGATGCAGGAACAGGATAATCTTCAGCCGGAGCGTGGAACGTTAAATCTGTGTTCGAGGTAATGATGTGAATGGCCGCGACAGTATGCCATGCAATACGGCCTAAAGTCCAATGTTGTGAAGTGATTTCTTGTTTAAGTGATTCATCAGTCAGATGATTCAGCAGTTTCTGTGTCGCATCGGCTTCGAACTCCCAAGATTTCAAAAAATGGTCTAAGGTTTGAAACATAAAAATCCTCCTTATCCTTTTTTGTTTTTCTATGTATCTACAGTTCAATTATAGTGCTCCGCTTAGTTAAAAAAGAACAAAACGATAGACAGACATTTTTAACAGAAAGCCCGATCTGACAACAACAGACAAAATATAAGAACATAACGGATAACTCTATACTTCTTTTTCTTCAATCGACAAAAAAGGATAGCTGTTCAAACAGGATTCTTCTGTCTAATATTTTCGCTTTGCAAAAGTCCATATCGTCTTAGTGATTGAACCGGAGATAAAACAGCTCCCCGTCATCATAGCTACCCAAATGAAAAATGTCGGCTCGGCACCTATTACAATAAACATGAATATCAAGGACAAAATGAATACAATAACAACCATCATCCATACTTTTTTAAAGATGAAGTACCCTAATATCCCTAACAGAAAAGAAGCTGCCGGAAGAAAAATGAGAATGATATACGCGGGACTCAACAGCGGGCTAATACAAACACCTCCCAATTTCAAAACGAGGCAGTTCCTGCTTTTTGTCTGATATGAAGTGATTTTTTTCATCTTGATATTACACCGTTTTATTCACTTTTAACATATTTCGGGGAAATCAGGAGGGAATTAAAGTCTGAGGATAGCCCGCTTTTTCTTTCCCTAGTAATCCTGCCGCATTGATTTTAGCCCATCATTGTTTTTGCAGCGCTAATATTCTCATAATCGTGTGCATGACGCTGCTTTCCTCATTTGATTTGATGACAAAGTGTGCTGCATCTTTTATTTCGTCAATGGCATTCTTAACCGCAAAGCTGTAGGATGCCGCTTCCATCAATTCTTTGTCATTGCGGCCGTCTCCGAACGCCATTGTTTCATCAGCCGAAACCCCTAATAATCGCTGCAGTTCTTGTACTGTTGTTCCTTTATGTATTCCGATATTTGATATGTCCATCCAGGTATCCTCTGATGCTACGATATATAATTGGTGAAAAAATTCATGCAGCTTTTCTCTCGTTTCCGGACAGTTGGCGTCGGGATCATGAACCGTAATCTTGATAAAATCGTCTTTTATCTCAGTAAAATCAGTTATTTTCGTTACATGTGCATAAGAAGCATTTACATATTTCATTTCACTTTCAGACAGATTTTCTTTTACGATCGCGCCATTTTTTGTGCATGCGATAATGCTATGCCCGCAGCTGATTTTTTCT
Source organism: Bacillus sp. AM1(2019) (assembly GCF_009906915.1). NCBI lineage: Bacteria > Bacillati > Bacillota > Bacilli > Caryophanales > Bacillaceae > Bacillus > Bacillus sp. AM1(2019). The sequence goes on from NZ_CP047644.1 coordinate 2,758,639, forward strand.
AAAGCGCCTATAATTGACAGTCCCGCTTCATTGCTGATCAAAGATTCATATACGAATTTGCCGTTCTTTTTTATACGTGTGGCACTGTCTCCTAAAATCCAAAAATCTTTCGCATCTTCTCCGAATAAGGCTTCCACCCTTTCACACTGCTTCCCGGTGCAGAGGGCGAAAGCGACATGCTGTTCCTCCATTACTCGTTTTGTCTTTTCAAATAACGTTCTGTCAAAATCGCCTTGATTATTTAAAAATGTGCCGTCTAAATCCGTAATCACTAATTTAATCATCGTTCAGCACCTCCGCAGTTAAAACGTCTTTTTCAGACAAAGGGTTTTTCACATTTGAGAATGGAATCAATCGCATTTAAGACCCCTTCTTCATTGTTTGATTGCGTGATATACGTGGCAGCCTGTTTAATGCTTTCCTGCGCATTATCCATGGCGATCCCGTATTTCACGGCGGACACCATCTCCAGGTCATTGCCGCTGTCTCCGAAGGCCGCGCATTCTTCATCATTTATCCCCCATTGTTTCTGGAGAAGCTTCATCCCGCTTGCTTTATGAAGCCCCGGTATGATCAGATCTATGTCACCGTGCCCGCTTGATACAGGCGTGACGAAAGACCCGATAGCGTTTTTCAAGTGGCTCAGAAGTGCGGAACAATGTTCGGCGGGAAAGCTGATGGAAAATTTGAAAATGTGATCATCGACGTTTTCAAAATGCGGCACCCTTTTTAACACATAATAATACTTACTGGCATGCAGATATTCATCTTCACTGGCATTTTCATGAATATACGCGCTTTTTTTTCCGCAGACAATGACGTTTTTCACCTCATACTGCTCTAAAGCACGGATTACTGCTTTTATAGTGTCTTCAGACATGTTACCCGCGAATAATTCTTCTCCGGCATTCACGACGAAAGCGCCATTCTCGGCAACGAAAGCGATTTCACTTTCGATCTCCGGAAAGAAGGATGTAAGCTGCGCATATTGGTTTCCGCTTGCTACGGCAAATTTAATTCCCCGCGCTTTTAATTCACGATACTGATTCATAAAACGCTCTTTGTTATATGCCATTTCATCATTCAAAAACGTTCCGTCCATATCAACCGTTATCAGTTTGATACTCATATTGTCCTCCTTTTTCGGCCGCTTTTGTCAGAGACCCTTGAAGAGATCATGCATAAAGCGTATGAACGAATTATAGCCGCAGTTGTTTTGCGCCGTAAATCATTGGCTGACGTCTTGTTTTGAATGACACAAAAAGTGATTTGTCACATAAATATAACACTATGTTTCTTTTAAAAATGATATGTTACGATTAGATGTACATTCACCATTCTCATAAAAAGGAGAATCCCCCTGCATGTTCACACACGAAATGATTGCTTCATTTAACGAGCTTGAAACTTCTTTATACAACTACATCTCCCAAAACAGCGAGAAAGTCGTCTATATGCGAATCCGTGAATTGGCAAATGAAACCCATGTATCGACGGCTTCTATTTTACGTTTCTGCAAAAAAATAAACTGTGAAGGGTTTTCGGAGTTTAAGGTGAAGCTGAAAATGTATACGGAGGCAAATAAAAAAACGATTTTAAAGAGTCCCCATCATTCCGTTGCCGAATTTTTTGAAAGAACAGTAAGCGGAGGCATGGAAGAAAAGCTGAAGGAAGCAGCAGCCCTTGCGGCCGATGCAGAAAGCGTCATTTTTATCGGAGTGGGAAGTTCAGGAATTCTCGCCGAATACGGAGCCAGATATTTTTCGTGCTTAGGGAAACTTTCAATGTATATTAAAGATCCTTACTTTCCGGCCCATTCCCATTTCCGCCATAACAGCATCACAATCGCATTATCGGTTTCAGGTGAAGGAGATTCTACGGTGACTCATCTGAATCAGCTGAAACAAGAAGGCAGCCGGGTCATCAGTATTACAAATCATAAACATTCAACCATTGCCAAAATGTCCGATGTGAATATTTCATATTACGTGACGGAAGAATGGGTTGAAAATGCGAATGTCACCACCCAAATCCCCGCTATGTACATACTTGAATCAATGGCTCGGGAGATATACAAATTGAGAGAATAAATTCAGGAACGAACCACTGATACGCTGGAAATTTCGGCATTTTTGCAAAAGTGATGAGAAACCCTTCTCTGATGCTAGAGAAGGGTTTTGAGGATCACAGATGAGACACAATACAATTTGCATGGCCGGCCAGTTTATATTCTCCCAAACCGGAAGGCAGGAGAATATGATCTCCTTTTCTAAAGGTATATTCATGCCCGCCTGCAATCATTATTCCGTCTCCTTCGATCACGCTGACAAGAAGGAAGGGCTGATGCTGGAATAGATTTGCTTCACCTTTTACATCCCACTTTTCGACTGAAAAATAAGGACATTCTATTAAAATAGCCGCAAGCAGATCATCTGTTTGTTTATAGTGAACGGTCGGCCGTTCACGGACAGATGGAACGTCTATCACGTCTATACCTTTTTCCAGATGGAGCTCGCGCATCCTGCCGTCCGCATCTTTTCTTCCGTAGTCATACAATCTGTAAGTCGTATCTGAATTTTGCTGCGTCTCTAAAATAAGTGTGCTCTTTCCAATCGCGTGAACGGTGCCGCTTGGAACAAAGAAGAAATCTCCCGGCTTTACCTTAACTCTGTTCAGGAGCCCGTCCCATTCTCCGTGCTTAATCATGGATATCAGTTCTTCTTTTGTAGTTGCGTTGTGGCCGAAAATGATCTCCGCATCTTTTGCACAATCAATGATATACCAGCATTCGGTTTTTCCAAGTTCTCCGTTTTCATGCATTTTGGCAAAGTCATCATTCGGATGCACCTGAACGGACAGGTCTTGGTCCGCATCCAATATTTTTGTAAGAAGAGGAAAACGGTCTCCTTCAAGGTTTCCGAATAAATCTCTGTGATGCTCCCACAATTCACCGAGTGTACATCCTTTATACATGCCGTTTCGAACTGTGCTCTGTCCATTTTGATGAGCGGCGAAGGCCCAGCACTCCCCTGTCCGCTCGGACGGAATATTATAGTGAAAATCACGCAGGGCGGCGCCTCCCCAAATCCTTTCTTTGAAAACCGGATTGAAAAATATCGGTTCAGTAGACATGATCATCCCCCGCTTTATTCGATTTCTTCCAGAAGCTCATACGCCTCTTCTTTTGTCTGAACGGAGAGCAGCCTTTCCCGATAGCTGTCATCCATCAGTTTTCGGGATAACATCTGCAATATTTTCAGATGCTGATTTCCGCCGCTTTCCTTCGGTACGGCAATCATAAAAATCAGTTTTGCATCAGAACCATCAAGGCTGTTCCAGTCAACACCCGAACGTCTTATTCCGAATGCGACACCCGGCGTTTTGACGGCTTCAGACTTTCCGTGCGGAATGGCGATATTCATACCTATCGCCGTGGTTCCCTGCTGTTCCCGGCTCAAAATGGCCTGCTTAAATCCGCTGTCAGACAGCAGCATACCTTGACGGGACATTTTCTCGATCATTTCATCGATAATGTCATCCCTCGTTTCGCCGGATAAATGCGGTTCAATCAAGTCCGTACTGATAATGTCAGTCAGTTTTTTGATTTCGGTCATCCCGGCTTTTCGGCTGTCAGCCTGAGATGGTTCCTTTGTTTCTTTTGCCGCTGCAGCTTCATTTGGTTCGGCAGACGGCAGCACCTCGCCGGGCGCGGGGGATTTCGCCAAATCTTTTTTCAATACATTAACCAACAGAGCGGTGACAAGAGAGCCTGCTGTTACAGCGATAAAAAACATCAATACATGATCTACTGCTCCAAGTACAGCAACGATGGGGCCGCCGTGTGCCACTCTGTCCCCCACATGGCCGATCATTGCTATCACCGAGCCGGTCATAGAACCCGACATAATACTCGGGATCACTCGAAGGGGGTCTTGGGCCGCAAATGGAATGGCTCCTTCCGTGATACCGAAAAGGCCCATCGTAAATGATGCTTTTCCCATTTCTCTTTCTGCGGCGGCGAATTTTCTTTTTCCTAAAAACGTCGCAATCCCAAGCCCTATCGGCGGTATACAAATGGAAACGGCAATCGGGCCCATAATTTCATAATTTCCTTCTCCGATCATTGCCGATCCGAAAAGAAAGGCCACCTTGTTTACGGGTCCTCCCATATCAAAGGAGATCATCGCTCCTAAAATCAATGCCAGGAGAATTGAGCTCGAACCTTTCATTCCCGCAAGCCAAACCGTTAATGATGCGAAAATATGAGCGACGGGGGCGCCGATCAGAAAGACAAACGCCAAACCGACGATCAGTGAGGCAAACACCGGAATAATAATGATCGGCATAATCGGCTGTATTGCTTTAGGAACTTTACATTTTTTGATTCCAAGCGCCGCATATCCCGCCAAAAATCCCGCAATGATTCCTCCAAGAAATCCTGCGCCGCTTGCACTGTCGTAAAAGCTGCCGGATGCCGCAATATATCCGCCGATCATTCCGGGGACAAGACCCGGCTTATCAGCGATGCTGAACGCGATGTACCCGGCTAAAATCGGGATCATGAATGAAAAAGAAGCACTGCCGATCTGTTCAATCGTTTTCCAAAAAGACTCGTCCGGAATGACTAAGCCCTTTGGTGTTTTTTCTCCTCCAAGCGTCAATGCAACCGCTATCAATAATCCGCCGACGACAATGAAAGGAACCATAAAAGAAACGCCGTTCATTAAATGACGGTAAATCGGGTTTTGTTTTTTGCCCTGCTGACTTGCGGATTCAGCTTTTGAAGCAGATTGATAGACCGGCACTTCACCGCTAAGCGCTTTTTGAATTAATTCTTCCGGTTTGCGGATGCCTTCCTGAACCCCGACGGCCAGCAGCTTTTTTCCCGCGAATCGGTCTTTGTTCACCGAACGGTCCGCCGCGATAATGATTGCGTCCGCTTCCCGGATTTCCTCTTCGGTCAGCCTATTTTCCACCCCGATTCCGCCCTGGGTTTCCACTTTGATCTCAACGCCTAATCTGCCGGCTGCTTTTTGTAAATTTTCAGCAGCCATATACGTATGGGCAATGCCGTTCGGACATGATGTAATCGCTAACAGTTTCATATAAATCCTCCTTTGCAGTCTGAATTTCAAGATCTTGTCTCAACTTTATACTGAAATCAGCCTGTGATAAGCGCGTTTTTTTACCATAAGTTCCGGAAATAACGGCATTTTTCCCTATAAACAGAAAAAAAGCAGGGAGCCATTCCCTGCTTTTAATAGTTTAAATACGATAAAAACGTCATCACATTTTTTTCTTCCGTCAGTTTTTGAATAAATGCCGGCTGCTCGCTAAGATAGGAAAGCTCACTGAATAATTGCTTTACCTTGTTTTGATCTTCGTGTTTGACGGCAAGCATAAAAACGAGCGACACCTTTTCTGTCCCCCATTCAATCGGCTCTTTTAAGGTGGCGATTGCAATGGCTGATTGTTTGATATATTTAGAGTTCGCGTGAGGGATAGCAATACCCGCCCCGATATTTGTCGCCGACATTTTTTCTCTCATTACTGCATGAATGCCATACTCTTTTTCTACATAGCCTTTTTCATACAAAGCCTGCGCCAGCTTTTCAATGACCTGATAACGGTGCTCTGTCTCTTGCTGTAAAAAAACGAGAAACGGAGTCGTATCGTTCAGCATTTTAAACGTTTTTTGCTCCCGGCGGTGCGATGTATCAAGCTGTTGCATAAATGCGCTGAGCTTCTTTTCATCAGCAGGCTCCAAAAGCGGTGATACGACAATATGAGGGATCGTTACATTTCCAAGCCCTATCGTAGAAATGACGAAATCTATATCTTTATGCTTTTTGATATACTCTGTCAGCTCCGCTTTTGCGATACATTCTTTTACCGTAATGTGATGAAATTTGCGTTCAATTTTAGTCCGCAGCAATTGCGACATGCCAATGCCCATATGGCAGACGATGATCGTCCTTTTAGGGTTATGACTGCTTCGGCGCAGCCGTTCGATCGCTGCCTGAAAATGCAGCGTCAAATAGGCCGCCTCCTCTTCAGGAATACAGAGATCAAATGTTTGATTGATGTCTTCTAAAACGTCAATGATAAGATGAAACAAATAAGGGTACATTTTTTTGATGTCGTGAAGCATGGGGTTTGAAACAGAGAGATCATAGCTCAGCCGCTTCAACACCGGATCGAGATGAATGTTCAATCCGTTGATCAGTTCCTGGTCTTTATGAAAATCCAGCATTTGCAGTTCTGAAACACAGTTGATCAAATGCCTGACGACTTTGGAAAGCTCAGAATCTTCAAGATCAAGCTTCTTTTCTTGCTGCGATGGATAGCGGACTTTCCCGCCTATAATATGTAAAGTTAAATAGACGGCTTCTTCCTCAGGAAACCGGATGGCAAATACCGGCTCAAGCCGTTTTAAACAAGCCAGTGTCCATTCATATTCTTTCTTCTTTTTTACCGCGTCCAGCTGTCTTGCAGAAATGGCGACCGGCTGTTTCATTTTGATACGGCGGATCGTCAGCAATGTATGCAGCAGCAAACTTTCAAATGTTTCATCCGTAAAATAGATAGAATGGTTTTTTTGTAATAACTTGATTTCTTTTCTCACAAAGTCCGCTTCATGACTTAAAAACTTACTTTTTATAAATTGGCTTGTAAACTCCATATTATCAATCAAATCTGAAATTCGCGCCAATGCTTTTCTTTTGTTTTTTTCGTCCCCTTCAATCTTTAAGCCGAGCCGCTGTTTAGAAACCAGCGTGAGATCAAATCGCTTCAGCCACTCTTCAACCGCACTTACATCCTTTTTAATGGAAGCTCTGTTTACAAAATGCTGTGCGGCAATTTCTTTTGCGGAAACGGGCTTTGAATTCATTAATAAATCATAAGCGATGTGAAGTATTCTTTCTTCATCGGTCTTGTGCCTGCACGTAAAGTGCTCATTATAAATTTGCCGGCTTAACTGTGACCTTTCCTGTTCAGATATATGTAAATAGACGCCTAATCCCGGTTTGCGGATCAGCTGAGCTTGAGCATGTTCATTCAGGAAATCTTCAATCGTTTTCAAATCATTCCTGATCGTTTTTTCAGAACAGCGGACCCTGTCTGCGAAATCTTGCACAACTAAGTAGTCATCAGGTTCAGATAACAACAGATACAAAATCTTTTTCTGCCTTGAATTCATGTATTTCATCTGTTTTTCTATCCTTCCTGTCCGTTTCTGCTGAAGCAATTGTGATAGGTTAAATATACTGCACATACGAAACCGTTTTCATTTTATAGTGAAACAAAAGAGTAAAAAGTTTTGTTTTTTACCGCAGGTTCCGGAAAAATCATGTTTTATACAGAGCTATTCACATTGACAATAAAACACCAACCGTTTTTAAACGATTGGTGTCGGCAGCGAAAACCTGCTGTTACAGCCAAAATGTTTCGCCAAGCGCTAATGCTTTCAGGTTTTCAGGAGGTAATGCAAGCCGGTTCCACTCGCCGTGCAGTCTGCTTAATGCTTCCGGGCCTGTATCATCAGCAAGCCGGAATGCCCCGTAATGCATCGGAATGAAGCTGTCAGCCTTCAGCTCCAAAAACGCTTTCACGGCGTCTTCCGGATTGATATGTGACACTTGCATAAACCATTCCGGTTCGTATGCTCCGATCGGCATCAGAGCCGCCTTAATACGAAACCTCTCTCCGATTTCTTTAAAGCCTTCAAAATAGCCTGTATCTCCTGCAAAATAGATGGACTCGCCGTTTTCGCTTTCTATGACCCAGCCTCCCCAATGAGAGGTATCGGTATCCCAAAGCGTTCTCCGTGTCCAGTGCTGGGCCGGAACAAATGATATATTCACCCCCCGCATCTCAAAACGATCCCACCAATTCATTTCATGGACCTTTTTGCGGCCTTTTTTGTTGAACAGCTTTTTCAGTCCCGCAGGCACGTAAAAATCCGGGTTTCCTCTCAGTTTTTTTATGCTCGGAAAATCAAGATGGTCATAATGCCCGTGTGAAATGAGCACGGCATCAATGTCGGGCAGTTCGCTCAATTCATATCCCGGCTCTGTCAGCCGTTTTTGAAAACCCATCCGCCGCGCCCATACAGGGTCGGTCATTATGTTAAGCCCCTGTATTTGGATCAGAAATGAAGAATGGCCGATCCATGTTATGGCGGTTTCCGTCCGATTGACGGCAACATCACGGACATCCCTAGTGACCGCTTTCGGAATGTTCTCGCTTAAGTCTTTACTTTTCTCTCTTCGTTCTTTCATCCATTTCAACATGTCCCTGAATCCATGTTCATTCTTCACGCCATTCAAGTTTTCATATCTTTTTTTCATTATCATTCTCCCTTGACACGTGTATTCCATTAGATTCATCGGACATTTATACAATGTCTGTAAATACCGCCCCGCTTGCTTCGGCTAAATCTTGAGGCGCTGCTTTCAGCTGCATTCCGATTTTCCCCGCACTGACAATCATAAACTCCAGTGTTTCAGCGGATCTATCAATAAAAGTCGGAAACCTTTTTTTCATGCCGATCGGAGAGCAGCCGCCGCGCATATAGCCGGTTACTCCCAAAAGGTCCTTCATGGCAATCATTTCTATTTTCTTCTCACCTGCCGCCTTCGCAGCCTTTTTCAGATTCAGTTCTTTTGCAACGGGAACGGCAAAGACGTAATAACGATCTGTTCCTGCAGATGCCACTAAGGTTTTATAAACATATTCGGCAGCGTATCCGATTTTTTGTGAAACGGAAAGACCGTCTGCGGGCTGTCCCCCTTCTGTTTTGTAACCTAATAGCTCATAGGGAATGTTTTGCTGCTCAATGATACGGACAGCATTTGTTTTCACTGTTTTTTTCGCCATGGTTTTCCTCCATTTTCTGTATTTCCGCTTTATTTTCAACTTCGATTTTAATAAAATGACCGCTCAGTTGCGTGCTTTGTAATACTCAAGTGCAAACTGTTTAAAACGTTCAGCAGCGGGAGAGAGTGCATGGTTTTTCAGCTGGGCTAACGCTATGGTGCGTTCGCATTGGTAATCTGCAACCGGAAGAAAAACGACCGGAAAGTATGAATGCTCCGCGGTTTTCGGCAGCACTGCAGCCCCCAGACCCGCGGCGGTCAGCCCTAATATGGTTGACACTTCCTCTCCTTCAAATGCGAGATGCGGGTGTATATTCAAATCCCGGCACATCAGATCAAACATATACCTCAGTCCGTATCCCGGTTTAAAACCCACAAAATCCTCGTCCTGCATCTCTTTCATTTGAATGCTTTTATTTCCTGCAAGCGGGTGGTTCTCAGGAAGCACCGCATAAAGAGGCTCTTTCTCCAGCACTGTCCATTGTAAAAGCTCGCTGGGAAGCGGCGGGGAGCTGAGACAGATATCCGCCTCTCCCGTTTCCACCATTTTGCGAAGCGTTTCATTTGCGCCTTGATAAAGCCGGAAGGTCACGTTTGGGTATAGCTTTTTAAATTCGGCAATCAGCTGAGGCATTAAACGCAGCCCGAGCGTATGAAGAAAAGATACAGATATTTCGCCGTGCTCCAGGCTCATATTCTTTTTCACTTGTTCAACGCCTTCATTTAAAGCTCGTCTCGCTTGTTTTGCTTTTATTAAGAACTGCTCTCCGTGCCTTGTCAGCCGGACGGCTTTTGTCTCTCTGTAAAATAACGGCGCGCCTAATTCTTCTTCGAGCCTGATAATTGATCGGCTTAATGCCGGCTGAGAAATCATTCTTTCTTTTGCCGCATTTGTGAAATGCTGATGAGTTGCCGCCGCAATGAAGTTGTCAATTTGATGAAGCTCCATTTTCTCCTTCTCCCCTTTCTTCATAACCTACACGCATTAATTCTATAGTTATTATAAATTAGACACATTGAAATGAAAAGCGTACGATACATATATAACCAACAGTGAGAAAAGAGGGACATTCATGACGTTTATTCAGCCTCATACAAAGGCTTACAGAAAGGCCAGCTTGGCTCTGTTTATCAGCGGCTTTGTGACCTTCGCCACGCTTTACACAACACAGCCGCTTATGCCTTTGTTTTCGGAAGAGTTTCATATTTCCGCTGCGGCTGCCAGCTTAACTTTATCCATCTCAACAGCCGTTTTGGCATTTTCATTATTGGCCGCCGCTTCGTTGTCTGACGGATTCGGCAGAAAAAAATTAATGGTGCTGTCGTTAACAGCTACTTCTGTTTTAGGTCTATTAACAGCGTTCAGTCCGGCTTTTCCGGCGCTTTTGGCGATGAGGGCGCTGCTCGGTATTTTCCTGGCAGGCGTTCCGGCTGTCGCTATGACATATGTAGGCGAGGAGTTTGATCCGAAGGGCCTCGGGAACATGATGGGCTTGTATATCAGCGGCACAAGCATCGGGGGAATGAGCGGCAGGCTGTTAACGGGGCTTCTGACCGATGTATTCGGCTGGCGGCCGGCGCTTGCCATCATCGGCATTCTTTCTATTGTATTAAGCTATTTGTTTTGGCGTTTTCTTCCGGCTCCGCGCCATTCATCTCAGCGGCATGAGGGCGTAAAAGCGGCATGTAAGGAATACGGAGCGGTCCTGCACCGCAAACGGCTGCTTTTGTTAATATCTCTGGGATTTATATTAATGGGGAGTTTTGTGACATTATATAATTATATCGGCTTTCATTTAATGGCGGCTCCTTATCATTTGTCGCAGACTGTGATCGGTTTTATTTTTATTGTCTATCTCGCGGGAACGTTCAGCTCTGTCTATATGGGGAAAAAAGCAGATCTTTTCGGAAGCGCAAAAATGATTAAGGTTGCGATTTTTGTTATGCTTGCCGGTGCAGCGGTGACACTTTTGCCCCAGCTTGCGCTTAAAATCGCGGGGATTGCCGTCTTTACCTTCGGCTTTTTCGGCGCGCATTCGATCGCAAGCGCCTGGGTCGGCCGCGCAGCCGGTGATCATCGCGCGCAAGCCTCTTCATTATATCTGCTTGCATACTATATCGGTTCAAGCGTGGCAGGGTCTTGCGGCGGTTTCTTTTGGACGCATTTTCATTGGATCGGTATCATTTCATTTATTTCGGTTTTGCTATTAGTGTCTTATCCGGTTTTATTTCTGGCGGAATTCAGAAAAAAGGGACATAGCCGCCTGCATGTAAATCAATAAAAACATTAAAGATTTGTGTCTTTTGTCCGATACTAAAGTTAAGGCCGGCACGATACTCCCTATAACTATTCCTTTTGATTCAGTAGATTTCAAATATCGTGCCGGCTTTCTTCAATTAAAAAACATTCTTCAGTTGTCTCACTCTTCTGTTACATACCTGCCCAAACATCTTTCGCATATCTTCCTTCCGCCTGCAGCTGTTCAAGCCAATTCAAGGAAACTTTTGAATCAGTGTTATGCACCTTTTCATACGCCTGAAGCAGTACATTTTCGACGGCCGGAGCCATTTTGCTTCCGTCGCCGCATATATAGAGATGGCCGCCTTGGTCAAGAAGCGCAATAATTTGTGCAGCCTCGCGAAGCAGGACATCCTGTACGTAAACTTTACAGTCCTGATCTAATCTGGAATACGCCCGATGCACGGTGACAAGGCCGTTTTTCTCCGCATCGTCGAATTCATCTTTGTACAGATCGTCTTCTTCAGGATGCCGGCAGCCGAAGTATAAATGAGCTTCGCCCAGGCTGTTACCGGACATTTTTTCGGCAGCCCGCGCCTGGATAAATCCCCTGAACGGCGCAATTCCTGTGCCTGCTCCGACCATAATGAGAGGCGTTTTCGGATTTTCAGGCAATGCGAAACCCGACTGCGGCGAGCGGATGAAACAGACGGCAGGATCGCCATTCTGTAATCCGGCTAAATAGTTCGAAGCCACGCCCCGGTATTCCCCACGGCCGCTCCATGCCGGAGCCGTCACAACGCCGACCGTGATACTGAGCTCCCCGCTGGCTGCCTTCGGTGAGCTTGAGATTGAATAATAGCGCGCCTTTAAGGATGGCAGAAGTTCTAAAAAGCGCTCAAACGGCAGTTCACATGCAGGATAATCTTCCAACAGGTCCAGCATGGTCATTCGTTTTTTCAGGACGTTTTCTTTATATGCCGCATCATCAGAATAAAGATGCTCCAATTCTTTTTGGTGCGGCGGGCACACGGTATGTGCGGCAAGTTCGCGAAGCTGGGCTCTCGTTGCCGGCTCCTGCAGCTCTACATAGGACGCCAAAAGCTCCGGCGCATTAACCGGCCGGTCCATCGGCAGATGAGGCAGCTGCCGGCCCTTGATCTTAAAGTGCTTGTTCGGATCAAGACCGAATCGGCGAATGACACGGCTGATCAGTTCCCCGCTGTTTTGCGGAAGCACCCCGAGATGATCTCCTTCCTGATACGTTTCTGTTTCGGGGAGACGCAGCTCAATATGCCGGACTGAGCGCTTGCTGCTTTCGGTATGAAGCTCTTTGTTCATGATGACCTCCGCCTCAAATGCTTTGTACGTTTTGGCAATCGGCGTCTCGGCTGCTTCACTTACGTATTCGATTGATAACTGTGATTTGTTTGTCTGTTTTGGAGCAGCCTCTATATGAAAAGCCTTCATGATGTCCTTCCAGAATGAGTCTTCCCAGGCTTCCTGACTGTACTCAAAATCATCGGCATTGTCGCCCTCTCCGATAGAGGTCAGCCGTTTTGCCCCTTTTTCTTCAAGCACTTTGTCTATCAGGCGGGGGATCCTCTGGTAAGTGGCAGCCCAGTTGCGGTCTCCGCAGCCGAAGACGGCGTAAGAAACACCCTTTAATTCCTGATCTTCAAGGGTTTCCATCCATTTCACAAAACCCGCCGCATTATCAGGCGGCGCCCCGTTATAAGAAGCCGTAACAATAACGACCGCGCCTTTTACAGGCAGTTTCCCGGCATAATCATCGAGCGGGCCGGTTTCAGTTGAAAATCCTTTGCTTCTTCCGATATCAGCCAGCTCTTCCGCGATTCCTTCCGCAGTTCCTAAATTTGATCCGTAAAGAATGAGAAGCGGTGTTCCGTGGGACGGGATTTCTTTCGTTTCTTCTTTGTGACCGCTTCCTTCAGCTTTATGGTTTTGTACGGACTGCTGATTGGACACGTCCTTGTTTTTCACACGGATTTTAAAATCACCGGGCTTAATGGTTAGAGCTTCTTTAATCGTAAGCTCATAATCAGTATGATCAATCAGTTCAAAGTGTTTCAGGACAAGGCCGAGCACCATTGTCGCTTCCTGCAGGGCAAACTGCATCCCGATGCATGCGCGCTGTCCGTTTCCGAACGGCTTATACGCATCAGCCGGAATGGCCGCGGGATCGCTGAACCTTTCCGGGCGGAATGACTCGGCATCTTCTCCCCACGCACTTTTATCCCGGTGCAGCTGCGGAGTCAGAATCGTCACCGGCTGTCCCTTCTCAATCGGATACTTCCCGCCGAGAACCGTATCTTCCTTCGCGTACAGAGAAAATGCCGGGGCAGTCGGATACAGCCGCAAAGTCTCGTTTAGCACCATGCGGATATATGTCAGCTGCTGAATCTGCTTATATTCAGGTGTCTCTCCCGTCAGCACTCGCTCGGCTTCCTGAACGGCTTTTTTCAATTTATCTTTATTTTTCAGCAGGCAGTATATCGCAAAAGAAAGCAGCCCGCTTGTGGTTTCATGCCCAGCGATCAAAAAGGTGATGATTTGATAACGGATATTTTCATCATCCAGCCTTTCCCCCGTTACAGGGTCTTTCGCTTCAAGCATCAATGCTAAAAGGTCAGACAGATTCTCATCCGGATTTTCCCTCCGCTCAGCGATGATCCGGTCTACAAGCGAATTCATCTCTTCAATATCCTGCTGGAACTGATGTCTCGTTTTGATCATCAGCTTGTCCTGCAGGCTGTGTCTCTGCGATTGGCGCATTGCCTCCTGCAGCGCACGAAGCATACTTGTGATAAAAGGATGCTGTGTGTCGCGGTAAAAGCTGTTAAAGCGGTAATGAAATCCGCACAGGCCGATTGTATCCAGCGTCAGGCGCGTCATATCTTCGGCAACGTCAATTTCTTCATTCGGATTTAATCTGCTCCATTTCTGCACGAGCTGCATGGCAATATCCAGCATCATTGAATGATAGCCTTTCATCGCCTTCTGGCTGAAGCTCGGCAATAAAATCCGATGCGCTTTCTGCCAGTTCTTTTCGTGAGTCCAGCTCGTAAATAGTCCGTCACCGCCAAACTCACGGACTTTCAGCAGGGCTTTGCTGAGATTTTTGTCAAATCGCTTTTCATCACAGACTTCTGCCGCGAGCTCGCGGCCTGATACGAAGACCCCGACAGAGCTCGGAAATTCAAAACGAAAGATCGGGCCGTATTCTTCGGCAATTTTCCAAAGCGATTGTGACAGTTTTTCTTTTTCCAAGTGAGGGAGATTTTTCAGAGGCCCGTATGTTTTCGGCTGCGGTATAGCGCTTAGCTGTTTCATATCGATCTTCCTTCCTTCGGCGTATAATTAATGAGTTCTGATGGCATCCCAAGAACATTGTTCCAATTCTTTCAGAAACGGTTTTGTTATTTCGACGCTTCCCGTCCGGACAAGCTGATAGAGTTTTAGATATGCCCCGAGCAGCAGCGCCATCAGCACATTGGACGGCAGATTGCGGAGCACACCTTCAGACTTGCCGCGCTGAAAAAAGACGTCAAGCATCTGTGTTATTTCATCAAGAAGCTTACGGCTCGTTTCATTCAGAAAGTAGGCGTCCTTATTCGTTTCAAGAAAAAACAATGCATACTCACTTTCCTTCGTAAAATCAATCAGACAATAAAACAGGTGATGAAACCCTTCTCTTACAGATATATCCTGAAAGTCCGTTTTGACTTTTTTCATAAAACGCTGCGCACTTTCCTGATACAGTACGTTCACAAGTGTCTCTTTACTGTCAAAGTAACGGTAAATTGTGCCGGTTCCGACATCGGCCTGAGCGGCAATCATCGGAATCGTCGTTGCGTCAAATCCTCTATCTGTAAACAAAGTAAGCGACGCTTTCATAATGAGTTCAACCTTGTTTGAAGCTGTCATTTCATCCCCCTTTCTAAATGCGGAATGAATATTCATTCCGTTTGTTCAAAATATTTAAAATGTACGGTCATCTGATTATCATTGTATAAGAAAAAAACTTTTTTTAATATAAAATATATGTGAAATAACCAAAAATAAGGAAATATGCCCAATTTCACAAAAAGAGCTGCAGTGACTTAAGCAGCTCTTTTTATTTCCCAAGAAATATTCTATTTAATGGCAGTAATAAAATGGAATGAATCTCTGCTGACAACTGAAATGTCTCTGAAATGCTGATCATAGAGCACCTCAATCACATCCTTCTCACTCATCCGCGAAGGCTTCAAAACCATATAGAAACACCCGTCAATTTGAAGAACGCGGTACACTTCTTTACATGCTGTCCGGTAATCGCTGACTGTTTCAGCAGTATGTAACGAGAAGACTTTATGAAAACTGCGGTCGCGGAACGGTATGCTTTCCGGCCTCCCCTGCTGAATGTTTCCGAGCCCGGCTTTTATAACCGAACGGTTTGCGCGCTGTGTTTTCCGTATTTTACGTTTCGATGTTTCTATGCTTTTAAGACTGCCCTTTTCAAGCTGTCCGATGATTTGTTTAAACATTGAGCCGTTTCCAGTCCCGATTTCCAAAATGCGGTCGTATTCCTGTATGTCCATCAAGAATTGCTGAATGACTGACTCTGCCGGTTCTGATGCAGCAAAGTATTTCGCGCGCATTCGTTTTAATGCTGAAGATGTATGTTGCAACATTGTATAACACCCGCTTTTCCATTCCTGTGATTTATTATTCAGAAATAATATTACCTCGTATTAGTATGAGGTACTAACTAGACGCACTTCTCTTCATGAACGTTTCGATTTATTTGAAATTTATATTTGTTTTCATAAAAAAAAGACGGAAAACGTAGGTTTTCCGCCTGCTCTAGTACCAATAATACGGTGCTATATATCTTGTCTGCCGGGAAAGCGCCGCCATTCTCTGCCGGCGGTACGGGTTGCCGTAGCCGTGTTTAAATGAATGGGGCATTGACGCATACCCGTGCCCGATGGATGGAATTCTGTTCTGACCGCCTTGCATGCTATCACCCGCTTACCAATTTTTCTTTCTTTACCATGGTATGCAGGCCGTCTGCGATGTGACAGCAACATCCTCGCTAAACCTGGTCCTTCTCCATTGTGTAATGATTCAGCAGTTCAATTCTGAACATGATAATCTCCTCCTTCTCCTCCGTTTTGGCCCTTCGTGTCCGTTAGTTCATATAAAAATGTTTCAGCTGGCGTTCTTTCGCTTCATTATAAAACTCTTCGACCTGCTGTTCTCGTTCATACTCTTCCGCACTTTTAAAACGCTTTGAAATGGTCAGTGTTAAAAAGAAAAGATTAATGGTCATTATCGCTCACCCCCTTTCAATATCCGCACAAGCGAAAATAACCCGCAGCAAAGTTCATATGCGCTGCGGGCAGACTAAATCCGCAGACAAAAGAAGACGGTGCTTCTTTCCCTGCGGGGAGCTGCGAATGTCCTGATACTCCGAAATTAACGTGCTTGACGGGCAGAGGTTAAGGAAGGACACGAACTCTTCCACAGGCTGAATCGGTTCAATTGTAGATTTTGATTGCCGTTTAACGTCGTCATGTGATTCAACCTCCCTTTGCTTTTTTCTTACTTTGTAAGTATATCCATCAACTTCCATTTTGTAAACATTTTTTTCAAGATTTGGACGGAAAATGTGCTGGCATTCCGCTTCAATTGTCCGTGTTTTCCGGCATCTTTCTTACCTCAGGAAACTCTTTTCATCCCTTGCTTTTTCTGATCTTTTTTTGAATATGCAATAAAATAAATAAGGCCGACAAACACTGCCCCGCCGATGACATTCCCGATAAAGGCCGGAATGAGATTGCCAATCAGATCACCCCACGAAAAAGAACCTGCAAAAATCGCAGCCGGGATGATAAACATATTGGCTACAACGTGCTGAAAACCAATTGCGACAAACGCCATAATCGGAAACCATATACCCGCGATTTTTCCGGCTCCGTCTTCTGCGCCGAAAGAAAGCCAGACGGCCAAACAGACAAGCCAGTTACAGCCGATCGCCGAAACAATGACTTTTCCAAACGGCATATCCAATTTGCCTTGTGCGACCGCAATCGTTTTTTCCAAGTAAGGTCCTGTTTCGGTTAATCCGACAACATGTCCGAAAAAGTAAGCGACAAACAGTGCGCCGACAAGATTCATCAACGTCACGATCACCCAATTTTTCACTAATGCACCGGCGGATATTCTTCTGGAAAACAGCGCCATGGATACCGACATCATATTTCCCGTAATCAGCTCCGCGCCGGCAAGAACGACGAGCACCAATCCGATGGGAAACACGGACGCCCCGATTAAACTCGACAGGCTTCCCCATTCTTTCGGAAGGTCGCCGATGACACGGATATCAAGCAAATAACCGAGTGCGATAAACGCTCCTCCCAAAAATCCTAATACAATCAGTGCTGAAAGCGGTGAATGCACCTTTTTTACCCCTGATTCGACCGCAAGCTCCGCTATTTCGTCCGGTTTACGAAAAGCCATAATAACCCCTCCATTTAACAATTCAGCCCGCAGTTTCCAAAGACGCCTAACAAAAAAGGCAGCATTCAACTAACCCGTCTGAAAAAACGAGGGTTTGAATGCTGCCTAACTTGTATGCATACCCATACAACAATATCAAGCAGAATGAAAATATGCGGTATAGAATATGTACAGATCATGCACACATTCCATAAAAAATCGTCCTTAGGCCACTGCCGGCAGTTCATATCATATCAAATGTGACAATTTCGTGTCAATTGAATATTGTCAGCTTTTGATTTCTTCTTTATGCTCTTCAATTGAGCGGTCAAAGACAAACACCGATACAGCAATATTTTCCTCTATTTTTATATCTGAAAACAGATGCACCAGCTTTGCTCCGATGAGCTCTTCCATTCCGTCAGGCGTTTGTTTTGAATACAGTTCCTGAATTAAGCTGGTTCGCGCCGCATGAACCATTTCTCTTCCTTCAGGCGTGCGTGCGATAAACTGCTCACTTGCGCTTAGATTGCCGTAAAGTGTAGATACCGCCATGTTATCCACAAAAACGGTGTGAATTCGTTCAGGCCCCTTTCCAAATAATTCTTTGCGCAATTTCCGGATAATATCGTTAAATTCATGAATTTTTTTAGACATATTGTCCCCTCCGATTTTAGCCTATGAAAGACATTCCCGGTTCCCCTTTGTGACATTTCACCTGGTTAAAGTTTTCCTTTCGTATTGTATTATAATAAATATCACCTTATAATAAAAGCAGTGAAGATGGATTTGTAATAGGAAACGTGTTACGAGTCTATCGTTTTATACAAATAGGATTGGTCTGTTAGTAAGACTTGCTAGTGAACTATTCCGCCATGCGTATTTATACCGTTCTCCGGACAGGAGGCCGGTATCTATGTGCATGGCTTTTTTTCGAGTTTAAAAGATGGAGGGGAATTGGAAGTGACAGACGTTCAGTCTATCCGTGTCAAAATTGACGGCACGGAGTATGAAGCACCAGAGGGGTCTAAGATTTTAGATATTTTAAACCAAAACGGAATTGAGATTCCGCAAATATGCCATGTACCGGAAGTGGATCCGATTCAAACATGTGACACCTGTATTGTTGAAGTAAACGGGAAATTGCAGCGCTCTTGTTCCACGGCTGCAGAAAACGGGATGTCCATCTCGCTTACGTCGGGAAGGGTAAAAGAGGCTCAGACAGAGGCCATGGACCGTCTGCTCGAGAATCACCTGCTTTACTGTACGGTTTGCGATAACAACAACGGCAACTGCACACTGCATAATACAGCGGAAATGATGGGAATTGAGCATCAGAAATATCCATATACGCCGAAAGATGATTCAAAGTGCGCGGTTGATATGTCTCACCCGTTTTACCGCTATGATCCGAACCAATGCATCGCCTGCGGCCAATGTGTGGAAGTGTGTCAAAACCTTCAGGTGAATGAGACTCTTTCAATTGATTGGGAGCGCGACCGCCCGCGGGTCATTTGGGATGAAGGCGTCGCCATTAATGAATCTTCCTGCGTCAGCTGCGGCCAGTGTGTCACTGTCTGTCCTTGTAACGCACTGATGGAAAAATCAATGCTCGGCCAAGCCGGATTTATGACAGGTATAAAAGAAGATGTTATGGAACCGATGATTGATTTAGTAAAAAATGTTGAACCCGACTATACAAGCATCTTCGCCGTGTCTGAAGTGGAAGCGGCTATGCGCGATAAACGGACGAAAAAAACAAAAACAGTCTGCACGTTCTGCGGCGTCGGATGCTCTTTTGAAGTATGGACAAAAGGCCGTGACATCCTTAAAATTCAGCCTGTTTCCGATGCTCCGGTTAACGCGATTTCCACTTGTGTGAAAGGGAAATTCGGCTGGGACTTCGTGAATTCGGAAGAACGGATTACAAAACCGCTCATCCGGAAAAACGGCGCATTTGTTGAATCGTCATGGGAAGAAGCCCTTGACCTTGTCGCTTCAAGACTCGGTTCGATCAAGGCCGAACACGGAAATGGTTCTGTCGGTTTTATTTCTTCTTCTAAAATTACGAATGAAGACAACTACGTCATTCAAAAATTGGCACGCCAAGTATTTGAAACCAACAACGTGGATAACTGCTCACGCTACTGCCAGTCACCGGCAACGGACGGCTTATTCCGCACCGTCGGTATGGGCGGAGACGCCGGCACAATTAAAGATATCGCAAAAGCGGGCCTCGTGCTCATCGTCGGCGCCAATCCGGCGGAAGGACATCCGGTTCTGGCCACTCGCGTGAAACGCGCCCATAAGCTGCACGGCCAAAAACTGATTGTTGCCGATCTGCGCAGAAATGAAATGGCTGAACGGTCCGACCTCTTTATCAGCCCGAAACAAGGGACTGACCAGGTCTGGCTCATGGCAGTAACGAAATATATGATTGACCAAGGCTGGCACGATCAAGCGTTTATTGATGAAAATGTCAACTACTTTGATGATTATAAAGAAACGCTGGAAAAATACACATTGGAATATGCGGAGCGCATCACCGGACTTTCTCAGGATACGATCATCCGCATTGCCGAAATGATTCGTGATGCAGACGGCACTTGTGTTCTTTGGGGCATGGGCGTAACCCAGAATACAGGCGGCTCTGATACATCAGCGGCGATTTCCAACCTGCTGCTTGCCACAGGAAACTACCGCCGTCCGGGCGCCGGAGCCTATCCGCTGCGGGGACATAACAACGTTCAAGGCGCTTGCGATATGGGAACTCTTCCAGGCTGGCTTCCGGGATATCAGCATATTACAGATGATGCGGCACGCGCTAAATTCGAAAAAGCTTACGGTGTTGAAATTGACGGCAAGCCGGGTCTTGATAATATCGAAATGCTCCATGCGATTGAAGAAGGAAACATGAAAGCCATGTATCTCGTCGGTGAAGATATGGCGCTCGTCGATTCAAACGCCAACCATGTTCATGACATTTTATCCAGCCTTGATTTCTTTGTTGTACAGGATATTTTCCTTTCAAGAACGGCGCAATACGCGGATGTCATCCTGCCTGCGGTTCCATCTCTTGAAAAAGACGGAACATTTACAAACACAGAGCGTCGTGTGCAAAGATTGTATCAGGCGCTTCCGACACTCGGCGATGCAAAACCCGACTGGTGGATTATTCAGGAAGTCGCCAATCGTTTAGGCGCTGATTGGAATTACACGCATCCTAGCGACATTTTCTCAGAAATGGCGAGCCTTTCTCCGCTGTTCGGAAAAGCAAGCTACGACGTTCTTAGCGGCTGGAACAGCTTCCTGTGGGGAAGCTTTACGGGAGAAAGCACTCCGCTTCTTTATGAAGACGGCTTTAACTTCCCGGACAAAAAAGCCCGCTTTGCGCTGAGCGATTGGGTGGAGCCTGCTGTATTCCCTGAAGAATATGACCTGCATATTAACAACGGACGGATGCTTGAACATTTCCACGAAGGAAACATGACAAACAAGTCAAAAGGCATTCAGTCTAAAGTTCCGGATGTATTTGTTGAAGTATCGCCGGAGCTCGCGGCTGAACGCGGAATTTGCGACGGAACAATGATCCGGCTCGTCTCTCCTTTTGGGGCGGTTAAATTGAACGCGCTTGTGACAGACCGCGTCCGCGCAAATGAGCTTTATCTGCCGATGAACTCTACAGATAAAGATTCTGCGATTAATTTCCTGACCGGGCCTGCGTATGATTCACGGACACATACACCTGCCTATAAGCAGACAAAAGTCCGCATGGAAGTGCTCGGTTCCTGTGATACTCCGCCGCTTCCGAAAACGAATCCGCGGAACAAAAAACGTCATCCGCAAAACGGTGTGGAAGCTCAGCGAAAATGGAACCGTCCGGGCTATGTGCACTTAACTGATTAAGGAAAGGAGGAAACATTATGGCAAGCCCAATTACTGAAATTCAAAAAGAAACGAAAACAGAGGAACAGCTGAAAGCTGAAAAACTGGAAGAGCTGAAGACGCTTCTCGCAGAAAATGAAGAAGCCGTCGCAAAAACGATGTCCATCATGGCAGAGCTGAATAGCTTGGGCATTTTTGATGCCGCCGGCTATATGCTCCAGGCAAAAGAGGAGATTGCCAAAATCGCACTCGGACAGATTTCCCGGGAACCTGTCACCAATCTCCTGAATACGATGATGGCCGCGGGAGGCGCGCTGTCAAAAGCTGATCCCGAATTTATGGGCAGACTTTTAGAAAGCGCCATGGCCGGTACGGATCAGGCGCAAAGATTTTTAAAAGAGGACAGGAAAGTCAGTATGTTTGAACTGATGAAAGCCGTCGGTGATCCTGATATTAACCGCGCGCTCGGCTTCGGGCTGCAGTTTTTAAAAGGAATGGGAAAAGAATTACGCGAAACCCCGTCTGAATAAGAAACGAAAAAGCCATTGTCAAAAGACAATGGCTTTTTTTATTCATCGGCCTCTTCCAGCCTCTTTTTATAAATAAGTGAACGGTCAACGCAGAAATAAGCGCCCGCTAAAAATACACAATCCGTTACAAACATCAGCATTTTCTGGCCCGCAGTCAGCCCTTGTCCGGGAAGAACCGCGCCGATATAAATGAAGGTGCTGACTGCAAGCAGAATAAATGCGTAATGCTTAAAATCTTCTATTAATGATTTCAGTCTTTTCTTCTCCATATAAGGTCACCTGCCAGTTTTATAGTCTACCAACATTATAATACAAGCTGACAGCCGACAGAGAATGTAAATCTATCCATTCTTTATAAAAGTGAATCAAGCGCCTGTTTCACATCCGCCGTTAAATCCTCAGTATCCTCAATACCGACTGAGATCCGCACGAGCCCGTCGGTAATGCCAAGCGCAAGCCGGCGGTCGCGCGGGATCGAAGCGTGCGTCATTCTGGACGGCACGGAGATTAAGCTTTCAACCGCTCCTAAACTTTCCGCGATCGTAAACAGGTTCAATTTTTCTAAAAACGCGTCGACGCGTTCGCTGCTGCCGACATCAAAGGAAATCATTCCGCCGAAACCGGAGCTTTGCGCTTTTGTCAGCTCATGGCCCGGATGTTTCGCAGATCCCGGATAATAGAGCGTTTGAACGGCATCATGCGCTTCAAGCAGCTCGGCGATTTTTCCGGCGCTGTGATTGATGGCATCCATTCTGAGTCCCAGCGTTTTAATCCCTCTCATCAAAAGCCATGAATCCTGCGGTCCTAAAACGCCGCCCGTTGAGTTTTGCACGTAATGAAGCTTTTCGCCCAGTTCTTTATCAGCCGTGACGACTAAGCCGCCGACGACATCGCTGTGGCCGCCGAGATATTTTGTCGCGCTGTGCAGCACGATGTCCGCGCCGAAGCTGAGCGGCTGCTGGAAATACGGCGTGTAAAACGTATTATCGACGATAAGCAATACGCCCGCTTCTTTTGCGATGTCAGACATCAGTTTGAGGTCAGTCACTTTCAATAGCGGGTTTGTCGGTGTTTCGATATAAATGGCTTTCGTATTCGGGCGAATGGCCTTTTTGACTTTTTCTTCATTGCTCGTATCAACAAAGTCCGCTTCAATGCCGAAGCGGTTCAGCACACCTGTCATCACCCGGTAAGTGCCGCCGTATACATCATCCGTCAAAATAACATGATCGCCGCTGTCAAACAGCATCATGACGGCAGTAATCGCAGCCATGCCTGAGCCGAACGCATATCCCGCCGCTCCGCCTTCAAGCTCCGCAATTAAGCTTTCAAGCGCCGTCCGCGTCGGATTGGCCGTTCTTGAATATTCATAACCCGTGTGCTCGCCCGCTTTCGGCTGCCGGTACGTGCTTACTTGATAAATCGGTACGGAAACCGCTCCTGTTTTTTCATCTCCCGTAATTCCTCCGTGCACCATCAGCGTTTTTTTCTTCATCTTACTGACCTCCTTGAAAAATGTTTTTGCTTATATATCGATCGCTGCCGTCAGGGAAAATGGTGACGATATTTGATCCGGCGGGCGCTTTTTTCGCTTCTTCAAGCGCTGCATAAAGAGCCGCCCCTGAAGAGCTTCCGATTAAGAGGCCTTCTTTCTCGGCCGCTTCTCTGACAAGCGAAAACGCCGTATCGTCTTCCACCGTGTAAATGGCGTCAAAATGGTTCTCGTCCATATAATCCGGGATAAACTCCATGCCGATGCCTTCCGTTTTATGGGCATGCGGCTCTCCTCCGTTCAGGATCGAGCCTTCCGGTTCAACGATCACCGTTTTGACGGCAGGATTTTTCTCCTTTAAATAAGCTGCCGTACCGGCAAAGGTGCCGCCGGAACCCGCTCCTGCAACAAAAGCGTGGATATCCCCGCCGAGCGCGTTCCATATTTCGGGTCCGATCGTTTTGTAGTAAGTCAATGGATTTACTCGGTTTTTAAATTGCAGAACGGCATAAGAATTATTAATCTCTCTCTCCAGTTCAAGCGCTTTTCGGATGGCTCCCTGCATGCCTTCTTCTCTCGGCGTATGCACGATGTCCGCTCCGAGAGCTTTCATAATTTGCTGCTTTTCTCTGCTGAAATGCTCCGGGACGCAAAAAACGGCGCGAAGCTGATGCTTTCTGGCGCACAGAGCGAGTCCGATCCCGGTGTTTCCGGCAGTCGCCTCAATGATAACGCCGCCCGGTTTCACCTTTCCCGTGCGAAGCGCATCTTCAATGAGCATCCCGCCCAGCCTGTCTTTAATGCTTCCGCCCGGATTCATCATCTCAAGCTTAGCATAAACCGCTGTTCCCTCCGGTATATCAAAATGCTTGAGACGGAGCAGCGGTGTATTTCCGATCAGTTCTGTAATATCTGTTATCACGTTCAATATGTGTCCTCCTCCTGGAAAAGCGGAGGAGAACGAGAATCCCCCGCTTAGTGAATTCGTTTGATGACATTCAGGACAAGCTCAGTTGAATGAACGGCAGCCTGTTCTAAAAATTTATCAAATGAAACATCAGATTCTTTTCCGGCAATATCAGATAAAGCTCTGATGACAACAAAAGGCGTTTTGAACTGGTGGCACACCTGTGCGACAGCCGCAGCTTCCATTTCAACCGCGTACAAATCCGCAAATTTGGCGCGTACGTCTTCAACCCGCTTCGGATCATTCATAAAAGAATCTCCCGTAGCGATTGTGCCTTTGGCGACTTGAATGCCGTTCAGTTCAGAAACCGCTTCCTCAGTAATGCTGATCAGCTTTTCATCAGCTTTGTATGCTGCCGGAAGACCCGGCACCTGTCCGTATTCATAGTCAAACGCCGTCACATCCACGTCATGATGGCGGACATCTGTTGAGATGACGACGTCGCCTACATTCAATGTATGATGAAAACCGCCCGCTGAGCCTGTGTTAATCACATAATCAGGTTTGAAACGGTCAAGCAGAAGCGTCGTGCTGATCGCCGCGTTGACTTTCCCGATACCCGATTTCAGCAAGATGACTTCGACGCCTTCATAGCTGCCAGTTGTAAACTCACAGTGAGCGATCATCTCTTGTTTTGCGTCTTTCAGTTTGCTTCTTAAAATCGTAACTTCCTCTTCCATTGCTCCGATGACTGCCAGTTTCATTTATACACAATCCCTTCGATTTACCGTTTAATCGCCTCCATTATCCAGACAAAGTCATTTTGCTGCGTAAACCGCGCGGCAAATCCCTCTTCTGAAAAGATGTTTTTCATTGTCCCGAGTGTCGGATAATGTTCCGTCTTTAAATCGTCCGCTAATTGATGATAGCCGTTTCGGATTGCTTTTTTAATGGTTTCATCATAAGCTTCATGATCTTTAAAGACTGTATCGGCAAACACTATTTTATCATGCTTCTGAAGGATTGCGCCATACTGCTTTACAGCCGTTCGCTTTTCTTCATCGGTTAAATGATGAAAGGCGTACGAGCTGACGATGGTATCTATTTGAAAAGGCGGAGCGGGAAACTCCAGAAAATCTCCGTCACTGAACACGGCTTTGTCAGAAAGCTTGTCAGCCGCCAGTTTTCTCATTGACGGAGACGGTTCTACACCAAACACCTTTTTGTTCGCGGCGGCTAATTTCGCCGTTAAATTCCCCGTTCCCGGTCCGAACTCTAAAACGTTTGAACCTGAAAGTGCGACGATGCTGTCAAGAATGTTGTCATATCCTTTAAAAACAGCGGCATATTGTTTGTCAGCCCCGTGCACTGTGGCGTCATAAGTCGCTGCCCAATCTTCAAATAAAGGAATAAATTCACGGCCCATATTTTTCACTCTCCATATTTTATAATTCCTATGAGTATAGTATGGATTAATCATGGAACAGTTACTATCCTATCACAAAAAAGAATGGAAGGGTACTAAAATACTTTGGGATTATTGCGCAATTACGGCAGAAAGGCTTATACTTTCATTGACTCAGAAGAAAAATCAGGAGGATCTGTACTGATGAATTTTCAATTGGATTTAATCAAAGATAAAGTAGAGTTTTTCGAAGCGGCATCTTTGCAGGAGCTTGAAAAGAAAATAAACGTTCAGATTGAAAACAACCAGGCGATTATGCTTCGCGTCCGTTCCGTATCCCATCAGGTGACGGCCGTTGACGGCAGAATCCTTTACAGTGCGTCGGTGCATTTTTCAGCTGACGTATGACAGAAAAAAGCAGCTGATTACTCAGCTGCTTTTTTGCGGTTATTTTAAGGTTTCTACTTTTGTCGGCTTCCAGCCTTTTTTGTCTTTCCAAGTGATGGTGACCTGATACTTTTTGCCGTTCGTTTTGTCTAAAACTTTACCCTTCGCATCTTGCGGGCTTCCATTGTTTCCGAGCCACAGCACTGTCATGTGATCTTTTGACACGCCGGTTGCGTAAGAGATGGCGTCAAGCATTTCGGCCCAGTCTTCAGAGCTTGAGTCATACGTCGCCGCATGTTCTCCCGTCTGCTTTGTGCCGACCGCTTTCCATTTTGGGTTAACAATTGTTTTCTCGACATCGCTTGATGAGCCGCCCTCTGTTATTTTTGCGCCTTTAAAAGGATCGCTTGAATCAGAGTCTTTTTTGCTGCTGTCATCACTTTTCGATGAATCATCGTCTTTTTTGCTGTCAGAGTCTGAAGATGAATCAGATGTGTCCTTATCCTGTTTATCTTTTTTGTCATCGTCTGATGCCGTATCTTTTTTGCTGTCTTTTATGTCTTCATCCGATGTCTGCTTCGTCTTGCCTGATGCAGGTGTTTCCTGCTTCTGGCTCGTGTCCGCTTTTTCGCTCACGTCGCCCGACGGACTGTTGATGAAGAGGCTGACGGCAACGACGACAATAAGAATAGATACGATAGCAATTAAAATGTTAAGCACCATATTTGCTTTTCTGCGCTTATCACGGTTTTCAAAACGAGATTGTTTATTGCTCAATCATTCTGCACTCCTTTATCCCTCTTGCTCAGCATATATTTTAACATGGGCTGAGCGGTTGTTCTATGTCTGATTTATTTCATTTTCATGTACCTTTTTAACAATATCATAAAACACTGTATTTGTCAGAGCCTTATCCCCCGGCGTGTCCATGTGCAGCACCACGAGAGCGTATTTCGGCTTGTCCGCGGGAAAGTATCCCGCAAACCATTTGTGGTAAAGCGTCTGTTTTTCTTTTGTGAACATTCCCGTCTGGGCCGTTCCCGATTTGCCTGCTATCTCATACGGCAGGTCCTGAAACCTTCGGCCGGTTCCTTTCGGTGAGGTGACGACTTCTCTGAGAATTTTTTGAAGCTGCTGCGCCGTATATTTGTCGATGTTTTCCCCTTTTAACTGCTGATCTTTGAATGACGCCATCGTCGTTTTGTTTTTGTATTCAATTTTGTCCGCGATTTTGACTTGTTTTTTTTCACCGCCGCGCGCGATCGCCGCCATCATATTGGCGACTTCAAGAGGGGTGACTTTCACGTTTTTTTGCCCGATCGCCGTCTGTGCGACGGCTTTTTTTACGGTTTTGTCTTTGTCATCTCCCCAAATGACCCCGCTTTTTTCATTATACAGCTGCCTGAATCGGTCTTCCCGGTACAGCTTGCCTTCCCAGCCCGCCCGCTGGGTGAGACCGAGTTTTTCCGCCATGTTTTCAATAACGGAATCATCTTTTTTGATCAATTTTTCCGCAAGGCTTGTAAACGTATAATTGCAGCTTTGGGCAAAGCTTTCTCCAAAACTGAGCGTGCCTTTGTCATCCCCCGGCTCTCCGTACAGGTTGAGATTGCAGTTAAAGGATGTGCCCGGCTTCACTTCGTTTTGTTCTATTGCGGCTGCGGCGATCACCGTTTTAAATACTGATCCCGGATAAATCGGCGTCAGCATGTAATTTTGCAATGTCTGCTGCTTTGACATGTCGGCGTCAGGCTTAGATACCATTCCGAGCACACTGCTTTTTTCAATGTCTAAAAGGACGGCTCCCCCCTTTTTTAACCCGCGGTCTTTCAATACATCTTCCATTGCTTTTTGAATATTGCGGTCGATGGAGGTTTTGACTTGCAGCGGATAAAACGCGTTTGCTTCAGCCGTATATTTGACGTCCATTCCGAATAAAGGGTTTCCCCTTCCGTCGACATGATACAAAAGTTTTGTGTCCTGATCCGCCAGTAAAAACTCATCAAACGTCCGCTCCATCCCGCTTGTCCCGATTTTTGCCGTGATCGGCAGTTCCTTCCTGCCGGGGTATTTCTTTTTCAAAAGCTCAGGGTCCTGGTTTGTCGCGCCCAACAGATGAGCGGCTATGTTTGTTTCTTTGCTGTCTTTCATATATACGCCGTAAATGCCGGGATATTTCAAAGAATTGATATTTGACACGGATTGTTTCGTCAAATGTTTTATTTTTCTGCTGTTCAGGATCACCGGTTTTTTTGCTTCCGTGAGCAGCTGCCTGAGCTCCCCCTGTTTCATTCCGAGAATGTCTGATACCCGGTCAACCGGCCAATCCTGCGTCACGAGAAAAGGAAACAGTATGACGGCAGGCTGCTTTTTTCCGGTCAGTTCTTTGCCGTTCCGATCAAGAAAAGAGCCGCGTCCGTCTGAAATAAGGACTTCTTCCGTCCGCTGCTTGACGCTTTCCTGAATCAGATTAATATTGGATTTTGAAAAAGATTCTGTAAAAAACAGCTGAATTTCAGCCAGCCTGGCAAGCAGAAAGAAAAACACGAGCAGAAAACAAATCACGGCCGTTTTCAGCCTTTTTGATACGATCATAAAAAACACCTCATCCACATTTTGGACGAGGTGTTTCATTGTTAAACGGATCTTATGAAATTTTCACAATTTTCACGAGCATTTCTCCGCCCGGCGTCTGAACTGTCACTTCTTCGTCCACTTTTCTGCCGAGCAGGCTTTTGGCGATTGGCGAGTCGTTTGAAATTTTTCCTTCAAACGGATCAGCTTCAGCGCTTCCGACAATCGTGTAAGATTCTTCTTCACCGTCCGGCAATTCGATAAATGATACGGTTTTTCCCAAACCGACTACATTTGAACCGCCGTCGTCCTCGATGATTTTCGCATTCCGGATCATGTTTTCAAGCGTCGTGATGCGCCCTTCCACAAATGCCTGTTCTTCTTTTGCAGAATCATACTCAGAGTTCTCTGACAGATCTCCGAAGCTTCTTGCGATTTTAATGCGTTCTACTACTTCTTTACGTTTAACCGTTTTCAATTGCTCTAATTCTTGTTCAAGTTTTTGTTTTCCTTCGTGAGTCATCGGAAAAACTTTTTCTTGTGCCATGTTCCTTCACTCCTTGGTGGTTGTCCCTCAACAATAACGTGTGATTATGTATGAGAGCATAAACGAAAAAATCAAGAATGAGAACACAGGGCAGTCCTCGTTCTTCTCTCCCATATAGGTACTGTTTATCTTAAACTGAATGTGTGTTTTCTGCAAATGTTTCGGTTTATAAACAGGGAAAGAAGGGAACTGTCTCATTCCCTTCCAGCCTATACATAATATGGTCTGAGTTATTTATGTCTATGCTATGGTATTACAAAATTGCATTTTGTTCAAGGATCGTTTGAATCTTCGTGACCATCAGATCGATTGCGACGTGGTTTTGCCCGCCTTCCGGAATAATGATGTCCGCGTAGCGTTTCGTCGGTTCAACAAACTGATTGTGCATCGGTCTGACGACGGACACATACTGCTCAATGACAGAATCGATTGAACGGCCTCTTTCGTTAATATCTCTCATAATCCGTCTGATGATACGGAGATCCGCGTCCGTGTCAACATAAAGTTTCATATCCATGAGGTCGCGAAGCCTTTTATCTTCGAGAACGAGAATGCCTTCCAGAATTATGACATCCTTCGGCTCAACCGGAATGGTTTCCTCAGAACGCGTATGCAGTTTATAATCATAAATCGGCTTTTCTATCGGCCGGTAATTCAAAAGCTCTTGAATATGCTCTATTAAATAGTCATTATCAAATGCGAGCGGGTGATCATAGTTTGTGTTCAGCCTTTCTTCAAACGGAAGATGGCTTTGGTCTTTATAATAAAGGTCTTGCTGGATCATTAAAATCGAGTGTCCTTTAAACTGTTCATAGATGGAACGGGTGACGCTTGTTTTTCCTGATCCGGAACCTCCTGCGATGCCTATAACTACAGGACTCTTACCCATTGGTGATTACTTCCCCTTTCTCATCATGTTGCTCGGATAAATCTTTTTGTCTACTTTAAATGTAACGATTTGCAGGGGATGGCGGGCAGCATCAAGCTCGTTTCCGTCTTCGTCCCAAATAGTGCCGATTGTGAATGTGAAATTGTCGATTTCAGGACCGAAAAATTCCACTTCGTCACCTTGTTTAAAGAAATTGCGCTGCTGGAGCGTCACCATTTGAGTGTCCTCGTTATACGCGAGCACGAGACCGGCAAAATCAAATGTTGTTTTCTTTCCGTGTTCACCGAACATCTGCTCTTCATACCCAGGCGTGCCTTCAAAGAAAGCAGGCGCGGTATCCCGGTTTGCACATTTGTCCAGCTCATCCAGCCATTCTTTTTGAATGACAAAGTTTTCAGGATCAGCGCAGTATGCGTCGATGACTTTGCGATACACGCTGACAACCGTCGCAACGTAATGAATTGATTTCATCCGGCCTTCAATTTTCAGGCTGTCGATGCCCATCTCGATCATTTGCGGAATGGATTCAATCAATTTTAAATCTTTCGGGCTCATCGCAAACGGAGCGTCTTCTTCATCATAGAGCGCGACCGCGTTTGCACCGTCTGTCTGATACAGGTCATAATCCCAGCGGCAGGACTGACAGCAGCCGCCGCGGTTGGAATCCCGGGCCGTCATGTGATTGCTCAGCACGCATCGGCCTGAATAAGCGATACACATGGCGCCGTGGATAAAGGTTTCAATTTCAATATCCACCTTTTCCTTCATTTCTTTAATTTCCAGTCCGCTCGTTTCACGGGCAAGCACCACGCGGTCAAGCCCTTCTTCTTTCCAGAACTGCACCGCTTTCCAGTTGGAAAGGGACTGCTGTGTGCTGAGGTGAATTTCTACATCCGGGGCCACTCTCCGGCATGTTTCAATAATCAGCGGATCAGCGACGATAATTCCGGCAACTTTTGCGTCACCCAACGCTTTTAAGTATTCTTCCAGACCGTCCATATTTTCATTATGGGCGAAAATGTTTGTTGTCACATATATTTTTGCCCCGTATTTTTTGGCAAATTCTACGCCCTCTGCGATTTCTTCTATTGAGAAGTTATCCGCATTTGAGCGGAGTCCGTATTCCTGTCCTCCGATAAAAACCGCGTCCGCTCCGTAATGAACGGCAATTTTTAATTTTTCAAGGTTTCCTGCCGGAGCAAGGAGTTCAGGTTTTTTCGTAATGACGCGTTTTCCGTTTACGACTTTGGAAATGGTTTGATTTACGGCTGTCATCCGTTGCACCCTCCTTTTTAATAGACCGTTTCTTTAAAGAAGAATCCTGTGTCGATGCTTCTGTTCACAGGCTGAATGCTTTCAATCCGCTCTATCCAGCTCTCTTTTTTCTCTTCGTATGTCTCTCGGCTTTCGAAGCACAAATCGATTGCTTCTCTGTACATGCGGGTCACTTCAGTTAAGTATTCAGGAGACTTCAAAACTCCGTCGATTTTGAAAGAATCGATGCCGGCATCCATCAGGTCCTCTAATTCATCAATCATGCACACATCGTTCGGGCTCATGATGTGCGTGCCGTTTTCATCTTCAAAAATCGGGTATTTATTGCCCCGTTCCTTGTCATGCAGAAACATTCCCGCTTCTTTTTTCTTCTGTTCGATGTCCATGACTTTACCCTGGTATTCGAAGTAATGGCCCACTAAAGAACGCTTCGATTGGAACATGCACGTCATGCCGTGGATTTGAATTTCAATTTCGACTTCGGCGTTTTCTTTTATGTCAATGATGCTGTCCATATTTAATTCCTTAGCCAGCACTGCCCGCCGTGCGCCTTTGCGTCCCCAGTAATTGCAGGAATAGTAGTTGGTTCCCGTTGTTTCCGTGCTCCAATGCAGTTTAAGCTCGGGAGCCGCTTCACGCGCCGCCATTAAAACGGCCGGATCACCGAAAACAGCCGCATCAACGCCGGCCTCCTGCAAAAAGGCAAGATAGCCGTTCAGCTCGTCCACTTTTTCGTTGTGAAAAATAGCATTGACGGCGGCGTACACTTTCGCGCCTTCCTGATGAGCTGTCTTTACGGCTTCTTTTATATCTTCTCTTGAAAATTCACCGGCCAGTCTCAGGCCGTATCTCTGTTCTCCGACTAACAGGGCCGTTGCGCCCGCTTGAATGAGCGGAAGAATATCCTGTACAGAAGTCGGAGTCACCAAAAGTTCAGGTTTTTTCATGATCCTTCACCTCTTCTTTTTACTGATGGCGATGCCGTCTCCGACCGGCAGTATGACCGTTTGATAGTCAGGCCGGTCCATCAGCCATTGGTTATATTGATCAATTTTTTCAACAAGCTTCCGTCTTCTTTTCGGCTCAATGTCCGAGTGATTTTGTGCCACCAGCCCTTTAAACAGAACATTGTCCGTAAAAATGACTCCATCCGGCGCAAGCATCGGTTCATAGAGCTCAAAAAAGTTCGTGTACTGGCCTTTGGCCGCGTCGATAAAAATGGCATCATAAGGAGCCGTGACACGGACAGACTCAGAAAGTTCCAGCGCATCCCCGTGCATTACGTGAATCCGGTTTTCCATTTCAAAGTCTTTTATATTGTTCACAGCTTCTTCATAGCGTTTGTCGTCCCGTTCAATCGTGTAAATATTCGCATCCGGAAGCTCAAGCGCCATCCGTATGGCGGAATATCCGATTGCCGCGCCGATTTCCAAAATGTTTTTCGCCTGTTGAATCGACAGCATTTGAAGCAGCACTTCAATGCCCGCTTCTTCCATAATCGGAACATGGTGCTCTTTTGCATAGGCTTCAAGCTTTTTCACTTTATCAGGCCGAGGCTTCAGCATCGCGTTTATATACTCGTTTATTTGTTCATACCGATCATTCACGGCAAACAGCCTCCGTTCTAAAAAGGAGTGCCCCTGACGAATCCGCGGGGACACTCTCTTAAGACACTTCTTTATCCATAAGTAAACAACCCGATATATTTTATCATAAAACCTTTCAGAATGGAATAAAAGGAGAGCTTTTGCCCTCCTTTTATTCGCTGTCTTTTTTGGAAATATACTTTTCCTTCGCTTTATTATGGTCTTTTAATGTTTTGGTGAAAACAACCTCGCCGTTTGATTTTGCAAGGAAATAGAGATAATCCGTTTTGTCAGGGCGGAGAGCCGCTTCCCATGATGAATCACCGGCATTTGCAATCGGTCCCGGCGGCAGCCCCTTATGTTTATACGTATTAAACGGAGAATCAATTTTCAGGTCTTTGTAGTAGACCCGGCTTTTATGCTTACCGGCCGCATATAATACCGTCGGGTCAGTCTGCAGCGGCATTTTTTCTTCGAGCCTGTTGTAAAAAACGCTGGCGATTTTGTGACGGTCGGCTTTGGCGGTGGCTTCTTCTTCAATTAGCGATGCCATTGTCAGCGCGTTATGGACGGAAAGTTTCTTTTTTTCCAGTTCAGATTTATACGTTTCGATACGGGTGTTTGTTTCCTGAACCATTGCCGTCAAAATCGTGTCAAGCGATGCATCCGGATCATTAAACGGATATGTGGCCGGATACAGATAGCCTTCGAGCGGATGCTTGAGCTTCTTGTTTGAAAGTGCGTCCGTTATCGTATCAGGAAACTGTTTCTTCAGTTTGCCGATGAATGTTTTGTCATCCAGTTTCGCCATGATCTCTTCTTTTGAATATGATGTTTCTTTTGCGATCGCATCCGCAATCTGTGTAAGCTGTTTTCCTTCAGGAACGGATATCTGAAAGGCATATCCCGTTGATCCCGCGGTCAGTTTTTTGATAATCGCATCCGCATCCATTCCTTTATTCAGGTGGTAAAATCCCGCCTGAAACCCGGAAGCGCCTTTATACTTCACATACAGCTGAAATGCTTTTTTGCTTTTGATGACATGCTGATCCTCAAGAATTTCAGCGATTGCCGAAACGGAAGAACCGCTCGGAATATTAATATTGACTGCCGTTTTGCTGCCTTTGTCAACCGGAGACAGCAAAGATTTTCCATAGAAAAAAGCACCGCAAATGATGATAAGCAGAGCGATCACGGAGGACAGTATTATCGTCGTTTTTTTGTTTTTACGCGGAAATGAATGTTTAGTCTGATTGATATTCATACAAGTATTTTCCTCCCAACAGCTCTTATACTACATGATTCATGTCCATTCGGCAATTTATTACAAAAAAAAGCCGAAGCGCATATGCGCTCCGGCTTTTTCCGTTCATTTTATTCTTCGTCTTCTTCCGCTAAAAACGTGTTCAGCGTTTCTTCGATCATTTCCCACTCTTCATCAGTTTCAATCGGCATCAGTTCGCCGTCTTCACCGTTTTCGTTCGGTTCGAAGCTTGAAGCGTGAATTTCGATTTCATCATCGTCTTGAGCATCAATCGGATAATAAAGTACGTAAGATTTGTTGAATGTGTCGTTTTCAAATGTGAACAGCACTTCGCAAAGCTGTTCGTTGCCTTGATCATCGACAATTGTAATGTGTTTTTCGCCGTGTTCCATTTTTTTCACCTCTTAGTTTAAACTGTCCAGATATCCTTGAAGGATCATGACAGCCGCCATTTTATCAATGACTTTTTTTCGTTTTTGCCTGCTGACGTCAGCCGCGATCAGCATTTTTTCAGCCGCCATCGTCGTCAGACGCTCGTCCCACAGCACAACAGGGACATTGTACGCTGTTTCAAGCAGTTTCGCAAATGTTTGGCTGGCTTCGCCTCTCGGACCGATCGTCCCGTTCATGTTTTTCGGAAAACCGAGCACGATCTTCTCTACATTATAGTCTTTCATCAGCTCGGATAAACGGTCCAGACCGTAATCTCCTTCAGCCTCGTTTATTTTTATCGTCTCAATGCCTTGAGCGGTCCAGCCCATTTCATCGCTTAAAGCTACGCCGAGTGTTTTCGTTCCAAGATCAAGTCCCAATATTCTCATGAATGTATTTACGCCTCTTTATGCTGTTCTAGATAGGATTTTACCAATTCCTCGATTAATTCGTCACGTTCCAGTTTGCGAATTAAGTTCCGGGCGTCGCGATGCCTAGGAATGTATGCAGGATCTCCAGACAGCAAGTATCCGACAATCTGGTTGATAGGATTGTACCCCTTTTCCTGAAGCGCATCATATACCGTAATCAGCACTTCTTCGACGTTTGTTTCAGCAGAATCATCGGAGAAATTAAATTTCATCGTTTTATCAAACGAGCTCACCGTTTTGCACCTCTTTCCCAAATTCGCAGGCAAAGTTCAGCCTGAGGTCCTCATCTTATCATCATTCTACACTACTTGAAAGGATTATAAAACGGATTTTATCCAATCTTCCGCAGATGCGAGCGCCTCTTCCAATTTTTCAGGCTGCTTTCCGCCGGCCTGCGCCATGTCCGGACGGCCTCCGCCTCCGCCTCCGCAGACTTCAGCCGCTTGTTTGACCATTTTGCCGGCATGAAGGCCTTTTTCGATCAGGTCTTTCGTCACGCCTGCTGAAAGGTTGACTTTCTCATTTTGCACGGCGCCGAGAATGATGACCGCAGAACCGAGCTTCGCTTTCAGATCATCCACCATAGTGCGAAGGTGGTTCATGTCTTTCGCATTTACTTTTTCAGCCAGCACTTTTACGCCGCCGATGTCTTTTACTTTAGACAGAATGACTCCGGCTTCCACATTGCCGAGTTTGCTGAGTAATGATTCATTTTCTCTTTGCGCTTCCTTCAGCTCCGCTTGAAGAGACTGAATTCGCTTCGGTACGTCTTTTACGTTTGATTTCAGCTCGTCCGCAGCGTGCTGCAGAAGGCTGAGCTGGCTGTTCATTTCCTGATAAGCGCCTTTTCCTGTTACGGCTTCAATTCTTCGCGTCCCTGCGCCGATCCCTGATTCGGATACGATTTTAAACAGGCCGATTTCTGCCGTATTCGTGACATGGCATCCGCCGCAAAGCTCAAGGCTGTAATCTCCGACTTGTACGACGCGGACGATATCGCCGTATTTCTCGCCGAACAGGGCCATCGCGCCCATTTCTTTCGCTTCATTGATCGGTTTCAAATCAATCGCTACCGGAATGCTCTCCCAGATTTTTTCGTTGACGATTCCTTCAATGCGTTCAAGTTCTTCTTTCGTCACTTGACCGAAATGAGAGAAGTCAAAACGCAGACGGTTTTCGGTAACGAGTGAACCCGCTTGGTTGACATGTGTGCCGAGAACGTCTTTCAGCGCTTGGTGCAGAAGGTGGGTAGCCGTATGGTTTTTCACCACGCCGCTTCTCATTTGATCTTCAACTTCAGCCGTCACGCCTGCACCTTTTTGAATCGTGCCGCTATCCACCGTGCCTTCGTGTACATGCTGACCGTTCGGAGCTTTTTTCACGTCTTTAATGGTTACGACAGCCTGCTCGCTTCTCAGCACTCCTCTGTCACCGATCTGTCCGCCGCTTTCAGCATAGAAAGGCGTTTTGTCAAGAAGGATTTGGACGGTATCCCCTTCATGCGCCTCACTGATTAATTGCCCGTCATGAAGAAGCTCGATTACCTTCGCTTCAGCTTTTACGGCACTGTAGCCGACAAATGTGCTTTCTGCGGTAATATCGCGCAATGCGCCGCCCTGAACCTGCATGCTTCCTACATCTTGGCGCGCATTTCTCGCCCGTTCACGCTGTTTTTCCATTTCGGCTTCAAAGCCTTTATGGTCAACCGTCATTTGCTCATCTTCCGCGTATTCCTCCGTCAATTCAACCGGGAATCCGTACGTATCGTACAGTTTGAATACGTCTTTTCCGGAGATGATGCCGCTGCCTTTTTCCTTCTCTTTCTTTATCACGTCGGATAAAATGGCCAGACCTTCGTTTAATGTTTCGTGGAAGCGCTCTTCCTCCGTTTTGATGACTTTGGCGATAAACTCTTGCTTTTCTTTCACCTCCGGATAGAAAGCGTCCATAATTCCTGCAACAGTCGGTACTAGCTCGTACATAAACGGACGGCTGATACCGATGGTTTTCGCGTATCGCACTGCCCGGCGCAAGAGGCGTCTCAGTACATACCCGCGCCCTTCGTTCGAAGGCAGCGCCCCGTCGCTTACCGCAAATGCGACCGTTCTGATATGATCGGCGATCACTTTAAAGGCCGTATCCTTCACTGCGTCCTTTCCGTAAGCATCTCCGGAAATGCGCTCTGTTGCTTCAATAATCGGCATAAACAAATCAGTGTCAAAGTTTGTCGGGACATCCTGAATCACGGAGACCATCCGTTCAAGCCCCATGCCCGTATCAATGTTTTTCTTCGGAAGCGGTGTGTATGTGCCGTCCGGGTTGTGGTTGAACTCTGAGAATACCAGGTTCCATACTTCAAGATAGCGATCATTTTCGCCGCCCGGATACAATTCAGAATCTGACGGGTCATTGCCGTATTTCTCGCCGCGGTCATAGAAAATTTCCGTATTCGGTCCGCTCGGGCCTTCGCCGATATCCCAGAAGTTCCCTTCCAGACGGATGATTCTTTCTTCCGGAACGCCGATTTTTTCCGCCCATAGCGTATAAGCTTCTTCATCCTCAGGGTGAACCGTTACAGACAGCAGCTCCGGATCAAAGCCGATCCACTTTTCGCTCGTTAAAAATTCCCATGCCCACGTGATCGCTTCTTCTTTAAAATAATCACCGATTGAAAAGTTTCCGAGCATCTCAAAGAACGTGTGGTGGCGCGCCGTTTTCCCCACATTTTCAATATCATTTGTTCGGATTGATTTTTGCGCGTTTACAATTCTCGGATTCTCCGGCACAACGCGGCCGTCAAAGTATTTTTTCAGCGTCGCAACGCCGCTGTTGATCCATAATAAAGACGGATCTTCATGCGGAACCAATGAGGCGCTCGGTTCAACGGCATGACCTTTTTCTTTAAAGAAATCTAAAAACATTTGACGCACTTCAGCAGAAGTTAAGTGTTTCATCTATATTCCTCCTTATCACTACCCGAAATTCTCTTTTGCGACAGCAAAAAAGCTCTCTCCCTATGCAAACCATGCGTTCACACAGGGACGAGAGCTGTCTCGCGGTACCACCCTGATTACAGGCCGAAAAAGGCCTGTCACCTTTCATCCCGTAACGCAGGACTGCGGCAGCCTTTAACTGCACTCAGGATTAGCTTCGGCCGATCTTCTGCTGAAGCTCCTTTCAGCGTATCGGAGCTTCTCTCTTAAACAGGGCTTCGGCGTACTCATATCCGTCACTCGAGATTCGTATGTATTCTACTCGAAATTATAGACAAGCAGAACCCGAATGTCAATGTTCCGTCCTGATCCGCAAAAAGTGTATGGCCGTCACTTTTAAAACGGCTGCCGCCGGAACAGCGAGAATCATGCCGGGAATGCCCGCGAGCTCTCCTCCGGCAAGGAGCGCCAGCATGATCACGACGGGATGCATTCTGAGACTGCGCCCGACAATAAGCGGGCTCAAAATGTTTCCTTCTATAAATTGCAGAATAAAAATCGTGACGATTACGATGATCACAGCTTTAGCAGAAATCGCCAGCGAAAGGAGCAGCGCCGGTACAGCGCCGATAAACGGACCGAAATACGGGATGACATTCGTAATCCCGATGGCAAGGCCCAAAATCAGCGGGTAAGGAAGCCCGAACAGCCAAAATGAAACGCCGGCTATTAGCCCGAGCAAAAAACAAACGAGAAGCTGACCGCGGATGTAATCACCGAGAGAGTCGTCTACATCCCGCAGAAATTCACTCCCCCTTTTTCTCCAGGACTTCGGCGTCAAATACCAGACTGTCTTTTTCATGACGTCTATATCCTTCACCATATAGAACACGAGAAAAGGAATCGTCGCCGCGATCAGGATATAATCAAGCACGAAACGGATGCTTCTGATCGTGCTTTCAATCGTGCCGGCAAGAAACGTTTCTGTCTGCTGAATCATTTTGTCCATTCGATGGTGCATGCCGTCAGGCCAATGATCCGTGTGATTATGCAGATGCTTCAGCATGCTGTTGTAGTTTTTGGCAAGACCGGGAATGCTCTCAGAAAGATCCTGCAGCTGTTCAATTAAAACAGGAACCCCTTTATAAACCCCCCAGCCGATTCCGCCGAAAAACAGGCAATAAATCAGAAGCAGGCTTAAAGTTCTAGGCATCCCTTTTCTATGAAGCCATTCAGTAATCGGAAGTAAAAGATAAGCAATAAATACTGCGATGAATATAGGAATAAAGAGAGATTTTATAACAAGCCAAATGGGAGACCATAACATATCGAGCATGCAAAAGACATACACTGTTAACAAAACGAGCAGACATACAGCCGTCCACATTAAGAGCTGCAGCGGTTTTTGAAGCATGACGTTTCACCTCTTGCTTTATCTTTTGACAGAAAGCCGGAATTATTCCCGTTTCATAAACTCCGCCTTATGACGCAGACCTCTTGACGGAAATAATTATCAGAAATTACGAAATAATCTAAATAATATTCATAAAAATCTGTATAACCATCGTAATGTGTTAAAGGATTTCAAAAACTGTCCAGTCAATATGACTCATGTTTTTTTAAGGAGGATGGCCATGATTTCATTTCAGGATGTAAATAAGCACTACGGACATTTCCACGTGCTGAAAAACATTAATCTGCACATTAAAAAAGGGGAAGTCGTCGTTATCATCGGACCTTCAGGATCGGGAAAAAGCACGCTTCTCCGCTGCATTAATCAGCTGGAAACAGTTGATGGAGGCGCCTTAACGGTAAACGCCGTCTCCATCCATGACAAGAAAACGGATATAAATAAGGTCCGCCGCAATATCGGCATGGTGTTCCAGCATTTTCATCTGTACCCGCACAAAACCGTTCTGCAAAACATCATGCTCGCACCGATCAAAGTACTTAAGCAATCAAAAGAAGAAGCAAAAGAAACGGCCTTATACTATTTGAAAAAAGTCGGTATACCGGAAAAAGCGGACGCTTATCCTTCACAGCTTTCCGGCGGCCAGCAGCAGCGTGTCGCCATCGCCAGGGGGCTTGCGATGAAGCCCGAAATTATGCTGTTTGATGAACCCACATCCGCGCTTGATCCGGAAATGATCGGGGAAGTGCTGGATGTCATGAAAACACTCGCAAAGGAAGGCATGACCATGGCAGTCGTCACACATGAAATGGGATTCGCAAAAGAAGTGGCGGACCGCATCGTGTTTATCGACGGCGGAGCCATCTTAGAAGAAGCTGCACCGGCTGAATTTTACGAAAGCCCCCGTGAAGAGAGGGCGCGTTTATTCTTAAGCCGTATTTTAAATCACTGAAA
The DNA here is from genome assembly GCF_009906915.1 of Bacillus sp. AM1(2019). NCBI lineage: Bacteria > Bacillati > Bacillota > Bacilli > Caryophanales > Bacillaceae > Bacillus > Bacillus sp. AM1(2019). Next base: position 2,799,166 of record NZ_CP047644.1, read on the forward strand.
AGAAACGGAGGAGTGCTTATGTCACGCGTAACAAAATGGTTGTCATTCGGATTGATATCACTGCTGGCCGTCTTTATGCTGGCAGCCTGCGGAGGGAAAGATACGTCCGGGGATTCAAAGGGAACGGGAAAAGACACGTTAGCCTCTATTAAAGACAGAGACAAAATCATCTTCGGCGTCAAAACCGACACGAGGTTATTCGGACTGAAAAACCCAAGCTCCGGTGATATTGAAGGCTTCGATATCGATATCTCAAAACAGCTCGCAAAAGATATTCTGGGGGATGAGAAGAAAGCGGAATTTAAAGAAGTGACGTCAAAAACGAGAATTCCGATGCTGCAAAACGGCGATATCGACGCCATCACCGCCACGATGACGATAACGGATGAGCGGAAAAAAGAAGTTGATTTCTCAGATGTTTATTTTGAAGCCGGGCAATCCCTGCTCGTCAAAAAAGGAAGCAGCATCAAAAGCACCGAAGACCTGGGAAAAGGCTCAAAAGTATTGGCGGTAAAAGGCTCTACTTCCTCACAAAACATCAGAGAAAAAGCGCCTGACGCCTCAGTGCTGGAATTTGAAAATTACGCCGAAGCATTCACTGCGCTAAAAGCGGGACAGGGAGATGCGCTCACAACCGATAATGCGATTTTATACGGCATGGCGGATGAAAATAAACAATATCAGCTGACAGGCGAAACCTTCACCGATGAACCTTACGGAATCGCCGTCAAAAAAGGCCAATCCGGACTTATCAAGGAAATCAACGCCTCTTTGAAAAAAATGAAAGCCGACGGCAGGTACGAAAAAATCTATAAAAAATGGATTAAAGAAGAACCGGCAAAATAGAAAGGACCGCGGGATGAGCAGGCATGCTCATCCCCGTTTTATAAGGAGTGACATAGATGAACTTTTCAATCTTAACGGAAAACTTCGATATGTATATGGACGGTTTCCTGCACACATTGCTTGCGAGCTTCATCGCGCTGGCAGGCAGCTTTGCGCTGGGCGTTCTGATCGCAGTCATGAGAATCACGGCTTTCAAACCCCTTCAATGGATCGGCACTGCGTATGTGGAATTTATCCGCAACATCCCGCTTCTCCTCATCACATTCGTTTTTTATTTCGGACTTCCGAACGCCGGGCTGAGACTGGACGGCTTTCAGGCGGGAACGATTGCGCTGACGATATACACGTCGGCCTTTATCGCAGAAGCCATCAGAGCCGGAATTCAGACTGTCTCCAAAGGGCAGATGGAAGCGGCCAGATCGTCAGGCTTCACCTACAGTCAGGCGATGAGATACGTCATTCTTCCTCAGGCCGTAAAAATCGTGATTCCCCCGCTCGGAAACCAATTTCTCAACCTTGTCAAAAACTCGTCAATACTCGGAGTGGTGGCGGGACTCGATTTGATGTATCAGGCGGATCTCGTTTCCTCAAGTACTCTTGTCGTGTTTGATGTCTATATTTTCGTCGCGCTTTTTTATTTGATAGTAACGATCCCGCTCAGCATCGGGGTTCACTATTTGGAAAGACGTCTCGGAAAGAGTTATTAGAGAAGGAGAGTGAAAAACATGGATTTTAGCGGCGCCTATACACCTGACCATCTGCTGTTTTTATGGGACGGCTTTTTGGTCACACTTTATGTTGCGCTGATCTCCATTGTCCTGAGTTTTATTTTCGGGCTTGCCGCCGGCACTTTGCGCTATGCGAAAATTCCTATCGTCTCGGGCATTATAGCGGCCATTGTGGAAACCATCCGCAACCTGCCGCTGTTATTAATCATTTTCTTTACGTTTTTTGCCCTTCCGGAAATCGGGATCAAACTGGAAATTACCGCGGCCGCCATCACGGCGCTGACGATTTTTGAATCGGCCATGCTGTCAGAAATCATCAGAAGCGGTTTGCAATCCGTTGACAAAGGACAGATTGAAGCGGCGCGTTCTTCAGGACTGACATACACGCAGACTCTTTTTCTCGTCGTCATGCCGCAGGCGCTCAGGCGTATGGTTCCTCCGATTGTGAGCCAGTTTATTTCTTTATTAAAGGATACGTCACTTGCGGTCGTCATCGCTCTGCCCGAACTGATTCATAACGCGCAGATCTTAAACGGACAAAGCGCTGACGGAGGGTATTTTTTCCCGATCTTTCTGCTGGCGGCCCTGATGTATTTCGCGGTCAATTACAGCCTGTCTCTCGCAGCCAGACGGCTGGAAGCGAGACAAACGTAAAAAGGATACTTCCGGAGAAGTATCCTTTTTTCTGCTTAAAACATTTTCATGACTCGTCTTCTCATCCGTTTCATACCTTTTTTATTCAGCATATCGGACTGAGAAGCCATACGATACATAACGGCTCCAGCTCCTAAAGCCAACAGAGAGGTCATTGTTCTGCCCATCGCGCGTATCTCCTTTCAACTTTAAAAATTGATACTGCGTTCGTCTTCAGAAAACAAATCATCAAGACTGCTTAACGTGCCGTCTTCCTCTACTTGATGTGTCGCAATTTTGCCTTTGGCCACTGTCAGCTCAATGAAGCAGCCCCAGCAATAGTATTGGTTTACGCCGATTTTGCCGATATCTTTACTTTTGCAGTTCGGACATACAAGCACAGACTACACCTCTTATCCGTTCAGGACGATGCCTTCTTTCCCCGCTTCAATAAGCGTATCGGCGGCGCGGCGCACTTGGCGTCTGCCAGCCAGATCTGAAAAGAAGCCGTCCGAGAGTTCATATGCTACGATTATGCCCCTGTCCAAACAAAAGTATACATCTTCCAGCAAACCGAACATTTCACCATCAGGCGATTTCACCGGCTGCATCTTAATCTGTTCAAAAGTGAAACAGCTCTTCGGCAAAGGCTGCAAATGAGCATGACCGGCAGCTACGGCTTCTTGATCCATCTCTTTTATATCACTTGCCTCTAAAAAAAGATGGCGGTTGTGAAACAGGCGTTTCTGCTCCAGCACGAAACCGAGAAACCGGCCGTCCAGAGAGAAACAAACATCCGATATCATCCCGAGACTGCGCCCGGAGTTTTCGTCATATACTGTTCGTCCTTCAGCTGCATGGCATGTTCTCAAAGTGTGATCAACCACCTTTTGTTGAACACGTATAGGTTTTGCCAAGAAGCCGGGCAGCATACTTTGAAATGACTTCCACAGGCGAAAACCCGGCGCATAAACATGTGCCGGGTTTTATTTACGCTTTTTCTTCCATAAAGTCAAACGGCGTGATGCCTTCCATTCCGATGTTCGCATCATATACACTGAACGGCAGCTCTTTTTGCAGGGCGGCCAGTTCTGCATCCATCTCTTCAGTCTGCTCTGTGAGCCTGTTTTTAAGCGACGTCTGTCTGACGGTGGCATCATTGTTTTTGACGCCCCATTCAAGCGCTTCTTCTTCTCCGCAAAGAATCAGAAATTTTTTCGCTCTTGTTATGGCGGTATAAAGCAGATTTCTCCTGAGCATTCGATAGTAGCCTTTGACGACAGGCAGGACGACAATCGGGAATTCGCTTCCCTGCGACTTATGAATGGAACAGCAGTAAGCATGGGTAAACTGGCTGAAATCCTTTTTCGTAAAGGTGATTTCGTTGCCGTCAAACGAGACGACGACCATGTCTTCTTTTTCCGTATTTTCTTTGGCATAAAAAATGGACACGATTTCGCCGATATCGCCGTTAAACACATTGTTTTCCGGCTGGTTGACAAGCTGTAATATTTTATCGCCCGTCCTGTAGACGACATCACCGAATTTCAGCTCCCGCCTGTTTTCTTTCGGCGGATTCATGATGTCTTGAAGAAGCATATTCAGCTCGTTAATTCCCGCTTTTCCCCTGTACATCGGGGCGAGCGCTTGAATATCCCTGGAGGTATACCCCTTTTTTAACGCGTTCGAGACGACCTGATCCACGACTTCTTTAATCTGTGAAGAATTACAGCGGATAAATGAGCGGTCCTTTGTCGGCGCGGTCAGCCCTTTTGGAAGCAGTCCTTTTTTCATATCATGCGCAAGTTCCACAATGGATGATCCTTCAGCCTGACGGTAAATATCTGTCAAACGCACGGTCGGCAGCACCTCAGAAGCCAAAAGGTCTCTGAGCACCTGCCCCGGTCCTACTGAAGGAAGCTGGTCTTCATCACCGACGACAATGAGCTGAATGTGCTTAGGAAGCGCCTTAAACAAATGGCTGGCGAGCCAGATATCGAGCATACTCGCTTCGTCTATAATGATCAGTTTCCCTTCAATCGGCTGATCTTCATTGTAGGTAAAGCCTTCAGCGCCATTCCAGCCGAGCAGCCTGTGAATCGTAACAGCCGGCAGCCCCGTAGATTCGCTCATCCGTTTTGCGGCTCTTCCCGTCGGCGCGGCAAGCAGCACCGGGAACGTCTCGTCTTTTTTATAATCACCGGGGTCAAGCGATACTCCGTGCAGTTCACTGTATAATTCCACGATTCCTTTAATAACGGTCGTTTTCCCCGTCCCGGGTCCTCCGGTCAATAAAAGCATCGGTGAAGACAGCGCTTTTTGAATGGCATCCTTTTGGCTTGGTGCGTATTGAACATTCATCCGTTCTTCCAGTTCACCGAGTGCAAGCAGAAATTCCGATTCAGGAAATTGATCGGCATACTCCGTCTGAGCCGCAATGTCGAGCACGCGTTTTGCGACATTTTGTTCGGCGTAAAACAAGGACGGAAAATAGCAGCGCTCTCCTTCTATGACGATATCCTTACTCTCCCCGAGGGCGATGATGCCGTCAGCCGCATCCATCTCCGTGACGCGGCCGCCTTCAGCTGACTGATTCAGGAGCGTTTGCGTATTGATAATCAGCTGCTTTGTCTCTATGTACGTATGGCCTTCTGAAAGACAGGTCGATTCAATCGTATATAAGATTGCCGCTTTGATCCGCTCCGGGTGGTTTCCTGACAGACCCATTTTTCCGCCCAGCTCGTCAGCTTTCACAAAGCCGATGCCTTCAACGTCTTTTACAAGCTGATAAGGATTTTCCTGAATTTTCTCCAGGGTTTCCGTTTCGTAGGCCTGATATATTTTCATTGATAGCTGGGGCCCGAAACCGTATTGGTTCAGAGAGATCATAATCTGCTCAAGCCCCTGATGCCGCTGCAGCTCTCCGGCAAGCTTATCCGCTTTCTTTTTCGACATTTTCGGCACATCGTAAAGCACCGACGCATCCGTCAGAATTTTATTGAGCGCGCCGTCTCCGAGCTTTTTGACGATTTCTTCCGCCGTTTTTTTTCCGATTCCTTCAAACAGATCACTTGATAAATAGTGAATGATCCCTTCTTTTGTGGTCGGAATTTCTTTTTTAAAGTGTTCAGCCTGAAATTGCAGGCCGAACTTAGGATGCGTGGCGGTTTTTCCGTAAAATGTGTAGGTCTCATCTTCTTGCAGCAGAGGGAAGTAGCCCGTTACGGATACGACCTTGTCTTCGATCGCCTCAGACGTTTCTGCAACTTTGACTTTCAGCACTGTATACAGGTTGGTGTCATTATGATAAATGACCGTATGAATGACGCCTTTTACATACGGCTGTTCTTCGATGTTCAGCTGATCCACGAGCCTTCCCTCCTTTTGTTATGACTGGGTGATAAGCTGTTTCGCATGAAGCGCAAGCATATGATCAGGCTGTATGCCGATTGCGCCTTCGAGCATCTCAAGCGCCTTTTCACGATTTTCTTTGTACGCGTAAGCGACCCCGGCATTATAAAATGCGTCCGCGTGGCTTGGGTCCTGCTCGATCACCGTCTCAAACTGCGCCAGAGCTTCATCCAGCATTTCTTCATTTGCGAGACACATTCCGAACTGGAAGCGTGCTTCCGTGTCATTTTCGTTTAATTCAACGGCACGCTGCAAATACGGCAGTGCAAGCTTCGGCCGCTCTAATTTAACGAGAACGGTCCCCAGCATATAAAACAAATCTCCGTTTTCCATTCCGGAGCGAAGCGCTTTTTCAAACATATCCTTCGCTTCGGAAAACGATTCTTTCATCACGTATACGTTTCCCGCACCGTAATAAGCGGCTGCCGCCGAATTGTCCAATTCGAGCGCTCTGTTATAGAATGCAAGCGCCCGTTCGAGTTCGTTCACAGAAGAAAGCAGATTTGCGAAGTTGATATACGGCACCGGATCTTGGCCGTTTTCCTCAATCGCTTTCGTAAAAGCCTCTGCTGCTTTTTCAAAATCGCCCTCCTGCATGGCGTCAATCCCGATTTTATTATAATCCATTTTTAACTTCCTTTCGCTAAAAAACCCCAACATGCGAGTTGAGGTTTTTTACATGTGTTATACGTACCACAGTTTTGTTCCGTCTTTATAAACGTCATCTATCGTTCCGCCGCCGAGGCACTCTTCTCCGTCATAAAAAACGACGGCTTGTCCCGGCGTAACGGCGCGTACCTGCCCGTCAAAAATGACTTCCGCTTCATCATCACCCGTCATTTTCACCGTTACTTTGTGATCTTCCTGACGGTAGCGGAATTTCGCCGTGCATGTCATTTCGCCGCCGTCCATCAGACCGGGACGCGTCCAGCTGACATTTGTCGCCGTGATCTTATCGGAATACAGAAGCGGATTATGGAATCCTTGATCAACATACAGAATGTTTTTTTCAAGATCTTTACCGACGGCGAACCACGGCTCGCCGCTTCCGCCGATTCCAAGACCGTGGCGCTGTCCGATTGTATAATACATCAGACCGTCATGACGCCCTTTTACTTCTCCGTCCATTGTCATCATATCGCCCGGCTGAGCAGGGAGATATTGGCTGAGAAACGTTTTGAAGTTGCGTTCGCCGATAAAGCAGATTCCCGTGCTGTCTTTTTTCGCAGCTGTCGCAAGTTCCGCTTCTTTGGCGATTTCCCGCACGCGGCTTTTTTGCAGATCACCGATCGGGAACATGACTTTGCTGAGCTGTTCCTGATTGAGCTGATTCAGAAAATAAGTCTGGTCCTTGTTTTCATCCAGACCGCGGAGCATGCGCACTGTACCTGCGCTTCTGTCTACACGGGCGTAATGGCCCGTCGCAAGATAATCCGCGCCGAGTGACAGAGCATGATCCAAGAAAGCCTTAAACTTAATTTCTTTATTGCACATGACATCCGGATTGGGGGTTCTTCCGGCTTTATATTCATCAAGGAAATATTGAAATACCTTTTCCCAATATTGCTTCTCAAAGTTGACGGCATAATACGGAATTCCGATCTGGTTGCAGACCCGGATGACGTCTTCATAATCTTCCGTCGCCGTGCAAAAACCGTTTTCGTCCGTATCATCCCAGTTTTTCATAAAGATTCCGATTACATCGTAGCCCTGCTCCTTCAGCAGAAGGGCCGCCACGGAAGAGTCCACGCCGCCGGACATGCCGACTACGACTCTTGTATCCTCCGGCCGTTTTTCCATTTGCATTCACTCCATTAAAAACGTAAGTCCGCCGTTTTAAGCAAGCCGTTTAACGACGGCGGCAAGCTTTTCGGCGGCTGTTTCGATTTGTTCCGCCGTATTGCCGAGGCCGAAGCTGAGGCGGATTGACGAAGTCAGCCTGCCGCTCTCACTTCCGAACATGGCCGTAAGCACATGGGACGGAAGAACGGATCCCGCTGTACAAGCAGATCCGCTGGAGACGGCAATGCCTTCCATGTCAAGATTGACCAGCAGCGCTTCCACCGGCACACCGGGAAAGTAAAGGTTTAAAATATGAGGCAGGCATTTCTCGGCATCTCCGTTCACCTCCGCTGTAACGCCGGATTTTTCCAGCGTGCTCATGATAATGTTCTTAAACTCCTTATACTTCGCTGTTTTCTCTTCCCTCTCACGGTTTGAAAGGACGACCGCTTCTTTTAAGCCGGCGATGCCCGGTACATTTTCCGTCCCCGCGCGGCGCTTTCGTTCCTGCTCTCCCCCGAGAAGAATCGGTGACAGCTTCACCTCTTGATTTACATATAAAAAGCCTGTCCCTTTAGGCCCGTTAAGCTTGTGACCGGAAACAGACAGCATGTCAATTCTGCTTTTTTTCACGTCAATCGGCATATAACCGAATGCCTGAACGGCATCTGTGTGAAAATAGGCCTGATGCCCGCTTAACAGCTCTCCGATTTCGTCAATCGGCTGAATGGTTCCGACTTCGTTATTGCCATACATGACGGTAACAAGGATTGTATCATCACGGAGCGCTTCTTTCACCTGATTTGCACTGATCCGTCCTGAAGGGCCGGGGATGAGGTATGTCACCTCAAAGCCGTCTTCTTCCAGCTTTTCGCAGGCGTGCAATACAGCATGATGCTCAACAGCGGTCGTAATGATATGCTTTCCTTCATTTTTCCGGGCGGCAGCCGTTCCGAAAATCGCCAAATTATCAGCCTCCGTGCCGCCGCTTGTGAAAATAATTTCCTGTTCTTTCGCACTGATTTCGCGCGCGATGTCCGCTCTCGCTTCATCGACCCATTTCCGGGATTCTCTCCCGAATGAATGAATGCTTGACGGGTTGCCGAAACTGCCGAAGAAATGGGGCTTCATTTCTTCAAGCACACGCTCATCCATCGGGGAAGTCGCGGCATGATCTAAATAAATCCGTTCCATTGTCTGTACACCTCTGGTTTAAATATAGAACATATAAGCTTCCTGCTCGCCGTCCGTGTAGCTCGCAAGGTCTTCTAACGTCGTGCTGTCCAGCACGTCTTTTACAGCGTCGCGGATGCGGATCCATAACTCCCGCTTGGCAGGCTCTTCATCCTCAAGCACTTCTACCGGGCTGATCGGCCCTTCCAGCACTCTGATAATGTCTCCGGCCGTTATCTCTTCAGGCTGGCCCCCGAGCACGTAACCCCCGTAAGCGCCTCTGATGCTTTTTACGAGTCCCGCGTTTCTGAGCGGTGATACAAGCTGTTCCAAGTAATGCTCAGAAAGGCTGTTTGTTTGGGCGATGCTTTTGAGCGACGTCGGACCGTCTCCGTGCTTTTTCGCCAATTCAATCATAATGGTGAGCCCGTATCTTCCCTTTGTCGATATTTTCAATATGAACACCCCAGTCAATTCTAATTGTTAATTTATACAAGTAAATGGATATGAATAATCTGTTTAGTATCTTATAGACCAACTGTTATTATAACATAACTTATCCTAATTTTCATTGAAACACGGGGCCCGCCGCAATTCGCTTTTCTAATCGTCCGTTTTCCGTTACCCTGTATATGTAAGGAGAGATGTTCATGAAACCATTGGCGTATCGGATGCGGCCTGCCAATATCGAAGACATTATCGGCCAGGAACATTTGGTCAAAGAAGATAAAATCATCGGCAGAATGGTGCGTGCAAAGCACTTATCATCCATGATCCTGTACGGACCGCCGGGCATCGGAAAAACGTCCATCGCCACAGCGATCGCAGGATCGACAAGCATCGCATTCAGGAAATTGAATGCCGTCATTCATAATAAAAAAGACATGGAGATTGTCGTACAGGAAGCGAAAATGTCAGGCCAGGTCATTTTAATCCTTGACGAAGTGCACAGGCTTGATAAGGGAAAGCAGGATTTTCTGCTGCCCTATTTAGAAAACGGAATGATTATTTTAATCGGCGCGACGACCGCCAACCCTTATCATGCCATTAACCCGGCCATCAGAAGCCGGACCCAGATATTTGAGCTCGAACCGTTAACACCCGATCTGATCAAGCAGGCATTGAAAAGAGCGCTCACAGATAAACACCGGGGACTCGGTTCCTACAGCGTTTCGGTGGACGACGACGCGATGGATCATTTCGCACAAGGGTGCGGAGGAGACGTCCGCTCCGCTTTGAACGCACTGGAGCTTGCCGTGCTCTCTACAAAGGAATCAAGCGATGGCACGATCCGGATTACACGGGAAACGGCGGAAGAATGTCTGCAGAAAAAAAGCTATACTCATGATAAAAACGGCGATGCGCATTATGACGTCTTATCCGCCTTCCAAAAATCAATCCGAGGCTCGGACGCAAACGCCGCCCTTCATTATCTGGCCCGTCTGATCGAAGCCGGAGACCTTGAAAGCTTATCAAGAAGGCTTCTCGTGATCGCCTATGAAGATATCGGCCTCGCAAGCCCGCAGGCAGGCCCCCGGGTGCTGAGCGCGATTCAGACCGCAGAACGGATCGGCTTTCCGGAAGCGAGAATTCCGCTGGCCAATGCGGTAATCGAATTATGCCTCTCGCCAAAATCAAACTCCGCCATCTCAGCCGTTGATGAGGCGCTCAAAGACATCAGGACGGGTAAAATCGGCGATGTGCCGAAACATTTAAAAGACGCCCACTATAAAGGGGCCCAAGAGCTCGGACGCGGGATCGGCTATCAATATCCTCACGATTTCGAGAACGGATGGGTCGAACAGCAATATTTGCCTGATCCGTTAAAAAACAAGCAATACTATAAACCGAAACAAACGGGGAAATTTGAAGCCGCCATAAAGCAAGTGTATGAAAAACTGATGAAGCAGAAAAAATAACCGGACAAGGACACCTATGTGTTCTTGTCTTTTTTGATACCGGCCAAAATCTTTCGTGTAAACGGCGGATTCAAATAAAAAACAGCCTTTCCTGAAGAAGGCTGTTTTTCTTTTTATTTATCTTTAACCCGTTTAATGTCGATGTCCTTTAAGAGCTCCATGACAACATGTCCGCCCATAATCAGACCGGCCACTGACGGAACCCAGGCGTTGGAAGACGGCGGCATTTGCGCTTTGCGGATTTTCGCTTCATCATTCCCGACTTCTTTTCTGACGTCTTCACGGATGACGATCGGGCTTTCATCAGAAAAAATGACCTGTACGCCTTTTTTAATGCCCTCTTTGCGAAGCCTTGTGCGGACGACTTTGGCAATCGGATCGGTATGGGTTTTTGAAATATCAGCAATCTGAAAGCGTGTCGGGTCTGTTTTATTCGCTGCTCCCATGCTTGAAATCAGCGGAACATTCCGTTTCAGACATTCTTTCATCAGATGAATTTTATAATGAATCGTATCCGACGCGTCAATGACGTAATCAAGCGGATACTCAAAGAACTGCTCATATGTCTCTTCAGTATAAAACATTTTTAAGGCGACGACGTCACAATCCGGATTAATATCCGCGATCCGCTCTTTCATCAAGTCTGTTTTCGGCTGTCCCACCGTCGACAAGAGCGCATGCAGCTGGCGGTTTACGTTTGTAATGTCAACATCATCTTTATCGACGAGAACGATCCGCCCCACTCCGGACCTCGCCAATGCTTCGGCTGCGAATGAACCGACTCCGCCGACGCCGAGAACGGCCACCGTGCTGTTTTTTAACGTGTCCAGCCCTTCTTTTCCAATCGCTAGCTCATTTCTGGAAAACTGATGTAACAAGAACCTCACTCCACATTCTGGTTTTATAAACTCGGCTTGTCAAAAAGCCGCTGGTTTTAGCGCACAAAAAATAAAGTCCCAATTGTGCCGTTGCAGCTTTCCTTCGTTTTGAACCCGCTCTCAGCAGGTGGGTGCCCTTTTTTAAATCTTGTAAGTCCTCTTAACGAATGAAAAGAGGCATGTACGCCATTTAAAAATGCGGGCTCCCAAATCAAAAAAATGTTCGGTCAAAACTAGGTGTACAACTAACACATCAGGACTTTATTTAACTTGTCAAAATCATATCACAGCAGATTTTGATTTTCAAGAAACAAACTGCTGATCTTTACTGTTTCACTTTTCTTTTGACAGAAAGGTGAAGTTCTTCAAGCTGGGCGTCGCTCACTTCGCCGGGCGCTTCCGTAAGAAGGCAGCTTGCGCTTGCCGTTTTCGGGAAAGCAATCGTATCTCTTAAGTTTGTGCGGCCTGCAAGAAGCATAACCAACCGGTCTAAGCCGAGCGCGATTCCGCCGTGCGGAGGGGCGCCGTATTCAAAGGCTTCAAGCAGGTATCCGAACTCCTCCTCCGCTTCTTCTTTTGTAAAGCCGAGAAGCCCGAACATTTTTTCCTGAACGTCTTTTTCAAAAATACGGATTGAGCCTCCGCCGAGTTCATAGCCGTTTAAGACAAGGTCGTAAGCCTGCGCTTTCATATCTTCAGGCGCCGTTTCAATCAGGTCAAGATCTTCACGGACAGGCATTGTAAACGGGTGGTGAGCCGCATAGAAACGGCCTTCTTCCTCGTCATGCTCCAGTAACGGCCAGTCCACAACCCACAGGAAGTTGAAGAGGCTTTCGTCAATCAGGCCGCGTTCTTTGCCGAGCTTTAAGCGAAGCGCGCCGAGGGATTGAGCCACAACCTCAAACTTATCAGCCCCGAACAGGAGCAGATCGCCTTCAGAAGCATCAAGCGCTTCAGCCAGTTTTGCCTGCTTCTCTTCATCAAAGAATTTCGCAATCGGGCCTTTTACGCCGTCAGCTTCAACTTTCACCCAAGCGAGACCTTTCGCGCCGTAATTTCCGGCAAAAACGCCGAGCGCATCGATATCTTTTCTGGAATAGTCGCCGGCAGCGCCTTTGACATTGATCGCTTTTACAACGCCGCCGTTTGCCACGGCTGATGAGAACACCTTAAATTCAGTATCTTTCACTATGTCTGACACGTCCGTCAGCAGCATGTCGAAGCGGGTGTCAGGCTTGTCGGAACCGTAGCTGTTCATCGCTTCTTCATATGTCATTCGCGGAAGCGGAAGCGGTACTTCAACACCTTTTGTTTCAAGCATGACTTTCGCCATCATCTCTTCCGCCAGAGCCATGATGTCCTCTTGACTCATAAAGGACATTTCGATATCAATCTGCGTAAATTCCGGCTGGCGGTCGGCACGCAAGTCTTCATCGCGGAAGCAGCGGGCCACTTGATAATACCGTTCAAAGCCCGACACCATCAGAAGCTGTTTAAAAATCTGCGGCGATTGCGGAAGGGCGTAAAATTCTCCTTCATGCACCCGGCTCGGCACTAAGTAATCACGGGCGCCTTCGGGAGAGCTTTTTGTTAAAATCGGTGTTTCAATATCAAGAAATCCGTTTTCATCCAAGAAATGGCGGATGGATTTTGTGACTTGGTGGCGCATTTGCAATGTTTGAAACATCGCCGGGCGGCGCAAATCCAAATAGCGGTGTTTTAACCGGACGTCTTCAGAAACGTCAGCCGCCTGGTCACTGATCGGAAACGGAGGCGTTTTCGCCGTACTGAGCACCGTCACCGCTTCAGCTTTGATTTCAATTTTACCGGTTTTCAGGTTGGGATTCACCGTGCCTTCTTCACGGGCAGAAACCGTGCCTTCGATATCAAGCACATATTCGTTTCTGATTGCTTCCGCTGCGGCAAGGGCTTCCTTCGATACGTCAGGGTTGAACACAACTTGCACAATACCCGAGCGGTCGCGCAAATCAATGAAAATCAAGCCGCCGAGATCGCGCCGCTTCTGCACCCACCCTTTCAGTTTGACGGTTTCGCCAATCGCTTTTTCAGTTATCTCGCCACAATAATATGTTCTTCCAAACATAGCGTTCCTCTCCTTCACTGCTTTTGATCTGCCTTTAACACTTGTATCAGCTCGTCTAACACCACTTCACGCTGCTCTCCTGTTTCCGCATCTTTTACATTGATTTTATTTTGGGCAAGCTCATCTTCCCCTAAAATCGCAATAAAACGTGCGCCGAGACGGTCAGCCGTTTTAAATTGGCCCTTCATCTTTTTATTTTCATAATCGATTTCACTTGAGATGCCCGCTTCTCTCAGTTTGTACACGAGGGAAACGGAATAATCCTTCGCTTTTTCTCCGAGCGTCACGATGTAGCAGTCAATCCCCTGATTGACGGGAAGCTCTGTTTTCTCAGCGTCAATGGCTGCCAGCAGACGTTCGATGCTCATCGCAAATCCGATACCCGGCGCTTCAGGTCCGCCGATCTGTTCAACAAGCCCGTCATAACGGCCCCCGCCGGCAAGGGTTGTAATCGCTCCGAATCCTTCGGCATTGCTCATAATTTCAAAAGCGGTATGGTTATAATAATCAAGCCCTCTGACAAGATTCGGATCTATTTCGAACGGGATGCCGAGATCGTTTAAGTATTGTTTTACTTTCTCAAAATAAGCGGCTGATTCTTCATTTAAGTAATCAAGAATGGACGGAGCCGTTTTCATCAGTTCATGCTCTCTGTCTTTCTTGCAGTCAAGAATTCTGAGCGGGTTTGTGTGCAGACGCGACTGGCAGTCTGAGCAAAATTCTCCGATGCGCGGTTCAAAATGTTTGACGAGCGCTTCCCGGTAGGATTTGCGGCTCTCCTGGTCACCAAGGCTGTTCAGCACAAGCTTGACATGTTTCAAACCGGCTTTACGGTAAATACTCATCGCAAGCGCAATGACTTCTGCATCCACGGCCGGATCTTTGGAGCCGATCGCTTCAATTCCGAATTGATAGAATTGGCGGAAACGCCCCGTCTGCGGACGTTCGTAACGGAACATCGGTCCGACATAATAAAGCTTCGTCGGCTGCACCGGGTTCGCAAATAATTTATTTTCATTGAACGCGCGGACTGCGGCGGCTGTTCCTTCCGGCCGAAGCGTCAGGCTTCTCCCTTTACGGTCTTCAAACGTGTACATTTCTTTCTGCACGATATCTGTAGACTCACCGACGCCTCTTGCGAACAATTCCGTATGCTCGAAAATCGGCGTGCGGATTTCTTTATATTGATAAGTGCGGCACGTCTCCCTCATAATTTGTTCGACGAACTGCCATCTGTCTGATTCACCCGGCAGTATGTCCTGTGTGCCTCTTGGAATGTGATATGCCATGTTACAGGCCTCCTTAATGTCTTTCTTCAAATAAAAAAACTCCCGCTCCTACTATACATGTATAGTAGGGACGAGAGTTATACCCGTGGTGCCACCCTAGTTGGAATGCCGAAGCATCCCCGCTCTGACCTTTAACGCAGGTTCACGTCCGCTGCCTAATGACTTGCAAAAGCGTTCAGCAGGGAACCTCCGGAGTGTTGTTTCGAGAAAGATGCAGTGCGGATCCGCTTTCAGCCCGGGACGGTTCCTCTCTTCTCCATGCATTCTGACCTACTCTTCTCCATTATCGGTTCAAAATCGTTATCATGACTTATGTACATCAATTTCTATTATAATAATGGGATTGCACTCCCCTGTCAAGTTTTATTCCGTCTGTTTTTCCTTGCGACCGCTTCTTTCGATAAGAGACCGAACTCCGTCGCCGTCTCTTCAAGAAAACCCGCCTTTTCTCTATCGCTCTGATCACTGAAGTGCAGATTTCCTTCCGCATCGTGCAGCGCGCGTCCCATTTTTGGTTGATATTTCATGATTTGCACACCTTTTCGCTGTATTTATGACTAGTATAAACAAACCATTTTATTTTTATTTAACATTCAGCAAGGAAAATACGATATTATACAAGAATGTATTTTAGTTAGTTCAGAAAGGAGGACAGCCATGAAGAAGAGAACTCTTGCTCTTATTTTATGCGGCGTCATCATCACAGCGCTTCTTCCGTCATTCCACACCGCAATCGCCGCAGAGGGAGAAGCGGTCATCGCGACAGACAAGATCAATGTCAGAGGCGGTCCCGGCCTGAGCTATGGAATTAAGGCTGAAGTAAAAAAAGGGGAAAGATACCCGATCGCTAAAGAAGAGGGAGACTGGGTGCAGCTTCAGCTGAGCCCCGGTAAAACCGGATGGGTCGTTTCCTGGCTGATATCAAAAACAGCCGGGGGAGCAGACAATTCATCCGCAACAAGCGGAACAGTCACTTCCACCGATCCTGACCTCCGCATCAGAAAAGGCCCGGGGACATCATATGAAGTCATCGGCAAACTTCCGCAAGGCGCACATGCATCTGTGCTGGACAAGAACAGCGGATGGGTGAACATTTCTTATCAAGGCACAACCGGATGGGTTTCTTCCGAATACGTCACCGCGGACAGCGGCGGATCGGATACGAAAGCAACTTCGGCCCGAAGCGGGTCAAAAAACGGAACGGTCGGCGTTTCTTCATTGAATGTCAGAAGTGCAGCATCACATGATTCAGCGATTATGACTAAATTATCACGCGGAACAAAGGTTTCCATTTTAAGTGAAGACCACGGCTGGCTGAAAATTGAAGCAAACGGGCAAAAAGGCTGGGCAGCAAGCCACTACATCATAAAGGATTCTGACTCATCGGGCAGCGCATCCGGCTCGGGAGACGGTTCTGCGGGCTCAGGCTCCTCGAAAAAAGCGTATATTGTGTACGGCGGCACCAACTTAAGGAGCTCGGCCTCGACTTCCGCTTCTATCGTAAAAAGAGCAGATAAAGGCGCAGCCTACCCGATTGTCGGCTCAAGCGGCAAATGGTATGAAGTCCGGCTTGAAAACGGACAAACCGCATATGTGGCAAACTGGGTCGTACAAACGTCAAAAAGCGGGGAGGAAACAGGAGAAGCACCTTCTCCCGACACGTCGGGCGGCAGCGGCTCACTTAAAAACAAAACGATCGTCGTTGATCCCGGACACGGAGGAAAAGACAGCGGAACGATCGGCTACTCCGGAAAGTTTGAAAAAAACGTAACGATTAAAACCGCTAAGCTGCTGGCCCAAAAATTGCGGGCATCCGGTGCAAACGTGTATATCACCAGACAGGATGATACTTTTATCAGCCTGCAGGCCAGGGTTTCAACCTCTCATTACCGGAATGCGGATGCCTTTATCAGCATTCACTATGACAGCTATGCCGATACGTCAACGCGGGGAAGCACGGCTTATTATTACAGTCCGTCTAAGGATCGCCAGCTTGCCTCAGACGTCCATTCTGAAGTACTGAAGCGTTCCCCTATCCCGGATCGCGGCGTTCTGTTTGGCGATTATTACGTCCTGAGGGAAAATAAACGGCCTGCCATGCTGTATGAGCTCGGCTATCTCAGTCAACCGCAAGAAGAAACAATCATACATAGCGGCTCTTATCAGGAAAAAGTGACAGACGGAATTGAAAGCGGATTGGAACATTATTTTCAATCATAAAAAAAGCTGCCGAACGGCAGCTTTTTTTATTGTTTAGAATCCATAATCAATGTAATCGGCCCGGAATTCGTCAGCTGAACATCCATCATGGCTCCGAATATTCCTGTTTCCACTTTGACTCCTTTTTCCCGAAGGAGTTCGTTCCACTTTTCATAAAGGAGCACAGCCTGATCCGGTTTAGCCGCATTCATAAAATTCGGGCGTCTCCCTTTCTTCGTTTCGCCGTAAAGCGTAAACTGGGAAACGGATAAAATCTCCCCGCCCGTATCCAAAAGCGATAAATTCATCTTGCCGCTTTCATCATCAAAAATCCGAAGATTCACGATTTTATCCGCCAAGTAAGCGGCATCTTCTTCTGTATCTTCATGAGTGATGCCGACAAGCGCCATAATGCCGGGTCCGATCCGGCCGGCGACAGCGCCGTCAACCGTCACACTTGCTTCTGTTACACGCTGAACAACTAATTTCATAGCAAGCTCCTTTTAGTTCATTACCCGCCGGACTGAATAGATGTCTCTGATCTGCTTAATCCGCTCGACCACTTTATGCAGATGGTTGATGTTTTGAATAAAAATCGCCATATGAATCGTAGCGACTTTATTGCGGTCGGATTTGCCGGAGACAGAGGAGATGTTGGTTTTCGTCTCATTTACGGCTTGGAGCACCTCATTTAAAAGCCCGAGACGGTCATACCCCAAAATCTCAATCTCAACGTTATATTCTTTGCGTCTTTGAACCTGTGATTCATGCTCCCATTCAACGGGGATCAGACGTTCCTGCGCTTCATTCGTTTTGACGTTCGGACAGTCATCCCGGTGAACGGATACACCGCGGCCTTTTGTAATAAAACCGACAATATGGTCGCCCGGCACCGGGTTGCAGCATTTCGACAAGCGGACGAGAAGGTTGTCAATGCCTTTTACGCGCACACCCGCTTCCCGTTTTCTCCCTTGCGGATAATGTTTCGGCTCGGAAGTGACTTCCTGAACGATTTTTTCCTGCTCTTCCTGGTCACGCAGCTTCCGTTCTTTTTCGGTGAGCCTGTTGGCCACCTGAAGAGCGGTAATGCCGTTATACCCGACCGCCGCGTACATATCCTCTTCATTTGAGAAATTGAACTTGTCGGCAACTTTTTGAAGATTTTCGAGTGTTAAAACATCTTTCACTTCAAAATCAAGATTTTTAATTTCTTTCTCGACAAGCTCACGGCCTTTTTCGACGTTTTCTTCACGGCGCTGTTTCTTAAAGAATTGGCGGATTTTGTGTTTCGCCTGGGACGTCTGCGCCAGTTTGACCCAGTCTTGGCTCGGGCCGTATGAATGCTTGGACGTCAGAATCTCGACGATGTCGCCCGTCCGGAGCTTATGGTCAAGCGTCACCATTTTTCCGTTCACTTTCGCCCCGATTGTTTTGTTGCCGATCTCCGAGTGTATCCTGTAGGAAAAATCAATCGGCACAGAGCCTGACGGCAGTTCAATGACATCGCCTTTTGGCGTAAATACGTATACCATGTCAGAAAACAGATCGATTTTCAGCGATTCCATAAATTCTTCCGCATCGGTAGACTCGTTTTGGAATTCCAGAATTTCACGGAACCAGGACAGTTTTTTCTCAAATGTCGCTTCTTCGTTTGCAGCCTTGCCTTCTTTATATGCCCAGTGTGCGGCCACCCCGTATTCAGCGATCTCATGCATCTCAAACGTTCTGATCTGCACTTCCAGCGGATCGCCTTTAGGCCCGATTACGGTCGTATGCAGAGACTGATACATATTCGGCTTAGGCATCGCAATATAATCTTTGAATCTGCCCGGCATCGGCTTCCAGCACGTATGAATAATGCCGAGTACGGCGTAGCAGTCTTTAATGCTTCCGACAAGAATACGGACGGCGAGCAGATCATATATTTCATTGAACTGTTTATTTTGCAGCGCCATCTTGCGGTAAATGCTGTAGATGTGCTTCGGACGTCCTGAAAAGTCCGCTTTGATATTCACTTCTTCGACCCGTTTTTTCACTTCATTGACAACCTCTTCGACATAAAGTTCGCGTTCCGCGCGCTTTTTCTTCATGAGGTTGACGATTCTGTAATACTGCTGAGGATTCAAATAACGGAGAGCGGTGTCTTCAAGCTCCCATTTGATTTTAGAAATCCCGAGCCGATGGGCCAGCGGAGCGAAAATCTCCAGCGTCTCATTTGAAATTCTCCGCTGCTTTTCCTGCGGAAGATGCTTTAACGTCCGCATATTGTGAAGGCGATCCGCCAGCTTGATCAATATGACTCTGATATCCTGAGCCATAGCGACAAACATTTTTCGATGGTTTTCCGCCTGCTGCTCCTCTTGAGATTTATACTTAATTTTACCGAGCTTCGTCACGCCGTCGACAAGCATCGCCACTTCTTCAGAAAATGCTTCCTTCAGGTCGTCGAGGGTGACATCCGTGTCCTCTACCACGTCATGCAGAAATCCGCCCGCAATTGTGGAAGGGTCCATTTCCAGATCGACGAGAATCCCCGCCACCTGAATCGGATGAATGATGTACGGCTCACCTGATTTGCGGTACTGTTCGCGATGCGCGTTTTGCGCATACAGGTAAGCTTTCTCAACAAACGCAATCTGCTCCTCCGGCAGATAAGTGCGCGCTTTATCTATTACTTGCTCGGCAGTCAATACTTGTTCGTTCGCCATGGAATCACCTTTTTTAAATGTAAACTGTATTAGTTTATTATCAAGAAAAAAACGAGAGATGTAAAGGGCAGAAGTTCAAAACACCTAAAGAATCTGTCAGGATGATGAAATAATAGGAAAAAAGCACCCTGACACGAGTGCTTTTTTCCATATGCGGTTAATATTTCATTAATGTTAAAATATCGTAATCGTCAAGCTTGTCTCTGCCGTCAAGGTAAGAAAGCTCGATTAAGAACGCAATACCGGCTACGACGCCGCCCAGTTCTTCGACTAGCTTAATCGTTGCTTCGATCGTGCCGCCTGTTGCAAGCAAGTCATCAGTAATCAGCACGCGCTGTCCCGGCAGAATCGCATCTTTATGAATCGTCAGTACGTCTTTTCCGTACTCCAAACCGTAATCGACTTTAATGACCTCACGCGGAAGTTTTCCTTCTTTCCGAACCGGCGCAAAGCCGACTCCGAGAGCGTATGCAACCGGACAGCCGATAATAAAGCCGCGCGCTTCAGGCCCGACAACTAAATCAATTTCTTTTTCTTTTGCATATTCAACAATTTGGTCAGTAGCGTAACGGTATACGTCGCCTTTGTCCATCAATGTCGTAATATCTTTAAATTGTACGCCTTCTTTCGGGTAATCGGGCACAATTGTTACGTATTTTTTAAGATCCATCTGTTCTATGTCCTCCTCGTACTTTCATAAGCTTCTGAACCTTGGTTCATCAGCTTATTCAGCCATTCCTTCAGCTCATGGGCTGCGGAATAATTGAGCTTCTGGTCTAATTCCATCAGCTGCTGTTTTACCTGATAGGTTTGCGAATCTGCCAGGTCGCGTTTTTTCGCGCCGCTCACGACAGACAGCACACCATCTTCTATTTTAACAAAACCGAGATCAAAAAACACCTTTGTCATGAAATTGATTGTGTCAATTGACCATCCTCTGTGTCTCGCAAGCTCTGAACCATGCTTGCCGAAGTCAAAAGCGCCCCTTTTTAAGAGAAATGCGTAAAACCACTTGAAATCATTCCGCGATGGAAATGAGGACAGGAAATGTTCTTCATGATTGATAAAAACAAAATAAATCCGTTCCGGCTTCTTTCCGTCAAGCAAATGCTGCAGGCGATCCGCTGACGGCGGCACATCCAGAAAAACGGCATATTTTCCGTCAAGCTGGAGAGCTTCCGCCTCGGATTCCGATGTGATCCCGGCCAGCTCGCCCGACAGCTCTTTTGCACGGAGCTTCTGAGCGGTTTTTTCGTTAAAGCTGATGAGCACCCGTTTTTCCTTCGGCAGCGAGGTGACCGTGTCTTCCCACGTCCGCTTGCCCCTGATATCAAAAAGCTGCCATTCCGGCACCGCAGCATCTTTAATCATCAGCTGGGGTTTCTTTCTGTTGTTCCATTCATTAATGGACATCTCGCCGACAATGGAAATCGTTGATCCGGGGACAACTCCGGCTTCAAGCTCCCCTTTGTTAAAGCCGACGCAGTCAAGGACGGCGGAATCACTTTTCACCGTCATTTTCACGTGATTTTTATTCGCTCCGATCAGGCGCACATCATCAAGCACGGCATTTTTCACCATCACATGCGGTTTAGGGTTAAGCATGCCGAACGGCGACAGCATATTCAATTCTGTAATGCTTTCAACGGTTATGTCTTCAACGCCGCAGACAAGATCAACCTCCTGAACGGGAATAAAATCCTCTTCCGTAAGGGTTTCTTCAGCCATTTGATTCAGCCTGTCCCTTAATTCCGCCACATCTTCAGCCTTCAACGTCATTCCTGCCGCCATCGGATGCCCGCCGAAATGAGGAAGAATGTCTCTGCACTGTGAAAGGCTCGTAAAAAGGTTGAAGCCTCTGATGCTTCGCGCCGACCCTTTAGCGATGCCCTGCTCCTCATCTATCCCAAGCACAACAGCGGGCCGGTAAAAACGTTCAGCCAGCTTCGATGCGACAATACCGACGACTCCCGGATTCCAGCCGGCTTTTGCCACTACAATGGCAGACGGGTTTCCGCCTTGCTGCTGAACCATTTCAACAGCCTCTTCGGTCATGGTTTTCACCATTTTCTGCCGCTCTTTATTCAGCAGGTCAATATCCGAAGCCAGTTCCTCCGCTTCAAACTGATCTTCGGTCATCAGCAGATGCACGGCGGGATCGGCCTGTTCTATTCTTCCGACGGCATTGAGCCTCGGCGCGACCTGAAATCCGATCGTTTCCTCATCAGCTTGTCCGATATCTCCGCCGGAAAGCTTAATCAGAGCTTTGAGGCCCGGCCGATTTGTCGTTCGAAGCCTTTCGATCCCAAGTGACGCAATTAATCTGTTTTCATCATGAAGAGGCACCAGATCTGCAACCGTACCGATTGCCGCCAAGTCCAGCATAGCTTCCGGCAAAGAACCCGTAAGCGCATGGGCAAGCTTAAACGCCACACCGACGCCGGCCAATTCTTTAAACGGATAGCCGCAGCCCGGCTGCTTCGGGTGGATGATCGCAAATACGTCAGGAAGCTCGGGTCCCGGCTCATGGTGGTCGGTAATAATGACGTCTAAGCCCAGCTCTTTTGCGACTTCAGCTTCATGGACGGCGGCGATTCCCGTATCCACTGTAATGATCAGCGAAAATCCCCGCTCTTTTATGGAACGGAAAGCTTGTTCATTCGGGCCGTAGCCTTCTGTGAAACGGTCGGGAATATAAAAGTCAACGTCCGCCGACAGCTGTCTGAGTGCCGTCAGCATCACTGACGTGCTTGTAACGCCGTCTGCATCGTAATCTCCGTAAATCATAATCGGTTCCCCTTGAGAAACCGCCAGTTTTATCCGATCAACTGCTTCCCGCATTCCCTTTAATTCATACGGGTCATAAAAGTCTGCATCCTTTGTATGTAAAAACAGCCTTGCGCTTTCGGCAGTATCAAAACCTCTTTTTACAAGCAGTGATGCCACAAGAGGTGTTATGTCCAATTGTTCTGTGAGTGATTTGACTTTTTCCTGATCCGGCTGCTGGATTTCCCAGCGCATTTTTGACGCTAACATAAATTCACCCCTCAACCACCCTATTATACTAGAGCGGACTGAGGGGTTTCAAATGTTATTCTGATCCTTTTTTCTCTTCAAGCATTTCTTCCGGCGGCGCGGCTGTTTTTTGGCCGTCCGAATCAGCCGTCAATTCACCTGCGGATCTGTTTTCTTTCCGCAGCATTTTAATTTCGCGCTTCAGCTTCATCACTTGAAATATGCCGGCCGAAAACACGATCAGCGCTCCCATTAACACAGAACCTAAAATGACTAAAATCAGCGGCCATTCAGCGGTTCCGAACAGATAATCAACCTCAACCGCCCGCACGTTAATGACAGCAAAAATGGCGACAATCAGAGTAAATAGTAATGCGAATATAATAGTCCATTGTTTATTCATGCGTCTGCCCCCAATCGTTCACTCTTATCTTTTCCCCCATTTTCCCGGGAGTAAACCCCGGTCTCAGGAAATCCGGGCCGTTAACTGCTCGCGGACCAGCTTTTTCAGTCCGCTTCTTTCTCCCGATATGACGAGGGTGTCCCCTTCTTCAATTACGGTATCAATGCCGGGGCTCAGCTGTTTTTGCCGATTTTTCTTTACGATCGCAATAATCTGGACGTTGTAATGTTTCTTGATCTCCAAATCTCCGATTGTACGGCTGACAGCCGGTGCATGAGATTCGGCTTTAAACCACTCAATGACGAGGCCATCAAGCGCGACTTCCACAGATTCCAGCGCTTTCGGCTTATACGTCATCCCGCCTAAAATAGCGGAAATCTGCCTCGCCTCTTCGTCGTTAAATTCAACGCATGCCAAGCATTCGTCATGATCATTCTCATCGAAGTAATAGAGCTCTTTTCTGCCGTCATCATGAAGAATAATACTGATTTTATCGTGATTTTTCGTAATGACTTCTACTTTCTGGCCGATGCCCGGAAGCTCCGACTCACGAACGTTCATAAGAACCCTCCTACATGTTTTTACAATGATGATTGATTATGTAAGCGTATGTCATTATAGCAAATGCAGGTTTTAAGTTCAATGCGGCCTGAAAAAACAGGCTGCCTTCTGCAAGACAGCCTGTTCCCATTTTACTCTTCGATTGATTTTTTCCCTTTAAATTCTTTTCCTTTCCATACAAGCCACAGCTGCGCGGCGATGTAAAGAGAGGAATAAACACCCGTCAATAAACCGACCAATAAAGCGACGGAGAAGTTTGTAATTGACGATGAGCCCAAAATGAGCAGCACGACGACAACAATCACAACGGTCAAGACCGTATTGATCGAACGTGTAAAGGTTTGCTGCAAGCTCAGATTCACGATATGTTCCAGATCGGCAAATGACTTCGGCTTACGTTTTTTCATCTGCTCACGTATCCGGTCAAATGTAACGATCGTATCATTTATCGAGTAACCGATTATGGTGAGTACAGCGGCGATAAAGGTGACATCGACCTCCAGCCTGGTAATGCTGAAAAACGCGACGATAAAGAAAGCGTCATACAGCAGGGATACAATTGCGGCGATTGCCATTCTGTACTCGAAACGGATTGACACGTAAATAATGATGCCGATTGATGCAATGGCGACAGCATATAAAGCATTACGGGCCAGTTCTTTTCCGACTGTCGGCGATACCGTGCTGACGTTCGGTTCAGATCCGTATTTGTCCTTAAAGTACGTTTTGATTTCAGCGATTTTTTCTTTAGACGGCTCTCCGACAAACCGGGCCGCGGCAACATGGTTCTCTTTACCAGAAAGCACGATGTTTTCCGGCTCCATGCCGAGAGAATCAAAATCTTTTTCAACCTGCTGCGCCGTCAAAGAATGATTGCTCTGCACGTCAATCCGCGCGCCGCTTGCAAAATCGATTCCCAGGTTGAGCTTAAAGACCAGTAAGATGATAATTCCCGCAATGGTTACAGCGCTTGAGAAAATAAAGAAATATTTTCGCTTGCTCGTGAAATCCCATTTTTGGAATGCCGTATGCGGTTCAGTATTTTCATCCGTTTTTTGAATGTCCATAATATGTTTTTTCTTGACGCCGAACCAGCCTTTTTTCCGGTCAAGCCATCTGCTTTCCACGAGAAGAGAGAGCAGGAATCTTGAAAGGAAGACAGCTGTAATAAAGCTTGTCAGAATTGACAAAATCAGCATCGTCGCAAACCCTTTTACAGAGCTTGTCCCGAAAATAAAGAGTACGACCGCTGCGATGATCGTTGTGATGTTCGCATCGAAAATCGTCGCGAATGACCGTCTGTTCCCTGAACGGAAAGCTGAGCGGACGGATTTGCCGAGTTTCAGTTCTTCTTTTATCCGTTCATAGGTGATGATGTTGGCGTCAACCGCCATCCCGACACCCAAAATGAGCGCCGCAATACCCGGAAGCGTCAGCACCGCCTGCATCCAGTCAAACACTTGAAGCGTAATATACACGTATACAGAAAGCGTAATTACCGCTATGAGTCCAGGCAGTCTGTAATAAAGCAGCATAAATAAGAAAACAATTGCAATACCGATGATGCCGGCCTCTACCGTATCATGCAAAGCCTGCTGTCCGAATTGCGCCCCTACGGAAGTAGAGTATTTTTCGGTCAGTTTCACAGGCAGCGCGCCCGCGTTTAAAATATTGGCCAAGTCCTTCGCTTTTTGAACGGTGAACTGGCCTTCAATCGTGACATCCTTTGTATTTAGTTCCTGGCTCACATTCGGAGCGGATACATATTTCGGATGTTTTTTGCCGACTTCTTTTTTAAATGAATCGCCTTTTTGGTAATCAAGCCAGATCACAAGCTGATTATTAGGCGCCATTTTCTTGACTTTTTTCGTCACTTCTCCGAACTTATCCGCATCCTTCAGCTTAACGCTGACAATCGGTTCGTTCGTCGTCGGATCAAAGGTTTGCTTCGCGCCGTTTTCCACGAGATCAGAGCCGTTTAACAGCTCTTTATCATTCGTATCCCTGAACGAGAGCTGCGCTTCCGTTGACAGAATTTCGCGCGCCCTGTTCTGATTCGTGACGCCCGCCAGCTGTACGCGGATGCGGTTATTTCCTTCAATCTGAATGTTCGGCTCGCTTACGCCGAGAACGTTAGCCCGGCGGTTCAGCGCCTGCACCGTGCTGACGAGCACGTCTTTTGTGATTTTATCGCCTTTTTTGACGGGCTGCACATCGTACAGAACTTCAAACCCGCCGCGTAAATCCAATCCTAACGTAATATTATTGGCAGCCGGTTTTGTAAAATACCCCAGCCCTGTGCCGATCAATAATACGATCAGGAAAAACGCAATCAAGCGTCCTTTTTTCATTATGTATTTCCTCCTTAAACCTATGCCGTCAAATCATTATCTCAGCAGTTCATCTAAAGCTTCCTGACCCTCATCGCTTTCCAGCCAATTAGACGACTTAAAAGCTTCAACGGTTGCATAGTTCATAAAATCGCCAATTTTAACTGATAAAATATTACCGGCCAATTCATGCAGCGGCAGTTCCTTTTTCTGTTTCCACTTTTTATGTATTAAGTATGACCATAAACTCTCGTGCTCAACATCATCGTATCCGAGGATTTTGAACTCTTCAAGTTTACTGTACAAAAAAGGCCGCAAATGATCTTTGTATATTTCGGCGGGATGTTTCTCCACTGGGCGCTCGCTCCTTTTTCCATTTTTCTCGAAGACTTGTCATGCTCGGACGACATCGGCGCATATCTTTATTGTATATGATTCCAGGTAGTTTGAGAAGGCAGGGGTTTATAAAATGGCAAAACAGACTTTTTTAAGAGGCACTCTTATTCTCATCGCAGCCGGGATGATTACGAGAATGCTCGGCTTTGTCAACCGGGTGGTTATCGCCCGGTTTATCGGTGAAGAAGGGGTCGGTTTATACATGATGGCTGCCCCGACATTTTTTTTGGCCACCACTTTGACTCAATTCGGCCTCCCCGTTGCCATCAGCAAACTTGTCGCTGAAGCAAGCGCGCGGGGGGACCGGCAGAAAATGAAACACATTTTAGTGATGTCGCTTACCGTCACCGGGATATTAAGTCTCATCTTCACGCCGCTGTTTTTATGCTTTGCGCCGATTATGTCCGAAACGATGCTGACGGATCAGCGCACGGTTTACCCGCTTCTGGCGATTACGCCCGTCGTGCCGATTATCGCAATCTCCAGCGTGCTGCGCGGTTACTTTCAGGGCAGGCAGAATATGAACCCGCTGGCGTTTTCCCAAGTGCTGGAGCAGATCGTGCGGATTTCACTTGTCGCAGTCTGCACGACGGTGTTTCTGCCGTACGGGATTGAATATGCCGCAGCCGGAGCTATGATTTCGTCTGTCATCGGGGAGCTTGCCTCTCTTATTTATTTATTCATTTGTTTTAAAGCAAATAAAACAATCAGAATCAGAAAACAATTTTTCAAGTCGATTGCAAATGGAAAAGAAACCTTCCGCCAGCTGATGAGCGTGTCGCTCCCGACAACCGGAAGCCGCTTCATCGGAAATTTATCTTGGTTTTTTGAACCTATTGTCGTCGCGCAGAGCCTTGCGATTGCAGGAGTGGCCACCGCTGCCGCCACCAGCCAGTACGGGGAGCTGACCGGATTTGCCATGACGGTTTTGACGCTGCCCAGCTTTATAACCTATTCTCTGTCAACGGCGCTTGTTCCTGCGATCAGTGAAGGAATGGAGCAAAAAAAGCTGCAAGTTGTCGAATACCGTCTGGAACAGGCGATGAGGCTGTGTCTTTTAAGCGGAGGCATTTCGGTGGTTATTTTATTCTCTTTCGCTGATGAACTGATGTCCGTCATGTACGGATCAACTAATGCGGCGGTATTTGTTAAAGTGATGGCGCCGTTTTTTCTGCTTTACTATTTTCAGGGGCCCCTTCAGGCGGTGCTGCAGGCTCTCAATTTAGCCGGGGCCGCCATGATGAACAGTTTTATCGGCGCCGCTGTCAAAACCGGCCTGATTTTTGTTTTGGCGACCAGGCCTTCATTGGGCATCATGGGCGCCGCACTTGCGATTGTAACGGGGATGGTCCTTGTCACCCTGCTGCATGCGGCCACCGTAAGCAAGGTGCTTCCGATCAGCATTAAAATAAAAGAATACGCGCTCTGTTTTGCCGTTATATTCATTTGCGGTTATGTCAGCCGCATCATCAAGCACGCCGTTCATTTTTCAGGGTCAGAGGCTGTTAATCTCACAGGCTGGATTGCAATGACCGCGATTTTGTACATTGCGCTTCTTCTGTTATTCAGGCTGATTAAAAGGGAAGAGCTGATCCGGATTCCGGTCATCGGCAAGTTCGTGACGCGGTGAAACCGATTTATGGCTCCCCTTTTTCATCTTTAAGATCAATAAAAAAAGCGCCGTCCGTAAACGTGCAGAATGATATAACCGAAAGATCGCGATATCCTCTTTTTGCTAAATTTTTTTCGAGCCAGTGTTTATCTTTCCCGATTCTGTCCAGATGCTCGTTCTGAATGACCCCGTCAACGATAAGCGATGTTTCCATCTGCTTATCCTTATTAGTTTTCTTTTTGACGATCGACAGTTTGCCTGAAGACTCCAAAATGGCATATGACACGTCAGAGATTCTATCGATGTTATTCTCCCTCAGCTGCATAAGAAGATCGTCAAAATTGTAGCGCTGCGATCTCATCGCCCGTTCATCAATTTTTCCCTGTTTTATAATAATGGTGGGTTTTCCGTCAAGCAGCTGCCGTATTTTTTGGCTTTTGAGCGAAATAAAAGCAAGGCTTACTTGAATAATCATTAAAACGACAATCGGCACAATTGTATGCAAAAGCTTATCTTTTACATTTTCAATTGCCAATACGGCAATCTCGGCAATCATAATGGAGACGACAAGGTCTAAAATGCTCAGTTCTCCGATTTCCCGTTTTCCCATCAGTCTGAAAATCACAAGAATGATAAAATAAAGCACAATCGTACGAAACGTAATAATGAAAATATCTTCCATATCGCACCTCCAACGGTCATAGCATTTGCCACCGGCTCTGAATTATGTAAGAAAAGGGCTGAACATCATGCATTTACGTCTAATTCGAACATTCAGAGAATACATTTAGAAAAAGACGGGCTCCGGCTTGTCATATATCAGGCCGCAGGGCGGAGAGGAGATAAAAATGGAAGAAACGAAACAAGTGGGAAGAGGCGTCTTGTACGGCTTAGTGGCTATCTTTGCGGTGATGCTTCTTACGAGTTTGGCGATTTCGCTTTTACTGACGGTTACCTCAATGGAAGAATCATCTTTCAGCTGGCTGATCACCGCGCTTTCCTTTCTTTCTTTATTTGCGGGCGGTTTTATATCGGGCGGCAAAGCGAAGGAAAAAGGCTGGATGATCGGAGCGTTAACCGCCGTCTGTTTTTCATTAATCATCTTGCTGTTTCAATATTTAGGGTTCGGAAAAACGTTTACATCCGGTCAGCTTTTGTTTCATCTCGGCTTTTTGGGAGTCAGCATGCTGGGCGGCATTTTCGGAGTGAATTTGAAAGGAAGCAGATCAGCGTAATAAAAAAAGAGCGGATTCTCCGCTCTTTTTTTGTATGTATGAGCTTCGCTGTTATTCAGCGGAAGCTTCTCTGATTGCGCGGCGGTCAAATGTTAAACGGGTGTTATCACCTGTTTTAATGACGACCTTGCTTTCATCAATTGAATCAACAGTGCCGTGCAATCCTCCGATTGTCACCACTGTATCCCCTTTTTTCAGCTCTTCCTGCATCTGGCGTACGGCCTTCTGCTGCTTTTGCTGCGGACGGATGAGCAGGAAATAAAGCACTGCAAACATTAAAATAATAGGAACGATTGTGCCTAAAGTACCCATCTGTTTCCCTCCTTTCAAGAATGGTTTTATTTAGAAGCTTTTCGCATTTGGCTTATTATAGCCGTAACGCTCAAAGAACTCTTCTCGGAAATCACCAAGACGATCCTCCCGGATGGCTTGTCTGACCTGCTCCATTAAGTGTAACAGAAAATGAAGGTTATGGTAAGTTGTTAATCGAATTCCAAACGTTTCATTACAGCGGATCAAATGTCTGATGTAAGCGCGAGAGTAATTTTGGCATGTATGGCAGCTGCACTCTTCGTCAATCGGACGGAAATCACGCTCATATTTGGCGTTTTTCATATTCAGACGCCCTTCATTCGTAAACACCGTGCCGTTTCGGGCAATCCGGGTCGGCAGTACGCAGTCAAACATATCCACGCCGCGGATGGCGCCGTCAATTAAGGCATCCGGTGAACCCACACCCATTAAATATCTCGGCTTGTCCTTCGGTAAAAGCGGAGTTGTAAACTCAAGCACTCGGTTCATGACGTGCTTCGGCTCGCCGACAGATAATCCGCCTATGGCGTAACCCGGAAAATCAAGCGAAACCAAGTCTTTTGCACTTTGTGTCCGCAGATCTTCGTATTCTCCGCCCTGTACGATTCCGAACAGCCCCTGCTCATCTGAGCGCCCGTGCGCCTCCAGGCAGCGTTCCGCCCAGCGGCTGGTGCGTTCCACAGAGCGTTTCATGTAATCATACTCTGCCGGATACGGCGGACACTCATCAAACGCCATCATGATATCAGAGCCGAGGGCGTTTTGAATTTCCATCGCTTTTTCCGGAGATAAAAACAGTTTGTCTCCATTTAAGTGATTGCGGAAATGAACGCCTTCTTCTTCTATATTACGAAACTTGCTCAATGAAAAGACCTGAAAACCGCCGGAATCCGTTAAAATCGCACGGTCCCAGTTCATAAACTTATGAAGCCCGCCCGCTTCTTTTACAATATCGTGTCCCGGACGGAGCCATAAATGGTACGTATTGCTTAAAATAATGCCCGCATCCATAGATTTCAGCTCGTCCGGAGACATCGTCTTTACCGTAGCAAGCGTGCCGACCGGCATAAATACAGGCGTCTCAAAGGAGCCGTGGGGCGTATGAACTCTGCCCAGGCGCGCTCCCGTTTGTTTGCATTCCTTTATAAATTCATAACGTATCGGTTGTTCAGCCACTTTGTATGAGGCCTCCTGTCATTCAAATTAGATAATCAGCATGGCGTCGCCAAAGCTGAAGAAACGATATTCCTCTTCTACCGCATGACGGTAGGCGGAAAGAACATGCTCTCTGCCGGCAAGCGCAGAAACGAGCATGATAAGGGAAGATTTCGGAAGATGAAAATTGGTGATCATGCCGTCAATCGCCTTAAATTCATATCCCGGATAAATGAAGATGGACGTCCAGCCGCTTGAAGCGGTAAATACGCCGTCATGCTCGCCGGCAATGGTTTCCAGGGTGCGCGTTGATGTCGTCCCGACCGACACAATGCGCCCTCCCGCCTTTCTGACCTCGTTTAAAGAGGCGGCGGTTTCTTCCGTCATTTCATAAAATTCCGCGTGCATGTTATGCTCTTCCACATCATCCGCACTGACCGGGCGGAATGTGCCGAGTCCCACATGAAGTGTGATAAATTCAATCCGCACACCCTTTTGCTTCAGCTCGTCCAAAATCTCTTCCGTAAAATGAAGTCCGGCCGTCGGAGCTGCGGCAGATCCGATTTCTTTTGAAAAGACGGTCTGATACCGTTCTTTATCATCAAGCTGCTCTTTAATATAAGGAGGCAGCGGCATTTCACCGAGTGATTCAAGCACTTCGTAAAAAATCCCGTCATACCGGAATTTTATTTTTCTGCCTCCGTGATCAAGCTCCTCCGTGCAGACCGCTGTCAGCCGGCCGTCGCCGAATGTCAGGACCGTTCCTTTTTTTACGCGTTTCGCCGGCTTTACGAGCGTTTCCCATGTATCATTTTCTTCCTGTTTTAATAACAGAAGCTCCACTTTCGCCCCCGTATCTTCTTTTGTGCCGAATAATCTTGCAGGCAGCACACGGGTATTGTTCAAGACGAGGCAATCCCCTTCATTAAAAAAGCTTACAATCTCTTTAAATGAACTGTCCGTCAGCCCGCCCGTCTGTTTGTTGAGCACCATCAGCCGCGATGCGTCACGCTCTCTCAGCGGCACTTGGGCAATGAGGCGTTCAGGCAGTTCAAAATCAAATAAATCGACTTTCATCATTTCACCTTTATTCTGTCTATTGTTATTTCATTCTGCCGAAAAAATTAAGCAGAATGGATAGTATCACACTGATCACAATACAAGTGACAACGGGAAAGAAAAATGTAACATTTCCCTTCTTAACGAAAATATCTCCGGGCAGCCTTCCGACAAAGTGCCAGACTGCGCCGGCAATAAGCAAAACGGCACCGAGAACCATGAGAACCTTCGGAAAGTCAGTCACGGGCGGGCGCCTCCAATCGAAAATGTTCATACACAGCCGGAGTCACGACCCGTCCCCTCGGCGTCCTCTGGAGAAATCCGATCTGCAGCAGATACGGTTCGTACACATCCTCTATTGTATGAGGTTCTTCGCCGATTGTCGCGGAAATCGTATCAAGGCCGACTGGACCGCCGCTGAATTTTTCGATCATGCCCATCAGCAGCTTATGGTCGATATGGTCAAGGCCGAGCGCATCGACTTGAAGACGTTCGAGCGCGTCGTGAGCGATTTCTTCCGTGATGCGGCTGTCGCCGAGCACCTGGGCAAAATCCCTCACCCTTCTGAGAAGCCGGTTTGCAACCCGCGGCGTTCCCCTTGACCGTCTGGCGATTTCCAGAGCCGGGGCTTCTTCGATATCCACTTCAAAAACGTCAGCCGTTCTTGACACGATATCTGTCAGCTCTTCCTGCGTATAGTATTCAAGGCGCGACAGCACCCCGAACCGGTCTCTGAGCGGTGCGGTCAATAATCCGACCCTTGTCGTCGCTCCTACAAGCGTAAAAGGGGGAAGGTCGAGACGGACGGAGCGGGCGGACGGGCCTTTTCCGATGACGATATCAAGGCAGAAATCCTCCATCGCCGGGTACAGCACTTCCTCAATTGAGCGGTTCAGCCTGTGAATTTCGTCAATAAACAGCACATCCCCTGGTTCGAGCGCCGTCAAAATGGCTGCCAAATCTCCCGGTCTTTCGATGGCGGGGCCTGACGTCGTCCGCATCTCCACACCCATCTCATTGGCCACGATAGACGCAAGCGTTGTTTTCCCGAGACCCGGAGGCCCGTATAAAAGAACGTGGTCCAGCGTTTCCTGCCTCATTTTCGCCGCATCGATAAACACGCGCAGATTTTCTTTCACCTTCTTTTGGCCGATATACTGGGCGAGATTCTGCGGCCTGAGGCTTTGCTCGATTATTGATTCATGGCTGTCTGCTTCACTTGAAACGAGCCGTTCATCCATGAACATCACCTTACTTTAATAATTTTTGCAATGCTTTTTTCACATATTGATCTGTTGAGAGCGCTGTTTCCTCTTTTAAGTGAGGAAGCACTTTTTTAATTTCTTTTTCGGCGTAGCCGAGAACCCGGAGCGCTTCAAGCGCCTCGTCAAGCGCCGTTTCAGCCTCTTGTTTTTCAATGCGCGCTTCATGATTGAACAGGTTGTCAATCATTTCAGGCACGACGTCGGCCAGTTTGCCTTTCAAATCAAGAATAATCTGCCGCGCCGTTTTTTTGCCCACACCCGGAAATTTCACCAAAAAGGCTTCATCTTCCTGTTCGATCGCTTCGATGACGGCTCCGGGGTCACCGGAACCGAGGATGGCGAGCGCCCCTTTCGGCCCGATGCCGGTGACGTTCAGCAGCTTTGTGAAAAGCGCTTTTTCTTCCCGGGTTGAAAAACCGTACAAAGAAAAGGCATCTTCTTTTATATGATGATACGTAAAAATGGTCTCTTGATTGCTTACCTTATAAATAAACGGATTCGGAGTGAAGACCTGATAGCCGATTCCGCCGTTTTCAATCACGATGTATTGGGGAGATACATAATCAATCGTCCCCTTCACGAATTCAATCACACCTATTCACCTCTTTGACTGCTTATCATTGTAACACAAAAACAGCCAAAGTCTTATAGAAAAGTTAACGTATGTTCGCTTTGACACCTTCCATTCAGAAAAAAAAGACATGTGTCACATGTCTTGCCTCAAAGTCAGCCGCTGTAAGTCTTAATATGATCGATCACGCTCTCAAACTCCGCTTTTGTCCTGTACGGTATGCCGTGTTCCAAGTGCTTTTGCAATCGGCTTTCCAGTCTTTCTATATCAATCTGGAAGAAAGATTGAATCGGCTCGGCCAGCGATCCGGGACGGCCGTGAAAAGTGGAGATGACGCCTCCGTCCGTGACGCCGATATAACCGTTAACCTTACTGAGCGGAGAAATGTCATCAACATGCTTACGGAAAAGGACGAAGCCTTTTTTCTGCTCAACGAGCGTCCAGCCCGCATATGCGGCCCAAAAATCCTCCATCGCCAAAACGGTTTCATCCGTATGTTCGATGCCGACATCACCGTCCAGATAGACCTTTTCCAGCTGGACGTGCACCCGAAGCGGCCCGTAATGCTCGACCTCCGCCCCGTATGCGCCTTTTCCTCCGCAAATCAGGACTGCAGACGATAAGATAAGCATAAACAATAGACGAGCACCGTAAAATCGTTTCACCAATAACACCTCTTTATTCAATCAAACTCTTGATGCTAGTTTGACCAAAGATGCCGGTGCTTAATCGTTTTCTTTCATTTGTCTTTCAGCCGAAAAAAAGCAGCTCTCTAAATGAGGGCTGCTGCGATGATTATGCCCGGCCGGCTGAAATCAGTTTCATTTGTCCGGGCGTCAGTTTGAGCCGGTATCCCCTTACGGTCAGATACACAGTTTTTGCTCCGCGGCTTTTGTCATGCTCCGTTTTTTTCATTCCGGCCCCTCCGTTACGTTTTATTACTTTTATGTTAACACCGCAACATAAAGAGCGTTTTAAGAATATGTAAAGAAATGATGAAGCTTTATCCATAAAAATACTGCCGGATGAAATCATCCGGCAGTCCCGTTTAACGGCTGTTTCTGTTCATGTCTTGCAGCTTTGTAAAAGTAGCGTTGTCGGTAAACACTTGAATTGTACGGCCGTCCGCGAATTTTTTGGCCGCATGTTTGACATGTTTATCATCATTTTTCGTAAAAGGATGATTTGTTCTGACGGCAATGACGACTCTCGTGTCAGTCACGATGACCTGACTATCCTGTACGCCTTTTACTTTTTTCACGCGGTTTGCAACTTTTGCCGCCAACCTGATGTTTTCAGCGTTGTCATACCCATTATAAGACATTGCTGCCGGCGGCGTATTGACATTTCGGCCGTTATATGTGCCGTCCGTCGTTAACGGAACCCCGTCATTAGGGGCGTACTGGTCGGACACGTTTGTCGTATTTTGACGGCCGTTTCGGTTTTCCATCATTTCAGAAACGGGTCCTTGATGGTCCATTCCGTACTGGCCTCTGCCGTTACCATTATCATTCGAATAATATCCGACCGGACGTGTTGACTGATTGTAGCGTCCGTCATTCATGGCATTATTTGCTCCGCATGCCGTTAAGCTTGCTGTCACGGCTAAAACGCCCGCGATCGTCATCAGTTTTTTACCCAATGGAAAAACCCCCCGTGGATTCATCGCTGTTTGAGCGTTTTCCGCTCATGTTTAGGATGCGCGGCGGGCGGCGGGTTTAAGCTTGTCAGTTATGTCCATTCCTCAGTTGGACATAAAAAAAGGAACGACATACATCGTCCCGAAACATTAATCTTCTTCTTCCTCCGGCCGTCCGAATACTTGATTTGGACTCGGCTGATTCGGCGCGACATTGGGATTTGCTCCGCCGTAAGGCATAAAATATCCGGCATTTGCGCCCATATTCGGATATGGCTGCACAGGCATATTTGCGTGATGATGATGTGAACCGTGGTGGTGATGGTGGTGGTGATGTGAATCATGGCAGCCGCAATCATCATCCTTATATTTTCCATCATGATGAGGGGCGTGTGCGTAATGTGACGAATATCCGCCGTAATACGGCATTTGACCGTAAGGAGCACCGCCGAAACCAGATGCAGAACCATCATAATGCTCTGCATTTTCATGGGCCTGATTTTCATATTCACCGTAACCCGCATGCGGCCCAAATCCCGGATGATGGAATCCGTACGGTAACGGCATCGGCATGACCGGAAAGCCTCCGAAACCTCCTCCAAAACCGCCGAAACCTCCGCCTACCGGGAAGCACGGATGGCATAATCCAGAACCCGGCAGCATCGGTGTCACCGGAACCGGACAAGGACAAGGCATGCACGGCATCGGGTAATGCATAAAAGGCGGTTCAACGGCCGGCATATTCGGAAACGGGACATTCGGAATGTTTGGCATGTTCGGCAGATGATAAGCGGCGTTTTCTTCTTCCATCTTTCCGGCTTCAGGCGCCTTTGGCATATTCGGGTAATTCGCGTTTTCCATGTTGATCATTTCCTCCTGTTGTGGAATGTTATTGTCATGCTCTTTTTCTTTCGGCTCGACAAAATGTGTCACCGGTTCCTCCGGCTTAGGAGGCGACCACGGCTGAAACAGCTGATTGGACGGGTAATATTGGTTCATATCAGCTTCCGGCAGCACATTTTCATGCTTTTCAGGGATTGGCGGCACATATGGAATCGACGGCTTTGGTTCTTCCGGTATGGTGTCTTCAATGTCCACAACTGATTTCGGTTTTTCTTTGGCATATGGATGCTCATGCTTATGCGCAGACGTTCCGAAGCCGGCCTTAGGTTCTTTTCTGACCGGAACGGCTTCTGAAGGCACCTTTATCTTCATTCCAGGCATAATTAAGTCTGGATTGCTAAGCTGATGATTCAGTTTTTTTAACTCTTCAAGATCAACTCCGTATTTTTCAGCTATTTTCCAGAGCGAATCGCCTTTTTGAACGATATGAATTTTCAACGTTTTCCCCTCCTATGCACAAAACGTGAACGGTACATTTGTCATTACAATACGTTTCTTCACACTATATGCCGATGGACTGGGCATGATGATAAAAAATTTGGGAAGGAGGGGAAATTTTTATAACTACGTATGACTCAGCATTCTGTTCAAAGCACGAAGCGCTTCTGTCCGAACCGCTTCCGGAACTTTAATGACACCCTTCAGCTCGCCTTTTTCAAGCTGCTCAAGCGACCACAATAAATGCGGCAGATCGATTCTGTTCATTGTCAGACACGGACACATATCGGGATTCAATGATTCAATCTGTTTATCCGGATGCGATTGAATGAGGCGCTGAACAAGATTCATTTCCGTTCCGATCGCCCACTT
The DNA here is from genome assembly GCF_009906915.1 of Bacillus sp. AM1(2019). Taxonomy (NCBI): domain Bacteria; kingdom Bacillati; phylum Bacillota; class Bacilli; order Caryophanales; family Bacillaceae; genus Bacillus; species Bacillus sp. AM1(2019). Next base: position 2,836,102 of record NZ_CP047644.1, read on the forward strand.
GCTTCCCGGTTCAGCCTGTTCAATCGTATCAATAATGTATTTGGTAGACCCGCTGTCGTCACTGAGCGAGACCACTTCCCTCGAACATTCCGGATGAACGATAATGCGGATGCCGGAATCCCGCTGCCGCAGCTGAGAAATATTTTCCGCTGTGAACTTTTCGTGTACGGAGCAATGCCCTTTCCAAAGGATGACTTTAATGTTTTCCGGATGGTCAGTAAGCAATCGGTTCTGCCCCGGGTCCCATACAGCCATTTCTGTCAGCGGAATGCCGAGATCATAGGCTGTATTTCTGCCTAAATGCTGATCCGGCAAAAATAAAATTCTCTCTTTTTGTTTAAAAGCCCATTTCAGCACACTCCGGGCATTCGAAGAGGTGACGGTCGCTCCTCCGTGCCGTCCGACGAATGCTTTAATTTCCGCCGTCGAGTTAACATATGTTAACGGAATGATGGTGTTACCGTACAGTTCTTGAAGCTCTTGCCATGCTTTGTCCGTCTGCTGAATATCTGCCATATCAGCCATCGAGCATCCGGCGCGCATATCGGGCAAAATGACGGTTTGGTTATCATCAGTCAGCATATCAGCGGTTTCCGCCATAAAATGCACGCCGCAAAACACAATATATTCCGCCTCTTTATTTTTTTCTGCCACTTGAGCAAGCTGCAGGGAGTCACCTGCCGTATCGGCGAATTGTATTACTTCGTCTTTTTGATAGTGATGCCCCGGAATGAACAGGCGCTTTCCGAAATCCCGTTTAATGGCAGCGACCCGCTTCTCCATTTCTCCGGTGCTCATGTCTTTATAATGGCTCGGCATCATTTCGGCTGATGCAGTTAACACGTCAAAAATAGACATCTTAAAAATCCCCCTGTTCCGCAGCCTCAACATCCATGCTGATGTCGGCGCTTTTTACTGAATGAGTCAGAAATCCGAGTGAAATATATTGGACGCCCGTTCCTTTATAAGCGGGCAATGTGTCGAGCGTTATGCCTCCAGATGCTTCCGTTTTGATATGGCCCGGTGTCATGCCTGCAAAACGCCGGACGGACTCAGGCGGACAGTTGTCAAACATAATAACGTCTGCGCCCGCTTCTATTGCCTCGAGCAGCTGCTGTTCGGATTCGATTTCGACTTCAACCGCAAGCATCTGCCCCGCCGTTTTTCTTGCCCGCTCCACGGCCGCCTTTATCGATCCGCAGGCGGCAATATGATTATCTTTTATCATGATGCCGTCATATAAGCCGAAGCGATGATTAAAGCCGCCTCCGACCCGAACGGCGTATTTTTCCAGCATTCTGAGCCCGGGTGTCGTTTTTCTCGTATCACAAATCTTAATGGACGGATCATCAAGACGCCTTTTGGCCTCATCCGTCATTGTCGCAACGCCTGACATTCTTTGTAAGAGATTCAGAATGACCCGCTCCCCCGTAAGAAGAGCCGCCGCCTGGCCTTCCATTTCAGCGAGCACGTCTCCTTTTTTCATCCGTTCTCCGTCTTTTTTCAGGGAGCGGATGCGGATATCATCGTGTAAAAGCTTCCATCCTTCACGGATAACGGCTTCTCCGGCAAACACGCCATCTGTTTTTGCGATGATTCGCGCTTTACATTGCTGATCAGAAAAAATCGCTTGTGACGTCGCATCACCCGTTCCGATATCTTCCTGAAAAAAATGAGTCAGCATTTGTTTCAGCTGCAGAATGTCCATAGTTCCCCAATCCTTTCGTTTTTTCTGATAACTGTTCCAGATGTTGAATGAATGATTTGTTTTCCGTGCCACTCTTTCTCCGTCCCGGGAAAATCAGCGCGAAAATGAGCGCCCCTGCTTTCTTCCCGAATAAGGGCTGAGGTCACAACAAGTTGCGCAGTCTTCCATAGGCAGGATAGCTCGGCTTGTTCTATTGTGATATCCTTCACATTTATATGACGCACAGATACGTTGTTAAGCCAGGATGCCAGCGCCTGCATGTTTTCTTTTTCCCTGACGATGCCCGCTCCGGTTGTCATTTTGGCTTGGAGCACATGAAGCGTTGTGTCCGGCACTTCTAAGATGACGTCAAATTTCTTCGGGGTTTTTTTATATCTTCCGTTTAACGGTGTTTGAATGATATGTTCAGCACATCGTTGCCCGCTTGCCAGCGCTTCCAGCAGTGAGTTGCTCGCAAGGCGGTTCGCCCCGTGCAATCCTGTGCAGGCGGTCTCGCCTATGGCGTACAAATCAGGCACGGATGTTTTCCCCCATGTATCGGCTTTTACTCCGCCCATTAAAAAATGCATTCCGGGTGCTACGGGAATTCCGCTTTCAAGATCAACACCGGCTGTTTGACAAATTTCTGTTATGGTCGGAAAACGTTTCTTAAAATCGGCTATTCGGCTGCAATTTATAAAAACAGGATTTTCTTTCATCATTTCTTCATAAATCGCCCGTGAAACCACATCCCGGGGCGCCAAATCTTCTAGTGCGTGTCTGCCAGCCATGATCCTGCGCCCGAAGCGATCCGCTAAATATCCTCCTTCTCCTCTCACTGCTTCAGAAATCAGGCCGTACACAGTCCCGTTTTTCACAAGGAGGGTCGGGTGGAACTGGGTGAACTCCATATCCGTGATCTCAGCTCCAGCGCGGAAGGCAAGAGCGATGCCGTCTCCCGTTATGGCGGAATCATTTGTGTGATATTGGTACAGACTGCCGCAGCCGCCTGATGCAAGCACTACACAATCCGCTCTTCTGTAAGAAACAGTCCCTGAAGCATCCTTTACGGCAACGCCTGCGCATCGTCCGTGTTCAATCAGCAGATCAACAACCGTCTCGTGTTCAATGATCCGTATGCCGTCCCTCAGCTGCTGAACCAGAAACTCAACCAACATCCGTCCGGTCGCATCTCCCCCGGCGTGCAGAATCCTCCTTTTGGAATGAGCGCCTTCCCTGCCGAGACAAAACGTTCCGTCCGACTTCGTATCAAAAGGGAAATGGCCTTCTATCAGCCTGTTTATCATGCTCTGTCCGCTTTTCAGCAAATGCCGCACGGCTGTCACGTCATTGTGTCCGCATCCCGCATACAGTGTATCGTTCACATGGGATTCTAAAGAGTCATCTTTTGCGTATGAAACAGCAATCCCGCCTTGAGCATAATGCGAATTGCTGTTCGTTACGTTTCTCTTTGTGATGACGGTCACTTGGTATGACGGAGGAAATGAGGAAGCACAGGCAAGGGCCGCCGTCCCGGAACCAATGACGATAATTGTTTTTTCAGACATACATCATCCTCCTGTTATATTTACACATGTCTTGACACCTATATTTACACAACGATAAAATAAACTCAAGCTTTTTTTAACATAAACGGATAGGAGACGGGCTGTATGATTTATCTTGATTACGCGGCGGGAGCGCCTTTAAGCAAAGAAGCCGCAAAAGTCTTTCAGCATCTCAGCACAGAGGTATACGGCAATGCAAGCAGCCTTCATGACGCCGGAGGAAGAGCGGCGGACGTGCTGGAATATTGCAGACATTCTGCAGGAAAATTGATCGGCGGAGCGGCAGACGGCATTTACTTTACAAGCGGCGGAACGGAAGCGAACATCCTGGCCGTCCAATCATTGCTGCACGGTCTGCCCGATCACAAAAAACATTTTATTACGACCGCAATGGAACACCATTCGATCCATAATGCTGCGGCGTTTTTAGCTGATCGGGGAATTGATATCACCATCATATATCCCGACGAAAACGGCCTTATAACCGAGGACATACTGGCGGCTCATATCCGTCCTGACACGGGGCTCGTTTCCATACAGCACGCCAATTCAGAAACCGGCCTCATCCAGCCTGTGAATCGTCTGGCCGCTTTTCTTCACCAGAGAAACATTTTGCTGCATTGCGATTGTGTTCAAAGTTTCGGCAAACTGCCGATTGATGCGGATCAGGCGGGAATCGACGCCCTTTCCGTCTCCGGTCATAAAGTATACGGCCCGAAAGGCACCGGGGCTGTTTACATTCGGCCCGGTGTCAGCTGGAACCCGGTTTATCCGCATACCGTGCATGAAAACGGGTTCAGGCCCGGTACGGTGAATGTGCCGGCCATCGGCGCTTTTACCGCTGCTGCGGAGTATGCAGTGAAACATATGGAGGAACACCGTGAGCATGCTGACAGGCTGAGGAATTATTTGTATGACCAAATTCGGCGTCAAGGCCTCCCCATTTCATTTTCAGAGGAAGAAACCGGCGGTGAATGCCTGCCCCACATTGTCGGGTGTTTTTTTCACTCCTTTGAAGGACAATATATTATGTTAGAATGTAATCGTAACGATATTTGCATCTCAACCGGGAGCGCATGTTCCGCCGGCAGCCACGGCCCTTCTTCAGCTATGAAGGCGCTGAGAAAAACCGAACGGGAAGCGCGGCAGTTTTTCCGGATCTCATTCGGAAACGAAACAACATGTGAACAGCTCGATATGCTGATACATACATTTACGGCGCTATGGGAGCAAAAGAAAGGAGAATCAGCAATTTGACAGAAGGAACGAAGCTTACTGGGGAGAAAAGACGCGACATGCTGCTTCATTGGCTGAAAGAAGCCGGCTCGCCATTAACAGGAGGCGAATTGGCCAAAAAAGCAAATGTCTCAAGACAGGTGATCGTGCAGGACATATCGCTCTTGAAAGCAAAAAACGAGCCGATCATCGCGACGAGCCAAGGCTACTTATACATCAGCATGAATGCCGGCGGTGAAAAAAACGCCGAACGGATTGTCGCCTGTCTGCACGGCCCGGAGCGGACGGAAGAAGAGCTTGAACTCATTGTCGATGAAGGCGTCACCATAAAGGACGTCATTATTGAACACCCCGTATACGGCGATTTAACCGCCGCCATAAGAGTCAGCACACGGAAAGAAGTCAAACAATTCATGGATCACATTAACTCGACAAATGCCGCTTACCTTTCACAGCTGACCGGAGGCGTGCACCTCCATACGTTAAGCGCCCCGACAAAAGAGCGGATTGACCAAGCCTGCCAAGCGCTGGACGACGCGGGTATTTTAATAAAAGATTAAAAAAAAGCCCCCTGAAGGGCTTTTTTTATATCGAATAGGATTGATATGTTCCCAGAAGCTTGACCCGGCAGCCGAGGGCTTCCATCTCTTGAACGGCACCGGGAATGAGAACCTGATCCATCGCCTGTTCAATATCAATAATAAAGAAATAGTTGCCGAGACCCGTTTTTGTCGGGCGCGATTCGATCTTTGATAAATTCAGGTTTCTCCATGAAAAAGCGGACAGCACCCTGTGCAGCGCACCTGATTGGTCATCTTGAGGAAGCGTTACCATCATCGTCGTTTTCGGCCGTGAAGACAGTTTCGCATTCACTTCGAATGAGACGTCTTTTTCAGGCGAAAGAATGACAAATCTCGTGTGGTTGTCCTGATAATCCTGAATATCCCGCTTCACGATGCTCAATCCGTATGTAGCGGCGGCCATTTCATTTGCAATCACGCCGATCGGAAGGTCCGAATGCTCACTGACATACTTGGCAGCCGCACCTGTTGACTTCGCATACTCATAAGGAACGGACGAAAAATGCCGGTGAAGAAATTTGTGGCATTGCGCAATCGCATGGGAATGAGAATAAATTTTCTCAAGCTTTTTCCACTCATTTTCTCTCGAAGGGTGAACGAGCAGATGCTGGTGAATCGGCAGCGTCATTTCCCCCACGATCGCAAGAGGCTGCTCATGAATCAAATAGTCAATCGTTAAGTTAACCGAGCCCTCCAGCGCGTTTTCCAAAGGAACAAATGCAAGATCAACTTCTCCCGCAACCGCCGCATCCATGCATGCCGGTATTGTTTGATAAGGTGCTTGTGTCACGCTGTTTTGAAAGCAGGAACTGACTGCTAGATGTGTAAATGTGGCTTCTGGCCCTAAATAACCGACTTTCATGTCTCTTCTCTCCTTACGCGCCTGACCCTAAGATCTCAACTTTTTCTATAAAATCAAATTTTCTCAGTTTATTCATTAACGTATGAATGTTTTCTTCCATTGCGGACGTACTGATTGAGAGCGTGACATTCGCCCTGCCCTGAAGCGGAATCGTCTGGTGAATGGAAAGCACGTTGCTTCCTGAGTCAGCCACCGCCTGCAAAAGCTGAGATAACGCGCCTGACCGATCCTCCAAATGAAAGAAAAGTGTGATTATTTGTTCTTTAACCATCGTGTAAAAAGGGAAAACCGCATCTCGGTATTTGTAAAAAGCGCTTCTGCTTAAATCAACTTTCTGCACGGCATCTGCAACCGATTCAGCCTTTTTTCTATCGAGCAGCTTTTTGACTTCAAGGGTTTTCCGCATCGCATCAGGCAGAACGTCTTCACGCACTAAATAAAATGTCTCTTCTTTCACCTGCACCCCTCCCTTTTACATCAGAGAGCCTGCATTGCAAGCTCTCCGTTTTTTTAATCAATAAATTCAAATTCAAATTCCAGAAGCCGGATGATATCGCCGTCTTTAGCACCGCGTTCTCTGAGCGCTTCATCAACGCCCATACCGCGCATCTGTCTTGCAAAACGCTTGACGGATTCGTCACGGGAGAAGTCAGTCATTTTAAAGAGGCGTTCCAGGCTGTCACCTGAAAGCACAAACGCACCGTCCGGATCACGGGTAATGTTAAATGGAATTTCTTCGTCTTCCATCGTGTACATTACGCGGTTTTCCGCCAGTTCTTCTTCATCATACAGCGGGAATTCAGGCGTTGTTTCCAGCTGGTTGGCGACTTCAAACAGAAGATCGCGGAGCCCTTCTCTCGTCACCGCGCTGATCGGGAAGACAGGGTGATCATCCTGAAGCTTTTCTTTAAACGCTTTAAGATTTTCAGCCGCCTCGGGCATGTCCATTTTATTCGCAACGATAATTTGCGGACGCTCCGTCAGCCGCAGATTATATTCACTGAGCTCCTGATTAATGGTCACATAATCCTCATACGGATCACGGCCTTCCATCGCTGACATGTCAATGACATGAACGATGACACGCGTCCGTTCGATATGGCGGAGAAATTGGTGGCCTAAGCCGACTCCTTCGTGCGCTCCTTCAATCAAACCGGGCAGATCCGCCATGACGAAGCTTCTTCCGTCATCCGTTTCCACCATGCCCAGATTCGGAACAAGCGTTGTAAAATGATAATCGGCAATTTTCGGCTTTGCCGATGAAACGACAGACAGAAGCGTAGATTTTCCGACGCTCGGGAAGCCGACGAGACCTACGTCTGCAAGCACTTTCAGTTCAAGCACGATATAGCGCTCTTTTCCGGGCTCTCCGTGCTCTGACAGCTGCGGTGCCGGGTTGGCCGGTGTTGCAAAGCGGGTATTCCCGCGTCCGCCGCGTCCGCCTTTCGCGATGACGGCGCGCTGCCCGTGCTCAGTCAGATCGGCAATGACCTGTTTTGTATCGTCATCCGTTACGACTGTGCCGGGCGGAACTTTAACAACCATATCGTCCGCATTTCTGCCGTGCTGGTTTTTAGACATGCCGTGTTCGCCGCGTATCGCTTTGAAATGCCGCTGGTACCGGAAGTCCATGAGCGTGCGCAGTCCTTCATCAACCTCAAAAACGACGTCGCCTCCATTACCTCCGTCACCGCCGGCAGGCCCGCCTTTCGGCACATATTTTTCACGGCGGAACGCAACCATTCCGTTACCGCCGTCGCCGCCTTTTACATATACTTTCACCTGATCTACAAACATAATATCCTCCGTTCTAAACCGTAAAAAACCGCTAGTTCATTCCAATTTCGGCCACACATTCATGGCCGGTCAGCTCAAATTGCATGACATCAAAGTCCTCATACCGGGATTTGCGAAATTCATCAAACACATCTGCATTTGCAATCGTTCCATGAAAATCGAGATATACAATAAGCTGTCTGTCAGGGTGATCCGTCTGCAGCGATACGGTCAGATGATTTTCACTTTCATTGTTTACCGCCAGACCGAACAGATGAAACAGTTTTCTCATCAGGTTCGACAGCTTTTGATCATATGCCGATAAATCTTTAATTTCTCCGAGCACTTCGTATTCGAGCCTCATATAACGGGACTTCCAATTAAATGTAAGAAAGTCAAACGCCAAGTGCGGGGTTTTCAGGTTTGAGAGCTTTGATTCGTGCTTTGCATCTATGACCATTTCGTCAATAATTTCAACGACCCTGTCATACTTCTGCAAACTTAAGTTTCCTTTTATCAGCTGCAGCTTATTCATCCAATCATGACGGAAATGGCCCATTAATTGGATCAGCTCATTGATCAGAGCCGCATCGCTTACAGGTTCTTCTTGTTTCTTCGATACATCCTTCATTTTCGCACTCCCAATCGTTTAATTTCTTTTTAGGAGTCTTGATAAGTGTGTACTATGAATTATAACAGAGAAGGCTTTGTTAAAAAAACACTTGTTTTTCCTGGTTCATCATGTTCCTTTTTCGGATCGCATACAATGCGGATGCCAGGCAGAAACATTTTTGGTATCACTGCTTGGGGAACATATCCAGTGGGTATGGGAAGCTGATGTCCTCATTCAAGGCGGGGTTCACTCACGCATCCTCTGCTTTTCATTCTTGATGTTACTCCGCTTACTGCAAAAAAAACTCCAGTCAACGACCGGAGTTTTTTGTGTCATTATTGAGCTACAGGATATACGCTCACTTTTTTGCGGTCACGGCCGAAACGTTCGAATTTAACAGTTCCGTCGATTTTAGCAAAAAGAGTGTCATCTCCTCCGCGGCCCACGTTTTCACCTGGGTAGATTTTCGTTCCGCGTTGACGGTAAAGGATAGATCCGCCTGTTACGAATTGACCGTCTGCACGTTTAGCGCCTAAACGTTTAGATTCAGAGTCACGTCCGTTCTTTGTAGAACCTACACCTTTTTTAGAAGCGAAAAACTGAAGATCTAATCTAAGCATGTAACTCACCTCCTATATTTGGTTTGCAGTCAACCGTAAGTGTTCACTGTAATCCCGCTCGATCGTTTCAAGAGAAACAATCATGCCTTCAATCAGCAGCTGCGCTTTTTGCAAAGCTTCCTGATCAGCGGCTTCAGGGAATTCAAAGTAGAAATAACCCCCGTCCTCGCCTATATCAAGAATCGGTTCGAGAGGAGCCAGCGCGATAACCGCATTGACCGCTCCGAAAACGACAGCCGTGACCCCGGCGCATACGAGATCTCGTCCATGTTCAGCAAAATCGGCATGTCCCGTCATTTCAAAGGACAAAATGCCCCCGTCATTCCGGGATCTTCGAATTGTTGCCTCTATCATGCTTACGCGTTGATTTTTTCGATTGTCAATTTAGTATAAGGCTGACGATGACCTTGTTTTTTATGAACATTTTTCTTTGGCTTGTAACGGAAAACAGTGATTTTTTTCGCACGGCCTTGTTTTTCAACTTTAGCTGTAACTGTCGCGCCTGCAACTGTTGGGTTGCCGACTTTCACGCTGTCTCCGCCAACAAACAATACGTCTTCAAACGTCACTGTTTCACCTGCTTCAGCAGCAAGTTTTTCGATGTAAACAGTTTGACCTTCTTCAACTTTGATTTGTTTTCCGCCTGTTTTAATGATTGCGTACATTCTCTGCACCTCCTATTAGACTAAGACTCGCCAGCAACAGGGGGCTTTAAAGCTCTTATCACCTGTCCCGAGCGGTTGTAGCATTGGTGCTACATCCATAACATTAAAAAATATATCAGAACCAAAAGGATATGTCAATCTATTTCTAGTAAGGCAGCAGCAGGTCTTCCATAGAGGAATCTGTCCGTTTATCGGCAAAATACGCATGAAGCACTTCATTTTCATCGAGCTGGCTGAGCTTTTCGCCGGCTTTTTCAACGATAATGGGGTGCTTGCATCCCCGTTTGAATTCGGCCATGACATGCTTTACTTTGGCATCGGCCGCGACCGTCAAAGGATGCAGCATGGCGACATCGCGGTTTTTGCCGTAGTATCTCTCCAAAAGAAACCTCAGCTGAATATAATGCCGCTTCCGGTATTCATCCCATAAAGAAGCGGCGAGAAAGACGAACAGCACCCATGCGCTGACCTGAAGGGGGACTGCCAGCACAATCCAGCAGCAGAGCAAAAGCGCGGAAACGGCCGATGTCTGCAGGCTGAGGAGATGCGCTTTTTGAAAAGCCATTTGTTTAGAGAAGTATAAAAACACGAACTTTCCGCCGTCAAGCGGCCAGATCGGCAAAAGATTGATGAAAAGAATGGAGAGATTATAAAAGGTAAACATCTCAAATGTCTGCTCACTTGCAAAGCCTGACATGAAAAAGAGCCAGGCTGCCGCCTGAAGCCACACATGCTGAAGCGGGCCCGCCAGGATGACCGCGAATTCCTCTTTAAGCGGCCGGTTTCCGTGCTCCTCCACCTCAACCGTCCCGCCGAAAGGGAGCAGAAAGATGCGTTTAATGCGCCACGAAAAAAACACAGCCAGAGCAGCATGCCCCAGCTCATGAACGGATACGACCAGCAAAAGACACAGCAGCGCTTTGATGTGCCCCGTCATAAGACCAAGCCCCATGATAATCCAAAGAAAAGGATGGACATGAATTTTAAAAAGGAGGATGAGCCATTTATTCATCAAATGTGATCACCTGGATCGGATCTATGAATTTATCGCCATCCTGGATCGCGAAATAGTACTGGCCTTTACTTTTATCGTTAAGCTTGATCGAACCGATCTTTTTCCCTTTATCGACAAAGTCGTACAATGAAACGTTAACATCTTTTAGCCGGCCGTAAATGCTGCTGGTATTGTCGGCGTGCTGCACCTTCACCGTCAGCCCTGTTTTTTTATCTTTGCTCACTTCCATAATGTAGCCTTCTTTTACGCTGTCAATGGCTTCGCTGGCGGTTTCGACGACGACGCCTTCTCCGTTATTTTGAAAGTCCTGCTGGATTTTCCCCGCGGCAGGAACGGCCATATCCTGACTGACCGCCACCTGACCGTCCTTCTTTTTCGTTCCCGGCGTAAGAAAAGCGAGCGGATTTCCGAAGGAAGATACGAACCAATTGCTTACGGCAGCAAACTGAAATTCTTTTTGAAAGGTTTGTGCGATCGCCGGTTTGATCTGACTCAGCGGCTGTTTGTCAGTTTTATAGGCAATAGCGGAGATCAGTACGAGACAGGCGGCCAGCAGGCATTTTAAAATAATAGAATGAGCACTGATCAATGGATGCCGTCCGTTAAATTCGGGCGGGTGTTCCGTTTGATATTCGTAGTCCGGAAGAAGTTTGTGCTTTTCCTGCTCCTTGACCGTTTGCCACGTGGGAAAATTCTGCGTTTGGGCGTTTTGAACGAAAGTCCGTTTTGATTCAGGCCGCTGTTTTCTTCTTTTGGCCAGTCTTTTTCTAATTTCATCAGCTCTGTGACTCATCGCCATCATCCTTTGCAATCGTTGGGTTTGTACATCCTATGTCTTGTCCATTGCAAATATGCGCTCTTGAAAAACAAAAAGACCTGATAAGCTGGGCTTCATCAGATCTTTGTATGGTATATATTATGAACGCACGCCGAAAAATGACTTGATTTTCGCCATCATCCCTTTTTGCTGCTCTTCAAGCACCTGCAAAGGAACGGATTCTCCTAAAATGCGCCGGGCGATATTGCGGTACGCAATGCTGGCGCGGTTTTTGGAATTCATGGCAATCGGTTCGCCGATATTTGAAGCCCTGATCACTTCATCATCGTCAGCAACGATTCCGAGGAGATCAATAGAGAGATGATGAACAACTTCATCCACATCCATCGTGTCACCGTTTTTCATCAGGTGATTTCTGATGCGGTTCACGATAAGGCGCGGCGGTTCGATATCTTCCTGCTCCAAAAGTCCGATAATGCGGTCAGCGTCCCGCACCGCTGATATTTCCGGCGTCGTCACAACAATCGCCTTATCAGCTCCGGAGACGGCATTTTTATAGCCTTGTTCAATTCCGGCCGGACAATCAATAATGACATAATCAAATTCCTGCTTAAGCTCCTGCACAAGCGATTTGATCTGCTCAGGGACAACAGCCGTCTTGTCGCTTGTCTGGGCAGCCGGCATTAAATGCAGCAGATCATCAAAACGTTTGTCTTTGACAAGCGCCTGATGCGTCTTGCATCTGCCTTCAATTACATCTACTAAGTCGTAAATAATTCTGTTTTCAAGACCCATTACGACATCAAGGTTGCGCAGTCCGATATCTGTGTCTACCAAACAGACGCGCTTCCCTAAAATGGCTAAGGCGGTACCGAGGTTTGCAGATGTTGTTGTTTTACCTACTCCGCCTTTTCCCGAAGTTATTACGATAGCCTCACCCAATTTCACATTCCTCCCTCAAGCCTTGTTAGATCAGGTCTTAAATGAGCCAATTGCTGAAGGCGTTCAATGACCATATTTCCGTCAGTATCTAAATAAGCACATTCCATGTCGTTCCCTTTTTGAATGTGGTCTGGGGAGCGATTTAACACGTGATTGATCCTCAATTGTGTCGGCATCATTTCGGATGCGGCGATCACAGCCCGGTTATTTCCGTTATAACCCGCGTGGGCAATCCCTTTTAATGAACCGAGAACAAATATATTTCCTCCGGCTCTGATCGTACCGCCGGGATTCACATCTCCGATTAAAAGCAAATCTCCCGTCACGTGAAGCACCTGGCCCGAACGGACGATTTTGGAAACAGAAACAATTTCCTGCTCCTCTTTCATCCGCTGCGCTTCTTCTTTGGCGATGACTTCACTGTCAATTGAATGCACGACTAAATCTTTCTTTGACGCGATCAGATCAGTCAGCTGCTCTGCCTGTTCCTGATACAGATACCGATGCCCGAGTTTAATATGAACACTGATTTTTTGGCCTTTGCCATCAGTATATTGTTCAATCGACAGCATGTTTTGAAGACCATCGAGAAGCTCATCAAAAGAACACGCATCATCCAGATGCAATGTTAAGCCGTTTTTTGTTCCTTTTATTGTTACATATTGCTGCTTTTTGGTCTTCATCAATGTTCACCTCAACAACATACTCTTTTCGTCAAAAAAAGATAAAATCCTTTTTACTCATCTCTTAATTCTTTCTTCAGACTTATATAAAACAGCCTGAAGGGCAGGACTAATATAACGGCCCCCGCAATATTCAGCAAAGCGGTCGGCAAGAACCGCTGAATGACAAAATCGTTAAACGTCATTGTGCCGCTGCGGATTAACGTCTGAATGCCGTAGACGTAAAATTCAAGCACACATACGCTCAGCACCGCGACCAGAATGACCATCAGGGCGTTTGTCTGCAGCACTTTAAACGCTTTGGCCGCCAGATAGCATAAACCGGCAAAACCAAACATATAAACGCCTAAAACACCCGTATAATTGATGTCATAAAGAAATCCGAAAATGAAACCGTAGATCACCGCATGCTTTTGGTTGATATAAGCGGACATAAAAATCAGCGCAAGCAAAAGAAAATGCGGAACGACCTGCTGCTCGACGGAAACGAAAGGAAAACGCACCAGATCGGTATAGATGCTTTCCGCACAAAAGACCAAAATCATAATCAAAGGGAGAAGGAAACGTTTCACGATCCTTCCTCCCCTGTTGCTACGCTTCGGTTCACGACGATGACATGGTCAAGATCGTACAGGTCGGCAGCCGGTTTCACGTAAGCGATTTTCGTCAGGCCGTAAGCATCTGATTCTACATCGGTCACTTCCCCGACCGTAAGCCCTTGAGGAAATACGCCGCCCGTTCCGGATGTCTCCACGAGGTCGCCTTTTTTCACTTCACGTTTTTCATCCGGCTCAAGGATAGTCATTTTCAGGGTCTGTTTCTTTTTATCGTACCCTTCAATTAAACCGTAGCCTTTGCTTCCCTTTTTGCCGGAGATTTTGGTGGCCACTCTGTTATTGCGGTCAACATCGCTCAGCAGCTGAACGGCGGATGTGAAACTGTTGAGTCCGCTGCTTTTGATCTTCCCGACCAGCGCACCCTTTTCGTTCGTGACAGCCATGTCTTTGGCCACTTTCTGCTTCGTTCCCTTATTGATCATGATCTGCTTGTACCATTGATCAGGGTTTCTGGCGATAACGGTCGCTAAAATCGGATCATAGTCGGAAATTGATTTGACATGCCCGAGTTCATCACGCAGCTTCTTGTTTTCATCTTTGAGTTCTTGGAGCTTCGCTTCATATTGTGTCTGTCCGTCCAGCTTTTGTCTTAAGCGTTCGTTTTCCTTGTACGTGTTTTTCAGGTCTTTTATGTCCCCGAAGAACCCTGCAAAATATTCGGCAGGCGTGTGAAAAATGTTTTGAAATACTCCCGTCGTATCACCGATCAGCTTTTCAGGCCAGGTGGTATTACGGCCGTTCTTCAGCGAGAATCCAATCATAGCCACCAATATGATAATACACAGAAGTAATAGCATTAACCGTTTGTTCGGCATCGTGATACACCTCTTCTATTTAACTCCTGATTATCTTGTTTTTCCTTTGAAAAGATGGATGTGCTCCAGTGCTTTTCCAGTGCCGATCGCAACACAATCCAGCGGATCTTCAGCGATAAGAACAGGCATTTTCGTTTCGTCGCTGATGACTTTGTCGAGATTGCGGAGCAGGGCGCCTCCCCCTGTTAATACAATACCTCTGTCCATAATGTCAGCGGCCAGCTCAGGCGGTGTTTTTTCAAGCGTGCTCTTCACCGCGTCAACGATTGAGAGAACTGTATCACGCAGTGCATTTGCAATTTCCGTTCCCGTGATTTCGATCGTTTTCGGCAGACCTGTCAGAAGATCGCGGCCGCGGATTTCCATTGACGCATTTTCTTCACCGGTTTCTGCTGAACCGATTTCCATTTTAATAGCTTCCGCCGTACGGTCACCGATCATCAGATTATATGTTTTTCTGATATAGCTGATGATTGAGTCGTCCATTTCGTCACCGGCTACGCGGATTGACTGAGACGTAACAATGCCGCCTAAAGAAATGATCGCCACTTCAGTTGTTCCGCCGCCGATATCAACGACCATGCTGCCCGTCGGCTCCCATACCGGAAGATTCGCGCCGATTGCTGCCGCAAACGGTTCTTCAATCGGATAAGCGTCACGTGCGCCCGCTTGTCTTGTCGCGTCGATGACCGCCCGTTCTTCAACGGCCGTAATACCTGACGGCACACACACCATAACGTAAGGCTTTCTCGCAAACAATCCTTTATTTTTCACAGCCTGATTAATGTAGTATTTCATCATTGTCGCAGTTGTTTCATAGTCAGCGATAACGCCGTCTTTCATCGGACGGAGCGCAACCACGTTGCCCGGAGTTCTTCCGATCATGTTTTTCGCATCGTTACCGACCGCAACGATGGACTTCGTATCCGTTTGCAGAGCAACGACAGACGGCTCTCTCACTACGATTCCTTTACCTTTAACAAACACAAGCGTATTCGCGGTTCCCAAATCTATACCAAGGTCTCTTGTACCAATTCCGAACATATGTATGTATCTTCCTTTCTTAAAGCAAAAATACCCTAAAGGGAAAAACTCATAAAATCTATTATATCTTAAATCAACGAAAAAAAAAGTGTTACAAATATCCTTTTTCCTTTAAACTCACAAATTTTTTGTCACCAATGACCAAATGATCCAGCAGCTCGATGCCGATTAAATTTCCGCACTCAAAAAGCCGCCTGGTTACCTCTATATCTTCCCTGCTCGGTGTAGGATCTCCTGAAGGATGATTGTGAACGCAAATGAAGGACGCGGCGGATCGTTTGAAAGCTTCTTTAAACACCTCCCGCGGGTGGACAATAGATGAATTCAGACTTCCGATAAAAACGGTGCGTTTATGAATGACTTGATTTTTGGTATTTAAATATAAACAGACAAAATGCTCCTGGGATAAAAAGCGCATATCCTCCATCACATACTTCGCCCCGTCTTCCGGAGAGCGGATGACGCAATGCTCCCCGGCGGATGTCTTATGAATGCGGCTCCCCAGCTCAATTGCGGCAAGAATCTGAACGGCTTTCACCGTGCCGATTCCCGGAATGCTGGAAAGCTCCTGGGCAGAGGCGCCTTTTAACAGTCGCAGCCCGTCAAACGTCCGCAGCAGCCGGTGAGCGAGGTTCATGACGGACTCATGTTTCGTTCCCGTCCGCAGCAGGATGGCGAGCAATTCATTGTTAGAGAGATGTTCGGCTCCGAAGTGCAGAAGCCGCTCTCTCGGTTTTTCTTTTTCGGGGAAATCTCTTAATTTTAACGGCAGATCACGGATGATCAACCCCTCCTTGTTCCCCTTCCCGGTTTGAACATCAAGCTTTTATATTAAATTCTTTCAAGGCTCTCATTGTTTTAGCGACAGGAAGCCCGACGACAGAATAAAAATCACCGTCTATTTTTTTCACTAAAAGCGCGCCTTTTCCTTGGATGCCGTATGCACCTGCTTTATCCATCGGTTCTTTTGTTTCAATGTAGAGCTGTATGTCGTCTTCACTGAGCGGCCAAAACGTCACTTCCGTCGTGTCACAGAACGTTTCTTTCCGGTCATGCGTCTGAATGCTGACCGCCGTAATGACTTGATGGCTTCGGCCGGAAAGCCTCCGCAGCATGTGTGCCGCTTCTTCTCTGTCATGCGGTTTGCTGAGGCATTCGCCGTCTATGCACACCATCGTGTCAGCCCCGATAACGACTGCATCGGGATTTTCGGCCAATACAGCACCGGCTTTTTGCTCGGCCAAACATTGGACGTTTTCTTCCGGCGAAAGGTTTCGATTTAATTTTTCTTCTGTGCGGCTTGCAATAATGCTGTAAGGAATCTGAAGAAGATTAAGGAGTTCTTTTCTTCGCGGAGATTGTGATGCGAGTATTAAGCGTTTTGTCATGATTGTCATCCTTTCAGGGTTTGCTTAAGAAAAAAAGATACTTGTCTATCCTACCAAATCAAACGGGCAACCACAATTTCAGAAAAATAACTTTTTGATGACAAAATAAAAAATCCCGCCGGATGACGGGAAATGAGATACTATTTTACAACACTTAAAAGCTCTTTTTGGGCTTTCCAGCCGGATTCCGAACCCGACGTTTCCAGTTCTTTCAGCGCTTGAAGCACGGCCTCTTTCTGCTTTTTGTCAGCGGCGTCTGCACCGTCTGCCGCTTTTGCCGCTTCAGCCACTTCCGTTTTTGAAAGATCTTTGCCGGTAATCGCTTTGGCGGAGAGCTCAGATGCTTGTTTAAAAGAGTCTTCCAGTCCTGAATCGACCGCAAAGCTGAGCTCTTTACCGCCCCAAGCCTCAAAATCATGGTCTATCAGTGTCTGACCCAATTGCTGTGATAAGCTTTTTTCCGCTGCAAGCCCGGCGATCACGTATGTGTATCCGTCTTCTTTAGCCAGAGAGACGGCCGAGTATCCTTTTTCAGTCAGCTGGTCAACAAGCGTTTGCGCTCCTTTTTCTGATGAAAATTTTCCGGCCTGCACCGCATATGTTTTATAGTTTCCCTCTGAAGTTTCCGCATCTCCTGTACCGGCTGTTTCAGATTTGTCTTTAGAAACATCTCCCGCTTTCGCCGTCTGCCCTTGTGAACCTTTGTCAGCTGATGCCGGAGCGGAGGCTTCTTTACTTCCCGACATATTTAAGGCGACAAGGCCGAGCCCGGTGCCTAAAACAGCCGCAACGGCAATTGTCGTGACCGCTTTTTTAACTGGAGAAGACGGCTGCTTTTTTTTCGGAAAATGAGGGCCTGTTTTTTTCTTCTGGTATGGCGGAACGACTTTCGGGTCATCTTCAAATACCTCAGAATTCTTCTCATGATCCCAATTGAAATCTTCTTCTTTCGGATCTTCATGGGATGCGGCGGTCTCCTGCTCCGCCTTTTTTGTTTCCTCCCAATTTGAAAATGTGACGGTTTTCTCCCCGCCTTCTTTCACATCTTCTTGTCCATACATCGTTTCTTCTTGTCCGTTAATGGTTACTTTAAGGGCATTATTTTTGGCTTTGCTGTGCTTTTTGCTCTTCCTTTTTTTCAACGTCTCTTCCCCCTTGCATTCGTCTTGGCCGTACCTTGAACTGATCATGGTTCACACTTTAGCATAGGCGTAAAAAAAAAGAACAAGACTTTTGTCGTCTTGTCCAAAAAACGTTCGCCAAATTTTTTAAGCCCCGCCTGAAGCGAGCTTGATGTAAAACGAAAACAGCTCTTCACCGTATAAATAACTCAAAGCGCTCCCGGCTGAGATGGCCGGCGCAAACGGAAATGGCTGCTTTTTACCAAGCCTGCCCCGGGCTGCGGCGCACATACCGTATACGGTTCCGATCATAACGGAAAGAAAGAATGCAATGAGCACGAGCTTCACGCCGAGCGTCAGGCCGATCACCCCAAACAGTTTCACATCACCTGCACCGATGCCTCCTTTACTGACAAACATGATAAAAACAAGCAGAAAAAATCCGCAAACGGCTCCGGCAAACCCTGCATACCATGAATCCAGCGGAGAAAACATACGGCCGGCGATGAAAAGCGGAAGAAAAAACAGCAGAACCTTGTCAGGAATCAGCATATATTGCAGATCCGTCATAGTAACAATCATGAGCAGAGACAGAAATAACAGCGCGACTAACAGTTCTTTCGAGAAACCGAAATGAATGCCTGCAGCCGTGAATAAACATGCCGTCCAGCATTCCGCCGCCGGATACATAACCGACAGCTTCGCACGGCAGTTTCTGCATCTGCCTCTTTGCAGAATATAGGAAACGACAGGCACAAGCTCCCCCCAGGAGAGCGGCAAGCGGCAAAACGAACAGGCTGAACGCGGCGAAATAACCGAGATTCGCAGCGGGATACGGCACGCTGCTGTATAAAAAAAAGAACCGAAAATCAAGCCGAGAAAAAACAGAATCAAAAGCACTAGAGACCACACCTTTACTATCAATCTGGCTCAGATTATAGCAAAGAAAAACACCATGACTGAAATGGCTGAAAATATATTTTCAGCATAAAAACACCCGGCAAAACCTAAAAAGGGTCTGCCGGGCATCCGAGGGGCTGTCAGATAAGCCGCTTTCTCATTTCTGAAATAAAATATAAGGAGCCGGTAATGATGATGACATCATCCGCCCCGTCTTTTTGTTCTATCCATTCTTTCACACTGTCCGGGTTCTCATCGAAGCTCTTATCCGTTAAACTGCTTGCATTGTAAAGGGCTTCGGCGCTTGAAGCACGCGGAAAGTCAAATGATACAAAGTGAATAGAGTCCGCTTCGGTTTCAAGCTTTTTAATCATTTCCTGATACGGTTTGTCTTTTAATGCGCTGAATACGACATGGACGTTTTTATCGGCAAAGCGCTGCCTGATCGTTTCTGTCAGTGTGTCAACGCCTTCTTCGTTATGTGCGCCGTCCGCAAACACTAAAGGGCGGCTTTGAAGACGTTCAAACCGGCCCGGCCAGGAAGCTTTTTTCAGACCGTTTCGCATCGCTTCTTCAGAAATGGCTGCGGCTCCCAGACGATTCATCCATTCAGCGGCCAATATCGCCAATGCTGCATTGTGCCTTTGGTGAATGCCGATCAGCGACGTTTGAATGTCTTCATAGCATTTCGTTTCCGTTTCCAGCGAAAAGCTTTCACCGGACGGAAGCGCCGCTTCATTAGACAGTCTGCACGTTTTATATAGTGACTGATATGGAGCCTGCTTTTTTTCGGCTTCCGCTTCAATAACGCCGAGTGCTTCCGGCTGATTGACGCCCGTAATGACCGGAATGGAATTTTTAATGATACCGGCTTTCTGCCCGGCGATCTCCTCGATGGTATTGCCTAAAATCGCCATATGGTCATGTCCGATACTTGTAATGACCGACAGAAGCGGATTCACAATATTGGTTGAATCAAATGTGCCGCCCAGTCCCGCTTCAAAAATGACAAAATCGATATCAGCCCGCTTCGCAAAATATAAAAATGCACACGCTGTAATGATTTCAAATTCTGTCACCGTCCCGGCATCGGTCTTATCAAGCTCATCGACTATCGGTTTTATGTCATTAACGAGCGTTCTCCATTCCTCATCAGAAATCGGCGTGCCGTTGACGCTGATACGCTCATTAAACGTAATAATGTAAGGCGATGTGAACGTGCCGACCGTATAACCGGCTTCTTGAAGCACGGAACGGATAAAAGCGACGGTCGATCCTTTGCCGTTTGTGCCCGCCACATGAATAGCGCGAATGTTCTTTTCCGGGTGTTCCAGTTTTTCCATCAGCTTTTCCATACGGAGAAGGCCCGGCTTAACGCCGAACTTGAGTCTGCCGTGAATCCAGCTGATCGCTTCTTTGTACGTATTAAACAATGAAATCCCCTCTTTTATACGACAAGGCGGTTTCTTAGGAAACCGCCCCGCTGTTTTATCAGCCTTTCAGCTCTGCAATCCGCTGCCGGACAGCTTCGCGTTTTGCCGTGTAGTCTTTCTCTTTTCCGCGTTCTTCTTCAATGACATGCTCAGGAGCTTTTTTAATGAATCCTTCGTTGCCGAGTTTTTTCTGAACGCGTTCGACCTCTTTTGTCAGCTTGTCGAATTCTTTTTGCAGACGGGCGATCTCCTCATCAATGTTAATCAGCCCTTCAAGCGGCAGAATGACTTCCGCTCCGGTGACGACCGCTGTCATCGCTTTGTCTGCCGCAGTGATATCCGTCCCGATTTTCAGCGTGCTCGGATTCGTAAAGCGTTCAACGTAAGAACGGTTCTTCTCAAGGCGGCCGGCAATGTCTTCGGTAGATGTTTTAATGTAAAGCTCAACCTGCTTGCTCATCGGCGTGTTGACTTCGCTCCGGATATTGCGGACAGAACGGATTAATTCGACGAGCAGTTTCATATCCGCCGCTGCCTCTTTATCCGTATGTTCCGGCACCGGAACCGGCCAAGAGCTGATCGTGATTGACTCGCCTTCATGAGGAAGGTGCTGCCAGATTTCTTCCGTTAAGAATGGCATAAACGGGTGAAGAAGACGCATCGTCTGGTCAAGCACGTATGCCAGAACAGAACGGGTTGTTTTCTTCGCCGCTTCATCTTCCCCGTACAGCGGAAGCTTCGCCATTTCGATATACCAGTCGCACACATCGTCCCAGATAAAGTTGTACAGGTGGCGTCCGACTTCACCGAATTCATAACGATCCGCAAGCTGGGTTACATCTTCAATCGTTTCATTCAGTCTTGTGAGAATCCACTTATCAGCAACTGATTTTTCACCGGACAGATCAAGCTCGTCATACGTCATGCCGTCCATGTTCATTAATGCAAAACGGGAGGCGTTCCAAATTTTATTTGCGAAGTTCCATGTGGATTCCACTTTTTCATAACTGAAACGGAGATCCTGTCCCGGTGAACTTCCGGTTGCCAGGAAATAGCGCAGTGAATCCGCTCCGTACTTGTCGATGACATCCATCGGGTCCACGCCGTTCCCAAGGGATTTACTCATTTTTCTGCCCTGCTCGTCACGGATTAAGCCGTGAATCAGCACGTCTTTGAACGGACGCTCGCCGGTAAACTCAAGACCTTGGAAAATCATCCGGGATACCCAGAAGAAAATGATGTCATATCCCGTTACAAGAACATCGGTTGAGTAATACCGCTTAAAGTCTTCAGCGTTTTCATCAGGCCAGCCCATTGTAGAAAACGGCCAAAGCGCGGAGCTGAACCATGTATCAAGCACGTCTGAATCCTGTTCCCAATTTTCACTGTCCTCAGGCGCCTCAAGGCCGACGTACACTTCTTTTGTTTCTTTATGATACCAAGCCGGGATGCGGTGGCCCCACCACAGCTGACGGGAAATACACCAATCACGGATATTTTCCATCCAGTGCAGGTACGTTTTCTCGAACCGGTCAGGAACGAAGTGAACTTTCTCTTCTTTTGACTGAAGGTCAACCGCAGCATCGGCCAGCGGCTGCATTTTGACAAACCATTGTGTGGACAGGTACGGCTCAACAACGGCGCCGCTTCTCTCACTATGTCCGACAGAATGCATATGGTCTTCGATTTTAAAGAGAACACCGGATTCCTGAAGATCTTTGACGAGTTTTTTGCGGCATTCAAACCGGTCCATGCCGTTATATTGCAGCGCTTTTTCATTCATTGTTCCGTCTTCATTCATGACGAGAATCCGCTCTAAATTGTGGCGGTTTCCGAGTTCAAAGTCATTCGGGTCATGGGCAGGCGTGATTTTAACGGCGCCTGATCCGAATTCCATATCAACATAATCATCGCCGACGATCGGAATTTCGCGGTTTGTAATCGGCAGAATCACCGTTTTGCCGATTAAGTGCTTGTAGCGCTCATCTTCAGGATGAACCGCGACAGCCGTGTCGCCAAGCATCGTTTCCGGGCGGGTGGTCGCGATTTCAATTGAGCCTGAACCGTCTGCTAACGGATAGCGCAAATGATAAAACGCGCCCTGTACGTCTTTGTAAATCACTTCAATATCGGATAAAGCCGTTTTTGTGGCAGGGTCCCAGTTGATGATATATTCGCCTCTGTAAATCAAGCCTTTTTTGTACAACTTGACGAATACTTCACGCACGGCTTTGTTCAGCCCTTCATCAAGAGTAAAACGTTCGCGCGAATAATCGAGTCCGAGTCCCATCTTGGCCCATTGGCTGCGGATGAAATCAGCATACTCTTCTTTCCACTTCCATGTTTCTTCCAAAAACTTTTCACGGCCGAGGTCATAACGGCTCGTGCCCTGTTCGCGGAGTTTCGCTTCGACTTTTGCCTGAGTGGCGATGCCGGCGTGATCCATGCCCGGAAGCCAGAGCACGTCATAGCCCTGCATGCGTTTCATACGCGTAACGATATCTTGCAGCGTCGTATCCCACGCATGTCCGAGGTGCAGCCTGCCCGTCACGTTCGGCGGCGGAATGACGACAGAATACGGCTGTTTCGTTTGATCGCCGCCCGCTTCAAAATATTTTCCTTTCAGCCAAAAATCATAGCGGCCTTTTTCAATCGCAGACGGATCATATTTTGTCGGCATTGTTTGTTCGTTTGTATCCATGATAACCCTCCAGCATGTTTAGAAATGGCTGAGCAACTAAAAAAGAGCCTTCATCCTGATAAAGGACGAAAAGCTCTTTCGCGGTACCACCTTTTTTCATGAACAGATTTGTTCATGCACTTAAACGGATAACGGGTGCGGCCCGAATTTCTCTACTGTATGTTCAAGAAATTATGCTCCCGGGCGACCTTCCAATGAGACGGCATAAGAAGCCTTTCAGCACAGTAGCTTCTCTCTCTTCATGCGTCTTTCTTGTACTCTTCCCGTTCAAAGCAGGTGTATTTATATCAGCTCATGATCTTATTTATTATGTTCTTTATTATAGTAAAAGTGTTTTTGATTCGTCAATCATCTTTTCCAAAAACCGCTGCCGTCATACATAAATGGGCATGCACCCCGCCCTTTCCCTTACATACGATACATAGAAAGGCGAATGTGAGGAGGAATTGCCCGTGAGAAAAAAATTCAATTCTTATTCGCTCCCCCAGTGGGCCAGACAGGTCCGCCTTGTATCCGTGCAAGTCATTATCCCGATTACGATCTTTCAGGGGATCAGGACGATTTTCTTTCCGACGACTTTTGATGTCCTGCTGCTTGCCATCCTGCTGTTTTTAGCGTGCGCCCTGCATTTGGAATGGATATAAAAAAAACGAGTCCCGTTATGAAGAGGACTCGTTTTCCGCTTTTATTTTTTTCTCCCGCTCAATCTGATGAACCTTCATGAGAAAAGGCTCAACATTTTTCATCTGCCAAAACGCTCTTAATAATTGCGTGCACTCTTCTTTTTCAGAGCCCCTTTGGCCGGTCTGATACCGTTTCAGCACTTTGTACATGGCGGACGGATAAGCCATATAGCTGAGAAACAGACTGATTTCCGCTTCACGGAGCGGGAATGATTTGTGATACGTATAAAACCAGTCCAGACACTCCGGGCATGCTTTCGGATAGCTTCTGAACATTCTGGAGTAAAAGCCGAGCAGGTCGTTTTGCGGAGGGCCCAGCGCAGCTTTCTCGAAATTCGTGAAAAAGCCCGATCCCGCATCATTATACAGAAAGTGGCGGCTCGATAAGCTGCCGTGGTTGATCACCGCTCTCGTCTTGTCATGATCCTTTGCCGCGTCAAACCATTCTTCCAGACGTTCCAGAGCAAAATTGACGGCAGAAACCGTTTCTGTAAGATACGTAACAGCCTGCAGTTCAAAAGGTGAAAGATACCACTCTTTTTCCGCCCGGTCGGCGAATTGTTCATAGACAAACTTATCATTTTCCCAATCTCTTTTCGTTGCTTCATAAAAGCCGCTGATATCTTCAGTCCGGATTTGGATGTCCCGCACAGTCGCAGAATGGAGCTTCGCGACCTCTTTAAAAAGGTAAACATGTTTTTGATCCCGTTCTTCTTCCTGATCGTACTGAAGCCAAGGCATTAAATAATAAGAATTCTCCGTCTGTCTTCCCGCAAAAAAATCGCCGGCATACGTGCGGCAGATCGGCACAAATGATCGGTAGCCTTTCTCCTCAATCTCAATCATAAGATCCGTAAATTCACTGCTGCGGGCCGGCTTGAGCTGTTTCAAAGCAAAAATGCCGTAGTTTGAGTAGACCTTCCAAACATGCGGGCTGACAGGCTCAATATACTCAGCCGCCAGCCCGTATTCCTGAAGCACTGATTGGACTGCTTCCATTCCATTCACCACATTTTTACGGCCTCTTTGTGCTTACGCATGGCTGTTATTATATTCAGGTATATACAGAAGCTGACCTTCTTCAAGCTCGTCATCAAACGATAAAGCATTCGTTCTGATGAGCTGCTGGGATGTTATGTCATATCGTTCACACACCCGGTCGATAGTATCTTGCTGCTGTACGATACAAATTTTCATTCTTGAAAACTTTTCTTCTTCCCTTGTAAATAATTTTGTCAAGTAATGAGAGTTGTCATTTTCCTTCTGCTCGGTTCCCGGTGCCGCTTCTTCATTCTTTCTTTCAGACTTAAGCGGCTCAGGCGGTTCAGCTTGCGCCGGCTCCTCAGGCGACAGTTTGGAAAACTGAAAAGACAAATCGAGAGGCTTTCCGGTTTCCTCCTCCGGCTGCGCCATCTTCCTTACCTCAATTTCAA
Source organism: Bacillus sp. AM1(2019) (assembly GCF_009906915.1). Classification (NCBI taxonomy): domain Bacteria; kingdom Bacillati; phylum Bacillota; class Bacilli; order Caryophanales; family Bacillaceae; genus Bacillus; species Bacillus sp. AM1(2019). The sequence goes on from NZ_CP047644.1 coordinate 2,861,263, forward strand.
ACCCTTCTTCATCATGAGCCTCTTCTTCAAGCAGCTTAGGAGCGCTGTAAAACTCCTCTTCCTGCCGTTCCGGAACGAACTCGCGATAAACGGGCGCCTGCTCTTCTTGAAAAACCGCAGGCTCATCTTCGTCTTCTGCCGCCTCATGATCGCTCTGACGGAGAAGCGGCTCGGCCTCTGGCTGCTCTTCTTTTTGAAGGAAGGGCTGTTCCGCAATTTTTGGCTTTTCTGCATGCGGAGTCAGAGTGAACGCAGGGAAAACCGGCTCGTTATCATCTTTTGGCTCTTCCTGCACTTCTGCTGAATCATCCTCAAATACAGGTTCATTCCTCACAGCCGACATGATTGCAGGCTCCTCAGCTTCTTCCAGCTCTTCTTCGTGTTGGAAGGAAACGGGAGGAGGAGGCTCAGTAAAGGAAACAGGTTTCGGCACCTCTTCCTGCTCCCTCAGAATCGGGGCAGTCTCCTGCTCTTCTTCTTCCCGCTCCCTCAAAATCGGGGCAGCTTCCTGCTCTTCTTCTTCCTGCTCTCTCAGAATCGGGGCAGCTTCCTGCTCTTCTTCTTCCCGCTCCCTCAGAATAGGTTCAGCTTCCTGCTCTTCTTCTTCCCGCTCCCTCAGAATCGGTTCAGCTTCCTGCTCTTCTTCTTCCCGCTCCCTCAGAATCGGTTCAGCTTCCTGCTCTTCTTCTTCCTGCTCTCTCAGAATCGGTTCAGCTTCCTGCTCTTCTTCTTCCCGCTCCCTCAGAATCGGTTCAGCTTCCTGCTCTTCTTCTTCCCGTTCCCTCAGAATCGGTTCAGCTTCCTGCTCTTCTTCTTCCCGCTCCCTCAGAATCGGTTCAGCTTCCTGCTCTTCTTCTTCCCGTTCCCTCAGAATCGGGGCAGTTTCCTGCTCTTCTTCCTCCTGCCTGAGTAAAGGCGGGGTTTCTTCCTCGTTCTTCTCGGTTTCTTGTGCTGCTTCTTTTGATACACTCAAAGGTATTTCAGGCTGATGGCGTATCATTAATTCTGGTTCGTTTTCGTCCTCCGAATGATGTCCGGCAAGATTGATCATTTCTTCTCTGGCAAATTCAGGCGCCACGTACAGAGGGATCTCCGGCTCTTTTGGCTCGGATTCCTCAAGCAGCCCTTCAATTGCCAAATCAGCCTGAATGGTTAAGATCCTTGAATCCGTCAGCTGATAATCAAAGGCATCGATAAATACGAAAACATCATTGAGGTGGCTCACTTTATTTTTCGGAATCGTAATGTCCACCGGGAAACAATGAATGAGCTCGGCCGTGCCATCCTCCCTCGCCCTCACTTCCTCTACATGCCTCAGCTCCCTATTAAGCTCTTCAAAATGACTGCTGTGATCTATGTTGTACTCGCCAGTAAGTTCTAATGATCCTTTAATTGAGACATAATCATTTACTTCCTGCACCCTGATGTCAGGGTCTAATGAAATCGAAAGTAATTCAGAAACTTCCTGTCCTTTTTGGAAACAGATTGATTCTTCAACAGAAAATTGCAATCGGTGATTATGCGGCAAGTTCATATCCTCCTTTCATCTAATCCATACAATTAGATGTCACTAAAGGTGTATGCCGCAATCCGGAAAAATATGATAATGGAGGCATTGAAAAAAGCCGATACAAGTCTTGCTTGCATCGGCTTTTCTGTATCAGCGGCTGATCGCCTGGAACACTTTCTCAGCGGCTTGAATGGTTTTTTCAATATCCTCCATTGTATGCGCAGTGGAGAGAAACAATCCTTCAAATTGAGACGGCGGCAGAAATACGCCTGCATCAGCCATCCCTTTATAATATTTAGCAAACAGCTTTAAATCAGATGATTTGGCTGCTTCATAGTTAATGACAGGCTCATTTGTGAAAAAGAAGCCGATCATTGAACCCGCCCGGTTAAACGTGTGCGGAATGCCATGTGCTTCAGCTGCTTTTGAAATGCCTTCTTCAAGCATATCGCCTTTTTTCACAAATTCTTGGTAAGATTCAGGTGTGAGCTGCTGTAGCGTCTCAAGTCCCGCTGTCATGGCAAGCGGATTTCCTGACAATGTTCCCGCCTGGTAGATCGGACCGCTCGGCGCGATTCGTTCCATAATGTCAGCTTTTCCGCCATACGCACCGACAGGAAGACCGCCGCCGATGACTTTGCCGAGACACGTTAAGTCAGGCGTCACGCCGAAATACCCTTGCGCACAGTTATAATCCACGCGAAAACCGGTCATGACCTCATCAAAAATGAGCAGCGCGCCATACTGTTCCGTCATGTCGCGAAGTCCTTGTAAAAAGCCTTCCTGCGGCGGAACAACGCCCATATTGCCTGCTACCGGTTCAACAATGACCCCGGCAATATCTTCACCGTACTCCCGGAATGCGAGTGCAACGCTTTCCAAGTCGTTGTATGGAACGGTAATCGTATTCATTGCTATTCCTTCCGGCACGCCCGGGCTGTCCGGAAGGCCGAGTGTCGCCACTCCGGATCCCGCTTTGATCAGCAGCGAATCTCCATGGCCGTGGTAACAGCCTTCGAATTTCAAAATTTTGTTGCGGCCGGTATATCCTCTTGCAAGACGCAGGGCGCTCATTGTCGCCTCTGTGCCGGAGCTGACCATCCGCACGATTTCAACAGACGGCACACGGTCAATGACCAATTTGGCCAGTTCGTTTTCCACTTCAGTAGATGCCCCGAAACTTGTCCCGTTCTCGGCTACTTTTTTCAGGCTTTCAACGACCCGGTCGTTCGTGTGGCCCAAAATGAGCGGCCCCCAGCTCAGGACGTAGTCGATATATTCATTGCCGTCAATATCAAATATTTTCGATCCTTTTCCGCGCTGCATAAAAATCGGATCCATATCGACTGATTTAAACGCGCGCACCGGGCTGTTCACTCCGCCCGGCATCAGTTTCTGCGCTTCTTTAAAAGCGGCTTTTGATTTTTCATAGCTTCTCATCTGCCTCAGCTCCCGTCAAATGAAATCGTTACTCAGCAAGCCATTTTGCTGCGTCTTTTGCATGATACGTCATAATCAGATCGGCTCCTGCACGTTTCATGCTCGTTAAAATTTCCAGCACCATTTCTTTTTCTTTAATCCAGCCGTTTTGGGCTGCCGCTTTCACCATGGAATACTCCCCGCTCACATTATATGCGACCAGCGGCAGGTGATGGCGGTTTTTCACATCACGCATAATATCTAAGTATGACATAGACGGTTTGACGATTAAAAAGTCAGCGCCTTCTGCCGCGTCTGATTCAGCCTCACGGAGCGCTTCCAAGCGGTTGGCCGGATCCATCTGATATGTTTTTCGGTCTCCGAACTGCGGCGTGCTGTCAGCGGCGTCGCGGAACGGACCGTAAAATTCACTTGAATATTTCACGGCATAAGACATGATCGGAATATTCGTGAATCCTTCTTTGTCGAGCGCTTCCCTGATCACTGTGACAAAACCGTCCATCATATTTGAAGGAGCGATGATATCAGCGCCGGCTTTGGCCTGGCTGACGGCCGTCTGAGCCAGCAGTTCAAGCGACTCGTCATTGAGGATTTCTCCGTCTTTCACGACGCCGCAATGGCCGTGATCCGTGTATTCACAGAGACACGTATCAGCGATTACGATCATTTCAGGATAATGCTTTTTAATTTCAGCAATCCCTTTCTGCACAATGCCGTGATCGTGAAAAGCCTGGGTTCCGCAGGCGTCTTTTTCTTCCGGCACGCCGAAAACGATGACCGACTTAATGCCGAGCGATATCAGCTCAGCCATTTCATCCTTTAACAAATCAAGTGATACATGATAAACCCCCGGCATGGAAGGAACTTCTTTTTTTCCTTCGAGTCCTTCAACGACAAATAACGGGTAAATAAAATCTGAGGGGCGAAGACGTGTTTCTTTTACTAAATCTCTCATCGCAGCGTTCGCGCGCAAACGGCGGTGTCTGTTAAATGTTTGATTCATCATTATCAATCCTTTCCCGACATGCTGCACATGACGTCCAGCATGCCTTCAATCGTATAAGTGTCAGGCACATGGGATGAGATCCCGTATTCCAAGAGCGCTTTCTCTGTCAAAGGGCCGATGCTGATATAGCTCGCACCGCTGTTTTCCCACGCTTTTTCTCCGTCTCCGACCGCGTTCATAAACGTATGCACCGCCGATGAGCTGGTAAACGTAATAAAATCAAAATGAGAGCGGGATGCAGCCCGTCTCAGCTCGTCCATGCCTTTTTCATCCTGAATGGTATTGTATAACACCCATTCCCTTATTTGATAGCCAAGCGGCTCAAGCTCCGCTTTTATGACATCGCGTGATAAATTGCCCTTTATCACTGAAATGGGTTCGGCAGCTGATGCGTGCCGTTTTAAAGTATCAGCCAGACATTCCGCCACATACTCGTCAGGCATCGCATCCGTCCGGGCTCCCCGCTCTTTCAGGGCGCGCGCAGTCTTTTCACCGACGGCTGCGATTTTTTTCCGTCCCGAAAGCGCAAGACCGTGACGATCAAGATAGGAAAAAAAGAACCGGACACCGTTTACGCTTGTAAACACAAGCCATCCCGGCTCAGAAAGGTCTTCCCGGAGACTGTCCGCACATTCATCCGGGAGCGCTTCCTGAAAAGCGATCAGAGAAGCGGAAACAGCCGTTCCGCCGAGCGCCTCCACTTTTTTTCGGAACGGTGCGGCCTGTCTTTTGTTCCGAGTGACAAGCACGGTCTTTCCTTGTAAAGGAAGGTCATTTGCCATCCTGATCGAGCTCCTGTTTCACGCTGTCGATTAATGCTTTGGCTCCTTTTTCAGACATCATCGCCGCACAGCGTTTTCCGATTTCTTCCGGATCATGTCCCGCCGCTGTTTCTTTATAAATCGTTTTTCCGTCCGGAGACGCGACAAGACCGACCAATTCAACCTCATCCCGGTCATTGACGGACGCATACCCGGCTATCGGCACTTGGCAGCCGCCTTCCATCGCGTGTAAGAAAGCCCGTTCGGCTGCCACCGTGCGCTGCGTATACTCATCGGTAAATTGCGCAAACAGCTTCAAAAGCTCCTCATCCGACTCTCTGCATTCAATGGCAAGAGCGCCTTGGCCGACCGCAGGCAGACAGCGGTCCGGTTCGAGAAATTCAGATACAACATCATCTTTCCAGCCCATTCTCGAAAGTCCCGCAGCCGCTAAAATAATAGCATCGTAATCTTCCGTTTCAAGCTTTTGAAGTCTCGTATCGATATTGCCTCTGATCCACTTAATTGTAAGGTCAGGGCGTTCAGCAAGAATCTGGGCGCTTCTTCTTAAACTGCTGGTGCCGATGATGCCCCCTTCTTTTATGTCGTCCAGCTTTTGATGCCCTTTTGAAATGAGCGCATCACGCGGGTCCTCACGTTTCGGTATGCAGCCTATCACAAGGCCCTCAGGCAAAACGGCGGGCATGTCTTTCATGCTGTGAACCGCCATATCAATCTCCTGATGCAGCAGCGCCTGTTCAATCTCTTTGACAAACAAACCTTTGCCGCCCACTTTTGACAGCGTAACATCGAGGATGCGGTCGCCTTTTGTGACAATCTCCCGGATTTCAAAGTTATAGGAAGGGTTCAATTCCTTCAATTTGTTAATCACCCATTTTGTCTGGGTCATAGCCAGTTTGCTCCGTCTGGAACCTACCTTAATCGTTCTCATTTTCTTTCCTCCCGAATCTGTTTGGGCGCGTGCGTTAACTGAACCAATGGAATTGCGACAGGCTTCCGAGCAGGAAGTAATTAATCATCAGCACGAGAAAACATGCTGAATTCCATAACGCCGCCACTTTTCCCTGCAGTTCCTTAATCATTCTGATATATAAATAGTAGCTGTATAAAAGCAGCACAATAAACGAGCCGAGCACTTTTGAATCAAACCAGTACAGCGTTTCCAGCGACACATACGCCCAGATCACGCCTAATATCAGGCTCAACAGCAGCATCGGAACCCCGATGACATTTAAAACGTAAGCCATATAATCAAGTTTTGACAAATCTTCAATTCTCAACAGCCATTTTCCCCACTTTTTCTTCTTTAATAAAGAGTATTGAAACTGATAAAGAAGCGAAAAGACAAAAGAAAGGGAAAAAGCGCCGTAAGACAGAATCGCCATTGTAATATGAATGACCAAAAGCTCTGAGACCAGCTGGCCGGAAAAAGCGGCCGAATGCTGATCCGTCGGTGAAAACGTATGGATCGCAATCATCGAGAAACCGATGACATTCGTGAAAAACACGATAAAATCAACGCGCAGAATCTGCGTGACCACAAGTGAGAGCGTGACAAGCACCCACGCATAAAAGTAAAGGGCCTCTGTAATATTCAAGACCGGAAATCTGCCCGTCTGCCACATGAAATAAGAAAGATAGACGGTTTGCAGAGTCCAGACAATAGAAAGCAACCAGAAGGCCATTTTCCCAGCCTTCCGGTTGTGTTGAAGAAAATCTATAAAGTAAAAAAGGACGCTTACTGCATAAATAACAATTGTCGCTTCATTAAGTCTTGCCATTGCTGTATCAATCATACAGCCCTCACTCACTTACAAGCGGACGTAAGCCCGTTTTTGCTTCTGCCTTTTGAAACGAATGAACCGTCTGGCGGTTATCCAGGCTTTTGTCCAGCTGGCGGCCGGCCTCTTCCTCAATATCGAATATTTGCATAAACAGCTTTAGCTTTTCATCTGAATCCGCTTCAGCCGCAAGCTCTTTCGCTTTCAGAATCGGGTCGCGCAGCATTTGGTTAATGATGCTTTTCGTATGTTTGCTGAGAAGTTTTTTCTCTCTTACCGTCAGATGAGGCAGCTTGCGCTCAATGCTCTGCATCGTATCGGACTGGATGGACAGCGCCTTTTCACGCAGCGCCGAAATGACCGGCACGACGCCGAGCGTATTAAGCCACTGCTTAAACTCAACAATTGCCGCTTCAATAAACAGCTCGACTTTTTCAGCGGTTTCACGGCGTTCTTGTAAGTTGGCTTCAACGATTCCTTCAAGGTCATCAATATCGTACAGAAAAACACCTTCAAGATCGTTCAGCGCCGGATCGAGGTCTCGCGGCACAGCGATATCCACCATAAATAACGGACGGCCTTTCCGCTGTCTGCCCGCTCTCTCCATCATTTCTTTAGACACAACGAAATCACTTGCGCCTGTCGAACTGATTAAAATATCAGCTTCAGCAAGTGCATGTTCAAGCTGGTTTAAGCTGCGCGCTTCTCCGGAGAAACGGTCAGCGAGCGCTTTTGCCTTCAAAAACGTTCTGTTGATGACCGTTACTTTGCCGATGCCCTGACCGTGCAGGTTTTCTGCGGCGAGCTCGCCCATTTTTCCCGCACCGAGAATCAAAATGTGCTTATTTGACAATGAGCCGAAGATTTTTTTCGCGAGTTCAACGGCGGCGTAACTGACGGAAACGGCATTGGCGCCGATATCGGTTTCAGCATGCGTGCGTTTGCCGACGGTCACCGCCTGTTTAAACAGCTCATTGAAAATGGTGCCGATCGTCTTTTCTGCCTGCGCCGTTTTAAAGCTTGAGCGGACCTGGCCGAGTATTTGCGTTTCTCCGATGACCATGGAATCCAAGCCGCACACCACACGGAATAAATGCTCGATCGCCGCGTCGCTCTCATAAAATTTCAGAAACGGAGACAGCTCTTCTTTCGGCAGCGAGAACCATTCGGATAAAAATGTCTTTATATAATAACGGCCGGTATGAAGCTGGTCGACCACCGCATATATTTCGGTGCGGTTGCAGGTTGACACGATAATGTTTTCAAGAACGCTTTTTTCTTCTTTTAAACGAAGCATCGCTTCTGCAAGCTCATCCGGCTGAAAACTTATTTTTTCGCGTATTTCAATAGGGGCGGATTTATAATCTACTCCCACAACAAGAATATGCATCGCTTTCATGCACCCCCGTACATCGCAATTTATTTATAATCATTCTAACATAGAATTTATTATTTATAATAATTATAACATAGTTTCTTCGGGAAAATGTGAACAGATTTCAAAAATGTTATGCTATAGTATAAAAAGCTCGTTTCCACTGTAATCATCATACTAAAAATCCTTTACTGCGGGTAGGTGACAGGATGAAAAAAACATCAATTTTATTACCGGGACTTCTGCTTGCCGCTTCATTATTCGCATGGCTTCAGAGCGGACAGGTTCACCTGTTTGAGAATCAGGGGGAATGGCCGGTGCTCCTTATGCTTTTGGGCGCCGTGCTCTTGTATCAGGGCAAAAAGGAAGCGGCCGGGCCTCACGTCCTGATCGGCATGCTTCTTTTCGGCATAGGTTTACACTTTTTCGCCAAACCTGAGCTCTCATGGTGGCCGGGAGATTTTGAAATGATTCTCTTCGTCTTCGGATTCTCCTTATTTGCGGCAGCCAGAAAAGAATATGTATACGAAGCGGTTGCCATGATAGGTTTTTCCCTCTTTTTATACTTTTTTAAACAAATTACGGCGTGGCTGGAGTCCGTCCATATTCCGACGGAACACTTCAAAACATACTGGCCGTATGTTTTCATCGGAATCAGCCTTTTATTATTGTTTATCAAGCGGAACAAAACTATACGATAAAACCCAAAACGCACTGCGTTTTGGGTTTTTCATTACCGGCTGATCATTTTTTTAATGGCTCCCCATGCTTCATCTTTGCCTTTTTTCGTTTCAGAGGAAAATAAAATCAGCTCATCTTCAGGATCCATATCAAGCGTCTGTTTGACAACCTTTAAGTGCTTGTCCCATTTTCCTTTTGGAATCTTATCCGCTTTTGTCGCGATAACGATGACGGGAATGCCGTAATACTTCAGGAATTCATACATGTTCACGTCTTCAGCAGACGGCGCGTGCCTGAGGTCGACAATCTGCACGCAGGCTTTCAGCTCTTCGCGGGTCGTCATATAGGTTTCAATCATTCTCCCCCATGCTTCCCGCTCGCTTTTGGAAACTTTCGCAAATCCGTACCCGGGAACATCGACAAAATGCAATTCATCATTGATGATATAAAAGTTTAAGGTCTGTGTTTTCCCCGGTTTTGATGACGTTCTGGCCAAGTTTTTCCGATTGATTAATGAATTGATAAAAGATGACTTTCCTACATTTGATCTTCCCGCCAGCGCGATTTCCGGAAGCCCCCCATCAGGGTACTGTTCGGGTTTGACCGCGCTGATCACGATTTCTGACTTTGTGACTTTCATTTCTTCTCTCCTACTAAGGCATGTTCCAAAACGTCATCCAGGTGAGAAACGAATATAAACTTCAGTCCTTCTCTGACGCTTTCTGGAATATCCTCTATATCTTTTTCGTTATCTTTAGGCGCAATAATAGTGGTCAGGCCCGCTCTGTGCGCGCCGAGCGCCTTTTCTTTCAGTCCGCCGATCGGAAGCACGCGGCCCCGCAGCGTGATTTCTCCCGTCATACCGACTTCGCGTTTTACCGCACGGTCCGTTAATGCTGAAACGAGCGCCGTGGCCATCGTAATTCCGGCAGAAGGGCCGTCTTTCGGCACCGCTCCTTCAGGGACATGGATATGAATGTCATACTTCTCATGGAATTTCGGATCGATTCCGAACTGTTCCGCTTTCGAGCGGACATAACTGAAAGCGGCCTGCGCTGATTCCCGCATGACATCTCCAAGCTTCCCGGTCAGAATCAGCTTTCCTTTTCCCGGTGACAATGACACTTCGATTGACAGCGTATCTCCGCCGACCGTCGTATACGCGAGCCCCGTGACAACCCCGATTTGATCTTCGGTTTCCGCCTGTCCGTATCTGAATATCCGTTTTCCGAGATAGTCGGCCAGATTTTTCTCTGTAACGGTAATGCGTTTTCTCTCCTCAGACACAATGGCTTTTGCAGCCTTTCGGCAAATGGCAGCAATCTGGCGTTCAAGCGTTCTCACGCCGGCTTCCCTCGTGTAGTAGCGGATGATGTCCGTAATCGCCTGGTCCCGAATCTGCAGGTTGCTCTTTGTGAGCCCGTGCTCTTTGATTTGTTTCGGAAGCAGGTGGTCCTTCACGATCTCCAGCTTTTCGTTTTCAGTATAGCCTGACAGGCTGATAATCTCCATTCTGTCTCTGAGAGGGCCCGGGATGGAAGCAAGGTTATTCGCAGTCGCGATAAACAGCACTTTCGATAAATCGAACGTCTCTTCAATATAGTGGTCGCTGAATGTGCTGTTTTGTTCCGGATCCAGCACCTCAAGCATCGCTGAAGACGGATCGCCTCTGAAATCAGACGACATTTTGTCGATCTCATCCAGGAGAAAGACCGGATTTTGTTTACCGGCTTTTTTCATCCCCTGTATAATACGGCCCGGCATCGCTCCGACGTATGTACGCCGGTGCCCGCGGATTTCAGACTCATCGCGCACTCCGCCCAGTGAAATTCTCACAAAACGGCGCCCCATGCTCGTACTGATTGATTTTGCAAGAGATGTTTTACCGACTCCCGGAGGTCCGGCCAGACAAAGAATCGGCCCTTTCAGCGTTTTCGTCAGCTGTTTCACGGCCAAATACTCCAAAATCCGCTCTTTCACTTTCTCTAAGCCGTGGTGCTCTTTATCTAAGATTTCCCCGGCTTTTTTAATATCAAGTTTATCTTCTGTTTCATCCGACCACGGAAGGGCGATGAGCCAGTCAATATAGTTGCGGATAACAGAGCTTTCCGCTGAGCTTGACGGCACTTTTTCGTAACGGCTTAATTCCTTAAGCGCCGTTTCTTTGACACGCTCAGGCATGCCTGCTTCTTCTATCTTTTCCGCGAGCGACTGAACTTCGCCGGTTTTTCCTTCTTTGTCGCCAAGCTCCTTCTGAATGGCTTTCATCTGTTCACGCAAGTAGTATTCCTTTTGAGTGCGTTCCATCGAACGTTTGACGCGCTGACCGATTTTTTTCTCAATCTCCAGCACTTCTTTTTCATTATGAATGGAACGGATGACCTTATTCAGACGTTCTTTAATATCCGCCGTTTCTAAAATGTCCTGCTTGTCCTTTAATTTCAGCGGGAGATGAGAAGCGACGATATCCGCCATTCTGCCGGGCTCTTCAATATCAGTCACAGCCGCATACGTTTCTGCGGAGATTTTTTTAGAAATTTTTATGTACTGGTCAAAATGGTCCAGCAGCGTCCGCATAAGCGCTTCGTCTTCCACGTCTTTTGAATCATCCTCATGCATCAGCTGTATATCGACCGAAGTATAATCTTCGAGCTCGGTGTATTCAAGGATCTGCGCCCGCTGAATTCCTTCTACAAGCACTCTGATCGTACCGTTGGGCAGCTTCAGCATCTGTTTAATTTTTGTATAAGTGCCGACGGCGAAAATATCCTCTTCACCCGGTTCGTCTATCGAAATATCCTGCTGAGTGGCTAAAAAAATCATATGATCATGCATCATTGCCTGTTCAAGAGCCTGAACCGACTTGTCACGGCCTACATCTAAATGTAAAACCATTGTCGGGTATACCAATAAGCCTCTTAAAGGGAGGAGCGGGATGCTGCGTTTTGTATCTTCTGCCATGTGACTGACACCTCCGTGACTTTAGTATGAACCATTATAATACAACTTTTTCATCGTTGTACAATTCCGGGATCGGGCAAAATCGGCTTATCCGCCTGCCCTGTATATAAAACAGTCTCTTCGTAGTATACCCTTTCTTTCTGTTCTGAAAAAGGAAAAGATGTCCTCCATAAAAAAACCCCATTATAAAAATGGGGTTTATACGGATTCTTTATTCATTTGGATATCAAACGGTTTTTGTTCTGAAGGAGGGTCAACCAATATGACGTCCAGCACTTCCTGGAACGTTTTTACCGTTTTAATGGTGATTCCGTCTATTCGTTTCAGAATGGACTGCTGATTTTCATATGGGATAATGACCGTTTTTGCTCCGGCCTGTTTTGCGGCTTTAATTTTCGGAATGACGCCGCCGATCGGTTTGACAAGCCCCGTCAGGCTGATTTCTCCCGTCATCGCCACCGTATGGTCGATCGGGATGCGGTGAATCGCGGAAAAAATCCCCGCAGCCATCGCGATACCTGCTGAAGGTCCGTCAATCGGGCCTCCGCCCGGAAAATTGACGTGAATATCATAGTCTGAAGGTTTGATGCCCATTGTGCGGAGAACCGTCAGAACATTTTCCACAGATCCCTTCGCCATGCTTTTGCGGCGGATCGACTTCGATTGGCTGCCGATGCTTTCTTCCTCTGCAATTCCCGTGATATTCAGGCTTCCTTTGTCCTGCGCAGGTGTGACATTCACTTCGATTTCCAGCAATGCGCCGCTGTTCGGCCCGTAGACGGCAAGTCCGTTCACGATGCCGACTTGCGGTTCATCGGCGATTTTCTGCTCATTTTTAGGTGTAAGCTGACTGGAATGAACAACCCATTCTATATCTTCTGTCGTAATTTCTTTTCTGTCCTCAGTCACCGCCATGCCGGCGGCGATCTGGATCATATTGACGGCTTCACGTCCGTTTCTCGTATATGTGGTCAGCACACTGAGAGCTTCGTCAGAAATCTCTTTCTGAATTTTGTCGGCTGCTTTTTTCGCAACGATTTTAAGTTCATCCTTTTCCAGCTCGCGGAAAAATACTTCAAGACAGCGCGAACGGATGGCCGGCGGAATTTCATTCGGCATTCTCGTTGTCGCTCCGATCAAACGGAAATCTGCCGGAAGCCCATTTTGAAAAATATCATGAATGTGATTCGGTATTTGCGTATTTTCTTCACTGTAATACGCACTGTCTAAAAATACTTTTCGATCTTCAAGCACCTTCAGCATTTTATTCATCTGAATCGGGTGAAGCTCGCCGATTTCATCAATAAACAATACCCCGCCGTGAGCATGGGTCACAGCCCCCTGTTTCGGCTGCGGAATGCCTGCTTGGCCCATCGCACCCGCTCCCTGATAAATCGGATCATGCACTGAACCGATAAGCGGATCGGCAATCCCCCGTTCATCAAACCGCGCGGTCGTCGCATCAAGTTCAACAAATACAGCCTGCTTTTGAAACGGTGACTGTTTATGTTTTTTCGCTTCTTCCAATACCAGCCGCGCCGCAGCCGTTTTACCGACTCCCGGAGGACCGTAAATAATGACGTGCTGCGGGTTCGGTCCGCAAAGCGCTGCTTTTAACGCTTTAATTCCGTCTTCCTGGCCGACAATGTCCTGAAAGCTTTTCGGCCGCACCTTTTCTGATAAAGGTTCTGATAAACTGATGGCGCGCATTTTGCGCAGCTGTTCCATTTCTTTTTTTGATTCTTTATCTATCGTCACTTTTTGTGTACGCTGGTTTTTGAGCAGATTCCAAAAATATAATCCGATGACTATCCCGAAAAACAGCTGTACAAATAATGCGATCCCTGTCCAACTCATGCTGGTCCCTCCTGAAAAAACGATTTATGTATCCAATTCATTCCTCTGTCCGCTAGTATCTCCCAGCAAAGCCCGGAATAAACATTTTCAGAAGGGTCAGGACAAGAAAAAAAACCTCCTGATCAATTCGGGTCAGGAGGTTTTGTCATGTTATGCTGATGTTTTATCTTGGCCGACAACTGTGCCGTCTTTTAATACAAGACGCGGTGCTTCACCGTCTGCGACTGTCGCTCCGGTAATGACACATTTTTCAATATCATCGCGGGACGGCAGATCAAACATGACGTCAAGCATGATGCCTTCAATGATAGAACGCAGGCCGCGTGCGCCTGTTTTACGCTCGATCGCTTTTTTCGCAATTTCAGATAATGCCTCGTCTTCAAATTCAAGCTCGACATCATCAAGTTCTAACATTTTCTTGTATTGTTTGACGAGTGCGTTTTTCGGTTTAGTCAGAATTTCAACCAGTGCCGTTTCGTCAAGCTGCTCAAGGCTTGCAATGACAGGAAGACGGCCGATGAATTCAGGAATCAGACCGAAACGGAGCAAGTCTTCCGGAAGCACTTTAGAAAGCAGTTCTTCTTTTTCCAGGTCTGCCGCTTTATTATCAGAGCCGAAGCCGATGACTTTTTGTCCGAGACGGCGTTTGATGATTTGTTCGATGCCGTCAAATGCACCGCCGCAAATGAACAGAATGTTCGTCGTATCGATCTGGATGAATTCCTGATGAGGATGTTTGCGTCCTCCTTGAGGCGGCACGCTTGCAACCGTTCCTTCAAGAATTTTCAGCAGCGCCTGCTGAACGCCTTCGCCTGATACGTCGCGTGTAATGGACGGGTTTTCAGATTTTCGCGCTACTTTATCGATTTCATCGATATAAATAATGCCTTTTTCTGCTTTTTCCACATCATAGTCTGCTGCCTGAATCAGCTTGAGGAGGATGTTTTCTACGTCCTCACCGACATATCCGGCTTCAGTCAGAGATGTAGCGTCCGCAATCGCAAACGGCACGTTCAGAATACGCGCAAGCGTCTGGGCAAGAAGTGTTTTCCCGCTTCCAGTCGGTCCGATTAAAGAAATATTACTTTTAGAAAGCTCGACATCATCCACTTTACTGTTGGAGTTGATGCGTTTGTAATGGTTGTATACCGCAACCGCAAGTGATTTCTTCGCCTGATCCTGTCCGATGACATATTCATTCAGAATCTCACGGATTTCCTGCGGCTTCGGAACGTCTTTAAATTCGACTTCTTCTTCTGTACCAAGCTCTTCTTCTACGATTTCTGTACAGAGCTCAATACATTCGTCGCATATATATACACCCGGTCCTGCAACCAGCTTACGAACCTGATCTTGCGTTTTTCCGCAGAACGAGCATTTCAATTGTCCTTTTTCCTCGTTGAATTTAAACATTCTTTCACCCCTTAATCTTGTCTCACTTTTTCTTTTACCTGAAGGGCAAAAGAAAACGGTTCTTGCTACGATCGAGTATGTATTGCATTTTACCATACTTTCCAGTAAGACGGTAACAATGTGTTTCGCACTTGCACATTCTATATGTATGACGAAAAACAGCCCGGCAATGACTATCTTGCCCCAAGAAAAAGAGTTATATCATAATTGTACAAAACAAGGCACGAATTAATCGCGCCCTGTTTTATTATGTCTATTATTATGAACCATATTAACGGTTTTCTACAAGAAAATCAATTGCTTTTCGAACTTTTAAATCTTCTTTCATCGCGTCAGTTGAACCGATTGCCTGCTTGATGTTTTCAACCGGCATGTTGTAAGCTTCAGCCATTTTAGTCAGCTCAGCTTCAACTTCTTCGTCCGTTACTTCAAGGTTTTCTGCTTGAGCGATCGCTTCAAGAGTCAGGTTTGATTTTACGCGTTTTGCGGCATCTTCTTTCATTTGCTCTTTTAACGCGTTTTCGTCTTGGCCTGAGAATTGAGTGTAAAGCTCAAGGTTCATGCCTTGCATTTGCAGACGCTGTTCGAATTCTTTCAGCATGCGGTCAAGCTCAGTGTCGATCATCGCTTGAGGAACATCAGCTTCAGCGTTTTCAGATGCTTTCAGAACAAGCTCTTCACGCAATTTAGCGTCAGCTTCGTTTTCTTTTGCTTCTTCAAGGCGTTTTTTTGTTTTCTCAGTTAATTCAGCAAGCGTTTCAACTTCTTCGTCAATGTCTTTTGCGAATTCGTCGTTAAGCTCAGGAAGCTCTTTCGCTTTGATTTCATGAATTTTCACTTTGAAAACAGCTGGTTTTCCGGCAAGCTCTTCAGCGTGGTACTCTTCAGGGAATGTTACTTCAACATCCTTTTCAGCGCCTGCTTCAAGGCCTGTTAACTGCTCTTCGAAGCCCGGGATGAATGAACCTGATCCTACTTCAAGTGAGTAGTTCTCAGCTTTTCCGCCTTCAAACGCTTCGCCGTCAACGAAACCTTCGAAGTCAAGAACGACTGTATCGCCGTTTTCAACAGCGCCTTCTTCTTTCACGACAAGCTCAGCCTGACGCTCTTGAAGCGCTTTAAGTTCGTTTTGTACATCTTCGTCAGTAACGGCAGTGTCATCTTTTTCGATTCCTAAGCCTTTGTAGTCGCCAAGTTTCACTTCCGGTTTTACAGTCACTTTTGCAGTGAAAATCAAGCTTTCGCCTTTTTCGATTTTTTCAACATCGATTTCAGGGCGGTCTACAGGCTCAATGCCGGCTTCTTCAACCGCTTTAGGGTATTCTACAGGAAGTAAAATATCTAAAGCATCCTGGTAAAGAGCTTCAACGCCGAAACGCTGTTCGAATAAACCGCGGGGAACTTTCCCTTTACGGAATCCAGGAATAGAAACCTGTTTTACTACTTTTTTAAATGCATCATCAAGAGCTGTTTTGAACGTATCGGCATCAACTTCAACCGTTAATACGCCTTCGTTGCCTTCTTGTTTTTCCCATTTTACAGACATGTGTTTCCCTCCAAAAATCTATTCAGGTTGTGTCGGTCTTCCATTCTAAAGCAATCCGCGGCTTTGTCAAAGAAAAAACCGCTTTGAATCAGAATCATTATGTAATGAACTGGCAGCCTGTCCAACCGTAATTCTCATTTCAGTTAAACCGCTATACATAAATACAACCACTATATTATAACATAACGCCTACCGCTTTCAACTATATGGCGTGATTTACAAATAAGAAATTTCTTCAATATCCTTAATCATCGTGCAGGCTTCTTCGAGTTCGCGGCTGTCAAACTCGTACATCA
Organism: Bacillus sp. AM1(2019); assembly: GCF_009906915.1. Lineage (NCBI taxonomy): Bacteria > Bacillati > Bacillota > Bacilli > Caryophanales > Bacillaceae > Bacillus > Bacillus sp. AM1(2019). The sequence continues at coordinate 2,877,911 of NZ_CP047644.1, forward strand.
TATGAAGTTCCTCCGGCTCAATGTCAATGCCGTGCATCTCGTAACCGACCTTATGAAGCGCCGCCGCCCATAAATCTGCGTTCAAAAACTTCGGCATAAAAGGGTGCAGGACGTACAGATGCCTTCTCCACAGCTCCTCGACGGCAGCGTATAATGTAGGGTTTTCATTGCCGAGCGTTTCATCAAGCACCCGGAGAACGCGATGCAAAATCGGAGCCGCATCAGGCTGAACCGTTTCACTCGGAACCGCGGTCATTGAATCGCCGAATTTTGTAATATGGACCGGCTTGCTGTAGTCATGCTCCGCCATCAGCGTCAAAATCATCGTCTTGATAAGAGGATGCGCGCCCGGATCTTGAAGAATTGTTTTTAAGAGACCCGTGTATTTTGCAATATTGCGGTCTTTGAGAGAATGAATGAGATTCATTTGTTCAGCGGGGCTGTTCAGCACTTTTTCCGCATCAAGAATGTCCCCGTATTCCTCCTCCCACGCTTCATCCTGCTGGTCGGGATCGGTCATTTTGCGGCTGAATTCGAGCAGCCGGTAGAATTGCTCCGCACTTTCTGCGGGCAGCTGGTTTTCTTCCAGCACAGCTTCAATTGTGCTTTTGACTTCTTCATATTGTTTCAGCTGAATTAAAATGGTCATGTACACCTGCAGTACGGTGAAATAATGGCCGTACCCTTCATTCAGCATTTTCTCGCAAACTTGTTTTGCTTCTTCCAATTCCCCGAGTTCCAGAAAACAAATCGCCATGCCTAAATGTACGTCGGACTCGGTATCGCCGTGGCTTACCGCCTCTGAAAACAGTTCGAGGGCCTCCTCATACTGTTTGTCCTTCATGGCGGCCATCCCTTTATCAACCAAGCGTTCTTTCAGACGGGGGAAAGGAATGATATCAGCTTTTTTCTTGTCATGCGTCATACTTTATTTCCTTTCAGGCGCTATTTTGTTCAAGTGTATCAACACGCGTCATGAAACACAAGAAAGGATGGTGCGCACGGTACAAAAAGCCGCCGGACAGATGCCGGGCGGCTTTTTTTCAGGCTTGAAGCCATGAACTTCTTTTCGATTCAAACTGCTGTATGTCGTCTTCCAGCAGAAGCGTTAATGAAATTTCATCATAGCCGTTTATCAGCATTTCCTTCCAGTGAGGATCGACTTCAAATGAAATCTCTTTTCCTTCACTGTCGTGAATGAGCTGGTTTTCCAAATCAACCGTCATGTTAAGAGACTGATTTTCATATTGACCGGCGAGTTTTTTCCACTGATCATACGGCATACGGATGGGAAGCATACCGTTTTTAAAACAGTTTTGATGAAAAATATCGGCAAATGACGGAGCAATGATGATTTTGAAGCCGTAATCATCCAGCGCCCAAGGAGCGTGCTCACGGGATGATCCGCAGCCGAAATTCTCTCCGGCAATTAATATGGACGCGCCTTCATAGACTTTGCGGTTTAATTCAAATTCAGGATCAGGCTCACCGTTCTCAAGGTATCTCCAATCAAAAAACGCGAATCTGCCGTATCCTGTTCTTTCAATTCTTTTCAAAAACTGTTTCGGAATAATCTGGTCCGTATCGACGTTGATCCGATTTAAGACAGCCGCTTTTCCCGTATGCGTTTTTAAAGGTTCCATCTTTTCGCGCACTCCTTACACAACTGTTTTTTCTTGATAAAACTTTCTTACATCGACGAAATGCCCGTGAATGGCTGCCATTGCCGCCATCGCCGGACTGACAAGGTGTGTTCTCGCGCCTTTTCCCTGTCTGCCTTCGAAGTTGCGGTTGGAAGTGGAAGCGCATCGTTCCCCTTCAGGCACGACATCATTGTTCATACTGAGGCACATGCTGCAGCCTGATTCTCTCCATTCAAATCCGGCCTCGAGAAACACGCGGTGCAGCCCTTCTTCTTCGGCCTGCTGTTTCACGCTTTGAGAACCCGGCACCACAATGGCTCTGACGCTGCCGGCGACTTTTCGGCCTTTGATTATATCCGCAGCCTGGCGAAGATCGGTCATCCGCGAATTTGTACAGGAGCCGATAAACACATGCTCGACTTTAATATCTTCAATTTTTTGATTCGGTGCGATTCCCATGTATTCGTACGCGCGGATGGCTTCTTTTTTACCGTCTTCAGAATCAATCGTTTCCGGCGCCGGTATTTGGGCATCGACCGGAAGAACCATGCCGGGATTGACGCCCCATGTTACCATTGGAGAAATCTCGCTGCCGTCTAGTACGATGGAATGATCGTATACGGCGCCCGGATCGGTTTTTAACGCTTTCCATTCTGCGGCGGCTTTTTCAAATTCCTCGCCTTTTGGCGCGTATTTACGGTTTTTACAATATTCAATCGTCGTGTCATCCGGAGCGATCAGTCCCGCCCGTGCTCCCGCTTCAATTGACATATTGCAGACCGTCATGCGTTCGTCCATAGACATGTTTCTGAATACTTCCCCGGTGTATTCAATGACATATCCGGTACCGAATTTCACCCCGTATTTTCCGATGACCGACAAGATGACATCCTTCGCGGTCACTCCTTTTTGGAGCGTTCCGTCAACGCGGATTTCAAGCGTTTTCGGCCGCTGCTGCCATAATGTCTGAGTGGAAAGAACATGTTCCACCTCACTTGTGCCGATACCGAAGGCAAGCGCTCCGAATGCGCCGTGAGTCGATGTATGGCTGTCTCCGCAAACGATCGTTTTTCCCGGCAGTGTCAGACCAAGCTCAGGCCCGACCACGTGAACGATTCCCTGGTCTGCGCTGTGAAGATCCGCAAGACGGACGCCGAACTCCTCACAATTCCGTTCAAGCGCGGTTACTTGGCGCTTTGCGACTTCATCTTTAATGTCAAAACGGTTGACGGTCGGAATATTGTGGTCCATCGTCGCGAATGTGTTCTGCGGCCGTCTGACCTTTCTCCCCTTCTGCCTTAACCCTTCAAACGCCTGAGGAGACGTCACCTCATGAATTAGGTGCAGATCAATATAGAGAAGGTCGGGTTTTCCTTCACCGCTTTTTACAATATGCCGATCCCAAATCTTTTCGATGATTGTTCGAGGCATCATCTTTGTTTCCTCCCTCTACCTATGAACTAAGACCGCTTTCTTTAAAGCGTCACACTATAGATTTTGTATTCGAGCCGGCTAATGCGGCTTTTACTTTTTCAGTAATGTCATGCGTTCCGGCATATTGGCCGTCCCGGGCGATATCACGTGTACGGCTGCCATCTGCAAGCACCTTTGCGACCGCTTTTTCCACCGCCTGCGCTTCGTTTTCAAGCCCGAAAGATGTTCTCAAAAGCATCGCCGCTGATAAAATCGCCGCAAACGGATTGGCCATCCCTTTACCGGCGATGTCAGGCGCAGATCCATGCACGGGTTCAAACAAGTGAAGACCTGAACTTGATAAACTGGCTGACGGCAGCATGCCGAGCGAGCCTGTCAGCATGGAGGCTTCATCGCTTAAAATATCGCCGAACATATTCTCAGTTACGATGACGTCAAACTGGCTCGGAGCGTAGATGAGCTGCATCGCGGCATTATCGACAAGCATATGTTCAAGCGTCACATCAGGAAATTCTTTTGCGATTTCATCCGCTGTTTCCCGCCAAAGCCTGCTTGATGAAAGCACATTCGCCTTATCAACGGACGTCACTTTTCCTTTTCTGCCGGCAGCCATCTTAAAGGCTTCTCTGACAACGCGTGCGATTTCTTCTTTCTTATAAAAAAGGGTATCGACCGCTTCCTTTTCTCCCGCTTCATTGACATACTGTCTGCTCGGTTCTCCGAAGTAGAGGCCGCCCGTCAGTTCCCTGACGATTACAAAGTCGACGCCGCTGATATATTCTTTTTTCAGCGGAGACGCCTCAGACAAGCTTTCAAATACGGTCACGGGACGCAGATTGGCAAACAGGCCGAGTTTTTTTCTGATGCCGAGCAGGCCTTTTTCCGGTCTGAGCTCCGGAGGATTTTGGTCCCATTTCGGCCCGCCGACTGCCCCGAGCAGGATGGCGTCGGATCTTTCACAAAGAGCCACCGTCTCCTCAGGAAGGGGGTTTTGATGGGCGTCAATAGCCGCTCCCCCGATCAGCCCGTTTTCAAATTCAAATTCATGTCCGAATTGTTCGGCAACGCTTCTCAATACATCTGCCGCTGATTCCGCCACTTCCGGTCCGATTCCGTCACCGGGCAGCAAAGCAATGCGTTTTTTCAAATCAAACGTTCTCCTTTCTATTACGAGCCGACCGCAGTCTGTCTCTTTAATCCGTCTAAATTGCAATCCAGCACCAGCTGCCGGTTCACGGCGTTCAGATAAGCTTTAGCAGAAGCTTCCAGAACATCCTGCGCGATTCCCCGCCCTGATGTTTCTTTTCCGTTCACGGTCACTCTGACAAAAACTTGAGCCAGCGCGTCTTCGCCTTTCCGGTTGGATTGGATGCGGTAGTCTGTCAGTTCAATATTTTTATCGATGCAGCGCCCGAGCGTATTATAAACGGCTTCTACGCTGCCCGCCCCCGTTGCCGCCTCTTGAATCAGCTGTTCGTTTTCCTGATTTTTTAAAGAGACTGTTGCAGTCGGCACCTGAGACGTCCCGTAATGCACTTGCAGAGACAAAAACTCATAGCCGATTTTTTTGTCTGTCACTTTTTCTTCTAAAATAAGAGAAATCAAGTCATCATCGGTGATTTCTTTTTTCTTTTCGGTCAGTTCTTTAAACATCGTAAAAAATTTATTGATTTCCTCACTATCAAACTGGAATCCAAGCGCATTCAGGCGGTCTTTGAACGCATGGCGTCCGGAATGCTTTCCGAGTACGAGCGCATCAGCAGTCACGCCGACAAGTTCCGGTGAAATGATTTCATATGTTGATTTTTCTTTCAGGAAACCGTCTTGGTGAATGCCGGACTCATGTGCGAAAGCGTTATCTCCGACGATTGCTTTATTGCGGGGAACGGCCATGCCCGTCAGTTTGCTGACAAGATCACTCGTCCGCTTCAATTCATGAAGATTGAGAGATGAATCGGCTTGATGCGCGTCATTTCTGACATGAAGCGCAACGGCGATTTCCTCTAGCGCGGCATTCCCGGCTCTTTCTCCTATGCCGTTAATGGCGCATTCAATTTGATCAGCGCCGTTCTCAATTGCCGAAAGCGAGTTGGCAACCGCCATTCCGAGATCATCGTGGCAATGGGCTGAAAGCTTTACCCGGCTGATATTCGGAACGTGTTCCTTCATATATTTAAAGATGTTTCCGTATTCAGCCGGCGTCAGGTAACCTACAGTGTCCGGCAGGTTGATGACGCTCGCGCCGGCATCAATCACTTTTTCTACGATTTCAGCCAGAAACGGAAGTTCGGTGCGGCATGCGTCTTCTGCTGACCATTGAACGATCGGAAAGCGTTCTTTTGCATACTTCACCATTTCAACCGCTTTTTCCTTAACCTCTTCCCGCGTCATTTTCAGCTTATGCTTCAGATGAATGTCAGAGGTGGCGATAAAGATGTGAATCCGCGGGCTGGCCCCGTCTTTCAGCGCTTCCCAGGCTGCGTCGATGTCACCTTTGACAGATCGGGCAAGCCCTGTTACCGAACAATTTTTAATCGTTCTTGCGATTTCCTGCACGGCTAAAAAATCACCTCGGGATGAAGCGGGAAATCCCGCTTCAATAATGTCCACCCCGAGTCTTTCAAGCTGCTTGGCTATCGCCAGTTTCTCCCGGGAATTGAGGTTGACCCCGGGGGATTGTTCACCGTCACGAAGGGTCGTGTCGAAAACATTAATTTTGCGCAACGGAGACCACCGCTTCCTTCTTTTTGCCTTGTTTGACAAACGGCATCATTTCACGGAGCTGTCTGCCGACCTTCTCAATCTGATGCTCGTTTTCACTTGCATTGATCGCATTGAAGCGAGGACGGTTCACTTGGTTTTCCACGATCCATTCTTTCGCGAATGTACCGTTTTGAATATCCGTTAATACTTGTTTCATCGATTCTTTTACCTTTGCATCGACTACGCGCGGCCCTGAGACAAAATCTCCCCATTGAGCCGTATCAGAGATAGAGTATCTCATGCCCGCCAATCCTTCTTCATACATCAAGTCTACGATCAACTTCAGTTCGTGCAGACACTCGAAGTATGCGAGTTCAGGCTGGTAGCCGGCTTCTGTCAGCGTTTCAAAACCCGCTTTGACAAGCGCCGTTAAACCTCCGCACAGAACGGCCTGCTCACCGAACAAATCCGTTTCCGTTTCTTCCTTAAATGTTGTTTCAAGAACGCCCGCACGCGCTCCGCCGATTCCTTTTGCATAAGCAAGAGCCGTATCTTTCGCTTCGCCTGATACATCCTGGTAGATGGCAAACAATGCCGGTACGCCCGCGCCTTGTTCATATGTTCTTCTGACAAGGTGTCCCGGCCCTTTAGGGGCGACAAGGAATACATCCACATCAGCAGGAGGCACGATCTGATGGAAATGGACGTTAAATCCGTGTGCGAATACTAATGACTTGCCCGCCGTCAATTCATCTTTGATTTCAGCTTCATATACTTTTTGCTGCTGTTCATCCGGAAGAAGAACCATAATGATATCAGCCTGGGCAGCCGCTTCTCTTACCGAAAAGACTTTATGACCGTCTTCTTGGGCCTGTGTAAATGATTTTCCTTGTCTGACGCCGACAATGACATCAATTCCGCTTTCTTTTAAGTTCAGCGCATGTGCGTGACCTTGTGAACCGTAACCGATAATCGCTACTTTTTTACCTGCCAATACGTTCTCTTTGATATCACCGTTATAATATACTTTTACCATTTTAATCTCTCCCTTTTTTGTGTTATACAATTGAAATTGTTTTATTGGATGACGCCTTCTGCTGGGTTCCCCTCGCAAAAGCCGTTGTGCCCGTTCTCGCGATTTCTTTAATGCCGTAAGGTTTGAGCAGCTCTATGAGCGCTTCGATTTTATTAGATTCGCCGGTAACCTGAACGACGATGCTGTCTCTTGAGACATCAACGACGGAAGCTCTGAACGGCTCAATGATTCCATTGATTTCCGTTCTGGCCGACGGTGCGGAAACAACTTTGATTAATGCCAGCTCACGCTGTACAATCGATTGGTTTGTAATATCCGTCACTTTCAGGACGTCAATTTGTTTGTTAAGCTGCTTTGTCAGCTGCTCTACGTCATTTTCGCCTTCCACATGGACGACAAATGTAATTCTTGAAACACCGCTTGTTTCCGTGTGGCCTACAGTGATGCTTTCGATATTATAGTGTCTTTTTGTAAACAGGCCGGTGATCCGGTTTAATACTCCCGAGCGGTTGACCACCGTTAATGTGATAATGCGTTTCAAGGTTTCACCCCCACCATTTCATGAAGTCCTTTACCCGGCGCAATCATCGGGAATACTTTCTCGCTTTTGGCGACCCGGACGTCAATAACGGCCGGTTCTTTTGATGAAAGCGCCTTTTTAAGCTCTTCTTCCGCCTCTTCCTCCGATGAAATCCGGACGCCTTTAATGCCGTAGGCTTCTGACAATTTGACAAAGTCAGGCTGCGCCGAGAATTTGGATTCAGAATAGCGTTCTTCATAGAAGATTTCCTGCCACTGTCTGACCATGCCCAGACATTCGTTGTTCAAGATAACCACTTTGACAGGAAGATTCAGCTGCCGGATGACATCTAATTCCTGAAGGGTCATCTGAAAACCGCCGTCTCCGAGGATGGCAACAACCGTGGCGTTACGATCGGCCAGCTGCGCTCCGATAGCCGCCGGAAGGCCGAAGCCCATTGTGCCGAGTCCCCCCGAGGTCACCCACTTATCAGCCTTTCGGAAAGGATAAAACTGAGCCGCCCACATCTGGTGCTGGCCGACATCCGTCGCCACAATCGCCTCACCGTTTGTGAATTGGTGAATATACTCAATCAGCTTTTGGGGTTTCAAGCCCTCTTCTCTGTTGTCTGTATACCAAAGCGGATATTCTTCTTTCCATTCTGAAAGCTGCTGTTTCCATTCCTCTGTCTGTCCCTGTTTTCCGTTTTGCTTCAATAATTCCTGAAGGACGATTTTACTGTCGCCGACCACCGGAATCTGCGTTTCGATAATTTTTCCGATTTCAGCAGGATCAATATCGATATGCGCCACTTTGGCCGATTTTGCAAAATGCTTCAGATTTCCGGTCACGCGATCATCGAACCGCGCTCCGATGCTGATCAACAAGTCACAGTGGTAAAGCGCCATATTCGCTGTGTATGTGCCGTGCATCCCCGCCATTCCCAGAAAAAGAGGATGGTCTGCCGGGAAACCGCCCAGACCGAGAAGCGTGTGCGCTACCGGGATTTGCTGCTGTTCGGCATAATTTTTTAAATCTTCTGAAGCTTTACCGTGCAAAACACCCGCTCCGGCTAAAATAACCGGCTTTTTCGCACTGCTGACAGCTTCCACGAGCTTTCGGATCTGCAGATAGTTAGGCTCTTTTACAGGCTGATAACCCGGAAGGCTGATCTCGTGATCATATCTGAACTCTCCTTCAAATGCTGCGACATCCTTCGGTATATCAATTAATACCGGGCCCGGTCTTCCCGTCGTGGCGATATGGAACGCCTCTTTAATCACACGGGGGAGATCTTCCGGACGGCGGACTTGGTAGCTGTGTTTCGTAATCGGCATCGTAATTCCTAAAATGTCGGCTTCCTGGAAAGCGTCGCTGCCGATGACCGAAGTGGCCACCTGACCGGTAAACACTACGAGCGGCAATGAATCTATCATCGCATCGGCAAGACCGGTAACTAAATTTGTCGCTCCGGGTCCGGAGGTAGCAATCACAACCCCCGGCTTTCCGGAGACTCTCGCATACCCTTCTGCCGCATGAATCGCGCCTTGCTCGTGGCGGGGCAGGATGTGAACCAATCCTGATTGATACAGTTTATCGTAAATCGGAAGGACGGCTCCCCCCGGATAGCCGAAGATCATCTCGACATTTTCTTTCTTTAATGATTCAATCAGCATCAGAGCCCCGTTCATTGTTTTTGTACATTCGGCAGACAAAGAATCCGCCTGTACATTTGTGCCCATTTTCAGTTCCTCCTTTTCAATGTTCCCTTCTAAAATCCAATTCATAAAACGCAGCGCCGGCTGACGCAAATAAAAAAGCCTTCCCACCCACATTCAGCCAAGCATTTCATGCGATAGCCAAAAGGGGCGAAAAGGCTTTGCTTTCCGCGGTACCACCCTTGTTTACGGTCATATGCAGACCGTCTCATGGATAATGATTATCCGTTTTGATAACGAGTAAACATTGCGTTCACTCGGCCGAGTCCTACTCTTTACATTTCAGACCGGCACTCTGAGGGGAGTTCACTTTGATTTGTTTTACCGGCTCTCAGCGTTACCGGCTCTCTGTGAAAAACTTCAGCAAAGCTACTTATCCTCTTCTGCGCTTTTTATTATGGCAGCTCTTTTATTAAAAAAGAACCTTCACTTGTTTGTTTTTTCAGTGTTTTATGATTTTTCTTTTTAGCGTGAATCATTTATTTATTTTTGTTTGAACTCATATTACGCCCGTTTGCAGACAGTGTCAACAGCATTTTTATAATTATTAGACAATTTAGATTAATCAATCTATTTTGTATACGCTTTCATTACTGGTACAAAGGGATCTGTAAATGTTAAAAGTTTTTATCATTTTTTTATTAATCTCTCAAGATTACATGAAATTTTTCCGTTCATATACGAATATGTCACATTTTATTACACAATTTTTCTCTGTCCTTCCGGCATGCTTGTCAGATATTCCGATCGATTGAACAGGCTCTTTCTACAGACATACGCATACACTGTTCTTATCTCGTAAGAAATGAGTGATGTCATGAATAAGATGTTATCAGGCATGCAGGGCCTGCCTCCTGGATTTCCGCCTTTACCGGTCTTACCGCCTCAGTCTTACTATCCTCCGGCCCCGATGCATACAGCACCATATCAAGGCGGCCCTTCTTTTCAGCAGGGATTCCCGTCATCCGGATACGGACAGCAGACCCCGCAAAGCACGCTGTCATTCGCCGGGCAGCAATTCGTTCCATACCCTTATACAACCGGGTACTACGGCCAATCCTTCAGTGACGTCGGCGGAAGCCTCGGCGCCGGGGCGCATCCCGGCGCGCTCGGGGGCGGTTTCAGCGGCCATGCCGGGGGCTTCAGCGCTCCGAGCGGATTCAGATGATACAAAAACCGGTCTCACACGGCCGGTTTCTTTTCATATTCACAGAGTATAACGGTCATTCCACTGATTCATTTCCTGCTCCGTATAGTAATCAGCCCTTGAAACCTCAACAATGATTAAACCGCATTGAGTGATTAAAAATTGCTTCAGTTCCTCAAACAGCTCATCTTTTCCGCAAAAGATCGTTTCTATATTGTGATTTTTATATGCAAATGCGTACTTCAAAAGCTAATTCCTCCTGCTGTCTTTCTATCATTAATCAACAAAACGCATGATAGAAATTAGATAATTTATCACTCAAGGGCGCCTTAAGTATCTTTATACATATATTTATTACGGTAAATATTACATTAAGTTTCATTTATATTAAAATTACTTTACAATTTTCATCAAATACGGAACTTTTGTTTCGTAAAATAAAAAATAAAATACAAAAAAACCTCAAACCCATCGTCAGGGCTTGAGGTTTTTATACGTCCCAGGAGAGATTCGAACTCCCGACCGACGGCTTAGAAGGCCACTATGGCTTTCGCCACCAGCGCCCTATATATCGCTATTTATTTAGGTTCATGTATAACGGTCACTTGCCGAACTTTGACCGATTGACTTACTTTCGATTATATTTGCTTATGCTGTACAATTCAAACATTCATATAGTAGAAAACAACCCTATTGACAAGGTAATACAGTTGTACTTAAATCTGCTATATTAAAAGGTAAAGGTATTTATTTAAAAGAGTGGTCATGAGAGATAACAAAGAATGCTGTCCATATTGCAATGCTGATTTGCAAGGAGAACCTATTCCGAAAGAATCGCAGAATGTCGAAAAATCGTTGTAAACTTTAGAAGCTGATAGGATTATTAAATGGAAATGTCCAGACTGCAACAAAGAACAGGATAGGGATTGATCATTTAAAATAATGTAATTTGAGATGGACTAGAATTAGATTCGTTTCGACAAGTTATTTTTTTCATGGTGTGTGGATGAGCCGACTATAGGTTTATCCCTTTCATGCCCCCAGTGAAAATGTGGAAACATCCCCACATATTCTTTATATTAAAGAAAGAGAGAAGTTATAGGAATCCTTTAGCTTGTTTCATATTCCTTAACCCTGCGATAGAATGTAGCCTTAGTCATACTTGATCTCTTCATTGCTTCAACCGCTGTAATTTCTCTTGCTTTCCATCGTTTATAAGCCTGCTCAAACTCAGTTGTAATAGTTGTTTTAGGTCTTCCAAGGTGTTTGCCCTGTGCCTTAGCTGCAGCTATCCCTTCAGCTTGATGAGTCTTAATCTTCGTTCTCTCTTCTTCAGCAACCCATGATAATACCTGTAACACCAAGTCAGCCACGAAAGAACCGATGGATTCATTGTATTTCCGTGTATCCAACAATGGCATATCAACTACAACAATATGTGCTTAGATGTTCTGTGTGATATCTTTCCACTCGTTTAAAATCATCTCTTTGTTACGACCTAGCCTATCTAATGAATGTATGTATAACGTATCTCCTTTTCGCAAACGCAATTTCAAAGCTTGGTATTGAGGTCTATTGAAGTCTTTCCCGCTTTGTTATCGATATGAATATCACGCTCATCAATTCCAAGAGCATACATACTATCCAGTTGTCGTGCTTCATTTTGGTCTTTGCTGCTTACACTAACGTATCCAACTTCTTTGTTGTCCAAAAATGATTCCACCTTGTTATTTGATACTCTTATCGTAACGCCTTTGTATCTGAACCCTTATTCTACCGTTTCACAGAATACGTCGCAAAAAGTTGTACCTTTTGAAACAGGTAGCTTATCGAAAACAATGTGATAGAGGCAGCGGTATCTTTTCTTTGATATCACTTATAAGTCTACACCTCTGCTATCGATATCATTATCGAACTTGAATAGGGTTTCACTGCAATTCTTATTACTTTATCATGCTAAATCATATTGATAATGTGGGTCGTGTCTGAAATTTACCGATTGCCAGTTTGTGAATGAGAGTGGTTCTGTATCAAACCAATACCCAACTTGGCATGTATGCAACCGTAAAAGACATCCAACTAACTTGGATGCCCTCTTACAACTATTTCACTTGCTCTTGTAGCACTTCTTTTAGTAGTTCGATCGTATTTTCTTCACTTGGGTCATTTGTTCCAAGTTCACCTCGGAATGCTTTATTCATAATTGATTGTTTAATAATATCAATTCCATGTAAGTTAGAATCACAAACATTCATCATTTCTATTTCTTTTGAAAGTAAATCCTCTATCTTTTGCGAAATTGAAAATTGCTCATTAACAGGCGGTAATACTATTGGTATCTTATCTAAATTTTTTCTGTTCAACTTGGGTTGTGCTGTACCAGTAACATAATCATTTAATGGAATAAAATTTATATAATGCATTAAATAGTTATTACACATATTATCATTCATTTTAACTACATGCGCATGATTGTTCACCCATGATTTCCCTCTAATAATAAAAGCTTGTGGCTTTGAACGGGATAAAAGATTCGCACCATCTTCCCCAATACAAACAAACTCACCTTCATGAGTATATCCATCTACAAAATCCACTATTCCAGTTGCACCATAATAAGGGATATCTCCCTCCATTTCTTCTCTCTTTTTTTGTGAAACGGGAATTCTTTGATTATTATAATTTTCCACTACATCACTTAAAGTTTTAACTTCCCAATGATTTGGAATTTCTAATGTTATTTGTTCATTAATTTTCTTTGTAATTTTGTTAAAACTTGAGGTTAATAACTCTCCACTAAATGCTTTTTCCAAAATAGCCGCTCGACGAAGTTCAAACGTTTCCTTCGCTTCCTCAATCAACTGCTTTGCTTCTTCAATTTTACCTAAAAGCCCTTCTACTTTCTCAGTAATCCGTTTTTGTTCCTGTAAAGGTGGTAAAGGTACAGATAGATTACCCAATATCTGTGCATTAGCCCCGGGCTGTGCACTACCTTTCTTCACAACCGTTATCTGCTTCCAATACACAGGACTCTTCATAAACTCCCATAAAAATCTCGGAAACATAATATCATTACATCTTAGCCTAATTAGATAGGAAGCAAAAACAGACACTGGTGGCTTATCGATTAAATAACTTTTCCCTGTAGTTGCACCAGTACGTGCTACTACAATATCATTATCTTCTAGCTTATACTTTTCAAATTCCTTCTCGGTAATCTTACAATACGGGACGGCACTCCAATCTACTTTATCGTTCTGAATATCTGTAATTCGTAAAAATTTTGGACCAATTGCTTGAAGTGAGGAAGTCTCTGTATAACCGTATTGAATGCTATTAAGAGAATTCTTCAAAGACAACCATACCCAATTCTCCGGAATTTCATAAAGTTGTTTTTCCTCTGGTACTAAAGCTTCTTCTAACAACTCTTCAATGGTCTTTTTCTTCTTACTCACTTTGCGACCACCTCATCTTCTTCCACTGCTCGAAGTTCTTCTACTACTTCACTTAATAGATCCATTGCTTGTTGAAGTTTCGCAATCGCTTCTTCTGCCGACTCAATCGGGTCTGGCAAATTATTGTATGAAGATAATGATTCATCTGCAATCAATCCAATATCTAAACTATCATCTTTTTTTGCAATTTCTTCTCGTGTAAACTTGTTCCATCGTTCATCTTCCACTTTTGAGCGGTCTTCTGCTACATATGCTTTCATGAAGTTTTCAAAATGAGCCATTGATAACTGATTACGTTTTCCAAATGAAGACATATTTGTGCGAAGGTCATATACCCATACATCCTTTGTATTATCTTGGTCTGTTGTTCCTCTTGTGAAAAATAAGACGTTTGTTTTCACACCTTGGGCATAGAAAATCCCCGTTGGTAAGCGTAAGATTGTATGCAGATTGCATTTATTCATTAAATCACGTCGAATCTGTGCACCAACCCCACTTTCAAACAAGACATTATCAGGTAATACAACTGCTGCCCGTGCATGACCATCGTCTTTTAAAGCGTTATAAATTAACTGTAGAAAATTAAGCTGTTTATTGGAAGTTGCAAACGTCAGGTCATCACGGGAGACACTCTCTCCACCTTTTTTCGTCCCAAATGGTGGATTGGTTAAAATGACATCAAAGTTTTTCATCCACTTTCCATTACTAGATAACGAATCCCCTTGTTCCAGTCGCCCTTCGATATCATGAAGTAATGCATTCATTAGAGCAAGACGATGAGTCCCTGTGACGAGTTCCATTCCAGTAAACGCTTCTTTCTTTTGGAAAACGCCCAGTTGTGGATCTAAATCATAATAGTTATCTGTCTTATTTTTCAAATACTGGTCTGCCGCAATCATAAAACCAAATGTACCAGCAGCAGGGTCATTGCATCTTTCTCCAGGTTTAGGGTCAATAAGTTGTACCATTACATCAATTAATACACGCGGTGTAAAGTATTGACCAGCACCTGATTTTGTTTCGCTTGCGTTTTTTTCTAACAAGCCTTCATATAAATTACCTAAACCTTCTTCTTTTGCGTTGTACCAATCAAGGCCATCAATGCTCTTCAGAATTTTCTCTAAATTCTTGGGTTCTGTAATACTTGTAGCAGCATCCGTGTAAATCTGACGCAATTGAGCATTCTCGCTATTACCCAGCTTAATTAAAAGGTGTTGATAAAATGTTTTGAGTTCTATCCCTTCTTTTTCTAGCAAATCATCCCATCTATATCCTTCGGGTATTACATTTTCTGTTTGCTGTTCTTTCATCATTTTTAAAAATAAAATATAGGTTAACTCCGTGACATATTGTTGATATGTAATGCCATCATCACGAAGCACATTGCATAAATTCCATAATTTTTGAACGATTTCTTGGTTATTCATCTTTTTTCCTCCTGAAAAGCTTCTAATCTATTAAATCAAATTTGATGATTTTTAGTTGAAAGCGAACCTTTTCATTATAACCCAAAAAAGTGCCTCAATGAAGAGGCACAGTCGTTAGCTGATATAAAGGTTCTCATTGATCGTATTGACAATATGATCAATATGGTCACCGAACTCACGTTTCAGTAATTTGTAGCCACCAGACGTTCTAAAAGGTTCTTCCGAGAATGCCTCTTCTGCAGTCGGTGCTAATACAGGCACTTTAAGTAATTGCTTTTCTATTCTCTCTAACCATTTCTTCTGTCTTGGAGTCCAATCATGCAGTGAATACACTTTTTGCATCGCTTGTTTAATACGTGCTTCATGGGCAACTAGTGCTTCACCTAATGCAGCTTGGCGAATAAAGCTAATAATGTCTGCTGCAATGTCTTCATTTTTTGTCTGCTTCCAAGCTGTCTGCAAATGCGATTGCTTAAAGCCTTTCGTTTCTAGAATGGTAATAAGTTCTCGTAAATCCTGCCTTGTTAAATCTTTCGGTCGTGTGCAAATAAGATGAAGAGCGGGAATTTCATTAATATTTTCTTGGATAAAACGAACGAAACCTTCTAAATAATCTTCTGGTCTCTTGTTTCCTTCACCGTACCCACGAATGACGTCTGTTACTTCATCTTCCTTATCAGATATATAGCGTTTTTCACGAGTTACTTGGTACGTTTCCATGTATTCAAATAGGATATTATGCTGTGTGGCTTCTTGCGGTGAGTATGTTTGAATTTCTTTCACCCATTCATCCACATGTTTTCCATTTGATAATTCTTCAAACTTTCCCATGCCTTCTTCGTCAAATCTTTGTTTGCGACGCTGAATTTTCGCTACTAATTGATCACGATAAAATGAAGCTTCCTCATCAGTCGTCGCATTTATAAGAGAATTATACAACTCACCAATACGATAGTTTTGTTTCTTCACAACTGGTTTCATTTCTGTATAATGTTGCAACTTGTCATATATACCAACGGCATCGTAGATGTTAAAGTGTGTTTTCCCAATCTCTGGGCAGAGACGAGTCGCACGGCCAAGCATTTGATCATAGAGAATACGAGATTGTATTCTTCTTAAAAACACCAAATTTGTGATCGGCGGCACGTCAATACCTGTTGTGAGTAAATCAACTGTAACTACGACATTAGGTAGTCGCTCATTTTTAAACCGTTTAATGGCATCTAATGGCTTGTAGATATAGCCAGTGATTTTCATAATGGCATCATCTTCAATGTCATCACCACGTTCTTTAAAGGCTTCTTTTAATAAGCGAACAACAAGATCTGCGTGTTGATCAGTAGCTGCAAAGATAAGAGTTTTCTCTTTTCCTGTCGGATCAATGTATTCAACCAGTTTGTTTAGAACCGCCCGATTAAAAGGTTCAGTAATTACCCGTTTATTAAACTGCTCAACCTCAAAATGAATGGTATCTTCCATTTTTTCTAGTTGAATCTCGCCTTTATCAACATCATACACTTCAACTTCTTCGTCTTTTTCAAGAGTAATGCCGACTTGTGAAAGTTCTGTCTTAAACAGATATGGTGGTTCATGGTCAACTAAGTAGCCATCCAGAACCGCTTCACTATAAGAATACTTAAAAATAGGCATACCAAAAATCTCTGTTGTATGAAGAGCTGGTGTTGCAGTAAGTCCTAAACACGCCGCATCAAAATAATCAATTACACGTCGATATTGGCTAATATAATCATTTTGGTCACCGAATTCCAATTCTTCCTCTGACATTTCTTTGTCACTTGTATAGCCACGATGTGCTTCATCTACAATGATGAAATCATACTGCCCGACACTTGGAAGCTTTTCGTTATCGCTATAGAAAAGTCTTCTAACCATTCCCTGCACCGTCGCAATTTGCACCTTCGTTTCAACTTCTGGAGACATGTCTTCTAAAGACTTTACATCGTATATATCAGCAAATGAGTAGCCTTCAATTTTTGTATCCTTAAGTGCATCCTCTGTCTGTTTTCCTAACGAATTACGGTCTACAAGAAAAAGAATACGACGACATTTTTTGGACTTAATTAAGCGATACATGAGGGCGATAGCTGTACGAGTTTTCCCAGTTCCAGTTGCCATCGCAATAAGCATTCTTCGTTGCCCTTCTTTTAATCCCTCTTCAGCGGAAAGTACCGCTCTTTGCTGATAATGACGCAAACCAAACTTCGTAATATCCTCTTCTTCTAACCGTTTATTCGCATCCTTATCATCTTGACTAAGAAGAAGCTGCAAGTCGTCAGGTGAATGCCAGCCTTCTAATGGGCGAGCATGTTCTAACGGTTTACGTGAATCCCAGAACCAAATGCCCGACTCTTCTTGAAGTTGTTTCAAGTATGGTCGGCCGTTCGTTGCGTATAAGAACGGCACTTTATATTCACCTGTTGTAGGTGTGATGACTTCATCTTCGACTTGTGCCACATTTTTTGCATACACTTTTGTTTGACTTTCTAATGCGCCAGGAATCGTTTTCTTTTTTGCCTTAGCTTCAATAAAGCCAACAAGCTTTAAGCCAATAAACAACGCATAGTCAATCCTGCCGCCATTGACCTTCCATTCAGCAATTGCCATGTTTCGATTTTTCTCTGGCAGCGTTCCGTTCTTTTGATGATTTAGTACAGTTGTGTCTACTTCCCATCCAACAGCACGTAGTTTTCCATCAATAATCGTACGCGTTTCAGCTTCAGTTAATTGTTGTCGACGCATAAAGTTTTTGGATATTTTTTTACGCTCGATTTTTACCTCTTCTTGTTCCACTTCCGCCTGTCGACGAATTGCCTCTAATTCTTCTTCAAGCTTTTTGACTTTCTCCTCATATTCTCGCTGAAGTGTTTCTGTACTCTGTTCTACTTGTTCTTGAAGTTCTGTATACTCTGGTGCTTGAAAATCCCAATCACCATATACCTCCATGAACCAAATGGACAAGCGGAACGTTAATTTCAACAAAGCCTTTGCTTCTTCTGCTTTTCCATAATCCGCTTCATGCATCGCTACATTCCCTTTGCGACGAAGAGCCTCTAATATATCAATTAATTCAGGCTCAAGTAACCTTTCCCGACGCAAAGTGTTAATGCGATCCACTTGTGTTGTACCATATGCCTCTTTAATATTTTCAGCGGCAAGAATAAATTTAGTTAGTGTTTCAGCGAACAATCGCAGTTTCATTACTGTTGTATGGGGGTCATGATATACATTTCTCTCAGCTGTCTCTCCCAAGTTAGCAAGTACATCCCATTTCCCTTGAAAAAATGAAAAGTTGCCACTCATTGTTATCACCGGTTTTCCTAAAAGGTTGTTTGTGTCTATTATACTATAATCATGCAAAAATTAGGAATAATATGTATCGCTCTTTTTTCTACTCTGCTCCTTAGTTTAGGTTCATTCTTTAACCAAGTGGGGTTTTATTAGTTATTGTTTAAATATCGAGGCTACGACATCAGTTTTGATTGATAAAAAGAAGAGCCTCAATTAAGAGACTCCCACAAAGTTTGTGCCTTTTATTGAATAATTGCCGCATCCGCTCCATATATAGATTCTGCAAGTGTAACCTCTAAACTCCCAAGTCATAGCCGGCAAAGATATCAAGTTCTTGCTGCGTGTAGAAGAGTCTAATAAATACTTCCTCCTCCTCAGTGGCAAATCTAATATTCTGTTCCTTGTATTCCTGAAGCCTTTGCTCGTGATGTTTCTCAGCCTTTTTCATGATATTTACCTTACGCTTCAGCACATAGTCAGCTTCATTCTCATTTATGATAGGAAAGCTGTAGCATCCCTCAGCTGAATGAAATTGCTTAAGTCCAATAAAGAGAGCAATACATAACTTCACGCTCTGCATCCCCTTCTTTAACCTTTTGATCGACCTTTATATTAATCGTTTTCCAAAACTTTATTTCAATCCAACCGTTATCAAAACAGCGGGAGAGGAAGGCTTTTAGGCATTTCAATCGTGTTAATTTGGTTTGATTGCTTACATTCATACTGTCTAGCCACTTATAGACCGTATCGGCTGTAATATCAGCAACATGGTTTACGTTTGTTCCACTCTGAAAATACTCTACATGGAGGACATAATCGCTTATTGTACGGCTTCTATTCCCGCTCACCTTCATTTGCCTAGTGTTGGTTTCGAGAGCATCAGAAACCAACATTGAGTCATCCAAGACCTCAAATTGTTTTATTTTTTCTTTTGGAGCGGTGGAACTAGTACTAGTAATGGTTAATCCATTTAATAATCCCTTTACATCCACATCAACATCTAATAATCCTTTTCTTTTGGTCACAACAAAAAACCTCCTATACCGAAAGTGATATAAGCCAATAACAGGTGTAATTTCTTACGTGACCATTATACTGACCGTTTCACTAAACGATATAGAAGGTTGATTTGACGGGGTTTGCACCCGATTTAATTACGTCCCAGGAGAGATTCGAACTCCCGACCGACGGCTTAGAAGGCCGTTGCTCTATCCGGCTGAGCTACTGGGACATGAAAATCAAATTGTTCTGCTGATCATTTTACCATGATATCAGCGAATTGACAATATAGTCATCCGATAAAAAAGGCCAGCGGCATCAGTTTTCAATCTGATGTCACCAGCTCTTTTTTTGTACGTCCCAGGAGAGATTCGAACTCCCGACCGACGGCTTAGAAGGCCGTTGCTCTATCCAGCTGAGCTACTGGGACAGCTTTTGCTTTATGTATCAGCGACAAGATTTATTATATACAGGTTCAAATCATAAGTCAATATTTTTTTAAAAACTTTTGATGGGGAAGAATGAAATCTCCCCCATCACTTGTTAAAAACTGATTGTAGTCTCCAAGTCCTTCAATTCCCGACCCGTTTCGTCGTAAAATGTCACGGCGCCTTCTCTTTCTGTAAGAGTAAGAATGGCATAGCTTTTCACATTGCGGACTCTCGGAAGACGGATGCTGCCCGGATTAATCAAAAGCTTGCCCCGAAGCTCTTCACTCCCGGCAATATGTGAATGGCCGAAGCAGACGATATCCGCCCCAAGCTCTTCCGCCCGGTAAAAAACAGTTAAAAGTGACTGTTTAATGCCGTGAAGATGCCCGTGAACGGCCAGAATTTTCTTTGAACCGGCGTCCAGAAGGAGTTCATCCTGAAACCCGCCGCCAAAGTCGCAATTGCCTTTTACCGTGTGATACGGCGTAAGCGCCGGATGTGCGGCGTCAAGCTCTGAATCACCGCAATGAATCATCAGATCCGCTTCGTCTTCGTGCCGCTTTGCAATCGTCTCCAGCTCATCTTCAAGGCCGTGACTGTCACTTATTATCAGCACTTTCATTGCATACGCTCCCCCTTATGAATCAAGCAGCTTTGACAGTTTCTTGAGCGCCTCAGCCCTGTGGCTGATTTTGTTTTTCTCAGCGCTTGTCAGCTGGGCCATGGTTTTATCTTTATCTTTTACAATAAAAATGGGATCATAGCCGAACCCGTTATCCCCCTCGGGTCCTTCCGCAATATACCCTTCAACATGACCTTCGACCGTTTTTGTTTCCTGCCCCGGCATGCTGACGGCAAGGGCGCAGCGGAAACGGGCCGTGCGCTGCTCTTTTTCGATGCCTTTTAATTCTGACAGCACCTTGTCCATATTCGCCTTATCATCTTTTGCTTCTCCGGCATAACGGGCTGAATAAACGCCCGGTCTGCCTCCAAGGTTGTCCACCGATAAACCGGAGTCATCTGCAATGACCATTTTGTTTACGGCTTTTGCCACGGCTTCCGCTTTTAAGATGGCGTTTTCTTCAAAGGTATGTCCGGTTTCTTCAATTTCTTCCGTAAATCCGATTTCCGCCAAAGAAGAGACGCTGTAGCCTTTCGGTTCGAGTATTTCCTTGAATTCTTTCACTTTTCCCTGATTGTGTGTCGCAATAATGGCTTCTTTCACGGTGATCAGGCCTCTCTTTCTTATTTCAGTTCAGGCAATGTTTCTCCCAGCACTTCTTTTTGCTTTTGAATAAGCGTCTGGATTCCTTTTTCGGCAAGACTTAACAGTCCGTTTAAATCTTCACGGGAGAATGTGGCTTCTTCGCCCGTCCCTTGAAGCTCTACAAAACGTCCGCTTCCCGTCATGATAATATTCATGTCGACTTCAGCCGCCGAATCCTCTTCATAATTCAGATCCAAAAGAAGGCCTTCTTCTTTATCCATCCCGACAGAAATGGCCGCGAGATAATCTGTCACAGGAGAGGTTTTGATAACGCCGCTTTTTACGAGTTTGCCGATCGCAATGGCCATCGCCAAGAAGGCGCCCGTAATGGAAGCCGTTCTTGTTCCGCCGTCGGCTTGAATGACGTCACAGTCGATCCAGATCGTGCGTTCGCCGAGCTTCTCCAAATCAACGACGGCCCGGAGCGCGCGCCCGATCAGCCGCTGTATTTCCATCGTTCTGCCGGAGACCTTTCCTTTTGAAGATTCTCTTATCGTTCTTTGATTCGTCGCGCGGGGAAGCATACTGTATTCCGCTGTGATCCAGCCTTTTCCTCCGCCGCGTAAAAATGGCGGCACCCGGTCTTCCACAGATGCATTACAGATGACCTTCGTATTTCCCGCTGTAATTAAAACCGAGCCTTCCGGGTGAGTGATAAAATCCAAATCAAATGTGATAGGGCGCAGCTCATCGTGCTGTCTTCCGTCGTGTCTCATATTTTACCTCCGATTATATGTACATAAACCTTTTGTTCCGGATTGTGAATAAAGAAAGAGGCAGCCGGAACGCTAACCTCTTTTTTACTAGTATATCAAAAATCGCAAATTAAAAACTACCCGTATTCACTTGTGACGGCCTCGAAACAGGTTTTGAAAGGGATTCTCCTTTTTCATTCACCAGTTCTGATTTTCCATTTACTTTTATAGAAACACTTTTGATCGACGGCTGTTCGGTTAACGTGAGAACGATGCTGTCCAGTACGCCCGATGATACCATTTTTGTTTTTTCGTCGGCGCTTCCGTAAATAGAGCTGTTAAAGTCCAGTGTAACCTGGCCGTCTTTCACTTTCGGCTTGCTGAGAAGCTTAACATCGTTATTAAAGTCCGTCAAAAGCCCGCTTGCTTTGCCCGGTCCGTCAGCGAGCTGTTCAACGGCAGCGGTGATGTCATCTGTTTCCGAATTGTCAATCCGCTTTGTGACAGGCACGTAGTATTCGCTTGTCTCTGTTTCCGCCAGATAATATACAGTCAGCGGATGGGTGTCTGTCAGATCATTCACTCCGGCCGTTTCAATATTAATCCCGTCTTTTCTGCTTAAGTCGCCCGTAATAGGCGTGCCGCCCACAGGCATTTCTTTCAGCTCGTGCCCGTTGATTCTGATTTTGACTTTATCTATTGAGCTGAATTGGGTAAGCGTCCATGTAATCGATTGCAGGATTTTTTGTTCGTCTTCTTTTTTATAGTTTTTAAATTCCTTCGAAAAATCAGCGACGGCAGTGCCGTCTTTTTTAATATCAACATTTACCGTCGTATCCGCAGGGAGCACCGCTCTGAAGCCGTTCGGCAGGATTTCTGACACAGGCCCTCCCTGAACCAAATACTCAAGGGCCTGCTTTGCGGTTCCCTCACTGTTCGGAAGAGGCAGTGTCTGTGCTGCGACATAGCCGTTTTTATCAATCAGATACAGCTCTCGCATGACTGTATTGGCCGGCTGGTCGGCTTTAGAAGTGCCGTTTTTCTCTGACTGCTTTGGTTTTGCCTGAATTCCCGCTTCATCCTTTACATATGAAATGTCTTGAGGCGGGTCAATTTCCCCGGCTGTTTTATCGGATTGAAACAAACCGCATCCAGATAACACAAAAGCCGAAGTAAGACATGTTGCAGCAATGACTGCAGGTCCTTTTTTCAGCATACTTTTCCCTCCTAAGGCTGTTTGTACTATGATGTATACGAGCCCTGTCCGGGAAATAGACCGGGAAGCGCAAAAAAACCCGCCGTAAACAGCGGGTTTTTTGATTTATTTTCTGACCGGCTCTTGAAGGGAGATGCACTCGACATGGCCGATTTCGTGGCCGAACCAGTCTTCGGCAATTTTTGCGAAACCGTTCCGCTCCCCCGTTGTAAGAAATTGATGCTCCGGTGCATGTTTCGATTGGTTTAACAAACCTTTATAAGACAAGATGGTGCTCACTTCTCTCGCCGTCTCGTCTCCGGAGGAAATGATTTTCACATGCTCCCCCATATAGTTCTGAATCGGATCTTTTAAAATCGGATAATGCGTACATCCTAAAATCAAGGTGTCAATTGATGTACCTTTTAAAGGCTCAAGCGATGTTTCAACCGCTTCCTCCGCTGATTCCTGAAGAAACCGTCCGCTTTCCACAAACGGCACGAGCAGCGGACAAGCCGTGTTCTCAACTTGAAGTTCTGCGTTTAATCCGAGCAGCGCCTGCTCATACGCTCTGCTTTTAATGGTATTGACCGTGCCGATGACGCCGATATGCTGGTTTTTCGTGACCTTTATCGCCGTTCTCGCACCCGGCTGAATGACGCCGACAACCGGAATATCCGTTTTGCGCTGAATATCCTCCAAGGCAATGGCCGTGGCCGTATTACAGGCGATCACGAGCATTTTGATATGGTGGTTTTCCAGCAGGTAATCGGTCATTTCCCACGTGTATTGAAGAACTTCTTCTTCAGGACGCGGGCCGTACGGGCAGCGTTTTGTATCTCCCACATAGATGATATTTTCCTTCGGTAGCTGTCTCATGATTTCCTTAGCAACGGTTAACCCGCCAACCCCGGAATCAATGACTCCTATCGGCTGTTCCAACAAAATCGCCTCATTTTCTTTTCATTTCATGCTGCAGTTTCAATAATGATTTTTCGAAAGCGGCTGTTTCTTCTTCGGAAAATGTCGCAAACATATCCCGCAAATAAGCCTGTCTTTTCAAAATCACTTCTTGGATAATGCGCTCTCCTTCAGCGAGAAGATGAATTCTGACGACCCGTCTGTCAGCCGGGTCTTTGACCCGCTCGACAAGCTTATTTTTTTCCATGCGGTCTATCAGATCCGTCGTCGTGCTGCAAGCCAAATACATTTTGGCTGATAATTCGCCTATTGTCATATCCCCCAATTCATAAAGCCATTGAAGCCCCACGAATTGCGGCGGTGTAATTGCATATTGGTTAAGGATTTCTCTTCCTTTTTGTTTAATGATCGCAGCGATATGGCGGAGTGATTTTTCGATATCCGCAACATGCTCTACAGATTTTGATGTCATTTGTCCATCCCTCACTCAAGGATCTTTCTGGGCTATGCGCTCCGTGTCTATTTTCCTTCTTTTTTTAAGAAAATGCAAGACTGACGGAGAAAAAGGAAAAACCGGGATTTTCACCGCATGCCCATCAGCCCGGGCGCCAACGCAAATAACCGGCTCCTTCTCGAAAAGAAGGAAAACCGGCAAGAATCAGAGCTCTAGCTCACCCATTCTAAGAAGCTCGACAACAGCTTGCGAACGCCCTTTCACACCTAACTTCTGCATGGCATTTGAAATGTGATTCCGTACAGTTTTTTCACTGATAAATAGCTCGCTTGCAATTTCCTTTGTTGTCTTGTCTTGAACGAGCAATTCGAATACTTCTCTTTCTCTTTTGGTCAGCAGCGGCTTTGATTGAAAATCTTTCTCCTTCAAGTATTGTAACCCTCCTTGCTAAGGTGAGAGCGAATCTGAAACGAATGGGTTTATATAGTCAAGATATCATATGTAAAGGGCGCTTCGGAGGTGACGTCTCTTAGAGAAATAGTTATCCGTTCAGGCGAGCAGAATGCCTTTCTCCCGCTCCGTCCAGCTGACCGCTTTGCCGCTTTTCTTCGACACTTGAACCATAACGACGGAACCTGTAAAGCACGGCAGGCCCGACTCATTTTCTCCAAGGTAATGAAGGGTGACGGACGCATTTCCGGCAGCGCTTGCTTTCACATAAATCCGCAGATTTTCATACGGCATCACCTGACGCATATAGTCGCACTGCTGGCTTGCGACGACCGTCATCGTTTCCGAGTTTTGCGCCGTTATGCCTCGCTGTTTAAAATAAGCGATCCGTGCTTCTTCAAAATAGATGAAAGGGGTTACATTATTCATATGGCCGAACATATCCGTTTCTGAAAAACGAACCGATACTTCAGTAAAGAAAGAAAACGACTGTCTCCATTCTTCAAACGGGATATCAATATATTGCGGTTGTTTCATCATCTTCAGCTCCTTATAAAAAAACCTCTCCCGTGCGGAAGAGGCTCTTTTTCTCTTT
Organism: Bacillus sp. AM1(2019); assembly: GCF_009906915.1. Classification (NCBI taxonomy): domain Bacteria; kingdom Bacillati; phylum Bacillota; class Bacilli; order Caryophanales; family Bacillaceae; genus Bacillus; species Bacillus sp. AM1(2019). The sequence goes on from NZ_CP047644.1 coordinate 2,903,310, forward strand.
CTTATACTCTGTCGCTTCCGAAGAAATTACGGAATGCTTGTAAATTGGTATCTCTGTTCAAAGCGGCGATTGAAGTCGTAAGCGGAATGCCTTTCGGGCAGGATTGCACACAGTTTTGTGAATTCCCGCAATCTCCAAGGCCGCCGTCTGTCATTAACGCTTCTAAACGTTCTGCTTTGTTCATCGCGCCCGTCGGATGGGCGTTAAACAGACGCACTTGCGACATCGGGGCAGGCCCCATGAATTTCGACTTGCTGTTGACGTTCGGGCAGGCTTCGAGGCAGACGCCGCATGTCATGCATTTAGACAATTCATATGCCCACTGGCGGCGTTTTTCCGGCATTCTCGGCCCCGGCCCCAAATCGTAAGTTCCGTCAATCGGCACCCATGCTTTCACTTTTTTCAGTGAATCAAACATTCTGCTGCGGTCAACCTGAAGGTCACGGACAACCGGGAATGTTTTCATCGGCTTCAGACGGATCGGCTGTTCCAGCTTATCAATCAGCGCCGTACATGACTGGCGCGGTCTCCCGTTGATGACCATGGAGCAGGCGCCGCATACTTCTTCAAGACAGTTCATGTCCCATGCGACCGGAGTGGTTTTCTCTCCTTTTGCATTCACGGGATTTCTGCGGATTTCCATCAGGGCAGAAATCACGTTCAGATTCGGGCGGTAATTGATTTCGAATTCTTCATCGTATGGCGCGCTTTCGGGCGTATCCTGACGTGTAATGATAAACCGTATCTTTTTCTCACTCATGATTATTTCGCCACCTTCTTCTTCGAGTAGTCGCGTTTACGGGGCGCAATCAGTGATACATCGACATCCTGATATTCAAATTCCGGAGCTTCAAACGGACCGGCATGTTTAGCCATCGTCGTTTTGAGCCACTCATCGTCATTTCTTTCAGGGAAATCCGGTTTATAGTGCGCTCCCCGGCTTTCATTTCGGTTATATGCGCCGAGCGTGATGACTCTGGCAAGCTGAAGCATATTGGAGAACTGGCGGGTGAACATCGCCCCTTGGTTGCTCCATTTTGTCGTATCGTTGATATTGATTTTCTTAAAGCGTTCCATCAGCTCTTGGATCTTGTCATCCGTTTTCAAAAGCTTGTCGTTGTGGCGGACCACCGTGACGTTGGCCGTCATCCACTCTCCGAGCTCACGGTGAAGCACGTAGGCATTTTCGTCGCCGTCCATCTTCATAATATCGGCCCATTTTTCTTCTTCTTTTTTCACATAGGAATCAAATAATGAAGAAGACAGGTCTTCCGCTGATGTTTCAAGTCCGGAAACATATTTCACCGCATTCGGTCCGGCCACCATTCCTCCGTAGATGGCGGAAAGCAGAGAGTTCGCCCCTAAACGGTTTCCTCCGTGCATTGAATAATCACATTCACCCGCTGCGAACAGTCCGCGGATGCTTGTCATCTGATCATAATCAACCCACAGTCCGCCCATTGAATAGTGAACGGCAGGGAAAATTTTCATCGGAAGCTTGCGCGGGTCATCGCCCATGAATTTTTCATAGATTTCGATAATGCCGCCAAGCTTAACGTCAAGCTCTTTCGGATCTTTGTGCGACAGATCGAGATACACCATGTTTTCTCCGTTGATGCCGAGTTTCTGATTCACACACACGTCAAAGATTTCACGTGTCGCAATATCCCGCGGTACGAGGTTTCCGTAAGCCGGATATTTTTCCTCAAGGAAGTACCAAGGTTTTCCGTCTTTGTACGTCCAGACTCTTCCGCCCTCGCCGCGTGCCGATTCACTCATCAGACGCAGTTTATCGTCCCCCGGGATTGCTGTCGGGTGAATTTGGATAAATTCGCCGTTTGCATAATAAGCGCCCTGCTGATAAACGATTGATGCGGCAGATCCCGTGTTGATCATGCTGTTTGTTGATTTTCCGAATACGATTCCGGGTCCTCCCGTCGCCATAATAACGGCGTCAGAACGGAATGACTCGATTTGCATATTGGTCAGATTTTGGGCTACGATACCGCGGCACGTGCGCTCATCGTCAAGAACGGCGCCGAGGAATTCCCAGCCTTCGTATTTTGTGACGAGACCCGCCACTTCATATCTGCGCACCTGCTCGTCCAGTGCGTAAAGAAGCTGCTGACCCGTCGTCGCTCCCGCGTATGCGGTTCTGTGATGCTGTGTACCCCCGAAACGGCGGAAGTCCAAAAGCCCTTCCGGCGTTCTGTTAAACATAACCCCCATGCGGTCCAATAAGTGGATAATGGACGGCGCCGCTTCACACATCGCTTTTACAGGAGGCTGGTTTGCCAAAAAGTCGCCTCCGTATACCGTGTCATCAAAATGCTCAAACGGAGAGTCTCCTTCCCCTTTTGTGTTGACAGCTCCGTTTATCCCGCCCTGCGCGCAGACCGAGTGAGAGCGTTTGACCGGAACGATGGAAAACAATTTAACGGCCGTGCCTGATTCCGCTGCTTTAATTGTCGCCATGAGGCCGGCAAGACCCCCGCCGACTACGATAATGCTTGATTGACTCATGATAGCCCCTCTCCCTCTAGTAATCTAGTTCTCTTACACAAACGCAAAAATCGCTTTTAAACCTACGTATGAAAGCGCTAAAAATATAATCAGCGTCACGTAAGTCGAAATTCTTTGAGAACGCGGCGTGACCGTGATCCCCCATGTGACCGCAAAAGACCATAAGCCGTTTGAAAAGTGAAAAATGACCGATAAAACGCCTACAATGTAAAAGCCGAGCATAAACGGCGAGCTCAGAATATTCGCCATCATATCGAAGTTGACTTCAGCGCCCATCTGCGCGGCAATCCGCGTCTGCCACACATGCCAGCTGACGAAAATAAGGGTGAGAATACCAGTGACACGCTGAAGCACAAACATCCAGTTTCTGAAATAACTGTAGTGGCCAGCGTTGTTTTTCGCAGTAAATGCTATGTACACACCGTAAACCGCATGATAAATTAAAGGTAAGAAAATAATAAAAATTTCTAACGCATACCTGAACGGCAGACTGTCCATAAAGCCGGCCGCCTTGTTAAACGCATCCGCTCCCCTTGCGGCAAATTGGTTGACGACTAAATGCTGGATCAAAAAGATGCCGACCGGAATAACACCGAGCAAGGAATGCAATCTTCGAAAATAAAACTCTCTGTTCCCAGACATTACTTTACCCCCTGTTTGATTTAAGTGCGAAATGTACTAAAATCTCTGCCCCCACTTCGTTTCAATTGTAAGCACTTTATTAAAATTTATTGACAATTTCATTTTACTCCTCCCTCAAAAGGGCGTCAAGAAAACGTGTACATAAATTATAATTTTCGGAATTGATTATCTGGAGGGAAAATTTTATTTTCCTGCGATATCTTTCTCACATTTTTTCGCTTGTTTTATAGGATCATCCTGTAATCCTCCCCCCTGTTTAAGCTATAATAAACGAAGGAGAGAGGGGAATACATAATATGAAGAATAATTATGAAGCAGCTTTAGAACCTTTAACTGAACTCGACGTCAGCGCATACGGCTACGAATTAATCCGGGAAATCGTGCTTCCGGATATCCTCGGCCCGGAACATTCATCGATGATGTATTGGGCGGGAAAACGCCTCGCCCGCAAATTTCCTCTTCAATCGTGGGAAGAAATCCCCGCCTTTTTTGAAAAAGCCGGCTGGGGAACTTTGACAAACGCAGGATCAAAAAAACAAGAACTGGAATTTGAACTGGAAGGACCGCTCGTATCCAGCAGGCTCAAACATCAGAAAGAGCCTTGTTTCCAGCTTGAAGCCGGTTTTATAGCCGAACAGATTCAATTGATGAACGATCAGATTGCAGAATCTTATGAACAGGTAAAAAAGAGAGCGGATAAAGTCGTCCTGACCGTAAAATGGGATATGAAGGACCCTGTATAATTGAAAAAAGGCGGTGACTCCAAGTCCCGCCTTTTTGCCTGCCTGTTTATACGGCAGACGGCTGTTTAGAAAGCTCAAACGCATCATGAAGCGCTTCGACCGCTTTCACCATATCATTTTCACTGACAACCGCTGATACTTTTATTTCAGATGTGCTCACCATTTTGACTTGTACATTTTTTTCCGCCAGTACGGCAAACATGTCCGCGGCGACGCCGGGATTTGAAACCATGCCCGACCCGACAATAGAGACTTTCGCCAGTTTTCTTTCGGTTTCAATTTTTTCATAGTCAAGCGCGTTTTTATATTCTTCAAGCACGGCGACCGTTTGCGCGGCATCTTCCGTTTTCACTGAGAAAGAAATATCCGCTTCCCCATCGTCCGACTGAGTCTGAATAATAATGTCAACGTTGATGTTTCGTTTTGCCAGCGCGGTGAAGATTGTTGAAAGTGTTGTCAATCCGCTTGCAAGGCCTGTAACGGACACCCTCGTGATCTGGTCTTCAAATGCAATTCCTCTGACGATTAAATTCTGCTCCATTGATGATTCCTCCTCAATTAATGTTCCAGCTTCATGTTCCGTGCTTGACCGCACTTCCAAAGGCACTTGGTAGTTTTTCGCGAACTCAACCGCCCGCGGGTGAAGAACACCCGCTCCTAGATTTGCAAGCTCCAGCATTTCATCATAAGAAATTCCCGCCAGTTTTCTCGCTGACCGGACATACCGCGGATCTGTCGTAAATACGCCCGGAACATCTGTATAAATGTCGCATTTATCCGCTTCCAGCGCTGCTGCAAGAGCGACCGCCGTCGTATCGGAACCGCCCCGTCCGAGCGTCGTGATGCCGCCGTCTTCCGTTACGCCCTGAAAACCGGCAACGACTGTGATTTTGCCTTCTGCAAGCTGCGAACGAATCGCCGTGATATCAATATCCGTAATTCTCGCATTGCCGTGAACGGCTTCCGTGCGGACACCCGCCTGCCAGCCCGTATAAGAGACGGCGTCATATCCTTTTTCCTGAAGCGCCATGGCCAAAAGCGAAATCGTGACCTGCTCTCCCGTAGACAAAAGCATATCCATCTCGCGTCTTCTTGGTTCAGATGTGATTTCAGCCGCGAGGTTAACGAGCGCGTCGGTTGATTTTCCCATTGCCGAAACGACGACTACGACATCATGGCCTTTTTGCTTTTCAGCAATGGCGCGATTTGCGGCATTTTGAATTTTTTCGGCAGAGCCGACGGAAGTGCCTCCGAATTTTTGTACGATAAGACCCATACTAGACCACCCTTTACATTTTGGTTCGTGCGGGTGAGGAGAAAAGAGCGTTTTGTCCACAATAAAAAAAGCAATGAGAGGAATAGCTCTCATTGCTTTTTCATATCATTACGATTGATTATGAACAACGAGATAGCCCTCCAAGAAAATGAATTCTTGACAGCCTTACATTTATTTAATGCAAGGCCAGCGAATCACACCGATGGGATGTGATACACTTCGGCGACGCTCCCCTTTCAGCCTTTTTCGCAGAATCCATCATTCTCCAAAGGCTTACTATTGAAGTTCGCACCTCTATCTTCACCATATAACACGATCTTATGAAATTAGTTCACATTCTAGCAGATTTTTCAGAAAAGCACAATACTATTTTTTTAATTTTTCAAACAGCAGCTGGGCCGCCGCGGCCGGCACACCCGCTTTTTTGATATCGTCAAGGCTTGCTTCCTTCATCTTTTTGACAGATCCGAAATGTTTTAAGAGCATTTTTTTGCGTTTTTCGCCGATTCCGGGGATATCATCCAGAACGGATTGAAAGACGCTTTTTCCCCGGATCTGTCTGTGAAAGCTGATCGCAAAACGGTGAACTTCGTCCTGAATACGCTGAAGCAGGTAAAACTCTTGGCTGTTCCGCTCCAGAAACACCGGTTCAAGCGGGTCGCCGATCAAAAGGTTGGATGTTCGGTGTTTATCATCTTTCGCCAATCCCGCTACCGGGACATCAAGGCCGAGCTCATTCTCGAGCACATCGCGCGCCGCGTTAATCTGCCCTTTTCCGCCGTCAATGATGATTAAATCCGGCAGCGGAAGGTTTTCGCGGAGCACCCTCGTGTATCTTCTTCTGACGACTTCCCTCATTGAGCCGTAATCATCCGGCCCTGTTACGGTTTTAATTTTATATTTGCGGTATTCCTTTTTATTCGGTTTTCCGTCAATAAAGACAATCATGGCCGATACGGGGTTTGTGCCTTGAATATTGGAGTTGTCAAACGCTTCAATCCGGTGCGGCGTGTAAATATTCAGCGCTTCGCCGAGCCGTTCGGCTGCACCGATTGACCGTTCCTCATCCCGCTCGATTAACGAGAATTTTTCCCGCAGGGCGATTTTCGCATTTTTGTGCGCAAGCAAAAGCAGCTCTTTTTTCGGGCCTTTTTTCGGCTGATGCACGGCGGTTTCCAACAGCTCGCTGATCATGTCCCTGTCAACGCTGTCAGGCACCAGGATTTCCTTAGGCAGAAAGTGATTGTTTTTGGAATAGAACTGGCCGATGAAGGTCAGAAATTCTTCATCCGCTTCCTGATACATCGGAAACATGCTGACGTCGCGTTCGATCAGTTTTCCTTGGCGAATGAAAAAGACTTGGACGCACATCCAGCCTTTATCGTAGGCATATGCAAACACATCGCGGTCCAGAAGGTCATTCATGGTCATTTTTTGCTTCTCCATCGTCGATTCGATGTGAACAAGCTGGTCGCGGAATTCTTTAGCCCGTTCAAATTCAAGCTTTTCCGCCGCTTCTGCCATTTTCGCTTCGAGCTCTTTTTTGATTTCGTTATGCCCTCCCTTTAAAAAACGGGTGATGTCTTCAACAATCTCGCGGTTTGTTTCCTCAGATATATCCTTTACACATGGGGCGAGGCATTGTCCGAGATGATAATAGAGACAGACGCGGTCCGGAAGCTTTGAGCATTTCCTGAGCGGGTAAAGGCGGTCCAGCAGTTTTTTCGTTTCCCGCGCCGCCTGCACATTCGGATACGGGCCGAAATAGCGTCCTTTGTCTTTTTTGACATTCCGGGTGACAATCAGCCGCGGATGGCGTTCATGGGTGATTTTAATAAAGGGATAGGTTTTATCATCTTTCAGCATGACATTGTATTTCGGATCGTATTTTTTAATCAGATTCATTTCCAAAATAAGCGCTTCAAGATTGGAGGAAGTCACGATATATTCAAAGTCCTCAATCTCCGTCACAAGCCGTTGGGTTTTTGCGTCGTGAGAACCGGTGAAATAAGATCGCACCCTGTTTTTCAAGACTTTCGCTTTCCCCACGTAGATGACTGTTTTTTGACGGTCTTTCATTAAATAACAGCCCGGCTGATCGGGAAGGAGGGCCAGTTTTTCTTTCAGTTGTTTATTCATACGTTACCCTTCCTTACATTCATTTCTCGTGTCCATTCAGTGTATCACGAACATTTGTTTTTCTCCATTCTCAGCTTTTGGAAGATCAAAAAAGGCGATTCCCTTTCAAAGGAATCGCCCTGCCGTAACGGAAGCTTTCGGCTTACAGATGTTTGTTTACAAGCTCTTCAAGAGCTTCTTTCGGTTTGAAACCGACAGATGTTTCAACGACTTCTCCGTCTTTCAATACGAGAAGTGTCGGGATGCTCATGACGCCGTATTTACCGGCAGTTTCTTGGTTTTCATCTACGTCGATTTTGACGATTTTCAGTTTGTCTCCCATTTCTTGATCAAGCTCTTCAAGAACGGGCGCGATCATTTTACAAGGTCCGCACCAAGGAGCCCAGAAATCAGCCAATACGACACCTTCACTTGTTTCAGCTGAGAACGATTGATCAGTTGCTTTTACGATAGCCATTTTGTTATTCCTCCAATTGTCAAATGATGATTTTTAGTATAGCATCTCCCATTCGTTCATGCTAATTTAATGCTTATATTATTTTCTCCCGATCCCGCCGGAAATAATCTTATTTATACAGTGTATTATAACCGGGCGGCGGGCGTTCAAAACTTAAGATGGACCCGCAGGCAGCGTGATTAATACAATCGCCATCGGAGGAAGCTCCGCCTCAAGTTTTCCGCTCTTTTGAGTAAACCCGGAAAACGGCTTCGGTTTGACGTTTTCCGGACTGCTGAATGTATTATGGGCATTCATTTTTTCCGCGTGCAGAATCGTTCCCGAAGGCTTCCCTGTCTTTTTCATGCCCCGCAGTTCAATCTTCACATCAGCTTTTTGCAGATGATCGATATTGCAAATGCTGATATGTATGTCTCCGTTTTGCTGTTTGGACGCTGAAATGCTGACTTGCGGGAGCCGGCCGTCATTCCATTCGTACCCGGCTGCTTTTGTTTCTGTCGCCAAAAAAGAAGCGTCCTGATGCACTTTAAACATATCAAACACATGATACGTCGGCGTCAACAGCATTTCTTTCCCTTTTGTCAGGATCATTGCCTGAAGCACGTTGACGGTTTGCGCGATATTGGCCATCTGTACGCGGTCTGCGTGCTGATGAAAAATATGAAAATGCGTGGCGGCGACAAGGGCGTCGCGGATCGTATTCTGCTGATACAGAAAGCCCGGATTCGTGCCCGGCTCAGGATCAAGCCACGTGCCCCATTCATCAATGATCAGCCCGACTCTTTTTTCGGGATCGTACTGATCCATGATGGCACTGTGCCTTGTGATCAATTCATCCATATGCGCCGCTTTTTTCATCGTGGTGAACCATTCATCTTCCGTAAACTCCGTCGCTGATCCTTTCCCCTTCCAGAAGTCGCCCGGTATTGTGTAATAATGCAGGCTCAGCCCGTCCATGAGATCAGCGGCTTTTTTCATTAAAGTTTCAGTCCAGCGGTAATCGTCGACATTCGCGCCGCCGGCAATTTTATAGATTTCATTGCCGCTGTAATTACGGACATAGGTTTGAAAGTTTCTGTAAAGGTCGGCATAATAGTCAGGATGCATGTTTCCGCCGCAGCCCCAGTTCTCATTTCCTATTCCGAAATATTTCAGCTTCCACGGTTTTTCCCGCCCGTTTTCTTTTCTCCAGTCGGACATCGGCGTGCCCGCTTCAAACGTCATGTATTCAATCCAATCAGCCATTTCTTTAACCGTTCCGCTGCCGACGTTTCCGGCGATGTACGGTTCGCAGCCGAGCAGTTCACAAAGCATCATAAACTCGTGCGTGCCGAATTCATTGGAATCAATCGTCCCGCCCCAATGGGTATTCAGCATGGTTTTGCGTTTCCCTACGCCGTTTGCCCAATGGTATTCATCAGCAAAACAGCCGCCCGGCCATCTGAGGACGGGAATCTGAAGCTGTTTGAGGGCGGCGGCAACATCCGTCCTGACCCCGCCGGTATTCGGAATATCGGAATCTTTTCCGACCCAGATGCCCTCATATATGCCTCTTCCCAGGTGTTCCGCGAAATGTCCGTATATGTTTTTATTAATGGTTCCCCGTGTGATATCAGTTTGAATGACTGCCGTATTGTGAGACAAACTTGATCATTCCTTTCCCTTAATAAGAATGAAAGCACTACAGCCGATCTATGTATCTGGAATGCATGCTGAATGGATAAGTTTGTAAGCGCTTTACAAAAGCTTATTACATTGGTTCGTACATGTCAATCTATTGTTTTATTAATCTATAATTTGTACGAACCAATTAACACAAATCAAAACCCTCTGACAAATTAAGCCAGAGGGTTTTGATTATGAATGAATATTGGCATTTTTAAATTCCTGGGTCAGAAGCGGAACCACTTCGAACAAATCGCCGACAATTCCGTAGTCCGCTATTTTAAATATTTCCGCTTCCGGGTCTTTGTTAATGGCAACAATGACCTTACTGTTTGACATGCCCGCCAAGTGCTGAATCGCTCCGGAAATGCCGCAGGCGATATACAAATCCGGCGTGACGACTTTTCCCGTCTGGCCGATTTGAAGAGAATAATCGCAATAGTCCGCGTCACACGCGCCGCGTGAAGCGCCCACCGCTGCTCCGAGCACCTCGGCAAGTTCTTTTAACGGTTCAAACCCATCTTTGCTTTTTACACCGCGGCCGCCTGCTACGATAATTTTCGCTTCTGATAAATCCACGCCGTCCGCCGTTTTTTTGACTACTTCTTCAATGACTGTCCGCAAATCTGCCGGAGGCGCCGCAAGCTCTTCAATATCACCCGTCCGGTTCGCTTCTTTTTCTAATGCCTGAATATTATTCGGCCGAATTGTCGCCAAAATGAAAGGATCGGTTGAAATCACCTGTTCAAAGGCTTTTCCCGAATAAATCGGTCTTGTAAAAACGATGTTGTCTCCGGTAACGCTTACATCCGTGCTGTCTGAAATCAGCCCCGTTTCAAACCGGGCCGCAAGCTTAGGTGACAAATCTTTTCCCATAGAAGTGTGGCCGAAAATGACCGCATCAGGCTTTTCATTTTCGATCAAATCCCCGAGAACCGCGGCATATCCGTCCGCCGTATACTGAGAAAGCCCCGGCGCATCGGCCGTAAATACTTTGTCGGCGCCGTACTGAATGAGTTCTGATGCTGCATCAGCCGCGCCTTTTCCCATCAGCACGCCGATGACATCTCCTCCGCCGGAAATGGTTTTGCCTGCGGCTATAGCTTCAAAGGTGACGTTCCGTAAGGCGCCGTCACGAATTTCTCCGAGTACGATCACTTTTTTTCCCATTCTGACATCCCCCAGTTTCTTTAATATCGGTTTATACGACTTTGGCTTCTTTTCTCAGCAGTGACACAAGCTCTTTCGCCTGCTCAGCGGCTTCTCCTTCGATCAGTCTGCCCGCTTCTTTTTGCGGCGGCAGAAAACGTTCGATCGTTTTGAGCTTCGGTGCGGCATCATCTTCATCAATGTCGAGATCATCGAGCTCAAGTTCTTCCAGCGGTTTTTTCTTCGCCTTCATAATGCCCGGAAGCGACGGATAGCGCGGCTCGTTTAAACCTTGCTGTGCCGTGATGACTAAAGGAAGTGAGGTTTTAATGATTTCGGTATCCCCTTCGTTGTCTTTCTCTGCCCCAGCTTCATCGCCGCTGATTGTCAGTTTTGTAATCGTTGTGACGCAAGGAATGTTCAGCAGTTCGGCAAGCCTTGGAGCCACTTGGCCGGAACCGCCGTCAATCGCGACATTTCCTCCGAGAATCAGATCATATTCCCGATCCTTGAAATAATGATATAAGATAGTTGAAATGGAGTATTGGTCAGGATCGCTCAGATCATCTTCAATATTGATTAACACCGCCTGGTCACAGCCCATCGCAAGGGCGGTTCTCAGTTCTTTCTCCGCATCTTCTCCGCCGACGGTTACGGCGGTAACGGTTCCGCCGTGCTCTTCTTTCAGCTGAATGGCTTCTTCAATGGCGTATTCATCATACGGATTAATGATAAATTCGGCTCCGTCCTCCTGAATCTTTCCTGCTTCAATGACGATTTTCTCTTCTGTGTCAAACGTCCGTTTCATCAGTACAAATAGATTCATAATCTTATCCCCTTTATCTTCGCCCACCGAATTGAGGCTTTCTTTTTTCGAGAAATGCCTGAATGCCTTCTTTTGCGTCATCTGATGCAAATGCTTCCCCAAAGCGCTTTGCTTCAAGCTTTAAGCCGCCGTCATAAGAATAGATCTTGTTTGAATAAAGGAGCTCAAGCAGAGAAGCCATCGACTGCGGGCTTTTTTCCGCAAACTTGCCCGCGAGCGTTTTCGCTTTTTGCAGCAGCTCTTCCTCATGTTCGGCGCCTATCGTGACAAGGCCGAGGCTGAGCGCTTCTTCTCCGGTCACAGGTTCTGAAGTGCCGATCATTTCAAGCGCTTTCGCCGTACCGACGTACCGGGGAAGCCGCTGCGTCCCGGCAAAGCCCGGAATAATGCCGAGATTCAGCTCGGGCAGGCCGAGCTTTGCATCCAATGTAGCGATTCTGATATGGCAGGCCATGGCTAGCTCAAGACCGCCGCCGAACGCAGCGCCGTGAATCGCTGCGATAACGGGCTTCGGAAACCCTTCAATTCTTTCCATCAGCTGCTGGCCTTTATCCGCCATGGCAGAAGATTGCTCAAGATTTTCAAGCGACGTAAATTCCTTTATATCGGCGCCCGCCGAGAAAAATTTTCCCTCACCGCGAATAATGATACTTCTGACGCTGTCATCTGTTTCACACCGGTCGAACAGACCGGACAACTCATCTAAAACCGCACCGGACAGCGCGTTGGCCGGCTGATGATTAATGGTGATCACCGCAACAGATTGTTCTACCGCCATCGAAAGGCTGTTCATCCGTCAACCCCCTTTAGTTTTGATGAATCCCTGACACCAACAGCTCCAATACCTTGTCTGACAAATCCGGAAGATCATATTTCTGATCGTTCATCACCCATGTTGTCACTGTTTCATCTATCGTCCCGAATATCATCTGCCGGGCGAGGCGGACGTCGAGATTGTCTTTCCATTCCCCCGACTTGATTCCTTCGGTCAAAATGGTGTCCAGCATGTTTAAATAACCTTTTAAAATATCATTGATTTTCAGGCGCAGCTTGATATTCGACTGTCTGAGCTCAAGCTGGGTCACAATCGCGAGGTGGCGGTCATTGCCGAGCAGTGTGAAATGCTGCTTAATAACGAGGGCGAGTTTTTCTTTTGCCGTCGTTTTTTCTTTCACTTCTTCTTCCATGCGTTCAATGAACTGGCCCATCTTTTCTTTAAAAAGAGAAATGAGTATATCCTCTTTGTTTTTGAAATATAAATAGATGGTGCCGTCCGCAACGCCGGCCTGCTTGGCGATTTTGGACACCTGTGATTGGTGATAGCCGTTTTCCGCTATGACTTCTACTGCTGCATCAATAATCTGCATATACTTTGGCCGTTTTTGGTTCAATGTCATCGTTCCTTCCTCCGATAAATGAATGACTATTCATTCATAACTTCATGATAAAAAGGAATCCGGATTTTGTCAAGTTTTTCTTTTAAGGCACCTTGTTTTCACGGGAAGCATCTTCCTCTTCGACTAAACGCCTTCTTAATATTTTTCCGACGGCCGTTTTCGGAAGCTCTTTTCTGAATTCGTAAAGCTTCGGGACTTTGTACGGCGCAAGCCGCTCTCTTGCAAACGCATCAAGCTCATCGGCATCTGCCTCGGCGCCTTTTTTCAAAACGATAAATGCTTTCACCGTTTCCCCCCTGTAGGAATCAGGAACGCCCGCTACGACGATTTCCTGAACGGCTTCATGCTCATACAGCGCCTCTTCCACCTCCCGGGGGTAAATGTTGTATCCGCCGGCAATGATGATGTCTTTTTTCCTGTCGGCGATGTAGAAAAATCCTTCCTCATCCATATATCCCATATCTCCGGTAAACAGCCAGCCGTCTCTGATGACACGCGCCGTCTCCTCCTGCTTATCCCAGTATCCTTTCATGACCTGAGGACCTTTTACGATCAGCTCGCCGTGTTCATACGGCCCCGCAAGCCCGCCTTTTTCTTCTGAATAGATTCCGGCGTCGGTATTGGGCCAGGGACAGCCGATGCTGCCTGGTTTATTTTTTCCCCAAATGAAGTTTGAATGGGTAACCGGTGATGCTTCGGATAATCCGTAGCCTTCCACAAGCTTTCCTCCGGTCACTTTTTCAAATTTCTGTTTGACCTCAACCGGAAGCGCCGCTGAACCGCTCGGACAGCTTTCAATGGAGGACAAATCATACTTATTCAGCTCCGGGTGATGCAACAGCCCGATGTAAATCGTCGGCGCCCCTGGAAAAACCGTCGGCTTCAGCCTGTCGATTGTTTTCAGGGTATCCAAAGGATTGAATTTGGGAAGAAGGATCATTTCACATCCCTGCATAATGGAAAAATTGAGCACGGCGGTCAATCCGTACACATGAAAAAAAGGCACGATGCCGAGCACCTTTTCGGCTCCCTTTTTCATTTTGTACATCCAGGCGGCGCACATTTCTGTATTGGCCTGAATGTTCCGGTGTGTGAGCATGACGCCTTTCGGGTAGCCGGTTGTTCCGCCCGTGTATTGAAGCACGGCGATGTCATGCGCAGGGTCAATATCAAATGGCTCCGCTTCCTCCGCTCTTTCGTTTTTTAAAATATCCGCTAATTTGTGAATTTGTTCGCAGCCGTCATAATCAATATGCACCTGTTGTTTTTGCGTGAGCGTATACAGCATATTTTTCGGGAACGGCAAAAAGTCTTTTATACTCGTTGTAATAATGCGTTCGACGATTGATAACGTTTTCATTTTTATCACCTTCGGAAACAGCATATCGAGGGTGATGATCACGCGCGGCGCACTGTCTTTCAGCTGATACTCAAGCTCGTGTTCCGTGTAGAGAGGATTGGTCTGAACGACAATGCCGCCGGCAAACAATACGCCGTAAAAAGCGATGACCGACTGCGGACAATTGGGCAGCATAATGGCGGCTCTGTCACCTTTTTTCAGGCCTGTTTTGCGTAAAAAAGCGGCCAGCTTTAACGAATCTGTGAGAACGTCTTGGAATGTGAGTTTTTTTCCGAGAAAATAAATGGCGGTGTGGTTCGGGAATTGAGCTGCGGAGTTTGTCAGATTGGATGGCAGGGTTTGATCAGTAAATTCAAGCTCATGCGGAATCTCTTCGGGATATTGAGAAAGCCATGGCTTTTCAGACTGCATAATACCTCTCCCTTCTGTTTTCCTATACACTATTATTATAGCAGAAGGGTGATTGGAATTGGAAAGCGTTTCATGTGAAATTTCGAGTCTCAGGAGGTGTTGAGTTTGCTGGAAACGCTGCATTTTGAAGAGGGAGTTCCTATCCTGCGCCAGCTGCCTAAGCCGTTTACGTCGGCCGCCTTTTTGCTTCATCCCTTTGTCCTGATGTCTGATGGGTGGGAAGAGCAAAAGCGCAAACGGCCTTATGAACATATATATCCGAGTGATGAGGAGATCATCGCGATGGGCAGACCCGTTTCCTGGAAAACCGTCATGACCGTTTGCGGATTGCGTTCTGAAAAAGAGACGGCGCTTGCGCTTATGAGCGCTGTCACGGCACTGCGGGAGGAATATGCACTTCCTGAATCCGCCAGGCTGTTTAATCGGCTTCATCCCGATCTGTACTTGCCGAGCGATGATGTCACTTCACCATTTTTAATTCCGGGACTTTTGGATGTGTTCCGTTCAAAAGGCATAAAGCGCTGCACTTATTATGAGCCGGTCGAAGAGAAAGGCATATTTTCACTCAATCAAACGGCGGCTTCGGATGTATGCGGATTGCTGCGGGCTGACATGATCATTGCCGACGAAAAACGGCGCGCCGCTTTTATGAGCATATATGATTCTTTTACGACACTCTTTCTCATGGAAGATCAAGACATGCCGTCTGTCATCCGCGCCATGAATTGGGAAGCCGTCATTTGCTCTGATACGGCCTGCATAAACTGGTATTCTCAATAAAAAAGGCCGCCGATTCTAGTTCAGCAGCCTTTTTTCAGTATTAAGATGTCATGACCAGATAAATAAGTCCGATGAACAGAAAAATTCCCGCTGCCGACAGCAGCACTTTCGCAAGCTTCTCCATTTTTCCCCGTCCCCTTAAATCCCGGCGGCCACCACAAATGACAGGCCGACTGAGATGACAAATGAAATAAAGCCGACAGCTCTGTTATCTTTTTCAATTTCTTTATCAATTTTAAACCGGGGCGTCAGAAATTCAAAGATAAAATAGCTGATTAAAAGCATAATAAATCCGTATACGCCCCAGCCGATCATTTGCAAAAGCGAATTATGCTGGGCGATGCTGTGCTGAAAGACATTTGCGATACCGAGAATTTTCCCTCCGGTCGCCATTGCCACCGCAAGATTGCCTTTTTGGATTTCCACCCAGTTTTTATAGGATGTCACCAATTCAAACACGGTCAGAAAAATGACGAGACACAAGACGGCTACACTGTAATAAGCCGCGATTTCAACAAGCTCATTTTCCCAAAAAGCATTCATGACGTTTACTCCCTTTTTATTTTAGTTCGACAATCGTTACGCCTGATCCTCCTTCTCCCGCTTCCCCGAACCGCGAGCTTTTCACGCTGCGGTGGTTTTTCAGAAGATCCTGCACCCCTTTTCGGAGGGCGCCCGTGCCTTTTCCGTGAATGATGGACACTCTCGGATAGCCGGCAAGCACCGCGTCATCTAAATATTTTTCGACGCGGCTGAGGGCGTTTTCGTAACGCTCTCCCCTGAGGTCAAGTTCAAGGGATACGTGATAATCCTTCCCTTTTACGGCGGTGATTGCTTTTTCTTTTTTCGGTTCAGGAGCCGATTTGAGAAACTCAAGATCTTTTTCCTTCACCTTCATTTTAAGGATGCCGATTTGGACGTTCCATTCTTTCTCGCCGGTTTTTTCAAGCAGCGCCCCTTTTTGTCCGAATGTGAGCACCTTTACTTCGTCGCCCGGCTTGAGCTCGCGTTTTTTCTCTGTTTTTCTTTCCGGCTGCTTTGATTTTTCAAAAGCCGGCATCGCGTCTCCGAGACGTTTTTTGGCGTCAATCAGCTCGTGTTCCTTAAAGGATCTGTGTTCTTGCTTGATGGACCGGAGTTCGCGGATAATCTGTTCGGCTTCATTTGCGGCGGCTTCCAGTTTTTCCGCAGCTTTCTGCTCGGCTTCTTCCATCATTTTATCTTTTTGGGCGTTCAGCTCAATGATCTGCTGCTGAAGCTCTTTGTGCAGTTTTTCTGCTTCTTTTCTGATTGATTCGGTTTCAGAAAGCTCTTCATCCGCTCTTTTTTTGCTTTTTTCAAGCGATGCGATCATCAGATCGACTTCGTTATGTTCGGCGGTCATTTCTGACTTCGCCTGGCCGATGATATGCTCCGGAAGCCCAAGGCGTCTTGAGATTTCAAATGCGTTGCTTCGGCCCGGCACTCCGATCAGAAGCTTATAGGTAGGCGAAAGCGTTTCAATGTCAAATTCAACGCTGGCATTCATGACGCCTTGTCTGTTATATCCGTATGCTTTCAGTTCCGGATAATGGGTTGTCGCAAGCACTCTGGCGTTTGTCCGGTGAACTTCGTCAAGGATGCTCATGGCAAGCGCCGCCCCTTCCTGCGGATCTGTTCCGGCACCGAGTTCATCAAACAGCACAAGACTGTTTTCAGACACGTCTTTTAAAATATTGACGATATTGACCATGTGGGATGAGAACGTACTCAGACTTTGTTCGATCGACTGTTCATCGCCGATATCGGCAAACACATTGTCAAATACGGCTGCTTCCGATCCCTCATCAGCCGGTATGTGCAATCCTGCCTGCGCCATTATCGTCAGCAGCCCGAGTGTTTTTAACGTAACGGTTTTACCGCCCGTATTCGGTCCCGTGATAACGATCGTTGAATAATCTCCGCCCAGTTCAATATCGTTGGCCACGACTTGATCTTGGGGCAGCAGCGGATGGCGCGCTTTTTTCAGCCGGATAAAGCCGTCTCCGTTCATAAGTGGTTTTGTCGCCTTCATCGCTTTTGCGTATCTCGCTTTGGCGAAAATGAAATCCAGTGTCTGCAGCACTTCCACATTTTGAGCGATTTCTTGTGTGTGTTCAGCCGTATGCTCCGTCAGCATTCGAAGAATCCGTTCGATTTCCTGTTTTTCTTTTACTTTCGCCTGCTGAAGCGAGTTGTTCATATCTACGATCGCCTGCGGTTCAATAAACAGTGTCGCACCGGATGAAGATGTATCGTGGACAATTCCGCCGTAGCTTGATCTGTATTCCTGTTTGACCGGGATGACAAAGCGGTCATTCCGAATCGTAACGATGGTGTCAGACAGCATTTTAGAAGCGGAAGATGAACGCAGCATCGATTCAAGCCGGTCTCTGACTCTTGATTCAAGCGTCCTGAGCTGCGTGCGGATTCCCCTTAAAGCGGGTGACGCATGATCAAGCACTTCACCATGGTCATCAATGCAGGAGTTAATCTCCCTTTCCAAATCGCCTAATGTAATCAGCTCTTCTGCATGGGCCTGTATCAGCGGAATGCCGACGCCGTCTTCTGTCATTTGGCTGATAAAATGCTTCATTTGTTTAACGGCATACAGCAGCCCGGACAATTCGGTGAATTCCGCCGGTGTCAGCACACTGCCGATTTCCGCCCGCCGTAAAGCGGATCTTATGTCGGTCAGTCCGCCGAACGGAGCATGGCCTCTCAAGCGCATGACCGCGGATGCTTCTTCAACTTCATCCAGCTGTTTTTGGATGTCTGAGAGATCCGTCAAAGGTTTCAGCTGCAGAAGCTTCTCCCGGCCGAGCGATGAGACGGCATGTGCGGTAATCTGTTCTTTTACTTTATGAAATTCAAGTGATGATAACACTTTTTGCTGCACGGTTTTGTGATCCTCCTTACTTAATCATTGCGCGTCAGAAATGCTTTGACCTCGTGTAGCGGCCGGGCGTTTAACACATGTTTTGTCTCCGTCCAGCCTTTGCGCGCAGCGGTCACGCCCGTTTTCATATCATCGAGCATCTCGATATTATGGGCATCGGTATTAATGACCAAAGTCACACCTTTTTCATTTGCTTTGATCAGATGCTCAGTCCGCAAATCGAGGCGCGCGGGGTTTGCATTCAGTTCAAGCGCCGTATTTGTTTTGGCGGCGAGTTCAATCAGCATGTCGATGTCGACTTCATAGCCGGCCCGTCTGCCGATCAGGCGTCCCGTCGGGTGGGCGATAATGTCCACGTGCTTATTCGTCAGCGCCTGTTCAAGCCGTTTCATAATGACATGCTCCGGCTGGCTGAAGCTTGAATGAATAGATGCGATGACAAGATCCATTTCAGACAGAACACTGTCATCATAATCAAGCGAACCGTCGGGGAGAATGTCCATTTCTACGCCTTTAAAAATATGAAAATTTTCAAATTCAGCATTTAACGCGTCAATTTCTTCCGCCTGTTTTTTGAGCCGTTCGGCCGTTAACCCGTTGGCTACCTTTAAATATTGGGAATGGTCGGTGATCGCCATGTACTGATAGCCTTTTGCCATACATGCTTCTGCCATTTCCCTGATGGAAAAAGCGCCGTCACTCCAGGCTGAGTGCATGTGGAGATCGCCTTTTATCGCTTTATGCTCCACAAGGTCCGTTTCTTCCCGGTACGTGTCGACCTCCTGCCCGCTTTCTCTGAGCTCAGGAGGAATAAACGGCAGACCGAAGTGGGCGTAAAACGCTTCTTCGCTCGGGAATGTTTTGACGTCTCCCGTTCCTATAGTTTCTACTCCGTATTCACTGATCCGTTCACCGCGCTCTTTCGCCAGCTGGCGCATTTTAATGTTGTGATCTTTAGAACCGGTAAAATGATGCAGTGTGGTGGCAAACTGTTCCTCTGTCACAAGCCGGAAATCCACACTCGTCTCATATTCAAAGGTCAGGATGACTGATACTTTTGTATCCCCGCTCGCTATCACGTCTTTTACGTTCGGGAGAGAAAGAAGCTGTTCTCTGACAGCCTCCGGATGATCTGTAGCGATAATGTAATCCAGATCTTTTACGGTTTCCCGCGCTCTTCTGAGACTGCCGGCCCGGGAATATTTCTGAATATCCGTCAGCCGGGCCAAATGTTCTTCAATTACTGAAGCAATGCTGAGCGCATAGCCGATCGGAAACCGTTCCGGCTGTTTTCCGGCTTCTCCGAGAGCCTGGAGGATTTTCTCCTCCGTTTTTTTGCCGAAACCGGCGAGCCCCTGAACTTTTTGCTGCTCGCACGCTTCTTTCAGCGATTCCGCGTCATGAACGCCCAGTTCCTGATACAGCTTGGCGATTTTTTTGCCGCCGAGGCCCGGAAGCTTCAAAAGAGGAACCAAGCCTTCCGGAACTTCTTTCTGCAATTGGAGAAGCGTGCCGGACACACCTTCCTGCATATATTCACGAATGACGCCGTAGGTGCCTTTTCCGATTCCGGATAAAGACATCATGTCGTCGATTTCCGACAGGCTGCGGTCATCCTGCTCAAGCGCCGCTGCCGCTTTTCGGAAGGCTGATATTTTAAACGGGTTGTCCCCTTTCAGTTCCATATAGACCGCAATCGTTTCAAGCAGCCTGATGATATCTTTTTTATGCATACTGTTAACCCCCAGTCGTTTCCTGCTTTTCATCATACAAATTTTTCTCCTCCGGCACAACTGACGCAGAGCTTGAAAAAAACTTCTCCGGTCAAGAGAAGTTTTTTATGCCCCGTACTGGGCCCACAGTTCTTGCAGGAGCCCTGACAGATACGGCGTATGATGTGTGATGATATTTGCAAGCGTCGATTGTGCGAGCATATCCTGAAGCGCGCTTACCGGCAGTACGGATGCGACGTATAACAGGATAAACGCAAATAAATAGACTTCCAGAAACCCAAGCACCCCGCCCAGCAGTTTGTTGATCTGTTTAATGACCGGAATGCTGGCGATGATATTAAGCGCCGCTCCGATAATCCGGAGCAGAATCTTTGCGATGATAAACAAAATGACAAACGCGATCGCGTTGTAATAAGCCGTCTCTACGTTTCCTTTAATAAAAGACAGAGCCGCCTGCCCGCCGGAAAAATCAGGCGCGGGTATAAAGCTCAGATGCGGGGCCAGATTTTTGTAAAAAAGCGCCGCAAACGCAATCGAGAGGATGAAACTCGTTAAATATATAAATTGGAGGATAAATCCTCTTTTTAATCCAAGCAATGTGCCCATTAAGAGCAAAACTAAGATGATGATATCTATCATATGGTGTTCATTCCTTTTCTTTAAGCTGCCGCTCCAGTATTTCATATTTTTCTTGCAGTTTCATATAATCATGCACGACATTGACCGCAGTCAATACAGCGAGCTTATTTATATCAAGATATGGATTTTTCTCGTTGATTTCTCTCATTTTATCATCAACCACTCCGGCCACATGGCGCATGTGCGCTTTGCTTTCTTCCCCGATAATGGTGAAGTGCTGGCCGTAAATGTTTACTGTCGTTTTGGTTTTTTTGCCGTCAGACAACGTTTCTCCTCCATTCCGCGAGAATCCTAGTTCCTATCATACCACGATTATCGTTTGAATGGAAAGACGAGCCTCGGGCTGTTATGATACACTGGTATATACAGTGAAAAGTGCCAAAAAAGGAGATTATATCGTGTCCCATTCTGTTATAAAAGTATCCGCTTCCGCTATGGAACAAATGAAACAATCCTATGCCGGCTCCCTTACTCCCGCCGTTCCGCAGGGCGCCGTCTTCCAGGCCAAGCCTCCGGGCTGTACCATTACAGCCTACCGCTCGGGCAAGGTTCTCTTTCAAGGAAAAAACGCCGGCACAGAAGCGGCCCGCTGGGGAACGGCTGAGACGCCGAAAGCAAAGAAAACCGTCAAAAAAGCGGCCGACCCGCTTTACGCTCCCCCGGCGGGCATTGCCTCCATGTCAGTGATCGGCTCTGATGAAGTCGGAACAGGCGATTACTTCGGGCCGATAACGGTTGCCTGCGCCTACGCCGACAAAACAAAGCTCTCTTTAATGAGAGAACTCGGTGTGAAGGATTCGAAGGATTTAAAAGATCCGCAGATTATTGAAATCGCCAAACTGTTAATTAAAACCATTCCTTACAGCCTGCTTGTGTTAAAAAACGAAAAATACAATCAGATGCAGGAAAAAGGCATGAGCCAAGGAAAAATGAAGGCGCTCCTTCATAATCAGGCGATTTCCAATCTGCTGAGAAAAATGAACGGCGTTAAACCGGAAGCGATTCTGATTGACCAATTCGCAGAGCCCGGCATTTATTTTAAGCATCTTTCCGGACGGGATATCGTAAAAGAAAAAACGTTTTTCAGCACGAAAGCGGAAAGCATACATCTTTCCGTCGCCGCAGCCTCTATCATTGCGCGATATTCTTTCTTAATTGAAATGGATAAGCTTTCGCGTGAGGCTGGGATGACGATTCCAAAAGGCGCGGGGCCGCACGTCGATGAAGCTGCCGCCAAGCTGATCATCAATAAGGGAGAAGGTGCGCTCAGAACGTTCACCAAACTTCATTTTGCCAATACGCAAAAAGCGAAACGCCTTGTTGAACGGAAGCGGTCATAGTAAAAAAGCTTGCAGAGTGGGGACTGACCCCTGTTTTTGAGACAGGGATCAAAACACCTTCATACAGCCAATTGCCGATATTGTATCGGCGATTGGCTGTTTAGTTTCGTTTGAATACGAATATTGTTATAATAATGAATGTATTCTATGGCAGTGCGTTCTACGATGGTCGTCGTAGTTCGATCAATGCTGTTAAGATAGAACGTTTCAGACTTTAGTGAGGAATGAAACGATTCGATGGAGGCATTATCAGCGGGCGTCCCTTTGCGGGACATGCTCATGGTAATGCCTTTTGTTTTAACAGCTTTCTGATACTCATAAGATGTATAAACAGAACCTTGGTCACTATGTAACACGCAGTTCTCTGGCAGTGCGGGCAGCTGATCAAGTGTGTGTAAGACAAAGTCTGTGTCCTGTCTATCGCCAATTGTAAAAGCAATCACTTCTCCATTGTATAAATCCAATATACTGGAAAGATACAATTGTTTCTGCCCATAAGGCAAATATGTGATATCCGTTACTAGCTTTTCCAGAGGGCGTTCAGACTGAAAGTTTCGATCCAATATATTCTCGGCCACGGCATATGGCTGCCCATCTTTCTTGCGCTTTTTCACCTTAACCCGGCATTGCCACTGATTCTTCTGCATAATGCGCTGAACCGTTTTATGATTCACACGCATTCCCTTTTTTAATATGGCTGTGATTTTCCGATAGCCATATCGAAACTTGTGTTCTCGGCACAACGTGCCGATTTGTTTTTCTAAATGGTATTTAGGGTTATCTTTCATCAGATTCTTCTTCCAACGATAATAAGATGCTCGTGAGATACCTAAATGAATACAGATATCCTGTATGGTCATTGTGCCGCGCAATGCTTCTACAAGCTCGACTGGCGTTTCGCTATCAGCTTCCTTTCCAATTCGTTGCACTTTTTTAAAACTTCATTCTGTTGTCTCAGATAACGATTTTCTGCCTGCAGTTTCTCTAATTCGGAAGAATACTCCGGGCCTTTTCCGTAAGTGTATTGCTTTCCGACAGGCTGTTCGAATCGATGTGTATCCCCAGTCTTATGCCATCTAACCCATGTCTGAACCTGTGTCTTATTCTTAATATTCAATTCCTGCATGATCTCTTTCATAGGCACGCCTGCCAATCTCATTTCTACAGCCTTCTGTTTCACTTCAACCGGATAACTCACTCTTGTCCCCATAGAAAAAACACCTCCAAGTCTAATTTCGGCTAACAATCATCCGTTTTCAAACTTGAAGGTGTTTTTTGTTTGTCTCATCTTATGGGGTCAGTCCCAGTGATCTGCAAGCTTTTTCTTTATCCTCTTAATACGGCCTGATACGTTTCTTCCAGCGCTTTCAGCACGTTTTCATGTACTTTTGTCACTTCTTCTTCTGTCAATGTTTGTTCAGGGTTAACATATTGGAGCGAGAAGGCGACGGATTTTTTGCCTTCTTCCATATGCTCACCTTCGTACACATCAAATACGGTGACTTCTTTCAGCAGCGCGCCGCCGGCTTCTTTGATAACGGCTTCGAGCTGTCCGCTTGTAACGGTTTTATCTGCCACAAGCGCAATGTCGCGCGTGACGGACGGGTACTTCGGAATCGGCGTATACACGACAGGTTCTGTTTCCTCGGTCAGAAGCGCGTGCAGATCAAGCTCGAACACATACGTTTCTTTGATATCCAGCTCTTTTTCCATTGCCGGATGCACCTGGCCGATAAATCCGGCAAGCGAACCGTTCAATAGAATGTTTGCCGTCCGGCCGGGATGCATGTTTTTGCGTTCTGACTGGACAAATTCAAC
This sequence comes from Bacillus sp. AM1(2019), assembly GCF_009906915.1. NCBI lineage: Bacteria > Bacillati > Bacillota > Bacilli > Caryophanales > Bacillaceae > Bacillus > Bacillus sp. AM1(2019). Next base: position 2,927,125 of record NZ_CP047644.1, read on the forward strand.
CCGGTCTGACACATTCAATTGATGCAGCAGGCCTTCAACGATTCCTTTGGCGACGAAGAAATCAACCGGCTTTTTCTCACCCTGCCATAAATTTTTGCGCCACAATCCGGTTACAGCTCCGGCAACCCGTTCTTTTTCAACCGGTTTTGTGTTTTCTTCTTTCGTCAGAAATACAGAACCCGTTTCATATAAAGCAACGGAATCAGTCTGTCTGGCCAGATTGTATGAAACGGCTTCAAGAAGATTCGGCACGAGGCTGTGTCTGAGAATGCTTCTTTCTTCGCTCATCGGCAGAGCAAGCATCGTGTTGAATGATTTTTCGATCGCAAAAGCGGCCGCTTTTTTATCATTCGTTAATGAATAAGTGGTCGCTTGTGAAAGACCCGCTCCTTCAAGGAAACGTCTCACTTTCCGGCGTTTTGCCTGGTACGGTGTCAAGCCGCCTGTCGTGCCGGCCGTTTCCGGAAGCGTGGACGGAATATTGTCATACCCGTACAATCTCGCCGCTTCTTCAATCAGGTCTTCTTCTATTCTAATATCTCCGCGGCGCGACGGGACCGTTACGACGAGAACGTCTTCAGCTTCACCGACTGCAAACCCGAGGCGCTTGTAAATGCTGATGATTTCTTCTTTAGCGATTGTCATGCCGAGCACGGCGTTCACTTTTTCAACAGACACGTGAATATTGTTTGCTTCGATTTTCAGATGGTTTTCTTCAACCGTGCCTGAGAGCACTTCTCCGCCGGCATATGCCTGAATGAGACTGCAGGCCCGTTCAGCCGCCAGCAGAACGCGTGCCGGATCAATGCCTTTTTCATATCTGGCGCTCGCTTCGCTTCTCAGCCCGAGGTCTCTCGACGCTTTGCGGACGGTCTGTCCGTCGAAATAAGCGGCTTCCAGTAAAATCGCAGTGGTGTCTTCACGGACTTCAGACTCAGCTCCGCCCATGACTCCCGCAACGGCTTGCGCTTTTTTTCCGTTTGTGATGACCAAATGGCTGCTTGACAGCTTGCGCTCTTGTTCATCCAGCGTCACGATGGTTTCATTTTCCGCCGCTTTTCTGACGACGACCTCTTTTGAACCGAACCGGTCGTAATCGAAAGCGTGAAGCGGCTGTCCGTACTCAAGGAGGACGAAGTTTGTAATGTCCACGACGTTATTATGCGGGCGGATGCCTGCATTCATCAGCTTCGTCTGCATCCAAAGCGGTGACGGGCCGATTTTGACGTTTTTAATGATTTTTGCGGCATAATGCGGATTGGCCTGCGTATCTTCAACCTTAACGGAAACAGCATCCGCCGCTTTTTCTGCCGCTTTTTCATATGAAGCCTCCGGAAGTTTTACCTCTGCGCCGAGGATAGCCGCAACTTCATAAGCCACGCCAAGCATGTTCATCGCGTCGGCGCGGTTCGGCGTTAAGCCCAATTCTAAAATCGCATCATCAAGCTGAAGGGCCGCCATTGCGTCAGCTCCCGTTTCAGCATCATTCGGAAAAACGAAAATGCCTTCCGCATATTCTTTCGCCACGAGCTTGCTTTCAATGCCGAGCTCCTGAAGGGAACAGATCATGCCGTGAGACGCTTCGCCGCGCAGCTTGGCTTTTTTAATTTTGAAATTGCCGGGAAGCACGGATCCGACCGTTGCAACGGCAACCTTCTGTCCTTTATCAACATTAGGGGCGCCGCAGATAATCTGCACGGGTTCCTCCGCACCGATATCAACAAGGCATTTGTTGAGTTTGTCGGCATTCGGGTGCTGTTCGCGCTCAAGCACGTGTCCGATGACAACGCCTTTTACGCCCTCCCCTTTATACTCGATACCCTCAACTTCAATACCGGCTCTCGTAATTTTTTCTGCAAGCACGGCCGGGTCGATTCCCTGCAAGTCAACGTAATCTTCTAACCATTTATAAGAAACAAACATGTGTATCCTCCTCTTACGCCTGTTTAAACTGCGAAATGAATCTGACATCATTGGTATAGAAATGGCGGATATCTTCAATGCCGTATTTCAGCATCGCGATACGTTCCACACCCATTCCGAAAGCAAAACCCTGGTATTCCTCAGGATTGAACCCGGCCATCTTCAGCACGTTCGGGTGAACCATGCCGGCGCCGAGAATTTCGATCCAGCCTGTTTTTTTGCAGACGGAGCAGCCTTGTCCGCCGCACTTAAAGCAGGTCACATCCACCTCGACAGAAGGCTCTGTGAATGGGAAAAAGCTCGGACGGAGCCTGATTTCACGATCTTGGCCGAACATTTTTTTGGCGACCAATTCAAGCGTGCCTTTCAGGTCGCTCATGCTGATTTTGCGGTCGACGACGAGACCCTCAATCTGCATGAACTGATGGGAATGTGTCGCGTCATCGTTGTCGCGGCGATACACTTTACCGGGACAAATGATTTTGACGGGGCCTTTTCCTTTATGCTTTTCCATCGTGCGCGTCTGCACCGGTGACGTCTGCGTTCTCATCAGCATTTCTTCTGTAATGTAAAAGCTGTCCTGCATGTCGCGGGCCGGATGTTCCTTCGGCAGGTTCAGCGCCTCAAAGTTGTAATAATCCGTTTCCACTTCAGGGCCTTCTTCGACGGTATATCCCATTCCGATAAATAAATCTTCAATTTCTTCAATAACGACCGTCAGCGGATGGCGTCCGCCGATGTTTACCTGACTGCCCGGCAATGTGACGTCAATCGTCTGGCTGCTGAGTTTTTTATTCATCTCTTCTTGTTCAAGCTGTTCATTTTTCGCCGTAATGGCTGCTGCAATGCGCTCTCTCACTTCATTGGCGAGCGCTCCCATTTTCGGGCGCTCTTCGGCGGACAGTTTGCCCATGCCGCGGAGAACTTCTGTAATCGGCCCTTTTTTTCCGAGATATTGCACCCGAATGTCGTTAACTTCTTTTAATGAACCCGCCGCTTCTACTTTTTCTGCAGCTTCCAGTTCGAGCTGTTTAAGCTTCTCTTCCATCATGCATCCTCCTTTTATGTAAACCAAACCGTTCTATGCCTTTTTCAGAAAACAAAAAAACCCGCCCCTTGAGAGAAGGGACGAGTTGTGGCCGCGGTACCACCCTTTTTAAGGCAGACTTCATCTGCCGACAGCTTCATTGACATAACGGAAACGATCGTTCCGGTTCACCTTTACGCGCGTTTGGCACGGTCCCGGTGACAACTCGAGAGGTGAAAATCAATTTTTGTGCTGCGATAAAAATGCTCTCAGTCAGCGGCATTTTCTCCCTGGAAGGCAGTGTGTGCAAAAATTGACGTCCTCTGTCACGGTTTTTACATTATTGCTATCTATTATAGTGAAATCCAAGGCTTTTCGCAACCTATCCTCTGAGATGATAAACGAGGATGGCGGCCGCTACCGCCACATTCAGCGATTCCGCCTGTCCGTACAGCGGAACGTACAGGTTGAGATCGGTTTTTTGCAGAAGGCCTGCGTCCACTCCCGCCCCCTCGTTCCCGACGATTAACGCGAACGATTCTTCAGGCTTCACGCTTTGATAAGCCGCCCCGTTTTCAAGCGCCGTGCCGTAGATCGCGACGCCTTGTGATTTTAGCTCAGCGGTGAACTCATCAAGCGGACGTTTCAAAATGGGAATATGAAAATGAGATCCTTGTGCTGAACGCAGCGTTTTTCCATTGTACGGGTCTGCTGTTCCCTCACCAAGGACAACGGCGTCGATCCCCGCTGCATCTGCCGTTCTGATCATTGTTCCTAAATTCCCCGGGTCCTGCACGGCATCAATCAGAAGCAGCCGTTTCAGCTGATCAGGCCGCTTATCCGGCATATGGCAGACCGCGGCAATCCGCTGCGGCGTTTCTGTTTCCGTCACGGCTGAAAACGCGTCTTCGCTCAGCACGTAGCACGGGATGCTCATGTCCAGATCGGCCGGGATGGCGCTCTCATCGTTTACGAGAATTTCTTTTACCGTTCCCTTTGATTTGAGCGCTTCTTCTGCCAGATGCTCTCCTTCTATCAGAAATGTATTCGTTTTAAGTCTCTCTTTTTTTGTGTGAAGTTTTTTCCAGTCCTTCACTTTTTGGTTTTTTGCAGAGTCGATTCGTTTCACTTTATGTCTGTGCTCTCCTTTTTTCATGCATGTTGTTATTATATCTTAAGAACAGCACATAATAAACCGCGTGCGCGGTAAGAATATGCGTATCACATTCAGAAAAAGGAGCGGTTGTAATGGATCTTAATTTACGCAACGCCGTTATTGCCAATGTAACCGGCAATAACCAGGATCAGCTGGAGCATACTATCGTTGACGCCATCCAAAGCGGTGAAGAAAAAATGCTTCCGGGCCTCGGCGTCTTATTCGAAGTTCTTTGGCAGCATGCGTCGGACTCAGAAAAAAATGAAATGCTCAAAACACTTGAAGGCGGATTAAAACCTGCGCAATAAACATGAACCGGGTGATGGGACACCCGGTTTTTTTTGTATAATAATGGCGAGGGGGATCGCCATGCAGTTACAGCCGGAACTGGCAAAGAAATTGATTGCCGAAGTCAAACATATGTACAGCCGCGAAGTGATTATTGCCGATACAAAAGGAATGATCATCGCGGGCACCAACGAGGCGCGCGCCGGATGGTTTCATGAAGGCGCACTGATCTGCGCGCGCGAAAAACGGAATGTCATCATTACGAAAGAAGATGAAAAACGGCTCGAGGGCGTAAAAGCAGGACTGAACCTCCCCGTTTTTTCAGGCCATGAAGTGATCGGAGTATTCGGTCTGACAGGAGACCCTGACGATATCCTGCCTTTCGGAGAATTGCTCAGAAAAATGACGGAGCTGTTTATTAAAGAAACGCGCCATATGGAAGAAGCGCAGTGGCGTGGGAGAATGCTTGAATCCTTTATGGTTGATTGGCTGCAGCTGAAAGAATGGTCTCCGGGCTTTTTAGAAAAAGCAAAGCTCATCGGCGCAGACCTTCACGCATACCGCCGGATCATACTCATTCAAGGCCGTTATGAGCAATATAAAGCGGAGGAGCTCGGGCGGCTCTGGCAGTACGAATGCCCTGAAGACCTGTTTGTCCGCTGGGGAAATGAACGCATTCTCATTAATCATGAAGCAAATTCGGCTTCCAAAACACAGCTCATTAAAAAGATCGGCGCCGTTTTCGGGCAGCCTGTCACCGCCGGCATCGGACGGATCGTTCCGGGAGAGCGCCTCACGGAATCATACGAACAGGCGGATAAAGCACTTTCAGCCGGAATCGGTGACAAGCAGGCCGTCTTTGAAGAAGATTTAAAACTGGATATGTGTCTTGCCGATATCGCACCTGGCACGAGGTCGGAATTTTCACGGCGGGTTTTCGAGCATGTACTCGGCCGGGAAGAACTTCTGGATACGCTGCGCGCCTTTTTCGATCGGCAATTATCGTTAAAGCGCACCGCCGACGACATGCATATTCATATCAATACATTGCGCTACCGTCTTTCCAAACTGGAATCACTGACAAATATGAAGCTTGACCGCCCCGAAGACATAACGGCTTTTTATTTGGCGCTGCGCTTTTTAGATCAACATACAAAAAGCACGTAATCATATCATCATTTTTCATATGTTTCTCCATAGTGTGCGGAATCGTTTTTCTTTACAATTAAATGAAAACGCTTTTCTTATCAGGGAGGTTGGGAGAACATGATTTCACGAGAGGCAAAAGAAGCGTTCATCCGGACGGTCGGGAAGGAGAATTATGATGATTCGGCGGCGGGCCGTCTTGTGTATTCTTATGATGCGGCTCCTCAGCTGCAAGCCATGCCGGATGCGGTTATCGCCCCCCGCAGCGCGGATGACGTGTCCCGTATATTAACGATTTGCAGCAGGCATGACATTCCGATCGTGCCGAGGGGTTCAGGCACAAACTTATGCGGCGGCACATGTCCGTCTGAAGGCGGGCTTGTGCTTTTATTCAAACATATGAACCGCATTCTGGAAATCGATGAAGAAAATTTGACGGCAACCGTCCAGCCGGGCGTGATTACGCAAGATATGATCCGTGCGGTTGAACAAAAAGGTTTATTTTATCCTCCTGATCCGAGCAGCATGAAAATATCGACGATCGGCGGGAATATTAATGAAAATTCCGGCGGACTGCGCGGGCTGAAGTACGGCGTCACCCGGGATTATGTCCTCGGCCTTGAAGCCGTCTTGGCTTCAGGCGATATCATCCGCACAGGAGGAAAGCTGACAAAGGATGTCGCCGGTTATGATCTGACCCGGCTTTTCGTCGGATCAGAAGGGACGCTCGGCGTTGTGACGGAAGCGACTTTAAAGCTGGTTCCGAAGCCGGAAACGAAAAAAACGCTGCTTGCACTCTATGAACATATTGAAGCGGCTGCGGAATCGGTTTCTGCCATCATCGCTGAAAAAATCATTCCGGCGACACTCGAATTTCTGGATCAGCCGACACTGCAGGTCATTGAAGATTACGCCAAGATCGGGCTTCCGACCGACGCAAAAGCGGTGCTGCTGATCGAACAGGACGGTGACATCGAAACGGTCAGACGCGATATGGAAAAAATCGAAGCCATCTGTAAAAACGGAGCAGCCGTATCCGTCCAAACGGCTGAAACCGAGGAAGAGGCATTCGCGCTTACAGAGGCCAGACGGTCCGCATTATCAGCCCTTGCCCGGCTGAAACCGACAACGATTCTGGAAGATGCGACCGTGCCGAGATCACAAATTGCCAGTATGGTCAAAGCCATTAACGAAATTGCAGAAACATACGGCCTGTCCATCTGCACATTCGGCCATGCCGGAGACGGCAACCTCCATCCGACGTGCACCACCGATATCCGGAATACAGAGGAGATGGAACGTGTCGAAAAAGCTTTTGCCGCCATTTTTGAAAAAGCGATTGAGCTGGGCGGGACGATAACGGGTGAACACGGGGTCGGCATCGTAAAAGCGCCGTATTTAGAAATGAAGCTGAAAACAGAAGGCATCACCGCCATGAAAGCGATCAAACAAGCGCTTGATCCCCAAAATCTGCTGAATCCGGGAAAAATATTCGCCAATTCATCAAGGAAACGCGTGGTGGTGATGAAATGACCACGGCTAAAGAGCAGCAACAAATTCAAACAGAATTCAAAAACCGCATGGATGAAGGTGAATTGCTGAACTGTATGCGCTGCGGCTTCTGCCTTCCTTCCTGTCCGACCTATATCGAATCGGGATTTCAAGAATCCCATTCGCCGCGCGGCCGGATCGCCCTGATGAAAGCCGTCACTGACGGACTGATCGAGCCGGATGAAGATGTCGAGCGCTCACTTTCGCTGTGTCTCGGGTGCCGGGCATGCGAGCCCGTTTGTCCGGCAGGGGTCAATTACGGACAGCTGCTTGAAGAAGCGAGGGATATCATTCATCAAAATAAAAAACATAAGCCGGGCGTGCGCCTCTTGCGGAAAGCCGCCTTCACCGGGCTTTTCCCTCATCAAAACCGCATGCAGACAGCCGTGAATCTTCTCGGAATATACCAAAGATCGGGACTGCAGACCGCCGTCAGAAAAACCGGTATGCTGCGCGTTTTGCCTGAACATCTGCGCACAATGGAACAAGTGCTCCCGCCCGCCCCGAAACGGAAAGACATGAAGGAAAGGCCGCGTTTTCTTCCTTCCGCGGGTCCCGTCCAAAAACGGGCCGCTTTCTTCTCGGGCTGCTTAATGGATACGATGTTTTTAGCGACAAATCATGCGACAACGGCGCTTTTACAGGCGGCCGGGTGTGAAATCGCGGTTCCGGACGGCCAGGCGTGCTGCGGCGCGCTTCACGGGCACAGCGGAGAAAAAGAGATGGGAAAAGAACTGGCCAAGCGGAATATCGCGGCTTTTGAAGCGCTTGACGCTGATTATATCATTACAAACGCCGGCGGATGCGGCGCCTTTCTTCAGGAATATCCGCATTTACTGAAAGATGAACCTGGATGGGCGGAACGTGCCGAACAATTCGTCCGGAAGCTCAAAGACTTTTCATCCGTACTGGTTGATCTGAAGTTCCATCAAAAAAACCTGCGGGCACAGTCTCCTCATATCGTCACATATCAGGACTCCTGCCATCTCCGCAATGTGATGCATACGTCAGAGGAACCGCGCACGCTTTTGAAAAGCATTAAAGGGGCTGAGTACAGAGAAATGGAAAAGGCCGACAGCTGCTGCGGGTCGGCGGGAATTTATAATATAACAGAGTCAGAAATGTCTATGAAAATATTAGACAGCAAGATGAAAGCCGCCGGAAAAACGGAGGCGGCCGTCATCGTGACAGCCAATCCCGGATGCCTTTTGCAAATGCAGCTCGGCATTTTGCGCGAAGGATTAACAGGCCGTGTCCGCGCGGTTCATTTGGCGGATTACCTTTTGGAAGCGGCGGATTTGTCATAAGATGAAAGCAGAGAGACCGATCGGCTCTCTGCTTTTTTATGATGCTGCAATGTTCGGACGGCCGCGGATTTATCCGGGTATTGAAGCTTCCAGTCTGGCACTCGGATCACGCCATACATTCGCCCATTTTTTCACAGCCGCAATGATAATCACAAGCCCGAGAATGAGCATGATAATGGATAAAACGCCATTCAGCACGTTGTATCCCGCCGCTTCGGGGTTCAAATACACATACCGCACCATCCAATAACCCGCATAGTTGACGGTCACGTACAAATAAGCGAGAGGAATCAGGCATGTCAGCATATAGAGCCGCTTATCCGCTATTTTTAATACGACGGTCGCACCGATAATTAAGCCGACAGACGCCATAAGCTGATTGGATACGCCGAACAGCGCCCAAATGGAGCTGATATCGCCCGAATACAGAAGATAGCCCCACAGCAGGCAGGCGAGCGCGCTTGAGAAAATCGAGCCCGGCAGCCAGTCTGTTTTTTTCAGCGGCTTATAGACCTCTCCGAAAAACTCTTGAATCAAGTACCGGGCGACACGGGTTCCCGCATCAATCGCCGTTAAAATAAACACCGCTTCAAACATAATGACGAATTGAAAAAAGTATGAAGCCAAATGACTGAAAAACGGAATCTCCGTAAAGATATACGTCATTCCGACGGCAAGCGTAACGGCTCCGCCCGTTCTTCCTTCCAGACTGAGCCCGATTTCTTTGCTCAATTCAGGCAAATGGACGACATTCATCCCGAGGGTGCGGAATATTTCAGGCGTGCTGTTAATGGCAAAATAGTCGGCGGGCTCAAGAGCGGCAGCTGCAATGAGCGCCATAATTCCGACGAGACATTCCACAAGCATCGCTCCGAAAGCAACCGGCTTTATATCACTCCATTTATCCAGCATTTTCGGCGTTGTGCCGGAACCGACAAATGCATGAAAGCCTGAAATGGCGCCGCAGGCAATCGTTATTGAAATAAACGGCCAGACAGGACCCGCGATCACCGGCCCTCCGCCGTGAATAAACTCCGTTACGGCCGGGAATTTAATGGCGGGATTGACGAAAAAGACGCCTGCAATCAAAGCGGCAAAAACCCCGATTTTCATAAAACTGCTTAAATAGTCACGCGGAGCCAGTAAAAGCCAAACCGGAAGCGCCGCGGCGAAAAACGCATAGACAGGAAGCGCCACTGCAAGCGTTTTCGCATCCAGTGTCAGCATGTCCCCGAGAGCCGTTGCCTGCAGCCGCGGCCCGATGACAACACCGGCCATTAACAAAAGAAACCCGACAGTTGATGCGAGTTTGAGATTGCCTGTTTTTTTATAGTAGAGGCCGACCCCCATCGCGATCGGAATCGTAATCCCCACCGCAAACGTTCCCCACGGGTTTTTCTCAAGCGCGTGCAGCACAACCATGGACAGCCCCGCCATCGTGATCGTAATGATAAACAGCATCGAGAGACCCGTGCAAAAACCCGCCACCGGGCCGAGCTCTTCTTTGGCAACTTCAGAAAGCGTTTTCCCGTTTTTCCGCATTGATGCAAACAATACGACAATATCGTGCACAGCTCCTCCGATCACCGCCCCGATTAACAGCCATAAAAGCCCGGGCAGATAGCCGAACTGAGCTGCCAGAATCGGTCCGACAAGCGGGCCGGCAGCGGCGATTGCCGCGAAGTGGTGGCCGAATGACACCCACTTATTCGTCGGCACATAATCTTTCCCATCCTCAAGCACATGGGCCGGAGTCGGTGTCTGATCATTGATTTTTAATACTTTGACCATCATAAAGGTACCGTAAAGCCGATAGGCGATCGCCAGAATACATATAGACGCTATGACGATTGTAATCGCATTCATTTAATCCCAGCCCCTTTTCTCTTTTTCTAAATATTATCACAATTATCAGATAACAGGAGATGATTTTTGCGTGAAAAAAAGCCGGCAGCGCAGCCCGGCTTTTCGGAACATTATTTTCCTGATAAACGGATGACATTCCAGGACAGCGGAGTAAAATGAGCCGTTATCCCTTCAGCATTTGCCGAAGACGTTCCGTTGGAGTGCGGAATGACTTCTTTTCTGTTTTTTTGATTGGTCGCTTTCATATCCTGATGCTCCAGCACGATATGCTCAATGATGCGGTAATCTTCAAACCCTCTCAGCTTTATCTCCGTTTCCATCAGTTCCTTGCTTTTGTTGACGGCAAAAATGGTCAGTGCTTCATCCTCTTCGCGGTAAACGGCCGCGGCATCAACATACGGCACATCCGTAAAGTCCGCTGAGTCGTATTTCGGGGAGGTGATCAGCAGCTTCATCGAAGACCCTCTCCCGTAGACTGAGGCGTGCATGTAAGGGTAAAAGATCGGCTGCCTCCATGCTTCTCCGCCTTTTTCAGTCATGATAGGCGCAATTACGTTGACAAGCTGGGCAAGACAGGCGATCTTCAGTCTGTCCGCATGCTGCAGCATCGTAATCAGCAGTGAACCGATCAACAGCGCATCTTCAAAATTGTAGATGTCTTCGAGAATCGGCCGGGCCGTAATCCATGGCTCCACTTTTTTATCCGCTTCATTTGAGTGATACCACACATTCCATTCATCTAAAGAAAGGTGAATCGTTTTTTTGCTGCGTTTTTTCGCTTTCATATAATCACATACGGCTGTGACGGATTTAATAAAATGGTCTAAATCCATCGACTTCGCCAAATAGTTTTCAAGATCATTTTCATGGTTGCCGTAATACGTATGCAGTGAGATGTAATCCACATGCTCGTACGTATGCTCAAGCACCTCGGCCTCCCACTCGATGAAGGACGGCATGCCGCTGTTTGAGCTTCCGCAAGCCACCAATTCGATCGTCGGGTCCGTCCATTTCATCACCTTTGCCGTTTCAGCGGCGAGCCGTCCGTATTCATGCGCCGTTTTATGACCGATCTGCCAAGGGCCGTCCATCTCATTTCCTAAGCACCATGTTTTGATGCCGTAAGGTTTTTCATATCCGTGCGATTTTCGTAAGTCGCTCCAGTATGACCCTTCAGGATGGTTGCAGTATTCGACGAGGTTCCGGGCGGCATCGATCCCTCTCGTCCCGAGATTGACCGCCATATTCACTTCGGCGTTCACTTTTTTCGCCCACGTTAAAAATTCATTCGTCCCTACTTCGTTCGTTTCTGTCGTCTGCCATGCCAAATCAAGCCTCCGCGGGCGGTCCTTCACCGGCCCGACGCCGTCTTCCCAATTGTAGCCCGAGAGAAAATTCCCTCCCGGATAGCGGATGAACGGCACTTGCAATTCCTTGATTAACTCCTGCACGTCTGTTCTGAAACCGTCCTTGTCGGCTTTCGGGTGTCCGGGCTCATAAATGCCTTCATACACCGCCCGGCCCATATGTTCTATAAATGATCCGTACATCCGTTTGTCCACTTCACCGATGATATATTCTTTATCTGCTGTAATCCCCGCTTTTTTCATTATATTTCCTCCCTCTCTCTATCCCTTCACTCCGCCTACTGTGAGTCCGGAAATGAAGTATTTTTGGAAAAACAAGAATATGATGATCACCGGCAGTATCGCAAAAACGGACCCGGAAATCAGCATGTCATAGTTGTTGCCGTACGGACTCAGCAGCCCTGAAAGTCCGATTGGAAGCGTAAACATTTCTTTCGACCGAAGCACGATCAGCGGCCATAAAAAGTTATTCCAGCTGTTTAAAGATTGAAGAATGATCATTGCCCCGAATGCCGGTTTCATGAGCGGCGCCATAATTCTGAAAAAAATGCCGAATTCGGTGCAGCCGTCCATTCTCGCTGAATCAAGCAGATCCTTCGGAAGTCCGAGCGCATATTGCCGGAAAAAGAACACGGCGACAGGCGACACAATAAACGGCAGAATCACCCCAGTATAAGAATCGATCAAATGAAGACCCACCGTCAATTTGAACAACGGGAGCATCATCACTTCAAGAGGCACCATCATAATGATCAGCACAAGAACGAAAATAATATTTCTGCCTTTAAATTCGTAGACACCGAGTCCGTAGCCGATCAAAGAGGAAAAAAACAGCGTGAGAACCGTGGTGAGAACGCCGAGCAGCAGGCTGTTAAAAAACCATTTGAAATAAATGCTCCCCCCGTTGAACAAATAGGTGTAGTTATCAAGGCTCATCACATCCGGATCAAGGCGCAGATTCAGCCCGATACGCATCAGCTCAGATGACGGCTTTAAAGAACCGAGCAATAGACAGATCATCGGAAAGATATACAACAGGCTCAGCATGATAAAAAACAAGGTAAACGCAACTCTGTACACGGAAGACATGTGATTGTTACGCACCGCTTATCCCTCCCCTTTAAACGAACCGGACAGTTTCAGTGAAACAAGACTGACTAGTAAGATGACAAGCAAAAGGACAATTCCGATTGCGGCCCCGTACCCCATTTCGTTGTATGCAAGCCCCTGCTGATATAAATAACCGACAAGCGTGAGGCCGATATTGCCCGGGGAATTATTCTGCCAAAGCACATAGCTTTCCTCAAACATTCTGAAACCGCCGATAATACTGATCGTTAACACATAAACGGACACCGGCTTTAAAAATGGAAGGGTAATATGCCGGAACTTTTTCCACGTACTCGCCCCGTCAATTTCAGCCGCTTCATACAATTCTTTCGGCACGTTTTGCAATCCCGCCAGAAAGTAAAGAATGTTAATCCCCATCCACCTCCATGACGCAAGCAGCACCATTAAAAACATGCCGGTGCCTTTGTTGTTGAGCCAGTTTTGGGGTGATGCGCCAAGCTTCATCATCAGCTCGTTTGCAAGCGACGTATTCATTTCTCCGAACATCAGACGGAAAATAATCCCCGCTACGATCGTCGATGTTAAAGCCGGTACAAACAGAGCCGATTTAAACACATTTCTGAACCTGACGAGCTTCGAATTCAGAATCACCGCCAAAAGAAGCGGCACCGGAATCAGCACAATCAGCGTCCAGAAGGTATATTCCAATGTGTTAAATAATGCCGTATAAAAGGTTGGATTAAGAAGAGCGGTATAATTGGAAAACCCGACAAATGTAATTTCTCCCGGCAGTATCCGTTGAAAGCTCATGATAAACACGCTGATAATCGGATACAAAAAGAAAACGAGAAACGAAATGATAAATGGCGCCGTAAAAAGATAAGGCGCCGCTTTTTTTGAATACAGCACATTGCGCCGGCGCGGCTTCTTCCGGACTGCAGAAACGGTTTGCGCTGTCTCTGTCTTTACAGGTCTCATAAAAGCTCCCCCGCTTTCACTGTTAAATAGGGCGGCTTCTCCTATTTCTCTAATTGCTCTGCCGCCTCGTCCAAGGCTTCCTTAGGTGTTTTTTCCTGCGTCTTCAGCGCATCGAACAGCACTTGTCTGACAACGAGATCAGCCGCTTTAGAGAAGTCTTCATGCAGATAAATCGGATTGATCTCATCTTTTATTTCAAGGAGCGAGGAAAAAATTGACGTACCGTTCCGGAAGAAATCCGTGTACTTGTTTTTCTCCTTCAATTCTTTTGAATCCCACACGTCCCAGCGGAGCGGGTCAAAGCCGAGCACCGTCCAAAGCTTTATATTCCCTTCCTTCGAACCTTTCGCAAAACCGAGAAATTCTTTCGCGAGCTTCAGATGTTCAGCCTGCTTCGGCACGACGGTGGCTGTTCCGCCTAAACCCGCTGATCTGTCACCGCCTTCTTTCCAGGCCGGCATAGGGTAAATCGCCATTTTTCCTTTTAAATCAGGCATATAATCGATAAACCGTCCCATGTACCAAATGGGCATCAGCACTGAGGCTGCCCCGCCCTGATTCATAAAACCGTAGTATTCTTCGCTGTGATGGCCGCCGCCGGGAGCCGGCAGAAGGGTTTTATCATTTACCATGTCCTTTACATAATTCAGTGTGTCTGTATTCGTCTTGCTGTTCAGAATCAATTTTCCGTTTTTGCTGTAGTAGCCTGACCCTTGCTGCGAAATCATGGATAGGAATGTGGCGGAGTCGTTTGTTTCAACCGTTCCCATCGGTTTCCCAGCGGCCTCACGCACTTTTTTCCCTGCCCGCCGGTAATCTTCCCATGTCTTAATGGAGGCGGGATCAACGCCCGCTTTTTTCATGATATCCATGTTGTAAAACATGACGGTCGTCCCCACATGTGTATCAAGGCCGTACAATTTTCCGTTTTTGCTGTATAAGGCCAGACGCGCTTCCACAAACTTATCGCGGTCTTTTTCAATCAGCGGCGTCAGATCGGCAAGCGGGATATCCTTCCCCTTCAGAAAGTTCGAGAACCGGCTTAATTCCACGTCGGCTATATCGGGAAGCCCCTCACCCGCGATCAGCGAAACCGATAAATTATCATGCATTTGTCCATAAGGATAAACAACGGTATTCAGCTTGATTTTGCGATCCGGATATTTCTGATTCCATTCTTTGACCATTTCCTGATAAAACTGTTCGTGCAGACCGTTAAACGTCCAAAACGTCAGCTCTGTTTCTCCCGGCCGGCCGGCAGTCCGTTCTTGTGAACAGCCGGCGGTAAACAAGAAGAGCATCATCAGCACCAAACATACAGCGGTCGTTTTTTTCATGTCATTACCCCTTCCACTTTAGGCCGTGCGGCTATTGATGCAAATGATGTGCAAAGAGCGCTGCATTTTCATTTATGATGGTTAAACCGGTATAACGGTCTCGCAGTGTGTGCGCATGCTTAAGCACATCGCTGACAAGGTCCTGTTTTACACCGATCTCATCGAAACAGGCGGGACCTCCCGCAGATGCGAGCCACCCGGCAATTGTCTTGCCGTCGGGAAGCCCTTCATATGCAGATTGAATCGCCTCGCGAAAGTGCGGCGGCAGTTCAGCAAGCTTTTCGTGACAAGCCAGTTCTTTGTAAATATCACTCAGCACCGCGCACGCACAGCCGACCTTCGCACCATGGAGAATCGGAGGCTGTTTTGCCTTCAGCATTTCCATCTCAATCCAATGCGAGATGTGATGTTCTCCTCCTGAGGCGGGGCGGGAGTGGTCAAGCGCAAGCATGACAAGACCCGAAACGATCAGCGCTTCCATCAGTATCTGAATGCCGGCCTCCGTTCCCATGGCAATGTCAGCGCGGTGATCAATGCACTGCCAAAGCGCGTCTTTCACAAGCTTCGCCCCGGCTTCTGAGTACGGCTCACCCGCAAGCCTGCGGGAAATCTCCCAATCTGCCAGCGATGTTATTTTTCCGAGCATGTCTCCGAAGCCCGCGGCTGTCATTGAACGGGGCGCTTCTTTTAATACATTCGTATCCGCAAATAAGGCGATCGGCGCTTTCGTTTGAATCGTCGTTTTGATTCCGTTTAATATGAGCGGCGCTCCCGCCGACGTAAAACCGTCGACTGACGGAGCGGTGGGGAATGAGATAAACGGCAATCCGCGCTGGCAGGCGGCAAACCGCGTAATGTCGTGAATCGTTCCTGAACCGGCCGCAATGATGACATCCGTCTCTTCCGCGAGATTGATCAGCGTATAGACCAATGTCCTCTCATCAGCCGCGGCGGCCCCGGCTTCATGCTCCGGAATGATGACTTTTGACGCTTTGATCCCGCCTGCCCTCAATTCGTCCGCAAGCAGACGCCCCGCCGCCTCGTACGTGTTCCGGTCACAGACGATGACCGGATGATTCCAGCATTTTTTTTGCAGAAATCTGAGAAGCTCTTCTTTTGCATTCGCCCCGATCACGATATCTTCTATTTGAATCGGTGAGCGGCTGGCCCCTTCCTTGTCAAACTCGGATTGAATGTCCTCAGGAGAACGTTTCATAAAAGGATTCCCTCCTTCGCTAATTCTGTCAGGTCTTTAATAGAATCAAGGACGATGTCAGGTTCATATAGACGGGGCTCCCCAAGTTTGGCCGACCCCGTCAGAACCAATACGCTTTTCATCCCGTACAGGCTGCCCATTGCGATATCTGATTCGAGGCTGTCTCCGATAATGGCGCATTCCTCAGGGGGAAGTCCGAGCGCTTCACATGCCGCCTCAGCCATCAGCCAAGACGGTTTGCCGATGACAAGCTCCGTTTTTGCTCTGGCGGATGCTTCAATAGCCCCGATCATTCCCGCGACGTCCATGGCATGGCCGCCTTCATTCGGAAAGGAGCGGTCCCGGTTCGTGGCGATGATGCGCGCGCCGGAGGAAGCCGCCTTAAAAGCGAGATTCAGATCCTCATAGGTGACGGTTTCATGCAGGGAGATGACAAGCCAGTCTGCCGCCTGCGGGTTTTGCGCCAGGGCGACACCCGCTAAAGCGAGTTCATCAGTCAGCCCTTTCTCTCCTAACACCCACACCTTTGACAAAGGATAATGCTTCTTTAAAAATGATGCCGTCACACTGGAGGACAGCACGATGCTCCGTTCATCCGTGCGGATACCGGCACCCAGCAGTTTCTTTCGGCACATTGCTCTTGATAGGTTGCCGCGGTTGCTTAAAAAGACCACGGCTTTGCCCAGTGACTGAAGGGTATGAACGGCTTCTTTTGCTCCGTCAATCAGCTCCCGCCCCCTGAATACGGTTCCGTCTAAATCAATCAGAAACCCGGCTGCGTCAAGTTTGGCCATAATAAGCATTCGCCCCGTGTTTTCTGTAAAAATGCTTATCATGCAGCACTCTGTCGATCGGACTGAGCTGTTTGTTCAGCATAAGCGAATGGTAGGCCATTTCCGCTACCGTTTCGAGCACAACGGCGTTATGCAGGGCATTCAGCGCGTCCGTTCCCCAGCAGAACGGGCCGTGGCTGTGGACGAGGACACCCGGATTTTGTTCATACGGTTCGTTTTGAAAAGTTTCGGCTATGACTTTGCCTGTATGATATTCGTAATCTTTCACAATTTCTTCTTCATACATTTCCCTCGTGCAGGGTATAGCGCTTTCAAAGTAATCCGCGTGAGTCGTTCCGAGAGCGGGTATGTCTCTTCCGGACTGCGCCCAGCTCGTCGCCCAGCGGGAGTGCGTATGAACGATTCCGCCGATAGCCGGAAACGCTTTATACAGATAAAGATGGGTCGGCGTGTCAGAAGACGGTTTCAGCGAGCCTTCGAGAATGTCTCCGTCCTCATTCAGGACGACCAGTTTGTCAGCGGTCAGCTCACTGTAATCGACACCGCTCGGTTTAATGACGATTCTCCCGCTCTCTCTGTCAATGCCGCTGACATTCCCCCATGTAAACGTGACAAGGTTATGTTCCTCAAGCTTCAGATTGGCGGCGAGCACTTCTTCTTTTAACGCTTCAAGCATGGCGGCTCCCCCCTTTCGCAAAATCACGGTTTTTAATGGCTTTCAGGCGTTTCATGACATTGTTTTCTTTGCCGAAGTAGTGAACGAGCTCTTTATATTCCGCATATAAGCTGTCATAAATCTCAGCTCTTTCCCGGTTCGGGGCATAAAAGCCGTCTTTTAATTTCCCCATATGCGCACATGCTTCAGCAATATTGGAGAATCCCCCGTTTTCCCGTCCCGCGGCGAGCGCTCCGAAAATCGCGGAGCCCAGTGCCGGCGCCTGCGGAGACCCGGATAATTTAATGTCCATATTTGTGACGTCTGCATAAATCTGCATGATAAATGGATTTTTCTCAGCGATTCCTCCGGCTGCGTAAAGCTCCTCGACCGGAACGCCGTTTTCCCGAAACGTTTCGATAATCATCCTCGTTCCGAACGCCGTCGCTTCAATCAATGCCCTGTAGATTTCTTCCGGCTTCGTGTGCAGCGTCATGCCGAGCATCATGCCCGTCAAATCGGCGTCCACCAAGGTTGACCGGTTTCCGTTCCACCAGTCAAGCGCGAGAAGGCCGCTTTCCCCCGGAACAAGTACAGCTGCTTTTTTGCTGAGCAGCTCGTGAATGTCTATGTGTTTATCCTCAGCTTCCTTCTCATAGTCTCTCGGAACGCACGTTTTGACGAACCATTCAAAGTGGTCGCCGACACAGGATTGTCCCGCTTCATATCCCGCATATCCGGGCAAGATGCCGTTATTGACGACCCCGCACATACCGGGGACGATATGTTCTTCCTCGCCGAGCAGCACATGGCAGGTAGACGTTCCCATAATCATCAGCATTTTCCCCGGCTCTGTAATACCGACCGCGGGCACTGACACGTGGGCGTCGACATTGGCGACGGCAACGGCCGTCCCCGGCAGAAGCCCGGTCAGCTCCGCCATTTTTTCGGTCAAACCTCCTGCCTTTTCCCCGACTGAATAAATGGTGCCGCTTAATTTATCTTTTGTAATCGTTTTCATTAACGGGTTGAGCTTTTCAAAAAAATGATCCGGCGGATACCCCGTCTCCTCATTCCAGATTGCTTTGTAGCCGGCCGTGCAGTTGCTTCGCTTCAATGAACCGCACAATTGATAGACGATCCAGTCTGCCGCTTCCACAATCCGATCTGCCGCCTTGTATATATGCGGCGCTTCTTCCGCGATTTGCATGATTTTCGGGATCATCCATTCAGAAGAAATTTTACCGCCGTATCTTTTAAGGAATGTTTCTTTTGTGTCTTCGGCAATCGTGTTCAAACGGTCTGCATGTTTTTGAGCCGCATGATGCTTCCACAGCTTCACATAACTGTGGGGCTCCCGTTCAAATTCCGGCAGCATACAAAGCGGCTGCCCCGCGACGTCTATCGGCAAAATCGTGCAGGCGGTAAAATCAATTCCTATGCCGATCACGTCTTTCGGATCAGCGCCCGCCTCTTGAAGCAGGTTCGGAATCGCCGTTTCCAGAACTTCGATATAATCGGCAGGATGCTGAAGCGCCCAGTCCCGAGGGAGTTTTTCACCCGTCTTCGGCAGCGTGCGGTCGATGACGGCATGAGTGTATTCTTTTACCGCAGACGCGATCTCTTCGCCCGTGCGGACATTGACAAGCACCGCCCGGCCGGACAATGTGCCGAAATCAACACCAATCGTATACGCCATATCAATTCCCTCCCAGCCGGTATAATACGTCATTCCATTTCAGCTCTTTTTTCAGCTCATGTATTTCGGTATTGCGGGAAATAAAGATGCTTTCAATGCCTGCCATCTCAGCCCAGTCAAGCATCTGTTCAGCCGTAAGCCGGAAAGACATACAAGTATGATGGGCGCCTCCCGCCAAAATCCATGCTTCCGCAGCTGTTTTCAGCGATGGCTCCGGCTTCCACAGCACCCGCGCCACAGGGAGATTCGGCATATCATGATCAATTTCCCTGCCTTCCGCTTCATTCAGAATGAGACGGAATCGCCCGCCGATATCAATGATGCTGGCGATGATGGCTGAACCGCCGATTCCGTTAAAGACCAACCGGGCCGGATCTTCCTTCCCTCCGATTGAGAGAGGATGGACTTCGATTTTCGGCTGATCAAGGGCGATCGTCGGACATACTTCAAGCATATGTGATCCGAGAATCATCGCACGCCCCGGTTCAAAATGGTACGTATAATCTTCCATGAAGGAGGTTTGTTCTCCGTCCGCCATTATTTTCATCATTCGCACAAGGGCAGCCGTTTTCCAATCGCCTTCGCCGGCAAATCCGTACCCTTTTTCCATGAGACGCTGAACGGCAAGACCCGGAAGCTGCTTCATTCCGTGCAAAACTTCAAAGGAGGTCGAAAACGCTGTATATCCGCCCCGTTCGAGAAAGGCCGTTAATCCGAGTTCAATTTTCGCCTGTTCTTTAATGGAAGCAACTTTTGCTTCATCCCGTTTTGTTTCGCCGCTGATGACATACAATTTGTCGTATTCCTCATAAAGCGCCTCAATTTCTGCGTCGGTGACGTTGTTCATCACCTCGGTAAGATCGCCGATTCCGTACCCGTCAACCTGCCAGCCGAATTGAATGTGGGCGCCGACTTTGTCTCCGTCAGTAACCGCCACATTCCGCATATTGTCGCCAAACCGGGCTACTTTAATATTCCTGCTTTCATTCCAGGCGGCAGCAGTGTTCATCCATTGCGAAATGTCATGTTTGACTTCCTCATCATCCCAATAGCCTGCGATGACTTTTCTCGTCTGCCCCATTCTTGACTGGATATATCCGTATTCCCGGTCTCCGTGAGCGGATTGGTTGCTGTTCATAAAGTCCATATCAATCGTTTCCCACGGGATGTCGCGATGATACTGGGTATGAAGATGAAGCATCGGCTTTTGAAAAGCGGAAAGACCTTCAATCCACATTTTCGCAGGGGAAAATGTATGCATCCACGTCACGACCCCGGCACAGTTTTCTTGATACTGCGCTTCCCGCAAAACCTCTCTGATCGTTTCAGATGACGTGACAACCGGTTTATGCCTGATCTTGTATCTTGATGACACCCCGCTGAGGCCGTCACATATTCCCTTTGCGTGTTTATCGACAAGCTGCAGCGTTTCCTCTCCGTATAAGTGCTGGCTTCCCGTTACAAACCAAAATTCATATTCTTTGTTCTGAAGCACATTCATTTCCCCTTCCCATCAAAATAAAGCGCTTGCATTTTCAAAAATATACGTACGAATATAAACTATAAAACTTCCATTCTTTTATTTGTACGAACAATTTTATTATAGTTAAGGAGGAATCGAACTGTCAATCTTTTATTGCAAGTAAAAAAGCCGGACACACATGCCCGGCTGATCAATTAATAGGAAGGCCAGCCTGAACTCCAATCGATATCATTGATGAGCATCTTCGGAATTCCGCTGTTTTCGGCATCATACGCATGACGCACTAAAATATTCCCGTTCACAATGTCTTGGCCGCCCGGGCCTTTCCAGCGGTCATTGCCGGAGTCAAGAATCGTTCCTCCGCCTTCTGACATGCTTTTCCCGCTTTTATCGAGATATGGGCCGGTGATGCTTTTGGATCTTCCATAAGCGATTTTGTACGTACTATTCACGCCTGAACAGCATTTATCAAACGACACCATTAAGTAATAGTAGCCGTTCTGGTAGGTGATGGCCGGCGCTTCCAAAGCTCCGCCGTTATTCGGTCTGGCAGCGATGGAATAAAGTGACCCCGTCGGTTTCATGGTATTTTTATCAAGCTTTGTCAGCTTAATGCCGCTCCAAAAAGAACCGAAGGCAAGCCAAGGGTTTCCGTCTTTATCAATTGTCAGCTCCGGATCAATTGCATTGTAGTTATCGGCGCTTGTTGAACGGATAACGAGCCCTTCGTCCTTCCAGTTTCCCGAACTGAGGCTTGTAGATGATGCAAGACCGATCGCGGAGGTATTTTTGCCGAATGAAGAAACGGCATAATACAGCCAATACTTTCCGTTAAAATATTGAACATCGGGGGCCCATTGATTCAGCCCGTAATTCGGCACATAATTACCCCACCATGACAGCGGGGAAGTAAAGATTGATTTCTGAACGGTCCATACGCCGCCGCTGCCCGCCTTTAAGACGCGAAGCCCCCTCTCCCCTTCCAAACCGGTTCCGAAAGCGTACCACGTGTTTCCTTCCTTCGCCATTGTCGGATCGTGCAGCAATTCATTTGATGCCCCCCAAAACGCGGCAGATGCCGGAGATGAAGACATCAGCAGCAGACCGGCTGTAACGGCTGCGCATGAAAAGCGGATCATGCGTCTGAATCTGTTTTTCATTTGTAAACCCTCCCTTTTTTAAAGCGCTTTCAAAAACATGTTGTCAGATTTTTCTATGTCTTCTCTTATTGTAGACGCAGGGCTCATATTTGTACAGACAAAAAAAAAGAATCTGCTTAAAAAAGCAGATTCTTCCGTATCTTTATTGATAAGTAATACGGTCAACTGTTTCCGGGTCTAATTTTTTAATCACTTCTGTGATCAATTTTACCGTATTCTCATAATCATCCCGATGCAAAATAGCGGCATGAGTGTGAATGTAGCGCGTCGCGATCGTAATGGACAGCGCCGGCACTCCGTTTGCGGTTAAATGAATGGAACCTGAATCCGTGCCCCCTCCGGCAATGGAATCGAATTGATACGGAATTCCCGCTTCTTCCGCCGTGTTCACGACAAGGTCGCGCAGCCCTTTGTGAGATACCATTGACGCGTCATACAGAATAATTTGCGGCCCTTCGCCGATTTTGCTTTGCGCCTCTTTTTCAGAAATTCCCGGTGTATCTCCGGCAATTCCGACATCCACACCGAACGCGATATCAGGCTGGATCGTATGTGCCGCTGTTTTCGCCCCGCGCAGCCCGACTTCTTCTTGCACCGTTCCGACCCCGTATACTTCATTGGGGTGATCACTGTTTTTCAGATTTTTTAATACATCGATGGCAATCGCACAGCCGATACGGTTGTCCCATGCTTTCGCCAATAAATGCTTTTCATTGTTCATCACTGTAAATTCAAAATACGGCACAATCTGGTCACCCGGAAGAACGCCCCATTCCATTGCTTCTTCACGGCTGGATGCCCCGATATCGATGAACATCTCTTTAATATCGGCGGCTTTTTTTCTGGCGTCAGGAGGCAGAATGTGAGGCGGTTTCGAACCGATGATCCCCGTGATGTCCCCTTTTTTTGTCACGACGGTGACGCGCTGGGCCAGCATGACCTGAGACCACCAGCCGCCGACGGTTTGAAAGCGGAGAAAGCCTTTATCAGTGATTTGCGTCACCATAAAACCGACTTCGTCTAAATGCCCTGAGATCATGATTTTCGGACCGTTTTCTTTGCCGGTTTTTTTGGCGATTAAGCTTCCCAGCCGGTCTGTTGTGACGTCATCGGCAAATGGTTCTATGTATGATTTCATCACTTGTCTTACTTCTCTCTCATTTCCCGGTATCCCTTTTGCATCCGTTAACGCTTTCAGCATGGTGAGCGTTTCATCTAATTTTGTCATCAATAAACCTCCTTTTTTTCACTACCCTTCTTATTATACAAAACCAATGCTGAAGCATACGATTAATTCGCCTGAAAAACGGGTAAATGTTTTTATCTATTTCTTTTAAAAAAATGAAACCTTTTGTTTTGTTTTTCGTATTACATCAGATCATGACAAAGGTGAGGAGGTGCCTTCACACATATGGCCATTACAGTATTGAGGATTGTCTTGCTTGCACTTCTTATTTATTTTATTTACATGTGCGTCAAATTTTACGCAAACCCGAAAAGAAGGCTCAGACTGGCGCAATCAAAAGAGAATTTTTATTTTATTGACGAACAGAAAAACACGCGAAAAAATCTCCAGCTTACTTATAAAGGAGTGCTCTTTGAAGGAGAAAAGCATATCCCTTCCAAAGATCATCCGCTGTTTATTCATACGATATTTGTATGGACCGAAAATCCGGAAAAGCTGAACCGCTTTTCTGCAGGTGATTTTGAAGAAGTCGAAAAAAAGGTATTGGAGCGGTACCCGAATTGCAAGATTGATTGGGACCAGCCCATCAAAAAAGCGAAAAAAGCAGGCGAGCGATAAGCTCTCCTGCTTTTTATGTTTTATACATCAAATACATCAGCACAAGGGCGGCTTCAGTGAGAAAAAGCAGCGGCACCCCGTATAAAAAGGATTTGTGTTTCGTCTTATGCCTGAAGGTGCGCATGCCGATCCATACGCCGAGTGAGCCGAACATGGCGGCTGTGAGCCATATTCGTTTCTCTGATATTCTCCACCGGTGTGCCTTTGCTCTTCTTTTATCAGCGCCCATGATCCAAAAGCCGTATCCGTTTATCAATACGGCGTAAATGAAGAGAGCCATTGATTGTCACCCTTTACGTAAAAAAACCGCTCCCGGAAAGAGAGCGGCTTTTTCAACTTACTTGTCTAACTGAGCTTTAGCAGCATCAGCAAGCTGATTGAAAGCAGTAAGATCGTTTACAGCAAGATCAGCAAGCATTTTGCGGTTTACTTCGATGCCTGAAAGCTTAAGACCGTGCATTAAACGGCTGTAAGAAAGACCGTTCATACGTGCAGCAGCGTTGATACGAGTGATCCAAAGCTTACGGAAATCACGTTTTTTCTGACGGCGGTCACGGAATGCATAGTTTCCTGATTTCATGACCTGCTGGTTTGCTACTTTGTATAATCTATGTTTTGAACCGAAATAACCTTTTGCTAATTTAAGAACCTTTTTACGACGCTGACGCGACACAGTTCCGCCTTTTACTCTTGGCATTATATTTCCCTCCTAATTGTTCCTTGTCCGATTACTTGATGTTAGCAAGCTGTTGTTTGATGCGTTTGAAGTCTCCTGCGCTTACAATAGCACCCTTGCGAAGCTTACGCTTTTGCTTTTGGGATTTGTTGGCGAATAAGTGACTTGTGTATGCATGAGAACGTTTTAACTTCCCAGAACCTGTCTTTTTAAAACGTTTAGCAGATCCGCGGTGAGTTTTCATTTTTGGCATGGGATTTCCTCCTTATTGCTTTTCGTTTTTCGGCGCGAGCATTAAGAACATGCTGCGGCCGTCCATTTTTGGTTTTGTTTCGACTGTCGCAACTTCCGCACATGCTTCAGAGAAACGGTCCAATACGCGCTGGCCGATTTCTTTATGAGTGATTGCGCGCCCTTTAAAGCGGATAGAAGCTTTCACTTTATCGCCTTTTTCAAGGAATTTAATCGCATTGCGCAATTTCGTGTTAAAGTCATGCTCATCGATCGTCGGACTTAATCTAACTTCTTTTAAGTTAATGATTTTTTGATTTTTGCGTGCTTCTTTGTCCTTTTTCTGCTGCTCGAATCTGAACTTACCGTAGTCCATGATGCGGCAGACAGGCGGTTTTGCATTTGCTGCAACTAACACAAGGTCAAGATTTGCGCGGCCGGCGATTTCAAGTGCTTCCTGACGGGACTTGATGCCGAGCTGATCGCCATTTTGTCCGATCAGACGAACTTCACGTGCACGGATACCCTCATTAACCAATTGATCTTTGCTAATAATGAGCCACCTCCATAGTTTCTTCGAATTGATTCACAACGCTTTTTGACTGCATTCTGCAGGCAAACAAAAAGTGCGGGCATGACAACACACCCACACTACGAACATCTGCATAAATAAAAATGTACGGTCAACCTGCCAACTACATGAATGTGTCAATCAGGTGAGAAGCGGGTGCCTCTGCTTGTGATTTATATTCAATTCAATAACTATTCTACACAATACCGGATCATTAGTCAAGAATGACTTCTCCGGATCAACTTTTTCATTTTAACACGATGCCGGGGCGAGCGCAAGGAAAAATGTGAAATTTCGTTCTTTGCCGCCCGCGGACGCGCCAACACAATAAAAAACCCGGGTCTATGACCCGGGTTTATCCTCCGATGAGCTGAACGAATACCGGAATGACCAGCACCGTCACCACTCCCACGACGACAACCGCGATACTTGCCATTGCCGCTTCTACTTCCCCCATCTCAATACCGACCGCAACACCGAGTGCGTGTCCTGATGTGCCGAGAGCCAGTCCTTTAGAGATTGGGTGCTTTACTTTAAACAGTTTTAAGAATAGAGCGCCCAGAGCATAGACGATAACGGCGTTGAAAATGACGGCGAAAGCGGTGATATCGGTGATGCCGCCGATTCCTTTTGACAGCGGAAGGGCAATTGCCGTTGTCGCCGCCTGCGGAAGCATGCTTTTCATAACGGCCGCGTCAAGATGAATGCCTTTTGCGATCAAATAGACAATCGTCACTGAGCAGATAGAGCCGACAATGATAGAAGACATGATCTGCCACCAGTATTTTTTCAGTTTGTCACGCTGTTTGTATAAAGGGATGGCAAAAGCGATCGTTGCGGGCTCCAGGAAGAATTTAATAATGTCTCCCCCGCTTTTATAATCTTCATATGAAAAACCGCCGAGCTTCAGAAAAAGGATTCCAAGCACCATTGCGACAAACAGCGGGGTGAAGAGGAAAAAGCCTCTCGTTTTTTTAAATAAATACGTGCCGATGCCAAAGGCCGCAAGTGAAACGACAATACCGAAATATGGACTCATCCGATTTCCCTCCTAATGCTGCACAAGTTCTTTTTCCTGATTGGAACGGCGCACCGTTTGTTTTTCAGGAGCAGTCTTCTGACGTTTTTGGCTGGCAGACAAGATCAGCTGAGAAAAAAGGCCCGTGGCCCCTAACAGAATGATGGTGGCGAGTAAGATGACGAGTGCGATCTGCACGCCGTACTGCTGCATGACGCCAAGTGAATTCATCACGGAGATGCCCGACGGGACAAATAAAAATCCGATCAGTGACGTTAATGATGTTCCCAGCGTTTCTACTTGTTCAAGCTTAATCACTTTCAGACATAAGAGGACAAATAATAACACCAAACCTACTACGGAAGCGGGTATAGGAATGGGGACAATCGCTGCAATCCCATTAGATATGAGCATAATTACGGCAAAAATAAATGCTTGTGTCAGAAATCCGTACACTTTTTTCGCACTCATTTTCTTCACCTCTTTCTCTTTGTTAGGTCCATTATAAAAGAGAAATCGCCTTTTAAAGCGCTTTCATAACAAACGGCTGAATATTCATTCTGAAATGCAAAAAACGGCTGCTGAAATGCAAAAGCCGCCTCATATAATATGAAGCAGCTTTTTTAAGTCCTTGGCGTATGTACGGCTGACGGGAATTTTAGAGCCGTCTTTTAAGATAAGATTGTACGTCGAATTAAACCACGGATGAATTTCCGTAATATGCTCCGTATTCACGATGAACGCGCGGTGCACTCTCAAGAAACCCGTATCAGGCAGTTTTTTCTCAATGACCGCCAAAGTTTCATGAACGGAATAAGACGCGGCAAACGTTTTGACAGAAACGTGTCCGTCCTCCATGCCGGCGAAAATAATGTCCTTCGTATCTAAAATGACAATAGATTCACCGGCTGATACAGCCAGTTTATGCGCTCCGGCTGCGGACGGCTGCTCTGAGACGGCTCCTGCCCTGTCCTGCTTCACTCTTTTAAACTTTCTGATCGTCTGGCGCACTCTTTCTTCATCAAAAGGCTTCGTTAAATAATCGAGCGCGTCGACTTCAAAGGCTTTTAAAGCAAATTGGTCATACGCCGTCGCAAAAACGACGGCCGGCGGATTTTTCATGTTTTTCAGCCGTTTGGCAATGTCAAATCCGTTTTCTCCTGACAAATCAACGTCCAAAAACAGCAGATCCGGTTTTTGATCCATCATACTGTCAAAAGCGGATTCAATATTTTCAGCTTCGTTTATGTCACTTACTTCATTCGTCCGTTTCAGCAAATAAGCTAATTCATCTCTTGCCAGCATTTCATCATCAACGATTAACACCTTCAGCATGTTCTTCTCCTTTAGTCATCAGTTTCAAAGGCAGCTCAAATGATACGTCCGTACCTTTGCCGGCCTCACTTTCCAATCGCAGGGCTGCTTTGGGGCCGAACAGCCCGATCAGCCGCTGATTTAAATTGTAAAGCGCGGTTCCCGTCCCTTCTTTAGACGGGAGCGGACGGTTTCCGAGCACGGACAGCAATTCCGGATCAATTCCCCGCCCGTTATCTCCAACCCGCATTAAAACCGACTGACCGGCGGATACCACGCTGACATTGACGGCACAGCTGTCCTGCTTTCTTGAAAATGCATGGCGGAGCGCATTTTCGACGAGGATCTGCAGCACAAAAGGAGGAATTTCGATGTCCTCCAAACCGCGTTCGATCTCAAGGCTGATTTTATATTTCCCGGGAAAACGGGCCTGCTCCAATGATAAATATGCCTGCAGATGGTTCAGTTCTTTAGAAAGCGGGATGAGCAGCTGCCTTGCCCCCTGCAGATTGGAACGGAAATAGACGCTGAGCTGCAGCAGAAGCTTTCGGGTTTTTTCCACATCCGTACGGCAAAGAGCTGAAATCGTATTGATCGCATTAAACAGAAAATGCGGATTGACCTGTGCATGAAGCGCCTTTATTTCTGCGTCTTTCAGCAATTTGCTCTGCAGTTCCGCCTCACCGAGTTCAAGCTGGGTGGAAAACAGCATGGCGAGTCCTTCTGCAAGCTCTTCTTCAACCCGGCTTAAACCTGACGGGCTTTTAAAGTACATTTTCAGCGTCCCGATCGTTTTGCCGTTTGACGTCAGCGGCAATACAATCGCCGCATGCAGCGGACAGGGATCGTGCGTGCATTCAATTTCTGCCTTTGATGTCGCTTTCATAATATGACCCGTTTTAATGACGCGTTTTGACAACCCGGTGATCAGGCTTTCAGACGGAATATGATGGTCGGCACCCGCGCCGACGTGCGCCAAAATCTTTTCGTTATCCGTAAGCGATACCGCGTCCGTTCCTGTTTGCCTGTGGATGATGGCGGCGACGCTTTTGCATGAGCTTTCATTCAGCCCCTGGCGGAAAAACGGAAGCGTCTGATCGGCAATCATCAGCACCCTGTGGGTTTCAAGGGCTCTCGCCCGTTCTTCCTTCCGGATAATCGACTGAATGATCGAAAGAAAAATAAAAGTCCCTGACCCGTTTACCAATATCATCGGGATGCCGATGATGCTCACAAGCGTCCAAGCATCAGAAAACGGCTTGGCCATCAAGAGGATGAGCAGCATTTGCAGCGATTCCATCCCGAGTCCGACAAGCGCGGCCACCCGCGGTGTCGGCATCGCATAGCGTTTTCTGAAATACCGTCCGATCCAGCCGGACAAAATGCCCGCTAAAACGGATGAGACGGCACAGCTGACTGCGGTCGCGCCGCCGAGTGATAAACGATGCAGGCCGGCCAGTATGCCGACGCCGATTCCCACATACGGGCCGCCTAAGAGTCCGCCGATTTCAACGCCCATAATTCTTGTATTGGCAATTGAACCGGACGGATTAATTTGAAACACCCAGTCATTATTCATGATTGTATTCCGCTGAATTTCTATTCCCGTATAGTTGCTGATGATACTGAACAGCGAGAAAATTGAAATCAGCACCGCTTTGCCTTTATAGCTCTCAGGCTGCTGGAGCGCCTGTCTGAACAATCTGGTATGAGCCAGAACAAATCCCAATATGACGATAATTCCGACTCTTTCCAGCATCATGATGATCAAATGCAGCATACTTTTCACCTGTTCTTTCAAATTTTATTTTATCACGTTTTAGAGCCTGAGACAGAATCTGACACAAACCTGCCTGTTTTTTTCAAATCATCTGAAAACAAATCTTTCACAGTCTATATATCTATTGTAGAATAAACGGGAGCCTTGCGGCAGAGAGTTTCAGAATATAACAAAGAGGAGAAGATCATGAAAGCCGTATTTTTTGATTTGGACGATACACTGTTATGGGATGAAAAAAGCGTCAGAACAACATTCAGGGAAACATGTTTACAAGCGGAAAAAAAATATGGCCTTGACCCGCATACATTTGAAGAGGCGGTTCGGAAAGCGGCACGGGAATTGTATATGTCATACGAAACCTATCCTTATACGGTCATGATCGGCATTAATCCGTTTGAAGGATTGTGGGCGAATTTTTCCGAGCCGGTCAGCGAAGGGTTTAAAAAGCTGAATCGGATTGCGCCGGAATACAGACGAAACGCCTGGACGAACGGCTTAAAAAGCGTCGGTATAGACGATGCGGCTTACGGCGAATATTTGGCGGAGTTTTTCGCGGCGGAACGCAGACAGCGTCCGTACGTGTATGATGAAACGTTTGCAGTGCTTGATAAGCTGAAAGGTGTTTATGAATTGCTTCTGCTGACAAACGGCGACCCCAGCCTGCAGAAAGAAAAACTCGCCGGCGTTCCTGAGCTCGCGCCTTATTTTAATGAAATCGTCATCTCAGGCGCTTTCGGAAAAGGGAAACCCGACGCCTCCATATTCGAACATTGCCTCGGCCTCCTGAACCTGAAAAAAGAAGACGCCATTATGGTCGGAGATAACCTCAATACTGATATATTGGGAGCGAAACGGGCAGGCATTACGACAGTCTGGGTAAACCGGACGCAAAAGAAAAATGATACGGACATTGCCCCTGATTACGTGATCAGCGATCTTCACGAGCTGTTTGCGATTATAGAGAAACAAAAAGAAAGATAATGTTATACGCAAAAAAACCCCATTCTGAATGAACGGGGTTTTTTGTATTTCCGGTTATTTTTTCGCTTCGGCTACAGCCTTTTTCACAAAATCGTCCAATGAGACGGTTTCTGATTTCTGCTCACCGTATTTCCGGACGTTTACCGCGCCGTTTTCCGCTTCTTGGTCACCGACCACAAGCATGTACGGGATTTTTTGCATTTGCGCTTCACGGATTTTATAGCCGATTTTTTCGTCCCGGCTGTCAAGCTCGACACGCAGGCCTTCACGCTGCAGGCGCTCCTGCACTTTTTTCGCATAGTCAAGATGCACGGACGGTGATACAGGAATGACTTGGAATTGCACCGGCGCAAGCCATGTCGGAAGGGCGCCTTTGTGCTCTTCGATTAAGAAAGCAACGAAACGCTCCATCGTTGACACGACGCCGCGGTGAATAACGACAGGGCGGTGCTGTTTGCCGTCTTCTCCGACGTAAGTGAGATCAAAGCGTTCCGGAAGAAGGAAGTCAAGCTGTACAGTTGACAATGTCTCTTCTTTGCCGATCGCCGTTTTCACCTGCACGTCAAGCTTAGGGCCGTAAAACGCCGCTTCGCCTTCCGCTTCATAATAGTCGTGCCCCATCTCATCCATTGCCGCCTTCAGCATGGACTGCGCTTTGTTCCACATCTCATCATCATCAAAATATTTTTCCGTATCTTCAGGATCACGGTAAGACAGGCGGAATGTGTAATCACTCAGTCCGAAGTCTTCGTATACGTCTTGAATCAAACGGACGGTGCGGATGAATTCTTCTTTAATCTGATCAGGGCGGACGAAAATGTGCGCGTCATTTAACGTCATGCCGCGTACGCGCTGAAGACCTGAAAGCGCCCCGGACATTTCATATCGATGCATCGTTCCGAGCTCGGCGATGCGGATCGGAAGCTCTCGGTAGCTGTGAATGTCCTGTTTGTAAATCATCATATGGTGAGGACAGTTCATCGGACGGAGCACGAGTGTTTCATTGTCCATTTCCATCGGCGGGAACATCGTATCCTGATAATGATCCCAGTGGCCCGATGTTTCATACAGGTCTTTGCTTCCGAGAACAGGCGTATAGACGTGCTCATAACCGAGGCTCAGCTCTTTATCCACAATGTAGCGCTCGATCACGCGGCGGATGGTTGCGCCTTTCGGCAGCCAGAGCGGCAAGCCTTGTCCGACTTTTTGAGAGTTGGCGAACAATTTTAATTCTTTGCCCAGTTTTCGGTGGTCGCGCTCTTTCGCTTCTTCAAGCATTCGCAAATGCTCTTTCAGGTCATCCTTTTTAAAGAAGGCCGTGCCGTAAATGCGCTGAAGCATTTGGTTTTTGCTGTCGCCGCGCCAGTATGCGCCCGCAAGGCTCAGCAGCTTAAATTCTTTAATTTTGCCTGTAGACGGCACGTGCACGCCGCGGCACAGGTCAAAAAATTCGCCCTGCTCATAAATGGAGACCGTTTCGTCTTCCGGTATGGCATCCAGCAGTTCAAGCTTCAGATTATCGCCGATTTCCGCAAACATGGCTTTTGCTTCATCACGGCTCACTTCTTTTCGGATAATCGGCAGATTTTCACCGACGATGCGTTTCATTTCTTTTTCAATCTTCGGAAGGTCATCCGGCGTCAGCGCCTGCTCCATTTCAACGTCATAATAGAACCCGTTTTCAATGACGGGGCCGACACCGAATTTCACATCTTTATAAATGCGTTTAATCGCCTGGGCCAATAAATGCGCCGTGCTGTGCCGCATGATGTTCAAGCCTTCTTCTGTGCCTTCTGTAATGATTTCTACGGCACCATCCTCTTGAATCGGCGTTCTTAAATCAATTTCCTGTCCGTTCAGTTTTCCGGCTAAAGACTTTTTCTTTAATCCCGGACTGATGGATGCCGCGATATCTTCTGTTGTTGTTCCTTTCGGAAATTCCTTTACCGCTCCGTCCGGAAATGTGATGTTGATCATATCTGACATCTTCGTCACTCCTTTTTTTATGCAAATCAAAAACCCCGCCCCCTATGAAAGGGACGAGGTTAAATAAACGGAATCGTGGTTCCACCCTTTTTTCCGCACGGCCGATTGTTTCGGCACCTGCGGCTCTAAACTCTGTAACGGGAGTTCCCGTCAGCTATTACTGGCGCTTCTTCCGGCGTTCACAGCTGAAGTTCAAAGGCGGTAAAGTCAATGATCCATAGCTGGAAAGCTTTCAGCCTGGGCTCTCCTCTCTTATAAAGCCGGTATCAATGCTTCATGTCCTTATCAATACGTGTAGCAATCATTAATCTTTTATGTATTATAAAATGTCTGCGAGAAAAATGCAACTCGGTTTTCCGTCTGATTTCGCACAGACAGCCCTGCCGCTTACACAAGGCCGTCCGTGCGGCTATCCTTCCGTCTTCTCGGCTGCAAACGCGCCCAGCGGAAAAAGGCGCATCCTCTCCTGAAACACGTTTTGAATCGTTCTGGACATCATATGCTCCGGTTTGTCCGTATACAGTTCTACCGTCTCAGGCGCAATGGAGATCAGCGGCGCAAGGAGATGGGAATCTATATACATCGGGTGCTCCCGCACAAACCGTCTGTCTATGTATTTTTTCTGTTCCCGTTCTGACAAATAGCGCAGCTCCCACAGCGTAAAAGCCCGGTCATGTACGATGCGGACTTTCTTCATCCGCGGCGGATTGGATGTCACATAATCTCTCAGAGACTGGATAAAGTTTTGATATTCCTGTTCCATCCGATATTCATCTATCGCAGCCTCCGCGTATTCTCTGAGCCGCTCATAATACCTGCCGAGCCGGAACGTCTGAAACGAACGCACGGAAAAAACACCCGCATCAAGTGAAATCGTCCGGAGCGCATCTGAAATAAACTGTGTGCGCGGCTCTTTCTTCGGCTCGAACGGATGATCATCAAGCTCTCCTTCCATAATGCTGTGTGCAAGCTGAAGGATTTGCTGCTGTTCATCCTGATCGGTGAAGCAGTATGCGTCCTCAATAAGCGAAAGCATATGCTCGTCTTCTTTGCATTCCAAAAAAAACCTGACAAGTATCGGCTCAATAAAGCGCTGAACGCAAAAAGCCGTTTCAGACCTTGCGATTCCGACTTTTTTTATGCCTTCACGGACAATAAAATGTCTCCGGTCGTCCGATTGCTGAATGAGATGTAAAAAAGCGGCGGTATCGTGGTCATCTTCAAAGATCACTTCAAGCATATTTGTCCCCCCTTACGGCATCTGTTACAAGTATATGGGGGATGTTTTTAAAATAGACGTAAAGGTTAGCTTTCACCGCCGAACAAATGGCGCACCTTCTTTTTAAATATAACGGGAAGCGATAAAAATATGATGTAAAGACAGATCACGCCGAGTACGGTCAGCACATTGCCGGACATAAAGCTCGCGCCGAGCACATTCAGGACGATCGTCCCCGGAATAATGCCCGCTGCGGTCGCCAAAAAATACGTCATCGGCCTGACTTTCGATAGGCCTGCGGCATAGCTGATCACATCAAAGTTAACAGGCAGAATGCGCAGGATAAAAATATAAAAGAAGCCATTGGTTTTCATCTGCTTTTGAATGGCTTCCATTTTTCCATGACGGCTTTTCTCATTAAAGGCAAACAGCCCCGCCGCAAAAAAAGACGCGGCGGCAGCGCCCATTGAGCCCGCCAGCGTATACATGGTGCCGAAAAACGGCCCGAACGCCAAACCTCCGGCGACGGAAACGATTGATACGGGAAACAGCACAAAAGGCCTGACAATGGAAATTCCGATAAACACAAGCGGCGCAAAAACACCGAACGATAATACCCACAGCCGGATCTCCTTAGGCGACAGATTCAGATATTTGCGGTTTGCCCACAGCAAAAGGCCCGCTCCCGCCGCAGCCGCAGCCCAAGTGACAGCCTTCTTATTCCTCATTCCCTCAAATCCTTCCCATTGGACGCCGGCATCATGAACGGCGGCGGTTTTCCCCGTCAAGACGGACGGGCGAAGCCAAATATAAAATCCGCTCCATCAGTCTTGCCGCTTTTACTTCTTCCTTTTCTCCCCGCTGTGAATACGTAAAATGATGCTTCAGCTCGTCTGGTGAAAAATTAGACGAGAAGAAAGTGGGAAGCTGCTGGCTCATTCTGTGCTGAAGCACGGTGCCGATGACCTCATCCCTGACCCAGCTTGTCATTGACTCCGCTCCGATATCATCAAGCATCAGTACGGGCGTCGTTTTCACCATATTCAGTTTCGCCTCCAACGACTGATCCTGGAGCGAGTTTTTCAGCTCTCTGACAAATTCGGGAACATATACGATCATTGATGAATACTCTTTTTCCGCCAGCTCGTTGGCAATGGCGGCTAAAATAAATGTCTTTCCGATTCCGAATTTTCCGTACAGATACAGCCCTTTGCCTTTTCCCGTTTCATTATAGCTCTTCAGAAAATCCGTCACATGCTGGAAGATGCCGACTCTGCTCGGATCGGTAATGTCGATCTGCTGAAACGTCGCGCCGAGAAGATCCTGCTGGATATACATGCTCTTCATCAAGGACTTTTGCCTTTTCTGGCGGTCGAGCTTTCTCTTTTCCGGACATTCGTAATATTCAATATCAATGGAACGCCCGTTGATCACAAGCTTCGGATGATAGCCTTCAAGCAGGCTGTTCGTCCGGCTGTCTTTCGAGCAGAAGGCGCACTGTTTGCTTTGCTGAACGAATTCGTACAGTTTATTTAACCCTCTGTCAATCATGCTTTGATTGATTACATCTTTCTGTTCCTTCAAAAAAGCCTGGACGTCTTCGTCGGCCATGACTTGCTGCTGCATTCGTTCCAGGCGTTTTTGAAAGTCAGGTCTTTTCGTCACGCCTTCTAAGGATCGGCTGATCGGTTCCATTCAATATCACCCCGCTTCTCTGTCTCAATAGGCAGAGTATTTTTTCAGTTTTTTCATTTCTTCCATCATTTTTTTCTTCTGTTCTTCAAGATCCTGCGCGGAAAGAGCCGGCTGTTCTTGTTTCTTCCCGGTTTCTTCTTCTTTCATCCAATCAGGGCGCTTTTCTTCCCGGACGGTTTTTTTGCCGCGCGCCGCGCCGTTTGTTTTGCCGTCCGCCCAATCAAGGTATTGCCTGTGCTCTTCTATTGCGAGCTTCATTGCTTCCCGTACCGTTTTGACTTTCTTTCTGGCCCAGTGGGCGGCGATTTTTTGGATATAGTTTTTGGACAGCTTCATATCCGTTTTCAGCATGACATAATAAATCAGCACATTGGTGACGCCGGGCTCAAGCTTTTGTTCGAACATAATATCGGCGATAATCTGCAAGTCGGCTTTTGACGGCTCGGTCCCATCCGCAATGTCCTGAAGAAGCTTTCTCGGTGATATGGTCTCAAGCTGTGCGATGAGTTCGCCGTTCAATGAATCGTCTTTTTCCGTCCGGTTTTCTCTCAAGGTGACAGGCTGTGTTTTATCAATCAGTTCCGGAAGCTTCCCGCTTCTTTCAATTTGATACCAGTCGCTGGCCGCTTTCCTCAGCGCTTCGGCCGTTATCGTATCCTGTTCATTAATTGCGGTCATGACGACGTGCTGCATGGAGATAGGATCTATTCCGTATAAATATGAAAGCTTTTTAATGCTCTCCCGCACGTCCTGCGTGATTGATTTGCGCGGTATCATCGTTTCTGACAGTCCCGCCATGAAAAGCTCAAAATCAAACACTTCCTCCGTCACCGTATAGGAAGGCGCTTGTCCGACAGACGCCGTCTCATAGTCCTCGGGTAGCTTCATCGCCTCTTCCATATCAGGCGTCATTTTCCATTCACTCGGCTGAAAAGAGGCAAAGGCGTGATTAAACGGACGGGTAATTTCCCTTGCGTCCGCGCCGACGGAAGGGTGCGTGTAAAATTGTCTCAGCTGCTGGTATTTCGTTTTACCGACTCTGTTATAAAGAAAGACATTCAGCATGCCGTCTTCAAAAAAATCATTCGGTCTGAGCGGGGGCAGCAGCTCATAAATAAACATCCGCTCTTTTTGCTCGGACTCCCGGATATACACTTTCAGCAGCCCGATTCCTTCAAGCTTTCCCTGTTCATGATGAATCTTTTTTAAATTTGACTGCATCATGCCCATCAGCTGCCTGTGCGTGGATTCCGCTCCCCACAAGCGGTTCTGCTCAAGCTCCCCCCATAAGGTCATATAAAGGGAGAATGCAAAAGAACCGATCAGCGGCTGGTACAGATGTGTCAAAACCTGTCTGTCGACATCCTGAAGAAGCGAACGGCTTTTGACCGTATAAGGATCTACAGGCAATACGTCATTCCAATAGTCAGCCATGATTCTCAAACCTTCCGATATGTTTCTACTCTCATTTTACACCGTTTCTGCGATCTATCAAATGCCAATTTTGCTCATGAGAAAAGAGCCAGACACAATCTCTTAGCTCTCTCAGCGTTCTTTCTTTATTAAATCTTTCAATTCATCGATAAACACGTTTATATCCTTAAACTGCCGGTAGACGGAGGCAAAGCGGACATAAGACACCTCATCGATTTTCGCCAGACGGTCCATTACCATTTCTCCGACAAGTTCGCTTTTGACTTCAGATACACCTTGGTTTCTCAGCTCTTTTTCAATGTCAAAGCACATGTCTTCCAATGTTTTTAAAGGAACGGGCCTTTTTTCACAAGCTTTAATTAACCCGCGCAGCATTTTTTCACGGCTGAATTCTTCCCGGACGCCTTCTTTTTTCACGACGATCAGAGGCATCTCTTCAAACTTCTCAAATGTAGTGAAGCGGTAATGGCAGGCTTCGCATTCCCGCCTTCTGCGGATTGATTTCCCTTCGTCCGCAGGCCGTGAATCAAGTACGCGGGAACCGTTATGCTGGCATGAAGGACATTTCAAATTGGATCAGCTCCCATCTGTTTCGTTGCTGTAATGCGGTTCGCAAGCTTCCGGTAAATGCCCGCCAACGTTTCTAGGATGAGCCTATTTGTTGGGAGAGCCGATAGACCGGCCTTATCTTTTCTATTTTACAAAAAAAATGCTTAAAGAAAAAGCAATGCTGTTTTTTTACATTAGAAAAGGAGCATCAGCTTCAAAGCGCGTAATGGCTTTTTCAGCTTAGCTCCCTTGTGTTTGCGTTTTGAAAATTACAGTACTTTCGCTTGTGCCTGTTTAATCTGTACAGGCCCCATTCCTCTCGGTATTTCAATGTTTTCTCTTGTATCTGCATGTAATGCGTCCGCAATGTAATCCGCAGCCACATTAGGATCCAGGTCTCCACAAGTATAAACATCAATGCTTGCATATCCGTGTTCAGGAAAACTGTGAATCGTTAAATGTGACTCAGAGATAATAACGACTCCGC
The DNA here is from genome assembly GCF_009906915.1 of Bacillus sp. AM1(2019). Lineage (NCBI taxonomy): Bacteria > Bacillati > Bacillota > Bacilli > Caryophanales > Bacillaceae > Bacillus > Bacillus sp. AM1(2019). Next base: position 2,964,894 of record NZ_CP047644.1, read on the forward strand.
TTACGCCTTGCGGTGCAAATTTGTGAAATGCGACCTCGCGCACCTCAGCTCCTGATTTCAAAGCAGCATTTACAAACGTTTTTTCAATAAAATCCATGTCATTGAGCTTATCAAAATCGCATCCCCACAGCTCGGAGATGACGTGACGCCCCATTGTTTCCATAATCATGGACCCCCCTTAACAAGAATTAAAAAAGTGAATTTCCGAGAACTGACCCGGCCATTTACCACGGGGGAAAGTTAGTCCGGAGAGGTCCTAACCCTTTAAGTAATTCCGAAGCAGTCACGAGCAAGAAGTTCACGAAAGATAGTATACTGTGTTTAAGTTTATTTTGCAAGGTGTGTTTTTTGCGAATATGCCGTTAAGGGTTTTTTTCTAACAAATGTCCATGATCTTTAGTCTACACAGCTGACGGGTGTTTCATTCGCGCGGCGACGTGACGGATAAGATCAACGACCCGGCAGGAATATCCCCATTCATTGTCATACCAGGCGAGCACCTTTACTTTTCGGTCTTCCATCACTATCGTTGTCAGTCCGTCAATGATCGCAGAGTGTGAATTCGTATTATAATCCGAAGAAACGAGCGGCTCATCCGAATAATCAAGAATTCCGTACATCGACGTTTTTGCGGCTCTTTGGAAAGCGGCGTTCACTTGCTCGGCCGACACATCTGTTTTCAGATCGCAGACAAGGTCCACTAATGACACATTCGGAACGGGAACACGCAAAGCGAGACCGTGAAGTTTTCCTTTCAAATGAGGCAGCACGAGCGACAGCGCTTTGGCGGCGCCTGTAGAAGTCGGAATGATGGATTCTCCGCACGCTCTCGCCCTCCGCAGATCTTTATGCGGATTGTCGATATTTTTTTGATCATTCGTGTAAGCGTGAACAGTCGTCATCAGGCCGCTTTCAATCCCGAATTCCTGATCAAGCACTTTGACGACCGGCGCAAGACAGTTTGTCGTGCAGGATGCATTTGAAATAATGACATGTTCATCGGGATTGAACTGCTCTTCATTTACTCCCATGACAATGGTAACGTCTTCATTTTTGCCCGGAGCCGTTAAAATAACTTTTTTCGCCCCTGCTTCAATATGGCTCATTGCTTTTTCTTTTGAATTAAATTTCCCCGTTGCCTCTACGACGATGTCTATTCCGCATTCTTTCCACGGAAGCTCTCTCGGGTCCCGGCGATTGAACAGCATAATATGTTTTCCGTTGACGATCAGACTGTCGTCGGAGGTCTCAACTTCTTGATCGTATTTGCCGTGAATTGTATCATACTTTATCAAATGAGCAAGCGTTTCCGGGGGATAGCTTGCATTAATGGCTGTTATTTGAATTTGATCATCTTCCATTGCTTTTCTGAACACCATTCTTCCGATTCTTCCAAACCCGTTGATTGCTACTTTTACCTTCATGCTCAGGTCACCCCTTTTTAATATGCCACTCTAATTTACCTTTATTTATATATAGTATAACACATTAAAAGAAATCCGCCAGTACAACTTGATAAAAATCCACCCTTATACCGATCAATATGTTGTTCAATCGGTTTTTTTGCATATAAAATGATCTTTCTTCCATAAAAAAAGCAGGATCAGCGTCTCAGTCTGCCTGCTTTTTTCTTATATTTGTCCCGGTTCTTTAAATTTGTCATTTAAAATGCTGTCCTCTAAAACGGAAGACACCTCGCCGTACCGTTTAGCAATATGCATCGCGCCCCAGTCGCACAGCGCGTTTAAAATTCTTTCCAGACTGTGCCCGTATTCACTCAGCTCGTATTCCACTTTCGGCGGCACCTGATTGTACACGATCCGGTTGATGACGCCGTCAGCTTCCAGCTCCCGCAATTGCTGTGTCAGCATCTTCTGGGTGATGTCCGGCATAAGCCGCTTCAATTCGCTTGTCCGTTTTTTCCCGCGCATGAGGTGGCAGAGGATCACACACTTCCATTTTCCGCCGATCACTTCAAGCGCCGCCTCTACGGATATATTGTATTTTTTCTTCAGCAACGGTAATTCCTCCTCATCTATAGGAACTAAAAAGTGCCTATGGCACTTAAAAGTACGTTCTTTTCAATGACACTTCTATCGATCATAATGACATTTGCCGGCTGAAAAGGAATGTACTCTTATACTTATATCGTTTACCCGGCATCATTTCAACCATACATTATCGTTCAAGGAGGAAAACAGATGTCTTCACATCGCCAAAGCTATTTACCAGCGCTGCTGGCATTAGCCGTCAGCGCTTTTGCGATCGGCACAACCGAATTTATCAGCGTCGGGCTGCTGCCGCTTATATCTCAAGATCTGCATATACCTGTGACAACGGCGGGACTTACCGTTTCCATGTATGCTCTGGGCGTGACATTCGGCGCGCCGGTTTTAACATCTCTCACATCCGGCATGTCACGGAAAACGCTGCTGCTCTGGGTGATGTTAATTTTTATCGCCGGAAATACACTCGCGGCAAGTGCGTCCTCAATCGGCGTCTTACTGGCGGCACGGGTTATTTCGGCGTTTTCCCACGGCATTTTCATGTCAATCGGGGCAACAATCGCCGCCAATATCGTGCCGGAGCATAAAAGAGCAAGCGCGATTTCCATTATGTTTACGGGGCTGACGGTGGCTACGGTGACCGGCGTTCCGTTCGGCACCTATCTCGGCCAGCAATTCGGATGGAGAATCGCATTTGCCGTCATTGTGGCGGTAGGAATCATCGCATTCCTCACAAACGCGCTTCTCGTTCCGTCGCATTTGCGCAAAGGGACGAAAACCGCATTTTCCGAGCAGGTCAAACTCGTCACAAACGGGCGGTTATTGCTTTTATTTATTATTACGGCGTTAGGCTACGGCGGAACGTTTGTCGTGTTTACGTATTTATCTCCGCTTCTTCAGGAGGTAACCGGTTTTCAGAAAGAAACCGTCGCGGCCATCCTGCTCATTTACGGAATTGCGATTGCCATCGGAAACATGATTGGCGGCCGTTTATCAAACCGAAATCCGCTGAAAGCCTTGTTTTATATGTTCATTGTCCAGGCTGCTGTGCTGTTTGTTCTGACTTTTACCGCGCCGTTTAAAACAGCCGGGCTGATCACCATTATTTTCATGGGGCTGTTGGCGTTTATGAATGTGCCGGGGCTTCAGGTATATGTCGTGATGCTGAGTGAACGTTTTGCGCCAAGCGCCGTTGATACAGCATCAGCCTTAAATATCGCGGCATTCAATGCCGGAATCGCGATCGGCTCGTTTGCCGGCGGAATCATTACAGACTCAATCGGAATCATTCATACCGCTTGGATCGGGGCGCTGATGGTGCTCAGCGCGGTCGTATTAACCGGATGGAGCAGGAAGCTTGAAAAGCGGGATCGCACTGCCCTTGAAAGGAGGTGAGTTTTTCTTCAGCGCATTTTGATTGTTTCAACAGACAACTAATAGGAGGAATATATACATGACAACACATTTACAAGCAAAATCAACATTGCATAACGGAGTAGAGATGCCTTGGTTCGGCATCGGAGTTTTCAAAGTAGAGGAAGGCGCGGAACTCGTCAACGCGGTGAAAACGGCATTGGTGCACGGCTATCGCAGCGTTGATACCGCCGCGATTTACGGAAATGAAGAAGGTGTCGGCGAAGGCATCCGCCAAGGGCTGCAAGAAGCGGGATTAAAACGTGAAGACATTTTTGTCACGTCAAAAGTATGGAATGCCGATTTAGGATATGAAGAAACGTTAAAAGCGTTTGACACAAGCTTAGAAAAACTCGGTTTAGATTATTTGGATTTATATTTGATCCATTGGCCTGTCGAAGGAAAGTACATCGATGCGTGGCGGGCGCTCGAAACCCTTTACCGGGATGGACGCATTAAGGCGATCGGGGTCAGCAATTTCCAAATTCACCATCTGAAACATCTCATGAAAGAAACGGAAATCAAGCCGATGATCAACCAGGTGGAGTACCACCCGCGTCTGACACAGAAAGAACTGCTTGCTTTCTGTACTGAACAAGGCATTCAGCTTGAAGCGTGGTCGCCATTGATGCAAGGGCAGCTGCTTGATCACCCCGTCTTACAAGAGATCGCTGAGAAGTACGGCAAATCAGCCGCTCAAGTGATTTTGCGCTGGGATTTGCAAAACGGTGTTATCACCATTCCGAAATCAACTAAAAAACACCGTATTGAAGAAAATGCAAATGTCTTTGATTTCGAACTGTCAGCTGACGATATGAAGCGGATTGATGATCTGAACGAAAATCTCCGTGTCGGTCCTGACCCTGACAATTTTGATTTTTAACCAGAAAAACACCGTTCGGCTTTCCGAACGGTGTTTGTTTATGCCCAGCCGCTCAATACTTCCTCAAGCTGGTGCTTTGTATGTTCAAGACTGCCGCTGTTATCAATGACGGCGTCAGCTTTTTTTGTTTTGTCCGCTAAAGGCATTTGCGACGTTATCCGGCTCATCGCTTCTTCTTCTGTAAGGGAATTCCGCTCCATCAGCCGTTTGAGCTGAATGTCTGCCGGTACGGTGACGACGAGCACCTTGCCGACAAGATAATCAAGCCCGCTTTCATACAAAAGCGGTATATCCAAAACGACGAACTGCTCTTTTCGCGCAACGGCTTCATCCCGCTGTTTCAGCATTTCCGCACGCACCGCCGGATGAACGATCTGATTCAGCTTCAGACGCTTCTGTTCGTCAGTAAAAACGATAGAACCGAGTTTTTTTCTGTCAATATCGCCATTTTCCAGCAGGATGTCTTTTCCGAATGCCTTCACAATTTGTCCGTAAGCCGGCATCCCTTTTTCCACCGCCTGTTTTGCGATGACATCCGCATCAATGACTGTTATTTTTTTGTCGATCAGCATACGCGCTACTGTGCTTTTGCCGCTTGCGATGCCTCCCGTTAAACCGATGACCAAGCTCAAAAAGCCCACTCCTTCTTACATTTTCCAAATCCCGATGATAATCAGCAGGACTCCCGGCAAAAATGTCATTTTATCTATCCAATTCCATCTTGAGAGCAAATGCCCTGCGTTTATGCCGAGTGAAACAAACAGCGAGCTCATCAGCCCGACAGTCACGCTCATCATAACCGGAGAAAAGCCGAGAATGGCCGCTCCCAGCCCGGCGCCAAACGCGTCAATGGATAAGGCGATACCGAGCAGAAGCGCCTCGACTCCGTTAATGGTTCCGGATTGATCAATATCGGCGCTCGTCGGTTTTTTTAAAATGTGAATCACGATGCCGAGCGATTTCACTTCAAGATTAAGTAACGTTTTTTCATGCAATAAGTAATCAGGCTCTTTAGCCGGTTTGAAAAATTGCCAGATGACCCATGCCCCGATTCCGATTAAGATCAGCCCGCCCAGTTTTTCCGTGACGGATACGGGAAAAATCTTTGTCAGAAAATGGCCGATCAGCATGGATATAAACATCACAGAGGCTGAACAGCAAGCGATCACGGCAATCGCTTTGAACGGGATTTTCATTTTTCTCAAACCATACGTAAACCCGACTGAAAAACTGTCCAAGCTGACAGCAAAAGCCAAAAGCAGCAAAGAAACAATCTCCATATCCGTTTCTCCCTTTCTCTTGATCGGCAATTGTGACATATGCCTATTGGGTGAATCACAATATATATATGGAGAAAGGTCATCAACTGTGTTAGAAAAAAGTCATTCTGCTGCCGCTTGCTTGAATCGCTTCAGTTTATGATTTTTTTTGGCAGCGGGCGCAAAAATGCGTCCCTCTTCCGCCGACCACGATTTTAGAAATCATCGTGCCGCACGTTTTGCACGGTTCATCCTTTTTGCCGTATACGTAATGTTTGAGCTGAAACATTCCGATCTCCCCTTGAGAATTGATATAAGACCGGACGGTGCTCCCGCCCGCGTCAATCGCTTCCTGAAGGGTGTCTTTAATTTCTGTATGAAGCGTTTTTATCTGCCCGTCTGACAGACTGTTCGCTTTTGTCTCAGGATGAATACGCGCCCGGAATAAAGCTTCATCGACATAAATATTGCCGAGGCCGACGACCGCTTTTTGGTCGAGCAGGGCTGTTTTCACCGCGCGGTTCGTTTTTGCAAGCCGCTCTTTTAAATAAGCAGCGGTAAATGCTTCATCATCGGGTTCGGGCCCGAGCTGTGAAAGCGGTAATGCATTCTGTTCCTCTCCCGGCGCAAACAAATGCATCGTGCCGAATTTCCGGACATCCCGGTAGCGGAGCTGTGTTCCGTCCGTCATGTGAAACACGACGTGCACATGTTTATCGTCAGGCTCATCGGCCTGATGAAGACCGTATTTCCCCTCCATCCGAAGGTGGGACACCATGACATAATGATCCAGATGGAAAAGCAAAAACTTTCCTCTTCTTCCGATGGATCGGATTGTTTCTCCTGCAATCTGCCGCGCGAATTCCTCCGGCTCGGCGGGTTTTTTGATGATATTCGGCCATCTGATATCCGCCGATTCAATCGTTTTCCCCTTCACAAGACCGGTCAGAGTGCGCCGGACCGTTTCAACTTCTGGTAATTCCGGCACAATCATCACTTCCTTTTTCTCTGTTTATTTTGCATCGTACCAAGACGGCCCTGAAGCATAATCAGCCTTCAGCGGCACGTCTAATGCCAAAGCATGCTCCATCACTTCAGGAACCAGCTTCTCTAATATTTCAATTTCTTCCTTAGGCGCTTCAAAAATCAATTCATCGTGCACCTGAAGCAGCAATCGCGCCTTCAGGTTTTTTTCTTTCAGCTCAGCTGCCATGTCAATCATGGCTTTTTTAATAATATCGGCGGCGCTTCCCTGAATCGGCGTATTCATGGCCGTCCGTTCCGCAAAGCTCCGAAGGTTGAAGTTGCGGCTGGTCAGCTCAGGAATATAGCGGCGGCGCTGCATAAGTGTCGTGACATATCCTTTTTGCTTCGCTTCCTGCACCGACTCTTCCATATACGCCTTTACGCCCGGGAAGCTCTCCAAATAGCGGTCAATAAAAGCGCCCGCTTCTTTCCGGGTGATGCCGAGGTTTTGTGACAGCCCGTAATCACTGATGCCGTAAACAATGCCGAAATTGACAGCCTTTGCCTGACGGCGCATCGCTTGTGTCACTTCATCTTCACTGACATGAAATACGTCCATGGCGGTTTTTGTGTGAATGTCCATGTCATTCGTAAACGCTTCGATCAGATTTTCATCTTTTGAAATATGCGCAAGCACCCTTAATTCAATTTGTGAATAATCGGCGGCGAAAATAAGCCAGTCCGGTTCGGACGGTACGAAAGCCTGACGGATTTTCCGCCCTTCCTCCAGCCGGATCGGAATATTTTGCAGGTTCGGATCCGTTGAGCTGAGGCGTCCGGTTTGAGTCAACGCCTGATTGAACCGTGTATGCACCTTATGAGAATCCTTGCGCGTGACTTTCAGCAGCCCTTCTATATAAGTCGATTGAAGCTTGCCGATTTGTCTGTATTGCAGAATGTAAGCGACGATATCATGTTTGTCTGCGAGCTTTTCCAGGACATCGGCTGAAGTGGAATAGCCTGTTTTTGTTTTCTTTACTGGCGGCAGGCCGAGCTTTTCAAACAGAATGACGCCGAGCTGTTTTGGTGAATTGATGTTAAACGGCTCACCGGCGATGTCATGGATTTTTTCTTCATATTCCTTCAGCTTCGCCTTAAGCTCTTCGCCCATTCGTTTCAGTCTTTCAACATCCACTTTGACGCCCATTGATTCCATTTCTCCGAGAATAAGCGCAAGCGGGAGTTCGAGATCTTCATATAATTCAAGCTGATTATTTTCTTCCAAAGCGTCAAGCAGTTTGTCACGGAGGCTGTTAACGGCAGACGCTTTCCGCGCGAGATGATCGGCAAGCTCTTTTTCAGCCGGAACGGCGCGCTTTGCGCCTTTTCCGTATACCGCTTCATCTTTTGAAACGATATTCAGCCCGTATTCTTTCGCTACGCTCGCGACATCGTCGTACGAGTTGCCCGGGTTTATAATGTAGGCAGCAAGAAGCGCGTCAAATTCCGTTCCCTTCAGCTCAATTCCCTGCCAGCGCAAAGCGACGACGGAACGTTTGCTGTCGAACACCCACTTTTTCATCGATTCATCTTCAGCCCAAGTTTTAAAAGCTTGAGACTGAATGGCGATTTCTTTCGGAATATAATAAAGACCTGTTTCATTCACGATGGAAAAGCCGAGGATCGGTTCTTCGTGATAGTTATCACCGATTTGTTCGACCACCAAAGCGGACGGCGAAACGAGCATATCTTCGGTGATTTCTTCTGCCGTTTCGACATTGATGTCTTCAAAATTTTCTTCCGCCGTTTCCCCGCTTTCTTCACCGAGCCGCTCAAGAAGCGTATTAAAACCCAGGTCTTTAAAAATGGCAACAACTTGTTCACGGTCAAACCCTTGGTAATCTAAATCTTCGGGCTTGACTTCAATCGGCGCATTTGTCATAATCGTCGCCAGCTCTTTGCTCATCAGGGCTTGTTCCTTGTATTCTTCAAGCTTTTCTTTTAATTTTTTTCCGCTGACTTCATCAATGGAATCAAGCAGTTTCTCAACCGAATGGAACTGCTTTAAAAGCTTAATCGCGGTTTTTTCTCCGACGCCGGGGACGCCCGGTATATTATCGGATGAATCCCCCATTAATCCCTTCATATCAATGATTTGCAAAGGGGTCAGACCGTACTTTTCTTGCACGTGCTCCGGCGTGTAATCTTCCACGTCGGTAATGCCTTTTCTCGTAATGGCAACGGTCGTTTTCCCGGTTGCAAGCTGGGTTAAGTCCTTGTCCCCCGAAACTACCTTTACTTCGAAGCCGTCTTTTTCAGCAGATACGGCAAGCGTGCCGATAATATCGTCCGCTTCATATTCAGGAAGCTCATAGCGGCTGATTTTGTAGGCATCAAGGAGCTCGCGGATGAACGGCATCTGTTCTGAAAGCTCCGGCGGCGTTTTTTGTCTTCCGCCTTTATATTCTTTAAACGTGCTGTGGCGGAAAGTGGTTTTTCCCGCATCAAAAGCCACCAGCATGTGGGTCGGCTTTTCATCTTCCAGCATCTTCATTAAAATCATCGCAAACCCGTATACGGCATTTGTATGGATGCCTTTTTCATTGCTTAAAAGCGGCAATGCAAAAAACGCCCGGTATGCCAGACTGTTTCCGTCGACAAGCACTAGTTTTTTTCGTTCCGTCATTCAATATCCTCCTAAGAGCAAAAGCTCGTCATTCCTCTATTTTTTAATCTCACAGCTTCTCTTATTTTAACAAAGTTCAATTTGAAAGGAAAATGAGCGAACCCCGTGAAAACGCAAAAAAGGACGGGAACAAGAAAATACGTTCCCGCCGTCAAAATTGGCTCCTTGGATGAAGGGGTTCTGTTACATCCTAACAAGATAGGTTTAACAGGCCATGAAGAAATTGTTAATCCTTTGTAAAGCTGATCACGCTTCCGGCTGCCGCTTCAGCGTCACGGTAAATACAGTCCCCTGTCCCGGCTCGCTTGTGACCTCGATTTTACCTTCATGGGCTTCTATTAAGTGCTTCACGATGGCGAGGCCGAGCCCGGTTCCTCCCGAGTTGCGGCTTCTGTCTTTATCCACGCGGTAGAATCTCTCAAATATCCGCGGGATCTCTTCCTTCTGAATGCCGATTCCCGTATCGGACACTTTGATATCGACAACGGTTTCTTTCACATGTACCGAAATCCCCACCGTCCCTTTTTCAGGCGTGTAGGTCAGGGCATTGTTCGCCAGATTCAAAAATACCTGCTTCAGCCTGTGCGCATCACCCGTCACAAAAATCGGCTCTTCCGGGAGATCGAGCTGAAAGCTGATGCCTTTTTCTGCAGCCTTATGCTGCAAAAGCGCCTCAATTTCATGCAGAATTTTTGCGGCGTCAAAGGACTCTACGCGCATCGTAAAGTTTTGCTGCTCCATCTTGGATAAATCCAGTAAATCCTGCACGAGAGATTGGAGCCGCTCACTTTCTTTCAGAATGATAGACAGAAAGTCTGAAAGCGCCTTTTCGTCTTTCATCGCCCCGTCTAACAGTGTTTCCGTAAAGCCTTTAATGGAGGTGATCGGTGTTTTCAGTTCATGGGAGACATTGGCGACGAAGTCCTTTCTCATCTGCTCCAATTTTTTAATTTCCGTCATATCGTGAAAGACGAGGACGATGCCCTTCCATTCATCGTCAGGCCCCATGATCGGAACGCCGTCAACTTCAAAGTAGCGCCGCTCAATGTTGATGGGAAGTCTGAGCAGCTGGCATTTTTTCGTCTCCGTCATAAAAATGTCTTCGACAAGCCGAATGATCTCCTCATGTTCAAACGCATCATGGTAAAGGCGCCGAAGCAGACGTTCAGGCTTTGTATGAAACTGCTTCGTGTATGACCGGTTCACGAGATTGATAAAACCTCTCCCGTCTATTAAAATCAAACCGGATCCGATATTTTCAATGACCGTTAACAGACGATCGCGCTGCATATCCTGCGTTCTCGTCATTTCCATTAAATCGACCGCCAGGCTGTTCATCGCACGCCCGAGACGGTCCGACCGCCTTGCGTAACCGCTGTAGGAGCGGGCGTCATAATTCCCCTTGGACAGCTCCGTCGCCACTTTTGTCGCGGCGTCGATTGATTTTTTGTAACGGGACGTCATGTTTGTATAAAAGAAAACGATAATGATAAAAGCGGTACAAAGACTTGCTGCCAGCATGCCCCACATTTCTCCGGTAACGCTTGAACCGCCGTTGATCTCAGAGGAAACGAGTACATACCCCGCAATTTTTCCGGCGTCATTTTTTACGGCAGTGCCGCGGATGACTTTGCTTTTCGACTGTACGGCTTCCTCGCTTTTATTGTGAGAAATGAACTCCTTTACGGCTGAATCATCAGCATGACTGCCGGAATGATATACGGCGTCCCCCTTCTCGTTGAGCACGGCGACGTTTATACCGAGGGTGCGGCCGGCGTCACGGATTACCGTTTCATTGCTTTTATTGCCGATTCGGCCGGTGTCAAGAAGGCCCGCTATGTATACCGATTCCTTTTTCAGCTGATCCGCCGTTCTTTCTTCAGCGGATGAAGAAATAAGCTGCTGTAAAAAAAGGCCGAGAACACTGAAAACCAATATGATACATACAACGAGTAAAGCGAACAGACGCACACGGACTTTATTCATTCATTTTTGGCTCCTCCAGTTTATACCCCAAACCTCTGATTGTTTTAATATAGATGGGTTTTTTGGTATTTGATTCGATTTTGTCGCGCAGATGGCTGATATGAACGTCAACAATCCGGGTATCCCCGGCAAAATCATAGTTCCAGACCGCGCTCAGCAGAAGATCTCTCGTCAGCACTCTTCCCTTATGTTTTCCCAAATACAGAAGCAGTTCAAATTCTTTAGGCGTCAATTCCAGCTGTTCTGACTTGAAGTACGCTTCGTAATGCTCCGGAAGAATTTTCAGCTCGCCGATGAGGATCTGCCCGTCCTTTTCCTCTTCTCTGCCTTGTGACAGCGAAGAAATGTCAGCCCTTCTTAAAATGGCTTTCACCCGCGCAGTGACTTCCCGCGGACTGAACGGCTTTGTCATGTAATCATCCGCTCCGAGCTCCAGTCCCAGCACTTTATCAAACTCCTCATCTTTTGCTGTCAGCATCAAGATCGGGACCATCATTTTCTGCTGTCTGAGCTGCTTACAGACGTCGATTCCGTCCACTTTCGGCAGCATGACATCCAGTACGATTAAATCCGGATTTTCATTCTCTGCCAGCTCCAGAGCCTCTTCACCGTCTGATGCGGTAATGACATCATAGCCGGACCGTTCCAGATTATACTGTAAAAGAGTAACGATAGATTGTTCATCATCTACAACTAAAATTTTTTTGTTCATGCTGCGCCCTCCGCTGTCTATTTTCCCCGACATCCAATTTTCTCTATTTTATGTGCTGCATATCACTTTATGATTTCATTTTATCCAATACTGCCCGTTCAGACAATTCGCCTTTTTGATCATTTTCAGAGAAAGGATCGCTCAGGGAAAAAGAAAACGCTTTCATTAATTGTAAAAAGAGGAAGGCTTCTGATTCGGAAGCCTTCCCTTTTTTCTTATGACAATACTTTCATCACGTTTTTGACAGATTCAACTGATTTACTCAGCTGCGCTTTTTCATAGTCTGTCAGTTCAAGCTCGATGATTTGCTCTAGGCCGTTTCCTCCGATAATCGTCGGTACGCCTAAGTAAATGCCTTCATGACCGTATTCGCCTTCTAAGTAAGCGATGGTCGGAAGCACGCGGCGCTGATCTTTCAAAATGGCTTCTACCATTTCAGTCAGTGATGCAGCAGGCGCGTAGTAGGCGCTTCCGTTTCCGAGAAGGTTGACGATTTCCCCGCCGCCTTTTCTTGTGCGTTCTACAATCGCATCAAGACGGTCTTTCGGGATAAGCGTTTCAAGCGGAATGCCGCCCGCATAGGAATAACGGACGAGAGGAACCATGTCGTCACCGTGTCCGCCAAGAACAAAACCGGTCACATCTTTTACAGACAGGTTTAATTCTTCAGCGACGAATGTTCTGAATCGCGCAGTGTCAAGCACTCCGGATTGTCCGATGACGCGTTCTTTCGGGAAGCCTGATTCTTTGTACACCGCATATGTCATCGCATCAACAGGGTTTGTCAATACAACGATAATGCAGTCAGGAGAATATTTCACGATCTCACGTGTGACGCTTCTCATGATTTTTTCGTTTGTAGATACGAGATCATCACGGCTCATGCCCGGTTTTCTCGCAATTCCGGCTGTGATGACGACGATATCAGAACCGGCTGTGTCCTCGTAGTTGGACGTGCCTGTGATTTTCGCGTCAAATCCTTGGACCGGACTTGCTTCGAGCATGTCTAGCGCTTTTCCTTTTGTCGGGTTTTCTAATTGCGGAATATCAACGAGCACAACGTCCGCAAGCTCTTTTTGAGCTGTAAGAAAGGCTGTTGTCGCTCCCGTAAATCCTGCTCCGATAACAGAAACTTTACTGCGTGTTTTTCCCATGATTCTCTTCTCCTTTTTTGGCTTCATTAGAAGTCTGCTTTAGGTTCAGTCCATGTTTTTAATTAGCTCTTCACCAAACTCTGAACATTTCACTTCAGTTGCACCGTCCATTAATCTGGCAAAATCGTACGTTACTACTTTTGAAGCAATCGTTTTTTCCATAGATTTAATGATCAAGTCAGCAGCCTCATTCCAGTTCAGGTGTTCAAGAAGGAGCACTCCTGAAAGGATGACGGATGACGGATTGACTTTGTCAAGGCCGGCATATTTAGGAGCCGTTCCGTGAGTCGCTTCGAAAATCGCATGCCCTGTTTCATAGTTGATGTTCGCTCCCGGCGCGATTCCGATTCCGCCTACCTGAGCGGCAAGCGCATCAGAGATATAGTCTCCGTTTAAGTTCATTGTCGCCACGACGTCGAATTCGCTCGGACGGGTTAAGATCTGCTGAAGGAAAATATCAGCGATGCTGTCTTTGACGATGATTTTCCCTGCCGCTTCCGCGTCGCTCTGCGCTTTATCAGCCGCTTCTTTTCCGTCTTTTTCGACAATGCGGTCATATTCAGCCCAAGTGAATACTTTATCTCCGTATTCTCTTTCGGCAAGCTCGTAGCCCCAGTTTTTAAATGCCCCTTCAGTGAACTTCATGATGTTTCCTTTGTGGACAAGCGTGACAGACTTACGGCCGTTTTCGATCGCATACTCAATGGCAGCTCTGACTAAGCGGCTTGTGCCTTCTTCAGAAACAGGTTTGATGCCGATTCCTGACGTTTCAGGGAAACGGATTTTGTTAACACCCATTTCATTTTGCAGGAAGCTGATCAGCTTTTCAACCTCTTCAGAACCTTTCGCATACTCAATTCCGGCATAAATATCTTCCGTATTCTCGCGGAAAATGACCATATCCGTATCTTCAGGTCGTTTGACCGGAGAAGGCACTCCCGTGAAATATCTGACAGGGCGCAGGCACGTAAACAAATCAAGCTCCTGTCTCAGCGCCACGTTCAGAGAACGGATACCGCCGCCGACCGGTGTCGTCAGAGGACCTTTGATGGCGATGAAGTACTCTCTGATGTCTTCCAGCGTTTCGGCAGGAAGCCACTCACCTGTTTTATTATAAGCCTTTTCACCAGCATAAACTTCTTTCCACGTGATTTTTTTCTCGCCTTTATATGCTTTTTCAACAGCGGCTTCCAATACTTTAGAAGCGGCGTTCCAAATATCAGGGCCTGTGCCGTCGCCTTCAATAAACGGGATAATCGGATTATTTGGTACGTTTAATACTCCATTAGAGACTGTAATTTTTTCACCTTGTGACACAATATTACCTCCCAGTATGTAATTCATATTTAGAAAACATTTTATTTTTCTTGTATAGAAAATAAAATGACTTTTCTCAAGATTCTATCAAAATTGTAAACCAATCCGGGCTTGATTAACAAGAGGCTAACGACATGAAAATCACCAGCCTCCCGTTTGATCAGGCTCTTTCATCAATCGGAACAAAAGTCTGCTTATCCGGACCCGTGTAATCAGCGCGCGGGCGGATGAGGCGGTTGTTATCGTACTGTTCAAGAATATGGGCGATCCATCCTGACATTCTGCTGACCGCAAAGATCGGCGTGAACAGATCGTGATCAATGCCGAGACTGTGGTATACAGATGCGGAATAGAAATCAACGTTAGGCGGGAGTTTTTTCTCCGACGTCACGATTTCTTCGACACGGATTGACATCTCGTACCATTTGCTTTCACCCGTCAGATTCGTCAGGCGTTTGCTCATTTCTTTTAAATGTTTGGCGCGCGGGTCTCCATGCTTATACACACGGTGTCCGAAGCCCATTACTTTTTCCTTTTTCTCCATTTTGCTGCGGATATAAGGCTCGGCGTTTTCCACTTCGCCGATTTCTGTCAGCATTTTCATGACGGCTTCATTAGCTCCGCCGTGAAGCGGCCCTTTTAAAGCGCCGATGGCAGCAGTGATGCCTGAGTAAATATCAGATAAGGTGGCGACACATACTCTCGCCGTAAATGTTGATGCGTTCAGCTCATGATCCGCATGAAGAATGAGCGCTTTGTTAAACGCTTCCACTTCGATCGGAGAAGGCTCTTCACCGTTTAAGGTGTAAAGGAAGTTCTCCGCGATTCCATACTCTTCCTTCGGTTCAACAGGATCAAGTCCTTTGCGGATTCTTGAGAAAGCGGCGACAATGCCCGGCACTTTCGCCTGCAGACGGATGGCTTTTCTGTAGTTCGCTTCCGGATTCATGACATCGGCTTCACTGTCAGTCAGACCGAGTAATGAAATCGCCGTCCGGAGCGCAGCCATTGGATGTACGTTATTGAGGGGATAGGATTTGAAGTGCTCAATGATTTCTTGTGGAACGGCAGCTTCTTTCGCAAGCTGTTTTTTCAGTTCAGCAAGTTCCGTTTTATTCGGCAGGCGCAGATGCCACAGCAAATAAATGATTTCTTCAAAACTTGCATTCTCTGTCAAGTCGTCAATATCGTACCCTACATATGTAAGGGTATCGTCGATAATAGAGCTTACAGATGATGTTGTTGCTACAACCCCTTCAAGACCGCGTGTTGCTGTCATATTCAACCTCTCCTTTTCAATCAAAATTCCCCTTTAAAGAGTATATAAAACATACGGCTTACTTAAAATGAGTCATGCAAACAATCCCTTTCCCCTTTAAGAAAATGCTTACATTTCAATGATTGCGATTACATAACCAGTATGCTTATAGAGGAACATAACAAATTCTTATAAGCTTATTTAAGTTTAAGCCTATTCTTATTATAAACAATAATCTGATTAATTTGTAGACTTTTAACTAAAAATGTTTTAAAAGCCTTATATATCAAGGCTTTTCGTTGATAAATTTAATCGTTTGCTTTCAGGCGCTTTGTAAAACCATGTATTCTCATGTTTTCAATTGGGGGAGTTTTAGGGGAGTATAAAAGGACAACGCACCACTACCCGGGTTATTCACAAATGAACGCCAGAAAGAGCGCAAAAAAAAGCCCTGTCCGGGGCTTTTTTTATGTGCCTACTGGCCGCTCTGCTAATTTTAGAGTACCCACCGGGCGCTCTGTTATTTTAACATCTGATGATTCTTGATTAATCTTGACTGCAGCTAAACCACTTAACGCAACGAAGGTGAGAGCTGCACAAAGAATAATTTTTTTCAATTACAATCCCTCCAGGTGCCTCATTTTCTTCTCGGCTAAAATAGCATGTCTAGAAAATTCAAGCGCCTCTTTATAGAGTCCATGCTTCTCACAGTGTTCTGAAATAACCAAAGAAAGATCAAAGACGCTATCAAGGTCATTTACTTCATATAAGTAAGAAATACCACCTCGACAAGTTTCAATGCTTTTCCTCTGATCCTGCTGCAGAAGTCCGTAAATAATATTTATTTTAGCCTCATACACCTTATTCTCTTTTCGTTCAAAATATTCCTTTGTCTTTTTATAATAATATGGCATTTTATTTACATCCCCTATTTTATAAAGCTCTTTCAGAAACATATACAGGGAATTTATATAATAAACCGAGTCCCTCCACTCTTTATTTCTGATGGCTTTTTTCAAGGCATTTATACAGTCTTGGGAACGGTTTGCTGCAGAATATGTAATACTTAAATTATGGTGTATTAAAGCGGTGAAAAGTGAATCGTAAAGAACTCTCGAAATTCTGATTGCTTCTAAATAACTTTCCTCTGCTTTTTCGTAAAGTCCTAAATCAGTGTAGTTTTGGCCAACAATCATAAGAGACGTGGCAAGTTTTCGTTTATAGCCTTCATTTTCTCTATAAATTTGTAGCGCATCATTGATATAATTCAGAGAAATTAGACTCTGCCGCAGCATCATATACATAGATGCCACTTTCGAATAAAATTCAGCCCGCTCTATACAATCGGGTATATCTTTCAATTTTTTCTCTGCTATTTTGAACAAAGTAATTGCTTTCTCAAAATTTCTTTTGTGCGACTCATATAACGCTTCAAATAGAAAGAAATAATATTCAATCATATGATCTGTTTTTTTTATTTCATCAGCGTGGTTTTCATTAAAATATGAATGGGACGGCAGCTCTTCCCCTTTCACCTGAAACAAAAGCATTTTATGTCTTTCTTCTAACAAAGAATAATACATCAAAACTTCCTGATCCTCTTCCATTTCATCAAACAATGGTTTGATCTTTTCAAAATATCTCTCAGCAGACTCAGTGTCTTGTTGTTTTATCGCGATATACCAATCATTTAATATATTTGCAACACATTCAGAAGCCAGTTTACTCATCAATAAACCCCTCTTTCTACAAATATTCTAAATTTTCTCAAACAATATTCTAGCATATCTTTAACAAAAAATGTAATTAATAGGAGTTTTTTTCGACATCACGCAATTTCCCGTTTCGATATCACGCAATTTTAAAAAAAGGCTATTTACCCACTTTTTCAGAACGGTATTATAGCGGACTATTTCTCTCTATTGTCGAATCTACAGATGTTTTTACCCATTCATAAAAAAATGCAGACCTGTATAATTGGCGCTGTAACAAAATAACAAAAAAGGAGATGTTGAGATGAAAAAATTTGTTTTACCTTTCCTGGCTACCTTTACTTTAGCTTCCGGATCATTGTTTTCTTATCAAGACACCGCCTCTGCTGCATCTATTAAGACCGATGAAGAATGGATTACAATTGAAAACAGTACGGAAAGCTCTGGCTCTATTCTTCAGACAGCAACCGAAAGCCCGTATACTGTAATGGCGTCAAAACCTGATTATAAGACCAACTGGAATTTAAAAAAGCGTAGACAGGGACTGGACTTTTTCGCATGCAATTACGCCATGTTGACAAAGGCCAGCGCAAAAATGAGAATAAATACAATCGAGGCAAAATCACGATTGTACTATAATAACGGAGCGCTTTCAAAAAGCAAAACTGACACAAATAGTAATTCAAACTATGCCGGGGCGGAAGCTGTGGGAACAGTAACCGGGGGATATGGATGTAAAGGGAAAGCATATGGCAACTCCAAATACGTAAGAAAAAAATATAAAACTGTAACGCATCAAAAAAAATGGAACATAAAAGACGCTCTTTAAAATATAAATGAGAATGAAAAAGATTCTTTTAATTTGGGTTCCCTTCGTAATTTTGGCAGTTGCCGCATCCCTTTACTTTTTTAATAAAGATCAAAACAAACAGACTTCTGCAGTTACAGATGATGAAAAGTACAATGATGAACAAGAAGATGTGACCGGCCCCGGCACTGACACCGTTTCATACGGTTTATATGAAGAGGACGGGCAAATTTTAGACTCTTTGGATATTGGAAAGAAAAACGGGAAGAGATACAAAAAAGTATTATCTTTTAGTCATTATTTTAATGACAAAAGAAAATATGGATTGGTTATCCTCTCAGACTTCAAGACAATTCCTTTCAAAGCAGATAACGGAGGGTACAAAAAATCTTATACATTCAAAATGGATAAAGATTCAGTGAAAAAAATCAAGCTGGATTTTGAGCCGCCTTCTAATTTCAGCGAGTTAAGTTTCATTATTATTCCTGAGCCTGATTACAAACAAGAAAGCTCTAACCTTGATATAGCATCAGGTCTACAGGAAAACTTTACTCTCCGTTTCATCAGGAAAAGCCGGGATGAAAAAGAAGACCTAAAACCCCAAAAAATAACTGATGAATTAACGGGCGAACAGGTATTTTTAACATCAAATAAAACCGGAAATAAAATCCTATTTAAATCAAAAAGCAACCAAAAAGCATACTTGCAAATTTTCAATTCACATGATACGAATCTTGATTATGCCTTAGTCGCCTTGTCAGGGACAGAACAAAGGTCAGTTAATGGGAAACCTGTTTCATTTACCAGGATTAAAGAGAATGCCACAAATATATATGAAATTGACATGCCGAAAGTTGAGGATAAAGAAAACTATCAAATTGTCCTATTTCCAACTCCATACAAGACAAGTACAATGTATGAAGGTCTAAACAATACAAGTGATTCGACATTCAGGACGGTAATAACACCTTAGGGGGTATGGCCTTGTGTGGATTATAATTTTTCTGCTTGTCATTTTGATTGGTTTCACGGGGAATATTGTTTCGTTGTTGAGAGCGCAAAAACAGGCTAATCAAAGAATTATTCAACTATTAGAAGAAAAGAAAAAGTAATCCCCCAAAACGGGAGATTTTTTCATTTCAATAATGTTTTCAGTTTCGCTTTTGTTTCCGGCCCGTAAATTCGCATCTGCTCTGTTTATTCGTGATAGACAGGAACCTTTTTACCAAAAGAGGACATCCTATGTAGAGTATCCTGTTTTATCAATTTTGCCTTGTGGAGTTGTTATGCTTTAAATGCAGGAATGTAACTGCTGAATTTCTGTCCATTGAACCAGAACCCAAAAGGAAGGGGTCTACTCTGAAAGTCAATGTATCGGTTCCTGAAATCTTGCCTTTTTTACCCAGAAGCTTTGAATGAGGGATAATTATGAACTTCACTATATACCTGCCTTCTTTTTCTTCGAATAATTTAACGCCTCCTTTAATGGTAACAGAGAGTGTGTCATCCTTATAGAATTCACGGGCACTGTCTAATATATTTTTACAGAAAAGCTCATGCATAAAAACACCAAATAGCTCCTGAGAAACTTTTGGGTTCTGGCCGTGTTCTTGTTTAGCAGCAGCCACTGTGATAGAGCTTAACGAAAAACATAAGATCACCAATACAATTATTTTTTTCATAGTAATCATCTCCCTTCACTTTAACATTTGCATTCCTTTATTTTTTATTACATTTGAATATCTAATAACTTCGAAAAGTCTTCTCCCTTCATAAAAGAGAGAGCTTATTATTACTTCAGCTAAGACAAGATTATTCGCTTTTGTACTCAGCCCTGAATATCCTCATCAAACCGTTCATCAATTGAAACTGACTCATTTACTGATGTAAGTGAATTTAAATAAATGGCAGAAAAACCCTCCTCATCTCGAGAAGGGCTCTGACTTATACTTCTTTTTCTCTAAATCAGTCCGAAGAAACTAACTGATGCCGCTCAACTTTTCAATCGAAGGGCTTCATCGGGCTCTCCAACTATTTTCCCCTATGCTTTTCTTTTGCTTTTTGTTTTCTGATTAAATATTTTTGTTCCTTTATTTTTTCTCTTTGTTTTCTATTCAGTTGTTTTTTCTTTTCCTTTCTTGCTTCAAGCTCCTGTTTTATCGCTTTTTGTGCCTTAGTTGATATCCCGATATTTTTCATCTCTTTAGAAGCTTGTCGCTGCAATCTTTTTGGGTTTAATTTCTTAGATTTTGCTTTAACACAAACCCCTTCTTGTTCAGTGTGGGAGAGAGTCTGTAAAAGTTGATTATTAACAAAATGCATTATTTCTGAATCCTTTGGCTCTTGTCCAAACAAATGACGAATCGCTCTTAATTTCCCGTCATTCACAACTTCAATGACTCCTACCCAAAACTGACCATCGTAGTAAACCGTTAATTTCATAACGATTCCCTCCTCCTAAATTTACTGAAGAATGATGGACATCCCGAGGAGGGGAAGGTTACTGACATTTTAAATCATGCATCCGGACTACCAACCGAATTGTGTTTTTTCATTCTCATTATAAATTTAACAAACTTTCAAATTGAAGGAAAGGGTCTCCGCTTATTTTAACAACACTTCAAGTTTTGCTTTGGTATCAGGCCCATAAATCCCATCAGCTTTTAATCCATTCATCATTGGAATTACTGCAATCGCTGTTTTCGCTCCATGTGCGCCGTCAATCCCGAAGTTCTTTGTTACATGGTAAGCCGCTTCATTCATCGGAATAATGCAAATGGCATTTGTCTGAACTACAAAATGCGCAAGTGCAAACTCTAATTTTCTCCACAAAAAAAGCAGCTTTACGCCGCTTTTTTACTTTACGAAGTGAATATTTTAACGATTTGCATGGCCAAGTAGGCGATTCCGGCGCCGATTAACGGGCCGACGGCGACGCCTCCGAAAAGCGCGACGGCAAGTATCGTGCCGATGACCAGCGCCGTTGTAATATGAGGGTCGTTTTCCAATAAGGTGAGACCGTTTTTGGCGATTAAGGCAACCGCGATCCCGGCACCGAGAGCGATCCACGCATAATATGATTTCATCGCTTCTCCAAGCTGTTTAAAACCGATATCACCTGTGGCAATCGGCACTAAAACGGCGATTGTAATGACGGTGACCCCCCAGTTGATGCCTTTTGACTGAATAACCGGAAATAGTTTCTGATCAAGACCGACAGCTTTTATCACAATGAGAAAGCCGACGGCAAAAAGCAATGACTGATTTTTGGCTATCAATGCGATGGCCAGCAATAATAGTAAAAATAAATTCGCCTGTGTAAACATCCTGAAAGCACCCTCTTTCATCATATCTGTATTCATATCCTTTTTTTTGACGAATAAACTAATGTAATAGGACGTGCCGACCGAGAGGAGGATCGATGTGAATCCGCACTATGCAACTGTTTTTTTCCGCGCGCTGTTTGTACTCGCTGCGGCCGGCGGCGCTTTAGCGGCCGGTTACGCCTCATTTCCGTTAACTTATCCGTTTCTGATCGCCCTTATTCTGTCATCAGCGATCATTCCCGTTGTTGACTGGCTGGACAAACTGACGGGGATGCCCCGGTCAGTCAATACAGTCATTGTCCTGGTCTTCTTTTTGCTTATTCTTCTTGGCGCGGCGACATTTCTCGTTGCGGAAATCATTTCAGGAACCGCCTATCTGGCCAAAACGCTCCCTCCCCATATCAGCGCCTTTATGACGTATTGCGAAGAGCTGTTCACTTCCCGCATTCAGCCATTGTACCACGAGCTGACCGTCTTATTTAACGGACTGGAAACCAATCAGCAGGCATCCATCGTGACGCATATTCAGACCCTCGGTGATACAGCCGCTAAAAATGCGGGGCTGATGCTTTCACATCTTTTGGAGCTGGTGCCGAAATGGATTGCCTTCCTTCCCAATACAGCTGCCGTCTTCATTTTCGCAATGCTGGCGACTTTTTTTATGACAAAGGACTGGCATAAGCTGAAGGCGCTGCTTTATTCCATTCTTCCGGAACGGGTTTCAGCAAACGCCAAGGCCGTATCGGGAGAGCTGAAAAAAGCGATGGCAGGTTTCATTAAGGCGCAGGCCGTGCTCATACTTTTCACGATGATCATTGTCTTTATCGGACTTTTTCTTTTAGGGATTGAGCATGCGGCAACCATCGCCTTTTTTATCGGCCTGGTGGACCTTCTCCCGTATCTCGGCGCCGGGTCGGTCTTTGTTCCCTGGATTATGTATTTGGCCATTGCCGGTCAGCTTCCTCAAGCGATCGGTCTCGGTGTTTTATATATTGTGGTTCTTATCCAGCGCCAGCTGACGGAGCCGAAAATTTTAAGCAAGTCAATCGGACTTGATCCGCTTGCGACCTTAATCGCTCTGTTTGCCGGCTTTAAATTGTTCGGAATTTTAGGACTGGCTGCGGGGCCCGCGCTGCTCGTTTTCATTCAGGCCTTTATCACAACGGGCGCTTTAAAAGAAATATGGGCCTATATTACTGTTCAGTCCAAATAAAAACAGCAGCCCTGTAAGAAGGCTGCCGTTTTTATTTGATAATGATCCGCTTGTTTTTTGACATTCCTCTCAGCCATTTGAACAAAAGCGGCTTCATGCGGTTCCGAGTGAACGGAATCAGAAGACAGGCCCCTGCAATATCGGACAGAAAACCCGGAAGCATCAAAAGCAGGCCTCCGAAAAAGACGCATATTCCGTCAAGAAGCGCTTCCCCCGGCATTTTGCCGTGCTGCAGGTCGCGCATCACCCGATGATACACATCGGTTCCCTGTCTTTTTGCCACCAAGGCGCCTAACACGCCTGTCAAAATGATGAGAAGGAAGGTCGGAAAAATACCGAGCCATTTTCCCGCCAGCAGAAACAAGCCGATTTCAATTGCCGGACACACGATAAACAGTAAGAATAACACTCTCATTTTTCTGCCCTCCCGCCCTTCTAAAAGCGCGTCACCGCCCGCATGGGAATAGGAAAATCAGCCTAAAGACAAAAGAGAAGGGAGAACCCCCCTCTCTTTTTTAAAGCTGTTTAAAGAACGCTTGCGCGGCCTTCATACACAGCGCCGCGGGCAGCGTCAACTGTGATAACCTGTCCTTCTGTTAAAACTGAAGTTGCGTTCTCCAGACCGACGATAACCGGAATGCCCAAGCTTAAACCGACAACGGCTGCATGGCTTGTCAGACCGCCTTCTTCAGTGATGAGCGCTGATGCTTTTTCAAGTGAAGCGATCATGTCGCGGTCAGTGCTTGAAGCAACCAATACTGCGCCGTCTGTCATTTTTTGTTCAGCTTCTTTCGCATTTTTTGCAACAACGACCGGACCGAATGCAGATTTGCGTCCGATGCCTTGCCCTTTCGCGATAACGCTGCCGACAGTGTGGACTTTCATCAGATTCGTCGTGCCTGATTCACCGACAGAACCTGCTGTAATGACAATCAGATCACCGCGTTTCACGATGCCGCTGTCAAGTGATTTTTGAACCGCGTCTTCAAGCATTTCATCGGTTGAATTCGCGTTTTGGCCGCTTGCCGGGAATACACCGAATACAAGGCCGAGTTTGCGTGATACAGACTCATTAACCGTAACGGCTACAATCGGAGCCTGCGGACGGTATTTCGCGATCATACGCGCCGTATGGCCGCTTTCTGTAGGGGTAACGATAGCTGCCGCACTCAGATTGATCGCCGTGTGCGCAACTGATTGGCCGATCGCATCGGTAATCGTCATGCCGACCTGATCTCTGCGTTTAGACAGAATTTCTTTGTAGTTCAGAGATTCTTCCGTACGTGTGGCGATGTTAAACATTGTTTGAACCGCCTCGACAGGATATTGTCCCGCAGCCGTCTCACCGGAAAGCATGATAGCGTCTGTGCCGTCGAAAATGGCGTTGGCAACGTCACTTGCTTCAGCGCGTGTCGGACGAGGGTTGCGCTGCATGCTGTCAAGCATTTGTGTCGCAGTAATAACCGGTTTGCCGAGCGCGTTGCATTTTTTGATCATTTCTTTTTGCACGAGCGGCACTTCTTCAGCCGGAATCTCTACGCCGAGGTCTCCGCGCGCTACCATTAAACCGTCAGATACTTCCAGAATCGCATCCAGATTGTCTACGCCTTCCTGGTTCTCAATTTTAGGGATGATTTGAATGTCAGACGCGTTATGCTCTTCAAGCAGTTCGCGGATTTCCAGGACATCCGTAGAACGGCGTACAAATGACGCAGCGATGAAATCAACGCCTTGCTCGATACCGAATACGATGTCTTTGGCGTCTTTTTCAGTAATTCCGGGAAGGTTGACGCTGACGCCGGGAACGTTTACGCCTTTTTTATTTTTCAGCGTGCCGCTGTTTAAGATTTTTGTTTTGATTTCGTGTTTTTCCGGATTTGATTCCAGCACTTCCAATCCGATTAAACCGTCATCCAACAGGATGATAGACCCTGCTGACACGTCGTCTGCCAGGCCTTCATAAGAAACTGAGAATTTTTCAAGCGTTCCCAGCACCTGTTTCGTAGAAACGATAATTTCATTTCCCGCCTGAAGCTCAAGCGCGCCGTTTTCCATATCGTGCGTGCGGATTTCCGGACCTTTCGTATCGAGGAGAATCCCCACGTTTTTGCCGAGCTTTTTGCTTGCTTCTCTGATGTTTTTGATTCTTGCGCCGTGCTCTTCGAAATCACCGTGTGAAAAATTCAGACGAGCAACGTTCATACCCGCTTCCATCAATTTTGTCAGCATTTCTACACTTTCACTGGCCGGACCGATTGTACAAACGATTTTTGTTTTTTTCAACTCGTTCACTTCCTTCTGAAATCTTCAGCTTCTTCCGCCTTAAATAGACAGTTCTTTTGAAAGCTGATACATGTTTGGTTCAACAGTATGTTTTGATTCTAAAATTTCTATAATATCATGGTCTACAAGCTTGTTGTTTTGTATACCTACGCAGCGTCCGCCTTTTCCTTTAAGCAGAAGCTCAACCGCGTAAGCGCCGAGGCGGCTTGCAAGAACCCGGTCAGAAGCGCTTGGAGATCCGCCGCGCTGGATGTGCCCTAAAACGGATACCCGTGTTTCAAGGTTCGTTTCTTCTTCGATGCGTTTTCCGAATTCAACCCCGCTGCCTACCCCTTCTGCAACGATGATGATACTGTGTTTTTTGCCGCGGTCGTGCCCTCTCTTCAAACGGCCGATAATTTCCTGCATATCGTAGTCCGCTTCAGGAATTAAAATTGATTCCGCTCCGCCTGCAAGACCTGCCCATAAAGCAATGTCGCCCGCATGGCGCCCCATCACTTCAATAACGTATGTACGCTCATGAGACGTAGCGGTGTCACGGATTTTATCAATCGCATCAATTACGGTGTTTAGCGCCGTATCAAATCCGATCGTAAAATCAGTTCCCGGGATGTCATTATCTATCGTACCCGGTACACCTACACACGGAAACCCGTGTTCCGTTAATTTTTTCGCACCCATGTATGAACCGTCTCCGCCGATGACGACAAGACCTTCAATGCCGAGTTTCTTTAAATTTTCGATTCCTTTTTCACGGCCTTCAACTGTTTTGAATTCAGGACATCTGGCCGTGTACAGCTTTGTTCCGCCGCGGTGGATGATGTCACCGACCGAACCAAGCTCCAGTTTCTCTATTTTTCCGCTGATTAATCCTGAATAACCGTTATAAATTCCGTACACTTCGACGTCGTGGTAGATAGCTTTCCGCACAACCGCGCGCACCGCAGCGTTCATACCCGGGGAATCCCCGCCGCTCGTTAAAACTCCTATACGCTTCATTTCCTATTCACCTCAGCAACATATATATGTTAAACATATCATGATCATTGCCCTAAAACAATGAAAAGGGACGCCTGAGCTCCCATGAAACCTTACCTATTATACAATTAAATAAATTGTTTTTAAATAAAATTTAAGGAATATCACAAAAATCACAAAAAATAAACGTGAGCCATAGGCTTCACGTCTATTCAGTTTACCCCGATATATTGATCTTCAACCGAAACTTTCCCGATTGCTTTATATTTTTCATAGCGCTGTGAGATCAATTCTTCGGCGTTCATTTGAAGAAGAGATTTTAACGTTTCTTTAAGAATACCGTCAATGTAGCCCGCCTGCTGCTTGATATCATGGTGAGCTCCGCCCTTCACTTCTTTAATCATATCATCAATAATTCCTAATTCTAATAAATCGGGCGCAGTAATCTTCATGGTTTCGGCCGCTTTTTTCGCAAGGCTGGAGTCTTTCCACAAAATGGACGCGGCTCCTTCAGGAGAAATAACGGAATACGTCGAGTTCTCAAGCATCAGCATGCGGTTGCCCACACCTAATGCAAGCGCGCCTCCGCTGCCGCCTTCCCCGATGACGATACAAACGACAGGCACTGTCAGGCCGGCCATCTCGAACAGGTTCTTGGCGATGGCTTCACTTTGTCCCCGTTCCTCCGCCGCTTTACCCGGGTACGCTCCCTTCGTGTCGATGAAGCAGATAATCGGGCGGTTGAACTTATCCGCCTGCTTCATGAGACGAAGCGCTTTGCGGTAGCCCTCAGGGTGAGGCATCCCGAAATTGCGGACGAGGTTTTCTTTCGTGTCTTTTCCGCGCTGATGTCCGATGACGGTGACCGGCATGCCGTGATATTTGGCGACTCCGCCGACAATCGCAGCATCGTCTCCGTATGTTCTGTCTCCGTGGCACTCAAAAAAGTCGGTAAACAGGTATTGAATGTAATCAAGCGTCGTCGGCCGGTCGGGAAGGCGTGCGATCTGCACTCTGTCCCACGGCTTCAGGTTTTTATAAATCTCATCCTGGAGCTTGCTTAGCCGGTCTTCAAGCCTTGCGATTTCAGCGCTTAAATCCATCTCCGAATCTTGGGTGAATTTTTTCAGTTCGGCGATTTTCGTCTGCAGTTCAATCACTGGTTTTTCAAATTCTAATCTTGCAGCCACTCATGCTCACCTCCTGTTTGGTGCATGTCCAGCAGAAATGCGAGTTTGTCTTTCATGTCGTTTCGGTGAATCACCGCATCAAGCTGGCCGTGCTTTAATAAAAATTCCGCCGTCTGGAAATCTTCCGGCAGTTTTTCCCCGATCGTCTGTTCAATAATACGTCTTCCGGCAAATCCGATCAAGGCGCCCGGTTCAGCGAAATTATAATCACCGAGAGACGCGAAACTGGCCGATACGCCGCCTGTCGTCGGATGGGTCATGACAGAAATAATCAGTCCCTGCTCCTCACTGAACAGTTTTAATGCAGAGCTTGTCTTGGCCATTTGCATAAGGCTTAAGACCCCCTCCTGCATACGTGCGCCGCCGGAAGCGGTAAAGATGATAAACGGGACTTTTTCCTCTTTTGCTTTTTCAATTGCAAGCGTGATTTTTTCGCCGACAACCGAACCCATGCTGCCCATTCGGAATGTTGAATCCATGATCGCGATCACGGCCGGGAATCCGCCGATGGTTCCTTTTCCGGTAACCACCGCTTCATTTAGCGATGTTTTCTCACGGTCTTTTTCGATTTTTTCTAAGTATCCCGGGAAACCGAGCGGGTTTTCAGATATCATTCCCTGGTTGAATTCTTCGAATGAATCTTCATCCAGGAGGCTTTCAATGCGCTGCTTTGCATTCATCGGGAAATGGTGCCCGCAGTTCATGCAGACGCGCAGGTTTTTATCTAACTCTTTTGTGAGCATGATTTTTTTACATTTGGGGCACTTTGTCATAATGCCTTCCGGAACATCATGTTTTGCCTGCTCAGACGGCACGGAAGCATATTTTTTCTTTTTTGTGAATATATCCTTTAACAAATGATTACCTCCCTTTTGTGAAGGGTTCTCTTCACTGCATGTCTTCCGATTAGATAGACTTAATAATAACTTTACCGAAACTATTGTACTTTTTTTGTCAAACGGTGTCATCCTCCATTCGACATTTTTTGCTGCAAAACAGACGGAAACGGACGGATTTCATACCGTAAAAAGCGTTGTTCAGCCTTATCTGTCAGCGTTTTCAAAAGAAATAAGGATTCTGCTGAAATTTTTTTAAGACCTGCCCTTAAAAAAATGCCAGCAGTCCGTATATTGAACAGCAGCGCGTTGTTTTTTTCCAACGCGCTGCCATTTCATTTTTGTGTTATTATTCGCCGATGACTGTGAGCTGTCTTGTTTTTTCAGCCACTTCCTCAGGATCGACCGTAATTCTGGCGACGCCCGTTTCCATCGCTGCTTTCGCAACAGCTTTCGCAACGGCAGGAGCCACACGTTTGTCAAATGGAGCCGGGATGACATAATCAGCGCTTAATTCTTCCTCTGAAACGAGGGAAGCAATCGCTTCAACCGCAGCAATTTTCATTTCTTCGTTGATGTGAGTCGCGCGAACGTCAAGCGCGCCGCGGAAAATTCCAGGGAATGCCAGAACGTTGTTGACCTGGTTCGGGAAATCAGAACGGCCTGTTCCGATTACGCTTGCGCCGGCTGCGCGCGCGTCTTCAGGCATGATTTCCGGATTCGGGTTGGCCATTGCGAAGATAATCGGATCTTTCGCCATGCTTTCCACCATTTCTTTCGTCAGCGCGCCTTCGACTGATACGCCGATAAAGACGTCTGCATCTTTAATGACATCCTGCAGCGAACCGTCGTTGCGGTCTTGGTTTGTAAACTTCGCCACTTCGTTTTTCACTGCGTTCATGCCGGCCGGACGCCCTTCGTAAATCGCCCCTTTAGAGTCGCACATTACGATGTCGCGTACGCCGAAATGGTAAAGAAGCTTGATGATCGCGATGCCTGCCGCTCCCGCTCCGTTTGCCACAACTTTAATGGATGACATGGATTTTCCTGATAATTTCAGCGCGTTTACAAGTCCGGCAACGGTTACGATGGCAGTGCCGTGCTGATCATCGTGGAAAACCGGAATGTTTGTTTCTTTTTTCAGGCGCTCTTCGATAATGAAGCAGTTCGGCGCCGCAATATCTTCAAGGTTGACACCGCCGAATGTCGGTGCAAGCAGCTTCACAGTGTCAATGATTTTGTCCACATCGTTTGTGTCAAGCGCGATCGGGAATGCATCCACGCCCGCGAAACTTTTGAACAGCACCGCTTTCCCTTCCATGACCGGAAGAGAAGCTTCAGGCCCGATATTACCGAGACCGAGAACGGCTGATCCGTCTGTTACGACTGCTACCATGTTCCCCTTCATTGTATAATCATATACTTTATTTTTATCGTCATAAATCTCTTTACAAGGCTCAGCTACTCCGGGAGAGTAGGCAAGGCTTAAGTCGTCCGCGTTTCTGACTTCTACCTTTGCTTTTGATTCCAGCTTTCCTTGATTTACTTTGTGTAAATGTAACGCTTCTTCTCTTAATGACATTCTAAACACTCCTTTTAAGTACTTTGTTACATATTCTGCCGCATAGACTGGTACAATCGCTGGAGGTGAAAAATTTCAGAATCTTTAAATAAGATAGCACAATTGTTTCAATTGTATAACAAAACGATTATTGTTACCACTATTTTAACACGACGTTTTCGCGGCCCAGCAGCTCTTTTAAACGGTATAACGCCTGATGGTCCGCCTGAATATGAAAAGTATCCGGCAGCCTGATCGTCTGCTTGTCTTTTTCATAATAAAGATAAACGCCGGTTTCCCCTTTATGCTCCAGTAAAATACGCTTCATCTTTTCCAAAAACTCCTGATTGTGCCGGCTGCCTTCGATTTTGATGTAAACAGACGGCGCTCTGTCTGCCTCCGTCTGCTCAAGAAGAGAGGCGGATGACATGATGAATTGTGTCTTCTCCTGACGCTCTTCCATTTTCCCGGCGGCGAATAAAAGCGCGCCTTCTTCTAACAGCGGAGACAGCCTTCTATATTGGTCAGGAAACACGACGGCTTCCATTTCTCCCGTTTCATCGCTTAATGTGAGAAACGCCATATGCTGACCTGTCTTTGTCCGAATCGTTTTGATGCCCGCGAGCAAAGCGCCGATTGACAGCTGCCCCTTCGGCATCTGCCGCGCTGCTGTGATCGCTTGCGCCCCCCGTTTTTTCAGGAGATCCCTGAAAGCAGACAAAGGATGGCTTGAGAAATAAACACCGAGAGCTTCTTTTTCGAACCGAAGCTTGTCCACGAGCGGAAATTCCTCAGCCTCTACATATTTTGGCTTAATGGAGAACGATTCTTCCAAAAACAATCCCATTTGGTCATCGTCTGCACGAAAAAGTTCAGCGTGCTCTAAAGCCACATCAACGGAGGCCAGCAAGGCTGCGCGATTTTGATTGAATTCGTCCATGGCGCCAGAAAATATAAGGGCTTCGATGGTTTTCCGATTCACGCTTTTTGCAGGTACGCGAAAGCAGAAATCGAAAAGATCCTCGAACGGTTTATGTGTTCTTGCTTTATAAATATCTTTCACTGCCGAGACGCCTACGTTTTTAACGGCCCGCAAACTGTATCTGACGGCTCCGTTTTCCGGCGCAAACGGAAAACCGCTTTTGTTTATTGACGGCGGAAGGACTTGAATCCCGCTCCCCTTCGCTTCATGCAGATATTGCGATATTTTGTCCTCATTGCCGATGACGCTCGTCAACAGCCCGCACATAAAATATAACGGATAATGGGCTTTTAAATAGGCGAGCTGATAGCCGATCATGCTGTATGCGACAGCATGGCTTCTGTTGAATCCGTAGTTAGCGAATTTTACAATCAGATCGTAGACCTCGTTTGCAGTGACTACAGAATACTCCTTTTTTAAGCACCCTTCAACAAAATGGCTTCGCTCTCTGTCCAGAATGTCCTTTTGCTTTTTGCTGACAGCCCGTCTGAGCAGATCCGCTTCACCTAATGAAAACCCTGCCATGCGCGAAGCGATCATCATTATCTGTTCTTGATAGACGATGACGCCGTAAGTGTCACTGAGAATATTTCTTACGTCCTCGTGCGGCACTTCCACACGCGCCCGCCCGTGCTTCCGGTCGATAAATAACGGAATATTTTCCATCGGTCCCGGCCTGTAAAGCGCGTTAACCGCGACAATGTCTTCCAGTCTTGACGGCTTCAGGCGTTTCAGCACGTTTCTCATTCCTGATGATTCCAGCTGGAAAATACCCGTCGTATCACCGTTTGACAATAGCGAGAACGTTTTTTCATCCTGATAAGAAATCTCGGAAAAATCAATTTTCGTATTCGTCTCTTTTTCAATCATCGTTTTAATGGATTCAATAAGCGTCAGGTTGCGCAAACCTAAAAAGTCCATTTTTAAAAGACCGAGATCTTCCAAGTGATCCATCGCATACTGCGTTAAATATACGCCGTCATGCCCTTCTTGAAGAGGGACAACTTCAGAAAGCGGCTCTTTACTGAGAACGACCCCCGCCGCGTGTGTTGACGTGTGCCGCGGAAGACCTTCAATTTTCCTTGCGATCTGAAACACTTTATGAAGAACGGCGGATTCGGACAGCCGCCTGTTCAGCTGAGCGGACTGCCGCCTCGCCTCCTCAAGCGTCATTCCCGGTTTTGACGGAATCAGGCGGGCAAGCTGGTCGGCTTCTTTCGGGCTGATTCCGAACACTCTCCCGGTATCCCTTAACGCCGCCTTGGCGGCCAATGTCCCGAAGGTGATAATCTGGGCGACGTGCATGGCCCCGTACTTATTTTGCACATACTGAATGACCTCATCCCTTCTCGTATCAGGGAAATCGATATCAATATCCGGCATGCTGATCCGCTCGGGATTAAGAAACCTCTCAAACAGCAGAGAATGTTTAAGCGGATCCACGTCGGTAATGAAAAGGGAGTAAGCGACAAGCGAGCCTGCCGCGGACCCCCTTCCCGGGCCTGTCACAATGCCCTTTTCATGCGCGTACTTCATAAAGTCCCATACGATGAGAAAATAATCACTGAATTTCATGCGCCTGATGACGTCCAGCTCATATTCAAGCCGGCGGACAGCGCGCTCATCAGGAGTGCCGAAACGGAGGCGCAGCCCCTCATGACAGATCTCCGCCAAATAGTCATCGGCTGATTTGCCGTCCGGCGCCGGAAAAGACGGAAGCTGTGTCTGTCCGAGGCTGACATCGACCCGGCATTGCCGGGCGATACGCGCGGCTGCTTCAATCGCTTCCGGCTGCCGCGTGTAAAACTCTGCCATTTCTTCAGGCGTCCTCAAGTATAAGTCCGGCAGATTCCCGCTCTGATCCTCCCATTTCTCTCCGGCTTTAATAGCGCACAGACAGCGGTACGCATCTTGATCTTCTTTCTTGATATAACGGACATCCCCCGCAGCGCAGACAGCGATTTCCGTTTCGGCTGACAGGCGGAGAATCTCTTCTGATAACGTCTCATGTCCTTTAAACGGCTGGTACCCTAAATAAAAACGGCCGTCTCCGAACAGCTCCCGGAAACCTTTGGCAGCCCGGACCGCTTCTTCAAACTTCCCGGCTTGAAGCAGGCTTTCAATGTACCCGTTTTCACCGGGCGTAATGGCGATCAGCCCCTCATGATAGCTCTTCATCCATTTTCGCTTCATACCGCCCTTTGCCATGGATTGCAGCGCACTTGAGATTTTCACCAGGTTCTGATATCCCGTGTTTGTCTCTGCTAAAAGAATGAGCGGGTGTGCTTCAAGCTCCGTATCGTCCGTGTATATAGAAGCCGTCAGACCGATAATCGGCTTAATTCCGTTTGATTTGCATGCTTTATAAAACTCAATGGCGCCGTACATCACATTTTCGTCCGTCAGCGCCAATGATGAATATCCGAGTTCCTTCGCTTGTGCAACAAGCTCTTTTACAGAAGCGGCGCTGTTTAACAGGCTGTAGCCGCTATGTACTTGCAGGTGAACAAAAGACAATGCCGCCACTCCTTTCCCATACGTTCATTTTGCCTTTCTACATTATAAGACGGGTTTTCTTAAGAAACAAATGTTCTTTTTTGACTCATCATCATACTTGTCCGTTTCGCTCAATATGATAGAAAAGTGAGGTGGTGTATATATGGATCAGGAAGCCGGATTTATGGCGAATTTCATCAGCAGTTATTTTATCGCCCTCGGTGTGTTGCTCGGCGGCGCGCTGATCGGCGGCCTCGGAGCTTATTTATCAGGCGAGCCTCCGCTGACGGCGATCACAAAATTGGCGAACAGGCTGAAGATCTGGGCGCTTGTCGCGGCCATCGGGGGAACATTTGACGCGGTATACAGTTTCGAGCGGGGGCTGTTTGAAGGCAACACGCGCGACATCTTCAAACAGCTTCTTTTAATTATTTCAGCAATGGGCGGCGCGCAGACCGGCTGGCTGATTATTTCATGGCTGACCCAGGAGAATATGTCATCATGAGAATTCCCGAGTATTATAAAAAACCGGGATGGCAGCGTTTTTTTGCGGGAATGATGTGCGGAGCCATCGTCAGCTGGCTGTTCTTTCTGTTTACATACGGAACGTTTCAGGAAGAACAGGTGACGTTAATTGAAAAGCAGCGGGAGCACGCGCGGGATTTAAAAAACCAAATCTCCATCTATCAGAAAGATCTTCATAAATTAAATGAGGATAATAAGCAAAGGCTGCTCATCCAAAGTGTTGATGTGAAGCTGATCAATGGGGAAAAATACAGAATCGCCCAGCCTGACAAGATGAAATTTGAGGAACAAGTGAAAGATAATATTTCTGAAGTCATCACAAAGGATATTGAAAGCGTGTATAAAACAAAGGAGCTTTTAAAACGGACGATCGAAAACAAAATATACACCATAAATGAGAAGGAATTTAAAGCTGAAGTAAAGGAACTGACGATTTATACGAGATTGTCTGTCGAAATTCATATTTCTTTTGCGACGTAATTATGTCATTTTTAAAAATTTTCCATAGATCTGTCGCTTTTTTCTCCGCTTTTTTATAAACTGTAGATGAGACATTTTCAATGATTCTGAAGGGAGGAAGGGAAAATGGAGGTTTTTAGTGAACGACGCTTGGCAAAAGATCATGCAGCCCGAATCAGACAAGGCTATTCCGCATATGCAGAAACAGACACACTCGCTTCCCTCATAAAAAAAGAACTCCAAATCTGTAATCTCCGCGTCTACGAAGACCTGACTGAATTCGGCTGCTGGTTCATCCCCGTGACAGATGAACACTAAGAAAGAGGGTCTCCCCTCTACTTGTGTTCGTTACATATCTCTTCCAGATCAGCAAGAATCTGATCGGTTTCATCCCAGCTGAAGATGGATGCGCCGGCCGCAAGCGGATGTCCGCCGCCATTGTATTTCCGGGCAATTCCGTTGATGACCGGACCTTTTGAACGGAACCGGACTCTGATTTGATCGTCTTCTTCTACGAAAAACACCCAAGCGCGGATACCCGAAATATTTCCGAGTGTTCCGACAAGCTGCGACGCTTCAGAAGCGGTGGTTCCATATGTCTCCAAAATGTCTTTTTTAATGAAAACGGAAGCGACGCCGTTTTCAGACAGTGACACATTTTGATAAATAAAGCCGTTAAGCTTCACCACATTTAATTTTGTTTCATACAATTGATTGAACAGCTCTGATGATGAAAATGGGAACTCAATGAGCTCTCCCGCGTATTTTAATGTCTTTTTTGTGGTGTTCGGGAATAAGAAGCGCCCCGTATCACCGACGATACCCGCGTAGATCAGCTCAGCTGCTTTCGTATTCAGTTTCCAGCCGTGCTGCTTTCCTTCCAGGTACAGCTCATAGATCATTTCGCTTACGGAGCTTGCATTCGTATCGACCCATAACAGATCGCCATACGGATCTTCATTTGGATGGTGGTCTATTTTCATGAGCTTTGCGCCGGAATGGTAGCGCTGATCGTCGACCCTGCCTTGGTTTGCGGTGTCGCACACGATGACAAGAGCATCTTTATAGGTTTCGTCATCCACCTCATCGAGGGAATATAAAAAAGACAAGGACGGCTCAGGCTGTCCGACGGCAAAAATATTTTTTTCGGGATACGTTTCCCGCAGGATTTCCGTAAGGCCGCACTGTGAACCGTAGGCGTCCGGGTCAGGCCTCACATGTCTATGTAAGATAATGGTGTCATATAATGATATGGTTCTGATCAGTTCGGATTTCATCGTTTTCTCCTTTTCGTTTTTATTCATTTAATCATACTCTTTATCCATGGAAAAGGAAAATCTTTCAGTAACGGTATAAACGGTTTTGCAAACTCATATAATGGAGGATTTCATTTATGCTGGTTTTTGTTTTTCTCATCGGGCTTTCTGCCTGCTTTTACGTGTATTACAAAGTAAAAGGAATCCAGACGAAACGGGCGCTGGAGAAGGAATGTTTTTCGGCTAAATCAAGTATGGCATTAGGTGCGCTGGTGCTTTTGTACGGAGTAAACCAAATGATTCTGTTTCACTCCGTCCTGACCCTGGTCATCGGCGGCGTCTTCATTTTAATCGGAGCAGGCAGCGCATGGGCCGGGTATAGAGCCTATAAGCATTATGAGCCCATCCATGCAAAGGAAGCGGAGAGGGACCACGCATAATGAATGCAAAGGGACCCGGGTGCGTCCCTTAACTTCTCTCCATCAGCTGCACCATGAGCATCGCTTTTGAAACGATGCCGCTTTGGCTTGACACTTCCACTTCCATTTTCCCGAATTTCCGGCCCGCCTCTAAAATGCGCGGTTTCACTTCAATGACCGACTCCATCTGTACGGGCTTCAAGAAGAAAATCGTAATGCTTTCAATGACCAGCTCGCCGCGTTTGCGGGAGCGTAAAAATCGGCTGGCGGCCTGGGTTAAAATCGTCGTAAACACCCCGTAAGAAATCGTGCCGAGCTGATTGGTCATTTGCGGCGTGACTTCATATTGATAAACGGCCGGCGTTTTGTCATCTTCCTCTTCTTTAAATCCTCTTGAAACAATATCATCCAGCTTTTCACCGACCTGAGGCTGCTTTTGAACCATTTGAAGCGCTTTTAAGACATCCTGGCGGCTGATCATTCCGATCAGTTTGTGATGCCCGTCTGTCACCGGAAGCACTTCAATTCCTTCCCAAACCATCATTTGAGCCGCTGAGGCGACAGATGTTTTCCCGATCACCGTGACAGGGTTTTTAGTCATTACTTTTTCAATCGGAACTGACCGGTCATGCCCCGCGATATCTTTCGATGTGAGGATTCCGTGGATTTTCATCTGCTGATCGATAACCGGGAAGCGGCCGTGTCCGGTTTCATAGTTCTTTTCGTACCATTTCTCCAGCTTATCCTTAGGGGACAGCGTCACTGTCCGATCTGCGGGCGTCAAAATGTCTTCCACGAGCACAATCTCTTTTTTTATGAGCTGATCATAGATCGCCCGGTTGATCATCGCGGCTACCGTAAAGGTATCGTAGCTCGTAGAGAGAATCGGAAGCTCAAGCATATCGGCCAGCTCGATAATGCTGTCGTCGGTATTAAACCCTCCCGTTACCAAAACAGCTGCGCCCGCCTCAAGCGCCTGGCGGTGGGCGTTGATTCGGTTCCCGACGATTAACAGGTTCCCCGCCGCCGTATAACGCATCATCGCGTCAAGCTCCATCGCGCCGATCACAAACTTATTCAACGTTTTATGCAGACCGGCTTTTCCGCCGAGCACCTGGCCGTCTATCACATTGACGACCTCGGCGTATGTCAGCTTTTCAATATTTTCTTTTTTCTTCTGTTCAATCCGGATGGTCCCCACACGTTCAATAGTGGAAACGAATCCTTTGTTTTCGGCTTCCTTAATGGCTCTGTAAGCCGTTCCTTCACTGACTTTCATTTCTTTCGCAATTCTTCTGACCGAAATTTTTTCACCGACAGGAAGCGAATCTATGTATGATAGGATTTGTTCATGCTTTGTTGCCAAGCGTTTCACCTCTAAGGACAGTCTTCTGCTTTTATTATAAGGGTACGGGGGATTCATTCGCAATGAGACGCCCGAAAAAAGGCGGCATCACAAAAAGACCTTCTGAATGCTTGATTCAGAAGGTCTTTGACACATATGTCAGGCAAGCTCAATGGTCTCGCCGGCCGCCATGACTTTGCCGACGCCTCCGGGCAGACTTTCGGCGAAAGCGTCAGGGTCCTGTTCAATGACAGGAAATGTATTGTAATGAACGGGAACGACCTGTTTCGCTCTCAGCCACTCAGCCGCGAGTTTCGCGTCTTCAGGGCCCATGGTGAAGTTATCACCGATCGGCAGAAACGCCAGGTCAATGTGATTCAGTTCCCCGATCAGTTTCATATCTGAGAACAGCGCCGTGTCTCCGGCGTGGAAAATCGTTTTGCCGTCAATCGTCAATAAAATCCCGGCCGGCATCCCCGTGTACGTAATGGTTTTGTTTTCTTCATCAGTGACCGCCGATCCGTGGAATGCCTGTGTCAGTTTCACTTTGCCGAAATCAAATTGGCGCGCCCCGCCGATATGCATCGGGTGGACCTTTAAACCTTTAAAGCCGAGATAAACGGCAAGCTCGTTCGGCGCAATGACGAGCGCATCGTTTTGTTTAGCGATCTGCTCTGTATCTCCGACATGGTCATTGTGTCCGTGAGTAAGCAGGATGACATCCGCTTTCACTTCTTCCGGTTTCAAATTTGTCAGACTGTTTCCGGTCAGAAACGGATCAAAAATAATGTTATGGGTTTTCGTTTCCACTTGAATGACAGAATGTCCGTGATAAGTCACTTTCATCGTTTTCACCTCATAAAAAATTAATATTTATCAAGTTCCCTTTTTGACAAACGAAAAAACTTACAGGGATTGATGCCTGTTAATCACATTCAGCCCGCCTGTTGCTTCAATGACCGTTCCGGTTACAAGATCGGAATCTTCCTCACATAAAAAGGCGATGATTCTCGCAATATCCTCTCCGGTTCCGGACCTGCCGATCGGCGTCTTTTCTTTGCCGATTTTCCGTCTTGCTTCCTCTATAGACGCTTCTTTCATATCTCCTACAATATCACCCGGGCAGACCATATTGGCCGTAATGCCTGATTCGGCTTCTTCAATCGCAATGGTTTTCGTTAACGAAGCCAATCCGACTTTAGCCGCTCCGAAAGCGGAACGGTGAAGCCAGCCGGGGGCATGGTCCGCTCCTTGAAAACCGTATGTAATAATCCGGCCGAACCGCTGCTGTCTCATGACCGGGATAACCGCTTTAAATAGATGGAAAACGGCGCTTAAATTCCCTTCAAGCATGTCATACCATTCGTCATCGGAGTAATCGGCTAGCTTTTTGCGCTCAAATATGTACGGCCCGGCATTGTTAATCAGTATGTCAATCCTTCCAAACCGCTGAAGGGCTGCATCGGCGATCCGAATGAGATCTTCTTTCCGGGTTACATCGCCCTTAACGAATTGCAATCTGTCATGGCACCCGGGATAATCCGCCTTCAGACAGGCGACCGCTTCTTCGTCTTGTCTGTAATTCACTGTGACAGAAAAGCCTTTTTCCAGAAGCATTTCAGTCACTTTTCGGCCCAATCCCTTTGTACCGGCAGTGATTAGAGCATGTCGCACATTGAATACCCTCCCCAGGCAACGTTGCCGCTTCAATAAAATCAAGACGTTTCTCCCTCTACTTTACTATAAACAAACGGCAATATCACTTTTTTGCACTTCGTCCGCACGAAAAAAAAGCCGTCTTTACAGACAGCTTAATTTTCTGAAGGAGCAGAGGCTTCCTCCATGCCGACATAACCGCTTTCGTATGCCTCTGAGATGAGCCTGGCCGTTTCTTCACTTTCTTTTTCATCATAGATGTAACGGTCTTGTTCTTTGCGCATTCCTTCTACCTCCCATCTTTATAGATGTAGGGTGTCTGATATGACGGGAAAATATGAAGGAAATTTCAGCAAATTAAATGCCGGCGCAGGCTTTTGCTTTTACGAGCGCCTGTTCTACCTGCTGAAAACCCGTTCCGCCGGCGCTCATTCTTTTTTCAACCGCATGATGCGGATCTAGCACGGTATAGATGTCTTCTTCAAAGAGACTGCTGGCTTGAAGGAATTCTTCAAATGCCATATCACTTAAATAGAGTCCTTTTTCAATGCAGCTGTACACAAGCTTGCCGACCACTTCATGCGCTTCTCTGAACGGCATGCCTTTTTTAGCTAAATAATCGGCAAGTTCCGTCGCGTTTGAAAAATCTTGTTTTGTCGCTTGTTTCATGATGTCTTTGTTTACTTTCATCGTTTCAATCATGCCCGTGAAAATCTGAAGGCTTCCTTCAACGGTTTTCACCGTGTCAAACATGCCTTCTTTATCTTCCTGCAGGTCTTTGTTGTAAGCGAGCGGGAGCCCTTTCATAATCGTGAAAAGCCCCATCATATCACCGTATACGCGTCCGGTTTTACCGCGGATCAGCTCCGCCATGTCGGGGTTTTTCTTCTGCGGCATCATGCTGCTTCCCGTCGCATACGTATCATCCAGTTCAATGAATCTGAATTCCTGCGAGCACCATAGAATGATTTCTTCTGATAAACGCGAAAGGTGCATCATCAGCATGCTGCTGCCGCTTAAAAACTCGAGAATAAAATCTCTGTCGCTGACTCCGTCAAGACTGTTCTCATAAATGGAGTCAAAACCGAGCAGCTCCGCCGAATAGTTACGGTCTATCGGAAACGTGGTTCCGGCAAGCGCCCCGCATCCGAGCGGCGATATGTTAATCCGTTTCATAGCATCGCGAAAACGCTCTTTATCCCGTTCAAGCATCCAAAAATAAGCAAGCAGATGGTGGGCGAAAGAAATCGGCTGAGCCCGCTGCAAATGGGTGTACCCCGGCAGAATGGTCTCGACATTGGCCTCCGCTTTTTCGATCAGCGCTTTTTGGAACTGTTCAATCAGCACGATGATATGTGAGACATGATCTTTCAAATACAAATGCATGTCGGTCGCCACCTGGTCATTCCGGCTTCTGCCGGTATGGAGCTTGCCGCCTAGCGGTCCGATTTCTTCGATCAGCATTTTTTCAATATTCAAATGGATATCTTCATAATCAACAGAGAATTCAAGCGTTCCTTCCTCTGCTTTTTGCAGGAGGGTCTGCAGCCCCTGTCGGATGGCGCCTTCTTCTTCTTCCGTCAGAATGCCGCATTTTTTCAGCATTGCCGCATGAGCGAGAGACCCTGTAATATCCTCTTTGACTAAGTTTTGGTCGAATGTGATGGATGCGCCGAACTCATCGACCCACTTTTCCGGTGTTTTTTGAAAACGGCCTCCCCAAAGCTTCTTCATGCTTCAATCTGCTCCTTCTTTTTCACAATGCTGTTTACTTTTGTCGGCAGCCCCCAAAGCTCAATGAAACCGATTGCCGCGTGATGGTCAAAAGCATCGTCTTTTGTATATGTCGCAAGTTTTTCATCGTAGAGTGAATATTCCGACTTACGTCCTTCTACAATGGCATGGCCTTTAAACAGTTTGACGCGCACGACGCCGGTGACGTGTTTTTGGGTTTCTTTCAAGAATGCAAGCAGCGCGTCTTTTAACGGCGAGAACCATAAACCGTTATAGATGATTTCAGACAGTTTTTGTTCAATTGCCGGTTTGAAATGGGCCACTTCTTTCACTAAAGTCAGATCCTCAAGCTCTTTGTGAGCCGTAATTAAAGTCATGGCGCCCGGGCACTCATAAACTTCACGGGACTTAATGCCGACCAGGCGGTTTTCCACATGGTCAATCCGGCCGATGCCGTGTTTTCCGGCAGTCTCGTTCAGCTTGAGAATTAAATCAGCGAGCGGGTAGGTTACGCCGTCGATTGAAACCGGAACACCGGCTTCAAATGCGATTTCGATGATTTCCGGAACGTCCGGCGTGTTTTCAAGAGATGCTGTCAGGTCATATGCCCCTTCAGGCGGCGCCGCCCACGGGTCTTCTAATATACCGCATTCATTGGCGCGTCCCCATAGGTTCTGGTCGATGGAATACGGGCTGTCAAGATTGATCGGAATCGGTATGCCGCGGCTTGCGGCATATTCAATTTCTTCTTCACGCGACCATTGCCACTCACGGACCGGAGCAATGACCTCCAGATCAGGATTTAATGATTTAATGGATACTTCGAAACGCACCTGATCGTTGCCTTTTCCCGTGCAGCCGTGCGCTACGGCCACCGCGTTTTCCTTTTCCGCGACTTCAACGAGTTTTTTCGCGATTAACGGACGGGATAGTGCAGATACGAGCGGATACTTGCCTTCATACATTGTATGGGCCTGCATAGAAATGAGCGCGTACTCCCGGGCGAATTCTTCTTTCGCATCAATCACATAGGAATTTACGGCGCCTACTTCCAGCGCTTTTTGCTGAACGAATGCCAAATCCTTTCCTTCCCCTACGTCTAAACAGCAGGCAACAACATCGTATCCCTGTTCTTGCAGCCATTTTATCGCTACAGAAGTATCAAGACCTCCTGAGTATGCCAATACAACCTTTTTTTGTTCTGCCATGTTAAAAGCTCCCTTTTGTATAAAAATTAGTTTTAATTAATAAAAATGCATTTTGTATGTATACACTGTAACAAGTAAATTCTGTTTTTTCAAGCCTTTTATAAAAAAAACCCCACCCAATTTTTTGAGCGGAGCAGAGCCTTTTTATACATTTATAAATCTTTTCGGATTTCCCGGAGCACATGGGGCAGTTCAGGAATAATCAGTTTACTCATTGCAAGCTTTACGGCGCCTGAGGAGCCGGGCGTGCAGAAGACTGCGGTATTTTGGATCACACCCGCTGCCGCTCTGGACAAAATGGCGGCGGAACCGATGTCCTCCGTATAGCTCAGCATGCGGAACAGCTCGCCGAATCCCGGGAGTTCTTTTGAAAACAGCGGCGTGACCGCTTCAATTGTGACATCCCTTTCGGCAATGCCCGTCCCTCCGTTTAACAGCACCGCATCTGTATATTCATCCATACAGCCGGATAAAACGGCTTTCTGCAATTCATCTTTTTCATCTTTAACAATGTCATAAGCGACCGTTTCAAATCCCGCTTCCCTGAGGAAGTCCATCATGACGCGCCCGCTCTTGTCGGTTTCTTTCGTTCTCGTGTCGCTGACTGTAATCACCTTGCAGCGCACGGCTGACGGGGCTTCTTGTTTATGTTCATGCACACTCATTGCTTCACCTCATCGTTTATGTAATAAACATATCGTAACGTTTGATTCTGGGGCATTCAATAAAAAAGCACACCCTAAAAGGATGTGCTTTTTTTGATCATTACTGTGCAAGGCGGACAACGTCGCGTGCGATCATGACCTCTTCGTCAGTCGGAATGATCATGACTTTGACAGGAGAGTGAGGGTAGCTGATAAACGCTTCCTCGCCGCGCACGTTGTTCAGCGCAGGATCCCAATATACACCCATGAATTCTAAGCCGCGAAGCACGCGTTCTCTGACTTCAACGCTGTTTTCACCGATACCCGCAGTGAAAATAATCGCGTCAACGCCGCTCATTCTCGCAGCGTAAGAACCGATGTATTTATGGATTCTGCTTGCAAACACTTCAAGAGCCGTTTCCGCTCTTTCGTTTCCTTCTTTTGAAGCTTCTACGATATCGCGAAGGTCGCTGGAGAAACCGGATACGCCAAGCAGTCCGCTCTTTTTATTTAACGTATTTAATACTTCATCTGCCGTCTGATCCGTTTTTTCCATAATGTACGGAATCAATGCAGGGTCGATGTTTCCTGAACGTGTTCCCATCGCAACACCCGCAAGCGGTGTGAAGCCCATTGACGTATCAATGGATTTTCCGCCTTCTACGGCCGCGATACTTGCGCCGTTACCGAGGTGGCAGGAAATCAGACGCAAATCTTCAAGCGGGCGGCCGAGAAGCTCAGCTGCGCGCTGTGTCACGTATTTATGAGATGTGCCGTGGAAACCGTATTTGCGGATGCCGTATTTCTCGTAGTATTCGTACGGTAGGCTGTACAGGTAGGATTGTTCAGGCATCGTTTGGTGGAACGCCGTATCAAACACTGCAACCGCAGGCACATTCGGAAGCACTTCTTTAAAGGCTTTAATGCCGACGATGTTAGCCGGGTTGTGAAGCGGCGCTAGTTCTGAAATCTCTTCAATCTCACGGATTGTTTCATCCGTAAGCAAAACAGAATCGCTGAATTTTTCTCCGCCGTGAACCACACGGTGGCCGATTCCGTCAATTTCATTTAAATCCTTTATAATACCGAATTCAGTCAGCTTGTGAAGCAGCATCTTCACCGCAACCGCATGATCCGGAATATCTGTCACTTCTGTATTTTTTTCGCCGTTAACAGAGATTGTGAAAACGCTGTCGGCGATACCGATCCGTTCTACTAAACCTTTTGTTAGCACCTTTTCTGAAGGCATTTCGAATAACTGAAATTTTAAAGATGAGCTTCCTGCGTTAATTGCAATAATTTTAGACATAAATGACGCTCCTATCAAAATTCTTCTTCGTTTGTTCGTTCTTTTTTCCCAGACCATAATTGCAGTCCAAAAAATATCTGACTTTTCCATTTAAACATTGTCAACTCAGCATTTCAAGTCAACATCCACATTGGTACCGCTTACAATATGAAGTCGATATTTTCTGATAAATTTCATTTGTGCCAAATGGACGGTACCGCCTTACGGAATGTTATTTTCTTTCC
The DNA here is from genome assembly GCF_009906915.1 of Bacillus sp. AM1(2019). Lineage (NCBI taxonomy): Bacteria > Bacillati > Bacillota > Bacilli > Caryophanales > Bacillaceae > Bacillus > Bacillus sp. AM1(2019). Next base: position 3,008,698 of record NZ_CP047644.1, read on the forward strand.
TTAATTTGTGTTATCGTCCTGATTTCCATTCATTTTAAAAAGCAAAAGCAGCGCGGGATTTTGCATCTCACACTGCTTTTTCGCCATTATTTTTCTTTTTGAATCCATTGATCCAATTTTGCCATCATCTCCCGCATCGCCTGCTGGTTCGCAAAGGAAGGAAGATTCGCCAAAAGCGCTTGTTTCGGCGGCATTGCGTCTTCGCCTTTTTTCTGCAAGATTAAAATGCTCTTTGCCTGCGCTTCGTCTTTAAACATAGTAGCCGGCAGCTGAAGAAGGGCGTTGATATACACTTTTTCCGCAAAAAACCGCTTCAGTTTATCGCTTTGCGCGCTGTCAAACAGATGGTTCGGAATCATAAAAAATAAGTATCCGTCCGGTTTTGTATGTTTGACGCTCTGCTCAATAAATAAGTGGTGGGCAAATGAGTGGCCTTCATCCGCTTTCAGCTCATACGCTTCAGCGCCTTCGTCATTCGGATAGTAGCCGACCGGCAAATCGCAGATGACCGCATCGGCCGGTTCGATAAATAACGGCTGAAGACTGTCCTGGCAGAACAGCTCCATTTCTTTTTCCTGCAGATTCGCCTGCGCATATGCGATCTTCAGAAGGACATCGTCGATTTCAATGCCGAAGCTTTTTCCCGCTTTGTCAGAAAGCTGGTTTGCCGCGGTCAGCAGAAGATTTCCGGTGCCGCAGGCGGGGTCCAGCAATGTCAGGCCTTTTCGGCCGCCCGTAAATTTATTCACGAGGTAACTGATGAAAAGGCCGATCGTATCAGGCGTCATCTGTCTGTTCGGATGGGACTTATCTTTGAGCCCTTTTAAAATGGCGAGCTGGAACGCCTTGCGGATCCATTCATGCTCCCATTTTCTGAAGTCTGCTTTCGCGAGCAGGCTGTTAAGCTCGCCGGTTTGCTTTTCCTGAAGCGGAAGCTGGTCGGCCTTTTCAAGAAAATACATTTCTCCCGCTTCCGCAAGCCCCTCAATATAAGAAATCTGAAGGCCTTCTGCTATCACTTGGGCAGCTTCATCTAAAAGTTCATAAATCTGACCGACATGGTCGTGTTGCATGCTGTTTCCTCCTTGCCATGAAAAGAGCTCCGCGGCAGCACCCGGAGCTCTTTTTCTCTCTTTACTTGATTAACGCTTTTGCAGCTTCGATAGGCTTTTCATAATTCGGGTGGTTTGTCGCTTCGCTTACGTATTCCGCGTAAACGACTTTTCCGTCCTGATCAAGGACGAATACGGAACGCGCCAAAAGACGAAGTTCTTTGATGTGAACACCGAATGCTTCACCAAATGACATCTCTTTATGATCCGATAACGTTTCAACTTTATCAATTCCGTTCGCTCCGCACCAGCGCGCTTGTGCAAACGGAAGGTCGGCGCTGATTGTATAAACGTTCACATCACCGAGTTTTGCGGCTTCTTCGTTGAAGCGGCGTGTCTGCGCGTCACATACGCCTGTGTCGATGGAAGGGATAACGGATATGATCGTTACTTTCCCTTTCATATCTGCTAATGTCTTCTCTTCTAATCCGTTTGTCAAAACCGTGAAGTCAGGAGCTTGGTCACCCGGTTTCACTTCTTGTCCGATCAGCGTCACGGCTCCGCCTTTAAATGTAATTTCAGCCATTCTGATTCCTCCCTTTATCTATGTATAGCTCTATCATAGTCGAGTTTTATGCAAACTGCAAAGGTTATGCCGCATCGTAAAAAAAGCTAACTGCGGGCGGCAGTTAACTTTTCTGTTATAAATCGATATCCGTTCTTTTTTGGTTCCGGCCTTTTTCATTCTTTTTAAACATATGCTGGATGCGTTCAATTGTTTGAGGCGCGGAGTCTAACAGTTTATCAATCAGATGGGTGTTTTCGTCCAAATGAAGCATACGCACGCCGTTTGTTCCGACAATCAGAAACGCAATCGGCGTAATGGATACTCCGCCGCCGCTTCCGCCGCCGAACGGGAGCTTCTGCTCTTTTCTTTCATCATCATCGGTTCTTTTTTCAGCCGGCTTTCCTCCAAACTCGCTTCCGCCCGCCGCAAATCCGAATCCGACCTTTGAAACCGTTAAGATTACGCTGCCGTCAGGCGTTTCAACAGGATCGCCGATGATTGTATTCACGTCAATCATTTCTTTTAAATTTTCCATAGCGGTTTTCATTAAACCTTGAATGGGATGGTCTGCCATATGCGCTCCTCCTTAAACTGATGAATCATTCTTTGAAGCAACCGGAACCGGCTGTTTCTTTCGTATGATAGAAAGTCCGTTCCGCCCGTATTTGAGCAATTTGAAAGCTGCACCTATAAGATGTCCAAAACGAAAAAAGAATATACACTGCAAATGCGTCTTGGATGCAGGCACTTGAAAAGACGGAATGACTTCGCACACCGGTTTATGTATGAAACGCAGATGATCATACAGCATCGCCGTAAGGCCTCCCTTTACGGCCCACAATCCGCCGGCGGCGATTCCCGTAACGGCGGCGTCCTTTATTCCGATAACCGTCACCCATTCGAACTTCGTAACACGGACTCCCGCAAGAAATGAGGCGCCGATTTGGCGCATCTGAAAGACTTGGTGCAGAATCATTTCTATTCTGTGAATGCTCTGTTTGACATCTTCATATGTGATTTTTTTCTTCTCTTTTTTCTGACCTTTCATTTCTGATTTCGTGTCCTGTTTGACATCAATTGACGCGTCTTCGCTGTTTACTTTAATGACGGGCAGCGTTTTTTTAATACGGATCAGCCCGTATAAGGCCGAGATTTTAAACGTCAGTTTGTCGTTATCTTTATCGTGAAGATATTCGAAAGTCAGGTGGATTTTCATCCTCATGAGCAGCCAGGCCAAAATGAGAATGAGAATAACAGCTGCTGCGGCATATCCCATAAGCTTCACTTCCTTAGCAGCATTATCGCCAAAACAAAAAAAAATAAACCCGGACGTTTATTCCGGGTTTACTGCTTTTATTTGCGGTACAGCGCTTCGTGAATCACCGTTGTGTCGGCGATCAGATCATGAATGCCCTGCTTTTTGGGCGTAAACGCAATGACGATATAGAGAATCCAGATTTTATCGATATAACGCCCCACCGCTTCTCTGAAAATGACGGTGCTCCAAGTCAGCGGCTTTCCGGGCGTCAAAGAAGTGACCTTTAACCCGAAGACCATCTTGCCGAGTGTCTGATGAAACCATTTCGTCATGAACACAAAATAGGCGAGGTAGACGATCAGGGTTGTGACGGAATAAGCTGAGATTGTAAACATTCCGCTTGTTGCCGGGAGCTTCATCAGCGTGAAAATCGGTGAAACGATGAGATGGTTAAGTCCCCAGACCACCAGCCAATCGAGAAGAAACGCCCAAAACCTGATCCAAAAGCCCGCATATGCATGCTCGGGCGCCCTCTGTTGTTCAGCTTCCTCTTCTTTGCCGCGAAAGCCTTCGTAAGTCGCGTCCATTCTTTCTTCCCCCCTACTTTGCATAGAGATACATCATCCGCGGCGAACCGGATTGCGAAATGAGTTCTTTCATATTCAGAAAATCAATTTCGCTTTTAAACATTTTCGCTGCGCTCATGGAAAAGAGCGAGCCTAATCCGAATCCTTCCTCGTATGTGATGACTGAAGCGTTTTTCATATTTTTATGGTCCTTTTTCATCGCGCTGATCGTGTCATCGTAAAAACCGAGCTCATCAACGAGGCCGATTTTTTTCGCTTGTCTGCCGTCGTAAACACGGCCGTCGGCAATTTTTTTCACATCCGCTTTTGACATGTGCCGGCCTTTTGAAATGACATTGACAAATCCTTCATAAGAATCGTTGACCATTGTCTGCATGATCTTTCTTTCTTCCTTCGTCATGTCGCGGGTCGGGGACATGATGTCTTTATGCGCGCCGCTTTTAATGGTTTCAAACTTGATGCCGAGTTCATCGGCGAGCTTGGAATAATTGACGCTTTCCATGATGACTCCCAGTGAACCCGTGAGCGTTTCCGGTGAAGCATAGATTTTATCGGCTGCCGTTGAAATATAGTAGCCTCCCGATGCCGCCATGGAGCCCATGGATACATAAATCGGTTTCTTCGTTTCTTTCTTTAGTTCTTCCAGTTTTTTATGTATTTCCGCGCTTTCGTACACGCCTCCGCCAGGGGAATTGATTTTCAGCACAATTCCTTTGACGCTTTTGTCTTCTTTCGCACGCTCAACCTGTTTTAAAAATGATCTGTGATCATACCCGCCTGAGCTGAGCAGGCCAGCGGACCCGCCGTTATCCTCAATCGTGCCGTCCACTTCAAGCACGGCGATTTTACTGCCGGGGCTGCCCTTATCCAGCGTCACTTCCTCTGTGTCATCTGTCAGTGATGCAAAGTCAGACCCTGTATCTCCGATATTCTTCAGCACCCCGACGGTCACACTTGCAATGACTGATACGCCGAAAATGCCGAGCGCGATGACGAGCGCAATCCATCTTTTTGCATTCATTTGTTCTCCTCCTTTTCTGTCAATATTCGTACGTTCCCCCGTAAAAAAAGATTCATTTTTTTCATGAAGCGCTTTCCCTTACCGGATAAACAGGAAACATGTTACACTATTGCCACAGGTATTTTAACACAATACCTGCTGGGAGAAAAACGTAAATATGACAGCAAAGGGGAATGGGGATATGACCGATCTTCGCCGCAATGTTTATTTTTTTCACAAACAAAACAACGAAACAAAAGAACAAGTCAGCTCTTTGAAGCAGCTTGCTGAATCGCACGGTTTTACAGTTGCGGCTCAACCGGAGGATGCCGGAATTATCGCCAGCATCGGCAGCGACGGCTCATTTCTGCAAGCCGTCAGAAAAACCGGATTCCGTGATGACTGCCTGTATGTCGGCATCGCTAAAAAAGGGAAAGCCCATTTGTACTGTGATTTTCACAGCGATGAGCCTGAAAAAATGGCGGCCAGCATGACCGCGGAACAGCTTGAGGTCAGAAAATACCCGCTCATTCACGTAACGGTGGACGGCAGCAATCATTTTCACTGTTTAAACGAGGTTTCCATCCGTTCAAGCATTATTAAAACGTTTGTGATGGATGTGTTAATTGATGATCTTCATTTTGAGACGTTCAGAGGGGACGGGATGATCATTTCCACCCCGACGGGCAGCACCGCCTACAATAAATCTGTTTCAGGCGCCGTTGTTGATCCTTTGATTTCCTGCATGCAGGTATCCGAACTGGCGTCGTTGAACAACAACACATACCGTACACTCGGATCTCCGTTTATTTTAAGCTCAGACCGGAAGCTGACACTGCAGGTGGTGCAAGACGGCAATGAGCATCCGATTATCGGGCTTGACAATGAAGCGCTCAGCACGCGGAATGTCAAAAAGGTTGAGATTAGACTATCCGATAAAAAAATCAAAACGGTGAAACTGAAAGACAACTCTTTCTGGGAAAAAGTAAAACGATCATTTTTATCATAAAAAAAGAGGACGGGCATCAGCGCCTGTCCTCTTTTTCATATACGATACGGCCGCCGACGACGGTTTTGACCGCTTCCAATTCATGAAGCTTTTTCGGGTCCGTCATGAACGGATCACCGCTGAGTACGGTAAAGTCGGCATCATAGCCGGGGGCGATCCGTCCGCGGCTATGTTCTTTATGGATGATGGCCGCGCTTCCCTCCGTGTAAAGCTGAATGGCTTCGTACACGGTCAGGCACTCTTTTTCATAATAGGCCGGACCTTCCGGGTGCTGCTTGCTTGTACGGAGCACAGCCGATTGAATGCCCAGAAGCGGATCGGCCGGCTCAATCGGGGCATCTGAACCTCCGGCGCACAGCAGCCCTTTTGACAGCAGTGTTTTCCAGGCGAAAGCCGTTTTCATCCGCTCTTCTCCGAGCCGGTCAATCACCCACGGAAAATCACTGGCCACAAAATGCGGCTGAAGATCAAGTCCGATCGGCAGCCGGGCGGCTCTTTCAATCAATCCGTCATCTAATACTTGCGCATGAATGAGCCTGTCTAGCTGTCCGGGCTTTGCCGGGTATCTTTCGATAACATCCAGCACCTTTTCAAATGCAAGGTCGCCAATCGCGTGCACGGCAATCTCCATCCCTTTCTCTCTCGCTTTATAAACAAGAGCGGCAAGGGTTTCGTCATCATGCACCTGAACGCCGGAGACTGACGGATCATCGTGATAAGGCTTTTTCAATAGAGCGGTTCTGCCGCCGAGCGCGCCGTCAGCAAAAATTTTCATCGCTCCGTATTCCAGATAAGGTCCGATCGATTTATCCAGAGCGCTCCAGCTGTCGACGGCTTCGTGATGTACGAGCAGATGGGCGCGAAAAGGATAAAGGCCGCTGCCGGTTAACGACTCGTACGCGGCAACGGGAATGGACGCGTCTCCGTAGTATGCCAGATCTTCTGAATGCCCGCCGGTCAGGCCTTTTGACCAGCAGTCCGTAATCGCCGTTTGAAGCGCGCGTTTGACATAGTGAAGTGAGACGGGCGGCAGGGCCTGTGTCACAAGCTCTTGGGCTTTATCCAGCAGGAGGCCTGTCGGACCGGTTCCGTCCCGGACGATAATCCCGCCGTATGGATCAGGTGTTTCGTTTGTAATTCCCGCCGCGCGCAATGCGGCCGAATTAACCGCCGCGGCGTGCCGGCATACCCGCTTCAGCAGGACGGGGCGGTCGGGAAAGAGCAGGTCAAGGTCATGCTTCGTGACGTAAACCGGCCGTTCAAACAGATTTTCATCCCAGCCTTCGCCGATCAGCCATTCGCCATCTTCCAATTCACGCTCTGCTTCTTTTGCAGCCCGCAGTATCGCTTCTTTTGACGTCAGCTGCGACAAATCGAGGCGAAGCTGTTTTTCCCCGTGCCCGATTAAATGCATATGACTGTCCGTAAACCCCGGGAACATGACAGCTCCATGTAAATCGATTTCCTCCGTATCAGGCGAACCGTATGTTCCTTGGAGTTCCCGGAAGCTGCCCGTCTGCCTGACGACGCCTTCTTCGGTATAAACGGCTTCAGTGACATGATTCTTGTCCAGCATTGTATAGATGGTGCCGCCGTGCCAAATCGCTTTCATCCCCGCTCACCCTTTATCCTGTATTATGCTTTTTTATCAGCCTTCAGCCGTTCTTCACGCTGTCTCAGCTCCACACGTCTGATTTTTGCAGACGCCGTTTTCGGCAGGCTTTCGACAAATTCAATTTCTCTCGGATATTTATAAGGCGCCGTAATCGTTTTTACGTGGTTTTGCAGTTCTTTGACAAGTTCGTCACTGCGCTTTTCATCGTCTTGTAAAACGACATAAGCTTTTACGATTGAACCTCTGATTTCATCCGGGCTCGCCACGACGGCACATTCTTTCACTTCCGGATGCTTCACGAGCGCGTCCTCTACTTCAAAAGGCCCGATTGTATATCCGGAGCTGACAATGATGTCATCATTGCGGCTCTCAAACCAAAAGTAGCCGTCCTCGTCTTTTTTCGCGCGGTCTCCTGTAAGAAAGTAATCTCCGCGAATCTGCTTTTTCGTTCTTTCGGGATCTTTATAATATTCCTTGAATAAGGCCGGTGTGCTCAAATGCACGGCGATATCGCCCGTTTCGCCAGTTTCGCATATTTCGCCTTTATCGTTTATAATCTCCACTTGATTTCCAGGGGTCGGTTTGCCCATGCTTCCCGGCTTAATATCCATGTCCTTCAGGACGCCGACTAACAGGGTGCTCTCCGTTTGGCCGTATCCGTCTCTCACTTTAATGCCGAAATGCTTCCGGAATACGTCAATGACTTCCCGGTTTAATGGCTCACCAGCAGAAACTGCGCTGTGAAGGGCAGAAAGATCATATTTGTCCAACTCCTCCACTTTTGCCATCAGGCGGTATTCCGTCGGGGTACAGCAGAAGACATTTACTTGATGGCGCTCCAGCAGCTCTAAATACGTCTTGGCGTTGAATCTGCCGTGATAAATGACTCCTGTCGCGCCGCTTCCCAGAATTGCGAGCAGCGGGCTCCACACCCATTTCTGCCAGCCGGGCGCCGCGGTGGCCCACACTGTATCGTCTTCAGAAATATCCAGCCATGCACCGGCTGATGTTTTTAAATGGGCAAAGGCCCAGCCGTGTGTATGTACAACGCCTTTAGGCTGGCCGGTCGTGCCTGAAGTATAGGACAAAAACGCCATATCTTCTCTTGTTGTATCAGCTGTTTGAAAACTGTCTCCGTCCGCTTCAATCGTTAGGAGGTTTTTCCAGCCGGCATCATTTTCACCGATTGACAATGTCACCAGCTGCCCGGTATTCACCTCGTCAAACGCGTTTATAAATGAAGGATAAACGATAGCGCCTTTCACTTCGGCGTGTTTGATCCGGTATTCAAGGTCTTTGGCGCGCAGCATTTCCGAGCAAGGAATGACGACCATCCCCGCTTTTAAGATCGCTAAATAAACGGCATACGCTTCAAGCACTCTCGGAACCATGACAATCAGCTTATCGCCTTTTTCAAATCCGAGACCTTTCAGGCGGGCTCCGATTTTATTCGTTTCTTCCATCAATTTTTCATACGTCCAGACTTTCTTGCCGCCTGTTTGATCTTCCCAAATAAGCGCGTTCTTCTCTTTGGAACGGCTGAACTTTTCGATTTCATTTACAAGGTTATAGTTCTTTGGGGCGATTAAATCTTCTCGTTTTAACACGAACAACTCCTCACTTTCTTTCCCCATTATACATAAACATAGGCCATTACAATAAAAATATGCATAAATTGCTTCCCGCCTTCTATCTATACTCATGAAAAAAGAGCGGGGAATTCCCCGCTCTCTTAGCCATTATGTGAAGTTGTGATTAAAACTGCTGCTGGCTGCTTCCGCCCATGCTTTGCTGAGCAAAAGAGACAAGACGTTTTGTGATTTCTCCACCGACAGAACCGTTGGCGCGAGAAGTTGTTTCCGGTCCAAGGTTTACACCGAATTCAGAAGCGATTTCATACTTCATTTGGTCGATAGCTTGAGCAGCGCCTGGCACTAAAAGCTGGTTGCTGTTTCCGCTGTTTGATTGTTGTGACATGTGTATCACCTCCTTGTGAGTATAGAATGTGATAAAACACATGTCTTCATTCAAAAAAACTTTGGTAATTGTATACAGTTTTAAAACAGGCCGGCAAACTTATCGTGAGCTTCCTGCTCTGAGTAAACAGTGATGGTTTCGATGCCCGCAACGGCCTCTGCAATCAGCGGTTCAAAATCAACGAAGCTTTCGAAGTGCTCGATTTTTTCTTTTTTCGGGCGTGTTTTCGGACTTGGCGGCGTAAAGATGGTGCAGCAGTCCTCAAACGGCTGAATGCTTGTTTCATACGTGCCGATTTCTTTTGATTTCTCGATGATTTCTGTTTTGTCCATTCCGATTAAAGGGCGCAAAACCGGCGTTGCCGTCACGGCATTGATCGCATACATGCTTTCAAGCGTCTGGCTCGCTACCTGCCCGAGGCTTTCTCCCGTAATGATCGCGAGCGCTTTCCGTTCTTCTCTGATTCTGTCCGCGATTTGCAGCATAAGACGCCGCGTCGCCGTCATCGTATAGTTCTCCGGGATTTGTTTTTGGATGAGTTCCTGCGTCTTTGTAAACGGCACGATATGAAGCGTCATACTGCCGCCGAACTTCGCGAGGCATCCCGCGAGATCCATGACTTTCTGCTTTGCCCGTTCACTCGTATACGGCGGACTGAAGAAATGTACGGCTTCAACTGATAATCCCCGTTTCATCGCGTAAAAACCGGCGACCGGACTGTCAAAACCGCCGGAAAGCATCAGCATCGCTTTACCCGCGGAACCGACAGGAAGGCCTCCGGCGCCTTTTTCGTTACGAATGGTCAGGAATGTCGCTTCCTCCCTGATTTCAATCCGAAGCGGAATATCGGGATGTTTCACATCGACGGTTAATCCATCCGTGTTTTTCAAAATATGCCCGCCGATTTCAGCGTTCATCGCATTCGTATCTAATTCAAATTGTTTGTAAGCCCGTTTCGTCTCGACCTTAAACGTATTCCCCGGTTTATATTCGCCTTCTATCGCGGCTAAAGCCGTTTTTTTAATGTCTTCCAGCTTGCTTTCGCATTTAATAGCGAGACTAAAACTTTGAATGCCGAATATATTCTTTAATAAGGAACAAATTTCCTCCGGGTTTTCTCCATTAAGTGTAATTGACATCCGGTCCCGGTTTGAAAAGTATTTTACTTTTTTATAATCCTTTAATACCAGGCGGATATTCTGTTTTAATCTTTCAATAAAACTGCGTCTGTTTTTCCCTTTTGTGGATATTTCACCAAAACGGATTAAAATATGATCGTAATTCATATGCTACCTCATCATTTTTTTTAGTTTTTGAACAGCCGGCACCAGCGCGGCCATAAACGGCTCCGTGATGTCAGCCGTATGGCTGAAGTTCAGGCTGACTCTTATGCTGCTTGATGCAATCTGTTCGCCTTTATTCATTTGCAGAAGAACACGGCTCGGTTTGTGCTCTCTTGCCGAACATGCCGCGGTTGTGGAGACATATATTCCTTTTTCCTCAAGCATATGCAGCAGCACTTCCGCCTTCACGCCCGGAACGGAAAAATTAATGATATGCGGCGCGCTGTTTTCAGCGGGGGTGTTGATGACGACCCCGTCCGTCCCGCTCAGCCTTTCCATGAGCGCATTCTTGGCAGCCTCCACGGAAGAAAGCCGCTCGTTCATGTCACGCGCGGAAAGATTGATCGCTTTCGCAAGGGAAACGGCGCCTGCCGTGTGTTCCGTTCCGGCACGGACGCCTTTTTGCTGCGAGCCTCCCGTTATAAGCGGAATGAGCCGCGTTCCTTTTTTGACGATAAGCGCTCCGGTCCCTTTTAGGCCGTGAAACTTATGCCCTGAAACGGTGCAAAGGTCAATGCCCGCTTCTTCTATAGACAGAGGAACTTTATGAATGCCCTGCACATGATCAACATGAAACAGAATATTCCGGTGCTGCTTCAAAAACCCGCCGATTTCCTTTACGGGCTGAATGGAGCCGACTTCATTATTGACATGCATGACGCTGACGATTATCGTATCCGGCCTGATAGCCGATTTGACGTCTTTCAAAGAAACGAAGCCGTTTTGATCGGCCGGAAGATATGTGACTTCAAAGCCGAACAGCTCTGTCAGCTGATCAAGCGTCTCCGTCACAGAAGGATGCTCAATCGCCGAAGCAATGATATGTCTTCCTTTACTCATGTTTGCCCAGGCTGCTCCCTTTAACGCAGCGTTATTCGCTTCAGTCGCGCCTGATGTAAATACAATATCATAATTTTTTAAACGCAAGGTTTTTTTTATTTGCTGAGCGGCCGCTTCAAGGAGCTGTTCCGTCTCAGTTCCTAACTGGTGCAGAGACGAAGGATTGCCGAAATACCGGCTGCTCGTCTGTTTGTACACATCCAATACCTCTTCATACGGCTCGGTCGTTGAGCTGTTGTCTAAATATATCATTTTTTTTACTCCTTTAATGAAAACGGTACATCGTATGATATTTATGCTACCATAACAAAAGTAAATATAAATTCGCAATAAATCGAGTATTGACTTCTCTGTACATTGCCATATAATAAGTAATGTTCGTTTTGTTATATTATCTGACAATTAATTGACAGAATATTTCAACATAGTATTTAGGAGGATTTTTATGAAACACTCACTACCTGTCAAAGATACCGTTATTATCGGTTTCATGCTTTTCGCACTTTTTTTCGGGGCAGGAAATATGATATATCCGCCGGAGCTCGGGCAAGCGGCGGGGCATAATGTCTGGAAAGCGATGGGCGGTTTCTTACTGACCGGCGTAGGTCTGCCGCTTTTGGGTATTATCGCCATCGCATTAACGGGCAAAGACGCGAAAGGGCTTGCCGATAAAGCTCATCCGGTATTCGGGACTATTTTCACCGTTGTTCTTTATTTATCAATCGGGCCGCTTTTCGCGATTCCGAGAACCGGAACCGTTTCATATGAAATCGGTGCAGTTCCGTTTTTAAGCGGCATTCCGGAAAGATTATCTTTATTTGTTTTCACGTTGATCTTTTTTTCTATTACGTATTATTTAGCTCTTAATCCTTCCAAAATCGTTGACAGAGTCGGAAAGATTTTGACTCCTATTAAATTCGGTATTATTTTAATCATCGTCGTAAAAGCCATTGTCACTCCGATGGGCGGGCTGGGCGCCGTACATCAGGCATATTCCGGAACGCCGGTGTTCAAAGGATTTTTGGAAGGCTATAAAACAATGGACGCGCTCGCCTCAATCGTCTTCGGCGTCGTTGTCGTCAACGCTGTTAAAAGCAGGGGCGTCACCCAGCGTAAAGCGCTCGCCGCCGCTTGTATTAAAGCGGGTCTGATTGCAGCGGCAGGTTTGACATTCATTTATTTATCTTTGGCCTATTTGGGAGCGACAAGCACGGACGCTGTGGGGCCGATCGGCGAAGGCGCAAAGATTTTATCAGCTTCATCAGATTACCTGTTCGGTTCACTGGGAAACATCGTTCTCGGCTCTGCCATCACCGTTGCGTGTTTAACGACAAGCATCGGGCTTGTCACATCTTGCGGCGAATATTTTTCAAAATTGATTCCCGCTTTATCATACAAAATGGTGGTTACGATTGTCACGCTGTTCAGTCTGGCGATTTCAAATTTCGGACTTGCTGAGATTATTGCATTTTCAGTTCCTATTTTATCAGCGATTTACCCGCTGGCGATTGTCATTATCGTCCTTTCCTTTATTGATAAAATCTTTAAGGAAAGACGGGAAGTCTATATCGCCTGCCTGATCGGAACGGGGCTGTTCAGTATCCTGGACGGCTTGAAGGCAGCCGGCATTCCGCTCGGATCATTAGATTCATTCTTAAACGCAAATCTTCCGCTTTACAGCATGGGAATCGGCTGGGTGCTTCCGGGCATTGCCGGAGCGATCATCGGCTGCATTATCACGTTTTTTACCAGCCCGCCCATCGAATTAAATAAAGCAAAATCGTAACATTCAGCGCTTGCGGCTTGACATATATCAGCCGCAGGCGCTTTTTATATTCCGTAAGAAACTAAAAAACTGCACCTCTGATTTCCATCAGGGTGCAGTTTTTGCTTGTGCGTCTATGAAGCAGATTGATCAGCTTTAATTTTTTTCACGGCGCCGGGAGCTGCTTTTTCAACAGCATCTGCCGCCATCTCATAAGCTTCATTATAGCTGTAAGCGTAAAACAGCCGTTCCGCTTCTTTCAGCTGTTCGGATAAAATATGATTCTGGCTTCGGAAGCGGTTGCCGTACTGGATGATCCGCTCAATCAGCTTCACCTGAATCACAAGATCTTCCGCCTCTTCGCTGACTTCCTCAACCACCTTTTCGGCTTCGGTCAGATGTTTGGCGGCTTCCTCCATGTTCAGCGGCAGCTCTTCCAATTGGCTGACGGTTTCTTCTATATGATGATTTGCCGTCTCGAGCTTGTCCTTGACATGTTCAGGAATTCCCGGCACGTTGCTTTTTTGCAGCATTCGGGCCGTGTCAGAAATGGTTTTCCGAAGATGCATCAGCGTTTCCCGCGCCTGCAGTTCTTCTTTTCTGAGCGCCTGCAGATTTTCACGGTATTCGGCATGTTCTTTCTGAGCCTCTTCCATCTGCTTTTCAATGGCCTCGACTTCTTCAATCAGCAGCGAGTAAGCGACATGCTCACCGTCAAGCTTTTCTCTCGCCTGCTCAAGGAGCCGGCCGATCGTTTCCAGCTGTTTTTCGAAGGCATGCTGTCTGCCGATTTCACCCGCCGTCAGCTGATAGCTTTCCTTGACGAGCTCCGTTTCGGTTTTTGTGCGGTCTTTTTCTTCCTCAAGCTTCTCATACGCGATGATCAGCTCAGGCATTTTGCTTAATACGGACTGTCCGGCTTCCACTTCGCCTTCCAGCTGGTCATACATCGATTGAATGGTTTCATCAATCAGCTGAAGAATGGCGGACGCTTCGTCAACATCCAATTCTTCCAAAAGCGCGTTTTCGGCCCGTTTCAATTGATTTGTGAGTGTATCCAGCTCTTTTTCGATTTGAATATGCTCCAATTTGTAGCCTTTTTCCGTCATTTCCCGGTAGCCGTCTTTCAGCTTGGCAATTTGGTTCGGCACGGTCTGTTTACAGTCCGCAAGCAGTTTCGGAACGTCATCTATGTATGTCTGAAGCTGATCCAGTCTGCGGTCCTGTTCAAGCAGCACTTTTCTCGCTTTGATGTAATTGCCGCTTTCCGTCTCTTCTTCGAACTCTTTTATGCCGCTCCAGATTTCGTCGAGATCCGTCTCCAGGCTGTTATAAAGCTCTCCGTAGAGATGGCTGTACGCCAGAAGGTTTTTCCGCGCTTTTGAATACCGCTCACGCACCTGTTCAATCTCTCCGCGGCTTTTTTCCTCGCTCGTCACAAGGTCGCTGATCTCACGCAGTATGCCTTCTATATTTGATTCAGCTGCAGTGAGGAGGTCGTCGATGTGGACAAGCACCTGATTCGCTTTTTTAAACCGGTATTTGTCGGCGTTCTCTTCGGCATCATAAAGGAGCTCTTCTACTTTCGGCAGATGGGCTGTGACAATTTCATCCCACTCCTCGCGCCATCTTTCAAAGAACTCTTCCGTCTCTCCGGTCATTTTCAGATGTTTGATCTTGGACATTTCTTCCACTATCGAACGGTTTAAAATTTCAATCTTCCATGACTCCAGCCGGTCAATTTCCGTATAAATTTTTTTTCTGAAAAAGTAGCCCGCCGCAAAGAGCGCGAGCAGTATAACCAATAATCCGATGACTAACTCCATAATGAGCCCCCTTGTTGTTCTCTTAATCTGTCAGGGTGTTTTATGTATTCAGAAAGATTTCAATATATGTATTGAGAAAATCTGTCGTTTTCATTGTTATTATGATACCATGTAACCAACATTTTTTGACCAGAAATCAAAAACTTTTTGCATAATTTCGGCAGGATTCTGCAATTTTTTAATGGAGTGACACAAATGGAAAAACGAGACGCTCATATCCACACGCCTTTTTGCCCTCACGGCTCGAAGGATGCGCTGAAACAATATGTCGAAAAGGCCCTGGAAAGAGGCTTTGACTCGATCACATTTACAGAGCACGCCCCCCTTCCTCCGTCATTTCAAGACCCCGTACCGTTTCAGGACAGCGCGATGGATCTCAGACAGATGGAGGTTTATTTGGAGCGGCTGTCACAGCTGAAAAAGGAATACGATGGACAAATCAGCATTCTGACTGGGCTAGAAACCGATTTTATCACAGGGTATGAAGAGGAAACCGCGGCGTTTCTGAACACGTACGGCCCCTCACTGGATGACGGCATTTTATCCGTTCATTTTTTGAAGACCGGCCCGTCTTATATATGCCTGGATTTTGACGAGCACGCCTTTCAGCAGCTTGCCGACCGCTTCGGAAGCGTTGAAGCCGTATATGAACAATACTATGAAACTGTGTATTCTTCCATTGTAACACCGCTCGGCCCCTTTAAGCCAAAACGGGTCGGCCATATCACGCTCGTCAAAAAATTCGCGCGCCTTTTCCCTTACAGCATGTCACCTCAAATAAGAGAGCTTGCGGCCCGCTGTCTTGACGCCGTGAAAGAACACGGAATGGAGCTGGATGTGAATACATCCGGGCTCAGAAAGAAGTTTGCCGGGGAAGTATACATGGAGGATTGGATGGCTGAGACGGCGAAGCAAAAAAAAATCCCGCTCATATTCGGGTCGGACGCCCATCAAGCGGAAGATGTCGGCAGTTCCTATGAAACGTACAAAAGCATCATTACTTCATAAGCGCCGCATCAGGCCGTCGGAACACGCTTTCGATCCAGATCTTCACCTCTTCAAAATACCTTTTATAAAAGTACGGTTCATGAGGCTGCATATAGAGCACCTCCGTAATGTATTGAGGCTGAAGATACGGCATCATCAAGAGGGATTTCAATTGCAGAATAAAATGCGGCACGGGTAGCGTCAGCCGTCTGTGGCGTGACTGCCCTTCTTCAATCACCAGCTGGAAAATATATTTTTCTTTCATTAAGTAAGTAGACATAATTTCCCTGATAAGCACGGAATCAATCGTTACTTCCCGATATACAAACCGCGTTAATTGACGGTTATCGTGCTGATAGGATAAAATATCGAAAATCACCCGCAGGATGCGTTCCTGCGCGTCTTCACCGTTCATACTGACGGCGGCTTTTTCCAGCGCTTCAGTATAGCCTTCGTAAAACTCGGAAACTAAATGTTCCATTAATCCGCCTTTCCCTTTAAAATAGTAGGAGATGTGCGCAACATTTACATCAGCTGACTTTGCGATTTCACGGACGGACGTGCCGGAATAACCTTTTTGGTTAAACAGCTGGACAGCGGCGTTAATAATTTTGTCTTTGGTGCTTACTTTCATACGGCTCACCCCTTTATGTGTAACAATTCAAGCAGAAAGGCGCCGTTCCTGTAAGAACTTCTCGACAAATGCCGGCAGAACGGCCGGAACTTTGTTTGATATTATAGAAAAAGTGAGGGTTTTCCATGTTTCATGTCGAAAAACAATCCGGAGATAAAGAAAAAAGTTATCAGCTTCTGCTTAAACAGCTCGAAGCCATGACAGAAGATGAAACGGATGCGATCGCAAATTACGCGAATGCGTCAGCGCTTTTATACCATTCATTACATGAAGTCAACTGGGCGGGGTTTTACTTCGCTAAAGAGGGCGAGCTCGTGCTCGGACCGTTTCAAGGACTTCCTGCCTGTGTGCGCATTCCGTTCGGCAGAGGCGTATGCGGCACTGCCTACTCTAATGGCGACGTGCAGCGGATTGCCGATGTGAATGCGTTCCCGGGACACATCGCCTGTGACGCGGCTTCCCAGTCAGAAATCGTTCTCCCGATCCGCGTAAACGGTGAAGTGATCGGTGTGCTGGACATTGACAGCCCCGTGAAAAACCGTTTTGATGAAACGGACGAAACCTATTTAGCAAAGTTCGTTGAAACGCTTGAAAAACGATTAGGATAAAAAAAGGAGCCCGGCCGGCAGGCCGGCTCCTTTTTTACGTCGTCGTGCTGTTTTGATGGATGATCAGCCGGTTTTTGCCGTTCCGTTTGGCGATATAAAGCGCCTCATCCGCTTGCTGAACGAGCAATTTCAACGGCATCGGGCCGGACTTTGACCAGCAGGAAACGCCGCAGGAAATCGTCACGCGCGGCTCGGTGTTTTCCCGGATGGCGCGAACCAGCCTTTTAGCGATGCGTTCTCCGGATGACACGTTGATATTCGGCAGATAGACAGCCAGCTCCTCGCCCCCCCACCTTGCAGCGACATCATGCTCACGAATATGGTTCTTCATAACGGAGGCCACCTGAATCAGGATCGAATCTCCCGTTTGATGACCGTATGTATCATTAATATTTTTGAAATTATCGATATCAACGAGGATGAATACACCCCGTTTATGAATTTTCATGCTGTATTGAATTTTCTCATCCAAATAGGTTCTTGAATACAGCTCCGTCAGCTGGTCTGTCTGAACAAGGTGCTCAAGCCTGTCGCGCAGCATGGAGTTCGTGACCGCTAATGTCGCATGGTGAATGAGCGCTTGAAAAAGCTTATACATTTCAAACGTAAAAGCATACAAATCCTTTTTCAATAAAATCGCGAACCCGAAGACGGTGTCATTTTCGATCATCGGCACCGCCATCAGCGAGCCGAAACCGTTTTCGCCGAATACAGTCTTTCCGCTGCCGATAAACACGCCCTTTTCTCCCTCGAACAGCTTTTCTTTCACAATGCTGATATAGGGGTTCGCACGTTCTGTCTTAAAAAAAGCGGTATGTCCCGGAAGCAGATTTTGCGTCTCAAAATGATCAATATGAAAAAAAGCCACTTCTTCCGCATGAAACGATTGGGTCATAATGGCGGCGAGCTCCCGCATCGTATCAGTGAGTCTGAGGCGCTGATTCAGCTGGCGCGATGTTTCATTAATGAGCTCCAGATTCGCAATGCTTTTTTTCGATTGCTCATAGAGCTGCGCATTTTCAAATGCTTTTCCCGCTGCGCCCGCAAGCAGCAGCATTTCACTGAGAGTACTGCACGAAAGAACGGCATCCTGCAGCCCCTCCGTCTTCAGAACCCCGTAAGTCCCCTGCTGGCCTTTGATCGGCAGATAAGCAGATGACCTGCCTTTTCTGAGCAGTCTCCCCGATAAATAAACCTTCAGGGCAGACGGATCGGCATCTTTTCCGTCCATATGTAATTCTTTTGCGGGAAGCTGTCTGTCCGTATCCTGATCCTGCGTGATAAACAGTGAAAAACGGAAAGACCGGAAAGCCGTACTCAAACTTGCCTGCAGTTTTTCCAAAACCTCATTTTGGTCCAAAAGCGAATGGAACATTTCTGTCATTCTGTGAATTTTCCGCTGATGCTTCGTTTTGTCAAACAGCCCGCTTTGTCTCACAGATTGATTAATAAACTGAGTAACGATCTCAGGCAATGATTCCGGGATCGGCAGCCCGCCTTCCGAGCGCAGATAAAAGGATCTGCCGGACGTCTGATTCCTGATCATAAAACGGCCGTCACTCTCTTTCAGCGGAGCATAATGCGGTTCATCTTCTGTTTTTATGGTGAAACGTGTTGATTCTGCCGGTGAAAGGGTCAATGAAAGAGATGTAAAGCAGGATTCTAGAGCTGAGGCCAGCCATAACAGCGAGTCGGATAATGAGACGGATTCAGATTTCGTTAAGAAAAAAGAAAGCATTTTCTGATGAAAGGCCGTCACTTCATCAATTGTTTGTTTTTTCATTTTTATCACCTAAACATGTACTACTCATTTTTGTACATTATATCATAAACCGGCACTCTTCATGGAGAAATGGTTGACGGCGGCGGAGAAAAATCATATAATGTTCTTTGTGTGAAATATTGCAGCCTTTTTGTTCAGCTTCTGTGTTTGCATTTTGTTCCTTAGCTGTAAGGTGTATCGTGTAACTCTCTGCTGCTGGAGCGAGGATACATGAAAACAAAATGTGCACGGTCGGATCGAACAGACGGTTTTTATTTTCCACAAAATAAAACCAAAGGAGGAGTCACATTATGGCTCGCTATACAGGTCCATCTTGGAAACTGTCTCGCCGTTTAGGAATCTCTCTTAGCGGTACAGGTAAAGAATTAGAAAAACGCCCTTACGCACCAGGCCCCCACGGTCCGGGACAGCGTAAAAAACTATCAGAATACGGTTTGCAATTGCAAGAAAAGCAAAAACTTCGTCACATGTACGGTGTAAACGAACGTCAATTCCGCACATTGTTTGACAAAGCTGCAAAAATGACTGGTAAACACGGCGAAAACTTCATGATTCTTTTAGATGCACGTCTTGATAACGTTGTGTACAAGCTCGGTCTTGCGCGCACTCGCCGTCAAGCACGCCAATTAGTTAACCACGGTCACATCCTTGTTGACGGAAGCCGCGTTGACATTCCGTCTTACCAAGTAAAACCTGGTCAAACAATCGGTGTTCGCGAAAAATCAAGAAACCTTTCTATCATCAAAGAATCTGTAGAAGTAAACAACTTCGTTCCTGAGTACCTTACTTTCGACGCTGAAAAGCTTGAAGGTACATTCACTCGTCTTCCAGAGCGCTCTGAGCTTGCTCCGGAAATTAACGAAGCGCTTATCGTTGAGTTCTACTCCCGTTAAGTAAAACGCTCTTTAAAGAGCATTGGATTAAACCCCGGACATGTTGTGATGACAATGTTTCCGGGGTTTTTCTTTTGGGCTGTCAGAATAATGGACAGATGCTCCCTCTCTTTATTAAAAAAAGCCCCTGTCCGGGGCTTTTTTTATGTGCCTACTGGCTTTTCAGCTACATGTACATTAGAAACCCCCATTTGACAAGCAGAAGAAATTTTCCACATAATAAATCACCATACCTTACAAAAAGGAGAGACGAAATGAACAGCATCCCCTCTATTATCAGCAAGCACAAAGCCTATTTTGCGGCGGGGCATACGAGACAGCTAGAATCGAGACTGAACATGCTGCAAAAGCTGAAACAAGCCATCAAAACACAAGAAGCCGATATAACAGCCGCTCTCTATCAGGATCTCCACAAATCCGAACAGGAGTCGTACACGACAGAAATCGGAATTGTACTGGAGGAAATCAGTTTTGTGATGAAGCGGCTGGGAAAATGGATCAAACCGAAACGAGTCAAAACGCCTCTGACTCACCTAGGCTCGAAAAGCATCATTATCCCTGAGCCATATGGAACCGTTTTGGTGATTGCGCCTTGGAACTATCCCTTGCAGCTGGCGCTTTCTCCGTTGATTGGAGCCATTGCAGCGGGGAACACGGTCGTTCTCAAACCGTCAGAATATACGCCGGCGGTTTCCGCTGTTCTTTCCAAACTCATCAGCAGCGTTTTTTCGAGTGACTATGTCGCTATGGCGGAGGGCGGGCCCGACGTCAGCACTGTGTTATTACAGCAGCCCTTTGACTATATTTTCTTCACTGGAAGCGTTGCCGTGGGAAAAATCGTCATGGAGGCCGCCGCCAAACAATTAATTCCCGTTACCTTGGAGCTCGGCGGCAAAAGTCCCTGCATTGTCCATAAGGATGCTGATATACAGCTTGCCGCCAAACGCATCGTCTTCGGGAAATTTACAAATGCAGGGCAAACCTGCATCGCACCGGATTATTTATTTGTCCACCAAGATATCAAAACGAAGCTCACAGAAGAAATGAAGCGTGCGATCAGTGAATTTTACGGCCCTCAGCCTGAACAAAATCCGCAGTACGGCAAAATCGTCAGTGAACGCCACTATCAGCGGCTGCTCAGCTTTCTGAATGATGGCATCCCGCTCACAGGCGGACAATTTAATCCTGATCACCACAAAATAGCGCCGACGATTCTAGATCAAGTGAAGGATGACTCTCCAGTGATGCAGGAGGAGATTTTCGGGCCGATTCTTCCGCTCTTTACATACGGCGATATCGATGAAGTCATCGAGAAAGTCCAATCACGCCCAAAGCCGCTCGCCCTGTATCTCTTCACCACAAACAAAGAAACTGAGCGCGCTGTTTTAGAGAACCTGTCGTTTGGCGGCGGCTGTGTCAATGATACGTTAATGCACGTCGCGACGCCGTATTTGCCATTCGGCGGCGTCGGGGAAAGCGGCATCGGCAGCTATCACGGATTTGACAGCTTTAACACGTTTACGCACAAAAAAAGCGTCGTCAAACAAACGAACCGCTTCGACTTCGCTTTCCGTTATCCTTCTTCCAAAAACGGGCTGCGAATGATTCGGAAAATACTTAAATAAAAAAGCGCAGAGTATCTGCGCTTTTTATAAATCCTCTATACACCAATTAATCGGTTCGTCTCCTAATTCATCTAAAAGCGGTTTGATCTCTTCAAAATATTTCTCAGCAGACTCGACGTCTTGTTGTTTTATCGCGATATACCAATCATTTAATATATTTGCAACATTTTTAGAGGCCAGTTTACTCATATGACTAAAAGGCCCTTCCGTCTAGGAAAGGCCTTTCTACTTAAAAAATTCAATTTTTATATGATTTTCTCTTTTCATAGATAAAAGAAACAATGATGAGAATCAGAGCAACAAAAATATATGGAATATCATTGTTACTAAAATTCAAAGAAAAGGAAACAATGATATACACCAATAACAAGCCTACCAAGATGTAATTAATAATTTTATGCATTTAGCCCACCCTGAATTCTTTTAATTTTTTAAAACTTTGGCACACAAGTAAAAAGGTTATAAGTATAGATCAAATAAAATCCTTGTCATTCCAATCACATAGGCCCTCTCCGGCTGCTAATGCAGCTAAACCAGAAGCAGCGATAACCGGAACACCTAATTCAGAAGCAAGCAAAGAAACTCCTGCACCCGCCAAAATTAATTTTTGGGCTTTTGCAGATTTAGAATGAGAGATAAACCATGATGCTTGAGCAGCAACATCACTATCTTCTGCTCCAGAAACTTTTATATCAGATATATTACTACCTAATTTATATTAATCTTTTTTTACATCTTTATTTAAATTTTCCAACGATTCATTGAATTCCTCGAAAGCTTTTTCGCTAACATTTGCATTTTTGCATTCTTGTAAAAGTTTTCAGCAAAACCATCCTTATTAACTACTGCTTTTTCTTCTAAATCAGATTTTGCAACCTCTAAGGCAATTTTCATATCAGTATCCGTATCTTTTAATTCATAGGTTTTCCGTATTTATCGGTCACCTCTCTGATAATGGTTGTGAACACTCCTAAGAATTTTAGGGGCTGAGAAAGTTTCAGCCGAAGCAAATGACGGCAAAGTTAAACTAGATGCAATTGCGATAGACATTACTGAACTAAAAATCTTAAATTTCAAAATACATTTCTTCTTTTAAAAAACCATATCAAACTCTGGTTTTCAAAAAAACCCCAGCACCATACTTCGGTTAAAATTAACCAGTAAAGCTTTTTTCACCCCTGATCATTTAGTTTTATTCACTTGACCATCGGAAGGTATAAACAACTACTTATCTCAATAAATCCAGGATTTTATATCTAGTTTCCTGCCCGTAAATACCATCAGAGGTCAACCCATACATGGAATGTAATCGTTTGACTGCATTTGATGTTTTAGCCCATATGTGCTATCAATCCCACTGATTCCTTTTGTCCGGGTAGAAATAAAGAGCCGCCAACGCTGTCATGTATTTATTTTACGGCTGCGCCCCTGATTAATGGGTTTGTGACTTTGAAACTTTGTTTTGAGCTTTACGGCAGGCGTTCTTTGGCCGCAGCTTTTCAGCTCATTATCACTCTTTATATAAAACACTTTCACGTATCCGTGGAATGTCTGGCCTTTTGAATTGGTGTACTCAATATATCCCATCCGTTCACAGTTGAAACGAGCTGATATTTTCAATCGTGTCGGCCATTCACTTTTTAACGCGGGTCTTAAAGATAGAACGGAAGGGCCAATAGCTGTTCCTGAAATTACTGCAGATAATCAATAATAATCAAAATATCTTTTATAAGCAAATTCATGTTTCATTTTTCTGACCTTTGACCATATTTCGTTAACTGTAAACGTCTGGGCGGTCAAAAATTCCGAGATCAGCAGAGCCGAGAACCCCGTTTACTTGTAAAAGCAATATTTCCAAGGATGGAATGGCATTTCAGGAACTGCTTTTTCAAGGAACAAAATACCCACTCCCAAAACGGGGCCGATATAAAATAAAAAAAGCACCCAATCCGGATGCTTAACATCGCCCTTCCTTCTTCAATCACACCATACTCAGCTGCGGTTCAAATAATTCATAGTGAATGGATTCCGGCGGTGTATTGAATTCAGAAATCAGCTTTTTCATTTCTTTAATGAACGACGGTGATCCGCACAGGTAAAAATCAGCATCTTTATCTGTCATCACTTCTTCTAACAGCTGTTTGTCAATCCGGCCTTCCCGAAAACGAATGTTTTCTGAACGGTCTTGTTCGGACGGCTCGCTGTAAATAAAGAGGGTGTCAACGGATGAGTGTTCCGCGGCTTCTTCAGCTTCATACCGCAACGCATGATACTCTCCGCTCCTTGCCGCATGGATAAAGAGAACGTTTCGCCGCGGCTGGGTTTTGGCAACCGTCTTTAACATGCTGATCATCGGAGTAATTCCGACACCGGCACTGATGAGAACGAGATTCTTTTTGGAATCAGGGTCTAATACGAAATCCCCGGCCGGAGCGCTGATCTCAATTGAATCCTTTTCGTGTAATTGGTCATGCAGATATGAGGAAACAACCCCTTCTTTTTTAACGGAAATCCGGTAATAATCCTTACCGGACACGTCGGATAAGCTGTACTGGCGGATATGCGTATAGCCCGTGTCCGGAATATATACTTTTACACTGATATACTGTCCCGCTTTGAATTCGGGGATAACTTGTCCGTCTTCCGGTTTTAAATAAAACGACGTTATCTCTTTGCTTTCTTTTACCTTTTTATCAATTTTAAACGCCTTATAGTCTTTCCAGCCGCCTTTTTGCGTTTCCGCTTGTTCATACATGTCCTTCTCAATTCCGATAAAAGCGTCTGCAATGACGCCGTATGCTTTTTCCCATGCCTGAATGACCTCAGGAGCGGCCCCGTCTTTTAGCACATCCTTTATCGCGATTAACAAGTACTTTCCAACGATTGGGTAATGCTCGGGCTTAACACCGATACTCCGGTGCTTATGGCTGATTTGTTTGACGACGGGGACTATGTTTTCCAGCCGGTCAATATTGGCTGCGGCCGCGATCACAGCATTCGACAAGGCCGTACGCTGTGTTTTTTTCTTTTGATTTGTCTGATTAAAGATATTCAGCAGCTCAGGGTGATGCTGAAACAGCAGGTCATAAAATCGGCCTGTGATTTCTTCACCATGCTCTTCTAAGACCGGCACTGTGCTTTTAATGATTTCAATCGTTTTTTCTTCGAGCATTCTGAAATCCCCCTAAAGATGTATGCATCTCGATTGACCTGAGAAAAGAATCGTTTTTGAATTCTTTTTTATAGATTTCCCCGTTCAAAAAGGGTTAGCCATACCAATTTGAGACGGATTCAGGAAAAACCAGAAAAACGAAATTGCAGCTGGAAAATTGTGGACTTGCCATAGTGTACTTGTCCGATGCAAAATCCTCCTTTTCAGCATTTAATAAAGTACGGGAGGTGAGATGAATGGGTAAAAAATCGAAAGTGTATTACTGTGACCCTAAGTATATTGTGACTGACAAGTATACTGACAAAGAAGTGGTTTACGTCCATCCCATCAAACACATTAACAGAGAACATATCCGTTATGTTCCCCGCCACGTTTATCAGGAAGAAACAATTCACGAAGTCATTGATCCGGGCGATCCGGGGAAATGCGGGTGTAAAAAGGATAAAAAAAGACGCAAAAAGTAATTGGTTCGATTTCTTGCCTCAGCAGACCTCCGTACCTTTTGGCTCCTCTTTTTCAGAGGGGTCTTTTTTCATGCCGTATCTTCAAGCAAATACGTTGTGAGGCGGCAATCCGCCTGATATTCTTGTCATATACAAATTCACAGGAGGCATGATGATGAGCAAAAAAATCGCAGTTCTGATGACAGATCAATTTGAGGATATTGAATATACAAGCCCGGCGGAAGCATTTAAAGAAGCGGGCCACAGTGTGGTGACAATAGATTTAGAAGCAGGGAAAGAAGTGACGGGCAAGCACGGTGAGAAAGTAAAGATCGATCAAGCGATCTCAGACGCAGAGCCCAAGGAATTCGATGCGTTATTGATTCCCGGAGGCTTTTCACCGGATCTTCTGCGCGGAGATGAC
Organism: Bacillus sp. AM1(2019); assembly: GCF_009906915.1. Taxonomy (NCBI): domain Bacteria; kingdom Bacillati; phylum Bacillota; class Bacilli; order Caryophanales; family Bacillaceae; genus Bacillus; species Bacillus sp. AM1(2019). Next base: position 3,034,107 of record NZ_CP047644.1, read on the forward strand.
CGCCCGGGTGAATTCACTAAATCATTCGTGGAAAATCAGAAACCCGTTTTCGCGATCTGCCACGGCCCGCAGCTGCTGATTGATACCGACCTTCTTAAAGGAAAAGATATCACGGGATTCCGCAGCATCCGCAAAGACTTAATCAATGCCGGCGCACATTATAAAGATGAAGAAGTCGTCGTGAGCCATAACATCGTAACGAGCAGAACGCCTGACGATTTGGAAGCCTTTAATCGTGAATCATTGAACCTGCTGAAATAAGCGAATAAAAATGCACAGACCCGTTCAGTCTGTGCATTTTTTTATGGATTGATAAAGAAACACCAATAGTTAGACCTATTCTCTTCCCCATCCATAATAAGTAAAATAAAGAGTGGGTTTTTCAACACTCGACGGGAGGTTCACTTATGTGGATGATCATTTTGCTGCTGATCATTTTAATCGGTTTTACCGGTAATATCATCTCGCTTTTGAGAGCGCAAAAACACGCATCTCAAAGAATAATTGAGCTTTTAGAAAAGCAAGGCCGAAAATAATCTGTTAGCGTTGTGTTACCCGTAATAGTAATAATAATTCCGGCAGATTTCCTGAAATATGATTTGATGCCCTTTCTCGTTCGGATGAAGACCTTCTGACATGCACATGCTGCGGAAAGCGGGATTATACGGGTCGATGAGATCTGTATCAAACAGGTCGGCATACGGTACAGAGAGGAGTGTGCAGGCTTCTTTTTGGGCTTTCACATAGTCAGCCAGCTTCAGGCCCAGTTTATTTTTATCAGTATCACGGCGGACGATTTTTCCTTTTGATATTTTTGCTTGTCTCGTTGGGGTCACCACAATGATGCTCGCGCCTTTATTTCCGCTCCGCAGCTGCTGGATCACTTGGCAGAAGCCTCCGTAAAATGTGGTGATATCCTTTTCATCTGTGCCGATGGGAATGTGGTTGCACCAATCATCATCTGTTCCCTGGACAATGATGACATCATGTCCCTTTGTTTTAAGCGCCTGCTGATAAATGTTACCGCTTCCGTTGTTGCTCATGTTAACGCCGCTGACAGACAGATTGGTTATTTCAGCGTTTGTCCGGTCTTTCAGAATGTCACCAAAGCCGTATTCCGCACGCAGCCCCCGGGCGACGCTGTCACCTAAGATCGCGATTTTTGAAGCCTTCCGCAGCCTGCTTATGCTGATGAAGTCAATGCTGATATGCCCGCTGTCCGTGATATGCAAAAGCTTGCTGCTTATGTTTGGCAAAGAGACTGTCTTTCCTTCAGAGTTATAAAAATCCTCATTCAGCTTCATTCGGCGTCATCCCTTCCTTTTTATCCTCCGGCATCTTTTTTGACATAAAAAACGGACACGAACAAACAGCGCCATGTTGTCAGTTCAGTGTCCGCAGATGATGATACCGGATCTTTTATGCAGTTCTCTTGCCATTATAGCAGATCCCCGTTACTTGTAATAGAGTCTGCAGTCAGCATTTAAAACAGCGTTTGCGGGTACGTTTTTGATGAGACCGTCTGCTGCGGGAACGGTGTGTCCGGCGATGCGTCCGTCTTCTGCTGCGGGAACGGTGTGTCCGGTGATGCGTCCGTCTTCTGCTGCGGGAGCGGTGTGTCCGGTGATGGCTCCGTCTTCTGCTGCGGGAACGGTGTGTCCGGTGATGCGTCCGTCTTCTGCTGCGGGAACGGTGTGTCCGTTTTCTGCTGCGGGAACGGCGCGAACATTTTTTAGAAACCGGTTCTTGGTATAAATACTCCCCTAAACCTTCTCTTTCCGCAACGGCAACTCCATGTTCAATTTCTTTAACAGAAATAGCGTTCAATTCTGTTCACCTCCCTTTTTCTTTACAACATAACGTATGAAATGAACCCCTCACGTGTATAAGCTTCTCTCTCATATGAGCGAGAAATAGTCATTTATACAACAAAAAGACCCGTGGGAACGGGCCTTTTGCCGGGAACAAACGCAAACATAAGATCGATTTATTTCTTCCTCTCGCTCTCCGGCTCGGGGTGAATCATTACCTGTGCTTGTTTGAATTCATTCGTAATATCTCTTTCAATGCGGTCACACAGGTCGTGCACGTCTTTAATCGTCACGTGAGAGGCTACGACCAGGTGAAAATCAATATACTCCTGCGGGCCGGAGCGTCTTGTACGAAAATCGTGAATTTCAATAAATTCCTGTTGAAATGTTTCAATAATCTTTAAAATTGTTTTTTCTTCCTCTTCCGACAAACGGGTATCAATCAGCGGCGGGAATGCTTCTTTCATTAACTTAAACGCTTCATATATGATATACATCGCCAGCACCATACCTATAATGGGATCAAGTATGTACCACTCCGTTATGGTAACGACCAAAAGGCTTGCCGCTACGCCTAATGATGTGTACACGTCAGTCAGTAAATGCAGGGCATTTGATTTCATTGCCACGGAATTAACCTTTTCGGCTTCTCTTTTTACGAACTTCGAAACGATCAAATTAATGAGAGCCCCCGCAAGCATCACAACAATGCCCAATACGGGCAGATGAACCGGCGCCGGGTTGACCAGTTTTTGAACGCATTCATATATCATCCAAATCCCTGCCGCAAAAATCAGAATCGTCTCGATAGTCCCCGACAGATTCTCGACTTTTCCATGACCGTACGGATGCCCTGTATCAGCCGGCTTTTTTGAAATCCTGACGGAGATAAAGGCGATGAAGGCGGCGATCAAATCTAAAAAAGAATGAATGGCTTCAGAAAGTATCGCGACAGATCCGGTTATTATCCCCACCACTATTTTGAGCATGACGACCAGGGAATTGCTTATAACCGATAAAAAAGCGATTTTAGAGGTGTTTTCCACCGTGATCCTCCTCTTTTTAACTTCTTGAATTTATCGTATCAAACGGCATTCGTGTGGGTCTACGGCAACGTTTTTCACAAAAGCCATACATGTAACTCACCATAAACTAAGTTGGAAAGCGACAAAACAGGCGCACCTTTCTTTCAGCACTCAAGTCCCATTGACAAGATATAATCGCTTACATTATAGTAGTTTCATGAATAACCACTACGGAGGATGTTTATGGAGGATGTTCTGAAAGAATTACAGAAATTTGGATTTTCTCAATATGAATGTAAAGCATATATCGGCTTGTTGAAACACTCGCCTGTTACCGGATATGAAATCAGCAAAAGGTCAGGCGTCCCCCGCTCAATGATCTATGAGGTATTGGGGAAATTAGTTGATAAAGGCGCTGTCCATATTGTGCCGTCTGATCCGGTTACATATGCCCCGCTGGCCGGAAAGGAATTAATCGACCGGCTCCGGCACGATTTCGAGAGCTCATTCGGCTACCTTGAGGAAAAGTTATTGGCGCTGGAAAGCGAGCAGGAGATGAATGTCATCCGCCGCATCAGCACGAATGATCATGTCATCAATGAGATGAAGGATATGATTGAAAAAGCCGAGGAAGAGTTGTGGCTGTCTGTCTGGGAACAGCAGATTCCCTTTATTCAAGAAGCCGCTAACAAACGCGCCGCCGAACAATTGCCCGTCTTTTCGATTGTGTTCGGCCCTCCGGAAGTGAAACTTGGAAATACGACAAATCATAATATGTCTCCTGAAGTGGCGGAGAAACGGATGGGCGGGAGATTAACGATAGCTGCCCGCGATAATAAAGAAGTCTTAATCGCCAATTTTTCTCCGCAGACGAATGCCTGGGCCATTAAATCAGAAGATCCCGCTCTCGTTCTCGTGGCTATGGAATATATGAGGCACGATCTGATGTTCGCGGAGCTTGTGAAAGAAGTCGGGGCTGAGAAAGTTGAAGGCCTGATGAAACAAAATCATTCGTTATTTCATGTCGTCACCGGAAATCGGTTCATATAAATGTGAACCGTATTTTCTTTGATTTTTTCATTAGTCGTTATCATTATAATCTCTATGAAAGGAGTATAAAAAATGATTAACACAGAAGTGCAAAAAACCGCCGTTTCCCGGGAAATGAACGATACGTTTTTACAGGGGGTGCGGGATTGTGTGCCTACGCTGCTGGGCTATATGAGCATCGGTTTTGCTTTCGGCATCGTTGGCGTTGCCTCACATCTAAGCATTCTTGAAATTTGTTTGTTATCTTTATGTGTCTATGCCGGCGCCGCCCAATTTATTATTTGCTCGCTCCTTGTTTCCGGGAGTCCTATTTCCGCCATTATTTTAACGACGTTTATCGTCAATCTGCGGCACCTTCTGCTGAGCCTGACCATCGCGCCGTATTTCACGAAATACTCTTTGGCGAAAAATATCGGCTTCGGGGCTTTGCTTACTGACGAATCTTTCGGGGTAGCGGTGAACAAAGCGGCTCAGAACGGCAGGTTATACGATAAGTGGATGAACGGTCTCAATATAACCGCTTACGTGTGCTGGGTTATTTCCTGCGTGATGGGCGGGCTTCTCGGACAATGGATATCTGATCCTTACGCGCTCGGCCTGGACTTTGCTTTGCCCGCTATGTTTGCGGCGCTGCTTGTGCTGCAATTGCAGTCGTCCGCTTCGGAAAAGCTGAAGCACAGCCTCTCCTTAATTCTCTATATGATCATTTTTATGGTCTTGTTATCGTATTTCGTCCCGTCACACATCGCGGTTATCGCCTCAACCGTGATTGTGGCAACGATCGGGGTGGTGACGGACAAATGAGCATCAGCACACAAATGATCTGGATTATACTCGGCTGCATGATTGTTACACTTGTGCCGCGCATTGTTCCGTTTATATTTGTCCGGAACATTCAGATGCCTGAGTTGGCTTTAAAATGGCTCTCCTTTATTCCGCTTTGTATTTTGACGGCTCTGGTAACGGAAAGCATGATTGTGAAAACAAACAGCGCTTTGACCTTTGATTGGAAAGCAATGATCGTTCTCATCCCGACATTGCTTTGCGCGATGCGGACAAAAAGCTTATCCATCACGGTCATCACAGGAGTCGTGCTGATGGCCGCCGTCAGGCTGATATGGTGACAATCAAAAGCCTCCATTCCGCAGAATGGAGGCTTTCCCTTTATGATGTCGGATTTTCTTCTTCCGTCTCTGATTCCTCGGCTTTGGCTTCGGCATTTATGCTTTGCTGCTGTTCCCAATGATCCCGCTGCAATCTTTCTTTTGCGATGGTAAACATGAAATTCACGGCGCAGCACCCCTTCCCTGTTTTGCTTATACTATGTACTGTACTCATTTCCCCGTGCAGTATTCACAAAACATAAAAAAGCAGCCTGCCGCATTGAGCGGCCGGACTGCTTTTTATTTTCAGTACGTGATCAGGAAGTATTTTTTCTTTCCGCGGCGCAGTACGGTAAATTGATCTTCAATGCGGTCTTCCGCAGTCAGAAGATGCCCGATGTCCGTCTGGCGCTCGCCGTTAATGTAAACAGCTCCGTTTTGAATGTCTTCGCGGGCCTGCCGTTTTGAAGGCGACAATTTAGATTCCACAAGCACGTCTACTAAAGACAGTTCTTCAGAGCGGTCTTTTTCAAACGAAGGTACATCTTTAAATCCTACCTTGACGTCTTGAGCGGAAAGCTCTTTAATATTGCCGCTGAATAGCGCCTGGGAGATATGAACGGCCTGCTCAAGCGCTTCGCGGCCGTGTACAAGAACAGTCACCTCTTCGGCGAGACGTTTCTGCGCTTCTCTTTTCTCAGGAGCCGTCTCCGTTTTTTCAGCATAAGCTTCAATTTCCTCTTTTGACAAGAAAGTAAAGTATTTTAAGTATTTGACGACGTCGCGGTCATCTGTATTGATCCAGAACTGGTAGAATTCGTACGGCGATGTTTTTTCTTTATCAAGCCAAATGGCGCCGCCTTCCGTTTTGCCGAATTTCGTGCCGTCAGCTTTTGTGACGAGCGGAATGGTAAGACCGAAAGCTTTCGCCCCTTCTTCTTCTGATTTTCTGATCAGTTCAAGACCGGCCGTGATGTTGCCCCACTGGTCACTGCCTCCGATTTGGAGTTTGCAGTTCTTTTCTCTGTACAGATTCAGAAAATCGTAGGATTGCAGGATCATGTAGCTGAATTCTGTGTAAGAAATTCCGGTTTCAATTCTTGAGCTTACAGTATCTTTCGCAAGCATGTAGTTAATTCCGAAGTTCTTTCCGACGTCACGGAGAAATTCAATAATGCTCAGCTTTCCGATCCAATCAAAGTTGTTCGCTATGACAGCGGGGTTTTCTCCGGCCTCGAAATCTAAAAATCGGGAAAGCTGATTTTTAATTTTTTGCGACCATTCGACAACGATATCCTGAGTATTTAACGTACGCTCCGCTTTTTTGCCGCTCGGATCGCCGATCAGTCCCGTCGCGCCGCCTACAAGCGCAATCGGATGGTGGCCTGCAAGCTGGAAACGGCGCAGTGTCAATATCGGCAGAAGGTGTCCGATGTGCAGGCTGTCAGCCGTCGGGTCAAACCCTGAGTATAAACGGATTTTTTCTTCGTTCAGCTGTTTATTCAGTCCTTCTTCATCCGTCATTTGCTGGATTAAGCCGCGGAATGATAAATCCTCTAATAAGTTAGTCATTTTGTCTGCTCCTTTGTTTATGAAAATAAAAAACGCCCCTTCGTTTAAAACGAAGGGACGATATAATCGCGGTACCACCCTACTAATAAAAACATAAAAAAAGCTTTTATCACTCTTTTTGATAACGGACCGTGTCCGCTCTTTCACTACTGAAAGCCTTGGAATGGCTTTGTTCGCAAAAGCGGTTCATGAGTGTATTCGGCATATCTTATGTGCTGATTTTCACCGGCCATCAGCTCTCTTGAACAATCAGATACCCTACTTGTCTCAATCAAAACCTTTTCGTATGAAGCTTACTCATTTTTAACATAAATAAGATACGATGTCAACGCCGTCTTTAATCTTCCATTGTGGACAGGTCGCCTGCCGGCAGGTTCAGCTCCCATGCCTTCAGCACACGTCTCATGATTTTTCCGCTCCGTGTTTTTGGAAGTTTATCTTTGAATTCAATTTCCCGCGGTGCGGCATGCGCGGCAAGCCCCTGTTTTACAAAGAGGCGAATGTCCTCCTTCAGCTGATCGGATGGCTCATGCCCTTCTCTGAGCGCGATAAACGCTTTAATAATTTCTCCCCGGACAGGGTCCGGCTTTCCGATAACGCCGGCTTCGGCAATCGCCGGATGTTCAACAAGTTTGCTTTCGACTTCAAACGGGCCGACGCGCTCGCCGGATGTCATGATGACATCATCGACTCTGCCTTGGAACCAGAAATAACCGTCTTCATCCATATAAGCAGAATCTCCGGAAACATACCAGCCGCCCGGCATGAAATAAGAATCATATTTCTCTTTGTTATTCCAAATGGAATCCATCATCGACGGCCAGCCCTTTTTAATGGCGAGATTTCCCATTCGGTACGGCGGAAGCTCATTTCCCTGATTGTCAACGATCGCCGCTTCCACTCCCGGAATCGGTTTCCCCATTGAACCCGGCTTGATCTCCATGCAAGGATAATTGCAGATGAGCTGACCGCCCGTTTCTGTCATCCACCATGTGTCGTGGATGCGCTTGCCGAATACTTTATGTCCCCACTTGATGACCTCGGGGTTCAAAGGTTCTCCGACACTCAGGACGTGACGAAGTGAAGTAAGGTCAAATTTGGATGCCATTTCATCTCCGGCGCCCATAAGCATTCTGAAAGCCGTCGGAGCGCTGTACCAGACGCTGACACCGAGCTTCTCAATCGTGCCGTACCAGTTTTCCGGACTGAATCTGCCGCCGACGATCACATTCGCCGCTCCGTTCAGCCACGGCGCAAATATCCCGTACACCGTCCCGGTCACCCAGCCCGGGTCCGCAGTGCACCAGTAAATATCGTCTTCTTTAAGATCAAGCACCCACTTGCCGGTCTGGTATTGCTGAATCATGGCTTCATGAACGTGGAGCACACCTTTGGGCGTTCCGGTAGATCCTGATGTGTAGTGAAGCAGGTAGCCGTCTCTTCTGTCCATCCATTCAATATCAAGTCTCGTGCTTTCTCCCTCAGCCGCTTTATCATAATGGATGATTTTATCTCCCGCTTCTTTGCTGCCGCCGACAATGAAAATATGCTCGAGGTCGGGCAGGCTGTCCGCCGGAATCCGTTCGGCCAGTTCAGGTGTCGTCACGACAACCTTTGCCTGGCTGTTCAAGAGGCGGTCTTTGACGGCGCCTTCCATAAACGCTTCAAATAAAGGACCGGCGATCGCACCGATTTTAATTGCGCCGAGCATGATAAAGTAAAGCTCCGGCGAACGCGGCATGAAAATAAAAACGCGGTCCCCTTTTTCCACGTTTCCATACCGTCTCAGTACATTTCCCGCCCGGTTCGATTCCTCCATCATTTCTTTAAATGTGTATTTTTCATCCCGGTTTGCGTCCTTGTAATACAGCGCTACTTTGTTTTTTCGAAATGATTCGGCATGACGGTCAATTGCTTCATACGCCGCATTCAGCTTCCCCGTCTGATGCCAGGAAAACTCCGCTTCGACCTCTTTCCAATCGAAGCTGCGGTACGTTTCCTCATAATTTCGCAGATGATAATTCCCCTTTTCCGCCGGCAACGCTTTCAAATTCATGCAACATCCCCCTTTGCTTATCTATAGACTAATTATAGTAGATGTTCACAGTTTTCTCAATTTTTAAAATATAAATTACAACACTATTGAAAACGCTTTATATTTTGTTATGCTTAAGGGAGATGTGTTTTTATTAAGAACCGACAGGCGGTGAATCAGTGAAACATCATAAAACGTACCATTCTTCATTAATTCAGACAGCAGCCGGCCCTCTTTTAGTAGAAGGGCCCGTTCCTCCAGATGACCTAGCACAGTATGAGTTTCATGAAGGCCTGACAGCCTTTCGCCTTCCTCATGAACAGCACAAAGCGTTAATCGAGATCGCCGGGCTTGCTGAAGGTCGGATCATTATCGCCAGGGACGGACAGACGATTATCGGCTATGTGACGTATTTATATCCTGATCCGCTTGAACGGTGGTCTGACGGAAATATGGAAGACCTCCTTGAACTCGGGGCGATCGAGGTCGCTCCCGGCTACAGGGGCTGTTCTGTCGGAAAAACGCTGCTGACAGTCAGCATGATGGATGAACAGATGGAACGGTACATCATCATGACGACGGAATATTACTGGCATTGGGATTTAAAAGGAATGAAAAAAGATGTGTGGGAATACAGAAAGATCATGGAAAAGATGATGAATGCCGGGGGTCTTGTCTGGTTCGCAACGGATGAACCGGAAATCAGCTCTCACCCGGCCAATTGTCTGATGGCCCGCATCGGCAGGCACGTCAGTCAGGAGTCAATTGAACAGTTCGACAGGCTTCGTTTTTATCAGCGATTTATGTATTGACTGACATACAAAGGGGATAAAAAGATGATTGCAGAACAAATCATGAAACGGGACGTCATCACCGTCTCAAAACACGACTCCATTGAAACAGCCGTCCGTAAAATGAAGGCATATCATATCCGCCATCTCCCTGTCATCGACGACGAGCTGCACGTCACCGGTATTGTCACAGATAGAGACATTAAACAGGCCGGCCCCGGCAGCTTTGAACAAAAGGAACGCGGCGCGTTTCTGACAAACAAAGTGGAGACCATTATGAAGCGGAATGTCATCTGCGCCCATCCGCTTGACTTTGTAGAAGAAATATCCGCTTCCTTTTATGAGCACGGCATCGGCTGTCTGCCGATTACGGTAAACCATAAGCTGACGGGCATTTTAACGAAAACCGACGTGCTCCGGACTTTCGTCAGCCTGACAGGCGCGGCCCAGCCGGGATCACAGGTGGAAATCCTGGTGACGGATATGACAAAAAGCCTTGCTGATCTCAGCTGCATGTGCCGTGATCTTCAGCTGCAAATCCTGAGTGTGCTCGTCTATCCCCATGATTCCGCCGGGTCGAACATTCTCGTCTTCCGGGTGAAGACGATGAATCCGCTCCCTTTTATCCGTGCCGTTCAAGAAGCCGGATACAATGTCTTATGGCCGAAACATTTGAGGGATCAGCCATGAGAGACAGCGTTTTTGTTTACTCGCCTTCTTATCAGACGTATCAATTTCATCAGGAACATCCGTTCAATCAGCGCCGCGTGCTTTTAACATACGATCTGCTTCAGGCGGCGGATGCGTTTGACGAAGGAGATATCGTCACACCGCGCACGGCCGCTAAAGAAGAGTTGGCTCTCGTTCATACGGAGGATTATATACAGGCGGTGGAACTAGCGGGTGCGGGCCGGCTCCCTGCCGCGGAAGGAGAAAGCTACGGTCTCGGAACGGAAGACACTCCCGTTTTTGCCGGCATGCATGATGCCGCGTCACTTCTGGTGGGCGGCACCTTAACGGCGGCTGATTATGTCATGACGGGACAAGCTAGGCACGCCTGCAATTTAGGAGGCGGCCTTCACCACGGCTTCCGCGGCAGGGCCTCAGGCTTTTGTATCTATAATGACAGCGCCGTGGCCATCCAATACATCCAGAAGAACTACGGGGCAAAAGTGCTATACATTGATACAGACGCTCATCACGGCGACGGCGTTCAATTTACGTTTTACGACAGGTCTGATGTCTGCACTGTATCTTTTCACGAGACCGGGCGTTATTTATTTCCCGGGACGGGACAGGTACTGGAAAAAGGAAGCGGGCAAGGCTACGGCTATTCTTTTAACATTCCGCTGGACGCTTTCACAGAGGACGATTCCTTTCTTCACGCTTACAAAACGGCCGCCTCAGAAATCGCGGCTTTTTTTAAACCGGATGTGATTCTTACCCAAAACGGTGCGGACGCCCATTATTACGACCCGTTGACACACCTGTCCAATACAATCTCCATTTATCAGGAGATCCCGCGGCTCGCTCATTCATTAGCCCATCAATATTGCAGCGGCAGATGGATCGCGGTCGGCGGCGGCGGATACGATATTTGGAGAGTCGTCCCGAGAGCATGGAGCCGCATTTGGCTTGAGATGAAAGGGATTGATCCCGGGGAACGCATACCGCAGAAATGGATTGATAAATGGCAGAAGCACTCCCCCTGCACGTTGCCCGCTTTTTGGAGTGATCCTGAACAATTATATCCTCCGATTCCCCGCAAAGAAGAAATTTCAGAAAAAAATGCCCAAACCGTGGAAAAAGCACTTTTTGCCATCCGGTCTGAGCAGCGGTATAAGACAAAATAAAAAACGACCTTATGAGGAGGTCGTTTTTTTGATCACAATTTCTACACGGCGGTTTTCTTTCATATGTCCGGGACTTTTGTTGTCCTTCACAGGTTTCGTATCCGCATACCCGGCAGAGATAAACCGTTTGGCGGAAAAGTCTTCATTCGCGGTAAAATACCGGATCACACTCGCCGCTCTTGCAGACGACAGCTCCCAGTTCGACGGAAATTGATAGGTGGAAATCCGGCGGCTGTCCGTATGGCCTTCTACCTGTATGTCATTCGGAATTGTTTTTAAAAGCACCGCGATCTGATGCAGAACCGGCTCGGCGTTTTTCAGCACATCCGCTTTTCCTGTCTGAAACAGAACGGCCTCCTGCAGCACCAGAACCACTCCGCGCTCATCGCGCTTCGCCGTCAATTTCGAACTCAAATGATGCGCTTTTATGTATGTCTTCACGTTTTGTAACAGCAAATCCTGTTCTTTATTTTCGTTTGCTTTGTCTGATGACGCCGGTTCACCCCCGCTGCCGTTTGTATGAATCGATGAAACGGCAGATTGAAATTTTTCCGCGTCTATTTGCGACATCGAAAAAAGCAATATAAAGAACACGAGAATGAGCGTGATCAAGTCAGCGAACGTCACCATCCATCTTGGTGAACCGCCGGAATGTTCCGGTTTGTTTCTTCTTTCAAAACGCTCTTTTCTAAGCTTCATGGACAGCGCCCTTTTTCTTGTTCGCAGGCTGTCCTTTACGCCAGTCTTCTCTTGAGCTGAAGACGACAAGCTGACTTTCGAGGTTGCGGGGATTTTTGCCCGATTGGATGCCGACAACCCCTTCGATCATGACCTGTTTGATGAAAATTTCACTTTCCGTTTTTTCTTCAAGCTTTGCCGCGATTGGGATAAATACCAAGTTGGCAAGCAGCGCTCCGTACAGCGTCGTCAATAGCGCAACGGCCATGTTCGGTCCGAGGGTATGCGGGTCATTTAAGTTTTTAAGCATGAGAACGAGTCCGACGAGCGTCCCGATCATTCCCCAGGCAGGTGCGAAATCACCGGCTTTTTCAAAAACGCGTCTTCCTTTTCTGTGTCTTTCTTCCATCGCGGCGATCTCAGAATCCATCACCAGCCGGATCGTTTCCTCGTCCCAGCCGTCAATCGCAAGCAAAAGCCCTTTTTTTAAAAACGGATCCTTGATCTCACGCGCCTGGTCATCCAGAGACAGCAGCCCCTGCCTGCGCGCCTGCTCCGAAAGGCTGACAAATACTCTGACAAGCTCTTTCACATTGTCATCCTGACGGGAGAATACCTGTTTCAGAACAGAAGGGGTTTTCTTTAAATCCCTCGGCGGAAAACTGATAAAGATCGCCGCAGCAAGGCCGCCTGTGACGATTAAAAAAGAAGTCAGATCTAAAAATGAACTGATTCCCGCCAGTCCCGTCCCTGACAGAATACCGATTGCGACAATAATACAGCCTAACATAAAGCCAACGGGCGTCAGATAATCAAAACGTTTCATATCTTCTCCTTACTCAAGTAAAAAAGCAAGATTCCACCCCTCAGAGTGAAGCTTGCTTTTCCGTTTTTTTATGACTTGGTTGATTGTCTTAATTCGATGCGGTGAGGCAATTCGACGATATGCTCTTCAACCGGCTCTTTGTTCATCAGTTTTGTCAAAAGTCTCATCGCCACGGCGCCGATATCGTACGTAGGCTGCACGACTGTTGAAAGCTGAGGGCGGACCATCAGGCTCAATCTCGTATTGTCAAAACCGATAATATCAAGATCATCAGGAATCGAAAGACCTTGATCTTGGGCCGCATGGATAATGCCGAGGGCCATTTCATCCGTCGCAGAAAGAATCGCCGTCGGTTTCCGGTCAAGGCCCATCAAGCTTTGAAGCGCCTCCATACCGGAATCATAGGTGTAATCGCCTTCCGCTACGAATTGCTCGTTAAACGGAATCGCCGCTTCTTCAAGCGCCCGTTTGTACCCTTGCAGTTTTTTCGAACGGTTGATCGGCTCTTGCATCGGTCCGGAGACGAATGCGATATCGCGATGCCCTTTATCAATGAAAAGCTTAACGGCATCATAAATCGCCTGTTCATAATCAATGGCGACAGAAGGCGTCTCGCCCTGTTCTTCCACTGATGCCGCCAAGACGATCGGCACAGGAGAGCGCTTAAATTCTTCGACATGCTCGTCCGTAATGTTGCCGCCCATAAATACGATACCGTCCACTTGTTTGCCGAGCATCGTATTTAACAGATGCAGTTCTTTCTCAAGATTTTGGTCCGAGTTGCTTAAAATAATATTATATTTGTACATCGTCGCGATATCTTCAATTCCACGCGCAAGTTCCGAGTAGAAAATGCTTGAGATATCAGGGATGATGACGCCGACCGTTGTCGTTTTTTTGCTTGCAAGCCCTCTTGCCACCGCGTTCGGGCGGTAGCCGAGCCGGTCAATGGCTTCCAATACTTTTTTTCTGGTCGTCGGTTTTACATTCGGGTTGCCGTTCACGACGCGGGAAACAGTTGCCATACTGACATTTGCTTCTCTGGCCACATCGTATATCGTAATGTTGCTCACTGAAACCACTCCTTTTACTGGATACACTTATCCTTATCTATAGCATAAACACTTTATGTAAAGAAATGTCGTACGATTTCGCATTCTGTCGTTTATGATTGTAAGCGTAAGTCAGTAGTGTACATTATTTTTCATTATTCATCAAATTTAAATATCTCTCATGAAATTATACACGTTTTTCCCAGTGATGAAAACGTTCACTTTCATTTTATAATTAAATAAAATGAAGATACGAAAAAAAAGCCGCGCGAGGCGGCCTTTAAAGAGCGGAACGTTGTATTATGCTTTTACTTTCAGCATTGGCTTTAATTCGTTCAGCCATTTCTCGAATTCAGGTATATCCATCTGCTGCGCAGAGTCTGAAAGGGCAACGGAAGGATCAGGGTGAACTTCGGCCATCACGCCGTCAGCGCCGATCGCAAGCGCCGCTTTTGCTGTCGGAAGCAGGAGATCGCGGCGGCCTGTTGAGTGTGTGACGTCAACAAACACCGGCAAGTGAGTTTCCTGTTTCAAAATCGGCACGGCAGAAATGTCGAGTGTGTTTCTCGTTGCCGTTTCGTACGTTCTGATTCCGCGCTCACAAAGAATGATTTGGTCGTTTCCTTGTGACATGATGTATTCAGCTGCATTGATGAACTCTGAAATTGTTGCGGCAAGACCGCGTTTTAACAATACCGGCTTTTTAACGGAACCGGCCGCTTTCAGCAATTCAAAGTTTTGCATGTTCCGCGCGCCGATCTGAATGACGTCAATGTAATCAATCGCTTGCTCAATGTGGGCGGGCGTTACGATTTCACTGATCACCGCGAGGTCATATTCATCAGCGACGCGTTTAAGAATTTGCAGGCCTTCTACACCGAGACCTTGGAAATCATACGGACTTGTGCGGGGTTTAAACGCGCCTCCGCGCAGGATTTTAATGCCTTGTTTTTTCGCTGCGGCCGCTACTTCGGCAACCTGCTCATAGCTTTCTACGGCACAAGGTCCGACGATGAATCTCTGATCGCCGTCACCGATTTTTTCGCCTTTAATATCAACGATCGTATCTTCTGCTTTTTTCTTCCGGGAGACGAGCAACGCTTTGCTGTGATCCTCTTCTTGAAGTTCAAGTCCGGCTTTGAAAATTTCTTTGAAAATATGCTGGATCGTTGAGTTTTCAAATGGGCCGTCATTGCTTTCAATAATGCGGTTAAGCATTGTACGCTCTCTGACAGGGTCAAATCGGTTGACACCCTGTGCTTCCTTTGCTTTACCGATTTCTTTTACAACGGCTCCGCGTTCATTGATTAATTTAAGGATTTCTAAGTTTAGTGCGTCTGCCTGCTGTCTTAGGCTCTCTAATTCCTTGTTGCTCATCTTTTTCATCCCTTCTATGCTATGTTTTATTTTAATGGTTAACATGCATCTTACTACAGTTATGCGAAAATAGGAATATAAAATAATAAATTTTTTCGCATTTTACTTTATCACCAAAACGCTTTTAAGCTTTTATGCGTTGAAGTAACGTATATTGATATCCTACATGATCCGGCTGAAATGATCAATAGTTTTTTTCAAAAAAAAACCGCCGGTATCAACCGGCGGCCAGCAATTATGAGAGGTGCTGCTCTATTGCGTTTTTTGTGATTTGTGAATGAGACGCGTGCCATTTCACTTCGCCGTTTGTAATGACGAATACTTGCGGGCTTTCATGTTTCACGCCGTATGTCTCGGCGATATAGTTTGAAAGCGGCCGGCTGTCCTGCACCTGCAGGTAATAAGAAGGCACTTCCGAATGCTCCGATGCAAAGGCGTCAAACTCCTGTAACGCGGCTTGGCTGATCGGGCAGGTTGTGCTGTGTTTCAAAAACACGAACGTGTTTTCTTTCTCAGCGGCATTTTTGAACTCTTCTTCAGACGATATCAGCTGTTTTGTCATGTCGGTTATCTCTCCTTATTGAGGATCAGCGATTTGCCTGACCGGCTTTTTCCCCTGCGTCTTCCGCTTCGGCCTTGATGCTTTGGGCCGTGTCCTGCATTTCGCTTCTCGTCTCTTCGGCTTTCTCGGTTAGTGTGCTCTTAGAACGGTCTTTTAAATCCTTCACTTTATTCATAATCTGGCCTGACTGATCAGCTACCAGCTGGGTGATATTAGATGTTTTGTCCTTGGCGATGCTGACATATTGAGAGCCTTTTTCTTTCGCGTCGGCCGTCATTCTGTCCGTCTTATCCTTTAACGCAGAAGCCTGACTGCCGAGATCGTCGCGCAGCTCCTTACCTGATTTAGGCGCCAGAAACAACGCCGTTGTCGCGCCGATAATTCCCCCGATCAGCGTTCCGATTAAAAAATCCTTACTATTGATTCCATCTTTGCTCATTATGATTCCTCCTTAGTGGATTTTTCTTATGATTAAAGCGATGTTTTTTTCTTTTGCTTCCACTTGTCCCATATTTCCATAGCGGCCTGGCTCCAGGTGACAACCTGACTGATCTTATCCTGATTCTCTCTTACAGAGGCCGTAACGGAACCTGCTGCCTGCTTTATGGATGTATTAAACTGCTGGACGGAAGTTCCCACTTCCTGGACAGCATGGACAACCGTATTTAATTTCTCTGATTTTTCCTGAATGTCTTCCGCGAGACGGTTTGTCTTATGTAACAGCTCGGTTGTCTCTGCGGTAATGCCTTTCATCTGCCCTTCAAGGCCGTCTAAAGTCGAGGCAACGTTTGTTAAGGTCATCTGCACGGACTTTAATGTTTTGGACAGATAGATGACGAGGATGAGAAATGCAACGGCAATGAGTGCGACGCTTAAGTAAAGAATGATGATCATCTAATACCTCCTTAATGCAGGATATAGTGGTATATACCCAATTCTTAAAATGATAAACATATATGAAAGATCTGTATGTATACTATTTCTCCGTTTCTCGGTAAATCCCTTTGCAGCACGCACAAAAAAGCAGTGAGAGCCCCACTGCTTTTTCGTTACGCTATGACGTTTTCATAGGCTCTCATATATTTTTGAATGTCTCCGGCGCCCATGAAGATCAGCACTGCGCCTTCATGCGCTTTTAACACGGATGTGTCATTTTCTTCAATGAGTTCTGCGTTATCGATTTTTTCCTGAAGATCCGTGATCGTGAGCTTGCCGACGTTCTCGCGGGCAGAGCCGAAAATGTCACACAGATACACGCGGTCGGCCGCGCTTAAGCTTTCTGCGAATTCATCCAGGAATGATTGCGTCCGTGTAAACGTATGCGGCTGAAATACCGCGATGATTTCACGTTCGGGATATTTTTGGCGCGCCGCCTCAATCGTGACTTTGATTTCAGTCGGATGGTGGGCGTAGTCGTCGATCAGTACCTGGCTGCCGATCACTTTTTCATTGAATCTGCGTTTGACGCCGCCGAATGATTCAAGTCCGAGCTTAATCATGTTCACGTCTATCTCTTCATAGTGGCAGAGCGCAATGACCGCTAAGGAATTGAGGACATTGTGATGGCCGTATGCCGGGATGTAGAACGTATCGTAAAACGTATTGCGGACAAAGACGTCAAATGTCGTGCCTTCCGTATTTTTTACGATGTTTCTCGCTTGAAAATCGTTTTCTTCTCCCGTGCCGTAATACACGACAGGCACATTGGCGTGAATTTTCGGCAGGTACTCGTCATCACCGCAGGCAATGATGCCTTTGTTGACTTGAAGCGCCATGTTTTGGAAAGCATCAAACACATCGTCAATGTTGGCGAAATAATCAGGGTGGTCAAAATCAATATTCGTCATAATCGCATAATCAGGCTGATAGCTTAAGAAATGACGGCGGTACTCGCAGGCTTCAAATACAAAGTATTCGCTGCTTTCATTTCCTCTGCCCGTTCCGTCCCCGATAAGAAACGAAGTCGGCTTCGCCTGCTGCATCACGTGTGCCAAGAGGCCCGTTGTGGACGTCTTGCCGTGTGCGCCCGTTACCGCGACACTTGTATATTTTTTCATATATTCAGCTAAAAATTTATGATATCTGATGACAGGAATCCCTTCAGCGAGCGCCTTTGCGATTTCCGGATGAGAATCAGGGAATGCGTTTCCGGCGATTACCGTTAAGCCGGGTTTGATGTTATCGGCGCTGAACGGATAGATCGGGATATTTCTTTTTTCAAGGGCAGCCTGAGTGAAAATCTGCTTCTCGATATCCGATCCCTGCACCTGATACCCTGTATCATGCAGGATTTGAGCAAGCGGGCTCATACCTGTCCCTTTTATTCCAACAAAATGATAAACAGTCATAATCGTACCTCCAACAAACGTCTATCTGTTCCCCAGTATATGACGCTCATTTCATTTTGCGACCGCCGCGGGCAAAAAGCCCGCACAGCGGCGCTTCCATTTATTTTTACGTTATCGTCAGTATCTGTAACTTTCTTTTTGATTAAACCTGCCGCATGATATTTCAGCGCGTGACAGTGATGCAGTTTTGATGGTCCATCCACTATCATACCATGTTTGTGAGAAAAATGAACGATATTCTTATTCTTGAGCAATGTCAGCGGCCGTAATCAGCACTTCACGGGGTTTGCTGCCCTTCGCTTCTGAGATCATGCCTTCGGCTTCCATCATGTCAATCAGCCTCGCGGCGCGGTTATAACCGATTCTGAACCTTCTTTGAAGGCTTGAGGTGCTGGCGCTGTTTTGCTCCACGACGAATTGGCACGCCTCAGGAAACAGTTCGTCTTCTTCCTTGAGGGCGGTTCCCTGCCTGATCAGTTCTTCCTGTTCAAACAAATAAGAAGGCGGCAGCTGCTTTCTGACATGAGAGACAACGCGGTCAATTTCTCTGTCGGATACAAAGTTGCCCTGCAGGCGCACCGGTTTTCCGGTACCGTTTTCCCAGTACAGCATGTCGCCTTTTCCGAGCAGCTTTTCCGCTCCCGCCATGTCGATGATCGTTCTGGAATCTACCTGGCTTGAGACGGAGAATGCAATCCTCGTCGGTATGTTTGCCTTGATCATTCCGGTAATGACATCGACAGACGGACGCTGTGTCGCGACAAGCAGATGAATGCCGCAGGCTCTCGCTTTCTGCGCGATTCTGGCAATGCTTTCTTCCACATCGTTCGGCGCGACCATCATTAAATCGGCAAGCTCATCAATGACCACTACGAGGTACGGAAGCTTTTCGCCTGTCTTATGATCGGCGGTTAATTCATTAAAGCGGCCGATATCTCTCACACCCGAATGGGCAAACAGTTCATATCGCCGTTCCATCTCTTCCACAACCCATTTTAACGCGGCGGTCGCGGCTTTGGCGTCCGTGATGACGGGGCTGACCAAATGCGGAATTTGGTTATAAGGCGCAAGCTCGACCATTTTCGGATCAATCAGAAGCATTTTGACATCACTCGGATCCGCCTTATAAAGCAGACTGACCAAAATGGTATTGATGCAGACGCTTTTTCCCGATCCTGTCGCACCCGCTATCAACCCGTGCGGCATCTTTTTCAAATCAATGACGACCGGGTTTCCGGAAATATCGACACCGAGCGCGGCTGTAAGCGGAGACGGATTCGTCCTGAAAGCGGCGCTTCTGATCATCTGCCTTAAATCAACGACTTTGCTTACGCGGTTCGGAACTTCAATGCCGATCGTGTTTTTACCGGGGATCGGCGCCTCAATCCGAATATCCTTGGCAGACAGGCTCAGTTTAATATCATCTGCTAAGTTTGTAATTTTGTTTACCTTCACTCCGGGCTCAGGATGCACTTCAAAACGTGTGACGGACGGGCCTTGTGTGACATGAACGACTTGGGCGCGCACATTAAAGTTTTTCAGTGTAACGTTTAAAAGCTCGCGCTGTTCTTCAATCCACGATTGGTCGTCATGTCTTTGCGCCGGCGGTACGTCCAGAAGCGACAGATTCGGAAAGACATAGCTCGCTCCGCCCTCTGGCGTCTTCGCCTGCTTGTGTTTATCGCTTTTAAGCATCATGACGTTAAACGGTACATTGCGCTCTTTCGGCCGCTCCGCTTTTCTCACAGTCTGAGGCTGTCCGTGATGCTCCGTTTTTTCTTCGGCAGGCCGGGACGGGGCATCGGCCGTCTCGATGCTTGCAGGTTCAGGCTCGGGGTCTGAATGCCGCGTGACTTCATTGTACTCAGGCTGAGAGTCTGCTTCCTGTTCCGCGTCGGTTTCAGCTGATTCGGGCTTGTCTTCAGACTGCGGCTGAACTTCCTCATCGTATCCGGGTTCTGTGTATGTATACACCGTTTCTTCTGCGGTTTCAAAAGGCGGTGCTTTTTCCGGCTCAGGCTCCTGATATTCCTCCTGCGGCGCCGCTTGTTCCTCTGTGTTTTCAGCCGTTCGGGATGCTTCATACTCAGGCTCTTTAATAGGCTGCGGGCGGGTTTGTTCATGCTCTTGTTCTTCTGTAAAGCCGGCAGACTCCGCGCTTTCCGTGTGCTCCCGCTCTTCAGTCTGCTGCGGTTCTGCTGCTGCAAACACTTGCTCTTTTGCATTCTCAGCCTCGGTGTGAAGCTCCTCTTTTTTAACGGCCGGGATTTCTTCCGTTTCTTGTTTCGCAAACGGTTCTGGCCGGTCATTCGTCTGTTTTCTTATGCCGGATGTTGTGAAGACGGGCTCTTTTTCCGTTTCCTGACCGGATTTTGGCGGAACAAATTGCTCCTCTGACAGCAGTGTTACGTTCTCTTCACGCCGCTTTTCGGATATAGGCGCTTTTTTTATGCTGTGCTGAGATTGAAAGCCGTAAACCGGTGAAGGAATGGATGACGGTTTAAAGGGCTTTTTCACCGTATCAGGCTCTTTATGTGTATGCTGTTTCCGCTCGGTTTGCTCCTTCCCGGCGGCATAATCCCGGGACGGCTGGCGGCGTTCGTGCCTTTCCCGCTGTCTTTGGTTTTGCTCCGTTCGCTTATAGCCGTCCGGAACGACAGGGAAGCGGAAATTCCCTTTCGGATATTCGTAATATATTTTAGGATCTTCCATGCGCGTGAATTTGCCTTCTGGCTGATCCGGTATCTGCTGTTTCGGGATTTGGGCATGCGTGTTTGGTTCACGTTCATGCTCTTCTTCTTTTTCACCTAAAAATAAGTCAAAAAATTTATTCAGCCAACTCATGTTTAATCACTCTCTAACTCCCTTTTTAGTAGTCTGGGACGATATTTAGTATACCATTGCCGGGCGGCTCAGAAAAGATTAAGCTCCCAACTGAAGAAAGCCGTTAAGCAGGCATGCTTAACGGCTTTCTCTCACATCATTCGATTCTGTGCGCTTATTTATGGGAGTTAGAATTGAAATGCTTCGCCGGCCTCGCGGCTGTCTTCAAGAACAAGAATCCCTTTTTCCGCCGGCGCATCCGGCAAAGCGAGTTCTTTCGCGGAGCAGATCATGCCGCTTGACGGAACGCCTCTTAATTCAGCGTCTTTAATCACAAGCCCGCTCGGCATCACCGCGCCGACTTTAGCGACGACGACTTTTTGCCCTTTGTCCACGTTCGGCGCGCCGCAAACGATTTGAAGGGTTTCCTCTCCCACATTCACTTGGCAGATATTCAGTTTATCCGCATTCGGATGTTTTTCTTTCGATTCAACGTGACCGACAACAAATTTCGGAGAAAGGTCAACTGTCAGCGTTTCTGAAACACCGTTTCTGTTCAGTATTTCATTCACATCTTGAACGAATGTCTCAGACAAAGCGACGGGGCCGTTGTCCTCAATCTGTAAGTAAGAAGACACGTTAAAAATGTTAAAGCCCGTCGTTTCTTTTGTTTCTTTGTTAAAGATTCTGACGACATCGCCTTCTCTTTCATAGCCGATTTCTTCGCGTGCCGCATCTTTAAGAGAGATCAGAAGCGTATCTCCCACACCTTCTTTATTGTAAAAAGCGTTCATAAGAAAAATCCTTTCTAATCCTTTTTCGGCCGGCTTTTCGCCATGATAAACACAGGTTCCAGTCTGCCTTCATTATACAGAAATGAAAGGGCCGTAATCGGCACCGTGCCGCTTGCAAAGAAGCTCATGGACATTTGCCCTAAAATATCATAACCCGATTCATTTCGAATGTCAGCAAGTATTAATACATCTTGATGCGGGACGGAAATCGCCAATTCGCCTTCAGCGGCCTGCTTGTATTCATGAAGAATCGAATCATTGAGAATCCGGCTGGCGTCATAGCCGTCATTCGCCCTGAAAAAATAAAAATAATTGTCCGCAACCGTATCCTGTTTCACAACCGAAGGAAGAGAGCGGAGATTGAATGACGCCGTCTCCCTGATCCGTTCTTTTGTCCAGTTTTCTTTCTCGAGCATACGGCTGTCAATTAAGCGGTACGTCTTACCGAGGTCAAGCGCGTAGTAGATTCTCGTTTCGGCCGTATGGTCATCATACACGAGCGGAATGCCGTCGCTCGTTTGATCGGGAAATGATGTGGAGCGGATGACCGGATAGATTCCGGCTTCCTTTCCGGACATCTCCTGTCCGCTGCCTTCCATCGCCTCCATTGCTTCTGACACATAGTAGACGATTTCGTCGATCGCTTCTTCTTTTTTCGTCTCCCACTTCGCAATGATCGGCGGGAGCTCCAATGTGATGCCTTTTTTGGTCGTTTGATCCTCAACACGGAGGGTGTCTTTTTCTCTGTCAAAAAAGAAGGATCGGTTCTCGTGCTGCAGGCGCTGTTTTAATAAATCCGCCAGCTTCCTTGACGTCATTTTCAAAGCCCGTGGCCTCCTTTATGCTTTAGCAAGGGAATCGGTTAAAAATTGCTCAATTTGTTCTTTCGTTTTACGGTCTTTGCTGACGAAGCGGTTCACTTCTTTTCCTCCGTTAAACACAACAAAGCTCGGAATGCCGTAAATTTCCCATTCCGCGCATGTATCAATAAATTGATCGCGGTCTACGTAGTAATAAGTGAATTCAGGAAAGTCCGCTTCCAGCTCAGGAAGAAACGGCTCCACAAAGCGGCAGTCCGGGCACCAATCCGCTGAAAACATAAATACCGCCCAATCGTCTTGTACCGCTTTTTGCAATTCTTCCGTGCTTTCAATCTTTTTCATTGTCATTCCTCCATCTGGATTATGAGTTTTTTATATGCTGATGTTTGTCCAATTGGATCATACCAGACTGTTTACGGCAAGACCAACTATATGCAATATCATTATCATATTTCATTTGCATTATCAAGCAAGTTTCGTTTACCATTTTGCTTGTAACCGTACGAAAATCTGAATATGTACATAAGGAGGGGCAAAAGATGCAGTTTGTCGTGTATTTAGCGGGTGAAATCCACAGTGATTGGCGGGATGAGATCAAACAAAAAGCAACAGCGCTGGACCTGCCGATTACGTTTGTCGGCCCGATGGAAAACCATGAACGCTCAGACAATATCGGAGAAGAGATTATGGGCGTGCAGCCCGATTCTGTTTTAAAAGACGCCAGAGCTTCTGATATCAACAATTTCCGTACAGAGGTGCTGATGGAAAAAGCCGATTTTGTGATCGCCCTGTTTGGCGAGAAATATAAACAGTGGAATACCGCGATGGATGCTTCTTATGCCATCGCAAAAGGAAAGCCGCTCATCCTCATCCGTCCGAAAGAACTTCATCATCCGCTGAAAGAGCTTTCCAGAAAAGCCAATATCACGGTCGAAACCGTCAATCAAGCGATGAAAGCACTCTCTTATTTATTTGAAACAGAATAAGCAGGCCGCCTTTATGCGGTCCTGCTTATTTTTTTACACATTTTCTCTGATCGTTTCGACCGTCTGTTTGTCACTCGCCATGACCAGCTTAATGAGCATTTCTTTCGCCGCGGCATAATCATCGACATGGATGATAGCGGCATTTGTATGAATGTATCTTGAACAAATGCCGATGACGGCAGACGGAACCCCGCTGTTTGATATGTGGACCCGTCCGGCATCCGTTCCCCCGCCTGAAGCGAAATATTGATAAGGGATATTGTGCGTTTCCGCCATATCAAGGACGAACTCTCTCATCCCGCGGTGCATGACCGTCGTTCTGTCGAGAATGCGGAGCAGCACCCCCTCGCCGAGACGGCCGAACAGCTCCTTATCGCCGCTCATATCATTTGCCGGGCTGGCATCAAGCGCGAAAAAGAGATCAGGCTGAATCATGTTGGCCGCTGTCTGCGCCCCTCTCAAGCCGACTTCCTCCTGAACGGTGGCCCCGGCGTACAGATTGTTCGGCAGGTCTTTTCCGTGCAGCTCTTTTAATAGTTCAATGCTTAACCCGCAGCCGTAGCGGTTATCCCACGCTTTGGACAATATTTTCTTCTCGTTGGCCATCGGGGTGAACGGGCAGACAGGCACGACCTGCTGTCCCGGTCTGATCCCCATTTTGACCGCGTCCTCTCTGTCATCGGCACCAATATCAATCATCATATTTTTGATCTCCATCGGCTTTGCGCGCTGGGCATCCGTTAAAATGTGGGGCGGGATGCTTGAGATGACGCCGATAATCGGTCCGTTATCCGTCTGCACCTCGACGCGCTGGGCAAGCAGCACCTGACTCCACCAGCCGCCGAGCGTCTGAAATCTCAGCATGCCGTTATCCGTAATCTGCGTTATCATAAACCCGACTTCGTCCATATGGCCGGCTACCATAACGGTCGGCGCATCTTCAGCGCCGCGCCTTACTCCGAAAACACTTCCGAGTCTGTCCTGCACGATGTCATCCGCATATTTCGCAAGCTCCCGTTTCATAAAGGAGCGGACCTGATGTTCATTTCCCGGTGCGCCGGGAAGCTGCGTCAGCGTCCGGAAAAGCGTTTTCGTTTCCTCATTCATATTTTCCCCTCATTTCTATGTAATGCTTTTATTTTATTAGAAAAACAACCGTTTTCCAAGCGCTCAGATTGAATGGGCTGGAAAACCGCCGCTTTACTTAACACCGTCTGGCATCTTCTGTATAATAAAAACTACGACATAATTGGAGGTGCTTCATATTGAAATTACGTCATTTTCTCTTAGGTGCAGGAGTCGGATTATGCGCTGCCATCGCAGTGAAAAAGTATGCGATGAAACCTTATATCTCTTCAGAAAAAGCGCTCCGTATCGTGAAAGCGGCTTTTAAACAGCGCGGGCCGATAGACGGATCATGGATTTACACAGAGCCCGAGCCCTACCAGGTAAACGGAGAAACCATCCAGGTATACAAGACCGGCGTGACACGTTCGGCATTCGGCGAACTGGAGCAATATGAAGTTATGGTCAATGCAAAAACAGGCCAGATTGTCGATGTCATTGATTCTGTCGCCTCATAATTCGGACAAGCAAAAAATAAAGCCCAAAACCATCAGCGTTTTGGGCTTTATTCGGTTACATCGGCCGAATTCGTTTATATACGGGGTGCCACATCGCGTCCTGCACCGCTTGGATCAGATCCTCGGGTTCCGTTTCCGCTACACCGTCCTGAATCGCAGCTTTAGCTACAGCTACCGCCACGGTTGCCGATACCGTCCTGAGATCCTCCACTTTCGGAAGCATCGGCGCCCCCGGCTTGCCGACGTCCACCATACCGGCGATGGCATTCGCGCAGGCAACGAACATATTGTCCGTAATGAGCCTTGCTTTTGTCACAATCGTGCCGAGTCCGAGTCCCGGGAATACGAGCGCGTTGTTCGCCTGTCCGATATGGTAGGTAACGCCGTTATACGCAACAGGCGGAAACGGACTACCCGTAGTGACAAGCGCGCGGCCTTCCGTCCATTTAATCAAATCTTCAGGTTTTGCTTCTGATAATGTCGTCGGGTTTGACATCGGCAAAATAGCGGGCCGTTTGACATGCGAGGCCATTTCTTTGACGATTTCTTCCGTAAATGCGCCTGATACGGTGGATGTGCCGATCAGAATCGTCGGCTTGGCCTGACGCACCGTCTCCGCCAGATCAATTGATCCGCCTTCACCGCTGCGGCCGTACTCTTTCACTTCATCAGCAGGGCGCGCGTACGGAACCTGAAAATCACGCAAGTCCTTCATATCATCCGTTAACAATCCGTTTCTGTCGATACACCAAAAATGGCTGTAGGATTCTTCTTCGCTTAATCCGTCATGCACCATGGCTTCGCGCAGCTGCTCAGCAATTCCGATACCGGCCGTTCCCGCGCCGAAGACGACGACTTTATGCTCTTTTAAAGGCACTTTTGATGCTTTTGCACACGCTAAAACAGCTGCAAGCGATACCGCGCCCGTTCCTTGAATGTCATCGTTAAACGTACAGACTTTATCTTTATACCGTTTTAATATGCCGCGGGCGTTAGCCGTACCGAAATCCTCCCAATGAAGCAGCGCATTCGGGAATGTTTCCCGGGCAAGCGAGACATACTCATCAATAAAGCGGTCATATTTCTCGCCGCGCACTCTTGAATGCTGGTTTCCGACATACAGCGGGTCATTTAAGAGGCTTTCCTGATTTGTCCCCGCGTCCAATACGACCGCAAGCACTCGTGACGGATCAATTCCGGCCGCCGCCGTATACACCGCGAGTTTTCCGACAGAAATGGCGATGCCGCCGACGCCCCAGTCACCGATTCCCAGAATGCCCTCCGCATCTGTGGCAACGATTAAGTCTATGTTTTCATTTTTTCCGAACTGCTGAAATGCGGCGCGCATTCCTTCAGGATCATCTATTGACAAATACAGACCGCGGGGTTTTCTGTACTCATGGCTGTAACGCTGGATCGCAGTGCCGACGGTCGGCGTATATACGATCGGCAGCATTTCGCCTAAATGATCATTTAACAGCCTGTAAAATAACGTTTCATTCCGGTCATGGAGAGCGGTCAAGTAGACATTTTTGCTCAGCTCATCAGGCTGCGAACTGAATTGTTCGTAGGCCCGCCTCGCCTGCTCTTCGATTGTCAATACTTTCGGCGGCAGAAAGCCCTCGAGCCCGAGTTCCTTTCTTTCCTCCTGTGTAAAGGCCACCCCTTTATTTAAAAAAGGCGTAGAAAGCACTTCTAATCCGCGCAGAGTTGTTTTGATTTCTCCATCTTTCGTCACTTGAAATTGATTCACCTGTCTCTTCCTTTCAAAGCAATTTGTCTTAGGTTTGCTTTTATTCCCGAAATTCATACAGGCAAATCATCGATCCGCTTATTTTTTCTCCCGTTTGACAGATGCAGCCACTTCGCCGTCTTCTCCCCATTTTACCGCTCTGTAAATCGCGTCGTGATAGAAAATCAGCCAGGCGTCTTTTTCTGCCGCGAACGTCTGCCATTTCTGCTTTTCTGGAATAGAGGTCATCGGATAATCATCATAGGCCAGCACCCATAACGGATTTTTGTGCGCATTCGTCGGCATCAGGTCGGCAAAATGCACAGCCGCCTCCCCACCGTCTTCTAAGACGATGACGCTGTGGCCGTCGCTGTGGCCGCCGGTGTGGTGCATCGTAATGCCTTCTGTCAGCTGATACTCGTTTTCAAAGGTTTCGACCTGATCTTGTACCGCCTCCCAATTTTCTCTCCAATATGTATTTTTCGATCTGATATTAGGGTTTCTCATTTCGCGCCACTCTGTTGCAGAAGTGATAATGCGGGCATTCGGGAAAACAGAGACAAGCTCCTCTCCGCTGTACTCCGTCAGGCCGCATGCATGGTCAAAATGAAGATGGGTCATCGCGGCAATATGAATGTCCTCACAAGAAAGCCCGAGGTCACGAAGAGATTGTTTCAGATTGGATTCCTGTGTTACGCCGTAATTCCTTTTTTGTTTATCAGAGAATTTCCCTCGGCCGATACCCGCGTCAACCAATATATTCAGGCCGTTTTTTCTGATCAGAATCGGGTCTGTTCTTAATTCAATCTGGTTTTTGTCATTTACGGGGTATTTTCTCGACCATAAAGGTTTCGGAACAACGCCGAACATCGCTCCGCCGTCCATATGCGTTACACCGCCGTCCAGCCATGTTAATGAAATATTCCCAATATTCAATGTCTCCATC
This sequence comes from Bacillus sp. AM1(2019), assembly GCF_009906915.1. Classification (NCBI taxonomy): domain Bacteria; kingdom Bacillati; phylum Bacillota; class Bacilli; order Caryophanales; family Bacillaceae; genus Bacillus; species Bacillus sp. AM1(2019). The sequence goes on from NZ_CP047644.1 coordinate 3,061,875, forward strand.
TTGATCCCTCCTGATGTAATGGTAGCAAATGGCGGCATAAAAAAACAGACTCCCGCATCAGAGTCTGTCTTTTGTTCTCCATTCAACTTCGGCCCGGTAAATCGGCTGGCCGAGCGCGGAGAATTTTTCTTCGTATTCTGTCATAATATTGCCCTTCGGATCGCTGTTGTGCAGATCAAGGCTGACTTCCGTCAGAAGCAGGCCGTATTCGGAAAAGCTTTTCAGAGAGTATTCGAATAAACCGCGGTTATCGGTTTTAAAATGAATCTCACCTGTTTCGCCCATCACTTCTTCGTATTTTTTCAAGAACGTTTTAAATGTTAAACGGCGCTTTTCGTGACGGTTTTTCGGCCACGGGTCAGAAAAGTTTAAATATACGCGCTTGATTTCTCCCCGTTCAAATACGTCATTCAGTGTTTCCGCGTCTATATTTAACAAACGGACATTGTGAGCCCCGCTGTCCTTAACTTTTTGGACGGCAGTGACGATGACGCTTTTAAACAGCTCAATCCCGATATAGTTGATATCCGGATTCTGCTTGGCCATTCCTGAAATGAACTGCCCTTTTCCCGTACCGACTTCAATATGGATCGGGTTGTCATTGCCAAAGACCGTGTTCCACCGCCCTTTATACTGGGCCGGATCACTGATGGCGATGTCAGCGTTTTCTGCCAGAAAATCATTCGCCCAAGGTTTATGGCGCATTCTCATATGATTGACACCTCTATCTATAATTTCGAGTAACAACATACCATGAAACATAAAGAGCCGCAAGCGCCTTTTAAAGGCGCCGGCTGCATAAAAAAAGAGGCTCCCCGGTCCGGAACACTCATGTGATGCATAAAACCGCACCGCTTTGCACAATGTATGACACAGAAAGGATGTGTATATGAATCATGGGCTTAACAAGCGAACATCAGGTCCGGTTATTAAAGGACATATTGGCCGACCATCAATTGGATTGCTGCGGCACGGTTGCCGAGTATGAACAGCTGGAGCGCGTCATCAAATCACTGATGGCCAACACCGGGCTTGATTCAAATATAAAAAACGTGCTCGAGGATGTCTACCGCTACAGCCTGTCCGGCATCACGGCCGATTCCATCGACACGCATATTCAGGAGCACCAAAACCATTTGTCCCAATGGGTGGAGCAGATGGATTCGTACTCCTGACTACTTGACAATCCGCTTCATCAGGGCATGAAGCTCTTCCATGGCATCATGATACGCTTTGTCGTTTCCTTTTGATTTGTGCCAGGCGATGAAGGTGATGGTCTCCGATAACATGTACCACGCCATCCTCAGCCGAAGCCCTTCCGTGAGCTTCATGCCGTACATCCCAAGCCAGCTGTCCCACGCTGGCTCTTCGACGTAATGATACAATAAAGGGCCGAGATCCATGGCCGGATCGGCTATCATGGCGCCGTCCCAATCTATTAAATACAGCTGGTTGTCTTCAGACAGAAGCCAGTTATTATGATTCACATCACAATGGCAAACGACTTTTTCACCGAATTGCACCTGATCCACATGAGCTTCCAAATAAGCAAGGCCTTCCTGAATAAGCGGCGAAAATTGCCGCACGGCAAAGACGGCCTGCTTCAGCTGCGACAAAAGGGCGCCCGGATCAAGCGGTTCTTTTCCCAATCTTTTCAGCATGTCGAGCAAAGCTTTTGATGTGTGGATTTTGCGGAGCAGCTCAGCCACCGGGCGTCCGCTCATATCCTTTGCCTTCAGCTCCCTGCCCGCCATCCAATGCTGAGCCGTAATGACGTCTCCGTTTTCCATCCGTTTCGTCCAAACCAGCTTCGGAACAATGCCTTCGGCGGATAACACGGCTAAAAAGGGCGAGCTATTACGTTTTAAAAAAAGCTGTTGGCCGTTATGTTTCGCATAATATGCATCTCCTGTAGCTCCTCCGGCGGGGAAGATCTCCCAATCGCTACCTAGTAATTGTCCCAACCAGTTCATATCAATGTTCAACCCATCATTTCTTAAAATATTTTAGAATAGGCCTCCAGCCTTTCTCTATTGGCGGAGCAGCCTGTCATAAACAATTTCATGAGAATAAAAAAGACAGCTATTGAGAGTCTCATATGCTAATCAATAGCCGTCCTATAAATTTTAGCGCTACAGCACAAACTTCGTCAAGCAAAACTAGCAAGAACACCTGTGAATTCTGAAGATTTATGCCGCGAACCGCTCTTTGCCGTGAAACATTTGACGGGTTTCATTTGTTTATTATGTTTTTATTTTCAACGGCGTACCGCCCGGCATAAGCCGAAACGGCGTCGTTCCGATCAGCTCGCCGTCAGCGTGAAACGGAATTTTCCCATCTGTTTCAAAAACGAATTCCTTCCCCTTTATCATCGTCACTCCGTCCATTTTGATATGCCGGCCGAAGCTCATCGCCCATAAAAAACGATACAGCGAGAAAAAGGACAGGTTTTCTGCGATGACAATATCAAAATGGTTTTGACGGGGATTTGCTGAAGGCGCCGCTTTCATGCCGCCTCCGTAATAAGGGTGATTAGCCGCAATGACAAACCAGACATTGCGGAATTCACGCCTCTGACCGTCTGCCGTACAAACAAATCTGAACGGCTGAAACCCCGAGGCCGTATGTAAATGCGCGAGCGGGTAAATCACAAAGCCGAGACGCAAAAACCGAAGAACGCGCGATAACGGAAAATTCGCGGCTGCCTTCAAAACTGAGGCATCGAAGCCGACAGACAGGTGGTTAATAAAATAAAGTGATTGCGCTTTGTCATGAAAAAAGTTGATGTTTCCCGCAAAAAATTTCCGTGTGAGCGGGCGGTGCAGACTTTTGATTTCTTGGAGAAGCGCCGACTTCTTAATACCAAGCCCTTTGGAAAAGTCATTGTACGAACCGGCAGGCACAAAGGTCAGCTCAATCTGATCCGTTCCTTTCAGTCCGTTAATGACTTCATGCATCGTCCCGTCACCGCCGATGACGAACAGCCGCTTAAGCTTATGATCCTGCATCATTGAAATCTGCCTCGCCAGCACCTCCGCATGTCCGGGATGCCCGGTCAAAAAAGAACGGTGGCTGACCCCGCGCCTGGTCAGCTCTTTTTGAACTGATTTCCAGACACGCCGGCCCCGCCCGCCTCCTGAGACCGGATTAATAATAAAAAACCATTGACTCATCGTTTGTTTTCACCTGCTTCATAGATGAAGAGACAGCCGGCAAACGTCCGTTTTAATCTAGCCATTCCTGTCTCCGGCTTGAATCGCTCAAGCCGTAAGACAAAAGAGCCTTCGCCGCCTTCAGCTGGTGGTGCTTGATCGGCGCCGTATTTTTCTGCTGCTTTTCCAGCCACTCTGCGGCAGTCCGTTTATCAGCTATTTCCAGCCCGTACGGCGGCTCCGGATAATCAATATAAGACGTTCTGCTGAGCAAAAGCTTCCGCACGGGAATATCGGCCTGCTTTTCTTTTACGATTTGCGAAACGACCGAGCCCGTCCGGTGCAGGCTGAGAGACGGATTCAATACTTGGCGCGTGCTGCCGGAGCCTCTTTCTTCCCAAAAACGGTGTTTTGATCCGATATATACGCTGTCCTCTTCCGCTTCCATAAAAGCGGCGCAGAAAATCTCCAGCGGCGAGATGATGATCATGCTCAGTTCGACGGACGCCTGCTGAATTTGCAGAACCGGATGATACATCACAAAATAGGAATCGGGCAGCTTTTGAGCCAGCATTTTTAACATCCCGTCCCTTTTAACCGCCTGCGAAAGCTCAGACTTTTGAGAAAGCGTGGAGCTCGCCCATTTTAATTGAAAGTCATACAGCTGATCTTTGAAAAAAGGCGCGAGCTCAGACTTTCGAGACGGAAGATTCCCGAACAGCGCCTCTTCTCCCTCCGGCTCATCAAACCATTGGTGCCTCTTTTCTTTTATATCGGCCGTATTTTCTTCTTTTCTCTTTTTTAAGGAAAATTTTTTCCTGGCCGGCGCTTGATCGGTTTCCCCGCCGGCAGCCGTTTTCGTTTCTTTTTCTTCCGTCTTCCGGTCAAACGCTTCAAGAAGCGTCTCCCAGCGTTCTTTCTTCAGCCGGATAAACTGGTTCATATAATGATATGGATCAAGTTCATATCTGGATATGCAGTCGTGAATTTTGATGATCTGTGCCATGTGATTTCTCCACTCCGAATATTTGTTTATGTCAATTGAAACTGTGCGATTTCTTCGTATTTAGGCGACCGGTCAAGATGGGTCTGAAACAGGGAAAACCGGCTGACGGCACTTTGCACCCTGCCGCTTTCAAACGGCACATCGTCAGGAAACGGCCGGTCTCCCGCCCACTTCCGCGCCATCGTCATATGAGGGTGATACGGGCGTTTTTCCACTTGAAAACCGGCTTTCAAAACAGCCTGTTTTGTTTTTTCCCGCAAATCAAAGAGCAGTTCATTCCGTTCGGGCTCAAGGTGAAGCACTCTCGGCTGTCTGCGGTCGCCGAAAATATCCAGATGCTGAAACTGTACGGTAAACGGCTGCGCTGCCGACGCAGCATCTGCGAGCAGCGACGATAATTTCGCAAGCCGTTCTTCATCCGCGGCTCCGAGAAAAATAAGTGTAATATGATAGTCATGCGGGTGCACCCATTTTTTGAATGATAACGCCGGCTCCTTTTTGGCTGCTTCCCAAATCGGTTCAGCAATGTCAGCCGGAATCGGAATGCCGATAAAATAATGCGGCAATGAAGCTTTCATACGAGGATCTCCCCCTCTTTGGTTATGGTGTTATTATAAAACGGATAAGCGGAGAGGAGAACCCTGTCCGCTCATTATGATAGGATATTATGTACTGAACGTTTTATACAGAAAGGAATGAGCCGGCCTTGAAAATCGTAAACAGCACGGCGGAGCTGATCGGCGGCACACCGATCGTAAAGCTCAATCGCCTTCAGCCAGAACATGCAGCACAGGTCTATTTAAAATTAGAATCGTTTAACCCGAGCGGCAGTGTCAAAGACAGAGCAGCTTACAATATGATCATTGAAGCGGAAAACAGCGGGCATTTAAAACCCGGCTCTGTCATCATCGAACCGACAAGCGGCAACACGGGCATCGGCCTGGCGATGAACGCGGCGGCGCGCGGCTACAAGGCAATCCTCGTCATGCCTGACACGATGACGAAAGAACGCATCAACCTCCTGAAAGCGTACGGCGCGGAGGTTGTGTTAACACCGGGGGCGGAAAGAATGCCCGGCAGCATCAAAAAAGCGAAAGAACTCGCCGAACAGATTCCGGGAAGTTTTATCCCGATGCAATTCGATAACGGCGCAAATCCAGATGCCCACCGAAAAACGACCGCCATTGAAATCTATCAGGCCGTTCAGCAGCTCAACAGACCGCTCGGTGCTTTTGTGGCAACGGCGGGAACGGGCGGAACCATTACCGGAACCGGAGAAGCGCTGAAGGAGCTTTTCCCGGATATGATTGTTCATGTCGCCGAGCCTGCGGGATCTCCCGTCCTGTCTGGCGGAAAACCCGGCGCTCATAAGCTTGTCGGGACAAGCCCCGGATTTATTCCCGGCATACTGAATCAGGACGTTTACGATGAAATCATGAAAATATCTGATGAAGATGCGTATACGACAACACGGCGTCTGGCCCGGGAAGAAGGTATACTCGTCGGCCCGTCTTCAGGCGCCGCCTGCTTCGCCGCCATTGAAACCGCAAAACGCCTCCCTTCCGAACAGATCGTCATCTGTATGACGGCCGATACGGGAGAACGTTATTTATCAACGGATTTATGGTCATTTGAATGATAAAAAGGGATGCCGCTTTCGGCGTCCCTTTTTATTATCACTTGGCAAGCTCATAAATGGCTTCGGCGTATAAAGCGGTTGACCGGAGAAGGTCATCGATTTCAATATACTCATCCTTTTGATGCGCGCTGTCAGGCCGGCCGGGGAACAGCGGCCCGAACGCGACGCCCGCCGAAAGGGATCTCGCATACGTTCCTCCGCCGATTGAAATCAGATCCGCTTTCTTTCCCGTCTGTCCTTCGTAAACCTTTTGAAGCGTCTTTACGAGCGGATGATCGGCAGAAACGTGGTGCGGTTTGCTGTCTTTAAATTCTTCAAGCCTGAATTCTTCAGCAGACGTAAAAGCATCACGGATGACTTTGCTGTCTGAAGTGACGGGATAACGGATGTTGATGCCGAGTTCTCCTTCCTCACCCTTTCTGTATGTAAAGGTGCCGACATTCAATGTAAGCTCTCCGCTGATGTCATCCCTGCAATCAATTTTCAGCTTTTTGCCTCGTGTATCATTTGAAAAATAGTCACTGACGGTTTTGACAAAGTGCTTTCCGGCTCCATCCAGCTCCGTTCCGTTAAGGCATTCAGCAAGCTTTAAGCCGGCATTGACACCATTATCCGGTTCCATCGCATGGCATGATTTTCCGTATACCCGAAGCGTCAGTTTTCCATTTTCCGAAACTGCTTCACCTTGTGTTTTTGACTGCTCAAGCCATTTGCTGAAATATGCGTGCACGGCATCAAGACCGTCCCCTTCAATAACCGCTTCAGCCGCATCCGGCACCATGTTCAAGCGCAGTCCTGAACGGAATGACAGAAGCCCATTTTTTGCGTCTTTGTCAGAAGCGCTTTTTGCAATGCGCAGTGACGCATCTATAATTCCTTTTTCCGCGTTAATGATCGGAAAATCCGCGTCAGGAGCAAAGCCGATGTCAGGCATTTTTTCGTGTTTGAAGTAGTGATCCACGCATCTCCAATCACTTTCTTCATCCGTTCCGATGATGATTCTCACGCGTTTGGATAAAGGAAGCTGCATGTCTTTGACGATTTTCAGCGCATAAAACGCCGCCATTGTCGGCCCTTTATCATCTATGGCGCCTCTGGCATATATCCGGCCGTCCCTGATATCGGCTGAAAACGGATCGCTCGTCCAGCCGTCTCCGGGCGGAACGACATCGACGTGGCACAAAACGCCGACGATTTCGTCACCCGTTCCCCATTCAATATGGCCCGCATAGCCGTCAAGATTCTTTACGGTGAAGCCTTCTTTTTCACCGAATTCCAGCAGTGACGTCAGGCTGGCATTGACGCCTTCTCCAAACGGCCGGCCGGGACCGGCTGTTGTTTCGTCCATTACGCTGTTGATCTGCAAAAACTTCTGCGTGTCACGGATCAGATCTTCTTTGTTTCTGATGACTTCAACTTCCCAGTTCATCACAAATCCCCTTTCTTGATAAAGACTTGCAAAATGTCGATAAAACGAATAATATAGATGATGTTTTGAAAAAATGTTCGTCATTGGAGGTACTTATGTTTCATCTCGACAAGCATCAAACGACAATAAAAAGAGAAATTACCGCGGGATTGACCACCTTTTTCACAATGGTGTATATCATTGTCGTCAATCCGGTGATCCTTTCCAACGCGGGAATTCCGTTTGACCAGGTGTTCACCGCGACGATTATCGCTTCCATTGTCGGAACTTTATGGATGGCTCTCGCTGCTAATTTTCCGATCGCCATTGCCCCCGGCATGGGCTTAAACGCGTATCTTGCCTTTCACGTTGTCGGCACAGGCAGCGGCATTACGTATCAGACGGCTTTCAGCGCCGTTTTTATCGCGGGAGTCATCTTTATTATTTTATCGTTAACGCCTTTAAGAAAACAACTTATAGAAGCGATTCCGGACAATTTAAAATACGGAATTACGACCGGCATCGGCTTATTTATCGCTTTTATCGGCTTACGCCAATCCGGAATCATCACGGCTGATAAATCTAATCTGGTCGCACTCGGCGATCTTCATTCGCCCGCCGTCATTTTAACGTTAATCGGACTTATCATCAGTATTGTACTGATGGTGCTGAATGTAAACGGGGCTCTGTTCATCGGAATGGCGCTGACCGCTATCATTGCCTTTTTGACCGGACAGATCCATTTCGCGAAAGGATTCATGTCCTTCCCGCACCTGCCGGAGGGGCTTTTGATCACAAATCCGTTCGGTGCCCTCGGGGATGTCGTGCATCACGGTCTGTACGCCGTTGTGTTTTCTTTTCTTCTCGTTACGATTTTTGACACGACCGGCACCATGATCGGTGTCGCCGAACAAGCGGGATTGATCAAAAACAATCAGCTGCCGAATGCCAGAAGAGCGCTTTTGGCTGATTCGACCGCTACGACGGTGGGAAGCATCTTCGGCACCAGCCCGACGACCGCGTTCGTTGAATCTTCAGCAGGTGTGGCGGCCGGCGGAAGAACGGGGCTGACGGCGCTGACGATTGCCGTTATGTTTGCCGTTTCCATGTTTTTCAGCCCGCTTGTCAGCGTCTTATCGGAAGTGTCCGCGATTACGTCACCGGCTCTGATTATTGTCGGCAGCCTGATGATGGGTGCGGTATCGAATATCCGCTGGAATGAGCTTGATGAAGCGTTCCCGGCCTTTCTCGTCATTTTGGCGATGCCTTTAACGTCCAGTATTTCAACCGGAATCGCACTCGGCTTCATTTCATATCCGCTTGTTAAAGCAGCTAAGAAAAAATGGCGCGAAATCCATCCTCTAGTCATCATCTTCGCCGTGCTGTTTTTTATTCAGCTTTTTATTTTGAACGGACATTAAGAAAAATCCCTTTCCTTTTTCGGAAAGGGATTTTCACATATAAAGAACGGAAAGAATCGCGGCAATGAGACACCAGGCGGAACAGATGATTTGAATGACGGTTAATGCGCTGTTTCGCGCCCGGAAATAATCATCACTGTCTCTCTTGATACCGCTTAAAACCGGTTTATCCGTGATCCGGTCAAATAAAAGCGACGCGGCATAGCGGCTGACGATCGCAAATAAAATAAGGACTGCCGGCTTCACTAAGAGCGGAAGAACGAGAATAAGAGCCGTAAAAGCCGCGGTTAAAAGGTAAAGCTGCCGGAGATACCCGCCGTTTCGGATCAGCACTTTAAAAAACAATTCTTTCCACGCCGTATACGCCGACCGTTTTGTAAAGATGTGCTTTGAGCCGGGATATAAAAACGGCTTGTTCCGCCCTTTATTTTTACCATTCGGGAGCTGCACATCATGGCTGAGCATCAAAACAGAGGCGGCGAGTGAAAGCTTCCGCCTGTTCTCCTCAAGCACTTCTTCCTCAAAGGCTGATAATGTCTCCGTCCCTTTCCAAGTCAAAAAAGCGGAACAGATGAACAATATACATCCCGCCGGCCAAAGCCAATACCATTCGGCGGCAAAGGTGATCATAAAAAACGCACCCGCCGTCAGAACCATCACTTTCAGCCAGCCCGCCGCCTGATTCCCGAATGTCCGCCTGCTGTTTTTTCTGTGCCGGTGCACCGCTAATATCGCGGTATGGAAGCCGAACAGACAGCAAAACATACCTGAATATGCCGGTAAGGTACAGTCACCGTACTGGCGCCATAAGGGAAATAATAATACGGCAAGCGCACCCCATTTGATAAGGGAAAGGAACATCGAATACAAAAGCGCGTACCGTTTCAGCTTTTGCATCAGATGTTTTACATGCACCAAAAACACGTGATCCGCTTCCAGCAAAAAGGTATGAATAAAACCCGTGCACAACAGCAGGGCACTGAATACATACAGCCAGCCCCATCCCAATACTCCTGCCGCTCCACTAAGAAGCCCCCTGCCGTTCAGCCATTCAGCATATTGATAAACAGCAAATGCGGCAGCGGGAAGAACGATATACAGCGCGACCGTCCAATCAATGACCGTCTGAAACACCTTCCATTGATACCGCCAATAATGAAACAGCCTTTGAAAAAACAAAGCCCGCCCGGTCATCGCTGACTGCTCCGAACCGCTGAATAAAAGCAATCCAGCAGTGAACGGCTCCCCGTTTTTTCCTGAAGCTCCTCTAACGTGCCTTGAAGAAGCAGAGCGCCCTGATCAAGCAAATAAAATCGGTCGCAGATTTTTTCCGCCGTATCCAGAACATGCGTGCACATCAAAATCCCCGCGCCCCTTTCTTTCTCAGCAATCAGCATGTCGGTAAACAGCTTCGTTGAGATCGGATCAAGTCCGATAAAAGGCTCATCAATGATGTAAATATCCGGCTTCGCCAAAAATGCCTGTATGAGCATCAATTTTTGCTGCATCCCTTTTGAAAAGCCGGAAGGCAAATCATGTTTTACAGACGTCAGCGAAAACTCTTCAAGCAGCCGCCCTGCCCGCTCACGGCATTCTTCCCCTTCTATACCCCGCAATGACCCGGTCAGCTCGAGGTGCTCCCAAAGCGTCAGTTCATCGTAAAAACTCGGACGCTCCGGTATGTAAGCATAAGATGAATCATTCCACTCAATATCGCCTTCTATATCCCGGGACAGCCCGAGAACCGCCTTTATCACTGTACTTTTCCCCGCGCCGTTCGCTCCGATTAAACCGGCAATTTCACCAGCGTTGACTGACAGAGATACATCAGAAATCACCTTCGGCCTGTCAGCATAACCGGCGCAGACAATGTTTGCATTCAATAATTCTCCCAAATGTCTCACTCCCCGGTTTTCATACGGACATGTTTAAAAAAAGTTTCAGTTTCCATAATAATAAAAGCGGACCGGGCATAGTAATGCACCAAGGCGGCACCCATTTGGAAAAAATTATCTGCGCTTATTCCTAGATTCATGTCGTCCATATCGTGTATAATGGAGGCAGTTAAAAGAGAAAAAACAGAATGTCATCCTTTGTTGCTTATTCGTACGAAGTTTTAGAGTCGAAAGTTGTGGTATATCAAGTCCATCCGATCTTATGATAGGGAGTGGTTTTTTGAAACCTTCAACAAATCGTATGCTGACTCGGATTAAATCAGTTTACATGTTCATCCAGGAAAAAGGCCTTGTGACAACACAGGAACTGGTTGATGAATTCGGCATTACACCTAGAACCATTCAGCGAGACTTAAATGTGTTAGCATACAATGATCTTGTTCATAGTCCTAGCCGAGGCAAGTGGGAGACAACACGAAAAAAAGTGAAAATTACATCTTAAGCGAACAATTACATAAGGCCCTTTTCGGCCTGACATGCTGCAAGGCAAAGCAGCGTCTTTGCCTTGTTTTTTGTTCCTCTATATAAAAAGCCCAAAACAAATCTGTTTTGGGCTTTTCTGATATCGATTACACTTCAGCGCCTCTCAGCGTTTCGAGCTCCTCTTCAGTCAGCTCGCGGAATTCTCCCGGTTTAAGATCCGGGTCAAGAGAAACAGCCCCCATCGAAAGCCGCTTCAAATAAGCCACTTCATTTCCGACAGCCTTTGCCATCAGCTTCACCTGATGATATTTGCCTTCTGTAATGGTCAAGTGAATCACCGTTTCATCCGGGCTTTCTGTAATGATTTCAACGGCTGCCGGCTTCGTCTTATAGCCTCCTTCAATGACGACGCCTCTTTCCAGATGAACGATGTCTTCCGGTGACAGGGGTGAAGTTAACCGGACCTCATATGTTTTAGGCACATGCTTTTTCGGAGAAAGCAGGCGATGAGCGAGCTGCCCGTCATTGGTCAAAAGCAAAAAGCCTTCCGTATCCTTATCAAGACGTCCCGCCGGAAACGGTTCAAATCGCTGTTCTTCAGGCGTCAGCAGATCAACCACCGTTTGCTGGCGGCTGTCTTCGGTAGCGGACAGCACTCCTTGCGGCTTATTCATCATGACATAAATAAATTCACGATAATCTGCCGGCTCTCCGTATACCGTGATGTCCTGTTTTTCCGGATCGACATGGGTTTTCACATCTTTCGCCGGCTCTCCGTCAATCATGACAGCCCCAGCCTTGACGATTTTTTTCACATCTTTTCTTGAGCCGAATCCGCTGTTGGCAAGCAGCTTATCAAGTCTCATCCTGATCCTCTCCTTTAAAAAGAAAAGCCCGCGATAAGCGGACTATTCATTATTCTTAATGGGCGGAATGCCTGCCTCTTCTCAAAACGCGGGGCAGACGGTTTCCAAACATTTTCTGTAAAAATCCGATTCGGTACGCGGCAAACATGTACACCGCACCGCCGACAGCGGCGCAGACAAAGACGACAATCGCCGCATGCACCTGGCCGCTTTGGTATGTTACAAAGAAGCTGAGCAGCCATTGAGTCAGCTTGACCGCGACTCCCATCAGGACGGACAGGACTGCGATTAAAATGACCCGTTTTATAAGTACCGTATACGAATAGCCCGCATGGCGCTTAATCATGATAAAACCGTACAGAAGAGAAGCGATATAACCGAGCGCCGTTGCCAAGATGGCCCCGTCCCCCTGAAACAGCTTGATCAGCGGCACGTTCAGCACCACTTTTATAATGACGCCGATGAAAAGGCTCACGACAGCAAATTTCTGTTTATTAATCCCTTGCAGGATCGCGGCGTTTACGGTAAACAGAGAAAACAGAATCGCGACAGGCGCGTACCAGAACAATATATCCTGTCCGATATCCGGGCGAAGACTTTCAGAGCCGTAGAAGAACGTATAGGCCGGACCCGATAACACGGACATCCCGACAACGGCGGGAATAACCAAAAACAGAATGATTTGCATCGTCTGGTTAATCTGCTGGTTCAAAAGCTTATAATTCCTGCTCGTAAACGATTCAGTAATCGTCGGAATCAGCGTCAGACCGAAAGCGGTCGCCAGAGAAACCGGGATCATAACAAGCTTCGGCACATAAAGGGTGACAATCGCAAGCATGTCCTGGCTGATATCCTTATGGCCCGCCGCAATCATCGCTTTATTAAACGTATTCGTATCGATATATGAATACAAAGGAATCGCCAGTCCGACAAATACGTAAGGAGCGGCATAACTGAAAAGCTCAATGAACATTTTTTTATAACTTAAGTTCGCAGACGGGACGAGATTCGGCTTCATCGCCAGGAGATCGCCCTTCCGCTTATTCCAGTAAATATAAAGGACGACAAGCCCTCCGAATGATCCGATCAGCGCCGCGAAAGTCGCGTATCCGACCGCGATGACAAGGCCGCCGTTGATCACTCTTAAAATCAAATACGTTGCGCCCAATAAAAAGATAATCCGGGCAAGCTGCTCCACAACCTGTGAAACGGCTGTCGGCCCCATCATCTGGTGACCTTGGAAAAAACCGCGCACAAGACTCATAATCGGCACGACCAAAAGTGCCAGACTGACCATCCGGATGACATAAACGACGTGGTCAATCGTAAGTCCGTTGTTACTCGTGCCGCCGAGAGATGTTTCCGCAAAAAACGGCGCCGAAATATAAAGAATTGAAAAAGCGATCATCCCGGTTACGAGCATAACCGACATTCCCGCTCTCAGCATCCGCCTGCTCGTCTCATAGTCTCCTTTGGAGTTATATTTCGAGACAAATTTTGAAACCGCGGCGGGAAATCCCATCGTGGCAATGTTTAAAAACAGTGTATATTGATTATATCCGTATTGAAACAAAGCTCCGCCCGTCGCTCCGACCATCGCTCCGAACGGGATCAGATAAATCATCCCTAAAATCCGCGATATATAGGTGCCGAGCGTCAGCACGAACGTGCCCCTTAACAATTTGCTTGACATGTTTCCTCATCACCATTTTCTACGAAGATTCAACTTTTCTATTTTAACACAACTGGGCAATTAGACGGTAATAATTACAGCGGGAAACTTTTTGGGAAAACCCTTTAAAAAACAAAATACGTTTAAGGATTCCCTTTCTTTCGCTATAATAGCAGAAAGCGGACATTTCCGCCTATTATACGTGAAAAAGAAAGTTGTTGATGAAATATGAAACATTATGACGTGATTGTGATCGGCGGCGGTCCGTCCGGTTTAATGGCTGCGATTGCCGCAGGCGAAGAAGGGGCGGACGTATTATTAATCGATAAAGGAAACAAGCTGGGACGGAAGCTGGCGATTTCCGGCGGCGGGCGCTGCAACGTGACCAACCGCCTCCCCGTTGAAGAAATCATCAAACACATCCCCGGCAACGGCCGCTTTTTATACAGCGCGTTTTCCGAATTTAATAATGAAGATATCATCGCCTTTTTTGAAAAACTCGGCATTCAGCTGAAAGAAGAAGACCACGGGCGCATGTTCCCGGTGACGGACAAAGCGCAAAGCGTTGTCGATGCGCTTTTGAACCGATTAAAACAACTGAATGTCACCATCCGCACAAATGAAAAAATCAAAGAAGTGCGGTACGAGAACGGCAGGACAGCAGGCATTACGACAAACAATGACGAACACATTAACGCAGACGCCGTCATTATCGCGGTCGGCGGAAAATCAGTCCCGCATACCGGCAGCACCGGAGACGGCTATGCATGGGCGGAAGCGGCCGGTCATACCGTGACCGAACTCTTTCCGACGGAAGTGCCGGTTACGTCGTCAGAACCGTTTATTAAACAAAAAACACTTCAGGGGCTGTCTCTTAGAAACGCGGCCGTCAGCGTCCTGAATAAAAAAGGAAAACCAATCGTCACACACGTGATGGACATGCTGTTTACCCATTTCGGCTTGTCAGGCCCCGCCATTCTCCGCTGCAGCCAGTTTGTCGTCAAAGAACTGAAAAAGCAGCCAGAGGTCAAACTCCGCATCGATCTGTTTCCCGGCATCAACGAGGAAGAGTTATTTCAAAAGATGCACAAGGAACTGAAAGACGCACCGAAAAAAGCGCTCAAAAACGCGCTGAAGCCGTGGATGCAGGAACGGTACCTGCTTTTTCTTCTGGAACGGAACGGTCTTGATCCGCAGACAAGCTTTACGGAACTGCCGAAGGATCAATTCAGGGCTTTTGTCAAAGACTGCAAACAATTTACGGTTGCCGCTGACGGAACGCTTTCTTTGGACAAAGCGTTTGTCACAGGCGGAGGTGTTTCCGTAAAAGAGATTGAGCCGAAACAAATGGCGTCTAAAAAAATGGAAGGCTTATATTTTTGCGGAGAAATACTCGACATTCACGGCTATACCGGGGGCTACAATATCACTTCAGCCTTTGTCACGGGTCGTCTCGCCGGTTTGAATGCAGGACGTTTCTCACGCTCGCTCTAAATGGTTTAAAGCGCATTTACCTGAGCGTCCCCGTTGATAATTGACCAAAAACATGATAGAGTTTTCTGCGTTTTGTTTCACCTGATTGAGGGAATAGGAAGAAAGGAATGATCTGCAATCGTACGACCACACTAAAACAAAATGGCGTATTGAAAAAAATAGTCAGAGGGTGAGAACGTTTGAAGAAGAACATCTCCAGTGTTTTTTGGATTGTGATTGTCATCACAGCAGCTGCGGTTTTATGGGGGGCCATTTCTCCTGACAGCCTGCAGCAAGTCACTGATACGGCACAAAAATTTATTACGGATTCTTTCGGCTGGTATTATCTGCTGGTCGTTTCTATATTTGTCGGTTTCTGTCTCTTTCTCATTGTGAGTCCGATCGGCACAATAAAACTCGGCAAACCCGGGGAAAAACCGGAATTCGGCTTATTATCATGGTTTGCCATGCTTTTCAGCGCGGGCATGGGAATCGGTTTGGTATTTTACGGGGCTGCGGAACCGATCAGCCATTACGCCATCAGCTCTCCCTCAGGTGAAACAGAAACGCCCCAAGCATTTCGTGATGCGCTCCGGTACACATTTTTCCACTGGGGGCTGCACGCTTGGGCCATCTATGCGGTCGTCGCTTTATGTATCGCATATTTTCAATTCAGAAAAGACGCGCCCGGTTTGATCAGCAGCACACTGACACCGCTTTTGGGCGATAAAGTAAACGGGCCGATCGGCAAAGCAATTGACTGTATCGCGGTGTTTGCGACCGTTGTCGGTGTGGCGACAAGCTTAGGGCTCGGAGCGACTCAGATCAACGGCGGTCTGCATTATTTATTCGGCATTCCGAAAACATTTTCCATTCAGCTGATCCTGATCGCTGTCGTGACCGTGTTATTTTTGATTTCTGCGTGGAGCGGAATCGGCAAAGGGATTAAATACTTAAGCAATACCAACATGGCGCTCGCGGGTATTTTAATGATCTTTATGCTCATTGCAGGCCCGACGGTGCTGATTATGAACTCATTTACCGATTCTATCGGCCAATACATCCAAAATATCGTGCAGATGAGCTTTCGCTTGTCTCCGAATGATCCCCAAAAACGCGAATGGATTAACAGCTGGACCATTTTCTATTGGGCCTGGTGGATATCCTGGTCGCCGTTTGTCGGCATTTTTATCGCCCGTGTATCAAGGGGCCGGACGATCCGGGAATTTTTAATCGGGGTGTTGGTGACACCTTGTATATTGGCTTTCTTATGGTTTGCAATCTTCGGTGTATCCGCGATGGATCTTCAGCAGAAAGGCGTATTCAATGTCGCGGGAATGTCAACGGATACGATGCTGTTCGGCGCACTCAGCCACTATCCGCTGACAATGGTGACATCCGTATTAACGCTTGTTCTGATCGCTGTATTCTTTATTACATCAGCGGATTCAGCGACATTTGTGCTTGGAATGCAAACGTCTTACGGCTCATTAGACCCTTCAAACCGGGTGAAAATCATCTGGGGCATCATCCAGTCCGCCGTGGCAGCGGTATTATTATATTCCGGCGGTCTGGCCGCACTGCAAAACACGGCCATTCTCGCCGCGGTTCCGTTTTCAGTCGTGATCCTTCTGATGATCGTGTCTCTGTACAAGTCATTAGCGAGCGAGAGAAAAGGAATCAAACAAGCGGAGAAATACCAAAAACCGAGAAGTCCCCGCGTCAAAAAAGCATAATGCACAAAGAAGCCCGGCATTTCGGGACTGACCC
Organism: Bacillus sp. AM1(2019); assembly: GCF_009906915.1. Classification (NCBI taxonomy): domain Bacteria; kingdom Bacillati; phylum Bacillota; class Bacilli; order Caryophanales; family Bacillaceae; genus Bacillus; species Bacillus sp. AM1(2019). The sequence goes on from NZ_CP047644.1 coordinate 3,078,660, forward strand.
CTGTTTTTGAGACAGGGATCAAAACACCTTCATACAGCCAATTGCCGATATTGTATCGGCGATTGGCTGTTTAGTTTCGTTTGAATACGAATATTGTTATAATAATGAATGTATTCTATGGCAGTGCGTTCTACGATGGTCGTCGTAGTTCGATCAATGCTGTTAAGATAGAACGTTTCAGACTTTAGTGAGGAATGAAACGATTCGATGGAGGCATTATCAGCGGGCGTCCCTTTGCGGGACATGCTCATGGTAATGCCTTTTGTTTTAACAGCTTTCTGATACTCATAAGATGTATAAACAGAACCTTGGTCACTATGTAACACGCAGTTCTCTGGCAGTGCGGGCAGCTGATCAAGTGTGTGTAAGACAAAGTCTGTGTCCTGTCTATCGCCAATTGTAAAAGCAATCACTTCTCCATTGTATAAATCCAATATACTGGAAAGATACAATTGTTTCTGCCCATAAGGCAAATATGTGATATCCGTTACTAGCTTTTCCAGAGGGCGTTCAGACTGAAAGTTTCGATCCAATATATTCTCGGCCACGGCATATGGCTGCCCATCTTTCTTGCGCTTTTTCACCTTAACCCGGCATTGCCACTGATTCTTCTGCATAATGCGCTGAACCGTTTTATGATTCACACGCATTCCCTTTTTTAATATGGCTGTGATTTTCCGATAGCCATATCGAAACTTGTGTTCTCGGCACAACGTGCCGATTTGTTTTTCTAAATGGTATTTAGGGTTATCTTTCATCAGATTCTTCTTCCAACGATAATAAGATGCTCGTGAGATACCTAAATGAATACAGATATCCTGTATGGTCATTGTGCCGCGCAATGCTTCTACAAGCTCGACTGGCGTTTCGCTATCAGCTTCCTTTCCAATTCGTTGCACTTTTTTAAAACTTCATTCTGTTGTCTCAGATAACGATTTTCTGCCTGCAGTTTCTCTAATTCGGAAGAATACTCCGGGCCTTTTCCGTAAGTGTATTGCTTTCCGACAGGCTGTTCGAATCGATGTGTATCCCCAGTCTTATGCCATCTAACCCATGTCTGAACCTGTGTCTTATTCTTAATATTCAATTCCTGCATGATCTCTTTCATAGGCACGCCTGCCAATCTCATTTCTACAGCCTTCTGTTTCACTTCAACCGGATAACTCACTCTTGTCCCCATAGAAAAAACACCTCCAAGTCTAATTTCGGCTAACAATCATCCGTTTTCAAACTTGAAGGTGTTTTTTGTTTGTCTCATCTTATGGGGTCAGTCCCTTTCGTCCGGGCTTTTTTATTTTCGGTATAAAATGAGAGCGGAAAAACAATAAAGCTGCTCACCTTCAGGATCACAGGCCGCCGCTACCGTATATTTAATATCAACGAGCTGTTCATCAGAAATCCCCTTTAAAAATGTATTGACTTCAGTCTGCAGATCCTTTTCATGCTCCTCATCAAAAACAGCTATCTTCAGCACATCACCCTCTCCTTTCTCTATCAATTTATTCCGGTTCAATTGAAATATGATAGAGAAAAACAGATTTTCTTTTTTACTGATTTTTACTAAAAGCAACCAAAAATAGTTATTGAAAACGCTTACTAACGTATGATAATATCATTTTAACAATAACCAGGTCATTTCTGTTTAGTAAATATTTAGTAAAAAGGAGATGCGAAATGGTCCGTCTCAAAGATATTGCCTTACAGGCATCTGTATCCAGCGCGACAGTATCGAGAATTTTAAATAAGGATGACTCTTTGGCCGTGACTGATGAAACAAGAGAAAAAGTTCTGAGGATCGCCGATGAGCTGGGCTATCAGCCGTCGGCAAAAAAACGGAAGAACCGCAGCCGCAGCGATTCAGCGCCCCTGATCGGCGTTGTCAGCTGTCTGTCACCGGAAGAAGAACGGCAGGATCCTTATTTTTCGGCGATCCGAAAAGGCATTGAGGAAGAATGCTTTCGGCAAAAAGTTTTTATCACATCTTCTATCCATCTCGGTTCTTTTCAAGAGCATATGTTTCACGAACTGGACGGCGTGATCGTCATCGGCAGCCTGCAAGACGAGGCGCTTACGAATATCAGCGCCGCTTTCAGGCACGCGGTATTTGTTAACGGCACACCCGATCCCGCCCGCTACGATTCCGTCAGCGTGGATTTTTATGCCGCAGCGCAGAAGGCGATAGAACATCTTCTGTCGCTCGGTTATCAGCGGCTAGGTTATATCGGCGGCCGGGAGCGGGAGCATACCGTCATAGACGGCGTAAACAGCAATAAAACGATTGAGGATAAGCGTCTGACCGCTTTCTTACAAATGGCCGGCGCCGAGTCGGAGCATGTACTGATCGGCGAATACAGCATGCACGAAGGGTTCCGGCTGATGAATGAAGCCATCAAAGGCGGAAGTCTCCCCGATGCCTTTTTTATCGCAAGTGATTCGATGGCTGTCGGCGCTTTAAAAGCCTTGCAGGAAGCCGGCCTTCAAGTCCCGCGCGATACGGCGGTTGTCAGCTTCAACGGAATTGATGAGGCAGAATACGCCAGCACGCCGTTATCAACGGTAAAAGTATACACGGAAGAGATGGGCCGGACGGGTGTCAAATTGCTTCTCGACCGTTTAAACGGCAGAACCGTCCCGCTGGCCGTGACGCTCCCCACTTCATTGATTGTCAGACAAAGCTGCGGCTCACAAGAAAGGAGGTGACGTGTCCCGCAGCGTTTATATCATATTTAAAGGAGGAAAAGATGAAACGCTTACTGGCTTTGTTTCTTTCTTTTACTTGCATGATACTTCCCGGCTGCTCGGCAGAACAGAGCGGCGCCGGAGAAAAGCAGAAAACATTGACAGTCTATTCCACCATATCCTCAGACAGCGAACGCGCCGTATTCAGAAAGTTGGCTGATTCATTCCAAAAAGAACATCCGGACATTAAAGTAAACGTTCATTTCCCAGGCAATGACTACGAAAATATGATGAGGGTCAGAATGGCGGCCGGTGATATGCCCGATCTTTTCGACACACACGGCTGGGCCAAAATCCGCTACGGAGAATATACCGCTGACCTCAGCGGCATGTCTTGGACGAAGCGGCTCGATCCGAATTTAAACAGCATGCTCAAAGACGCCAAAGGCAGAATATACGCCTTCCCTCTGAATCAGGCAAAGGACGGACTGGCCTACAACCGCACGTTGTTGGAGAAATACGGAATCAAACCGCCGGAAACAATGGATGATTTTATGAAGGCACTGAGACAGATTAAAGAAAAAAGCGGCGGAACAATCACCCCCTTTTGGTTTGCCGGCTATGAGAAAAGCTCATTTGCCCAATATTACGATCAATTCGCCGCACCGCTTCTCATCACAGATCCCGCACACCGTTACAAAAAACAGCTGTTAAACGGAACCTTCCGCTGGACACACTTCACCTATTTATCTGACAAACTGAAAGAGATGCAAAAGGAAAACCTGCTCAATATAGATGCCGTGACGGCAAAACGGTCCCAGCTCATTGAACTGATGGTGCAAAACAAAATCGCCTTTACGCTGCAGGGCGGCACCCTCGGCCAAGACGTCGCTCAAATCAATCCGAAGGTAAAAGTCGGCATCATACCGACCCCGGCCGTCCACAAGGGAGACGCGCCGGTTTGGATCGGAGGCGAACGTTACACGCTGGCGGCATTCAAGGATTCCCCGCGGCTTGAAGAAGCGAAACAGTTTATCGCATTTATGGCCCGACCCGAGCATGCAAAATCAATTGCCGAAGCGACCTCGCTTCCGGCCGGATTAGTGAATGTGCAAACGGACATTTTCTACGCAAATGACTATAAGCGCTATCAGCATATTAAGGTGCAGCCTTATTTTGACCGCCTTTATTTGCCGAACGGAATGTGGGATGTGATGGGAACAGCCGGGCAGGAGCTGATGGCCGATATCTTAACCCCCGCTGAAATTTCAGCGAAACTCGGCAGGGAATATAAGCGGCTCCGGCTTCAATCTGATTCACGGGGAGCTGAAAAAGAATGAGTGATCTTGCAAGAGAAACCCAAGGATTTCAACATCAAAAGCCGGTAAAACCCGCGTCACTGTGGTGGATGTACGTTCCCGCTCTTGCCACGGTTTTTATTTTCATGATTTTTCCATTTGTCAAAGGCGCTTTTATCACATTTACAAACTGGAACGGCTTCTCACAGACGTATCAATGGGTGGGGGTCACTCAATATAAAAGGCTTTTTACAGATCCGGACACGTGGCTTGTTGTGAAAAACACTTTGCTTTACGGCATCGGAAGCACTTTTTTTCAGAATATGCTCGGACTTTTATATGCGCTGCTTTTGAATCAGAGCTTAAAAATGAAGGCGCTCACAAGAACGATCGTCTACTTGCCCGTCATTATCAGTCCGCTGATAATGGGATACATTTGGTATTTTATTTTCTCATATGACGGGGGTGCGCTGAATGATGTGCTTGGCGCACTGGGAATCGGTCCTGTCAACGTCTTGGCAAGCCCTGCGGCAAACCCGTGGATTATCGTCATAATTAACACGTATCAATACGCAGGCATTGCGATGATTGTATATTTAGCGGGGCTGCAAAGCATTCCGAAAGATTATTACGAAGCCGCAAAAATGGATGGCGCTGGAGGTCTTCAGCCGTTTTTCACCATCACCCTGCCTTTATTGATGCCGGCTGTCACCATCAACATGGTCATCAATATCATCGGCGGGCTGAAGCTGTTTGATGTCATTTTCGCGCTGACCGCAGGCGGGCCGGGCAATTCCTCTCAATCGATGTCGACGTTTATGTATGATTTATATTTTAAACGGCAGGATGCGGGATATGCCGCCGCCCAAGGAGTATTTATGTCCGTCATTATTCTTATCATCAGCTTTTCGGCTCTCGTGTATTTCAAGCGAAAGGAGACGGAAATGTCATGAAAACAGCCCGAATGCGGATTTTTACGCTGTTGGCAGCCGTTATCTCGTGCGTTCATATTGTCCCCTTTTATATTTTGCTGACCACGTCATTAAAAGCAAAAGGAGACTACAGTTCAAAATGGTCGCTGCCATCCGTCTTTTCATTTCAGAATTTTCGTGAAGCATGGGAACGTGCCTCTCTCGGGCAATCCTTTCTGAACACGATCATCATTACAGCCGTTTCCGCCGCTTTGTTAATTTTCATGGGTTCGCTTGCCGCATACCCGCTCGCAAGAAGAAATACAAAGCTGAACAAAATCGTCTTCGGCCTTTTGATTTCAATCATGATCATCCCGCCTTTGACTTCCATGGTTCCTTTATACAAGATGGTCGCTGATGCGGGGCTGATCAATACGCATGCCGCAGCCATTCTCATTAATACGGCTGCATATATGCCGCTGACCGTTTTCTTATATTCAGGGTTTATCCGCTCTTCCATTCCGAAAGAGCTTGAGGAAGCCGCGAGGATGGACGGCGCGGGATTGATCAGGACTTTTTATACAATCGTGTTTCCTTTGTTGAAACCGATTACCGCAACGGTCTGCATTATTTCCTGCGTGTTTATCTGGAACGATTACCAATTTGCGATTTTCTTTTTACAAGATCAACAGGTGCAGACATTGACCGTGGCCATGGCGGGATTCTTCGGCGAAAACGCGAACAATCTTCACTTAGTCGCCGCAGCCGCGATTATGGCGATGCTGCCGATGGTCGTATTGTTTTTGGCGCTTCAAAAATATTTTATCTCAGGGCTGTCCTCCGGGGCGGTCAAAGGCTGAGAAGAAAAGGGAGGAATTTCTGTTGAAGAAAATTACGTTTATCGGAGCGGGAAGCACGATTTTCGCAAAAAATGTACTGGGGGACTGCTTACTGACTGAAGCATTAAACGGGTTTGAATTCGCGCTTTATGATATTGACGCTGTACGGCTGAAAGAATCCCAGCTCATGCTGGAAAACATGAGAGACCGCTACAATACGAGTATATCCATCATCTCCTACGATGACCGAAAACAGGCGCTTAAACACGCCGGCTATGTGATAAACGCCATTCAGGTCGGAGGCTATAAACCCGCGACGGTTATTGACTTTGACATCCCGAAGCGGTACGGTCTCCGCCAGACGATTGCCGATACCGTCGGAATAGGCGGCATTTTCCGTTCCCTTCGCACCATCCCCGTTTTATTTGACATCGCAAAAGACATGGAAGAGGTCTGCCCGGATGCGTGGCTGTTAAACTATACAAATCCGATGGCCTCTCTGACCGGAGCGATGTTCAGACATACAAATGTCAAAACGGTCGGCCTGTGCCACAGCGTCCAGGTATGTACCAAAGATCTGTTTGACTCACTCGGCATGGATCATGAAGGTACGGAAGAACGCATTGCCGGCATCAACCACATGGCTTGGCTTTTGGAGATTAAAAAAGATGGAATTGATTTATATCCGGAAATTAAAAGACGGGCACGCGAAAAACAAAAGACGAAACATAAGGACATGGTGCGGTTTGAGCTGATGGATAAATTCGGCTGCTACGTAACGGAATCATCTGAGCATAATGCCGAATATCACCCGTATTTTATAAAAAGCCGGTATCCGGAGCTGATAGATGAACTCCAAATTCCGCTTGATGAATATCCGAGGAGATGCGCGGAACAAATCAACAATTGGGAAACGATGAGAGACGGCATCATCAACAACCAAAACCTGACGCATGAACGCTCAAAAGAATACGGTTCGAGAATTATAGAAGCGATGGAGACGGGCCGTCCGTTCACATTCGGCGGCAATGTGCTGAATACCGGGCTGATACCGAATCTGCCCGCGAAAGCGGTCGTTGAAGTGCCTTGCACAGCCGTCAAAAACCACATTATGCCGTGCTATTCGGGCGAACTTCCGGAGCAGCTCGCGGCGCTCAACAGAACAAACATTAACACACAGCTTTTAACCATCGAAGCGGCCGTTACTTTAAAAAAGGAAGCCGTATATCAGGCGGCCATGCTTGACCCGCATACGAGCGCCGAGCTTTCCATGAATGACATCATATCTTTGTGCGATGACTTATTTGAAGCGCACAAAGACCGGCTCCCGGCTTATCACTGATCATTGGCGATCCGGCCCCGGAAAGGCTGGATCGCTTTATATGTTCAGCACCAGTTTGACCGTCTGTAAGGTGTGTCCCCTAAAGTCTTCTTCAAATTCACATACCCATTGAAACCCTTTCGCTTGATAAAAGGACAAGGCGATGCGGTTCTCTTTTTCTGCATGGACATAAAGCTTTTTTACCCCGCCGGACTGCCTGATGCATTCTTTAAGGAGTGCCGTTCCTATCCCGCTTCCCTGGCAATCCGGGTCAATATAGATGGCGGTCAGCTCCGCATTTCCGTCTTTTTGAACCGGGGTGACATTTGCAAAACCGAGCACTCGCCTCTCTTCTTCTGCCACAAAGAACAGAGAATGCAAGAGCCGGCGTTCCATCATCTCATCCTGATAGGCGGATTCGAGAAACTGATCCTGAATGTGTCTGGGAATAATCCCTTCATACGTATGATGCCAGCTGCGTTCTGCGACTTGCCGGACCTGTTTGATATCGTTTGTTTTCATAGCGCGGATCATCGGTTTCACCTGATTCGCCTCCCGTTTTTTTATAAAAAAAGAAGAAAAAGACGCACGTCCCTTTTCTTCTTCCACTTCAAAGCGTTATTTCTTCGGCTTTGTTTCGCCTTCCCACTCCAGCATGCCGCCTTCAACATTAACCGTACGGAAGCCCTGCTCATGTAAATACATACAAACGTTCATGCTTCTTTTTCCGGAACGGCAGATAAATACATATTCCTTGTCCTTGTCTAACGCATCCATCTTCTCAGGGATGTCTCCCATGCGGATGTGAACGGCCTGCGGAATCATTCCTTCGGCAACTTCTTCGTCTTCTCTGACATCAATCAGATACAGCTCTTCTCCCGCTTTTAATTTTTCTTCCAGTGCGGCTGTGCTGATTTCATTTATTTTCAATGTGTGACACTCCCATTCATCTTTATGGTGTTAAGTATACCAAAGCCTGCGGTGCAATTTCTATGATAGAGGCCTGATAAAAAAGCCCCTCTCTGTAGGAGAGGGGCTTCGTCCGGTCAGTTTGCCACGATATTGACAAGCTTGCCCGGTACGGCAATGATTTTTCGGATCGTTTTTCCTTCAAGCTGCTCTTTTACTTTTTCGTCAGCTTGTGCGAGCTGTTCTAATGCTGCTTTATCAGCATCAGCCGGAACCATTAATTTCGCTTTTACTTTTCCGTTCAGCTGGACGACGATTTCCACTTCATCATCCACCAGTTTTGATTCGTCATAAGCAGGCCAAGCCTCGTATGCAATCGAACCTTCGTGGCCGAGTTTTTCCCACAGTTCTTCCGCCAAATGCGGCGCAATAGGAGAAAGCAGCTTCACAAAACCTTCGATATATTCTCTCGGCAGTTCATTCGCTTTGTAAGCTTCATTAATGAAGACCATCAGCTGAGAAATGCCCGTGTTAAAACGAAGGGCTTCGAAGTTTTCTGTCACTTTCATGACCGTTTCATGATAGACGCGCTCAAGAGTTTCGCCCGCGCCTTCTGTCACTTTGCCCGTCAGCTCGCCGTTTTCCTCGATAAACAAACGCCATACACGGTCAAGGAAGCGGCGAGCTCCGTCAAGACCTGATTCAGACCAGGCGATAGATGCATCAAGCGGCCCCATAAACATTTCGTACAGGCGGAGCGTATCTGCTCCGTGAGACGCCACAATTTCATCCGGATTGACGACGTTTCCGCGGGATTTACTCATTTTTTCATTGTTTTCCCCGAGAATCATTCCTTGGTTATACAGCTTTTGGAACGGTTCTTTCGTCGGCACGACACCGATATCGTAGAGGAATTTATGCCAGAAACGCGCGTACAGAAGGTGAAGCACGGCATGCTCCGCTCCTCCGATGTAAATATCAACGGGCAGCCATTTATCCAGTTTCTCAGGTGAAGCGAGCTGATCCGGATTTTTCGGGTCGATAAAGCGGAGGAAATACCAGCAGCTTCCCGCCCATTGCGGCATCGTGTTCGTTTCTCTTCTGCCTTTTTTGCCCGTTTCAGGATCAGTGACTTCCACCCACTCTTTAATGTTGGCAAGCGGTGATTCACCTGTTCCGCTCGGTTTGATCTCATCGGTTTTCGGCAGAATCAGCGGCAGCTCTTCCGCAGGAACGGCTGTTGACGTGCCGTCTTCCCAATGAATAACCGGAATCGGCTCGCCCCAATAGCGCTGGCGGCTGAACAGCCAATCACGCAGGCGGTATGTCACTTTTTTCTCACCGTTTTTCGTTTCTTCAAGCCAGGCGATCATTTTTTCAATCGCTTCCGCTTTATTCAGTCCGTTCAGAAAGCCGGAATTGACATGCTCTCCGTCTCCCGTGTACGCTTCTTCTTCCGTGTTTCCGCCTTTTACGACTTCTTTGACAGGCAGGCTGAACACTTTGGCGAATTCAAAATCACGTTCATCATGCGCCGGCACGGCCATTACAGCGCCCGTTCCGTAAGAGGCGAGGACATAATCCGCTATCCAGATCGGCAGCTTTTCTCCGTTTGCAGGGTTTACGGCATATGCGCCCGTGAAGACGCCTGTTTTTGTTTTCGCAAGATCCGTCCGTTCCAGGTCACTTTTCGCCTGTACTTCTTTAACATAAGCGTCTACCGCTTCTTTTTGTTCAGGCGTCGTGATGGCCTCCACAAGCTCATGCTCAGGAGCCAGTACGGCATAAGCCGCGCCGAACAGCGTGTCCGGTCTTGTCGTAAACACCGTAAACGTGTCATCAGTGCCGTCGATCGCGAAATGCACGTTTGCGCCTTCTGAGCGTCCGATCCAGTTGCGCTGCATGTCTTTAATGCTTTCCGGCCAGTCAAGTTCTTCTAAATCTTCAAGAAGCCTGTCCGCATAAGCGGTGATTTTCAGCATCCATTGTCTCATCGGGCGGCGTTCAACCGGATGGCCGCCCCGCTCGCTTTTGCCGTCAATGACTTCTTCGTTCGCAAGCACCGTTCCGAGCGCCGGGCACCAGTTGACCGGCACTTCGTCTACGTAAGCGAGCCCTTTTTCGTACAGCTTAGTGAAGATCCATTGCGTCCACTTGTAATAGTCTGGATCAGTCGTATTGATTTCACGATCCCAGTCATAAGAAAATCCGAGCGATTGAATCTGACGGCGGAAATTATCTATATTTTGTTTTGTGAACTCAGCCGGATCATTCCCCGTGTCAAGCGCGTATTGCTCGGCAGGAAGCCCGAACGCGTCCCATCCCATCGGATGAAGCACATTGTATCCTTGCATGCGTCTCATGCGCGAAAGGATATCGGTTGCCGTATAGCCTTCCGGATGTCCGACATGAAGGCCGGCTCCTGAAGGATACGGGAACATGTCAAGCGCGTAAAACTTCGGCTTGTCATTCTCTTCACTGACGGCGAACGTTTTATGATCCAACCAGTAATTCTGCCATTTCTTTTCTATTTTTTCGTGCTGAAAACTCAACGTAAAAACCTCCTTCTGATTGAATACGGCGTATGTAGTCCAAGTATTGACGGGATGAGGAAGATTATATTCAGATTATTCTAAAACTAAAAAAAACTCCCTCATCCCAAAAAGGGACGAGAGATTTTTGTTTCCCGCGGTACCACCCTCGTTAGCGCGCTTTTAAGCCGCACTCACTTGATACTTTTAACGCAGTTATGCGTCAGCGGTTTTGCCGCTGCAACTCTGAGGCGAGTTCGGAAACAGACTTGATTGACTTGCACCGGCCGTCAACTCTCTGATTGCAAAATCTGCTTCTTACTGCTCCTCTTCACTGTTCTTATCGCTACCGTAATCTTACCTGTATTTTATAGAATTCTGTTCATAAGTGCAAGCAGGTTTGTATACAATGGGAATGTACCCGGAACGGGTCGTGAGCGGGGATATTATTTTGATGGAGGATTTTTTTGCTGGTGTGGTTTTGCTTCGGCCGAATCACTGTTTTGTTCTCTGACAAAATCAAAGCTCCTGAGAACAGCTTCTCCGCCGTAGCCTGCGATTATGGATAAGATGACGAGTTGAATTCCTGAATCGGGGTCAGCGGATAAGACAAGTAAGATGGAAGCAGCCATTCCGATAAAACCATCTTCCAAAAAACCGAGATAGATAAACCGCTTTGTCATTCTGGGTTTCTCCAGCCTGCCTCTCTTTTTCACATGACCGAGAACCCCCATGATTCCTCCAATTACACAAGCAATTATTACCTGATGCAGCATCTTCATCACCTTCCTAAAGCCCTTATTTAGTAAAGCGACTTCAGGCCATCCAGCCCCCTTACGAATACGATGATTTTCGATATCTACATACCGGCGATTGAGCAGAAAAGTAAAAAGCTTGTTTCTTCCATTATATGTGAACACATGATCGGTAAGCTTGATGCATTAGATTCATTTTTCACCCAGTGACAATGACCTAGTCACTTACTTAGCGATGATGTGCCTTCCCCTTATATATTCAGTGTATATGAGGACAAGCCCGAATGACAAATTGCAAACTTCGGCTGCTTGAATCAGAACATATGTTATGCTACGGTTACTGTAGATTCATTTAAAAAGGGGAGAAACAATGGCTGAAAAAGCGCGCAGCTTTACGGCCAAAAGGGGGTTTTACATGGCTGACTCAAATGTATTCGGAAAACTGGAGCAGCTGGAGCTTATCAAAAAGGCGCTTGATCACGCACGTATCGGCGTGGTGATTACAGACCCCTCTCTTGAGGACAATCCCATCATATATACAAATCAGGGATTTATGGATATGACAGGCTACTCTTCCGAAGAGATATTAGGTAAGAACTGCAGATTTCTGCAAAGCAAAGAAACCGACCGTCAACAAGTCGCGAAAATAAGAAAGAGCTTAAACCAGAAAGAAAAGATCACGGTGCGGCTGAAAAATGTCAAAAAAGACGGCACCCCATTTTGGAATGAACTCAACATTGATCCTCTGTATGTTGAAGACAAGCTCTATTTTGTCGGTTTTCAAAAAGACATCACAGAGCAGAAAGAATACGAAAAGCTCCTTGAGGATTCCCTCGCAGAAATCACGACGCTGTCAACGCCGATTGTTCCGATCCGAAACGGCATCTCCGCTTTGCCGTTAGTGGGAAACTTAACGGAAGAACGATTTGATTCAATCGTGACAACTTTGACGGACATATTAACCGCATCTAAAGATGATTACTTAATTATAGACTTATCAGGTCTGGCCGAGGTAAACGAACAGACCGCAGACCGGATTTTCAAATTGCACCACCTGCTTAAATTAATCGGCACGGAATTGATTATCACCGGGATCAAGCCTTCCCTCGCCATGAGAATGAATCAGCTTGATGCCAGCTTTTCTTCATTAAAGACATATTTAAACGTTAAGGACGCGGTCAACGTGCTTCCGGTCGTATAAACAAAAAAATCCCGCCGAAACGGGACTGACCCCATAAGATGAGACAAACAAAAAACACCTTCAAGTTTGAAAACGGATGATTGTTAGCCGAAATTAGACTTGGAGGTGTTTTTTCTATGGGGACAAGAGTGAGTTATCCGGTTGAAGTGAAACAGAAGGCTGTAGAAATGAGATTGGCAGGCGTGCCTATGAAAGAGATCATGCAGGAATTGAATATTAAGAATAAGACACAGGTTCAGACATGGGTTAGATGGCATAAGACTGGGGATACACATCGATTCGAACAGCCTGTCGGAAAGCAATACACTTACGGAAAAGGCCCGGAGTATTCTTCCGAATTAGAGAAACTGCAGGCAGAAAATCGTTATCTGAGACAACAGAATGAAGTTTTAAAAAAGTGCAACGAATTGGAAAGGAAGCTGATAGCGAAACGCCAGTCGAGCTTGTAGAAGCATTGCGCGGCACAATGACCATACAGGATATCTGTATTCATTTAGGTATCTCACGAGCATCTTATTATCGTTGGAAGAAGAATCTGATGAAAGATAACCCTAAATACCATTTAGAAAAACAAATCGGCACGTTGTGCCGAGAACACAAGTTTCGATATGGCTATCGGAAAATCACAGCCATATTAAAAAAGGGAATGCGTGTGAATCATAAAACGGTTCAGCGCATTATGCAGAAGAATCAGTGGCAATGCCGGGTTAAGGTGAAAAAGCGCAAGAAAGATGGGCAGCCATATGCCGTGGCCGAGAATATATTGGATCGAAACTTTCAGTCTGAACGCCCTCTGGAAAAGCTAGTAACGGATATCACATATTTGCCTTATGGGCAGAAACAATTGTATCTTTCCAGTATATTGGATTTATACAATGGAGAAGTGATTGCTTTTACAATTGGCGATAGACAGGACACAGACTTTGTCTTACACACACTTGATCAGCTGCCCGCACTGCCAGAGAACTGCGTGTTACATAGTGACCAAGGTTCTGTTTATACATCTTATGAGTATCAGAAAGCTGTTAAAACAAAAGGCATTACCATGAGCATGTCCCGCAAAGGGACGCCCGCTGATAATGCCTCCATCGAATCGTTTCATTCCTCACTAAAGTCTGAAACGTTCTATCTTAACAGCATTGATCGAACTACGACGACCATCGTAGAACGCACTGCCATAGAATACATTCATTATTATAACAATATTCGTATTCAAACGAAACTAAACAGCCAATCGCCGATACAATATCGGCAATTGGCTGTATGAAGGTGTTTTGATCCCTGTCTCAAAAACAGGGGTCAGTCCCAAACAGCGGGATTTTTTTATGTCGTCATCGCACTTGGACGTTTTGTTTACTAACGGTTTTCAGGCGTTTGTCGTACAGTACCGTCGCTGCGATGCTGACAACAAGAAGCACCATCAGGATCAACAGCAGCACGCTCATTCCGTACTGATCGACCAGCACGCCGCCAAGGAGCGGCCCGATCATTCTGCCGCCCGTCGCCGCACTGTTGACGAATCCTTGGTAAAACCCTTCTTTCCCCTTAGGCGCAAGCTGATTGGCAATGGTAGGAACGGCAGGCCAGACAAGCATTTCTCCGACGGTTAAAATCACCATTGCGGTGAGGTACATCGGAAATTGCTTGGCGCTGAGAAGCACGCCGAACGAGACGATAAAAATACAAAAGCCGATGACCATCTGCGTTTTTAACGCACCGGACCATTTTTTCAGAACAGCTCCTATGAGAGGCTGTCCGGCGACAATTAATATTCCGTTTACGGTCCAGAGCACACTGTATAATGAAAGCGGCATACCGATGCTTTGAGTATGTGACGCAACGGTTGTGGACCACTGCGAATAGGCAATCCACCCGAGAACATACCCGCCGCTCAATATGAGAAGCGCCGTAAATTTCGTTCTGCTGCTGACAGGCTCGTAGTCCAGGACAGAAACCTGGCTCGCATTTCCGGTTTTGATATTTCGAAACCCGAAAAATACGATAAGGAAAAACAGCACATACAGCATAGCATTGGCTAAAAACACGTACGTAAACGAGTACGCCGCAACCATCCCGCCGAGTGCCGAGCCGACGGCGACACCTGCGTTCTGAGCTACATAAATCGCATTAAAAGCTCTCCGCCCGCCTTCTTTCCATACCGCTCCCGCCATGGCGTAACTGGCCGGAAACACGATACCGGAACCGAAGCCGACAATGATGAGCAGCCAAATATAAACAGGCCATTGGTGAAACAGAACGAGTCCGAGAAGACTTGCCAATGTGATCATAATGCCGAGCATAATGGATTTGAATCCGCCGATTTTATCAAACAAAAATCCGCCGCATAAATTCCCCGCCACACTGGCACCGGAATTCAGCATCAGAACAATCCCCGCAACAGTCAGCGATTTCCCTAAATGATTATGAATATAGATCGTATTCAGCGGCCACAAAAAAGATGCGCCCGTCACATTGATAAACATTCCGATGATTAATATCTTCAAAGCGCGCGGCATACCGATCCCCCTCTCTCTATAAAAAATCCCATGAAAAAACGGAAACCGCAAGCCGCGGCTCCGTATCGAACACGTTATCATAGCACATTCATTCTATCGCCGCGGACGTCTTTTTTCAACACCAGAATCTGAAAAAAATAATGCCGGAATGTTGAAAAAATTACAAATGATTGTATTCATAAAAACAGGCCGGCCTCATGCTCTTTTCCTCAGCAGCCAAAACGGGATATACAGAATGAAAAAGCTCAATATCACCGCCGCTTCCATTGATAGAAGATACCACGGCCAAGGTCCGAAAACGTTCAGAAGCGAAGCGGTCTTCGGTTTTTTCATTAAATATAGGTAATTTGCATTCAGCACACGGTCAATAAAAAAGACACACGCCCCGTACAGATTTACGATCAGCACCGATACCCACAGCCCGCGCGCCGACGGCCTGTACCTTTCTGAAGCGGCCATGAATAGACAGGTAAGAAAAACACAGCCGTGGGAGACGAAAAACACGATGTACCGAAAATGCGGGAAAGAATACGCCCCTAAATCAGGTGTTGCCATCGCCTGTACGGCGCTGCCCAAACCGGCAAAATAGAGGAAGGCGAACAGTTTTTCGCTTTTTGTCATGACCATCAGCATCGCCAAATAGACGGAAAGGTCGCTCAGCTGCAGCGGCAGAGCTGTTTTCAGCGACCAGGCATGATGACATAGCAGCCATATATGATAGCTGATCTGCGACACGGCAAGGAGAATGAATAGTACATAGCGGAAAACGCGATTCGGCCGGCTGTGGTTGAGCTTTTTCCGGAACATGATCACGCCCGTCCCCAGCAATCCGATGATCAACAGCGTGAAAATGTGTTCCTTGGAAAAAAGATGAAAGGCCCCTGTTTCAGATTTCAATTGAAAGTACTTCTGCATAAGGCTCCCCCGCGCGAAAAAATGACGTATGTCTATTCTTTTAAAAATCGCTTTCTTCTATTCATACAAAAAAAGCCTCCGCTTATGCGGAGGCTCCTCAACTTGTTTTACAAGGCGGATTGAATGACCTTTTTATAGTATAGCACCGACAGCATGCCGAAGATGGAGTACAGCAGCGTATACAGCGCCATGACGATGATCATCGGCGTCCACACTTCCGTTCCGAATAAAAACCATCCTGACTGAACGGCAAAATAGCTGTGGAACAGCCCGAGAACGAGCGGAATCCCGAAATGATACGCCTGCTTCCGGCGGATGCCTTTCAGCAGATCCCCCGTTGTGAAGCCGAGCTTCCGCAATATTGTGTAATCAGCCTTCTCATCCTCACACTCGCCCATTTGTTTAAAATAAAGGATACAGCCTGAGGTGATCAGAAAGGTTAATCCCAAAAAGCCGACAATAAACATGATCAGCCCCATATTTTTCTTTTGGGTGTCAGCCGTTTCAAATTGTGAAAGCGCGCCGTCAGAATAGTGCTGCGCCTGAAACAGACCATCAGCTTTTTGGATGTCCTCTTCACGTTTGAGTGTAATGCCGAAAAACCGATTTGATTTTCCCTGGATGGACGGGTCGATATCTTTCTCGATCCGATCAAATACCTGCTGCGTGACGATAACGGTCGGCAGCCCTCCGCTTGTAAATGTATATGACAGGAGGAAGTCGTTCTTCAAGCCCTTATACGCCAGCGGTATTTTATCCGTTTTGCCGTTTATATCAATGGAACCTGACGTTTTCAGGTCGAGAAATCTTTTCATCATATCATTATATCCGGTAAACACGGCTTCTCCGTCAGAAAGCTCCGTCCCTTCTGCGTCTTTCTCGCTTATAATCGGCAGCGCCAAGCTGGACGGGTCTTGTTGAAAGCTTTTCATATCGCCGTTTATGATGTTCTTCATATTGACACCGGCTTGAATGGTCTTGATTGTTTTCACTTTGTGTTCAATTCCGTTTTTCTTCAATAAAGCGGTAAATGAGTCAGTCTCCTTTTGGTTATCAAAGGCAAAGTCCGCGGCTGTATTTTGCTCAGCCGATTTTTCCGCGGAATAGTACGAGATATAGCTTAGAGACAGCAAACCGATTGCCAGCGCCGAAAGAGTCGTAATAATCGTCAGCAGGACGGCGTTTGACTTCATCCGGAACATGATGGATGACAAAGACAGCACTTCACTGACATTCAGATATCCGCCTTTTGATTTCCGGATGAGATTTGCCAGAAAGCTGACCGAACCTTTATAAAACAGATAGGTTCCGATAATGACCGAGCCGAGAATAAACACCATTGCCGAAAACAGTTCATTCATGCTCGTAAAACTGCCTCCAAATAAATCCGCGGACACGGCATAGCCGGCGATAATGGCCCCGATACCGACAACGCCGATCGCCATCTGCACCCAAGAGAGCCGCCTTATGCCGCTTTCTGACGATGACGCGGTTTTAAATAAAGACAAAATGCTTTGCCGTTTAATAAATAAGTAATTCATCATCATAATCAGCAGGTAAATTGCCCCGAACACAATTAACGTCTGAACGAGCGCCTTGCTTGAAAAAAACAGTGAGACAGAGGCTTTCACACCGACTGTATGAAACAGCATCATCATACATAATTTCGAGAGAGAAAAGCCGGCAAAAATACCGATCCAAATCGATCCGAAATACAAAATGAAATTTTCTGTGCTGAGTATGCGGAAAATGTGCATTTTCGTCATGCCGATTAATCGGAATAAGCCGATTTCCCGGCCGCGCCGTTTAATAAAAATGGTGTTGGCGTATAAAAGAAATACCGACACGATCGCCACAAGCAGTACAGAGGCGGCCCGGATTGCCGCCGCTCCTTTTATGGAGCTTTTCATTTCATCAAGCGCCGGATCGTATTGCATCGTGACAAACGCGAAATAAAGGGCGGCGCTGAACACCAGCGCAAAAACGTAAAGGTAATAGTTTTTCATATTCTTTTTCAGGTTCTGGAAGATCAAATGATGAATACTCATGCCTGAACTCCGCCCAATACACTTTGCGTTTTCATAATATCCTGAAAAAAGTCCGGTCTGTCCTGGCCGCCTTTATTCAGCTGTGTATACACACGGCCGTCTTTAATGAAAACCACACGTCCGGAATAGCTGGCGGCAACCGGATCATGCGTCACCATCACAATGGTGGCGCGGCGTTTTTGATTCAGACGGCTGAGTTTATTCAGTAAATCCATGGCAGCCTTTGAATCGAGCGCTCCGGTCGGCTCATCAGCAAAAATAATGCCCGGCTCGTGAATAACAGCTCTTGCGGCAGACGTCCGCTGTTTTTGCCCGCCGGAAATTTCACTCGGATACTTATGTCGCAAATCATAGATCCCAAGCTCCTCTGCCGTCTCGGCAAATCGCAGGTCCGCCTCTTTCTTAGACATTTTCGTAATGGATAACGGCAGGAGTATGTTTTCTTTCACGGTCAGGGTGTCCAATAAATTATAATCCTGAAAAATAAAGCCAAGATGCCGTTTTCTGAATTCGGCAAGCTGTTTTTCTTTCATGGATGTAATCTCCGTCTCATTCAGTTTAATGGTGCCCGCGCTCACTTTATCAATGGAGGAAAGCACATTCAAAAGGGTCGTTTTCCCTGATCCCGACGGGCCCATAATGCTGACGAATTCCCCTTTGTGAATCTGAAGATCAATTCCTTTCAGCACCTCTTGTCTATTCAGCTTGTTTCCGTAGCTTTTTTGTATATTGCCTGCTTCTAAAATCATCACGTTATGATTCTCCTTTTACATTGGTTATCTTTATTTTAAAAACAGAAACCGTTTTTTTCGTTTGATTAAGCGAACAAAAGAGAAAAGCATGTGACACTTTTGTCACACGCTGAACATGCTGACGGCATCGTTCTGTTTCGGAAACACCAAGGTAAAAACCGAGCCGCTTTCCGGCTCAGAGCGCACGCTGATCCGGATAAGAAGCGGAGCCGCGGCTTTTTGAGCCAAATACAGGCCCATCCCCGTTGACGCGTGATCACGCCTCATTCGCGTCGAGGTAAATCCCTTTTCAAAAATGCGCGGAAGATCTTTGGGCTCGATGCCGATGCCGCGGTCTTCGATATCCACATGCACCCGGCCGTTTTGTTCATAGCTCTTTAAGGTAATGTCATCCGCCTCACTGTATTTGACGGCATTGCTTAACAGCTGCCTGATGATGAAGGAAAGCCATTTTCCGTCACTGTGAACGTCTGGTGAATCAAGCTGAATGTCAAACCCGATCCCTTTTTGTATACACCATGATTGCAGATTTTTAATTTCTTTGAAAACGAGCGGTCTGAGCTGAATTCGCTGGAATGATAAATCATTTTCAATAAAGGACAATCGTTTCTGATGAAGCTGCTGGTCCAGGAGATGGTGAATCCGCAGCCATTCATACAGCAAAGGGGCTTTCAGCTGCTGTTCATCAAGGCGCTCGATCATGAGATGCATCGCTGTCAGCGGTGTTTTGACCTCGTGAATCCATGACATCAGATCGTCCTTTTCATGCTCCGACGCCGCCTGAAGATGAAGTGAGCTTTTTCTTAACTGCTCCGTCTGCCCTTCAATGCTTTCTTCAACGATAGACTCAAACGGACTGTCAGGCGCTTTAAGATAAGACATGTCTAAATTGGCGTCCCACTCTCTTAAGCTTTTATAATAGGCGGTCTCTTTACGATAGCGGAACAAGAGAAATACAAGAAACACAAGAAGCGACAGGTAAACGAAATACAGCACCGAAAAAAACGGAATAGACGGATCAATATATGCCGCAAAAAGGAGCACAGCCTGCTGCAAAAGAAACATCGCGATCCAGCTTTTTCTTTCGAGCAGAAATGATTTAATCATAAAGACCGTCTTCTTCCTTTGCGATGTATCCCTGCCCCACCTTGGTTTCAATCATTTTCCCGATGCCTAATTGATCGAGTTTTTTCCGCAGCCGGTTGACATTCACCGTCAGCGTATTATCACTGACGAAACGCTCATCATTCCATAGGCTTCTGATGAGTTCTTCCCGGCTGACGATTTTATTTTTCTGCTCAGCCAGCAGTTTTAAGATCAGCATTTCGTTTTTGGTCAGCTCGACCGAACCGTTTTTACGGCTGACCGTGTTGGTTTCTGTGTCAATGACCGCCCCGCACCATCTTTTCATCAGCGCCGGTTCTGTGCCGTATTGATGCACACGGCGGAACACCGCCTGTATTTTCGCGATTAACACATCAAAGTGAAAAGGCTTCTGAATAAAATCATCTGCCCCGAGCTGCATCGACATGACCATATCCGCGGGATGATCGCGCGAGGACAAAAAGAGAATCGGCACGTTTGATTGGGAGCGTATCATTCTGCACCAATGAAAGCCGTCAAATTTCGGCAGCTGTACATCAATGATCACCAAATCAGGCTTAATTTCGGAAAACTCCCGGATGACCCGGCTGAAATCTTTTATTCCGTGCACCGCAAATGACCAGCCCGTTAATCTCTCTTTCATCTCGTGAAACAAAGTGTTATCATCTTCTATTAACAAAATGTGAAACATGGTATCCGCCCTTTTCTGATAGATAGAGGAAAAACCGGCTGATGTCCAGCCGGCTTTTTTCCTTTACAGTTCTCTTCTTAATGCAGTCAGAACATTGGTTTTTGTCGCTTTGCGGGCCGGATTCATACCGGAAATCACCGCGACCCCCGCACAAATGACAACTGCGATCACAACGAGGCTGAGCGGGATATAGGAGAAGGTATAATGAAGATCTTCAGCTCCGGTGTTTCCCCCTACCGCTTTCAAGATAACCGGCACAGCCAGATTGACGGCAAAACTCACTCCGTAAGAAATGATAATCCCGATGACAGAACCTAATATCCCGATATAGGCGCTTTCCATCAGGAACATTCTGCGGATGATGGACGGGCTTGCGCCGATCGCTTTCATAATCCCGATTTCCTGCGTTCTTTCCGTAACCGCCATTGTCATCGTATTGAAAATACCGATGGCAGAAATCACGACGGCGATAAAGCCGACAAAGATCAGGCCGATTTTAAAGACGAGGAAAAAGGTATTGACGCCCTTCAGCTCGGTTGTGACAGACCTGACATAGAAGCCGTCATCCGTGAGGTCATGGGTAAGCTGATCGACATGATCGAATTTGTCCGCATACACATTGATGTTTTTTTCCACATTTCCATTCTTCAGATCCAAGAATGTTGAGAAGTCCTTCTTGAATTGATCACTCACAAAAATATTTGTATCTTCTATCCAATCTTGGGACGGTTTTTTTGTAATTCCGACTACTTTGAAGTCGTACGTTTTCGTTTTCTCAACGTCTCCGTCTTTGTTTGTTTTGGAGATGCTCAGCTGTATCGTTTTATTAAGCAGGTCTTTCGTATAGCCTTTTGGTTTTTTCACCTCCGACATGTCGCCTTGGTGATCCTTTAACTCTTTGTCGTAAGCGTCAGCCTCTTTTTTCGTCAATAGGTTCTTCGCAAAATCATAGCCGACCACGATTTCATTCTCTGTACGGGCGACCCTTCCCTGATCAAGCTCCATATTGGCTTTGACTTCATCGTTCATGTTTGTCAGCACAATGGCAGAATCTTCATTTGTTCGGTTTCCTAACGACGCTTTATTCGGTTCATACACTTGTGTTCTTTCAACGACAGACTTGACATTCTTATACTTTTCCAAGTCTGATTTCTTCACGGCTTTTCCGTTCTCTTGGCCGAGCACATTGATTTCCGTAACAATCTGCTGGCTCATCGTAATGTCTGTAATCGTTTTTTGGATGCCGAATCCGACGGACGCCAGCACGACCAAAAACGCGCACGCCATTGTCGTTGCCAGCACCGTCATGAAAACACGCAGCCGGTTTTTCTTCATATTTCTTCTGATAAAGTGAATCTGATCCTTAAATCTCAACAGTAACGCCCCCTTTTAATACACCGTCATGCAGCTGGAATTTTGAATGCGCGATCGAAGCGACTTCATCGTCATGCGTAATGATGACAAATGTAATCCCGCGCTCCCGGTTCAGCTGCTGAATTAACGCAAGCACCTCAAGCTCCGTTTCTGAATCGAGACTTCCCGTCGGCTCATCAGCTAAAATAATCGACGGATTTAAAATCAGGGCTCTTGCGATACTGACACGCTGCTGCTGGCCGCCTGACAGCTCATTCGGATAATGATTCGCATGATTCTCAAGTCCGACCCGTTTCAGCATGTCCGCGACTTTCTGCTTGCGTTCAGACGGTTTGACGCCTTTTAAGGCAAGCGGCATTTCAACATTTTCATAGGTTGTCAGACTCGGAATGAGCTGAAAACTTTGAAAAATAAAACCGAAATGCCCGAGGCGGAACCGCGCCCACTCTTTTTCACTGAAGCCCGTCACATCAGTGCCATTAATGACGATACGGCCCTTCGTCGGCGCTATGTATCCGGAAATTAAATTCAGAAGCGTTGATTTTCCGGAACCGCTCCGCCCGACGATACAGGCGATTTCCCCTTTTTCAACGGTCAAAGAAACATCCTTCAATACCGGAACCTCACTCTCTCTGCCTTTCCTGCCGATTTTAAATGAATGATCAATATGCTGTACTTCTATCATGTACACCACTCCCCCTTATATCTGTTTCGTTTTTTTATAGATGAAGTAATAACTGATGAAAAACCCGATCACCGCGCCGATAAGCATGCCGAATATGTAACCGGTATACGAACCGTTATAAGCATATCCGCATACCCCCGCACTTCCCAGCATACTGAGCACCATGACGAGCACTTGAATGGTGCGTTCAATGTGTTTGCTTAGGATAAAATGTCCGCTTCGTTCACTCGGCATTTTCAGGAAATTCGCATAGCCGAATAGATAGAAACAAAATCCCATAATTGCGGAAATTAACAATGCGTGTTTCATGTAATACATCCATGAGGTATGGATGTAAGCGGCAGGCATGAAATAGATCAGAAATCCGCTCCAAGGGAAATCAATATCCGGCACAGCCTGCCTGCCAAAAAGGAACTCAGCGTTTAACAAGTAAATCGTCATAACCACGATCGGAAAGACGGAAACCGTGAACGCCGTGATCAGCTGCGCCGCTAAATTGCCCGTTATCGTGCCGGCAGCTGTCACTAATGCATAAATCATCAAGCTGATGACCAGCATCCCTGAGCTGAATGATTGAAAATGATGGACAGCGTCAGGTTTAAGCGCTAGAAACAATAGGTCAGATACTCCGTAAGAAACAAACTGCGAGCCGGCTAACACGGCTGCTCCCAAGAAAAACTTCGTATGAAATATCCGGCTTCTCGAATACGGAAGACTCAGTGTAAACATCCTTTCAGCCCTGCCTCCTCTTATCAGAAAAAGCCCCATCATAACCGGAGGAATGAAATGCAGCCCAATCAAATTCCGATTGCTGTAATCAATGCTGAACGCACAAACTGAACCTGAATATTGATGAAGTGTTTTTAAACAATCCTTATAGTGAAAATACTCATTTATAATTGCCAAAGGGCCTAAAATAGCTAAGAACCCCGATGTAAGAAGCAGCAGCGTCTGCCGCTGCTTCCATTCTTTATAAAGCAAACCGCTAATCGGCACCTTGCCTTCCTCCAAACTGCTCATTTTCAAACAGATCTACATATGCTTTGACTTCCTGTAAACCGTAAAATAACTGATGAAAAACCCGATAATCGCGCCGAAGATAATGCCGGCTAAATAGCCGAACATCGTGTCTGTGACCCCATATCCGAAAACGCCGAAACCCATAACGGCAAAGGCAATCACCAAGATCTGCACCGGCCGGTCCAATTTTCTCCAAAGAAAGAATCTGCCGTTCCGTTCATTCGGATGTTTCAGAAAGCTGACGTAACCGATCAGATAAAAGACAAGGCTCATCACAATCGGAATGATTAAAATCAAATCCCTTTCTCTGATCCAGTCGTTAAACACATATCCAATAGGGGTTACAAATATAAAAAGACGGGATTCGATATAACTGCTGATAAAAGAAAATTGATCTCCGACACTAAAATCGAATACGACCTCCAAATTCGCGGCCGGCAGACCGATGAGTAAAAAGGGCAGAACTGTGACGGTAAACGCCGTTAACAGCTGGGCGAATATCTGTCCCGTTAATGCGCCGGATGCCATTAACAAGGCGTAAGCCATAAAACTGATGACAATCATTCCGATTGAAAAATGATCAAAATCGTACGTATGGCTCGGTTTCAGCAAAGATATCAGCAATGACGCCGTTCCATAGCCTATCGCCTGAGGAACAACAATGACTGCCCCGCCGAGCCAGAATTTCGTCTGAAAGATTTGGCCTCTGCTGTAAGGCATGCTTAACAAGGCATCCATCGTTCCCTTTGTCCGTTCCAAGCCTAATAAGAAGACGGCAATGATGACACTCACAATCCAGCTGAAGGAAAGAGGCGACCCATTCGTATAATTGACAACGAATTCACAATCTTGAAGAGCTGGGTTATTCAAACATTCTTGATATGTTGAGTAGTTGTTATAAACCATAAAAGGGTTTGCCGCCATTAAAAGAATGCCGCTGCATAAAAACAACCACTGATTTTTTTTCCATTCTGTGTACAACAATCCCCGCGGTATCATTCCGGTCCTCCTCTCTTACACATGCTTCGTTTTTTTATAAATCACAAAATAACTGACCAAAAATCCGATCGCTCCTCCGACCAGCATCCCGGCCACATACCCTGTCATCGTATGTCCCGTCGAGTACCCCGCCAGGCCAAAACCGAGAACGGCGATTATGATCACCACAATCTGAATGGGCCGGTCAAGCTGTCTCCAGAGAAAAAAACGGCCGTTCCGTTCCACCGGCTGCCTGACATAGCAAAAGTACCCGATGGCATAAAATACAATGCTCATCACTGCCGGAATGATTAATATATACTTGCTGGCAGATACCCAATCGGTATCACCGTACGTTATTGGATTCAGATATTGAAAAAAATTGTATACTTTGATATAAGCATCGACTGACGGCATCAGCTCATACATGCCGGCTCCGAAGATGACTTCTACATTGGACAATGGCAACGTAATGATCAAGTATGGTGATATCGACACAGTAAACGCCGTTAACAGCTGGGCGAATGTATTGCCCGTTAAGCAGCCTGCGCTCGCAACCAATGTAAAAGCCAAAACACTCACAATAATCTCTCCGACGCTGTAATGGTGAAAGAAATATACGCGCTCAGGCTTTAACAGAAGAATGAGCAGCTCAGCCAGCCCGTAGCCGATCACCTGAGCGCCGGTAATGAGCGCCGCCCCGAGCCAAAATTTAGTGTGAAACACCTGAGCGCGGGAATAAGGCAGACTGAACAGCGCATCAATCGTTCCTTTCGTACGCTCCAGTCCGAATAAGCAAACCGCCAAAATGACAGCGGGCGCCCAGTTTAAGTTCAGCATTCCGCTCTCCAGAGAATTCACATAAAAGTTACAATATGCTTCCGGGGTGTCCAGACAGCCTTGATAGACCAGATAGGTATTTAACACTTCAAATGGATTGACCGCCGCTAAAAAAATACCGACCATCACAAGAACAGTTCGATTCTGCACCCATTCCCTGTACAGCAATCCCCTGTCTACCATCTCCGGTTCCCTCCGAACTTCGCGATGAAGACTTCTTCTAAGTTCACAGGAAGTTCGTTCCATACTTTCGGCTGCAGCTCTTGCAGAAAGTTCTTTTTCTTTTCATCGTTCTTTTGAATCAGCACCGTATAAAACACACCGGCATGGTCGAGAATCGGTATGTTTTGTTCTCTGATCTTCAAGGCGACGTCCTCTTCAAATGCCATTTGAATTTTCATGTACTCTTCCTTCATATCATCCAAGTCCATCACATTCGTCAGCTGATTTCCTTCCAAAAACCCGATCCGGTTGCACATTCGCTCAATATCTTCTAAACGGTGTGAGGTAATCAGAATGCTCGTTTCCCGTTCAGCCACTTCATCCACCATAAGCTGAAGCACGTCATGACGCGTTACGGCGTCAATTCCGTCCGTCGGTTCATCCAAAAGGATAAGAGCCGGACGTGAAGCAAAGGCAAGGACGAGCGCAAGCTGTTTTTTCAGGCCTGTCGATAATTCACGGTATTTCTTCGTTTCCGGAATGCCGTACCTGTTCATCAGCTCATTGGCGTAAGTCACATCAAAATTCGGATAGATTCTGCTTACAATCGCAACAAGCTGTTTATATGTATACTTGTCATAAAAAGGATTTTCAACAGGCATATAAATGATGTTCTGTTTTACTTTCGGATGTCGCTTTATTTCCACCTGATTAAATAAAACCGTCCCTTGATCCGGCAGCAGAATCTGCTGAATGAGCCGGAGCAGTGTTGTTTTCCCTGATCCGTTTCGCCCGAGCAGTCCGAAAATTTCCCCTTTTCCGATGGTGAGCGAAATATCCTTGAGCACTTCTTTACCGTCTATTGTTTTTGAGAGATTCCGCAATTCAATCATGATCCTTGCCTCCTTTCAGATCAGCGCTGATTTCCTTTATCCATTCCTGCAGCTTCTCCAGCTCAACTCCCGCGTAATGGGCATCGATGATGAGCTGTTTCAATTGCTCTTTTATCATCGTCATCTTCCCTTCAACCAATGTCGTTTTTGCATTCTCCGATATATACGTCCCTCTTCCCCTCAGCGTTTCAATGACACCATCGCGTTCGAGCTCCTTGTACGCTTTGCTGACTGTGTTCGGATTGGCGATAATGATCGTTGCCAATTCCCTGACAGAAGGAAGTTTATCCCCCGGCTTCATGATCCCTTTTAAACAAAGCTCTTTCAGTTGCTGTATGATCTGCTCATAAATCGGAGTTGAGCTTCTCGGATCGATTTGAATCATTTACTTCCCTTCTTTCTTTTACGAGCTGCTCTCTTTCTTTAAATGTTCTGCCATTGAAAACCGATGACGACAAGAACGACAAACAGACTGCTGGCCAAAACCGAGGCGGCGATAATAAGAGGCACATCTTGTTTTACGGATCTTTTGTTTTTCATGAAAGTTCCCCTTCCCTATGCTTAACATTTATATGTGATTTCATTTTTTGAGTGTTTTATGTGTATTACATCAAGTAGTACACGTAATACAATAAACACACTCCGCCCTATTGTCAATTCTTTTTTTAAAAAAATACAAAAAAACCCGCCGGGATTCCGGCAGGTTTGCTGAACCATTTGAAACGGCGCGGTCAGTAATCAAAATTACGCTGCAAAATCATATTGTTTTGCAAAGTCTGCAGCTGCAATCTCATTCGATAAAGCTGCTCTCTTTGCTGATCATTCGCAGATAATGACAGCTTGTTTAATTCATTCACCGCGTTTTCAAGCATCATTTGCGCTTCACTGTACTCATTATCATTATAATGCTCTTGTTTCGAAGCGGTCATAAATTGCTCATTCGCAAATTCATACGCCTGTTCGCTTCTTTGGAGATGTTCATCTACTGATTGTCTTGTTGCCATTAAACAGTCCTCCTATTGATAATGTCATATCAATAGTATTTCTTATTCCAAATAAATTCTCACAAGAAATATCAGGTAATTCATACACAAGACAGAGATGGTATAAAATACGATTAAATGTAAAACTTAATCAAGACAGAATTAACTCTTTATAAAAATCCTTCATTTTAGAACGATAACTTAATTCTTCTTTTATTAAAAACATTAAAATTTTCCCACATCACTCACAAGATCTTCGGTTCGCTTTAAATTGTTTACCATCAAATTATCTTTTTTGTGTAAAACACCCAGGATTCATCTTATTTTTTAGGGTATCCAATTCATTAGCCGATCTGTTTTTATTAGCTTTAATTATCATCCCGAAACTAACACCAACTATAAAACCAAAACCTTTTTTACTCATCCCCATCTAAGCCTGGAACAGCTTTAAATTTTTTCAACAAACCGTTCAAAAGAGAATCGAATTTAGAAGAATTAAGATAATAGTATGTTTTATTTTGATTTCTCGTACTCTCAACTAAACCTTGCAATGTCAAAATTCTCATATGGTGTGAAATCGTTGCGTTGGTTAAATTTAGCTGTTCAGCAATCTCATTAGCATACATTTTTTTATGACTAAGTAAGATTAATATCTTGAACTTACTTTTATCCGATAAAAGCTTCAAAAAATCAATGATGTGATTAATCTCTGCTTTCTCCAATGTATTTTCAAAAATTTCATCAACTTTATACCCCAGTCCAACATAAATGTTATCTTCACTTTTCGTAATAGTTGCAGTGTAAGGTAAAAGCGTTGGATATATATTAATATAATCACAAGATAAGTATTCCTTACCTTTTAACGTACTGATTATCTTTTTTGGAAAATCCATATTTATTTTTTTTAATTGATTCATCCACTCATCTCTAAATTTAATTAAATTATACATCGCCTCGTTAAGATAACCATTCACCAACATTAATTTATTGCAAAATTGATCTACATAAGTTTTAGGAGATTTCATTACCTTAAATATGATCCACTTGTATTCGGGCTTTATATTTAAATTATTAAGTAGCTCAAATAAACTTTCCCTATCATTTAAATACTGTTCGGTAGATGTTTCCATTTTAAGATCTCCTTGTAAATAAATTAGAGACTCTAAAATATTTTTTCTTATCTCTTCTTCTGTAACTGCAGACAAATAATCAATAATTTCAAAAAAATCTTTCGTATAAATTTGTGGAATTTTAAAAAAGGTTGTGGCTAAACAAAAAATATTTGCATTCCTAACATCTTTGTAGTCGCAAAAGCTGCCAAAATAAAAATTTAAAAACTCACTATCTAACTCTTTTATTCTTTTAAGATCATCTAGTAATACAAAATATTCATTATCTAATTTTAACCCCAATTTGGTTGTATAATCTTTGAAGAATTCCTCGTGTTTCAAGAATAGAATAGAGGATATCTTGTCAAAGATTTCTGAAACACTGTCATTAATTATTAACCGCACTTTTTCACACCCCATAAAGTCTTTTTCCACAAGGAAAAAATTGTACTATCTTCATGCCAGACATTTTACATTTTTAATATTATCAATCAAAAGGGAACTTTCAAAGAATATTCATTTCTAATTTTAAAGAATTTTCCTTTAAGCACATACCTGACTGAGCATTATCAAGAGCAGTCCTAGATTTATTAGACTTGCCTCACCTCTTGCTGAGTGTTCTCCTCATGTCACACTCTTCAGAAATCCTTCATCATCTCAGCTAGTTTACATGTCAATTTTAGCTCTTATTGAGTTATTTCAAGTTACAAAATTGTTGAATTATAAAAATATGATTTCGAGAAAAGTGGATGAAAAAACAATTTATGATTAATATTGACACCTCTTAAGATTACATTTATCATGTTTTTAGATATATATCGAATTTAAATTTAGATTAATATCTAATGGAGGTTGTAGTATTGAATTTTCAAAAATTAATTATGCTATCTGCATTATTATTAGGTACATTCATTTCAGTAATGGACACCACTATAGTAAATATCGCCTTACCTAAGATGCTGGATTATTTTTCGAGTAACCTTTCTCAAGTAGCATGGGTGGCTACAGGTTATACTTTAGCTTTTGCGGTTTTATTAGTAGGTGCATCAAAGCTGGCAGACCATTTTGGAAGAAAAAAAGCTTTTATGTTTGGATTAGCACTTTTTATTTTGACATCAGTTATTGCCTGTTTGAGCACTTCAATTGAAATGCTTATCGCAATTAGAGTGATTCAGGGACTATCTGCTGCTTTTATTGTACCTGTTACAATGCCTATTGCTTTGGCCATCGTTCCTCAAAATAAAAAAGGAATGATCATTGGAATCTGGGGTGCTTTCTCAGGATTAGCAGCTACTTTAGGACCTGTACTTGGAGGATTATTAACTGAAAATTTTAATTGGCAAGCTATCTTCTTTATAAATATTCCTTTAGGTCTGATTTCTTTGTTTTTAGCAGCATTTTTTATTACTGAGAGTTATGATGAAACAGTGAGCAAAAAAATTGATTACATGGGGATTCTTATTTTATCCGGAGCTCTCTTCTGTTTAACCTTTGGCTTTGCAAAAGTATCTGACTTAGGCTGGTCATCACCAGTAATTATCTCTCTTTTTGTAATCTCTGTATTATTATTCTGTTTGTTTTTCTTTATTGAATCTAAAATTAAAAACCCGATGATTCCCTTATCCATGCTGAAGATACGTACGTTTAGTTTCAGTTCTTTCACCCTCTTTATGCAGGGCCTTGGATTAACAAGCGGTACCCTTATTATTACTTTACTCCTCACGAATTTAATGGGAAAAACCGAATTAGAAGCAGGGTTAATTGTTTCTACATTAGCTCTATCATCTATGTTTACCTCTGTACTTTCTGGAAAGCTATCTGATAAACTCGGGGGCATTTGGCTTTCGGGTCTAGGTATGCTCGGTTTAACAATCACAACATATTTATATGGATACATACGATACGACAGTTCTATAACGTCAGTAATTATTCTGTTATGTTTGACCGGCTTAGCTTTAGGGCTTGTGATAGGACCAGCAATGAGTTCAGGGATACGGCTTATTCCTCCTGAGAAAGTAGGAATTGCCTCAGGTATTCTTAATATGATGCGGACAGTTGGACAAGCGCTAGGCATTGCCATACTTACATCTGTGCTTACAATGAATATAAATGATCACACAGCTACTGCGAAAAAAGAAGCCATTAAAATTGTGGAAAGCAATCAGGTTTTTGATAAAAATGCAAAGAACGAGATAATAACTCACTTAAAGCATTCAGACAGTAAAGGTTTCGATCGAAGCAAAAGTATTGCTGAATTAAACAAAAAAGAGGAAGAAATTCTCTCTATAACCCCGGATCCGTATAAAGAAAAAGTACAAAAAAGCTTCAATATTCAAAAGAAGGAAGTTATGGCTATCCAGAAAAAAATTTCAAATTTATATAATGAAAAAATAAGTGACAGTTTTAATAATACATTCAAAGTAGGCAGTGTAATTCTTATTTTAGGAATTATTTTTGCATTGTTCAGTGATATTTCTCCAAAACGTTTAAAACAACAACAGAAAAACCAGGTAGATATTACGTCTTGACCGTTCCATAATTGTTTCATTGTTCCGCTCCATCATTCATGCTACAATTTTAGGATGCATCTGATGTGAGGGAGGCTTTTTGAACATTGAACGAGAATAACCCTTTTCCTTATTCAAATACGGAAAAACGGTACCATACATTAAATTATCATCTGCGGGAGCATTTCGGGCATAAAGTGTTTAAAGTCGCGCTTGACGGCGGTTTTGACTGCCCGAATCGGGACGGCACGGTTGCACACGGAGGCTGCACATTCTGCAGCGCGGCGGGCTCCGGCGATTTTGCCGGCAATCGGGCCGATGACTTACTCACGCAATTTCACGATATCAAAAACCGCATGCACGAAAAGTGGAAAGACGGCAAATATATCGCATATTTCCAAGCGTTCACGAATACGCATGCCCCGGTAGAGGAGCTGCGTGAAAAATTCGAATCCGTCCTCAAGCTTGACGGCGTTGTCGGCATGTCGATCGCGACCCGTCCGGACTGCCTTCCGGACGATGTCGTGGAATATTTGGCCGAACTGAATGAGCGGACGTATTTGTGGGTTGAACTCGGGCTGCAGACCGTGCATGAGCGGACCGCCCTTCTGATCAACCGCGCCCATGATTTTGACTGCTATGTTGAGGGCGTCAATAAACTGAGAAAACACGGCATCCGCGTTTGTTCCCATATCATTAACGGGCTTCCGCTTGAAAACAGGGACATGATGATGGAGACGGCCAAAGCCGTCGCTGATTTGGATGTGCAAGGCATTAAAATTCACCTGCTTCACTTATTAAAAGGCACACCGATGGTGAAGCAATATGAAAAAGGAAAGCTGGAGTTCCTTTCTCAAGAAGAATATGTAAGTCTTGTATGTGATCAGCTCGAAATCATTCCCCCGGAAATGATCGTTCACCGCATTACGGGAGACGGGCCGATCGAATTAATGGTCGGACCGATGTGGAGCGTCAATAAGTGGGAAGTACTGGGCGCCATTCAAAAAGAGCTGGAAACACGGGGAAGCTATCAAGGAAAGCTCTTCAGAAAAATCGGGGAGGAGACCGCCCTATGACCTTGATGCACATCCTCCCTTTCAGTAAAGAATTGCTGAAGTCCGCCGCACAGGAAGGTGATATCACGGTTGACGCGACGATGGGCAACGGACATGATACATATTTCCTGGCCGGCCTTGTCGGTGAGACAGGACATGTCCATGCCTTTGATATTCAAGCGGACGCACTCGTTAAAACGAAGGAGCGGCTCGGTGCCGACTTCAGTCCGCGCGTCACGCTTCACCATAAGAGCCATGATCAAATAAAGGCATCGCTGCCTGAGGATGCGCACGGACGTGTGGCTTGCGCCGTGTTTAATCTCGGTTATCTGCCCGGCGGCGATAAAAGCATTACGACAAACGGCCACTCAACCATTTCCGCGATCGAACAGCTCCTTGAACTGCTGAAGGAGAACGGGCTGATCGTTCTCGTTGTGTACCACGGGCATCCTGAAGGCAAGACGGAAAAAAGTGCATTACTGGAGTACTGCAGCAATCTTGATCAGGAAAAAGCGCGCGTGCTGAGCTACGGCTTTCTCAACCAGCGAAACGACCCGCCGTTTATTATAGCGATTGAAAAGAAATCTGCCGGCAAATAAAGAATCGGCCTGTCATAAGCGGGCCGATTCTTTTTGTGTTTACTTTTTCTGAAAAATCAATTACTATGAAGTAATGGAAAAAAGTTCATCTTTTAAGTGTAACATCTGGGAGGAGCGGCAGTTTGAATATTCTTCGCATCATATTTTCAAGTGTTCCCTATGTGATGTTCGTCATCATTTTATCAAGACATTTAGGATTTGAGTTCGCAAAAACCTATTACTGGTGGTTTGCTGCATTTTTTGTCATCGGGCTGATCGGCAAATTCGCAATGCACCTTGCGGCAAAAAAGAAACCGTTAAAAAAAGAGACAGCGTAAAATGCGCATGTCTCTTTTTATTTACTGTTTTGCAGCACGCTGCGTGTATAAGCGGGATTGTTTGTAAAGACACCATCTGCTTTTTGTTTCAGCATAATAGGCGTCAGCGTATGCTCGTCTTCCTTATCAAAAAACACGTGCACTTTCATTTTATTGTGATGAATGCGCTTCACGACTGCTTCATTTGCCAATTTGGCGTTGAGCCCGACTGTATCAGCATATGTTCTGATGGTTTGCAGCTGCTTATCATTTATCTCCTCAGCCTCGTTATCTTTTAATAATCGGACAAGAGGAACTTTTTTATTCATAGATCGAACTTTCTTTAAGCTCTTCCCGCTAAAAGACTCAATGACTGCTTTATGGCTGGAAATCAGCTTATGTTTTTGTAATATGTCAATCAGTTTCTTTTCCATCACCAGGCTGCCGTTGCTTTCTCTTGTCTCAATATAGTAATTGGCAGTTTGTCCGAATTTCTGTATGATTTCTTCTAATGTTAAAATCTTTTCTCCTTTTCCCGCATTCAGTTTCTTAATCTGAGCCAAAGACAGATCATCTGTCATCCCTTTACCATCTGTTGTCCGATCTACCGTTTTATCGTGAATTGCAATCAGATGGCCGTCCTTTGTCTCCCGTAAGTCTATCTCAATATAATCTGCTTTGTCTTTAATGGCACGCGCATAAGACAAAGCTGTATGTTCCGGCTCAATCGAAGAAGAGCCCCTGTGCGCTATCAAGACAGGATGATAGCCGGCGGAAGCATGGATGACGGAGCAGCCTCCGGAAATGGAAAGTAATGCTATGACCGCTAAATACTTTAATTTTTTCATAAAATTAAAGTATCATATTCTGCAGGCGCAAACAATGTTTCATTTCATACTTCACGTCATAAATAAAAAACTGCGCCGTCATGATTTACACGAGAGGCGCAGTTCACCCATTACGAACTTTTCGTCCAAGCCATCTTCTGAAATTTGCGGTAGGCTCTTCCGTTGATATAAAAGAAAAATGACGTTTTTCCGCTTGCCCTGATCAGCTTTCGCGCGAGGCGGCCCATTTCTTTTTGGCCGGCGACTTTGTCATCGGATAAATAGACGCCGAGCAGCCCCCTGTTGATCAGCCGGTGAAAATTTTCATGCGGAATGCCTTTCAAATGTTCATCCGCTTTTTCAATAAAATGCTGCAGTCTCTGCATCATTTCTTCATGAGACTGATAATACGTACAGAAATTCAGATCGCCTTCAAGCAGATCCTCTTCCTGGTCAATTAAATAATCGAGCAGTATATGCAGCCCTTGTATGTACGGAAAATAACTGCTGCGGATTTTCTCAGCGGTATGTTCGTTAAAATCAGGCTGGAACGAGTAAGCAACGAGACAGAAAATGCCTAACGTCGATCCGGCGCAGGCCGAGAATTCAAACCATTCCATTTCCGGAAGCTGTGACCGGTACTGCTCAAACCAGCCTTTAAGCCTCGGAACGCGTTCATGCTCAACGACATGCTTATGAACCTGAAGATCGCAATAATAATCACATAGCTCAAGCAAATAAGGTTTAATGATACCGTAATGTTCTATTGACCCGAGCACCCGCTGGCATGTTCTGACCAGCTCATGAAGATAACCGCCGTCATCCCGCTCCTCTCTGTACTGATAGTACGGCCGCACCTCGGCACCGACCGTCAGCGCGTCACGCATGGAGAGATGAAGCATGCGGAAGTCCTCGGGATCAAGCGAGGTGCTGCGGTCGCACAGATTGTCCAGATAATCACTGATTGTCTGATACGCGATGATAAATTGCACGCATTTCTGTTTCTGCTCTCCCGAAAGCAGGGCTAAAATGCCGCCGCCTTCACAATGAAACGATTTATCGCGGATACTTGCGGCCGCCTGCTGCCGCAGTTCGGTATTTTTAATGGAATCTGATTTTTCCCGCCACATGTTCAATTCCTGATGAACGAGCGGAAAAATTTCCCGATACACTTTTGCCATAAGGTTAAAAGGATGTTCCGGTACTGTCAACATATGCACCCCCAGCGAATTCAAATATACTGATCTGTAAAGGCTTTTGCCGCCTTAAACACAGTTTCTCTTTCCGGTTCATTAAAAATTTCATGATAAAGCCCTTCCCATTCCCGGTACGATTTATTATGGGAAGCCACACCGGAAAACCATTTGCGGACCTTCATTTTATCGACGATTTTGTCATCACCGCCCTGCATAAGCAAAAGCGGCACCTTTAAAAACGCATCAGTCGGCACCATAGCGGCATCAATGGTTTTTAAAAGCTCTCTGTACCATCTTACGGATACCTTCGTGACATATAAAGAGTCGTTTTGATCCGCTTCAATCATATCCGCATTCCTCGTTGCCATATCAGGTGATAAGCCGGAATCCACTCTGAGGGACGGAGCGAGGACGTTCAGTCCTTTAGACGCAAAATCAAGGACTTTATTGACTTTTATTTGCAGACCCAGACAAGGTGATGATAAAATGAGTGCCGTAATGCGGGGATTTCTCTGCTGCTTAAACCATTCTATCGCAATCAGTCCGCCCATGCTGTGGCCCAAAAGGAAAACGGGCGCTTCAAGCGTTCTCGCTTTATCAATCCATATATCTACTTCATCAATGTATTCTTGGAAAGAGCGAATATGCCCTCTGGCGCGGGTCGACGTTCCCTGACCGGGCAAATCGCCCATCACCACGTTATATCCGGAAGATCTCCACATTTCAACGAGCCATTTATAACGTCCGTGGTATTCGCTTGCCCCGTGGATAATGACAATGGTACCGACGGGCCTGTCTGCTTTCCAAGTCCACATGCAGTTCACCTCTTACATAAATTTAGAGAAAGAAGGATGAGACATGATAATCTACCCTTATAAACAATTTACGCCTGACATACATCCTGAAGCGTTCATTGCGGATAACGCCGTCATTACGGGCGACGTCGTGATCGGAGAACAATCAAGCATTTGGTTCTCAGCCGTCATCCGGGGGGATGTTGCGCCGACAAGGATCGGAAAAAGAGTCAGCATACAAGACTTGAGCTGTCTGCATCAAAGTCCGAACCGCCCGCTTCTTATTGAAGATGACGTCACGATCGGCCATCAGGTTACACTGCACAGCGCAATCATCAAAAAGAATGCTTTAATCGGTATGGGCTCCGTCATTCTGGACGGGGCGGAAATCGGAGAAGGCGCGTTTATCGGCGCCGGAAGTCTCGTTCCTCCGGGCAAAACCATTCCTCCCGGCTGTCTTGCGTTCGGCCGGCCCGCAAAGGTTATCCGCCGGCTGACAGAAGAAGACATACGGGACATGGAAAGAATCAGAACGGAATATGTTGAAAAAGGCCGATACTATAAAACACTGCAAGAGAAATAAAAAAGATCAGCTTTGTTTTACTACTGTACCATTTTTCAAAATATTATTTAAGTAAAAACCATTTGCATTCTCCCGATTGTCAGGAAACAGAAGCAAAATGTTCAGGAATTTGTTTTATTCTTCCCCCGCCGGCCCGATCCTATGAAAAAAAGAGCCCATGTCCCGGGCTCTTTTTTTACGCTTTTTCGGCGAATGTCTGTCCGTTTTCCAGACCTATGTCTTTTCTTTTATGGAAACCTTTTCCGTAATAGGCGGCTAATAATATGCCGAACCAGACAGGACCGATGATGACGGCCACCCTGGTCTCTGCATCAAAAGCCATCAGCACAACGACAAAAGCGAGAAATGCCAATGAGATATATGAGGAAAAGGGATATAAAGGCATTTTATATTTCAGTTTTTTCCGTTGTTCCGGCTGTAAGCTTTTACGGTATTTCATTTGGGAAAGCAAAATAATCGACCATGTCCAAATCGCCCCGAACGTCGCAATGCTCGTCACCCACGTAAACACTTTTGCCGGCACCACGTAGTTCAGCAAAACGCCGATGCATAACGCGCCCGCTGAAACCAATACCGCTTTTCCCGGCACACCGCCTTTTGTGACCGTACCGTATACTTTAGGCGCTTCATTTTGTTCCGCCAGATTGAACAGCATGCGCCCCGTGCTGAAGATCCCGCTGTTGCAGGAAGAAAGGGCCGCCGTCAATACGACAAAATTAATGATTCCGGCTGCAGCCGGTATTCCGATTTTTTCAAATGTCAAAACAAACGGGCTTCCGCCTGAACCGATTTCCTGCCACGGATAAATTGACATAATGACAAACAAAGCTCCGACGTAAAAAATGAGAATGCGCCAAAAAACAGTATCTATGGCCCGCGCCAGTGATTTTTCCGGATTTTTGACCTCACCGGCTGTGACACCGATCAGCTCAATCCCGAGATAGGCAAACATGACCATTTGAAGCGACAGCAGCACCCCTTTAATCCCATTCGGGAAAAAGCCGCCGTGGCTCCATAAATTGCTGATTCCGAGCGCAACGCCTCCGTTTCCGAGACCGAATACGATCATCACCAGACCGATCGCGATCATTGACAGAATCGCCAAGACTTTAATGAGCGCAAACCAGAATTCAAGCTCACCGTACGCTTTGACCGCCAGAAAGTTGACAGCCGTCATAATGATGAGTGCACAAAGCGCCCAGATCCATGACGGCACGTCAGGGAACCAGTAGCCCATATAAATGCCGACCGCGGTGATTTCCGCCATGCAGGTAACAACCCATAAAAACCAATAATTCCAGCCTGTTAAAAACCCGGCAAGCGGACCGAGATAATCTCTGGCATACCGGCTGAATGAGCCGGCTACAGGCTTTTGAATCGCCATTTCCCCTAATGCCCGCATAATAAAAAACATAATCAGCCCGCTGCAGGCGTAAGCGGCTAAAATCCCCGGCCCGGCAAGCTTTATGGCAGAAGCCGACCCGAGAAACAGCCCGACTCCTATCGCGGCGCCCAACGACATAAGCGAGATATGCCGCTCTTCCAAGCCGCGGTGAAGCGTTTTTTCTTTGTTTTGCATAACTCTCCCTCCCCCTGATTTTGACAAAGAAACAACAAACCGAGACGAAATAGCCAGAAAACACTTTCCGGAATCTACCCGATTAGTCCTATTATAACCTTTTTCTGAATATTGCGTAATACTTTGTCGAAAACAGAGCGGAATAGACGGTTTACAAAAAACAATAGAAAAAAGGCTTTCGATAACATCGAAAGCCTTTTGGATTAAACGAAAATGACTTCTTTCGGCTGATGATTCAGCTCTTCCGGCACCAGTCTTTTTTCAACATTGATGCTGTGCCAGATCATGAAGATCAGCACGGTCCAGATTTTGCGGCTGTTGTCCGCTCTGTCGGCACAATGATCTTCTAGAAGCTGAAGGACATAATCCTTTTCAATATAAGCATCTGTTTCACTTTCACGAATGATGTTGCGAACCCATTCGTTCATTTCATTTTTCAGCCAGTGGCGGATCGGCACAGGGAAGCCGAGTTTTTTGCGGTTAAGCACATGATCAGGCACTACCCCTTCAGCAGCTTTGCGCAGAAGGTATTTCGTCGTGCCGTTTTTCGTTTTCAGTTCATCCGGAATTTTAGAAGCCACGTCAAACACGACTTTATCAAGGAACGGCACGCGCAGTTCCAATGAGTTGGCCATCGTCATTTTGTCAGCCTTTAACAGGATGTCGCCGCGCATCCACGTATGGATGTCAACATACTGCATTTTATTAATGTCGCTGTATGAACGGCTTTCCGTAAAGTACGGCTTCGTGACATCACGGTATGAAAGCTCTGGATTGTAATGTTTGAGCAGCTGTTTTTTCACGGGCTCTTCAAAAATCTTCGCATTACCGATATAACGCTCCTCAAGCGGTGTGCAGCCGCGGACTAAGAGGCTTTTCCCTCTCATTCCTTCAGGCATGACGGACGCCACATGAAGAAGCATTTTTTTCAGACCGGACGGAATGCGTTCAAACGGTTTAAGCGAAAGCGGTTCGCGGTAAATATTGTACCCGCCGAACAGCTCGTCCGCGCCTTCCCCGGATAACGCGACCGTTACATGTTTTTTCGCTTCTTTTGCGACAAAGTACAAAGGAATCGCCGCCGGATCTGCAAGCGGGTCATCAAAGTGCCAGACGATTTTCGGAAGCTCGTTCATATACTCCTCAGGAGAAATGACTTTGCTGATATTTTCAATCCCGAGCGCGGCAGCCGTTTCCTTCGCTACGTCAACCTCACTGAAGCCCTGCTGCTCAAAACCGACGGAAAATGTTTTAAGGCTCGGGTGAAATTCTTTCGCAACTGAGACGATAAAAGAAGAGTCGATACCGCCGGATAGAAACGAACCGACAGGAACGTCACTTCTCATGTGAACTTTGACAGAGTCAAAGATTGCGTCTCTGACTTCTTTCACCAATTTATCTTCATCAGACTGAACAGGCTTAAAGTTCGCTTTAAAATATGTTTTAAACGCGATATCGCCTTCCGGGCGGATCGTAAACTGGCTGCCCGGCTCGACTTTTTTCACTTCAGCGTCAAGCGTGCTCGGTTCAGGAACGAATTGGAAAGACATATATTGCTGTAAAGAAGCTGTATCAAGATCAATGCCGTTTTGAGCGGCCATTAAACTTTTTCTTTCAGATGCAAAATATACTTTGTCCCCGATGGTTGTGTAATACAGCGGCTTAATGCCGAACGGGTCTCTCGCGCCGTACATAACGCGGTCAGCTTTGTTCCAGATTAAAAACGCAAACATTCCGCGAAGCTTTGAAGCGGCTTCTTCTTTATAATGACGGTATGTCGCAAGGAGCACTTCAGTATCGGAATCTGTATTGAAAGTGTAGCCTTTCGCTTCAAGCTCTTCTCTCAATTCAATGTAGTTATAGATTTCGCCGTTAAAAATGATCCAATATTTTTCGTCTTCATATGATAAAGGCTGTCCGCCGTTTTCTACGTCAATAATACTGAGCCGTCTGAAGCCGAATCCGACGTGCTCGTCATGATAATACCCATCGCTGTCAGGACCGCGGTGAACGATCATTTGGTTCATTTGTTTGATTAGCTCTTCTTGATCTGCGGTTTGAGTTAATGGATGCTTATTAAAAACACCGACAAATCCACACATAGTATAGCCTCCATAAGTGTAATTTTCTAATTGGACCCCCTTTTTATAGACGCTGTGTTACGCCATTGGTTTCACGCTATGTAAAAATAAGCATGGCAGCATCTACAAAAAGGGAAAGCCGCTTAAGTAAGCGGCTATAAAATTATTCTCCTAGTGCTTCTTTGCGAAGCGCATCCGCCTTGTCAGTACGCTCCCAAGGAAGATCCACATCATGACGTCCGAAGTGGCCGTAAGCAGCAGTCTGCTTATAGATCGGGCGGCGCAGATCAAGCATTTTAATAATGCCGGCAGGTCTCAGGTCGAAGTTATTCCGTACGACTTCGATCAGTTTTTCTTCAGAAGCTTTTCCTGTATCAAATGTATTGATGGAAATAGAAACAGGCTGTGCCACGCCGATTGCGTATGCAAGCTGCACTTCACAAGAATCAGCAAGGCCTGCTGCCACGATGTTTTTCGCTACGTATCTCGCAGCGTATGCCGCAGAACGGTCTACCTTCGTCGCATCCTTACCGGAGAATGCGCCGCCGCCGTGGCGTGCATATCCGCCGTATGTGTCAACGATGATTTTACGGCCGGTAAGACCCGCGTCACCTTGAGGTCCGCCGATTACGAAACGTCCCGTAGGGTTGATGAAGTATTTTGTTTCTTCATCGATCAGTTCCTCAGGCACGACAGGATTAATGACATGCTCTTTCAGATTGCGCTGAATCTGCTCAAGCGTAATTTCCGGGTGGTGCTGAGTTGAAATAACGATCGCGTCGATGCGGACCGGCTTGTTGTTTTCATCATATTCAACGGTAACTTGCGTTTTGCCGTCAGGGCGAAGATACGGAAGAATGTCTTCTTTGCGGACTTCGCTCAAACGGCGGGCTAATTTATGCGCCAAAGAGATCGGAAGCGGCATAAGCTCTTTCGTTTCGTTACACGCATAACCGAACATCAGGCCTTGGTCTCCCGCTCCGATTGCTTCGATTTCAGCATCGCTCATTGTGCCTTCACGCGCTTCAAGAGCCTGATCGACACCCATTGCGATATCCGCAGACTGTTCATCAATTGATGTTAAAACAGCGCAAGTCTCCGCATCAAATCCGTATTTGGCGCGTGTGTAGCCGATTTCTTTAATCGTTTCACGGACTGTTTTCGGAATGTCAACGTATGTTGATGTAGTAATCTCTCCGCTTACCAGCACAAGTCCTGTCGTTACAGATGTTTCGCAGGCCACGCGCGCGTTCGGGTCATTTTTTAAAATCTCATCTAAGATACTGTCAGAAATTTGGTCACAGATTTTGTCCGGATGACCCTCAGTAACAGATTCAGATGTAAATAGTCGACGGTTTTTACTCATTCACTTTTCCTCCTGAAAAAAGATCTTTTGCAAGACCTTCTCATATGATACGGAACTCGCTCCCTCTTAATACAATGTCATACTATATCAGAGAATGTTAATTGGCATATTTTATGAAATAAAAAAACCTTTTCCACTCGAGGAAAGGGTTTGGTCTGTGTGCCTTTCACTCTTATCGCTCAAGGAAAATATTAAACCTTGCATCAGGTTAGCACCTTGGTTTCCCACAGTGTTTTCACCTGCTTTTTTACAGAGAAACCGGTTGCTGGGCTTCATCGGGCCTGTCCCTCCGCCAGCTCGGGATAAGAGTATCCGCTCAATGAAATATCTTATCGTAAAAGGGCGGAAAGTGTCAATATGAATTAAAGCGATTACGCGCCTTTATTTCGGGAAGCAATGGAAAAACACAAACAAAAAACCGCAAATAGTATAGACTATTTTCAGATATATGTTATACTAATTCCACATTCAGCGAAATACAAATAAACCGGCAAAGGAAGGTTTTTATGAAATTAGTTGATTTAACCGCAGATCTTCAAGCATTACTTGCAAGTCCGAATGTGCATCATAATTTATCGGCTCCAAAACTTACCGAAAAAGTGATCAGCCGAAATGAAGGAACGCTGACATCAACGGGCGCCGTACGCGCCACCACCGGCGCTTATACAGGCAGGTCACCTAAAGATAAATTTATCGTCCGTGAACAAAGCACAGAAAATCAAATTGATTGGGGCGCGGTGAATCAGCCCATTTCTGAAGAGGCGTTTGAAAAGCTGTACGCCAAAGTCGTCAGCTACTTAAAACAGCGGGATGAACTGTTTGTTTTTGAAGGATTCGCAGGAGCGGATGAAAAATACAGACTCCCGATTACGGTCGTAAATGAATTTGCATGGCACAATTTATTCGCACGCCAGCTGTTTATCAGACCGGAGACGGATGAAAGAGATCCGCAAGCGCAGCCTTTCACCATTCTCTCGGCTCCGCATTTTAAAGCAGATCCGGAGACGGACGGCACGCATTCGGAAACATTTATCATTGTCTCTTTCGAAAAGCGCGTCATTTTAATCGGCGGCACCGAATACGCCGGAGAAATGAAAAAATCAATATTCTCCATTATGAACTTCCTGCTTCCGCAGCAGGATATACTGCCGATGCACTGCTCAGCCAATGTCGGTGAAAAAGGCGATGTCGCCCTGTTTTTCGGTCTTTCCGGCACAGGGAAAACGACGCTTTCAGCCGATGCGGACCGCAAACTGATCGGCGATGACGAGCACGGCTGGTCAGATTCCGGCGTTTTCAACATTGAAGGCGGATGTTACGCTAAATGTATCAATCTGAGCGAGGAAAAAGAACCGCAGATTTTTCGTGCGATCCGCTTCGGGTCTGTTCTTGAGAATGTCGTGCTTGATGAAAAAACGGGTGAAGCGGATTACGATAATTCCTTCTACACGGAAAACACAAGAGCCGCATATCCGATTGAGATGATCGGCAATATCGTGCAGCCGAGCATTGCCGGCCATCCGCAGGCAATCGTCTTTTTAACGGCGGACGCATTCGGTGTGCTCCCTCCGATCAGCAAACTGACGAAGGAACAGGCGATGTATCACTTCTTAAGTGGGTACACCAGTAAACTCGCGGGAACCGAGCGCGGCGTGACATCTCCGCAAACGACTTTCTCGACGTGCTTCGGTTCACCGTTCCTTCCGCTTCCGGCGCATGTATATGCCGAAATGCTCGGGCATAAAATCGACGAACACGGCGTTCAAGTCTTCCTGGTCAACACAGGCTGGACCGGCGGAGGGTACGGAGTCGGAGAACGGATGAAACTTTCGTATACAAGAGCGATGGTCAAGGCCGCTATTGAAGGCAGACTGAACCAGACTGACATGACGGCAGACAGCATTTTCGGCCTGCGCAGTCCCGTTCATGTTCCGGGCGTTCCGGATGAAGTTCTTCAGCCTGAAAACACATGGAGCGATAAACAAGCATACAACGAAAAAGCGCTGTTTTTAGCCAATGAGTTTAAAGAAAACTTTAAAAAGTTTTCCCATGCAGACTCGATTGCCAAAGCCGGCGGACCTCTCGTGTAATCAAAAAAGCCAAGGGCGTTTATGCCCTCGGCTTTTGTTTTTTCAGTTTGTCGAATGAAGCGACGTGAGTCTGTATGTAATGCTTGTCCGGCCGTTCGCCCATTCGAGCTTTTGGACCTCGCCGGTGCCGGATTTCTCGCCGGTTTTCGTTTTGCGCACGTCCATCGGAATATCAAGAGGATAGACGCGATAGCCCTCTTTCTCCAATAAAAAGATATTTTCCTCTATCCGTTTTTCATTGCCTTTTGTCACAATCATGGTATTAAATTCAACAGGCATTCCCAAAATGAAAATCCCCTTTCATTCTCTTATTCTTTATTATCATATCATAAATCAGGCATCTTACCGTGTCTTCATCCATTCCGCCAGCCGCCGGACAATGCGTCTGTTTTCCTGCGGCGGAAAATAATGCGTAAAACCGCTGTAATACCAGGTTTCCACCGGTTTCCCCGCCTCTTTCAGCTTGTCCTCGATCATCCGGGCGTGTTCGATCGAAACATTCTCATCATTCTCTCCATGGATGAGCAGCACAGGGGCCTGAATGCGGTCTGCTTTTTCAAACGGCGAACGCCATCTGTATTCATCCGGCACCTTTTTCGGCGTGCCGCCGATCACACGCTTCATCATCCGCCGCATATCCTTCCGCTCTTCATAAGTAAGCACCATATCGCTCACACCGCCCCATGATACGAGCGAAGCCGCTTGATGCCCCATTTCAATCGCGGTCAAAAGCCCCATGATTCCGCCCCGGGAAAAACCGAAAATATGCACCCGCCCTTCCCTGACGTTCGGATGCTCCCGAAGCAGGCGAAAAGCGGAAAACGCGTCCTCTCTGTCCTCTCCCGCAAAATCTTCATTTCCCTCGCCGCCCTGGTTGCCTCTGTAATAAGGCGCAAACACGACAAAGCCTTGGGAAGCGAATTGAACGATTCTTCCGGGGCGTACCATGCCGACATTTTTTATGCCGCCGCGCAAATATAAAAAACCGTCATATGTTCCCGGCTCAGCAGGCTCGGCAAGGAGCCCCTT
Organism: Bacillus sp. AM1(2019); assembly: GCF_009906915.1. Classification (NCBI taxonomy): domain Bacteria; kingdom Bacillati; phylum Bacillota; class Bacilli; order Caryophanales; family Bacillaceae; genus Bacillus; species Bacillus sp. AM1(2019). The sequence goes on from NZ_CP047644.1 coordinate 3,123,176, forward strand.
TACCTTCAGCCCTTCTGACTCATAGCATACCGCAAAGAGGCGGACATGCGGACTCGGAGACGGGAACCTTTTCTTTTCTGCCAGCAAAACAATGAGCCTCCTTATATCATCAGTTTTTTTATTCTTTCCCAACGTGAATATGGGCACTCACACATTTTTTATACCCATCATACGATATGTAAAGCAGAAAAGGTTATTTAAACGCTTAAAACAAGGAGGTTACACCGTGAACAAATGGCTCAAAACGGGCTGCGTTTTTGTCATATGCGCCTTTTTCCTGCTCATTCTTCCGGCCTGCAGACAGGAAGAAAGTCTGACGAAGGTAAAGGTGGCGGAAGTCACACACTCCATCTTCTATACGCCTCTGTATGTCGCTGAAACAAAAGGTTTCTTTAAAAAAGAAGGGCTCCAAGTGTCACTTCAAACAACATGGGGCGGAGACAAAACGATGACATCGCTTTTGTCAAACGGGTCTGACATCGCGCTGGTCGGTTCTGAAACATCCATTTACGTGGAGGCGCAGGGAGCAAAAGATCCGGTCATCAACTTCGCGCAGCTGACACAGACGGACGGCACATTTCTCGTGTCACGGAAGGATGAGAAATCATTCAAATGGAGCGATTTAAAAGGAAAAACATTTCTCGGCCAGCGAAAAGGCGGCATGCCCCAAATGGCCGGTGAGTACGCCCTGAAAAAGAATCACATAGAACCGAAAAAAGACATTAACCTCGTTCAAAACATTGATTTCGCCAATATTTCCAACGCATTCGCATCCGGAACGGGTGATTATGTGCAGCTGTTTGAACCGACGGCATCCCAATTTGAAAAAGAAGGCATCGGCCATATCGTCGCATCCTTCGGAGAAGCTTCCGGCCAAGTGCCATACACAACCTTTATGGCAAAAGAAAGTTATTTGAAAAGCAATGAAAAGACGGCGGAAAAATTCACCCGCGCCATCTATCGCGCCCAGCAATGGGTGGAAAGCCATCCGGCCAAAGACATCGCAAAAACGATTCAGAAGGAATTTGCCGATACTGATCCGGCCATTATCGAAACATCAATAGAGCGCTATAAAAAACAAAAGTCATTCTCTGCAGACCCAGTTCTGCAAAAGGATGAATGGGAACAGCTTCAATCTATTATGGATGAAGCCGGAGAGCTCCCGAAACACATTCCGTACAGCAAACTCGTCAACACAAAAATCGCCCAAAAAGTCACCTCAGAACAATAGGAGGAACATGAATGTCTTTTTTACATGTCGATCATGTAACACATACTTATTTCTCGCTGAAAGAAAAGACAACCGCCGTGAAAGATATACATTTTCAGATTGAAAAAGGGGATTTCATCTCCTTTCTCGGGCCGAGCGGATGCGGAAAAACAACACTCCTGTCCATTCTGGCCGGCCTTATCACCCCTGCGCAAGGCCGGGTGCTGATTGAAGGAAGCGTGCCGAACCATAAAGAACACCAAATCGGTTATATGCTTCAGCAGGATTATTTATTTCCTTGGAAATCAATTGAGGAAAACGTGCTGCTCGGTTTACACATTTCAAAAACATTAACAGAAGAAAAAAGAGCTGAAGTTCTCAGCCTTCTGCCTAAGCTCGGATTAATCGGCGTTGAAAAGAAATATCCGAAAGAGCTCTCAGGCGGGATGCGGCAGCGGGCGGCACTTGCCAGAACTCTTGCGCCGGACCCGGGCCTGCTGCTCCTTGATGAACCGTTTTCCGCGCTGGACTTTCAAACGAAGCTTTCTTTGGAAAACCTTGTCTTCAGAACATTAAAGGATTTTCAAAAAACCGCCGTGCTCGTCACCCACGATATCGGTGAAGCCATCGCCATGAGCGATACGATCTATTTATTTTCGAATCAGCCGGGCACCATCCACCAAATATTCACCGTGCCTAAGGAGCTCGCGGCTTTAGATCCGTTTGACGCGCGTCAGGATCCGGCCTTTCAGCCGCTGTTTCAAACCATATGGAAGGAGCTGAATTCCCTTGAAAAACAGCAGCGGCACGATTGAACAGCTTCATCAGCAGTTTAAGAAAAGACACCAAAAAGAAAAGCTCCGGATCCGTGCGTATCAGGCCGCCATTTTCATCGTATTTTTTGCCGGATGGGAAATATCGAGCAGGGCGGGCTGGATCGATCCGTTAATCTTCAGCTCACCCTCCGCCGTTTGCAGGCTTTTAGTTGAAAAGATTGCGGACGGATCCCTTGCGGCGCACATCGGCGTAACCTTAGGAGAAACCGTTCTCGGCTTTTTGCTCGGCACGCTTCTCGGCACATGCCTCGCCGCTCTGTTATGGTGGTCAAACAGGCTCGCCCGGGTTTTAGACCCGTACCTCGTCATTTTAAACGCGATGCCGAAGGTCGCACTCGGACCGATTCTCATCGTGGCACTCGGACCGAATTTCACAAGCATTGTCGCCATGGGAGCAGTCATCAGTGTCATTATCACGACAATCGTCGTCTTTACGGCTTTTCAGGAAGTGGATGAAAACTATATTAAGGTGATGAAAACCTTCGGAGCGAAAAAAAGCATCATGTTTAAAGAAGTCATTCTGCCGGCGTGCGCCCCCGCGATTATTTCCGCGCTTAAAGTGAACGTCGGTTTATCCTGGGTCGGTGTCATCGTCGGCGAGTTTCTCGTTTCCGAAAAAGGTCTGGGCTACATGATCATTTACGGATTCCAGGTCTTCAATTTCACTCTTGTGTTCTTAAGCCTTCTGATCATCGCGATTTTTGCAACATTGATGTATCAGGGAGTCGAACTGTTAGAAAGAAAATGGACGAAAGGAAAAATATAAAAAAGACCCGTGCGTAAGCGCCGGGTCTTCGTTTTTTATGATTGAAATACGCCGTCCTCTTTCAGCTTTTTCAGGCTGATCGGAAGCACCGAATCTTTCATAATGAAACTGAATTTTTTATTTCGCGGGAGATTCTCCGGCAGTTCGCTGAACAGCACCGGCCCCTTTGTTTCAAAATAATCAGCCTGTTTTTCAAGCTTTTCAATATCGGCAAAATAAATATTCTTTACGATTACCTTTTCCCTGCCGAGAACTTTATACTGTCCGACGTACTTCAGATGTCTTACCGCGGCACCGGTTTCTTCTTTCACCTCGCGCAGGGCCGCTTCCTCCGCACATTCCATCGGCTCCACTTTTCCGCCCGGAAATTCAAACCCCCGGTCTTCGTGCTCAGTCAAAAGCCACTTATCTCCGTATCGGCATATGACCCATACGTGCTTCGGGCTGTCTGAAAAAGGCTGGTGTTCAAAGGAGAGCTGAACAGTGTTCTGATAATAGTCTTTAAACTCGTACATGTTTATCCCTCTAATCCGTTCCTTCATATCTTCCATACATCATACCACAGTTGCGTTTGTTCGGAAGCCCTTTATCAAAAATTCAGAGGAAAACCATCATACCCGCTAGTATAGCCTCCTTTGAAGCAAATGTTACGGTTTGCGCTTGAATTTATTTTTCAGGGTATCCAATAGGTCGACGAGCACCTGCGGAACCGGTATGCCCAGCGAGCTTGCCGTAATCACGATCTGAACCGATTCGTATAAGATATAAAACATGATAGCCAAATTACGGATGGCGCCTTCGGTATGAAGCAGCTGGTCAAAAAAATGGCAAACTGAGACTAATGCCAGGGTCACGATTTTTTTGACCAGCCGCGCAAAAAGCTTTCTTGCGCTCAGCTGCTGCAAAAGAGATTCTTTTAAGCTTGTACTGATAAACTCAATCGCCATGACCGATAGCAAAATCAGAAACGAATACTGAAAACCTCCGAAGAAAAACCCCGCTGCCGACACGATCACTGCAAAAAACGAAAAGATGCCAAAGTCTTTGCCCACTTGATCCAACATCCTTTCACAGAAACGGCCTTACATTATTCTATGAAAAGTGAATGGAACAGACTGGATTTTTCAGAAAAATGGACAACACCTCTCTTCGGCAGCCAAATAAAAGACCGAGTGCTTTATAGCCCCGGTCTTCCCTTGTTGATTATCCTAAATACGCTTTCAGCATCCAGTTATGTTTCTCGATATTCTGGTGAATGGCAAGCAGCATATCACCGGTCGTTTCGTCTCCTACCTCATCTGCGAGGTCCATGCCGCTTTTCAGCTCTTCCGCAATGACAGTGAAATCATCATAAATGTTCTGTACCATTTGTTCTGCACTCTCATTGCCTTCCGCTTCTTTTACAGACGCTGTCTTCAATGATTCCGTCATTGTGCCGATCGGCTTGCCGTTTAATGCCAGCAGACGTTCTGCCAGATCATCAATATATGTAGCCGTTTCGTTATACAGCTCCTCGAACTTTTCATGCAATGTGAAAAAGTCCTTCCCTTTGACGTACCAATGATAGTTATGTAATTTCACATACATGACCGTCCAGTTTGCAACTTGCTTATTGACTGCATCCAATAGTTTTTCTGACATGCCTATCTTCCTCCTTTGGTTTACTATTGATATACCCTATATATCGTGTGTTAAAACATAAATTTTTAGCCCTTGATTTTACGGATGGAAAATATGTTATGATTTGTTAAAAAGGAGGGATTTCATGCTGCTTCTTCTGAGCTTCGGCTTTCTTATCGTGCTCGCCGTGCTGCTTTTATCCATCTGGTCGACTGTAAGAGCTTATAATGTAAAACATACGATTGACCCGCCGGAGGACGCATCAAAAGGCTTGACGGATAAAAAAAATCCTTAATGATGATGCGTCTGTTCCTCATGGCCGGAGGAATCATCGGCAGCTTCAGCACCCCCGACACGCACTTTTACAGTCGGCATATTATGCTGCTGTTTTGCCGTTACGTGGGATTGAACGGTATAGACACCCTCTTCATCAAATTCAGTCCGCAGGTGATACGCCCCTTTTTCCTCCTTGGCCTTGCTTGTTTTGCTGCTGCCTTTTTTTCCTTCTTTCCATACTTCAAACATGACTTCATCCGCATCCGTGACACGCTTGCCGCCGTAAAAAACCTCCGCCTTGTATTCCGCTTTTTCATGCGGTGCTGCCGTTTCCGGTCCTGTAAGCTTGACCTCAAGCGCTTTAGGCTCCTCATCCGCGGAGGTTTTGTCCGAATTGCCCCCGCAGGAAGATAATAAAAATACCATACCGCACATACCTGCCAATACAGCCCGTTTCATCCCATCACTCCTTTATGTTTGCTTCTATTTTAGCAAACGCTTACACACAAGGTGTGACATTTTTTAGAAATATGTAAAAAAGCCTTTTTGCATGTCAGCAAAAAGGCCTGTTTTTTATCCGAACACTTTCAGCAAATCTTCTTTATCCTGTGACAGCCAGAAACGCATCAGGCGTTTCGCGCCTTCTAAATCATGAAGTTTCGCCTGGCCGCACTGTTTTTCGTTGGCCGCCGGAATCTCCGTAATATCGATGGCTTCTTTCAGCGTAGCGTCAAGCAGGTCTACAATTTCTTCCGCTGTCGGCTCGCCGCTGACAACAAGATAATAGCCTGTCTGGCAGCCCATCGGTGAGATATCTATGATGTCGAAGTGATCGTATTTCTCAGAATGTGTGCGAATCGTAAACGCAAGCAAGTGCTCAAGCGTATGAATCGTATCCGGCTTCATCGCCTGTTTGTTCGGCTGGCAGAAGCGAATGTCAAACTTATTCACGACGCCGTCTGTTCCGACTTTATGCACTCCGCAATGTCTTACATACGGAGCCACAACCGCATTATGGTCAAGCTCAAAACTTTCTACTGAAGGCATAATGGCACTCCCTTTTTTTCAGAATATGCATCCATTATAACACAGTTTTCCGATAAGAATTGTGGCGGAAGCTTTTCAATCTGAAATTTTTTTTCTATACTAGCATCAGAAAGGTGGTTTTTTGATGAAAACCATAATGATTGCGTTCATCCGCGGATACCAGAAGTTCATCTCTCCGCTGACACCCCCGTCATGCCGCTTTTATCCGACGTGTTCACAGTACGGAATCGAAGCCGTCAAGACTCACGGCGCATTAAAAGGCGGATGGCTGACACTGAAGCGGATTTTAAAGTGCCACCCTTTTCATCCGGGCGGTGTTGATCCCGTACCGGACAAAAAACAAAAACATTAGTCCATATGCTGGTAGCCGTCGATCACCAGATCAAGTTTACCAGTTTCAGGATCAATCACCAGACCGTGCACCGGCACATTGTCAGGGAATAGCGGATGGTGTTTAATGACGTTTACGCTGTCTGTAACACTCGCTTCTACTGAATCAAAGCTTTTCAGCCATTGATCAAGATCAACTCCTGAGTGCTTCAGCATGTCAATCCGCTCTTTCGGAATACCGCGGTCGATAATTTTATCAAGCATATCCTCGCTGTTGATTTTGCTCATGCCGCAATCATGGTGGCCGATAACGCAGACTTCATCGGCGTTTAATTCGTATACGGCCACTAAAAGGCTGCGCATGATACTTCCGAACGGGTGGGCGACAAGCGCGCCGGCACTTTTAATAATTTTCACATCGCCGTTTCGCATGTTCATCGCATGCGGAAGCAATTCTACAAGACGCGTGTCCATACAGGACAAAATCGCCATCTTTTTATCCGGGAATTTAGATGTTTGGTATTTTTCATAATCTTTGTTTTTAGTGAACTGCTCATTAAATTGCATGATATCGTTTAGAAGACTCATCTTGGTGTTTCCTTTCTGCTTTTTTATTCACAATATAACATAAGGCGGGTCAATTCGTCACTCCCCGCACGAGATGACAAAGTGCTCAATAAATAAGACAAACCCCATTGGGCTTGTCTTATTTCCCCATATTGTATTTTTTGTTGAACTGTTCGACTCTCCCGCCTTTTTCGTTGAATTTTTGGCGGCCTGTATAAAACGGATGCGTATCTGAGCTGACTTCTACTTTAATCAGCGGGTATGTTTTTCCGTCTTCCCACTCTGCCGTTTCCTCTGACGTTTTCGTAGAATGGCTTAAAAAGCGGTAGCCGCTGTTCACATCTTGAAAAATCACCTGATGGTTATCCGGATGAATATCTTTTTTCATGCTGATCTCCCTTTCTCAAATCGTAATGATTACGTTTTATTTTAAACCTTAAATAACCGCTTGTCAATCATATATGCCCTGATCCCTTGGTTTCTAAACCCTGCACATATATGGAATCAGAAGAATAATCTAATCGCTTCAGCAAATAATATAACCACATTACATAAAACGGTAATTTAGAAAGGCGGTTTATGATCGTGGATGATTTAGTGTTAGCCAGAAGCCTGTTCGGGACAACCATGGGCTTTCATATTATTTTTGCGACGCTTGGTGTCGGCTTGCCTCTGATGATTTTAATGGCTGAATTGATTTATCAGAAAACAAAAGATCCGCATTATGCCATTATGGCGAAAAGGTGGACGAAGGCGCAGGCTGTTCTGCTCGGCGTGGCGATACCGACCGGAACGATCGCGGGTACACAGCTTGCCCTTTTGTGGCCCGGATTCATGGAAGTCATCGGCAGGGTGATGTCACTCCCGTTTCAGATTGAAATTTATGCTTTCTTTATCGAAGCGCTGTTTATGTCCATTTATGTCTACGCCGCTGACCGGCTGACTCCGGCGATGCGCATCATTGCCGTTATTTTCGTTTTGATCGGCGCCGCGGCATCCGCCGTCTTAATCACAAATGTTCACGCATTTGAAGGAACGCCGGCCGGCTTTAAAATTTTAAACGGCAAAATCACTGATGTCGAACCTTGGGCAGCGTTTTTTAATCCAAGCTTTTTCACCACCGCGGGCCATGTCGTACTGACGGCTTTCATGACCGGTGCATTTATCGTTGCGTCAGTTGCGGCTTATAAAATGCTGAGAACGAGAAAACAGGAGCAGGTATACCGCTTTCACCGAAAAGCGCTGCTGCTCGCCTTAACGATCGGCGGAATCTTTTCCATTCTTGCCTCTTTAAACGGTCACGAGTCAGCCCAGCTTCTTTACGAATACCAGCCTGAGAAGCTTGCGGGCGCAGAAGGGCTGTTTGAAACTAGATCACACGCTCCGCTTGCGATCGGGGGTTTTACTGACGCAAAAGAAGAAAAAGTAAAATGGGCGATAGAAGTACCCTGGGCTTTAAGCTTTTTGGCTGCAAACAGCTTTGATACCGTCGTCAAAGGATTGAACGCGTTTCCGAAAGACGAGTGGCCGCCTTTATTCATCCATACACTTTTTAACGGAATGGTCGGCATCGGGATGCTGCTCATTTTGTACTCAATCATCGGCATCGTCTGGAGAAAAATTTTAAAGAAAGACAGCTTTCCGACTTGGCTTTTGATTTTATTTTTAACCGCAGGACCGCTCAGTCTGATCGGAATTGAATTCGGGTGGATATTCGCTTGTACGGGGCGGCAGCCATGGGTGATTTACCATCTCCTGAAAACGTCTGATGTCGTCACGACAACCGGTTCAATCGGTTTGCTGTTCATCCTGTTTACGGTCGTTTACGCCATTTTGGCAGCCGCAGTCATTTATGTGCTGCTTTATTATTTCCGCAAACATCCCGTTGAGGAGGATGTAAAAGCGGCGGAATCCTAACAATAGAAAGGGCTGAATTGAAATGGACATTACCATGGATGCTCTCATTGCGATATCAATCGTATGGGGCTTCGTGTTTATCTACGCGGTCATGGCAACGATGGACTTCGGAGCAGGCTTTTGGTCGATGATTTATTTAAATAGAGAACAAACAAAGGCGACAAACATCGCCAACCGTTATTTGTCCCCGACATGGGAAGTGACCAACGTCTTTATCGTCGCGATCGTTGTCGCCCTATTCAGCTTCTTTCCAGGGGCAACCTTCGTGCTGGGAACCGTTTTATTGATCCCGGGGAGTATTATTTTGCTGCTTTTGGCCATCCGCAGCGGCTTTCTCGTCTTCTCCAATACTGCGAAGGAAAGAAAAATCATGAGATATATCTCCGGAATTTCGGGCTTCATTATTCCCGCTGTGCTGATTTTGGTCCTTCCGGTCACACACGGAGGATTTATTGAGAAGACGGGCGGCGTGTATCACCTGAATTTGGCAAATGTCTTTACAAGCCTTAATGCGTATGCGTTTATCGGCTTTGCCATTTTAAGCACTTTATTTTTATCTTCACTGCTTCTGGCCGATTTTTCAAATGTTGCGGAAGAGGAGCATGCGTACCGCATCTACAGACGGAGCTCTTTACTAACAGGGCCGCTGTCGCTTCTGTTTGCCTTCTTCATTATGCTGACATTACGCTCTGAAGCCGGCTGGCTGTATACGGGGATGATGAAAGACAAGACATGGCTCATTCTGTCTGTCATTACATTTATCATTGCCGGCGTGGCTCTGTTTTTGCCGAATAAGCGCTTCGGCCGCAACCTCGGCAAACCGAGAATCGCCATGATCGCCATTGCGCTTCAATACTTTCTGGCAAGCTATGCATACGGACGGGCGCATCTTCCTTATATGATTTATCCGGATATTACGGTCATGTCAGGATTTACGGAGCCGGCAACCTTCAGGGCGCTGTTTATGACGTATATCGTCGCTTTCATCATTTTGTTTCCCGGGTTTTATTTCTTCTGGAAGCTCTTTATGAAAGACAGACGTTATATCCGCCAGGAGGAATAACAGAAATCAGGGCGGCTCATACTAATGGCGTACCTTTTATCTTGGAGGGGAGCCAGCATGGACCAAAAAATTCTGTGTGAAGTCAATAACTGTTCATATTGGGGCAGAGGAAACAAATGCACGGCCGACGCTATTTATGTGGTCAGCCATACAGGCGAAACCGCTGAAAAAAGTGAAGAAACGGATTGCAAAACCTTTAAACCGCATGATTTATAAAAGAAAAGAGCTGTTTTATACAGCTCTTTTTAATTTCCGCGCCGCAAGCCTTTTTGAAATCAGCCCCTGAGCCGGAGAAAACAGAAAGGCCAGCAGAAAAAACACGCCGGTCATCGCAGCCATCGCACCTGAAATTGACACGTTGAGCCATGTGGCGGCGCCATATCCCAATACGGCTGACAGCCCGCCGATACCCGCGCTGATGAAAAGCATGGAAGAAAGGCGGTTTGTCAGTAAATAGGCGGCTGCAGGCGGTACAATCAGCATCGCAACGACTAAAACCGCTCCCACTGAATCAAAAGAAGCAACCGTCGTAAGCGACAGCATACCCATCTGCACATAATGAATGACCAGGACAGGAATGCCGATGGCTATCGCCATTTCCGGGTCAAAGGCGGCGATTTTAAATTCTTTATAGCAGCAGACAATCAGCAGCACATTGATGATAAGCACAGATAAAATCATCCAAAACGCTTTAGGGCCGATATCAGCGCCGAACAGCTGAGCTGTATTCCACGGAACGAAAGCAATTTCTCCCATAAGCGAATGTTCTATATCAAGATGTACATGCTTGCCGTATACAGACAGCAGAATGACGCCGACCGCAAACAAGGACGTAAAAACGACACCGATAGCCGCGTCAGACTGCACGCCTTTACTGTGCAGAAACTGTACGAAAAAAGCCGTCAGCAGCCCGGATGCCGCAGCCCCGATAAACATCGGAATTCCGTTAAGGGCTCCCGTCACAAGGAAAGCGCCGACAATTCCGAGCAGCACCGTGTGGCTGATCGCGTCAGCAAGCATCGCCATGTTTCTCAGCACAAGAAAAGTGCCGATTAACGCGCAGCTCACGCCGACTAAGATTCCCGTTGCGATAATCCACGCTTCATAACTCATTGTAAGCGCCTCCTTTCTCCTTTTGAAGTGATTCATTCGGCATTCGCCCGTGCAATCGTAAAAGCTGCAAAAGCTTTTCTTTCAGTTCTTTCGGCAGAAGATCCGGATGAAATTCGTCCCTGGCGGCCGTTTCTATACCGGCCAGTTCCGTTTCATGCATGAGGTAAACTTCATACATGCGCTGTGATAAGACAATTTCGTATCCCTTCGTCAGCCCTGCCTCCGTCATCCGCCATTGTTCGGCTCCGCTGCGCTTGAGGTATCCCTTTTTCTCCAGTTTCCTGATAGGGCGCTCCCATTCTTTTTTCAACATCTGCCCGGTGACTGAGGTTTCATTCGTTTGTTCACTCATCTCGTAAATAGCTGAGAGCGTTTGTTCAAAAGCGGTCTTTTTTCTCAGCCGGAAAAGTTTAACCGTCTTTGACACCAGTCCGCGATCCGGAGCGAATAATAGAGAAAACAGAAAAACGGAAGCCGCGCTTAAAATAATTAACGGCCCGGTCGCCATACCGTCCGTCGTCGTACTTAAAAGCGTTCCCGCCACACCGGATAACCCGCCGATTAATCCGGACAGCACGATCATGACCGTTAAACGCTCCGTCCAATACCTTGCGGCGATCGCCGGCGTAATAAGCATGGCCGCCATTAAGATGACACCGACCGTCTGCAGCCCGATCACAACCGCACAAACAATTAAAAAAACCAGCAGTCCGTTCAGAAACCTGACAGGCAGTCCCGCCCCTTTCGCAAATGCCATATCAAATGTGATCAATTTGAATTCCTTAAAAAAGACGGCGCACAATAAAAGCAGAACGGCAGAAATGACTCCGATGATGACAATGTCCTGTTTAACGAGTGACGCCGCCTGACCGAATAAAAAAGAATCAAGCCCGCTCTGGCTTCCGGAACCGAGTCTTTGAATATAGGTCAGAAGAATAATGCCGATCCCGAAAAACACGGACAATACGATGCCGATCGCAGAATCCTCCTTCGTTTTTGAATGCTCCGTGATGTTCTGGATGCACCAAGTTCCAGCAAGCCCCGCGGCAGCCGCTCCGATCAAGAAGAACAGCATCGTCTTTTCTCCGGCAATGAGAAACGCAAGACATACTCCGGGCAAAGCCGAATGAGCCATGGCGTCGCCGATCAGACTCTGCCTCCTGAGAAGCACAAAGCTTCCCAGCACGCCGCTTGCCATGCCGAGAAGCAAAGTTCCCGCCAACACCCATTGGGTATTCGGTTCCTGAAGCTGAAGCCATATATGATGCAGCGCCATCAGCCCGTTCCCCCTTCGGCCAGGAGGTGATCTTTCAAAAATGCAAGCCTTCCTCCGTACGTTTTTTGTAAATTTTCGATTGTAAACACGTGTTCAGTCGGTCCGAAAGCAATCTTTCTCATGTTCAGCAGCAGCATCCAATCGAAATACTCCTTTGCCGTCTGCAGGTCATGATGGACGACGAGCACGGTTTTTCCTTTTTGTTTTAATTCCGTCAACAGCGTGATAATCGCCCGCTCCGTAGCGGCGTCAACTCCCACAAACGGTTCATCCATAAAGTATATATCCGCATCCTGACATAAAGCCCGGGCCAGAAAAACCCGCTGCTGCTGGCCTCCCGAAAGCTGGCTGATCTGCCTTTTGGCATAATCAAGCATACCGACCTTATCCAAACAGGCTTCAGCAAAATCAATATCACGTTTTTTCGGACGCCTGCACCAGCCGATATGCCCATATCTTCCCATTAAAACGACATCCAGAGCGCTTGTCGGAAAATCCCAATCCACAGAACCGCGCTGCGGAACATAGCCGATCCTCTTCCGCTCCTTTTCTGATGATTTCCCATAAATAGAGACCGTTCCGGAGGCGCTTGGCGTTAATCCTAAAACAGCTTTTATCAACGTTGATTTTCCGGCTCCGTTCGGCCCGATAATCCCGATCAGTTTTCCTTCCGGCACCTGCATGGTGACGTTCTGCAGGACCGGTTTTTTGTGATAGGCTACCGTCACATTTTCAATGCTGACAGGATACACGTCATTCTCTCCCTTCCTGTTTATTTTAATGAGCTGACAATCGTATCTATGTTATGGGCGAACATACCGGCGTACGTGCCCTCTTTTGTCCCCTTTTCGCCCATGGCATCTGAATACAGCCAGCCGCCGACCGAAACATCATGACCTTTTTCTTTGGCGCCCTCAACAACCGCGTTTATTGACTTTTTCGATACGCTGCTTTCCGTAAACACAGCTTTAATTTCCTTATCCGCAAGCAGACTGACAAGCTTTTGAACATCTTTCAGTCCGTAATCAGAGTCCGTGCTCAGCCCTTGAAGTCCTCTGACCTCAAATCCGTATTCCTTGCCAAAATACGCAAAGGCATCATGTGCTGTAACTAGTACACGGCTTTTTTCGGGAATTGTCCCGATCTTTTCTCTCGATTTTTTATCTAAAGATTTCAAATTCTCTTTATACTCTTGGGCGTTTTTTGTAAAGTCGTCTGCATATTCGGGTTTTGCTTTTTTTAATTGCGCTTCGATTTCGTCAACGGCATACAGCCATAACGGAATGCTGAACCATACATGCGGATCATACATATTCTCACCCGCTGGAATCAATTTCTCCTTCGGTATTGATTCAGCCACTGCTGCGGACGGCTTTTGCCTGCTGATTTTCGTTAACATATGCTCCATTTTCCCCTCTAAGTGAAGTCCGCTGTATAAAACAACATCCGCCTCCGTTAATTTTTTCGTATCTCCTTGTGATGCTTTATAAAGATGCGGGTCGACTCCCGGCCCCATCAGTGACGTCACTTCAACATGGTCTCCGCCGATATGTTCAGCGGCGTCAGCCACCTGAGAAGTGGTAGCCGTAATCGTGAGCTTTCCTTTTTGTCCGCCTGAAGATTCAGAGCTGCATGAAGACAATGCAAAACAAACCATCAGCACAGACGCCAATACACTGCTTTTTTTCATATCCGTCCCCTTTCCTTTGTCCCGTTCTCTTTTAAATGTGATGTTGATGTCAGTCTTATGACAATTCTTTATATTTAAGAACAAATGATTGATACAGGACAAAAAGTTTCCTTTGTGCAAAATTATCGCACACACTCACATTTGTCAAGTGTCCGCTCATTAAAAAAACCGGCTGATACAGCCGGTTCAAACGGGGGAAGGGGTGATGATGAACAGTTTCAATATAACAGCAGCTTACAGGCAGCTCAACACGCTGAAATGTCTTTTTATCAGTTGTTTGTCGTAAAAACGTCCATTTGGGTGACGTATTTTCTCATTATTTCCTGATTGACTTCGACACCCAGTCCGGGACCGTCCGGAACAGAGATGAACCCCTCTTCGATACGGATGTCGGGAGTGATAATATCCTCCTCCCAGTATCGGTCTGATGAGGAAATATCACCCGGTATCGTAAATTGCGGCAGCGAAGCAAGCGCGACTGTCTGCGCTCTCGAAATGCCGGTTTCAAACATTCCGCCGCACCAAACCGGCATGTGATGCTCTCTGCATAAGTCATGTATTTTTAAAGCCTCTGTCAGGCCTCCTACACGCGCCGGTTTTATGTTAATGATTTTACAGCTCCCAAGCTCAATCGCCCGCCTTGCGTCATCATATGAGCATATGCTTTCATCAAGGCATACCGCGGTTCTCAAGTGTTTCTGCAGGTGGCGGTGATCGACAATATCATCTGCCTGAAGCGGCTGTTCTATCATCATGAGCTGGAATTCATCCAACTCTTTCAGCCTGCTGATGTCTTTCAGTTCATATGCCGAGTTGGCATCCGCCATCAGCGGTACGTTCGGAAAACGGCTGCGGATGGCTCTGACCAGATCAACGTCATGGCCGGGCTGAATTTTTATTTTTATACGTTGATAACCTTCTTTTACGTATTGCTCAATTTCCCGAAGCATCTCATCAGCCGAAGCAAGACCCACCGCCACGCCGGCGGGCACTTTATCTCTTTTGCCCCCTAAGGCTTCTGCGAGTGATATCCCTTTTTTCTTGGCATATAGATCCCACACGGCTGATTCCAGCCCCGCTTTTGCCATGCGGTTTCCTTTGAAACGCGCGAGACTGTCAGGCACCTCTGACGGATGGAAAAACTCGCGGCCTACGACATTCGGGATGAAAAAATCTCTCAGCATATGCGCGCATGTCTGAATCGTTTCTTCTGTATACCACGGAGAAGAAAACGCCGATACCTCCCCCCAGCCGGTTCTCCCGGTTTCATCGATCGCTTCCACGATCAAAAATTTACGGTCCTGCAGCGTTTCAATACTTGTTTTAAACGGTTTTTTCAGCCTCATACTTACATGATAAAGGGTGATTTTTTCAATCTTAATCATGACAATTCTCCTTTACGAAGCTCATTCAGCCGATGTCTCATCAGTTTATTGGACGCGTTCCGCGGGAGCTCGTCAACCGCGAAAAAAGCAGCCGGTATTTTATATTTTGCAAGCCGCTCACGGCAAAAGGCGGTCAGCTCCTCAGAACTGACAGAAGAAGTCAGCACGAGAAAAGCATGCGGCACTTTCCCCCACTTCGGATCTTCTGCTCCCGAAACACCGGCCTCCGCTACAGCCGGATGGGCAAGCAGCGCCGCTTCCACTTCTGCCGGGTAGATGTTCTCTCCGCCTGAAATAATGAGGTCCGACCGCCTGTCCAGCACGTATAAAAACCCTTCATCATCCAAATAGCCAAGATCGCCCGTTTTAAACCATCCATTATGAAAAGCGGCCTGGTTTGCGTCGTCACGATGGTAATACCCTTTCATTACATTCGGGCCTTTCACCGTAATTTCACCGTGTTCAAACGGCGCACAAGGGTTTCCGTCTTTTTCAATTCTAATTTCGCATGAAAACAGCGGTTTACCGGCCGAGCCGAGCTTGTCCATGCTGAATTCCGGAGAAAGCGTGACAATCTGCGAGCAGGTTTCAGTCAAGCCGTAAGATTGGAATACCGGAAATTGTTTCCTGCGGCATTCTTCAAGGAGCGGCAGCGGTGCCGGACCCCCGCCAAGCAGAATGCAGCGCAGTGATTCAGGACATTGTTCTGTTTCCGCAAGCAGGCCCGAAAGCATGGTCTGCACCGCTGAAATGATCGTGACCTGATGGGAGCTGATGCTGTCCAGCACATCAGTGACAGAAAATTTTTGATGAAGCACGACAGGCATGCCGTAAATGACCGACTTAAACAGCGCAGACAGACCGCTGATATGAAACAGCGGCAGCGCAATAAGCCAGCGGTCCCGCTCCGTGACCCCCAGATTCAGCGCAGACGATACAGCGCTGGAATAATGATTACCGAAAGTCTGCTGCACCCCCTTCGGCCTTCCCGTTGTTCCTGACGTATACATAAGAGTCGCCGTATCATCAAGCGTTACATAAGCTTCAGGTTCAATGTCTCCCGCCTCTTCAGCCTGCAGCTCGTCCACATCTGCGGCGGCGACCGCAGATTCATATTCTTCGCGGCAAAAGCCGTCCTCCGTTAATAAAAGCTTTGCCTGTGAATCTTCGAGCTGAAACAACCGTTCCTGTTTTGAGAGTTTCGTATTCAACAGCACAACTTCCGCCCCTAATAAGAAGCATGCATGAACGGCATAAACCATTTCCGGTCTGTTAGAAAGCAAAATCGCGGCACGGTCTCCTTTTTTAAGCGAGCAGTATTTGGACAGCCGCGCGGCCATTTGTTTAGAAGCATGATATAATTCTCTGAATGTCATCTGTTTGTTTTCAAATATGAGAGCGATTCTCTCTGGTGTCAGCTGAGCCCTTTGAATGAGCCAATTCGGCTGTTCTGTCAGCATGTTATCATCTCCGAGGTAAAAGTACTTTTTTTGAAAAGAAAACAGCTTGGACCAGAGCGGCTCAAGCTGTTTCGTAGTGTCATCTGATCACGGAAAACGAGGGAATTGACCGAAATCGGGACTGCGTTTCTCTTTAAAGGAATCGCGGCCTTCTTTCGCTTCGTCAGTCGTGTAATAAAGAAGCGTTGCATCTCCTGCAAATTGCTGAATTCCGGCGAGGCCGTCTGTATCTGCGTTAAATGCCGCTTTAAGGAAACGAAGGGCTGTAGGGCTTTTCTCAAGCATTTCTTCACACCATTTAATTGTTTCCTCTTCAAGTTTCTCTAATGGGACAACCGTATTGACAAGCCCCATGTCGAGCGCTTCCTGCGCGTTGTATTGACGGCACAGGTACCAGATTTCACGGGCTTTCTTATGTCCGACGATACGCGCCAGGTAACCTGAGCCGTAACCGGCGTCAAAGCTTCCCACTTTCGGTCCGGTTTGACCGAAAATCGCGTTATCGGCCGCAATCGTTAAATCACAGACGATATGAAGCACATGGCCTCCGCCGATGGCATAGCCTGATACCATCGCTACGACCGGTTTAGGAATAACACGGATCAAACGCTGAAGATCAAGCACATTCAGACGCGGGATCTGATCATCTCCGACATATCCGCCGTGACCGCGGACTTTTTGGTCTCCGCCTGAACAGAATGCTTTATCTCCCGCTCCCGCAAGAACGATGACACCAATATTGGAGTCATCACGCGCACAAGCAAACGCGTCAATCATTTCTGATACCGTCTTAGGAGTAAATGCGTTATGTACCTCCGGGCGGTTAATTGTTATTTTTGCAATACCGTTATACGTCTCGTACAGGATTTCATCGTACTGACGTTCACTTTTCCATTCTGCAGCCATTGATATGACCTCCTTCATTTTTGCCTGAGTCCGGCCGAAAAGCTATTTTCTTTATGCTTTACAAGCCGTATAAAAACTCACTTACTATCTTACCAAAAATTCGCGGCTGTTCCACATGTACCGTGTGCCCCGCCTGTTTGACAACCTCTATTTTACTTGATGGGAGCAGGTTATGCACCTTTTGATTAATAGCGCAAAACTTTTCATCCCATTCACCGCATATGAGCAGGACGGGCGCCTTGATGCGGTGTAATGCCTCCCACCAGGAAGGCTGTGAGCCCGTCCCCATTCCGAGCAGGCTGCCTGCAAGTCCGGACGGATTATTTTTCAGCCTGCCGGCACGGATGGATGCCTTTACGCTGTCCGGCAGAGAAAGCTGCGTGGCAAACAACGGAATGCTCTCCCAATAATCGACAAACGATGTTATACCTTCCCGCAATATAAAGTCAGCAAGCTTCCGGTCTGACTGAATCCGCTTCTTGCGTTCCTGAAGCGTGCTCAGGCCCGGGGTTGTACTTTCCAAAACAAGCGCTGACACCCGATGCGGAAATGCCTGTGCGAAGGAATACGCAAGTCTCCCCCCCATAGAATAACCAATAAGTTTCACTTTGTGAAGTTTTAATTGATCAAAAACGGCGGCAAGGTCCGCAACCTGCCGGCTCGCACTGTACCTTGCCGCTTGCACAGGCGCGTCTGTCTCCCCGTGACCCAGGCAGTCAATCATCACCATTCGTTCGCCGGGAAACATGCCGCGTAAAAACATCCATGATTCTTTGCTGCCCGTAAATCCATGCAGACAAACAATAGCTTCAGACGATTCGTGTCCGCTATCAGCAGCCCGATAGCATACGCCGTCGGCCGTTCTAACAGTTACAGTTTCCATTCTTTTTTCACTTCCCGCACTGCGGCCTGCAGCAGATCGCGATGGAATTGAACTCTTGATGTCCGATCTGTTTTCAGCTCGATTATATGAAGTCCGGGCTTGTCCGCCTGCGGCTGATACGCATCCTTAAATGCTTCCCATGTCTCAGGGCAAGTATACGTCCCGCCGTACAGTGCGGCGGCATGCCGGAAATCAAGACCCGTCGGCGTACCGAACAGTTCTTCAAAATGAGTCTTATCAGATGCCTGCGGCAAAAACGAGAAAATCCCGCCGCCATCATTGTTTATTAAAATAACCGTAAGCGGAATTCCAAGTTTTTTAGCCGCTAACAGCCCGTTTAAATCATGGTAAAACGATAAATCTCCAATTACAAGCGTGACAGGAGCTTTTGTACCCTCACACAGTCCCATAGCCGAGGAGACAACTCCGTCAATGCCGTTAGCGCCGCGGTTGGCATAGACACGGAAGGAGCGATCTTGTTTTTCAAAGAACGTATCCACGTCGCGAATCGGCATGCTGTTGCCGACAAAAATCGAACTGCCTTCAGGGACAAGGTGCTGAAGCTGACGATATACATTTCCTTCAAATGATAAATCATCCATGCTCGCGGCCTGTAAATGACTCCGGAACCGGTCATTGACAAATTGCCATTTCTCAAGCCATCCGGACGGCCGTTTTCCGGTTTCAGCTGAACGGACCGCTTCCAAAAACACAGACGGATGGCAATGAATCATATGCGCGCCGGCCTGGGTGGGATCTCTCCATCCTCCGCCTTCATCGACGATAAACTGCTCAATGGCAGGATCATCTCTGAGCCATAAAAAGAGCGGTTTGGAAACCGGCATCGGACCGAAGCGGATCACAGCGTCAGGGCGCAGCGCCTCTTTTATTTCTTCATCTTTTAAAAACGAGTCATAAGCATCAATAATCAGCGTCTTATCATGCTCCCCGTTTCGGAGGTTTGAAAGCGGATCAGCCAAAATCGGGAACTGAAGCATCTCGGCAAGCGCGATGATTTGCTGCTTTTCTGCTTCACCGTGAATTTCGCCGCAGACGATCATACCTCTTTCGGTCCCCGCGAGACGCTCTGTAATATGACAGAGAGAATCTTGATCAGCTGACTGAATCCCTGTTGTGACTGAGACGTGCCGCCCCTTTCTCATTCTTTCAAAAGGTCCGGCTGATAAATCCGGCATCAAAGGCTCTCTGAGCGGCACATTGATATGGACCGGCCCCATCGGGCTCTTCCCGGCTTCACTTACGGCTCTGCCGGCCAATGTTCTGATATAGCTCAGCATTTGAGGATTTTCTTCAGGCAGAGCCGAGTCTGTGAAAAACTTAACAAAGTTACCGAACAGAAAATGCTGGTTAATCGCCTGAGGCGCCCCCACTTCCCTCAATTCATGAGGCCGGTCAGCAGTCAGGACAATAAGCGGCACTCTTGAATAATGAGCTTCAATCACGGCCGGATAGAAGTTAGCCGCTGCCGTTCCTGACGTACAAATCAGCATGACCGGACGCTGGCGGGCTTTTGCAAGACCGAGTGCGAAAAAACCTGCGGATCGTTCATCAATCTGTATATGGACTTGAATATCCGGATGGGCCGCCGCCAAAACCGCCAAGGGAGTTGACCTCGACCCCGGGCAAACAACTGCATCGGTCACACCCGATAGAGCGAATTCATCAATAAAGCTTCCGATATAATGTGTAATCGGGTTTGTCAAAGCCTTTCACCTCCTAAAGCAGAGATCATCGGCTTTAGTTTAATTTGTGTTTCTTCATATTCTGATTGCGGATCTGAATCTTCAACAATGCCGCAGCCTGCGAAAAGCCGCGCACTTTTGCCTTCAATCAGCCCTGATCGGATAGCCACGACAAATTCTCCGTTTTCCCTGCCGTCCATCCAGCCGATCGGAGCCGCGTACCATCCGCGTGTCATCGGTTCAATATCAGCGATAACTTTAATAGCTTTCTGCTGGGGAGCTCCGCCCAATGCCGGTGTGGGATGCAGCTTTTCAATTAAATCAAACAGCGAAGCGGACGTTTTAAGATGGCCTGTGATCGGCGTATATAGATGCTGAACACTTTTTGTTTTATATAATTGCGGACCTGCAGGCTTTTTCACATCGCTGCAGCTCGACAAGAAAGAATCGTGTATCATCTTAACCACAAAATCATGTTCCGCGAGATTTTTTTCGTCATGCAGCAATTCCTTGCCGAGACGCTCATCTTCTTGTTGATTTTCTCCGCGCTTAATTGAACCTGCCAGACAGGTGGACATAACGTCTTTGCCGGA
This sequence comes from Bacillus sp. AM1(2019), assembly GCF_009906915.1. Classification (NCBI taxonomy): domain Bacteria; kingdom Bacillati; phylum Bacillota; class Bacilli; order Caryophanales; family Bacillaceae; genus Bacillus; species Bacillus sp. AM1(2019). Next base: position 3,143,817 of record NZ_CP047644.1, read on the forward strand.
TTTTTTGATCAGCCGTTCCGGTGAAGCGCCGACAAAGCATTTATCTCCCTGCTCAATCGCAAAAACATAGCTTGTCGTTTGGTCCGTCAAAAGCTTACGGACAACGCTCTCTGCCGGAATAGGCCCATCATATGACAAAACGACTTCCCTTGCCAGCACGACTTTATCATATTGATTTGCTTTCATATCATTTGTTGCTGTTTTAATGGCTTCAAGCCAGTTTTCCACATCAAGTTCTTCCGCTTTTGTTAAAACAGGATATTCTTCATACTCGATTGAAGAAACTGAAAAAGCTTCCGAAAAAGATTTCAGACGTTTCAGCGTATCTTCTGCCTGATTACCGTCTGCCGCCCATTGATTGACGGTTAAATAATCACCATCTGCCGTCTTTGTCAGCATGAGTGAGGGAATAAAGAACAGTCCTTCTTCGAACCCGTTCCATTCGTCTCCTCTCTCTTCAGCGGGATTAAATGAAAAGCCGCCGAATAAAACAGGGCCGACCGCGGTATGCGCCGCCTCTTCTTCTTCATGAATATGAAAAGCCGTCTTTTTAAAGCGCTCCCATTGTTCAAAAACGTCGTGATAACGCTTTCCATTTTTTTCATTCGATTGGAACAGCGCTTCTGTGCCAAGACCGACTATTGTTAATTCACTACCGGGTTCTGACCAAAAAAATCGTTTGCCTTTATATTTTTTTGCTCCGTCTTTGAAAAATGATAGAGGGTCTAAAGACGCAATACGTCTTGAATAGCTCAATAAGACAGCATGGTTGACTTGTTTGGCTTTATGTAATGCATGATCTGCTTCCTCTCGGAACGTATGCTGCACCGTTGTCACCATGAGACATTCCTCCATAATCCGTTAAATGCTTTTAATACAATACACCTGTGATGACTTTGTGTCAAACACACAGATTTGAGCACGACAAAATGCCTGCATTTCTTATTATAAACCTTTTTGCGCAAATGAATAAAGAAACAAACTTGAATTTTCTTTCCCCACTCTCGGCAATCACTGTATCCTTTTACTTCCTCATGGGAAAATGACTATTTTTATCCACCATTTTTCTGCGCAAAAGCGTTCATACTAACAGTAAGCATCACATAGAAACGAGGGATTGATGTGCTTACAAACGAACAGATCACACACTTAAAAAAAGAATTGGAAGAAGCCAGACATGATATTTTAAGCCGCTTTAAAGAAAATGATCAATTTCAGTTAACTGATGAATTCCCGTATCAGTCATCCGGCGAATTGTCTTCCTATGACAATCATCCCGGCGATCAGGCGACCGAATTATACGAGCGGGAAAAAGACCTGGCTCTGCTCGACCATGAACGGGAGCACCTTCGCGACATTGATTACTCTCTGAAACAAATTGAAAACGGCACATACGGCACATGTGAAGTCAGCGGCAAGGACATTCCTTATGACAGGCTCGAAGCTCTGCCGACGGCTACGACATTGGCGGAATATTCCTCTCAGGATGCCGTTTCCAAAGACAGGCCGATTGAAGAGGAAACACCGTTCGGACAGTTTGAATTTGATGATGATGAATCAATTCGGGCGGCTTACGATAGTGAAGATGCTTATCAGGATGTTGAGGAATACGGAAACTCAGAAACGCCTCAGGATTTAGAGGATCCGCCGCTCAGCTATGGGGATATGACAATGAACTCAGAAGAAAACATCGGCTATGCTGAGGATTATGAAAACTTTATCGCGACAGATATTACCGGCAAAAACATTTCCGTGTATCCAAGCAAAGCACACGAAAAATATGAACAGGAACTGGACAAAGAAGGAATAATGACGACCTTTGGCGATCTTCATGCTGATTAAAACCCCGGCCTGCCGGGGTTTTTGAATACAAATAAATGGTTTGCTGCATTTTCACACTGAAAACCCATACACTTAATGGTGCATGAAACCTTTTAAAAGGTTTAATATTTCCAAAAAAGGGAACTAACGTATTGACATTGAATGGCGGAGGGAACAAATGAAAAAGAAGTATATTGGTGCGATTATTGTATTTATCATTACATATGTCTTGTTTTCTTTAGCGGGGTTTCTCTTTCCCATCGACCGGGAATGGTATGACGCGCTGCAAAAACCTGACTGGACGCCGAGCGGATCAGTGATCGGCATCATATGGGCGGTTTTGTTTGCGCTTATTTCGCTCTCAGCAGCCTTGATATACGCAAAGTTTTCATGTAAAGAATCCAAAGCTTTTTGGGTGATGCTTCTCATCAATTATATCGTGAATCAAGGATTCAGCTATTTTCAATTCACACAGAAAAATTTGCTTGCTGCATCTATCGATTGCCTGCTTGTGGCGGTGACAACACTCATTCTGTTGCTCATGGCCGGTAAATACAGTAAAGCTTCAGCCTGGCTTCTGGTTCCTTATTTATTATGGAGCGCTTTTGCCACATACCTGTCTTTTACCATTTACGCTATGAACGCATAATAAAAAACCTTGCATAGTATGCAAGGTTTTTTAATGACCCGTACGGGATTCGAACCCGTGTTACCGCCGTGAAAGGGCGGTGTCTTAACCGCTTGACCAACGGGCCTTATGGCGGAGAAGGAGGGATTTGAACCCTCGCGCCGCTTACACGACCTACACCCTTAGCAGGGGCGCCTCTTCAGCCACTTGAGTACTTCTCCGTATGGCTCCACAGGCAGGATTCGAACCTGCGACCGATCGGTTAACAGCCGATAGCTCTACCACTGAGCTACTGTGGAAAAATCATCATGGTGGGCCTGAGTGGACTCGAACCACCGACCTCACGCTTATCAGGCGTGCGCTCTAACCAGCTGAGCTACAGGCCCATGACAATATAAAAATGGAGCGGGTGATGGGAATCGAACCCACGACATCAGCTTGGAAGGCTGAGGTTTTACCACTAAACTACACCCGCATGTTGTTTGGGGCGATTGATGGGAATCGAACCCACGAGTGCCAGAGCCACAATCTGGTGCGTTAACCACTTCGCCACAACCGCCAAAACAATATTAAATTAAATGGTGGCTCGGGACGGAATCGAACCGCCGACACACGGATTTTCAGTCCGTTGCTCTACCAACTGAGCTACCGAGCCTTTTTATAAATGGCGGTCCGGACGGGACTCGAACCCGCGACCTCCTGCGTGACAGGCAGGCATTCTAACCAACTGAACTACCGGACCATTTTTTGGTTGCGGGGGCAGGATTTGAACCTGCGACCTTCGGGTTATGAGCCCGACGAGCTACCGAACTGCTCCACCCCGCGATGATAATTAAATTAGATATGGCGGAGGAAGAGGGATTCGAACCCCCGCGGGCTTTGACACCCCTGTCGGTTTTCAAGACCGATCCCTTCAGCCAGACTTGGGTATTCCTCCGTATAAGTGGTGGACCTTGTAGGACTCGAACCTACGACCGGACGGTTATGAGCCGTCTGCTCTAACCAACTGAGCTAAAGGTCCAATGGTAGCGGCGGAGGGGATCGAACCCCCGACCTCACGGGTATGAACCGTACGCTCTAGCCAGCTGAGCTACACCGCCAAAAAACAATTAAAATCAAGTGGAGCCTAGCGGGATCGAACCGCTGACCTCCTGCGTGCAAAGCAGGCGCTCTCCCAGCTGAGCTAAGGCCCCAAAATGGTCGGGAAGACAGGATTCGAACCTGCGACCCCATGGTCCCAAACCATGTGCTCTACCAAGCTGAGCTACTTCCCGTTTTCAAAAGTATGTATGGCGCGCCCGAGAGGAGTCGAACCCCTAACCTTTTGATCCGTAGTCAAACGCTCTATCCAATTGAGCTACGGGCGCAACAATAAGTGCCGAGGGCCGGACTTGAACCGGCACGGTAGTCACCTACCGCAGGATTTTAAGTCCTGTGTGTCTGCCAATTCCACCACCCCGGCATGGATGGTATAGTATAGTTGGAGCGGAAGACGGGATTCGAACCCGCGACCCCCACCTTGGCAAGGTGATGTTCTACCACTGAACTACTTCCGCGTTTGGCAATGCGGATGAAGGGACTTGAACCCCCACGTCTGTAAAGACACTAGAGCCTGATTCTAGCGCGTCTGCCAATTCCGCCACATCCGCAAGAAAAACATGGTGAGCCATGAAGGACTCGAACCTTCGACCCTCTGATTAAAAGTCAGATGCTCTACCAACTGAGCTAATGGCTCTTATTACAAGAGACTTATATAGTATAACATATAAAGGTGGTGCCGGCAAGAGGACTTGAACCCCCAACCTACTGATTACAAGTCAGTTGCTCTACCAATTGAGCTACACCGGCTTAATACGCCAACTTATGTATGATAGGAATGGTGGAGGATGACGGGCTCGAACCGCCGACCCTCTGCTTGTAAGGCAGATGCTCTCCCAGCTGAGCTAATCCTCCATATATTACACTTACGTGTAATGGCTTGGCGGCGTCCTACTCTCACAGGGGGAAACCCCCGACTACCATCGGCGCTGAAGAGCTTAACTTCCGTGTTCGGCATGGGAACGGGTGTGACCTCTTCGCTATCGCCACCAAACCATTGAGAGTGTTCTCTCAAAACTAGATAACAGTAAGCATACATTCAAATTGGTTAAGTCCTCGATCGATTAGTATCTGTCAGCTCCATGTGTCGCCACACTTCCACCTCAGACCTATCAACCTGATCATCTTTCAGGGATCTTACTTCCTTGCGGAATGGGAAATCTCATCTTGAGGGGGGCTTCATGCTTAGATGCTTTCAGCACTTATCCCGTCCGCACATAGCTACCCAGCGATGCCCTTGGCAGAACAACTGGTACACCAGCGGTGCGTCCATCCCGGTCCTCTCGTACTAAGGACAGCTCCTCTCAAATTTCCTGCGCCCGCGACGGATAGGGACCGAACTGTCTCACGACGTTCTGAACCCAGCTCGCGTACCGCTTTAATGGGCGAACAGCCCAACCCTTGGGACCGACTACAGCCCCAGGATGCGATGAGCCGACATCGAGGTGCCAAACCTCCCCGTCGATGTGGACTCTTGGGGGAGATAAGCCTGTTATCCCCGGGGTAGCTTTTATCCGTTGAGCGATGGCCCTTCCATGCGGAACCACCGGATCACTAAGCCCGACTTTCGTCCCTGCTCGACTTGTAGGTCTCGCAGTCAAGCTCCCTTGTGCCTTTACACTCTGCGAATGATTTCCAACCATTCTGAGGGAACCTTTGGGCGCCTCCGTTACCTTTTAGGAGGCGACCGCCCCAGTCAAACTGCCCACCTGACACTGTCTCCCCGCCCGATAAGGGCGGCGGGTTAGAAGGTCAATACAGCCAGGGTAGTATCCCACCGATGCCTCCACCGAAGCTGGCGCTCCGGTTTCCAAGGCTCCTACCTATCCTGTACAAGCTGTACCAACATTCAATATCAGGCTGCAGTAAAGCTCCACGGGGTCTTTCCGTCCTGTCGCGGGTAACCTGCATCTTCACAGGTACTATAATTTCACCGAGTCTCTCGTTGAGACAGTGCCCAGATCGTTGCGCCTTTCGTGCGGGTCGGAACTTACCCGACAAGGAATTTCGCTACCTTAGGACCGTTATAGTTACGGCCGCCGTTTACTGGGGCTTCAATTCGCACCTTCGCTTACGCTAAGCGCTCCTCTTAACCTTCCAGCACCGGGCAGGCGTCAGCCCCTATACTTCGCCTTACGGCTTCGCAGAGACCTGTGTTTTTGCTAAACAGTCGCCTGGGCCTATTCACTGCGGCTCTCTCGGGCTTGCACCCTAACAGAGCACCCCTTCTCCCGAAGTTACGGGGTCATTTTGCCGAGTTCCTTAACGAGAGTTCTCTCGATCACCTTAGGATTCTCTCCTCGCCTACCTGTGTCGGTTTGCGGTACGGGCACCTCTCACCTCGCTAGAGGCTTTTCTTGGCAGTGTGGAATCAGGAACTTCGCTACTATAATTCGCTCGCCATCACAGCTCAGCCTTCACGGGAAACGGATTTGCCTATTTCCCAGCCTAACTGCTTGGACGCGGATATCCAATACCGCGCTTACCCTATCCTCCTGCGTCCCCCCATTGCTCAAATGGTGAGGAGGTGGTACAGGAATATCAACCTGTTATCCATCGCCTACGCCTTTCGGCCTCGGCTTAGGTCCCGACTAACCCTGAGCGGACGAGCCTTCCTCAGGAAACCTTAGGCATTCGGTGGAGGGGATTCTCACCCCTCTTTCGCTACTCATACCGGCATTCTCACTTCTAAGCGCTCCACAAGTCCTTCCGGTCTTGCTTCACAGCCCTTAGAACGCTCTCCTACCACTGTTCGAAGAACAGTCCGCAGCTTCGGTGATACGTTTAGCCCCGGTACATTTTCGGCGCAGAGTCACTCGACCAGTGAGCTATTACGCACTCTTTAAATGGTGGCTGCTTCTAAGCCAACATCCTGGTTGTCTAAGCAACTCCACATCCTTTTCCACTTAACGTATACTTTGGGACCTTAGCTGGCGGTCTGGGCTGTTTCCCTTTCGACTACGGATCTTATCACTCGCAGTCTGACTCCCAAGGATAAGTCATCGGCATTCGGAGTTTGACTGAATTCGGTAACCCGGTAGGGGCCCCTAGTCCAATCAGTGCTCTACCTCCGAGACTCTTACCTTGAGGCTAGCCCTAAAGCTATTTCGGAGAGAACCAGCTATCTCCAGGTTCGATTGGCATTTCACCCCTACCCACACCTCATCCCCGCACTTTTCAACGTGCGTGGGTTCGGGCCTCCATTCAGTGTTACCTGAACTTCACCCTGGACATGGGTAGATCACCTGGTTTCGGGTCTACGACCACGTACTCAATTCGCCCTATTCAGACTCGCTTTCGCTGCGGCTCCGCATCTTCTGCTTAACCTTGCACGGGATCGTAACTCGCCGGTTCATTCTACAAAAGGCACGCCATCACCCGTTAACGGGCTCTGACTACTTGTAGGCACACGGTTTCAGGATCTCTTTCACTCCCCTTCCGGGGTGCTTTTCACCTTTCCCTCACGGTACTGGTTCACTATCGGTCACTAGGGAGTATTTAGCCTTGGGAGATGGTCCTCCCGGATTCCGACGGAATTTCACGTGTTCCGCCGTACTCAGGATCCACTCAGGAGAGAACGAAGTTTTGACTACAGGGCTGTTACCTCCTATGGCGGGCCTTTCCAGACCTCTTCATCTACCTCGTTCCTTTGTAACTCCGTACAGAGTGTCCTACAACCCCAAGAGGCAAGCCTCTTGGTTTGGGCTGGTCCCGTTTCGCTCGCCGCTACTCAGGGAATCGCATTTGCTTTCTCTTCCTCCGGGTACTTAGATGTTTCAGTTCCCCGGGTCTGCCTTCTCATATCCTATGTATTCAGATATGGATACCACTCCATTACGAGTGGTGGGTTTCCCCATTCGGAAATCTCCGGATCAAAGCTTGCTTACAGCTCCCCGAAGCATATCGGTGTTCGTCCCGTCCTTCATCGGCTCCTAGTGCCAAGGCATCCACCGTGCGCCCTTTCTAACTTAACCGTTAAAAAGAATCACTACGTGATATCTTGCATTACTAATTGAATGTGAATTACTTCTGTTATCTAGTTTTCAAAGAACAACGCATAGGACATGCTAACACATGCGTTGCCACAGGAAGTGGCGCATTTAGCAGGTGTTCCTATGTTTTGAAGGAATGATCCTTCAAAACTAAACAAGACAGGGAACGTTCTGTTTATAAGACCCAAGGTCTTATATTCCGTTAAAATCCTTAGAAAGGAGGTGATCCAGCCGCACCTTCCGATACGGCTACCTTGTTACGACTTCACCCCAATCATCTGTCCCACCTTCGGCGGCTGGCTCCTAAAAGGTTACCTCACCGACTTCGGGTGTTACAAACTCTCGTGGTGTGACGGGCGGTGTGTACAAGGCCCGGGAACGTATTCACCGCGGCATGCTGATCCGCGATTACTAGCGATTCCAGCTTCACGCAGTCGAGTTGCAGACTGCGATCCGAACTGAGAACAGATTTGTGGGATTGGCTTAACCTCGCGGTTTCGCTGCCCTTTGTTCTGTCCATTGTAGCACGTGTGTAGCCCAGGTCATAAGGGGCATGATGATTTGACGTCATCCCCACCTTCCTCCGGTTTGTCACCGGCAGTCACCTTAGAGTGCCCAACTGAATGCTGGCAACTAAGATCAAGGGTTGCGCTCGTTGCGGGACTTAACCCAACATCTCACGACACGAGCTGACGACAACCATGCACCACCTGTCACTCTGCCCCCGAAGGGGACGTCCTATCTCTAGGATTGTCAGAGGATGTCAAGACCTGGTAAGGTTCTTCGCGTTGCTTCGAATTAAACCACATGCTCCACCGCTTGTGCGGGCCCCCGTCAATTCCTTTGAGTTTCAGTCTTGCGACCGTACTCCCCAGGCGGAGTGCTTAATGCGTTAGCTGCAGCACTAAGGGGCGGAAACCCCCTAACACTTAGCACTCATCGTTTACGGCGTGGACTACCAGGGTATCTAATCCTGTTCGCTCCCCACGCTTTCGCTCCTCAGCGTCAGTTACAGACCAGAGAGTCGCCTTCGCCACTGGTGTTCCTCCACATCTCTACGCATTTCACCGCTACACGTGGAATTCCACTCTCCTCTTCTGCACTCAAGTTCCCCAGTTTCCAATGACCCTCCCCGGTTGAGCCGGGGGCTTTCACATCAGACTTAAGAAACCGCCTGCGAGCCCTTTACGCCCAATAATTCCGGACAACGCTTGCCACCTACGTATTACCGCGGCTGCTGGCACGTAGTTAGCCGTGGCTTTCTGGTTAGGTACCGTCAAGGTGCCGCCCTATTTGAACGGCACTTGTTCTTCCCTAACAACAGAGCTTTACGATCCGAAAACCTTCATCACTCACGCGGCGTTGCTCCGTCAGACTTTCGTCCATTGCGGAAGATTCCCTACTGCTGCCTCCCGTAGGAGTCTGGGCCGTGTCTCAGTCCCAGTGTGGCCGATCACCCTCTCAGGTCGGCTACGCATCGTCGCCTTGGTGAGCCGTTACCTCACCAACTAGCTAATGCGCCGCGGGTCCATCTGTAAGTGGTAGCCGAAGCCACCTTTTATGTCTGAACCATGCGGTTCAGACAACCATCCGGTATTAGCCCCGGTTTCCCGGAGTTATCCCAGTCTTACAGGCAGGTTACCCACGTGTTACTCACCCGTCCGCCGCTAACATCAGGGAGCAAGCTCCCATCTGTCCGCTCGACTTGCATGTATTAGGCACGCCGCCAGCGTTCGTCCTGAGCCAGGATCAAACTCTCCGATAAAGTGTTTGACTGACTACGCACATCGCTGTGCGATTTATTTAAAACTTTGAATTAACAGGTACGTTTTGTCTTGTTTAGTTTTCAAAGATCATTACCGCTTGTTGAAGCAGCTTTATTATCTTACCACTCAGCTCCTTTTATGTCAACAACTTTTTTTAAGTTGTTTCCGAAGCTTTTCGTTGTTGTCTGCTGTTCATCAGCGACGTTTAATAATATAACACCCTTTTGAAAATATGACAATAGTTTTTTTAAAAAAATCATTAATTATTTTCTTTCATACTTATTTCAGTTTCTCTTCTATAGAAAGATAAGCTGTCTTGTGGTTTGGCATATTTTCTTGTATAGTAAGATTGAACTAAATACTTGATGACCACAAGGGGAGCATTAAAGCTGAGAGTGAACGTTTTGTTCTGACCCTTTGAACCTGTTAGTTAACGCTGGCGTAGGGATGTGGCAAAGCCAAATGATTTGCAGTTTATGTAAGCAGCGCGCGGACCTTTTCCCATCCTTCCCCCGCTGCTTTTTTGTTTATCCTTGATACGGTTGTCTGACCAGGGGGAAAACTATGAATCATTCAACACAGCTTGTGCGCTTAATTGAAATAGCGATTATGACCGGGGCGGCTGTCATTCTTGACATTGTCTCAGGTATGTTTCTCCGGATGCCCCAAGGCGGTTCGGTCTCTATTATGATGATTCCGATTTTTTTGATTTCATTCCGCTGGGGAGTGAAGGCCGGGCTTACGACAGGCTTTTTAACAGGGATTGTCCAGATCGCCATCGGCAATTTGTTTTTGCAGCACCCGGTGCAGCTATTTCTTGATTACATCGCGGCATTTGCAGTCCTCGGTTTCAGCGGCTTGTTTGCTTTCGGTGTACGGGAATCGGCATTGAATAAAAAAAGAGGCGCTTTAACGATGTATGTTATAGGCGGTGTCTTCATCGGCAGTGTGCTGCGTTATGCGGCACATGTGGTCTCCGGAGCTGTCTTTTTCGGAAGCTATGCTCCGAAGGGCACGCCGGTATGGATTTATTCGTCCGTCTATAACGCGACTTATATGATTCCTTCTTTTATCCTTTCGGCCATTGTCCTTATCTTATTATTCATGACTGCGCCGCGGCTTCTTGAAGCTAAGCGGACGAACTGAAACAGCAGGCGGTTTACGCCTGCTGTTTTTTTATTCCGGGCTGTGCCGTTTGTTTGAATCACTCAGTTCTTTTGTAAGTTCATTTATACTTTGTTTTATGTTTCCTTTGCCTGAAAAATTCTCAATAAGCTCTTTTACATTGATTCCGGAAGATGCTTTTAAGCTTTCCTGAAGACCGGCCATTAAATTGGTTGCGTAGCCTGTGACTTTATTGGCCCCGCCGTTTTCACCGCTTCCTCCCGTATCAACGACGGTTATTTTATCAATGTTGGAAAGAGGCGCTGAGACTTGCTTCGCATATTCAGGAAGCATTTTCACAATCATATCAAGGATTGCAGCCTGACCGTATTTTTCGAATGCTTCGGCGATTTTTTCTTTAGCTTCCGCTTCTGCGAGACCTTTCAGGCGGATGACTTCCGCTTCGGTTTCTCCTCTCGCCTTTTCAGCCTCCGCTTTAGCAAGACCGTCAATTCTCACGCGTTCCGCTTCCGCCTTGGCCATCGCTTCGATGCTGTACTGCTCGGCATCCGCTTCGGCGAGCTGCTTCGCTTTTGCGGCTTCGGCCGCTTGTTCCACCGAGTAACGGTCAGCATCGGCTTTTTTCTTCACTTCAGAGTCATATTGGCGCTCACGGCGCAGGATTTCTTTTTCTTCCAATTCAATCTGCTTTTGCCGCTCAATAATTTTAATTTGCATTTCCTGCTCTGTCACCTGCTGGCGGGCTTTTGCTGTTTCAAGATCATATGCCTGATCGGCATTGGCTTTTGCTGTATCCTGCTCTCTTCTGTATTCCGCCATTTTCAGCTGATTGATTTTTTCCGCTTCAGCTATTTCCGTCGCCCGCTCCAGCTCTGATTTTTTTGCGTCTTTATCAGCGGCCGCGCGTTTAATCCTCGTCTCTTTATCCGCTTCTGCCGTGGCAATGTCCGCATCCCGCTTGACTTGGGCGATTCTCGGCTTACCTAATGATTCAAGATAGCCGTTTTTATCACGGACGTCTTTAATCGTAAAAGAAACGATCATCAGCCCCATTTTAGCAAGATCCTGAGACGCGACCCGCTGGACTTCCTGAGAAAACTTTTCCCTGTTTTTATAAATCTCTTCAACGGTCATGGAGCCGAGGATGGAGCGCAGATGGCCCTCCAGCACCTCCCGCGCCTCCTGCTCACGGTCTTCCTTAGATTTCCCCAAAAATTGTTCAGCTGCTGTTGCGATTTCACCGATGGAGCCTCCGATTTTAATAATGGCGGTTCCGTCGGCCATTACCGGCACGCCTTGTATAACATTGTAGAACCTTGATATTCCTAGAGTTTTATTCATTATAACATGATTGATGTTTGGCGCTACGTCAATTTGACTCCTTGCCTATCTCGTAGGTTAAGGATACAGGTAGGTCTTCAAGTAAATTTTGTTTTTCGGAATTCCCGAAAATCATTTCGTAACGTCGGATTAATTGTGACAAATTGTCACAATCAAGAATTGACGACGGTTCGAAAAACACGACTTCGAAAATTTAGGTATCATTCACTGGCCACACTCTGCATTTTTGCAGACTGAACGATTCGTTCACCCAGCTCCTATTATTAAGCGGAAACTTCCGCCCATTGTTCATCCACATTATGGACAATCAACTTAGTTTGTCTCTTATTACAATTTGTAATAAGATCATCTGTTGTTCACCGAAATTTTCGGTAATCATTTCATATCTGCTCACCTTTTCGGAATTTCCGAAATCATTTTAGAGTTGATCACGCAAATTTTGCCTGATCATATTGTATTTTGAATTAGTTCGTGCCAATTTGGCACAATTAAACGATACCGTTTGGTCGTCCAAATTTTGTACGAGCTCAATAATTGATCGTAACAATTTGTTACCAATGAATAAGATTTCTATTGTCGGAATTTCCGACAATTAATTCATACCGTTGAATTAGTCGAAGTATTTCTCCCAAAATGGGAGGATCAATATATAGTTGTGACAATTTGTCACCCCACATGATATTGTTTACTTGTGCAAAATTTGCACAAGCTCTATACTCAGGTCAATTTGACCTTTTGCGCTAAGGGTAGGAATAGTATTCACACCCTTTTAGATGTTTAGAGGGCGTAAACAATCCTTACACCCTTTTAGGCACTATATACAATATATAGAGTGGACAGTAGCACACTAGGTTCGGAATAATGTTCCGATCCTTTGACGCCCCAAAAATGGATTGGTTGACTCTGATAGGAATAATGTTCCGAACCTTTGACCTGATACGTACAATATACGTTTTAGCTTTTGACCTGCGCTAACTATTAGTTCGTTCAGGTCGTTGTTATTTCACCAACGAGCTTACCGAGGTCGTGGTTGTTTTGTCTACGACCTTATTGTGGTCGTGGATGAGTCGTTGCTAATTTGTCAACGAGTGATACAAGGTCGTATACGTTTTGGGTACGACCTCACTTAGAGTGACATAACTACATGTTGTCCCTCTGTTTCTTACCTTGCCAGGTTCACAACGAACCTCACAAATTTCTGTGTTATTTGTCTTGACTTTTCTTTTGTTTTTTTGCTTGATTGGTTGAGACTGTGGACAACGGCTGGACAAGTTGTCTGCCTGAATTTGCTTGTAAAAAAAATAAACAAACTCAGGCAGGCGACTGAAACTTGATTGTATATCAACTTGTGGTATCCGTGTGTTCACCCTATTTGTCGTTGGTTATTCCCCAAACAAGCCTACTGTGTCAAGTGTCCCTAACAGGTTCAGAAAGTCCAAAATTGGACTCTCCTACTTATGGCTTGTCCTGCATCGTCAGAAACGATACACCCATCCTTCGTCAGCACTTAATGGCAGCTTTCGCCTTTCAGATGCATGTGTAAATAGGGAAACACAGAAGGCATCCTATCCTCATTTTTTGCGTCGGCTGAGTCACTACCCTGTCAAGTTTTACGTGTGTTAGAGCATTCCACGGCAGTCTCTTTCGTTGCCACTTGTGGCGATAGCGCCATATTGGAGCCTTCGAAAAAAGGCATCACTAAAGACAACACCTTAACTCAGGAGTATAGACTGACTGTATTCAGTTTTAAGGGGCTCGCAAAACGCTACCCCCTTGATTAAATTGTTATGTTTGAATACAATGGGAGTGTACTAACCCATCAGATTAGGAGAGTGCTGGTGACACTCTTCCTAATCACCCAAACCACGCTATACCCAATATACTTAACGCTGGTACAACTACGATTAATCCCCCAAATACAACCTGACAGAACCGATCGTTATGTAAATCCGTCTTACTCATCTTCATCTACTTCTACCACAGTTGCTTTTTCATCTATGTAAAACACATTGTCTGTTATAGTTGGGATAACTGTTTTACCTCCCCCCATATCCAACATGATATGAGGGAAATTAACACCCATCTCTCCTGCTTCTACTAACGCTGCTATTCCGTCTTTCCGATCATTCGCATCAAGTTCAACACAAACCGGTATTGTCAGATCTGTGAAGATTCTGAGACGCTTTTTAGGTTTCCCATCGTCGTATGTTTCAATGAAGTTGTTTTCTTCTTCGAACATTTTCCCTCTAAAATAGTTGAAATGATCCGTCAATTCCTGAAAACGTTCCTCGTTTGTGATTGCTCCTAAGCTTGCTACGTTAGTTCCTACAGTGTGACGGTTAATTTGCATCGGTTATTTCCCCTTTAGTAAGTTTTGTTTTTATCAAGAATCTGATAGCCTTCCGGTGTAACAAGCTCCCTATTGTCAATGAGAGCATCCCATAATCGTGTACTGAGCAACTTATCAATTACTGCATTGGTTAAGCTTCTGAGGTTTTTGTATTTGATGTCTTCAGCCAAGAATACTGAATGGATACTGTCGTATTTACCATCCTTCCTTTTAAGGACTTGATACAAATGTACTTGACCATCTTCGCCATTTCTGGCGAATTGCTTGTAAAACAACATTGCTGGAAAGTCACCCAAATCACTTCTACGAATGGTTATTCGCTTCAATTCAAGGCCTCCTCATTGTCTCAGTGCAATTTTGAATTGTTGATCAATGTAATCTTCAAGCTTGAATTCACCTAAAAAGGTTCTCTTTTTGATTACAACTTGATTTGAGGGCTTAGTTTCTTTTTCAGCTGTTGATTTCACTTTACTATCCCCTTTTTTCGCATTTATGAAAATAATTTCGCTTTCATGAATTTATAATACACTTAAGCATTTGATACGTCAATACATTTCACGAACTTTTTTTATTCGTTTGCATCTTTCAAATACATGTTGTGTTATAATATGTTCAACAATATGAATTTTTCGTAGGTGATAGTAAAGAATGAAACCATTAAAATTGAGTTATAAGCCGTTAAAGCTCACAATGATCATGAAAGATAAAACAAATCAGGATTTAAAAGCTGATTTAAAGTTGGCTCCTGCCACAATGGCTAAATTAAACAAAGATGAGTATGTAGCGCTTTCTGTAATACACAAGATCTGCGAGTACCTTGATTGTCCAATCCAGGAAGTTGTAGAGTTTGTAGAGGATGACTCTAAAGAGTCTTAAACAAAACCATTGAAATATTCAATTGTCCATAATGTGGACAATCAAAAGTATTGCAATTGCTGTTATACTGTACGGAGAGGTGAATGGGATGGAAAACAACATGCTTCAAGCGATATTAGATGAGATTAAGAAAATTGATAACAAAATTGATGGTGTGGCTTCTGATTTGAAGTCATTTAAAAAAGAGATGCACGAATTTAAAGAGGAAATGAATGAATTCAGAGAAGATACAAAGAAGGAATTCAATCAGATTAATGTTAAGTTAGACCGTCTTGAAGAGAACCAGCCAAAAGATATTACGGCTCATCTTAAACACATACAGAACGTAGATAATAAAACAGAGCTATTGAATAAGCGATTATTTGATGTTGAAAGTCGATTAAAAAACTGATTGCCCCAAATGACAATAAAAAACCCCCTCACAATTTGTGAAGGGGTTATTTTAACTATTTAGTCTTAATACTTCTCAGAAAAGCACTTCTGCCCTCAGTGGCATTGGTAAGCATTGTTGCATTTTCATTAAGCCTTTGGACTAATGCTTCTTTAGCTTTACCTTCAAATGAAGAGAGTAAAGCAATATACACTTCAGCTATAACCTGTTGTGCTGAAGAAAAATCTGATGCGTTTTTTATGTCTTCTTTTAGGCTCTGACAATGGGATTTTAAACTTGAACCCACAATTTTTTTTAATTCCTCATTCTGTTGTAACCGTCTGTAAAATTCATCTGCATCCATATTAACTCCATATGGCAATTTAAATCCCCCTTATAACCGTAACCAGCTTGCTAATTCATCATCCTTATCTTTTAGATCTTCAGCCATTTTAACAATGAATTCACTAATATCCTCTAAATCTCTAATCAAATAATGAAGAGAAGCCTCAGTTTGATAATGTTCTTCTGAGTCATAAAATGCTGCCCCATCTTTCACATAAGGTGCGTGAAACAATACAGCTTTATCAACATCACTTGGGTCTAAATCCTTGAATTCACCTAATCTCTTTCCGCAAATAGATTTTACGTCATAAACCATTTTGCTGTGATCATGAGGGAATCGTTCAATTACTTGTTTCTTTGTTTTTAAGTCTTCAATAGCTGCCTGTAATCGTTTAGCTAATTCTTTTGCATACTTGGCATCCACTTTAATGGTTTGCCCATTCATACCTGAATAAGATGAGAACGATTCGATATTCTGGTTATAAACACCTTTGCTGCCATCAACACTCTGGATATTACCATTCTTATCAAATTTAAAGTTAGCGTCAATCATACTATGAGTATCAGGATTTTTTGCAAATGCTTGGCCATAGAATGAAGTGATAAGACTCCCTAAAATACCAGTAATACCCAAAGATGTATTGAGCCGGTTAGCGCGATCTTGACGTGCGATGCTTGGGTCTTTCGTGTATATAGTTGTTCCGTTGTGTCTGTCGTATTCTAAAAACCAACCTGAACCCACCATGTCATCAGGATTAATGATTGCTTTATGATACAAATCAAATTCGCCATTTCTGATTTTCTTCTGTGTTTCTTTATCATGAAGCTTAACAATGGATGGATTATTGAAAGCGACACTGTATATATTATTGTTTACGCCGGCATATTCCGCATCTGCTCCCCCAAGTGAGTGACCTGTTGTCGAAATCACTGTGTTAGCGCCAGCATACTTTTTCACTTCATTGGCAACGAGCTTATCACCTTGATCAAATTGAGATGTCTTAGTGACAATTTTGTATTCTCCGCTCTTAATCATCATTGCTTGTTCCATACTGCCGTTATACTTGGCAATAGCTTTAGAGTTTTCGGACGCATCTTTTTTCATTATGTATTGGACTTTCTTTTTCGGGTCTTTACCCATGACTACGTTGCCGCCATCTGCACTTATAACATCAGCTTTAATTTGTTCCTGATTTGTTCCTTGAAAACCTACAACGACATTTTCTGGTTCTTTTGGTTTTACCCATTTACCTTCTTTTTTCTTGGCTTGGACAAAGACGTATACATCTAGCCCTGTATCTGGATCTTTTTTGATTTTATCTACATAAAATGCTTTATTAGATGTGGTCTCAATAGGATCTTTATTTACATAACTCTCTTTTAGACTCTTATCATCATACGTATATTGACTCAGGAAATAGTATTCTTTATCTGTTAAATTAGGTATGTCAGTCTTTGTATTCATGTACAATACCCCTTCCTTCATGTAAAATGTAAGACAGAAAGGATGGTTTTATGAAAAAATACATAATTATCCTTATAGCTCTGGTTATTATAACACTTGGAGGGATATTTATGAAGGAACAACACGACAAAAAAATGGAAGCCCAAGAAACTCAGCAAAAGGAAGAGTTGTACTCTTTGGCTAAAAAAAGAATGAATGATTTTATTGAAACAAACTATAAAGATATCCAGTCAATTGATTACACCAATGATTATGAAATAAATCCAATGGGTGGTATTTCAATAAATGGCTATTTAAACGGAAACAAAGACAAAAAAATTTGGGGTATATACGATAAGGCAAATGATGAAGTTGGAGTTTTCAAAGTAAATGCTACCCGAAAACCGGAATGCGAAGATAAAGTATGTGAGTATTAAATAAACCCTTCACAGTTATTTGTGAGGGGTTTTATTTATTGTTTAGATTAGACTCAAATGTCCGAAAGAAAAAGCCCTATCCGATTAAGGATAGAGCTTTTTTATTCTTGTATTGTTGTTAATACTCCATTATCAAAATATAGGTATCTGCTAATACCGTAAACCCATTGTTCATTTATCCCTGACGCTGTCGTTGTCTTATGAATAGACTTAGGCCTGCCCCAATCTTTAAGTTGGATAACTTCCTGCTTGGTCATGCCAATAGCAATTGTCTTCTCCTGATAATCTTCATCTTCAGACTGTTCATCATCATTTTCGCTGTATGTAACTTCTCTTCTTTGGAAACCAGTTGATTCAGGATTACCATCTACACGATCTTTTATTAGTAAAGTGTTTTCTTCAGGGGTATTTAATGGATCATAATCAACTTCATATCTAAGTACCTTATCGTGTTTATCCGGGTGAACAAAAATATGAGCTATCGAACAAACCTTGTCTTTCCCACAGTCTATTTTATTCAAGTTGGAGTTTTTCTGCGTAATTTCCATTACTTCACCCACTGTAAGTAACTTTTCTTTATCCGATAACTGGGTGAAAGATGGCTTGGCTGCTAAAACTAAGTCATATACTTTATCATTAGATTTATCGGTTTTAGACATCCACACCTGATTAAAGTTTTTCTTAACTCCCTTATCATTTCCCACTTTCTCAGCAATTGTGTCTAAATTACTGGTGTCCAATCTGTTTATGTACATCGGAATTGTTATAGCTAGAATAATACCAACTGCCACAACACTTAGTGTTGATATTAGAAGTATGATCTTCTTTTTTGACAAATTAACCTCCCCTTCCCATCTTTACTTATTATCGGTTATTTCACTCGCTATTCCAACAAAAAAAAGACGTATCCAATAAGGATACGCCTGTTTATTGTACATGCCTATATGCTTCCCAGATGTAAGCCTGTTATAAACCCAAGTTCGTTTAATAATTCTGTATGTTAAATTACCAGGGAGGCTTGTCATTACATTTCAACTATAACTTCATACCATAACTGCATACTTATAGGTGGATCACACTTAGCAGTTTCATAAAACACAAAAAGACCATCGATCCAGTTCGGTAGTCTTCTTCTGTGTTATGTAAGAACTTTCAAGAGATAATCTGCTCATCATTATTATTAGTATATTCACCGGGTGTGCAACAAATAAAAGGGACATGCTTCAAATCTAACATTCCGCTTTTTTTATCTAAAGTTACTAAATGTGACGCATCAGCAGCATACGCAGCTATTACGAACATTTGGTCTTCAGGATCTTTTACTCTTGGAACTTTAACTCTCATAAACTTAGTGTTCACAGATTTGCCCAGTTGGAACATTGCAGTTATATTATCCAACACTTCTTTAGTTTCTTCTTCCGATAGAGAAAAGTCATTACACTTCTTTTTTAAAATATACATTAATTCACCAATAATTTCTCTCGAAAAAACAAGCCTTGCATCGTTATGCTCAAGGCTTGCAAAAAATATTTCGCTATCATTTCCTTCAGCACCAAATATACTCTCTATAAAAACGCATGTATCTGCTACAATTTTATCTCCCATTCTTCGCATCTTCGATAGATCTCACTACTTGTTGGTAAGAAATTCGATTTTCCTTCATCTTATTTTGCATAATACGCCTAATGTTCTTCATTGCCTCAGATTGAGTTTTAGGAATTGTCATATGATTAATAGCCATATTCTCATCCTCCTTTTTCCGATCCATCTAAACACCTCACAAAAATGATTGCTTATTATACAATCACATTGTGCGTTCGGTGAATGTACAATAAGTGTAATACAATCAGGCATCATAAACAAGTTTTTTCCACTTCTCAGTACCCTTTTCCCCTATTTTTGCTATCTTATGCTTGTTTTATGCAGTTAATGCTCCAAAAAGCTCTTAAACCCTCACTTATAAGTGGCAAAAGTATGGCTTGACAAAAAAGGGTGTACTTCCCACTCGAAAAATGAACTGGAAGTACACCACTGTTACCCAATATTAAAATTAAGTCCTTTTTTTCGGACTATTTGTGATTTACTTGAACACCATATTCGCTGTCTCTTTTGCATTGCTGACTTCTGTAATTGAAAATTCGAGCTTTACATAATTTTTAACAGTTGCGTTTCCTGCTTTATATAGAGCCAGCATGTATACTGGCTCATGAGTTGTTGAAATTTAACCCCTTGTTTTTGAGGCCATTTGTAAATTGCTTGTACATTAAATCAACAGCTTTCTGAGGATTCCCAGTTTCTTTAATGGTTACTGTAAAGTTAAAGTCATTGTTTACTGTAGAAGTCTCTGTTTTGTTGCTAACAAGAGAATCTGGAACGTTTGTTTTAACGTTTGCACTTAAACTTGGTATTCCAAACTTACCACCAGCAAACGAAACATCACTAAGGAAATCTTTATACTTACTTAAATCGGGCTTTGCAGAAGGGGTACCATTTAAATCTTTTTCCGACAATTCACGTACAGTGTCTACTGCTTTAAGCATATTTTTTGTGTCTGACTCATTTAAGATGAGTTCTCCACTATCCACTACTGCGAGAGCACCAGCCGCTGGTAGTTTACCTACATGCCCTCCAGTTTTAAACCTGGCAACCTTTTGACCGGTGGTATTGCCTTTGACAACGGTATTTAAGGCATTAGAAGCTTCTTTAAGCTTATCAATAAGGTTATTAGAGATGCTTTTCCCAATGGACTCCATATTGCTGTTAATGAACTTAGAGAATTCATTCAGTTGCTTAGAGATGTCAGTGATTTTCCCGTTCATGAGTTTGTCTTCAATTTTCTTGAATTCTCTCTCATCATTCGTCAGGTTATCATATTTGTCATTTATGGCATCCTGATCTTTTTCAAGTTGGTCTTGAAGTGCTTCCTTACGTTTCGTATTACTACGATCTTTAAGGAACTCATCCAATGCTTCTTGCTGTTCTTGAAGCTGCTTCTCTAAGTCTTTAACCTGTGATTTCGCTTCATCTGAGTCATCAAGGGATAATTTACTGATCTTTTCTTTGGTTTCTTGAATAGCCTGATTCTTTTCTTTGAGCTCTTTTTGGTATTTAGCTTCATCATCAGTTTTATCAATCTCATCAATCAAGTCTTGTGTAGCTTTTTGGTGCGCTTTTAATTCGATATCACGCATCTTTTCGTACATCTCTTTGTAGATAGAGACAACTTCATCAGCAAGAGATTTATAAATGTCCTTGATCGATTTTTTGGTGTTATAAAGCTCCAGATTAAAATCTTTCTGTTTATCTTTCCAATTTTCGATCTCAGTTGTAATTTGCTCTTGTATTTCTGGAAAGCCCTTTGCTGCTTTTTTCTGTTCCTCTAATTGCTTGATGTACTTTTTGGCCTCAGCCTGTTGTTGCTGTACTAATTTGACTTGCTGACTATAATATTTGACCTTATCCTTGTCTTTTTCAGTCATTGATATTTTATTATCAACGTCTTTAATTTTGGATTCAGTCTTATTTGATGATTTTTGAATTGACTTTAAAGTTTCATCTACTTTAGATTGAACTATTTGCCCTTGCAATTCCCTTACTTGCTCTTGAAAGTTGATAAGGTCTATTTTAGCTTGCTTCAGCTCTTCTTTAAGTTGAGCTTTTTGGGCAGAATTCAAATTCTTATTGGCTGAAATTTCTTTTTGTATCCATGAAACCTTTTGACTCTGAATCTTTTGCTGTTCAGCCATTGCTTTTTTCTGTTCTGCAGTATATTTTCTAAACTGTTTACTGTCTGACAGATAATGACTTGCTAAGGCTTGGTTCTTGGCAATTGCCAAATCATAGTCACCAATACGCTTATCAAACTCATCAAGCTTTGACTGTACAATTTCGTATTGAAGCTCTTCTATTTGTTCTCCAACAGAACTGATATCACCTTGGAGGGAGAGGAGGTCGGATTTAGCTTGCGCTATTGCTTGTTGTCGTTCTGCTTCAGCTTGAGATGCATCTGAAATAGATGTACCGACACCTTTTAAATACTTCTCAGGGTCAATCGTCTTTCCGTTTTCCTCAATTTGAAGATGAAGGTGATTTCCTGTTGAATTACCCGTGCTGCCAACTTTACCAATGGTCTGGCCAGCTTTAACAGTTTGACCGGCTTTAACAGAAGGGGTATCAAGCATATGCATATACTTAGCAACTTTTCCATCATCCTGTTGAATGACAACCCAGTTACCGGCAGTTTTACTATAACCAGCAATTTGAACTTTTCCACTCTGAACGGATTTAATTGCGGTTCCAGCTTTCGCTGCGAAGTCGATACCTTTATGTGGAGTTGATCGGTAAGCGCCATCTTGCGCATTATATTTAGAACTTATTCTAAACGCACTGTTCTTCGTGTAGTAGCTTGCAATGGAGGAATTAGCAGAAGTCATTGACTTGGTGTAATTTGACATGATCTTCTGTACATAATTCTGAGTTTCCTTGAAAGGAGGGACGCCGCCGTATTTGATTACATTACCAGGCCCTGCGTTATAAGCAGCAAGTGCTTTCTCAACATTGCCACCAAATTTGCTTAGTTGTTGAGCTAAATATTTCGTGCCACCCATAATGCTCTGATAAGGATCATAAACATTGTTTACACCTAAGCTTTTAGCAGTGGAAGGCATCAACTGCATCAAACCAGCAGCCCCGGCTCCAGAACGAGCCCTTGCATTGAATCCTGATTCTTGTTGGATTACAGCTGCAATTAGAGCTGGATCAACACCGTATTTGCTTGCGGCAGAATTAATGTAGCTGGAGTATTTACCGGAGTAAGACCCGCCACCGGAAGAATAAGAACCACCAGAAGATGAACCAGAGGAAAGGGAAGAGGTAACTATACCGTACTGAGGAACATTACCAGATTTAATTTGATCCTTGAGAAGTTTGGCTTGTTCCTGCATGAGCTTTTTCTTTTGCTGGAGCTCTTTGATTTCTTTCTTTAGGTTATTTCTGTAATTTTGAGACCATTTTGCATAGTCGTTTAACTTCTTGTTTTGTTCGTCAATTACAGATGATACCTTTTCTAAAGCCTCTTTATACTTATCAGTTACATAAGTAGATGTTTTGGTTTCTTCATTTGCTTTCTCTTGCTCGTCTGTCCATTTTTCAAGGGAAGTGCCTGATTCTATTAACGCTTGTTTATTTGTTTCCTGGGTAGATGCAGCTTCTTCTGATGCTGAGATATAAGCTTGGATAGCCGACCTTACACTATCCATCTGGGATCTTTCACTATCCGAGTATCCACCAGGCTGTAACATTTGCTTTTCAATCTTATGTAATTCTTTCTTCGCATCAGTTACATTGTTAATTGATTTAACTTCAAGCTGAGACAATTCTGCTTCGGATATATCAAGTTTACGCTCTCTTCGTAGCTTTCTAAGGCTGTCAATCCTTAACGTATCAGCGTTTAAGGTCTTAATAGCGTTGTTAACCTCGGTTTTCATTAGGTGATTGCTATACCGAACCATGTCATCATACGCATCAAGTTTAACTTTTCTCTGACGAATTACTTCATCTCGGTTAACCTTTATAACACCATTTTCATAACTTATTGCTTTGGCTAATTCTTTATCTTTTTGGATTAGAGCATTAGCTTCATTGGCAGAAATGCTCTTTCCTTCAGCCATCTTTTCTAAAAGCTCATTTAAAGGCGCAACTTGTTCTTTGGTGTTATTAAAAACATCTCCGTTAAGGATATCTTGAACAGAGCCAAATTTTATTCCTTCTGAGAGTTCTTTAATAAGATCCTTAATCTGATTGATATCATTTGCTTCAAGCGCCTTTTTTAGCTTTTGACCGAAATCATCAGCTTCGTTACCTGCTTCAGCAAGGGTTTCACCTAAATCACCAACTTCAGATTTAACAGATGAAACGGCTTTGTCGCCATCTTTAATGTTCTTTTGTGCCTTATCAAAACTCAACTTAAAGACATCAATTGATGAACCAGAGTCAGCATAGGTCTCTAAAAGGGTTTGCAGGTCTTTTTTTGCGCTATCAAATGCTTTTTCATCGTTTGAATTCAACGCTGATTGCATTTTTTCTTGAAGTTTACCCAGTGCAGAAGAGAATTTTTCAAGATCCTCAGGATTCAAGTCGTCTTTTAGAGTAAGTTTATCAACAATATCAGCGAGACTTGCCTTTAACGTATTGCTGATATCAATTTTACTGTAAGCTTCTGCAATGGATAGTACGCTGTCCCTAACTTTTGCATTACCGCTAGAGATATCATTTTGAACCCTATTTATATTCCGCTGTGCTTTATCAGCTTCCAACTTATAGTCATTTTCATCTGAAATAGGACTTTCTAAGAAAGACCAGAAATTCTTGCCTTTTGAATATTCTTTGGCCATCTTCTCATACTGCTTCAGTTCGTCCTTAGACTTTTCAATTCCTTTTGAAGCGTCTTCGAACGTCTTTTTAGCACCGTCTTTCGTCTCTGTCTTTTTGAGCTCAAGATATTCTTTGGTATTCTTAATAGCCTCCTCTAAAGCCTTATTACTCTTTAGAATTGCATTACCTTGAGAATCATAGCCTTTAATTAAAGCCGGAAACGATTGTGCTAATTGTTGTGTAACCTGAAGGTATTCCTGTTCTTCATCAGATGTAAGGGTTCTTGAATCTTTAGCTTTTTGAAGATCCTTATATTGTTTAATCAGTTTGTCTGTAGAGTCTTTGTTGGTTGTAATGGCTTCAATGTTGGTTTGCTGACTTTGTTCAAAGTCTTCTTTTGCTTTCTTTGCATCAGCGAATGCTGTAATTATTTTTTCTAAAGCAAAACCAATACCAGCAAAGGCAACGCCTACTACTGTAGATGCCAACATACCTCTCCAGGCAACAGTAAACGACCTTGTAGCAATTGTAGCTCTTGTCATTCCCGCTTCTATCCCAATTGCTGCTCTTTGGGCTTCAGTTAAAGAATTCGCCCCAAAAATCATTGCTGTTTGAAGCAAACGCATATTCTTATTAAAGCCAACTACAGCAAAGTTTGCTGTCATAAAAGCAATTGGAAGGAATCCGATACCCTTTACAGCTGAAGTAACAGCTTTCAGAAGATCCCCAACTACAGATACAGCATTAATTAAACCATCACTAATAAATGCATCTCCTGATGCTACAGCTAATTCAGTGAACTTATTTTGAAGTTTATTTAATCTTGCCTGTAAGCTGTCTGCATATTTCTGTTGCTCGCTCCATGCACTCCCAGCGGAATTAGCGGCAGTCGTTGCGGCATTCTGGGCAATAGAGAAATTATTCATCATTGCATTAAATCGAGATAATTGATGGATGTTTGCAACGCCAATAGAAGTGTTTTGTTTTTGGGCATCAGTTAACGTATCCCATTTGGCTGCTACCTCATTAATCAACTCACTTGCTGACTTAGCTTCTCCACCCGCAGTCTTTACAGAAATTCCGATCTGGTCTAAAGCTTTAATTGAGCTTTCGTTATTCCCGATACGTGCGAAAATCGTCTTTAATGAGTTACCAACAATGTTTCCTGATTCACGAGTGGTACTTGCGATGGCCGTGGTGTATCCGATTAAATCATTTAATTCAACACCAAAAGTTGAAGCTGTTGAACCAGCTTTTCTAATACTGTTAGCCAGATCCATTGTAGTTACAGCATAGTTGTTATCGACTTCATTAAGCTTATCTGCAATTGAAATGGAATCGTTTGCGGCGATGTTAAAGTTGAGCATCGCTGCGGTTAATGTATTTACGGTGTCATCAGGGGTGAGATCGGAGACGTTCTGAAGGACTTGTGCAGTTTTTGTTAGAGTGGACAGTTCACTTTCATCAAAACCCATACGTCCAAAATCGCCAGTCATTTGAAGAATATCTGAGATTTTATTCGATAGGGAATCCCCTAATTCAATGGACGTTTGAAGAAGCTCATTAAATTTGTAGTCTGGTTCATCCATTACACGACGAATGTTTGTCATGAGCGTATCAATTTCAACAACCTGAGAAACTATTGATTTAAGAGCAGTAACCCCACCAAATAAAGCAGAACCGGCTAGCATGTAAGCAGGCATTCCAGTAAAAGCTTGCTTTAATTTCTCACCAAAACTAGATACTTGTCTTGAAGATGAGCTTGCATTAGATTGAATCTCTCTAAACTGCATACTAAGACTTTGCATCTGTCTGGTAATATTTGGTGTCTTTACATTGAGCTGATTCACAGAATTAATATAGTTTTGCAATGCTCTGGAGTTCTCAGGACTGATAGATGTTCCATACCTATCCGTCAAAGATTTAACATTTAATTTAGCTTGTCTCTGATACAGGCTTAATTGATGTTCTAACTCTTTAGTTCTAGCTTTTAATGCTGCAGAGTCATCCAAGCGTTTCATTCTGTTAACGATCTGATCTATTTGAGAGGTTGTTCTTGCGGCGTTAATTGAACTGGATAGTCTATTGAGGACGGTTGAGGATAGTTGGCCTTTTTGTCTAAGCTGCTCTAATTTTTGGTTTAGTTTATCTATTGCCTTTTGTTGCTGGTCAAAGTTTTCTGTGGTTTTAACAGCTAAAGTTGCCCCGTGCCTATCTGTGCTATGGGTGACATCTTTAAACTCATCTCTATATTTAGTCACTGTTCCGGTGACACGACCAGTTGCATCATGTTTCGTTACTTTCTTTTGAGCTTGGCCAAGACGCTCCATTTGTTGTACGAGCTTACTTGCTGCTTTTGATTCCCGTTCCAAACTCTTTGTTGAGTTGTCTATGATTGTCCGTGTTTTCTCATGGATTTCACCACTCCGCTTATACTGCTGTGTAAGCCTTGTGATAGAACCATCTGCATTTTTAGTCTCAGTAATATTTTCTTTGACTGTCTGATTAAGGTGTTTTAATGCCTCTTCACTTTGCTTAAAAGCACTTGAAAACCTTTCAAGAGTTCTAAGAACTTTGTCGTCAAAGCTTACTTTGAGATTCAATGGATTGATTTTATTTTGAAGTGTGGATATATCTTTATTTAATTGCTGAACAGTCTTAGTTGATGTGTCAGCCACAGGAGTTAATACAATTTTTAAATTTTGAGACACTTGTTCTTTCACTTCCTTAGTAATTTTTCTACAAATAAAAAAAAGAAGTGCCTCAAAATTTAAAGCACTTCGTTTGTTTACTTAGTGGGCTTGTGTGCACCTATATAGTTAACGAACACCTCATAATGTCTTCCCCAGTCTCTAGGCGGGTAAAGAACTTCATACTCTTTGCCTTTATGAACGACTTTAACACCTTTATCTAATTTTTCGTTAGGCGGGCAGAAGATCATATTGGTTATGTCAGTTATTCTTCCTATCGCAGTTGGAGAACTAATTGATTCAACATAAGGCTGAAACGAACATTTGTATGGAACTAGAGTTTCTTGATCCTCATATATGTCTGTTCCCCAATCAGTCTTTTTACCTGTCTTCACCTTTTTAACCTGAATTAAATAATATAGATCATTGAACTTCAATGTGAGTCACCCTCCAGCAGTGATGTAAGGGGTTTTAAAGCTATCCAATTCAAGCTTAATATCATCAGGGAGTTTGTCGTAATAGCTTTCTGAAATACCCCCTCTTGTTTCCGCTTTTGTAGCCTCAACACCCTTTAACCTATACTTAAAGACAGCTATATCCTCAATGACACCTAGCAAATTATCTGGAATTTCATTTTCATTAATCTCACAGTAATTAATTACAAAACGCCGAGCTTTCTTTAAATAAAGTTCCAAAAGAGCATCTTCAGAGTCATCAGCAATATCTAAAAACAACTTCAAATTAGCCAATTGATCCATTCTATTCACCTGATTTCTCAGTTTTCTTCTGCTTCTTTACTGTTTTTTTCTTTTCCTTATAGCCTTGTTCCTTATAAATTAATTTAAAGGCCTTTTCTGTCAATTTCACTTCATTACCATTTGGATCAATGTAATCCTTCATATTAAGCACCTCATATTTTATTTAGATTTTTAATGATAAAAAAAGAGAGAGGATAACCTCTCTCGGCTTAATCTTGTTTATCAACCTTAGGAGTGATTGCTGCAAAAGCATCTTCCTTAATAGGTAAGAAACCAAGTCTCATAGTTGCCTTAATTGCAATCATATCGTTTTCTGCAAGTGAAAGAGGTTTACCATCGCCCATTACATGACCTTGTAGTGTAGCTTCCTTCAGGATTTCATATTTCAATCCTTCTCGAATACCAACCAATGAGTAATCAAAGTTACCTAAGATTAAATCAGCCTTTGTTTTGTCAAATCCACCATTTGAAGAAAACTCAACAGGGAATCCGTACAATTCATTTTGTGATACACCAGGAACATAAATTTGATTTCCGTTTGTGTCTCTTAGAGTACGTAGAGTATTTTTAATACCTCGATGCCCTGCAAATCCAGTTACATCTAATCCTGCATCTTCAACAAGAGCCATAGCATTTGAAACGTCAATATCAAATGTGCCGCCGGTTCCGTTTGCAATAAGATTTCCAGAAGCCTCAGCAGAGCCAAACAAGCTTTTCTTGAACGGAGAGTTGATACCAAAAAGACCCGCTCCATCAATAGTAGTGTAAAATGCTTTTTCAATTTCTGTTCGCAGTTCTGAGAAAACGTTGATAGTGGTGTCATTTAATTTCTCTTTAGTTACTGGAATGATTACACCGATCTTTTTAGCTTCAAGTTCAGGATGGATATATCTCACTTCGGATGTATTAATCCGTTCAGATTCTCCTACCCAGTATGCTCCAGGCCCATCAACCAAAACAGGAATCTTCTTTTTATCTGATTCCATAGGCTGAACCTTAGATAATTTGAGTAATGTTGAACCCTTGGTAATGCCTTTGATGATTTCTTTTTGAATTTGTGTAGGTACAAAACCTTCTAATTGATCTTTTAAAAATGCCATTTATAATTTCCACCTTTATTCTTTATTTTATTATTTCTAATAGTTTTATAGTCTTGATTGATTCTCATAAATAGCTGCCATAAAGTCTGAAGAGGATCCAGCTTTGTTGTTATTTACAGAAGCAGGAGGAGTATAGCTGCTATTCTTCAATCGGTCTTCAACCTGTTCTTGAATATACGGCTTCATAGACTCTTCAAATTTTGTTAAGTTTCCTAGAGTTACCTCTTCATTATCAGAAACAAGCAAATCAATTAAGTCTGCAGGAATCTTTTTATCTGATGCTGTTTTTAGTGCAATGGATTTCATTTTCTCAATTCTTGCATTGCGTTCAAATTCTTCATTTTTGAGTTCAAGTTCCCGAATTCTTTTTTGTTCAGGAGTTTCATCTGGATACCGCTTCTTAATTTCCTCTTCAAGCTTCTGAGGAAATGTGCTTTCCATCCATGAGTTTAAACTTGTGGAGAAGAATCTATCTTTTTGCGACTGCATCCACTTTTTAGCATCTTCATCTGTTTCAACGAACTGTTTAACACCATCAAGTGTTACAGGCTGCAACCCTTGAAGATATTGTTTTACCTCGTCATTATCTTGTTGTTCTTCAAAAAACTTTTTAACATCTTCTAAATTCATTTCAAATCACTCCATTCGCCCTTTCTAGTGTCAGTGACCCTAAAAAGTGCATATTTTTACATAAGAAAAAGGCTCTATTTATAGAGAGCCTGTAGTATTGCTTATCTCTAATGATTTAAGTTTTCTTTGGTGCTCAATCTCTTGTTCTCTTGCATATTCTTGTTCCTGTCTTCTCTTCTGCATCTCTACAGCAGGATTTTCAACATATGGTATTTGGGCTAGTATCGTTTCCCATGAACATACTTCAGATAATTTGCTTAATGAATCAGCTAAAGCAGTAATATCAGAAGGGATGTTCATTGTTAATTTAAGCTTAACCTTGCGATGATCGTATTCCTCGCCTTTTTGGATCTTGATAAACTTAAAGAAGTTCTTTAACCTCTTCTTAATTGCTGTTTCCAGCATCGCTTGTTTAAGGGAACATTTATTTTCCAAGGAGATTAATCTTGATCTGAGGGCTGCAGAAGATAAATTAGATTGAAGCTTTTCATTTGTGTCTACATGACTGGCCAACTTGTACATTTTCTCTTCAAGCTCTTTCAGCAAATTTTGGACAAATTTATCATCAATCTTCTTAATAAGATAATCAACACTTGCTTGTGTAGGCACTTGAAGAATACCCGTTTTCTTAAACTTTGCTGCGTCTTCATCAGTGATTTTTGCTCCGGTTATTTTCAAGAAAGCCTGTCTGAAATCAGATACCTCATTCACCAAATCAGATAAAGTGTTATTATAGGCATCATTTTCTGATTTGATATCATCTAACATACTTGTTCTTTCGTGATTTGCGGAGGTCACTTCAATTGGAGGTGTATCGAAGATATGTGTACGCTGCCCCACATAAATTAGATTATCGCTCCCATCAACATCAAAGTGTAAGATTGAATTACTTATGTAAACATCTACTTTTTCGTTATCAGAAAACAAATCATTTTTGTATATATGCAATGCTAAAATAACGTCTTTCTCAACATCGCCTTCTTCGATTACAAAGCAGTTCATTGGCGTTAATACAGCACACTTAAATTCATTGTCTCTGGTTGTGTATTGGATTTCATATGCTTCGCCAAATTTAGTTGCTTCTAGCATAAGTTTTTGATCGTGAATTTTAGACCAATGAGAGAAGTTATAATCAATCACATCAATCAATTGATTATTTCCATCTAAACTAATATAGGTCACTGGATTCCCTAAAGCATACGCAATTTCGTCATGAATAAATTTTTTAAAGAAATTCACGACTACTTTCATATTACTTCTACTCTCATTCATAGCGTAGTTCCTCATTATGCTATGATGTCCATTGTAGTATTCTTCGTATGTTTTATAAGTCTCCTGGTTTTCTCTAAGCTTTCTAAGACACTTCATTAACAAAGTTTCTAATTCAGGAGTTATTTGAATTTGTCCATTTCTTTTTCGCTTTAAAACTGTATCAACGATGTTTCTCAATTACTCACCTCCTTTAAAATAATGCTGACCTATCTAAAAAGTTAATGTATTGCACTTCTTGTAGCTCATCAATAAGCCTGTCAAACTCAGCTGTAATATCAGGAGCATCATCAAAACGTGTAAACTTTTCACCTTCATAGGCCATTATTTGATCAGTAAACTCTTTATCTTCTTGAGGAAATACAATAAAACCACTGTCTACCTTTCCACCAATGGCTCTAATCTTAGCTTCTTTGTTTTTCGTTTGATGTTCATTAATGATTTGAATGTCTCTTGCTGTTAGTGTACGATCTTTATTAATTTCTCTTTGAATATCACGTACATCTGCACCGCTAAACACGTTCTTCTCAATCCATAAATGCGTGATATCTGGGTATTCTTTCAATAAGGATATCACCTTTGCAATATAGTCATCGTATTCAAGTCTCTCAATACACGCTTTCCTAACCCATCTAAAGTTATTAGGAGTCTTAGAACCGACAATAAAAGCAGAATAATCGTGACTATCCTGTACCTCAACGGCTGGATCACAACAAAGTATTGTTTTTATGAAATTGTCTTTTTCCTTTTCAATTTCTTTTCTAGGTAATGTCTTGATATCATGGAAAGCTTTCTGCCCTAGCTTAGACGCATCATTCATCATTTCTTGTTTAAATGCTGAAGGATTAGGATAATACTTTCCAACGGCAAGATCGTAGCAATCATACTTATCTTCCCAAAGAACTGGGAATTTCATCTCTTCTTCATGCTCTAAATAGAACTTTTTAGCATCCTCTCCTGCATTGGGATTGGTTGCATCATATCGAATTTTCTTTAATTCAGCCCATTTGCCACTATTGAATAATTCATCAATATCGTCAACAAGAACTGCTTTCTTCACGATCCGTTTATACTGCACATCCTTTAGTATCCTTGAAATTAGGCAATCCCTGTGTAGAATTGTGCCGAGCATAATAAACTTTGTTCCCATCTTAACCTTTTTGCCATCCCTTATGACAGGATCATCACCAGCATAATCAGCATCTTGTGTCCATGTATTGTATTTCTTATCTCTTGCTTCTTGAGTTATAACATCAGCTGCCGATTGATAGTCATCTCCAATAATGCATGTAGGACGTTCTCCATTATGCCTCAATCCACGAACACTCGTTCCAGAGCTTATAGCTTGGATTTTGCAGCCGTTTGAGAAGTACATTTTCAACTTAATTGAACGTGTGAGCATATGTCCAAATGTATTGATTATGTAGGGGTTCTCGTCAAATGCTCGTCTGGTATCATTTATGAATTCAACTGCATCATCCTCTTTCTTCCCAGCTACAAGCGTAAAGTAGGATATACCGTATGCTGCTAAATATGTTGATAAGGCAAAGTTAACAGTTGTTGTCTTAGAGCTTCCACGAGGCATACAGAGGACAAGCTTATCGAATTCATCTTTAATGAACATATCATCAAGCGTATTCCATATTTCAAAATGGAAATCACCAAGTTTACGAGCTGTATTAGTAGGTTTTGCTTGGAAAGTATCCTGGAGGTAATATAGACAAAAGAATTCAAAACTACGAGCCCCAAGTGAATGAGCTACTCCATTTTTACCGAAGAGATTCTTCCCCTTCATCATTCTGTTTGTCCTCATTACTGCTTCATCATGAGTTGAACCATTTTTCAGGTAATCTCTATAAAGATACTCTCTAAGCAAATTCCTGTTTTCTCTTGTGTTGATTAAATCAGATATCCCAATCACCTCCGAGTTTTAAAATTATAATAAAAATTGTGTGGGTTGCTATCGGATGAGAGGGTGTTCAATCATTTAGAATGCCCCCTATTATTGATAACTAGCGTCCTTTCTGGTGCGTTTCAAACACATTTAGCCTATAGGTATCAGATTACGCATCAATGCTTATTTAGCCTGTAAATGCCTTTTAGAGAGGATTCTATCGGGTGGTTTTATACTCACAAAATGACTTACTTATACCATAACCATAGTTTGTAAAGGCATACGTTTATAAACGCTGTCTATCTCAGCAACATCACGTTTAAAAAGGTGTTATTTTATTTTTATAAACGTTTATAAAATGTAATAGACCTTTACAAACAAAAATGGTATAATAAAGGTACAATAAATGAGAGGATGACAAGCGATGATTTCTAAAATGTTTGGTTACATAAGAGTAAGTTCAAAGGATCAAAACGAAAACAGGCAGATCACCAATATGCTTAAAGAAGGCATTGCTGAACGTGATCTATTCATTGACAAGCAAAGTGGTAAAGACTTCGAAAGACCTGCATATAAAACACTCAAGCAAGTTGTAAGAACAGGTGATACTGTTGTGTTTGATTCAATCACTCGTATGGGTCGTAACATGAAAGAGACTCAAAAAGAATACGATTGGTTCATTGATAATGGCATTAAGCTTAAATTCATTAAAGAACCAATGATCAACTCAACTGAAGATCAAGACGATATTCTTAAAGAAGCTATACAGAAGATTGTATTGACTATCCTTACAGCCTTTGCAGAGAAGGAAAGGGAGGACATAAGAGAGAGACAAGCAGAAGGGATCAAAGATGCCAAAGAAAAAGGAAAGCACTTAGGACGACCTAAAAAGGGGTTTGACACATTAACAAAAGAGCAACGATCCACCCTTGAATCAGGCTACTCTAAATGGAAAAGCAAAGAGATTACAGGTGTTCAATTCGCTAAAGACTTACAGCTTACTAAGAATACTTTCTATAAAGTGATAAAAGAATATGAAGCACAGCTGACCCTAGCCAATTAATAAAAGCTAAGGGTCTTTTTATTCGTCTTCAGATAGCTTTGAAGCCGTCCACTCTTCTTCTTCCTTAGCCAATACATCTTTTGATACATTGTCATTGCTTCGATCATCTTTGATATTTAAAATATTCTCTGGATTACCTTCAGTGTATGCAAGTAATAGCTGTGTAGCCTTCACCCTTGCATTATCATTTGTGGATGATTCGCTGATCTTTTTTAAATTTTCAAAGAAGGCTTTTGTATCTCGACTTACTTCACGTCTAACTGAAAGTTTTTTGTAATGTAAAAGTCTGTCGTACTCCTGCGAGTATTCTTCTTCCTTTTCCCAGTTGTACAGAGTCGGTCTGGTCACTCCTACTTCCTTAGCAATCTCAGTCCTATTCAGCTTTCCTTCCACTAATAATTCAATTGCTTTTAACTTTCTTTCATCAAGCATAATAAATTTTACACCTACTTTATTTTTTACATTTTTCTTGTGATAAGAACGCTTTAAGATCGCACTTACATTTAGCATATACAACCCCAGATTCTATTTCGTGTAATCCTTCAGGTTCCCCACAGCTTTTACAGCAAGCCAATTCATTTTCTACAAAGGCGTTCTTGTATACTTCTAATGCTTTGTCTTTAAAATACCTTTCAAATGTAGCCAGTTTAGTCTCATCATCCTTAAAACTGATCTTTTCTGAATCAATCAGCTTATTTTGCCTAATGACATCGACAGTTTCTCTGGATTCCGGATGAAGCAAGTGAAGTGCAATTTTAACGCCATAATACACTTTTTCACCTTCATCTGAATTCTCCATATACACATTGTAATCACAAACCTCAAGATACATGTCCACATCTAAAGTTGTTTTAATTCGACCTATTTTTTTAGCTGTACTCATTTTCAAATTCCTCCGTTGTATGTTGTTTTATTTATTTGTCTCGCTTCATAACACAAATAAAAAAGCACCCGTTGCTGCGGATGCCTTTACCTTTTCCTCTTATAACTTTCGATATCTTCTCTTAAAAATAAACGATCACGACTTGTTGTTTTAATGGGTACTAATGTTTCACGATCGACCAACTGTTTTAAGTTTTGACGACTACAGCCAATTATCTCAATCGCTTCAGACGTAGTTAAAATTTCTTTTGCAATAAAATCTTTTAAATCGTCCATGCTGTCAAAAACAATCTTAGTCATTTCGAAGGTTCCTCCATTTAAGGAAAATGTTTATGATAGTAACTACCAACCAGATCAACGCTAATACCATTGTTAGTATATCTAAGGTGCTGAGATGAGCATAATCAAAATTCGAAAACAGCATAATAAACAGAATAAAAAAGAATATTGTTGTGACATCAACCAATTTTTTCATGTGTTTTGAGTACGGAATGAAAAGTGTTATAATAATAAGAGAAGGGGAATAAATCCCCTCTAGCTTATGAGCGACGTTTCTTCTTGGCGGGAGAACGTCGTTTTTTGTTTTTGCTTGCCTTCAAGTCCTTGATGTTCTTGATCATGGTTGTTATTCCTGCTAGGATTGCAACCACCCAAGCCAAGTCCCGAAGGATAAGCTCTAACTTTTCCATACTCATTTTCCCTCCTTTCTTAACTTAATTATAACACTTACGTTTACTATCGTCAATCTATTTATTTTATTTTTATCCTTATTTTTCACTTTTTTCTAGCATGAAAGGAGGGTGCTAATAAATCCCACATGGTGTTTTCTGTCCTTGTTTTAGACATTTATAGTCGCTCGCGAATCGACTTTGTTTAAATCTGAATGGTTATTTTTCTTCCAGTTCAGCTACTGTATTAATAATCATCTGTTCAAACTCTTCAGACTTAGCAGATCCTAATTTTTCAAAATTGGATCGAAGTCTATTAGCTATGATGTTTATTTTTTCAAGTGATTCTATAGGAAACTCATTAAAGATTGGATAAAGGAGATCAGTGTTCATTAACTCGTAATAAAACTCAAACTGTTTCTTAGTATCATCAGGAATATCCAAGTCACTGAACTCTTTCACGACATTAAAACTTAACCAATCATTCATGCTGATCTTACTCAAATCAATACCTTGCTCTTCAGCTTCTAATAGGGCTTTCGCAAAATTCTCAAACATCTTTTGTAGCTTGAACATACCAAACTGAGGATAAATGTATACATGATACTCATCATTGATCTGAACCTTTTGTTTCTTATCAACACTTTTTGATAGTGTCTTTACACCTGATACGCTTAATTTTTTCGATGTCATTTAATTTCTCCTTTGCTTTCATTGTTATCATAAGGCTTCCCTACAATTTCTTCGTACTGTTCGGGGGTAATCCAGTCTATTTCAACATACGTCCTTATATCAGCGTCCGTATAACACTTCCAGTCATAGAACTGCTTAATATCTGCAAATTCGGGGTATGAAGCCATTTACTTACCTTCCTTCAAGTCAGTAATATCTTTTTGTAGTTGTGCGATTAATAGAGCTGTATCAGCTTCTCGTTGTCTTCGTTGAGCATTTTCCTTTTCAGCAGCAGCCACTTGTAACGATAATTTAGCATTCTGCATTTTCAAAAGATCAACCGGTGAAGATACTCGCCCATTTTCAATTTGTTTTTCTAGTTCCTCTTTTTCTTCCTCCGTTGCAGCTTCTGTCCATAACTTATCTGATGTATGATACATCGCCTTTATAAAAGAAGGCGGCTGAACGTCTGTGCAATTCTCAGGGATTGTACAGTTTCCTTTTTCATCCGGTTCAACAATAACGGGTTTGGTTAGAATGAAATTTTCATCATACTCATAAACCTGAATCATGTTGTGTCTCCTTTTTGAAAGCCCACGACTACGTCCAGATAGTAGCCTCCGCCCATCTTGTTTGAGTCAGCTGGGTCTGGGTATTTTATTTTCAAATCACCATTATCGTAAATTATCAGATTAGCTGTTCCACCTGTTCCGCTGAGTGGTACTGATTTTACAGCACCGCCAAATGGTACTAATTCTGCAGGTATTGAGCCGAACACAATCTCTGGTTCAGTTCTAACATGACCTCTTAAAACTAACAACGCTCCCCATTTTGCGTAAATGGGCGTTCGTGTACCTACTGTAGCTCCATTTTTTAGCATGATGTTGGCATATGTAATAGCACCGTTCCATGTCTTCCGTTCAGCTACCGAGACGTGTCGTTCTTGGTTTTCATTATGATCTTTGAACTGCTGGGTCATATCATTCCAGTAACCTTGGTCTTCAGCCGTAACATGAACACTAGTGTCATTCAGATGATTATCAAAGTCACTTTTAGCAGCTTGTTTTACATTGTCTACCTTCTCAAGCCCAACCTGTGCAGCAGTAACATTGTGTGGGTTTGATTGATTGTTAGTGTGTTCAGCTAAAAAAGACTTTGACCTTTCATCGGAGCTGTTCCAATAACCGCGCTCATCCTTTGTGATATGTCTATCCTGGTCTGCATCGTGAGCGTCAAAGTCAGCCTTCGCTGCTTGCTGTACATTATCAACTTTAGACAAGCCAACTTGGATTTTAGTAACTGCATGAGGATTTTTCTTATCGTTAAGATGGTCATCAAAAGCAACTTTTGTGGCTTGCTCTTCATTAAGTACATTTGATAATCCGACTTGTTCTTTTGTGACTTGATGTGGATTCGCATTGTTTTGAATGTGCATTTTTAAATCGAAATTCTGCTTCTCCATGAACTCATCAACTTTTTCATTCAAGCGTTTTTCATGATCAGACATGTGAGATTCAGTTCTGAAAAATTGATCTTTAAGATTATTAATTTGTATATTGTTTTGTTTAAGTTGACCTATAAATTGTGAATTAGACATTGATTATTTCTCCTAAATAAAGAAGACCTTATTAAAGGTCTTCCGTCCAAATATCGTCCCAAATGTCTTTCCAGGCTGGAGAATTATCAGAAGCTGCTGAAAGTGATTCATATGGATGCTCTTCGTCAAAATCCTCTTCAAAGAGCTTTTCAAAATCACTCAGGCTTATGTAATAATTGTCCTCCTCTGAAAGCAGTAAATACGCATCTTCAATACCATCAACGGTTTTAAACTTTCCGCATACATCATGAAAAGTCATTATTCCATCCCCCAAACAATCATTTTAAAACCAGTAATATCAACAGTTCCAGATGCCTTAACTGTTAATAGCACTTTTGGGCAAACGAAGGGCAACTGTTTTTGAATTGGATAGTTTGAAACAAATGCAGCATTACTGATTAAAGTTGTGCTATCACTTGCTGATGTTGATGAATAAAAAGGAATACTCTTCGGCACAGAATAAGCACTGACTGTAACTTTGCTATTTGTGCTGTCAGTCTGTGTTGTATACAGAGCAACGCCATAAGCTCTAAACACTCCTAAATTCTCAACAAGATCTAATGTGTACGACTTTGTTGCACCAACTGCCACAGTATCATTATCTGTTAAGACAGATTCCTCGTATGACTTTTGGATCTGAGTTTTAATAGGAACTGTGTTTCTCACAAGAACTGGAATAGATGATTTGTTTGCAACATTAACATCAAGAGGCTGATCAGTTTTAAGATCAACCTCTAATGGAATAGTTGAATGTTCAATTGATACAGGCGTTATAGGGTTGCCAGTACCATCATCTTTTGCAGAGGTAAGCGTAGTTCCATCTTTATTTAAGAAAGGAATCTTCAACGCCTCCCTTATGCACTTGCGCCGCCAAGATCAACGCTTTGCTTTGGAGACTCAGTAGGTTTCTCACCTTTTGATCCATCTGCTTTACGTTTAACCCGAATGAAACGCCCAAGAGAATTATCAACTGCAAGCGCTGTGAATTTGATTTCAGGTGTAATTGCGTTGCCGGCTTCAAAGTTTAGCTCTGCTTCACCAGAAGGAGAGATTTTATCGAACTGAATATAAAGATCACTATGGATTGTTTCAGTTTCTGGGTCGTACTCTAAAGTGTGATATTCCATCTCATAAGCTTCAGAGAATGCATCAGCCTTAATTTCAACAATTTCGCCTTCAGCATCAATTTTATATCGTGCTTTAACTTTCGCACCCTCTTTTGCAAAAGTTGTAGGGAGTTGACCTTCTGTGGTTTCAGTTTCCATAAGATAAGACTCTCCTTCGCTATTCTCGAAAGAAACTGTATCAACTGGAGTCTTGCTAAGAGTTACTTTTCCATCTGACTCAACAGTAAGCGTCTCATCCTCCCATACTTGCACCGTTCCATTTTCAACCTTGACTCCTTGCTGCATGGCCAACCAGTCCAAGCTGAAGAAAGCATTTTTGATTGTCCCAGTAATATTCTTGTCAGATTTCATTTGGAATAGGTTTTTGTTTCCCCATCCACCCTTTAGATAATCTTCCTGGATACTTTGAGACAGGCTAGTTGTTTGTGCTTCAGCAGTTGCAATAACTTTCCCGTCAGATTTTCTTTTCATAACAACGTTACATACATCATGAATTACTGTCTTTTTACTCATTTATTAAAATTCCACCTTGTTTTTTAATTTGAGAATAATTTCTCTAGATTTCTTGCTTCTTTCTTAGTTATGTAATTTTTCTCTTCTTCAAATAAATCTATATGTTGACTCCAAGAACCGATGTTTTTAGCAGCTTCCGGACTTACAGTAGAGAGTACAATCGCAGCAGAGCTATTTAAAAAAGCAGCTCCTCTGAAAAAATGAGAGTGAAGTTGAGGAAGCGTTAATTCAAGAACTTCAGCGGATGAATACCCAGTAAATTGAACAACACAACTAACAATATCGGAGAAATCATAATTGTTCTCAGACTGTTTCAACGCTCTACTTTTCTTGTTGAATTTTTCAAGTTCAGAGTTTTTGCTAACCTTTTTTTCTTTTAAACAATGCATATCAAGAATTAACTTACGGATATCGTGAAAATTCTTCTCGTCTACAGCTTGGAACGGATCAGGGTTATTAAACACCTTCGCAAACACTCTTTGGTAAGAGGCTCTTAACTGATCCATCACATGAACTATGTCCAACAAAGTTGAAGCGTTAAAATCATTGATCAAGCTATCCAATTGACCAAATTTATTGTTTTCTTGAAATTCAGCTATTATTTCAGATTTTGATTTAACCATTTGAGAGAGATCATTTACGAACTGAGGATAATCTTTAAGTCTAATGAAGTGGCACTCTCCTATATCTGTTGAAATAGGAGTACCTAAAATAAAGAAGTCCTTTGAATATTCCATTATTGTGGAGCTCCAAAGGAAAAGATGAGTTTATAGCCGAGGTATCCATCAGGGGGATTAGCTATCAACATTCTATTGATATTAACAACCTTACCCACACCAGCAACATTTTTATCGTAAACAATATCAATTAGCCGGTCTATGATTTTGAGACTCCTAGGATCATTGTCTTCAAAATGGTCAATATGGGTGTATACATCAATCATTACATCCTGGGAAGTAATACGCTTATTGTGTGTAGTATAGCCGTTACCAAAGTACATGCAGATCCGACATTGAGGATCATCTTCTTTTAAATCGTTAGATTTAGGAGCTCTAACAATAATTCCTTTGAGGATGTCATCAAAATCATCTCTTCGCTGCACGTCTATATTAGCGGGATTACTCAACTCTTTATAATAAGCAAGATTCATTAACTCACTGTCTCTTGAAACGAGCTTGAAAATGCCTATTAAGTCATTTGCTAATTTGCTCATATCATCACCTCCTTCCTAAATGTTTAATTAAAATCTATAAAGAGGCTTACCATTGGCCATCTCTTTTATTTTTTCATTTGCTTTTCTTAATACTTCTGGATCAATATTTTTAACCAACTCTTGAAACTTCTCATTTGGCTCGCCCCATCTTGGCTGTTCTTTTTTATTTTCCATTACCGAGCACCTTCTCTAACATCAAAATCGCTTTACTAGCTCTATACCATCCTTCGCCTTGACAGTAGCATTCCATATCCCATGTATTCTCAAAAAACAAATCGCATTTCTTACAGTAGTATCCTGACTTGAGGATCTTCGTATCAGTAACCTTATTTTTTTTCATTTTATTATTCCTCCAATTGTTTTTCTCATTTAAACACGATTACGGGGGCACTGAGGATGCCCCGCACATAGTCATGTTAAAAGGAGAAACCCCGAACCAAAAATGGTTCGGAATAAGAACAAAAATAAAATCAAAGGAGTAAAACTAATGAAACCCCGAAACCATTTATTTAACGTCGCTGGAGTCGGCCTGTACATCTCTTCAGCACTGTTTCCGCAATGCTGTTTAATGTAGTAACGACAAAGAATTAGATCACTTTGATTACTCTACGCTTTCCGTTTTCATACTCAGGCTTAGAGTAGACAAAGTCTTTCATTCTTTGAATAAGCTCAGGTGACATATCTGAATCATAATTCAAAAAGGAGCTGATTTTTGACTGAGCACAACCGCATTCTTTCGCAATTTCCGTTTGAGTTAACCTTCTTTTACGAATATCTAGCCATAGCTTATGTCTATCAATTTCCACTTATAGTCCTCCTTCCATCAATAAATTTTTATTTGAAATAATTATCTAAAATAAGGGGGGCTGATCACTATGATCAGCATTCTTTGATTATTTAGGAGGAATAACCAAAAAACTATAGATGTCCAAAGTTGAATTAAACAATGTTTGGGTCGAAATTGCATAGTATGGATTTTTGTGATAAATTATAATAACGGAATCGTATAAATAATTATCCATAAATCAATACTTCTTTTTTCTTCCCTAGAAGAAGATTATAGATATCACTATACAACTGGAAAAACCCTTGTATATCAAGGGCTTTTCCATCTTCATTTATTTTCTTATAATTTAAGCGTGACATTTTTTATTTTTACGTTCTTTTCGTTTTCTCAGCTTATCTAACTCTCTTTTCCTCTCCTTTTGACACTTATCACACCTAGTTCCCTTTTCGATTTCCCGCTCACAATCAACACATTTAATAGCTCTGCGAATGTTCTTTTTTAAATTCCTTACAATGTTATACCCAAAACAATTGTAGAGAGTATCCTTATGCTTAGAGCATTTAGTCTTGAATAGATATTCAACCAATATATCTGTTATGTAACTGCTGTCTCTAATACTCAGCAAGGTTTCTCTGATCTCTTTTGTTACATGCCATTCTGCTTCTTGACGAGAAACATTTTGTTTTTTCTGTTGTTTGGCCTTCCAGTGCTTATTACGATCAAGCATAGTATAGACTGTCACAATCATTGTATCTTCAACCTTTTTTTTGCTATAATCTTTGAGTAATTCATCTTTTATTTGCAGGAGAATTCCCTTTGTACCTAATTCCTTTTGCTGTTTTGAATACAACTTGTAGAGTTCATTAAATCGTGTCGATACCTCTTGATCAAGCTCAAGATTAGTATTCTTATTCTTCAGTTTTGTGTAATCAAATTTACCCGCCAGCCTCTTAAAGTTCACCCTGTTATTCGGTATTTTTTCACCCAACCGATTAACTACAGAATCATTTCTTGGTCTGACGTTCTTTCTTTTCTTGTCTTTTGCGTAAATAAAGAAGTGAGGAACTTTTCTGTTATAAGTCCCTTTCAGGAAACCATTAATTCTTTGACTAACATGTTCAGGACGGGTTGGTTTGTATAAGGTCTTGGCATAATCAATCTCAAAGTTATTTTCCATGGTAAGCCATTTGATCACGTCTAAATCAACCTTATCACTATTCCACACCTTGGTTATGTTATTACTATACTCACCAATGTTTACCTCAAACGCTAATTCCAAGCTTTTATAGATGTTCTCATTATTGATTTCTTGGTTTTCTGCTGTCTTCATTTCATAATAAAGGGGAACAATATCATCATTTTTCATATTTCTTTCTGCTATCTCAACAAAAGTGCTGTCGCTAACTAAAAGTGCTTTATCTCCGTCCACATCAAACTGCAGAAGTCTTGACAAGGCATCTTTAGTGGACGTATACACACCTTTCGTAATGAACCAGTCTTTAAGATCATCATTTAACTTGTTGATCCTAATGCCATGCTCCCTAGATAGATGAGGAGGCCTTAACACATCTAATTTTTGCTGATTATTAAAAAGCTTACAGCTAACCTCTCCGTCATTTAGTAAAACCTTCGGATCAGAATCACCACAAAACCAATAACCGCAAGCAGCATACAAATCTGGAATAATAAAAGTATAATGAGAGCCTTCTAGCAGAATTTTTCCTGCTTTTGCTTCCTTCACCAAACGCTTTTTATTCTTCTTAATAATCTCCTTTGAATGGTTATCATTTAGCAACTCAGGATAAATCAAATGGGCTTTCTGAAAGTTATTTTTATGGGTATTGCTTTCAACGGCTCCTATAACCTCAAGCATTGATTCTTTATCTTTGTAAAGAGTTTGGATCCTCTTCACTGTGTTTTCTGAAAGCTTATCTAACTCTTCATCTGTCGTGTCGGTTAGTGTCTGGATCATTTGATAATTAAGTTCACTGTTTTTAAATTCATCCTCTTCTTCATTCAACTTGGCTGCCTGACACTCATACTTCTTAAATTTGGATTTGTAATCATCCCATGAATCATAATGTTTCCAGAGCTTAAACTGACTCTTCGTCAGGATAATTTTAATACCGTCTTTAACAATATCCCATTCCTTGCCGTATATATCTTTAATTTTGGTCTTCCGGCATAATTTAGAATACTCATCAAATGGAAATGGGACTAACATTCCTTTCATAAAAGGGGCTCTAAACATGAATGCACTTTCCGAAAGCTCTGGGAGTATCATTCCACAGCCATCCGTATGATTTATTGGAATAGACTTGTACTCTCTTTTAATTTCGTATGTTTCATCGTTTATGTAATCAACCTCAGTGGACACATCCGTCTCAAAATCATTTACAACTATACACTCATCAATATTAAACCCTTCCCATAATGTACTGGCGCTATTTGATAAGGCAAGGTAAGCGATCCATTTGTTAATGCTCATGCCGCCCTTAGAATTA
This sequence comes from Bacillus sp. AM1(2019), assembly GCF_009906915.1. Taxonomy (NCBI): domain Bacteria; kingdom Bacillati; phylum Bacillota; class Bacilli; order Caryophanales; family Bacillaceae; genus Bacillus; species Bacillus sp. AM1(2019). The sequence continues at coordinate 3,187,149 of NZ_CP047644.1, forward strand.
ATTACCTCTTCACTAAGCCCACACATCAGAGTGTTTTTCTTCTTCAGATACGTCTTTTCTTTGATGAATACACCCTTCTTTTGTCTAATTTGTCCTGCTGATGAAGCATAGTAAACATATTTTTCATTATTAAAATAATAACCATTCTGAACCAAGCTTCTAAAAACGTTATGGTAAAAGGATTCAACTATCATAATCTCCTCAGTGATCTGATCGTAGTCCAATCCAAGTGTTCTAATTAGCACTGAATCAAATAAAGAAATAACCCTTTGTGATCTAACTTCTCCATCTTTTGTTTTAAGCGAATCACCTCTAAGGGTTCTTGTCCCTTTAAAACTTTGCTGCTCTTCAATTAATTCATCTTTCTTTTCGTTAATCCAACAGTTAGTAATTTTTTTAAGACGGTTGATTTTCGCTTTGTTGTATTTGCAGGCCATTAGCTCATCAATATCATTCGAAAGCCTGGACTCACTTTCACCTTTTTTCTTGATATATGTAATTAGCGATTGCTCCAATTCCTTAAAGCTTCTTTCTTCCTCAATGAGCTTACCAGTTAGATCTAAATGAATATCAGATACATTTGAATCATTCATTTTCGCCACTTTTTTTGCCAACTTCTGCAAGAACTTTTTATAAAGGCGAAGTTGAAGCAAATCCTGATTTAATTTTTCTTCTTTATCATTATAAAAAGCAGATGAATCTAAAGAGTAAACGAACACTGATTTAGTTAAATTTTCATTTTTCAATAAGTAATCCTCCAATTAATTATAGTTTAGGTAAGTATCCGATCATAAATAAATATGGCGAACAATTTTAATTGTGAGACAGGACAGCAATTTTTAATTGTTGGCCAGAAGATTCTAAAGAATCTTCTAGATTATCTTTTTTAACTATTTTTGAGACTATTATTTAAACTATTCTAAAGTGTATTATTAAGTTATTATAGCGAGTCGCCATACCCTTTGAGCCCAGTCGTGGCAAGGGGTTGAAAACTCATCACAAAAATCGAATTCACATTTTAAATAATTGGGCTTCTGATTTTTGAAATTAGGTTCTTCATTTAAAAAATTGACTTCTTAAAAAGGCAAATTAACTTCTTCAAATAAAATATCATCTTCCTTTTTATAAAAACTGACTTCCTCTTTTTTTAACTTCAGTTCCTCCAATGTCTTTACATTAAAGTCTGGAATGAATTTGGATGAGGTTTCATGACCTGCTTCCATTTGTATTTGATAGTTATTGGGGTACATTTGTCGAATTAACTGAGCACCGTCAATATTTAATGATTTCAATTTTTCAATATGATCTTGTGTTGTCTGCGGTAATTTTCTACGTGTTTTTGAAGCGATAAGGCTATACCTCATCCACACCTGGTCTTTGTCTTTTTTGCCATATGCATATGTTTTTAATAAAAATAAGTATGTAATGAACTCTGTGCGGCTCAATTGTCCTTGCGTGAACAAATTAAGGTCTTTTAATGATACGAGAAAGAAATTTACAGGTACGGGCTTATCCTTGCCTTTTTTATGATCTGGAATTAAATTGGGATACCAATGTTTTACTTTCTGATTGCTTTTTGTAGAAGGGTTATAGACAACTTGATTTTTTTCAGTTATCAGGTTTATTATTCTTTCCTCACCATCATCAGTTAGAAATACTTTAGATTCATGAGGAGAGTAGCGACAATTGCACGTTACTTTGTATTCTCTCAGCCTACTAATCACTACTCTTATTTGTTTTTCGCTGCAGCCAATCCAAGAAGCCAATTCTTTTGCGCTTAAAGTAATCTTGTTTAGCATCATGATTTGAAGATGAATATATGTGATTAAGTCTAACTCTGACATGTTGAGTTCTTCATTAACATAAAGTTCATCAAATATCTTATTGTTGACCAAGAGGTACTTAATGCCGCTTGACTCTATAATTTTTTGGATTTCTTCTTTCCCCTTAATATGTTTTCGCTTTGATTTCAATAAACATTCTCCTTTTGTGCTTATTATTCTGGTGCTTAGACTTCCTTATGGGAGCTTCTAGCAATCACATTTCATTTAGTACCCTTTGAACAGTTTCGTCTTTCTCATAAAGCCAAAACCGCTTATTTCGAGTGCTTAAAGCTTCACAGATTGATGACGCTCCTGCTGCTCTCAACTTTCGGTGTAAGTTAATTGAATAGCAAAAGAAATACTTTGATTGTTTCATAAAAAATCTCTCCTTTTAAAAGAGAACTCATCCATTAAGGACGAGTCATCTTGATTGACAATGCGGTTTTGAGTTTAATTCAGTAAGTCTCTTCATTTCAGATTCAGTGATATCGTCATCATAAAGCTTAGACAACAATTCCTCGTACTCTGCGGACTCTAGCATTTCTAAGTAATCAATAGCGCTCATAATCTCTTCCCTCCCCTTTAAATTAAATTCAAGTATTCTGACGGCTTACTGTTTTCAATAGCTGTAACAACCGGCGCTCTGTTTTCATTTGTTTCAAGTTTGCACCACAGTTGCTCCCCACTCTCCACATTCCTACCGTTAAATTTCGATATATCAGCGTAAGCTTCCGGACAATATGAAGAAGATAGCTTAATTAAACCGGTGTCAAAACACTCTGTAACCGTCATTTGATGAAAACCGTTAGATGAGAATTTATCCAGGTTCTCAAGCATAATCCTTATGTCATTTTTTAAATGTTCCGATGATTTTCTATATGTAACTTTCTTGCAAACCCCATCACGCATTATGTAAGGCAACCCAATAACCACTGAATCATATGGCTGCGGGCTAATAATTTCTGCTGTGTAACCATTTGTGCTAAGTATTGCATTATGTTTTAGGCTGTAATAAACCGGCTTGTCTTCATTGATCCGCTTAAAGCCATTAGCTAATGCTGCTAAATCAATTCTTACGCTTCTTCTAGCCGACATTTAACCCTCCACTTATTTTATTTTTACTCTAAAAAGTGTTAAAAAAGTAGGAAAGCCATTTAAGACTTTCCCCTATGTAGCTACTACTTAGCCACGTCCAATTGTTGCAACTTTAAATACAGTATCTTGCCCTGCAGCAACGTCTTTAACTGCCTGATTCGTAGCATATCCTGCAACAAATAGAGCAACAGCGCCAGCAGCTAATCCAAGTTTAATTTTCATTGACATATCCTCACCTCCTTTCAAGTTTCCACGTAGAAACATTTAAATAGTCAATTAAACTGTGATTAATTCAAGAAGAGCCTTATTCTCTCCTAATCTTTCAAGCTCATCCAGAGGCAACTTAATGCAGAATGTATCATCTGATTCTTTAAAATATCTCACAGACTTAAAGAAATACTCCTTACTGTCTGTACAAAGCCCCTTATAGTAGAAGTGAAAGGCTAAGATATTTTTGTTCTGCTCTCTATTCTCCAGGCTTTCAAGGATCCTGAGTGCTTCACTCTTTTTGCCTTGTTTGATCAGTGAGAAGACTACTCCTTGCTGTTCTCCAACCTCTTCAGAATCATGATCAAGGAACTCATTTTCCACTCCGTAGTAATTTTCCAAGAAAGATAATGAGCGTCTAAGCTCTTTATAATGAAACTTACCTTCTTCTGTAAAATTCAAACCATGCATAAAGCTTTGCTTAGCTGCTTCATAGTCTGAAAATAAAAGGGTGTTTCCATGAATTAAATAGCCACTTGCAAAGAAATTGTCCGAAATAGCACAGTTAATTGTTAAACCAGCATATAGCTGAGCCTTTTTTAAATCACCGATGCCTAATTCAGCATTAGCTAACATACTTAGCAGTCTGCAGCGATACGATGATTTGATGTAGCTTTCTTCTTCAATAATATCCAGGTCAATTTCATTTCCAACCTCGTACATCAAACGGTATTCTGCAGTCTGTAAACATATAGGGAGAATCATTAAACGTGAAAATACTTTACACTCTGGGGTTTTCAAGTCCATCTTTCCAAACTTTCGTGAAGCTTCAATTCTATTTATTTCACCTTTCTGAAGCTGTCTATGTATTTGATACACATTTCCAAATTCATTTAGAATTGGATCTATAGAGTAACGGAACTTTTCAATAATATAGTCCATTTCTTCATAATTTTCATTCAAGTCTGCTTGTTCCAAGAGTCTGACTTTTTTGAGAGCGCTTTGTCTGTTTTCATCTTTTAATAGTTTCATGTGTAAATTCCCCCTACCGGCTAATGGATCATCCTTATTTTTTATTTTTGTCTCTATTAACAATATACTCCAGACAAGCATTCCAGTCAATGAATTTATTTTATTTTTATTCTTATTATTTACTTTTGTATCTGATTAAAAGATGTTAAGATTGGTTTGAGGATAAAAATAAAATAACTCATAACGAGAATATCACCAGTAAATGGAGAGATTTTCGCAGGAACATGTCAAATTATCACCTCCCTATATTCATTTTAGGGATAAAAATAAAATAAGAGGAGTTGGATTGATGACAGAAGCTATTAGGCTGCAAGCAGAGCAATACATGGAACAGAATATTGAAAGGCTAAATTCTTTTTTTCGGGATATTAGGAGCAATACGATTGATACCCCACCATCAAGCACTGTTCGAATTAAAAAGCGAACGTTCTTAGGAGAATTTAAATTAGAGGATTACATAGATAAGCAGTTTAAGAGTTACCTGCAGAGCGAACGCCTTTAAAAGTTTACACTAAGCATGGATACATATTTAGATACTATTGAAAAAGCACTTGCCATCAAGTATATTGATCGGTGAGTGCTTTTATTTGGAAATAGGAGGGATTCAATGAAAACATGCATATACGCCAGGAGATCAACTTTAAAGCAAGGTCAGGCTGAAACGATTGAGAATCAAATAAAAATATGTGAGCGCAAAGCAAAAGAATTAGGCCTCACTATAGTGGATATTAAAACTGATTCTGCTTCTGGTACAGACGATAACAATAGACCAGAAGTTAAAGAATTACTTAAAGGTGCAATTAATAAAGAGTATGATTGTGTAATCATGAAAGGTATCAGCCGTATTTATAGGAAGACTAGTAAAGGTTTAGAACTTATTGAGAAATTAGATAGGCATGGTGTCAGAGTTATAACTGTAGAGGAACACTTTGATTCCCATGCAAGAGAAAATAGAAATGGCATAGGGAACTTGGATACATCAAGAATAACCATGTATTTAATGTTCGCTGAAAAAGAGTCTCAGAAGCTCGCTGAACGGATTAAATTCACACAGATAGAAAAGGCTTATGCCGGTGAATGGAATCAAGCCAGCAACGCTCCAATTGGATACACGTATGACTCTGCAACAAAGAAACTAAGCATTGATAATTCGAAGTCGTATGTTGTAAGAAAGATTTTCAAACTATATGAACAAGGCATGGGAATGAAAGCGATAGCCCATTACTTAAACGGTGATAATCCCGACAAAAAAACTTATCCATCAAGCAAAGGTGGTCGATGGAGTGAGTACACAGTTGGCTATATTCTCAAAAATAGAGCATATGTAGGCGATGTTGTATACAACAAGAGGAGTAAGAAAGAGCGCCCTTATAAAGCTCCTGAAGCGTTAGGAAAGACTTCTGATGATATATGTATCATAAACGACTACAACAAAGAGGAAGACTGGATAATCGCTGAAAATGCACATGAACCTTTAATTGAAAGAGAACTCTTTGATAAGATTCAAACTATGATCAGTACAAAATCAAGAAGAAAAGGTATTCGTTCTAATACATCTCTATTCGCAGGAATAGCCAAGTGCGCTAAATGTGGGACAGGTATGACATTTAAAAGAGGGCGAAAAAACTCTTTAGGACAGGTTGTAACCAAAGACAATTATTACTGTATGAACTATATTCGCTATGGAAAGCAGTATTGTGACTCACATCATGTGGGAGCCAGAGAGCTACAGGAAGCGATATTTAGTGATTTAGAGCATATCTTGAATAGTAAAGACAAACTTCAAAGGGTGTTTGATAAAAATAAGAGTGTAATGAGCCTGGATGAGAAGAAAGCTAAAGAAAGAATTGTCGGTATCCAAAAAGAAATGGATAGTCTTATCAAAAAGATGGACAAGCTGCTTGAAAAAAACTTAGCTGGTGATATCTCAGACACTCAGTATAAAACTTTTAATGAAAAATATTCAGCAGAACTTGATAATCTAACTGACGAGCTTAAAAAAGCTAGATTAACAATTGCCAATATGTCAGAACAGGCTGATAACGAAATGAGGTTTCGGCAAAAACTAAGCAACGCTATTGGGATTAGAAATAAGACTATTGAAGAGCAGCGTCACATCTTGCTAGGCTTAATTGATTCTATTGTAATCAACGGAAATGACATTGAAGACATTGCTTATAAATTTGAGAGGGTGGATTGATTTCATTACCACTCTTTTTCTATAGTGTTTAACAAGGAACGCCTTGTTCTGTATAGACTTCAGGTGTAGAGACATCAAGTTTGCTTGACAGTAAACTGAGAGGTTCTGCCTGCTGGAATACCGGGAGCACAAAAGTTCCCCCGCCCCGGACGATTTTCAGACGATTTCCGCCTTCATCAATGTGGACGTTCTTATTTCCTAAATAACTTCCGGTCACGATAAGGGCTTCGTCCGGCCCCGCCGTCCGGTACTTCGTAATAAATACAGCAATAAGTGCGATGAGTAAAAAGAATACCATTCCGATAACGATGATAATCGGCATAGTCATAACAGTTCCCCCTTAGATATCAGATTGGTTCATGCGGCGTCACAAAAAGCACTCCGTCTTTCACGTCAATCACTAATACGGCCGTTCCGTACTTGATCTGTTCTTGATCAAAGCTGACGGCTGATTTAGAAATGGCGCCCCCTATTCCCTCTATGATTACTTCTCCATAGCCGTCTTTCGGGACGGAAGTAATGACCCTGCCGACTCTGCCCTTTAAATCCGTCTCCCGATATGCGAGCGATTCTTCCGCTGATGAAAGCGGGACAAGAACAAAGAAGTGAAGCAGGCTGACCAAAAGAACCGAAAGAACAAATGAAAGCAACGCAATGACAGGACTTGATAGCGGAGCGGCGATTTCGCCGATATAACCTGAGGCTGAAAAGATTGTTAAAAAAGACAGAATCAATGCAGGGTTTAAAAATGAAACAGGAATGGCTTCCGAGAGGCCGTGAAACACATCTTGAAAAAACAGAATCAAAAGCGTGAGACTTCCCGAAATAATCAATGTGTAAAGATAGACCGTTTCAAGCGGCAGATGAAATATGTTCATCTTCTATCCTCCTTTCGGCCGAAGTGTCGGAGTGTTACTTTATATACGGATGTAACGGAAAATGGTTTCAATTTTCTGATAAGGGAGGCTGATTACATGATTATCCAATCCGGATATGATATGTTTACTCTAAAGGAGGAGATAGGATGAGCATTTTTAATGAAGCCAGACAGCAGACCTGGGAAGAACTGAAAGGACTCTCTGATGAGGAATTCAACCGAAAGCCCGCGGCTGATGAGTGGAGCGTGCGGGAAGTCCTTGACCATTTAAAGAAAATTGACGAAACAGCGCAGACCCTTTTATCAACGCAGGCAAAAGACGCACCGTTTAAAAAAATCGAAGAAAAACCGATGGAGTTTATAGAGGACAGAACAAATAAACGGCCGGCGCCGTCACACCTCGAACCTGAGCAAAACCGAATATCAGTCATTGAAGCAAAACAAGAATTAGATACGGCAAGACAGCAGCTGACCGCCGTCATTTCATCATTAAACGAGGAAGACTTAGAACGTGTGCTTCCGCATCCTGTTTTTCAAGAACTGACGATCCGCCAGTGGATTGATTTTATCGGCCATCATGAAAAGCGTCACATCAATCAAATAGAAGAAATCAAACAAAAAATCGAAAAGGTCTGAGTCAGACCTTCTCGATTTTTTTCTTGGCGCGTTTCGGTTCATAAGAATGGATGGTGACCGCATCGCCCGTGCATATATCACCCGGGCGTTCAACAATACAGACAATTCCTCTTCTGCCCATCGCGTGCCTCACAAACGCCGCGGCGAGTTTTGGCTGATCCGGATAAAAGGATTGAATGACTTCTCCCGGCTGAATGCACGGATCATTTTCTCCCTCGCACAACAGAGACGCACCGCTTGGAAATATTATTCTGCTTCCTTCTTTAAGCGGCGTCAGTGCAGAAAAACCGCTGATTGCGATGTTAGCGCCGAGCCATTCGGGAAAGATATGAGAAATCCCCATCTTCTCCGCAATGTCATCACATTCCTCCATGGACACGATTGAAATTTGTCTCCGGTTAAAAATTTCTGTTCCTCTTTCATACATCGGCTCACGCGCGCCGGCCTTTTTTGTCAGTCCGAAATGCAGGTCACCGGGGAACCCGCCGTATTCCGCACGAAGCTTGTCCATCTTTTTGGTAACAAATTGTTCGGTATCCGCTATATATACGCCTTCCGTCTTTGCTGTTATGCGTTTCCACATCAGCCATCACCGCCTTTTTCTTGACATTATCCTTAAAAAACCCCGCTCTGTAAAGGAGCGGGGTTCATTTATTATACCGTTTTCGGCGTTAAGTCAAAGCAGCGTTTGTAAATCCAGTTGTATGCTTTCTCATTCAAATCTCTTGGATTTCCGAAAGTTTGCGGATCTTTCATGGCTTCTTTTGATAAACGTTCAATCATGTCCGGAGACACACCTTGTTCTTCTAAACTCGGCACCTCTAAATCTTTTACAAGATCATACATCCAGTTGACGGACGCTTTTGCCGCTTCATCGGTTGTCATGTTGCTTGTATCGATTCCGAATGCTTTGGCGATGCGGGCGAATTTTTCCGGATAGCCTTTCCAGTTGTATTCCATTACCGGCCCCATCATAGCTGCGACGCATTGTCCGTGAGCGACAGGGATGATGCCGCCGAGCGTCTGGCTCATCGCATGCGCCGCGCCTGCTGATTCACTGCCGTATGAAAGGCCGGCAAGCATCGCCGCCTGCGCCATGCCGTATCTTGCTTCCAAATCCTCCCCGTCCGCAAACGCGCGCTTAATATAATGCGCCGCATATTCAATGGCCATTAAAGCGACGGCATCAGTGATCGGCTGCGCGAATTTCATCGTATAGCACTCGATGGCGTGCGCAAGTGCGTCAATACCTGTCATGGCCGTCACATGCGGAGGCATGGACGTGTGCAGCTCAGGGTCAATGACCGTTAAATGCGCGGCGATAAGCGGTCCGCCCGTATTGAATTTAAATTCTCTTTCTTCATCTGTAATGACCGCCCATTGTGTAACCTCTGAACCTGTTCCCGCAGTCGTCGGGATCGTTGTCAGCGGAGGAATACGGTTTTCCAGCGGCTTTTTGCCTTCCGCGGCTTCATAATCAAGCACGCTTCCTTCGTGTGTCGCTTCTACCCCGATCGCTTTCGCTGTATCCATGGAGCTTCCGCCGCCGACAGCCACAAGGCCGTTGCAGTTTTCTTTTTTATACAGTTCTGATCCTTCGTTTACAAGACGTACAGGCGGGTTCGGCTCCACTTTGTTAAACAGGACGACTTCGATGCCCGCTTCCTGCAAAGATTCAATGACCGGGTTTGCCACTCCCGCGTTATAAATTCCCGGGTCTGTTACGAGCAGCGCTTTTGTGACGCCAAGCGCTCTGACTTCACTCCCCGCGTGCTGAATCGCACCGATTCCGTGTTTAATGACTGTCGGGATTTCGAATGTATGGAATTTATGCATGCTTTCTACTTTCATATTTAATGTCATATTGTATCTCCTCCTCGTTATGCTTGAAACCAGTTCACAGCCGCAGGTTTCGTGTTGCGGTAAATATGTTTGATTTCCGTGTATTCTTCCAGACCGATTTTGCCGAGTTCGCGGCCGAAGCCCGATTGTTTGTACCCGCCCCATGGCGCTTGCGCGAAATACGGGTGGAAATCATTGATCCATACCGTTCCCATCCGCAGTTTGGCGGCTACGCGTTCGCATTTTTCAATATCCTTTGACCATACCGCTCCGGCCAGCCCGTAAATGGTATCGTTGGCAAGTCTGATCACTTCTTCTTCAGAAGAAAATGACTCAACTGTTAAAACGGGGCCGAAGATCTCCTCTTGGACTATCCGCATATCAGACTTGCAGTTTGAGAAAATAGTAGGTTCATAGAAGAAACCGTTTTGAAGGGCGGGATCATCAGGACGTTTGCCGCCTGTTTCCAGTTTTGCCCCTTCTTCGATGCCGATTTCTACGTATTTTTCGACTTTGGCCCGATGCTCGGCGGAAATCAGCGGACCGCTTTCCGTATCTTCATGAAAACCGTTTCCTAATTTGATGCGTTTCGTACGCTTGATCAGCTCGGCTAAAAATTCATCATGAATAGCTTCGTCCACCAAAAGACGTGACCCTGCCGAACAAACTTGGCCGGCATGGAAAAACACGGCGTTCAGCGCTTGATCTGCAGCTGTTTCGAGATCTGCATCTTGAAATACGATATTCGGATTTTTGCCGCCAAGCTCCAGGGCAATCTTTTTCACGTTGCCGCTTGCCGCCTGCATGATTTTTTTGCCTGTTTCAATTCCGCCCGTAAAAGAGACCAAATCGACGTCGAGGTTTCTCGCCAGCTCGTCGCCGACAGAGGCGCCCGGCCCCAGCACGAGATTGGCGACCCCTTTCGGTATACCGGCTTCTTCTATTAATTGAAAGACTTTAATGGTTGTCAGCGGAGTAATCTCGCTCGGCTTTAAAACGATCGTGTTTCCGGCCGCAAGAGCGGGAGCGATTTTCCAGCTCGCCTGAAGAAGCGGATAGTTCCACGGCGTAATTTGTCCGCATACGCCAATTGGCTCTCTGACGATTTTACTTACGGAATCAGGAATCGGAGATGAAATGACCTCGCCTCCGTCTTTATCCGCCAAACCGGCATAATATTGAAATACATTTGCGATATCATCCATATCGGCTTTACTTTCTTCAATCGTTTTTCCTGTATCGAGCGATTCCAGCTCAGCTAATTCGTTCAGATCGCGTCTGATTAATTCCGCAATTTTCAGAACAAATTGGCCGCGCTCGAGCCCGGAAAGCACCGGCCACTCCCCTTCATCAAATGCTTTTCTGGCTGCGGCGATGGCTTTCACCGCATCGTCCCGGTCTCCTTCGCATACCGTTGCAATTTCTTCTTGATTAAATGGATTAATGATACGGCGGGTCTGTTTTTTTTCTGCACTGATCCATTCGCCGCCGATATAAAGCGTTTTGCTCATAAGAGTCCTCCTTACCGAAAAGTAAGTTTGTTAAATAAAAATTTAATGTTTTTAACAATATTAATTTAACACATGTTTTTTGGCCTGTCAAAACCCGGTCAGTCCGTTTAGATTTTGACATTTTGTCATGATTCGTTAAGATTAAGAACATAAAGAAATGACTTAACAAATTTAAACTTCAAGAGGAAAAGAGGGACAATATGGATGAGAATCCAGAATTCGCAGCTATAGAACAAGCCAGGGATCTTGTCATTGATTCCATTGCAGAGACGATGGATCTTTACGGAATCACACGGAGTGTCGGGATTTTATACGGAACAATGTATATGAGGGATGAAATGACGCTTGACGAAATGCGTGAGGAACTGCAGATGAGCAAACCGAGTATGAGCACAGGCGTCAAAAAGCTGCAGGATTTAAATGTGGTCAAAAAAACCTTTCACCGCGGCACACGGAAGCATACGTTTGTAGCGGAAAAAGATTTCTTTACGTTTTTCACGAATTTCTTCCCACCGAAATGGGATCGTGAAGTTCAGGTGAATTTGTCCGCCATCGTACAGGCCCAGGCGGATTTGCAGTCCGTTTTGCTGGCCGAGGAAGGCAACGCGGAATTACAGGAAGAAGCGCGGCAGTTATATGATCAGCTTGAAAGTTCGAAAGCTTATTATGATTGGCTGAAGCGGCTCGCCGACTCGGTTCAGAGCGGGGAGATTTTTAAATTTATTCCGATAGAAACGGACGAAAAAAACGCCTGAATCAAAATCAGGCGTTTTTTGTCGTGATTTGATTATTTTTGAGAAAATATAGGAATATAACCCCATTTACTTCCATTAAAATTGATGGTAAATTTTTATAGGTATGGTCGTTCTTTTTTAAGAACAATCAGCAAATTTTTTTTAGGGGGATTTATGAAAATGAAACACAAGTTTTTCTCAACTGTCATGGCAAGTTTATTCGGCCTGGTTTTGCTTCTTTCTCTGCCGACAGCGTCATTCGCCGCTGAGTCAGGCTCAACCGTTCACGAGCCGGAAATGTCCACGAAAGCGACTGCTACCTTATTTGCAAAATATACAGGTGCCAGCCAGCAGGAATGGTCATTTTCTGATATCGAATTGACGTACCGTCCGAACACGATCCTGAGCTTAGGCGTTATGGAATTTACCCTTCCTAGCGGATTTGCGGCTACAACAAAAGATACAGTCAACGGACACGCTTTGCGTGAAAGACAAATTCTGAATAACGGCAAAACAGTCAGACTTCCGTTAAACATTGATTTGCTCGGCGCAGCGGAATTTAAGCTTTCTCTTAATAATAAAACATTGCCTGCTGCAGGTACATATAAGTTCCGTGCAGAAAATAAATCATTAAGCATCGGCTCTAAATTCTATGCTGAGGACACAATTGTTGTTCAAAAACGCAGCACACCGCCGACACAGCCTTGCGACTGCTAATAATTGCGAAAAAAGACCGGCACAAGCCCCTCGCTTGTCATCCGGTCTTTTTTTTGTGCTGTTTTCTTTCTCCGGCCCTCGCATTGACAAACCCTTGAAACAGGAGTACATTCTTGTTTGTTGTATTTGGAGTGACGAAAACAGTTTCTTAAGGAGTTATGAGGATTGGGAAAAATCAAAAATAAACAATTTGCCGTCATCGGACTCGGCCGTTTCGGCGGAAGCATCTGTAAAGAGCTTTTTAAAATGGGGCATGAGGTGCTTGCGGTCGATATCAGCGAAGAGCGGGTCAACGCATACTCCTCTTATGCCACGCATGCTGTGCGGGCAAATTCAACGGAAGAAAGCGAGCTTCAGTCGCTCGGCATCAGAAATTTTGAATATGTCATCGTAGCAATCGGCGCCAACATTCAGGCAAGCACGCTGACGACGCTGTTATTGAAGGAGCTGAACATCCCTAATATTTGGGTGAAAGCGCAAAACTATTATCATCACAAAGTGCTTGAAAAGATCGGTGCTGATCGTATTATCCATCCCGAAAAGGATATGGGCGTGCGGATTGCGCAAAGCCTTTCGGATGAAAACGTCTTAAATTATATTGATTTGTCAGATGAATACAGCATCGTGGAGCTTTCAGCCACGAAAAAGCTGCATTTAAAATCCATTCTTGATCTCGGCGTCCGGGCCAGATTCGGCTGTACCATTCTTGCCGTGAAACATAACGGAGACATTCAGCTGTCCCCTTCTCCGGAGACTGTCATTCATGAATGTGACTGCCTTGTGCTGATGGGGCATAAACGTGATATTAAAAGGTTTGAAACTGAAGGGATGTAAAAAAAGCCGGCGGGCTGCCGGCTTTTTTTGATGCTTATGTTTCTTCACTTAACTGGACGGCGGTTTGGTCAACCCAGCCGATCAGCTCATCTTTCACTTGAATTTGGTACCAGACGGATTCTCCGTTTTGTTTTTCAGATACGACTTTAATATGCTGGCCGGTAAACTTTTGCGCCGATGCCAGTTTTATAGAATGCCGCTCTTTTGACGGCTTCGACCACACGTCTTCAATGGCGTGGTCTTTGATGGCGCCTTTCATATCAACTGCTTTAAGAGAGGCATTGATTTTGTCATATTCATTCAGGTTATAGGTTTCTATGACATCTTTAATTTTTTCAGCATAGCCGGGGTCTGTGGCGTAGCCGGATTTTTGAAGGGCAGCCGCCGCTGTTTTATAATTGTCCGCTTCAATGACGGGCTTGTACTTCTTTTTATTCCAAGACGTTCCGTTGACAAATAATTTTGCATGGTCATCCATTGATTCAAAAAACGTGCTGTATTTACGGAATTTTGCCCGAATCGTTTTTCGTTTTCCTTTTTCAAATTCATCCGTTTTCATCGTGACGTGTTTTCCTTTATAATCACCTTTTACACCGAACAGGTTGCGCGCTTTCCCCGCAAGCTCACTGTTCCCCCAGTCCGATTCGAGAATGGCCTGTGCGAGGGTGATGCTCGGAAGGACATGATATTTCTCATATAAAATTTGAGCATGCCCGGAAAGGCTGTCAATAAAGACCTGCTGCTCGTCCACCTCTTCAGGCGGTTTTTCTTCCGTCACTATGAATTTCGAAAACACCATTGATACCAGAAATAATCCGAATATAAGAGATACAGCAAAAAGGCACCCAAGCACCCTTTTGGTCTTTGCTTTCTTTTTCATATCAACCTTCCTTTAATTCCGGAATCACTAGATTTATAATTTTACTGGTCATTGATGAAAATTTCAATAAAATAGGGAAAAAGACGGAGAAAGAACACATTGTGCAAATAAAAAAGACTCCTTTTTGAGGAGTCTTTTTTGTTATGCCATGCTCAGCTGAGGGCCGAACAATTCATATTGAACGGAATCAGAGTCAAACCCGAGGGCAAGAACCATGTCTTTCATTTGTGTCATAAACTGCGCTGATCCGCACAAGTAAAATGCAGCATCTTGATTCAGATGAAGCTGCTCCAGGAAGGTTTGATCAATCCTGCCGCTGTAAAAAGGCTTGTCTCCTGAGCGGTCTTGTTCTGCCGGTTCACTGTATACATAAATGACGTTAATATTCGGATGATTCTCCGCAGCTTGTTCAGCCTCTTTGCGGAACGCGGCGTACTCTCCGTTTTTCGCGGCATGAATAAAAGTAACGGAACGCTCCGGCTGTTTTTCGGCGGCTGTTTTCAGCATGCTCATCATCGGCGTGATTCCAGAGCCGGCACTGATAAGAACAACCGGTTTTTCGGAAGAAGACAGCTTGAAATCCCCGGCGGGTGCGCTGACTTCAAGTTTATCTCCCTCTTGAACTTCATTGTGGAGATGAGAAGAAACCGCTCCGTCCTTTTTCACAGAAATCCGATATGCCCCTTTTTGAGAAGCATCAGACAGGCTGTACTGGCGAATGTGCGTATAAGGAGAATCCGCAATCCGCACTTTAATGCTGATATATTGTCCCGCTTCAAATCCAGGAAGCGAAGAGCCGTCACTCGGTTTGATATAAAATGATGTAATATCTTTGCTTTCTTTCGTTTTCTGTATAACCGTAAATTCTTTATACCCCTGCCATCCGGCTTCATTGTACATGTCTTGTTCAATGCCGATGAAAGCCTCCGCAATAACACCGTAAGCTTTTTCCCATGCCTGCATAATCTCAGGAGTTGCGGCATCCTGCAGCACATCCTTAATTGCCAGAAGCAGATACTTTCCGACAATCGGATAATGTTCCGGTTTTACACCGATGCTTGTGTGTTTATGGCCGATCTGTCTGACCGCCGGAATGATTTGTTCTAATTGATCAATATTCGCCGCAGCCGCAATGACTGCATTTGCCAATGCTGCGCGCTGAGTCTGTTTCTTTTGGTTCGTTTGGTTAAACATATTTAACAGTTCGGGATGATCTTGAAACATCAGGTTATAAAAGCGTCCGGTGATGTTTTCTCCATGTGTTTTCAATACGGGTACTGTGCTTTTGATGATGTCTATTGTTCTCTCATCCAGCATGTTAATCCTCAACCCTTCTAAAGATGTATTTTCAATATATCTTTATAGTAAGAGATATTTCGAATAAAAGATATATTGAAAATGAATCTTTAAAAAAGTCGTCACAATATTGTGTTGGATTTGGAATTTATGGATTTCACCTCCTTTTTTTATCACCCGGTGAAACAGGGACACATATATTTGGGAATATACGTTTAAAGATGAAAGCGGGGGAGTGCATGGTTTCCGATATCGATTACACGTCTCCGAATACACAATTCACTTATGATGTGAATGAGAGCCGTTTTTTTACGAAAGATGCTCGGAACTTTATCAATGTATTGGGGATTAAACAGTTAAACACGCTTGAAAATATTTCATTATTAGATATCTTTCTGAGCAAAACAAATGTGATTGAACCGCATACCCATCAAAACGCCGCTGAATTGGTGTACTGTATTTCGGGTTCCGCGGTGGTGTCGATGCTGAATCCGTTCACCCAGAAAATACGGAATTATCCGATCTCTCCAGGACAAGTGGCGAATGTTCCGCAGGGGTGGTGGCATTATGAAGTCGCCACTTCAGACAAAACCCACCTTTTGGCCATATTTGACGCCCCTTCGCCTGAAGTGATATACGGCTCGGATATTCTCCGTCTGACGCCGCCTGAGATCATGGCGCATACGTACTGTCTGAATGAGCATAAGTGGGAAAAAGCCGTTTCACCGATCCGGCAATCAACTGTGATAGGTCCCGATAAATACTGCGGACAGACTGAAAACACGGGTATTCTTGATATGAATAAGCCTTATCAGCCAAATACGCATTATCCGAATGATCCGTATCGGCATTATGATACGCCGTTATATTGGGGATATTAAACGGAGAGCCGGAGCGGCATTCAGCTCGACAGAAAGAGCCCCTCATTGGAGAGGGGCTCTTGATCATTACGGTCCGGTTCCGCAGCTTACTTTGTACTCGCCTTCGGACGATTTTTTTGAATAACATACGTGCGGCGTCTGTCCGGTTTCATCTTTCCAATTGAACCAATTTACATAATAAAGGTTCCCGGCCTCTCCGCCGTCTTCTTCTTTTTGAAGAATCGCAAAGTAGCTTTGATACGGATATCCTTTTTTATAAATGTCATGCCTGATGGCTCCTTTTTCTGAAGCAGACGTGAAGATGACGGGAGAAAGAGCCGGAAGCGCTGTCAAAAAAAGCGCCAGTGCCGCTGACAGAGATAATATAAGATAGATTTTCTTTTTCATTTTCTCTCTTTCCTTTATTTTGAGTTGTTAGAAATGAAGCAGAACACAGAGGCTGCCGCAGAAGATGAAAAAACAAAAAAACCCTTATTTATAGAATAAGGGTTTAAAGGTATGGAGCCAAGGGGGCTCGAACCCCTGACCTCTACGCTGCCAGCGTAGCGCTCTCCCAGCTGAGCTATGGCCCCGTGCTGTAACGTCATGTTTTATTATAGACGAGTCTTCTTTGAATTTCAAGCAGAAAATTCAGTTTGCTCATATTTTCCTGAGACGTTTTTCGAACATAAAAAGAAGACCCTCCGGGGGCCTCTTCGTTTATCGCACGAGCATGATTAAAATGATGCCGAGGATGACACGGTAAATGGCGAACGGGACAAGCTTAATCCGATTGATGAGCCGAAGAAAAAACTTGACGACTAAGAGGGCGACGACAAAGGCGCAGATAAAGCCGACAAGAAAAAACGGAATCATGTCATAAGAAAGACTGCTCCAGTATTTCACCAGCTTCAGAAGGCTTGCGCCCGCCATAATCGGAATAGCCATAATAAATGTGAAGTCTGCGGCTGCCCGGTGATTCAAGCCGACAATGACACCTCCGGCAATCGTTGAGCCTGAGCGGGAAAATCCGGGCCATAAAGCGAGACACTGGAATAATCCGACACAGAAAGCCTGTTTGTAGGTGATTCTGTCCACCGTATCGATTGTTTCTTTCCTTTTATTGATCCAGTCCGCTATAAGCATAAGCACGGCTCCGGCAATTAATCCGTAAGCGACCGTTCTGACGGAGAATAAATAGCGGTCAATGAAATCCTCAAATAAAAAGCCGAGCACCGCCGCCGGAACAAGACCGACGGCGATTTGCGCGATGGTCAGCCTGTATCCCTTCTGCTGATCGCGCGTGACGTTTTTTTTGAGGCCGAGTAAATGTAATATCCGATCCTTAAACACAATGGCCACCGCCAGAATCGAACCGAGCTGAATCACCACTTTGAAGGAATTGGCGGCTTCCGGATTCATCAGGCTTCCGGATTTCAGCCAGATGTCATCCGCTATGATCATATGTCCCGTGGAAGAAACCGGCGCGTACTCCGTCAGCCCTTCCACGATTCCCAAAACGGCTGCTGTGAACATCTCCCATAGTGTCATCCCATTCTTCCCTTCATTCATCATTTACAAAAGAGAAGCTCTCCTCTGAAGGAAAGCCTGTCTTATAATAAATATCATGTCCGCTCCGATTTTATGACTTCGATACAGCATCATTTTTTTCTTCTTCATATAAATGCGAACGCATTTTGAACCAATCAAACAGATGGGTCGTGACCACTTTGATGACCGCATACCCCGGGATGGCTAAAATAATGCCGACAACCCCGAACAGCTTTCCGGCGGTTAAAAGAACAAAGATGATGGTAATCGGGTGAATGTGAAGATTTTTCCCCATGATCTGCGGCGAAATTAATTTCCCTTCCACGAGCTGGACAACGGTCCATACAATCGCAAGCTTCAGCAGCATAAGGGGCGAAGTGACCAACGCGATAATAATCGCCGGCGTGATGGCAATGGTCGGCCCTAAATACGGAACAACGCTCGTACAAGCGGCAATGACCGCAAGCAGGGAAGCATAATCAAGTCCGATAATCAGATAGCCGATAAATAATAAAAACCCGATGCAGAAGCTGACGATGACCTGTCCTCTGATATAGGAGCTTAATCTGTGGTTCATTTCACTCAGCATCGTATACGTTTGTTCTTTCAGACGGGTGGGCACAAACTTTAAGATATAGATTGGCAGTTTTTTGCCGTCTTTCAGCAAATAGAACAGAATAAACGGTACGGTTACAATCGAAATAATCACTTCCGTCAGCGCACCGATAAAATTCCCGACTCCGGTAAATGTGCTGTTTGCAATTGTCGCAGCCTGCGCCGATACTTTATTAGCAAGATCGGAAATGTTGATATTCATCGTCTTTTGCGCCTGATTTACAAAATCGCTTCCGATCAGGCTTTTCGTCTGGTCTTCAACGATGTCCACATATTTCGGCAGGTTGTCGATCAGGCTCATGATCTGTTCCTTTAAAAACGGAATAATTGAAACGACCGTAATCGAAATCAGCCCTATAATAATGAGGTAAAGGAGCAGGATGGAATAGACTCTTTTCACTCTTATTTTTTCCAATATATCTACGATCGGATTAAGCAGATAATAAACAATTCCTGTCAAAATGACGGGGAGTGCAATCGTTTTGAGCAGGACGATAATAGGTGTGAAAATAAATGATGTCTTCATAAAGACAAGGATATTGAGACCGATGAGCAGCAATACAAGCAAAAACAAGACAAATTTATTGTCTAAGAAAAACTGTTTAAATCTGCCGCCCCATGTTTGCAATGTTTCCACTATTGTTCCTCCATCATATGTATTTTACTTAAATTGTACACTATCGTTCCTGTAATGAAAAATAATAACCGGTCTCTATGGGAATTTTTCCTATCCCTTTAGCTGCCAGCCTTTTTCCCATTTATGTTTCTTAGAAAAAAAGCTATAATGTAAGCCAATACATAGAAGGAGCGATAGCAATGATTCGATTTGCAACAGTCGGAACGAATTGGATTACAGAACGATTTCTGGAGGCGGCTTCTGCTATTGATGATTTTCAATTAACGGCGGTTTATTCCAGAACTGAGGAACGTGCGGCGGAATTCGCCGGCAAACACGGCGCTGCTCATTATTTCACCAGCCTGAAAGAAATGGCGGAAAGCAAAGCCTATGACGCGGTGTATCTCGCCAGCCCGAATGCATTTCACAAAGAGCAGGCGGTCCTTTTTATGGAACACGGCAAGCACGTACTGTGCGAAAAACCGTTTGCGTCTAACGCAAGGGAAACGGATGAAATGATTCACGCAGCCAAAACGAACGGCGTTCTCTTGATGGAAGCCATGAAAACAACGTTCCTGCCGAACTTCAGCATGCTTCAAAACCACTTACATAAAATCGGACCCGTCAGGAGATTCACGGCAAGCTACTGCCAATATTCATCACGATATGATGCATATAAAAACGGTACGGTGCTAAACGCGTTTAAGCCTGAATTATCGAACGGTTCGTTAATGGACATCGGCGTGTACTGCATTTATCCGGCCGTCGTCCTGTTCGGCAAACCGAAAAACGTCATTGCGACCGGTCATAAACTAGCATCCGGCGTTGACGGCGAAGGCACGGTCATTCTGTCATACGACGGATTTGAAGCGGTGCTGATGCATTCGAAAATCTCAAATTCGTTTGCCCCGGCGGAAATTCAGGGTGAGGACGGCACGATCGTGCTGGACAGCATTCACGGGCCGGAACGGGCGGAAATCCGCTATCGTGACGGACGGACGGAAGACATTTCAGTCCCTGATCTGAAACCGTCGATGTACTACGAAACGGCTGAATTCATCAATCTTCTTCGAAACGGACAGCGGGAGTCTTCCGAAAATACATTTGAACGTTCTTTCATTACGGCAAGCATTATGGAAGAAGCGAGAAAACAAATCGGAATTGTCTTTCCCGCCGATCAAAACTAAAAACATCCGCCCGGATTCGGGCGGATGTTTTTTATTTGGACGCTAACAGGTCAGCAAACGCTTTTGCATACTGCGGAAGGTCGGGCGGGCGGCGGCTTGATACAATGTGGCCGTCAGTTACGACAGCTTCATCCAGCCACTGTGCCCCTGCATTTGTCATGTCGTCTTTGATGCCGGGCGTGCTCGTTACTTTTTTTCCTGCGAGAATTCCGGCAGATATGAGCACCCAGCCCGCATGGCAGATCTGGCCGATCGGCTTTTTCTGCTCGTTCATCGTACGGATGATCTCCAAAACTTCGGGATATCTTCGCAGTTTGTCAGGAGCCCAGCCGCCGGGCACGAGCACGGCATCATACTCCTGAATAATCAGGCTCTTAAAATCGTAATCCGCCGTCGCGGGCACGCCGTATTTTCCTTTGTATGAACGGCCCGCTTCTTCTCCTATTAAATGAACGATCGCGCCTTCCTCTCTCAGCCGGTAGACGGGATACCAAAGCTCTAAGTCTTCAAAATCGTCACTGACAAGCGCTATGACTTTTTTGCCTTCTAATCTCATCACTGCCACTCCCTTCTTTTATACTAGTGTATCGCTTTTTTTAAATGAGGAAAAGAAACAGTTCGCTACAGCTGTTCTTCGTCTTCAGACTGAATCGTAAATTTCCGTGTGACCTGCTGCAGTTCTTCAGCCATATGCGCAAGCGTTTCGGCGGATGAACTGATTTCTTCCATGGAGGCCAGCTGCTCTTCAGCTGAGGCGGCGATGTCTTGAATGCCGGCGGACCCTTCTTTGGCGACTGAGGTAATGTCCTCCACCGCGTTTGTCACATTTTGCGACCCGGCTGCAAGCTTCTCAAGCGTTCCGTTCATATGCTGCAAGGCGCCTGAAATCTGAGTCGTCATTTCTGAGATTTTTTTGAAGCTTTCGGCCGTTTGATCCGTAATATCGAGGCCTTCCTTCACATCTTGATTCACCGCTTGGAATACGGAAAGCGATGTGGCGATTTCTTTGACGATTTCCTGAATCAGCGTTTCGATTTCCTTCGCGGAGCCGGCTGATTGTACGGCAAGCTTTCTCACTTCTTCCGCAACGACGGAGAAGCCCCGCCCGTATTCGCCTGCTCTGGCCGCTTCAATGGCAGCGTTTAAGGCAAGCAGATTTGTTTGATCGGCAATGCCGTTAATGACGTTGAGGATGCTCTTAATGTCGTGCGACTTCGTTTCCAGCCCTTTTACAACCGCTTCCGCCTGCTGTACGGAACGATCAATTGTTTTCATCTGGCCGACCGTTTTCGCCACTAATTCTTCTCCGCTTCCGGCCGTTTCAGAGGTGTGGATGGCGGATTCAGTGATTTCCGCCGATACATTCGCCGTCTCGGCAATGCCCGCATTCATTTGGGAAAGGTGATCAGCACTTTCTTCCAATTTCTCGCTTTGTGATTCGTTTCCGTTTGAGAATTGTTCAATCGCCAGTGTAATATGCTCTGTCGCCTTGCTTGTCTGTCCGGCGGATGCCGTCAGCTCTTCGGATGAAGAAGCGACATGTTCGACGGATGACTGGATGACGCCGATGACAGACCGGAGTGACGCCGACATCTCATTGAAGCTTTGGCTGAGCTGCCCGAATTCATTTTTCGACTTGATGTCAATGACTTCCGTTAAATCGCCGTCACTGATTTTAGCTGATGTCGAAACAAGTTTTTTGAGCGGTTTTGCAATCGAGCGAATGATAAAAACGATTAAAATACCGCCGACGATAAGAGAAACCGCCAGGATGATCAGCGCCATTTTCATGACAGGCGAGGCTGCGTCATGGATCTCACTGACAAAAAATGTGCCGGCGATTTTCCAGCCCGTCAGTTTGTTTGTCGTGAAGGCCATTTTCTTCTGCTGTCCTTCAAACATGTATTCAAACGATCCGCTTGATTTGGAAAATACTTCTTCCGTCCACTCTCCGGAGCCTTCCGTTCCCGCTTTTATAGTCGGATGCGCGATGTATTTTTTATCTCCCGTTGTAATGAAGGCAAAACCTTTATGACCGATCTGGACGCGTTCGGAAGCGTTCAGCAGGTCGCCAAGATTAATATCAAGCGCCACAACGCCTGATCCGTCTTTTGTCTGCTGGGCAATCGTAACAACCGTCTGTCCGGTTGCAGCGTCTTTATAGGGCTCGGTAAACACCGGCTGTCCGCTTTTTTCAACCGCTTTGGTATACCACTCGCGCGTGAGCGGATTATAATCGGACGGCATATCAACGGACGGATATTTCACGAACGCTTTGTCGCGAGACGCGGCGTAAATTGACGCGACATCGTCATTTACGGTGACATACTGCTTCATGTTGTCAAGCAGTACCGATTTATTTTTTGTGTTCAGTTTTTCCTTTGTGATTGATTCGCTGAAGTAGTCAATCGCTTTCAGCTTACCCTCAAGCATGTTTTCCAGCACGCTGTTCAGTTCACTGACATTTCCCTGGGCGCTGTGGGTCAGTTCGCTTTCTAATGTACTCCCCGCCGTTTGGTAGCTGAAGTAGGCGAGTATGCCGACCGGAAGCACCAATACGGCTAAAAATGCCGCGATCAGCGGCTTGCTGATGGATGGCTGTTTGATCCAATGTATCAGTTGTTTCATTTTTTCAGTCTCCTTCTTTGAAAAGCTAAATCTAATATCGTCAGATAGGACAAAAGATTTATTAAAAAAACTAAAAAAAACACCCAAACAGCACATTTGGGTGTTCTATGACCTATTAATCTATTTTAAATCGTTTCGTCATATCACGTAATTCTTCCGCCATTTGGGATAACGTTTCCGAAGACGAACTGATTTCTTCCATTGAAGCCAGCTGTTCTTCGGCGGAGGCCGCAATATCCTGAATGCTGGCGGAGCTTTCTTTTGCGATGGACGCGATTTGCTCAGAAGCTCCTGAAATCTGCTGAGAGCCTGCTGTCAGCTGTTCTACCGTCGCATTCATATTTTGAATTTCTCCGGCGATCTGGTTCGTCATTTCAGAAATCCGTTTGAAGCTCGTTTCGGTCTGATTCGTAATATCCAGTCCGCTCTCCACCTCTTTGTTGACGGATTGGAACATGCCGAGAGATGTATTGATTTCGTTGACGATTTCTATGATTAAGCTTTCGATTTCTTTCGCTGAATCGGCAGACTGGACCGCAAGTTTTCTGACCTCTTCGGCGACGACTGAGAAGCCCCGCCCGTATTCACCCGCACGTGCGGCTTCAATTGCCGCGTTCAGCGCAAGAAGGTTTGTCTGGTCAGCGATTCCGTTAATGACACGGAGAATGTTTGTAATGTCTTTTGATTTTGTTTCAAGTCCGCGCACCACTTGTTCAGCTTCTTTCACTGACCGGTCAATGACGTTCATTTGGCCGACCGTCTGGTGGACGAGCTTTCCGCCTGAATTGGCGACTTCCGCTGATGTGGCGGAGGATTCGGTAATGACGGCAGATGCTTTCGCCATATCTTTAAGCCCGCTGTTCATTTGGTAAATATGTTCCGCCGCGCTTTCAATGTTTTCACTTTGGCTTTCATTTCCGTTAGAAAATTGTTCGATCGCCAGTGTGATATGTTCGGTTGCCTTGCTTGTCTGCTCCGCTGAAGCCGTCAGCTCCTCTGAGGAAGATGCGACGTTATTCACGGAATCCTGGATGGCATGGATGAGAGACCTGAGTGAAGCGGCCATATTGTTAAAGCTTTTGCCAAGCTCGCCTAATTCATCTTTTGACTGAATCTCGATCGTTTCTGTTAAGTCGCCTTCACTGATCTGTTTCGATGATGTCACAAGCTGCTTGAGCGGTTTTGTGATTGAACGGATAATCAGCACCATGACGATGGTTCCGATCACAATCGCTAATACGAGAACGAGCAGGGACAGATGAAGGATCGGCAGGGCCGCTTCATGAATTTCGTCCAGATACATCGTTCCGGTAATCTTCCAGCCTGTCAGCCCGTTTGTATCATAAGCCATTTTCTTTTCCTGGCCGTCGTATTTGTATTGAAAATCACCTTTTTTGCTGGTGAACAGCTGTTCAGCCCACTCCCCGTTTAATACTGTGCCTGATGTGCGGTTCGGGTGGGCGACCACTTTTTTGTCTTTCGTCAGGATAAAAGCATAGCCTGATTTTCCGATGTTCACTTTCTTTGTCGTTTTCAGAAGCTCATCGATTTTCATATTGATGGCGACGACTCCTGAGCCGTCTTTCGTCTGCTGAACGACCGTCACGACCATCGTATTGGTGGAAGCCGTGCGGTAAGGATCTGTTACAACAACTTTCCCCTTATTTTCCACGGCCTTTTTATACCAGTCTCTTTCAAGCGGATTATATCCTTTAGGCATCTGCAGATCCGGATACCGTGTGAAATGTCCTTCCGTGTCACTCGTATAAATGGATTCCACGTCTTTATTGATCTTCATGTACTCTGTGAATTTATCGGTAATTTGCGATTGGTTTTTCGGCTTGTACCGATCCTTTGTGAGCCAGTCGCTGAAATATGCCGTTCCGTCTTCCTTTTGGCTGATGCTTGTGTTGATCATATCGTTAATCTGCTGCACATTATCTAGTGCGCTTCCCATCATCTGCCTGTCAAGCGTGCTTACCGCCGATTGATAGGCGATAAAAGCCAGCGTTGAAATAGGAAGAATGAGAATGGCCAAAAAAGAAATGAGCAGTTTTCTTGTAAGCGATCTCTGCTTGATGATTTGCACAATTTTTTTCATCTGCTATATCTCCTCTTGCGTGTTTACCCTTCATATCGGCAATTATGGGTAATTATACACATCCAAAAAGAAGAAATATAACGAAACATACTTTTTACCTATCTTAAAATTAGTCTTTTAGACTTAATTAAGAGTTTATCTTAAAACGCTTTGTCAGTTCGCGTAATTCTTCCGCCATTTTTTCCAGCGTGACGGCGGAGGAACTGATTTCCTCCATGGACGCAAGCTGCTCTTCAGCTGAAGCCGCGATGTCCTGAATGCCGGCCGCGCTTTGTCTGGAGACGGCCGCGATATCCTCTGAAGCGTTTGATACTTCCTGAGACCCGGCAGAAAGCTGTTCCACGGTTGCATTCATATTTTGCAGTTCACCGGCAATCTGATTTGTTTTAACGGAAATGTCCCGGAAGCTTTTTTCCGTTTCGTCCGTTAACTGAAGTCCGCTTTTCACCTCGTGATTGACGGATTCCAGCATTCCGAGCGAAGTATGAATTTCTTTGACGATTTCATGAATTAAGGATTCGATTTCTTTCGCTGAATCGGCGGATTGTACGGCAAGCTTTCTCACTTCTTCGGCAACGACTGAAAAACCGCGTCCGTATTCTCCCGCTCTTGCCGCTTCAATGGCTGCATTTAAAGCAAGGAGATTCGTTTGATCGGCAATGCCGTTAATGACGCGCAAAATGCTGGTAATGTCCTGCGATTTGAGTTCAAGCCCTTGTACGACTTGCTCCGCTTTACTTACGGATTGGTCAATGGCGCCCATCTGGCCGGCTGTTTTCTTGACAAGCCGCTCACCGGCGCCGGATATCTCCGCCGATTCAATTGACGTTTCCGTCACCACGGCTGCCGCTTCCGCCAGATCGCTGAGCCCGTCTTTCATCTCATTCACTTGGGCTGTCGCTTTATCAATACTCTCACTTTGGTCTTCCGTTCCATTAGAAAACTGTTCAATCGCAAGGGTGATATGTTCCGTTGCTTTGCTCGTCTGCTCAGCCGAAGCCGTCAGCTCCTCTGAGGAAGAAGCGACATGTTCAACAGAGTCCTGAATTCCTTGAATAAGCGAACGGAGTGAATCTGTCATATGATTAAAACTTTTCCCGAGCACGCCGAGCTCATCTTGAGAGCTGACATCAATGGTTTCCGTCAGATCTCCGCTGCTGATTTTTTCTGCTGAAGCTACGAGATGTTTTAACGGTTTGGTAATTGAGCGGATGACAAAATAAATGAAAATCATCCCTGCGGCAATGGCTATCGCCAATATGATAACGGCCAGAGTCAGAACCGGTCTTGCCGCATCTTTGATTTCATCCACAGACATGGTTCCGCTGATCTTCCAGCCCGTCGCTTCATTGGTCACGTACGCCATTTTTTTCGCTTTCCCGTTCAGCGTATATTCATAGACGCCTTTTTGCCCGCTGTATAATGTATCAACCCATTTTCCCGATACCGCCGAGCCGGCTTTTTCATCACTGTAGGCAACGGCTTTTTTATTTTTGCTGAGGATAAAGGCGTATCCTTCTTTTCCGATGTTCACTTCTTTTGTCATCGTGATGAGATCGTCGATTTTTATATCAATGGCGACGACGCCTGATCCGTCTTTCGCCGCGCGGGCCATGGTGACGACCATCTTTTTGTTTGAGATGGACTCATAAGGGTCCGTGATGATGGTTTGGCCTTTATTCTCCATGGCTTCCTGATACCAGCTTCTTTCAAGCGGATTGAAATCGGCCGGCATATCGGCATGCGGATAACGGGTAAACGTTCCTTCCTTGCTGCTTGAAAATACGGCGGACGCTTTATCATTGCTTTCAATAAACTGCTTGAACCTTTCTTGCATTTCCGTTTGGTTTTTTTCTTTAAATTTAGCGCTTGTCGCCCATTCGCTGAAATATGCTGAGCTTTTTGTAAACATTCCGATCCGGTCATCAATCATATTGTTTAAGATTTGCACATTTCCTTCGGCGCTTTCCATCATTTGCTTTTCAACGGATGAAGCCGCCGAACGGTAGGCGCCGGCAGCCAATACTGCTACCGGAATAATTAAGATCAGTAAAAATGAAATGATAAGTTTTTTGGCTATTGATTTTCTGGCGATTTTTTTTGCTGTTTTTTTCAATTTTGTAAACCTCTTTCAATCATTTACTGTTTATATCGGCCGACTCCCTTTTTATTACATTGAAAATGAAGTCATAAATGAAAAATAGTTCTATGTACTCCCTTTGCATGCAAGACTTTTTATTTAATTATCCGGCTGTCACTATAAAAAAGGACGCCTTCCCTCCGGAAAGCGTCCTTTTTTACTAGTTGATTTTAAATTGTTTCGTTAATTCCCGCAGTTCTTCGGCCATTTGCGCCAAAGTATCGGCGGATGTGCTGATTTCTTCCATTGATGCAAGCTGTTCTTCTGCGGATGCGGCAATATCCTGAATGCTTGCTGCGCTTTCCCTAGATACGTCCGCAATATCCGTCACTGCGGCTGAAACGTGCTGGGAGCTGTCTGACAGCTGTTCAACCGTGCCGTTCATCGATTGAAGCTTCTCGGCGATATCGTTTGTCATGCCGAAGATATTCTGGAAGCTTTCTTTCGTGCGGTCCGTCACGGCAAGTCCTGATTGAACTTCTTCATTAACGGATGTGAACATGTGAAGTGATGTATTAATCTCAGCCGTAATTTCCTGAATGAGTTTTTCAATCTCTTTGGCAGAACCGGCGGATTGGACGGCAAGCTTGCGCACTTCTTCGGCTACCACTGAGAAGCCCCGCCCGTATTCACCGGCTCTTGCCGCTTCAATGGCTGCATTTAAAGCAAGCAGGTTTGTCTGATCGGCAATACCGTTGATGACTCTTAAAATATGAGTGATGTCTTTTGATTTGGCCTCAAGGCCTTTTACAACCGCTTCCGCCTGCTGGACCGATTGATTGATGAGATTCATCTGCCCGACGGTTTGCTGCACATATTCTTCCCCGGTGCCGGCAGCTTCCTTCGATTGTTTAGATGCTTCCGTAATGGATGATGATGTGCGGGAAACGGCGGTGAGTCCGTCATTTATATGATTCAGCTTGGCTGAGCTTGAATCGACTTTTTCGCTTTGCTCTTCGTTTCCGTTTGAAAACTGCTCAATGGCCATTGTAATATGTTCCGTCGCTTTGCTTGTCTGCGAAGCTGAAGCGGTCAGCTCCTCCGATGACGCGGCCACGTTGTCGACAGAGTTTTGAATCGCGCTGATCAGTCCGCGCAGAGATTCTCCCATTTCATTAAAGCTCGCGCCGAGTTCGCCCAATTCATCTTTCGAGCGGATATCAATGGTTTCAGTCAAGTCTCCGCCGCTGATTTGTTTAGAAGAGCGGACAAGCCGTTTCAGCGGTGACGTAATGGATCTGACAATCAACAGAATTAAAATTCCCCCGATGATAATGGATGCTGCAAGGACGATCATTCCCATCGTCAGCACCGGTTGTGAGGCGTCTTTAATTTCGTTGAGCTCCATGCTCCCCTCTATTTTCCATCCGGTCAGTTTATTTGTCGTAAACGCCATTTTTTTATTTTGATCATCGAGCTTGTATGAAATAATGCCGCTGTCTTTGCTGTATACCTCATTCAGCCACGGGGTTGAAACTTTGTCGCCCGGTTTGTGGTCTTTATGCGCGACATAGGTTTTATTTTTGGACGTGATAAACACGAATCCTTTTTGCCCGATTTTGATTCCCTGCATCTGCTTCAGCAGCTGGTCAATCGTAATATCCATGGCCACTACGCCTGTTCCGTCCTGCATCTGCTTTGCCACGGTAACGACCATCCTGCCGTCGCTTGCCGCGGTGTAAGGGTCGGTGACAACGAGCGTGCCGCCGGCCTTCACAGCGTCTTTATACCAAGTGCGTGTTCTCGGATCGTAATCGGCCGGAGTATTCTCCTTCGGCGCCTGTGCGTAGCTGCCGTCTTCCGTTCCTCCGTAAATGCGGGCTACGTCCTTATGAATAGACGTGTATTGCCCGAACTTTTCTTCAAGAGCAGACATGTTTTTCTTTGAGAAGGATGACCCTTTTAACGTTTCACTGAAAAATTCAATCGCCTTTGCTTTTGCGCCGATATCATTTGTAATCGTTGTGTTAAAAGATTCGATGTTATTTTTCGCGTTGCCTGAAATCTGATCATCCAGCGAATTGCTCGCCGTATGGTATGAACTGAATTCTAACACGAGAATCGGTATGATTAAGATCACGATAAATGAAATGATTAATTTACGTGAAATCGATGCCTTTGTGCACCAATTAATGAATTTTTTCATATTAAGCTGCTCCCTCAAGTGTGATACCTTATATATCGGCTCAGTCTTCACATTTTGTTAACATTTCCTCCTTTTTTATGACTTGATTTTCATTGCCCAAGCTTCCTGCATATCTTATAAAAAAAGAGAAGGGGGCGCGCAGATGATTATCATATCCGGCCAAGTGCTTCGGCCTCAGGACATCGCGAACTGGCAGACGGAAGAAAGCCTTGTTCCGTATATAAATGAACTGCTCAATTCTCCCGTACAATTCGATTACGGGTCGATTGCTGAACTGATGTTCGAGGTGCGGCTGCGCCGCCATATTGTGGAAGCCGCAAGAGAACTGCACGGATCAGGGGTGAAATTTGCAACTTTCGCCAAAACATACGGAAATACGGCTTATTGGAGAGTGACGCCGGAAGGAGCCTTGGAGCTGAAGTACAGAATCCCCGCTTCAAAAGCGATTCGGGACATTATTGAAAACGGGGCGTTTTACGCATTTGAATGCGCTACCGCCATTGTTGTGATTTATTATCTGGCCGTCTTAAAGACAATCGGTGAAGAACGGTTTAACCGGCGTTTCCGGGATATCACTTTGTATGACTGGCACTATGAGCATCTGCCGATCTACACGGAAACCGGCAGCCACTTTTTACGGGGAGATTGTTTATATTTTAAAAATCCTGATTTTAATCCTGCAAAGGCTCAGTGGCGGGGAGAGAATGTCATTGTGATGGGGAATGATCAATATTTCGCCCACGGTCTCGGGATTCTGACGGCTGAACAAATCATCCAGAGATTGAATTCTTTAAGAAAAAAAAATGCCGTGCAGCCGGCTTATCTGCTTAACCAGGCAACAAGGCTTGATGCACCCGCGCTTTATCAGATCATGCATTAAAACAATCCCATCGTCTGTCATTTTGACGATGGGATGCGGAATGCTTTTCTTTTCCGGTAAAAAGCCGTCGTGCCGAGCGCTTGGTTTGCAGCCCATTCAAACTTCTCTAAATCATGTCGGGTGACGGCTCTGTCCCGTCGGCTCCATTTAATGGCGCGGACAAAGTAATACCCTTTAATCGGCGCCATGGTGACTTTGGAATGCGGAAAATCTTCAAAGACAAACTCAATAGTCCCTCTTTTTTTGTAGGACATTTGAAGAATCT
Organism: Bacillus sp. AM1(2019); assembly: GCF_009906915.1. Lineage (NCBI taxonomy): Bacteria > Bacillati > Bacillota > Bacilli > Caryophanales > Bacillaceae > Bacillus > Bacillus sp. AM1(2019). The sequence continues at coordinate 3,217,822 of NZ_CP047644.1, forward strand.
TCATCATCCATCACCTCACGATTTCTGGATTATGATTCGCACAATCCGTCCAAAACGGTTTTCACGTCTGTCGGCCCTTCAAGTTTCGCGGCGGACTGGCCGGCCCATAAAGACATATACTCCGCGTCTCCTGATTGAGCCGCGTGCCCGCGCATCGGCTTTGTCAGCGTATTATGCAGCGGATAAGGCAGCGTATTTCCCTCGTCAGCCTCATATGTTTTCATGAACTGATTCACGATTCCCCGCGCCTGTTTTCCCGAAAACAGGGTGGTCAGCCGCGTGTCGGCTCCTTTTGATTCGGCAATGGCTTTTTGATATGCCGGTGAGGCGCTGCTTTCTTCACAAAGGAGAAACGGTGTTCCGACTTGAACGCCGTCTGCACCCAAACATCGGGCCGCCTGCACGCCGCGGCGGTCAAAAATGCCGCCTGCCGCAATCACCGGGATATTCAGCGCGTCTTTAGCCTGCGGAATCAGCGCCATAAGGCCGAGAGCCGGTTCTCCTTTAACCGGCAGAAACGACCCGCGATGTCCGCCGGCTTCTATTCCCTGAAGGATAACGGCGTCCATCCCCCGTTCTTCAAAGGCCTTCGCTTCCTCCGGCGTTGTCGCCGTGCCGAAAAGGAAACATCCGCTTTTCTTCAGCTTTTCCGCCGTTTCTTCCGGCGGCAGGCCGAAGGTGAATGAACACGCTTTGACTCCGTAACGGATCAGAAGCTCCGCTTTTTCCTCGAAATCATTCCATTCTTCTTTCAGATCAGAGAACGGCTTGGCGTCTTTTGCCCTCGGGATGCGGGCTTTCCATTTTTCAACCAGTTCCGCCTCAGGCATCTGCCTTTCTTCCGGGACGAAAAGATTTACTTGAAAGGAGCGGTCCGTCAGGTCTTTCATCTCGATAAGCTGTTTTTCAAGCGCTTGCGGGCTGACGTATCCTGAAGCGAGGCTTCCGAGCGCCCCTTCATTTGATACCGCCGAAGCCAGACGCGGCGTGACCAGCCCGCCGGCCATCGGCGCCTGAATGACGGGCTTTGTTAATGATAATGCACTCATCCACTCACTCATTTGTGTTTTCCTCCGTTTCAGCCTGTATTTTGATATAACAGGTTCTGTTTCGCGGACCGTCAAATTCGCAAAAATAAACGCCCTGCCATGTTCCGAGTATCAGGCGCCCGTCTTCTATGATGACATGCTGGGAGGCGCCGGTTGTACTCGCTTTCATATGTGCCGCCGTATTTCCCTCCATATGCCGGTCCAGTTCGTGCTCCCACGGATACATTTCATCAAACCTTCTGAGCATATCCCTCTTCACATCCGGATCGGCATTTTCATTTATGGTAATGCCGGCGGTTGTATGGGGACAGTATATGAGCGCCAAACCGCTTTTTACGCCTGTTTTGCGGAGAAACGCTTCAGCTTCATGTGTGATGTCGATCATTTCATCCCGTCTGTTTGTTTGAATCTGTAATTTTTTCAGCATATGAATGCCTCCTTTCTTTTTCTCTTCCTTTCCCATATTCGTTTCTGTATTTGTCTTTTCCTGTCGGATCGCGATGATAAACGCAGATCACAAAAAACTTCAGCCTCGGGACTGAAGTTTTTCACCATATATATACGCGGGCCTCATAAGGCTTTAAAAGAAAGGATGTCACATGGCGGTGCGCTTCTGTCTCCGCGTTTGCAAGCACGAGAGAATCGGAGTCAAGCGGATAACCGGGATGCCTGTATAAAGCGGGGGTTCGGGACAGATTTGTGATGATCAGGGCGGTTTTTGTTCCGTTTTTTCTTAGATAGGCATAAATCTGCCGGTCATTCGGAAGCAGCAATTCATATGTGCCGCTGATCAATACGCCGTGTTCTTTTCTGAGGGCGAGCAGCCGTTTGTAGAAATGGTATACGGATGTTTCATCCTGCATTTGTGATGCAGCATTCAGCCATGTGTGGTTCGGATTCACTCCGAGCCACGGAGAAGCAACAGAAAACCCGCCGTTCGCCTCACCGCTCCATTGCATCGGTGTCCGTGAATTATCCCGGCCCTTCTTCCAGATGATCTTTATCACTTTTTCATGCGGAACGCCGCGGGACGTCTCTTTTTCATACAGATATTTCATTGCGGCGTCATCATAATCTTCAATGGATGGGAACGAAACATTGGTCATTCCGAGCTCCTGCCCCTGGTAAATAAACGGCGTGCCTTTCATCAGCATATACATCGCGGCGAGTGCCTTGGCGCTTTCTTTCAAAAACCGTTCGTCACCCCATACCGAGACGGAACGGGGCTGATCGTGGTTCTCCATAAACAACGCGTTCCAGCCCTTTCCTTCAAGACTGTTCTGCCAGCCGGACAAGACGCGCTTAAGCGCCGGAATGGAGATGCTTTGATCATCTTCCGTATCCCAGAGGCCGAGATGTTCAAATTGAAAAATCATTTGAAAGACGCCGTTTTCTTCACCGGCCCAATCAGCCGCCTCCCAAGCCGCCACTCCGTTCGCCTCGCCGACCGTCATGATCGGATAGCGCGAAAATGTTTCCCGTTTCAGCTCTTTTAAGAGAGCCATTATGCCTTCCCCATTCATATGATACGGGAAAGACGGGACGTACGGGAGACCGTCCGGATTCGGCATGTCAGGGAGACCTTCTTTTTTCTTAATGTGAGAAATGGCATCCACCCGGAAGCCGTCTATGCCTTTATCAAGCCACCAGCGGACCATCTCATAAACGGACTGCCTCATCGCTTCGTTTTCCCAATTTAAATCAGGCTGTTTTTTGTCAAACAGGTGCAGGTAATACTGGCCGGTCTCTTGATCATATTCCCACGCCGATCCGCCGAAAATGCTTTCCCAATTGTTCGGCTCTTTGCCGTTTTTTCCGTCTCTCCAGATGTACCAGTCCCGTTTTTCGGAATCTTTCGCTGAGCGTGATTCGATAAACCAAGGGTGCTCATCGCTTGTATGGTTGATGACAAGGTCTATAATCAGCTTCATGCCGAGCGCATGGACATCCGCAAGGAGCCGGTCAAAATCCTCCATCGTCCCGAATTCGCCGGCAATTTGTTTATAATTCCGAATATCGTAGCCGTTGTCCGCGCCCGGCGAGTCAAAAACGGGACAAAGCCAGATCACATCCGCCCCCAACTCTTTTATGTAATGAAGCTTTGCTCTGATGCCGTTAATGTCGCCGATTCCGTCCCCGTTCGAATCCATAAAACTTCGGGGATAAATTTGATAGACGGCCGCCGTTTTCCACCAATCCGTTTTCATACCGACACTCCTTTCTTTACATCATATGAAGGAGCGGGACGAAGAAGCATTTTTCCCATAAAAAAAAGCCTCATTGCAAAAGCAGGAGGCTCAGAAATCAGTTTTTTTAATTTCAACGAAGCGGATATGATGGTCTTCCGCTTCCAGCACCTTAAATTCACACCCTTCGGCATGAAACACATCACCATTTTTCAGCTCCATTTTTTGTGTTAAGAGCCAGCCGGCAATCGTGTCAATGTCTTCATTTTCGATGGCGATATCAAGAAGATCATTCACCTCTTCTATGAGCGCCTTGCCGTCCATCACATAGTGGTGTTCGCCTTTTTTGACGATGTGGGGCATTTCATCCTGGTCATATTCATCACGGATTTCCCCGACGATTTCCTCCAATATGTCTTCGACGGTCACAAGCCCCGCCGTGCCGCCGTATTCGTCAACGAGAATCGCCATATGAATCCGCTCCTTCTGCATACGGATCAAAAGCTCCTGAACGGGGATGCTTTCAATGACTCTGATGACCGGACGCATAATTTCTTTTAATTCAATGGAGCGGCCGAGAAAATACGCTTTAAATAAATCCTTATTGTTAATAATGCCGAGAATGTGATCTTTGTCTTCCTTAATAACCGGATATCGCGTATACCGTTCGTTGATGATCAAATGTATGGCTTCATCAACTGACTGTTCAAGCGAGATGGCGGCGATTTCGGTGCGCGGCACCATGATTTCTCTGGCGACCCGGTTATCGAATTCAAATATCTTATTGACGTAACGGAATTCAGATTGATTGATTTGACCTTTTTTATAGCTTTCGGACAAAATCAGCCGCAATTCCTCTTCACTGACCACGACCTCATGTTCTTTCACCGAATGAAAACCGAACAGCTTGACCAAAAATCCGGCTGAGCCGTTTAACAGCTTAATAAACGGATACATCACTTTATAAAACAGAATGAGCGGTTTTGCCGTCCACAGACTGACGGCTTCGGCTTTTTGAATGGATATCGTTTTCGGCGCAAGCTCTCCGATGACGACGTGCAGATACGTAACGGCGATAAACGCCGCAATAAACGTGACGACGTGCGTAATAGATGACGGCATTCCGATCAGGCTGAAAACAGGATGAAGAAGCCGCTGAATCGTCGGTTCACCGAGCCAGCCGAGTCCGAGCGCCGTAATCGTAATGCCGAGCTGGCACGCTGATAAATATTCATCGAGATTTGAAATCACCCTGTGCGCCGCGAGCGCCCGGCTGTCTCCGGTTTCAACCAGCTCCGCAATTTTTGAACCGCGGATTTTGACAATCGCAAATTCCGCAGCGACAAAGATGGCCGTTAATCCGATTAACAGCATAATGAGAATCAGTTTTAATATAAGCAAAAAAACCCCTACCGCAAACGGTAAGGGGCCACCTCCTTCGTGTTAATTCTCATCACGACCATTTAAGAAAATCATCACAAAACGAAGCAGCTCGAATAATGAAACGAGCGCCGCAGCCACATACGTCAGCGCGGCGGCGTTCAGCACTTTATTCACGCCGTGTTCTTCACTGTTGCGAATGAATCCTTCCGACACGATAATCCGCTTCGCCCTCGCGCTGGCATTAAACTCGACAGGCAGTGTGACAAGCTGGAAAAAAACAGCGGCCGAAAACAAAATAATGCCGAGTCCGATTAAGTTCAAGCTGCCCAGGAGCATCCCGCCCAAGAAAAGCAGAGGGGCAACCCCGGAGGCAAAATTGACGACCGGAAAAATTTTGTGCCTCAGCACAAGCGCGCCGTATGATTCCTGATGCTGCAAAGCATGTCCGACTTCATGGGAAGCGACGGAAATGGCGGAAATGGAGCGGCCGTAATATACCGGCTCAGATAAACGCACCACCCGCTCCGTCGGGTCGTAATGGTCTGTTAAAGTGCCTCTTACCGGTTCTACCGGCACATCATATAAACCGTTAATATCAAGAATCCGTCTTGCCGTTTCCGCCCCCGTCCGCTGACTGGAAGCTTCTACGTCTGAGTATTTCTGAAAATTGCTTTTCACTTTAAATTGTGCCCAAAACGACAATCCCAATGCAGCAATTGTTAAAAAGATAAACAGCATATTATCCTCTTCCTTTTTCTCTTATATCGTACGATCTGCTTATATATTATTTTAATGATTGTCCGCTTTCCTGTACAGAAATCCGCTTCTTTTTTCTGACAGGAATCAATCCTCCGAGCATGATGAGGATACACCCGGCCATTCCGATGTAAAACGGAAACGTGCCTGCGGTCTCTTTTGCAAAAACAAGCCATGAAAATCCGCCGGACATATGATTGTGTCCATTCAAATCAAAAATAAGCAATACGGCCGCCGAAGCGAGCAGCTGCGCTCCGGCCAGCGCCGCCAGCAGTTTTTGAATGACTGTCATTCGACTCACCCTTTTTCGGTCCGCTTTCTTTATCATATGAAAAAATAAGGGTGAATATGTTTTCGTCGATTTTTGAAAGACATCAAACGAACTGGGACATACTGTATAAAAAAAGATACAGGTGTGATCGACATGAAAGTGACAAATGGCGAGAAAGAACAGCTGAGCAATGCGATAGACAGAATGAACGAGGGGCTTGACGCCTTTATCCAGCTCTATAATGAATCGGAAAACGACGAGCCTCTCATTCAGTTTGAAGATGAGACGGCCGATTTAATCAGACATGCGCGTGACTCATACGGCCAGGAACAGCTGGACGAAAAACTAAACACCATTATTAAGCAGATTTTATCCATCTCTCTGTCGAAAGAAGAGCCGGACGAATGAAATCAAACCGTATTTTTATTTCCTGGCTGAGATGGCCGTTATATGTTCGGATCGGACTGATCATTATCGCCTTGATCTTATTGTTCGGCCAACTCATTTACATGCTTGAACCGAAGCAATTCACGTCTGTGTTTGAAGGGGTTTGGTGGGCGGTTATTACGGTGGCCACGGTCGGCTACGGCGATTACGTTCCCCAGACGCCGCTCGGGCAGATTGCCGGCATGGTGCTTGTATTAAGCGGAGCGAGTTTTGTGACCGCCTATTTCGCCACGCTTTCTTCAGCCGTATTCAGCAAACAGCACCGCTATGTCGAAGGGAAGGTCGCCTTTAAAGGCAAAGGGCACGTCATTCTTATCGGATGGAATGAGAAATCGCATATGCTGCTGAAAGAACTGCAGCACATCGCGCCGTCAAAAACTGTCGTCCTGATTGATGATTCATTAAGGGAAGGGCCGCTTATTGAAAACGTCCATTTCATCCGCGGACATGCCGCTGATGACAGTACGCTCAATAAGGCGAATGTTACGGAAGCCGATACCGTCATTCTGACAGCGGATCAGCAGAAAAATGAATCCGAAGCTGATATGCTGTCGGTATTAACGCTTCTCGCCATCAAAGGGCTGCATCCGTCCGTTTATTGTATCGTGGAAATTTTAACGGAACGGTATGTCAAAAACGCCGAGCGCGCAGGAGCTAATAAGATTCTGTGCACATCACGGCTGTCGAGCCGGGTGATGTTTGAGCATTACCGGGTCAAGCTGCAGCTTGCCAAACCGCAAACGCTGTCAGATCTGACGCTGGAGAAAAAGGTTCGCATCATTCCCGTTCCCGGGGAATTAAAGGGCTCATCTTATCATGACTGTGCGCTCTATTATCTCAAACGGAATACCACGATCATCGGCATACAAAAAGAAGAGGGGCCAATGCTGACCCCTCCCCTGTCATACAAGGTGCTCGATACTGATCTGTTTTTGGCTCTTTAATGCAGCAGGACGTCTTCCAGCTCTTTCACAAGCGAGATGCCGATATCTGTATATGAGCGGTCAATTGCCGCATCCCGCCGTTTCGGCTCGGAGAATTGGTTGAATAATGACTCAAAAACACCGCCGCCTGCGTGATCATCCGTTGCCTGCTGATAGACGTGCCTCAGCAAAAAGGGTGTGCCGATTGTAACGGCGGCCCCCCGTTCATCCAGGTGTCCCTTATTTGCTTCAACAGGGATACGGAGAAATAAATCGCCGTCCTGATCGGAAATTTTGTAATCAAAGAACCCGCGGTCATACTCCCAGCCGCCTCCGATGGTATAACCGATCGGTTTCATCACCTGTTCCAATTCGCGGAGTAAAAACGATTGCCCTTCAAGTGAAGATGGTATGCTGATCATGTGCATATGCTCCTTTTTGTCTTTAGCGTCCCCGCTCTGCGGCATCTTCATACGGCGCCCGGGAAGAATCGGGAGCGGCAGACAGACGCCGGAAAGAGGTGACGGCGCATTCAATCAGAACATACGTCACAATTGCGGAGAGAGCGCCTTCCGTTGAAATATAGAAAACGGCGGCATAGAGACAGCACTTCGTGATCAGCGACTGCATCCGGCCAATCTTCAGTTTCAGCCGGACCATGTCCGTAAACAAGCCGAGAGGGAAAGCGAAAAACAGGATGGTTTGTAAGAGGGATTCAGGAGACAGTTTTAGTGCCGAATAGACAATAACGGCGGAACAGACGGAAATGACGGCATGCTTACATAAAAGCCGCATCAATTCATCATCACACCTTTCACGGTTTAAAAAAGGCTGACCCGTCATGCTGAGGGCCAGCCCTTCTTTTTATTTTTCAAGGCGTTTTTCAAGCTCTGCTTTTTTCTCTTCAAAGCCCGGTTTGCCGAGAAGCGCGAACATATTCACCTTATAGGCTTCAACACCCGGCTGATCAAACGGGTTGACTCCGAGCAGATAACCGCTCATCGCCACCGCTTTTTCAAAGAAATAGACAAGATATCCAAATGTATATGCATTAAGCTCCGGAATGTTGACAATTAAGTTCGGCACTTTTCCGTCTGTATGGGCAAGCATCGTGCCTTCGAACGCTTTTTTGTTGACGAAATCGACCGTTTTTCCGGCTAAGTAATTTAAGCCGTCGAGATCATTTTCCGCTTCTTCAATTGTCAGCTCATGCTTCGGTTTTTCAACGTTTAATACAGTTTCAAACAGATCGCGTCTGCCTTCCTGCACGTATTGACCGAGAGAGTGAAGGTCTGTTGAGAAGTTAGCGGAAGAAGGATAGATGCCTTTTTCATCTTTTCCTTCACTTTCGCCGAAGAGCTGCTTCCACCATTCCGCAAAGTATTGCAGCGCAGGCTCATAGTTGATGAGCATTTCAATGGTTCTTCCTTTATTATACAGAACGTTGCGGACGACGGCGTATTGGTAAGCCGCGTTATCTTCTAATTCCGAGCTGGAAAAGTCTTTGCTTGCATCAAGAGCGCCTTTCATCATTTCATCGATATCAGCCCCGCTTACCGCAATCGGCAGAAGGCCTACCGCAGTCAGAACGGAGAAACGTCCGCCGACATCATCAGGAATAACGAATGATTCGAAGCCTTCTTCATTAGAAAGCGTTTTTAAAGCGCCGCGCTCTTTATCTGTCGTCGCGTAAATCCGCGCTTTCGCTTCTTCTTTTCCGTATTTTTCTTCAAGAAGTTTGCGGAAAATCCGGAAAGCGATTGCAGGTTCCGTCGTCGTGCCTGATTTAGAAATGACATTGATAGAGAAATCAGCGTCTTCTAAAAGATCCATAACATCTTTCATATAAGTTGAGCTGATATTGTTGCCGATAAAGATAACTTGAGGGTTTTTGCGCTTGTCTTTCGGCAGGACGTTATAGAAAGAATGATTGAGCGCTTCAATCGCCGCGCGGGCGCCTAAGTATGAACCGCCGATACCCACGACGAGAAGCACGTCTGAATCTGATTTGATTTTTTCAGCGCTTTTTTTAATGCGCGCGAATTCTTCTTTATCGTAGTTTTCAGGGAGGTCCACCCATCCTAAAAAGTCGCTTCCGGCGCCTGTTTTTTCATGGATATTATGGTGTGCCGTTTTTACGAAATCACGTGCGTATGTAAGTTCATGTTCATTGAAAAAAGGTAACGCTCTTGAGTAATCAAAGCGTACATGCGTCATTTGCTTGTCCCTCCATCACGGTGAATTGTTTTCTCTTTCACTTTATATGAACTCACCCGCTAAATCAAGTCATGAAGAAGGCCGGATGAATACGGGATTTGCGCTAAAGATGCGTTCATTTTTTATACAATATCCCGGATTCGATATGGTTATATTTGTAATAATCGTGAGAGGGGGAACGAATCGAATGTTGATGATCCAGGAACGTATCACCTTTACTTTGGAGCAGGATGACATCCATCGCCAATCCCGATGGGCCGGTTCTTTTTATATAGTACTCCTCTTGAGAGGCTGCCGCGAAGGCATATTAAGGCATAAATGTCCATTTTTAAAAATAGTGTCTATATTTGGAGTATCATGTTAAGATGAAAGTGATTTTAAACCGGGAGGTGATTTTATGACTAAAACCATTGGTCTTATTTGCGGAAGTTTACGAAAAAACTCGTATAATCGAGCAATTGCTCAATCATTGATTGACTTAGATAATGCGGCTCAATTTCGCTGGGTTGAAATAGACAGTCTTCCTTTTTTTAACGAAGATTTAGAAATTGCCGGAGCACCAGACTCCGTAACATCCTTTAGAGCTGATATACAAGACGTTGACGGCATCATCATTGTAAGTCCAGAGTACAATTCCGGAATCCCCGGGGTGTTAAAAAACGCATTGGACTGGGCATCGAGACCGCGGACCTCTTCTGTTTTAAACAGAAAACCGGTTGGCTTAATCGGAGCAACCCCCGGAGGGTTCGGCACTGCCTTTGGTCAAACGCAAATGAGGGAAGTACTCGAAGCTATGCAAGTCAATGTTTTGCCATTTCAAAAAATGCTGATTTCGCAAGTCCATGAGAAAATTGATTCCGCTCAAAACATACTTACGGATGAACAAACGAAATGTTATCTTCAACGCTATTTACAACAGTTCATCCATTGGATTGATCATGCTCCGGTTCCCGTTCCAGATTAATTGAAGGATCATCACCCTCACGAAAAGTCACCTCAGAAATAACTTTCTATCTATACAGCATATGAATAGATTTACCGTTTTCAATTCACAAACTTACTTGCCTTAATTCAAGGAGGATTATAAAATGTCTGATCTTTATTCCCGTCTTTCAAAAGATGATGCTGCCGTGCTTTTAGTTGACCATCAAACCGGCCTTATTTCCGGTCTCGTGCGTGACTATGGCGTTGATGAATTTAAAAACAATGTATTGGCTCTCGGTGATACGGCTAAATTCTTTGATTTACCGGTTATTTTAACAACCAGCTTTGAAAACGGACCCAACGGACCGCTCATGCAAGAACTCGTTGATCTCTTTCCTGATGCGCCAAAAATAGCCCGTCCCGGACAAATTAATGCATGGGACAATGAAGACTTTGTTAAAGCCATTGAAGCGACTGGCAAAAAACAGCTGATTATCGCAGGTGTAGTTACAGATGTCTGCGTTGCTTTTCCTGCGCTTTCTGCCATTAAAGCAGGCTACGAAGTGTTTGTTGTGACAGATGCTTCGGGGACGTTTAATAAGCAAGTAGCAGATGCATCACTAACCCGTATGGCTCATGGCGGCGCGCAGCTTATGAACTGGTTCAGCGTAGCATGCGAGCTTCAGCGTGATTGGCGCAACGATGTTGAAGGTTTTGGCGCATTAATCTCCAGTCATCTTCCCGGTTATCAAAACTTAATGGGAAGCTATATGGGGGCTCAGCGGGACCTTAGTACACAAAATGCATAAAAGGAGCGCTGATTGAATCAGCGCCCCTTTTTTAAATTCGAAGTATAGCAAGGCTCTTCATGATTTAGATTTTGTGTAAATAGATGATCGGCAATCGCAAAGTTAATTAATCCTTTTCTGCTAAATGTACAGAAACAGGGAGTCAAATCCGCAGCATGTGATTACATCTGCAGCTTGAAAATCTATTTCATCTTCACCCCGGCCGGGAATGTATCTTACAGTGACGCCTTTAAGATGGCAAGTACGTCATCTTTGTTCAGTTTTTGGAAATTGCCGAATCCGCCGTATTCCATTTCTTTTGCGGCGATGTCTGCGATCAGCTCAAGCTTGTCTTCACCGATGTCATAATCCGCAAGGCGGGACGGTGCACCGAGGCTTGTCCAGAACGCGGACAATTTATCGATCCCTTCAAGCGCAATTTCTTTATCCGTTTTGCCTTCAGTATCAATGTCAAACATGTTGAGCATCAGGTTTTTAAAACGGTCTACATTTGTATCCAGCGTGTATCTCATCCAGTTCGGGAACAGAATCGCAAGTCCTCCCGCGTGAGGGATGTCATACACCGCTGATACGGCGTGCTCCATCGTATGGGAAGCCCAATCGCCGAAATAGCCCATTTGCAGCGTGCCGTTTAATGCGATCGTACCCGCGTATAAAATCGTTTCACGGTGCTTATAGTTCTCAAGGTCTTCCAAAAGTTTCGGTGCTGTTTCAATTACCGTCTGAAGGACCGCAAAACACATTCTGTCCTGAAGCGGCGTGTTTTCAACATTGTGGAAGTATTGTTCAAATACGTGGCTCATCATATCCACCATGCCGTATACGGTTTGGTTTTCCGGAACGCTGAAAGTATTCTCAGGATCTAAAATGGAGAAACGCGGATGAGTGACATTGCTGCCCCATACGAATTTTTCGTTTGTTTCCCAATTTGTGATAACGGAATCAGGGTTCATTTCAGAGCCTGTCGCCGCAAGCGTCAGCACCGTGCCGAACGGGAGTGCGTCCTGCGCCGTTACTTTTTTGCTGTAAATGTCCCATGCGTCGCCGTCATATTTCGCACCGGCCGCAATCGCTTTTGTACAGTCGATGACACTTCCGCCGCCGACTGCGAGAAGGAAATCAATCTCATGCTGTCTGCACAGCTCAATTCCTTTATTTACCGTTTCCAGACGCGGGTTCGGTTCAACGCCCGCAAGCTCATGAACGGTTGCGCCTTCTTCTTTTAAGATGCCTGTTACTTGGTCATACAGGCCGTTTCGCTTAATGCTGCCGCCTCCGTAAACAAGCAGCACGTTTTTCCCGTATTGCTTCAGCTCTTTTTTCAATTGGTCGATTTGACCTTTTCCGAAAATCAGTTTCGTCGGATTGTAGTAAGTAAAGTTCTCCATTTATCATGACCTCCAAAAAAATCGTAAGGGAATTACTATAACACAGAAAAAAAGGAGCTGCCAATCCGGCCGCCCCCTTTATGTTATTACAATGATGCTTTCAGTATCGCAAGCACGTCTTCTTTCTGCAGTGACTTGAACTGTCCGAATGCTCCGTTTGCCATCGCTTTATCTGCAATCGTATCCAGCTTCTCATCAGAAATATCATAATCAGCGAGTCTGTTCGGAGCGCCGAGGCTCGTCCAGAAATCAGACAGCTTGCTGATTCCTTCAAGTGCGATCTCTTCATCTGATCTGCCTGTCTCGTCTATATCGAAAACACGGACGGCAAGCTGTTTAAAGCGGGCCGGATTTTCTTTGAGCACATGTCTCATCCAGTTCGGGAACAGAATCGCTAAACCTCCGGCGTGCGGTATATCGTAAACCGCTGATACCGCATGCTCGATGTTGTGTGTGGCCCAATCCCCTCTTGCGCCCATTGACAGCATTCCGTTTAATGCGATCGTGCCTGTATATAAAATCGTCTCACGAAGCTCGTAGTTCTCCAGATCATTGATCAGCTTCGGCGCTGTTTCAATCACCGTGCGCAGAAGCGATTCACACATCCGGTCCTGATACGGCGTGTTTGACGTGTGGTGGAAATATTGTTCAAACACATGGCTCATCATATCGACCATGCCGTAAATGGTGTGGTCTTTCGGAACGGTAAATGTGTTTACCGGATCGAGAATAGAGAATTTAGGGTAAACGAGCGGGCTCCCCCATCCGTATTTCTCTTGTGTCTCCCAGTTTGTGATGACTGATCCGGAGTTCATCTCCGAACCGGTTGCCGCAAGGGTCAGCACTGTTCCGAACGGCAGCGCTTCTTTCGGCTGGTGTTTTTTCGTGACGATATCCCACGCGTCGCCGTCATATTTAGCGCCCGCCGCGATGGCTTTCGTGCAGTCAATGACACTTCCGCCGCCGACGGCCAATAAGAAATCGATGCTGTTTTCTTTACAGAGCGCAACACCTTTGTTCACCGTTGAGACACGCGGATTCGGCTCTACGCCTGCCAATTCATGTACGGTAACTCCTGCTTTTTTCAGCAGTTCGGTTACTTGATCATAAAGACCGCTGCGCTTAATGCTGCCGCCCCCGTATACGAGCAGTACATTCTTTCCGTACGGCTTGATTTCTTCAGGAAGTTTTTCGACCTCTCCCTTTCCGAAAATCAATTTGGTCGGATTCCAATATGTAAAGTTTTGCATGACATCTCCTCCTTTGGATTTATATTATGCAGAAAGATGACATTCAATGTAAAGCAATCCGCTTTTTTGACGGCACATCACGCGGTTTACAGACAGCGGCTTCCCGGGAAAGGCACTTGTACAGCTTGAGACAGTGTGTGATTTACACGGCGGAGAATGTAGTATGCATAGATTCTTTGCTTTGTCACAATCTATAACTGTTTCACGAATTCATAGAGGAGGTTGTTTACATGAGTGTTATTCAGCGTATCTGTCTCGTATTAACGATTATCGGCGCTATTAACTGGGGACTGATCGGATTTTTCCAATTTGATTTAGTAGCAGCCATCTTCGGCGGCCAAGGATCAGCTCTGTCGCGGATTATTTACGGTCTTGTCGGCATCGCCGGTCTGATCAATCTCGGCCTGCTGTTTAAGCCGAACGAAGAAACATCCCGCGAGGAAGCGGCAAATCCGGAAGTCAGATAAACATAAAAAAAGCACCGAACATACATATCCGGTGCTTTTTTTGATGATTATTTTTTGATAAGGTCTTTGCGGTTGGACTGTTCAATCCACTCTTCAAGCTTATCTTTCAATGTGTTGAAACCTTGCGGAGCAGATGTTTCTTCAGAAGCTTGAGCCGCTTTCGGTTTTCTTGGTTTGCTTTCTTTTCTTTCAGGCGCCGCTTGAGTCGCACGGATAGAAAGGCTGATTTTGCCTTTTTCTTCGTCAACCGCAAGTACTTTTACTTGTACTTCGTCACCGATAGAAAGGTGTTCGTTAATGTCTTTTACGAAACCGTGAGTGACTTCAGAAATGTGAACAAGTCCTTGAGTTTCTTCATCTAATGCAACAAACGCACCATACGCTTGTAATCCTGTTACTTTACCAGTGTAAACACTGCCCACTTCAAATTTTGCTGCCATTCATAACAACTCCTAAGTTAAATTAAATACAGATTATACGCAATTTAAAATTATATCATACAAGTTTGTTTTTCGCAAAGAGAACTTTTTTACATGATCATGTTTAAGGACAGAAAAATGGGGGTATACTATGATTACGAAGGCTTTCTAGTATTCCCCCCCTTTTATTTGGATGCGAACCGGGTTCGTATCTTTTTTTATGCCCTTTTTTCAACAAACCGTTTGATTCTGACGAGCGCTTCCTGAATCTGCTCAATGGATGTCGCATAGGAACATCTGATGTAGCCTTCGCCGCTCGGGCCGAATACATTCCCCGGAACGACGGCTACTTTTTCCTCAATGAGCAGCTGTTCCGCGAATTCTTCTGAACTCATGCCGGTCGACTGAATGGAAGGAAAGGCGTAAAATGCTCCGCCGGGGTGGTGGCAGCCGAGTCCGATTTCGTTCAATGTCTCCACAATCAGGTTTCGGCGTCTCCGATAGCTTTTCTTCATTCTTTCGACGTCTTCCTGGCCGTTTTTCAGCCCTTCAAGCGCCGCGTACTGAGCCATGGAAGGCGCGCACATCATCGCGTGCTGATGAATTTTGAGCATGGCATCCCTGATCACGGGAGGCGCCGCCGTAAATCCGAGTCTCCACCCCGTCATGGCAAATGCTTTGGAGAAGCCGGAAATGAGAACCGTGCGTTCCTTCATGCCGCGGATGGCCCCCATGCTCGTAAATGGCTCATCATACGTCAGCTCGGCATAAATTTCATCGGCAAGCACGATCAAGTCGTGTTTTTCAGCGAAAGCAGCGATGGATTCAAGCTCTTCTTTCGAATAGACAGAACCTGTCGGATTTGACGGCGAACATAGAAGCAGCGCTTTTGTTTTGTCCGTCAGGGCTGCTTCAAAATCGGCTGCTGATGCTTTAAAACCTTTTGCAGCGACAGTCTGAATCGGCACCGGCTTCGCCCCCGTCAGGGTCACGAGTGATTCATATGCGACAAAACACGGTTCGGGAATTAACATTTCCTCCCCGGGATTCATAATGGCGCGGACAGCGAGATCAAGCGCCTGGCTTGCCCCTACCGTAACGATCAGTTCACTGTCAGGCGAATAACTCAGGCCGAACCGCTGATCTAAATAGCGGCTGATTTCTTCTCTCAGTTCATAAAGACCCGCATTTGCCGTATAAGCCGTATACCCCTGTTCTAAAGAAAGAATACTCGCTTCCCTCACGTTCCAGGCCGTCACAAAGTCAGGCTCTCCCACTCCCAGTGAAATGACGCCTTCCATCGTGGCGGCCAGATCAAAGAACTTGCGGATGCCTGACGGTTTAATCTGCTGCACGTAGTCAGATAAATAAGAAGTCTTCGTTTGCATTTACGGAGACACCACGATTCTTTTGTCATCGTCTCCGCTTTCAAAGACTTTGCCGTCATGCTTATATTTTTTCAGGATGAAGTGCGTTGTCGTGGAAACGACAGACTCAAGGGTGGACAATTTTTCAGACACGAAGCTTGCCACGTCTGACATCGTGTTGCCGCGAATAACGACAGATAAGTCATACACCCCTGACATCAGGTACACTGATTCAACTTCCTGGAATCTGTATATCCGCTCAGCGACTTCATCAAAGCCGACATTTCGTTTCGGAGTGACTTTTACGTCAATCATCGCCGTGACGCCTTCCAAACCGTCGACTTTGCGCCAGTCGATCATCGCCGCATAATCAATGATGACTTTTTCTTTTTCAAGCTTTTCAATGATGCTTTTGACTTCTTCGGCGGGAATGTTTGCCATTTTCGCAATCGTTTCCGCATCAACGCGGCTGTTTTCGTCTAAAATTTCTAATATTTCTGTTTCTTTTTCGGTCAGCTTCATACGTTTCACACCTTTGCATTATCAAAAATCTTCATGACATTATATCACGATTTTCGACAAATGCTAAGAAAAACCCGAAAGAAACCAGAGCTAAAATCTGACAATCAAAAAAGCCTTTACATTACAACAAAGAAAGGACGGCGAAGGCTCTCATGGAAGCTGTTTCACCGATTAAACGGGCCGCGATAGACGGAGTTGAGCTGTATTACGAGCATTATGAAAATCC
Source organism: Bacillus sp. AM1(2019) (assembly GCF_009906915.1). Classification (NCBI taxonomy): domain Bacteria; kingdom Bacillati; phylum Bacillota; class Bacilli; order Caryophanales; family Bacillaceae; genus Bacillus; species Bacillus sp. AM1(2019). Next base: position 3,234,426 of record NZ_CP047644.1, read on the forward strand.
CGGCAGACAGACACTCGTCTGCGTACACGGTTTTTTATCTTCGGCATTCAGCTTCAGAAAACTGATCCCGCTGCTCAGAAACCATTATGATATTATCGCCGTTGACCTGCCTCCTTTCGGGCAATCGGAAAAGTCACGGACTTTCGTATATACTTACGCAAACCTCGCCAAGCTTCTGATCGGACTTCTGGAAAAGCTCGGTATCAGCCGGGCCGCACTCATCGGCCATTCAATGGGCGGCCAGATTTCCTTATCCGCGTCTCTTCTCAGACCCGAGCTTTTTTCTAAAATCGTCCTGCTGTGCAGCTCGGGGTATTTAAAGCGCTCGCACCCGTCGATTATATTCGGGACGCATCTCCCTTGTTTTGACCTGTATCTTAAGTATTGGCTTTCAAAAGACGGCGTGCTGAACAACCTGTTAAATGTCGTTCACGACCGGACGCTTATCGATCAGGAAATGATTGACGGTTACGAAAAACCATTTACAGACCGCCAGATTTTCAAAGCGATGACAAGGTTTATCAGACACAGGGAGGGTGATTTAGAGCCCGAGGATTTGAAGAAAGTGCAAAACCCCGCTCTTTTAATCTGGGGAGAAGAAGACCGTGTCGTTCCGGTCTCAGTCGGAAAACGGCTTCATGACGACCTGCCGGATTCCATTCTGTATTCACTCAAGGATACGGGGCACCTCGTACCCGAAGAGCGCCCGGAGTTTGTTTCGGAGCGGATTTTTGAATTTATTCAATAAAAAAACCGGCGGAACCGCCGGTTTTTAAGGGGTGCAGGAGCTGCTTTCTTTTATGAACAGAAGCTGCTCGGCGGCCTTTTGGCAGCCTTCGATCGGAAGCTTTCGCTCAAATGAAGCTTCAAAGATATCCTGAATGGCTACTGCCAGCTTGTCGGCACGGTCTTCACTGTAGACGGCCTGAACGATATCGACGGCTTCTGTCTCATAAAAATCTTCTCCATATTTAAACGGGTCCCACTTGGCAATGATTTTCATCATTTCCATGACCGCTTGGCTTTCTTCCATTTTCATCACCGCTTATAATAAAGTTTGCAATTCTATTTTATCATAGATACGCTGTGCAAAATAATGATACTACAGGAGTGACATACATGAACTTTGATCTTCGAGAAAACCGTCTTGGCACACAATCGGTGAAATGGGACAAGGCGGAAGCGTTATTCGGCGTATCGAATGCGCTTCCGATGTGGGTTGCCGATATGGATTTCCGCGCTCCCGAAGCGGTCACTGACGCCTTAAAAGCCCGCCTTGACCACGGCATATTCGGTTATACGTCTCCTGACGAAAACACAAGAGAAGCCGTCGCTTCATGGCTTGAGACGCGGCACGGCTACCGGCCCGATCCCGCAAGCATCGCGTTCAGTCCCGGTGTTGTCACGGCAATCAGCATGGCCGTACAAGCCTTTACCGAACCGGGCGATCCGGTGTTGATTCAATCACCGGTGTATACGCCTTTTTATCAGATGATCAAGGAAAACAAACGGCAGGTTTTACATAACCCATTACGGGAAGAAAACGGCGTCTACTGTATGGATTTTGAGGATCTTGAGAAAAAGCTGAACGATTCTGAGGTCAAGCTGATGATTCTTTGTAACCCCCACAATCCGTCCGGCAGAGCGTGGAGCCGGGATGAGCTTATGAAGCTCGGATCGCTGTGCGCCGCCCATAACGTCACCGTCGTTTCTGACGAGATACATTCCGACTTGATGCTGTACGGAAAGCCGCATACGCCTTTCGCTTCTCTGTCTGAGGAGTTTGCGCGGATTTCCGTTACTTGTGTCGCGCCGAGCAAGACGTTTAATATTGCCGGCATTCAGGCATCCGCCATTATCATTCCCGATCGTTATAAGCGGGCGAAATTCTCCGCCGCATTGCATCAGAACGGGATTTCCAGCCTCAACACATTTGCGGTTGCAGCAATTGAAGCGGCTTATACAAAGGGAGGCCCTTGGCTTGACGCGCTGATTCCTTACATTGAAGGGAATATGAAATTGGCTGAGGACTTTTTAAGACAAGAATTGCCGAAAGTCCGCATGATGAAGCCTGACGCTTCCTATTTGATCTGGATGGATTTCAGCGAGTACGGATTTTCGGATGCCGAGCTCAAAGAAAGAATGCTCAAAAAAGGGAAAATCATATTAGAGCCGGGAACAAAATACGGACCGGGCGGCGAAGGATTTATGAGACTTAATGTCGGCTGTTCAGCCGCTGCCGTAAAAGAAGGGCTTGAGAGAATGAAAGCAGCGCTCGCTTAGCAGCGGAAAGAACGCCTTTATCAGATGAGATAAGGGCGTTCGCTTTAGAGAAATATATACTTTTTTTTCCGGTAAAGATGTTATAATAGATTCATATTTACATAGGAAAGGATTTCGCATAAATGGAGATTGTAAAGGATTACCTGCTTCACTTCTCTTTTATTTTATTCCCTATTTTTCTTTATCAAGTCTTCTGGCTCAGTAAGCCCGATTTGCTTGTGCCGAGAGCGAACCGCCTGCTGGTCGCCGTATTTGCAGCGTCATCTTCCTTATTATGTACGGCTTTTCCCATCCAGGAGCTTCATTCCGTCCGTTACGGTTTGCAGCTGATTCCCATTATCGTCTGCCTGCTTTATTCCGGTACCGGTGCAGGACTTGCCGCAGGGGCGGCATCCGTTTTTTTTCAGCTCATATGGTTTGAACCTTCCGCTCTTTTTTTCTTATCCTTAATTCCTTTTTTAATCATCATCCCTATCCAGCTCCAAACGAAATGGCCTTTTTTTTCAAAGCGGAAGAAACTGCTTTTCGCTCTTCTCATCGGCTGCACTGAAACCGCCTTATTAACCGCATCTGTCTTCATCTATTCCGCGACCAATATTTTCAATTTTCAAAATCTACCTTCCGTTTATTATGAGGCGGCAGTATCTGTTTTTTTTCAAGTCAGCGCCCTTTTGCTGTGCATTTATTTGATTGAGATCATTGATGAGAATGCGTCCATGCGGGCAAGGCTGATTCACTCAGAAAAAATGGCCGTCGTCAGCGAGCTTGCGGCAAGCGTTGCCCATGAAGTCCGCAATCCGCTTACGGTCGTCAGAGGTTTTGTGCAACTGCTGTTCAGCGGCGAGCAGCTCCAGGACAAATCCCACTCCGGATATCAGAAACTTGTGCTGTCCGAACTCGACCGGGCTCAGACGATCATTACGAATTATCTCGATATGGCGAAGCAGGATGACTATGAAAAAGAAAAGTTTGATATTTCTCTGCTCGTAAAGGAAACAGGTTCCTTAATGGAGTCTTATGCCAATTTTAAATCGGTGACCGTGACTGTTCAAAGCGAGCCTGATTTATATGTGTTCGGCGATGTAAAAAAACTGAAACAGGCCTTCATTAATCTGATTAAAAACAGTATTGAAGCCGTGCCCTCTGAAAACGGCCGAATCGAGGTCTCTGTCCAAAAACAGGAAGAGATGATTCTCATTCAGATTACGGATAACGGAATCGGCATGTCCGATGAAGAACTGCAGAAACTCGGCAAGCCGTATTATACGCTGAAAACGAACGGCACCGGGCTCGGGCTTACCGTGACATTCTCGATTATTCAGCATCATGAAGGCTCCGTCTGTTTCACCAGCGGCGAGCACTCGGGCACAACGGCCTCAGTCAGGCTTCCGGCAGCTGTTCACTAGCCAACCGCGTTGATCTCTTATAGAATAACTAGAGAGAGGTGAACGCTATGAATACGTTTGACATCGGCACAATCGTAAAAGGGTTTTATAAAACAGGAGCATACATAGGGGAAGTGACAGACGTCAGGCCCAATCACTATTTAGTGAAAATTAAAGCCGTTCTGACGCATCCCGCTCAAGGAGATCTTCATCATCCGAAGCAGGCGGATGTTCCGTTTTTTCATGAAAGAAGAGCGCTTGCATTCGGGGAACAGACAAACATACCGCATCAGATGGTCAAACCGTTTGATGGCGAGGTGCCTGATTATACGGCTTCCTTACAAGCGGCGTCTGCCCGGCTGAAAGATCAGCTTACAGCGGACGGCTCAGAATGGGCGGAACGTTCGCTTGCCAACTTGGCCGCGTTAGAGCGTGACTATTTTAAAAGAACTTGACCCAGTCGGCATGATTGGGTTTTTTTATGTGGCCCGGCGAAACAGTTCAGTCAGATCGACGCGATCACCGATCGTCGGAGGTTTCGGTTTTTCAAGATATTGTTTATCCCGCTCGACAAGCTTGAATAATTTGTATGTCGTCCGCGCATCATCCAGCGCTTTATGATGCGTGCCCGTCCCTTTATCGCCATACTCTTCTGCCGCTTTCCAAAGGCCGGTCAATGTTCTGTCGCCGAAGAAGTTTTTGTATTCAAGGGACAGATCCCGAAGTTCTCCTTTGAACGGAAAAGGGATGTGGTTAAACATGCAATTTTGCTTTAACACTTTCATATCCATATTGCCCCAGGTGACGATCGTGCAGTTTTTATCAGGATCAAGCTCATTTAATTTGCGGATGAATTCATTAAACGTGATTCCGCCGTCCACGTCTTTTTGGGTTATGTTCAGAAAGGTTTTGCATCGTTTCGTCAGCTTCGGAAATTTTTTCGGTTTGATATAACTCGAAAACGTTTCAGTCACTTCATCATTCACTGTCTTGACAATCCCCGCTTCAATAATCTCGGGAAAGAAATTTTGCGGGCTGTATTTTCCGTCAGGCATTGTAAATTCAAAATCAATAATGAGCAGACTGCGCTGATCCACTTTTTTTACACCTGCCTTTCCTCCGTTCAAAAATGATATTTTATGATAGTATATCAGTTTCCCCTCTGAAACTTTCTTCATTTTCTAAAAATAATGAATTTTCCTATATCCGCATCGAAAATACAAATACCGGATTCATTCCTATATACTAATGATTAGATACACGAAAAGTAAAGAAGGTGATGTTATTTCTGTCCGTAAGAAGAACTTCGTCGTCATTTGGATTACAAATTTCTTTATTTCCGCCAGCATGACCATGATTGTTCCGTTTCTTTCGTTATATATCGAAACGATCAGCCCCCATTCGGGCGGGTATGTGCAGAGATGGAGCGGGTATGTGTTCGGCGTCACGTTTTTAATGGCGTTTGTGATTTCCCCGTTTTGGGGCAGATTCGGCGATAAGCGCGGCTACAAAAATATTCTCTTGATTACAGGAACCGGCATTGCCGTCAGCATTTTATTGATGGGGTTTGTGACATCCGTTTATCAGCTGTTTGTCCTGCGGCTGCTTATGGGTCTAGTAACAGGCTTTGTTCCGACGTCGCTTGCCATGATTTCGGCGCAGACGCCGAAAGAGACTGCCGGGAAGACGCTCGGCACGCTGCAGATGGGTCAGGTGTCAGGCACTTTATTCGGACCGATGCTGGGCGGGATGCTCGCTGACAGCTTCGGGTTTACGTACACGTTTTTTATTACGTCTTTTGTTATTTTCGCATCCGTGCTTCTCGTTTTATTTCAGGTCAATGAGCAGCCGCTCGGCGAGAAACAAAACAAGCGGAAAACCTATTCCAGAAAACAGGTGCTCTCTTATATTTTTCACCAGCCCGCGCTTTGGGCGATGATGGTGCTTACTATGATCGTGCAGACCGGCAATTTCAGCATCCAGCCGCTGCTCGCTTTATATGTCAATGAGCTGCACGGACCTGTTAATTTAGCCTTTTTCTCCGGAATGGCGTTTTCAGCGACCGGACTCGGAAGCTTACTGCTTGCCCGGAAATGGGGGGACTTCGGCGACCGCTTCGGCCACAGCCGGATCTTAATCGTGCTTTTGATTGCCTCAGCGGTGTTTTTCATTCCGCAGGCGCTCGCCTCCTCCCTCTCCATTCTGTTAGTCTTCAGATTTCTGTTCGGCATGGTCATGGGCGGCACGCTCCCCTGCATTACGGCCGCAATCCGCGTCAGGGCGCCGGGCAGCATCCAGGGAGAGGTGCTCGGCTATAACGTCAGCTTTCGTTTTCTCGGAAATGTGCTCGGCCCTCTGCTCGGAGGTGCGGTCTCAAGCGGTTTTTCCATTTCGGCTGCTTTCTACGTCACCGCCTTTCTCTTTTTAATAGGCGCGGGGCTCTTATGGATGGCGGGACATCTGCAAAAGGATACAGCGTCAAATGCGGGCTGACCGGCAGCGATCACGATTTCTTCTAAATTTAACCTTCTCGTATTCTTAAAAGAATGATACGATATGGCTAGAAATCAGGAGAAAAGAGAGTGACCATGGTACGTAAAATAATCGGATGGATTTTGCTGCTCGGCATTATCCCGTTGTGTGCATTTACAGTTATTGCTTCCGGCAAAGAGGTAAAACAAATCAAGCCTTTTGATCAGGTGCTCGATAAACATATTGATTTAAAAGCGATCAACCTGGTTCAAAACAGTTACATGTATGACAGGGACGGAAGCCTTGTTTCTGAGATTGTCAGCGATCATGAGAACCGCGTGATCGTGCCCTTTAATAAAATACCGAATGAGGTAAAACAACTGTTTTTAACCTCTGAAGACCGTCATTTTTATGAGCATAAAGGGTTTGACTTTATGGGGATGGTCAGGGCGGCCGCCTCCAATTTCAAAGATCATAAAATTGATCAGGGCGCCAGCACCATCACCCAGCAGCTGGCAAGGAATGTGTATTTAAGCCATGAACGCACCTTCAGCCGAAAACTGACGGAGCTGGCCTATTCCTATCAGCTTGAGAAAAAATACAGCAAAGATGAGATTTTAGAAGGCTACTTAAATACGATTTATTTTAATAACGGCGTATACGGTGTCGGTTCGGCGGCACAATTTTATTTCAGCAAGCCGCTGAAATCTCTCACTTTGGGAGAAATGGCCTTTATCTGCGCCATCCCTAATAACCCTACATTATATGATCCTCTCAAGCATTTTGATTATACGAAAAAGCGACAAGTCAGATTGCTTAACGGATTAAAAAAAGCAGGCGTTATAACCGGGAAACAGCTGAAAAAAGCCGAAAAGGAAAAGATCAAGCTTGATATAAACGAAAAAACAAATAAATATCCTGACTATGTTTCCTATGTAAATGATGAATTCACACAGCTTGTTTCATCATCCGAAGGCTATGACAAACGTCTTGAAAAAGCTTCCGGAAAGGCGAAACAAAAAATACAGAGTGAGCTTTCAGACAGAGTCAGCACATTGTTAAAAGACGGCGTGAAAATTTATACGGCGCTGAATCCGTATATGCAAAACCAGGTCGTCGCCCAAGTGAATCAAAATCTGCCGTATGCAGGCGTCCAAGGCGGAGCGGCCGTGATTAATCATCAGACACATCAGATTATCGCGCTTTCAGGCGGGAAAGATTATCATAAATATGATTTCAACCGTGCCTATCAGGCATACAGACAGCCCGGTTCATCCATTAAGCCGCTGCTTGATTACGGACCTTACATTGAAAAGACCGGCGCAACGCCACACAGCAAGATTGACGCAAGCAAATTCTGCAGTGCGGATTACTGCCCGCAAAACTACAATAACCGCACGTACGGTACGGTCACGCTGGAAACGGCGTTTAAATACTCGTACAACACACCGGCCATCAGAATCATGGACCGCGTCGGCGTCAATAAGGCATTCAGCTACCTTGAACCGTTTCATTTCGCGAAGCTGGTCAGCGCGGATTACCGTCTGCCTGCGGCGCTTGGCGGTTTTACAAACGGCATGACTCCGCTTGAAATGACCAATGCGTACACCACGTTCGGCAACAACGGCGTTTATACGCCGAGTCACGCGATTACAAAAGTGACTGATTTAAAAGGAAAAACGATATTAAAATGGAAAGATGAGCCGACGCAGGTATTCAGCGTGCGGACCAACATGCAGATCAAAGAAATGATGAAAGCCGTCGTCAAAAGCGGAACAGGAAAAAAAGCGAACTTTAAAGCTCCGTACGTCGGCGGAAAATCAGGAACGTCAAATGACTATCACGATATGTGGTTTGTCGGCCTGACGGACGCTTATACGATGGGGGTATGGGTCGGCAAGGATACACCGTCAAGCGTCGAATACCTTCATGACGCAAGCCCTCAGCTTTCGATCTGGAAAAACACGCTGCAGGCAGCTTATTAAAGATAACGGAGGGGATCCGCTTTGAAACCAGCTCAGCTTCCGGACCGCGTACTTTTGTTTGACGGCGTCTGCAACTTATGCAACGGCGCCGTTCAATTCATCATTAAACGCGATCCGGCCGGCAAAATCTCATTTGCTTCATTGCAATCAGATACCGCCCGGGAGCTTTTGGCATCAGAAGGACTTCCGACAGAACAATTTGACAGCATGATTTTTATCGAAAACGGGCGGATATACAAAAAATCCGCAGCCGTGTTAAAGGTTTCCCGTCATCTCCGCGGAGCCTGGCGGCTGTCAGCGGTTTTTTTCGCAGTGCCCCGCCCCCTCAGGGACAGAGCCTACTCTTTCATCGCCCGGCGCCGTTACAAATGGTTCGGAAAAAGGGAAGCATGCATGCTCCCCTCCCCTGAGATTAAAAACAGATTTCTGTCTTAACAAAAATGGCTAGCTTACACAGGTAAGCTAGCCATTATGCTATTATAAAGCTTGATAAAGATGTACAAAATACCGATAACAAAAGTAAACCAAAACAGAATCTCAAGCAATATAAAACCGATCAGCGAAACGATCGAGAGTGTCGAATAGATTCTGTACACCATGAAAATCAAATAAACGAGCGTAACAACGGCAAATAACGCCGCAATCCAAAAACCATTCTGCACGAGCGCAAAGGAAAGAATTCCTCCGCCTACATAAATTAAAGAGCCTAATCTGATTTTTTTCAGATTGTCCCCTTCAGGGTCATTTGTGAAAAACAAAAGAGACAGCTCTGTCACTGTGTTTGCAATCAGCTTCAAAGCCGAAAATAGCATAAAATACACAAGGGCGAACGCTGCAAAAAGCGCCAGTCTGATCCCTTTCTCAGAGAAATAATCCAGCATCCCCTGATACATGCCGAGCGTCTGAAGTATCTTCATGACATAAAGCGAGGTAGAAATGGATAATGACGAACTAAAAAGCAGAATCGCAACGAGCGGAAAATAACCCGTCCAATAAGTATTTTTCATATAAAAAGTCCCTTTCTGTAATCTACCTCACTTATTATGGAGGACTTAAAACACATTGACAAGATAAAAAATACCATTTTTCCTCACTTTTACGAAATAAGGGCCTGATCTTCACAAACCGGCTTTTTCGGAGTAAAGTAGAACGCGGGAATGATAAACGTAAGGAAGGCTGTTATGAAAAAAACATTAAAATTGCAAACCCGATTAACGATATTCGTCTGTATTGTCGTCCTTATCGCACTTTGTATCACCTTTTTCACGATCAGCGTCCAAACAGCAGACCGCGTGAAAGAAGAAGAACGGACGACCGCGCTGCGCACCGCAAAGCTGGTCGCGGAAACACCGAGTGTCGCGCGGGCATTGCAAACAAAAAAAGGGCTGAAAGAGCTCCGGGATTATACATTAGACGTCCAGCATACGACAGGAACCGAATTTGTCGTGGTGATGGATATGAACAGCATCCGCCTCACCCACCCCGACGCAAATAAAATCGGGAAGAAATTCACCGGCGGAGATGAACAGCCGGCGATGCACGGGCATATCAAAACGAGCACATCAGCGGGAACTCTCGGAAAATCCATGAGAGCCTTCGTACCGATCTATGGAAAAGATAAAAAACAAGTGGGCGTCGTTTCGGTCGGAATTTCGCTTAACAAAATACAGGATGTCGTCAGCCACAGTTTGAGACCGCTTTATTTCATCATCTGCGTAAGTATTTTTGTCGGCGTCATCGGAGCCGTCATTGTCGCCCGCACCGTCAAAAACATTATGTACGGTCTTGAGCCTTATGAAATCGCCACCCTCCTGGAAGAGCGGAGCGCCATGCTCGAATCAACGAAGGAAGGCATCCTGGCGGTTGACGCGCGGGGAAAAATCAAGCTCGCCAATGCGGAAGCGAAACGGCTTTTTATTAAAATGGGTATTCCGACTAATCCGGTCGATCAAGATGTGAACGATATTCTCCCGAAAAGCCGGCTGAAACAAGTGATTGAAACGAAAAAACCGCTTCAGGACAGGGATATCCGCATTAACGGGCTTGAGCTGGTCTTTAATGAGGTTCCGATTCATCTGAAAGGACAAACCGTCGGAGCGATCGCCACATTCAGGGACAAAACGGAGGTCAAACATTTAGCAGAACAGCTGTCCGGTGTTAAAATGTATGCAAACGCATTAAGAGCCCAGTCTCATGAATTCATGAATAAGCTTCATGTCATTTTAGGGCTTGTCCAGTTAAAAGAATACGATGATCTCGGCACTTACATTAAAGACATTGCCATTCAGCAGAAGACGGAAACAAGCGAGATTATAAGTGATGTCAAAAGTCCGGTTCTCGCAGGGTTTCTTCTAGGAAAACAAAGCTACATACGCGAACAGGGCGCTGATCTGGACATTCAGCTCGGCAGCCTGATCCCGAATGCGGCAGATCCGGCCGTCATCCATGAGCTCATTACGATTATCGGAAACCTGTTAAACAACGCGCTCGACGCGGTGGCGCAGATGCCGAAAAAAAACATTACGTGCTCAATGCGGTTTCAGGATCGCCAGCTTGATATAGAGATTACGGACACAGGAGCCGGAATGTCTGCGGCAGACCAAGCCCGTATTTTTGAACAAGGTTATTCCACGAAAGGGACAAACCGGGGGTTCGGCCTCTATTTCACCCAGCAGGCAACAGAAAATTTAAAAGGCCATATGATTGTGACAAGTGAAAAGAATGAAGGAACGACTTTCAGTCTTCGCATTCCGTATGAACCGAAGGAGGAAAATGATGATTAATGTACTCATAGTTGAAGACGACCCCATGGTGGGTGAATTAAATAAACGCTATCTCAGCCAGATTGAAGGATTTCAGCTGAAAGGGATCGCATCATCCTTTCAAAGCGCGCTGCACGTGCTGAGCGAGCATCATATCGATCTCATCCTTCTTGACATTTACATGCCGGGAAAAAACGGGCTTGAGCTATTAACGGAAATCCGCAAACAAAATGAATCGGTTGATGTCATCGTCATTTCGGCCGCAAGCGAGCTGGACGTCATCAAAAAAACGCTTCGGTACGGCGCCGTCGATTATTTAATCAAACCATTTGAATTTGACCGCTTTCAAACCGCTCTTTCCGACTACAGACGCAAGCAGAAAGTTTATCAATCACACAGAAGCATGACACAGAAAGAATTGGATGCCGAGCTTTTTCAAAAGAAAGAAGCGGCGGAAAAGGTTCACCTTCCGAAGGGATTGACAAAAAGCACGCTTAAACTCATCTGGGCGAGCATTGAGTCTTTCGGTGACGGCTCTTTTACCACGGAAGATCTCGCCAAGCATACTGAAATCTCGCAAGTCTCCATCCGGAAATACCTTAAATTTCTGGAAGACATACAAGTGCTGAATGTAGAGATGGCGTACGGCACGATCGGCAGACCCGTCTTCCAATATCATATCAACACCGGTAATGTCAGCAGCATCAAACAATATTTATAATGTCAAAAAGCGCCGTTCCGCTGTGAACGGTGCTTTTTTACTGTCATATCCCGTGACAAAAGGCTTGAGATTCTTTTTTTGTATGCTATATAAGGATAATGACCCGGATGATCCTCCTCTGTTTTATCCAGATGAGGAAGCCGATTCTTAAAATTGATATTTTTTAAAAAATAAGCAAATTTCTATTTATTTATGGCGGGTAAAATGATAAATTATGATTGGTTAGCAGCTCTTTTCAGATAAGTCATAAGTCCCGAACACGGAAGAGACAGCCGCTCAAGGCGGGAAAAAGAGAGACGTCTCATCATTATTATCAGAAAGTTTTTTCGATTCTGCATCCGGTACGGGGACTCAAGTCTGAATTGAACGGCACAGCCATATTTTACAGGGGGGTTATATCTTTGAAAAAACGCAAAATCGGAATGGCGATGGCGCTCATCGCGGCGGCCGGAACCATATTAAGCGCATGCGGTTCAAGTGACAAAGCAAACGGCTCCGGCAGTAAAAACTTTACCGTCGGCATGGTAACGGACATCGGCGGTGTCGATGACAAATCATTTAACCAGTCCGCCTGGGAAGGTATTCAGGCATTCGGAAAAGACAACGGGCTTACAAAAGGCAAAAGCGGTTTTGACTATCTTCAATCAAAATCAGATGCAGATTATACAACGAACTTAAATAAATTAGCGCGGGAACACTTTGACCTGATTTACGGCGTCGGGTATCTGATGCAGGATTCCATCAGCGAAATCGCCGATCAGCGCAAAGACACAAATTTTGCGATCATTGACGCCGTTGTCAAAAAAGACAACGTGGCGAGCCTTACATTTAAAGAGCAGGAAGGTTCATTCCTCGTGGGAGCGGCCGCTGCGCTATCGAGCAAAACGGGAAAAGTCGGATTCGTGGGCGGAATGGAGTCTGAATTGATCAAAAAATTCGAAATCGGCTTCCGCGCGGGTGTACAAGCCGCAAATCCGAAAGCGACCGTCGAAGTGAAATATGCGGGCGGATTTGACAAAGCCGATGTCGGTAAGGCGACGGCTGAAAGCATGTACAAATCAGGCGTTGACGTCATTTATCACGCGGCCGGCGCAACGGGAACGGGCGTCTTCACAGAAGCGAAAAATCTGAAAAAAGAAGATCCGAAGCGGAACGTATGGGTTATCGGTGTTGATAAAGACCAGTACGCGGAAGGTCAAGTCAAAGGCACAAAAGACAATGTCACTCTCACATCAATGGTCAAAAAAGTGGATACGGCCGTGGAGGACTTAACGAAAAAAGCGAGTGACGGCAAATTCCCGGGCGGCAAAACATTAACATACGGTTTGGCGCAAGATGCAGTCGGCATCTCGGATCACAAGGAGAACCTTTCTGACGATGTCATTAAAGCAACAGACGATTGGAAGAAGAAAATCGCGGACGGACTCGAGATCCCTTCAACTGAAAAAGAATTGAAATCCTTCAAGGCTGAGTAAGAACCAGGGGATAAGGAGACTTCCGTGCTTATCCCCTCTCTTTTATGAAAAGAGCGGTGAAGGAAAAGCTGCATCTCTTGCAGCTTTTCTTTTGCCAAGCTCTTTCTCATCAAAGTATCTCTGAAAAGGAGCGTCAAATCGGTGGATTATATCATTGAAATGCTTAATATACGCAAGGAGTTTCCCGGAATCGTCGCCAATGATGACGTCACGCTTCAAGTGAAAAAAGGCGAAATACACGCCCTTCTCGGTGAAAACGGCGCCGGAAAATCGACACTCATGAACGTTTTATTCGGCCTGTATCAGCCGGAAAAAGGCGAGATCCGGGTGCGGGGCGAACGCGTTCACATCAACAGCCCGAACAAAGCCAACGATCTCGGCATCGGGATGGTGCACCAGCATTTTATGCTTGTGGATACCTTTACCGTCTCAGAAAATATCATTCTCGGAAAAGAGCCGAAAACATTCGGCCGGATTGACAGACAGCGCGCCGCCCGGGACGTGCGCGATATTTCCGACCGTTACGGCCTGCACATTGATCCTGAAGCCAAAGTTGCCGATATTTCCGTCGGTATGCAGCAGCGGGCGGAAATATTAAAGACCCTCTACCGGGGCGCCGACATTCTCATTTTTGACGAGCCGACCGCGGTGCTGACTCCGCACGAAATTCAAGAACTGATTCAGATTATGAAAAATCTTGTCAATGAAGGAAAATCAATCATCCTCATCACCCACAAATTAAAAGAGATTATGGAAGTCTGCGATCGTGTCACCATCATCCGGAAAGGAAAAGGCATTACAACACTCGATGTCGCACATACGGATCAAGATGAACTGGCAAGCCTTATGGTCGGACGCGAAGTGTCATTCAAGACGGATAAACAAGCGGCCGATCCGAAACAAGAAGTGCTTTCACTTTCTGATGTAACGGTTAAGGACGCGCGCGGCGTTGAGGCGGTCAAACAGCTCTCCCTCTCAGTCAGAGCCGGTGAAATCGTCGGCATTGCGGGCGTTGACGGAAACGGCCAGTCTGAATTAATTGAAGCCATTACAGGTCTCAGAAAAACAAATGCCGGCACGATCACGTTAAACGGCAAACAGCTGCAAAACATGCCGCCCAGGAAAGTCACTGAAGCCGGCATCGGGCATATTCCGCAGGACAGGCATAAACACGGGCTCGTCCTTGATTTTCCGATCGGAGAAAATATCGTGCTGCAAAGTTATTACCAAAAGCCCTACTCTTCTTTCGGCATATTAAATAAACACACGATTTATGACAAAGCGCGAAGCCTGATTGAAGAATACGACGTCAGAACACCTGATGAATATACGCCTGCGCGCGCTCTCTCCGGGGGGAATCAGCAAAAGGCCATTATCGGCCGGGAAGTGGACAGAAATCCGGATCTTTTAATTGCGGCCCAGCCGACGCGGGGACTCGATGTCGGCGCGATTGAATTCGTCCATAAAAAGATCATTGAGCAGCGTGACGCCGGTAAAGCGGTGCTTCTGTTATCTTTTGAACTTGATGAAATAATGAATCTCAGCGATCGCATCGCCGTCATCTTTGAAGGCAGCATCATCGCAAACGTCAATCCGCTTGAAACAAACGAGCAGGAGCTCGGACTTTTAATGGCGGGAAGTAAGCAAATGGAGGCGGGGAAAACACATGATTAATCGACTTTCTCATCTGGCTGTGCCGCTGATTGCGATCATCCTTGGATTAGCTGCGGGTGCGGTCATCATGCTCGCCAGCGGCTACAATGTCGTAAGCGGGTATTCGGCTCTTTGGAGCGGCATTTTCGGTGAAGTGTATTACATCGGGGAATCGATCCGGCAGATTACGCCATATATTTTGTCCGGATTGGCCGTGGCATTCGCATTTCGGACCGGCCTGTTTAATATCGGGGTTGAAGGACAGCTCCTTGTCGGCTGGACCGCCGCGGTGTGGGTCGGCGCTTCCTTTGACGCCCCCGCTTACATCCACCTTCCGCTTTCGTTATTGGCGGCTGCGGCTGCGGGCGGCATTTGGGGCCTGATTCCCGGATTTTTAAAAGCCCGTTTTTTTGTCCACGAAGTGATTGTCACGATCATGATGAATTATATCGCTCTTCATTTAACCAATTATCTCATTTCCGATGTCATGACGGACCACCGGGACAAAACAGACAAAATTCATGAAAGCGCGTCGCTCCGCTCGCCGTTTTTAGAGCAGCTGACAGATTACTCCCGCCTTCACTGGGGCATTTTGATCGCTCTGTTTGCGGCAGTCCTCATGTGGTTTATCATTCATAAAACAAAAAGCGGATTTGAATTCCGGGCTGTCGGCTTTAACCAGCACGCCGCACAATACGCCGGAATGAGCGTCAGAAAAAATATGATGTACGCCATGATGATTTCCGGCGCCTTCGCGGGGCTTGCCGGCGCGATGGAAGGACTCGGAACCTTTCAATACGCGGCGGTTAAGGGCGCCTTTACCGGCGTCGGCTTCGACGGCATTGCGGTTGCGCTTCTCGGCGGCAGCACGGCAATCGGCGTTGTTCTGGCGGCATGTCTTCTCGGCGGCCTTAAAGTCGGGGCATTAAATATGCCGATTGAATCCGGGGTGCCTTCTGAAGTCGTTGACATCGTCATCGCCATTATTATTTTGTTTGTGGCATCAAGCTACGCCATCCGTCTCATCCTTGATAAATTGAAGAAAAAGGGGGCGAAGTAAGTGGACTTCCTGCAGATTTTATCCATTATTGTCCCGGCAACACTCGTATATGCGGCTCCGCTTATTTTAACTGCTCTCGGCGGCGTGTTTTCTGAAAGATCGGGAGTTGTCAACATCGGTCTTGAAGGACTGATGATTATCGGCGCCTTTACAAGCGTCATGTTCAACTTATTTTTCGGACGCGAGCTTGGCGCCGCCGCTCCGTGGCTCGCCTTGGCTGCGGCTATGATTGCCGGCGGACTGTTTTCACTGATCCACGCGGCCGCCGCGGTTTCTTTCCGCGCCGATCAGACGGTAACCGGTGTGGCGATCAATATGCTCGCGTTAGGAGCGACACTGTTTATCGTCAAGCTGATCTACGGAAAGGCGCAGACTGATAAAATCCCGGAGCCCTTTTACAAAACGAACATTCCCGGGTTAAGCGATATTCCGGTTTTAGGAAAGATTTTCTTTTCTGACGTATATTATACGTCGATTTTAGCCATCGTACTGGCCTTTGTTTCCTGGTTTATTTTATTCAAAACGCCGTTCGGCCTCCGCATCCGTTCTGTCGGGGAACATCCGATGGCGGCCGATACGATGGGAATCAACGTGTTCGGCATGCGCTATATCGGCGTCATGATCAGCGGGCTGTTCGGCGGGCTCGGCGGCGGTGTATATGCTTCCACGATCGCGCTTGATTTCACGCACTCCACCATTTCCGGGCAAGGCTTTATCGCTCTCGCCGCGCTGGTTTTCGGCAAATGGCATCCGATCGGCGCGCTCGGGGCGGCGCTGTTCTTCGGGTTTGCACAGAGTTTGAGCATTATCGGCTCGCTTTTGCCCCTGTTCAAAGACATTCCGAATGTATACATGCTGATGGCTCCTTACATTCTGACCATTCTCGCGCTTGCCGGCTTCATCGGCCGCGCGGATGCGCCTAAAGCCAACGGCATCCCTTACATTAAAGGAAAACGCTGATTGCCACACAAAAAGAGTTCCGCACCCCGGTGCCGGAACTCTTTTCATCTATATACGATTCTGATATACTCACGCGGCTGAAACGGTGTTTGCATTGATTCAGCCGCACTCAGCTTGTCTTCTGCGTATTCCGCACCGAGAAAAAAACGCTCCCAATTATCCGCCTCCGTCTGCTGCCGCGTTTTGCAGAAATCGTCCGCTATGAATGTTCCTGCAATAATAGTACAAAATATTCCAATACAGGCCGCCGCCTTTCTCTTCATCTGACCAGCTCCTTTTTTAAAAGCTTGAACTGAAAGATAAATGTATATACAAAGATCAGGATATTTGATAAATTTATTTTAGGTTCAAAAGACCACAAAACACAGAGAGGAATACATTATGCCGTAGCAGGGTAAAAAAAAGTGCGATATAATTTGGACTGGGTCCTATGACCGTGAATTGATTGATTCACTCTTACATAAAGCAGTTGCTTGATGAAAAAACAAGCAAAGGAGGTCTTCTGTTGCAGCTGTTACATTTCGCGATTTTGGCGCCTTTTTTATTTGCATTTATCGTTCCCTTTCTTTATAAACGGGTAAAACAAGTCCATACAGGCTGGTTTGTGCTGATAGTGCCCGTTGTGCTGTTTGTTTACTTTATCAGCAAGCTCCCTGTCACAATGGCTGGGGAAACCGTCCGGTATGCGGCCGAATGGATTCCGTCCCTCGGTATTAACTATACCGTTTATATTGACGGACTCGGGCTGTTATTCGCTTTATTGATTACGGGTATCGGCTCTTTAGTGACGCTTTACAGTATTTTTTACTTATCGAAGGACAAAGAAAAGCTCGGCCCCTTTTATGTGTACCTGCTGATGTTTATGGGCGCGATGCTGGGCGTTGTGCTCGTCGATAACGTCATCGTGCTTTATATGTTCTGGGAGCTGACAAGCCTGTCATCCTTCTTATTAATCGGGTATTGGCATAAGCGGAAGAAATCACGCTACGGGGCGGAAAAGTCACTGCTGATTACCGTCGGCGGCGGGCTGTGCATGCTTGGCGGCTTTATCCTGCTGTATCTGATGACGGATTCTTTCAGTATCAGGGAAATGGTCAACCAGGTGCATATTATCGCAGGCCATCCGTTCTTTATTCCGGCGATGGTTCTCCTGTTATTGGGAGCCTTTACGAAATCAGCGCAGTTTCCGTTTTATATCTGGCTGCCTGATGCCATGGAGGCGCCGACTCCTGTCAGCGCCTATCTGCACTCGGCTACAATGGTGAAAGCGGGCATTTATCTGATTGCCAGATTCAGTCCGATTTTTGCATTTTCACCCGTCTGGTTTTGGACGGTTGCCTCAGTCGGTCTGATCACGATGGTATGGGCTTCCTTCAATGCGATGAAACAAACCGATTTAAAAGCGATTCTGGCATTTTCCACAGTCAGTCAGCTCGGTATGATTGTATCGATGCTCGGCGCAGGAGCCGCCGCGCTTCATTACCAGCATTCAGAGTATTTTACGGCGGCTGTCACCGCGGCTGTGTTTCACTTAATTAACCATGCTACTTTTAAAGGAAGTTTATTTATGGCGGTCGGCATTATCGACCATGAAACGGGAACACGGGACATCCGCAGGCTCGGCGGACTGATGGCGCTTATGCCGGTAACGTTCACCGTTTCACTGATCGGAACGTTTTCCATGGCAGGCCTCCCTCCGTTTAACGGCTTTTTAAGTAAAGAAATGTTCTTTACAAGTATGCTGCGGATTGCTCATGCAGATATTTTCAGCCTGGATACGTGGGGCGTGCTGTTCCCCGTTCTCGCATGGATCGGGAGCGTCTTCACTTTCATCTACAGCATGAAGCTGTTTTTCAGAACGTTCAGCGGCGCGCGCAAACCTGATCAGCTTGAAAAGACGCCGCATGAAGCACCGCTCGGCATGCTGATTTCGCCGGTGATCCTTGCCGCTTGCGCCGTCAGTCTGTTTTTTGCACCGAACGTTTTGTCTTACAGCCTGATTGAACCGGCGATGAACTCCATTTATCCGGCTCTGTTAACCGGCGGAGATACATTCCATGTTCATATTTCCCAGTGGCACGGGGTGACGGCTGAGCTAATGATGACCCTCGGTATCATCATTGTCGGCACGATCGGTTACGTAACGCTGTCTAAATGGGAGCGTTTGTACGGTCTGTTTCCGAAAAAACTGACGCTGAACAAGCTTTACGATGCGGTGACGGGCAGTATGGAAAAAAGATCTTACCAGCTGACGTCATCTTATATGACCGGATTTTTGCGGGATTATCTGCTGTATATCTTTGCGGCGTTTATCATTCTCATCGGAGCGGCGTTCGTCATGAAAGGCGGCTTTTCCATGACAGCGAAAGGAATGGCTGAAATCGGCCTGTATGAAATCGTGCTGTCCCTCGTTATGGTGAGCGCAACGATTGCGACTGTGTTCGCCAAATCGCGGCTGACGGCCATTATCTCACTCGGTGTTGTCGGGTACACACTCGCGCTGTTTTTCGTGATTTTCAGAGCGCCCGATCTGGCGCTCACGCAGCTCGTCATTGAGACGATATCCGTTGCCTTGTTTCTTCTTTGTTTTTACCATCTGCCGAAAATGCGGCGAAAAAAGAAGACAAGAACATTCCGGATGACGAATTTTATCATTTCTCTCGGTGTCGGCGTCATCGTGACAATGCTCGGAATCGCGTCTTCCAGCGAAAAAACAAAAGACAGCATCTCCTCCTTTTTCACCGCTTACAGCCATAAGCTCGGGGGAGGAAACAATATCGTCAACGTCATCCTCGTTGATTTCAGGGGATTTGATACGATGTTTGAAATCACGGTGCTGTCGATTGCCGCACTCGGGATTTACGGCATGATCAGAACGAAAGTAAAAGAGGAGGGAGAAGAGCGTTGAGACAGCAAAAAACAAACGACATCATCCTTCAGACGGCAACGAAGCTTGTATCTTTTATCATTCTGCTTTTCTCTTTCTATTTATTTTTATCGGGACATAACGCTCCCGGCGGAGGATTTGTCGGCGGACTGATTACGTCTTCGGCCATCGTGCTGTTGCTTTTGGCCTTTGATTTAAAAACCGTCAAATCGATTTTGCCCGTCAATTTTATTTATGTGGCGGGCGCGGGTCTGCTTATCGCCATTGCAACAGGTGCAGGTTCGTTCTTATTCGGAGCACCCTTTCTCACCCATACATTCGGCCATTTTCATCTCCCGGTGCTTGGGAATACGGAGCTTGCGACGGCCACTTTGTTTGATTTAGGTGTGTATCTCGTTGTTGTCGGCGTGACGATGACCATTATTCAAACGATTGGAGAGGAAGAATAATGGAAATCTTAATGTCTGTCATTGCCGGTATTTTGTTTATGGCGGCAACCTACCTGCTGCTTTCTAAAAGTCTGCTGCGCGTGATTATCGGCACCGCGCTTTTAAGCCACGGCGTCCATTTGCTGCTCCTGACCATGGGCGGACTGAAAAAAGGCGCCCCTCCCATACTGGGCGGAAAAAGCACGTCGTTTGTCGATCCGCTGCCGCAGGCACTCATACTGACGGCGATCGTTATTTCGTTCGGCGTCACGTCCTTCCTGCTTGTGATGGCGTTTCGCGCCTATCAGGAACTGAAAACGGACGATATGGATCGAATGAGGGGAAATGATCAACATGAATAACTTTGTGATATTGCCTATTCTGGTGCCGCTGCTTGCCGCAGTGCTGCTGATTTTTATGAACAGGCACGTGATGCTGATGCGGGTATTCAGCACTGCCGCTTCCTGTGTCTCCATCGTCATCAGCGCCGCTCTCGTTCAGACGGTTTTCACACACGGGATTCAGACGCTGACACTCGGCGGCTGGAAAGCGCCGTACGGCATTGTGCTCGCCGCGGATCAGCTTGCCGCACTGCTTGTTTTGACAACCGCCATAATCGGGCTGCTCGTCACCCTGTACTCCTTCCGCTCCATCGGAGAAAAAAGGGAGCGCGCTTTCTATTATTCAGGGGTGCAGTTTCTTCTGGCCGGCGTAAGCGGAGCGTTTTTGACGGGTGACCTGTTCAACATGTACGTCTTTTTTGAGCTTCTGCTTATCGCGTCCTACATGCTGATCGTGCTTGGCGGAACGAAAATTCAATTAAGAGAATCATTGAAGTATATCGTGTTTAACATTGTGTCATCCGCGTTTTTTGTCATCGGCGTCGGTTACTTATATGCGGTGACGGGCACGCTGAATATGGCTGACCTAAGCGTAAAAATAAGCGAATCGGGCCAGACCGGGCTGATAACCGTCATCGGCGTCCTTCTTCTCGTCGTTTTCGGTTTAAAGGGCGGGATATTCCCGCTGTATTTCTGGATGCCGGGCTCTTATTACGCCCCGCCGGCTGCGATTTCGGCCTTATTCGGGTCTCTTTTGACGAAAGTCGGCCTGTACGCCATTTTAAGAGTATTCACCCTGATCTTTATTCACGATACGGGCTTTACCCACCAATTGATGATGTGGCTTGCGATGCTGACGGTGCTATTCGGCGTAATCGGATCTATCGCCTTTTCGGATGTCATGAAAATCGTCATCTACAATATTATTACAGCCGTCGGCGTGATTTTGTTCGGCATTGCCATGAACACGCCGGCCTCCATTCAAGGAGCGGTTTATTACTTGATTCACGATATGCTGATTAAAGGAGCGCTGTTTATGCTCGCCGGCACGCTTATCGCATTGACGGGCACTGCCAGCCTGCATAAAATGGGCGGACTGATCACCCGTTATCCCGTTTTGGGATGGATGTTCTTTATTTCAGCCATATCTTTGGCCGGCATCCCGCCGTTCAGCGGATTTGTGGGCAAGCTGAAGATTGCGGAAGGCGGGTTCGATAAGGGGGAAACTTTGTTTTCCGTATTGATTCTCTTATCAAGCCTGCTTGTGCTCTATTCCGTGCTGAAGGTTTTTACGACGGCTTTTTGGGGGGAAGAAAAAGAAATCCCCGGCGCAGGCGGACGGTCCGCAAAAGGACTTCTTTATCCGGCAGCCGCTTTTCTCCTTTTGTCGCTTCTGTTCGGGCTCGGAACCGAATGGGTTTCACCGTATGTCAATCAGACGGCTGAGAATCTGCTGAATCCGGAAAAATACATTGAAGCTGTTTTGAAGGAGTAGATGGCATGGCTTTTCAACTATTATTAAATGTTCTTCTCGCTGTTTGCTGGATGTTTCTCACAAACAGCCTCAGCGCGGCGGGTTTTATGACCGGATTTATCGCGGGCTTGGCGGCGCTGTTTTTTTTCCGGCGCTTCTTCTCGCGGCCGTTTTACATTTGGAAAATATGGTCAGTCATCAAACTGACACTGATCTTTATAAAGGAATTATATTTGGCCAATGTCAGCGTGCTGAAAACCGTTATATCGCCGAAGCTGAACATCCGCCCGGGCATTTTCGCGTTTAAGACGGAATTGACGGAGGATTGGGAGATCACGCTGCTCTCGCTGTTAATCACTTTAACACCGGGTACGCTCGTGATGGATATCTCCGATGACCGGTCGATTCTCTATATACACGCCATGGACATTGAAGATGCGGAGAAAGCGATCCATGACATCCGCGTCTCTTTTGAGAAAGCCATTCAGGAGGTGAGCCGCTGATGTTTACGTTTATTCTGCAATTATCACTCGGCATTATGGCGGTTTCGACTCTTCTGTACGTCATTCGCGTCATGAAAGGGCCTACGATACCGGACCGGGTCGTCGCGCTTGATGGGATCGGCATTAATCTGATTGCCATGACCGCGCTTGTATCCATTCTCTTAAACACATCGGCCTTTTTGGACATCATTCTGCTGCTCGGCATTTTATCGTTTATCGGCACGATTGCCTTTGCTAAGTTTTTGGAGAAAGGAGAGATTATCGAAAATGATCGAAATCGTTAAATGGGCCGTCGGCATTTGTATTCTGATGGGATCGCTGATCTGCCTGGTCGCGTCTTTCGGCACACTCAGGCTTCCTGATGTGTATACGCGCGCCCACGCCTCTTCAAAAGGCTCGACACTCGGCGTTAATTTGGTATTGCTCGGGGTGTTAGGCTACTTGTGGATGCTGACCGGAGAAATTTCTGTAAAAATACTGCTCGGCATCATTTTTATCCTGCTGACGGCGCCGGTCGGAGCGCACCTCATATGCAGGGCCGCGTACAATTCGGGAGCGGCGCTTGATAAAAGAAGCGTACAGGATGATTACAAAGGAATCAGAAACTTTGTGATCAAACGAAAAGAAGATTCATATTTATAAAAACAAACAGCCGGACGATTCAGGGTTCCGGCTGTTTGTTTATTTTGTTATAACAGCCAGCGTGCAGCGGGAAACACAGATCAGCCTTTCCCGTTCATCGAAAATGTTAATCTCGCACACAATGGTTGCCCTGCCTGTGTGAACGGGTTTCGCAATCGCCGTGACCGTCCCGCCCTCTTTCACGGATTTTAAATGATTAGCATTAATCTCAAGCCCGACACACGCCTGGTTCGACCGGTCGATAAAATGCTGGGCCCCGACACTTGCAACAGTCTCTGCCAGCGCTGCTGACGCGCCACCATGCAGATATCCGAAAGGCTGCACCGTCCTCTTATCCACCGGCATCACCGCCACGCATCTCTCCGGCGTGTTTTCAGTGATTTCAATACCGAGTGCGCCGAGCAATGTATTGTTCAGATTCATAGGTCATTCTCCCTTCAAGATTTATAGTACGTTATCTGACTTGGCGATCAGCACCGCTTCAGTTCGGGAGCCGACATTCAGCTTGTTAAAAATGGATGTCAGGCTGTATTCAATTGACCGCTTGCTTAAGTGAAGCGCATCTGCGATTTCCTGATTGGTCAAACCTTTTTCGACCTCTTGGAGAATATGGCGCTCTCTCGGGGTTAACCGATCCTGCTCACTTTGAGGGGAAGAAGACGTTTTTGTTTTTTGCTGGGTCATCAGCTGTTTGAAATAGGAGAAATCAACTAAAATCTGTCCGTTGAGCACGTGATATATGTATTGCATGATTTTCTCTTTAGATTCGGTTTTGCTGATGGCGCCATGCAGGCCCGCGCGGATGGATTCTTCAAAATAATCTTCAACCTCATAGCCTGTGTAGACAATGATTTTACAGAGAGGATTCTCTTTTAAGATTTTCTTGGAAAGCTCTATGCCGCTGATGTCATCACCCAGATTTAAATCCATTAATATGAGATCGTAAGCTGAAAAATCATGCCGGAGAACGAATTGTTCACTGGCATCAGGACTGAGGCAATCGACAGAAAGATTCGTGTCCGTTTCCAGAATCGTCTTGGTGCCCTCCATGACAGCCGGATGATCATCAATCACTAGTATCTTTTTCATGGTTTCCTCCCTTTTACTCACTCATTTCCATTTTATTAAAAAGACTTGGCTTCTGCCAAGTCGATTTGGTGATAAATTGGTTACAATTCCATTTCAATATCCGCTTTAAAACCGTTTCCTTCACTTGTGTCGATTTTCATCCGTCCGTCAAGCGCACGGACGCGCTCCTTAATACCCGAAAGACCCATGCTCATCGACTGCCCGCCGCCTTCTTCCTGATTGCAGCCGACACCGTCGTCTTCATAATGCAGAATCACTTTATTTTGAATGCTGATCAGCATAATCAGCACCTCATTCGCCTGAGAATGCTTCATGGCGTTCGAAAGAAATTCCTGAATAATGCGGTACAAATTCAGCTGCGTATCCAAATCCAGCGCCGCCGTAAACCGGCCCGTATTCAGACGGATATGAAACGGCGCACGCTCCTGCTGCTGCGCGGCAAGCTTGGATACCGCCTTGACCAGACCCAAATCATACAGCAGCTGAGGACGAAGCTCATGGCACGTCTCCCGGGTCATCAAAATGACATCCGACATCTGCTCATTCATCTGATGAAGCTTGTCCTGCACCTCTATGTGGCAAGGCTCCTCTTTCTTAAAATCGGCCAGAAACAGCTCACACTGGCGCTTCAAAGAAATCAAGTCCTGCAGCACTGAATCATGCAGATCACGGGCCAAATCCGAACGCTGCTTTTCCTCGATCGTAAACATCAGCTTTTTGAGCCAGACCGGGTTTGAGCCTTGTTGCTTTAGATCTTGTAAATGGTTCATGAGTTCTTCGATCTGCAATATGTTTTCCATCGAAACACTTGTATAAAAAGACAATGTCTTTAACCAAGATATCTCATCTCTTGTCAGTCTTGGAGTATTAATGCTCGACAAACAAAGCAGAACGTATGAGTTTGCCCCTCTTTCTCCAATCTTCATCAGAAAACCTTGATTTACTTCAATAATCTTGCCAATCTCTGATGTGACTTTATCAAATTCTTTTTTATACGGCTGCCAGTTCGGTTCACTGTTCTGTTTATCAAAATACAGAATGTCTCCGTCAGAATTGATTTCAAATATATAAGCTTTACTAACAGGCAAGACGTCCAAAATAGTCTTTTTCAAATTCATAAACACTTGATTTAAAGCTGATACGCTTTTAAGAAGCTGTGTATATTTAAATATGCTGTCTTGGTAATTGTATTTTTCAGAGAAACGCTTTAAGCGAAACTTAAAGTCTAGAACTTCTTTGAAATAAAAAACGGCTAGCATGATTAGAAATACAAACAATGTAATTTGGAAAGTGTCAAAATTTTTATTTTTGTTGATGAATACTACAAATACCCAAACGATTCCTATCGTCGGAATAACTGCTAACAAGCAATAATACCTCAAACGGCCTAACAAGAAATCAATGTTGTAAATCTTATTTACGACAAATTGATATACCAATGCTAAAGGTATGAGCAGAAGAAAAGGTGCAGTAACTACAGCGCTATATACATATTGTCCAAAAATAATCAATGGAGCAATATATAATAAAGAAAAGGGTAAAAAAGCAATTGTATTAGAAACCAGAAGTACTTTTAACAGGTAAGAGAAATCCTTTTTTCTATGTTTTATTTGATATAATATGAGACTAACATAAACTACAATCATTTCTAATAAAAATGTTAAAAGGTTAAGGCTTACAATTAAATGATGACCTATTCTATCTCTAAATAATTCAAGCAGGATATTAATTAGAGGAAGAAGGTACAATAAACCAACGTAAATTCCTCTCGAAAATTTCACTTTAAGTTCTTTGAAATATTGATGCAAGAAATTTAGATATAAAACAGGCACAGCTAAAAAGGTGTAAAGATTAATGTACCTATTAATACGATAACCTCTTGTAACCCCTCCTGCGCTTAAGTATGCAATAGAAATACACAGTAAAAAGCAAATAAGAATATACGCTGAGACGCTATCTTTTCTTAGGTTGACTTTAAATATATAAAATATGCATATTAAACTAAGAAGAAAAAAGATACACGGAATAATATACGAAAAGAAACTATATGGACTATCTAAATAAATGAATTCAATATTTTTAAGTTCTATTAAACGCCCGTCTCTCTCAACTTTTAAATACTTAATTTTCGCAAGGTATGAACCATAAATATTTTCTTTTTTAGGTTTTCCGCCATTTATTTCAGTAATTCTGTCCCCAATTTTTAGACCCATTATTCTTCCATAAGAAGATTTTGAAATATCCACAACTTTTAATTCTTGGTTAGAAGACTGAACTACTTTTGTTCCTATTAATATTCCATTCTGAGTATAATAAATTATAAAAGTAAAATAAAAAATTCCGAACAATAATAAAGCAACCGTAAAACATTTCAGCAATTGTCTCAAGGAACCACAACTCTCTTGTTTTTTAAGTAAACCAAGCTGGGTCATTTCTTCTTATTTTTACATTATTATCAAAAATCTCAAGAATAGTTGGGATAAGTGAATTTGGGATACTAAGTAAACTAACTTCTTCTTTTTTTAATTTCTCTAGTACTTCTGGGTTTTTCATTAAATAATTTACGATGTCTTGATTCATTATACTGTGCCCTCATTCAATGATTTGTAATGCAATAACTCAATTTCAATATTTATTTTGTTTAATTCATTCATTATTTTATCTTCATATAATTTAATCATGATAGAAATATATTGAATCACCCCAGCATCCCAAAGCTTTTGTTTGAACGCGTCTTTATCTGAAAGCAATAATTGATATTCCTGGTTTGAATTCATTATTTTAAGAATTAATACTGACATCGGATTAAATTTTCGTTTTAAGTATAATAAAACTAAGTTATTTCTTTTTTTGTTAATATCACTGCGTTCTTTATTAAATAACCCATAATAATCATTCTCTATTTGTTTCACAATTCCTAACAAGTAAGAATAATTCTCAACAGTCTCGTTATATTCCCCGGATGCAAGCATTGTTCCCAGTACACATGGCATCGCAGTAAGTGAACCTGATTTATGTTTTATCATTTCGAGGCACTCTTCTTCAGTCTCGGCCACATTCCTTAAGTCATCATGCTGCCCCTGCATTGCTTCTAATGCATATTTTAAGGCTAACTGAGAAAATTCGGAAACTGTACAAAGCGAATTAATGAGATGGAGACTAATTGTATAGAGAGATGTTGATGCATTTAGCGAAACTGAGCGGTCAATTTTCATCCAAAGAGCACTGTCATTATCCTCATCTTCATGGTCATCCAAGATATCAAATGATAAAATCAACAATTCAATTCCAACAGCCAGTAGCTCTATTTCTTTGAAATTTGCTCCGTTAAATGCTATGTAATGCTGATATGCCAGGTTTCCAAAAAAGAAGGATTCTTTTGTTTCAATGAAAGAGCACAGCAGACTGATCAAATCTGAATTGTAAAGATTATCATTTACAATTTCCTTCATCTTCTCTTTAATCGTTTCGGCATCTAAACACATTTGCTCAATAATTGTCTTCACCCTCCCATTCTATTTTACTAAATGCAGGTGATGAAAGACAGCAGGTTTTTCGTTTTTTAACAATCGTATAATACTTTATCCACGAAATGGATAAAAAATGCACAAAAAAAAGACTTGTTTCCAAGTCTTTTTAAGAAATTTTCATTGCATATGAGAATTTATCGAGCTGATCAATGCTTTTGTTAATGTTTCGTAATGAGTCGGTTGTTTCTCTGATATCATTTTCAAGTCGGAATAATAATTGCTTTACTTCTTCTAATTTGTTTTCCACCGTTTCCACACTCCTTTTTTTGAAAGATCAATGAATTGTGTATGGTGAACGAGTCCTAGGTATTTGATCTGTTACTAATAGTGTAAACGTTTTTGCGGGATTTTTCACCGAAAAGTATGTGTAAAAGTATCTGCGTGACACCGCAAACCGGGGTAATCCCATAGTCCCGAACGGAGCATTTAGCGAACAGGACTATATAACTACCAGAAAGGCAGACGTTTAGGATGAAGCAGACCAATCTGGCGGTTCTGCTGTTTTTTTAACGGTTTTCCGACAAACCGGCAAGGACTATAGTCCCTGCCGTCGCAATTTCAAAACAGAATGGGCGAACAGCGTCGCATAACCACCGACAAACACCGAAAAGACCGCAACCCCCGCATTGTGGTCTTTTGCATGTCATAACTCGTTATCACGCCGCCTATACTCATGTATAACGAATGTTTTCTCAGGAAGGAGGCCGCCGTATGCATTATGTGTATCCATGCTTCCCTGTTTTCGCCGCGCCATACCGGAATCCTGCACCCAGTCCTCCGGTTCACGCAGATATTTTGACAGCGTCCGCAAAAGAAGCTGCGGGCATGCTGGAGGATGCGCGCCTGCTCCTTGCGCGGCTGTCGGCGTCAAAAGAGCTTGCGCGCCGCATCCTCACCGCAGCGCAATCATCTGACACCGCAGCGGTCAAGCGGCTCATTAAGCAGACCGGCATCAAAAATGACTTTGACGTGACGTATAATCCCGACGGCATCCGTGTCAGTCTGGTCAGAGAGCAAAGCCGATTTATCATCGCCCTCAGGTGGTCGGCTTAAAGCGGCTCAATCCACGATCAGCTGCCGGCACCATTCGATCGCCTGTAGGTAACATTCATACGCTTCTTCTTTGTTCAGTTCTTTTCCCCACTCGTCACAGTCCCAGTTGTTGCATTCAATGGCTTTGACGAGCGCGAGCATCTTATAATAATCGTTTTCATAACCGAGCAGCGCCTGTCCGACTTCATCGATTAAAGGCAGTTCTTTGATGATATCCTCCAGCTCCCTGTGGAGAAGCGTATCGATGAGCGAAAACATGCCGATCAGCATGTAAGAAGAGGGCTGGGGCCTTCCGGTTCTTTTCGCCAGCAGTTCGCACAGTTTGGCCCTGATTAAGGAAATCTTAATGATTTCTTTTTGGCTTGAGTGGCTTTTCGCCGTTAAATCTCTGAATGAAAGAATGTAAATCAAGCGCTTAATCTCATTCAGCCCGAGCATCATGATGGCCTGCTGGATGCTGTCTATCTTTTTTTTCAGCCTTGTTTGCGATCCGTTTAAAAAACGCAGAATCTGATACGATAAGCTGACGTCCCGCTCTATGTATTCCGTCACGCGCTGTATATTGGGCTGGTCATTGTTTAATTCGCTTAAAAGCTGGTAGTAAGAATGAAAATGAAACGTCAGATCATTTCCGCTGATGACACGCGGTTCACTGAAAAAATATCCTTGAAACAGGTGAAAGCCGTCTATGGCCGCCTGTTTATAATCTTTTCTCGTCTCCACTTTCTCCGCTAAATAAATCAGACTTTTACAGCTGTACGTCTGAATGATTTTTTTGCGCTCCAGACGCGAGGATTGCAAAAAGTCGATTTTTAAAATATCAATATATTTCATCAGCTGTTCCACTAACTCTTCATTTTCCGGATTGATGGCGTAAAAATCATCAAGTGCTAATGTATATCCTAATTTCTTCAGCTGTCTGCATCTTGAGATGAGTGCCGGAGTGATCGGTATGTCCTCAAGAATTTCGATAATAAGCTGGTCAGGATCAAAGGAGGTAGGGAGATCTGAAAACATCAGGCTTTCTGTAAAATTCACAAAGCAGCGTTTCCCCTCAGTCAGCTTTTCGATTCCGATGTTGATAAAGCTGTTAATAATGAGATCCGTCGTAGCTTTATCTCCGTCAGCGGCCGAATAACGGTTCTCTTCGCTCTCCCGGTAAAGAAGTTCATAAGCAACAACCTGTTCGTTTCTGTTGAAGATAGGCTGTCTCGCAACAAACACCTTCATTCATTTACCCCCTTAGATGCGGCTTTCGAACATAAGTATATCAAATAATTTGACGAAATTTGTCTAAATGTGAAAAATATTATCACAACAAAAAGGCCTTTCCAGAGAAAGGAAAGGCCGCTTTGTCTTCTATTCAAGTTCCCGTTTCAGCTCGCTTTTGATTTCATGAATCCGCTGCATCTTGTTGCTCCAGCAGTCTTCGCTTAAATCGACCGGATATTCTTCCGGCTTGCTGATCCGTTTGTATTCCTCCCACAGAAGTTTGAGGTTATCCTGCACGTATTGCTGGATGTCGGTAATTTCGGGATTATCATAGCATAAAACGCCGTTTTCAAAGATCGGCTCATGCAAGTCTTTCGCATAGAAGTCAGTGACGAATTTGCTGACGAACGTGTGGACGGGATGGAACATTTTTAAGCGTTTCTGATCATTTACCCGCTCGTCATAAAGCGCGATATAATCACCTTCCGAGTGGTGATTCAGCTTGTTGATAATCCGGTATACTCTCTTTCTTCCCGGCGTTGTCACTTTTTCAGGGTTTGACGAAATTTTAATGGTGTCAGTCAGTTTGCCGTCCTCTTCAATGGCGACAAGCTTGTAAACCGCGCCGAGGGCCGGCTGATCGTATGCGGTAATCAGCTTCGTGCCGATGCCCCACGTATCGATTTTCGCTCCTTGGGATTTCAGATTTAATATCGTGTGCTCGTCAAGATCGCTTGAAGCAATGACCTTTGCGTCTGTGAAACCCGCTTCATCAAGCATTTCACGCGCTTTTTTTGACAGGTACGCCAAGTCCCCGCTGTCCAGGCGGATGCCGATGAAGTTGATCCGGTCGCCGAATTCCTTTGCGACTTTAATCGCATTCGGCATGCCCGAACGGATCGTATCGTACGTATCTACGAGAAATACGCAGTCTTTGTGGGTCTCCGCATATTTCTTAAATGCCGTATATTCATCGCGGTACGCTTGTACGAGCGCATGAGCGTGCGTGCCGGATACCGGTATATTAAAACGCTTTCCGGCTCTTACATTACTCGTTGCGCTGAAGCCGCCGATCAGAGCCGCTCTCGCTCCCCACATAGCCGCATCCATTTCATGGGCGCGCCGCGTTCCGAATTCGAGGGCGTCTTCGTCACCGACAACGCCTTTAATGCGGGCCGCTTTCGTGGCGATTAATGTTTGGTAATTCACAATGTTAAGCAGAGCCGTCTCAATCAGCTGGGCTTCGATCAGGGGCGCTTCGACCCGCATAATCGGTTCGTTGTTAAAAACGAGCTCGCCTTCTTTCATGCTGTAAAGAGATCCGGTAAAAGAAAGATCCCGTAAATAATCAATGAAATCATCAGCATAGTGCAATTCCGTTTTTAAATAATTCAGATCGCTGTCGGTAAATTTGAAGTTCTCCAAGTATTCGATTGCTTTTTCTAAGCCCGCAAATACCGCATAGCCGTTTTCAAAGGGAAGCTTTCTGAAAAAAAGCTCAAAAATCGCTTTTTTCTCATGAATGCCGTCTCTCCAGTACGTTTCGGCCATATTAATTTGATAAAGATCTGTATGTAAAGACAAACTGTCGTCTTTAAAACCATGCTCCACCAAAATTATTTTCCCCTTCCTTACTCTGCCACTTGCGCTCCGATGCTGTTCTTAAAATGGGACAGGGCCCATTCATGCCCTTCCGGATTAAAGCTGGCCACAGCGTTTTGATGAATGACGATCTGAAAGCCCTTGTTGTAGGCGTCAACCGCCGTGTGAAGAACGCAGATGTCGGTGCACAGGCCCGCAAGATGCAGCTCAGTGATCTGCCGTTCCCGCAGTTTCAGCTCTAAATCCGTTCCCGCAAAAGCAGAATATCTCGTTTTTTCCATATAATTTACGTTTTTTGCGTGTTTATGTTTCTCATAAAGAGGCGATAGCCTTCCGTACAGCTCTTTGCCCTCCGTGCCGTTGATATTATGCGGAGGAAACAGGCGTGTCTCGGGATGAAAGTCATCGTCTGCATCATGCGAATCTACCGCAAAGACAACGTAATCACCGTTTTCTATAAATGCTTGCGTCAAACTGACAATCGTATCTTCAATCTGTCTCGCGGGTTCTCCGCAGGTTAATGCCCCGTTCTCTGCTGCAAAATCATTCGTATAATCAATGCATATAAATGCTTTTTTCATAGCCGGCCTCCCCGCCATTCATATGAAAACCATTATATCCTATCTCCACTTGTAAGTGAATTGGCATTGTAAAATGACAAACGGTGTTTTGCCCTTTTAAGATTTCAGGAGTGAGCGCTGAAAAATGTCATCCTGTACGTAAATGCCGTCAAGGTTCACGGCATAATCGGCGGCAAAAACCAGGCCGAGCGGCGTTTCGAATTGAAGGTCCGATATGACGGAGCTTCGGACACCGGCAAGTGCGGCAAGCTTCATATATGGTGAATAAGCATGATACGGGAGCCTTCCGTTTATATAGAGCACCGCGTCTTTTCGGCTTTTCAGCGCCTGTTTCACTTCTTCATACGGCTGCTTTTGCAGCACCTGTCCCTTCGTCAGGGCAATGATGACTCTTTCACGGAGCGAGCCTAAAAATAAATGGCGTTCATCCGGTTTCGTCTGCAGAGGGCCGTACATCCCCTGCTGTAAATAAAGGTCAACCGTTTTGTCGCTCATCGGCCTGTCCCTCCTCAGCTTGTTTTACAATTATCGCCCCGGACGGGACGCGGTAAACCGCTTCGTTACATTTCAGCCACCCAATGGGAGATCTTGCCGGCGAGCTCTCCGGCGGGCTCTTCTTCAATCAGCTTGCTGAATGATTGTAAAAGCCGCTGCGCCAGCGCCTTTTTCTCTTCCTCATAGGAAATGATCGTGCTCCACTCAAGTTCCGGAACGGCTACAAGGGTATGCTGTTCTTTTTTATTTTCATGCAGATATACATCACCGATCATTCCGGACTGCACGGTAATATTCGCTTTTCTGATTTTCATAAAAATTCCCCTTTTATAAAGACTGATTCTATTATACTACAAAAAAGCGACAGCCTCCTAAAAGGAGGCTGTCACGCGTTGAACCAATCAGGTTCGTCAAACACATCGATGTCTTCAAAGCGCGTTTTGCTGAATTTATTAGTGACTTTGATAAAATCTCCGGAATGAAACGCCCCTGCCCCCGCGCCTGAGTGGTCAACGGCTTTGGGAGAAATGGCAAACACGTCACCGAAGCTCGCCGCAGCGTCTCCGGCTAAACTCATAATATAAATCGGTCCCACAATTGCAGGCATACCCACACCTCCGCTTTTCTTTACAGCATTTTATGCGCTGCATCGGGAGTTGTGCCCGTTTTTATTTCGGCTTGCGGCTGTCTTCGAGCTTTGACCGCTGACGAAGTTTGATAAGCCGGACGATATTTAAGACGAAAGCTTTTAAAACCGCGTAAACCGGCACGGCCAGAATCATTGCGAGAATGCCGCCGAAACTGCCCGCTCCGATAAGCAGAAGAATAATGGTGAGCGGGTGGGTATTCAGCCGTTTCCCGATGACAAGCGGAGAAAGCAGGTTCCCGTCAAGCTGCTGGACGACAACGACAACAATAACGGCAAACAGCGCCTTAGCCGGCGAATCCATAAACGCGATAATCACCGCGGGCGCCGCCCCGAGAAACGGCCCCAGGTACGGAATGATATTGGTGACGGCGATCACCATCCCGAGAATTAACGCATACTGCAGGCCGATGATCCAATATCCGATAAAGCATGCCGTTCCGACAAAGAGACAAATCAGCAGCTGGCCTTGGAAATAGGCGGCCAATGTGACATATAAGTCGTTAAATATTTTCCTGCCTTCCGCCCGGTAGGAAGAAGGCAGGATTTTGACTGCCAAGAGCGGAAACCGCCGGCCGTCCTTCAGCATATAAAACAAAATGAACGGAACGGTGATCACGACAAGCGTGATATTCGTAACGACGCCGAACACGGCCGACAGGCTTGCCGTAATATTTTGCGGAAGGCTTTGTAAAAATCCCGTCAGAGACTGCTGGATTTTTTCTATCGACACATAATCCTGCGTCATCATCCACGTAAACCATTTGGAATGGGATAATTGCGCCGTCAAGACTTGAATCTGATGAATGTAATCAGGGAAATTGTTAATCAGCCCCGTGACCTGGGAAGCCACAATCGGTCCGATGGCGGTGAACATAAAGGCAATCAGGCCGATGAAAACGAGATAAATGAGCAGGATCGCCAATGTCCGGGGGATTTTTTTCTCAAGCAGGCGCACGATCGGATTAAAAATGAAAAACAAAATGCCCGAGATCAAAATCGGGAAAAACAGAGTGGTGATAAAACCGAAAAACGGCTGAAAAATAAACGAGACTTTCGTTGATACGTAAATAATGAGCAAAACGAGCAAAATTTGCAGCGTCCAAAAATGGACCTTTGATTTCAACAAGCGGTTTCCTCCTATTGTTATGTGAACTTGTACTGTGATTGTACCAAAAAAAGCCGCCGTGCATCTATGTATCTCAAAAAGAAGACGCACCGGGGTTCTATAGGGCCGCCTCCGGTTTGCGCCTTATTCGGGCTGTTACACGCGTTCGGTATAATCAGGCATGACGGAAACCACATGGCGGTTTCTGATATAAAATACACGGTCATGCGTTTCTTCAATGGCGATGTGATCCGGAGCGGCATCAATCAGCCGTCCTCTGATAATGCGTCTGACGGTTTGAATAATAAACCTTGAGCCGATAAGCTTATGGATGGTCTGATAAACGTAAGGGTCCACTAACGAGACGATTTGCGGGCTTCCTTGTTGGGCCATTTTCGCTGATCCCCTTTACTATGTTTTCCTTCAGCATATGCAGCGGACAAAGGCTTTGACACAGTACGTCTATCGGAGCGGAAAAGGTGTTAGTGAGCATGCGGAGTTATGTAAGGGGAAAAGGCCGCATGAGTGGCCTAGACTGAGCTTCTTATGGGATATTGGGCTTGGTCAATTAACTGATCAAGCTTTTGGATTTGTTTGAGCGCGGCCGTGTGATCCATTTGGCGGTAATGGTGATGTCCGCCGGGTTCTTCATCGAGTTCATCCGCTTGTTTCACGATTTGCTGGAGCGTATTCTTGTCCAGTTCGCCTTCAGGCAGATAGGAATCGGTGTGAAGCAGAATCGCCAGCGCAATGTCCTTCGCCGCTTTCGGTTCTTCACCGAGCCGGATGAGCAGCTTATGCGCCCGTTCCGCGCCTTTAATGGCATGGATATCGTTTCTTCTGTACTTTTCATAATCCCATTTGCCGTCTGTGTACCATTCATAATGGCCGACGTCATGCAGTAAAGCCGCTTTCGCCGCCAGATCCGGGCTGACACCTGCTTTTACGGCAAGACGGTATGCATGAAACGCGCAGGCGATCGCATGGGCGACACCGGAACGCTGTAAATACTTTTGTGCGATTGGATGGGTGAAGACATCCATTAACGTTACATTTCTCATGGAAACCCCTCCTTATTTATATTTTTAGAATCCTAACATAAATCGAGAAGAAACTCAATTCATCTGATACATTTCTTATACCCCTTATACGTTGTTTCATTCATCATATGCCGCCGGACTCCGAAGTGATTGTACAAACAAAAAAGAGCAGCGTGAAAGCTGCTCTACAAAAATTCTTTGATATCGTATATCCGTCCGTTTTCCGGCTCGCCCGCGATCAGTGAGTGAATGACGCCGGCGATGTATTCAGGACTTCTGAGGTTTTTCGTTTCTTTCAGATTGCGGAACCGTTCGATGTCATGGAAATCTTCTTTTGACGAAGAACGGATGACAGCCTGCATGTCTGTATCCATCACTCCCGGCGAGAATGAGATCATGCGGACCGGCAGCTCTTCATCTTCCTGTTCAAACCCGAATGTTCTCGTAAACATATCAAGCCCCGCTTTTGAGCTGCAATACGCGCTCCAGCCTTTATAAGGATTTTTCGCCGCGCCCGATGTGATGTTGACAATTGTTTTGCTGCCGCTGAACGCTTCGAAACGCTTTGTGAACATTTGGCTGAGCAAAACGGGCGCCGTCAGATTAAGGGTGTAATGACGGTTCAATTCTTCGGCGGAAGCCTCTTTCGCCCGCTTGATCGGTTCCACCATTCCGGCATTGTTGATCAGTGTGACGGCGGAGTACCCCTTCTCCTCTGCTTGATCAAGAATCGCCTTCATCTGCCGCCCGGTATCTGCCAGGTCGGTTAGATCAACACTGTATTCTGTCAGTCCCTCGCGCTTTTCCCCGCTTATCGTTCTTGAAAGCGCGGCGACTTCGGCTCCTTCTTGAAGCGCCTGTTCCGTAAGCGCCCGGCCCAAGCCTTTTGACGCGCCTGTTATAAGAAAAAACTGCATGAAACTCCTCCTTTTTTTCTTATTTTACGGGCTGTCTTCCCGCAAACACAAGCGATCCGTTTACCGCTTTGCCTTTTCCTGCGCCGTGACTTTCGGGATCAGATAGATCATGGCCGCAATCCCGAGGAGTATCAAGACGGCATAAATGACAGGCAGCAGAAAAGAAGTCTTTTTCTCTTCCGTTTCCATATCTGCCGAGGTACGCCTCACCGCCGGCTCGGCAAATGTGATACCCAGTTTTTTCGATTGCGCTTTGATCGTATTCGGCTCCGTGTCTGACGATGTAAACAAATTTGATATCAGTTTGTCATCCGGGTTTTCGGCCGGCTGATCAAAGGTGATATCCTTCTGTTCTTTCGGAAGCGCCGTTTTTTCCTCAGAGTAGGCATCGTCGTGCAGGTAATCCGTACGAATTTCAATGTCTTTCTTTTCATATTCATTCGGCTTGACATCAGTATTTTCCTCATTCGCGGCTGCGGCTTGGGGAAGGAAAAGGAAAAAGGAGAGAGCAAACAGCAGCAATCCTTTTTCCATGAACGTGTTACGCCTCATAAGACTGATCACTTTCCTCCGTTTTTTCCGCAAACAGCCGAATGACGAGCGGAAGCGCCGCCGCAATCAGCGTAATGATCGCAAGAACCGTTACCCCCATCGCAAACAGATGGCCCGTTCCGTATTGAATATCGATATAGACTTTCGAAACCGGACTGTCAAAGGTGAAGTTCGGCATAATCAGGTCGATCAAAGGCGCCACATAAAAGAGAATGAGCGCTGATGATGCGATCCATCCGGTAATCGAGCTGAAGCCAAAGGCTGCCCGGATAAAAGCTGAACTCGCCGCAAGCAAGAGAATCGTAAAGACTGACCATTTAATCGTCTGATCGTCCGGAAGCGAGTAGATATTCAGACCGAACAGACTGATCATCAATCCGACCATAATGTTTAAAATCCCAAAGAGCGCGCCTTTGACAAGAAGCGGCGCCTGCTGATAATACGAGCTGAAATAGCCGATCAGAAGACTGCTGATCAGGACGATCACCAAAATGACGACCGGCGGAACATTCTGAACCCGGTCTTCCGGCACCTCTCCGCTGATTTTAAGCGGGTTGGCGAGATAATCATAAACGTAGCCGTTTTCCTGTCCGTCAACGAGCGCGTTCCCTAAAATGCCGTACACGTCATTTCTGATCAATTTCGTGGAATCGACGTTTTTGCCCCAGTTGCTGTTCAGGGTGTCCGCTTTTTGCTGGACGTCATTTACGCTTTGCTGCATATTGTCGGTATAGCTGATGATGCCGGACTGGCGTTCTGACAGATGGCCCATCGTGTCAGACATTTGCAGGACTTCGCGGCCGACGGTATCCTGAGCGCCGAGCGCCATCGTTCCGGTTAATCCGTCTCCGCTGAACGCGGCCGCTTCCTGCACAGCGCCTTCAGCCAGCTGATCGGATGCTTTCGCCGCGCTGTCTGAAATGCTGGCGAGCTCATCGAGCACTCCGGCTTGTTCATCTCTGATATACGAGCTGTAGTTATCCGAGAATTCGGTCATGCCTTTAATGAAATTGCTGATGTCTTCATCTGTCTGCATCTTGTTGTTTTTCAGGTTTTCCCAGCTTGCCGTTTCCACCGGTTTGATGGCGAGAACGGTTTGAACTTCGCCTTGCTGGGCTTTCAGCACCCTGTTTTTCACATCAGGCAGCGAGCCCGCGTCAAGAGAGTGATAGAGTGTCGCCTCATACAGGGATAAATCATTATAGTAACTCATTAAATCGGATATTTCTTTTGTATTGATGACAGCGGTAAATATCTGTTCAAGAGCAGATTTGCGGCCGCCATCCAATGACGGGTAGTTCAAAATGTTCTGTTCTGTTCTTACAATCATTCTGTAAATGGTATTGAAGTCTTGTTTTCTCTTTTCTTCCAATTCTTCCAGCTTTTTCTTTGCGCGTTTTTTGACGTCATCAATCTGGTCTTTAAGGCCTTGGATTTCTTCATCAAGAGCATCGAGACGTTTTTTCAGTTCTTCATTATGAGTCTGCTGTTTTTCTTCCAGCTCTTTTTCAATTTGCTGAATGCGCTCTGCGGCTTGGTTCAGCCTTTCTTTCGCCTCAGATATGTCTGTGCCTCCGTCCCCTTCAGAATCGTTCGGATCGTCCGCCGGCTCATCAGCAGGCGGAGTGACGTTTTTAGCGGCTGTCGCGGTCTGGACGGTTTTTGGCTCCTGATCGCCTGTGTTATCAGAAGCAGGCTGCTCTTCTTTTGTGCCGTCTTCCGTTTTTCCGTCTTCTCCGGGATTCGTTCCGTTATTCGGATCGGTATCGCCGGAGTTTTCACCGTCATCGCCTTGGCCCGGGTTTTCGGGTTCCGGTTTTTCTTTTTCCGGTTCTTTTAATCCGTCAGAAATGTGATTGATTTCAGCGGAGATGCGTTTTAACTCGTCACGCTGATCGTCAAGGTCAATTTTCAGATCGCCGGGTTTTTCTTCTTCCGGTTTTTCTTCTTCTTTCGGTTCATCCGAGCCGTCATCCCCCGGGTCCTTTTCCGGAACGGTTAATGCCTGCCGATCCCTTTTCATAAGGGTTTGGATGCTGTTCAGTGTTTCAAATCTTGCTTGAGCTTTATATTGAGTCAAATAATTGTCCAGTAAATTGGATTGAATATTCGCCATCCCGCGTTCCTGATCAGGAACCTGCGCTTCTCTCACCTGTTGGGCGGCAAAAAGAGCCGATCCCGTCTGGGCAAGCTGTGTCTGCGCCTGGTTTATGCCTGAAGACAGCCCGCTCATCATCGTGCTGAACTGGTTGGCGGCCTGCTGTGCTTTAATGGCATTCAGTCCGGTTGTGATTTGCTTTTGATTTTGTTCCTGCGCGGCCATCAGCAGTTTTTTCTGATTTTCTTGATATTGTTTATAGCGCTCGACCGTATCGGCAAAGTCTTTGAGCGTGGTTTTGGCTTCATCTGCCGAGGTCAATTTTTCTTTTGCCGCGCCCTGCGCTTCATTCATTGATTTTTTCAGTTCGTCAATCAGGTCTTTTTGCCGTTTGATTTCACCTGCCAAGTCATTGGAGCTCGGCTTGTAAAAATTGTACATAACGTTTTGAAATTCTGATTCTTTATTGACGATCTTGTCAAAATCGCCTCGGACATTGTTCACTTTTTGTGAGACGAAATTCCAATATAATGCCGACATTTTTTTATTCATTGATTTTTGGGCGTCTTCTAGCTCACGCTGCACTTTTTCTTTGTTGACGGCGTTCAGGTTGCTTTGAATATTGAATGTCAGCGTGGCTTTTTGCGGACGCTCCTTGTCATAGCTTAAGATATCTTTTGAAAAATCGGATGGAATGTAAACGACGGCGTCATACTTCTTAGCCGCCAGGCCGTTTTCAGCCGCGCTCCTGTTGACAACCGTCCATGAATAATCCGGACGGCCGCCGAGAGCGGCCGCTACTTCTTTGCCGAAATGGACGGATTCCTCTTCCTCATTTTCATCTGTTTGTAAGCCCATGTCTTCATTCACGACTGCGATTTGGCGGGTGGCGTTGATTTTTTGTTTTCCCGGGTCATCGCCGATAAACCGGAAAAACAGCACCGGCAGCAGCAGAATGATGACGACCGCGGCTATTAATTTGATCAGGCTTTTTCGTTGTTCAGTCATCTGACGGCCTCCCTTTCCGCTGAACATAAAGGTATTTGGATTTTTTGCTCCTTCCCGTTTTCAACCAAATAGCCGAAGCCCGGCTGAATGTCCGGTTCCTGCCTTTGGTAAGGCAGCGGAATGACATTTTGTTCGGATTTTTTCACAAGCAGCATCGCGTGGCGGATCTGTTTCATTTCCGTCGTTAAGGAATCATAGCCTTTTGAGAATTCGCTGTGATTGCCCGCCGGAATAAAACTGAAGCCCACATGCGCGTAAGATTTCATAAACATCGCCAGTTTGTCCTGAATGGCGGTGTCGATCGTCTGCTGGAATCTTGTAATGCCGTCGGCCATTAACACGACCGGAGAGAAACTGAGTTTGTGCACATCGCCATTTTTGACGGCCTGCGCATACTGAGCTTCGCGCTCCGTGAAAATGGCTTCTGCCGTTTCGATCCACTGCCGGACGTCTTCTTTTGTGTCCAGATAGCTGACCTTTGTTTCCTGCGCATACTGCGACAGTCCGCGGTCAATCGAGTCAAACAGCCCGACCCGTTCCGTACCTTCACGCAGCAGGTGATTCAGCATCACTTTCAGGATGTTTGTTTTTCCACGCTGTGTCTGGCCCAAAATAAGACAATGTTTATTTTTGCCCAGATCAAAGTACACAGGGCTGACCTTTTCCTCATGAAGCCCGACAGGAATGCGGAACGGTTCTTGATGCGGGCCGAGACGGAGTGAAAATTCGCCGGCCGTCAGCCTATCCGGAAGCATCGGAATCGGGTCTGGGCCGGCTGTTCCGGCGTGGCGCTCAGCTAAAGCTTTGACATCATCTTTCAGCGCCTGGAACATCTCAAGGTCATTTTCCGCTTCAGCCGGAAGAAACATTTGCGCGAAATACAGTTCTTCTTTTTGGATCATGACGCGGCCCGGGATCGGTTCGAGACTGAACGGCGGACGCCCGTAAATGGAGTATCCTTCTGACTGATCCATTAAATAATGGACGACTTTCGTTTTTATGTTGTTTAACAGCGACTGGCGGACGGCGTTTACCCTCGTTGCGGTCAGCAGGAAGTAAATGCCTAAGCTTTGCCCGTCGCGTGAAATCTGGATAAATTCTGTTTCTAATTCATGCATTTCATCTTTTACGATGTCGAAATTGTCAATTGTGATAAATATAAATGGCAGCTCTTCTTCACTGAGCGAATTGTACATTTTGATATGGCTGACTTCTTTTTCTCTGAACAGCCGTTTCCGCCGCTCGATTTCTTCCTTGATGCGGATCATGAATTTTTCGATCTTTCTCATTTGATCCATTAAGAAATAGTCTGCGGTGTGCGGAAGCTTTGCCAATGGCAGAAGCGTGCCGTTTCCGAAATCAAAGATGTACATATGAAGCTCTTCTGGCGTGTATCCTTCCGCGAAGTTCATCAGGAAGGTGATGGCAGCCACTGACTTGCCGTAGCCGGATGAGCCGAAAATGCCGATATTGCCGTCATCCATCATCGTATAAGCGAGAGGCGCCTGTCTTTGCTGATCAGGCTCATCCACGCAGGCGATGAAGAAGCGGTCTTTTTCCTGCGCAGGGTAAAGCGTGCGCGGGATACGTTCGGCAAGCGGCGGAAGCCACGGGCTCGGCAGCTTTTCAATGCCCATTTCATTTTGAATCCGCTCGATTTCTTCGACTACGGCTTCTATTTCTGCCGGGGCGTCTTTTTTCGCCGCATCATCCGCATCCACCTCAGACAGCGGAATTAAGCCGGTATCGGTAACGATGGCAATGTCATCC
The DNA here is from genome assembly GCF_009906915.1 of Bacillus sp. AM1(2019). Taxonomy (NCBI): domain Bacteria; kingdom Bacillati; phylum Bacillota; class Bacilli; order Caryophanales; family Bacillaceae; genus Bacillus; species Bacillus sp. AM1(2019). The sequence continues at coordinate 3,276,158 of NZ_CP047644.1, forward strand.
TCGGTGCCGTATACATCTTCCATGTAAGGGGCGCCGCTCCAGGCAGACTGGAACTGCTCATACACTTCGTTATTTCCGACTTGCAAGTAGCCGCGTCCGGTGACCGTAATATTTGCCGCATCACTGTTTTTCAGGATTTCTTTACTGTCACTTGCATCCTGCACTTTCAGCGCGACCTTAAAGCGTGAGTTGCTCCATATTTGGTCGTCAATGATGCCGCCCGGCTTTTGCGTGGCGAGAATTAAATGCACACCAAGGCTCCGTCCGATGCGGGCCGCGCTGACAAGCTCCCTGATAAAGTCAGGCTCTTCGCTTTTCAGCTCGGCGAATTCATCTGAAATCAAAAACAGGTGCGGCATCGGAATATCCGTTTCTCCCTTTTTATACAGCTTTGTATAGTCATTGATGTGATTGACGCGATATTGATCAAACAGCCGCTGCCGTTTTTTCAGCTCGCTTTTAATGGATGCAAGCGCCCTGATACTGAAGTTTCTGCTTCCTTCAATATTCGTGATGGTTCCGAGAAGGTGCGGCATCTTGCGGAACGGCTGGGCCATTCCTCCGCCCTTATAGTCAATCAGCAAAAACGCCGCTTCATGCGGGTGGAAATGAACGGCCAATGACAGGATGTACGTTTGCAGAAATTCACTTTTCCCGGAGCCGGTCGTTCCCGCCAGCAATCCGTGCGGCCCGTGCGCTTTTTCATGCAGGTTTAAATAGACGATGTCGTCTTTTCCTTTATAGCCGATCGGAACAGCCAGCGATTTTGCAGACTCACTTGTCTCCCACTTCTGCCTGATGCCGATTTCTTTTACTTCCTTCGCATGAAACAGCTCCAGAAATGAGACCGTTTCAGGAATGGAATTCGTCATTCCGACCTGATGGTGCAATGTCCGAAGCGTCCGGGAAAACCGCTCGTTGTTTGTCCGTTCGTGCCTGTCCAGCTTAAACGGGATCTGTACCGCTTTTTTCTGCTGAATGAGAATGTCTCCCTCATCTTCATTAATGTAGCGTACGAGGGTGTGAATGTTTTCCGCCAGGCTTTCCTTCGTTTCCGCGGCGATGATTGCCGAGATGCCGAGATGCTCATGCCGGCCTTCGATATATTCTAAAATGACGTGCTCTGCGATCAGCTGCTGATTTGTGATGACAAAGACAAAATGCGGCTGGAAGATCTTCTTTTCTTTATCTTCTTCCAAATCCCGCTCCCGCAGCAGCTCGTAAATGGACGATAACAATTGATCGCGGGTCTGTTCATTGTAAATAAATCCTTTCGCATACATATGAGGCAGCTGAAATTGCGGCAGCCACTTCATCCATTCCCATTCCTTATATTCGTCCTCATGAAAGATAAAGACAAATCGCAGGTCATGGTAGCTGTTGAAGAACGCGAGCTGGCCGATCAGCTGGTGAATTTCATTTTTGACGATCTGGGGTTTCCCGACAAGCCCCATCGGCCCTTCTTGTAAATCAACGGTCACGGGCGCATGGCGGATATCTTTATACACACGCTGCATGTGCTGCGACTGCTCCATCAAGTCATCCACATCACGGTTCGCCAGGTCTCCGCCGCTCATTGAAATCTCGTAGCTTGCCGGGACCGTGCCCGTTCCAAGCCGAAGCATCAGAAAATCCCTGCTTTCCAGCGATTTCTCCCAAATGCGGCCGCTGATTTCAGAAGTTAAATATTTCATTTTTTCAAACGGGGGAAAATGATGCGTCAGCACTTGCAGCTGTTTTTCCGACAGCGTCTGAAGCTCTTCCCGTTTGCTTTCCAAATACTGCTTGTACACACGCTCCCGTTTTTCCTCCCGTTTTTTCCGCTGGTTTTTTTCACGGAAATACTGCACGGTGGACGTAATGAGAGTCATCATAAACATCGCCAAAGAGACAAGGATGAATATGCCCCTCGGCTGTATAATGGCGACAACCCCCATTACAATCAGCATGACCAAAGGAGGCAGAATGACGAGCCACAGCCCCCGGTTATTCTGTTCGCTTTCCTGCGAGGGAAAGCTGAATGAAACGCGGTCTTCTGGAAGATCGTAGACCATGCGCGGCGTTCTTCGATATTGCGGGTATTTCTTTTTCATTTCGGTGCTTGGTTTTACCGTTTTGGTTAAACCGGTTTGAAGCTTTTCGTGATGAACGACTTCTAAAAGGTCGTCCTCCGTCAGCCTCACACGCAGAAAATTCCACAGCAGCTCATCTCCCATGCGGAGCCTTTCGGGAGCTTCTGCAAGCTTTCCGTTCACATAAACGTCCTGGCCATCAGGGACGACAGACCAGCATCCTGCCGACTTTCGCAGATAAAAAGCCCCTGTTTGAGCGGAGGACGGCTCTTTGTATATATCCGCTTCCTCTGTTTCTGATGAGAAAACGATCTCATCCTTCCCGCCGATAAAATAGACGGAGGATTCTTCCCGGTCAGGGGTGAGCAGAAGCCGCATCGTCTCTTCTTCAATCCGGCAGGGCATTTCATTTCCTATTGTCAATTCGCCGGCACAGTTATTTCCCAGGAAAACATCATAACGATCTGTTTCTTTTCGATAAAGGGTTGCGGCGTTTTGCCGTAACGGAAGTGTGCCGAACGTGATTGTATCTTTCATATCCGGACCGATCGTAATCGGCTGAGACGGCGGGAGTTCAGACAGCTGAATCTTTTGTACGTGCTCTCGGTAAAAGACCCATAACAGACTCATATGGCGAACCTCCTGACAGCCTGATCGTTACCTGCGGCCATTTGATGTGTGCTGTTATTTTTTTCCATCTTTTTTCTCATCTTTCTTGTCGTTCTCTTTGTTATCTTTCGCTTTGTCTTGTTTGCTTTCATCCTGTCCGGCGGAAGCTTCGGCGGTGTCACCGTTTTCCTTCGCTTCTTTATGCTGTTCCTCCGCCTCTTTTTTCGCCTTCGCAAGCTCGCTTTCCACGGCGTCCAGTTCTTTCTGCTTTTCGTCGTCTTTCATACTGTCATCCGCTAATAATTGCTGTTTATATTTTGTAAGTCCGAGCCAGATGTACGGGTTGTACTCAAGATTGCGGCCGATTTTGATGGCTTCTTCATTTTCCCCTCTGCCGATATCAATCCAATAAAGGAAATGCTTCGGGTCTGATTGCAGCGTGACCAGATTCCCGATGTTTTTCCGTTGCTCTTCCCTCAGATTTTCAACTGCCACATAAGAGGAAGCAAGCTCATACTGCACAGATTCCGGGAGGCTTTCCGCATCGTATTTAGCGAGTGTGTCAATGACTTTGCTGTACTGCTGATTTAAAAAATAGCGGTTGCTTTCTGTAATTGCCTCTTGCTTCGGCTGGGCGAAAAACAGAACGTATAAGGAGTAAAGAAGTGTCGGCACAAGGAGGACGGCAAGCGCCAGACCGGCGTATCTTTGGATTTTCCATTTCTTTTTCGGCAGTTTTATGTATGTCTTGTCCCTTTCTTCGAGGGAATCAATTGCGGTTTGAATGGTTTCTTCCAGTTCTTCAATCGTCTCCGCCTCTAGCACGCTTTTCACCTCAGGAGAGAAGTGAAGCGTCTCCTTGTACTTCAAATATTCATCGAAGGTGTACGCCCCGTCAGCTGCAAGCGCCGCACAGGCTTTGAGCTCTTTTAACACCCTTTCTCTATCTTCCTCATAAGGCGGAAGGCTCTCCTTTACGCCGTAATGAAGAAAGTAAGGCGTCAGCGCTTTATCAAACACGATATTTTCAGGGGCGGCAATCAGATTGAGAAGTTTCAGCTTATGCTGTTTCACGGCTTGGACGAGACGGTAGGCAAATTGCCACCTGCTTTTTTTATCTTTTCCTTTTATATAGCGGAAAGCCTGATAAGAAGAAGGAGGTTTGATTGTGATGGTTACTTCGTCTTCTGAAACTGAGACCTCTTTTTGAAAAAAAGGATCAGCATCTTTAATCACGTTTGCTTCCAGCCCGTCAAGAAGCTTGATTTTTTCCCGCTGGAAGGTGAACGTGAAGCCTGATTCGGTTTCTTCCCGGACGGCGTCTAATTCTGTTTCTAAATAAGATCTGTTATGACCTGTCATTCCACCATGTCCTTTCATAAAATTTCAAGGCGGTCTCCGTTCGTAATGCCGCAGTCAGATAGTTTTTGTTCTCCGGAAAAAACCGTTTCTTTATTGACCACTCTGATCCAATAGCCTTCACGCGGCGGAACGGATACATGCTGAGCCTGCCGGGCAATATCAATGACTTTTTTCACAGAATGGTAATCTGACAATCTGAGATCGAAGACGCTGCCGTTATAATGTGTTAAATCTATTGTAATATCGATATACATATTCATATCACCCTTACATAGAAAGAGCGCCGTCTTCTTGATTGAATCAGGCGCTCCGTTTCTTCATTCATCTTATTATCCGCGAATTTGGTTAGCGATATCTTGGTCAGTAGACTCAAGCGTATTTGCCGTTTGATCGAGCTGATGATTCACATCTTGCAGCAATTCAGACATTTTAATAAATGAAGGTTTCAGCTGCTCATATTGATCCGCAAATGCTTCACTTGAAGCACCTTCCCACATGCCTTTCAAATCAGAAATCATGCGGTTCAGGCGGTCAACCTGATTCATGACTTCCTGACTTTCAACGCCATATTGCTTAGCCATCGCTCTTAGCTCTTCGGGTGTGACACGAATTAATCCAGACATATTCCTTATACCCTCCTGTGTCATCAGCCTAAATATGGGCTAATTCACTTATTTTTTGAACGTCATTATTATAAAAACAACCATTCGGCACAGTCAAACAAATCTGTTTTAATTTTACAAAATGAGTCTTATGATATATTCGATTTTTCGGCACATTTACACATTTTGTAAATATAATAGTATGATTTTCTTATTGTTTTCGATTTCATCGAATGATCTTATTGTCCTAGTCCATTTCCCTGCAAAGATGCCTTTCAGTCTGAAAAGCAAGATGGTAAGATCAAGATATGAAGCTATGAAAAAGTAGGGATACAGATGACCAATCCAAAGGATCCATTTAAGTACAGTTTCGACAGGCTTGAAGATGTTGCCGACCATATCAGTGAAGTTCTTCAATGCCCCATTACAATAGAAGACGTTAATCATAAACTGCTTGCATACAGCACGCACAGCGATTGTACAGATCCGGCCCGGACGTCGACGATTATCGGGCGGAGGGTGCCGGAAAAAGTCATCAACAAACTGTGGAAAGACGGAACCATTCCGGCCCTTTTAAAAACGGACCAGCCGATCAAAGTGAAAGAAATTGACGAGGTGGGCCTGAGCAACCGCGTGGCGATTTCCATCTGGAAAAACAGTCAGGTTCTCGGATTTATTTGGGCGCTTGAGATCAAAAAAAAGCTCAATGACGAGGATCTGAAGACACTTCAGCTGGCAGCCAAAGCGGTGCGGAACAAACTTTTGCACCTGCAGATCCGCAAAACGAAAATCGAAGAGCGGGGCCAGGAGTTTTTTTGGAAAATGCTGACCGGCCATATTTATCAGGAAGCCGAAATGGCCGAAGGGTTTCATAAGCTCGGGATGGCGCTGCCGTCCGTGTTCAGCGTCATGATCATCCGTTTACATGATGAGCTGACTGAAAAGACGGAACAGCAGCTGCAATATTTGCAGGAAACGACACAGCAGATTCATGTCATGCTGGCGACTGTTGATTCAAATGAATTAATCTTATTAGCCGCGCCGAAAACCGATCAGCCTTTTAAAGATTTAAAGCACTTCGCCCTTCATATTCAAAAACAGCTGAAGGAACGATATAAAATTGAGGATGCGTCGATTGCGGTCGGCGGTATTTACGAATCGATTTCTTATGTTTACCGCTCCTATCAGGAAGCGCTTTCCGTATTAAAAGCGAAAGAGCGGTTTGTGAGAGAAACCAAACACCTTTTCAGCTTTTCGGAACTCGGCATTTATCAGTACCTGGATGTGTTGGATGAAAAACGCAAGCACAGCGGCTATATGAACTATTCCCTCTCAAAGCTTGAGCAGTATGACAGGGAGCACCAAGCCGATATGGTAAAAACGCTCGAACATTTTATTGATGCCGACAGCAACGTCAACACTGCCGCTAAAGCGCTTAACATCCATGTCAATACATTGAATTACAGGCTGAAAAGAATCAGCCAGATCGCAGAAATCGACTTAAAAAATGTGAATGAAAAGTTTACGATTTACCTTGATATCAAACTTCGCAGCATGGGTTCGTGAAATTTCACAAATCCGTGTTTTTTTATTTTCTGTTTCAAACAAAGAATTTTCGCAAAAATCGCGCTACACTTGAAGCATCACACAAACATTGGGGGAAACAGACATGATTATCGGGGTTCCAAAGGAAATCAAAAACAATGAAAATCGAGTGGCATTAACACCTGGAGGCGTTTCACAGCTTATCGGAAACGGCCATCGGGTTCTTGTGGAATCCGGAGCGGGACTCGGAAGCGGCTTTACAAATGAAGATTACGTATCAGCAGGAGCGGAAATTCTGGAGGACAGAAAGCAAGTATGGGATGCGGAAATGGTCATGAAGGTAAAAGAACCGCTGGCTGAAGAATATGCGTATTTCCGTCAAGGTCTGGTCTTATTCACTTACCTTCATTTAGCTGCAGAGCCGGAATTAGCTAAAGCGCTTACAGAAAAAGGCGTGACAGCTATCGCGTACGAAACGGTAACGGACGGACGTTCCCTTCCGCTGCTTACGCCGATGTCCGAAGTGGCCGGCAGAATGGCCGCTCAAATCGGGGCTCAGTTTCTTGAAAAACCAAAGGGCGGAAAAGGAATTTTATTAGCCGGCGTACCGGGTGTATCCCGCGGAAAAGTCACAATCATCGGAGGAGGCGGCGTCGGAACAAATGCCGCGAAAATGGCTGTCGGACTCGGTGCCGATGTGACAATGATCGATTTGAACGCAGACCGACTGCGTCAGCTTGATGATATTTTCGGGCATCAGATTAAAACATTGATGTCAAACCCTGTAAATATTGCAGATTCCGTCGCGGAAGCGGATCTTCTGATCTGCGCCGTGCTCATCCCGGGAGCCAAAGCGCCGACTCTCGTTACGGAAGAAATGGTTAAACAAATGAAACCGGGTTCCGTCATTGTTGATGTTGCCATCGATCAGGGCGGCATTGTGGAAACCGTTGATCATATTACAACCCACGATAATCCAACTTACGAAAAACACGGCGTCGTTCACTACGCTGTCGCCAATATGCCGGGCGCCGTACCGCGTACGTCTACGCTCGCATTAACGAATGTAACCGTTCCTTACGCGCTTCAAATCGCCAATAAAGGCGCGGCACAAGCCATTGCAGACAGCCCTGCGCTTAAAGCGGGCTTAAATACGGCTAATGGACATGTCACGTATGAAGCGGTAGCCAAAGACTTAGGCTATGACTACGTGCCTGCTGAAAAAGCAATGCAAGGTTCGGCTGCAAAAGCTTAATAGATATGAAGAGGACAGCCTGATCAGCGGGCTGTCCTTTTTTCTTTCTCATAAAAGGAAAAACGGCCCCCTGTCTCGAATATCAATTCATATCCCGGAAGAAAAAGGAGGATTCATATGGCTGTTCAGCACTATGGTGTATTAAAAGGCACTGTGTCAGATATGAAAAGGGAAACAGATGATGATTCTCCGCATTTTCAAGTCGAGGTGCTAGGCGAGCCTGATACGCGCTATCGCTGTGCGATCAATGTCATGTCAAGTTCAAAAGAATCAGAGGTTCTGTATGCGGCACGCGATCATTTTGACGCAAGCGCGATCACCCTGCTGCCCAAAATTCCGTATGGATATACCCCAATTGATGAAACCAGCCGTGAGCTGGCGCTGGATTATGTCCGCGGCGGATTGTTTGATCCCCGGAACATGGTGCCCCTCCCGCATGAAGTCACCGGTCCGGATAATGACTTAAATGACTTTATTGAGACGCACATGCAAAAAGCCAAATCAGAAAAAGCCACCGTCTATATTTACGGCTCTAAATTCGGGCCGGAGCCGGGCGCTGATAAGATTTTCGGGTTCAAGCCGACAAACGGCATGCATAATATTCATATGAATCAGGGAAACCCAATTGATACACGCTGGAAGAAGGATAACGGAACGTGGCACGACGGCGGTATTTTAATCCAGTTTGCAGACCAGTGGGCCGCGGTCTTTTTGGCTTTTCTGTCTCAGTCATGGTGCACGAATGAAGAAGGCCACCCTTATACATTTTGTGATCATACACAGCTTAACGGCTGATGTCCGCATAAAAAGCCTGCCGAAATAACGGCAGGCTTTTCTTATTACATTTTAGGGGCTTCGGCCTGTTTCAGGCTTTCCGGCCTCATATCACGCCAGTTTGTTTCAATATATTCGAGACAAACGGGGCGGGTTTCATTCGTCAGGCGGGTTTCCCAGCCGTCCGGCACATCCAGATAGGCCGGCCACAGTGAGTACTGGCCTTCAGCATTGACGAGCACATGGTATGAGCCGTCTTCCCGTTCAAATGGATTTGTCATATCATCTCTTTCCTTTCTTTACCGGACTGTACGCCGTCCGATTAATTTCTCTGCCAGAATCGCGCCGATGTCGGCAAGCGGGCCCGGCTGGCACATATCTTTATGGCGGCAGTCTAAGTCATACCGCTCGATTTTCCCCGTAATATACGGTTTCCAAGTATCCGGCTCAATCGGGTCAAACCACTCCGGAATAATCGTGGATCTGAAGAACAGCACATCTCCGTGGAACGGCTTCGGCTTGTATGTTCCTAACAGCCCGACAGAATTAACGTACGTGTCTTTCAGATTCATCATCACTGACTCGTCCAGGCTGGCTAATGCGCTTCCCTCACGGCGGAGAATGGTCAGCGCGGTGTCAAAATCAAGCGGCTGATCCCCGAGGCTGTCCGGGTCGTATCCTCCCAGGGCAAGCAGCGCAATAACGGCTTCCTCGTCATCAGGCGCATTTTTTATCGGCAGAAAATGATTCGGATACGCGTCAAGCATCACCAAAAGCGAAACCTCTTCACCCCGGCTCTGTAATTGTGTCGCCATGGCCTGAATGACATTCCCTCCGAGAGACCAGCCGAGCAGACGGTACGGCCCTTTCGGCTGCACGGTGCGGATTTTTTCAATATAATCCGCCGCCATGTCATCTAAGCTTTGCGGAAGCGGTTCTTTTTTTCCGATGCCTCTCGCCTGTAAGCCGTATATCGGATAATCAGCCTCTAAAGAAGACATCAGCCCGGCATAACACCAGCTGAGACCGCCGGCCGGATGGACACAGAACAACGGTGTTTCTTCTCCTGCCGTTCTGAGCGGAAGAAGAACATCAAGCGCGCTTGTGCCCGTTCCTGATTCAAGTCTTTCAGCAAGGCTTGCCACCGTAGGAGCTTCAAATAATGTTCCGATACTCAGCTCGGCTCCCATCGCTTCCCGAATACGGCTCATTAAATGAACCGCAAGCAAAGAATGGCCGCCTAAATCAAAGAATCTGTCATCAATACCGACACGCGGCAGGTGAAGCACCTCTGCGAACAGCTCACACAGCATTTCTTCCTGCGGCGTTCTCGGTCCCCGGCCGGTGACCTCCGTTTGGAAGTCAGGCGCAGGGAGCGCTTTTCGGTCAAGCTTTCCATTCGGTGTCAGCGGCAGTTCATTCATTTGGACAAAAGCTGACGGAACCATGTAATCCGGCAGGCTTTCTTCGGTAAACCGGCGCATGTCCCCCGTGTCCAAGGTGCTGCCGGCAGATCGGACAAGGTAGGCGGCCAGCCGTTTATCTCCCGGCCGGTCTTCACGGACAACTACGGCAGCATCCTCGACATCCGGATGTTTGACGAGAACCGCTTCGATTTCTCCCAATTCAATCCGGAAGCCGCGAATTTTAATCTGGTGGTCCGCTCTGCCCATATAATCAAGAGAACCGTCCTTCCGCAGGCGGGCTAAATCCCCTGTCCGGTACATTCTCGTTCCCGGCGGGCCGTACGGATCAGCTACAAAGCGTTCGGCGGTCAGGCTTTGCCGCCCTAAGTAACCGCGTGCCACGCCTCCTCCGGCCACATACATTTCGCCCGTGATGCCCGGAGGCACAGGCTCCAGCCGGTCATCAAGCACATATACATTCAGATCAGGAATGCCGCAGCCGATGAGGCTGTTTGCCTTCAGTTCGGCAATGTTTTTGTCTAATTCAAGGTAACTGACGTGCACCGTCGTTTCCGTAATGCCGTACATATTCACGAGCACCGGCTGATTGTCCGCGTGGCGGCTGTACCAATCCTCAAGCCGGCTCAGCTCAAGCGCCTCGCCGCCGAAGATGATATATCTGAGTGCGAGCTGACGCCCCAGCTCTTTGTGTTCTTTTTCCGCATGCATCAGCTGGTAAAACGCTGACGGCGTTTGGTTAAGTACGGTCACCCGCTCTTTCACGAGGAGATGTAAAAACGCTTCCGGCGATCTGCTGATGTCATGCGGCACGACGACGAGACGTCCGCCGTGAAGCAGCGGCCCCCACATTTCCCAGACAGAGAAATCGAAAGCGTAGGAGTGAAACATCGTCCATACATCATCAGAATGAAAGTGATACCAATGCCGCGTCGACTCAAACAGCCTGATAACATTGCTGTGCGGAATGATGACACCTTTCGGCACACCTGTTGATCCCGACGTGTAAATGACATAGGCCGGGTGAAGCGGTGACAGCGGACGAATACGGTCGGCATTCTCAGGGTTCGTGACGGCATATTGCCGAAGTGTTTCCTTGTTCTGCGGATCATCCAAGATGAAGGCCGGCATGCCGCTTTCGATAGAGAGCTTACTTGCGCCTTCACGATTGGTGAGCATAAATACAGGCTTGGCATCATGTAACATAAAAGCAATGCGGTCCGCAGGATAATCAGGATCAAGCGGCAAATACGCTGCCCCCGTCTTCAGGACGGCTAACAGCCCGACAATCATATCTAAAGAACGCGGCAGCGCCACTGCGACAAACTGCTCCGGGCCGACGCCGCGGGCAATCATCATGTGCGCGAGCTGATTGGCTCTTTCATTCAGCTCTTTATAAGTGAGTCCGCTCTCTTCAAATACTGCCGCCGTTTCATCCGATTTTGCGGCGGCCTGTATTTCAAACAATTCAGGCAGTGTCTGCCGAGGCTGAATATGCTGTTTTGCCCGATTAACCGGCAAAAGCTTCCGGCGCTCTTCATCAGAAAGAATGGTTAAGCTTCCGATCGGTTTTTCCGGATGTGATGCAGCATCTTCGAGCAGAAGAAGCAGGCGTCCGGCAAGTGCTTCGGCCGTTTCTTTTCTGAATAAGTCCGTACTGAACTCCAGCAGGCCTTCAATACCGGCAGGCGTGCCGTCGTCATGGCGCTGTTCAGCCAATTCCAGCGTCAAATCAAATTTGGACGATCCGACACTGCTGATTTGCAGGCTTGTTTCCATATCAGGAAGACTGAGTACAGGGTCAGGCGTATTTTGGAATGCGAGCATCACTTGGAACAGCGGATGTCTTGACCGGGAACGAACCGGATTCAATTCTTCCACGAGACGTTCAAACGGCACGTCCTGATGTTCATATGCTGCGAGATTCATTTCCCTGACCCTTTCAAGGAGCTCACAAAAGCTCGGATCGCCAGAGGTATCGGTTCTCAGTACGAGTGTATTAATGAACATACCCACAAGGTCTCCCAATGCGTCATCACTGCGGCCGGCTATCGGACTGCCGATCGGAATATCGGTCCCTGCACCGAGCCGGGTCAGTAGCGCGGAAAGCCCTGATTGAAGCACCATAAACAGGCTTACGCGCTGATTTCTGGCAAGTGAGAGAAGACTGGCATGAAGCTCTTGGCCAATGTTGACCGGAATGACGCCGCCCCTGTAGCTTGATTCAGCAGGACGCGGAAAATCAGACGGCAGCTCCAGCTGATCCGGTACATTTTCAAGCGTTTTCTTCCAGAAATCCAGCTGGCGCGCAATTAAGCTCTCAGAATCAGACGCGCTGCCTAAAAGCTGCTGCTGCCAAAGCGCATAATCCGCATATTGAACTGCCAGCGGCGCCCATTCTGCTTTTTCACCTGTTTGCCGGGCGATATAGGCTATGGATAAGTCACGCATGAGCGGATTCAAGGACCAGCCGTCACCTGCGATGTGATGCAGGAGAATCATCAGCGTATACTCGCCGTCACCAAGATCAAACAGCTCAGCCCGGACGGCCGGCTCTTTAGCGAGATCAAACCGATATCGTGCCGCAGCGGCAAGCATGTCTTGGAGCTCGTTTTTGTCCGCACGTGTCACGGTAAACACAGGGCGGGCTTCTTCAGCAGATAAAATGAGCTGATGAGATGATCCCTTATTTTCCGGAAAAACGGTGCGCAGGCTTTCATGACGGCTGACAACATCGTAAAAGGCGTGTTTCAGCGCTGATTGGTCAAGCTTGCCTGACATGCGGACAATCACCGGAATGTTGTAAGTCGGGCTTGGCCCTTCAAGACAGTAGAGAAACCAAAGACGCAGCTGCGCAAATGACAGCGGGATGTGCTCCGGCCGGTCAAACGGCTTGAGCTTAGGCCGCGCACTCTTTGCGGTGTCAAGCTGTGCGGCGAGCCCGGCAACGGTCGGCGTATCAAACAGACGGCCGATGCCAAGCTCTGCGCCCATCGTCTCCCGGACCCGGCTCATCAGGCGTCCGGCTAAGAGCGAATGTCCGCCCAATTCAAAGAACCCGTCATCAATTCCGACCCGCGCGAGACCGAGAACCTCGGCAAACAGATCGCATAATATTTCTTCCTGCGGCGTCCGCGGCCCTCTGTCAGACAGGACAGCGGAAAAATCAGGTGCAGGCAGAGCGCTGCGATCGAGCTTCTTATTCGGCGTCAGCGGCAATTCTTTCAGCTGTACAAACGCGCCCGGCACCATATAATCCGGCAGGCTTTCGCCCATATATGCACGAAGTCCGCCGACCTCAAGGGGCTGATCCGCGACAGCGTAAGCCGCCAGCCGCTTATCTCCCGGCTGGTCTTCACGGACAATGACGGCGGCCTGCGAAATACCCGGGTATTTCGACAGCACTGACTCAATTTCTCCTAATTCTATCCGGAACCCGCGGATTTTAATTTGGTGATCGGCTCTGCTGATATAATCAAGCGAGCCGTCCTCACGCCAGCGCACGAGATCTCCCGTCCGGTACATCCTCGCGCCCGCGGGCCCGTACGGATCGGCAATGAATCTTTCAGCTGTTAAATCAGGACGGTTATAATAACCTCTGGCAAGCCCCTCACCCGCGATATAAAGCTCGCCCGCGACTCCCGGCGGGACGGGCTGCAATGCGGCGTCCAGCACGTATACCCGCGTGTTCCAAATCGGCGTTCCGATCGGAGGCGCCCCCGTATGGTCTTTTGCAAGCGGCTGTGCGGCCGACCAGATTGTTGTTTCAGTCGGCCCGTACAGATTCGTCACCGTACAGCCTGATTCAAGCAGAGCATGCATAAGCGCGTTCGGAAGCGCCTCACCTCCGACAAGCACCCGCAGCGCCCGGAGAGAATCCGGTTCATTGGTGACTAATGAATGCCACAATGTCGGCGTTGCCTGCATGATTGAAATACCGTATGAGTGAATCATGTGCGCAAGCGCCCGCGGTTCCTGAATCGTCTCTTTACGTGCGATGACGCACCCCGCCCCGCTGATGAGCGGAAGGAAGAGCTCAAGTCCGGAAATATCAAACGCCGCAGTCGTAACGGCAAGCAGGCGGTCTTGTTCGCCGAGCGGGAACATTTCCCGCATGGATAAGAGGAAATTGCTTACGCTTTTTAATGTGACGACTACGCCTTTCGGTTTGCCCGTTGAGCCCGATGTATAAATGATATAAGCGGGGTGCAAAGGCGAACATTCCGCCTGAGCGGGACAGTCAGCATTTTGAGCGGCAACGGTTTTTACCGTATCCGGGTCATCGAGAATGATCCTTTTTGCATCACTGTCTTCCGGCATGCGGCCGGATAATTCCATCGTTGTAATCAGGCATGCAGGCTGTGCATCTTTGAGCATGTATGTGATCCGCTCAGAAGGAAAATCAGGATCAAGCGGCAGGTATGCGGCTCCCGTTTTCAAAACGGCCAGCATGCTCACGGCCAACTCCTGTGACCGCGGAAGCAGCAAAGCGGCAAATTGTTCCGGTCCGAGCCCCTTTTCCTTTAGCATGCCGGCAAGCTGGTTCGCGCGCTTGTTCAATTCGGCATAGCTGAGCTCTTCGTTTTCGGTGATGATTGCCGGCCGGTCCGGTGTTTTTACGGCCTGTTCGTAAAACAGCTCCGGCAGACTTTTCTGCTTCTCGGCCTTGCGCGTGTCATTCCAGCTTTCCAGTACGCGGAGACGTTCACTTTCAAGCAGAAGGTTGAGTGTGCCGATTTTTTGTGTCTGGTCTTTCACAGCGGATTCCAACAGAAGCAGGAATCGTTTTTGATGGTTTTCAATATCTTCGGCGCTGTACACTTCCGGATTCGCATCAAAGTCCACACGCATTCCGCTTCCGTCCGCTCTGTCGTAAACGTTAATTGACAAATCATCAACGGGCCCTGCTGATAAATTATGAACGGTGCCCGGCGCTCCGGCGAAATCAAGCGCGTAGTCAAACGGCATCACATTGACTTGCGGGCCGAACAGCCTGCGATTTTCTCCGAGCAATTTAAGGTCGCGGCGCATATCTTCATGGCGGTATTTCTGATGGCGCCGGATGTTTCGGATTTCTTTTGCCACTTGGGTGACGGCCTCATGAAAATTCATATCCGGGCGAAGAGAAAGCCGTAAAGGCAGAAGATTCATGACCATACTCGGAATATTCAGTGAAATCGAGCCGATCCGCCCCATCATCGGTAAGCCGATCACGATATCCCCCGCGTTTGTCATCCGATGGACATATACCGCCGCTGCGGCCGTGACGGCTTCATGCCAGTTCGGAATCGCTTTTACATGCTGTAAAACCGTTTCAGAAAGATAAGCCGTGCTCCTGTAAAAGCTTGTTGACGTTCTCGGCGCTCTTTCCGCCAAACTGACGACATCAGGTTCATCCGCAAATTTCTCCATCCAAAATTCCCGATCTTTCAGGAATTGATCAGACGCGCGGTATTCTTGTTCTTCTTTTACCAGCTCCTCCAAAGAGCCGAAGGAGCGCCCGTTATCCGGACGTCCCTCCCGTATTGCGGTGTACACTTGCGCCGTACGCCGTGCCAGCAGTGAAAAACCGTAGCCGTCTATCGCAATGTGGTGAATGCGCTGATACCAGAAAAAGCGTTCCGGTCCCGCCTGAAATAAAATGTCGCGGAACAAAGGCCCGGCCGCCATATCAACGGGCTCAGCCAAATCTGTCTGCATGAGTCTGAGTGCGGCCTCTTTCGGATCAGCTTCTGAACTCACATCTATGACATCGATCGCAGCCTCAAATGGAGGATTGATGATCTGCTTCGGCCCGTCTGCTCCCTCTTCGAAGCGGGCGTGTAATGACGCGGCTTCCGTCAGCACGCGTTCGAGAGCGGTTTTAAATATGTTCACATCGATCGCGCCGTTTATCTCAACGTACTCGCCTGTATTGTAAATCGGATTATCAGGATCAAGCTGCTGCGCAAACCAGATACCGGCCTGTGCGCCTGTCAGAGGCAGCTGTTGTGTATCATGCATTCTATTCTCTCCCTTTATAAATAATCTGCGTTCGGCAAGACTTTTTGAGATCGGGAAGAAAGAAGTCTCCACCACTCTTCCAGCGTCGGGTTCTCCGCCAGTTCCACAAACGTCACTTCAGCTCCGTCACGGCGCCATTGTTCGACAAGGCTCATGATTCTGACGGAGTCAAGACCTCTGTCCAGCAGGTCTTCATGATCCGGAATATCAGACGGTGATTCTTGAAGAATCGCCGCAATTTGTTCCCGCACCCGGTCTTTTGTCAATACGGCGGAAGTCTTCTCTGCTCCTTCAGAAACCGGCGCGCCGCCCAGCAGCTCCAGTACTTCGTTTGTCAAAGCCGTGTAAGCGCAGCGCTGAGACGCATATTCGATGGCCATCTTATGTTTTTCTGAAGAAAAATCAGCAACGGCGTCTCCGATAAAGAAGCTTTGGATATCATCCATAAATGCTTCACAGGCTGTGACGAGACAGCCGATGTGTGCATAAATTCCCGTAATCATGAGCTGGTCTCTGCCGCTTTCACGCATGATGTCAAGGAGATTCGTCCGTTTAAACGCGCTGTATCTCCACTTTGTGAGGACAATGTCCTGATCATCCGGGGCAAGCTCCGGAATGACCTTTTCTTCATAAGGCCCGCTTTTTAGCCCCGGCCCCCAAAAATCCGTCAGCAGCGCGCGGTCCGCCGGGTCTTGGCTGCCCGGCTGCGCGGTATACACCACCGGAATGCCGAGTGCTTTGCATTGCTCTTTTATTTTTTTGATATTCTGAGCCGCCTCCGTGATCGGAGCCTCACCTTTCGCAAAAGCATCGACGAAATAATTCTGCATGTCATGGATCAGAAGCACCGCGCGTTTCGGATTCAGCGTCCACGATACTTTATTTTCAGGCATATCTGACGCTGTCGGCAGCGCATATGCGGGAATAGACGGTATAGCCAATGTAAACACTTCCTTTTTTTAAGATTGTTTGATTTCAGCCGGCTTTACTTTTTGGGCGATCGTTTCGCGAAGATCCTTTTTACTGACCTTGCCGACGCCGGTTTTCGGGAAAGAAGCGATAAATTCAATCCGGTCGGGGATTTTATATGCCGCCAATCCGCGCTCACGTAAAAATGCTTTCAGCTCTCCCGGTTTCGGCGCTTCTCCTTTCGGGATGACGAACACACAGGATCTCTCCCCGAGAAAATCATCCGGCATTGAAACCATGGCCGCATCATGAACGGCAGGATGCGCAAGAAGGTGATTTTCCACCTCCTCAGCGGCTATTTTTTCACCGCCCCGATTGATTTGATCTTTCGCACGTCCTTCGACGATGATATAGCCGTCCGCCGTCAGTTTGACGATATCGCCGGTCTGATAAAATCCGTCGGCTGTGAATGATCTTTCATTATGTTCTGGCGCTTTATAATATCCGCGAATCGTGTAAGGGCCGCGTGTAAACAAATGTCCTGCTTCACCAGGGGCGACATCCCGCCCGTCATCGTCTAAAACCCTGACCTCATCAAAAGGTGACATCGGTCTGCCTTGCGTATTGACTATGATCTCTTCAGGATCATCCAGTCTCGTATAATTCACCAATCCTTCCGCCATTCCGAAAACCTGCTGAAGGGTGCATCCGAAAGCGCTCTTCACGCGGCGGGCCGCCTCAGCGCTGAATTTGGCGCCTCCCACCTGCAGCACTTGAAGGCTTGATAAATCATCACTTCGCGAACCGGATGCGTCCATCCACACCATCGCAAGCGGCGGGACGAGCGCTGTAATTGTGACACGTTCTTTTTCAATTAACGGGAAGCAGTCATCCGGACTCGGCGTCGGTGACAGAACAACCCGGCCTCCGGCATATAAAGTTCCCAGCACACCCGGCGAGCTGAGCGGATAATTATGCGCTGTCGGCAGAGCGGCCAAATAAACGCTGTGATGATCCAAGCCGCATATTTCCGCGCTGATGCGCAAACTGTATATGTAATCGTCGTGTGTTCGCGGAATCAGCTTGGACAGCCCCGTACTGCCTCCTGAAAGCTGTAAAAAGGCGACTTCCGCCGGGCTTATATCTTCCAGCTGAACAGGCTCTCTATGCAGGCTGCTCAGTTCTTGAAACTCTTCAGCTGCGCCGGCCACAATGACATGCGCCAAATCCGGAAGTTTGTCTTTCACCTGTCTGGCAAGCGCTCTGTAATCAAAACCTGAATGCATATCAGGAATGATGTATGCTTTCACCTCTGCAAACTCGCAGAAATACGTAATCTCACTGCTTCTATGAGAAGGCAGTGCGAAAACGGGCAGTGCTCCGAGCCGGAACAGCGCGAAAATCACTTCAAAAAACTCAGCGATATTCGGCAGCTGAACGACAACGCGGTCTTCCTTTTGAATTCCGAGCTTATGCAGTCCCGCCGCTAAACGATCGGCCCTTTCATCTAATTCTTTGTAGCTCCAATGTACATCTTTACACGTCACGGCAGTTTGATTTCCGTATAAAGCCGCGCGCTCTTTCAGCATTCCTCCGAACGTCTCACCCTTCCAGCAGCCGTCTTTTCGGTATTTGTCAGCCCATTCTTCCGGCCATGGCGTAAATCCAGTCAGCACGATCCGTTCCCTCCTTTTTTACAACTCATCTTGGTAAAGCCCCATCGCCCGGAGCATGGTGCGGAATTTGGCCGAGGTCTCGTCCAGTTCATCCTGCGGCTTTGATCCGGCGACAATCCCGGCACCCGCAAAGAGCCGGAGAGACCTTGTTTCCGCTTCGGCGCAGCGGAGTGCGATAATCCATTCTCCGTCACCCTCAGCATCACACCAGCCCGCCATTCCCGAGTAGAAATTGCGGTCAAACGGCTCAATATCCTGAATTGCTTCTCTCGCCGCATCCGTCGGCGTTCCGCATACCGCGGGTGTCGGATGCAGGGCGATGGCCAGCTCAAGTGATGTCGTTGACGGATCACGCAGCTCTCCCTTTACCTCGGTGGACAGGTGCCACATCGCCTCAGTTTTAATGAGTGACGGTTTTTCCGGCACATCAAGCACACGGCAGAACGGTTTAAGGGCGGCGGCCACGGCGGCCACGACTACGGCATGTTCATGCAGATCTTTTGCTGATTGCAGCAGTTCTTCCGCTCTTCTCTGATCCTCGGCGGGATCTGTGCTGCGAGGTCTGGAACCTGCCAGCGGATTGGACAGAATCGATGTTCCGTTTTTGGACAGCAGCAGTTCAGGACTTGCGCCGAAAAGCGTTTTTCTTGTTTCTGACGTTCCCGTCACATCCGCAGCGAATGTATAGCCGCGCGGGTTGTGCTGCGCCAAATGCTTGACGGCCTGAGGAATGTCGATATCCTTTTCAGCGGTCAGATGAAGCGTCCTTGACAGCACGATTTTGCTGAGCGGACCGTCCGTAATGTTGAATACGCCTTGTTCCACACCGCTCATAAAGCCCTCAGGCTCCGGAACGGGACAGATGTCATATGTATTGGATTGCGGCTTTTCTGCGGAAGATTCCGCAAACGAAAGCGGGCCTGCCGTATGGACATTCTTCGGTACAAAAAGCCGGGAAGCTTTTCTGCTGTCAAAAGGAATGGCGCCGGCCGCAATCGGATGTTTGATGCCGGCTTGCTTTGCCTCAAGAAGCGTCTGTCTCACGCGTTCAGGCAGTGAATCCAGCTGATTTTCCGCGTCTGTATCAGGCACTTCCGCAAACATTCCTTCCGCAAGCATCGTACTTTTCGGGGAAGCTAAAAAGAACGCCCCGGGCTTGTAAGCGTCCAGCACCTCTTTTGCTGACACTTCCGCCAATAAATGTTGATTTGTCATGTTTGTCCCTCCTTCTCGTTAAATCAAACGCCTAAAGTAGCGCCGCCATCAACGCATAAATCATGCATCGTAATATGGTTTGCCTGTTCAGAAGCCAGAAACAAAACGGCATTTGCAATATCAGAAGGCTTTGCCAGCTTTTGAAGCGGAATTCCCGTTTTATATGTATCAAGCGAACCTCTGATGACGTCCCGGGCTCCGTTCTCGTCCTGCCACAGCGCCCGCTGCATGTCGGTTTCCGTTGAACCCGGAGATACGATGTTGCAGCGGATATGATGGGCCGCAAGCTCCAGTCCGAGGCATTTCGTAAACATGACGGCAGCCGC
Organism: Bacillus sp. AM1(2019); assembly: GCF_009906915.1. Classification (NCBI taxonomy): domain Bacteria; kingdom Bacillati; phylum Bacillota; class Bacilli; order Caryophanales; family Bacillaceae; genus Bacillus; species Bacillus sp. AM1(2019). Next base: position 3,295,930 of record NZ_CP047644.1, read on the forward strand.
TTTTGACGCCGCATAAGCCGCCATGGAAGCACGCGGAACGCCGGCTGCATTCGAACCGACCGTAACGATGGCGCCTTTTTGACGCTCAATCATGTACCGGCTTACAGCCCGCGATACATGAAAAACGCCGGTCGTATTAACAGAAAATGTTTGATCCCAATCTTCATCACTGAGGGATTGCACCGGACCCGGCCGCAGCACGCCCGCAACGTTCGCCAATATTTCAATAGGCCCCATGTCGCGTTCAACGGCGGCGATGATATCATTGACAGCCGCACTGTCAGATACATCTGCGGCAAACCCCTGCGCCTGCACGCCTTTTTTCCGAAGTCTGTCAGTAAGCCCGAGAAGCAGGTCTTCATTTGTATCTATAGCTGCCACATTTACGCCTTGTTCAGCAAGGGCAAGCGCTGTTGCTTCTCCGATGCCTTGAGCGGCGCCGGTGACAACGGCCGTTTTCCCTTTCATTCCCAATGCGTCCATATTATCATTCCCTTTCTATATTGATAATGATTATCATTATCAATTATGATTCAAGACAATCATATCCAAATCAAAACACGCAGTCAATTAGAAAATTAGAATCAGCCGCATTTAGTTCGAAGGGCCTGTTTTTTCTCATGCAGGAGAATACGGGGTATGCGGCCCTCCCGGATTCAGGCAGAAACGCAGGGCCCTGCTGATTAAAACGGGCAGGACAGAAATATGGCCCTCTCCTTCAAACTCGCTGTATTCAGCACGGACTCCATCATCTTCAAACCCGGATAATAAAGAGTACAGCGCCTCTGCGTGCTGCGGGATTCTGCTTTTATGTGTTTTTTCAATTTCTCCCGCAGCCAGCAATACGCTGACTTGAAGATTTTCCGCAGAGAGCCGGTCTGACAAACGTTCCGCTTTTTCCTGAATAAAACGCTTGTTCCAGTGAATTGACGGACTCCCGGCAACATAGGTCTGAAACATGTCCGGCCTCGTCAAAAGCACTTGCAGCACAAAAAGACCGCCCAGCGAATGGCCGAAAATCGTCTGCCTGCCTCTGTCGATCGGATAATCCCGCTCCATCGCGGGCTTTACTTCTTCTTCTATAAACTCCAGAAATGCTTCCGCCCCTCCCTGTTCGGGCCATGCCGCGCCGCGCGGATGCACCGGCAGTTCTGATTCAGAAAGCGGCATCGTAAAATCACTGTGACGTTCGGCGGAAAACGGCTGATCTGTCGGGTAGCCGATTCCGACAATCACCGCCGGAACAACGCCTGTTTTTTCAGGCCGTCGGCTTTGCACCCGCAAAGCTTCGGCCATTGTGCCGAATACGGAATTCGCATCGAGCAGGTATATGACGGGGAAGCCGGATGCAGGCGGTTCTTCTTGAGGAAAAGAGACAAAGATACGATACGTACGGCCTCCTTTTGAGCGCATTTCTCTTACTTCTGTGCCCGGAACCGCGTATCGGCCGGCCGGCGCGAAACCCCGCTTTATTTGTTTTCCGTCCATTATGTGTTCATCCCCTTTGCGGCAATTGCTTTATCTATGCTTATTGATAATGATTTTCAATATCAAAAGACACCTCAAATAATAGGTTTTTTGCCAAACAAAGTCAATGGATTTTTGATATAAAAAAAGCACCTTATTTCAATAAGGTACCTAAGAACTATATAGTGATAGGAGGCTTAATCCCATGTAAAGCGCTCATTCTTCCATGGATCTCCCCTCATATGGTAGCCGTTTTTCTCCCAAAAGCCGGGGTGGTTTTCCTTTGTGAACTGAATGCCGCGCAGCCATTTGGCGCTTTTCCAAAAATAAAGATGGGGGAAAACGCCTCTGAGCGGATAGCCGTGCTCTGGCGTTAACGGCTCGCCGTTATGCGCATATGCCAGCAGGGATGTTTCCCGCGTAAAATCAGAAAGCGGCAGGTTGGCCGTCCAGCCCTCTTCAGCGTGCAGAATGACGAATCCCGCTTCTTTGTGCACGCCCGCTTTCTCAGCGATGTCTTTGGCGCGTATTCCCTGCCAGATATTATCAAGACGGGACCAGCCCGTGACGCAATGAATATCATTTTTCACTTCGGCTTCCGGAAAGGCTTTGATATCTTCAAAGCTTAACAGCATAGGACGGTCAACAAGTCCGTACACTTGCAGATTCCATTTTGACATATCTTCATAATAAGGAACATTTCCGGCGTGAAGCACGGGAAACTTCGTTGTGACATTTTGGTTTGGCGGAATCCGTTCCGACTGTTTTGTTTGTTTCGTTTTCCCGAAAAACATATGGCTCCCTCCATTTAGTAAACCTGCATTAAATCTTTGTTGACAATCAATCACCCTTCGATTACGCTAATCTGGTACAAGTGTAAGGGGGAAAAACAAATGAAACAACGCAACCTTCGTGCGGGCGATATGGCGCTTATCGGCATGTTTGCCGCACTGATGGCCGTCGGCGCCAACATTACATCAATGGCTCCTTTTTTGCAAGTTGCGGGAATTCCGTTATCGCTGCAGCCTTTCTTTTGTCTGTTAGCCGCGATGCTTCTCGGCGCCAGACGGGCAGCCATTGCAATGACGGTATACGCATTGGCCGGACTCGCGGGGGCGCCTGTTTTCGCCCAATTCTCAGCAGGCTTTGCGCCGTTTATCGGAAAGAGCGGCGGATTTATTCTCGCTTACATCCCGGCGGCATTTGCAGCCGGATGGCTGCTGGAAAAAACAAAAAAACCCGGCCGCCTGCATTATGCATGGGCCTCTTTGATCGGTACCGCCGTCATATATCTCATTGGCACGACCTATACGTATATTGCGCTGAAATTATGGCTTCATGCTCCGATCAGCTACGGAATGGCCTGGTTTTACATGATATGGTTTTTCATAAAAGATATCGTTTTAGCACTGTTATTGGCATCAATCGCGCCTGCCGTTTACAGGTCTATTCATAAAGCGACGGGGTTCAGCAGAAATCCGGCGTAAGATGTCTCAGCATACAAAAAGGCTCCCCTTACCGGGAGCCTTTTTTTACAGAACAAGCGCGGCAATCCAGCCGAATATCACAAGCGGAATGTTATAGAAAATAAATGTCGGTACGCACGTATCCCATATGTGGTGGTGCTGTCCGTCGGCGCTGAGGCCTGACGTCGGCCCGAGCGTACTGTCACTTGCAGGAGAACCCGCATCACCGACCGCGGCGGCCGCTCCGATTACAGCGATCGTCGCCATCGGGCTGAATCCGAGCTGAGCGCACAGCGGGACAAATATGGTCGTAATGACGGGTACGGTTGCAAATGATGATCCGATTCCCATCGTGATTAATAAACCGACCACCAGCATCAGGAGCGCGCCTAATGATTGGCTGTGGCCGATAAAGCCTGTTGATGCTTTGACCAAGGAAGCCACATCGCCCGTTTTATTCAATACATTTGAAAAACCGGCTGCAACAAGCATGACAAACCCGATAAAAGCCATCAGAATCATGCCGTCCGTGATCAGCTTATCCGCTTCATTGCGCTTCATGACTCCGCTGATAAACAGCGTAAACAAGCCGGCAAGCGCGCCCATGATCATACCTTCCACTCCGAGCACCTGTGACAGATAGAGCTGAACGGCAAGCGACACGGCAATGGAGATCAGGGCGATGGCAATGCTTTTTTTCGTATAAGGAGAAGACGATAGTCCGGCAATCTCCTTCGTCTCATATTTCTTCGGTTTCCGGAAGACGATGACGGCTAAAATTAAACCGACCGCCATCCCGGCCGTCGGGATGATTAAAGCATACGGGATATCACTGAGCGGCACCTTTAAACCGGCTGACGCCATATTATCTCTCAGCATCCCCTGGAAAATCTGTCCGAATCCGACAGGCAGAACGATATACGGCGCAGTCAGTCCGAATGTCATCACACACGCGATCAGCCTGCGGTCTATTTCAAGTTCGTTAAATATTTTTAAAAGCGGCGGAATCAATACAGGAATAAACGCAATGTGAACGGGCACCACGTTTTGCGAGAAACAGGATATGATTAAAATAATCAGTACGATTAACACTTTTGACAGTGCTTTTTTCCGCGAATCTTCCTTTTTTCCGATTAGTTTGACAGACGCTTCCACCATTGCATCGGGAAGCCCCGTCTTTGTCAGCGCCGCGGCAAATGCTCCGAGCAGCGCGTAGCTGACCGCGACGGTGGCATTTCCGCCGAGACCGTCCGTAAAAGCCTTCACCGTCTCTCCGAGGCCTAAGCCGCCGGTCAGCCCGCCGGCAAGCGCGCCGATCATTAAAGCTATAATAATATTGACACGCAGCAGGCTTAAGACGAGCATGAGCAATACTGCGACAACAACAGCATTCATTGATGAGTCCCTCCAAAAATCCTTTAGTTTGCTAATGTAGTAGATAATTAAAGTTACCATATATTCTGCGCTTTAGTCAACTAAAGATTTTGGAAATCAAAAAACCCGCTGCATCAAGGCAGCGGGCTGCTGTTATCTTTCGGGCGTAAACCGCTCAGTCAAAACAGCCAACGTCCTTGCCATGACGCCTGTTGCGCCGGCAGGGCCGAAGCATGTCGCTTTATTCGCCGTTGCGGTTCCCGCAATATCGAGATGAACCCACGGCGTGTTTTCCGCGAATTCACCAATGAATGCCCCCGCCATAATCGCGTGGCCTTCTCTTCCCGGAGAATTGTTCAAATCAGCCATCTGACTGTTTCTCACCCGTTTTTTATCCTTTTCTGTAATCGGAAGCTGCCAGATCGGCTCGCCGGATTCTTTCGCCGATTCCGCCACCTGTTCATAAAACGCGGCGTGATTGGTCATAGCGCCTGTCATTTCGTTCCCTAAGGCGACAATGACACCGCCCGTTAACGTTGCGACGTCTACGAGGACAGAGGCTCCGTGCTGCTTGGCGTATGTGATGCCGTCGGCAAGCACGAGACGCCCTTCCGCATCGGTGTTCAGGATCTCAATGGTTTTTCCGCTGAGCGAAACGATGACATCATCCGGCTTCATCGCATCGGACGAAATCATGTTGTCCGTAGACGGTATGACAGCGAGCACGTTTTGTTCAGGCCGCAGTTCGCCGATAATCTCCATTGCCCCTAATACCGAGGCGGCCCCTCCCATATCGCTTTTCATGCCGACAATGCCGGTTTTCGGCTTAATTGAATATCCGCCCGTATCAAAGGTAATTCCTTTACCGACCAGGCCGATGACGTCTTCCCACTGATCTTTGCCCTGGTACTTCAGAACGATCATTTTCGGCGGTTCGGATGAGCCCTTGTTAACGGCAAGCAGCCCGCCCATGCCGAGCTCTTCCATTTCATCTTTTTCTAAAATTTCACACTCGAAATCGTATTTTGCCGCCAGCTCAGCGGCATATGACGCCAAATCAGTGGCCGTCAGCATATTACCCGGCATATTCACAAGCGTGCGGGCTGAATTCGTCCCTTGGCCGTATGCCGCTCCGACGTTCAGGCCGGCCTGCACTTCCCTCAGGTCTTCTTCGGTCACGGCGCAGACTGATTTCAGTTCCTGATCCGGCTCATTCGATTTATGTTTATAATCCTGCACTTCGTAAACCGCAAGCAGACAGCTTTCTGAAAGCGCATGAGCGGCATCGGCGGCAGGCACTTCCCCGGAGACGAATGTATCGAGCAAAACAGATACTTCCTGTTTTTTATCTTGATGAACCTGCTGAAATACTCGTGCAAAGCATTCTTTCGTATCTTCAAACGAATAATCCGCTTCTCTTCCCAGGCCGATAAAATAAATACGTTTCATACCGGTCGCAGCCGGAGGGTATACTTTTGATACACGATTGCGTTTGGCGGACACATCACCATCCTTTAACAGCTGGGTCAGATGACCGTCCAATTTATCATCCAATTCCTTCGTAAATCCGTTCAGCGTGCTTTTTTGAAAAAGACCGATGACCAGTGTTTCGGGATGCCGCAGTTGATCAGATGCATAAAACATGAGTACACACTCCTTATGTGGGTATTTGTTATGTAAAGTGGTATAATGAAAAAACATTTTTCATTGATTTTATTTTACCAAACTAAGGGCGTTTTCTGCAGTTTTTCGATACGATCGGAATCAGCAGATACAGAAAGGATGTTGCATATGGATGTACTTATGAATTTTCCTTTACTGGCGAGTTTTGCCGCCATTATTTTTGCCCAAGTTGTAAAAGTGCCTATTCAATTTATCGTATCCAAAAAACTGGACTGGTCTCTTGTGACGAGCACCGGCGGCATGCCGAGCTCCCATTCCGCCGCCGTCACTGCGCTGTCAACCGGAGTCGCTTTGGAACAGGGACTGGACTCGCCCCTGTTTGCAGTCGCCGCGATTTTCGCCGTCATTACGATGTTCGACGCTACAGGTGTCAGGCGGCATGCGGGTGAACAGGCGACGGTCATTAATAAACTGGTCATCGACTTTAATCGGTTTGTCAGCGAAGCGAAGGACTTTCAGAAAGCGGAAGAGAAGGAAAAACAGAAGAAACTGAAAGAACTGCTCGGCCATCAGCCGATTGAAGTGTTCTTCGGCGGCGTCACCGGTATTGTGCTGACATTGATTTTAGATTATTTCTTTATGTAAAAAACGCTTCAGCGGATGCTGAAGCGTTTTTATTCTTTTACCGTTTTGTATTGATTTCTGAACACTTGCATCGACTTGGTTTCGTTCAGCTTTACAAGTTCGTCCTCGGTCACTGTGCCGTTCCCTTTTTTAATCATGTAGACATCAAGTGTTTTTTTGCCCCAATTGTTATAGACGTCCTTGACGGTGTCAAAGTAGAGGTCAAGGCGGCTTCCTTTAATTTTTGAGCCGGTATCGGCGACAACCCCGTATCCGTAATTCGGTATAAACAGAATCGTCCCGATCGGGAAAACAGACGGATCGGCCGCAACAGTTGAATATAAATCGCGTTTGACCTTCACGCCTGAATATGTAATTCCGTACTGCGGATGCCCGGGAGATTTTCCGGTAGATTCCGCTCCGGCGGTATAACCGGTGGCCGTCACCTTTTGTGACGGATAGCGTTCCCAGTCAAAAGCTTCTTCCAGCGGTTTTATCCTGCCTGATGCCTTCTTTTCCGGCTGATTCTGTAAGGATTGAAACGGAGTGCCGATGTTTTTCAAAACGGCGCCGCGATGTTCCGTCATCCAATTTGTCAGATCCTTTGCTTCAACACCGGTTATGGAAAAGTATGTCGCATGGCATGCGCCCAAAAAGAGCACGATCATGAATACGCGTCTGATTATCGTCAATCTGAAATCACTCTCCTCCGAGTCATTGTTCCCAACTCGGTGAGGTGCTATACAAAAAGCGCCGCGGCACAAAAAAAGCTTTCTCGAATAAGAAAGCGGCTTAAAACATTTGATATCCTCTTTTTCTGAGCGCCTTTATGGCAATGCCTGACATGATGGCTCCCGCCAGTCCGCCCGCCAAAATCACGACATCCGCAACCGCTAATGACATGATGCGCTGAAACAGGCTTTGAAAGGATTCCCCCGGCGCCTGCACGTAACTGATCATCTTTTTATTGCTGATAATGAAAAGGCATACAATCGGATAGACAACAGCCATAATCCACGACATTCTAAGCAGCATGTTCAACAGAAAGCCTATGCCGAAAAACAGTACAAAAAATAGTACAATTGAGATCAGGACAACCGGCAAACTAATCACAAACATCCACCCCCTACAGCACTTTCAGTGTACCTCGGGGGCGGTAAAAAAGTCAACGTCTGGAAAAATCAGCGTCTCTCTTTGCCGCTTCCCTGGCAGGAGGGACATGTTTCGGAGCCGCCAAGAAGCAATTGAAAATACCCTTTACCTGAGCAGAACGGACACGCCGCCGTGCTTTGTGCTGTCGTTTTCATGCGGATCACCCTTTTTCTCAATTTTCTGATAATATATCATATTTACTTGTCAAGCACCAAGTCAGAATATGTAACAAAATAACTCATGTAAGCGAAAACATTCATTTTTTTCTTTTACATTCTTTTGATAGCGCTCTTTTTTAAAAGAAGAGAAAACCCGCGGCCGCGGGTTTTCAGAAGAATTTAAACTTCCCTTTTTTCAGCGTCAGGCCCAGCCCGCCGATCATAAAGAGCGATCGGTTGTCAATGACCTTTTTCATAAAGGACGCCGGCGTGCCTTTGAGCTTCCTGCCGTATACGACTCCGACGGCGTTATGCTCACCGAGGGAGGCGACGGTTCCTTTAATATCAGGCTTGAACTCTTCAAGCTGGCCTCCTTTAATCAAACCGCCCAGATTTTTGGCGACCGTTTCTCCTTGCTGCATCGCGATCTGAGCAGTCGGCGGGTACGGCCGTTCCGTCTCTTCATTGATAAAGAGCGAGCTGTCGCCGAGAATAAAAACATCATCATGACCCGGCGCCCGAAGATCAGGGTTGACCTTGACACGGCCGCGCATATTTTCAAAACCCGCTTCCTCCACGATCGGATGTCCGCGCACGCCCGCGGCCCAGACAACGGTCTGCGATTTGATTTCTTCCGGCTCTTCATCTTTCTTGCCGACTGTGACACCGTCTGCGCGGCATTCTTGAACCGCAGTGCCGATTTTAAATTCAACGCCTTTGCTCTCAAGGTATTGAACGGCGTATTCGACAAGCTCCGGATCAAATCCCGGCAAAACCGTCGGGGCGGCCTCGACACAGACGATCCGGACGAGACTTTCATCTATATCATAATATCTGCATAACTCCGGCTTGCGGTTCGCAAGTTCACCGAGAAATTCAATTCCCGTAAAGCCCGCTCCGCCGACAACGATGGTTAAGCGGTCAGGGCGTTTTTCGGCCTCCGTATTGTATGTCGCAAATTGGAGCTCAATATGGTCTTTCAGCTGGCGCGACGTATTAATATTCGCGATCGGAAAAGCGAATTCTTTTAAGCCTTTAATCCCGAATGTTTCAGGGACGGCGCCAAGCCCGATGACAAGATAATCATAAGGGATGTCCCCTTGTGAAAGCGTCACCTTTTTATTTTGCACATCTATCGCTTTTACGGTATCCTGCACAAATTTGACCCGTGATTCATTGATTACATCTTTTATTTGATATCTGCAGCGGTCATGATGCAGCGTTCCTGCGCTCGCTTCATGCATCCATGTCGTTTCATAATGATAATTGTGTTTATTGACCAAAGTAATGTCAGCGTCATTTGTCCCGATATGCTTCGGAAGCCTTGTTACTGTCATTAATCCACCATAACCTGCACCTAAAACCACGATTTTGGGTTTATTCAATGCCATCACATCCACCTTCTTTTTTTTGCTGTTAGACGCATAATCAAATCAACATTTGTATTAGCTTCAGCTTATTGGCGGGATTTTATGAAATGAAATATAAAATTTTTTAGAAAACCGCACATGTCTGCATATCACCATACTATCCGGAAGAATCAGAAAACATTCAGGAAAAAACAGATTGGAATTTGTCCCCATATTAGCGGCGGCCGCAATTTTTTTCAAGAATGAAGCGGCCGGGCGGTTTTCGGCACTCGTCATCCTTTTAAATTGTATGTTATAATTAATAACAATTTTCAATTAGGAGGCAATTTGGTATGCAAGAGGATTCAAAGGTTTATGATATTACGGTCATCGGCGGCGGCCCGGTCGGCCTGTTTACCGCTTTTTACGGGGGAATGAGACAGGCGAGCGTCAAAATCATCGAGAGCCTGCCTCAGCTTGGCGGCCAGCTCAGCGCGCTGTACCCTGAAAAATATATTTATGATGTAGCCGGATTCCCGAAAATCCGCGCCCAAGAACTTGTGAACAACTTAAAAGAGCAAATGGCAAAGTTCGATCAGACCATCTGCTTAGAGCAGGCCGTTGAATCTGTTGAAAAACAGGCGGACGGTGTGTTTAAGCTTGTCACGAATTCAGAAACGCATTATTCAAAAACGGTTATTATCACCGCGGGAAACGGCGCATTTAAGCCGAGAAAGCTTGAGCTGGAATCAGCGGAACAATATGAGGGCCAAAACCTGCATTACTTCATTGATGACCTCAATCAATTCGCAGGCAGACGCGTTGCCGTTCTGGGCGGCGGCGATTCTGCGGTGGACTGGGCGCTCATGCTTGAGCCGATCGCGAAAGAAGTCAGCATCATCCACCGCCGTGATAAATTCCGCGCGCATGAGCACAGTGTCGAAAACCTGCATAATTCTAAAGTCAACGTGCTGACACCGTTTGTTCCCGCTGAACTTGTCGGTGAAGACCGGATCGAACAGCTCGTTCTCGAAGAAGTGAAAGGCGACCGTAAAGAAATCATTGAAATTGATGACTTGATCGTAAACTACGGCTTTGTTTCTTCTCTCGGCCCGATTAAAAACTGGGGCCTTGAAATCGAGAAAAATTCCATCGTCGTCAAAAGCACAATGGAAACGAATATCGAAGGCTTCTTTGCCGCCGGAGATATCTGCACATATGAAGGCAAGGTCAAGCTGATCGCCAGCGGTTTCGGCGAAGCTCCGACAGCCGTGAACAACGCGAAGGCTTACATGGACCCGAAAGCGCGCGTCCAGCCTCTGCATTCTACAAGCATGTTTGAAAAATAATAAAAAAGAGTCTGTGTCATACCGGCACAGACTCTTTTTTATTTAAACATCCAAATATAATTCATGACGGTTCCGACAACAAGCGCAATGACAAGCGCCGACACGACCCAAATCGTGCCTAAAATAATCCGGTCCTGAATTTTCTGGGCTTTCGGGCTGTGCCCGGGCTGTTTTTGTTCCACACCGGCCCCTCCCTTCTTCTGCAAATCTATCTATCGTAACAAATGTCTTACAACACCCAATACTACTATGATAACCAAACTGCAAATGGATGACAAGCTGACCGCAGATGAGGCGGCATGAAATCATTTGACATTCCTGACAAAACAAAGTACATTATAAAAAGACGAACATTTTAATTTTATTTAATTCTATTATTCGCTTTTAGGGGTGTTATATATGGAAAATGTATTTGATTACGAAGATATTCAGCTGATTCCTGCAAAATGCATTGTTGAAAGCCGATCTGAATGTGATACATCAGTTACGTTGGGCGGACACACGTTTAAACTTCCGGTCGTACCGGCCAACATGCAGACGATTATAGATGAAAACATCGCGGCCTGGCTCGCGGAAAACGGGTATTTTTATATCATGCACCGCTTCGAGCCGGAAAAACGCCTGACTTTTGTCCGGGATATGAAAGCGCGCGGACTGATTTCTTCCATCAGTGTCGGCGTGAAGGAAAATGACTATGAATTCATCCGGGAGCTGAAAGAACAGGAGCTGGTGCCGGATTATATTACCATTGATATCGCGCACGGCCATTCCAATGCCGTGATCAGCATGATTCAATTTATTAAAGAACATGTCCCGGAAAGCTTTGTCATCGCAGGGAATGTCGGGACGCCTGAAGCTGTAAGGGAGCTGGAACGCGCGGGCGCTGACGCGACAAAAGTGGGAATCGGCCCCGGGAAAGTCTGCATCACCAAAATTAAAACCGGCTTCGGAACCGGCGGGTGGCAATTAGCCGCGCTTCGCTGGTGCGCAAAAGCGGCGAGCAAACCGATCATTGCTGACGGCGGCATCCGCACGCACGGCGATATCGCGAAATCCATCCGATTCGGCGCGTCTATGGTCATGATCGGATCATTATTCGCCGGCCACGAGGAATCACCGGGACAAACGATCGAAATCGATGGAAAGCTGTACAAAGAATATTTCGGCTCCGCTTCTGAATTTCAAAAAGGCGAAAAGAAAAACGTCGAAGGCAAAAAAATGCATGTCGAACATAAAGGGTCTTTACAGGACACACTGATTGAAATGGAGCAGGATCTGCAATCTTCCATCTCTTACGCCGGCGGTAATACACTCGAAGCCATCCGCAATGTCGACTACGTGATCGTAAAAAACTCTATTTTCAACGGCGACAGATTTTAACACGCAGCATAGCCGCTCGAAGATAAAAAAAATGACATTCAATATGAATGTCATTTTTTTATTAAATACCGAAATAAAGAGCCGCACTGGCTAACAGATTAATCACAAAAATAAACAAAAAGATGTAACGAATGAATTTATTTTGCACCGGAGCAAATATAAAGAGATATAGTCCTGCCACCCCAAAAGTAAGAACAGGAAACAGCCACTCAAAGGATAAAGAAATGATATAACCGATAATCATAACAATCGGCACACCGATTAATGATAATTTACTTCTCATATGATTTCTGCCCCTTTTACTTAAAAATTGGTGTGATGTAAGCTTCAATAATGGCAGCGGCGATCAGCAGACAAATAATAAGCAGCACCAATATTCCAATATGCCTGAACATTGAAGCGATTATCTTTTTTTCCTTAGAAAAACACAGCCTGATGACCAATTCAACGCCCTTAAAACCAATGGCGCCACTTAATAATAACGCAGGAACTTCAAATATACCATGAGGAATTAGCAGTAAAAAAATCTGATAAAAAGGAACCCCGCTATGCAGATTTTCTATAATAGAACCGCTTAAAATAAACCCGTTGGTGAATAAATAAAAGATTGAGGTCAACCCAAAGGTAAAAAAACCCGCGGCTAAAAACAGACAAGCGATTGCATTGTTTTTCAGCAGTTCAACCGCGCCTGACGAGCCGTTGTAAGACGCTGATGAAACAAAGTGATCGGAAAAAAACGCAGCGATCACACCGCCTGAAAAAAACAGCAATGACGCGGTTAACGGAATGACAGACGTCCTGATTGCCGGCAACATGCGGTTCATCATGTATAGATACTCTCAGCCAATTCTTCAATCTCTTCTAATGAATGCTCGGATGACTGATACTCCGCCGCAAAAACGCCCTCATGTATAATACCGATCGTATCGCACAGCGAATGTGCCAGCTCCAGCAGGTGAGTCGATAACAGGACCGTATTTCCCTGCTTGACGTACTCCTTTAATAACGTCCGTATCGTTTTACCGCTGATTAAATCAATGCCCGTCAGCGGCTCGTCAAGAATTAATATCTTTGGCTGATGAATGAGCGCGGCCGCAATTGATAATTTTTGTTTCATTCCGTGTGAATATGTTTTAATCAGCTGATTTCCGTCTTGAGCAAGCTTCAGCGTCTCTAACATATTCTTTATATAATCATTTGTCCGCTGAGACGGCACTTGAAACATCTCCGCTGTAAAACGCAAGTATTCGACTCCCGTTAAATAATCATATAAAAAAGCATGGTCGGGCACAAAACCGATATCAGCCGATAGTTGCCCCCCCTCTTCTGAATCCAGTTCCTTGCCGTCAATCATGACGCGGCCTGAAGTCGGTTTAAGCAGGCCCGAAATGATTTTCAAAGTCGTTGTTTTCCCGACTCCATTAGTCCCCAGCAAAGCATAGATTGAGCCTTTTTTCACCTCAAACGAAATATCTTTCAACACCTGTTTTTCACTATAGTTTTTTTGTATATTCACTAATTTAATCATTGTTCGCAAACCTTTCCGCCATATTGATTCTGCGAAGAAACAGAAACATGACTCCATAGTTTAATAGTGTGAACAGGACAAAAATACCTGATGCAGAATGAATAAGCATCGTTTCAAGTTCCGACTTTTTATAGATAAAATACGATGTGATCGCAGCGATTTGAAGCGACACAATGAAAATGAAAGAACTGTATAAGTTGTTATACGTCTTTGCTTTCCCCGCTTCTCCAATTTCGTACAGATGCTCCCAGTTTTTCTTAGGATACAGGGCGGTGCTTGAAATCTGGACAAGACTGTATAAAAAACCCGAACATAAAAACACAATAAACAAGTAAATCGTCAGCGCCGCGGAAGACGGAAAAAACACCGTAATCAAAATGGTGATGATGAACGAATAGATAAGAGCGGCGAGATTATAAATACATACTTTCGGAAATACCAGCTGCCACGCATGTTTGATATTCCGGTGAAACAAATGCTGATTTTTTATTTCCCCGTCAACTGATAATACTGTTTTGAGCGCATCTCCGACGAGCTGATACGAAAAGTTCGCAATGATAACCGCCGCAGACACGATGGCGGCTGCCGAATACCCGATAAAGTGATGCGATAAAAGCGGAATACAAAAACCTAAAAACAGCATGAACAAATACAGCATACTGCCGAAATTCCTGATAAAAAACCCGTCAATTCTCGATAAGAACAGGAGGTCCTTTTGAAAAACGGCATGAAATATTTTGTTATTTCTATATAATTTCAGCTTTGGCGCAAAATCTGCGTTTGTCAAAAACATATAAGGAATAAGGTCCATTTTCTTCAGGGTGGCCGACCACAGTTTAAACATTCCCGCCGTTAAAAGGACGGCGGCCGCAAACACCGCAGCGAAAACGAGCACGGAATGTGAGCGGAATGCTAACCATACATACGGCGTATTCATGAGGATGTTCCGGAAAGCCGGTGACTCCGTAAAGCTAGAAATATCCTTTGCGGTATACTCCCCAAACACGAGAAGATAAACGGCATATCCGACTGCAAGCGGAACCAGCAGGCTGACGCTGAATAAAATGCCTTTCATGATTTTCAAGTAAAACAATTTGCTCCACATATTTGTAAGAAGATAAACAACATAAGAAAACAGCATAGATAAAAATAAATTGAGAAGAAAATAAACGAAGCCCAAGAAAAATACGATGATCGCCGCAGACCCGGTCATGCCTGCGCTTGATAAAAACAAAAAGACCGGAAAAACAAAAAGATACCATACGAAAATGGTTTTTTTGATCGCCTGGCCGGCAAAAACAGAAAACAGCTGTAAAAAACGCACCTTTTTTAATTGATGAATGACCTTACGCGTATCCAGCAGAAAGGCATTGTGATGTTCTTTAAAGAAGCCGGCAGCCCAAAAAAGCTGCTCAAGTGAAACGGCGATTAAAACAAATTGCCCCCATGCGCTGAGGGGCAGCTGAATCAGTTTTGTCCCGAATACAACACCGCATCCCAGGAAAACGAGATATAAACATAACAGAGAAATAATAATGGCAGACAGCAGTTTGCTGTTGAGTTGAGGAATGCCCCAATCTTCCTTTCTTTTTCGAAACGATGACAGGGTATTATATTTGATAAGAGCCGCAATTTGTTTGACTATCATACTTTCAATCCTTACATATGTATTTGGGAGAGAGGCTCTTTTTGCAGCTTGTACAAAAAGAGCAATTATTTATTGAGCGATTTTACCAAGCAGCTGCGTATTTTTTGCCGTATTTCTTAATCATTGTTTTTGCTGTTGCAACGATTGCATAAGAAATCGCGCCTGCGCCTGTAACGATACCGATAAGAGAAATGATAGAAGCAATTGTTGATGCCGCATCAATAATATCAATTGCTTTTTTAGCTGCTGCTGTAGAGATGCCGAGAGTAGAAGCTAATTCAGCATTGGCTGAGAATGCATGAGCCGCCGCCACGTTTAATTCAATTCCCGTTAATAATAGTGCATAAACCAATGTTGCTGCAGCAAGAGCCGCGCCAAACAAAATGAAAGACTTTTTATTAGATTTTACTAAGTTCATCATAACATCTCCCTACTCTGTTTTTTTAATTTATAATAAAATTCAGCTTAATTGACTCTCTCCCGAGCTAAATTTTATCCGCCATAAAATAGTTTAAGAAAATAGTAAAGAGTTTTAGTAAAACAAAACATCCAGTCAAAATGATTCTCTTGCCTTTACTGAGATCGGTCAGTTTTCCTGCGGCAGCATAAAGAGCCGCGATTGATATGAGCAGAAATGGGTCCAGCAGCTGCAGACTCAAGCTGGTGCCGCCGGCAGAATATATAAGCGAGGAATCAGCCGTTAAGTAGTTAACAACTGAAAGAATCAACATTTTAAATGCCGAGATTAAAGAAGTCAGCGTATATAGAAGCAAATATATTTTTTTCGGTTTTTTTGTACCGAGAATAAAAGCGGCAACGAATAACAGAAATCCGCCTATCAGAATTTCCACAAAAGTTGTGAAGATCATAAACCCTTGAAGAAACATGACAATCGTACGAACACTTTTCTCCCCGATATCGTAGGTACTTTCTCCGACGGAAGAATAATACGACTGCAGAACTTTATCTGAAATACTGAATTGGAAGAGTAATGAACAGATCAAAATGATGAAAAAAGAACTTAAAAATATTTTTTTATTGCTCAATTGACCTATCATATTATCATCCTTTTCTTACAAAATAAATTAACTATTCTATACTTTTACAATTTAGTTTAATCCTATCAAAAAATCAATATCCTTTCGAAAAATATGACTTTAGGACGTGTTGACAATGAGCACATCTTTCAGATTTTTCAGTTCTATGTACCCTTTATTTTTTTTTGAATTTGCAAATAGTATGATTTAGACAATTGATTTGAAGTTTTAGGAAGAACCTGTCGAAAGAGACGAAGGATATAAAAAAGGAGGATATCGTCATGTATCCTCCGGATGTATGATCGCCAGCACCTGATGATCTTCCCATTTTCCATTTATTTTTACATTTTTTCTCGCAATGCCTTCTTTATGAAAGCCAGCTTTTTCGAGCACCCGGATTGACACCTTATTGTGCGGCATGACTCCGGCTTCTATCCGATGCAGTTTCAGCTCATTGAATGCATAATCGACTGCCAGCTTAACAGCCTTCGTCGCATAGCCTTTCCCGTTATGTTTGCCATCTAAAAAATAACCGATAAAAGCGCTTTGGAGGGAACCCCGAACCACCTGAAAAAGGCTGATCGTGCCAATCAGGGTCTGATCTTGAAGAAAAATGCCGAAGCTGTATTCAGTATCATTTTCCGCATTCTTCAGTGATTGTTCAATTCGTTTTTTCCGGCCTTCCAGCGTATAAAAATCCTCTTGTCTCGACATGGCAAACCGTTCAAAGAACATGCGGTTTTCCGTCTGCAAAACCAGTTCCTGCTCTGCATCATTCAGGCTGAGCGGCCTGATATCAACGCTGTTTCCTTCCTGCATATGCATCGCCGTCCTTTTGTTTTGATCAGAAACGTTTTTTAATTGCCTCTCACCCATGTGATACGGTACGCTTTATCGCATCAAGAAAATTCCAAGACTTCACATTCGGCTTTCCTTTCGTGACCTATGTCTGATGTGAGTAACCGAAACGGAATCACAAGGTTCTTTTGTTGACTTAAACCGTGCTTTAAGCCGTATCATCATATTGTGACAAGGAAAGAATAGTTTTGGCGGGTTTCCCGATGATCTAAAAAAATTTTACAGAATCACTGCTGTCTTATTTCATGCCTATTGCGGGATGAATATATTGATTGGATCAAAGCTGAAATGTTGACAAAGAAATGTAAAAACAATCGGAAAAGAGGAGTTAATATGAAACTGACGGGAAATACAATACTGATTACAGGCGGAAATGCCGGAATAGGATTGGCTTTCGCAGAACGGTTTTTAAAAGCGGGAAATAAAGTCATTGTGACCGGACGGCGTGAGCACGCTCTTCAAAAAGCAAAGGAAACATTCCCGGATCTTATTACATATGTCAGTGATTTGAGCATTCCATCTGAACGTATATCACTGTTTGATTGGGTGAAAGAAAATTATCCGGAAGTGAATGTGTTAGTAAACAACGCGGGGATTCAACAACGTTTTCACGTGCTGAAAGCGGATGCGAAGGACAATTGGGACTATTTCAATAAAGAAATCACAACGAACATTGAAGCTCCCTTCCACCTGTCTATGCTGTTCGCTCCGTTTTTTGCCGGAAAAGAAGATGCGGCTGTCATTAACGTCTCTTCGGGATTGGCTTTTACACCGCTTGCTATTGCACCGATCTATTCAGCAACGAAAGCAGCGCTTCATTCATTTACAATGAGTCTGAGACATCAGCTTTCTGATTCATCTGTAGAAGTGATTGAAGTTGCGCCTCCGGCGGTGAATACAGATTTAGGCGGAGCAGGGCTGCATACTCAAGGAGAACCGCTGGATGAATTCGCTGATGGGATTTTTAAAGGACTGAAAGAGGGCAAACTAGAAATCGGATATGGTTCTTCAGCGGAACGGCTGCGCATGTCACGGGATAAAGCCGATGAACATACGGCAAATATGTACAATGCAATGAAACATACAATTGAATAACATCTTTAAAAAAGCAAAACCCGCTTCTGTTGAGCGGGTTTTATTTTTATTAAACAGATAAACGCCTTTCACAATGGTGCAAGCGCCACCGAAAAGAAAGACGTCATATTTTTTCATCCTAAGAATGGCAGGTTGACCCTTAGCACTCTTCCGGCGTACCGGCGTTTTTGGCCGTGCGGAAAGATGAACCGCAGCCGCAGGAAACGATGGCGTTCGGGTTGTCAATGGTGAAACCGCCGCCCATCATGGACTGTTTGAAGTCAATGATCGTGCCGGTCATAATATCAAGGCTTTCGCTGTCGACCAAAACGGTGATTCCGTGCTGTTCAAACATGCTGTCTTTTTCGCCTTTTTCGTGCTCAAATCCCATTCCGTAAGACAGGCCGCTGCAGCCGCCGCCTTTTACGCCCACACGGAGAAACGCGTTTTCTTCTTCATGCTCTTTCATCATATCTTTTATATGCAAAGCCGCTGCTTCAGTGATGGTTACTGGAACACTCATAGGTAGACCTCCTTTTTTTAAAAACGGATGCTGATATCTATTATAAACCTTGAGGAGAGTATTTCTCAAACGAGCTGTTTACAAATAATAGACGCCGCTGCATACGGTTTCGGCGGGTCCCGTCATCAGTACGTGCCCGTTGTCCTGCCAATTAATCACAAGGTCGCCTCCCGCTAAATGAACGGTGATATCCCGGTTTCGTTCGGAAACACCGTTCAATACGGATGCGACAGCCGCCGCACAGGCGCCTGTTCCGCAAGCCTGTGTAATGCCGGAGCCGCGTTCCCATACGCGGAAATGAAGTTCATCGGCGCTGACGGTTTCCACAAATTCGACATTGACGCCTTCCGGAAATCTCGGGTCTTTTTCAATGACGGGACCGAGCGTTGTAAGAGGCGCTTGATTGATATCCGCAACCGGAAAAACAATATGGGGGTTTCCCATTGATACGGCTGTTCCGGAAAGCTCCGTTTCTCCAAAAACAAGGGTTTCATTGATCGTCCGTTCATCTTCATTGCCGAGCATCGGCAGCTCTTTTTTGGTGAGGCGCGGTTCGCCCATATCGACGGCGACTTCACGCACAATCCCGTTGTCCTCTGTAATGTCTGCTTTCACTAGACCTGAAAGCGTCTCAATGAAAAAGGACGTTTCTTCTGTCAGCTTATGTTCGTATGCGTACTTTGCCACACAGCGAAGGCCGTTGCCGCAATTTTTCCCTTCTGAGCCGTCATTATTAAAAATCCGCATTTTGACGGGCGCTTTTTCTGACGGACAGATGAGGATCATTCCGTCAGAGCCGATGCCCGTGTGAATGCTGGACACTTTAACGGCAATCTCAGCCAGCCGTTCTTCCGGCAGCTGTTCTTCAAATTGATTTACATATATATAACTGTTTCCAAGACCGTGCATCTTGGTAAAACGGAATGAATTCATATCGGCCTCCAACTTTTTTTCTTTTACTTAGTATAAAAGCTCTTCTGCTCGGACACAATACAAATATCCCCCGTTTTTCATACATAAAAGCTCCCTGCATATGCAGGGAGCTTTTATCGTTTACTAAATAAACATGCCGGCAATCGCCGCGCTGAGAAGGTTTGCGAGTGTTCCCGCAATAACCGCTCTTAATCCGAGGCGCGCAATGTCCGAACGGCGGCTTGGGGCCAAACCGCCCAGTGTGCCGAGCATAATCGCAATCGAAGAGAAGTTGGCAAATCCGCACAGCGCAAAGCTGATAATCGTAGACGTTTTTTTAGAAAAGTCCGCAATATGCGGACCGAAGTTTGAATAAGCGACAAACTCATTCAGCACAAGTTTCTGTCCGATATAGCTTCCCGCTCCAAGCGCTTCATGCCAAGGAACGCCGATTACAAATGCGATCGGTGAAAACACGTAACCGAGAATGGATTCTAATGTAATATGTTTGAAACCGAACCAGCCGCCGATTCCGCCGAGAATTCCGTTCACTACGGCGATGAGCGCGACAAACGCAAGCAGCATGGCGCCGACATTTAGAGCAATCTGAAGGCCCGTGGACGCGCCTTTTGCCGCTGCATCAATCACATTAGCGGCGCCTTCGCCTTCTTCGTCCATATTAAAATCGCCTTTTATCGTCTGCGTTTTTTCCGTTTCAGGTATTAACATTTTTCCGAACACGAGACCGGCGGGAGCCGCCATAAAGCTGGCCGCCAGCAAGTATTCGATCGGAATGCCTAACAGGGCGTAACCGAAAAGCGTCGAACCCGCTACAGCCGAAAGGCCGCTCGTCATAATCGTAAACAGCTCGGAACGGGTCAATCCCGCAATCAGCGGTTTAATGGCAAGCGGTGATTCAGACTGTCCGACAAAAATATTCGCAGCCGCCGCAAGCGATTCCGTTCTGCTTGTCCCAAGAAGTTTTGACAGTCCGCCTCCGATGACGCGAAAGATGAGCTGCATGATTTTCAAGTGATACAAAACGGCAATCAGCGCTGAGAAAAAGATAATGACCGGCAGAACGCTCAGCGCAAAAGCCGGGCTGCTGCCCACTTTTAACAGCGGGCCAAAAATAAAGCTGATGCCTTCGTTCGCATAATCAATGAGAAGCTGCACACGGCTTGAGAACCATAAAAATACGGCCCGGCCGGCGTCCCACTTTAATACGATGAATCCGAAGGCCATTTGTAAACATAAACCGACAATGACGGTTCGCAGGTTAATTTTGCTTTTCTTCTCTGATAACAAAAAAGCAATGGCTAATATAGCAACTGCCCCGAGCAGCCCCCAAACGATATTCAATGAATCCACCTCTAAAATTTTATTTAAAAAAAGTCTTTATTAAGATAACAATATTTATTTTTGCTGTCTACAAATTTTTTATTTTGCCAAAACCCGGGCGCAATAAAAAAAGAGACCCCATTCGGAGCCTCTGATTAAAACATCGGATTTTCTTCTATGAATGTATATATGTTGTCAACCAGTTCAGCAGGCGTGCCTCCCGTGACCACTTCGCCGTTGACCAGGGCGAACAGGGACTCCATGCATTTCCCGCAATAGCTTAAACAGCCGTATTCAAGCACGTCCAAGTTCGGATCCTTCTCTAAGATCTCAAGTGCTTCCTGGGAACCGCGCGCTAAATTGCTGACACAGAATTCAATCATCGGATTCATGCGGTTTCACCTCACATATGTACCTTATCCTAACGGAATTTCCTCTATTCGTCAAAGATCCGGTTTCACGCTCAATGTTATCGTAACATATTAATTCAGGTTAAAGGTTTTACTATTACGTGTTTTCTGGTCAATTTGTAGGTTATTTTAAAACTATTATTGTGGTTTTAGATCAAATTCGATATAATTCTAGATGTTATTTTACATAGTTCGTTATTTTGTAACAACATTGACTACCATATTTTTCGGGCAAAAGGGGAATCATTATGAAAAAATTGGTCTTGATCGGCGGGGGTTACGGAAACATGCGGGTGCTGCACCGCTTACTGCCGAACCAGCTTCCGTCAGATATATCCATCACGCTGATTGACAGAAACCCGTATCACTGCTTAAAAACAGAATATTATGCGCTCGCCGCCGGCACGATTTCTGATCATCATATCAGGGTGTCTTTTCCTGAGCATCCGAATCTGGATGTTCAATACGGTGAGGTGGCTTCCGTCGACACGAAAAACAAACAGGTTCTGTTTCATGACCGCGAACCGATTTCTTACGATGACGCGGTGATCGGACTGGGCTGCGAGGATAAGTATCATAACGTGCCCGGCGCGCCGGAACATACTTACAGCATTCAGACCATTGATCAGTCACGCGAAGCCTATCAAAAGCTGAACAACCTCGGCGCCAATGCATCTGTCGCTATCGTCGGAGCGGGATTAAGCGGCGTGGAGCTTGCCAGTGAATTAAGAGAGAGCCGTGACGATCTGAAGATTATGTTATTTGACCGGGGCGACCTGATTTTATCAAGCTTTCCGAAAAGACTCAGCAAGTATGTTCAGAAATGGTTTGAAGAACACGGCGTCACCATTATCAATAATGCGAATATTACAAAAGTGGAAGACGGGATCGTTTATAATCATGATGAAGGAATAGCGGCCGATGCCATCGTGTGGACGGCGGGAATTCAGCCGAATAAAGCCGTCAGAGAACTGGACGCTGAAAAAGATCCGCAGGGGCGCATCATTTTAACACCGCATCACAACCTTCCGGGCGATGAGCATGTTTACGTCGTCGGTGATTGCGCGAGCCTGCCGCATGCGCCGAGCGCCCAGCTGGCTGAAGCACAGGCGGAACAAATTGTGCAGATCCTCCTGAAACGCTGGAACAATGAAGAGCTGCCGGAAACAATGCCGCAATTTAAGCTGAAAGGCGTTCTCGGTTCGCTCGGAAAAAAAGCGGGCTTCGGTCTTGTCAACGACCGTCCGCTCATCGGGCGTGTGCCCCGTTTATTAAAATCAGGCCTTTTATGGATGTACAAGCATCATAACGGCTGATAAGAAAAAAGCCGCTGATTGCGATCAGCGGCCATTTTTAAGAGCCCGCAACATAGCCGCGCCTTTCCATTTCTTCATATATATCTTTTAAATGCGGATTCCCTTCCCCCACAATGACATCCTCCACCAGCACGAGCGGATAGAAAAATTCATCGTTTCTGATGCGCTCCGCAAGCTCTTCTGTCTCCTTTTGCTGAGGCGGTGCGTCAATATCAATATACCGCATGTGAAAAGGCTGCTCCGGGTATTTCCGTTGCAGCGCCGCCTCCAGCCATTCAAACGTATCTTTGGCGCTCGGCATATTCACGCAGCTTGCGCAAAGCGTTTCAGCGCCGTAAACACTGAGCGTAACCGGCTTTGTCATGTATATCATCCCCTTTACACCAGTATACAAAGGACGGGGCAGCTTTTGTATAAAAAACGGTTTTTATGTTCAAGTTTAAATATGCTATAATGGGGAAAGCAGCTTTGCAAACCAAACATTAGATTTTTACCGTTACTGTGAATATAATGGTTTTATGTATATGAAAGGAGCGAATCTCATGACTGAGGTTGAAATGAAAGAGCAAGTACAGGAAGTATTGGATAAATTACGTCCGTTTCTGCTTCGTGACGGCGGTGACTGTGAGCTTGTTGATGTAGACGAAGGCATTGTAAAGCTTCGCCTCCTTGGCGCATGCGGCAGCTGCCCAAGTTCAACGATTACGCTGAAAGCCGGAATCGAACGCGCCCTTCTTGAAGAAGTACCGGGTGTCGTTGAAGTAGAACAAGTATTTTAATCATAAAACCAGGCTGCATGACAGCCTGGTTTTTTATTTTTTACAAATAGTCATCAAACCATGAACAAATATAACGGATGCGTTTCATCCGCTGTTCCGGATGGCCGCTTCTCGACAGCTCATGCGTGGCTTTCGGAAATCGGATGAACGACGTCGTTTTGTTCAGTTTCTTCAATGCAGTAAAAAGCTGCTCCGCCTGCTCTATCGGACAGCGGTCATCTCGCTCACCGTGCAGGATCAAAAGCGGCGTCGAAACGCGGGACGCATATTTTACAGGAGAACGATCCCAAAGCTTATCCGCTTCCTCAAACAAATCATGTCCGAGCTGCCAGTCGGTAAAAAAGAAACCGATATCGCTGACACCGTGGAAGCTGAACCAATTTGAAATGGAGCGCTGCGTGACGGCTGCTTTAAAACGGTCTGTCTGCCCGACAATCCAATTCGTCATAAACCCTCCGTAGCTTCCGCCCGTCACACCGAGACGGCCGCTGTCAATAAACGGATACGCCTGAACGGCTTCATCCACCGCCTGCATGACATCACGGTAATCTCCGCCTCCGTAATCACCCCTGACACGATTGACAAAATCCTGCCCGTAGCCGTGGCTTCCTCTCGGGTTGACATACACGACAGCATATCCTTGTGCGGCCAGCACTTGGAATTCGTGAAAATACGTATGGCCGTACATCATGTGAGGCCCGCCGTGTATGTATAGAATGAGCGGATAAGTTTGATCCTCTTCAAAAACGGCGGGCTTTAAAAACCAGCCGTTTACCGTCAGCCCGTCCTTTGTTTCATATTGCAGCTTTTCCGGCACGGATATGATGCGCTCCTCAATAAACCGATCATTGTTGAATGTCAATTGCTTCTCTTCCCCATCTTCGAGCGAAATGCTGTAAAGCTCGGAAGGCTGTGCGGGTTTGGCAATGACAGCGATACAGCTTTTCTGATCAGGATGAAAAGCAAAACCGTTCACATACTCTTCTTCTAATCGGATCGGATATACGAGGCCGTCAATCGAGATATAATAAATACCGGTGCTTCCCTGCTCGCTCCCGAGAACGTAAAAACCCTGCCCGTCGTTTGTCCATACCGGCCGGGGCGTCACTCCTCCTATGATTGAATCCGCAATCAGCGCATCGCTCAAATGAACATCCAGCATGTCGGTCAGGCAGGACAGCCGCTCAGTTTTCACGTCGTACAGCCACGCTTTCTCTAAAGTCGCATTGCGAAATTCATTTTCATGGCCCAGCATCGCGATATAAGAACCGTCCGGTGAAAACACGCAGGAACCGAAAGAACCGCGGTGCGGCGTAATCTGCTTCAGGCTTCCGTCCGCCAGATTCATCAGATAGACATCGCTCGGCTTTCCGGCGTCACCCGGCTCGCATAAATTGGCGGTAAACGCAAGCTGCCTGCCATCCGGTGAAAAGGCCGCGCCATAATGATCCGCTTCATGATCCGTCAGCTGCCGAATCTCCCCCGTTTCAAGATGAATCAGAACAAGCTGGGCCCAGCTTCCGTTCAGCAGGCCTTTCCCGTCACGTTTATATGTTAATGACTGAATATCAACCGGCTCATACTCGTCATGCTTCTTTTTTTCTTTCTCATCGGCGCGCTCCGCTGATGTCAGACTGACGGACACAAGCACGGATCTGCCGTCGGGCGCCCATATCGGATCTGATACGCCCCAAGGAATATCGGCCGCCTGCTTTGCCTCTCCGCCGGCAGCGTCGATGATGTACAGCTGAGGGATGCCGTTCTCCCTGTCAGAAACAAAGGCGAGGCGCCGTCCGTCAGGTGACCACCGCGGACTTGTATTTCTGTTGTCCCCGAAAGTCCACGGGTTTGAGATGCCGGATTCTGTGTCATATACCATAATGGCTGAGGAATAGGAATCACGCTTATGATTGACTGTTGTCCGGACGTAAGCGGCTCTTCTGCCGTCAGGGGCATATTGCGGGTCTGTCACGGATATGAGAGTCGCAATGTCCTCCTCGGTTATGAGTTTTTTCAAATCGTTTCTCCTCCTTTTCTTTTTATTTCGCTTCCCTAAATAAAAATCCTTCTCCAGAAAAAGAAAGCGTCCTTCTCTGATGGGAAGAACGCTTTTTTATCATTATACACTTTTCACCTGCTCTAAAGGATTCCGTTCAATTACGCTTCCTTCTGACGGGACGGTAAGCGCCGCAATCTCACAGTGGGGGAAATGCTCAGAAAGCTGCTTTCTCAGCTCTTCTCCCTTTCCTTTTTCAATCAGGACAAGAATCGTCGGTCCCGCTCCGCTCAGCGCCGTCCCGTAGGCGCCTTTCATTTCGGCCGCATGTTCCACCTTTGAAAGCTCAGGAACAAGCATGGCGCGGTACGGCTGATGGAGGATGTCTTTTCTCATCATTTTCCCGGCGAGCGCCCAGTCATTTGACATGATCGCAGCAACGAGAAGGTTGCTGACGGCGCTTGCTTTAACGGCGTGCCGGTAAGGCAGCTCTTTCGGGAGCACGTCTCTTGCGTCCCTGGTCAGAACTTCGTAAAACGGAATCACTGCCACAACGTCGATATCCGCTTCGGCAACACGCACGATATGTGTTTCATCTTCTTCGTGAAGGCCGATCACAAGCCCTCCTGCAAGAGAAGCAGCGGCATTATCAGGATGCCCCTCTTCAAGACTGGCTAAGTGCAGCTTGTCGCTTTCCGAAAGCTGCAGCCCGCATAACTCATCCGCAAGCTCAATGGCGGCGACGATAGCGGCCGCGCTGCTTCCGAGACCCCGTGCAAGGGGGATGTCACTCCACACTTTGACATGGGCGGGCGGCAGCTCTTTCTGATAGCGGTCAGCCGTCCGTTTGGCGACTTGGTAGATGAGGTTGTCCGTTCCTTGAGGGATGCCCGCGACAGTTTCGGTTTCCGCCGAGAACTGCCATTCATCGTTTCGGAAAACCGAAAGCTTCAAATATCTGCTGAGCGCCATCCCGACGGAATCAAACCCAGGCCCTAAGTTGGCGGTGCTTCCCGGAACCGTAATGGAAAACAGCATCTCCGCCTCATTCATACACGCGCCGCTCCATTTAAGTATTCCAGAATACTGTCCTCATCTGTCGGCAGCGTGATCGGTTTTATGTCAGATACGTCTACAGCCGTGTTCGGATCTTTCAGGCCGTTTCCGGTCAAAACTGCGACAACCTTGCTGCCTTTTGGAATTTCACCGGATTTTACCTGTTTCAAAACGCCGGCGATGGATGCACAGGAGCCCGGTTCGGCAAACACGCCTTCTTCACGGGCAATCAGCTGATAAGCGTGAAGAATTTCTTCATCTGTGACTTCATCAATTTTTCCGGCTGATTCTTCCGCAGCGAGCACCGCTTTGTCCCAGCTGGCGGGATTCCCGATTCGGATTGCCGTCGCAACGGTTTCTGGATTTTTAATGACTTCGCCGCGGACGATAGCCGCAGAACCTTCCGCCTCAAAACCGCGCATCTTCGGAAGTCCGGTGCCGTTTTTCTCATGGTATTCTTTGAACCCTTTCCAGTAGGCCGTGATATTCCCCGCGTTTCCTACCGGGATCGCCAGAATGTCCGGCGCTCCGCCAAGCTGTTCGCATACTTCAAAGGCCGCTGTTTTTTGCCCTTCAATCCGGTAAGGGTTTACTGAATTCACTAATGCAATCGGTGATTTTTCGCAAATTGACCGGACGATGGCCAGCGCGTCGTCAAAGTTTCCGTCAATCGCAATGATTTCCGCACCGTACATGACGGCCTGCGCAAGTTTTCCGAAGGCGATTTTTCCGTCCGGGATGATGACGATGCATTTCATGCCGGCTCTCGCCGCGTATGCCGCAGCCGCGGCGGATGTGTTGCCTGTAGAGGCGCACATGATGGTATCATTGCCTTCTTCTTTCGCTTTGGCGACCGCCATGACCATGCCGCGGTCCTTAAAGGACCCCGTCGGATTAACGCCCTCTGTTTTCACATGCAGTTCAATTCCGAGCTTTTCAGAAAGCTTCGGCAGGTGAATCAGCGGCGTGTTGCCTTCATGTAATGTCAGGGCCGGCGTCCGATCCGTCACCGGCAGAAATTCTTTATATTGATGGATAAGTCCTTTCCACATTAGCTCCAACCGTTCCCTTCTACGCGATATGTGCTTTTTACTTCTTGTACGACTTCGAGGTCATTTAAGTTTTGCAGAATGTCACTGAAATCTTCTTCCGATGTATGATGCGTGACGATGACGATTTCCGCGAGGTCGTCGTGGCCTTTGATCGGCAGCTGCAGAATTTTTTCAAAGCTTACGCCGCGCTCTGAGAAGGCCGATGTGATTTTTGAAAAAGAGCCGACCTGGTCTTTGACGTGAATTCTTAAAAACTGCTGGGCATAGATATCAGACGGCTGCTTCAGATTTCTTTCAAACTGCGGGGCGACAAAGCTGTTTCCGTTTACGCCGAGACGCATGTTTTTCATGACCGCGACCAGATCGGAAACGACCGATGTCGCAGTCGGCATGCTTCCGGCTCCGGGGCCGTAAAACATCGTTTCGCCGACGGCTTCTCCGTACACGTAAACGGCATTGAACTCGTTATGCACCGCAGAGAGCGGATGATGATCCGGAAGCAGTGTCGGCTGAACGCTGACTTCGATTTTATTGTCATCACGCTGGGCGATGCCGATCAGCTTCATCGTATAGCCGAGCCGTTTGCTGAAGCTGATGTCTTCATCCGTGATCCGGGAAATTCCTTTTACTTTGACATCGTCCAGATCAACGTCCATAGAGAAGCCGAGACGGGCTAAAATCGCCATCTTGCGCGCGGCATCGAGCCCTTCTACATCGGCGGTCGGGTCCGCTTCCGCGAATCCGAGATCCTGCGCTTCTTTCAGCACTTCCTCATACGGGCTTTTTTCTTTAATCATTTTCGTTAAGATGAAGTTCGTCGTTCCGTTGACGATTCCCATCATTTTTGTGATCCGGTCAGAGGAAAGGCCTTCTTCGAGCGTGCGTAAAATCGGGATTCCGCCGGCGACACTCGCTTCATAATACAAGTCACAGCCATTTTCCTTTGCGGCGGCTAAAAGCTCTGAGCCATATACGGCGATCAGATCTTTATTTGCGGTCACAACATGTTTTTTCGCTTTCAAGGCGTCAAGAAGATATTGCTTCGTCTGTTCGACACCGCCGATGACTTCAATAATCACGTCGACCTCAGGGTCATCGATTACATCATAGACTTCTGTCGTCAGCACTTCTTTCGGCAGGTCTGCGTCTCGTTTTTTATCAATATCTTTAACTAGCACTTTTTTGATCGTCACCGGACAGCCGACCTGGTGCATAAGCTTATCCTGATGATCTTGTATAATTTTGACGACACCGCTTCCCACGGTTCCCAGTCCTAACAGTCCAATACGAATCGCTTCCAAAGAGAAACTCCACCTTTCTTCCTTTTGTCCACTAGAAAAGGACAATTGTTAACCCTTCACAGACATTTAAGTTACAAATATTATATAAGCCCGCATTTGTTTTGACAAGCGGCTGAATATTGTTTCTACAGCTATGAAAACGCTTAACACACTGATATGACAAGATTCCCTATTTTCTAAATATTTTTACGTCATATTTTCTTATGAACTGATTCCTTTTCCGAGCCACGCCACAGGCGGGACAAAAACCTGCGCCGACCTGACATTCATCATGTCGTGACATGTCTGTAAAA
The DNA here is from genome assembly GCF_009906915.1 of Bacillus sp. AM1(2019). Lineage (NCBI taxonomy): Bacteria > Bacillati > Bacillota > Bacilli > Caryophanales > Bacillaceae > Bacillus > Bacillus sp. AM1(2019). Next base: position 3,324,996 of record NZ_CP047644.1, read on the forward strand.
ACTGTTCATAGCGGGTGCAGTCGGCAAGAATGTAGTCAAGCTGCTCTTCGTAAAACTGTTTTTCAGAATCATGAGAAATGTAATAGCTCTCCACCGTCTCGAAGAAATGGAGCGGAAACAGCAGGCGGCTGTAAAACAGGCGCTTGGAAAAGGAGGATAACGGCGTAACTTGCTCATATTCCTGCAGAAACAAAAACCCATCTTTGAGCAGGTCGTCACGATGATACAAATATGTGCTGCGCATATATTCCGCAATATCACGGGCGGCATGGTCGAATACCCAATCGCCCGGAATGCGGATCAATGATTCCTCCGACCAGGTATCCCGTTCCATCCGCTGATGGCAGATTGTCCCCGAGTCTTCTGCGCCGGGATTGTCATCCAGCTCCGTATCCACTAAATATTGAATGGCGTTTTCCGCTAAGCCTGAATAATAAGGAAATGCTTCGATCATTTTCTTTTCGAACGGTTCAAGCGGAGACATATGAATTTTCTGCATCCAGAATGATTCCAGCTGATCCACCCGTTTTCCCCATAAGTCCTTCCATTGGCCGATCCTGCCCGCTTCTTTCACTTCGTACGGAAAACCCCGCCCTTTTCTGTGAAATTCGGCAAGCTCCCCTCCGACAGAAAACGACCGGTTTGAGACGGGAATCGGCGCTTTTAAGAGCGCATACGTTTTGCCTTCGTCCTCAAAGGTCAGTTCTCCTTCCTTCGTAAAGATAAACACTGAAACGTATGGGTCACTTTGTTCTTGTAAATACTGACTCATGTAGTAAAGCTCCGTCAGCTCTGATTGCGAAAACCCGGAGACGGGAATAATAAGAAAGAAGGAATTTGGCGTCTGGAAGCATTGGTATTTCTGATAAACGGAGAGCTGTCTGACGTGGATGCCGTATTTTTCTTTAATGATGCTTTTCATCATAATCACCTGCCTGAAAAATTAGAGCTATTCACATCGTAGTCATACGCCGGCGGAATTATGAATACATATTGTAATCCTTTGAATAAGTGGAGAAACATCGTACACATCGGAAGAGTGTTGTATAAACTAGTAAAAAAAGATTGGGTGAAGCAAATGTCAGAAAAGGAACAACTGAATCAGGTGGAAGCTGTCGCCAGAGCGCGTTTAAAAGAACGGGGGGTTGAGACGGACGATATTGCCGAGCTGGTGTATTTCCTTCAAAAAAAATATCATCCTGATTTGACGATGGAGGTATGCAGGCTCAATGTGGACCGTGTCATCGCAAAACGCGAGGTGCAAAACGCCATTTTAACGGGAATAGAATTAGATGTGCTCGCCGAACAAAATAAGCTGTCTGAACCGCTTCAGACCATTCTGGCGATTGATGAAAGCCTGTATGGGGTTGACGAGGTGCTCGCCTTCTCTATCGTGAATATATACGGCTCGATCGGCTTTACGAATTACGGCTACATTGACAAAGAAAAACCCGGCATTCTCGGGCGGTTAAATGATAAATCTACGGGCGAATGCCATACGTTTCTTGATGATATCGTCGGCGCAATCGCAGCAGCGGCTTCAAGCCGGCTTGCTCACAGCGCCAGAAATACAGAATAAGGACGGCCGTCATGGCCGTCCCTTTTTTTATAGATGTTCAATCCATTCGGTTAAAGAGTCAATCGCATATGTCGGCTTTTGGCCGTAATCTGCCATATGCTCACGCTTTGTCACTCCGGTGTGAACCAGCAGCGTATCCATGCCCGCATTGATGCCGGCCATAATATCCGTTGCATAGTTATCGCCGACCATGAGTGTTTCGGAAATATCCGTTCCGAGCACACGCATCGCCTGTTCCATAATAATGGATTCAGGCTTGCCGATAAAGACAGGCTCAACGCCCGTTGACACCGTCAAAACGGATGTGAGCGAACCGTTCCCTGGTAAAAGCCCTCTTTCAGTCGGAATGGCGACGTCGCCGTTTGTTGAAATGAACCGGGCGCCGTTTCTGATCGCAAGGCATCCCGTTGCCAACTTTTCATATGTAATGCCGCGGTCGATTCCCACAACGACAAAGTCCGCGTTTTCTTCTCCGAAGCTCAGCCCGTTTTCTTCAATGGCCTGACGGATGCCTTCTTCGCCGATCACATACACCGACGCGTCTTTTTTCTCCTGGGCGATATGCTGCGCAGTCGCCATGCTCGTCGTGAAGACCTGCTCTTCAGATGCCGGAATGTCAAAGCTCATCAGCTTGTCCGCCACCTGCTTCGGCGTCCGGGAAGAATTGTTCGTCACGAATAAATACGGAACGCCGCGCGCTTTAAGCGTTCTCACGAATTCACACGCTTCTTCGATTTTTTCCGTCCCGTTGTACATTGTGCCGTCCAAATCTATCAAATATCCTTTATAATCCTTCATACTCAACACTCCTGTGGATTTTCTCACTCGTTGTTATTTAAATGCGGAAACAGGCCCTAATTCTGTTTCCAGGTAGGTTCTTACACAGGCCGGAAAGGCTTTCAGCACATCTTTGTTTGACGTGATCAGCGTAAACAGCTCCTGATGATCGGCGTGCTGATATTCCTGGACAAGCTGCTTTCTGGAAGAGATCAGTTGCTTCAGCTTATTCCCTTCATCCTCAGCTACCACCTTTTCATCCGTCAGAATATCCATGATGTCGTCATAACTCCCCGGATCGCGCATGATAAAGCCGTCAATCATATCATTTCCGATATCGAGAATGCATTCGATCATAAGATGGCTGATCCGCTCAAGCGCCCTTTTTTCGATCTCGCTCTCCCATGCAGGCGTGCTGTCAAACAGCGCCAGCTGGGTCTCAAAAAAACGGAGTGTTTGTTCGATATTATTTCTGTCAACAAAATACACGTGACAGCATCCCCTTCTGCATCAATTATTTTCTGATTCGTTTTAAAACAAAATACGCGCAGCCGAAATTGCAGTATTCGTAAATGTATTCGTCCAATGTGCTGATTTTCGTTTCAAAGGTTGCTTTTTGATTCTGGTCATCAAAGAAGCCTTTGAGCCGCAGCTGACTGTATCCCCAGTCTCCCACAATGTAATCATATTTATTTAATATGTCCGAATAGCGGGCTTTGAACGCTTCTTCATTAAAGCCGTTTTTAAAATCATGTACGAGTTCAAACTCGGCATTTTGAATAAGAATCATGTCTTCACCTCTTTTATCACTCTTTACTATCATAATTCATTGACTTCTGTCCATCAATTGCAAAATGAGACGGTTCGGACGGACGGAGAATTTTTCCTCTTTATATCCAGTGTAGCGGTTCAGACGATCCTTATTCAAGAATGACTTTTTCCCTGCAAAAACGGCTCCATCACAAAAAACCCAAAACCTGCGGCGTTTTGGGTTTTTTCGGCTTATCTTATGCTTGGGCCTGGCGTTTTTTAGACGCTTCGTTCACTTGTTCATCCGCATGGTAGGAAGAACGGACAAGCGGGCCTGCTTCACAGTGGCTGAAGCCTTTTTGCATCGCGATTTCTTTCAGTTCGGCAAATTCGTCCGGATGATAATATTTTTGGACTTTTAAATGTTTTTTCGACGGCTGCAGGTATTGGCCGATCGCCATGATGTCGACATTGTTCGCAAGCAGGTCGTCCATCACTTCAATAATTTCTTCCTTCGTTTCGCCGAGACCGATCATAATGCTTGATTTCGTCGGGATGTCAGGCTGCATTTCTTTCGCACGGCGCAAGAATTCCAAAGAACGGTCATATGTTGCGCGGGCCCGGACTCTCGGTGTCAGGCGGCGGACGGTTTCAATGTTGTGGTTCAGAATATCAGGACGGGTATCCATTAATGTTTTCAGGTTGTCGTAATTTCCGCCCATATCGGATGGCAGCACTTCAATTGTCGTGAACGGGCTTTTTCTGCGGATCGCCCGGACCGTTTCCGCAAAGACGCCTGCTCCGCCGTCTTTCTGATCATCACGCGCTACGGCCGTGATGACGGCGTGTTTTAAATTCATCAGCGCGACGGAATCAGCTACGCGTTCCGGTTCCTGCAGATCCAGCTCGGTCGGCAGACCCGTTTTTACAGCGCAGAAGCGGCATGCTCTCGTACAGACGGAACCGAGAATCATGAACGTCGCCGTACGTCTGACAGCCCAGCATTCATGGATGTTCGGGCATTTTGCTTCTTCACATACGGTATGCAGATTATTTTCACGCATTAATTTTTTCAGACCCGTATAGTTTTCATTCGTGTTCAGCTTTATTTTGAGCCATTCCGGCTTTCTCAGATGCTCGTCTTTCTTTGCCATTTCCCCATCATCTCCATTATCCCTTTATTCATGTTCGTGTGCGAAAAATTTCTATTTCACGATGGATATAAAACTTGCGGATTTCTATTCAATAGTCACTTTAACATAGGAAAAATTTCTCGACAAGGGAAGAGAATTACTTACATTTTCTCGGATTGTTGCCGCAAACTATTTGTATTCAATCCTGAAAGGAGATCATGTTGTGAAAGTTCTGTTATCTGCTCTTCTCCTTTTTTCAGTTTTCTGTCCGGCTGCAAGCGGGAAAGAACAATCGGCTCCTGTTTACGGCGAACGGATGCAGTTGTACCGCAAAGCCGAAGCAGTCACGCAGATTCCTTGGTATGTGCTTGCGGCGGTTGACCAATATGAAGAAAATGTCCGCTCGAACCGAAAGGATCTGCCGGAAAAAGCGGGAATCATCAGCATTTATATTCCGGATCATTTGTGGAGCGGCCCTGAAAATCCAAATCCTAAGGACGATGCGCCTCTCAGCATTAAAGTATTTGACGGGATCGGCCTGGACGGCGACGGCGACGGAAAAGCCGAGGTAAGCAATGATGAGGATATCCTTTATACATTTGCTCAGTATTTAGCGGGATTCGGAACCGATCTTGACCATATCCGCATCGGTCTCTGGAATTATTACCGCCGTGATCAGACGGTCGGCATTATCACCGAATTCATGACACTGTTTAAAACGTTCGGCCGCCTTGATCTCGGAGAGCACGCTTTTCCGCTTCCCGTGAAGACGGATTACAGCTACCGCAGCACATGGGGCGCCGCACGGGGTTTCGGCGGGCGCCGGATTCACGAAGGAACGGATCTGTTCGCTCATTACGGGCTCCCCGTCAGATCGACCTGCTACGGTATTGTTGAAATGAAGGGCTGGAACCGTTTCGGCGGCTGGAGAATCGGCATCAGGGATATCAATAACACGTATCACTACTTCGCTCACCTGAACGGCTTTGCAAAAGGTGTGCATAAAGGCCAGATCGTCAAACCCGGAGAGGTGATCGGCTCTGTCGGCAGTTCCGGGTACGGACCGCCGGGCACCGCGGGAAAATTCCCGCCGCATCTTCACTACGGGATGTATAAAGATAACGGCAGATCGGAATGGTCTTTTGATCCGTATCCCCATTTAAGGGCATGGGAGCGAAAAGAAATCCGCAGGAAAAAGTAAACACACAGCCGCCAGGAAAGATTACGGCTGTGTGTTTTTATTTATCTTTCTTCTGTTTTTCACTCGGCAGCTGGACGGAAGGCGTCACACCTGACCCGCCGCTTCCGTTATAAAACTGCGGCACCTCTCCTTGAATCGCTTTAATGGAGACCGGAATATTATTTGTCACGACTGATGTCTTACTGGCAAACGGAATAATGACCTTCACTTTTATTTCCACAAAAATACTGATATCGATCAGGGCATTGTTAATGCCGTACGGCTTTATTTTTGTTTTCACATCAGTTAACGCATCACCGATCAGGTTAAAGCGCACGGGGATTTTCGGCCCCAGATTTCCGAGAATGCTGTTTCCCGTGACCTGCCCTAAAGGGATGTTAATCATAATTTCATCGGCCGTTTTCGCGTCTTTTTCCGTTTCATGCTGCTTATTGTTCGACTCCGCTTCCTTCAGATGAGCCTGAAGCTGCTTTGTCACTTTCGCCTTCATGCTGTTGACCATTTGTGTATTAAAATCCATCGTTGTGACTTTTCCGTTTTCATCCGTTTTCATATCGACCATATCTTTCACATTGTCGCTGTGAGACATGTATTCTTCAATGGATTCCGTAATGACCTCTGTCGCCACCCGTTTGGTTTCCATTTCTCCGATGTTCATCAGCACCGGTTTGATTGAGGAGTTGATCATCCAAAGGCTGATGACCGTCGATATGATAAAAAAAGCAAACGACAGAAGAAGCACATATCGAAAAGGCAAAGGCCCTCTCTTGCGAAGAGCGCTCCGGTATCTAGGCAAGAAAAATCCCCCCTTACATATCACAATGTATGCTTGTAAGAGGGGACATAGTATTTTATTTTTACTCTTAAAAAGTCCCGCTTACCTTTACTCGGATGAGATGGAACGGCGGGCAAGCTATACGACATTACGGCTGCCGCGCGAGCTTCCAGGCGAGCAGATCCCTTAAAAACTCAGGCATAAAGTATTGTTTTTCTTTTGAATCGCGGATGTAAGGGAACAGCTTTCCGAGTGTAAACATGTCGAGAACGGCAACCGAGTATATCCGCTCCGGATCAATCTCTTCTCCGTTCACTTTCACATTTAGGAGATGCGTCACACCGTCTTCAAGAATGCCGGCCTCTGCCTCCGCTCCGGCATATACCATCCTGCCCATCACTTCCCCGCGGAAGCCGAGACCTTTTATCCGCAGCTGCTCCATTTGTTCCGAGGCGGCCTGACTGATTGTTTCCTGGAGTTCCCTGCCTGAAAGACGAACGGCCACCGGATTGATCGGATGAGGGCAGATGCGGTGCAGGTCAAGCTTTGTGACAGGCCCCTTCTGTAAAGGCCCCAAAATGACGCCTGAATTCACCATGCTGACTTCACAGCCGCACCAGCTTTTCAGCGCTTCGGCTAAAAGAAGCGGGAGCGGCGATTCCTCAAACCACTTCACGCCGGCTTCTTCATTCAGGTTGGCGACTTGTTCGGAGAGCAGGTTTTCCGCTTCCCGTTCTTTCTCTTTCAGAAAAGCCGCCGTATCTTCAGATTCCCCTTGCCAATCAGCCATTTTCTGTACAGATGCCTGTTTGCTGACAATGGTTCGTGATTCACTTTCTATCGTCAGCTCGACACAGCCGACATAGTTCCCGTATTTCTCCGCACATGCAAGCAATACACCGTTTATGTCCTGTCCGTCCTCAAGAAGGTGGTGCGTATGTGATTCAAGAATGACATCGATGTCGGGAAATTTTTCCGCTGCGGCCCGGTCATCGATCAGGCCTAAATGAGAAAGCAGAATGATGATATCCGCTTTGCCCTTGATATCGTCAAGTGATTCTTGAATGCTTTTTTCCGCATCCGTCACCGTCCAGCCGAGTTTTTGATAGACGGGATAATACGGCACCGTGACGCCCAGTATGCCGGCGGTCATCCCGTTTTTCAGCGTTTTGATCACGTAGGGCTCGGCCCATTCCGGCCGCTGTCCGTCCTTGTCAAACAGGTTGGACACAATGACGGGAAACGCGGCATGGGTATATAAATCCGCCAGCTCATCGTGAGGCAGCGTAATTCCTTCATTATTCCCGACGGCAGCCGCATCGATCTCAAGCCGATTTAACAAGTCGACATTCGCTTTGCCGAAGGTCGCTTCCGTTATCATTTGGAATCGGTCCATATGATCGCCGATGTCGAATACGAGTGTTTCCTCCCCGTCTTTTTCATGTTCATTTCTCTTCTGCTCAATATAATGTACGATTTTCGGCCAATTTTCGAAATGGCTGTGCAAATCATTCGTATGATATAAACGGAGCTTCTCTAACATACCATCTCTCCTACCTTTTAGCTGAATATCCCTTGATAAATCAATTCACAGCCGATTAAAATCAAGACGACCCGCATGAAAAGCACGATCGTTTTCGTCTGCACCCGCTTATTGACCCACGCGCCCATTTTGCCGCCGAACCACGCGCCCGGAACGAGGCACAGCGCATACAGCCAATTGACATGGCCCTCTGCGATATGTGACACGGAACCCGTCACGGAGGATAAGAAAATAATGAGCATTGACGTCGCCACAGCCACTTTCGGCGGGAACAAAAATAACAGCATCATGGCCGGAACCATAAGAGAGCCGCCGCCAATGCCGAAAAGACCGCCCAATAAACCGACGAAAAAGGCAATCACGATACCGGTGAAAATACGGTACGAATATGTATAAAGCTCACCCGATTCATCCTCATATGTCCGGATCATGCCTTTATGCGCTTTATTGACCGGTTTTGCTTTCGCCTTCAGCATTAATGTAATGGAAATCAAAATCATAAAAAGTCCGAACCAGACGGAAAACGTATGCGCATTAAAAAGTTTAGACAAATACGCGCCGATGATGCTTCCCGGACCGGAACCGATAAAAAAGATCAGTCCGCTTTTGTAGTCAACGGTTTTATATTTCATATAGGCCAGAGTTGATGACAGGCCCGTAAAAATAATCACCAAAAGGGACGTGCCGATGGCAGTCTGCGGTGTTACGTCATGGAAAAACGGAGTCATCGTGCTTAAATAGAGCATCGCCGGCACGATGATAATTCCTCCCCCAAGCCCGATCAGGCTGCCGACCGTTCCCGCGATAAATCCTAATATGATCAATATAAGATAAGACATGTGTCTTGAAACCTCTTTTCTAGCTGAATAGGTCGAGCTGCTTCGGAGCAAGCCCGGTATATGAGATATCTAACATTTCAAGCATCTCAAGCCCGTTATCGGCGGCGTCTCCGCCTGAGTTATTGTTGAAGAGCACATACAGATTGCGCGACTGTTTTTTCAGCTCCTGAAGATTGTTTTTCCAATCTTTGAGCTCCTGTTTGTTATAGCGGTATAAATATCTGACCTCACGCCAGTTTTGTCCGCCGTCTGGTTTGATCCAGCCCTGCTTGTTCCGTCCGTGAAAACGGACAAGCGTTTTTTCTTCATCCGTTGCTTTCAGGACGGTCGGAATGCTGCCCTCGCCGATTTGCGGCTCGTCACATATGCTGTGAATCCAGCCTTCCTCCTTCATAAAAGAAAGCGTCTGTTCGTAAAATGGCGGGGAAAACCAAGACCGGTTGCGGAATTCAAGCGCGCACGGAATATCGCCCATCTGCTGCCTGCACCATCTTAAATATGCGACGTTTTCTTTCTTGCAGTCAAACCACGGCGGGAATTGGAACAGCACCATGGCAAGCTTTCCATGCTCTATATACGGCGATAATGACAGCTTAAACGCCTCAAACATTTCTTCCTTCGATTCAAAGGGAATATCGCCGCGCTGATGGCCCGTCATTCCTTGATATGCCTTAATGACAAATTGAAAAGATTCCGGCGTCTCTTTGACCCATCTTTCGTTATTGCGGGCGGGCTGTATCGCGTAAAAGCTCGCGTCCAGCTCAACGATGGGAAAATGGGAGGAATACGCCTGCAGTTTTTGCGGGCCCGCCGTTTTAGGCGGATAGATGCTGTCATGATCCCCCCACCCCGTCAGTCCGATATAAATCACAATCCTTCACCTCTCACTCTAGTTTATCACAGGTGTTTTTCTCTTTCCGTTTCCATGTTTTTTCTGAATGCACTTTTCAGGAACCGGTATTGATGTTCATTGGTGTCCGAAAATGCCTCATCTCTGGAAGAAAGAATGTGCTGATAGACGATCGGCTCTGAAAACTGACCGCTCGTGAAATCATATATCTCCCCGTCTATTCGGTTATAAAAATGCCAGCTTGTGCCGGTTTTTGTTTTGAGAATGTCACCGCCGTAAACATCTTGGATGACTAAAGCCGTCACGCCGCACTGGCCTTTGGCCGGGCAATCTTCCGTCCATTTTGTACTAGTCTTGCGCGACCACGATGCCGTTAATATGTTCAAGATTTGATCATACAATGTGTTTTACTCCTTTTTATAAAAAGATACCACGAGACCCGCTTTCCAAACGACAAAAAAAGCCGATTCTCATCAGAGAATCGGCTCTTTTATTAGAGAAGGCTTCAGGAATGTTCCGAATGCCCCGCTCTGCTTACGACCGCCATCCTGGTACACACAGCGCCCCTTGCTGTAGGTCGCAGCAATTCGGTATGGAAAGGTGCGGCCTTCATACAGGCTTTGCTTATGTTTGGAAAACATCGTTTCTTTTGTGACGGTAAAAGGTTCCGGCCGGACAATGGCAAAATCAGCGTCAAATCCTTCTTCAAGCCGGCCTTTATTCGTTAAACCGAAGCGCTTGGCCGGTGCTTCGGCCGTCCATCGGGCCACATGTTCAAACGGAATCCCATGATCGATCGCTAATTGAATCATGCCGAGAAGCGTAAATTGGCCTCCGCTGATCCCGCCCCACGACAGGAACATATTATCCTCGCGTTTCAAAGACGGATGACAGGGAGAATGATCCGAAGACACCATATCAATCAGGCCCTCAGCCAAAACCCCGATCAATTCCTCTTTATCAGCCTCTGAGCGGAGCGGCGGAGCGCATTTGGCAGCCGCCCCTTTTTTGAAGAAGTCTTCAAAGCTGAATAATAAGTAGTGCGGACACGTTTCAACGGTGACATCCAATCCGTCTTTTTTCGCCTGCTGAATGGAGAGCACGGCCCGTTTCGTGCTGATATGTACAAAATGAAGCGCGCATCCCGTCGCTCTTGCATACTCAATCGCCCGCTGCACAGCCTCGCATTCGGCCTCTTCCGGACGTGAGGAAGCATAAGCGCGGGCATCAATTTTCCCTTGGAGCGCGTACTCGGCTTCAAGGAATCGGGTGAGGGCGTCGCTTTCTGCGTGCAGGGCCAAAACCTTGCCGCACGCCGCGATTTCCTTCATTCCCTTTAAAAGAGTCCGTTCATCGGCTGATTGAAATTCATCCGTTCCCGATTTAGACAGAAACGCTTTAAACCCGATTGCCCCCGCTTCTGCCATCGGCCGGATATGTTCGGTATATCCGGGCATCAAACCGCCCCAAAGCGCAAAATCAACCGCTGACTTCCGTTCGGCGATTTCCGCCTTTGCCAGCAGGTTTTCAGCAGTTACCGTCGAAGGGATGCAGTTAAGCGGCATATCAAAATAAGACGTACAGCCGCCGGCAGCCAGCATGTTTGAGCCGGTTTCAATGCCTTCCCATTCTTCGCGGCCGGGTTCATTGAAATGCACGTGACAATCGACCGCTCCCGGAAACACATACATGCCGTCCGCCTGCACCACTTGTTCCGCGTTTTCGTCAATGCCGGGCCCGATCAAGGCAATTTTTCCGTCCTTGACGGCGATATCAGCCCGCTCTGTTCCGCCTTTTCGCACAGCTTTCGCACCCTTTACAATTACGTCATAGGCCATTTTATCTTCCTCCCTGTAAGGATGACGATTTTCTGTCAGTTTTTATCCCAACATGCGTCTATGATTGCCAGTTTACTGCTACTATGATCGTAATACATCAGCAAAACCGCTATAATTTTTGATGATTTTTATTCATATTAACCAATGGTTGTCTTTAGAACCTGAAAGGAGATTGACTACTGATGAATATTTATGACGTGATGAAGATTCCCGCTTATGAGCGGGCGGCATTAATCGCAGGCAAGTCCGGCGGCTGGAGGGAGGTGCAGCACGTCAACATGATGGATGCGCCGGACATCGCTGATTTTTTACATAAAAACGAATTGCTCGTCACGACGGCTTACCACTTGAAGGACCGCCCGCAGCTGTTGAAAGATTTGATCCGCCTCATGGCAAAACGGGGCTGCGCGGGACTGGGGATCAAAACGAAACGTTATCTTAATGTCATTCCGAAAGATGTGGCGGAGCTTGCCGACCGGTATGAATTTCCGATTATTGAGCTGCCGGAAGACATCAGGCTCGGAGATATCGTCAACGCCACTCTGAGCCATATTCTTGATATGCGTTCAAATGAGCTCCAGCAGGCCATTTACGCCCATAAAAAATTTACAAACCACATCATGAGCGGCAAGGGGCTGCAATCCCTGCTTAAGAAGCTCTCAGACATTCTCCGGCTTCCCGTGCTGCTTTTGGATCAGCATACAAAACTCTTATCATCGTCCCACCGCATACCCATTGACACGTCTTTATTGAAAAACATCTGTTATTCCCTTTCCGGGCCTTATTTCACCTGCTTTTCCATGCTGTCTGACAGAAAGGCGTATTCTGTCCTTCCGATTCTGAATGTTGAAAAAAACTGCGGTTATCTGGTGATTCCGGAGCTGGTGCAGACCGCTGATAAAGGCATGATTTTGACAATTGAACAGGCGGCCAACGTCATTTCCTTTGAACTGCTGAAAGAAAATGCCATCAAACAATTCGGCAGACGGGCGCGCAATGAATTTTTCAGCAATTTCATCGACCGCTCGTTTACCGGCCATGAAGAAATCAAAAGCCGCGCCAAAGAATTCCGGCTCCGCTGGGATCAGAAATACATGTGCATTTGCGGAAAACTTGACCGAAATGAGAAAACGATCAGCTTTACCGAAAATCAGCTCGTTTCCGATCATGTATTTGATCTGCTTGAAGGAGAGCTGTCATCCTTTCCGTTTCCCCCTCATCTCTTTATTAAAGGAAATGTCGGTATTCTTTTAATTGAAGCGACAGACAGCTGGAATGAAATGCACGCGTCTGTCATCAGCTTTTTGGAGCAGTTTCAAAAGCAGGTCCGGACGCAGTTTAAACGGACTGTCTCCTTCGGCATCTCAAACATATGCCAAAAGCTGATCGACGTCCCTGACGCTTTTACCGAAGCTTCAGACGCCATTTCATCCGGGCATTTGTCCAGAAGCGCAGAGTTTATTCAAATCTATCATGCCAAAGACGTGCCGGAGCTGCTCCGCCTGCTTCCCGCGGAAGATGTGAAAAAGTTTTACGAAGCCACCCTCCAAAGCCTGGCCGACCGGCAAAAGGAAGACCAGAGCCTGCTTCATACGCTGTCTGTTTATCTGGAGACCCACTGCCAGATTTCAGAAACGGCTAAGCGCCTGTACGTCCATCGAAATACGGTGATCTATCGTTTAGAAAAATGCGAGGAACTGCTCGGCAAAAGCTTAAAAGATCCGGAAACGACGATGCGCCTGCGGCTCGCGCTGAGAATGCAGCGGCTGATCGGTTAAGAAATAGTTAGAGACAGGGATGCGGGTGTTCTCCCGCATCCTATTTAAGGGGGGATTCATTCAGCTAAATCCTCAAAAAATGCTGCCGTCAAAATCTGCTTCCAGTGATGTCATCAGGCTTTTTCTAATATCCGGGATGCAACCGATAATCTCACCCTTTTTAATTTCATCCCAAATTGCCTCGGAACCTTTGTCACAAGCACCCATGATCCTTTTTTGATGGTTTCGCCATTCATTTAAAAATCAGTGGGGAGCGACATAAGACTCAACCATTTCACCAACGCCGCCCTGAAAGTCATGCTGCTTTTCAATTCCACGAGCATCTTTCAAGAAACCTTGAGCGGACCTTCTCAATTTCTGCAGCTATCATGACATCCTCGTGAGCATCCACTGTGTCCGGCTCATAAACGATACCGTAATCAAGTTTTTGCTCGTCCACTTCTTTCGCAAGGGTCTTTACTTCCTTGTAAAAGTTCGGATGTTTTTCTGATTTCAAAAAAAAGAACTGCTTTTGATTCGCAGCCTTGTCTACATAAGAAACATGTGTGATTTTTGCGTTTATCAATTCTCTTGGCATGTGTTCACCTCCTTTCAAAATAAAAACCCCTATCAAACAGAAGGGGTATAAGCATAATATTCACTTGAAATTTCTTTAAATTGAGCTATTAGTTCTTCAATTATTTTAAAATATTCAACTGCGTCACTGTATTTAATATCCTTTGCTTCTGGATAGTCCCTGGCAACTGCATTTCTCAAATTCAGTAATGAAAATATGATGTTTCCTGTTCTAGTTGAAATATAATTCTCTTGCTGAAGAAATATCACAATTTCTTCAGCTGCACCTATATTAGGAGCATTAACTCTCACCAACATATCTAAGCTCTTTTTCAAGTTCCAGCCACATTTTATAAATTGCCTCTTGTGGTGAAACCTTAGCTAAACGCATAACTTCATCAATGAATAATTTCTTTTCTTGACCTACCTCATCCTTTTTCTCTGTTTGCTCAATTACTTTACCAAATTCTAGTTCAGATTTTATCTCACTAACCTTATCTCCAAAGCTTAAATCTAAATCTTTATATTTCAGATTTGTGAGATTGCCAATTCTATTGATTAAACTACTAATTGGCTTTTTCAGTATAGCCACAACAATTACTATTGCAACTGACCAAGAGTTTAATATGGATGAGAAAAATTCCAACCAATTCATATAATAACCTCATTCCCAAAAGTAATGAGGTTATTATACTATTTTATTCCATGTTTGCTAAGGCTTCTCTTCGAATCTCTTCTTTTTCATCAGCTGACAAGCTTGTCGACCTCTTGGCATATTGTTCACCCCCTTTCAAAATATAAAAAGAGACACATTATTGTGTCTCACGCCTTGATCTTGACAGATTTATCTAATTTTTGGTCTAATCAGAAAAGGAGGTGATAAAATTAATGAGTAATACTAACAAAGGTTCTGATTATTCACGGAAAAATAATTCAGTAGACTCTACACCATCCCGAGTACCTAGACCTCGACCTACAAGTGAGGTACCAGTTCCGAAAGTTGAAAAAAGAGACCGGTTTTCTGTAGATGTTCCATCCTCAAGAATACGGAAAGGCAAATAATTCAATCCTCAATAGGGTTATCTGATTCATTATCAATAATTTGTGCTTTTTTAATTTCAGATTTTTTAAAAACGCCTATTTTTATACCTGCCTTAACATCTATATAACTCTTTTCAATTTTTAAATTGTACTTTTTTACGAGTTCGGTAAAATAAGTTATATCTCGTAAAACAAAGTTTCGTTCAGGCTCTAGCGGCCTGGACACTTTTTCTATATCTCCAATTATTTTTTTATCCTCATTGTCAATCTTAGAAAGTTCAACTACATTCTGCCCCTGTGACACAAAAATTTCTTCCCAAACTGTTTGGTATTTGGAAAGCCCGTTTAAGCCTCTTTTCCTACGAACCTTATTAACAGCTCCTATAACCAATTTTAAATATAGTTTAGTATAAATTCTTGCTACACAGTAACTAAAGATAAGGCTGAATACAAAAAATACTGCTATAAATGAAAAGCTGGTTAAGTGACTATTCAGGGTTGTTAGATCACCTATATAATCACCTTTAAAGTGTTCAGTTATTCCGTTAGTCTTAGTCGAATAATAGTTTAATAAGCTATTCAATATAAGAACTAATATATTGTATGTGATCAGACTCAATCCTGAGACAGGAATCCATAACAACACACTTATACCTAACATTTCAAAAGGATTGTGCTTTTGATTTGGAGTCAACCCAAACAGCTGTAACCAATAGTAACAAATTAAACCAGGAATCGTGAATATAATTGTTGATATAAATTGGTCCATATTTCCCTCCTTATATCAAAAATATAACATTTATCTGGATTTTTCCAATACCTAATCTGCTCTTTTATTTCTTTAGTTAGGCCGAGAATTTCATTATCTACCCCATGCGATAGCACCCATCTACAATGAACCCGCTCAGCGGCGGAAAGCTTTGTGTCTCGCTGATACATACAAGTTTCGCTGCTTCCTGGTTTCTTGAATTCTTCGTCAACACCAACAGTCGAACATATCAAGACCAAATACCACTTCTGACGGGCCATGAAGGGGGTTCTTATAAAATTTCCAAAAAAGGAGGGCGCTTCCCCTCCGTGAATCGTAATGAAGCTTCGTGTGTTGGCTAATGGCTGTCTGGATAATGGTCTCACTGTCATCGTGGAAAGATCACCTTACTTCTATAAGTCTTTCTTTTTAACAGAAACCGCAGATATAGCAGCAGAAATAACTATCCGCTCCGCTTCTTATGCACTCTCTGTAACATGGAGAATTATAAAAAGGAGGGCGCGCGGAAACATAGGGGGAGCTCCCTGAATGGGTCAATTGATGGGCCCATGGATAAGAATTAAATTCTTGCCGCTGATACAAATGGAATGACGGGTAATAATACAACATTTTCAACTCCTTTTCCGTACACCATATTGTACTTACCGACACCCTTTTTAGATGATTGTCTCTTGCATAATTGTGTGTTGGCCTAATTGCGGGTTTTAATCTGAAAAATCCGTGCAGGGGAACCATCGCAACATCTTCCGTGAGAGGTTTTATAAGCTAACCTCTCCTTGTTGTCACCAATCAACCCCTACACCCGGCTGAACGGTTCGTATTATCCCAATGACCCGTTTAGGCAGACTGTTCTCACTCTGCATGCGAAACAGCAAATATTAACACCGCTGCTTTTTCCCATTCTTCATTTACGCCGATCTATGTGGTTCCCGCCTGACTGCCTTCTTTTTTGATCAACTTCCGGCAGATCAAATTCGTCAGACTCGTCAAGCGATAAATCTGGTTTTCCTTTATCTACACCTGTTCCGGTTTCCATTCGCGCTATGCTTGAGCATACGGAACAACTGATTTCCCTATAATTCACAATGGCGTTCGATATGATTTTCCCTCTATGCGCATCTCTGCAATTTCAGAGATGCAGAGCCAAAGAATAAACGGCAATCAGCAAAAAGCCTCCGGATACCCGGAGGCTTTTGATTCTTATCCTTGCTGCGTGAACGGCCGGGTCTGTGTCTTTTTGCCCCAGCCAAGCGCGGCCAGAAAACTGATGGCGAGAATGGCCGCTCCCAGCATATACGGAAATTCCATATTTACATCAAAGAGAAAACCGGCGGCTGACGGTCCGGCGATATTCGCTAAGCTGATGAATGAGGTGTTCATCCCTCCGGCAAACCCCTGCTGGTCACCGGCGAGCTTCGACAGCATCGTATTAACCGCCGGCCGGAGCAGCGATGTCAGCGTCAGAAAAAAGATTGCCGCAGCAAAAACAGTCCAATAGGAACCCGCAAACCGGCACCACACAAGTCCTGCAGCAGCCCCGATCAACGTCACGTTAATGACGCGCTTTTCCCCGAACTTGCGGACGAGATAACTGACGCCGACCGCCTGCACAAACACGCCGATGAGACCCGCAGCCGTAATAATAAAGGCAATATCAGAGGCTTTAAATCCGTGTTTATGGTCAACGTAAAGGCCGAAAACAGATTCAAAGTTCATAATTCCGAAGTTCAGCACAAAAACCAGAATCAGCATAAACGCGAACGGCGACTTGAGCGCGCGTGACATTTGCTTAAACAGATGCTCACGTTTTTCCGTTTTTGCCCGGGCTTCCAGCTGCTTTTCACGTCCCAGCGTTTCGGGCAGAAAGAAAAATGAAAGCACACTTGAAAAGCAGGCGAGACTTGCAGACACGATGAACGGCACAGACATGCCGTAATGAACCAAATAGCCTCCGACACCGGGCCCGATGACAACACCGAGCGTCATCGCCGCGCTGAACAGCCCCATTCCTTTCCCGCGTTCTTCTTCGGTCGTAATATCCGCTATGTAAGCGAACATTGACGGCATTAAAAACGCCGCGCCCATTCCGCCTAAAAGCCGGGATGCGAACAGTTGCCACAGGCTTCCGGCAAAGGCGAAGATCAGTTGTGACACGGCAAAGGCGGCGATGCCGAAAATAATCAGTTTCCGCCGTCCGTATTTGTCGGTTATTTCCCCGGCAATAGGCGCAAATAAAAGCTGTGTAAGCCCCGCCGCCGCAACAAGCAGACCCATCGTGCTCCCCGTCGCACCGAATTCGGTAATATAGGTGGGCATAATCGGAATAATCAATCCGATTCCAAGCATCGCAATAAACATATTCAGCATTAAAATTGACAATCGGCCTATGTACGCCATGATTTCTTACCTTCTCCCCAGACAAACAGATGACCATTCCATATTTGTCATTTTTTATACCATTCAGTATAACGGGCAAAAGGGAAAAAAGTCCAGATGATTTCAATCTCGTTTTCAAGTCTCATGACAGAACACCGGTTTCAGCCGGCAGATCATATATGTTAAGGGCCGCCTGCAGCGCTTCCCCGGCTTTAACGGCAACTCCGTGTCTGATCAGAACCGCTTCAAGTCCGGCCAGCACAAACAGCACATTTTCCTTTCTGCAGCTGTAGCCCATCGTTCCGATTCTCCAAATTTTCCCCTGCAGCGGACCGAACGAGCTGGCGATTTCAATTCCGAATTGAGACAAAAGCATACTTCTGATCGATTCGCCGTCTGCTTCCGGCGGAATCTTCACACATGTGACGACAGGCAGCTTCGCCTCCGGATCGCCGAATAAATCAAGGCCCATCGCTGCAAGTCCCGCCGTAAGCGCTTTTTCATGACGCCGATGCCTGCGGAACCGTTCTTCAAGTCCTTCTTCCAGGACAAGGCGCACACCCTCCCGCAGCGCATAAAGCATTGCTGTCGCTTCTGTATGGTGATTCAGCCTTCTTTCACTCCAATAATCTTCGAGCTGGCTCAGATCAAAATAGTTGCTCGTAATGGGCCGATGACCGGACAGCATTTTGCCGTCAGCCGCCGTCGCAATGCCCCGTTCTACCTTTTTACGCGCGGCAATGACAGCGGCCGTCCGGTCATTATAAGTAATCGGCGCCATTCCGGAAGGGACCGATAGGCATTTTTGCGTTCCCCCGATGACTGCGTCAATCTTCCATTCATCCGTTTTTACGGCGCAGCCTCCGATCGTGGCCACGGCATCCACGATAAAGAGTGCGTCTTGGGCGCGGCACGCTTCTCCGATTTCTTTCAGCGGCTGAATCCGCCCCGTTGATGTTTCTCCGTGCACCATAGCGACGATTTTCGGGGAAATCTTTTTCATCTCGCTGATAATCTCGTCAGGCCGGAAGACCGCTCCCCATTCACACTCGATCGTATGAACGTCCGCTCCGTACCGCTCGGCGATTTCAGTCAGCAGGTATCCGAAGCGTCCGTATATCGGAATGAGCACGCTGTCGCCCGGTTCTATCACACTTGCGAGAACAGCCTCAATCCCCGCTCTTGATGTGCCGTCAATCGGATAGGCCCAGCGGTTTTCCGTTTGAAACAATTCACGGAGCATTTGCATCGTTTCGTTCATGATGCCGGTAAATGCCGGGTCAAACTGGCCGATGATCGGAGCGCCCATCGCCCTCAGCACTCTCGGTTCAGCTTCTGTCGGTCCCGGTGTCATAATCGTTCTTTGCGGAATGCACAATTCTTTTCTGGTCGGCATGCCGATTCCCCCTTTACGTTAATAGGCAAGTTTATGTAATACATTCGCCAGCGTAAGGACGCCGGTTTCAAGCTGATGTGCGGATGTGAATTCAAGCGGCGAGTGGCTGATCCCGCCACGGCTCGGCACAAACAGCATGCAGGCCGGAAAGGTTCTGCCGAGCATCTGGGCGTCATGTCCCGCTCCGCTTACGATTTTCTCCGGGTCCGCCCCCTGTTCTTTTGCAGCCTCCGCTGCGGTTCGCGTCAGTTTCTGATCCATTTGAACCGGCTCTATCCTCATATATTCATCAATAAAGGGTCTGACTCCTTTGCTGCGGCTGATGTTTTCAACAATCGATACCAGTTTCTGATGGAAGGCTGCCAGCACGTCTTCCTGCCGGTGGCGAATATCAACGGAAAACTGGATACGGCCCGGAATGACATTCGCCATATTCGGCTCAACCGTCATTTTCCCGCACGTCAGGCGGAGCTCTTCCGGCTGTCTTTCCGCTGAGAGCATGAGTTCATGGATGATGCTGCTTCCCGCCGCGAGCGGATCTTTCCGCCATTTCATTGAAGTGGTCCCCGCATGGTTGCATTCACCGTCAAGCGTAACGGTATAGCGTCTCTGTCCGGCAATCCCGGTGACAATCCCGATATCCTTTCCCGATCGTTCAAGCGTTTGCCCCTGTTCTATATGAATTTCCAGAAAGGCACTAATATCAGTGCGCAGCGGCGCCGGATAACGGCCTGCACCGAAGCCGTTATGCCGCATGGCTTCTTTCAGAGAAATGCCGGACGCGTCTTTCGGCGTTTCCGCATCTGAAAGTGAGAAAGCACCGGTGATATTGCCTGAGCCCCAATAGGTGATGGGAAAACGGCTCCCTTCCTCTTCACAGAGCGACACAGCTTCCAGCGTTTTTTTCGGACGCCCGCACGTCTCATGCAAATGCCGGATCGCCAGCATGCCCGCCAGCACGCCGAACGCACCGTCATATTTGCCGCCGTCAATAACAGTGTCAATATGCGACCCGGTCAGAATCACCTCATCAGGCGATTCTGTGCCGTTCAGCCGGCCGAATACGTTACCGACATCGTCAAATGCCGTTTCCAGCCCGAACGCCTCCATTTTCTTTTTGACGGCAAGCTGGGCGTCCATCCATTCTTTCGTATATAAAAGCCTCGTCACTCCGCCGGAAGCGGAAGCGCCGAATTGAGACAGCCATTGTATATCATCGGAAATCCCGATATTCGCCGCCGAAAGCTGCTGGTGTTCCATACACGCCCTCCTTTTTAAACTGCTGACAAGATGATCTTCATTATAGAAGGAGCGCATAACGAGTTCATTATCATATCTTCCAAAAAATCAATGATTTTCCGGATACTTTGACCAATAAGCCGAAGGAACCATTTTTCAAAAAAGATAGAATATTAGATTTATTTTTTGGATAATAGAGGTAAAGGAGGGCAAGTCATGACAAAAAAACTTTGGTTTCTGCCGATTGTCTGCCTGTTTTTCATTTTTGGATGGGCCGCGCCGTCAGCCTCTGCGGGCGCGCCGGCTGACACGAATCTGTACAGCCGGATGGCGGTTTCAACTGCCGGCGGCACAACTCTTTTTCCGCAAACTGCCTCAGCTGTCATCACTCCGTCTGCGGATACGGACACATATTACAAAGAAGCTTCCGGAAAAAGCGGAACGGCCTTAAAGAGCGCCCTGCACCGCATCATCAGCGGACATACAAAGCTGTCTTACAGCCAAGTATGGAATGCATTGAAGGAAACTGACGAAGATCCGGCAAATCCGAACAATGTCATCTTGCTCTACACCCAAGAATCACGGGCCAAAAGTAAAAACGGCGGCAGCGGCGGAGACTGGAACCGTGAACACGTATGGGCAAAGTCACACGGAAACTTCGGAACAGCTGCCGGCCCCGGGACGGACATTCATCATCTGCGCCCTGCAGACGTCCAGGTGAACAGTGCCAGAGGAAACATGGATTTTGATAACGGCGGCTCAGAATACCCGAAAGCGCCGGGCAATTATTACGACGGTGATTCCTGGGAACCGCGCGATGAGGTCAAAGGAGATGTCGCCCGCATGCTGTTTTACATGGCGGTGCGTTATGAAGGAGAAGACGGGTATCCTGACCTTGAGCTGAATGATAAAACCGGAAACGGCTCAGCTCCTTACATGGGAAAACTGTCCGTTTTGCTCAAATGGAATCAACAAGACCCCGTCGACAGTAAGGAAAAACGGCGGAACGAAATCATTTACGAAGACTATCAGCATAACCGCAATCCGTTTATCGACCATCCGGAATGGGCGGACGAAATCTGGTAATGGTATCATAAGAAGTGATAAGGGAGCCCCGATCATCAGGCTCCCTTTTTCAATATACGGCGTTTTTAGTGTCGGCATCAAAAAAGACGGCCCGGTTCATATTGACCGCAAGCAGAATGGCATCGCCGGGTTTCACCTGTGAAGCGCCGTCAAGACGGATCGTCATGCGGTTATTTCCGCTCACCGCATGAACGTACATCTCCGCGCCTAAGTTTTCACATACTTCCGCCACAGCGCGGCACACCGCTTCAGGCGGGTGCTCTGATTGTCCGGCAAGCGTCAATTGCTCCGGACGCAGCCCCGCAATCATCTCCTTACCGCTGTATCCTTTCTGCACAAGAACGGCCGCTTTTTCTTTCGGAATGGGCAGACGAACGGACGAACCGGCAAAATACCATTGCCCGTGACTTTCTTCAATGAGGCCTTTTATAAAATTCATACTCGGAGAACCGATAAAACCCGCCACAAACATATTCGCCGGATAATGATAAATCTCATGGGGGCTTGCGGCCTGCTGAATATCTCCTTCATTCATCACGACAATCCGGTCGCCCATTGTCATCGCTTCCGTCTGATCATGCGTCACATAAACGATGGTCGCTTTCAAACGCTGATGGAGCTTGCTGATTTCGGCGCGCATCGTCACTCGCAATTTCGCATCTAAGTTGGAAAGCGGCTCGTCCATCAGAAACACTTTCGGCTCCCGCACGATCGACCGGCCGAGCGCAACCCGCTGCCGCTGCCCGCCTGAGAGAGCCTTCGGTTTCCGCTTGAGCAGATGCCCGATTTCCAAAATATCAGCGGCCGTCCGGACTCGCTCTGCGATTTCTTTTTTCGGCAGCTTTCTGAGCTTCAAACCGAACGCCATATTGTCAAACACCGTCATGTGGGGATACAGCGCGTAATTCTGAAAAACCATCGCGATATCACGATCCTTCGGGGGCAGATCGTTTACCGCGTCTCCGTCGATATAAAGCTTCCCCTCAGAAATGCTCTCCAGTCCGGCAATCATTCTGAGTGTCGTAGATTTGCCGCAGCCGGAGGGACCGACAAGCACCAGCAGCTCCTCATCTTTTACATCTAAGTGAAAATCCTTCACTGCCGCCGATTGGGCGCCGTATGTTTTTTTGATATGGTCAAATGTTAATGATGCCATTCGAAACCTCCTCCAATACTGGAAACCGCCACGTCTTTCTGTTATGTTAAAAATGTTCGGGGTTTCTGACAGATTCATAAATGAAAAGCAAATTTGTATTATAACGTCATAATACATATAATAGTACTACTACTTGACAAAGGAGGTCCGTCCCATTGTTAAATAACGGGAGCTCGAAACCTTTATATATTCAGCTGAAACAAATTATCGCGGACGATATCAAGAAGGGCGTTTATTCGCCGTCCGTAAAACTGCCGACTGAAAATGAGCTGTGCGAAACGTACAACGTGAGCCGCATAACGGTCAGGAAGGCCATCCTTGATCTTGTGGAAGAAGGCTGGCTCGTCCGGCAGCAGGGAAAGGGAACGTTCGTTAAAAGCCCTAAACTGAAGCGGGAGCTCATCGCGGTCAACGGCTACTCTGAATTTATGGAATCAACGGGGAAAAAACCGAAACACCAGATCCTTTCTCATGAAATCATTGAAGCGCCTAAATCCATCGCCCAAAAACTTCGCGTCGATTCCGAAAGTCCCGTTCTTGAATTAAAACGCATTTTATTTCACGACGACCAGCCGCTCTCATTCGAAATCGCCCACTATCCGCTCAGTTTATTTCCCGACATCGGCAAGCATATTAAAGGCGGCGTGTCGATGCATGACATTTTGAAACAGCACTATCAGGTGGTGCCCACCCATAATACGAAACTGTTAAATGTCGTATACGCCAAGCAGGAAGAAAGCTGCTATCTGGCTTGTGATATCGGGGATGCGCTTTTTGAAATTGACAAAACCGCTTTTATGTCAAAAGACCAGCCGATATACAGCTCGCTGTTTGTAATGCATACCGACCGCGTCACGTTTACCATTAACAGTCCCTATGCGTAACAAGTATAAAAAACGAGACAATGCTTATCGTATTCTCGTTTTTTCACTGCTTTTCCCGCCGCCCGGCCTGTAGGGATGCCCGTAACCGAACGCTCCGAACCCTCCGCATGTTTTGGCAGCCGTCCCGGCGGCCGCAGTAAGCGCTCGCCGAATATCCTGATGCTCGAAGAAATCGGTAAGAAACCCGGCGATAAATGAATCACCCGCGCCCAATGTATCTATTATATCAGCTCTTACCACCGGCTGATGATAGACGCGTTCCCCATCCGATAACACCGCGCCATATTCTCCCCTTGTCAGACAGACGATTTTCGCTCCGAAACCGCGGGCTTTTTCGGCAAGCCGCACACATTCACTTTCACTCAAATCACTCCCGGAAAAAAACGCATACGTCACGTACGGACAGACTGCTTCTAAATAGGCTTCGTCACGTTTTACAGAGAAGTCAAAGGAAATCGGCGCATGGCCGCTCAGCATCGGGAGGTCACGTTCTATCCTGCTGTATACGCTCGTATGCAGCAGATCATGTCCGGCGATAAATGAGATGTCATTCTCCTGAAAAGCGAGCGTCAGACGCGATTGCACGCCGCCTTTATTTGATCCGGCAAATATCCTGTCCCCTCTTTCATCAAGCGTGACGACCGCCATCCCGTTTTCTCCGTATGCCCGGCGGATCAGATCGGCATTCACCTTCTCCAGTTTCAGCACATTCAATACGTGATCCGCCGCTTCATCACTGCCGAGAATCCCGATATAAGAAGTTTCGTGGCCTAAGCGCCGGGCAAGCACGGCTACATTTAACGCATTTCCGCCCGGGTAAAACGTCTCCTGATCCTGATAATAATCTACTACATTATCTCCGGCCGCTATCAGTTTCATCTTTTCATCCTCCTTATCCTTTCACGCTTCCCGCTGCAATGCCGCGGATAAAATATCTCTGCATCAATAAAAACAACGCGATGATCGGAGCAGCAGAAATCGTCAGCCCGGCCAGCAGCACGCCCCAATCCGTCTGCAGCGCATCTCTGAACTGCATCAGCCCGGCCGGAATCGTCCGTAAATTTTCATCATCGATAAAAATAATCGCAAACATAAACTCATTCCATGTATGGTAAGCCGTCAAAATGCCTGATGTCACCAGAATCGGCACGCTCATAGGTAAGAATATTCTGAAAAATATTCCGAAACTTGTACATCCATCCAGATAGGCAGCTTCCTCAAGCTCTTTGGAAATCGACAAAAAATAGGAACGGATCAGAATCACGGTAAACGGAATACGGTAGGCGGCGTACGGAAGAATCAATGCCCAATACGTATTGTACAGTCCCAATGACTGGATAATGGAGTACAGCGGCACAAGACTGACCTGCGGCGTCAGCATCAAGCCGCCAAGACAAATGATCAGCACAAACCCTTTTCCTTTAAATTGAAAACGGGCCAGCCCGTATGCCGCCCAGGCGCTCACAAATACGGTGATGAGACAAGTCAGCACGGTCACAATGACGCTGTTCATAAAATAAGCGGAAATCCCTTGGTTCCATGCGGATACGAAGTTTTCGGGATGCCAGACAGAGGGCAGCGACCAGCTGTGCTCAAAAATCTCATCCGAGCTTTTAAAGGCGCTGACCGCCATCCATAACAGCGGATAAGCAACGGCAATGAGGTAGATAAAGAGAAACAGCCACACAGACGTTTCCCCGACATACCATTTTCTCGGTTTTCCGCCTGTTCTGACGGCCTGACGGGCATGACGCAAGTCCGTCTTTTCAGGAAGCATCGGCTACTCCTCCTTTCCGGTCTTAAAGAATTTCATCTGAATAAGCGACAGAGCAAGCGTCAGCAAAAGCACCACCGTCGCGATCGCAGAAGCGTAGCCCATCATATCCTTTGTAAAAGCGCTCTTATACAAAAATGTGCTCAGCACTTCTGAAGCATTGCCCGGCCCTCCGCCGGTCAGAATATACGGTTCATTAAATACGGTAAATGCGCCGGTCAGCGTCATCACCACGGCAACAAACGACATTTCTTTCGTCTGCGGCACCGTAATGTGAAAAAACTGCTGGATTTTTCCGGCTCCGTCCAGCTGCGCCGATTCATATAATTCAGCGGGAATGCTCTGAATCGAGACAATGTACAGCATGGCAATGTAACCGACAGACTGCCATTGAGACACAAAAATGACAGACAGCATAGCGGTGTTTTCATCGCCCAGCCACGCCCGGGTCAGTTCATCAAGTCCGACGGCTTCCAGCAGCTGATTCAAGAGACCGATTTCCGGGTTATAAATAAAATCAAACAACAGCGCAATAACGGTCATGGAAATAACGACCGGAAGAAAAAAGACCGTGCGGAAAAACGGCGACCATTTTCTTACCAATCTGTCTTCCAGCACGGCCGCCAGAATTAAGCCGCCGCCAACCTGGCAAATCAGCGATATGACCGCATACAGCACATTGTTGCGGAGTGCTGTAAAAAACACGGGATCGTGAAACAGGTCAATATAATTTTTCAAACCGATAAACGTCTTTTCGGGTTGAAATGAGCTCCATTCAAACAGACTGAAAAACACATTCTCAATAATCGGAATGTAAACGAACAGCAGAAAAATCAGCGCGGGCGCGAGAAACAGATACGGAATGAAACGTTTTCGGCTGACCAAGGAAATCCTCATCTCCTTTCTCCAAAGAAATCTGTTCTATTCAGATGACGCTCTGACCTGACGCGCCGCTTTCTGCACGGAATTCATCACCTCGCGCGGTGTCATTGTGCCGCCGAGCATCTGCTGAACGCCTGCCGCATACACATCGGCGATTTCAACGTCAACATCCATATCAAACCAGGGCACCATTGATTCGGCGCGGACGATATCCTGCACGGCTTCGCGCTGGATCGGGGCGGAATTGTTTTCTGTCGCCGTTCCTTGAACCGCGCTGTATTTACCGACGTCTTTTATCAGCTTCTCTCCCATTTTTTTCGAGGTTAAAAACTGAAGAAATTCCATGGCTTCTTTCGGGTGCTTCGTTTTTGAGGAAATCATAAATCCTTCCGGAGATCCGGTCAGTGCACGGGGAGATCCCTTTTCGCCGCTGATTTTCGGGAAAGGAAACAAGCCCAGATTGACCGGTTCGACGAGCTTAATTTCTGCCGTTTCCGCATAAATCATCGCCGCTTTTCCGCTTGTAAACTGCTGGCGCACGTATTCGTGATCAACGGAGTTCACGTGCTTTGTAAAGTACGGCAGCAGTTCCTGAAGCTTTTCAAGCGCTTTGACATAGCCTTCGTCCGTAAACTCCCCGGTTTCCGGGCTGTAATCCTTCGCCCGCGTTTTTTCATCCACCATACGCTGGTTCAGCGTCCCGATATAATGAGAAATCGTCCAAGGCGCTTTTGTGCCGAAACTGATCGGAATATATCCGTTCTCTTTCAATTTCTCAGAGACTGTGATCAGTTCATCCCATGTCGCCGGGGGCTTCAAATGTAATGTATGAAAAATGTCCTTATTATAAAAGAATGATTTAGCGTCCATTTGCCACGGAACACCGTACTGTTTTCCGTCATGCGTAAAGGGTTTGATTTGTGACTGCACAAGCTGTGAGGACCAATCTTTATCCTGCTGATAGTAAGACGACAGATCGAGGGCTTTATCTCCTTTGATGAATTTATAAGCAAACCGGTCGCTCCATGAAAAGAAAATATCAGGGGGGCTCGTTGTTCCGAGCATGACTTTCACCTTGTCTTTATAAGAATCGTTTAAGACCGCTTCCGTTTGGATATGAATATCCGGATGAGCGGCTTCAAATTCTTTGACCGCTTCTTCAAAATAGCTTTTTTCCGGCTCCTTCGGCCACCTGTGAAAAAACTTCAAGGTCACTTTTCCGTCAGAGGAACTGCTTTGGCTTGAACAGGCGGCGGCTGACAGACATACGGCTAACAGAACGAACAGGCAGATGAGCTTTTTCAGATGCTTTTCCTCCTTTGTCACCGGACTATAACGTTATATATCATTATAGTCCGGTGAAATATAATGCGCGTTCTTAATATTCGACTTTCCACATGTAACGCCGCTGGCTTAACGGATGGTTCCTTGCTTCCGCCAGCGCATCCGCATAGCTTCTGAGCACCCGGTTTAATACGAGAGGAGCCAGATAGCCTTTTACAGAATCGTCAATTCCGGAAAAATCATATGCTGCCGCATCAAGCACAGTCAGTTTTTTGCCGTATCTTTTTGAGAAGGAAAGCGCCCGCTCTTCAAGGGGTCTTGTTTCGTCTAAGCCGAGCAGGATAATAAATGGAACGGATTCATCAATGATTTCGAACGGGCCGTGAAAATATTCTCCGGCATGAATGGCGTGGGAATGAATCCATTGCATTTCCATGAGAATGCAGATGCTGTAGGAGTAAGCGACGCCGTAGTTCGCACCGCTTGCCATCGTGTAAATGATATCTTCTTTTTCGTGGGCTTTCGCGAATGCCTTTGCGTGATCCGCTTCTTGTTTAAGCGCTTTGTCATATACGGTCTGGAGCTTATTGAGTCCGTCGATCGCCTGTTCAAACACGGGATGGTTTTCCAGCACGTGTAAAGCGCCGAACACGATTTGATACAGAACCCCGTAATTCGTATTTATCGCCTGTGCATTCTCACCCCAGTCATACACCGCGACATATTCGGCTTCTTTCGCTAACGGCGAATCAGGCTCAAAGGTCATCGCAATCGTAAGCGCGCCTTTTTTTCTGGCGAAACCGGCGGCTTTCACCGTTTCCGGCGTATTGCCTGACTGAGAACATAAAATCACGAGAGAGTTCTCTCCGAGCTGAACGGGATTGCGCTGAATAAATTCATTTGAACTGTAGAGATCAGAGCTGATGGCTTTCGCCTCTCTGTCAAACACGTACTTGCTCGGATACATAATGGCTGAAGAACCCCCGCAAGCGACGAAAAAGACGTGGTCAATCGTTTTTCCTTTCAGATCATCCAAGAAAGCCTGAACTTTGTGATTCACTTGTGCGGCAGTTTGACTCAAATCCTTCACTCCTCAGTGTTTTATTATATAACGTTATATAACATTATATAACGTTATATTAATCGCAACAAAGGTGCGTTGTCAATCATATTTTCTGAAATTTCTAAAATATAAAATAAACCCGTCTTATTTCCCGCCCTCTCTTGACCTGACCCTTAGAGACACGTTTAGAATGAAAAGCAGGGAGTGATTCAGAATGAATATAAAAGAAGCCGCAAGGCAGACGGGTCTCACGAAAAAAGCCATCAAATATTATGAGCAGGAAGGTTTAATCACCGTCAGCAAAAACCCTGATAACGGATACCGTGAGTATTCCGCTCAGAACGTGAATACGCTGAAAATGATTGCCGCCCTCCGAATGCTGGCACTGTCTGTAAGCGATATTAAAGCGTTCCTCTTAGAGGGCAGCAGTCTGCATGATATACTGCGCCAGCAGCATCAAAAGCTCAGCCGGCAGATTGAAGAGCTTGAGCAGGAACGGAAACTGACTGAAATGCTGATCAAGCGCGTGGAAGATGCGGAAAATGTCGATTCAATTTTGCATGATATCGGCGAGGTCAAAATAGATGAACCGAAGTATATGGGACTTCAGCTGAAAAAACTGTTCCCGGGAGATTTCGGAGAATTTATCGCCGCGCTGTTTGAACCGTTCCTCGACTTTTCTATTGATACAGATGAGAAAAAAGCGATATGGGCGGAGCTTATTAAAGTATTGGATGATATGGAAGAAGTTCCGGCTGAACACCCGATGATGCAGCTGGTCGGCAAGGAGGATCCGGCTCAGCTCCAGCAGCACAAAGTCCAGCATGACCAATTTATCGAGCGGATTTTGGAGAGAGACCCTGCCACTTGGGACACTCATAAAAACATCATCATTCAGCTTGTGAAAAGAGTGCAGACAGATGAAGAATACAGAGAAAGCCTGATCAAGGTCGGAGAATCCGCTTCTGATCTGCCCGCGCTGAAGGCGGGATCGCCTTTCAGCAATCTTCTTCAAAAGCTCAGCCCGAAATATGACACGTACGTGCGACTTCAGCTTGAACTGAAAAAAGAAGCCGACGAGGAACTCGGCTTTGATTCAGAAGCATATTTAAAACAGATGCTTCAATCAAAAAAACGCTAAGGTACGTCTCCTTAGCGTTTTCTTTCTTCAGCCTCAGTGCTGCGCGTTAATGCGGTCAACGACATTAGCGATGAGCTGCTCTTTTCCTAAGTCGGAATCTTCGTCAACGCTTGCTACTGTCAAAATGATGGCCGCTACCGCAAGAGCGATCGTCTCAATGGCGGCCGCCGCGTTTAAAAATACCCATACAGCCGTTGCGCATTGGCCGATGGCCGTTGATTTTCCTTTGTCCATGCTCTTTTTGTCAAACTCTTCTTTCAGCACTTTCGCCATAATCTGCGAACCTTGATCAATGACGCTGTTCACTTTCTCATAATCGCCGCTGTAGACCGCCGCTTTCAACTCTTTAAAATAATCCGGCGATGACTTTTTAATATCAGCGATCACCTGATCGGAAACTTGCTTTAATTCATCCTGATCAATCTTTTTGACAGCCTTGGTATCCCATACTTCAGGAAGGAGCTTTGCGACCTCACCTTGTCCGAAAAAGATGCCGGAAAAAATGTCTTCACCCGAATAAGAGACGGATGGCTCAGTTTTCGCCGCGGCATGCGGGCCGACTAATGCAACCATTAAAACAAACACCAGCATCATGGCAGCTGCGGACTTCTTGCTTTTAACCATATAATTTCCTCCTTTTCCTTTTATTGAAAAAATTGTATCTGATAAAAAGGGGATTGTAATGGTTCAAAGCTACTGTTTTCTCTGCCGGCACCAAAAACAGGACCAAAATACCAGCCACCGTAATGGAAAACGAGGTAAGCCCCAGCATAACGGCAAAGATTTCGTGCATAAAAATGGATATAAACAATATCAGACGCCAATATGTTTTCGGAGCGAACAAAGCGCAGAACATAATGGTTTGCACAATAAGCGTGCCCCAAGTCGGGATGATGACAAGCTTGGACTGCAGGATAAAGTCAAACAGACCGTGAAGCGCATCCGGCAGACCCAGCATCGGATCGTTCAAATAGTAATAAACGGCAGTTCCGTTCTGCCACTCTTCTTCCATCAGTTTGGCAATGACGGAGTTAAAATACAGCATTGCGACCTGTATTCTGATGATTGTCAGCGTTGCCCAGCACAAGGAGCGGTAATAAGGCTCAAGCGGCCTTTTCTCAAAAGACGCCTCGTACGGAGACCAGTGCCATTTCCGCGGATCGGTTAATGTCAGCGGGAGCAGCAGCAGTGTAAAAACGGCAGCCACCTGATCTCCTCCGTCAAGGGTAACGGCGGAGTTTTGGAAGCTGTACGAAATCCACCAGTGAAAAAAACCGGTGATTCGCGGCCGCCAGCCAATGACGACAAGGATTAACATACAGATACAAACGGCTTTGACGATCTCAATGTAACGGAAATCGGGAAACAGCAGAAACAGGCTGAACGTGTCGGAAAAACCGAGCATTTGATTTTGCGTTTTGAAGAAGACAGACGCCGGATTGAACAGCAATGTCAGCAGCGTGCCGAGCGCGATTAAGCTTCTGGCAAGCCCGTACACATTTGTCCAAGGCGGATTCTTCATCATCCATAAGGTGAGCTGCTTTTTTGCATCCTGAATCAATTGACATCCACTCCGATGTATTTTTTGATGGTTCTTTTCGTTTCGGTATGCTGGCTCCATGCCCACGGGGTAATGCGTTCATATGTAATGATCATTTTCCCTTTCAGCCTTGGGGAGGGGGACTCATTTTTCATTTTCAAAAATGTGGTATCCTTAAAGTCTTGGCCAGCCGCAAAGTCATTCCACTTCTCTTTGGAAGGCAGCTTTTCCAGCATAAGACCGAGCTCTATCCCTTGCGTCCGCCCGTAGCGGTTTAAGCCGATCACATTTTTCAGAGAATTATTCGGCCATCTGAGCTCCTCATCGGCATCAAGAAGATAGATGTTCAAGCTGTCTTCTCTCGGATCTTTACTGAAAAATCCCCAGTTTTGCGGATAAATCATGGAAACGGTTTTGGATTGATGCTTGGTTAATTGGATGGCAGAGCTTGGCAGTGCCGCGATGACGGTAAAAAACAAAACGATGATCCAGGCAGCCATGATAAAAAGAAAGAATGAAAACATGCTGGTTTGCTTCTTGTCAGTCAATTGAAACCCTCCTAGCGTATGGAAATTTCATTGACATGATTATACACCAATCAACAGGTAAAATATTGATAAATTAGATTTTTCGAACTAATATACTATTATATGTAAAAAAAGGGAGTGTTCATATGTTTTTGATGAATGATAAAGTGCTGTGGGGAGCTGTGGTTCTCGCCTTTATTCTGTCGATTGTGTTTTATCCGTTTCTTCCTGCTGATATGGCCATTCACTATGACGTGTCGAACCGTCCGAATACATCAATCAATAAAACGGCCGGCGTCCTGATTTTTCCTGTGCTCATGATGATCTGCATGTTATTCAGAAAAAAGGTCGTCCAGCTATTCCTCGTCGTTTACTGTCTGCTGATCGTGCATGTTGCCGTGATGTGGCTGGCACTGTAAACATAAAGAAAACCGGAGCCCTTAAGCTCCGGTTTTTCTTATTTATAAAATACTTTCTCAATGTTGTATTTCGACTGAAGGGTATTGATCGCGTACGTTTCGTAAATCTCCCTTTCCATCGGATCATTTACGACACATACTTCAATTTTATACACTTCGTCCCTGTGATGTTTAACAGGCGACACATTGTCTTCAAAATGCTTTTTGATTCTTTGTCTTAATTTACGGGCTTTCCCGACAAACAGCAGTTCATCATGAATGTTATAAAACATAAATATGCCGCCTTTGTCTCTCGGAATTTGGTGAAAATCAATGAAACCGTAAATCGCTTTAATCGCCGGTTCATTCTCCGACGGTGACTGCTGCCGTTCCGTAATGGTTACATCGGGAGCAGGAAGGTTTATTTTTATCAAAATGGGTCACGTCCTCTTATTCATTAAAGCTCCATCCTATCATAAGAATGCGCCAAAAGCTATTTTTTATTCAAGCGCCCCGGCCGGATCATAAAGGCTTAAATCAATTTCCGTCTGCTGACCGAGCGCGAGTTTCGCCAGTTCAGCCCCCAGATACGGCCCGCTCGTCAGTCCTGAGGCGCCCAGCCCGTTGGCAACGAGGAGTCCGCTGATATTCGGCACTTTGCCGATGACAGGAAGAAAGCCGGGAGTAAACGGCCTGAAACCGACTCTTGTCTCTATTACAGTACTGTCTGAAAGGCCCGGCGCCACGGTTAATGCTTTGTCAAAAATCTCGCGGAGGCCGCCGGCCGTCACCCGCAAATCCATGCCGGTATCGTTTTCATGAGTCGCACCCGCTATGATTCTGCCGCTGTCAAAGGCGAGAATGTATTGATCGTTTGGGGGCATGACGACGGGCCAGCCGCCCGTATCCTCTCCCTGAAGCTCTAAATGAACGATCTGCGCCTTTTGGTATGATACTGAAAAACGGATGCCGAGCGGCTCAAGCAGCTCTCTCGCCCAAGCGCCGGCCGTTACGAGAACCTGGTCGGCAGTAAGCGTGCGTTCTGCGGTTTTCACACCGATGACGGCACCGTCCTCAGTCAATATTGACGCTTCTTCATTGTAAACAGCCGCGCCGTGCTTAACGGCCGCATTTAACAGCGCCTTACGAAGCGCCCTCCCGTTCACCCGGGCCGCGCCGCTGACATGAACTGCCCCGTATTCCTCCGACAGCGCGGGGAACAGCGCCTTCGTTTCTTCCGGAGTCAGTCTTGTAATGTCACCGATTTCAGGGGCATCCTCTCTTCTTTTATAAGCTCTTTCCTCCATTTGGCTGAGCTTTTTTTCATCCGTATGGAGGCTGACGGCACCGACCTTTTGATAACCGGTTTCTGTTTCTCCGTCCGCTTCAAGCTGCTGTATCAATCGTTCATAATAACGGGCGCCGCCTTTTGCGATCGCATACCATGCCTGATTGCGCCGCTGCGACAGCCACGGGCAAACGATCCCCGCCGCGGCGTCAGTCGCCTGCCCCGGGTGTTTCCGGTCAATGACCGTTACATCCGCCCCGGCCTTTGCGAGATGATAAGCCGCGGACGCACCGAGAATGCCGGCCCCGATAATCATATAAGACTTCATGTGTAACACCTTTTCTATCTGTTTTGTCTTATTTATTTTAACAAATGGAGCGCCCGGTTCCTACCGGAGTCCTGACGGCAATGATGAGTTTCGAAAACGGAAACGTATAATAAAAGGAATACGTCCTTGTCTGAAAGCCGTTTTCCTCAAGAATCTCTCTGTATTGTGATGTATTTTTTATATCTGACACGGCCAATGTGCCGCCAGGCTTCAGCACCCTCACCATTTCCGCAATCGCCCGTTCCCTCTCTTTTCTGCCTGAAATGTTGTGTACGACAAAATGCGAAATGACAAGGTCAAACGTTTTATCAGGAAACGGCATGTCTTGCGCGAGTCCGTCATACAAATCAATTTCCGGCGCTCCTTCTGCCCGTCTGTTCTTTTCAAATGCGTCTCTCCCGTTTCCGCCCAGATCCCAGCCTGACCATTTGTCAATCGCTGAGACGTCAGCGCCTTTTTGAGCAGCGGCGATGGCTAGCAGCCCCCGTCCCGTCCCAATATCAAGCACCTCCATGTCCGGCTTTAAACCGGAAAGCGCAAGAATGCGGTGGCGGTGTAAAAGTTTAATGGCCGTTGAATACAAGAGCATCCAAAGACCGAGCACTAAAAACAAGGTGCCCGTCAGCCAGCCCCAGTAAGGAGGAATCATACCGCATAACGTGGCTGCGGCATAAAGGAGCGCAAGAAAGATAAATCCAAACGCTCCATAAGGCGCATCAATTCCGTATCGTGTTGTCATAACACTCACCCCTTTCAATATTTATCCAAATGGTATACCATATTATTCTAGCAAAAGCCGAAAGGAGATACGACCATATGAAACGCGGCATTACATTTAACATCCCAAATGAGTTCGGACGGTTTGCGGCAGATATATTACAACCGTTCCCCATCTCTTCCTATACGTGGTTTATCGGTGATGGAGAGGCGTATATTGAGTTCAAAGAAGACACCGATACAGACCTGTTTCCGCAAAATCAGCGCATCATTCAGGGTCAAGAACTCCGTCAGCGTCTGGAAGGAAACCCTTATTATATGATTTTTGCTGAATTGAAAGCTTTCCCGGGCGGGATGGTAACGGAAATCAATACGTATGAGGAATATTTGGAGAGTTCCTGTGAGCTTGTGCTTCTCATTGCAGATTGCTCGTATGTAACGTTATATTGCAAAGATCCGGTTATGCTCGAAGCCCTTTATCAGCAGGCTGTACAATGCGGGTTTCACCGCGTTGACTATGTTACAGATGAGAATGACGCGAGAACGGGATTGTCTGTCTGATGAAGGTGCGTTCTTTTTATGAAGCGCCGGATAGGGCTTAGGATTCAAAATATTGACAAATTCGTGTGTTTTCAACAAAAAAACAACCCCCTCATGTATACTGAGTGCGTAACTTACATATGAAAGGGGTATGGCAATGAAAATCAGTTTGAAGAAAAAAGCAGGTTTTTGGAAGAAGACGGCGGTTTCATCTCTTATTTTCACCATGTTTTTTACCCTGATGATGAGCGGTACGGTTTTTGCGGCCGGGCTGAATAAGGATCAGAAGCGCCGGGCGGAACAGCTGACCAGCATCTTTGAAAACGGAAAGACGGAAATCCAATACGGATATGTTGAAGCGTTGGATGACGGAAGAGGTTACACTTGCGGGCGGGCCGGCTTTACGACGGCTACCGGAGATGCGCTGGAAGTAGTCGAAGTATACACGAAAGCGGTGCCGAATAACAAATTGAAAAAGTATTTGCCTGAATTGCGACGTCTTGCGAAGGACGAAAGCGATGACATCAGCAATCTGAAAGGATTCGCTTCTGCCTGGCGCTCACTTGGCAATGATAAAGCCTTCCGCGCTGCCCAAGATAAGGTAAATGACAGCTTGTATTATCAGCCGGCGATGAAACGTTCAGAAAATGCCGGACTGAAAACGGCCTTGGCAAAAGCAGTGATGTACGATACGGTGATTCAGCATGGCGACGGCGATGATCCAGACTCCTTTTATGCCCTGATTAAACGCACGAACAAAAAAATGGGCGGGTCACCGAAAGACGGAACTGACGAGAAGAAATGGCTCAATAAATTCTTGGATGTGCGCTATGACGATCTGATGAATCCGTCAGATGAGGACACCCAGGATGAATGGAGAGAATCGGTTGCCCGTGTCGACGTTTTCCGCGATATTGTCAAAGAGAAGAACTACAATTTAAACGGGCCGATTCATGTCCGGTCAAGCGAATACGGTAATTTCACTATTCAATAAACAAAAAAACCCCGCCACATGGCGGGGTTTTACTATTAACCGATGGAACCTTCCATTTCGAATTTAATCAAACGGTTCATTTCAACTGCGTATTCCATCGGAAGTTCTTTTGTGAACGGCTCGATGAAGCCCATAACGATCATTTCTGTTGCTTCTTCTTCAGAAATACCGCGGCTCATCAAGTAGAAAAGCTGTTCTTCAGAAACTTTTGATACTTTCGCTTCGTGCTCCAATGAAATGTTGTCGTTCAGGATTTCATTGTAAGGGATTGTATCAGAAGTTGATTTGTTATCCATAATGAGCGTATCACACTCGATGTTTGAACGGGCGCCGTCCGCTTTTCGTCCGAAGTGGACGATACCGCGGTATGTTACTTTTCCGCCCTGTTTGGAAATCGATTTTGATACGATTGTGGATGACGTATTCGGTGCAAGGTGAATCATTTTCGCACCCGCGTCCTGATGCTGTCCTTTGCCCGCAAGAGCGATAGAAAGCGTCATGCCGCGCGCGCCTTCACCTTTCAGAATGACAGCCGGATATTTCATCGTCAATTTAGAACCGATGTTTCCGTCAACCCATTCCATCGTCGCGTTTTCTTCACAAACCGTACGTTTCGTTACTAGGTTGTAAACGTTGTTCGCCCAGTTTTGAATTGTTGTATAACGGCAGTAGCCGCCTTTTTTGACGATGATTTCAACAACCGCGCTGTGAAGCGAGTTTGTTGTGTACACAGGAGCCGTACAGCCCTCTACGTAATGAACGCTTGCTTCTTCGTCAACGATGATCAGCGTACGTTCGAACTGACCCATGTTTTCGGAGTTGATGCGGAAGTAAGCTTGAAGCGGTGTTTCAACCTTCACGCCTTTAGGCACGTAGATGAAAGATCCGCCGGACCAAACAGCTGAGTTCAGCGCCGCAAACTTGTTATCAGTCGGCGGGATAACTTTCGCCCAGTGCTCGCGGAAAATGTCTTCATTTTCTTTCAGCGCGCTGTCTGTGTCTTTGAAGACGATGCCTTGCTCTTCAAGATCTTCTTTCATATTGTGGTACACAACTTCGGATTCGTACTGTGCAGAAACACCGGCAAGGTATTTTTGCTCAGCTTCAGGAATACCGAGTTTGTCGAATGTCTGTTTAATTTCCTCAGGCACTTCATCCCAAGAACGCTCTGAACGCTCAGACGGCTTTACGTAATACGTAATTTCGTCAAAGTTTAAAGAGTTTAAATCCCCGCCCCACTGCGGCATCGGCATGTTGTAGAAATGCTCAAGAGATTTCAGGCGGAAATCAAGCATCCATTGAGGCTCTTCTTTCATGCGTGAAATTTCTTCTACGATTTCTTTTGTCAATCCGCGCTCTGAACGGAAAATGGAAACGTCCTTATCGTGAAAACCGTACTTGTATTCACCAATTTCAGGCATTTTTTTAGCCATCCATTTTCACTCCAATCTTTTAATTGCCGCCTTTTTCGCCAGCGACTCCTTTTTCAAGTGCTTTCCATGAAAGGGTGGCACATTTAATCCGGGCCGGGAATTTCGAAACGCCTTGAAGGGCTTCAATATCCCCGAGATCTATTGAGTCGTCATACTCTTTCCCTTGCATCATGTCTGAGAAAATCTTAGACATGGAAAGGGCGGTATCAATATCTTTTCCTTTAATCGCCTGCGTCATCATGGAAGCTGAAGCCATGGAGATGGAGCAGCCTTCTCCTTCAAACTTCGCTTCCTGAACGGTATCGCCGTCAAGCTTCATTGTCAGTCTGATCCGGTCGCCGCAAGTCGGGTTGTTCATATCGACGACGATGCTGTCATCCAAAACCCCTTTGTTGCGCGGATTTTTGTAATGATCCATGATCACTTGTCTGTATAATGTATCTAAATTTGCATTAAAAGACATTTGTAAAGTACTCCTTTGTCTTTTGGAGGGCTTCCGCGAGCTTATCGATCTCTTCCTCTGTATTATACAGATAAAAACTCGCTCTCGCAGTAGCAGATACATCCAGCCATTTCATGAGCGGCTGGGCGCAATGATGGCCGGCTCTGACCGCAATGCCCTCAGCATCGAGGACAGTCGCGACATCATGAGGGTGAACCTCATCAAGATTAAATGTCACAAGTCCCGCCCGCTCTTTCGGACCGTATACCGTCACGCCGTCTAGCTGCTCGAAACGGTCAAGCGCATAGGCTGCAAGCTTATGCTCATGCCGGGAAATCTCGTCGAGTCCGATCTCTTCAAGAAAATCAATCGCGGCTCCCAATCCGATCGCGCCTGCAATGATCGGCGTGCCTGCTTCAAATTTCCACGGAAGCTCTTTCCAAGTTGATTCATAAAGCCCTACAAAGTCGATCATCTCGCCGCCAAATTCGGCCGGCTCCATATTCTCAAGCAGTTCTTTCTTGCCGTACAGCACGCCGATTCCCGTCGGGCCGCACATTTTATGGGAAGAAAGCGCGAAGAAGTCGCAATCCAAGTCCTGAACGTCGATTTTCATGTGCGGTGTGCTTTGCGCCCCGTCCACCACGATGACCGCGCCATTGTCATGAGCGATTTTGGCGATCTCTTTAATCGGGTTGATCGTGCCGAGCACGTTTGACACATGAGCGACTGCCACGATCTTCGTATGGCTTGTGACAGTCTGCCGGACGTCGTCCAACGAAAGCGTGCCGTCTTCCTGCATCGGGATATATTTTAAAGTCGCGCCGGTTGCTTTGACAGCCTGCTGCCATGGAATGATATTCGCATGATGCTCCATTTGGGTGATGACCACTTCATCACCGGGTTTTAAGCTGGCGCGGGCATAGCTCAGCGCCACCATATTCAGTGAAGTTGTCGTGCCTTTTGTGAAAATGACCTCAGCCATTGACTTCGCATTGATAAACTTACGGACTTTTTCACGCGCACCTTCATAGCCGTCTGTCGCTCTCGTGCCAAGAGTATGAACGCCTCTGTGGACATTGGAGTTGTATTTGCTGTAATACTGATCCACTGCTTCAATGACAGCACGCGGCTTCTGGGAAGTCGCCGCGCTGTCAAGGTACACGAGGTCATGTCCGTTCACTTGCTGATGAAGGATCGGGAACTGTTCACGAATATCGGTGATATTCATTATTTTACTTTCCTTTCGATGACGGAGACGAGCTGTTTCTTAACTCCTTCAATCGGAAGCTCTTTTACCACCGGAGCAAGGAATCCGTAAATGACTAAGCGCTCCGCTTCTTCTTTCGGAATTCCGCGGCTCATTAAGTAGTAAAGCTGGATCGGGTCCACACGGCCGACAGATGCCGCATGTCCTGCAGTTACATCGTCTTCATCAATTAAAAGAATCGGGTTTGCATCTCCGCGTGCTTTTTCACTCAGCATCAGAACGCGGGATTCCTGTTCAGCGTTTGCTTTAGACGCGCCGTGCTCGATTTTGCCGATTCCGTTAAAGATGGAAGATGCGGCATCTTTCATGACTCCATGCTTCAGGATATAGCCTTCAGAAGCCTTACCGAAGTGGATGATCTGCGTCGTAAAGTTTTCCGTCTGTTCTCCTCTTCCGACAACTACGGTTTTCGTATCGCCGTATGTGCCGTCTCCGTAGAGGTTTGTCGTGTTTTCAGAAATCGTGTCGCCGTCGTTCATCAGTCCGAGCGCCCACTCGATTCTGCTGTCGCGTCCGAGCGCGGCTCCGCGGCGGTTGACGTATGTTGTGACGCCTGCTGACAGGTTGTCAACGGCGCCGTACGTCACGCTGGCATTATCACCTGTGACCACTTCACTGATAATGTTGAATACAGCTTCTTTCGGATTCACCGTGCTGATGTAGTTCTCAACGTAAGTGACGGAGCTGTGGTCTTCAGCGACGATCAGCACGTGGTTGAACAATGCCGTGTCATTGCTTTCATGAACGTAAACGGCCTGAACAGGCGTCTCCACCTGAACGTTTTTAGGAACATAAAGGAATGCCCCGCCGTTCATTAATGCTGCATGAAGCGCAGTCAGTTTATGTTCGTCGACCTTAACGCCGTCTTTCATGAAATACTTCTCAACGAGGTCGCTGTGCTCACGGGCAGCCGTTAAGATGTCCGTAAAGATGACGCCTTTGTCTTTCAGTTCTTTGGAAAGAGAAAGGAAAGCGGGCGTTTGGTCACGCTGCACGTATAACGTTTTGTCTTCGTTTTCGATATCGATCAGCGCTTTTGCTTCATCAGCTAAATCTTCTAAAGAAGCAAGCGGCGCATTTTCTACTGTATGCTTGTTGAACTTTGTAAAGTTCCAATTTGTGATTTTTGTTTTATCAGGCTTAGGCAGCGGCAGATCGTCAGCTTTTTCAAGAGCCTGTAAGCGCAGGTTTTTCAGCCAGGCAGGTTCTTGATGCTTTTCGGAAAAGCCTTTGACATATTCCTGATCTACGGATAGTTTCGTTTCCAATGTCATGATTATCCCCCTAACGCTTACGCTTCTTGGCCTACAGTTTCGTCTTCAATGCCTAGTTCTTGTTTAATCCAGTCATAACCTTCCGCTTCAAGGCGCTGTGCAAGCTCCGCGCCGCCGGATTTCACTACGCGTCCCTGCATCATAACGTGAACGACATCAGGCGTGATGTAGTTCAGAAGGCGCTGGTAGTGAGTGATCATTAAGCAGCCGAAGTTTTCGCTGCGCATTCTGTTAATTCCTTTAGAAACGACTTTAAGCGCATCGATATCAAGACCTGAATCGATCTCGTCAAGAATGGCGATTTTCGGCTCGATCATCATAAGCTGAAGGATTTCGTTGCGTTTTTTCTCCCCGCCTGAGAAACCTTCGTTCAGGTAACGCTGCGCCATTTCAGGGTCCATTTCAAGGAACTCCATGTTTTCGTCCATTTTGCGGATGAATTTCATAAGAGAAATTTCATCGCCTTCTTCACGGCGGGCGTTAATCGCAGAGCGAAGGAAATCGGCATTTGTCACACCGCTGATTTCGCTTGGGTACTGCATCGCAAGGAAAAGACCCGCCTGAGCGCGCTCGTCCACTTCCATTTCCAGTACATCCTTGCCGTCAAGCGTGATGCTGCCTTTTGTAACTTCGTATTTCGGGTGTCCCATAATCGCTGCTGAGAGCGTGGATTTACCGGTACCGTTCGGCCCCATGACAGCGTGGAATTCGCCGCCTTTTATTTCAAGGTTTACACCTTTTAAGATCTCTTTTCCTTCGATTTCAACGTGAAGATCCTTGATCGTTAATGTTGAAGCAGCCATATCTATACCTCCAAAATATATAATCATTATTCTCAATTTATTCTCATTCTAATTTTATAACAAATGAAAAGTAAATACAACTTTTTATATTACCCGGAACATTCCTAAAGTTTATCAAAGATCAAGGCGTAATTAAAGCTGTTTGAAACAGAAAAAGGGCGGAAATCCACCCTTTTTTACTGACCGATTTTCTCATTAAGCTGCGCTGCGAGGAACTTGCTTTTTTGATATTCAAGCTCCCTCTGCCGTTCGACTTCCATCCTTTTTGAAAGACGCCGTCCGTATTCCTCGTAGCCGATGCCGTGTGACTTCTGCATCGCTTTTTCCATTTCAGGCGTATAGTCAAGGTCCAGTCTCTCGTGGCTGGTGCAGATAATGAATCAATCCCTTCATATATTTGTTTCTATTGTAACAATGATCCCCTGCTCCGGCCAAAGAGAGTGTGCCCCTGAATCCTTTCGAATGTGCCGAAAACCGGCGCTCGCTTTATCTGAAAAACGGTATTCACACGATTGCTCTTTCTAATGCGTCGTATGTCCGAATTCCTGAATGCACTGCTGCACGAGGGTCACTCCCTGACTGAGAGCCGCGCCGCCCCCGAATGCCGCCGCGACGCCGATGACCTCAAGGATGTTTTCTTCTGTCGCCCCTTGGTCAAGGCAGCCCTTCGTATGATAAATCATGCAAAATTCATCTTGAGCGCTGATGCTGATGCCCAGAGCGATTAATTGTTTCTCTTTTTCAGTTAATGAATCCGCAGAGAAACACTGTTCAGTAAATTCATTAAACTTCCGCCCCATCATCGGCATTTTTTGCTCGAATATGCCTAAACCTTCTTTATATTGTTTCAATGCGTCATGCACGCTTTTCCCGTTATCCTGGTATTGGGCCACTGCCATTCCCTCCAATCGTTAACCTTCCTTTTTATTATGGACAGTTCTCCGATTAATACCCGAAAAAAACCCCGGATGATTCATCCGGGGTTTTCGCTTTATTCAGATACGGGAAGCACGGCTCCGTCGTATTTTTTCTCAATAAAGTCTTTGATTTTCTTAGAGTGAAGCACTTCCATAAGCGCTTTGATTTTCTCTGATTTTTCGTCACCTTTGCGTACGGCGATGATGTTTGCGTACGGGTTGTTTTTCGTTGATTCCACTTCAATCGCATCTTTTAACGGATTCAGTTTGTTTTGAATCGCATAGTTGACGTTAATGAAGACTGCATCGCCTTCTTCTTCATTATATGCTTTCGCCGTTAATTCAGGGGCGATTTTTTTGAATGTCAGGTTTTTCGGGTTTTTCGTAATGTTTTTCGTAGTGGCTTCAATCGTTTTTACCTTCGGATCAAGTGTGATCAGTCCGGCTTTTTCAAGCATCGCCAGCATACGGCCTTGTTCAGCGACATTGTTCGTCATGATGATGGTCGCGCCTTTAGGCAGGTCTTTCAGTGATTTGTATTTTTTCGTGTAAATTCCGAATGGCTCAAGGTGAACGGCTCCGGCATTCACGAGTTTGTAATCTTTATTTTCTTTCATTTCCTGTTCAAGGTAAGGAACGTGCTGGAAGTAGTTCGCATCCACTTCATTATCAGCTAACGCTTTGTTGTACATTTTGTAATCGTTCAGCACTTTTACTTTTAATGTGTAGCCTTTTTCCTTCAAGAGCGGTTCCGCTTCTTTTAAAATTTCAGCATGCGGTGTTTTTGTCGCGGCGACAACGATTTCCTTTTTATTCGAGCCGTTTGATCCGCAGGCGGCTAAAACTCCCGCGAACACAAGCAGCAGCGCACTTAATACAATCTTTTTCAATGTAAATCCTCCCTTATCTTTTGTCTATTATATTTGTAATTACATCACCGATAATCTGAATGATAAAGACGATGATGAGTATAAATACTGTCGCTACAAACGTTACATCCGTATTATTGGACTGGTAGCCTTCTACATATGCAAGGTTTCCGAGTCCGCCTGAACCGATGGCGCCGGCAATGGCGGTAGATCCGATCAGGGCGATGGCCGTCACGGTGATGCCTGAAATTAACGCAGGCATTGATTCAGGAATCAGCACTTTGAAAATAATCGTCGATGTCTTTGCTCCCATTGATCTGGCAGCTTCGATGACTCCTTTATCGACTTCCCGGAGCGCAATTTCCGCAAGACGGGCGTAAAACGGCGCGGAGCCGATAATCAGCGCCGGCAATGCGGCATTCGGTCCTAAAATCGATCCGACCAAAATCTTAGTAAAGCCGAGAAGCAGAATAATTAAAATAAGAAACGGAATAGACCTGAAAATATTAACGACCGCCGCAATCACGGTGTTAATGATTTTATTTTCCCATAAGCTTCCCTTGCCCGTTAAAAAGAGCAGAAGACCGAGAATCGCTCCGATGATAAATGAAAAAACTAAAGCGATGACCGTCATATAAAGGGTCTCGTATGTGGCCGTCCACAGCTCGGTTATATCAACGTTCGGGAACCATTTTTCAAACATTTGTGATCACCTCTGCTTCTACCTGTTTGTCTTTGATGAACCGGATCACGTTTTCTACTTCTTTTTCCTGACCGTCAATATGAATGAATAATGAACCGTAGGCTCCGTCCTTCGTCTGTGAAATTTTCCCCTGCAGAATATTGACGTCCACATCAAAGTTTCGGATCATTTCCGTAATGAGGGGCTGCTCGGCGGCCTGCCCGACAAATGAAAGCTGAATCGTTTTCCCTGTCGCTGTTTCCTGCAGAAAATGCTGGATGGTTTCTTTCGTCTCCTCCGGTTCTGTCACCTGCTGAACGAAACGCTTGGTCATCGGTTCGCGCGGGTTTCTGAAAACTTGGAGTACTTCGCCTTCTTCAACGACTTTCCCGTTTTCCATGACGGCGACTCTGTTGCAGATTTTTCGGATGACGTGCATTTCATGGGTAATGAGCACGATCGTCAGACCGAGTCTGTCATTTATATCGGATAAAAGATCCAAAATTGAATCGGTCGTCTGCGGATCGAGCGCTGATGTCGCTTCATCGCACAGAAGGACTTTCGGATTATTGGCGAGCGCCCGGGCGATGCCGACACGCTGCTTTTGACCGCCGCTCAGCTGCGACGGATAAGATTTTTCTTTCCCCTCTAATCCGACCAGTTTAATCAATTCATCAGCGCGGCGGACCCGTTCGCTTTTTTTCACGCCGGCGATTTCCAACGGGAACATAATGTTCTCCCGGACGGTGCGCGACCACAAAAGGTTAAAATGCTGGAAGATCATGCTGATTTCCTGGCGCGCTTTTCTCAGCCCGCGGCTGCTTACTTTATTTAATTCCGTCCCCGCGACTTCCACGGTTCCCGACGTCGGCTTTTCAAGGCCGTTCAGGAGACGGATTAAGGAACTTTTACCAGCTCCGCTATATCCTATAATTCCAAATATTTCGCCCTTTTTGATATCAAGAGTGACATCTTGGACAGCATTGACATCCCCATGCTTCGCTTTGTAAATTTTTGAAACATTTTGAAGATGGATCAAAGCAATCACCCGCCTTACACTATTCTAAGAAATCTTCCGGGTTTCTCCGCAAAAGAAAAGCCTTTCTGCAAAAATGAGCAGAAAGGCTTATTGAAAAAGGCCTTTCTCTCATCTTTCAAAGCAGACCGCTTCGAGTGAATTGGCACCATTTCAACATTGTTGATGGTTGCCGGGCTTCATAGG
Source organism: Bacillus sp. AM1(2019) (assembly GCF_009906915.1). NCBI lineage: Bacteria > Bacillati > Bacillota > Bacilli > Caryophanales > Bacillaceae > Bacillus > Bacillus sp. AM1(2019). The sequence continues at coordinate 3,369,949 of NZ_CP047644.1, forward strand.
GCACTTCCCTCCACCTCTCTTGATAAGAGAAAACATATCGTATTTTCGTCCGGAAATTCTTACTGTAGAATAGCACGGCGAATGATAAAAAGTCAATAAAATAAATATTGGAAGCTATTGTCACATAGTAGATTGGCAGTTACGGCCGTTTACTGATCGCCTGAAAAAATCCGTTTGTCAGCCAGAGGATGGCCTCCAGCTTCAGCAGGGCTCTGAATGATCCTTTCACTTTGAGTTTTCCGCTTTGGATAAGCTTTTGCAAAGAGACATCACCATGCAGGAGATGGATGATTTCCGTCTGGTTTCCGTAAAAGGTCAAATTAGATTTTTCCTTTGAAGCCGACGTTTTTCTCATTTCTCCCTGTCCGTTAATTGAGACCGTTAAGGCTTCTGTTTCTCCTTGGAATGTAATCAGCAGCGTTGAGGCGTTTAATAGCGGTTTCAAAAACAGATGCTGTCCGTCATTCTCTGAAACTTCTATTTTCTCCACTCGTATAACCTCCCGTTTTAATGGCCATACATACACTTTCTCTTTTTAACGGACAGAACCCTTTATAAACCGCACGACATTTTCCTGTAAATATTGTCACATCGGGAACGTTTGCGATGTTTTTTGTTTAATCAGCTCATATAAATAGGAAACGGAGCGGAAGGCGTATCCTTTCTCAACAAGCTCTCCGCCTTTAAACAGCAAAAAGCACGGAACGCTTTCAATCTGATAGGCTTTGGCGAATGCGGGGGAATAATTCACGTTGTTTTTATAGAAGGCGGCGCCGGGCAGCATTTCTTCGACGACAGTAAGCATTTTGGACGCCAGCTGGCATGTGCCGCAAAACGGGGTATACAAATACAGGAGATAAACGTCATCCTGAATCGATTCGAGTTCATTTTCTTGGAGTTCTTTCAAGATTACCACCTCAGGTCGTTCTTTTTCAAAAATACAGTGTCAGCATCAAAGCCGGCTCTGATCAGCACAGATGCGAGATGATGGCCCGGGCACGACTCGACTTGCCTGTATGTTCTGTCTATATAAATATGGCGCGCTTCGGGAAGCTCCCGTTTCAGCTGTTTTCTTAGTTTTTCTCCGGAGTCATCTGCGTCCGTTAAAATATAGACGTCTCTGTCAAACAGGCGGTCCGCCAAATCTTCCAGTTCGGTTTGGCCGATCGTCCCGTTTGTACAGACGATTTCCGCGGGTTCGATGAGCACTTCCCTGACTTTGATTTTATCAGATTTTCCTTCTACGATAATGACCTTTTCATCTCCGTTGTACATAAGCGCGTCACCTGCCGATTGTTTTAGCGTCAGATTGAAAAAGAAGGCAGTGAAATTCACCGCCAACTGTTAACACCAGCCATTCTCATAATCGCAATCGACATATTTCGGATCGCTGCCGTTTATGACATCGGCTGTTTTATAAAATTTTTGATTTTCAAATGAAAAGCCCTGTTTGAGCTCGTACTGGTCCATGCCTGTCATCTCGCCGATGGCTTCATTTTCATGAAACAAGGAAAACCGGCCGTTTTGAAAGCGGCCCGTAACGTTCTCCGTCACATCGACCTTTTGTTTATCAAAAGCCATTTTAGACACCTCCCGTTACAGATAGAATGTCCAAATGGCCCCTTTGCTATCCGATCAGTCTTCCTGTGTCATTTCGTCATATTGCTCGGAAGTCATGAGGTTTTCGATTTCTTCAGCATCAGCCGGTTCCACGACGATCATCCACGCTTTTTCATACGGAGACTCGTTTACGAATTCAGGACTGTCATCAAGGTCTTCGTTCACTTCCGTCACCGTTCCGTTAATCGGTGCGTACAGTTCGGATACGGTTTTGACGGATTCCACGCTGCCGAATGGCTCGTCCGCTTTAATTTCGGCGCCGACTTCCGGAAGCTCGACAAAGACGATGTCGCCAAGTTCGGCTTGCGCGAAATGTGTAATCCCGATACGGGCTTTTCCGTCCTCAACTTTGACCCATTCGTGCTCTTTGGAATAACGCATTTCTTTCGGTGTGCTCATCTAAATCCCTCCATTTTTTTCTTATAATAAGAAGATACCATAATTCTTTGAACCTGGCATTACATCCAATATTTTTCGAATTGGTCTTCTTTAAAGCCGACAGTGACTTTTTCGCCGTCTGTCGTAATCGGGCGTTTCAGGAGCATACCGTCTGATGCCAGGAGTTCAAGCTGTTCGTCCTCTGACATATGGTACAGTTTTTCCTTTAAGTTCAGCTCGCGGTATTTCATTCCGCTCGTGTTGAAAAACTTTTTGAGCTCAAGACCGCTCTTCTCATAGAGGTCTTTAATTTCTTCTTTCGACGGAGTTTCCTCCGCGATATGTATTTCGTTTATTTCCTTACCGCGGTCTTCCAGCCATTTTTTCGCATTACGGCACGTTCCGCATTTAGGGTACCAGTAAAAATTTAACGACATCTTCTTCACCCCTTGTAAATGATCGTCGTTATTTTAACACAATCACTTGTAAAAACCTATAACGTTGCTTCATGAAAAAGCGCCCCTGATGAAGGAGCGCTTTCAGCATGTGATCAGACCGTATATTTTTCTTCACGGAAGACGGCGGCTGCCGCTTCACGTTTTTTCTGAATGAGGTTTTTCGGCGTCAGGCGCGTCAGTTTGCGCAGCACGGAAAGCATCATGCGGAGGGAATCTCCTTCCTCCATGGCGATCAGTGATTCTTTGGCGTGCGCTTCAATGTTCTGAAGGGCTTCCTGAGCAAAGATTTCCGTATATAACAGCTTCTGCGCGGCTTTTTCGGCACCGTCCGCCGCAATTGCTTTTTCCGTTCTGAGGACGGCAGATTCCAAAGCGTAAAGCGCGCTGACAATATCGGCAATGTTCACCATGATTTCCTGCTCGCCTTCGATCTCTTTGCCGTATTTCTGCGCCGCGAGACCCGCTGTCAAGAGGGCGATCTTTTTCGCCTGTCTGACAATGTATTTTTCCTGTTCAAGAGGTTCTGAGCCCGGCTCTTCAGGCATCAGCATCATGAGTTCTTCTTGGAGCGCTTTTGCTTTTTCAAAGAGCGGCAGCTGACCTTTTACGGCTTTTTTCAGGAACGTGCTCGTTACGATCAGGCGGTTGATTTCATTTGTGCCTTCAAAAATTCTGTTGATTCTTGAGTCGCGATAAGCGCGCTCCACTTCATATTCCTGCATAAATCCGTAACCGCCGTGAATTTGAACGCCTTCATCGGCAATGTAATCAAGCGTTTCAGAACCGCACATTTTGTTGAGCGAGCATTCAATCGCGTACTCGGCGATTGACTTCGCGACTTCGCGTCCGTCTTTTTGCTCCTCTTCCGTCAGTCTGCTCATATTATCTTCGAATAAGCCCACTGTTCTGTATACAGAGCTCTCCATGGCGTAAAGCCGCGCTGACATCGTCGCAAGCTTTTCCTGAGTGAGCGTGAAGCTTGAGATCGGCGTTTTAAATTGCCGGCGCTGGTTTGCATAAGCGGCGGACAGCTCAATCACCCGTTTTGAAGCGCCGATTGTGCCGACGGCAAGCTTGTAGCGCCCGATATTCAGGATATTAAAGGCGATGACATGGCCTTTTCCGATTTCGCCTAGAAGGTTTTCTTTCGGGACTTCCGCCTGATCTAAAATCAGCGTTCTTGTCGACGAACCCTTAATCCCCATTTTTTTCTCTTCCGGTCCCGTTGACACGCCCGGATAGTTCTTTTCTACGATAAATGCGGAAAACTTATCTCCGTCCACTTTAGCGTAGACGACAAAGACATCTGCAAAGGCGGAGTTTGTAATCCATTGCTTTTCTCCGTTAAGAATATAGTGTGTGCCCGCTTCATTCAAAACAGCCGTCGTTTTCGCGCCGAGGGCATCTGAACCTGAACCGGGCTCAGTTAAGGCGTATGCCGCGATTCTTTGTCCTGAAGCCAAGTCCGGCAAATAGGTTTTTTTCTGTTCTTCCGTTCCGAAGAACACGATCGGCAATGAGCCGATCCCGACGTGAGCGCCGTAAGACAGCGAAAAGCTGCCGGCACGTGAAAACTTTTCCGTAATGAAGGCTGAACTGATTTTATCCAGGCCGATGCCGCCGTACTCTTCAGGCACGTCTGCTCCGAGGAGGCCGAGATCTCCGGCTTTTTTCAGCAGTCTGACCGAATGCTCGAACTGATGATTTTCAATTTCATCAATATAAGGAAGCACATCGTTTACGACGTAGTCTTCTGTCGTTTTTCCGATCATTTTATGTTCGTCTGTAAAGTCCTCCGGAGTGAATATTTGATCATATCCCGTCTCTTCAATCAGAAAGCTGCCGCCTTTTTTGACGTTGACCGTTTCCTGTTTCATGCTTCGTTTCCCCCTTGTTTTAAATGAGCTCAAATACGCCGGCAGCGCCCATGCCGCCTCCGATGCACATCGTCACCACGCCGAATTGCTCGTTTCTCCGTTTCATTTCATGAATGAGTGACAGGGTCAGCTTCGTTCCCGTGCATCCGAGCGGATGTCCGAGCGCGATGGCGCCTCCGTTGACGTTCACCTTTTCTTCATCTATCCCAAGCGATCTGATGACTTGAATGGCCTGTGAAGCAAAGGCCTCATTCAATTCAAAAAGCCCGATATCCTGTAATTCGAGTCCGGCAAGCTTGAGCGCCCGCGGAATGGCTTCAATCGGACCGATCCCCATTACCTCAGGCGGAACGCCGCCTACGGCAAAGGAACGGAATTTGACAAGCGGCGCCAACCCGAGCGACGATGCTTTTTCGCGATCCATCAGCATGACAGCCGCCGCGCCGTCACTTGTTTGTGAAGAGTTCCCGGCCGTCACGGTTCCCGTTTTAGAAAAAGCCGGACGGAGCTTCGCCAAGACGTCAGCCGATGTGCCGGGACGAACGCCTTCATCTTGTGAAAAGGTAAATTGTTTTTTCCGCGGCTTATGGTCATCACCGACTTCTGTCAGCGATACTTCAACCGGCACGATTTCGTCATTGAATTTGCCTTCTTTAAGGGCTTTTGCGGCATTCTGATGGCTGCGGACGGCAAATGCATCTTGGTCTTCTCTGGATACGCCGTACGTTTCGGCGACCTGCTCCGCTGTGTGCCCCATGCTCATGTAATACTCAGGCGCATGCTCCGCCAAAGCGATATTCGGCCGTGTCACATGCCCCATCATCGGAACTTGCGACATGGATTCCGCACCGCCCGCAATGACGGTGTCACCCGCGCCGATCATGATTTTTTCAGCACCGTAAGCGATGGATTGGAGCCCGGAAGAGCAGTAGCGGTTCACCGTAATGGCCGGCACCGTATGAGGAAGCCCCGCCAGCGCACCGATATTCCGCGCCATATTTAATCCTTGTTCGGCTTCAGGTGTTGCGCATCCGATAATTAAGTCATCGATATTTCCTTCATAGCCGCCTGCCCGTTTCAGCGTTTCTTTTACACAAAGCGCGCCTAAATCATCAGGACGAACGGCTGCAAGCGATCCTTTTTTCGCTTTACCGACCGGGGTTCTCGCACCGGCCACAATGACTGCTTCTCTCATAAACACCCTCCTAGTTCCGTAAAGGTTTGCCTTTGACGAGCATATGCTGCATTCTCGCTTGAGATTTCGCCTCGCCAGCGAGGCTTAAAAAGGCTTCTCTTTCAATCTCGAGTAAATATTCTTCTGAAACCTCCGTGCCGAACGGGACTCTTCCGCCGGCAATGACATGGGCCAGCTTCTTCGCAATCTTCATATCGTGATCGGATAAATAACCCGACCGTCTCATTTGGTCTGCTCCGAGCAGTAATGCCGCACAGCCGGTTTCTCCGGTGACTTTCACTTTTTTGCGGGCAGGCGGGCGGTATCCGCTGTCATATAAGGAAGCAGCCAGCTGTTTCGCATCGTGCAGCAGGTGATCCTGATTCATGCTGACACGGTCTGCCGCGGACAAAATCTGCATATCACGGGCTTCGTGTGCCGAACCGGACACTTTGGCAAGCGCGATTGTTTCGAAGGTTTTAATGGCCGCGTCCATCAGTTCACTTCCGCCGTTCAAATAATTCATGTACAGCTCTTTGTTTCCTCCGCCGCCCGGAATAAGGCCGACGCCGGTTTCAACAAGACCCATATACGATTCGCTCGCCGCCTGAACGCGTGCCGCCGGGAGACAGACTTCCGTGCCGCCGCCGAGTGTCATCCCGAATGGCGCCGCGACAACGGGTTTAGCGCTGTATTTGATGTTCAGCATCGTCTGCTGAAAACGGCGGATGACAAAATCGACTTCCATGAAGTTATCATCCTGAGCTTCCATCAAAATCATCGCAAGGTTTGCCCCCGCGCAGAAATGTCTGCCTTGGTTTCCGATGACAAGTCCTTTATAATTCCGCTCGGTTTCCTCAAGCGCATTGTCAATCATCTGAATAATGTCTAAGCCGATCGCGTTGCTTTTCGTATGAAATTCCAGCAGCGCGACATCATCGCCGAGATCAATCAGACTTGCGCCGCTGTTTTTAGTGATAACGCCTTTTGTTTCTTTTAACGTTTGCAGGCTGATCCGTTTCGGATTTTCTTTCACAGCCCTGTATTGGCCGTCTGAATAGTAAAATGGTGTTCCGTTTTCCTTCATATAAAATGTTTCATGGCCCTGATCAAGCATATCTTTCACCCAGCCGGGGATTTCTGCGCCTTCTTCTTCGAGCCGCTCCGCTGATTTTCTGACGCCGATGGCATCCCACATCTCAAACGGGCCGAGCTCCCATCCGAAGCCCCATTTCATGGCGTCGTCAATCGCTTTGATATCATCAGCGATCTCACCTAAAAGCCGGGCTGAGTATAAGAGTGTTTGCGATGTAATATTCCAAAGCAGGCGTCCGGCGCGGTCATCGGAGTATATAAGCGCTTTCATTTTGCCTTTGGCACCCTTTGCCTGTTTGGCGGCTTCTAAAGCGGGCGTCTTCATTTTCGAGCGCTCACCGTATGTCATGGTCAGCGGATCGAGTTCATATATTGTTTTACCTTCTTTTTTGTAAAAACCTTGGCCTGATTTGCTGCCCAGCCAATTGTTTTTCAGCATGTCATTCATAAATTCAGGCAGCTTAAACATGTCTTTTTCAGCGCCGTCGGCTTTATCATACACATTTTTTGCCACATGGGCGAAAGTATCAAGCCCCACAACGTCGAGGGTTCTGAAGGTCGCGCTTTTCGGTCTGCCGATCAAAGGCCCGGTCACCGTGTCCACCTCGCCGATGCGGCAGCCGGAAGAAAGCATTTCTCTTACCGTGACCAGCAGGCCGTACGTACCGATGCGGTTGGCGATAAAGTTAGGCGTGTCTTTCGCGATGACGACACCTTTCCCGAGCGTGTTTTCTGCAAATGAAGTCATAAACTCCAGCACGTCAGGATCTGTTTCCTGAATCGGAATGATTTCCAGAAGCTTTAAGTAGCGGGCCGGATTAAAGAAATGGGTTCCTAAGAAATGGGCTTTAAAATCGGCAGATCGGCCTTCCGCCATTTTTGTGACGGAGATACCGGACGTATTGCTCGACACGATGCTTCCCGGTTTCCGGTATTCATCAACGAGTGAGAAAATCTGTTTTTTTACGTCAAGATTTTCGACGACGACTTCAATAATCCAATCAGCATCCTTTAATTGAGCTGCGTCATCTTCCAAATTCCCCGCAGTTATATAGTCGAGATTGGCAGCCGAAGTCAGCGGCGCCGGTTTTTGCTTCAGCAGCTTTTGCATGGCCGATCGGCTCAGCCTGCTGCGGACCTCCGGGCTTTCTAATGTCAGCCCTTTTTTCATCTCATCCTTTGTCAGCTCGTTTGGCACAATATCAAGCAGCAGGACGGGAATTCCGATGTTAGCCAAGTGCGCGGCAATTCCGGACCCCATGACGCCTGATCCGAGAACGGCTGCTTTCTTTATAAACTTGTGCATGAGTCATCCCCCTTGAACTTTGAATGAATAGTCATTCATTTTTTCGGCAAAAAAAATGAAACCCTTTTCTTCTTTCATCTTAAAAGATTTTCAGGATGACTTCAATAGCAAATATGGAATTTTTTTAAATTTTTCGGCTTCCGCATGTTCCATGGCGCGGGCGGGAAACTTAAACCCGGAGGTGAAGGGAATGGTGCGAGGGAGAAAAGATCCGTCTTCTGCCGCAGTGAGCGCGGCCAGCATGAAAGGAAATGCGGGACCGAAGCAAAAATACGGCGGCGGCAAACGGACGAGCCAAAATCAGCAATATAAAAAAGACAACATGGAATAACATGCTGCGGCTGCTTTTTGGAGCAGCCGTTATTTTTTGAAGATCCCTTTCAGCACAAACGCCGCGTTTGCCGGGCGCTCGGCGATTCTTCTCATCAGGTACCCGTACCAATCGGTTCCGTACGGGACATACACCCTCATCCTGTATCCTTCTTCGGCAAGCTCCTTCTGGCGCTCCGTTCTGATGCCGTACAGCATTTGGAATTCAAACTGCTCCCGGGGAATTTGATGTTCGCTTATGAGTGTTTTCGTATAAGAAATGATGTCATCGTCATGAGTCGCCACCGCCGTTTCATGGCCGCTCAAAAGCTGCAGCTTAATCAGCTGCTGAAAATGAAGATCGGTTGCTTTTTTATCAGGGAATGCAACGGCCGCCGATTCTTTATAAGCGCCTTTTACAAGCCTGAGCCGCGGCTTGTATGGCATCAGACCGCTGATGTCTTCAGCTGCCCGGTACAAATAAGCCTGAATGACGGTGCCGAGCATCGGGAAATCCGGCTTGCACCGCTTATACAGCTCGAGTGTACGGCCGCATCTTGAATAGTCCTCCATATCAATCGTTACAGGCACGCAGCGTTCTTTTGCCTCCGTCAATATGTCTCTGACATGCTGTTCCGCGAGCTTCTCGGAAATATCCAGACCGATGGATGTTAATTTCAGAGACAGCTCACAATCCAGTTGATTCTCGGCAATCGCCCTGATTGCTTTTTTACATTCTTCCGCCGTCCTTTTCGCATCCTTCTCTGAACCCGCATATTCACCTAGATAATCAATCGAAGCCGACAGCCCTTTTTGGTTCAGCCGCTTTACCGTTTTCACAGCTTCTGTGAGTGTTTCCCCTGCAACGAACCTTCCCGCGCCGAAGCGGATTCCGTAAGCCTGGGCGAATTTTGTAAGCATTTTATTTTTCGACAAAAATAAACATATGTTCCGCAGCAAGGATGAACTCCCTCCTTTTTCTTTTATTCGTGTATGAAATCCTGATCGCAGAGAAAGCTAAAAAGAACAGAATTGAAGGAGGCGTTTATATGAACAACCAAGAGCAGCACGGAAACTTGCCGCCTGCCGTCATCTCAACGAAAGACCATTTGTATCTTGAGGACATGCTGAACTGGAATCTGCTTGCCATGAAAAAAGCGCATTTTATGGCGGAACATTGCCAGAATCAGACGTTAAAACAAGAGCTTGATCAGATCGGCCGGATGCATCAGAAGCATTATCAGCACATATTGGGCCGCTTGAACCCCGATCAAGGCGGACAGACAACAACAGGCTATATGCAATAGGAGGACAATACATGGAACAGCAAAATCAAAAAATCACGAATCCGCAAACGCCCGTGCCCAATACGGCGCAAATGAATGACAGAGACTTGGTGAATGAGCTGCTGACGACGGAAAAATACATCACGTCTTCATATTGCACAGCCCTGCACGAGTTCAGCCACGAGTCTCTTTATCAAGATATTCAGGCGATTTTCGATGAGTCACAAAAAGCGCAAAGAAGATTATACGATGTGATGTTTCAAAATGGCTGGTATTCCATTGAAGCAGCCGATACCCAAAAGCTTCAGCAATCGTATGAGAAGTTCCGGCAGACCATTCAGCAGCAGTCTCCCTATCAGCAGTAAAACGAAGAAGGATTTGATGTTTTCGACAAGCATCAATCCTTTTTTTATTTTTGCACAAAAAGATTGACTTATCATTAATCCTTATTTATATTTAACTAATGTTAATTATTTTCTCAAGGAACAAGATGAGGAGGAGTTATGAAAAACGCGGATCAATATGTGTCTGACATCCAGAAATCTCTTCAGACGCTGCTGCAAAACATACAGCCTGAAATGGTGGAAAGCATGGCAAAACACGAGGTGACGCCTGCCCAATTATTTGTTTTAGCCAGCCTGAAAAAACACGGGAGCTGCAAAGTTTCCGAAATTGCGGAACGCATGGAGGTAAAACCGAGCGCAGTGACGCTGATGGCCGACCGCCTCGAGCAAAAAGGACTTATCGTCCGCAAACATAACCAGCAGGACAGACGCGTCATCGACATCAGCCTCACCAAAAAAGGCGAAACAAAATTCGAAGATGTTGTGGAAGGACGGAAAGCGATACTGGCGCGAAACCTGTCCGTTCTGACTGACGATGAACTGATTCAGTCCGTGAACATCATCCGCAAAGTAGCGGAAGCCGCCGAGAAATACGCGGCTGATCAAAAAGAAAACGAATAGAATAGAGGAGCTGCCGAAACATGAGCATTGAAAAGAAAGATCCAAAACGCACATTATTGATAACCGGCTTAATCATCGCCATGTTTTTCTCAGCCCTTGACGGCACCATCGTAGGAACGGCGATTCCTAAAATCGTGGGTGACCTCGGGGGATTAAGCATGATGACGTGGCTGACCACGGCATATCTTTTAACTTCGACGACGATCGTTCCGATTGCGGGGAAACTTGCAGATTTATTGGGACGCCGCGTCGTCTATGTGTCAGGTTTATTGATTTTTATGGGAGCTTCCGCACTGTGCGGAATGGCCAGCAACATGACGGAACTGATTATTTTCCGCGGACTTCAGGGAATCGGCGGCGGTGTCATGATGCCGATGGCTATGATCGTCATCGGGGATTTGTTCACAGGAAAACAGCGTGCCAAGTTCCAAGGGCTTTTCGGGGCGATTTACGGGCTTGCTTCCGTGATCGGCCCGCAAATCGGGGGCTGGATTGTTGACTCATTAAATTGGAAATGGGTTTTCTATATCAACCTGCCTGTCGGAATTTTAGCCGTGATCTTTATCGCAAGAGGACTTCAAGGCAGAAAACAGACTGGGCCGATTAACTTTGACATCGCCGGCATTTTCACAATGATCGTCGGAATCGTCAGCCTCCTCCTCGCGCTCAGCTTCGGAGGAAAGGATTACGCATGGGGCTCTTGGCAGATTCTCGGTCTCTTTGCGCTTGCGCTTGCCGGGATTGTCGGATTCATTTTCGCTGAAATCAAAGCAAAAGAGCCGATTCTGCCGATGTACCTGTTTAAAAACAGAACGTTTACCGTACTGAATCTGATCGGCTTTTTCATGAGTATCGGCATGTTCGGCGCCGTTACGTTCGTTCCTTTCTTTATGCAGGGAATTATCGGAGTCAGCGCCACCGCGTCCGGCACGATTATGACGCCGATGATGGTATCTATGATTATCACAAGTATTATCGGAGGCCAGCTGGTTTATAAGATCGGTATTAAACCGCAAATCATGATCGGCATGCTGATCATGGCCGTCGGCTTCTTCTTATTAACGACATTGCAGCTGGATACAAGCAAGCTCGCGGCGACGTGCTATATGGCCGTGATCGGTCTGGGAATGGGGCTCGTCATGCCGCTTCTCACACTCGCTCTGCAAGAAACGTTTTCAAAAGAAGAGCTGGGTGTTGTGACCTCTTCAAGCCAATTTTTCCGGATGATCGGGGGAACGTTCGGCATTACGGTGCTCGGCGCTGTCATGAATGCCAGATCAGGAAGCCTTTTAACCGACAGACTGGTGCCTTACTTAGACTCACTCCCGAAACAGGCAAGTGCCTTTGCCGCCCAGTTTAAAGGTATGATTGACAAGAATCCTGAAGGGCTGCTTCAATCCTTGTTCAGCCAGGAATCGATTAAGCAGATCCCGGCCGCATTTTCTTCCCATATCGTGCCGGTTTTGAAAACGTCACTGATGGATTCGCTTCACAGCGTGTTTTTCACAGGCCTGGCCTTTATCGCTGCCGGATTGATCCTCACGCTGTTTGTTAAATCAATTAAACTGACAAACAAAAAGACAGGCAAACAAGAAGAAAAGGCGAAAGCCGTTTAACAAAGAAAAATCCCGCGGATGCCGCGGGATTTTTTTATATCATCTGGGCCTCTCCGTTTCCGAATGACCAGTCTTCCGCCTCATTGGAATTGGGGGAAAAATTCAAAAAAATAATAATGAAATCCTTTAATAAACTTTAAACATTTCATAGTTATCTTTATAGTACGACATAATAAAATCCCGAAAATTTCTTACCGAAGAAGATAACAGCTTATGTCTTAACCAAGATAAGCCGACTGGATATGAAGCAGAGTGATCAGTCACTTTTATAAAATTCAGCCCCAATGTTCTGCAAACTGAAATAGGAAGCAACGCCACACCTTGATCCAGCTTTATAATCTCGACCAGTAAATGAGAATCCGCCTCAAATGCAATATTTGGGGTGAAACCGGCTTTCTCACAAAGCGAGGCTGTAAAACCGCTGTACTCTTCATTATTAGCAAGGGTAATAAATGGTTCATCGGCGGCAAGACGTAAAGAAATTTCTGTTTTACCCGTAAATCGGTGGTTTGAGGGCAAAGCCAGAACAATATCTTCATTTACCAGCACACAACTCTCTATCTCTTCATCTTGAATCGGATGACCTGTTATTCCTAAATCAATGTCCCCTTTTTTTAAACTTGTTATGATCTCGCTTTTAACTCCGATTGCTTGGAGAATTTTTGATTGAGGGGAGCGGTTGATATATTCACTCATCAGTCCTGCAAGGAATCTTGGATTGGAAATAGATATTCTGATGGTGTCAGAAATTTGATGTTCCTCCAATTGAATTTCCGTTTGTGCATTTTCAATCTCAGTAAAAATCCTGTTTACATGTTTTAAAAGAATTTCCCCTGCTGAACTCAGCTTAATATTTCTGCCTTTTCTCTCAAACAAGGTTGTTCCCAGTTCATTCTCAAGTCTTTTTATAGTGAGACTTAAAGAAGGCTGGGCAATCTTTAATTGTTCTGCTGCTTTAGAAATATGTTCAGTATAGGCAACTGTCTGAAAGTATTTTAGCTGCAGCAATTCCATCTGTCTGCACCCCCCTCATTTATTTCAATAAATATATATATACCTTATTATGTATTGGATTAAATGTAAATGCGGATGTAAGATAATAGCATAGTTAAAGAAAAGGAAAGGGGTCTCCTACTATGAAAATTGATGTGAATAACATTGTGAAAAATTTAAACACACCTTTAACATCACCTGCTTACCCCGTGCCAACCTATAAATTTGTTAACCGGGAATATCTTAATATTATTTACCGAACGGATGAAAAAGCTTTACGTGCGGCAGTGCCGGAACCTCTTGAAATTACTGAACCTTTAGTGAAATTCGAAGTGATGTGGATGCCCGATGTTTCCGGACTTGGTGCCTATACAGAGGCGGGACAAATCATCCCTGTCAGCTTTAATGGTGAAGAAGGAGATTATGTTCATTCTATGTATGTAGACAATTTCCCGGCTATTGCAAGCGGACGGGAACTTACTGCATATCCAAAGAAATTGGGTGCCCCTAAGCTGTATATAGACTCTGATACTCTTGTTGGCACATTAGATTATGGCAGTCTTCGTGTGGCAGCTGCGACTATGGGATATAAACATTTCGAAATGGACAAGGAAAAAGCGAAAAGGGAAATTTGCCGACCTAATTTTATGGTGAAGATTGCTACTGATTACAATGGTGATTTAAGGGTTTGTGATTTGGTGCGAACGCAAATAACGAATATAGAAGTTAAAGGTGCCTGGACTGGACCGGCGCGGCTTCAATTATTTGAACATGCTCTGGCACCGCTTGCAGATTTGCCTGTACTAGAAGTTGTTTCAGCATCTCATATTATTACGGATTTAACCTTAAATGCAGCACAGCCGGTTTATAACTACTTAGAGGAAAAATAAGGAGACGTTTACAATGAGAATTGCAGTTTTAGGAGCAGGTTCTTTAGGAACCATTGTTGGAGCATATCTGTCTGCTGGCGGAATGGATGTCGAATTGATTGATTCATACAAAGAACATGTAGATACTTTAAATCAAATAGGTGCTAAAGTAGTTGGTACAACGGAATTTCAAGCAAAGGTGAAAGCCATTACCCCTGAAAACAAGTCGGGCAAGTATGATTTCATATTACTTCTGACGAAACAATTATATAATGACTCCATTCTTAAGGAGTTACTGCCTTTTTTAAAGGATGACAGTGTAGTATGTTCCTTGCAAAACGGTATACCTGAACAGAAAGTCGCTTCGATCGTTGGTGATGAACGTGTTATTGCAGGTTCTGTTGAATTTGGTGCTACGTTTATTGAACCGGGCGTATCCAGACTTACAACTGAGTATACTCAATTTAAAGAGTACGCTTTTCAAATTGGAGAATTACATGGTGAAACAACAGAAAGAATCCAGCGTATTAAATCGGTTTTAGACCTTATCGGCGGAACACATATTTCCGATAATTTAGTTGGAACGAAGTGGTCAAAATTACTTATCAATAATGCATTCAGTGGTTTATCAGCAGCATTAAACGGAGAATACGGAGACATTCTTGACCATGAAATCGGCATTGTTAGTGCAGTTCATATCGCAGATGAGACGATTAAGGTTGGACACGCCAATGGTGTCAAATTTGCGAAAATGGGCGGCCTTGATATAGAATCTTTGGAATTAAGAAGCGAAAATGATATTCCTGAACGTATCCAAACATTTAGGGCAGCCATGGAACCATCTAGGCTGCTAAGAGCAAGTATGCTCCAGGATCTTGAGAAAAAACGCAAAACTGAAATTGATTATATTAATGGAGTTATTCCCAAAATGGCAGAAGGTACTGGCATTTCAACACCTTTTCATGATTTGGTTGTAGCACAAGTCAAATGTGCCGAGGAATCTCAAACAGTGCCCAATTTTGATACAAATATAAAAGCATTTGAAGAGTTATTACGTATCCGAAAGGAAATGTGATATATAGGAAAGAGAGAAAGGGATTGCTGCGGCGGTCCTTTTTTCTTGGTTCAGCAAGCGGAAGAAATATACGTTAACAAACGGGTGCGTTACATTAAAGTTCTTCGCTATGAATTGAACGGCGCCTTTATTGATTCCTTTTCAGAAAAAAAAGCTTCCGGCACCTCTCTTTGATGCCGAAAGCTTTTTTATTGTTTTTTTCTGTGTGCTTCATTGAGCTGTTTAATGTGCTGTATCGCAGCTTTGATGCCCTCTTTGGCGTCCGGGTAGGATTGATTCCAATGTTTGACGAGCGGAGGCATGCTTTTTGCGATATGTGTATACAAAATCCACTGCCTGACTTCTTCCTTTACATCCGGGTTTGTTTCGCCAAGCAATAGTTCCGTGTATTTTTCAAGCAGGCCGTCCAGCTGCTGCTGCAGTTTCTCTTCCATACCGTTCCCTTCCCTTTTTTCATGATTATGACAATCGGGCGGTGAGGGCCGCTTCCTGCACGATACATCTGCCGCGTCCGTGCGGAATGCAAAGCGGCGTGCCGAACAGCGGGTCTTGCGTTACCTGGCAGTTCATCGCAAAGACCTGCTGTACAAGTTCGCAAGTGATGACTTCTTCGGGACGGCCCTCTGCGTAAATCTGTTTATCCTTAATGGCGACCAGATAATGGGCATAACGGCATGCCAGATTGAGGTCGTGCAGCACCATGACGATTGTGCGTTTTTCTTTTTCATTTAATTCAAACAGCAAATCAAGAATTTCAATTTGATGCGTCATGTCAAGATAGGTTGTCGGCTCGTCAAGCAGAATGATATCCGTATCCTGAGCGAGTGTCATCGCAATCCATGCGCGCTGGCGCTGTCCGCCTGACAAGGAATCTACCGGACGGTCGGCCATTTCCTCAAGCTTCGTCGCTTTAAGCGCGTTTGCCACTGCGTCTTCGTCCTCTTTGGACCATTGCTTCAGCCAGCTTTGATAAGGGTATCTTCCCTGCTTCACAAGCTGATGCACCGTCAGGCCTTCGGGAGCTGACGGACTCTGCGGCAAAATAGCGAGCTCTCTTGCCACTTCCTTCGTCGGAAGCTTAGCGATGGCTTTTCCTTCTAAAAGCACAGAACCGCCCCTCGGTTTCATCAGCCGGGCCAATGAACGTAAAAGCGTCGATTTTCCGCAGCCGTTGCTTCCGATCAATACAGTTATTTCGCCTTTTGGAATCGCGACATCCAATTCGTCAATGATAACAGTTTCTCCGTACCCTAAGCTCAGCGTCTCTGTAGAAATTGCACTCATACCGCTAACCGCTCCTTTTTTGAGTTTCCCAACACTATGTATATAAACAAATTGCCTAAACATTCAACGTGAGATCATGATTATATTGTAACAGAAATTAATGACTCTGAATATCATTATCAATTAGTTTTGGGCAAAAAAGCAGCGGACGGCGGTTATTTTTTTATTTCTGTCATTTCTCCGTCGTTCTTTTTCAGTTTCAGATAAAAATGGTCATAGCGGCTGTCTAAATTAAAAGCCGAGAGCACCTGCCGGACGACCTCGCTTTCCTGCATCCGGCTGTTTACAGCAAGTTCTCCGAGGATCATCTTCATTTCATCAAGCGCTTCCTCGCCCTCTCTGTGAACCCCTGAGAGCTTGTCCCGGATGTCCGCCTTTTCATGACCGCTTTTTCTTT
The DNA here is from genome assembly GCF_009906915.1 of Bacillus sp. AM1(2019). NCBI lineage: Bacteria > Bacillati > Bacillota > Bacilli > Caryophanales > Bacillaceae > Bacillus > Bacillus sp. AM1(2019). The sequence continues at coordinate 3,386,651 of NZ_CP047644.1, forward strand.
CATACAAACCTTCATAGCGGTTATGCTCTCCGGCTCCGTAGCTGACGCGAAGGGAAAAGCTGCTGTAAGGAACCGGCTTCGCGGATGACACGGGTGTGCTGTCTTGTTCCGCTTCCCGTTTTTCTTCAATCAATCGGCAGCCGGCAATCAGCATCAGCGTAAGACATAAAACGCCCGCCGTCCTGAACCATTTCATGCGATTCACTCCCATTCCATTCCGATCGTTTTTAGGTATTTCCAAGGGAGGCGGCTGTCATTCATGGAACAAAAAAGAACCGGAGCGGTAACACTCCGGCCGGTTCATCTCCAGATTATCATTCAGTCAGCTCTAAAAATTCCTGCACATCCTGTACGGCAAGGCGGACCGCGTCTTCCCAAAACGACCGTTCCGTCAGATCCGCTCCAAGGTGCTTCATCGCCAAATCCTCAACGGTCATCGAAGCCGTGTCACACAAAAGCGCGATATATTTTTCTTCAAAATCCGCTTTTTCCCGAAGAGCTCTTGCATATATTCCAAGCGAAAATAAGTAACCGAACGTATACGGAAAGTTGTAAAACGGCACTCCCGTAATATGAAAATGCAGTTTCGACGCCCAGAAATGAGGGTGGTATTCCCCTAATGAATCGCAAAATGCTTCTTTCTGCGCCGCTTCCATCAGTTCATTCAGTTTCTCAGCCGGAACGACGCCCTGCTTGCGCTCTTCATAAAAACGCGTTTCAAACAAAAATCTCGCATGAATATTCATAAACATGGCAACGCTTCTTTGAATTTTATCCTCAAGCAAGAACAGCTTTTCATCCTTTGTCTCCGCTTGTTTCAAAGCGGCGTCGGCGACGATCATTTCCGCAAAGGTCGAGGCTGTTTCAGCGACATTCATAGCGTAGGCTCTGTTCAGCTGCCGCACTTGAAGCATGGCCTCCTGATGGAACGCGTGACCGAGCTCATGCGCCAGCGTCGATACATTCGAAGCGCTTCCGGAAAACGTCATAAAAATCCGGGATTCCCCGCTGTCGGGAAAGCTGGTGCAGAAACCGCCGACCCGTTTGCCGCTGCGGTCTTCCGCTTCTATCCACTGATCGCGGAACGCTTTTTCCGTAAATGCGGACAGCTTTTTGCCAAACGTCGAAAATTGGCTGACGATCAGATTGGCCGCTTCATCAAATGTGTATTCTTTCGGAGCCTCGCCGATCGGCGCGTCCACATCATACCAGTTCAGCCGCTCAAGCCCTAAAAGAGACGCCTTTCGATTCAGGTATTCGGCAAAAGGTTTTTTATGATCGGTAATGACCTGCCACATGACATCCAGCGTTTCTTTTTTCATCCGGTTGATCGCAAGCGGCTCTTCCAAAGCGCTTTTCCAGCCCCGCGCTTTATAGATTTCTGTGCGGAAGCCGGCCAGATGGTTCAGCGTGCTGCCGAAAAGCTCCTCTTCTCCTTTCCAGGCTTCATTAAGCTCTTTGAACACTTGACGTCTGATGCGGCGGTCCGGGTGCGCCATCATATTTTCCGCTTGGCCGACCGACAGCTCTTTATCCTCAAACGGAATCTTCATTCTGCCGACAGCCGCATTATACAGGTCGCCCCATGCGTGATAGCCGTCAACGGCCAGGCCTTCAATCAGCCTTTCTTCTGAAGCGCTGAGCTTCTCTTTGACACGGTCTCTTCTCTCATTTAAAACATATGTGAGATCCTGAAGTTCCGGTTTTTGCAGCAGCTCCTCCCAGACCCGCTCGTCAATCCGGGCAAGTGTATCGTCAAGGGTGACCAGAGCGGATTTAAAATCACTGCTCAGCTGATTAATCCGCGCCCTCCATTCATTCGCTTTCTGATCTTGAGTGTTCTGAGCCTGAAGACAGCCGACGAACGCTCCCGCCTGCCTGATCATGATCGCTGACCGTTCAAACCTATCAATCAGATTTATCAGCTCCCGGCTTTCATCCGCATGCGCCGGAACTGTAAACGCTTCAACCGCATGTTGAAAGGCGCTTAGATGCTTTTTGAGCTCTTGTATGTATTGCTGAAACTCTTCCGACCGGCTCCCGCCCTCAAAAATGGAGTTTAAATCCCATGTTTCCTTCAATCCCTCTAATGCCATCTTTTCTTTACCCCTTTCTATCCGAAGCTGACTCCATTATAAAACAATTCTGACATATTTCCGAACGATTTCTCCTTCTTTCCGCGAGATGTTATACACTATGAGATAAGAACAAACGGGGAGGATTATAAGATGAACAGAAAAATTGCCATTGTAACCGGCGCGACGAGCGGATTCGGGCTGCTGACAGCGCTGAAGCTCGCCCGGTCTTATCACGTCATCGCAACAGCCAGACAGCCGGAGAAAGCTGAAATACTGAAAGAGGCCGCCGCTCAAGCGGGTGCATCCGATCATGTTACGGTCGTTTCTTTAGATGTGACAAATGAGCAGTCGGTGTCTGACTTCGGGAACACCATCAGCGGTTTCGGACCGATTGACCTGCTCGTCAATAACGCCGGCTCTGCGTACGGGGGGTTTATTGACGATGTGCTGATGGAACATTACAGACAGCAGTATGAAACAAATGTATTCGGTCTGATTCACGTCACAAAAACCGTGCTGCCTTATATGCGAAAACATGGCGGGGCGAAAATCTTCAATATCAGCAGTATCAGCGGACTGACCGGTTTCCCGGCTCTATCTCCGTATGTCTCTTCCAAATTCGCGGTTGAAGGATTTACAGAGTGTCTGCGCCTCGAACTGCTGCCTTTAGGAATTGATGCAGCTTTAATAGAACCGGGCTCCTATAAAACGTCTATTTGGGAGACGTCTCTCTCCAATCATCTTACGGCACCCGCCAAAGATTCGCCCTATTACCGCTATTATCAGCAAATCGAAGCTTACTTCAAAGCCAACGCATCCAAAAGCGGCGATCCTGATGACGTAGCGGAGCTGATTTATCAATTGGCACAAAGGAAACGGCTGAAGAAACTGCGGTATCCGATCGGCAGGGGCGTTAAGCTGGCATTGGCTTTCCGCTCACTCTTCTCGTGGTCCGCCTGGGAATCTGTTGTGAAGAAAAAGCTGTTCACTTAAACCTAAATTATAATTATTATAATTTAGTATTGATTTTTATTTGATATGTGGTATAATTAAATTAACAGATCACAGGGAGGACGATGAATATGAATACACAAAACGCGAAAAAAACTGAAACTCTTGTTGAGAAATCAATGAACACACAATTATCAAACTGGTTTATCCTTTACTCTAAACTGCACCGCTTCCATTGGTATGTAAAAGGCCCTCATTTCTTTACGCTTCATGAAAAATTTGAAGAACTGTATAACGAAGCGGCGGAAACGGCGGATGCCATCGCAGAGCGTCTTCTGGCCATCGGCGGACAGCCTGCGGCGACTTTACACACTTACCTTGAACAAGCTTCCATTACGGATGAAGGCCAGGAAAAAACGGCTTCTGAAATGGTGGAATCACTGGTTCAAGACTATAAACAAATCAGCCGCGAATCAAAATTTGTCATCGGCATCGCCGAGGAACAAAATGACCCGTCAACTGCCGACCTGTTTGTCGGATTAGTTGAAGAAGCGGACAAGCATGTGTGGATGCTGTCAGCCTACTTGGGAGAATGACGAAAAAAGCTGAACCTCAGTTGAAGGTTCAGCTTTTTTTATGCGTTCAGCTTGCGCTTTCGGTTTGTTTCGTTAATGTGACGTTCAGCGTCTTTTTGCTTCCGCTTCTGAGAACTTGAACAGTCGTCTTATCGCCGATTTTCAGCTGGTTATATAAGATCTGTCTGATATCGGCGCTGCTGCCGACATCTTTGCCGTTCAATTGTACAATGACGTCATTTGATTTGATGCCCGCTTTCGCAGCCGGTGAGCCGGATTGCACCTCTTTTACGTAAACACCCTTAGACAGCTGGTCGCCGAACAGTCCGAGCGTGTTTTCCTGATAGGTTTCCGGCACTTGCGACATATCAATCATCTGCACACCTAAAAACGGGCGCTCGACTTTTCCTTTTGCAAGCAGCTGGTCGACTATCGGTTCTACATCATTGCTCGGAATGGCAAAGCCGAGTGACTCCACGCCGCTTTCACTGACTTTCATGCTGTTGATCCCGATAACCTGGCCGCTTGAGTTGATTAACGGGCCGCCGCTGTTTCCGGGGTTAATCGCCGCATCCGTTTGAATCACGTTCATTTCCACCGTGCCTTGAGATGTATCGGCGTCTACCGTTCTGTTCAGCCCGCTGATGACACCTTGTGTGACGGTGCCGGAAAACTGCTGGCCGAGCGGGTTGCCGATGGCAATCACTTTATCGGCAATGCGGAGCTTGGAGGAATCTCCGAAGCTGGCCGCTTTTTTGACATTGGACGAGCTGATTTCCAATACAGCCAAGTCACTGATGGCATCCTTTCCGACAAGCTTTGCCGTTTCGGTTTTCCCATTGTAAAGAGTGACCGACAGTTTGTTCGCACCTTCTACGACATGATTGTTTGTAATGATGTACGCTTTTTCGCCGTCTTTTTTGAAGATGACGCCGGACCCCGTGCCGCTTTCCGTTTCAGAGCTTGAACCGCCGTCAAGTCCGAACTGGCTGCTTTGCGAAGCTTGGTAGTTGGACACTCCCACAATCGCAGGCTCCAAATCTTCTACCATATCCGCTACGCTTGAGGTATTTTTCAAAGGCGTTGACGTAAAATTCGAAGACTGAACTTGTTTCGTATCAGAAACGGCTTCTGTCTTATGCTGCTCACTCGGCAGGTTCGGCACAATGCCAAGCACGAGGCCTCCGCCGATAATACCGCCTAAAATCGGGCTCAGCCAAGCGGCTCTCCGTTTTTTTTCTTTTTTCACGGCAGCCGTTTTTTCAAATTCCGCGCCGGCGGCCGTCTCGTTTTCCGCTTCTTTCGAGACGGGCCCTTCGAGCAGCTCCGGCTCCTGATGGCTGATCCGCTGCTTTTCATTTCTGTTTTGTTCCGTATGTGAAAGATCTGACTGATCGCGGCTTCTGCCGTCATCTCGATGATCATTCATATTCACGCACACTCCTTTTAGCATGTTTTCATTCTATCGATTACATATTCATCGCATGTACAAGTTCTATTGTCCCAATAATAAGGAGAAAAGCAAAGCTCCAAAACAAAATGTGTTTGAACATGTTATCTTCCCCGCTTTTTTTCTTCCTTTCTTCCCTTATACACATCATAAACAAACATTGTGGGATAAAAATGAAAAGAATATGTGAAATTATGAAAATGCGGCTTGAGTGTGTTAAAACTAGTATAATGACGTTGAAAGGATGTGAAATGCCTTGTCATACACCATTTATCTAGTTGAAGATGAGGATAACCTGAATGAACTGCTCACAAAATATTTAGAGAATGAAGGCTGGAACATTACATCTTTCACAAAAGGCGAAGATGCCAGAAAGCAGATGCAGCCGTCTCCCCACTTGTGGATTCTCGACATCATGCTTCCGGATACGGACGGCTATACATTGATAAAAGAAATAAAAGAAAAAGATCCCGATGTGCCCGTCATTTTCATTTCCGCGCGGGATGCCGATATTGACAGAGTCCTCGGGTTAGAGCTTGGAAGCAATGATTATATCGCCAAGCCTTTTTTGCCGAGAGAGCTCATTATACGGGTTCAGAAGCTGCTGGAGCTCGTGTATAAAGAACAGCCCGCCGCAAAGAAAACCGGCATCACCGTTTCTTCCTACAATGTGATCGAAGATGCCCGAGAGGTTTATGATGAAACCGGCAGCCTGGTCAATTTGACGTCTAAGGAATTTGATCTGCTGCTTTTATTTCTTCACCATAAAGGACACCCTTTTTCCAGGGAAGATATTCTGCTGAAAATATGGGGCCATGATTATTTCGGCACTGACCGGGTGGTCGATGATCTTGTGCGGAGGCTGCGGAAAAAAATGCCGGAGTTAAAGGTTGAGACCATTTACGGATTCGGCTACAGGATGATGACGTCATGAAAAATAAGCCGCTTGCTTTTCAAATATGGGTGGTCATCTCAGGCATCCTCTTAGCCATTTCGATTCTGCTGCTCGTGTTGTTCTCAAATACGCTGCGTAATTTTTTCACGGATGAAACGTATACGACCATTGAAAATGAACAGCATGTACTGACGGAGTACCGGCTGCCCGGATCGATCGAGCGGGGATATTACAGCGAGGATGCGACCGCTCCGACGACTTTCCGATCCGTTCAGCACGTTCTTCTGCCGCAACGGGAGGAATCGGCCAGTGACAAAGACTTGAACTACTTTTCTTCTTCCTTTATCCATAAGGTGTACAAGCTCGCGGACCGCCAGCACAGCGTCACGAAACGATACAGCGCGGACATCAGCGGTGAAAAAGTATTTTTCGTCATTAAAAAAGGCCTCACCATTAACGGCCAGGATGCGATGATGCTGTCTTACGCCCTTGATTCTTATCGTGATGATCTGGCATTCACCCTGTTCAAGCAGCTGCTCTTTATCATTGCCGGCGTGATTTTGTTAAGCTGGATTCCGGCGATTTGGCTTGCCAAATATCTCTCGCGCCCGCTCGTTTCCTTAGAGAAGCATGTCAAACGGATTTCAAAACAGGATTGGGATGATCCGGTCATCGTCGACAGAAAAGACGAAATCGGAAAATTAGGCCATACCATTGAAGACATGCGGAGCAAGCTGGTGCAAAAAGACGAAACGGAAAGAACGCTCCTGCAAAATATCTCTCATGATTTAAAAACGCCTGTCATGGTGATAAGGGGCTATACTCAATCAATAAAGGACGGGATTTTTCCTAAGGGGGATCTGGAAACCACAATTGATGTCATTGAAGGCGAAGCAGAAAAACTTGAGAAGAAAATTAAGGATTTATTATATTTAACGAAGCTTGATTATTTAATGAAGCAGCGGGTGCACCATGAGACATTTGACATTGTGAAGGTCACGGAAGAAGTCATTGAACGGCTCAAATGGGCCCGGAAGGAATTATCGTGGACCGTTGAAACAGAAGATGCATTAATGATGCCCGGTGATCCGGAACAATGGAGCAAACTTCTTGAAAACATTCTCGAAAATCAAATCCGCTATGCAGAAACGGCGATTCACATTCGGATCAGCCAAAATCAGCAGCAGATTGTCATGACGGTTGAAAATGACGGGCCTCCGATTGAGGATGAGATGCTATCCAGCTTGTACGAGCCTTTTAATAAAGGGAAGAAAGGCGAGTTCGGCATAGGACTCAGCATCGTAAAACGGATTTTAACCCTGCATAAAGCATCAATTTCAATTGAAAATGACCAATCGGGTGTAATCTACCGAATTATCATACCAAAGTAGACTGTAGTGTTTCATTGCAGTCTTTTTTTATGTGAAGGAATAGCCGTTAAAATCTCTGTAGTTTGCTTTCAGCGGTTTTTGGCATTGATGAACCCATTTCTTTTCACAAATTGTCTTTTTCGGATATTTCACCTTTTCGACTTTAATTCCTCTGTTTCGCAAGCGGCTGATCATTTCATCTAATTCTTTCATTTTCAGATTCACCCTTTCGCCAGAACTTTGACCATTCGGTCAGCTCACTTTATAATATAAATAAAACAAAACAAAAAAACAAGTTACAATCAGGTTAAATTTACGGAATATCAATATGACCATATAGTCATACATGAGAAGCACAAGCCAGCCTCCTGGCTCCGAAAGGGTGGAACCATTGAAGGAAAAAGAAAAGCTGATCATTGAAGCAGCAATTAAACTGTTTGCCCGAAAAGGGTACAAATCTACATCGGTTCAGGAAATCGCCGATGAATGCAAAATCTCAAAAGGCGCTTTTTATCTTTACTTTCCTTCCAAAGAAGCACTGCTTCTATCCATGCTGAATTACTACTATGATAAAACGTTTACCCGAATCACGACGATCCAAACGGAGGGTGACAGTCCGAGAGCCGCTTACCAAAAACAGCTTGCGGTGTTTTACGAATCGATTCTCGCCCATCAGGATTTTATTACCGTGCAGATGAAAGACGGTTCACTTCCTTATACCGAAGAAGCGGCGCAGTGCGGAAAGAGAATCCGCCGGTCGATCCTGCAGTTTCATATCGACAGTCTTCTTGCGATTTACGGAGAAAAAGCTGAACCATACACAGCCGAGCTTTGTTTTTTAATAGAAGGAATCAGTCAGATGTATCTTGAATATCTCATTCTGACCGGCCGGTCCGTACAGCCTTCGCTTTTGGCAAATACCGTGATTCACAGAATTGATGACATCGTAAACGGAATGGCGGACAGACATGATGAAGCGTTTATTTCTCTTGATGAGGCAAGCTCACTGTTTGGCCCCCTTCATAACGGGCAGCCCGATCCTTTAAGCCAATCGATCTTGCAGACCCTCCGCACGCGCATCGGCACGATGGACAAGACGCAAGCATCTGAATTCACCGAGAGCTTGGATATTCTGGAAGCGGAAATGAAGAAAAAGTCGCCGAAACCGGCAATCATCAAAGGAATGATTTTGAATTTGAAGGAATCCGACCTGCTGGCTGAAGATGCAGAACAGCTCAGATTTTTACTGAAACAGCAGTTTATTTAGAAGAACGGCCGCAATGACTGCAGCCGTTCTTTCTTTTTATGCTTTCGGGTGCACCATATCTTCCGGACGCACCATTTCATTAAATTGTTCTTCTGTCAGAAGGTTCAGCTGTAATGCCGCTTCTTTCAGCGTCAAGCCTTCTTTGTGGGCAAGCTTGGCGATTTTCGCGGCGTTTTCATAACCGATGTGCGGGTTAAGCGCCGTAACAAGCATTAATGAGTTAGAGAGATTTTCCTGAATCGTCTCTTGGTTCGGCTCAATACCGACAGCGCATTTGTCATGGAAGGAATTCATTCCGTCACTGAGCAGCTGCACGGTCTGCAGGAAGTTATAGATAATAACCGGTTTGAAGACATTCAGCTCGAAGTTTCCTTGGCTGGCCGCAAATCCGATTGTCGCGTCATTTCCCATCACTTGCGCGGCGATCATTGTCAGCGCCTCACTTTGCGTCGGGTTGACTTTGCCCGGCATGATAGAACTTCCCGGCTCATTTTCAGGAATGACGATTTCGCCGATTCCGCAGCGCGGGCCGCTAGCCAGCCATCTGACATCGTTGGCAATCTTCATCAGGTCGGCAGCCAATGCTTTTAACGCGCCGTGAACGTGAGTGATTTCATCATGGCTTGTGAGCGCATGGAATTTGTTAGGCGAACTCTTGAATGTCTGCCCCGTTACTTTTGTGATTTCTTCCGCGACGAATTCACCGAACTGCGGATGGGCGTTGATTCCCGTACCGACTGCCGTGCCTCCGATGGCAAGCGCGCGGATTTTTTCCGTTGACTCAAGAATCATTTCTTTCGAACGGTCAAGCATGTATACCCAGCCGCTGATTTCCTGTCCGAGCGTCAGCGGAGTGGCGTCCTGCAAATGCGTGCGTCCGATTTTCACAATATCCTGATAAGCTTTCGCTTTTTCATCAAGCGTCGCGCGCAGCTGATCAAGCGCCGGAACGAGCTGCTCATATACAGCAAGAACCGCCGCAACGTGCATCGCCGTCGGGAATGTATCGTTTGAGCTTTGGCTGCGGTTAACGTCATCATTCGGATGAATCTTCAGCTCGGAATTTTTTTCTTTCAATAAAGCAGTCGCGCGGTTGGCCACCACTTCATTCATGTTCATGTTGCTTTGCGTGCCGCTTCCCGTCTGCCAGACAACGAGCGGAAAGTTATCGTCGTATTTGCCGTTTAAAACATCGTCACATACAGCGGCAATCGCCTGTGCTTTTTCAGACTCTAAGTTGCCGAGGCGTTCGTTGGCGATCGCTGTGCTTCTTTTCAATATTGCAAACGCCTTCACAACACGCTGAGGCATTTTTTCTGAACCGATTTTGAAGTTCTCTTTGCTGCGCTGTGTCTGAGCGCCCCAAAATTTATCTGCCGGAACTTTAACTTCTCCCATGGTGTCTTTTTCAATTCTGTAGTCCATTTATGTATCCCTCCATAACAGTTGCTTCACCCTGAGTATTATTCGCCAGTAACAGATGAAACCCTTTTTATTTTTCGGCCTTGGCCGTTTTTAATTTCAGCTCAAGATAGACGCGCGAATCCTTTGAGTATTTATACTTCGGATTTGTTTTACGGTATTCTTTCGACGTGTAAGCCACTTCGTAATGCGCTTCAAATGATTTGATGAGCTGTTCAATTTCTTCGGCATTTCCTGCCAGTCTGACTTGTGCCACATCTCTCCTCCGCTTTCATAAAAAAACTTGTACCATTAAATACTTTATCATAGTATATCATTTTTTTAACAGGAAAAGATAACCTCAATTAAGGATTGGAAGGCGGGTGACTGTCGATGGCGCAATCGGAATTCAAGGAATACATACACGTTAATCTGGCACTGGTGCTTCCCCACGTAGAGCAGAATGATGACCTGGTTCAAAATAAAAAGATGCTTCCGAACGGGCTTGTTTTTTATTATATGTATCTGAGTGAAATGAACGACGAAGACAAAATAAAAGAGGCGATGGAAACGCTGCTTCGGGAGGAAGACACTCTGACGCTGGATACGGTGGCGAAACGTCTTGATAAGATCGACGCCCGTCCCGTCTTTACGTCGAAGGAAGCCGTCATCTCCATTCTGCGGGGAAAATGCGCCGTGTTTATTAACGGACTTGACAGCGTATACATTTTGTCCACGGGAAAAAGAGAAAAAAGAAGCGTGAATGAACCCACATCCGAAAAGGTCGTAAGAGGTCCGAAAATCGCCTTCATAGAAGATTCTGATACAAACGTCGCCATGATCAGGCAGCGCACGAACCATCCGAAGCTGAAAACGAAAAAGGTTCCGATCGGAGAAAATAAGTTAAAATACGCCACTGTCATGTACATAGATGATAAGGCGGACCCGTCTGTCGTCAGCGATGTTGTAAAGCGCCTCAGCGAAGTGAAGATGGACGACATCCAGGATTCCGGAACGCTTGAGGAGCTTATTGAGGATAATAAGTATTCGCCCTTTCCGCAAATACAAAATACGGAACGGCCTGATAAAGTCTCTTCCGCCTTGTTCAACGGCCGCGTCGCCATCCTTGTCGACAATTCGCCGTTTGCGCTGGTGGTCCCGGCTTCTTTAGGAATTTTAATGCAGTCTCCCGATGATTATTATGAACGGTGGATTTCCGCCTCGCTCATCCGGGTGCTGCGGTTTACGTCTATTTTTATTACGCTGTTTTTTTCGTCCATTTATATCGCCCTCGTTTCGTTTCACCAAGGGCTGCTGCCGACGTCGCTTGCAGTCACCATCGCGGCGAACAGAGAAAACGTTCCCTTCCCGCCTATCATTGAAGCGATGGTAATGGAAATTACGATAGAGCTGCTGAGAGAAGCGGGCTTGAGGCTTCCCAGCCCGCTCGGCCAGACGATCGGATTGGTGGGCGGAGTTGTCATTGGCCAGGCGGCCGTTGAAGCGAATATTGTCAGCTCCATCATGGTCATCGTGGTCAGCATTGTCGCGCTCGCTTCATTTACGGTGCCGCAGTACGGGATGGGTCTGTCGTTCCGTGTGCTCCGTTTCATTTCGATGTTTACCGCGGCAGCTTTCGGGCTGTACGGCATGATTTTATTTATGCTGGCGATCTACACTCATTTATCGAGACAGCGAAGCTTCGGTTCTCCGTATTTCTCGCCGAATGGATTTTTCAGCTTAAAAAACGCAAACGACTCTATTCTCCGTCTCCCTATTAAAAATCAACCAAAAGAGGCGAAAAACGTAAATGAGCCAGAAAACAACTCACAATAAGCTTACAAGCTATCAAGGGACAGCGTTGATTTCAAACACGATGCTCGGCGCGGGACTCCTCACCATGCCGCGGGCGCTGTCATCAAGGGCAAATTCGCCGGACGGCTGGATCGCGTTATGTCTGGAAGGCGTCATCTTTATCTTTTTGATTTATCTCAATACGCTCATTATGAAAAAGCATCAGTACGGATCATTATTTGATTATATGAATGAAGGACTCGGCAAATGGGCGGGAAATATCGTCAATCTTATGATCTGTCTCTATTTTATAGGAGTCGCCAGCTTCGAAGCCCGGGCGATGGCGGAAATGGTCAAGTTCTTTTTATTGGAAAGAACACCCGTGCCGGTCACGCTGTTTATCTTTATCGCCTGTTCCGTTTATTTAATTATCGGCGGCATGAGCGATATCGGCAGGCTCTTTCCTTTCTATTTAACGATTACGATCATTATTTTGCTGGTGGTGTTTTCTTTCAGCTTTAAAATATTTGATCTGGACAACCTGCGGCCGGTGCTCGGGCAGGGGTTTTCTCCCGTTATGGCTTCCTTGACCGTCGTTTCTGTTTCCTTCTTGGGAATTGAGATTATGCTGTTTCTCCCCGAGTACCTCAAAAATAAAAAGCACACATTCCGCATGTCGGCCATAGGCTTTGGCATCCCGATTATTTTATACATCATTACCTACGTTCTCGTCGTCGGCGCCTTAACCACCCAGGATGTCAAAACAATGATCTGGCCTACGATCGCGCTCTTTCAATCATTTGAAATCAAAGGGCTTTTTATTGAAAGGTTCGAGTCCTTTTTGCTTGTTGTCTGGATCATCCAGTTTTTCGCCACCTATGTATCATACGGATATTTCGCGACATCAGCTCTTCATAAAATTTTCGGGCTGAAACAGAAAAAAGGCATCATCTTCGTAGGCATCGCGACATTCTTCGGATCATTGTTGCCAAAAGACGGAAACAAGCTGATGCTGTTCAGTGATATTCTCGGCTATATCTTCTTGGTTTTCTTTTTGCTGCCTTTACTGATGTTTGCAGTCGTCGCTGTGAAAAGGAAGGTGAAAAAAGCGCAATGAAGAAATACATCGTAATCATATTTTGCACATTGCTTTTGGCCGGGTGCTGGGACAGCCGCAATTTAGAAGATTTGAGCCTCGTTATCGGAGTCGGGCTCGATAAACCCGAGGAAGAAAATGTAGAAGTGACACAGCAGATTCTGATCCCGCAAAAAGCAAGTTCCCAGCAGTCGTCGTCAGGCGATACGACAAAAGTAACGTCCACTCCCGGGGAAACCGTCCATCAAGCATTAAGAACGGCATCGTTAAAAAATCACCCCGCATTCTCCCAGCACTTGCGTATCATGCTGTTTTCCGAAGCGCTGTTAAAGGATAACATTCCGCTTGACGCATTGATGAACCAATTTATCAGGGACAACGGTACGAGAAGAAGCTGCAATGTGATGACGGTGCCGGATAAAACGAAAGATATTTTCAAAATCAGTGACCAGGGAGAACCTGCGTCAAATACGATCTATGACTTAACGGAGAATAATTCGGTCACCATCCGGATGATGGAGCCCGTGACATTGGGGGAAATATCCGAGAAAATCGCCAAAGGCGAGACCTTTGCCCTTCCTCAAGTGCGCCAAGTGGGCAGCAGACTGGAAATCTGGGGCGCTACCATTATTAAAAATAAATTCTGGTATGCGAATTTAACGCCTTTACAAGTCCAGAATATGAACCTGTTCACAGGCACGGTAAAGGGGGGCGTCACGTTTGCAAAGCATGACAATCATTATTTATCCTTCGAAGTATTTTCCAGCAAATATAATGTGAAAACACAATATAAACACGGAAAATTCAAGTTTATCGTCACCCGGTTTGTTGAAGGCCGTCTGTCTGAGGATTGGAATCCGAAAGAAGATTCCTTCAAGGAGTCCTATATAAATGAAATCAAAAACGCGGTAAAACGCAGCATTCATTCAGATGTCATGGCATTCATTGATTACATGCAGCATGAGTTGAAAGTGGATATTACCGGGTTAGGCGATCAAGTCCGGATTCATTATCCCGATAAATGGAAAAAGATATCCTCGGACTGGGACCATCACTTCAGTGAATCGGATATTGAATACAAAGTCAAAGTCGCCATCAGGGATTTCGGAACAAAGGGAATGTCCCAATGACCCTGTCTTCGGGAGAGTGTGCTGGCGCCGCTCTCCTTTTCTTATGTCACGAGATGATTGCGGTGGGCATATACGGCTGCCTGCGTGCGGTCACTGACATCAAGCTTTGACAATATATTCGTAATGTGGGTTTTCACCGTTTTAATCGTAATGAACAGCTCTTCACCAATCTCTTTATTCGTCTTGCCTTCCGCGACGAGACAGAGGATTTCCAGTTCTCTTTTTGTCAGCGTTTCATGCGGAAGCTGATTCTCTGAATGGCGCAGCCTTGACAGCACTTTTCCAGCCACCTTCGATTCTAGCTTCGGTTCGCCCTTGGCAGCCGCTCTGATGGCTTCGGCTATTTCTGCCGCCTTGGACGTTTTCAGCAAATAGCTGAGCGCTCCCGCTTCGATCACCGGATACACTTTGTCGTCATCAATGAAGCTCGTCAGCACGATGATTTTCGGGTCATTGAGTGTCGCGCAGATCTGTTTTGTCGCTTCGATGCCGTCCATGCCGTCCATGACAAGGTCCATTAAAATCACATCCGGCAAAAGCTCTGCGGCCAGATCGACGCCCTGCTGCCCGTCTGATGCTTCACCGGCGACTTCAATGTCCGGCTGTGCTTCTAAAAACGCGGCCAGACCCATCCTGACCATTTCATGATCATCAATCAGTAACACTCGAATCACTTTCGTTCTCTCCTTTTGTTTTCTGATAAATCGGGACTTTCACGTCGATCTGCGTGCCTTTTCCCTTTACGGAGATAATTTCCGCTATGCCGCCGATTTCACTCGCTCTTTCCTTGATGGAATGCAGGCCGTATGAGGATGCTTTCACTTGATCCATCGTAAAACCCGCCCCATTATCAATGACTTTAAGCTGAAGTTTTTGATGTTTCGCGCCGAGCCTGACGGTGACCTTGGTCGCCTTTGAATGTCTGAAAACGTTGGAAAGCGCCTCCTGCACGATGCGGAACAGATGGTCTTCAACGCCTTTTGACACACCCGTATCGCTGATGTCCCACTCAATATCCAGCGGCTGCTTCGCTTTGAACTCTTTTAACAGCTCAATCAGCCCTTCTTTTAAGCCTTTTCCTTCTAAAGTGACGGGCCGCAAATGCAATAGCAGCGCTCTCATCTCGTTTTGCGCTTCCCCCGCCATATGTTCAACCATGCGAATCCGTTTGACGATTTTGTCATCCGCATCTTTCACCTGCTCTAAGACGGCGGATGTCATCATAGAAATGGCAAAGAGCTGCTGGCTGACGGCATCGTGCAGATCGCGCGCCAGCCGCTGGCGTTCTTCAGTGATGACTGATTTTTTCATTTGATCCTGCCATTCCGCCCGCTCGTTGGAGAGCTTTTGCAGCGATGTAACCTGGAGCTCGACCCGCTTGGCCATTTCGTTGAGCTGGTCTGCCGCCAGACCGATTTCATCATCGCCGAGCGGCGGCACCCGATAAGCAAAATTGCCGTTTTCAAATTTCAAAACCGCTTCAATCAGTGTATCCATTCTTGTTTTCAGGCGGCCGCCATATACATAACCGGAAATCAACCCCGCCGAAAGAGACGCCAGAAGCAGGATGACCACAAACGGAATACCGAACCAGCCGGAAGAAAACAGCAGCATCGGGTCAAGCCCGTAATACAGCAGCATCAGCGTAATAAACACCGCGCAAAGGAGCAGACTGAGTCCCGCGGTCATCCGCATGGCGCGCCACTGAATATTGGCGAGTAATTTTTTCCTCATAAATACTTCACATCCACATCGCCGATGAATAACGAAATTGAAATTTTAATCCGCCGCGGCGAGTCGCCGTACTCAGACGATACTTTATACAGATTCGGGCTCATGCCGCTTTTCTTAGAGCCGAGCAGGTTCATATCGCCGATAAAAGCCGATGAACTGACGGACACTTCGATATCCGGCGGGACGTACACATCGACATTGCCGATGACACCGCTGATGGTCATCGTGCTTTCTCCTTCGGGAATCATCGCTTTTGACAAATCAATTTTCACATCGCCAATGAATCCGGAAACATTTAAATCATTCAGCTCAAACGGGTCCTTCATCATCCGGAGCTCGCCGATAAAAAAGCTGCGGAGGTCCGGCTGTCTGCTTTCCGTCTGGGCGGAAGACTTTGGCTGCTCTTCTTTTTCAAGATTGATTTTCTTCTCTTTATGTTCATACACGCGCTTTCCTTTCAGGAGCCTGTAGCCCGCGTATATGAGAAAGGCGGCGAAGGCATAGCCGAACAGGTTAAAGGTGGCGCTGAACAGGTTTCTCAAAAATAAAAAAGCGGCGAAGATATACAGGACGGAGCCGAGCCAGCCGCGGGAATATTTATTAAAAATATAACCTGTGATCAGAAAAAAGAGCGGCCAAAACAAGAAGTCGCCGATGCCGATAATACGCAAAAACATGCTGACGCCTAATAAGGCGATGATAAGTCCGAGAATCTGTTTTTTTGCCATCAGCTGCTTGCCCCTCCTTTCCTTGACTATTGCAGTGCAATATTGCCGCTCGTCACTTTTATATCAATCGGCCTGGCGCCGCTGCCTTTCATGCCGGTAAATGCCCCGCCTTCCTTACTCGTTTTCTCAAAGGAATAAGACGGCCGGATCCTTCCGCTTGCCGTCTCGGCGTTCACCGTAAAACTTCCGTCTTTCGGCAGGCTGATCGCTGCGCTGCCGCTCGCAAGCCTGACGGATACGGGAGCATCCGCCGTCTCAAGCGAGGCGTCGACACTGCCAGAAGCGACCCGCACGTCAAGGGCGCCCGCCACATGTTGAAGCCCGACACGTCCGGAGGATAAGCGGACAGCCCCCGTTTTTGCCGCAAGGCCTGCTGCTGTGAGATTGCCCGACAGCCCCTTCGCTTCAAACACATCCGTCTTCACGTGCTTCAGCGACATATTCCCGCTTACAGAACGGACGCCGAGGTGCGCAAGAGACAGCCCCTTGTTTCCGTCGACGGCAATGCTGCCGTTTGACGTATGGACGGTGATGTCCCGATGATAATCATACGGAATGCGGACAATCAGCAGAGGGCGCTGAAAGAGATTCAGAAATTGGAACCCTTTCTCCTTCGCTTTAAGATTGAGGGTCTTTCCCCTGTTTTGGACAAACATTTTCCCCGCCGGTCCCGTCATGTTTGCCGCGATATCATTCCGCGCTTCCGCGATGATTTTTACATCCGTCTGTTCCGATGAAACCGACAGGCTGTTGACGGCACGCGGCGGTATGCTTGCCGATTCCGCTTCTGTTTCGTACAGCGGAAAAAAACGCCCGGCAAACACTTCTTTCACCAAAAACAGACAGCAGATCAGAACGGACGCCGCCATCAGTCCTTTGGCAATCTTACGCTTCATTACGTTCCATCCTTTTTCATTCATTTTATTATAAAGGAAAAGCCGGAGAATTGATACGTGCGTATAGGGAAGAGGCGTAAACGCGCCGATCTTCCCTTGTGCACATTATTCATGAGCCGCTTTTTGACGCTCTGTTTTTTCCAGAGAAAGCGAGCGCATTTTTTCAATCTCAGCTTCCACCTCGTCTGAATATTGGGAGCGGCTGTATTCTGTGTTCGCCTCGGCTGAAGTGCCGTATTTGACGCGGACTTCCATTTCTTCAATGCGGCTTTCCATTCGAAGGAACTCTCTATAGGCGCTTTCACTGTCAATTTTGTCGAAAGAAGCGTTCATATGTTCCTTCGCTTTTGCCGCGTTGGCACGGGCGATGAGCGCCTGTTTTTTATCCTTTACGTCGCGAAGGCGCGTTTCTAAAGTTTCCAGCTGCTCTTTCAGCTCTGCCAGCTGTGTTTTCGCCTGTTCATACGCTTTTTCATGTTCGGCCGCTTTTCCCTCAAGGTATTTCATTTCAGTCAGCGCCTTTTTCGCAAGCTCCTCTTCCCCGGCATCAAAAGCAAGCTGAGCCTGATTTTTCCGTTTTGCCGCCGTTTCGGAGGCGTCTTCCTGTTTTTTCTTAAACTGATGGACGATCGTGTGCTGTTTGACAATTGTTTGTTTCGCCTTAGCGATGTCACTTTCCATATCACGCACATATTGATTCAGCATGACTTTCGGATTTTCTAATTTATCAAGCCCTTCGTTAACAGATGCGACGAACATATTTCTTATTCTTTTTAAGACCATTTTGTCTTCCTCCTTATTTTTTCTTCAGAAATTCTTCCCATTCAGAGTCAAATCCGGATTGATAGCCCGGTGATGCCGCTTCCGGTTCATACTGGCGGGAAGCGGTGTCTGAGCCGCCCTGCTTCATCATCTTCCACCCGAAATACACCATGGCGCCGGCCAGTCCGATGGCAACGATAAATGGAAGAGAACCGACGAGAATCATAGCTCCGATGAAGCCCGCGATGATACCCGATACCGCCCGGCCTTTTGAAAAACGTTTGATTCCCCAGTAAAGCATCAGGCCTCCGATCGCCAGCGGGATGATAAATGCGAAATGGCCTCCTCCGAAAAAGACAGAAAGTCCGAACACAATCAGCAGAAAGCCGCCTGCCGTTTTTACATTTATATTCATGCAGATCCTCCTTTCGTTTTCCTTGTCTTTACTATAAACAAATCCCGCGGCCGGCAAAACGAGTCAGAGATTGATTTTCATATCAGACCGGAGTCGTATAACCCCCCGGACCTTCGCATAAAAAAAACGCCGCTGCACCGGACGGCGCAGGGCGTTTCACGAAAAATCTATATTCTGATGCTCGCTTCTTTTTCCCTGATGAGATCTGAGCGTTCGGCTTTGGCCAGCTTCGTAAAGATCAATATTCCGAGACCGGACAGGACTTCAACGAGACCGCCGGCGGCAATGACTTTCCCGGGACCGAAGGCGTTAGCCGCGTATCCGCAAAGAACCGCGCCGAGCGGAATGGATATGTTTGAGATCATATGGATGACGGCATAGACTTGCGGCTGGTCATCATGGTCCACAGACGTCTGAATAATCGTATATTCCGGCACATTAATCGCGCTGACGGCAGATCCGAACGCAAACGCGGCGAGGAAGACGAGCGGCAGAAAAGTGTTGAGGCCGGTGATGAAAAATGCCGCCCCTTCTATGATTCCCGCTGACACAAACAGGAGACCGTATTTGTTCACCTTCACCTTAGCCAAAATAAAACCCATTAAAAAGGCTCCGCCCGTGCCTGTCGCTTTCAAAAGCGAGTAGATGATCGGCGGCATGTTTAAATCTTCGGCAACATAAACGGCAGAGAGCGCCTCCCACGGAGCGGCCGCAAAATTCATGAAGATACAATAGATGGCGAGCGGGTATAAAATCTGGTGTTTCCTGACAAGAACGAAACCCCGTTTGAGCCTTCCGAAATACGTCCCGCGCTGTCTGACGGCGACGGTATCCTCTTTGGCATGCTGGACTTGGTATGACATAAAGAGTACGAGAAAACCTGATAGAAGATAGAATATAAGAGCGATAAACAAAGAATAAGCGGGACTGATAAATGTTAAGAACACCCCGCTCAGCGTAATGGCGGCAAGCCTGACGATCTGCCCTGATGACTGGATGACCGCATTCGCTTTCTGCAGGCTGTTTTCTCCGACAATATTGGGGATTAATGAGATAGATGCAGGATTATAAGCGGCTCCCGTGGCTGAATGCAAAATCATGAGAAGCATGACAAACCATAAAGGAGAAAAACCGTTAAAGTAACAGACCGGAATGATCAACACGACCGCCGCGCGCGTGAGATCGGAGAAATACATCCAGAATTTCAGCGTATGCTGCTTCATAAAAGGCCCGGTAATCGGCGCCAGCATCGCCTCCGGAAGGAACGTGACCGCAATGAGCAGGGACGTGCCGATCGCGCCTTCCCCGTCAAAAATCAAAAACCACAGAATGGAATTAAAGGCAAAACCGTCGCCCGACAATTTAACAAGCCTCGAGATAAACAGAAGGGTGAAATTTTTATTCCAGATGCTCTCGCTCTTATTATATGTATCCATCTATCAAATCCCCCATTATTTTACAATGTTTCTTATAATATCTCATTTTTTAATTTTTCAGTCAATAATGCATAAGATACATTTTCCTTCTGTCAATAAAGGTTCAATTGATGGATATCTCTATAAAAAAACAGCCGGCTTGCTGCTGCCGGCTGAACAAAACGTTATTCATCATCACGGAATACCGCGGCGCTTCTTTCATACTCTATATCCTGAACGCCCTGTCTTGCGTTAACTGCTCTTGCCGCCGCGAAAAAATAATCAGACAGGCGGTTCAAGTAACGCATCACCGTATCGTTTATCTCTTCTGTTTTGCCCAGTTTCACGACGAGACGCTCAGCCCGTCTTGTGACGGTCCGCGCGATATGAAGCTGAGCAGCCGCCTTATGCCCGCCCGGAAGAATAAATTTCTCAAGCGGGGGCGCTTCAGCCGTGTAACGGTCTATGCAGTCTTCCAATGCGGAAATAGATGTCTCTCTTAATGTATAGTTTCTATGTTCAGTGACCGTCGCCAAGTCGCCGCCGCAGTCAAACAGCTCATGCTGAATGTTTCGGAGTTCGGCTTTCACATCACCGCAATTCTCACAATCATCTAGCTCTGCAAGCGCAAGCCCGATAAAGCTGTTCAGCTCATCAATCGTCCCGTAGCTTTCAACCCGCAGACTGTCTTTATCCGTTCTGCCGCCGATCAGGCTTGTCTGTCCTTTATCACCGGTTTTCGTATACAGCTTCATCGTTGTATTCCTCCTTCTTCCGCCGCTTTTACGCATGCCGCGGTTCCTCTTCTGACGGCTCTTTCCGCGTGAGGGACGTCCATTGCCTCTCCTGTCTGCAAGGCACAAATGACAATGTCGCCTTTTGCCTGTCTGCCGGAAAGGGCCTGCATTCTCGCTTCAGCCGCTGCCGTTAACAGCCGAACAAATCCCTGTTCCGATAAATGTCCGCTGATCAGCACCCAAACGGTATACTGCGCAGTCACGGCTATCGTAACCGAATCAAACGTATGGCAGATCAAACCAGCTGCCGCTGAGCCGGAAAGCCGGCGGCTCCACGAAAAGCCCGGGCCGTCAGATGCGGTTGACAGCATTCTGAACGGCCGTTCTGTATGAAGCGTTACGGTATTTCCGCTTTTGTTTATCAGAGAGGCGAACGGAACGCCGGCGGGCTCTCTTTCCTCCCGCGCTTCCGGCATAAAAGAGATCAGCGGTTTCGGCGACGATTGCTGGGCAACAGCGCTGACGGTGATGCCGTAAATGTCTTCAATCGTCTCTTTTTTCAAAGCCTGATCCGGCGTCTGCTTCGGAAAAGCGCGTCCGTCTTTCATCATCAGGAGCTGATCACAATATTGGCTTGCGGCATTGAGGTCGTGAAAAATACTGATGACCGTCAGGCCTCTTTCTCTCGTCAGCCGCTTTACCGTATCAAGCAGGTCTTTTTGATATTTGAGATCAAGAAAGGTCGTCGGCTCATCCAGACACAGCACCTCAGGCTGCTGAGCCAGCGCCTGCGCCAGATAGACGCGCTGCCGCTCCCCTCCGCTCAGATTGCGGACGGATTGCTGCGCATATCGGTCGATGCCCGTCATTTCCATTGCTTCCCGGACAATGTCTTCGTCATGTTGATCCATCTGTCTGAAGAGTCCTTTTTGATACGGGTATCTGCCGAAGGACACCGTTTCCTTAACGGTAAATGTAAAAGCTTGCTCCGTATGCTGCGGCAAAACGGCCATGATTTTCGCAAGCTCACGCGGCTTGTATCTGCCCGCGGGCCTGCCTGCGACGAGCACCTCGCCCTTTGACGGAGAGAGCATTCCCGTCAGCAATTTCATCAGCGTTGTTTTTCCCGAGCCGTTCGGACCGAGTATGCCGACAAATTCACCTTTTCCGGCGGTAAAACTGACATCTTCTACAATCATCCGGCCTCCGTACCCGCCGGACAGGCTGCTCACTCTGATCATAAGCGGTTCCCTCCATGATGCTGGCGAAGCAGAATCAAGGCAAAAACAGGCGCTCCCGCCAAGGCCGTCATAATGCCGATCGGCAATTCGACAGGCTCAATGACGGTGCGGGAAAACAAATCCGCCAAAATGAGAAATCCGGCGCCCGTCAATGCTGACAGCGGCAGTAAATGGCGATGATCCGTCCCCCACAAAAGCCGAGTCACATGGGGAATGACAAGGCCGACAAAACCGATCGTCCCCGAGACGGCAACCGCGCCTCCCGTCAGCAGAGATCCGGCGGCGATCATCAGCAGTTTTCTTTTTCCCGTACTGACGCCTAACAGCCTTGCTTTTTCTTCTCCATAAGTCATAATGTTTAATTCTCTGCCATTGATAAGCAGAAGCGCCGTCCCAGCCAGAAAAAAAGGCAGAAACAGCGCGACATAGCCCCAGCCCCTCATGGACACGCTTCCCAACAGCCAGCGGACAATCGGGAGCAGATCATTTCCCGTTAAAGCAATCACAAGCGAAATGAGAGCCCCGAGAAAAGAATTCATGATAATGCCTGTCAAAATGAGCGTCGAAACCGACATCGACGCATGAACGAGGCGGCTGAAAAACAGAACCGCCGCCATAACCGCAATGGCAGCGGCGATGCTGACAACCGGAAGTGTGAACCGGCCGATGACGGGAATCTGAATGCCGAAAAACAAGGTGATAACGGCTCCCGCCGAGGCTCCCGAAGATACCCCGAGTGTATAAGGGTCGGCGAGCGGATTTTTCAGAAGTCCCTGAAACGCCGCCCCCGCAATGGATAACGCGGCTCCGACAAGAGCGGCCAGAACGACTCTCGGCAGGCGGATATTGATCATAATATTTACATTCATAGGGTCAGCCGAGGATGTCCGGCCGATCCCGATCCAAAAAACGTCGGATAAAGGAATATGCAGACTGCCGATTGAAATGCCGAGTGCCGTACAAACGGCTAAAAACAGCAGGCTGACCGTGTAGGCCAGCGGGCGGTTACTTTTTAAACGTTTCAGGATAAACGCTTTCTGCAAGCTTCTCGACCCCTTTGACAAGGCGCGGGCCTGAGCGTGTGACAAGGTCGGGATCAACAGAATAGACATTGTGGTGTTTGACCGCATTGACGGCACCCCAGCCGGCGCGTTTTTCCACTTCAGCGGCCTTTACGCCGTCTGTCGTAATGATGACGTCCGGATTCATTTTGACAATCGCTTCATCCGTCAGCTGCACCCAGCCGGTCTGGCTGCCGGCGGCGTTTTTCGCATGTATATCTTCAAGCATTTCGTTCATAAACGTGCCTTTCCCCGTCGTGTAGCCGTCAGGAGACACTTCGACGAATACTTTCTTTTCGTCTTTTTCAGAAATGGCAGCCGCTTTCTTTTCTATGCCGGAAAGGTCGGATTTCATCGATTGGATCAGCTGATCCGCCTGCTTTTCTTTGCCGGCCGCTTTTCCGATCATGCTGATTGATTTGTACACATCTTGGAACGATTGCGCATCATTGACCGTTAAGACGGTGATGCCCGCATCTTTCAGCTGCTTCATCGCATCGGCGGAAGCGGACATAGAGGACGCGTGGGCAAGCACGAGATCCGGCTTCAGCGCGATGACTTTTTCAGCGTTCACATTCATATCTCCGACTTTCGGTTTTTTTACGGCTTCTTTCGGATATGTATCATTTGTCGTGACGCCTGCGACCTTATCTCCCAGTCCGAGCGCGTATGTAATTTCCGTATTGCTCGGCATGAGGGAAACGATTTTTTCCGGTGCCTGCTTTATGGTTACTTTTTCGTTCGCGGCATCCTTAATGGTTACCGGGAATGCTTCGGTTGAGACGGCTTTTTGTTTGGCCGCGCTTCCTTCTTCCTGTGCGCCGGAACAGCCGGCGATCACAAAGGCGGTGACCAAGAGCGCCGCCCAGACGGCAGTGATCTTCTTCATTCTTTTAACTCCCCCTGATTATGGTAAACGATTGTCTCTTTGACATTCGTATCCTTTTTTCGCAGTAATTATACTATAAGTCTTTAAGGCTTGTATATCCGGCCTTTTTGCATGAAAGCAAATTGTTCGTACACACTAAAATTCATCATGTATACTGTTACACAATGGTGTAAAAAGGAGGATTATCATGGAATTACAGCTTGAACGAAAGCTCGTGTTGATTACAGGATCAACTTCAGGGATCGGAAAAGCCGCGGCAAAAAGCTTTTTAGCCGAAGGCGCCGAGGTGATTGTAAACGGAAGAAAAAAAGAAACCGTGGAACGGACGGTTGAGGAGCTCTCCGCTTACGGAACGGTTCACGGCATCGCTGCGGATTTATCGCGTCAGGATGAGGCGGATGACTTGATCAAGCGCGCCGGGGGAATCGGGGAAGTCGATATTCTCGTCAATAATCTCGGTTTTTTTGAAGTAAAGGACTTCGCTGAGGTGTCTGATGACGAATGGACTCGGTATTTTGAAGTGAATGTTATGAGCGCCGTGCGCCTGTGCCGGCGTTTTCTGCCGCAAATGCTTGAAAGAAACAGCGGACGGATTTTGAACATCTCCAGTGAAGCCGGAGTCAAACCGCTTGCGCAAATGATTCCGTATTCAATGACGAAAACGGCGTTAATCAGCTTGTCCCGGGGAATGGCGGAAATGACGAAAGGCACAAATGTCACGGTCAACTCCGTGCTGCCGGGACCGACATGGACCGAAGGCGTCGCTTCTTACATGGAAGGAGCCGCAAAGGCTGCCGGAGAAGACACGGACAGCTTCGTCCGGGATTATTTTAAAGTGAATGAACCGACATCTTTGATTCAGCGCTATGCAACCCCGGAAGAAGTCGCCAATACGATTGTATTTCTCGCTTCATCAGCTGCTTCTGCCATTAACGGCACCGCACAGCGGGTTGAAGGCGGCATCATCCGCTCCATTTAACACAAAAAAGCCCGGCACAATGGGAACTTCCCCATATGCCAGGGCTTTTTTTACATCATGCCTGCAAACGGAACCGGCTCCCAGCCGCCCGTCTCAAGCTCTGCTGAAAACAGGCCGCCCGCATGCGGCTGCTCAAGTCTTTCGGCTTCCGTCAATTTTTCCGTCGCGGTCGTAATGTATAACGTGTTCAAATTGCTGCCTCCGAACGCGCAGCAGGTGACGTATTTCGCCGGAACTTCGATAGATGCAATTTCCTTATGCAAAAACGGATCAATCCGGACGGCGCGGCCGCCTCCGAACAGAGCCACCCACAGCATTCCGTCACGGTCAATGGTCATTCCGTCGGGAGATCCTTGCGACTCCGGAAAGCGGTAGACCGTTTTCGGATCTGATACGGCTCCGGTTTCAGGATCATATGCATAACAAACGATTTCCTGCGTCGGAGTATCAATATAGTACATCAGGTTTCGGTTCCGATCCCAATCCAAACCGTTCGAGGTGGAGACCTGGTCTTTTATTTTGGCAAGGCTGCCGTCCGTATTCAGACGGTACAGCGAAGCCTCCTCTTCTTTGCCTTCCATGCTCGTCGTTCCCGCCCATAATCTGCCGGACGGGTCGCATTTTGCGTCATTGAAACGGATATCTTCCCGCATGTCTTTCGGCTGCTTCATCTTCGTCAATGTATCTTCCCGCAGATTGTACAGGTAAAACCCGTCTTTCATCGTCATCACCAGCTCTTCCTTTGAATACAAGGCCAGAGCCGTGACAAATGACTTGAATTTAACGGAACGGTTGATTCCGTCAGCCGGAGTGAAGATATGGAGCTGGCTGCCCAGTATATCCACCCAGTACAGGCATTCCTTATCCTTGTCCCATAAAGGGCCTTCTCCGATAACTGCTCTCGTATCTGCTCGTAATGCTGCTTCCATATGTGAACACCTCTTTTGCTTGTCAGTCTTCTATTGTTATTCCCGACAAAGCGGCGTCCAAACTCAATCTTTTTTAAAAAGAATCGTAATCACCGTTCCGGCGCTGATTCTGCTGTTGACATGGATGGTTCCGTTATGAAGGTGAACCAGCTCTTTGGCAATGGCGAGCCCGAGTCCAGTTCCTTCTGACGGCCCCTTCGTATTCGTTCCCCGGTAATAACGGTTAAACAGCTGGTGAATCGTTTCATCGTCCATTCCTCTTCCGTTATCTTTCACCTTCAGAATGAGCTGTTCAGCTGATTCCTCAAGCACGACCCGAATGGCGGTCCCTTTCTTATTATGCTTAACCGCGTTTGCCAGCAGATTCTCCAGAATACGGCGGAACCACGCTTCATCAATGGCGAAAAGAATGTCTTCCTTTTTGGTTTCAAAGGCGATGTCATAGCCTTCCGAGAACGTGTTTTTCGTGAAATCGTTCGTGACGTTTCTGATAAACGGCACGACGTTGATCAGCCGCCGTTCGATCGGGAGGGCCGCGTTTTTGAGGCGGTATGTTAAGTTTAAATCCTCAATCAGCTTCGACATATATTCTGATTTTTCCCGGACGATCTGCCCCATTTCTTTGACTTCTTCCGGTGTCCAGTCGTATTGCTTCGATTCAAGCATCATGCTGTAGCCGTAAATCGTGCTCAGCGGGGTTTTTAAGTCATGGCTCAGCCCGGCGATCCATTCTTCCCTTGTCGCCTGGATTTTTTCTCTGTTTTTCTTATCCCGCTTCAGCGTGTCGGTCAGCTGATCCATCGATTCGAAAATCTCGGCGAAAAAGCGGAACGGCTGTTTTGTTTTGCCTTTTTTGTTTTTGCTGACCGGCTGTCCTTTGCGGTTCTTCGGCTCTTCAAGCCGGCCCTTTGATAAATTGACAAGCCATTTGATGGTATGAAACAGCGGCCAGCCGAAACGGAAAGAGTACCAGATGGTCAGGATGCAGATCATAAATACTAAGATTCCGATCAAGAGGAAGAGGGTTTTCATCACATTTCTCAAAAATGATTTGTTAAACTCGTGATCGGGGATGTACACGGGGTTCGGCACCGACGCGACCATCCATTTCGTTTTATCGAGTCTTTTAAAAGAAATTTCCCGTTTGTAATTCCACGGCTTGGAACTGTATTTCAGCAATTCAAGCTCATTGACGGTGTTCCGTTCTTTTTTCGTGCTGTTGATATCCCCGAGCAGTCTGCCGCTGTCTTCGAGAAGGTAGACCGCCCCTTTTTCCCGTTTAATATAATCAACCGTGCTTTTTTTATATTGAGAAAGGGAAGCGAGGGATGGCTCCTGTGATTCGATGTAAGTGAGAAGCTGCTCACTGGCGGATTTCCAGCCGAACAGAATCAAATAGGTCTCATCATTTATCGTGACCGTCCAGTAATTCAGCTTGTAGTTGTCAAAATTCCGGTACTGGTAAATGGATAAGAGGTCTTTTCTGCTGTAATGGCTCGGCACGTCTTTCGGCACTCTGTACGCGTAGTCCGTTTTTTCTTTGTCATTAATGATCTGCAGCCAGCCCTTCTGCTTTCTGACCGACATCTTTAAAAATTCATCGACATCCCATGTGCCGTCTTCGTTTTTATCAAGCCACGCTTCAAACGAGTCTGCCGTCGCTTTGGTCAGTCCCGCATTGGCTTCCGCTTCGCTGAAACGCCAATCCAAATAGAAGAAAGAAGCGACGGCCAAAACGGACATCAGCAGGATGACAAGCAGAAGCTGTCCGAAAAAGTGGAGCAGAAATTTTCCGCGCATTCTCATGAGCGGGTTCCTTTTTCTCCTTGATCGGGAATAAACCGATAGCCGAGGCCGCGCACCGTTACAATATAGGACGGATTGCTGGGGTCTTTTTCAATCTTTTCTCTGAGCTTGCGGATGTGAACCATGACGGTGTTGTTGTCGCCGTAAGACGGATATCCCCACACTTTTTCATAGATCTGATCTTTAGAGAGCACCACATCAGGATGTTCACAGAAATATTGAAGCAATTGCAGAAGCTGTGCGGAGCAGCTGACGGGCTCGCCCCCGACGATCAGCTCGGCGTTTTGCGGCGAATAGGAAAAATGGCTGTATGAATACGTTTTTACCGCCGTTTTCTCTTCGCGCTTATAGGTTCTCTTTAACGTCGCTCTGATCCGCGCCGCCAATTCGAGCGGATTAAACGGCTTTGTTATATAATCGTCAGCTCCCAATGCAAATCCTGACAGCTTATCCGCATCAGACGAACGGGCAGTCAGAAAAAAGATCGGAGCGTCGGTATAGTTCCGGATTTCGGTGCATGCTTCAAAACCGGACATGCCTTCCATCATCACATCCAGCACGAGCAGATCCGCGGATTCATGTTTAACAAACTCAATCGCTTCCTCAGCGCTTCCGGCTGTCTTAATGTTGTGATAGCCTTCTTTGACGAGAACGCGTTTGACCATATCAACGATCGCCTTCTCATCGTCTACAATTAAAATTGACGCATTTTCCACCTTGGACGTTCCTTTCTCTTTGTTTTTTTCATCATATCATTATATGGATAAGATTTGGTACTTTTTTAGTGCGGAGGTCTTGCGGGGAAACAGAAAAGAAAAACGAGACCGGACATCTCTTCTCGTTTTTCTCACGTTGTCAGAGCGGAATATCCATCATTCCGCCGCTTTTGTCAGGAGCTTTCATTTATAAGATGAAGAATAAATTCCCAAAAACCCGGCACTTCCTGGCATAACAGCATGTCCGCTTTTTCAACTATTTTAATCTTCAATTCTTGTTCAAGATCTTCTCTTTCCTGGTATGATGTATTGCTCAGTTTTTTTTTTATCATTGGCGAAAAACGCGAAATCAAAAGTTCCATTTCGTCGGTATCTGTGTTCTCTTTGTTGAAGTCAAATGGCCCGTTCACTGCTTATTTTCCCCCTTTTTTTTGCTTGTCCAGCTGCTTTCTGAGATTGTCGAGCCCCTTTTTATGAATATTAGAAATGTTCTGCCGTGATTCACCCAGCGACTCGGCAATCTCCTTCATCGTCGCTCCGTGAAGATAAATATTCGTCAGCACGCTTTTTTGCTTATCGGTTAACGTCTGAAGCGCTTCGTATAAATCACGGTTTTGGACATGCTGGCTCAAATCCCCCTGCTTCCGCAGAAACTCTTCATACGCGTCTTTTCCCATTTCATAGGGAAGCGCTTCACCTCCCTCCGGCTGATCCACCGTCAGCGGATAGCGCTTCTGATTTTTACGGATGCGCTTGTCAAAATCGATGGAGAAAATCCGGATCATAGAGTTCATATATTTGATGATCCGGATTTCCTTATAAAACTGTTTAAAATGGTCGTCCAGTGATTTTGCATCCTTCTCGTCTGAATGTTCCAGCACATTTTTAAATTTCTCGTAATGCTTTGGGTCACTTAAAAAATGTTTAACGATCGGATGTTTCATAATTTCCTTGCATTTTGACCGTAAAAGAACTTGATAGTCCATAAAACCGCCCCCTATTTAAATTAAATGAAAGAAAGCAAAAAAAAGTAAACTACTCCTTTCCGACTAAGATTCCGCACTCCTTATGTCCCGGATTTGCCGGAACAAAAAAAAGACCCTCAACCGGGATATCAGGTTTACAGGAGCCGCTCTTTCTTTCACTTATATACATGACTGCAGGTCAAGTCAGGAGGTGGCTGATAATGGATCAGGTTTTTATAGAAGAAACGGTCAGACAGATCGGCAATCTCGGCTTTCCGGCTCTGATTGCCATGTATCTTCTCACACGGTTTGAGAAGAAGTTTGACGCCCTGATCGAACTGATGACGGAACTGAAAGATCAGAAAATGAAAAATTAATTTTCACTCGAAGTTGACTTTTCATCGGAACGCATCACTTAACAAAGCAGAAGGGAAAACGAAAGGCCTTTCACATTCTCTTTCTGAAAAAACAAAGCTTGAGAGGAGACGATTTACATGTCAAAAGAAAACAACTGCAATATCCCGCAGCCGATCAGAGGAGACAAAGGGGCGACCGTCACGATTCCGCGCAACCTTGAAAGAGACCGCCAAAATCCGGATATGCTGACGCCGCCGGAAACGGATCACGGCACAGTGGATAATATGAAATTCTCTTTCTCAGATGTGCACAACCGGCTGGAAAAGGGCGGATACGCGCGTGAGGTGACCGTTCGCGAGCTGCCGATTTCTGAAAATCTGGCATCTGTCAACATGCGTTTAAAACCGGGCGCCATCCGTGAGCTGCACTGGCATAAAGAAGCGGAATGGGCATATATGCTGACGGGCAAAGCGCGGGTCACGATTGTTGATGAACAGGGACGCAGTTTTATCGATGACGTGAAGGAAGGAGATCTGTGGTACTTCCCGTCAGGCCTGCCGCACTCCATTCAGGCGCTGAAAGAAGGCTGTGAATTCCTCTTGGTTTTTGATGACGGTTCCTTCTCAGAAAACAGCACATTCCAAGTGACTGACTGGCTTGCCCACACACCGCTTGATGTCATCGCCAACAACTTCGGGGTTTCAGAAAAAGACCTCGCCGGCCTGCCCGGGAAAGAAAAATATATCTTTGAAGAGCCGGTTCCCGGGAAGCTGAAAGATGACATTGTGGAAGGCCCGAACGGTGAAGTGCCATATCCGTTCACTTACCGCCTGCTGGATGAAGGCCCGACTGCTGAGACGGATGGCGGCAAAGTATATATCGCGGATTCCACAAACTTCAAAGTGTCCAAAACGATCGCTTCAGCGCTTGTCGTGGTCGAACCGGGCGCAATGAGAGAGCTGCACTGGCATCCGAACACGCATGAATGGCAGTATTATATTTCCGGTAAAGGGCGGATGACGGTTTTTGCATCGGACGGCCATGCAAGAACATTTAACTATCAGGCCGGGGATGTCGGTTACGTTCCGTTCGCAATGGGCCACTATGTGGAGAATTTGGGAGATGAGCCGCTCGTCTTCCTGGAAATCTTCAAGGATGACCACTATGCCGATGTGTCCCTGAACCAATGGCTTGCCATGCTTCCCGAGAAATTCGTCCAGCAGCATCTGGATCTGGGCAAAGACTTTACGGATATTCTTTCGAAAGAGAAACACCCTGTCGTCAAAAAGAAATGCTGAAGAAGATACACACCGGCTTGCAGAGTTCCGTCTCTGCAAGTCTCCTCTGTGTGAAAAGGAGCTGAACAGATGATCAATCAAAACGGGACGAAAATGTTTTTTCTTCAGGTGCTCCGATATGCCCTGGCAGCCGCTGCCGTATTATTCGGGTATTTCATCGTGATGATGGCCGTATTTTCATTAGCCGGGACGAGCTACGGATCAATGGCGTACGTCCTGCTTTTTTCCGTGCTTTTTATTCTTCTCGGTTTATGTTTTGAACCGCTTGAACGGCTGATGATACATAGCTTTACCTTTTTTGGGACGGGCAGGCTGCCTTTTCTCCTTTTAGCCAGCACCGTTCAGCTGCTGTTCCTCTGGATGACTGCGTATACGACGGATAAACTGATTGAAAAGATTTGGCTGTCAACGACGGAGGAGCTGATTGTGGCGGGGGTTTTTTTCGTTTTGGATAAATGCGTCTCCGGACAAAAGCAGCCCCGGGCGCAATAAAAAAACGCAGGCCGGAATGGCTCTGCGTTTTTTTTTCATCTTACCGTTGCGTTTTCATGCCGGATTAAATCGTAGGTTAAGCAGACCGGTTTGTTCGTGCGCGGATCTTTTACAATCTGTGCGTCAATTTGAAACACGTCTTCCAATATGCCGGGAGTCATGACTTCCTCCGCCGTTCCTTCCTTGATGACGCGCCCTTTTTTCAGGGCGATCATGTAATGGGAAAAACGGGCGGCATGGTTCAGATCGTGAATGACCATTAAAATAGTGCGGCCCTGCTCCTTGTTTAATTTGTCCAGCAGCTGCAAAATTTCAAGCTGATGGGCGAGATCTAAATAAGTGGTCGGTTCATCAAGAAGCAGCAGCTCCGTTTCTTGAGCGAGCGCCATGGCGATCCACACACGCTGCCGCTGCCCCCCGGAAAGCGCTTCGATCGGCCGGTCGTAAAATTCGGCCATCCCCGTCTCTTCAAGCGCCCATTTGATCATGTCACGGTCTTTATCACTCAAGCGTCCCATTCCGGACTGATGCGGAAACCTGCCGTAAGAAACAAGTTCGTACACCGTCAGCCCGCTCGGCGCTTCAGGCGTCTGCGGAAGAATTGCCATTTCCTTGGCGATGTCCTTCGTGGATTTTTGCATGATCGCCTGTCCGTTTAAATAGACGGCGCCGGATTTCGGTTTCATGATTCTTGACATCGTTTTGAGAACCGTCGATTTTCCGCAGCCGTTCGGACCGATCAGCGTTGTAATTTTTCCTTTCGGGATGGCGATATCCAATTCTTTCGCTATCAAACGGTCGCCATAACCGACAGTAAGCTGTTCCGCCGATAATGAGTTCATCGCGGCAGTCTCCTTCCTCTATTTCGTTTTCATCAGCAAATATACAAAATATGGCGCTCCGAGCACGGAAATCACCAGGCCGACGGGAACTTCGGACGGTGCAAGCACATTTCTCGCCAGCGTATCGGCAAGCAGAAATAAAAATGCTCCGATCAAAGCTGAAACCGGAATAAGCGTCTGGTGGCGCGGCCCGGTAAGCCTTCTGGCCAAATGCGGCGCAATGAGTCCGAGAAAAGCGATTCCGCCGGCTGCCGCAACACATGACGCGGTCAGGGCAACGGCGGACATCAGCAGAACGCGCCGCTCCTTTTCAACCCGGGTGCCAAGCCCCGCCGCCAGCTGATCACCGAGCTGGAGCACATTTAAATACCTGGCTTTATAGAGGCTGAACGGTAAAAGAACCAGCAGCCACGGCAAAATGGACAGCACCATTTTCCAATTGGCGTTCCAAATCGAACCGGAAATCCATACAAGCGCCTGCATGAAATCCCGCGGGTCCATTTTCAGCTGAAAAATCAAGAGAAGCGCATTAAACCCCGCATTGACGCCGATTCCGACCAAAACGAGCCGGACAGGTGAAACGCCTTTTTTCCAAGCCAGCACATAGATGAGCAGCGCAGCCAGAAAAGCTCCCGCCAAAGCGCTCACCGGAAGCAGCCATGTACTGGCCATGCTTAGATCAACAGCTGACCCTTGGAAAAAGAAGATAAACAGAACGACCGCCAAAGACGCCCCGGCGTTAATCCCAAGAATGCCCGGCTCCGCCAAGTCATTTTGAGACACGCTTTGAAAAATCGCGCCTGAAACCGCGATTCCTGCGCCGACAAGCAATGACAGCACCATGCGCGGCAGTCTGAATTCAAATAAAACGAGCTGATCCCGGGCATCCCCCTGTCCGAAAAAGACACGCATCGTATCAAGTGGCGCAATCCGGATCACGCCCATGTTTAAACTGATAAAAAAGACGATGCATATGAGCACAAACGTAACGGCCATGACCGCCAGCGGTTTTTTCGATTTTACATTCATTACAGCCCTCTCCTTTCCCTGCGCGCCAAATAAAAGAAAAAGGGAACGCCGATAAGGGCGGTTAAAGCGCCGACCGGTGTTTCAAACGGCGCATTGACGAGTCTTGCGGCAATATCACTGAAGACTAACAGAACGGCGCCGAATACCGCCGAACAGGGAATGATCCACCTGTAATCTACCCCGACTAAAAATCGGGTGATATGCGGAATCACCAAGCCGATAAAAGAAATGGCTCCGGCGACTGAGACTGAAGCCCCCGTCAAGAGGACAACGACAAACATTCCGATTACTTTCACAAGCGATGTGTACTGCCCGAGCCCTTTGGCCAGTTCCTCACCCAAGCTCAGCACCGTCACTGAGCGCGCAATCAGAAATGCCAGCAATAGTCCGATAACACCGGCCGCCAACAGCAGCTGCACGCCTTCCCATTTCACGGAAGCCACTCCTCCGGCATACCAGAACTTCACATCCTGGGCGACATCAAAACGGATCGCAATCGCGCTTGAAAGCCCCGTTAAGAAATAGCCGACTGCCGTACCGGCCAGCGCGAGCTTCACCGGTGTCAGCCCGCCTTTTGAAAACAGGCCGATGCCAAACACAATAAGCGCTCCGATTCCCGCTCCCGCAAAGGACCACAAAACAAGTCCCGCCGCAGACAGACCCGGAAAAAAAGCAAATGCCAATGCGATCGCAAATCCTGACCCCGACGTCACGCCCATAATGGAAGGCTCAGCAAGCGGGTTCCGCGTCAGCCCCTGCATAATCGCTCCGGACACAGCTAAAAAAGCCCCGACGAGCGCGGCGGCGGCGGTTCTCGGCAGCCTCAGATCGCGTATGATTTGATGAGATGTATTTTGCGGCTGAAAGTGAAAGAGAGCATCCCACACCGTCCGCAGATGAATATCGGCAGCTCCGATGGAAACAGACAGAGCCGCGCCGATCAATAAAACCGCAATACCGGCACACAGCAGCACAGCCGCTCTGAATGAACGCGCCGTCCACTGGATTTCACTCCCTGATGCCCCTTGAGCCGTCATTGTCTGTTTCTTTTTCAATAGACCCAACACTCGTTCTTCCTTTCTCAAAACAAGAATGGTAATGATAATGATTATCAATGACTTGTTTCAGTATAGCACTTTTATCTTCTCTTTTAATAGACCTAATTTCATATAAAAAAAGAAAGTTTTTCTTAAAAAAGAGCGTGCTTCTCTATGAAAGCAGTGATATAATCACACTGATAATGATTCTCTTTATCACTAATTTTTATGAAAGAAGGAATGTCAGATGTTCCATACATACAAGAAAATCGGCGCAGCGCTGATTGCCATGCTGCTCATCGCCGCTTTGGCCGCATGCGGCAATTCTTCAGACACGAAAGGTTCTTCTGAAAAAGAAGAAACCATCACGTATAAAGCCGAAAACGGCAATATTAAAATTCCGAAGCACCCGAAACGGGTCGTCGTCATGGCTGACGGCTACTACGGCGACTTCAAACAGCTCGGCATCAATGTTGTCGGCGCGCCGCAAAACGTATTTAAAAACCCTTATTACAAAGGGAAAACAAAAGGTGTCACAAACATCGGCGACGGCACGTCCGTTGAAAAAATCATTGACTTAAAGCCGGATTTAATCGTTGTCTGGACGACACAAGGCGCCGATATTGAAAAACTGGAAAAAATCGCGCCGACCATCGCCATTAAATATGACAAGCTCAGCAACATTGATCAATTCAAAGAGTTTGCGAAAATGACAGGCACTGAAGATAAAGCAGACAAATGGCTGGCTGAATGGGATAAAAAAACCGCTGCCGCTAAAACAAAGGTTCAAAAAGCGGTCGGCTCAAAAACCATCTCCATCATGCAGACAAACGGAAAAGACATCTATGTATTCGGTAAAGACTTCGGCCGCGGCGGAAGCATTATTTATGACAAACTCGGGCTGAAGGCCACAAAACTGACGCAGGAAAAAGCCATTAATCAAGGGCCGGGCTACGCCAGCATTTCACTCGAGAAACTGCCTGACTTCGCGGGAGACTACATCTTTATGGGGCCATGGCAGGCCGGCGGTGACGACAAAGGCGTGCTTGACAGCTCAATCTGGAAGAACCTCGATGCCGTCAAACAAAACCATGTCTACCGCATTGATCCGATCGGCTTCTATTTCTCAGACCCGATCTCACTTGAAGGCCAGCTCGACTACATCACAAAAAGCTTAACGAAGTAACCCCGAAGCCGCTGTCACAGCGGCTTTTTATTACGCTTAAAACTTGACAAAAAAATTTATTTATGCTATAATTTACATTTTTGGATTAACATGTATAATAAGATTCTCCCGGCCGGAGATTGATGTAAATAACGGAGGATCTTTATATGAAAGAAAACAAGGCGAGTATGACTTCCCTGCTGTCTGCTTTCGGAAGGGCGTACCATAGTAAATACGATACCCCGGTGATATTTGATGATTTTTTGGCACAAGATCTGATTTCTGAAAAAGAGCATTCGGACATCCGCGATCATCTCATTCAAGGTATATCATTTTTCAGCAAAGACATGGCACAGAGGCTTCAAGGCCAACCTGATGACATCTTAAAATGGGTGACTCAAGTACAGCTGTCTCCTGCACCGTTAGCCCGTGCCGCATATTGTGAAGAAGTGCTTTTGAATGAAGTAAAGCTCGGGGCCAAACAGTATGTTATCCTTGGCGCGGGGCTGGATACTTTCTGTTTCAGACATCCTGAGGTGACAAACGCCTTAGACATATTTGAAATCGATCATCCCGCTTCACAGGAAGACAAAATAAACAGATTGAAACATCTGAATCTCGACATTTCCCATCATCTTCATTTTGTACCGATGGACTTCGCCGCTTCGCTTTCTTTCAGCCGTCTGTATCAGGAAGGTTTTTCACGCCAAAAAACCTTTTTCAGCCTGCTCGGTGTGTCATACTACCTTACGAAAGAGCATCTCGCCCGCCTGCTCACACAATTATTTGCCGAAGTCCCGCCAGGAAGCTCTATCGTGTTTGATTATGCAGATGAGTCGCTCTTTGAAGAAAGAGGACTGTCAAACAGAGTGGAAAACATGGTGAAAATGGCTGCAGCAAGCGGAGAATCGATGTTATCGTGTTTCAGTTATAAAGAAATCGAAAAAATATTAGAATCATCAGGT
Organism: Bacillus sp. AM1(2019); assembly: GCF_009906915.1. NCBI lineage: Bacteria > Bacillati > Bacillota > Bacilli > Caryophanales > Bacillaceae > Bacillus > Bacillus sp. AM1(2019). The sequence goes on from NZ_CP047644.1 coordinate 3,423,116, forward strand.
CTGCTTATTTATGAACATTTATCTCCGGCGGACGTCAATGACCGTTTTTTCAGCGGACGCACTGACCATTTAACCGCATTCGAGACCATTCATTATATACACGCCGTCAAAAAGTAACCCGCTGCCGCAAACAAAAAAGACATCTCACAGACGTGAGATGTCTTTTTGTCATACCGATTGTCTGTTGTTTGCAAATTTCTTTGAGACGAAAGGATATAACAGCAAACCGACGAAAAACAGCCCGATACCGAGAATAAAGGTCGTTAAATCGGCCGTTCCGGTAATAATGACGTAAAAAGAATAAATGCAGGCAAGGATGGCGATGATACCGTCTCTTACTCTTGAACCCTTTATCTCGTCATACGTTTCACCCGTAAAAATGAGCTTCAGGCTGTAAAACGCTGATACGAGATACGGAATCAGATAAGCGAGCGTCGCCGCCGTTGTTAAAAACGTAAACGCGTCACTGATCGTCCGGGAAATAACCGAAAAGATAAAGATCTGTGACATCACGTTCGTTACGATTAACGACACAACCGGGCTTCCCTGTTTATTCGTTTTTGCAAAAGCAGCGGGAAAGTCTCCTGATTTCGCCGCTTGATACGGAACTTCAGAACCGAGAAGAATCCAGCCGAGCATCGTTCCGAACAGACACAAAATCGCCAGAATCGCCATGATGACGCTTCCCGCATTGCCGACGATCGCGTACAATACGTCAACAAACGGTTTTTCCGAGCCGACAAGCTTACCATGCGGAAGCACGCCCATCGTAATCAATGTCACGATGATATAGATGCTGAGCGCGATCAATAATCCGGTAATGGTGGCGCGTTTCACGTCGCGCTGCGAACGGGCGCGCCCGGATAAAATGACTGCCGATTCAATTCCGACGAACGCCCATAATGTTGAAATCGCCGCATTGTGGATCTGTCCGCCGATTCCCTCAACTGTGTGAGGACCTGTTTGAACCGGAAAATAAAAATGATCGAAAAACGACGTTTGAAACACAAATAAACCTGCAATGATAAAGAAGATAAATCCTAATACTTTTGAAAACGTCGTGACGAAATTTAATTTACTCGCACCGTTAATGCTGGTGACGAGAATCGTGTGAGTGCCCCATAATAAAACCGTACATACGGCAAACGTCAGCAGCTGGCCGAGCGTAACCGCCTGACCGCCGATCGAAAACATTTCACGCTTATCCGTTAAAATCGGGAAAAATGATGTTAAATATCCGGCAAGGCTCGTGATGATCGCCACGTTGCTGATCCAGCTCGCCACCCAGTAGCCCCACACCATCGTGAAGCCCGCTGCATTCCCTTTTTTCCGATCGCTGAACAGCGCACGCGCATAGCTTTGCGGCCCCGCCGTGAGCTCAGGCTTGCGGATGGATAAGTGGCCGAAGACCAGCGCGATCATTAACACACCGGCTCCCGTTAAAAGCCATGCCGATGTAGCGCCGAACGGGCTCGCGATTTTTGCGAGCGTACTCGGAAGCGAAAAGATGCCCGAGCCTACCATATTTCCTACGACAAACGCCGTTAATAACCAAAAACCCCATTTTTTCGTCTGTTCCATTCCTGTACCTCCTGGTTGTTCATTCGTACGGACCAGACCCCGAGACCATATTTACACGCAAAAAAAGCCTGAACAAAAGTCCATGCTTAAAGAAACACACACACCCTTGATCTCCGGATAGCCCTCCGCGAAAAAGCACGCGGCAGTCCTGCACTTATTCAGATACAGTCCCAGCATAAAGAAGGATCGGCTTTCTTTACACTTCGGCGCTGATGCCTTTAACACATGTTTTGCGGCCCCTATCAGCCTGGCATGTGCGACTCATCATCAAGCGCAACCTCTACCTCACCGAGAAAGAGTGAGGATTTTTATCATTCAATTCTACTCAGAGGTTATCAGAGATAAAAAGATCTGTCAAAGGGAAAAATTAGATGGAAAACGGATAGAGCGTTCGCCCTACCCGTCTTATATATGGTCAGCGGTTGTTTTTTTTCTTTTGAACAGCTTCTTGAAGCGGATCGTCTTTCAGAGCTGCACCGGCGTCTTCAAGCGCGCCTTGAATGACGTTTTTGTTTTTATCACTGTTTTTTCCTTTTTCTTTGTTAAAGAAAGCCATCTGTATCACCTCTTTATCAAATATGGTACACCTATAATGTGTCTTTTTCCGCGGCAGAATATGCGGAATCCTTGTCTCCTTCCTTTTGGCGGAACAGGTAAAGTTTGTTGATCAAACATGCATTCTCTTGATATATTTGTAATTCAGGGGATTTTGGCAAAAATAAAAAGGAGAAGCGAAAAATGACAGGAAAAACACACATCATGGGAGGCATCGCTTCTTGTTCCGCAATTGCGTATTATTACGGGTATGATCCGGTCCTTATGACCTCAGCGGGTGCCCTCGGGGCGCTGATTCCCGACATTTGCCATACGAAAAGCAAAATCGGCAGAACGCTGCCCGTTCTGTCCAAAATCGTAAGCACGGTGTTCGGCCACAGAACGTTTACACACAGCCTGCTGTTTATGCTTATTATGTTTTTCATTACGGCAACTTATATTCCGAATCCGAGCATTTCCGCAGGACTGATGATCGGAATGGCGAGTCATCTTGTGCTTGACGCATGGACCGTCAACGGCATTAAACTGCTGTTTCCGTCCGCCATCCGCTTCCGTCTTCCCCTTTATATGAGAACGGGGAGCTTTTCGGAACAGCTTGTGCTGGCCGGCTTAACGATTGTATCCTGCTATTATTTATACGAACTGGTTCACGGCCGCATCTCTTAAACAAAAAGCATCTTTCGCTTTTAGGGTGAGGAGTCATACATATGAAGAAAACCTTTTTCAGCAATCATCGGTTTTTATGCCTGTCCATCCTGTTCATGTGGATGAAAACCTATGCCGTTTATAAGCTCGGTTTTGATCTGCAGAACAATTCGGTTCTTGAGGAATGTCTGCTTCTCATTAATCCGCTGAGCTTCATTGTGCCGCTGTTCGGCATCGCCCTGCTGCTGACGGAAAAAAAACAGCGGATCTTTCTGCTTTCGGCGAATGTGATGCTGACGGGGATTTTAATCGCGAATACGGTGTTTTACGGGTTTTATATTGATTTTATCACCATACCGGTTTTGTTTCAGGCGAGCAATATGGGCGATATGGGAAGCAGCGTCCAAGAGCTGTTTCACCCGCTTTATATCGCTTTATTTTTGGATATTGCGGTTTTGTTTTATCTTGGTAAAAGGCATAAAGCTGGTAAAGGTAAAGCGGGCGCCCGTACCGTTAAAGCGTATGCGTGGGCATCAGCCGGCCTCATGCTGTGCAACCTTGCGCTGTCTGAGGCTGAGCAGCCGAAGCTGTTCAAGCACCCTTTTGATCGTGAAGCGCTCGTAAAAGGAATCGGCCTGTTCCACTTTCATTTGTATGACACCATTTCGCAGACGCTGAATGCAGGGGCTAAAGCGTTTGCCGACGAAGACAGCCTTGCGGCGGTCGCAAATTACACTCAAGCCGACTACAGCAGGCCGTCCGAATCAAAGTTCGGGCTCGCAAAGGGGCGCAATGTGATTTTTGTTACGCTCGAATCAACCCAGCGTTTTGTAATGGATGAGCGGGTCAACGGGCGGGAGATTACCCCGTTTTTAAATAAACTGCGGAAAAAAAGTTATGACTTCACTCATTTTTATCAGCAGACTGAACAGGGAAAAACCTCAGATTCAGAATTCATTACTGCGAATTCGCTGTATCCGTCCTCAAGCGGCGCCGTTTTTTTCACAAAAAGCGGCCACCGGTTCAATACGATTTACCATATGTTAAAAGATCATCAATACTATTCAGCCGTTCTGCATGCCAATCATAAGGCCTTTTGGAACCGGGATGAGATGTACGGGGCATTCGGAATCGACCGTTTTTTCGACGCGGATGAATTTAAGGTGACACAGGAAAATTCAACAGGCTGGGGCCTGAAGGATAAGGAATTTCTCGAACAGTCAGCGGAAAAATTAAAGAAGCTTCCGCAGCCGTTTTACGCGAGCCTGCTGACTTTGACCAACCATTTTCCTTTTGAAATTGATAAACAGGATCAGCTCATTGAGGAACCGGACACAAGCAGCGAGTTATTAAACCGCTATGTGACGACGGTCCGCTATGAAGATGAGGCCCTGAAACACTTTTTCAAGAAGCTGAAAAAAGAAGGACTGTATGACAACGCGATGATCGTCCTGATGGGAGATCATTACGGTATATCCGAAGCCCATAATCAAGGACTTGCCGAATTCTTAGGGAAAGAGGAAATCACTCCGTTTGATACGGTTCAGCTTCAGCGCGTGCCGTTTATCATTCATATTCCCGGGGTGACCGACCGTGCGCCGGAAACGATTGCTTCGGCCGCGGGACAGGTTGATGTAAGACCGACGCTGCTTCACCTGCTCGGCATTGAAACGAAAGGCAGCATTCAGTTCGGCAATGATCTGTTTTCCGGAGAGCGGACGCCGTTTGCGGTGCTGAGAAACGGCAGCTTTATCACGGATGATCATATTTATACGAAAAATACGTGTTACAGCCGTAAAACGGGTGAACCGCTTTCTGACATGAGCGCGTGCAGCGATGAGAAAGAAAAAGCGGAACAAGAGCTGATGCTTTCCGATAAAATATTAAACGGCGACCTGCTGCGGTTTTATAAGCAATAAAAAAATCCCTCCGTTATATGGAGGGATTTTTCATGTTTCATATATGAGCCGTCCGGTCATTTTCGTATCATATCCGGATAATTGAGAAAGCTGAGACTTGAATTCCTCAGAATTAAGAATGTCCTGCACGCTTTGAACAAGCTCCCGGTTTTGTTTTAAGACGACCACATCGTACTGCTCACTGATCACCGGGATAAAATCCGTGCCCGCCATATGCGCCGCATGCTGCGACCCGACTCCGATATCCGCCTTTCCGCTTGATACTTGTGAAGCCGCTGACAGATGATCCGTGACAATGTCATGATAGCCGGCGACATCAGACGGCGTGATGCCGAATGATCTGAGCTGTTCATCCAGCAGGACCCTCGCGCCTGATCCTTTTTCGCGATTGACGATGCGGACATCCTTTCGGCTCAAATCCTGAAAGCCCTGAATGTTCAGCGGATTGCCCTTTTTCACATATAATCCGGCCTGACGAAGCACGACATGAAAAAGCGCAAACGGCTCCCCTGAAAGGATGCGCTTCACATACGGGATGTTATACTGCCCCGTCTCCCCATCGTACAAATGCAGACTGACGATGTCACAAGCTCCGCGGTACATCTCGATCAGGCTGTTCAAACTGCCGCTGTACTTGCGGAGCGGAGCCGCCTGTATTGTTTGTTCCAGCTGTTTGCTGAGAAGGTCCATCGACACATCCTGCCCGCTGATGATAACGGACTGCCTTTTTTCCGGCTCCCGCCCGCGGGACGGGTCAGGTGCTTCTGATACGGATGGCCTTTTTGACATTCTCATGTTTGCTTTATATTGTTTTAAGTCCTCTTCATCGACCCTCATCTGTCTTCCGACCCTGTACGCCGGAATGAGTCCTTTTTTTATCAAATCATATACTGTCAGTTTGGAGACCTTCAAAAGGCCCGCAACTTCTTCTATTGTATAGGAAGTGGCTTCTGTCATATTATCACGCTCCGTTTTTATTATAACTGTTCAGATATTGAAAAAAAACCGCACCATCACGTACAATTGCGTTATAATTAGTTTGATCTAATGATATTTAGCTATAAGGGGTGCACAATGTTGAAAAAGAAAGCGACACTACTCACAACTGCGGCTATGGCCGTTTTCCTGGCAACTGCGGGCTGCTCATCCGGACAATCGTCCAAAGGCGGACAAAACGAAAAAGTCACGCTGACCGTTTCTGCGGCAGCCAGCGCTCAGGATGCACTTGAAGAAATCCAGACCAACTACGAAAAATCACATTCAAACGTAACCATTCAAGACAACTTCGGATCATCAGGCACATTGCAAAAACAAATTTCACAAGGCGCGGGAGCTGATTTATTCTTCTCGGCAGCCGAAGATAAATTCGAAAAGCTCGTTCATGACGGAGATATCGACAAAAAAGACAGCACGGATCTTTTGAAAAATGATCTCGTCATGATCGTACCTGAGAAAAACAGCGCACACCTGACACATCTGAATGACCTGAAAAAAGACAGCGCGGAAAAAATTGCGCTCGGCACGCCTGAATCCGTTCCGGCCGGACAATACGCCAAACAGTCATTGACGGCATTATCCCTGTGGGACAAGGTAAAAGATAAAGTCGTCTATGCAAAAGACGTTCGCCAGGTGCTTTCTTATGTTGAAACCGGAAATGTCGATGCCGGGCTTGTCTATAAAACAGACGCGCTGATTTCGAAAAAGGTGAAAATCACCGATGAAGCGCCGGCGAAAACGCACGATCCGATCGTTTATCCGCTCGGCATCGTCAAGGATACAAAGCACCGTAAAGAAGCAGAAGCGTTTTATCAGTATCTGCAGTCTGATGAAGCGATGAAAGTGTTTAAGAAATATGGATTTACTGCCAAGTAACATTACGGCTTCGGAGTTTTTCACTCCCGTCGTACTGTCGTTTGAGGTGGCTTTGGCATCGGGCATCGCCGTCATCATTCTCGGGACGCTTGCCGGCGCCTGGATGGCGAAAGCGCGATTTCCCGGAAAAACGGCTGTGGAGACCCTGTTTATGCTCCCGCTCGTTCTTCCTCCTACCGTTGTCGGCTTCATTCTCATTATTATTTTCGGGAAACACAGCTTTATCGGCCGGGCGATTGAGCGGATTTTTCACCAGCCCGTCATTTTCACGTGGTCGGCCGCGGTGATCGCTTCGGCTATTGTCGCCTTCCCGCTTATGTATCAGTCCGCTAAAACCGGCTTCGCCGCGGTTGATGCCGACATCGAGGGAGCGGCGAAAGTAGACGGAGCCGGCAGATGGCAGGTGTTCACCCGTATTTCCGTCCCGCTTGCCTTTCCCTCCCTCTTGACCGGAAGCATTCTCAGTATTGCAAGGGCGCTAGGTGAATTCGGGGCGACTTTAATGTTTGCGGGAAATATTCCCGGCGTCACCCAAACGCTGCCGACAGCGATTTACGTCGCGATGGACTCCGGCAATGAAACACTCGCCTGGGTGTGGGTGATCTGTATTGTGATCATTTCTTTTCTGATGCTGTTTTTCATCCAATTGAAAAAACCCGCTTAACCGATCCGCCTTCCGCGCACCTTTCGCCGGGAGGCTTTTTGATTTAAAATCGGATGGTATATAATGAAACAAAAAACACACAAAGGGTGCGGCCATGAAGATTAATGTCATTATCGCGGATGATAATTCTTTCATCAGAGAAGGAATGAAAATCATTTTGCATACATATGAGGAATTTACTGTATCGGCAACGTTGGAAAACGGATTCGAGGCGGCAGAGTATTGTAAACACAATCCCGTCGATATCGCCTTGTTGGACGTCCGCATGCCGGTGATGAACGGCGTCGAAGCCGCAAAACGGATCGCGGAGGAAACGGATACGAAGCCGATGATCCTGACGACATTTGACGACGATGAGTATATTTTAGAAGCGATTAAAAACGGCGCGAAAGGATATTTATTAAAAAATACCGAACCGGAACGGATACGCGATGCGATCAAAAGCGTCTTCAACGGGCACAGCATTCTTCAGGACACCGTGCTGGATAAAATAAAAGACAGCCTTTTCCGGCCGGCCGAAGCCGCGCATCAGATTGATGAAAGCCAGTTTACTGAAAGAGAGCTCAGCATCATGTCGCTTATTGCGAAAGGACTGTCGAACAGGGAAATTTCAAAACAGCTTTTCATTTCTGAAGGGACGACAGCCAATTATATTTCATCTATTTTAGGGAAAACAGGGCTTGAGCACAGAACGCAGATCGCCATTTTTTATATCACCGGGAAGGTGGATAACGGGCGTTGAACGGTATGGATTTTTGGATGCTGATGAGCAGACTGATCGCCATTTTTTATACGGCTTTTTTGTTCGTATCGGCAGACCGCCCTTACACGCCGTACGCCGTCTTGTTTCTGCTGCTTTATCTGTCTTTGGGCATTGCGGTCTGCATGATCAGGCCGCCCGCTTGGAGGCGCGGGATCACCCTCATGACGCTTGCATTGACTGCTTGGCTTTCCGCCTTAGGCCATCCGGCGTTTCTATTTCTTTTGCCGCCCGCCATTTTTGCCGTTCTTGCCGAATATCCGGTTCACCGCTATGTGTTCTGCCTGCTCGTGTTTTTGCCGTTTTTATTTATCCCGTACGGCGACCTTCCGACTTATATCGTCATGACCTTGTTCTGTCTGGCGATTTTCGTTTTGGCCGCCCGGTCCAGCGACCGGCTGAAAAAATATGAAGAGCAGTCAGACAGCATGCGCTCAAGCATTGAAAAACTGACGAAACAGCTGCACAGCAGCACAGAATATATCAAACAATCGGAGTATACCGGCAAACTCGAAGAAAGAAACAGATTGTCCCAAGCCATCCATGACAAAATCGGCCATTCCATGACCGGCGCGCTCATTCAGATGGAAGCGGCGAAGCGGATGCTCGGCTCCCATCCGGACAAAGCGGCTGAACTGCTCCAAAACGCCATTACCATTTCCAAAGAAGGCATAGAGGATATCCGCATAACGCTGAAAAATATGAAACCGCCCGCTGAACAAATGGGCATTCACAGATTAAGAACGTTTATTGATGAATTTTCGGCCAAAAACGGCATGCCGGTTCCGTTTACGCATCAAGGCGATTTGGACAGGCTGACGCAAATGCATTGGAGAGTCATACAGGAAAACGTAACCGAAGCCTTGACCAATGCAATGAAATACGCCGATGCCACGCAGATTTTCATTGATATCCATGTGCTGAACAAAGCCGTGAAAGCGGAAGTCAAAGATAACGGAAACGGCGCCGTCCGCTTTAAAAAAGGCCTCGGCATGCTCGGTATGGAAGAACGGGCGGCCGTCTTGCACGGAACCGTTATTTTTGACGGCACGGCCGGTTTTTCCGTCACGACATTGCTTCCGGTTGAATAAGTGAATATTTTCATGTGAAAAATATGAAGATTCTCATGTCAAAGGAATGAACAGCTGCACTAACGGCCGTTCATTCTTTTTTTTATAATAAGAGCATCATAAGACATAGAGGTGGAAACATGAACATTTTGGAGCTCAAACAGCTGAGTAAGAAATTCGGTGATTATGCCGCCGTTGACCAGATGTCGCTTGCCGTAAAAGAAGGTGAGATTTTCGGGTTTCTCGGCGCAAACGGAGCCGGAAAAAGCACGACGATCAATATGATCTCAGGTCTTTTAAAACCTTCAGGCGGAGACATTCTGTTTCTCGGAAAAGATATTTTCAAATATAGCAAAGCAACGAAAATGAATATCGGCATCGTCCCTCAGGACCTCGCGATTTACGAGGAATTAAACGCCTATGAAAATGTGAAGTTCTTCGCAGGTCTGTACGGCCTGAGAGGGGCGGCTCTGAGAGAACGGGTCGAGGAAGCCCTGACATTCGTCGGCTTGAGCGATAAACACAAATATTTGCCGAAGCATTTTTCCGGGGGAATGAAACGCCGGCTTAATATCGCCTGCGCCCTTGCCCACCGGCCGAAACTGATCATCATGGATGAACCGACGGTCGGCATTGATCCGCAATCAAGAAATTATATTCTGCAATCAGTGAAAAAGCTCAATGAAATGGGCTGCACGATCATTTACACGAGCCACTACATGGAGGAAGTGGAAGAAATATGCACGCGCATCGCCATCATCGACCACGGAAAAGTCATCGCAGAAGGCACAAAAGAACAGCTGACTTCCATCATTACCGACACGAAGGACGTCGTGATTGAGCTGTCATCCGGAAACGGCATCAGCCTCGGCGATATTCAGGAGCTGCCCGGCGTCAGAGCCGCCGCACTGGAAGAAAACAGCGTGAAAATCAGCTCTGACACAGGGGTCAACAATTTAAACCGCCTGATCCGGTACTTCATGGACAAAGGCATTGAAATCCGCTCCTTGCAGGAACAGGCACCTGACTTAGAAACGGTATTTCTCACGCTGACAGGCAGAAGCCTGCGCGACTGACCCTATTGAAAGGAGGATTGCAAATGAATATTCTGCACATCGCCGGGAAAGAAATCAAAATCAGTTTCCGCGACAGACGGACTTTTATTTTCATGCTTGCTTTTCCGATCGTCTTCATGCTGATTTTTACTGCGGCATTATCAAACGCCTTTGATTCAGAGGTGACGGTCGGAAACATCAAGGTCGTATATACGGACCAATCAAACGGCCCTCTTTCTCATTATTTTACTGAGTTTATGAAAGCCGCCAAAAAAGAGCATGTTTATTTTCAAAAAGCGGACACGGAGGCAAAAGGCAAAAACGAGGTTCGAGAAAATCAGGCGGATGCTTTCGTCACTGTAAAAAACACCGGTTTTCAAGTCTATACAAATGACCGGAGCGGCATAAACGGCACGATCGTCCAAGGCATGCTGACCGCTTTTACCAATCAATACAAAGCAGGCGCCGCCGCTTACAAGGCGCATAAGGCGCCTTCCGCCGGACAAATCAAAAGCGATTATATGAAGCAGACGTCTTTACACAAAGCGAAAGAACCGAAAGCGAAAGATTTTTACGCGATATCCATGACGACGATGATCGGGCTGTACGCCTCGATTTTTGCAAGCACCTTATTCCGCGGGGAAAGAATACGGCACACCGCGGATCGCCTGATCGCCGCCCCGCTCCGGAAAAGCGATATCTTTCTCGGAAAGATGCTTGGCATTTTGGCTGTGAATGTTCTGACGATTCTTGCCGTTGTCGCCTTCAGCAAATTTATCTTAAAAGCGAATTGGGGCAGCCACCTGGGACTTGTGCTTCTGATTCTCGTTTCTGAAATTCTTTTGGCCGTCAGCTTCGGGCTCAGCCTGAGCTATTTGACCAGAAAACCCGAAAGCGCCAGATTAATCACCGTCATCATCGTTCAGGTGATGTCCATTATCGGCGGCGCCTATTACAAATATGAAGGCGGAGGAATTTCCGTCCTGTCGCCCTTATCATGGATCAATAAGGCGATTAACAGCATCATTTACGCAAATGATGTATCAGCGGCATGGCCTGCACTCGGTTTAAATACAGCATTGGCGGCACTCTTTTTGCTGATCGCCGCATTTACGTTTCAAAGACGGGAGGGATTGTAATATGAAAAACTTCTGGTGGCTGTTTGCACACACTCTCAAAGGGATTACAAAAAGCAAAAAACAGCTTATTCTTTATATCGGGGCTCCGCTGATCGGCGTCTTCCTCTCCTTCATGACCAATGCCAACGGCGGAGCCGAAACGCTCAATATCGGCATTCTTAATCAGGACGGCGGAGAAGTGGCACAGGATACGGTCACGTTTTTAAAAGGACTGGATCATGTGAAGATTTCGGAGGAAACGGCTGCGTCCGCCACATCCAAGATCGCTTCAGGAAAAATGGAGGCGCTCATTACGTTTGAAAAAGGCTTCTCCCAAAGCGTAAAAGACGGGAAACCGGCTCACATCGGCATGACCTCGCTGAAAGGCGCCCAGGTCACCGGATATGTCAGCTCTTATTTGTACAATTATATGAACAGCGCCGCCTCAATCGGCAAATCTTCCGGCGGAGACGCGAAAGCCTTTCAGGCGATGTACGCCGCTTTCAAGCATTCTCCGATTCAAACGGAGTCCGCTGTTTTACAAGATACATCGAATCATAAAGAAATGACCTACTCAGTCATCGGGTATCTCATTATCATTATGCTCTATTCCGCCGGCAACCTGACGGAACTGATGATTAAAGAGCGGGAAAACAGGACGTACTACAGGCTTCTGTCAACGCCGATCACATCAAAGCAGTATGTACTGGCAAACGCGGCGGTGAATATCATTATCATGGCCGTCCAAATTCTATTCGCCGTTCTCTTTATGGGCGCCGCTTTTCATATTCATCCGTCATTCCCGCTGTGGCAGCTGTTCGTCCTGATGATGCTGTTTGCATTAAGCGCGATCGGGATCGCCTTTATTGCCGTCGGTTTTTCCAACAGCAGCGCTTCAACATCGGCGCTTTTGAATTTGATCGTCGTGCCGACATGCTTGCTCGCCGGCTGCTTCTTTCCGAGCAATATTATGCCGAAAACGGTGCAGACAATCGCCGAATTTCTGCCTCAGCGCTGGGTGCTCGATACGGTCGATCAATTGCAGCACGGCCGCACGCTCCAAAGCCTGGTGCTGAACATCATCATTTTGGGAGCCTTCGCCGCCGCCCTGTTATTAATAGCCGCATACAGGTTCAGCGTAAAACGTCAGACACAGACATTTATGTAAAGAAAAACAGCCCCGTAAAGGGCTGTTTTTTCTTAGAACAGAAGCTCGTCCGGATTCGGGCCGACACGCTCGTCTTTGTTCAATGCGCTGATCTTTTCCATTTCTTCCTGTGACAGTTCGAAATCAAAAATATCGGCATTTTCTATAATGCGGTGCTCTTTAATGGATTTCGGAATGGTAACGACTTCGTTTTGAAGATCCCAGCGCAAAATCACTTGAGCAACTGATTTGTTATGTTTTTCCGCAATTTGTGACAGCACTTCGTTATCGAGGAGCTGTCCCTGCATCAATGGAGACCATGCTTCCACTTGAATGCCCTGCGCTTTGCAGAAATCTCTTACTTCTTTTTGAGTCAGGCGCGGGTGGAATTCAATCTGGTTGACCATCGGCTTGATTTCAGCATCTTTCAGCAGCTCTTCTAAATGATGCACTTGGAAGTTGCTGACGCCGATGGCGCGGATTTTGCCGTCTTTGTACAGCTTTTCAAGAGCGCGCCATGTGTCTTTATATTTATCCTTGCCCGGCCAGTGAATCAGGTACAGATCGAGGTAATCGAGGCCGAGGCGCTCAAGGCTTTTCTCAAACGCGTCAAGTGTCGTTTCGTATCCTTGATCTTCATTCCACACTTTTGACGTGATGAACAGCTCTTCTCTGGCAACGCCCGCAGCTCTGATGCCTTCGCCGACACCCTCTTCATTTTTATAAATAGCCGCCGTATCAATGCTGCGGTAGCCGTTTCTGATTGCCGCTTCGACGGAGTCCGCCGCTACGCTTCCGTTTTCCACCTTGAAGACGCCAAGGCCGAACCACGGCATTTCAACGCCATTATGAAGCTTTACAGTATCTTTTAAGCTTTTTGCCACGTTGAACCATCCTTTCTAGTCATTATGTAAACGGTTATTATTATCTCACATTTCCGCCGTAAGAAACCAATTATACGCTCATCGTTATCACAAAAACCATCTTTAGTGCCCAACCACCACTGCCGTTATTATTTTCCTATTTTTCAAAAATTCCGGTTAACCGGGTAACTGTCCGGGTAAATCGCTACTGTAACCACCACACAATTGAAGGAGGAAATCATATGAAACGTATGCGTATCCCGATGTCCGTTGCCCTTGGCGCCGCTTTGTCTCTGACTCCTCTGTCCTTTGTATCCGCAAAAGAAACCCCGGTCCCTCAAAACATGGCGCAGCAATCATCAGATGTCTCAGCAAAAGATGTCGGATTAAACATTGACGTTGACCTGCTCGGCATCGGCAATTCGATTGCTGACGCGATTAAGTCGGCGCAAAACCGTGACGGCTTCGTCAAAAACTTAATGGAATCTTCATTCTACGCTTCCGGACAAAAATATAACGTCATGGTGTTTAATTTAAGCCAGGAATATGAAGATCATTTTAACAGCGTTCAGTTTTACGGTTCCGCCGTTTATGACGGCATCACGTACGGCATTTGGGTGTTTGAAGACGGAAGCTTCACCAATAAAGGTGATGGCGGCTGGATCAACTGGGCCTTCAGAGGCTGGTTTGACCGCGACGGCGATCACGTCGAATTCCATCGTCCGTAATCAAAAAAAGTCCGGCGAACAGATGCCGGACTTTTTTTATTCACCTCCGTCAAGCATGGCCGCTTCCACATCATTGATGTATTGGCGAAGCTCATGTGACATATCGCGGGAAATTTCCCGCTCTTCGAATAATGTTTGGATTTCGTTGCGGATGGCCTGCACGGCCCGCAGTTTGATTTCAAGTTTTTGATTTTCAAAACGGCGGCTCGGACTCTGTTCGTGATACGAGTGCCCCAGCCTGAAAATCAAGTGATTGTAAAAGGAAATGACGGCAAGCGTCACATCTTTATTTTCTTCAGTCATGTGTTTTTTCAGGCTTTCAATGGCCGCTTTTGCCGTTTTAACCCTTGTGGTGCGGATGAGGCCTTCTTCATTTAAAATCGACATTTCCGGCTTTTTTTGTTCACCGAAAAAGATCCAGTACATCAGGCGTTTCAGCTTTTTCTTAGATAAGCCGACTTTAAACGGATTCGTATACAGCACTTCCAGTTCATCAAACCGTTCCTGAAGGCTGTCAGCCGTTTCTTCCGGTATGTCGCCCCGCTCAATCAGCCGCAGCAATTCTTCCTGTTCAGCCTGTATCCCTTGGGCGCGGACTTTCCGCTCATCTTTTTTCGTGCGGTTTTTGACGGTGAACTGCTGAAACCTGAGATTTTTCATTTTCTCATTGTATTCGGCAATGACCGCAAAAGAAGCCGTTTTGTTTGTCTCATTCATATTTTCTTTAATGGCGGTTAAGGCAGCTTTTATCAGCTTCCGTCTCGCTGTCAGCAATTTGACTTTCTTCTCTTTCACATTGTCTTCCGGCTTATCTGTCAAAATCGGCAGTACGATTGTCGCCAGCACCAATGTGCACATAATAACGCCCGCGGCTAAAAAGAGAATCAAATTCCGTTCAGGAAACGGCGAGCCGTCAGAGAGCACGTACGGAATGGAAAAGGAACCCGCAAGCGTAACCGCTCCCCTGACGCCTGAAACCGAAATCAGCAGGGTCGAGCGCAGGCCGGGTTTATAAATGCTCTGATCCTTGTTAAAAAACCACTTGCCGTTCCAAAAAAACAGCACCCACAAAAACCTGAGAATCATTAACGTCAGCGTAATGACGATAATGTACCCGATGACCATCATATTGTTAAACGCGGTATCATTAAAGATGACGGAAACCACATCCGGTATTTGCGCCCCTAAAATAACGAAAACAAGACCGTTCAGAATGAACAAAATAATATTCCATGTACTTGAAGAGACGATTTGCAGTTTGACCATCGTTGATTCAAGACGATCCTGCTCCACCGCATGCGTGATGCCGCCGGCCACAACAGCTAAAATGCCGGAAACGCCGATTTCTTCAGCCGCGAGATAGATGACGAACGGCGTCAGAATTTGAATCAGCATATGCATCGTGACATCCTGCATGCCGAGGCGGCGCAAAAACAGCCGGAAACGGATAATCAAAAAAGAAATGACGACACCGCTGAGTAAACCGCCGGCTGAAATCAGAACGAAACTGAAGGCGGCCTGCGCCAGCGAAAATGCGCCCGTCACGGCAGCCGCAATCGCAAATTTAAAAGCGACCAGGCCGGATGCGTCATTCATCAGCCCTTCTCCTTCAAGGAGACGCAGAATGCCTTTTGGCATCTTCACTCGCCCTGACAGCGCGCTGACCGCGACAACGTCAGTCGGTGACAGTATCGCCGCCAGCCCGAACGCGGCAGCCAGCGGGATGCTCGGAATCATCCAATGAATCGTGTAACCGCCGACAATCACCGTGGCAAACACGAGCCCGAGCGCAAGCAGCAGAATCGGCGCTCTTAAATTCCAAAGTTCCGCACGCGGCGTCCGTTTTCCATCGTTAAAAAGCAGCGGAGCGATAAACAAAACAAAAAACAATTCGGTATTCAGTTCAAAATGAAGCCCCTGCGGAAATGACGCCGCAATGATACCGAGCGCCACCTGAATCAAAGGCACCGGGATAAAGGGGACAAACCGATTTACGATATTTGAGATCGCGATGATGGTTAAAAGTACGAGTACGACTAAAAATATGTCCAAAGCATGACCTCCTTCATCTGCTGCATCATATCATTATTGCCTGTTCTCTGCCTTTGCCAAAGGCCGGAGCCGATGATCGGGCAGATTCAATATATTTTCCGCACGCAACCATTCTTCTTTTATTTTACCCGTTTTTATTTAAAATTTCTCATAACGTGCTCACGGCGAACTTTTTTTGCCTTCAGCTACATTTTTTCCGGAAAAAGAAAAAGCCTGTTTTCTCTGAAAACAGGCTTTTTCGCAAGCATCGTCATCTGTTTCATGACGCGGTGCAGCGTTTATGCTGCTTAGTAAAGGATAGAGAACGCACCGTCAGTGTGTCTCTATCCTTGGTTTTAAGTGCTCATCTTATTCGTGAAAATTCGTGCCGTCTGTCGTCGCTTTAATGATGCCCGCGCGGATGACGAAATCGCCGAAGTGTTCGCCTTCCTCACGCTCTTTCGCGTAGCGCGGGAGAATGGTGCGAAGCTCACTCAGAATTTCCTCTTCACCGATATTTTCCCGGTACATTTTGCTCAGACGGCTGCCGTCAAACGCCGCTCCTAAATACATATTATATTTTCCGGGCGCCTTTCCGATAAATCCGATTTCGCCGAGCGCATGGCGGGCGCAGCCATTCGGGCATCCGGTCATACGGATGGTGATTTCTTCATCCCGCAGCCCGTTTTCGTCAACAATGTCTTCAATCTTATCAATCAATTTCGGCAGATACCGCTCGGCTTCGGCCATGGCGAGCCCGCATGTCGGAAGCGCGACGCAAGCCATTGAACTGCGGCGGAGGGCGGAATGCTGCCGGCCGTCTGTCAGACCGTATTGTTCGATTAATGCGCTGATTTGTTTCTTTTTCTGGCTCGAGACATTGCCTATAATCAGGTTTTGATTAGAGGTGAGACGGAAATCTCCCGTATGGACTTTGGCGATTTCACGTAATCCCGTCATCAGCTTGTAATTCTCATAGTCCGTGACGCGGCCGCCTTCGATAAACATCGTAAAGTGCCATTTCCCTTTTACACCCTTCACCCATCCGTAACGGTCGCCGTTATGGTCAAAATGATAAGGTTTCGCTTCATCAAGCTGCCAGCCGAGGCGGTTTTCCAGCTCGGCTTTTACGTTTTCCAGCCCGAGACGGTCAACAGTGTACTTGAATCTGGCATTCTTTCTGACGGAACGGTTTCCGTAATCGCGCTGAATCGTAATGGTTTTTTCCGCTACATCATACAGCTGCTCCGGTTTGCAGAAGCCGATGACTTTTGAAAGCTGCGGATAAGTGGCCGTATCGCCGTGCGTCATTCCCATACCGCCGCCGATTGCCACGTTGAATCCGATAAGACGGCCTTCCTCCACGATGGCAATGAAGCCGAGATCTTGAGAAAAGACATCGATATCATTGGACGGAGGCACGGCGATTCCGATTTTGAATTTCCGCGGCAGGTACAGCGGCCCGTACATCGGTTCCGTTTCCGTGTCAGGAGTGCCCGCCACACGTTCCTCATCAAGCCAGATTTCATGATAGGCTCTCGTGCGCGGAAGAAGGTCATCGCTCAATTTCTTCGACCATTCGTATACTTCCGCATGAATTTCAGACTGGTACGGATTTGAAGCGCACATGACGTTTCGGTTGACATCTCCGCAGGCCGCAATGGTATCAAGCAGCGCCGCATTGATTTTCTGAATCGTTTTTTTCATGTTCCATTTTAAAATTCCGTGCATTTGGAACGTTTCACGCGTTGTCAGCTTCAATGTATTGTTTCCGTATTTTTGCGCCAGTTCATCCATGACAAGCCATTGTTCCGGAGTTGAAACGCCGCCTGGCATCCGAACGCGCAGCATGAACTGATAAGCCGGTTCAAGCTTTTGTTTTTGACGCTCATTACGGAGATCGCGGTCATCCTGCAAGTAGCTTCCGTGATGCTTCATCAGCCGGTTGTCTTCGTCCGGGATGCCGGCTGAAATCCGGTCGAGCATGACTTCTTTCAATGTGCCGCGCAAATAATCGCTTTTTTCTTTAATTTCCTCAACATCACTTGGAGGGCCTTCCGGCGCTTTTAAAATGTTGTTCACCATGCTGAATAAGCTCCTTTCAAACCAAAATCAATATACGTCACGCTGATAGCGTTTTTTCTGCTGCATGTCTGCCAGGAAGCTTTCCGCTTTTTCACGGCTCATGCCGCCTTCTTCCTGAATGATATCGAGAAGCGCCTGGTGCACGTCATGCGCCATATGCTGTTCATCACCGCAGATGTATACGGCGGCTCCCTGCTGCAGCCATTCATACAGCTCTTTGCTTTGTTCTTTCATGCGGTGCTGCACATATACCTTTTCCTCCGAATCCCGAGAAAAAGCGACGTCCATTTTTGTGAGAACACCGTTTTGCAGCCATTTTTGCCATTCCGTCTGGTACAGAAAATCAGTGACAAAGTGCTGATCCCCGAAGAACAGCCATGTTTTCCCTTCAGCTCCGGTTTCTTCACGCTCCTGCATAAAGGAACGGAACGGCGCGATGCCTGTCCCCGGCCCGACCATAATGACCGGTGTACCCGGATTTTCCGGCAGCTTGAAGTTTTGGTTGTGCTGAATGTAAATCGGAAGCGTATCTCCCGGCTGAAGTCTTTCCGCACAAAGAATGCTGCAGACGCCTTTTCGTTCTCTGCCGTGCGCGTCATATCTGACCGCTCCGATTGTCAGATGCACCTCTTCCGGATTCGCTTCTAAACTGCTTGCGATCGAATAGAGCCGGACCGGCATTTTACGCAGGATGGAAAGAAAGTCTTCCGCGGAAGCTTCCCACGGACCGAAATCCCGGACGAGATCAAGCAGATCACGGCCGTTGATGTATGCTTTCAACTGCTCTTCGTTTCCTTCGGCCAGAAGTTCACTCAGCTTTTGGTCAGCCGTAAACTGTGCGGCCTTTTGCAGGAACGGTTTTGTTAAGACGGTTATTTCAAAATGAGAAGTAAGCGCATCTTTCAGCGGGAGGCGCTCTCCTTGTTTATTCACCGCCACTTCCTGTTTCGGGTCCCATTTCAGCTCATTGATCAGCTCATCCACGAGCGCCGGATCATTTTCCGGATAGATGCCGAGGCTGTCTCCGGGCTGATACGCGAGGCCCGATCCTTCAAGCGAAAGCTCGAGATGGCGTGTTTCTTTATTCGAACCGCGTCCGTTCAGATTGATGTTCTCAAGAACCTCCGCCCGAAACGGATTCGTTCTGGAATAAACGGATTCACCGAGAGCCGGCGTCTCAGCAGGCGCTTCGGCTGTTTGATTTCCCGCTCCTTCATTCAAACCGCCGATGACCGCGTCAAGCCATTCCGAAAACGGCTCATCATAATCAAGATCGCAATCAACCCGCGGCGCAAGCTGGGTGCCGCCGAGCTCTTGAAGACGCTCGTCAAACTCTTTGCCGGTCTGGCAGAAAAATTCATACGAGCTGTCCCCGAGCGCCAAAACGGAGTAACGGAGCGCTTCAAGCTTCGGCGCGCGTCTGCCGTGAAGAAATTCATGAAAGGCCAGCGCGTTATCCGGCGGATCGCCTTCTCCGTGCGTGCTCACCACGATCAGTAAATTGTTTATTTTTTTCAGATTATTCGGCTTAAAATCGTTCATCGACGCGACGGTGACCTGGAATCCCCGTTCCTCAAGCGTCTTTACCGTCTGTTTCGCAAGACCTTCCGCATTTCCCGTTTGCGATCCGTATAATACGGTCACTTCTCTTGAGACTGCCGGGCTTTCTGCAGGAGCCGGAGCAGCGGGTGCGGCTGTTTCACCGGATTCGGACCGGGCCGCAGCCAAATAACCGCTCAGCCAGATTTTCTGTGATTCTGTCAAGGTCGGCAGAAGGCGGTTAAGGAGCTCTGCCTGCTCCTGATTAAACGGACTGTTCATGACCTGAAGTTGCAACGATATCCACCTCACAAGGAATTAAACGTAACGTACGTTATTTCTATAGGAATTGTCAAAATAATATTCTAATTGAAACTTTACCGAAAGTTTGTATGTAAGTAAAATATATAATCATGATGACAACGATTAAGATTACTAATGATAAAAAGCCCTTTGCACTTGGCAAAGGGCTTACACGAATAAGCCGGCGGGCACTTCTTTTATAAAAGGAGAGGGTTCTCCCGGAGACAATACGGTCAGATGATGCATCGCCCGCGTACAGGCCGTATATAACAGCTTACGGTCATGTTCGCTTTTGTACTGGACAGCAGAGGCGTCAGCGGCAATGACGGCGTCAAACTCAATGCCTTTTGCCAAATAAACGGGAATGACGCATACCCCTTTTTGAAAAGGCTGGTTTTCTTTATTGATCAAGCGGACACCGCTCTCGGCGCTGACCGCCTGAAACACTTTTTTGGCTTCCGCGGCCGTTTTGCAGATGACGGCGACCGTCTCCCAGCCTTTTTGTCTGAGCTCCCGGATTGTATCCGCCAATTGTTCCTGCCGCGCATTTTCTGTATCCGTCCGCAAAACACGCGGTTTTTCCCCGTTCCGGTTAAAAGGCTCAATGTCATCGCCGTCAGCCAGCAGCGCTTTCGTAAATTCAACAATCTGCCGCGTCGATCTGTAAGTCCGCTTCAGGCTGACATACTTTTCTGCACCATTGCGAAAGCAGCCGGCGAGGGAAGAAGGGCCCGTAATGGTGTGGGCATAAATCGACTGGCTGACATCACCGAGCACCGTCATCTTTGCAGCTGGGAAGATGCTTTGAATATACGTGAGCTGAAATGGGGAATAATCCTGCGCTTCATCAATGAAGACGTGCTTCATTTGTGTGTTTTTTCTTTTTCCTTCTAACAGATCCTGCAAATACAGATACGGAGCGGCATCTTCATACGGAAGTGACCGTTCTGCAAATGCTTTTCTGGTCAAAGCGCCGATTCTCTCCCAATGATCGGGCTTTTCATCAGCTCCCCAGTCTGAAAACAGCCGGAGATACATCCGTTTTATATCGAGAAAGCCGAGCCGTCTGACGGCCTGCTTAATCGGTTTAAAGGCTTTGCCGACAATAATGGCGCCAAGCAGCCGCTGTTCGCGCTGATGGTCGTCAAATACAGGTTCATCATCTGCCGCCTGCTTCTTGAGTGTTTGATAAACCTCAGCATAGTCTTCCTTATCAAGCAGCTCGCTCTCCTGCAAGACCCATTCCTTCTTACGCTCCTTTTTTTCGAGAGCGCTGATTTCCGCGAGAAGCCATTCCGCTGTCAGCTCCGCTCTGTTCGGAATCGGCAGCTGCTGATCAAGCGAATAAAAATAGGCTTCAATCCGTTCTTTTGAAATCAGGATGTCTCCCCGGAAGCTGATCTGTTTACACATCAGGCCCGAGCCGGAAAGCGAGCCGGCATAGCGGTCAATCATGGCCTGGAAAGCTGATGACGCTTTGTAAGCAACGGCTGCGAGCCTTACGGAAAGTGCGTCCTGATTTTGTTCAGTCAGGCAATATTCAAGCTGCTCGTACGGGCTTTCACAATCAAACTTTCGTCCGAGCCGGCGGATGATATATTCCTGAAAGGTGGCCTGCTCCATATTCTCTTCTCCCAATTCCGGCAATACGGCGGACACATAACTGTTGAACAAAATGTTCGGGGAAAACAATACAATCTGACGGGCATCAAGCACCCCGCGCCCGCGGTACAGCAAGTAAGCGGCCCGCTGAAGCGCCGCGGATGTTTTCCCGCTTCCAGCGGCTCCCTGAACGATGAGATATTTGCTTTTTTCATCCCGGATGATTTCGTTCTGTTCTTTTTGGATGGTTGACACGATGTTTTTCATATGCTGTCCGGAATGGCCGCTCAGCACCTCTTGCAGCATTTCGTCACCAATCGTCATATCCGTGTTAAACATCGCTTTAAGCGTCCCGTTTTTAATGATAAACTGCCGCTTCAGTGTGATGTCTCCCTCTATCGTTTCTTCGGGAACTTCATAGCGGGCTTTTCCCGGGGAATATTGATAGTAAAGAGATGAGATGGGCGCGCGCCAATCATAAATGAGAAATTGCTCGTTGTTTTCATCCATCAAAGAAGTCAGCCCGATATAAATCCGCTCGGAAGAGGACTCCCCTTTTTCCGTAAAATCGACACGGCCGAAGTAAGGAGAGGTTTTCAGCTTTTGGATTTTTTGAAGCTGCCGGTATTGAAGCCGATGCGTCCGTTCACGTTCTGAAAGCATTTCTGCCTGCTGTTTAATGCTTGAAAATGTCTCAGCCGCTTCGTGGGCGTCATCCATATTCACGGTGACTTCATCCCAAAACGTTTTTCTCAGCCCGACAATATCCTGCTTCAATCCGCCCGATGAGGCTTCAAGATGAGTTTGTTTCTGTTCCAGTTCCTTCATGACAAAATTGATTCTTTCCTGCTCTTCTTTCCACTCTTTATCACGTTTTGCCATCAGCGGCACCTCCGACATCAAGCTGACAAATCCGGCTTTCATCATACAAACATATATGCAACATATTATTCAGCATTATGGTCAAATACCCTTTTTCTTATCATATCGGGCGTCTTTTTTTATCAGAAGCCGTTATGAAAAAAACCGATTTCTTTATGAAATCGGTTTTTTACTGATCTATATGATAGGAACGATTCGGCAGGCGCCACCTGAACACATAACTGCAGATGCGGCATGCCACAAGCACAAGAAACAGCACATACAAACCGGCGGCATCCCCGGCCCAGCCGAGGCCCACGATTAACCCTCCGAGCGCGGCCCAGACTGCATAAATTTCCGCCTTGAGCACAAGCGGCTTCCTGCCCGCGAGCAAATCCCGTATGATGCCGCCCCCGCTGCCGGTGAGGACCGCTGCCGCAATCACCGCACTGAGCGGATGGCCCATTTTCACGGCATATAAAGCGCCTTGGATGGCAAACGCCGAAAGCCCGATGGCATCGGATAGGTTGCCCCATTTACTCCAATGCCTTAACAGCAGCTTCGGAAACAAAAAGACAATCGTAACTGATGCGAGAGCGATTTGAAAAAACGCGCCTTGCTCCCACAAGGCGGAGACCGGAACACCGATCAGCAGATTTCGGATCGCTCCTCCGCCGAACGCCGTTACAATCCCCAAGATATACACGCCTAAAATATCATACTCCTCTTCCATCGCAACAATCGCTCCGCTGACCGCAAACGCAATGATGCCGATTACACTAAGCAGCTCCCAGGCCATTCCATATGCTCCTTTTTATTTGTTAAATTTTCTGACGACCATTAGATTTTATAATCGCTTTCTCTTAAAATCAACCTTATTTTTGAAAGATTCTGATTCCTAACCCGGGACAACCTCACTCGCAACGGCTGGGAGCAAGAACATTTACCTATTTTATACTATTTTGGGAGGTTTATTGGAAGTTTCATTGAATACTTTCTCTAACAAAAAGGGGGTTATGAGATGAAAATCAGTTCACTTGTTTTTCCTGTTTTATTGGCCGCCGGATTAATTCCCGGCCTGCCGTCAGCCGAAAGCCATACGCATTCGCACACTCATGCTGAGCCGGCGAAAACGGTGTATACGGACCCGCTTCCGAAAGCCGATCATTTTAAAGATCTGAAGGGCCCGGTCCAAGTCGAACAGACGGTTGATACAAAAATTCTGGATGAAAACGGCAAGCAAGTCGGCACGAAACGATTCAATGCCAATGTCAGTCAGGATAAAGCCTCAACTAAAGCCAGCACGGGCAGCCAGAAGGTCAGAGTTTTGGCGGTGGCGGACGCTGAATACCGCGCCAAATACAGCGACTGGCAAACGCGAATCGTCCAGATCGTGGAGCAGGCGGATGTTGCTTTTAACCGTGATCACAACATTGATTTCGTCGTACAGGCCGTGCAAGCTTGGAATTCCTCCGGCTCAAACAGTTCTCAGATTTTATCGAATCTCCAAGGCAGCTTCAGAAATCAAAATTATCATTTTGTCGTCGGTTTTACCGCAAAATCAAGTTTTGACGCCGGCGGGATCGCGTATGTATATAACGGCAAACCGAGCGGCCCGGCTTTCAGCGTGAACCTTGATCAAGGAACGGCCAACACGGCGAAAGCGGCACAGCACGAGTTTTCCCATAACTTCGGACTTCAGCATGACGCCCAAGGCAGCGGCATCCGCTGCGTCATGAATTATGATTATGCCTATTCCGTGGATATTTGGGACAGCTCCCATAACAGACAGATTGAGACAAACAAAGCTTGGTACAAATAATAGAAAAAGAGCCGCTCCCATGGAGCAGGCTCTTTATTTTGCAGTGCGTTCCGTTTTGACAAAACACATGCAAATAATAATGAGAATAAATGCCGTCAATGCCAGGAAAGGAATGGTAATGAAACCGAACCAGTTTATATATTCAGATGAGCAAGGCACGCCGTAGACACACGGCTTGATGCCGCTGAAACTGGGCACCTTCTGCTCAAGGTAATGCATGATCGATATAAACGCGCCGATGACGGCCATCGGCAGCACGTATTTTTTTACGCGCGTGTCACCCTGGAAGGTGGCGGTTCCTAAAATCAGGACAAGCGGGTACATGAGAATTCTTTGATACCAGCACAGCTCGCACGGTATGAATTTTCTGATCTCGCTGAAATATAGGCTGCCGAGCATGGCAGCAAGAGCTATCACCCAAGAAGCATATAGAAATACGATTCTATTTTTCATTTTTCAGCTCTTTCTTAATCGTTTTTGAAATCTCATCATAATCAGAGAATTCTTTAATCACTTTGTCATTTACGTAAATCGTCGGTGTCGCCGTAATGTTTAATTTATCATTCAGGTCAGTGTCAGCTTTCAGCTCTTTTGCAAAGGTTTCTTTATCAAGGTTTTCCTTCAGCTTGTCAGGATCAACCTTTTTCGCGGTGCTTTTGACCGTTTTTTCAAGCAATGCAGGCGTGACCCATTCCTGTTCGCTTGACGGCTGCTGTTCAAACAGCTTTTCATGGAATGCCCAGAATGATGCCGGGTCTTCCTTCCACACCTCTTCTGAAGCAAGAGCCGCCAGACGCGAGCCGCTTCCGTGGTACATGACGTTCACAAATGAAAATTTCACGTCGCCTTTATCGATAAAATCTTTTTTGATTTTCGGAAAGATATCGCTGTTAAATACTTTGCATGACGGACACTTGTAATCTCCGAATTCAACTACCGTAACAGGGGCGCTGTCTTTGCCAAGCACGGGCTGTCCTTTAATGGAAGGCTGTTCGGCGACTGTTTCGCCCGCTTTTTCCGTTTGGTTGTTAATAATTACGATGGCCGCAAATAAAACGACAACGATTAACGTCAGAATCACCGCAAATTTCGCAGACGATTGTTTCTTTTTCACTCAGACACCTCATTGTTTTTAAAATAAAAAAGAAGCGGATGCCGGATGGCCCGCTTCTCTATTTTACCAAGACAACCTTGTTTAAGAAAACCCTGAAAAACGAATTATCTTTGACAATTATTCCGCTTTCACTCTCATGACGCGCATCGCGTTGGCAACGGCGATCAGCGTGACGCCTACATCTGAAAAGACCGCTTCCCACATGGTGGCGAATCCGAATGCGCCAAGCAGGAGAAAAATGATTTTTACGCCTAAAGCAAATCCGATGTTCTGCCAGACGATCCGGCGTGTTCGGCGTGCAATCCGGATGGCTTCGGCTGCTTTTGACGGCTGGTCTGTCATCAGGACGACATCGGCCGCTTCGACGGCGGCATCAGAGCCGAGAGCCCCCATGGCAGCTCCGATGTCAGCTCTGGCAAGCACAGGCGTATCATTAATCCCATCGCCGACAAACATCAGTTTTTCATTCGGTGAAAGCGCCGCTTCAAGTTCTTCGACGCGGTCTACCTTGTCACCCGGCAAAAGCTCTGTGTACACGTCATCAATACCGAGCTCTCGGCCGACAGCTTCTCCGGTCTGCTTTGAATCACCCGTCAGCATCACTGTCCGCTTCACGCCGAGCGCTTTTAAATTGGCAATGGCCTGTTTGGCGTCCTCTTTGATTTCATCGGCGATCACGATCGCCCCCGCATACTGCTGATCAACGGCGACATAGACGACGGTTCCGTTGTTTTCAGCTGTGCCGGAAGCGATTTGTTCTTTTGCCATCAGTTTTTGATTTCCGGCTAAAATCGTTGATCCGCCGGTTTTCACCCGAATGCCGTGTCCGGGTATTTCTTCATATTCTTCAATCTCCTCAGCCGCGAGCGGTTGATTGTAAGCTTCACGGATGGAAGAAGCAATCGGATGATTGGAATGGACTTCCGCAAGCGCGGCCGCATGAAGCAGGCTGTCTTTTGTAAATCCCGCCGCCGGCTTGATATCAGTAACGGCGAAATTGCCTTTCGTTAAGGTTCCCGTTTTATCAAACACGGCGTATGCCACCTGATTGAGCGCTTCTAAATAGTTGCTGCCTTTCACGAGCACCCCTGCTTTAGACGCAGCTCCGATACCGCCGAAAAACCCGAGCGGAATGGAGACGACGAGTGCGCACGGACAAGAAATCACAAGGAAAATCAGCGCGCGGTACACCCAGTCGGATAGCGCGGCTGAAGGCACGAGAAGCGGCGGTAAAAAGGCGAGAAGCACCGCAACAATGACAACGGCCGGTGTATAGTACTTGGCAAACTTCGTAATAAAGTTTTCCGTTTTCGCTTTGCGTCCGGCCGCATTTTCGACCAGATCCAATATTTTTGACACGGCAGAGTCTTTATATCCTTTAGAGGTTTCAATATGAAGCACGCCGTTCTGATTCATAAATCCGGCCATCACATCTTGCCCCGGCTCCGCTTTTCTCGGCACGGATTCGCCCGTTAAAGCGGATGTATCAACCATCGAAGAACCGCTCAGCACCTTTCCGTCCAACGGAATCCGTTCTCCGGGATTCACGACGATGACCTGTCCGACTTTGACGTCCTGCGGCGGAACGGCAGTCATGCCGTTTTCCGTTTTCACATTGGCGTACTCAGGACGGATGTCCAATAACGCGCTGATCGATTTTCTGGATCGGCTGACGGCCGCTCCCTGAAACAATTCACCGATTTGGTAGAACAGCATGACCGCGACGCCTTCCGGATACTGATGAATCATAAATGCGCCGATCGTGGCAAGCGCCATCAGAAAATGCTCATCAAATACCTGGCCGCGGACAATGTTTTTTCCCGCTCTGGCTACGATATCGCCGCCGATAATCAAATACGAAGCAAAAAAGAGCAGAAACTCAAGGACGGCGCCCGTGTGCGCGAAGTAAGCGATGACGGCCAAAACGGCTCCCGCAGCCAACCTCACTAACATCAGCTGCAGCTTTTTGCGGTATTCATCCTCGCCGGGTTTGTCTTCGTGCTTCGAACGAACGGTCACATGAGGATCAATGGACTTTACTTTTTTCGCGACTTCGTCTTTCATCCATTGCTCGTTTTTGCCGCCGGCTGAGACCGTGATGGTGCTTGCCGCAAAATTGACAGCACAGCCGTCGATGCCGTCAATGGCTTTTACGCCGTTTTCTATTTTTTTTGCACAGTTGCTGCAATCAAGTCCGTCTAATACAAATTCACCTTTGGCTGCTTTCATTTTCGACTCACCCTACTTTCCGTAATAGGATTCCCATAACATCAATACAGCTAAACGAATTTATATATATGAACATATACTCATATATGTGTTTTCTCTATTATATGCAGGCTTTGAATAAAGTGTCAATAAAAAAGACAAAACAGGCCTCAGCCCATTTTGTCTTTTTTCACCTTCTGTAAACGCAAAGCATTAAGCACGACCGATACTGAGCTGAACGCCATGGCAGCGCCTGCCACCCACGGGGCCAGAAAGCCGGACGCCGCAATCGGAATGCCGATGCTGTTGTATCCCAATGCCCAGCCTAAATTCTGCTTGATGTTTCTCATGGTCAGCCTGCTCATGCCGATGGCGTCGGCAATGCCGTTCAGGTCACCGCGGATCAGCGTAATATCCGCCGCTTCCATTGCGATATCTGTGCCGGTGCCGATGGCCATTCCGATATCGGCCACAGCCAGCGCCGGAGCATCATTGATGCCGTCACCGACCATCGCCACGCGCCGGCCTTCTTTTTGCAGCCGGGAAATTTCCGCCGCCTTTTGTTCGGGAAGCACTTCGGCGATCACGCTGCCGATGCCCGCGGCTTTTGCAATGGCTTCCGCGGTCTTTTTGTTGTCACCGGTCATCATGATGACGTCAAGCCCCATATCATTCAGGCGTTTCACCGCGGCCGGAGATGTTTCTTTGATTGTATCGGCGACTGCGATAAGCCCCGCCGCTTTGCCGTCTGCCGCAATAAGCATCACCGTTTTTCCTTCCGCCTCCAAGCGGGCCATTTGCGGAAGCAGCGCCTCATGTTCAATGTGTTCTGATTCCATCAGCCGTCTTGATCCGGCTAGAATCGTTCTGCCGTCAGCCTCGGCGTATATTCCGGAACCGATCCGGGCTTGGAACCGGGTGATTTTCGGGATGGCAATCCCCCGTTTTTCGGCTCCTGACACGATGGCTTCTCCAAGCGGGTGCTCTGATCCCGTTTCGGCGGCCGCCGCCAGCCGCAGGAGTTCCTCTTCGTTCATTCCCTCTGCCGGCACGGCGTCTGTCAGAACAGGTCTGCCGTTTGTCACCGTTCCTGTTTTATCCAGTACGATTGTCGTCAGACGCTGTGTTTTTTCTAAATGCTCTCCGCCTTTAAAAAGAATGCCGAATTCAGCTGCGCGGCCGGAGCCCGCCATAATGCTCGTCGGAGTGGCGAGCCCGAGTGCGCACGGACAGGCAATGACAAGCACGGCGATGAATTTGCCGATCGCTTCAGAAAACTGTCCCGGCGCCGCCCATACATACCAAATGAGAAAAGTCAGCACGGCCAGCCCCAGCACAATCGGGACGAAAATGCCTGAAATGTGATCCGCGAGCCGCTGAATGGGGGCTTTTGATCCTTGGGCTTCTTCCACGATTTTTATAATGTGTGCAAGCGCGGTATCTTTCCCGACATTCACCGCTCTGATTTTGAGAAAGCCGTTTGCATTGATCGTCGCCCCGGTGACGGTGCTTCCGGGAGACTTATCGACAGGCATGCTCTCTCCCGTAATCATCGATTCATCAATTGCGGAATGGCCTTCAATCACTTCGCCATCGACAGGGACGCGTTCTCCCGGTTTCACGTATACGATGTCCCCCGTCCGGACCTCGTCAATCGGAATCACCTGTACCTTCCCTTCCCGCTCAACCGCCGCCGTCTTCGCCTGAAGCTTCATTAACTTTTTAATCGCTTCTGATGAGCGGCCTTTCGCTTTCATCTCTAAAAGCTTTCCAAGCAAAATCAAAGTCAGCAAAATGGCGCTCGTTTCATAATAAAGCCCCTCAACATGTCCGTCTCGTCCGAGAGACGCAATCGTCATGTACAGGCTGTATGCGTAAGCGGCCGTCGTTCCGAGCGCAACGAGAACATCCATATTGGCGCTTTTGTTTCTCAGCGCCTTGTACGCTCCCGTATAAAAAGGCCAGCCGATGACGAGCTGCACCGGGGTGGCAAGCGCGAATTGCAGCCACGGATTCATCAGGATATCCGGCATCCAGATAAAAGAAGTAAAAGAAAAATGGCTGACCATCGACCATAGAAGCGGAAAGGAGAGAACGGCAGAAAATATCAGCCTGATCAGCTGCTTTCGCTGCTCTTTCTCCTTTTGGGATAATCCGCCGCCTCCATCAATCGCTTTCTTCTCGTCTAATCTGTAGCCGAGTTTTGCCACGGTCTCTTTCAGCTCTTTCGGTGTCACCTCTTTCGGATTGTATTCAACGGTGACCGTTTCCAGAGCGAAATTCACCGGTGCGCTGTCAACTCCCCCTATTTTGTTCAGGCGCTTTTCAATCCGGTTGGCGCAAGCGGCGCATGTCATGCCTTCAATCTGAAACTCGGCTTTTTCCGTCACGACGTGATAGCCGAGTTTTTCAATTTTTTCTTTTATGGCGCTTGCTTCGATTTTGTCAGGGTGATAGGAAATGTTTGAAGTCTCAAGCGCAAGATTGACGGAAGCATCATTGACGCCGTCCATCCGTTTCAGCCCTTTTTCAATTCTTGAAGCGCAGGCGGCGCATGTCATGCCCCCCACTTGAATGGTCATTTCTTTCGGTTCACTCAATGTCCTCATCTCTCTTCATAAACCCCAGGGGGGTATAAATATGATAAAAGAAAACCGCGCCCGTTTCCGTAGCGCGATAAATCCTATACGACGTCATAACCTTGATCTTCAATCGCGTCTTTTATATCTGATACGGAGACTTTGTTCTCATCAAACGTCACATCCACCTGTCCGGCTTCCAATTTCACCTGAACCGCCGTCACTCCGTTCAGTTCTCCTACTCCGGTCTCTACTGCTTTGACGCAGTGCTGACAGGACATGCCTTCGACTTGCAGTGTTTTTTGTTCCATGATGATTCCCTCCACGTCTTGTTTTTTCTTCTTCATGTTACCATACCCCTGTAGGGTATTTCAAAACATTTTATTTTACGATTTTGCGATTTTTTTCACAACGTCAAGCAGCTCGGCAATCGCCTGCTCCCCGTTTCCGCTCTCAATGGCGCCGGCTACGCAGTGATGGGCGTGATCTTCCAGCAGATGAAACGCGACTTTCTGCATGGCTGCCTGTACGGCTGAGATCTGCACAAGAATATCCACGCAGTATCGTTCGTTCTCCACCATATTCTGAATGCCCCTGACCTGGCCTTCAATCCGTTTCAGCCGGTTCAGGATCTGGTCTTTTTCTTTGGCGCTTTTATGATTTAACGATTGATGCTCGGTATGTTTGTCCATTTTCCACCTCGGTTTTTTTCTTCGTTATCTTCATTATACAGACTTGAAAATCCGGTGTAAAAAATTTTCAACACACAAGTTTTACCAGTACACCCGCGGGGTATATATTGTTATCACATATCAAGAGGGGGAAATTCATTGAAAACGATACAGGTTGGCATATTGGGATATGGTTTGTCGGGTAAAGTCTTTCATGCGCCGCTTTTGGACGTCCTTGATGATTATCAGATCAAAAAAGTCATGACGTCCAGAACGGAGGAGGTCAAACGTGATCTGCCGGGGGCTGAAGCCGTGCGCGCGATTGAAGACATTACCGGTGATCCTGACATTGACCTCGTCATCGTCACGACACCGAGCGGAATGCATTATGAATCAGCGATGAAATGTCTACTGGCGGGAAAACACACCGTCGTGGAAAAACCGATGACGGCGACTTCAGCAGAAGCGGAGGAACTGAGAAGAACGGCTGAAGATAAAGGCGTCTTACTGAGCGTGTACCACAACCGGCGGTGGGACAATGACTTTTTAACGATACAAAAGCTGATTCGGGACGGGGCGCTTCAAGACATTCATACATATCAAGTCAGCTACGATCTATACAACCCGGTTGTACAGGAAAAATGGCGCGAAAAGAACGGACCCGCCACGGGAACGCTGTATGATCTCGGTTCACATATTATTGACCAGACACTTCTGCTTTTCGGAATGCCGGAATCCGTCACCGCACATATGATGAAGCAGCGGGACAACAGCGAAACCGTTGATTATTTTCTGGCCGCCCTCCATTACGGCAAGCTTCAAGTCATCCTTCAATCCGGCTCCATGAATGCGGCAAGCGGCCCGCGCTATCAGATTCACGGACGGAATGCTAGCTTTATCAAATACGGAATGGATGGGCAGGAAGATGCGCTTTTAGCGGGCAAAAAGCCGGTTGACGACAGCTGGGGCGCCGATGATCCTGACAACTTCGGAGAGCTGACAACCGCAGCGGATGAGAAAAGGCATACAGAAACAATCCCCTCTGAGAACGGCTCTTACCTTACGTACTACAAACTGCTGGCAGACAGCATCTTAAACGGAAAACCGCTTCCCGTTACGGCAAAAGAAGGCATCGATGTCATCCGTGTCATTGAAGCGGCGATGAAAAGCAGCGAACAAAAACGGACGATTGCCCTTTAATATGAAAAACCTCCCAGCCGTGTCAGCTGGGAGGTTTTTTTAAGATCAGAATGATTTTCCGGCTTCTTTCGCGCGGGCAATCGCATCTTCTTTAATTTGCTGTGCTTTATTCGGTTCAGCATTATGGCCTTCAACGATTAAACCGTCGAAAGAAGGAACGCCGAAGAAGTTCATCATGATGCCGATGTAACGGTGGCCCATTTCCATGTCAGCCGCCGGCCCTTCAGAGTAATAGCCTCCGCGCGCCTGAATGTGGAGCGCTTTTTTGTCTGTCAACAGACCGATCGGGCCTTGCTCTGTATATTTGAATGATTTTCCGGCTACAGCCACAGAATCAAGGTACGCTTTCATAACAGGCGGGAATGAGAAGTTCCAAAGCGGTGTGACGAATACGTATTTGTCAGCTGCCGCGAATTGATCGCTCAGCTCGTTCAGACGGCTGACTTTCGCTTTTTCGTTTTCAGAAAGCTCTTCAAAACCTGTGCCGGATTGAAGTTTTCCCCAGCCGCTGAATACATCCGCGTCGATATGAGGAATGTTCTCTTTGTAAAGGTCGATATGTACAACCTCATCATTCGGGTTTGATTCTTTATAAGAATCGATAAACGCTTTTCCTGTCGCCATGCTGTAAGATGTCTTTTCATCATGAGGATGAGCAGTGATATAAAGTACTTTTGCCATTATAAACAGCCCTTTCGTTTTCAGATTACACACACATTTATTATGAAATATGAATGTTTTTTTATACTGATCAGTTCTGTAATAATTATAGTTACAAAAAAATCATTTAGCAACAATAATATCTCGAAATCAGTATATTTTTTTGAAAAGGCTGTAATGACGGGAATGGCAAGCAGCAGAAAAAGCAGAAACCTCAGTTTCTGCTCAAAATCGGATTGGGTCTGCAGGCCGGAATATCCAATCCGAGATTCCCCCGCAGTGTATCGGCCGGATAGCTTTTTCGGTACAGCCCCTTTTCCTGAAGGATCGGTATGACTTGATCCACAAAGGCTTCAAGCATGCCCGGAATGTCAGAATGAATAATAAATCCGTCCGCCGCTTCCCGCTGAAACCATGTTTCAATTAATGACGCCACACGTTCCGGTGTCCCGATAAAATGGGTTCGCGGAAACGCGGCTTCGCGCGCCACTTGACGCAGCGTAAGATTCCGGGCTTTCGCCTCTCTTTTGATACGGTCTGTCGTGCTTTGAAACGCGTTTTTCCCGACGTCGCCCAAATCAGGGAACGGCTCATCCAGCGGAAAACGGCTCAGATCATAATCGTCAAAAAATCTGGCCACATACTTAACAGCGTTCTCTATCGGAATCAGCTCGGCGAATTCTTGGTATTTCGCTTCCGCTTCTTCTTGTGAGCCGGCTATAATCGGACTGATTCCCGGAAAAATCCGCAGCTTGGAAGCGTCCCGGCCGTATTCCGCCGCCCGCTTCTTCACATCATCATAAAAAGCTTTCGTTTCCTCAAATGAATTGGAGTGCGTAAAGACTGCATCTGCATTCCTCGCGGCAAACGACCGGCCGGTTTCTGAAGACCCCGCTTGGAAAACAACCGGCTCTCCCTGTTTGGACCGGCCGATATTCAGCGGGCCCTCCACTTGAAAATACTCGCCTTTGTGATACAGGCGATGCAGTTTGTCAGGGTCAAAAAACTGCCCGGTTTCTTTGTTGCGGACGAAGGCATCTTCTTCCCAGGAATTCCACAGACCGCGCACCACGTCCACATGTTCCTGGGCGATGGCATAGCGCCGGCTGTGGTCGGGAAGGCTTTCTTTGCTGTGATTGCGCGCGGCTCCCGCCTGCGGAGAGGTGACGAGATTCCAGCCCGCCCGGCCGCCGCTGATATGGTCAAGAGACATCAGCTGTCTTGCGATGGTGAACGGCTCAGTGAACGATGTGGAAAATGTGCCGATTAAACCAAGATGGGTTGTAGATGCGGCAAGCGCCGATAAAATAGTGATCGGCTCAAACCGATTTAAGAAGTGCGGGATGGACTTTTCAGAAATGAACAAGCCGTCCGCAATAAAAGCAAAGCTGAACAGCCCTCTTTCAGCAGTCTGCGCTTTTTGCCTGTAAAACGCTGCATTCGTGCTTGCTGTCGGATCGGCGTCGGGATGACGCCAACCGTCCGTTGTGCCGCCGACACCGTGAATCATAGCTCCGAATTGAATAAGATCCGTCCGGCTCATTTTCTCTCCCCCTTTTTCCCCTCGTAATCGGCAAGCGCCCGTTCTACATGTTCAATGCCGACTTGAATAACGGCCTGATACACACGGCTGTCACCGCTGCCGATTTCAACGACGGGGACATGACGGATGCCGTACTTCGTCTGCAGCACGTCGCGCAATTCATCCCGCTCTGTCACATCAATTGTTTCGTATGCAACGGCTTTTTCCCGCAAATATCCTTTCACTTCATCGCAATAGGAGCAGCCCTGTTTGCTCCAGACCACTACGTTTACTTCATGACTCATGTTCATCCCTCCTATAATTGTGGGGCCGGCTGCACCGCTTCGCTTAACAGCCGGTAAGACAATCGTTTTTCCTCAGCGTTTTTGATAGGCGACAAAATCACAAAATCAGTAATGCTGTATTGAACGGATAATCGTCGCAGCTCGGCGGCGGTCTCTTCTTTTGTCCCGGCAATCACACCCGTCTTTTGTGTAATCAGCTTATATGGCTGCGTGACTTGTTCAAGAAACGCTGCCGCTTGTTCCCGGGAACCGACATTCATCTTTTTGCCGTCTTCGAGAATGATTTTGACCGACTCACGCGATACCACGTGTTTTTCCGCTTCTGCTTTTGTATGCGCGGTAAATACCATCGGCGCAAGGTGAAATTCCGCCTTCGACCCTTTCGGCAGATGCTCGTCAAAGGCGTGGCGCGCTTTTTCTAACGCAGCCTCTTCACCGTTTATGAAATAGGCGAAAACGAAGGAAATGCCGAGTTTGGCCGCGGATATCGCGCTTTCCGTGCTGCCGCCGAGCAAAAAGATGTCAGGCGCATACTCAGTATGCGGCGCCGGCCGCAATGACGCGTAGCGGTGCGAGTCCGGAAAATCATTTCGGATGAAATGAGTCAGCTCCTCAAGCTTTTCTTCAAATAAACGGGCGGGCTGAATAAGCTCCCGCTGCAGCGCATCGGTTGACAGCTGAAATCCGCCGGGCGCTTTGCCGACACCGAGCGCCACACGGCCGGGAGCAAGGGCGGACAGAACCCGGAACTGCTCCGCCACTTTATAAGGACTGTAATGCTGCAGCATCACCCCGCCGGATGCGAGACGGATTTTTTTCGTGCTTGCGGCAAGATACCCCAGAACAATTTCCGGAGCTGATCCTGCTATCTCTTCATTGTTATGATGCTCCGCCGCCCAGAAACGGTCATATCCGTATTGTTCGGCCTCCTGAGCCAATTTCACCGTTTGCCGCAAGGCTTCTTCTGCGGTTTGGTTTTCCGCGGTGACACTTTGGTCTAAAATGCTTAAACGAATCATACGACAGGCTCCTTTATGCGCTCTTTTATGTCATAACCGTAATCAGGCAGCACGCGGCGGAGGAACTTCTTCGTTCTTTCTTTTTTCGTCTTGTAAAAGACTTCCTCAGGCGTTCCTTGTTCCACGATTGCTCCTTCATCCATAAACACAATTTGGTCGGACACTCTTCTGGCAAACTCCATTTCATGTGTGACAATAATCATGGTGGCGCCGGTCCGCACAATGTTAAGCATCACCTCGAGCACCTCGCCGACAAGCTCCGGATCGAGGGCCGCGGTCGGTTCATCAAACAGCATCACATCAGGATGAATGGCAAGCGCCCGGGCAATCCCGACCCGCTGCTTTTGTCCTCCCGACAGTTGATTCGGATAAGCGTGCAATTTATCCTGAAGCCCCACCTTGGCCAGTTCCCGCTCGGCAATGGCGTACGCATCTGGTTTTTTCATTTTCCTTGCGACCGTCAGGCCTTCCATGACATTTTGAATCGCCGTTTTATGCGAAAACAAATGATATTGCTGAAAAACCATCGCCGTCTGTTTCCTCAGTCTGAGAATGTCTTTTTTGGCAGGCTTTTTGCAGTTAATGACTTCACCGTGCAGCGAAATGGCGCCCTCATCCGGCCGCTCAAGTAAATTAAGGCAGCGCAGAAAAGTGGTTTTCCCGGAACCGCTCGGGCCGATGATGGTCACGACTTCTCCTTTCCGGACACTTAAATTGATCCCCTTTAGCACGTGATGACTGCCAAAATGTTTCTGAATGTTTCGGATTTCGATCATAATGCGCCTCCTTGATATCTGGCTGCCCTTTTTTCCGCCAGACTGTTTACAGCTTCGAGAATCAGCGTTAATCCCCAATAAATCACGGCCGCCCCGATAAATGCTTCCAGAAATGCATAGTTATCGGATGCCGCAATCGTCGCCGTTCCTGTAATTTCAGGCACTGCAACAATTGCAGCGATGGAAGTGGTATGCAAAAAGCCGATGCCTATGTTGGTGAAGTTCGGGAGAGATATCATGAACGCCTGCGGCAGAACCACGCGCCGAATCATCTGTCCCCGCGTCAGGCCGATTGAATATGCCGCCTCCGCCTGCCCTGTATCGACGGCCATGATCCCGGATCGGAGAATTTCCGTCATATAAGCGCCTGCCGTTAATGACAGTGCCATGATGACAAACACGGCGACCGGAATCTGATTGGCCGACCAGCCGAGATGAAACGCGCGGCTGAATTGATCGGCAATCAGCGGAATCCCTAAATAAATCAGCATAATATGGAGAATCGCCGGGGTGCTGCGGAAAAAAGACACGTAAAACGATGAGCAGGCCAGCAGCCATTTGATGCGGAATATACGCACCGTGATATTGCCGAGAGCTATGAAAAATCCGGTGATAATCGGAATGACCGTCATCGCCAATGTAAGCGGAACGGTTTTCACCATTTGTTTTATCGCAGTGCCGATAA
The DNA here is from genome assembly GCF_009906915.1 of Bacillus sp. AM1(2019). Lineage (NCBI taxonomy): Bacteria > Bacillati > Bacillota > Bacilli > Caryophanales > Bacillaceae > Bacillus > Bacillus sp. AM1(2019). The sequence continues at coordinate 3,460,075 of NZ_CP047644.1, forward strand.
ACGGAATGTCCAGCTCCACTGTTCTCCCTCCTTTTCAGCCGTGCGCGCTCATGTCAAAAACCGTCACAAGGCGCGTCTCATCTTTCTTGATTCGTTTTTCGGCCCATCTGAAGACACATTCAAATAAAAGGGCGGCCGCATAATACAGAACAGAAAGCGAGATATACACTTCTAAAGAATGATTGCTCGATGTAATCAAGGTCTGTCCTCTGCCCGACATATCCATCACCCCGATCGAAAAAGCGAGTGATGTATCTTTTAAGAAACCGATCACCATATTCCCGATGTTGGGAAAGGCCTGCACAAGCGCCTGCGGCAGAATGATGCGCCGGAATGTCTGCCCCCCGTTCAGCCCGATGCTGAACGCCGCCTCCGCCTGCCCGCGGTCGACGCTGTTCACACCTCCCCTGATGATTTCGGCCGCTCTTGCCGCGCTGCTCAGCGCATACGTGGCGATGGCCGCATACAAAGGGTCCATTTTGGAGGTATCAATTCCGGCGAGCGCCGTGAGCGCCGGAATGCCGTAAAATACAATGAACAGCTGCACCATGATAGGCGTTCCTCTGAAAAAAGAGATATACAGCTTCGCAAACTGATTCAAAACGGGAATGCGATAGATGCGGGGCAGCGCCAAAAGCAGCCCCAATAGAAAGCCGAACAGCAAAGACACCGCCAATATATACAGCGTGACGGGCAAATACCCGAGCAATGTCGGCACAAAGGACGCGATCATACTGATATCAAACGCTTTTTCCATTGCCGATCCCTCTCTTTTTCACTTAATATTGCTCCTTTGAATAATCCGCGCCGAGCCACTTTTCACTCAGCTTTTTAAGCGTGCCGTCATCAATGATTTCCTGCAGGGCTTTATCAATGTCATCGCTCAGCGTTTGTTCATTTTTGTTAAACATAAAGAACACTTTGGCATTTGACAGCACCCCGCCGACTGTTTTTTCTTTGATCGCGCTCGTTTTGTTTTGGAAATCGACGGCAAACGGCGTAGAAATCGTCGCATCGGCGCGGCCGGATTTCAGCTGATTGGCCGCATCGTTTGAACCTTGGCCGGCATAAGCGATTTCAAACGGACTGCCGTGTTTTTCATTCCATTTTTTCAGCACAAGCGCGCCGTTTGACGTCGGACTCGTAATGACCCGCTTCCCTTTCAAGTCATCAATGCCGTGAATGTTCCCGTTTTCTTGAAGCACCGTGATTTTCAGCGGGAAGTTGTTATACGCGACTTGATTGAACAGAAATTTTTTCTCCCGTTCGGCGCTTTTCTCCATTTGATGGGCTACGATATCGACTTTATGCTGGCCGAGGCTGACAAGCAGGTTGGAGAAATCCATCGTTTTAAAAGTGAAACGATAGTCCGGCAGGCGCCTGTCAAGCTCTTTCACCAGCTCAACGTCGTAGCCCGTCAATTTGCCTTCATCATCAATAAAGCAAATATTCGGAAATTGAGTTCCCGTGCCGACCGTGATGTTCTTCACGTTTTTCTGATTGCCTGATGCCGCCTCCCCGCCCGCGCCGCAGGCTGATAACGCCGCCGTTGCGGCAATTGTTAATGACATGACCGCCAGTCTTATTTTCATGTGATCGCCCCGTTTTCTGCTTCAGTTATTTCGTGAAACTTGATTTTGAATAATCCGCGCCGAGCCATTTTTCACTCAGCCTTTTCAATGTGCCGTCCTTCTCAAGCTTTTGAATCGCCCGATCCGTATCGTCCGCCAGGGTTTGGCTGTTTTTATTGAACATAAAATACACCTCGGTATCCAGCAGCACATCACCGACCGTTTTTTGTTTGAACGCGTGCGTCTTATTTTGAAAATCGACGGCAAACGGCGTGGATACGGTGGCGTCAGCGCGTCCCGTCTCAATTTGGTTTGCTGTATCATTGCTGCCCTGCCCGGCGTATTTCAAATGTATCGGGCTGCCGTGGGTTTTGTTGTATGCCGTCATATAGTCCGCCGCGTTTGACGTCGCGCCGACGATGACGGTTTTCCCTTTTAAATCCCGGAGCGTGTGTATCGCGTCATTATCCGCCTTCACCGTGATGTACATCGGCGAGTAGTTATACGGGATCTTGTGATACAAAAAGCGTTTCTCCCGTTCCTTATTTTTCGCCATATTGTGCGCGATCACGTCAATTTTCCTGTTTCCGAGACTTGTGAGCAGATTCGAAAAATCCATCGTCTTAAAGACAAATTTGTATTGCGGCAGCTGTTTATCAATGGCTTTCATCACTTCAATGTCATAGCCGGTCAGCTCGCCTTTTTCATCCATAAAAGCAATGTTCGGAAAATCAGTTCCCGTGCCGACAATGACGGTCTGCACGCCGCTCCCCGCTTTTGTGCTTTCTCCTTGCCCGCACCCGGCCAGCACGCCGAGCAGCAGAAGCAGACAGCCGGCTCTGATCCGTTTTTTTATCATTGCGCCCAGCTCGGTGTGCCTAACAGCGACGCGTCAAACCGCTCCGGTATGAGCACCTTTCTCATCATGACTCCGATGTCTCCGTCTTTCTCCTGCTCAAAATACACTTCATACCCCCTCCGTCTGTACATATCTACAAGCCAGGGATGCTTGCGCGCCGAAGTGCCGAGCGTGATGGCCGGGGCCTTCAGCGTATCCCGCAGCACGTGTTCTTCCACATAAGTCAAAAGTTTGCTGCCGATGCCCTGCCCCTTCAGCTCAGGAAGCGTCGCAAACCACCAGACAAACGGATATTTTGACGGAGGCGTGTCACTCTCCCACGGAAAACGGATCGTAATTGTTGAAAGAAGCCGTCCGTCCCGTTCGAGCACGACGGCTGAATGATTTTCAATATTTTCTGTTACCATATCGATGTCGGCCCGCGCCGACGGCCAGTCAATCTCCAAATTGCGGATCGGCTGAAACGCGCTGTACAGCAGCTCTAAAAACTCCGGCGCATCCTTTTTCTCAGCCAATCGAAAAATGTCTTCACTCATTCAAGTCACTCTCCCCGCAAAAATATATAATTCCAATTTGTTTACTAAGCTTTGATTGTTTATACTATAAAGCAAACTGATTTATTTGACTAATCAAAAAAAGTAAAGGAAAGGTTCAAGAAAATTAATGAACAGCCGGGAGGGGATTTCGTTGGAATTACGCACCATTAAAACGTTTCATACCATCGTACAGTCAGGCAGCTTTTATAAGGCCGCCGAAATTCTGAACTACTCACAGCCGACGATTTCAATGCGGATTAAACAGCTGGAACAGGATGTAGGCGCGCAGCTGTTTGAACGGGGAAAGAAGCTGAAACTGACAAGGGCGGGGCGGCTGTTTCATGAGCGGGCCGGGCAGCTTCTCGCGCAATACGAGGTGCTTGACCATACTTTGGCCGACATCAGACAGGGCCAGGCCGGCCTTATTCAGATCGGCATATCCGAACCGACGGCAAGCCTGATCTTCCCTGCCGTACTGCGGGGTTTCTTACATGATTATCCTGACATGTCGGTCAATGTCAGCGTGGATGATGCCAATACATGCAGCCGCAAACTGCTGGAGGGCGCCATTGATTTTGCCGTATGCGGCGAGCCGGAGCTGATTCTGGAAAATTATTTCGATCCGTTTTTCCATGACTCGCTCAATGTCATCGTGTCAGACAGACATCCCCTTGCCGACAAAGCAAGCGTCAATCTCGAGGATTTAGAAAATGAATGCCTGATTTTCACGCCCGCCAATTGCCCGATCCGGATTCAAATTGAACAGCACCTGCAGCGTGCCATCGGGAGCCGCTATCGAAAAATGGAGCTGACCAGCAGCATGGCTCATCAATACTATGTCAGGGAAAATATCGGCGTCTCAATCTTTACGGCGACGGCGCACTCAGAACCGATCGAGGGCACGAAGGTCATTCCGATCAATAACTTAACAATTTCACCACCGGTCGGGCTGTTGACAAACCAAAAAGAAGAGCATTTTGACTGCGCCACAAAAGATTTAATCAGCAGGATCATCGGCCGGTTTCAGCGTGATCCGCATTAAAAAAACCCCCGCTTTACGGGGGTTTTTTTACGTTCATCTTATATAATGCTCCGCACCAAGCCGCCGTCGATCCGCAATGCAGATCCGTTAATGGCAGACGACAGCGGGCTGCTTAAAAAGGCGACAAAGTGGGCGATTTCTTCCGGACGGATCAATCGCTGAATGATCGACGTCGGACGATTTTCCTTCATAAATCGTCTCTCCGCCTCCACCGCGGTCAGGTTTTCACCGGGATAAAGCGACTCGAGCATTGTTTCGACGCCCTCTGTTTTCGTGGAGCCGGGCATGACCGTATTCACCGTCACATTCGTCCCTTCCGTGAGCTCGGCCAGACTGCGTGACAGCGACAGCTGCGTCGTTTTCGTAGCGCTGTAATGGGCCATTTCCTGAGAAGGCATGACGGCCGCTTCACTCGCGATAAAAATCACCCGCCCTTCCTTCCGTTCAATCATCCGCTTTGCATACCGGCGTGTCAGCCTCACGCCGCTCATGATATTCACCTCGAAAAACCGGAGCCACTCTTCGTCAGGAATATCAAAGTATTCCGCAGGTTCAAAGATTCCTAAATTGTTGACGAGAATATCCACATCCGGATACTGCTGAAAAATCGCGCCGCACCCTTCCGCCGTGCCTAAATCAAATGCGGCCGGATAGAGACGGGCATCCGGCGTCTGTTTCTCTAGTTCCCGGATCGTTTCGTTCACCTTTTCTTCACGGCGGCCGTTAATGATCACGGCCGCACCTTCTGCAATCAGCGAAGCCGCAATCGCCTTCCCGATGCCTGACGTAGATCCTGTCACAAGCGCCGTCTTCCCTTTCAACTGCAAATCCATCATCCATTCCTCCCTATCGCAAGTCTCTTCTTATATATGGACAGAAATCGAAAGCCTGAAACCTTCCGTCCCTATTATCGGATAGAAAAATAGATGAGGGGAAGTACGCACTTTTTAGTGCCTGTCCGTTGTCCCGGCTGACGGCTGATCGATTTGAATGTCAAATCGATTCCCTAACTCTTCCTGAGCCTCTTGAAGCAGCTCCAAGACATCGTCCGCATCCGAACCCAATGCCTTTTGACTGGCCTCAAAGTTCTTCCACACCAAAGTCAGCGGAAGTTCGATCCAGCCTGTCAGACAATCCCATAAGGCATTCAGATTTTCACCATAATAGTCCGGGAAATCTAATTGATCTTTTAAGATTCGGTGTAATGCTTCTGTGCTTGTAACATCTTTTCCGTCTATGATGACTTTTAACATCAATAACACCTTCCACTATTTTATTTTATGAAATGTTTTATAATGGTCTGTTGTTTTATAGATTAACCCATCATTAGAATAAAGAAGTCCGTCCCTATTATCGGATAGAAAAATAGATGAGAGGAAGTACGCACTTTTTAGTGCCTGTCCGTTGTCCCGGCTGACGGCTGATCGATTTGAATGAAAAATTCACCATCTAATTCTGCCTGAGCCTTTTTTAATATCCTTAATACATCATCAGCATCCGAACCCAATGCCTTTTGACTGGCCTCAAAATTCTTCCACACCAAAGTCAGCGGATATTCTATCCAGCCTGTCAGACAATCCCATAAGGCATTCAGATTTTCACCATAATAGTCCGGGAAATCTAATTGATCTTTTAAGATTCGGTGTAATGCTTCTGTGCTTGTAACATCTTTTTCGTCTATGATGACGATTTCCATTCACTTTCACTCCTTGATTTCGGCATGAAAAAACCGCAGTGCGTCATGTGACGGCACTGCGGTTCCTCTGTTATGTATGGAGACGGTGGGAGTCGAACCCACGTCCAGAAACATCGATTACTTAAGCGTCTACGAGCGTAGCCTGCATATTTCGTGTTTCACTCGTCTTCGTGCCTGCGGGCGGGCCTTCCGAGAGCTAGTCTGTCAGTCTCTTCTTACGTTCTCAGACGGGAACGCAAGCGTAGCCTACTTGGATGTGCTCTTCACGGACACATAGGCAATGTCAGGAAGAGCTCGCTGCGTTTATTAGGCAGCTAGTGCTAAGTTTTGGTTAAAACTTTTAGTTTTGCCAGTTATATTTAGGTGCGTGTTAACGAGATCGCCTCTCGGCTCGCAGCTCAAGCTCGATCCATCCCTGTCGAATCCGTAACGTCCCCTTGTTAAGGGTATACGGGAGATCTATCAAGCTCTTGCTCAACTGGCTGTACTGTTATTATACCATGATCACAGGCAAATTCAATTGGGAATGTCTTCAATAAACAGCCTGTGAATCTGATGTGTGAACAGTATAGCACAGGGCATATCATCACATCAAGGCTCATGCATCAGAAGCCTTTTTGTCTGTCTCTGAACGCTCTTTCGATTTCTCTTTTGGCGTCTTTTCGTTTTAAATCTTCGCGTTTATCGTATGTTTTCTTCCCTTTTCCGAGGCCGATTAACACTTTGGCGAAGCCGTTTTTCAAATACAGCTTCAGCGGCACGAGGGAATAGCCTTTCTCTTTCGTCAGGCCGATCAGCTTATTGATTTCTTTCCGGTGCATCAAAAGCTTTCTCGTCCGGAGCGGGTCGTGGTTATAGCGGTTTCCCTGCTCGTACGGGCTGATGTGCATGTTGTGGAGGAACACTTCGCCGCGCTCGATTTTCGCAAAGGAATCCTTCATGTTTACGCGGCCGGCGCGGATGGCCTTAATCTCCGTCCCCTGCAGCACGATGCCTGTTTCATAGGTTTCTTCTATAAAGTAATCATGGTTTGCTTTTTTGTTTTGTGATAATACTTTGCCTGATCCTTTTGGCATGCCTTATCCTCCTCTCTCCGCAAAAACCGTTCATGTGTGCGATACGCTTTATTTTAGCAAATGGAGCGTTCCGCGACAATGAAAATGCGGCTTGCGAAAGAAAGCAAACAGAGCATTTTGCCCCATTTGCTTTTCGCATTTACTTCTTCTTTTTGCGTTTTTGTTTCGGCGCGTTTTGGAAACCGCGTTTTTTCTTTTTCTTCTTCGGTTTTGTAAACCATTCCCCTTTTTCCTCCGATTTCGGCGGTGAAGCCGGGGTATTGCTGTTTAATACACGTTTCCGCGCCGGTCTGCCGCGTTTTCTGCGGTCGCCTGTTGTTTCTCTCGGACGGCGGGTGCCTTTCATGCCGACAATTTCAAAGTCGATGTTTCTCTCATCTTTATTGACGTCGACGACTTTGACCGTGATTTCGTCTCCGATGCGGTAAACGTTGCCCGTGCGTTCGCCGATCATGGCGAAATGCTGCTCGTCAAAACGGTAATAATCATCCGTCATAAAGCTGACGTGCACAAGCCCTTCAATCGTATTCGGCAGCTCGACAAACATTCCGAAATTCGTGACGGAACTGATCATGCCGTCAAATTCCTCGCCGATTTTATCAAGCATATATTCCGCTTTTTTCAGATCGTCCGTTTCCCGCTCTGCATCAACGGCGCGACGTTCCATCGTTGACGTATGATCAGCGATTTCCGGAAGGCGTTCGGCCCACTTTTCTTGAGTCGCTTCGTCCGATTGTCCGTTGATCAAATACGTTCTGATCAGCCTGTGAACGATTAAGTCAGGATAACGGCGGATCGGCGATGTGAAGTGTGTATAAAACTCAGTCGCCAGCCCGAAATGGCCCAGGCTTTGCGGGTCGTATTTCGCCTGCTTCATGGAACGGAGCATGACGGTTGAAATCACCGTTTCTTCCGGACGGTCCCGCACTTCGTCAAGAATGCTTTGCAGCGCGCGCGGATGAATGTCTCCGGCTTTCCCTTTGACGATATAACCGAATGTCGTGACGAACTCCAGAAACTTTTGCAGTTTTTCGGCGTTCGGCTCTTCGTGAATCCGGTAAATAAACGGCACGTTCATCCAATGGAAGTGCTCGGCCACCGTTTCGTTTGCGACAAGCATGAATTCTTCAATCAGCTTTTCCGCTACTGAGCGCTCTCTGATGACGACGTCTTTTACGGCGCCTTCCTCATCGACGAGGACCTTCGCCTCTTTGAAATCAAAATCCACGGCGCCGCGGTCCATCCGTTTCGCCCGGAGAATTTCCGCCAGACGTTCCATGTCTTTAAACATCGGGACGAGCGGCTCATATCTTTCTTTCAGCTCGGCGTCGTCTTCTGTGAGAATCCGGTTGACATCTGAATAGGTCATTCTTTCCGTCGTTTTAATGACGCTTTGGAAGATCTCGTGCTCTGTTACCTGCCCCTGCTGGTTGATTGTCATTTCGCAGGAAAGCGTCAGCCGGTCGACCTTCGGATTTAAAGAACAGATTCCGTTAGACAGTCTGTGAGGAATCATCGGAATGACCCGGTCAACCAAGTATACGCTTGTCCCTCTTTCCAGCGCTTCTTTGTCAATCGGGGAATTCTCCGTGACGTAATGGCTGACGTCGGCAATATGGACGCCGAGCTTGTAGCTGCCGTTATCAAGCTTTGTCACGGTGACGGCGTCATCCAGATCCTTCGCATCCGCGCCGTCAATGGTGACAATGACCTGATCGCGGAGATCACGGCGGTCTTTGATGTCTTTTTCATCGATGGAATCGGGCGTGCTTGTTGCCTGCTCCATCACTTCAGCCGGAAAGTCCCCCGGCAGGCCGTGCTTATGGATAATTGATAAAATATCGATCCCCGGATCATTTTTATGGCCGAGTATTTCAACGATTTCTCCTTCGGCGTTCATTCTGCCTTCAGGGTAGCTTGTCAGTTTGACGACGACTTTATGGCCTTCCGCAGCGCCGTTATTGGCATGTTTCGGAATAAAAATATCACTCGTGATTTTCTTATCATCCGGGATGACAAAGCCGAAGCTTTTCGTTTCTGTGTATGTGCCCACGACGCGGTCGATGCTTCTTTCCAGGATGCGGATGACCGTGCCTTCCTGTCTCGATCCGCTTGACTGGGAATTGAGCCGCACCATGACGATATCGCCGTTCATGGCCGTATTCAGCTCATTCGGCGGAATAAACACGTCGCTTAAAGAGGTATCCTCCGGCAATAGAAACGCGAATCCCTTTGCATGCGCGGAAATTTTTCCTTTTACTAAATTCATTTTTTCCGGAAGCCCGTAGCGGTTGCTTCTGGTGCGGACAATCTGTCCCGTCTCCTCGAGCGCCACCAGCGCTTTTACCAGCTCTTTAAATTCATCTGCTTCCGTGATGTTCAGCATCTCCTCGAGTTCCTGAACGGTAAGGGGCTTGTACGCCTCTTCCTTCATAAACGCGAGAAGACGGTCCATAAACGCTTCTTTTTCCATTATTCGACCTCCTGTTTGTTACCAATCGAGTTTCTCTAAAAATTCGTACACATCCTGATGAACGAGGTCCCGTTCTTTATCGAGCGTAATGACATGGCCTGATTCTTCATACCATTTCAGCTGTTTGTCGTCCGTTTCCACCTCGTTGTAAATGATGTTCGCACTTTCTGTATTAATCATATGGTCATGCCGTGCCTGAACCACAAATGTCGGGGAATAGATCATGTCGACGTTTTTGCGCACATCGGCAATCAGCTCCTGAAGCGATTTGAGCGTATTCATCGGTGTTTTTTCAAACTCCTTCATTTCCTTTTCAATCTGCTCCGGCTGTTTTCCTTCGAATTTTTTATAATTGCGCGCGTAGGAAAGAACTCCTTCGTACATAACCTCTTCACTTTTAATGTGCATCGGCGCACACATAGGAACAATTCCCTTTATGGGTACAGTGTAACCCAATTTCAATGAAAAAACCCCGCCAAGCGACAGTCCGCAGGCCGCAATGTTTTCATAGCCTTCAGACCGTAAATATTCATAACCGTCCATGACGTCTTTCCACCAATCTTCAGGCCCCGTATGTACCAGCTCTTCCGGCGGAACGCCGTGCCCTTTATATTGAGGCGCGTGACAAGTGTAGCCGCGCTCATTCAAGTAGCGGCCGAGCATTCTGACGTCTGCCGTATTTCCCGTAAATCCGTGCAGCAGAAGCACCGCTTTGTCTCCGCCTTTAAATGTAAATGGTTTTGGTGTCACAATTTTCATGCTCATAACCCCTTTTTTGCACATTCAATTTAGTTTTCCACAGTTTTGCGAGAAACAAACGCCGTCTCTCAACAAGAAAAAGGCCTGATATTAAATCAGACCTTATACAAACATTGCCTTATACGATATACGCTAGCGAAATCGTCAACACGAAAAACAAGACTGCCAGCACAACGGTTGTGCGGTGAAGAATCAGATCAAGGCCCCTTGCTTTCTGTTTTCCGAAAAGCTGCTCCGCCCCGCCTGAAATTGCACCCGATAAACCGGCGCTTTTGCTGGTTTGAAGCAATACGACAATAATAAGTGCAATACTGACGATAACCAATAAGGTAATCAATAATGTGTGCATCCCATACACCTCCAGACTGACTGGCCTACATTGCTTCTATTTTACATGAAAAACAAAGGCATGTCACGCCGTATTGGTGCACATCATGTCAGAAAAACGGAAACGCGTTTGAATCTTCCATCATCATTGACTTTTGTCAACAAAGTCGTAGTAAAAAAGATCTTCAAATTTCATGTCAAAGTAATAGAGCATTTTTCCGATGACCAGCTGGCCCGGCCTTCGCTCTCCATTCAGTACACGGCTCAGTGTGGCGGGAGATATTCCGATCTCCAGGGCGAGCTGGTTTAACGAGTAGTCATTATTGACCATATACTGCAGCACATAATCTCTTCTGATCTGTATCTTTTCGACCACTTTCTTCACCTTCCGTTCTGTCAAATACTTTCTTTCTTATACATAAGATACGGCTTTTGTTAACTTTTGTCAATACTTTTCCAGCCTGGCTATTCCCTTTAGTCAATAAACATACTAGAATATAAATAGACCGCGGGAGGGGGAGAGACTGTGGAAAGCTTCGGGAAACAATTGCGGACATTACGGGAAAAAAGGCATCTGACAGTGAATCAGCTGGCAACGTATTCAGGCGTCAGCGCCGCGGGAATCTCGCGGATTGAAAACGGCAAACGCGGGGTGCCGAAACCAGCAACCATTAAAAAGCTCGCAGATGCGTTAAAAATCCCGTATGAGGAACTGATGCAGACGGCGGGATATATAGAGACCGTCCAGGAAACGAGAGCCCCGTACGACACGGGCTGCACCTTGCTGGAAAAAGCCGAAACGTATGAGCTGCATGATTTATCCCTTTTGGAGCGGGAGAACTGGCGGCACCTGTCGAAAGAAGACTTGGTTCTGCTTGATAAATACTTTGCGTTCTTAGCGGCGGAAGCCAAAAAAAGAACAAATGAAGACTCATGACTTTGCACATGTGAGGCGATCTTATTGAACACATTCGGAAAGCAATTAAGAGAGCTGCGCCGCGCCCGGAAGCTTACCGTCAATCAGCTTGCCGTCTATTCCGGCGTCAGCTCGGCGACCATTTCCAGAATTGAAAACGGGCACCGCGGCATTCCTAAACCGGCGACCATCAGAAAATTGGCGGACACATTAAAAATTCCGTACGAGGAGTTAATGGCGCGGGCCGGACACATCAAGGCATTTCAGGAGGAAATCCGTGAAACCTCCGAAAGCTATCAATCCATCTGCGCCATCTATCAGACCGCCGTTGACAGAGGCGCGGAGCATCTGCCGCTGTTTGACAGCAAAAAGTGGCAGCACTTCACAAAAGAAGATATTGAAAGCGTCAGCAAATACTTTGATTTTATTGCGGCTGAAGCGAAAAAACGCTCCCCGGATTCCTCATCCTCTTTTTGATCCTCTCCTCAACTTAACAAGCGCCAGACGTACGTTCCCTCCGATTTTGCGGTATAATAGCAGAAGACGAGGTGAAAAAGCATGAACCAATCAGAAATGTGCCCCAGATTCGAAAAAGCGGTCGACATCCTAAGTAAACGCTGGGTGGCTCTAATCGTCTTTCAGTTATTGAACGGACAGCAGCGATTTAGCGAAATTGAAGCGGCGCTTCCGAATTTAAGCGGAAGAGTCTTGTCAGAACGTCTGAAAGAACTTGAAACAGAAGGTGTCATCAAACGGGATGTTATCCCCGAAACGCCTGTCCGCATTGAGTATTCATTAACGGAAAAAGGCTGCGCATTAGCCCCTATTTTAGAGGAGATATCTAAATGGGCAACGGAATGGATTGACCCCTTTGACTAATTGATAAAACGGTTCTGTCTCAAAAGAGAGAAAAGAGCCGTTTTTTATTTTTTCCATATGAAAATACAATATCTAAGTCGAAGGACCCATAGATCACCATCTGAAGAAGGCACTTATAATATGCAGCGCATCATTTAAAAGACAGATGAAATCAATCAGAACAAAATGGTTTTAATTGACGGCATCAATGATATCACAATTTGACCGAGCACCTGTCTTCTAAAGAAAAGGATTTTCTGATTTACACAGACAAAAGCAAAATGAGGACACTTAACTAAGAGCAAACAAACCACCTTTAAGGAAGTGACGAACTTACAAACCAATCGATTACTATCAATCAAAATATCGCTTCTCTATATGAGGAATCCGTTCCCGAAATCAAAGAAACAATTTCGATTAGCGAGTGATCATCCAATTCAATGGTTCAAGTGCTCTAGAATATCGAAGAATTTTAACAGATTGTGAAGGAGCTTAATGAGAAGATGGATCAGTTTATTATTTAATAAATAACCCATGCCTTCCAATCAAAGCATGGGTTTTTATCACTTCTATCTTATAGGTATGCTTACTCGCACTTGTCCTCCACCATATTGGCTATTACCTATCTTAAGTTCTCCGTTATGAAGGTTTACTACATTCTTTGCAAAAGTAAGCCCCATTCCATAATGACCATTAGAATGACGGCTCTTATCATCCATGTAAAAAAGATCTGTCGCTTTCTTTAAGCCATCCTGAGAAAATCCATTCCCTGTGTCTGTCACCACAAAGAGAAAGTTTGCATAGTCACATTCTGCTTGAACCGAGACACCCCCACCCTCTGGCGTATGATCAACTGCGTTCGTAAGAATATTTAATAAAGCCCTATGTAACAATTGACAGTCTACCTTCACTTTATGCATTAGGTTTTCTTTTTTGAATAAGATGTTAACTTCCTTATTCCCTTTATAGGCCGATATATCTTCCTGTAAAGCATTCGTTAACTCATCAATTGAAGCTTTCTCCAAATTGATCGTTAGTGACTCCTCCGTCTTTGAAAGGTGAATCAACTGATGAATATATTGTTCAATCCTATTCCCTGCACCGAGGATATATTTTGTATATTCAGCTTGTTCTTCATTTTGTATTGATAAGCTGAGTAATTCAGCATTCCCTTTAATAATGGTCATCGGAATTTTGATATCATGTGCCAAAGCGCCAATTTGCTCTTTTTTATTTTTTTCTAAACGCCACTGTGCCTCGAGTGAATTTTGAAGAGCATCTTTCATATCCAGTAAAGAATCGATTACACAATCAAACTCCTTGATATTCGTAAATTCAGGTTTGAATTGCAAATCCTGTTCTTTAATAGATCGTGTGATTATATTGAGTGTCTCAAAGTGTTTTTTTAATCCATTGGCAAAGTATGTTGTCACAATAAAAATAACGGTTATAAACAAAATGACTAATATACACATACTTGTTAGCTCATAGTTAGGAAGGTATTTTCTTAATAAAGGCGAACTGAAATCTGCCCGTAATGAATATTGCAAAACACAGTACTCATTTTTTCTTTCTATAACCAAGTACCCTTTTTGTTTATAGTTAACATATGGCTTTTTTTCTATCTTCTTTTTTACCAGATGCAGATCCTCTTCTTTAACGGTCCCAGCCGTTTCTTTTTTTGATTTCTTATCAAGAATAGCATACGACATTGTATCCGGAATCATATCCGGGGTCACTTTATCAACAGTTGCAAGTTTTGGCACAAGTTTTTCAGCTTCTCGTTCATTATAATTAGCTGGATAGGAAAATCCAGTATTCATTGCAAGTATATTAATAAATAAATAAAGCACAGCGACCACAACCAAACTGATACATAGCGTCGCCATATACTTTATAAGTTCCTTAAGGAGCGTTTTTTTTCCTTTGAAACCTACTCCCATCTGTAACCGACGCCCCATATCGTTTTAATGGGATCTGCATTGTGCTCTTTACATTTCTTGCGAATCGTTCTAATAAATTCAGTAATTGTTGAATATAAGGCATTCCCCTCTATTCCGTATATCTCCTCGTAAATTTGTTCTCTTGAAAAAATTCTTCCTTTATTTTGTGCTAAGAATTCACAGATTTTATATTCATTTTTTGTAAGGTTAAGTTTGTGATTATTAATAAAAACTTCTTTACTATCAAAATGAAACAAAAAACCTGAAATGACTCTTTTCGACTGATGCTTCTCTCTATGCTCTCTTCTTAAATGGGCATTAACTCTGGCACTAAGCTCCATGATACCAAACGGCTTTGTAATATAATCATCTCCGCCTGTAATGAGGCCGTTCACTATTGCTTCCTCTTCAGTCTTAGCCGTTAGGAATAAAATCGGACAATCAACCAACGGCCGGATCTGTTTACAAAGAGCAAAGCCATCTATATTCGGCATCATAACATCAAGCAAAATTAAATCGTACCCTTGAAATATATCAAGCGGCTGGCCTTGTACACTAATTAATGTGTCAACCTGATGCTGATCACGACGTAAAATATTCTTTATCAGGACAAGAATGTCCTTTTCATCATCAACAGCAAGGATATTCGCCACTCCATGGTCCCCCTATACTATTCAAAAGTTTGTCTGCCTTCCCATCTACTAAACCATATAAGACTGACAGTGAATAAACATATTATACTAAATATCACAATTAATGCACCTATATTTATTTCTTGGATAAAAAAAGGTTTAAGCTTCTCATTGATTTCTTTGAATTGTAACATGCCGTTTAGCCCTGACAATCTAACTCCCCAAGCCCAAGGATTATATTTCCATATGATATCACCTAAACCTGTATTCATAAGTGAAGTCATTAACAGACCAGCCCCTCCTATAAGGACAGAAGCCCCCGTTCCGAACATGAGGCTAATAAAAAAATAGATAAAATAAAGAGCTATACTGCCGGCAACGAGCCACGCGCCACCCGATATAAAAATAGTGTAAGATAAATTCGGCACTTTTAAAATAAACTTTAACCCCAATAAATAACTGATAATTGATATGGAAATAGAGCAAATATTCATTAAGATGAGCAATAGCGTTTTACTCACATAAGCAATGATTTTCGGAGAAGTGCTTCCCAGTAACACTTTAAATTTGCCTGCCTGTTCTTCTAATGATGCAGTCATTCCGCAAAGCACCCCAATGAGAAGAGGCATAGCAACTGCGATAGCTTCCATAAAAGTTTTATACTGTTGAAATTGACTCTGATTTCTCCCATAAAAATAAAGAATAAATACAACTGAACATACTAGAGGTATAAGAATATGCAACCAAATAAAGGAGGTGTTCTTTGTTTTCTGGAAATCAGCTTTTAAGCACCTCAATAATAGTCTCAACTTACATCGCCTCCTGCTTATTTGTTCTGTAATCTTTGGCAGGAGCAAACGAACGGCTGGTCAGAAATGCAAGGATCAACAATAAGACAATAGAAATGAATACAGCAGAAGGTACGACCGCCCAACTAAGCAAAGGATCATTTTTTTCAAGCAGCAAGCCGTTAGGATGAATACCAATAGCGGGGCACATCATTCGAATTGGCCAACTCCAAGGAATAAACCACCAAAAAGCACGAGATGCTGGCATAATTCCTAAAACTAAAGCCCCTATCAGATTAAACATGACAGCTATTGTGAATCCCCACTTTCTAGCTACATATAAACAGAGAGGGATTTGCCAAAGACTTGTTATCCAAAGTAATATACTCGCAGCAATAATAGAAAGTGAAACGTTGGACAAATCAGCTATAACGAAACCCATAAGAAACATAAAAATTAAAAATACAATCTGAGATATTAGTGAATAAATCATAATAATTATAATCTTTGCATACCATAATTTTTCTAAATCTACAGGCAATGAGTACGTACCGTTATAATTAGAGGCCCTTTTTTCTTTTTGATGAGATAAAGAACAAAATAATGAAATCATCACCGGCATAAAGATAATAGACCACCAGTTAAAAGTACCTGATACAAAAAATTGAATGTTCATTAAAAAAGAAAAAACTATATTAAGAAGAGGTACAAAAATAATCATTCTTCTAGAAAACGTTCTTTTAAACTTCAGGTTTTCGGCTTTTATATAATTTTTCATTTTTTTGCACCTCCTTTTTCACGACTTGATTTGACAACTTCCATAAACAATTGCTCCAAATTATCAGCTTTATTTATTTCTCCTTGGTATCCCAGATGGCCGTCGCTGATAATACCAATATGATCTGCTATTTGCTCGACTTCTGAAAGAATGTGACTAGATAAAATAACAGTTATTCCTTCTAGAGGAAATGAGCGAATAAGGTCCCTAAGCTCCTGTATACCAATTGGATCTAGCCCGTTTGTTGGTTCATCGAGGATTAATAATTTAGGATGATTTAATAAAGCAATTGCAATTCCAAGCCGCTGCCTCATTCCCATCGAGAATTGTCCTGCTCTTTTCTTTCCAGCATGTAACATATCGACAGTTTCGAGCACGCTGTTTATCCGTTCCTTTGAAAGACCGAGCAGCGTAGCATGTACTTTCACATTTTCAAATGCAGTTAAATTATCATAAAGAGGTGGAGATTCTATTAATGATCCAATATTTTTTAAATCAGAGCGTTTCCATTTATGTCCATCGAAGAAAATCTCGCCAGAAGTCTTCCGTAAAATTCCCGTTAAAATTTTGAGTGTAGTTGATTTCCCAGCTCCGTTTGGTCCCAACAAACCATAAATGCTATTTTTTTGAACGGTTAATGAAACATCCGCAACTGCTGTTTCTTTTCCAAACTTTTTTGTAAGACCTTTGGTCTCTAATAGGACTGAACTCATGTCACTCTCTCCCTTTATCCTTTTCATTATTTATTATAATCGCTTTATAATACTCACTATTGCATTCAACAATGATTTCGTCTTTAGTATCAGGATGTTCCTTTGTACTGTATACCTTTCCATAGCGGAATGGATTTTTATCCCTTATTTTATCCGGATCCATATAGATATAAGGCTCTTTCAGTTCTTCTTCAGACCATCTCTTTCCATCGCCATCAACAAAAAAAGTTTTGCCTATTGCCCCTATAACTTTTCCTTTAATATCTTTATCAACTTTATCCTGCAGCTGATAAATCTTGCCGTCATACACCACCTGATCATGTTTTCCCTGGTCAATCAGACTCTCCGTTGTTTCAGATGTTTCGTTCTCATTGTCATCAGTAAAATGCATTGTTTTTTTTGTTTCTTCATAAACTTTATCTTTAAACTTTGTTAATGATTGGCATGCGGACAACATAAATAAAACAATAAAGCAACCAAAAACAATTACACATCTTTTTAGAAACACTATACATCACCTCACTCTTATGAAATTTCCTCCAAAAAGATGTTAAATATAAAAAATGGATCAAAGATTCTTTGCCATACGAACAAATATCTTTGTAATAGAGCTTTTCTTATCGAATGATGATTATTCTAAAATACTTTTATCAAAATTTAATCAAAATGCATTTCCAGCTGGAAACTTTAAGTATTTGGCCTACAGCGACTCGATTATATGACCATATAAAAAGAGTGTGATCAGGCAACATTCCTTACTTACTTTAGATGGTTTAATCTCTTTTTTCATCCGTCTAAAATATGTTATCTTGAGAATACCAACATAGTAAAACCGTCTTTGTATTTGGCGGAAAGACTGTGGATATAACTACAGTCATCGAATGACTTTTTTCACTCCTGTCTATTTATCAACAGTCAAATAAAAAACGAGTGTGAAATTAAAGCTCTTTCACACTCGTTACTTAATTGTAAAAATATTTTTTTGCGTTCTAACTCTGGGAAAATAATTATGTATAACACTGAGAAGGCAAGAGTCAGAACAAAATCCTGGTTTTTTACTTATTTAGAGATATGGCAGTTACAAGTAATTGTTTGAAGGAAGCAAGTTTGCAAAACACCAGTTACACACCCTGGTGTACAAACTGATTCACTTTTCCATTGCGGAGTGATTTTTGAGTCTTGTTTAGATACTTTTACAACATCCAAATCGAAGTCATCGAACTTTGACATATTAGTCACCTCCTTTCAATACCTATATACTATCAGACAAATATCAAGATTTTATCTTTTTTTACTTTTTATTCAAATTAATAATGCTTTTGTCCATAAGATACAACTTCAGCCAGATATTCGTTAATACGAGCGATAAAACCATTATAATAGGCAAAATCTTTCGATAAGCAGACAGCTGCCAGTCCAATACCTGCTGCTCCCGAAAACATTGACGGAGTTTGCAGCCCTTTTTCTTTTATTTCATCTACTAACATAGATAAATATTGATGTCCCAGCTCGTCCCATCCTTCAGCAGGAAAATGAGCATTCAATTCACCGTACAGCATACAAATGCCTGGTATGCCATGGCTTAAAGCAGTCGACTTCCAAAGAATAAGCGGAACTCTACCAATACTATGAAAATTATCTTTTTGATTCACAATTTTCAGCACTTAGCAAATGTTGGAAAACAAAGGTAGCAAGTTTGCAAAGGACCAGTTATACACCCTGGTGTACAAAGTGATTTACTTAACACTTGAGGAGTAATTTTTGAGTCTTGTTTAGATACTTTTACAACATCCAAATCGAAGTCATCGAACTTTGACATATTAGTCACCTCCTTTCAATACCTATATACTATCAGACGAATATCAATATTTTATCATTTTTTACTTTTTATTCAAATTAATAATGCTTTTGTCCATTCTGTTTTTGATCCTAATTCCATATTTAAAATTCCTAGTCCTACACCTATTACTCCATCCAATAGACCAACGTACTGTAAAGGAACTACTTTGTTCCCTTCTAACGATTCATAGTTATGGAACCCAAAAATATAATTTTTATCATAGAAACTAACAATCTTTCGTTTAATCTTTTCAAGTTCATCTTTAAAATGCTCCTGCCCGGTCAGTTGATTCACTCCAAGCAAAATCTGAGCAATTCCGCTAAAACCATGGCATATGGTAGGTGAAAAAATTCCTTGTATATCAGAGATTGTATACTTTAAATTCTGTACTCCGAGATTTATATATTGATTATTTCGAAGGGCTTTTCCAGCTTTAACAAGCGCTAAACAAACACCAGGTCTCCCATAACACCAAGCATCTCTGCTAAAATTTACTGTACTTGGCTGTAATCCATATTGATACTCTTCAAAGCTTATGATTCCTTTCCAATACAAATGATCTTTATCATTTTGTGAAAACTCTAGAAGAAACTCGACCATTTTTTCAACAGCATGCTCTTGACCATTTACTTTAATTCCTTCCATAAGCGCTGAGGATAGAATACAAATAGGACCAGGTATTCCATGTGCTAAACCGATATTAAAATTACCGTAAGGATAAGATTTTTTTTCAATATCAGTAAACTGATGTAGAGATGGAATATGCCAACCCGGGACTTTTTCTCCTTTCACATTAATGTCTTCTGTTAACCTAACGAGATATTTTAAAATTTGAATTAACAAATCCTTCATTCTCTTATCTTCCTGAAACAACAACAGGTAGCTCGCAATTCCGCTGACACCCTCTATAACATCGTAATCAGTCATATAAAGTTGTCTCTGTTTATATTCATTTAGCAATAAAGGTACAACTTCAGCCAGATATTCGTTAATACGAGCGATAAAACCATTATAATAGGCAAAATCTTGCGATAAGCAGACAGCTGCCAGTCCAATACCTGCTGCTCCCGAAAACATTGACGGAGTTTGCAGCCCTTTTTCTTTTATTTCATCTACTAACATAGATAAATATTGATGTCCCAGCTCGTCCCATCCTTCAGCAGGAAAATGAGCGTTCAATTCACCGTACAGCATACAAATGCCTGGTATGCCATGGCTTAAAGCAGTCGACTTCCAAGGAATAAGCGGAACTCCACCAATACTATGAAAATTATCTTTTTGATTCACAATTTCCAGCACTTTATCGAAATTTGACATTTGACGAGCAATTTTTTTAACAGTTTCAATTTCTATCCCTGATACTGTACTTCTGTCCATTTACTTCGTTCCTCCTCTAGTGGATTCATGTAGTTTTCGGACTCATCCATCTTTTTATACAGCGGACATGTTTTTAATAACTCTTCATGTTTGCCTATTCCGACAATCTCTCCATTATCCATCACAATGATTCGGTCTGCCAATTTAGCTGCAACCAATCGATGGGAGATAAATATTCCTATTTTATCCTTAGACAAACTGAAAAAGGTATCGAAGATTTCTTTTTCAGCAATAGGATCTAAAGCAGCACTTGGTTCGTCAAGAATATACATAGAAGCCTCTCTAAAATATGCTCTTGCCAAAGCAATCTTTTGCCATTGTCCACCGGATAGCTGTCTTCCTTCATCAAACCATAGTCCGAGCTGTGTATCGAATTGATAGGAAGAGTGGCTTTTTAAGAAATCGACCTTCACAATATCGAGAACTTCATGCATTTTGTTTGTTTGATGTAGTTTATCAATTTGTCCGAATCCTATATTTTCTTTTAATGTCATTTCGTATTTCATAAAGTCTTGAAATAGCGCTGCAATTTGGTTCATATAACTGTCCATATCCAGTTCTTTTATATTTATTCCATTAATTAAAATGTCGCCCTGCTGAACTTCATATAAGCCGGTAAGAAGCTTAATAAATGTACTTTTCCCTGATCCGTTTGGTCCAACAATGGCTACACGTTCTCCTTTATGCAATGAGACATTAATATGTTTCAGTGTCTGTTCTCCTTGATTGGGATAGATAAAGCTGACATTTTGAAAAACAACAGAATCAATAGGCTCAACAATTTGTTTCTTGTGACCTTCATTTTTCTCTTCTTTTAATTCCAGAAACTCATACAATTGATTCATATAGAGATTGCTGTTATAGATGGAATAAATGCTTGTCATAATAGATTGTGAGTGATTTTGCACCAGAGAAACCGATCTGATATAACTCATTACATTACCGACCATTATTTTTCCCGCGAAAGCCGACATGATGGCAATAAAGATAATGACAGCTCCAACTAATTGCACTGCAATCTCATATATGAGGTTTAAATACGTTTTCTTTCTCAATATTTTTGTATCTTGTCCTATAAATGTTTTTTTGATATCCCAGTACTTGTTTAATAAATAATCCTTAAGGTTATACAATTTTAATTCTTTAAAAGAAAAGTCATGTGTGAGTATATAGCTGATATACCATGATTTCCTTTCCTGTCCTGCCCGTTTCCAGTGTATAAAAAATTCTTGCTGTCCAATCTTCAAGAAATAAAATAGAGAAATCACTGGAATAACTAGTAATAGCAGGGATACTTTAGGGTTCCATGACATCAAAAACGCAATGGATGAGAGCAGCGTCACACATGATGTGGTCATTGTGATGATGGCTTGAATAATCTGATAGGGCTTATAACTAATCTCTTTTGTTACCCTCTCTAACTTGTCATATATTTCTGGATTTTCGAAATCCTTAAGAGCTAGATTACTGCTCTTTTTCATGACTTTATAGTTAAGTTTATAGCCAATATTTAATTGAAATTTACCATTATAATATTCTGAAATCTGCGAAATGAGTTCCGAAAAAAACGATACCCCTAGATATGTCAAGAAAATGCTGATAACAATTGAAACATCTTTCTGAATAGTCACAAGGGAATTGATCAATTCTTGTGAAATATATAGTGACACAATAGGCAAAATACCAGTAATAATACTGAATACAATCAACTTTATAAACAGTGCCCTCTCTAAGGTAAAAATCAATTTGAATGTCTTAGGCATTTGTTTCATGATAAACAGCAGCTCTTTTAGCTTCAGTTGTTCCTTTACTTCCATGCTAAACTACCATTCTTCTTATGATATCGCTGCGCATATAATGAATGTCTGCAAAGTGTAAGTATTTTATTTTCCATTTCTCTATCGGTTCCGAATAAACGATTGCAATGCAGGTGGATTACACTACCTATACGTGAAAATACTGCTTCTTTGTTATTAAATTCCTTTTTTATTAAACATGCGTAATTAGCTGCAGCTATCTTTCTTACTTTCAATATTTCGTATAATATTCTGCCATCACTTGTTTTTCTGAGATTATCCCAATCTCTATCAGAGTTGCATATTTCAATATACTTTTCTCTATCCTTCTTAAATTCAGTACGATACTCATTCTGCAGACAATTTTTCTCTAAAAAAGTTAATTGCTCTTCAAACGTAAGCTCGAACTGTTCTAAAAATTGTATGACAGAAACCATACCTGCGATTTCATTGCTTAACGCAATGTCCTTCATCCGATGCATTCTAATCATCGTTTCAACAACTTTACTATCTTCACAGAAAAGCTCTTCTGCCGCATCCATTAGTTCTGGCCCGCCATATCGTTCTATCTCCCGCTCATATTGGGTGATAACAAACTCTGTAACCAGCCCTTTTTCTCTTAAGCTTTTCAGCCAATTCAATAATTGTGGAAATAAGCTGTACAGCACTTCTACTTTTCCATTAAATCTAAGTCTTATATGTGGCTTTGGATCTCGATATCTCATAAAGAAATGCCTTACTGGAAATTTACGGGAAGTTTCGTTATAAAAATCAGCTATTTCAAAGGCAATGAGCTCTTCTTCTCTAGTTTGTTTACAATAAAGTTTAATAAACAGCCAATCTTCAAAAGGCATTTTAATTCTTTCGAACCTATTTTCCTCTATCGAGTTAAAGATCGGTAAATCCAATGGTTTTTCTGGTTTATTTCTGACAAGCGGAACGACGATTTCCCCCGAATAGACATTTTGGTTTCTATCCTTTAAAGCATCTGCATCATGCTCAGCAGCTACAAGTTGTAATGGCTGGTTGTGATCCGTTTTTTTAAGTTCCCAGAAAAAAACATCCAAAGTACGATCATCCTCTATATCAATTAATAATCGATTATCTGCGTTAACGATATAAAATGTTTGCGGAAGGTTATAAGTACAGTGAAATTCAAAAAAAGCAGTTTTCGCCTCTTCTATCGATGAATTCGAATGCATGCTTAAATCACTTTTGTGTACCAACCATTGTTCACATGATAAGATTATTTCTTTATATTTGATTTCAGGAATATACTTAAAATCACTGTAGATGCTCAACCACGGGAAATTATTCCATTCCCTTTTGCCGTCTCTTGAAATTTCTAATAAAAACCTTAAGGCGTTTGGCATTAATAAAGGATTAAACATATGATTTGATTCAAAAGAAAGAATTTCACCAGTACTTTTATGTCTGGCATAAAAGATTTGGTTTTTATTGATCCCAATTAGAACATCTTCTGCTTTAACAGAATCACTGTGATGCAGGACACTGTTTGTAAAAAGAGTCATTTCTTTTTCCCGATAGTTTTCATTCCTTGTTACATTTCCAGACCTGACCTGATTAGGTACGATACTCAACTCACAAATTTTTACTTTACTGTCTATTATATCCTTTTCTTTGTTGTGTATATTTTTTATGACAGTACTGATTGAATCAGATAAGTGAGTAAATCTTCCAAATGTTTTCCCAGCACGCGTAGATCCGACATTGGGCCCTAAATAAAGCAGGACTCTGCCATTACGTAATTTAAGAAAGAAATTGAGTTCGAACGACACCGGAATTTCTTCATCTGCAATTTCAGAGTTGCATATTCTATGGAATGTTTCATCGTTTAGTTGAATAGGAGTTTTCTTTCTAACTGATTCAAAGTATTTTCTCATAAAAAATTGTTTTATTTCAGGCGAAAATTGCTCCCCAAATGATGTTTCTTCGAAGAATTCATTAGAAGGATTCGTGTAAGTAGCAGGAGCACCAATGCCCGCACTGGAACAAAGCATTTCTAAAAGAGGAATCTCTCTTTCATACCCATAACGCTCCAAAAACACATTTTTGTACTTTTCTAAGTGGTCTAATCTTTTTGCGAAGGGGACAGCCATATAAGTAAACACGCTAGCCAATTCACTTATCGCAAGAGATGTTTCATTATCTAGTTGAATGGAGAAGTCATCTAATCCAGTGTCCACTTGCAAAGGAGATGAAGTCTTTATGAGTTCGTTCATTGTCTCAATCAGATTTAAATACTTGTACTCTCCCTTTCCGATAGTGATCCGGTTATATTCATCTATTTGATATTGAATTTTCCTGCAAGCCCGAAGAAACTCATTTGGAATTTGGCTGCTTTCCGCTTGAGCAATTAAATACTGAAATTGATCTGAAACAGTCATTGGCGGCCGTAAATTTGATATCAGAAACTCTTTGTCAATAAGGTCTTCTACATATTGATTAATTTTGCTTATTGGGGTATTTTCATAGTTCTCTGTCAAACTACGAATAATTTCTTGATAAGCAACACATTCACCACAGAGTTCATTTATTAGATAAAAAACCGATGTTGCACGAACACTAACCTCTTCAGATTTTCCATCTGTGCTATACAACAAGTAAGCCCGATCACCTTTGATGTAACAAGCGGGATTTATTGTAAAAGAAAGCAACTCAGTGTATTCGCTCTCTAGTTTTTTGATTAATTGATAGAGCCATTCAAAATCAACCCGAGCTTTTTTGTAAAATGAATGCTGATTGAAAGATAATTGATTCTCATTAGAAAAAGACCCAATACCCACTGCAGAAAAAAGGCCAAAGGGTGTTGTTCTTGTTGCTCGTCTAATTGCGTACTTCAAAATTGCCTGCCGGAAGTTCCGCTTTTTTTTCCCTTTTAATTTATCCGGTGACTGAATGAAAGTATTCATTGTGTCATATAATGTCTTACTAGATACCAGTATTTGTTCCCGAAAGAGTGAATCACTGCCAAAGTCATGCAACAACTGATCGGTATCCTGAAAGTTCTCATTTTTCAAGACATGATGTACTAAAGGAACCCGAATCATATAATTATTTTCAAGTGTATATAAGGATTTCATATTAGTCTATAGCCCCCCTATGTATTCACTGTATATAAAAACTATTCAACATTTTCCCGCGATAACCTCCATTTAATTCTATTTTATGAAAATTATTATAAATGTACTATTTATAATATACATTTGGAAAATCAAGAAAGTATCAAGATATAGCCCGATAAACCCCATATAAAAAGGATTCTTTTCCCCTAAGAAAAGAATCCTTTTTTTATTCTAAACACCTATAAGCTTTTTTTCACTTTTTTGTTTCACTTGATTTAACATTCTTTCAATCCAGACCATCATTAAATCAGCTAATACCGCCATCAGCGCGGTCGGGATGGCGCCCGCCAAAATAATGGCGGTTCCGTTTGTCGCGTTCGACCCTCTGACGATCATATCGCCGAGGCCGCCCGCCCCGACGAAGGTGCCGATCGCCGTGATGCCGATGGCAATGACGAGCGCCGTTCGGAGACCCGCCATAATGACGGAAAGCGCAAGCGGCAGCTCCACCATACGAAGGATTTGGTATTTCGTCATGCCCATCGCTTTTCCCGACTCGAGATAAGCGTGCTCGATATTGATAATGCCCGTGTGCGTATTTCTGAGAATCGGCAGCAGTGAATACAAAAACAAAGCCGTGATGACCGTATTGGCGCCGAGTCCCATGACGAGCATCAGGACGGCGAGCATCGCAAGCGCCGGAACGGTTTGAATCACGTTCGCCACAGCAAACACCCAGCCGGCGAGACGCCCGTGCCTTGCTGTCACAATTCCGGCCGGAATGGCGAGAATGGCGGCGAAAACGACGCCGTACGCCGACATGAGAAAGTGCCGCCAGCACTCATACAGAACATAACTGCCGTTTTGAGCATAATACGTAAACAGCTCCTTCATCGTGTCCATCCGCACATCTCCTTTCCGTTATTCAAAGTAATGATGTTTTTCTAAATATTCCTTGGCCACGACGGACGGCTCTTTTAATCGGCCGTCAACTTCGTAATTCATTTTCTGCATCATCTTTGTATCAATCGCGCCGATCATTTGATTGATCACGCCCTCCAGTTCGGGATGCTCTTTTAATACATGATCCGGAACGACGGGTGAACAGTCATACGGAGGAAAGAACCGCTTATCATCCTTCAGCGTTTTCAGTCCGTAAGCGACGATTCTTCCGTCGGTGGAATAAGCGAGCGCGATATCCATCTTTCTGCTTTTCAGCGCGTCGTAAACAAGGCCGATCTGCATCGGATACGTGCCTTCAAATGACATTCCGTATGTGTTCATAAAATCCTGATATCCGTTGCCTCTCAGCTTCATCCAATAGTTATCGACGCCGAATTTCAGATGAGACGCTTCTTTTTTGACATCGGATACCGTTTCTAAATGATACTTGCTGGCAAGCTGTTCGGAAACGGTAAAGACGTATGTATTATCAAAGCCGTAAGAATCAAACCATTTCATGTCATATCTGTTTTGAAATTCACGCTGAACGAGCCGCAGCGCTTTGTCCGGGTCTTTTTCCGGCTCCATGCGAAGCGTCCCGGTCAGCGCGTCTCCTGTATAGCGCGTCGCGGCGATATCAATATCACCGTTGATCAAGGATTGCTGCTGTACGGCATTGGAGCCGAGATTTTTAATAACGGATGTTTTCAACCCGCTGTGATGTTCGATCATCTGTCCGAGCATGCTCGCGATGATTTCTGATTCGGTCATGCTTTGCGCGCCGATTTTAATGGTGTCCTCCGATGCGGCGCTCAATCCCGGGAGCGAGCATCCACCAAGGAGCAGCATGCCGATACAGACAATTGCGAGCAGCCGTTTTTTGCATCTATTCCCCATGAGAGACCTCCTCCTTATGAAGCGTCCTTTATGCTTTTCAGCCCGTCAGGCGTGACTTTCCGTTCTGTCATCCCCAGCATGTAATCGACGGCTGCCGCCAGCACTGTGACCGGAACGGCGCCTGCGATAATATACTCCGGCTGATAAAGATTCAGGCCGATAAAAATGTAATCTCCCAGCCCGCCTCCGCCGATAAAGGAGGCGAGCGTCGCCCAGCCGATTAAATAAATCGAAGATGTCCTGATGCCCGCCATGATGACCGGAGCGGCAAGCGGGAGCTCTACAAGCCTGATCTGCTCCCATGCCGTCATGCCGATTCCTTTTCCCGATTCCAAAAGATGCCGATTGACGCCGAGAATCCCCGTATACGTGTTTCTGAGAATCGGCAGCATGGAATAGAAAAACAGCGCCGCAACGGCCGGGACCTTTCCTACGCCTAAAAGCGGAATAAAAAACGCAAGAATGGCAAGGCTCGGCAAGGTTTGAATGATGTTGACGATGCCGATGACGGCGCCGGCTCCTCTTTTCATCCTCGTCAGCAGGACGCCGAGCGGAACGGCGGCGAGAATGCCCGCCATGACGGCGATTAATGAGATGTACAGATGCTCCCATGTTTTATAAAGCATCTCTCCTCCATTTGCCTGTAAAAATTGCACGGTCTGATTCATATCAATTGAAGCCTCCTCATGACATCACCGCGAGCTGATTCTCTTCTCCCCAGATGGAGTCATAGACGATGTCTACGAGGCTTGCCCTTGTCACGATTCCCGTTAGCCGGCCGGCTTCATCAAGGACCGGCACAAATTTCATGCCTCTTTTTAAAATTTTATGGACGGCGTCGCGGAGCAGAGTGCCGCTTCTGACCGTGTACAGATCCCGGTCAAGCACTTCCGCGACGGTTACCGCTTGTCTTCGATTGCGGTCAATCATCTCCACATCGACATAACCTTGGAGAACGTTCTTTTCATCAATGACGAGCAGCGAATCCACCCGCTCGGCACGCATCAGCTGAATGGCGGCTGACAGTGTTTTCTCAGGTGTTACCGTCACGGGATCGGGATTCATGATCTGCTCCACCCGTTCAATATCAGGGCTGGATGATTGGATCAGCCGTTCCTTGCCGATAAACTCCTCAACAAATTCATTCGCCGGAAATCTGAGAATCTCATCAGGCGTTCCGGCCTGGACGATTTCTCCCGCTTTCAGAATGACGATTCTGTCCGCAAGCTTGATGGCTTCGTCCATATCATGGGTAACAAATACGATGGTTTTATGTAAGGTTTTTTGCAGTTTTTTAAATTCTTCCTGAAGGGAATCTCTCGTAATCGGGTCAAGCGCCCCGAACGGTTCATCCATTAAGATGAGCGGCGGCTCTGCGGCAAGTGCCCGTAATACACCTATTCGCTGCTGCTGTCCTCCGCTCAGTTCATGAGGGTAACGGTCTAAATATTCAGGCCCCATATCAACGAGCTTTAAAAGCTCCCGCGCCCGTTCCTTCCGTTTTTCAGCAGGATGCTTTAAAAGCTTCGGAACGAGCGTAATGTTCTGCTGAATGGTCATATGCGGAAACAGCCCGATCTGCTGGATGACATAGCCGATGCTTCTTCTGAGTTCCACCGGGTCTTGTTCCATAATGTTTCGGCCCTCTATCAGGATTCTGCCTTCTGTCGGTTCAATTAAGCGGTTGATCATTTTCATCGTCGTCGTTTTGCCGCAGCCGCTCGGTCCGATAAAACAAATAAATTCGCCTTTGGCGATATTCAGGTTGATGCTGTTGACGGCTTTTTTCCCGCCTTTATACATTTTCGAGACATTTTCTAATGTCAGCAAACACTCACACCTCCATGGTTAAGTTTATTCAATTCGTTAAATTCAAATTTAACTTTTCAGACAATTGAACGTTTTCCATTATAAATTAAACTTTGTAAATTAAAAAGTTTACAATTTGTCCATATTATATATAAAGGTTGTGTAAGCACTGATTAACCCGTATTGACCGGCAAAGTTCTTCTTATTGCTCCGGATTACTGCCAAATTCTCTCGGAAGAGCATTTCCGCCGGTTTAAAAATGTGGTATATTGACATCGGAATTGCTGACTGAAAGGATTGAAACTGTTGGAGAAAGATCCGTTACACGTAATCGAACAAGCTGAAGATCATTTGATAGAACGAATCGCTGAAAATATGCATACATTCGGAATGCCCGCGACGGTGGGGCGCATTTTAGGCATTATTTATATGAACCGCAAGCCGATGACCTTAACTGAATTATCAGAAGCGACCGGCATGAGCAAAACGAGAATGAGCCAGGCGGTCCGTGAAATGCTTGACGTCAATCTGGCGGAAAAAGTGTTTGAAAAAGGCGTCCGCAAAGATTTATACGACGTCGAGCAGGATTATTACCAAACCTTTATTACGCTGTTTACGGCCACATGGAGCAAGGTCGTCAGCAAAAATAAAATGATGCATAAAAAGCTGAACCGCGAACTGACGGCCGTCCTTGAAAACGGCGTGCCGGAAGAAGCTGAGGAAAAAATCAACGAACTGCTGAAAGAATTAAAGGATTGGCTAGATTACTACAACTGGATCAGCCGTCTGATCGAGTTTTTTGAAAGCGAAGAAATTTTCAAGCATGTTCCGAAGCCATAAGAAAAAAACGCCCTGACCCGCAAGGCGTTTTTTTTCATGCCGCATTCGGCGCTTTGGTTCGTTTTTTCTTTCTCACCGGACTCAGCGCCCGCTCCAGCCATGCCATCACAAGATCTGCGATAACGGCCATCAGCGCTGTCGGAATGGCGCCGGCCAAAATAATCGCGGTTCCGTTCGTGGCGTTTGAGCCCCTGACAATAATGTCACCGAGTCCGCCCGCGCCGACAAACGTACCGATTGCCGTAATGCCGATCGCGATGACGAGCGCCGTCCGCAGCCCCGCCATGATGACGGAAAGCGCAAGCGGCAGCTCCACCATGCGGAGCACCTGAAATTTGGTCATGCCCATCGCTTTTCCTGATTCAAGATAAGCGTGTTCAATGCTGGCGATTCCCGTGTACGTATTCCGGATGATCGGAAGAAGCGAATATAAAAACAGCGACAATATCACCGTATTGGCGCCGAGCCCCATGACGAGCATCAGCACCGCAAGCATCGCAAGCGCCGGCACGGTCTGAATCACGTTTGTCACCGCGAATACCCAGCCGCTTAATGTTCTGTGCCTGGCAATGAAGATGCCGAGCGGAACCCCGACGATCGCCGCAAATAAAACGCCGTATACCGACATGAGAAAATGGCGGTAAAACTCCTGAAGCACATAGGCGCCGTTTTGAGAATAATAAGTGCCGAGCTGCTGCAGCACTTCCATTTGCCCCACCTCATTTCTTATTCAAAATAATGATGTTTCTCCAAAAATTCTTTAGCGACGACGGACGGTTCTTTCAGCTTGCCGTCCACCTCGTAATTCAATTCCTGCATCGTTTCCGTATCGATTTTGCCGATCAGTTTATTCACAATGCCCTTCAGTTCAGGATGCTGCTTCAGCACACTGTCGGGAATGACCGGCGAACAGTCATACGGCGGGAAAAATTGCTTGTCGTCTTTTAAAATTTTCAGATCGTACGCTTTAATCCGTCCGTCCGTTGAATAAGCGAGGACGGCGTCCATTTTCCCATTTTTCACGGCATCGTATACAAGTCCGATCTGCATCGGATAGGTTGTGCCGAATTCAAAGCCGTACGTGTCGGTAAAGCCCTTATAGCCGTCACCTTTTCTTTTCAGCCACGCATTGTCTACACCGAGCTTAAATTGATCCGCATGCTTCTTAATATCGGACACTTTGTCTAAATGGTCTTTTTCCGCAAGCTCTTTCGTGACGGTAAAAGCGTATGTGTTCTCAAATCCGTAAGAATCAAACCATTTGTAATGGAAGCGTTTCTCAAATTCCTTCTGGACGATGGATAATGCTTTTTTCGGGTCTTTTTCCGCTTCCATGCCGAGGGTGCTCGTTAAATCCGTTCCCGAGTAGCGCGTCGCGGCGATATCGATTTCACCGCCGAGCATCGCCTGCTGCTGGACATAGTTCGATCCGAGGTTTTTAATTAATGCCGTATTCAAGTCTGTATTGTGTTCAATCATCTGTGCGATCATATTGGCGATAATTTCTGATTCCGTTATGCTTTGCGCCCCGATTTTGATCGTATCGTCGGAAGCCCCGCTCAGGCCGGGAAGGGAACAGCCGCCTAGAAGCAGAGCAGCCGACAGCGCCAGTGCGCACATCCATCTCTTTTGATTTCTTTTCAAAACAGCCAACTCCTTATGATACTTCCTTCAGTCCTTTCAGCCCTTTCGGCGTCACCTTCCGTTCCGTCGCCGCTAGCAGATAATCAATGATAATGGCTAAAATGGTGACGGGCACGGCGCCGCCGATAATATATTCAGGCTGATAGAGATTCAGGCCGATAAAAATATAGTCTCCGAGCCCGCCGCCCCCGATAAAGGAAGCAAGCGTCGCCCAGCCGATCAGATAAATGGTGGATGTGCGGATGCCCGCCATGATCACCGGAACCGCAAGCGGCAGTTCCACAAGCCTGATCTGCTCCCAGACCGTCATCCCGATGCCTTTTCCCGATTCCAGCAGATTTTTGTTTACGCCTTGAATGCCTGTATACGTGTTCCGGAGAATCGGCAGCACCGAATAGAAAAACAGCGCGACGATCGCGGGCACCTTTCCCACGCCTAACAGCGGGATAAAAAATGCCAGTATCGCGAGACTCGGCAAGGTCTGCACAATGTTGACGGCGCCGATGACGGCGCCTGCGCCCTTTTTCATTCTCGTCAGCGCCACTCCGAGCGGAACGGCGACGACAATGCCTAATATGACGGCGATGATCGAAATGTATAAATGCTCCCACGTTTTATATAACAGTTCTCCGCCGTTCGTCTGCAAAAACTTGATCATTTCATTCATTGTAAGCGTTCCTCCCCTTGTCAGCCTGTCACCAGCTGGTCTTCCTCGCCCCAGATTGAATCGTAAACGATGTCGACAAGGCTCGCCCGCGTGACAATTCCGACTAAATGCCTTTGTTCATCAACGACGGGTACATATTTCATTCCGCGCTTTAAAATTTTGCGTACGGTATCGCGCAGCAGTGTCCCCTGCTCGACCATATACAGATCAGAGCGGAGCACGTCGCCGACGAGGCTCGCTTTTTTCCGGTTCTGATCAATGATCTCGACATCGACATACCCTTGCAGCACATTCAGGTCATCAACGACAAGCAGGGAATCGACACGGTGCTCCCGCATCACCTGTATCGCCTGCGAAAGCGTTTTGTCCGCCGTAACGGTGACAGGCTTTTTGTTCATCATCTGCTCGACGCGTTCAATGTCCGGTCTTGATTGCAATAACCGTTCTTTGCCGATAAATTCTTCGACAAACTCATTAGCCGGATTCCGGAGAATGTCATCAGGAGTGCCGGCCTGAACGATCTCTCCCGCTTTTAAAATGACGATCCGGTCAGCCAGCTTAATAGCTTCATCCATATCGTGTGTTACAAACACAATCGTTTTATTCAATGTTCTTTGCAGTTTTTTGAATTCTTCTTGAAGGGAATCCCGCGTAATCGGATCAAGCGCTCCGAACGGTTCATCCATAAGAATAAGAGGCGGTTCCGCTGCAAGGGCGCGCAGCACGCCGATTCTCTGCTGCTGTCCGCCGCTCAGCTCGTGAGGATAGCGGTCTAAATATTCCGGGCCCATATCGACGAGCTTCAAAAGCTCCCGCGCCCGTTCCTTCCGCTTTTGTTCCGGCCATTTCAGCAGTTTCGGCACGAGGGAAATGTTCTGCTGAATGGTCATATGAGGGAAAAGTCCGATCTGCTGAATGACGTAGCCGATTTTCCGTCTCAGCTCCACCGGGTCCTGCTCCATAATGTTTTCGCCATCGATAAAAATCTTTCCGGATGACGGCTCAATCAGTCTGTTAATCATTTTCATCGTCGTCGTTTTTCCGCAGCCGCTCGGCCCGATAAAACAAATAAACTCGCCTTTTTCGATATTTAAATCAATGCTGTTGACAGCTTTTTTTCCGCCTTTATAGACTTTCGATACATTTTCTAATCTCAGCAATCCGTGCACCTCCGAAGGGTTCCGTTATTTTTCTGAAAAGTATAATCTTTATTATAAGATGAAATTTGTAAAATAAAAAGTTTACAATGTGTTGAAATTATATACAATATACGTATTTTTTCATGTTATCCCGCTGACAATGCGGATGTTCTTACAATCGCTCCCGATAGCTCGCATATCCTGCCGCATCATCTTTTTCATCAACTGTAAAAAATATGATATATTGTCAGCATGAAAAGCCAGTGAAGGGATGATCAGCCGTGGAAAAAAACGCTCTTGATATCATCGGGCATGCTGAAGAGCATCTCATTGAGAGAATCGCCGAGAATATGCATACATTCGGAATGCCGGCCACACTTGGACGTGTGCTCGGTATTATTTATATGAACCGCAAGCCGATGACGTTAAATGAGCTGTCAGAGGCGACCGGGATGAGCAAAACGAGGATGAGCCAGGTGGTCCGCGAAATGACCGATGCCAATCTGGCTGAAAAAGTGTTTGAAAAAGGCGTTCGGAAAGACCTTTACGACGTCGAGCGTGATTATTACCAGACGTTTATCTCCCTGTTTACGGCAAATTGGACAAAGGCGGTCAGCAAAAACAAAATGCTCTATAAAAAGCTGAACCGCGAGCTGACTGAGCTTCTGGAATCGGAAAATCTCAGTCCCGATATTGAAGAAAAAGCCCGCCAGCTTTTGGATGAACTGACGGATTGGCTCCATTATTATGACTGGCTGAGCCGTTTGATAGAATTTTTTGAGAGTGAAGAAGTGTTTCAGCATGTGCCGAAAATAGAAAAAAGCAGCACCCGAAGATAACCGGGCGCTGCTTTTTTAAGTCAGGAAACCAATATCGGGAACATGCCTTTCAGACCGGCGCCGATCATGCCGATCGCCACCACCGCCAAAATCAGCCCCATCAGTCGGGTAATGACGTTCATTTCGGTTTTCCCGAGCTTATTGCTGATGAAAGAAGAATAGTGAAAGAAGATGAACGTCATCGCGATGACGGCCGCAATGCCGATAAGCACGCTGATGTAATGGATGATGCCGCCATGGCCGGCCGACAGACTCATCACTGTCGCGATCGTACCGGGACCGGCGATAATCGGAATCGACAAAGGCGTCACAGATATATCGGCTTTCTCCTTGCTCTCCCCTTTCTCTTCATGATGGAGAGACTGTACATGAGATTTCTTCGCGTTCAGAAGATTATAAGCGATGCCGAAAATAAAAATGCCGCCCGCGATACGTAAGGCATGAATGTTAATGTCAAACAGTTTAAAGATCAGATGGCCGAAGATTAAAAAAGCCGCCAAGATGATAAACGACAGCACGGAAGCCTTGCGCGCAATCGCTGTCCGTTCTTTCTCCGAGTACCCTTCCGTCAGTGAAAGAAAAATCGGCACGTTTCCGATGGGATTGGAGACTGCAAACAGTGAAATGAAGACATGAATGATGAATGAAAACATGCGTACCTCCTTATGGCTTGCCGTTATTGAGTTATGTTTTGTTCTCCGCTGTTTCTTATGCATGGTTTTTACCCCGGGGTCTGCTTTTTATAACCTCAGCCGGACGATCCGGAAACAAAAAAAACCGTCCTAAGGACGGTTTTTTTTGTTTGCTATCTCCATAAGCCTTTTCCGAATTTCAACAGCCGATAAAGCATTTTCAATTTTTTTAGCATGCGTTAATTTCCTTTTTCACTCTGAATCAATGCGCCGAGAGACATGATATCTATCAGCTTCATTAAAATTCTACCATAATGGGTACTTTTTCTCTATTATCAATTCATAGAGAAAGTGATTTGTATATCTTTAGAAAACTCCGTTACATCCGTCCTATTTTCTTTTATAATGTAAATATTGAACAAAATCCCTATATTACTTGTAAAAGGAGTTTTAGAATGTATTGTTCTCAATGCGGCCATCATACTGATGGCGGAAAGTTTTGTGAAAAATGCGGGGCGCCCCAGCCCGGGCAGGGAGGCGCAGGCCAAACGCAGGGCCAGGCCGCTCAGGCCGGCGCCGCCGCTAAGCAGGCTTCAAAGCAATTTGCCTTATTCGTGCTTGATGTGTTAAAGAGACCGTACCAAACATGTAAAACGACAGGCGGCGAACAGCTTGTCAGCAGCATCATCAACATGGTGCTTTTCTGCCTGGTGACGCCGATTATGTTTTATATTCTTCTATCAGACGGCTTTCGTGACGTCAGTTTTACCGCAGTTGTGATCAAGCCGGCGCTTACCTTTGCATTATGCGTTTTCTGCCTGTATCTCTTGATTTTTATCGCTTTGAAGGCCGGCGGCGCGCAGGTGTCATTTAAAGATTCGCTGTCCAGATTCGGGGCCTTTTTGATTCCGTTTACAGCTATTTTGCTTCTTGCCCTCATTTTTATGCTGCTTCATACAACCGTTTGCTTCACCATTCTGGCTGTCGGTCTTTTAGGAGCGGCGTTTGCCGTGCCTCCGCTCATGCTGGCGAGCTATCAGCATCAGCTCACTACTAAGGCGGATATCATTTATTCTGTTATCGTCATCTATTTGATCATTTGCGTAACGTTTCAATTCACGATCAAGCATTATATAAAAGAACTCATGAATTATTTCTTCTTTTAAAAACGGAAACCCCGCCGCCTGATTGGCGCGGGGGTTTTTTTTATTGAATGGATGTTAAATAAATTCTTCCGTCTTTAACAACGCCGCCATACGTCCAATTGTATGTTCTGAGCTTCGGACTGCCGCCGGCTTTCGTAATATAAAACTCCTCGTACGTGTGAATCGTCAAATGGGAGCCTTTCTGTGAAAAGCTTTTGACATTCACTTCATTAAATACTTCGGTCGTCCCCTCGCTGTGCAGTTTTTTGACCAGTTTCTGCTGATCAGCATACAAAGGGCTCCCCTCTTCTAAATTGCCCGCCATGATGGCAAAATTGTTAAGGCTGACGGCGCTTGATTGATTTGTCAGGTAATCAGTCATAAACGATGTGACTTGCTCGTTTGTCACGCTGCCTGAAGCTGTATTTCCTTTGGATGATGCCCATGCGGATGTATAGGTTTTCGGCTGGTCGTTTTTTATTTTTTTTACATTTGTCCCGGAAGAATCTGAGGCAGGGTCAGCTTTTTCGAAAACCCATTTTTTATGTTTTGTATCATATGAGAGTACATAGTGAAAGCTCGGCTCAGCCTCTTCCATATCAGGCTTCGTATTCCCGTCGAAATAAGCAGACTCATGAAGCTCTTTACCCGTAACAGTTACTTGCCAGCGGCCGTTCTCTTGAGAAATCGCAAATGAATCCAGATCAAAGCTTGTCTCTTTATACTGATCCTTCAAAAAGGTGCCGGAACTCTTCATGCCGGATACCACTTCTTTCGTCTGCTCTTTCCAGGCGGAACCAGCCTCGGTCATCTGATCGGTATTTCCGTCTGCCATCGCTTTTGTATACTGCTTCGTTGTTTTGACAATCGTGTCCATGATTGTTTGTTGTGTATCTTGATCCGGGATAAGCGTTAAGTCCACATCAGTACTGTTGATCGGAACATCGGCAGTTTTCATTTTCCCCCAAGGAAAATCAGCCTCCACGGCGGCTGTCATGGAACCGTCAGTTAAGAGCGGACCGTATGTAACGGATGTAAACGGATCTTTATGGACGGACTTGCCGTTTATCAGCAGATCGCCTTTCGCGCTTTTGAAGCTGTCTGCCGGAGTGAATGTCACATCCTCGGCGTCTAACGGCAGGTCAAACTCAACATTCCGGCTGCCGGCCGCCTCTGCCTCTTGCTTTTTGACAACGTCAACCGTCTCATTTTTAAGCTTGGCTTCCGCCGTGTAGACACCGGGTGCATACGGGCCGAAGATTTGGGTTTCATCGGCTTTTTTGACCGTACCTGTTTTCTCGCTGTTGATATAAAGATCGGCGCCTTTATAATTGCTTGTGACGCGGAAATAAACCGGATCGACTTTCAGTTCGTAATGGTCAAACAAAAGAAGGGTTTTTCCCTCTTTTTTGACGTATACCGCATCTTTTTCTGATGAATTGCCGCGAAGCGATGCCAGCAGTTCATCGTGTTTCTTTGCGTATGCAAGGAGCGGTTTGACATTGGTCTCATTCAGCTTCAGTTTTTTGTCTGAAGGAGTGAGCAGGGCTGCGAGCTTTTTCGTGTCCCCGTCATGAACCGCCTGTTCGAATTGATCTGTGAGCCTTTTTTCAGATGTCAGCCAGGCTCCGGTTTTATATGCGGCAATCAATAAGATCAGCGCTGCGGCAATGCCTCCCCATAGGAAGAGCGTTTTTTTAGGGATCGGCTTTCTCGGCTGTGATGCGGATTCAGCCGCCTGCCGCTCCAGCCGGCTTCCTTTCCCGATCGGTTTTCCGCATTCTTTACAAAAATGCGCCTCTTCGTTGTTCTGCTGGCCGCAATACTTACAAAAAGACATGACTTTCCTCCTATTCAATCTGCAAAACTTGTATAACTTTTCCTATGTTTCATATTTTATAATAAAGTAGAATGATTTTGGAGTTATTTTGAAAAATAGCTGTCGATCATAACGGAGGAGGAGAAACGGACATGCAAAAACTGAGCATCCGAAAAGCCGCGGAGCCGGATGAAGCGCTGTACGAACTATTGCTGCTGGCCGATCCGTCGAAAGAGATTGTCGATGATTATCTTGTAAGAGGAGAATGCTATACGGCTTGGACGTCAGACGAGCTTGCAGGAGTCTTCGTCCTTTTGAAAACAAGACCAAAAACAGTAGAAATCGTCAACATTGCGGTGAAAGAATCAATGCACAACAATGGCATCGGCAGAAAGCTCATAGAAGAGGCCGTGAATAAGGCAAAACAAATGGGAGCGGCGACTATTGAAATTGGAACGGGCAACTCCAGTATAGGCCAGCTTGCCCTTTACCAAAAATGCGGCTTCAGGCTTCAAGCCATCGACCATGATTTTTTCATCAGGCATTATGAAGAGGAGATTTTCGAAAACGGGATACAGTGCCGCGACATGGTAAGGCTTTATGCAGATATATAAAAAAACCTCCCCATGGGGAGGTTTTTTCGATTACTTATTCAAGTTATAGAAAGAGTTGATACCGTGGTATTGAGCAGTTTCAGCCAACTGATCTTCGATGCGAAGAAGCTGGTTGTATTTCGCAACACGGTCCGTACGGGACGGAGCACCTGTTTTGATTTGTCCTGCATTAGTTGCCACAGCGATGTCAGCGATTGTGCTGTCTTCAGTTTCACCTGAACGGTGAGAGATAACAGCAGTGTAGCCTGCGCGTTTCGCCATTTCGATCGCATCGAATGTTTCAGTCAATGTACCGATTTGGTTTACTTTGATCAGGATAGAGTTGCCTACGCCGTTTTTGATACCTTCAGCAAGCTTTTTCGTGTTTGTAACGAAAAGGTCGTCACCGACAAGCTGAACTTTTTTGCCAAGACGCTCTGTAAGAAGTTTGTGGCCTTCCCAGTCGTTCTCGTCAAGTCCGTCTTCGATAGAGATGATTGGGTATTTAGAAACCATTTCTTCGTACCAGTCAACCATTTCAGCAGATGTTTTCACAACGCCTTCGCCAGACAGATGATATTTGCCGTCTTCTTTGTTGTAGAACTCAGAAGATGCAGCATCCATCGCAAGTTTCACTTCTTCGCCAGGTTTGAAGCCGGCTTTTTCGATTGCTTCAACGATTGTTTGAAGCGCTTCTTCGTTAGAACCAAGGTTCGGAGCGAATCCGCCTTCGTCACCTACAGCTGTGTTCATTCCTTTAGCAGAAAGAACGGATTTCAGGCTGTGGAAGATTTGAGCGCCCATGCGAAGCGCTTCACGGAAGTTAGGCGCGCCTACAGGCATAATCATGAATTCTTGAATGTCTACGTTGTTGTCAGCATGTTCTCCGCCGTTTACGATGTTCATCATCGGTACAGGAAGCGTTTTTGAGTTAAATCCTCCAAGGTATTGGTAAAGAGGAATCTGTAAGAAATCAGCAGCTGCGCGCGCACAAGCCATAGATACGCCAAGGATTGCGTTCGCACCGAGTTTGCCTTTGTTTTCAGTTCCGTCAAGCTCGATTAAAAGCTGATCGATTGCGTTTTGTTCAGTTACGTCAAAGCCGAGAAGCTCTGGAGAAATGATTTCGTTTACGTTGTTAACAGCAGTTAACACGCCTTTTCCAAGGTAACGGTCTTTGTCGCCGTCACGAAGCTCAACCGCTTCGTATTCACCTGTAGAAGCTCCGCTTGGCACTAATGCGCGGCCGAAAGCTCCTGTTTCTGTATATACTTCAACTTCAACTGTTGGGTTGCCGCGGGAGTCAAGGACTTCGCGTGCATAAACATCAACAATGTATGGCATGAGTTTGTCTCTCCTTTTGATTTACGCTTATTTTTGAATTAAAGATGTTCCTGTCATTTCTTTCGGTTTTTCAACACCGAGAAGGTCTAATAACGTTGGTGCGAGGTCGCCTAGGATTCCGCCTTCGCGCAGCGTCACGCCTTCTTTCGTCACAATGACTGGGACTGGGTTTGTCGTATGGGCAGTGTGCGGTTCGCCTGTTTCTGTAATCAGAATGTCCGCATTACCGTGATCAGCGGTAATGATGGCATGTCCGCCTTTAGCGATGATGGCGTCAACCACTTCGCCTAAGCATTCGTCCACTGCTTCAATTGCTTTAATCGTCGGTTCGACCATTCCGGAGTGGCCGACCATGTCAGGGTTTGCAAAGTTCAGGATGATCGCGTCGTGCTTGTCAGCCGCGATTTCTTTTACAAGAGCATCCTTCACTTCATACGCGCTCATTTCAGGCTTCAGGTCATATGTCGCGACCTTCGGCGAGTTAATGAGGATGCGCTCTTCGCCCGGGAATTCTTCTTCGCGGCCGCCGCTCATAAAGAACGTAACGTGCGGATACTTTTCAGTTTCTGCAATGCGAAGCTGTTTTAACCCGTGCTGTGCTAATACTTCACCCACCGTATTGTCAAGGTTTACCGGTTTAAAAGCCACATATCCGTCAACAGATTCACTGAAGTGAGTCAGGCAGACGAAATACAGGTTTTTCGGATGATTTTCACCGCGGTCGAAATCGCGGAAATCTTTGTTGGTAAACGTGTTTGAAATCTGGATAGCGCGGTCCGGTCTGAAATTATAGAAAATCACAGAATCGCCGTCATGAATTTTCGCAACGGGTTCACCGTTTTCTTTTGTGATGACGGACGGAATGACGAATTCATCATGAATGCCGTTCGCATAAGAATCATCGACTACATCCATCGCGCTGCGGTAAGACGGGCCTTCGCCGTAAGCCATTGCGCGGTACGCTTTTTCCACACGGTCCCAGCGTTTGTCGCGGTCCATGGAGTAGTAGCGTCCGGAAATGCTGGCGATTTCGCCGACACCGATTTCTTCGATCTGCTCATTCAGCTGCTGAATGTAAGTTTTCGCTGTTTGCGGACCTACATCGCGGCCGTCGAGGAAACCGTGAATATACACCTTCGTCAGTCCTTCACTTTTCGCAAGCTTCAGCAGCGCGAATAAATGATTGATATGACTGTGTACGCCTCCGTCAGAAAGAAGGCCGAACAGGTGCAGC
This sequence comes from Bacillus sp. AM1(2019), assembly GCF_009906915.1. Classification (NCBI taxonomy): domain Bacteria; kingdom Bacillati; phylum Bacillota; class Bacilli; order Caryophanales; family Bacillaceae; genus Bacillus; species Bacillus sp. AM1(2019). The sequence continues at coordinate 3,500,685 of NZ_CP047644.1, forward strand.
GCTTTGTCGTTGTCTTTCGCGTTTTTGATGGCGTCAAGGAACGTTTGATTGCGTTCGAATTCGCCTTCGCGGATGGCAACGTTCACGCGTGTTAAGCTTTGGTACACAATACGTCCTGCGCCGATATTCAAATGACCGACTTCAGAGTTCCCCATCTGTCCTTCAGGCAGTCCGACTGCTTCGCCTGATGCCGTCAGCGTCTGATGAGGGTATTGGTTCCAATAACGGTCGAAATTCGGTTTTTTCGCTTGTGCGACTGCGTTTCCGACTGTTTCATTGCGTAATCCGAACCCATCAAGAATGATGAGTGCAGCTGGTTTTTTACTCATATTGACCTTCCTCCAATAATTGAACGAATGACTGCGGTTCAAGGCTTGCGCCGCCGACCAAAGCACCGTCAATATCGGACTCTGCCATATATTCTTTAATATTTGCAGGTTTTACGCTGCCGCCGTATTGAATGCGGAGCTTGTCAGCAGTTTCCTGGCTGAAGCTTTCAGCAACGACTTTACGGATATGCGCGCAGACGTCGTTAGCATCTTTCGCTGTAGAAGATTTGCCTGTTCCGATTGCCCAGATTGGCTCATACGCAATAACGGAAGCGGCAACTTGCTCTTCAGAAAGACCCGCAAGACCTTTTTTCACTTGATCGGCAACAAGATCATTTGTTTTTCCGGCTTCGCGCTCTTCAAGCGTTTCACCTACGCAAATGATCGGCACAATGCCGTGTTTGAAAGCGGCATGCGCTTTTTTGTTAACTGTTTCATCAGTTTCAGCGAACATTTCACGGCGCTCAGAGTGGCCGATGACGCAGTAATCCACGCCAAGGTCTTTCAGAGCGACCGGGCTGATTTCACCTGTGAACGCACCGTTTTCTTCAAAATGCATGTTTTGGGCGCCGACTTTCAGGTCAGTTCCTTTAACAGCAGAAGTCAGCTTTTCTAAGAAAAGAGCTGGTGCGCAAACAACGGCTTCCGCTTTGTCTGCTGCTGGAATGGAAGATTTCACTTCTTCAACGAAGCTGACAGCTTCGCCGAGTGTTTTGTTCATTTTCCAGTTACCGGCTATAATTGGTTTTCTCATCTGTTCCACTTCCTTATAGCAGTTTTTATTTATCGTTCAGCGCAGCTACACCCGGAAGCTCTTTGCCTTCCATGAATTCAAGGGATGCGCCGCCGCCTGTTGAGATATGGCTCATTTTGTCAGCAAGGCCGAATTTTTCAACGGCTGCCGCAGAGTCTCCTCCGCCGATGACAGAGTATGTATCGTTTGCCTCTGCCAATGCTTCAGCCACTGCTTTTGTGCCTTGAGCGAACAAGTCGATTTCGAATACGCCCATCGGTCCGTTCCATACGACAAGTTTGCTGTTTTTGATAACTTCAGCGTACGTTTCGCGGGTTTTCGTTCCGATGTCGATCGCTTCTAAATCACTTGGAATCTCAGAGATCGGCACGATTTGAACGTTTGCATCGTTAGAGAAATCATCAGCAACGAGCACGTCTTCCGGCATATAGAATGTAACGCCTTTTTCTTTCGCGCGGTCCATGAATGATTTTGCAAGTTCGATTTTATCTTCTTCAAGCAAAGATTTACCGACTTCATAGCCAAGCGCTTTTACGAATGTGTAAGCAAGACCTCCGCCGATGATCAGGTTGTCCACTTTATCAAGCAGACTTTCGATTACGCCGATTTTGTCTTTTACTTTCGCGCCGCCGATGATTGCCGTAAACGGGCGCTCAGGATTTGTCACGGCTTTGCCGAGAACGTCAAGCTCTTTTTCCATCAGGAATCCTGCAACCGCCGGCAGATGCTCGGCAATTCCGGCTGTAGATGCGTGAGCACGGTGGGCAGCACCGAATGCGTCATTGACATATACATCCGCAAGCTCAGCAAATGCTTTAGCAAGCTCAGGATCGTTTTTCTCTTCACCAGGGTAGAAACGTACGTTTTCCAATACAAGAACGTCTCCGTCCTTCATATCAGAAATTTGTGCTTTTACAGCATCGCCGTAAGCTTCATCCGCTTTTTTCACTTCTTTGCCGAGCAGTTCGCCTAAGCGTGCAGCGACAGGAGTTAAACGAAGCTCCTCAACCGTTTCGCCTTTCGGGCGGCCTAAGTGGCTCGCAAGAAGGACTTTCGCGCCTTGGTCTGCAAGGTGTTTGATTGTTGGAAGCGCAGCTCGGATACGAGTATCGTCTGTTACTTCCCCGTCTTTCATTGGAACGTTAAAGTCAACGCGGCAGAATACGACTTTGCCTTTTACGTCGATGTCTTTTACTGTTTTTTTATTCATGCCTTAGGAGATCCTCCTTCAAAATGGTTTGCATAGCACGAAAAACGTGAAACGTGAAACCGCCTCATGATGCTTCCGCCGCGGGGCAGATTGCAGCTTCCGGGCACGGGGCAGATCGTCTTCTGAGCCAGGGCAGGCGGCTCAGAAAACGAAAGTGCCGCGGAAACTTCAAAACGCGGACGTTCTGCAGCAATCCGGCGCTTTCTGAAAGCCGGTTCTCATGGAAAAAGGGAAAGGGAGTCCGTCCCCTTCCCTTGTCCGCTTTCATTATAGCGTTTCTGTCCGAAAGAACCAAGTCCGGCCCTTTCCGGGAGCTATGAATTAAAGACCTTGTTTTGCGATGTAAGCTGCAAGGTCAACAACGCGGTTAGAGTAGCCGCTTTCGTTATCGTACCAAGAGATTACTTTTACCATGCTGCCTTCCATAACCATTGTAGAAAGAGCATCGATTGTAGAAGAGTTAGCATTGCCGTTGTAATCTCCGGATACTAATGGCTCTTCGCTGTAGCCGAGAATTCCTTTAAGATCGCCTTCAGCCGCTTCTTTAAGAGCTGCGTTTACGTCTTCAGCCGTTACGTCTTTGTTCAGTTCAGCAACTAGGTCAACAAGAGAAACGTTTGGAGTCGGCACACGCATAGCTCCGCCGTTCAGTTTGCCTTTCAGTTCAGGAAGAACAAGGGAAACTGCTTTAGCAGCACCAGTTGATGTAGGAATGATGTTTTCAGCTGCTGCACGCGCACGACGGTAGTCTTTGTGCGGAAGATCAAGAATTTGCTGATCGTTTGTGTAAGAGTGAACAGTTGTCATCATACCGCGTTTGATGCCGAATTTGTCGTTAAGTACTTTTGCAAACGGCGCAAGGCAGTTTGTTGTGCAAGATGCGTTAGAGATAACATGGTGGTTAGCCGCATCGTATTTGTCTTCGTTAACACCCATAACGATTGTGATATCTTCTTCGTTAGCAGGTGCAGAGATGATAACTTTTTTCGCGCCTGCTTCTAAGTGTTTCGCAGCGTCTGCGCGTTTTGTGAAGAAACCAGTAGATTCAACTACGATTTCAACGCCTTGTTTGCCCCAGCTGAGTTTCGCAGGATCGCGCTCAGCAGAAACTTCGATTGTTTTGCCGTTAACAACAAGGTTGCTGCCGTCAACTTTAACTTCTGCATCTAATTTTCCGTGTACGGAATCATATTGTAAAAGATGAGCAAGCATGTTAGCGTCTGTTAAATCGTTAACCGCTACTACCTCAACTTCAGGATTGTTTAATGCTGCGCGGAATACGTTACGTCCAATACGACCAAAACCGTTAATACCGACTTTTACTGCCATGATTATTTCCTCCTTTAAATAAGTGAGAGATATTTATATTGAGGGACTGTTATCCCTTAATAACTTCTTTGCGGCTCCTTCGTCCGTGACGAGAACCGTGTTTCGCTGCTTTTTAAAATAAGCTTCGATTGCTTCTGCTTTTGATGATCCGCCCGCTACCGCGATAATGTCGGGAATGGCATCGAGGTCATCAAGCTGCATTCCGACTGAATGCACCTTGTGAACGACTTCTCCGTCCGCATTAAAGTAGTAGCCGAATGCCTCTGTCACCGCATGATTGTCATCTATTTTCTTCAAATCTTCCAAAGGCGTGTTTCTTCGCTCCGCCATTGTTCTAGCTTCGCCGATTCCGTGAACGAGCATACTCGCTGATTTAATCGTGTGAAGCACCTCTTTTACGGAAGGCTCTTCAATAATAGATGAGTAGGCGCCTTGTGACAGCTGCCCGGGAACGAACAAAAGCCGGTAAGTGCCTGAAGCCTTTTCCGCCATATGCGCGCATATGGTGTTCGCCTGGTTTTTCACATCTTCGCCTAAACCGCCTCTTGCGGGCACAAACAGGAGCTCGCGGTTTTTTGAATCCGGCGTCATCATATCGGCGACGGCTTCAATTGTCGTACCGCCGGTTACAGCGACGATATTTTTGCCTGAAAATCTCTTTTTCATACATGCAACGGCCGCTCTCCCTAATTCTTTTTTGACCCAAGGAGATTGGTCGCTGTCTCCGGAAACGATAATGGCGTCTTTCAGATTAAGCCGCTCTTTTAATGTCTTTTCCAAAAGCGTCAATCCTAAAACATCCTTCATCGTATCTTCCAGAATCGAAAGCAGTGAGTAGCCCTCTTCCGTCATTGTCATGCCGTTTGTTTTAATATCGATGAGATTCTGTTCTTTCAAAAACTGAACCTCGCTTCTGAGAACGCGCTCGGTCAATCCGAGACTGGCTGCAAGACTTCTGCGGCCGATCGGTTCGGTAAGCCTGATATACTGCAAGATTTCAAATCTTTTCTGCATCACAAGCAAAAGATCAGGCAATAATTTTTTTTGAGCTTGTATTAACTGGTTCATGACTCAAACGTTCCTTCCTATTCATACTGGACAGAAAATGTCCCGCTATGACAAAAAACGTCCCATCATAGCCAAAAAAAATTATGTCTGCTTTCTTTAATTATTTTAACAGGATGACATTGTTAATTCAACTGTTAAAGGTCAATTCGTCGACATTCTTCGCAGGATTTCCCAGTATCTCCTTGATACAGTCATTATATACAGAAACGGAATGAAGGTGACAGACAAAAGCCCGCCGGAGCGGACTTTTGTCGTAAAACGCTTTCATTTTATCCAGAGTTTTTCTATTTCTTCTAATGATTTATTTTTCGTCTCAGGGCAGATCGTCACGACAAACAAGAAACAGAGAATATTAATGACGGCGAATATCCAGAAGGTGTACGCGAGCCCCAACCCGCTGATCATCATCGGCACGAACTGGCCGATCGCCCAGTTGGCCCCCCATAAGAATATCGTCGCAATACCGGCGGCGCGTGCGCGGAGGTGGTTCGGAAAGATTTCCGAAATCATGATCCACGTAATCGGCCCGACTGATACGCAGAAAGCGGCGACGAATCCCAATATGATGACGACTAAAGCCGGACCGCTCGCCAGCTGAAAATAAAAGGATGCCCCGATTAAGATCATGAACAGCGCCATAAAGGCTGATCCGACCCCCATCAGCTTTTTCCGGCCTACCTTATCGACTAAAAGAACCGCGATAATGGTGAAAATCACTTCAACGACACCGACGATGCATGTCGTGATAAACCCCGCATTCTGTCCGAAGCCCATCATTTTGAAAATTTCCGGCCCGTAATACGTAATTGCGTTCATGCCGATGACCTGATTGAATAAAGCCAGCAGAATCCCGATCACAAGCGCTTTTCTCAGCCCCGGTTTAAACAGCTGAGACAATGACCCCATTTTTTCTAATTGTAAAGACGTTTCGATTTGTTTGATTTCTTCTTTCGCGGTCTGCTCGCCGTTAATGCGCGTCAGCACGGCGAGGGCTTCATTCCGGCGCCCCGCTTTCGCAAGCCAGCGCGGGCTTTCAGGCACGATAAGCAGCACGATAAAAAAGATGACGGACGGAATCATGCCGTAAGCGAGCATCCAGCGCCAGCCGGTGTGCACTCCCCATTCATACGAGCCGGACTGCTGAACGGCGAGGTTAATAAAATAAGTGCCGGAGATCCCTAATATCGTAAACAGCTGATACAGTGAAGACAGACTGCCGCGTATGGCCGGCGGAGCGGCTTCGGTAATATACGTGACAGAAAGCGAGGAGCCCATGCCGATTCCCAGACCGCCGATGACTCTGGCGATCACTAAGGAAGACACACTTTGCGAAAGCGCAGAGACAACCGCTGACACCGCAAACAACAGCGCCGCTGCCATCAAAATCTTTCTCCGTCCGAAACGGTCGCTCAAAAATCCGGAAATCCCGACGCCGAAAACACCGCCGATCATTATGCTTGAAATCACGAGCCCTTCCATAAAAGGACTTAAGCGGTACAAATCTTTCAGGAAACCGATGGCGCCGGAAATCACCGCCGTGTCATAACCGTACAAAAGCCCTCCCAGTCCGGCCGCGCATGAGATGAGAATGACAAACCACTTGGAATGCTGCCGAGTGACAGGTACATTTGAGCCAATTGGTGCCGGGTGATTCTTCATGAATTTTACCCTCCCGCGAATAATAGAATAAAAACGCTTACAAATCTGAGTGCGGCGCTTGATGTTGCTTTGTTTTCTTCAGAACCGCCACATTTGTACGTACTTGTAAAGAATTTTATCTAAAAATAAGGAAAATTAGTACGTACAAATAAAGAATAAGCAGTTTTTCATAATCTGTCAATTATTTTTACAGCTTGATGAAAGGGCTTACTATGTTATACTGGAATTTGTCCGTATACATTTTGGAGGAATTGATATGCTACCGAAATATGCTCAAGTAAAAGAAGAAATTTGTTCATGGCTGAATCAAGGAAAAATACAGCCGGACGAAAAGCTGCCTACGGAAAATGAGCTGATGCAGCAGTTCGGCGTCAGCCGCCATACCATCAGAAAGGCGATCGGCGATTTGGTCTCGCAGGGGCTGCTGTACAGCGTTCAGGGCGGAGGCACCTTTGTCGCTTCACGCACGGCGAAATCAGCCATGCATTCAAACAAAACGATCGGCGTCATTACAACGTACATATCAGACTATATTTTTCCGAGCATCATCAGGGGAATTGAATCTTATTTAAGCGAACAGGGCTATTCCATGCTGCTGACGAGCACCAACAACAATACAGAAAGTGAGCGGCGCGGCCTTGAAAACCTGCTGTCCAAAAATATAGACGGGCTGATTGTCGAGCCTACAAAAAGCGCGCTGCAGACGCCCAACATCGGCTACTATCTCAATCTGGAGAAAAACGGCATTCCGTTTGCCATGATTAACGCCTCTTATGCGGAGCTGGCCGCACCGAGCTTTTCCGTCAATGATGTCAAAGGCGGCATGCTGGCTTGCGAATACGTCATGTCTCTCGGCCACACGCACATTATGGGAATCTTTAAAGCGGATGACACGCAGGGCGTCAAACGGATGAACGGCTATCTTCAGGCGCATCGGGAGCGCGGGATTTTTCCGTCTCCGGACATGATCGTGACTTACACGACTGAGGAAAAAGAAACCGTGCTTCTCCAAAAAATAAAGCATACCCTTGAGCAAAACAGCGGGTCACATCCGACGGCCATTCTTTGCTACAATGACGAAATTGCGCTGAAGACGATTAATCTTCTCAGAGAATTCGGGTTAAAGGTGCCTGATGACGTGTCGGTCATGGGCTATGACGATTCACATTTCGCCCAGATTTCCGAGGTGAAGCTCACCTCTGTCAAGCATCCGAAATCCATTATGGGGAAAGCGGCGGCAAAATACGTCATCGACTGCTTAGAACATAAAAAACCGAAGAAGGATGACGTCGTGTATGAACCGGAACTCATCATCCGGAATTCAGTCAGGCGGATCGGCGAATAAAAAAAGCAATGTGCGCGGCACATTGCTTTTTTTGCTCAGCTGTTTTTTAATTCGGCGATGATTTCAAATGATCTCATTCTGTCGGCATGCTCAAAGCTTTCTGAATTCACCATGATTTCATCCGCCTGTGTTGTCCGGATGAAGCTTTCCAGCTTCTCCTTCACACGCTCCGGTCCGCCGACGATCGTTGAACTGAGCTGTTCATTGACCATCGCTTTTTCATACGGCGACCAGATTTGATCCATGTCTTCAACAGGAGGCTTCAGCTGGTTCGGCGTGCCGCGGACGAGGTCTAAAAATCTTTGATAATGCGATGTTGCCAGATGCTCCGCCTTTTCATCCGTATCGGCGGCAATGACGGTGACGCCGACCATCGCGTACGGTTGATCCAGTACGCCTGACGGACGGAAGGAGCTGCGGTACAGCTCAAGGGCGGGCACGGTGTTTTTCGGTGAAAAGTGAGCCGCAAAGGCGAACGGAAGCCCGAGCTCTCCCGCAAGACGCGCGCTGAAGCCGCTTGAGCCCAGAAGCCAGATCGGCACGTCCAGCCCTTCGCCCGGAATGGCGCGGACTTGATTGCGCACATTGCCTGACGGTTTGAAGTAATTTCTCAATTCTTCAAGCTGCTCCGGAAAATCTTCCCCGCTGTTTATGTTTCTTCGTAAGGCTCTCGCCGTTAATTGGTCGGTCCCCGGCGCGCGTCCGAGCCCCAGGTCAATCCGCCCCGGATATAACGTTTCAAGGGTTCCGAATTGCTCCGCGATCACAAGTGAAGAATGATTCGGCAGCATAATACCCCCAGAACCGACGCGGATTTTTTTCGTGCCGCCGGCGATGTGGCCGATCAGCACCGCCGTTGCCGAGCTGGCAACGCCTTCTATATTATGATGCTCCGCAAGCCAATAGCGGTTATAGCCCCACTCCTCGGCGCGGCGCGCTAAATCCATGCTGTTGCGGAACGATTCAGCAACCGTTCCCCCCTGTACGACCGGCGATAAATTCAATACGGAAAACGCAGTATCTTTCAATGTATGTTCAGCCATCGTTTTCTCCTTTATGGTTTAGTGTAAGCAGATCTTAAACAAGGTCTCTACCACACACCTTACCACAGCTTTTCCCGTGAGTTAAACAATTTGATTCGATGATCTTCGAACAATCAGTCAGCGGCGGTTTTCTTACGGATGAACAGCTCCTCGGCGACATCAATAAAAAGCTTGGCGGCAAGTGATGCGTCTTTCATGGAAGGAACCGCCAGCTGCACCTCCCTGAATACATCCGGCGCAAACTCTTTAATCACCACTTCTTCCGGGAGGGGATTGCCGGCCATGGACATATCGGATAAGATTGCCATACCCAACCCCTCCCGCACCATATTGATGGACGTACTGACATTAAACACGGTAAAGGCGGCGCAAAGTTCGGCACCGGCTTGTTTAAACAGGCCTGCAAAAGGTGACGTGTAACCGCCTTCGCAAACCACCATCGGTTCACCGTCCAGATCTTTTATCGTTACGGTTGAGCGTGCGGCGAGAGGATGATCTTTATGCATAACCGCTGCCATTTTGTCTTTTTTCAGCAGAAAGTAATCCATATCCTCTGTCGGGAACAGCAGAATGCCCGCGTCAATCATCCGGGATTGCAGCCATTCTTTTACTTCGTCCGCCGTTCCTTCATGAAGCACCAGTTCAAGCTTCGGATACCGTTTTTTAAACACGCTGATCAGCTTTGGAATGAAATAAGCGGAAGCGGCCGGAAATGTGCCGATGTGAATCGTTCCCTGTTCAAGACCTCTTTCCGCGGCCGCCAGCTGCTCGGCTTTTTCTATGCCTTTGAGCACCTCTCTGATATGGACGAGAATTTTTCCGCCCGTGTCCGTGAGCCTTACGCCGTTGCGGCGCTCGCGGATGATCAGCTTGATGCCGAGCTCTGACTCAAGCGCAGAGATGGCATGGCTGACGGCGGGCTGCGTCATATTCAGCGCCTGCCCCGCTTTTGTAAAGCTTCCCGTTTCAGCGATTTGAACAAAAACCCGCAGTTGTGTAATTGTCATAACGTTTTACTTATGCTCCTTATAAAAAAGATTCATTTTATTTATCTTACTGATTACCGTATCATATGATGGAATTGTTCTACAAGGAGTGAACGACGTGAAACAGCTTTCGAAAATACAGACGGCTCTTATGCTGGCGTTTCTAGTCACGGTATGGGGAATTAACTGGCCGCTGACAAAGGCCGCGCTTGCCTATTCGCCGCCTCTTCTGTTTGCCGGAATCCGCACGCTGATCGGCGGACTTCTATTATTAATGGTGGCGCTGCCCCGTTTTAAAAAGCTGCGTTTTAAAGAAACGTGGCCGATCTATCTTATTTCTGCCATTTTAAATATTACTTTATTTTACGGCCTGCAAACGGTCGGCTTGAATTACCTGCCTGCCGGCTTATTTTCAGCCATCGTGTTTTTCCAGCCGGTGTTAATGGGCGTTTTTTCTTGGCTGTGGCTCGGGGAATCGATGTATCCTTTAAAAATAGCCGGTCTTATTCTGGGCTTTGCCGGTGTCGCCGTCATCAGCGCAGCCGGTTTCGGAGGCCATATTTCCATCGCCGGCATTCTTTTGGCCTTAGGCTCTGCGGTCAGCTGGGCGCTCGGCACGGTATATGTGAAAAGAACGGGCGGACGCGCGGATTCTATCTGGATGGTCGCTCTTCAGCTTCTGATCGGCGGCGTGCTGCTTGTCAGCTCCGGCCATTTTTCAGAAAGCTTTTCAGCGATTCAATGGAAAGCTCCGTTCATTCTGAGCCTTCTGTTCATTTCAGTTTTTGTTATCGCGCTCGGCTGGCTCGCCTTTTTTACGCTTGTCGGTTCAGGGGAAGCAAGCAAGGTTGCCTCTTACACCTTCCTGATCCCGCTCATATCCATTGTCGTCAGCTCGATATTCCTGCATGAGCCGCTTACCGTCAGCCTTTTAGCCGGACTGCTTCTGATCGTCACAAGCATTTGTTTTGTGAATATAACACCGAAAAAACTGAAAACACCTGCTCTGGCCGCAGAAAAAAAGGCCGTTCATTAAAAAAACTCTTGCCGCGGGGCAAGAGTTTTTTTATTTATTGACGTCTCCCTTTCACAAGATACGCAGCCGTAATGAGGAGATAGATGGCCGCAGTGATGCATGTGATGACGATGGATGTCGTCGCAATTACGCCGATCAGGATGGCCAAAAGCGCAAGCACCGCGAACCATGTCGTGTATGGGAACCATTTGACGTAATAAGCCGGCTGTTCTGTTGAATGTTTTCTTGATTTCAAATGGGCGAAGCCGATAATCAGCCAGATGAACAGCACCGTATAGCCGAGTGAACCCATCAAATAATTAAACGTCCGGCTTCCTGCGAATAAAGAAATCAGGACGCCTACATATAAAAATGACGTACAAGTCAGAATCGCATAGACGGGAACCTTTTTCTTCGATAGTTTTGAAAAAACTTTCGGCACCCGGCCGTCAGAAGCCTGCGTAAACAAGACGCGGGATGATCCGTACAGTCCCGAATTCATAGACGAGATAATCGCAAGAAGAATGACGGCATTCATAATATGGTCGGCACCCGGAATTCCGATCATCTTAAATACTATGACAAACGGGCTTTCGGGAACGCTGTTGACTTGATTCCAAGGAATCAGGCTGACGATGATGAAGAACGGCAGCAAGTAAAAAGCGACAATCCGCGTTAACGTGCTTCGGACAGCTTTCGGGATCACCTTTTCGGGATTTTTTGTCTCCGCCAGCGTGACGCCGATGATTTCCGTTCCGCCGTATGAGTAGATCACGACGAGCATCGCCGTAATGACGCCCCCCGCTCCATGCGGGAAAAATCCTCCGTGATCCGTTAAATGAGACAGCCCCGGCGCCGTGTGATTGCCGAATGAGAAAAATAAAAGCAGAATACCGCATAAAATAAAGATGACAATCACTGTAATTTTAATAAGCGCGAGCCAGTACTCCGTCTCGGCAAACAGTTTCACAGAAAGCATGTTTACGACCGTCACCACGATGGAAATGATCAGAGCCAGTATCCATATCGGACATTCCGGCAGCCAATATTGAATGAAAATGGCGGCTACGACCGCCTCCGCGGCAATATTGAGCACCCACATTTTCCAATAGATCCAATCTAAAAAGTATGCAGCGTACGATCCGAGCGACTGCTGAACCAAATCACGGAACGTCCTTGCATGTTTGTTTCTGACTGCCATTTCGGCCAGCCCTTGCATAATAAATAGCAGAATGATTCCGCCGAGGAGGTAGGCCAACAGCACGGACGGCCCCGCTTCATCAATCGCCGTGCTGCTGCCTTTAAAGAGCCCGGCCCCGATTGCGCCTCCAAGCGCCATCATCATAATGTGTCTGGACGACATCGTCCGTTTTAACGTTTGCTTGTCCTTTTCCATCTATCACACGCCCTCTCGCAAAAAGTGTTCATCACATAAAAAAGCACGCCGCCTCTTTAGGAAAAGAGACGGCGTGCCTCAGGCAGCCGCGGTACCACTCTTGTTGATCCCGAAATATCCGGAATCCAGCTTAAAAACCTTTTAACGAAGGTCAGCCGTTAGGACATAGGGAATATTCCGACAATTCCGTTCCGCCCTGCCACTTCCGGGCGAGTTCAAAGAACAATCAGTCCGCGTTGCACCAACCCGCGGCTCTCTTTTTCTGACTGGATTCTTTTACTGCTCCCGTTCACAGTGTTTTATGTTAAATGAATCTCTTGAGTTTTTATTTTCTGAATATAGTATCATAATATACAGTCTTCTATTTTCAAAGTCAATACTAATTTTTGCCGCCTATTGTCCTACCCGGTGATTCGGAAATTTCAGCTGAAATCCGGACACAAGGCTTTGCTTTCCGGGCGCCGCGCTTTCCGCTTTCACCTTTGTGTTTGCGTATAAAAACAGCGCAAGTGCAATGCCGAATGATATGACGAGAATCCATGCTTTTTTCATTCAGGTGCCTCCTCACTTTCTATCATCGGCGGCTTTTTCTCTTTTTTTATATACAAAATTGAAAAAACAATTTTAAAATTCTGTTTTCCTTATATTGAAACTTGCTTTATCATAAAAGTATGCGTTTACATTCGAGTAGGGAGGTTATAGCATGACCCCTGTGAATTCAAGCAGCATCGGGAAGATTCAGGCGGCCAGCAAAGGTTTGTCGCCAAAATTGAGAGCGATTGCAGACCATATCGTGAAGGAACCGAAAGACGTGGTTCACCTTTCCATCATTCAGCTGGCGGAAAAAACGAAAAGCTCTGAAGCGACGATTTTCAGGCTGTGCAAACGGCTCGGTTTTTCCGGCTATCAGGATTTAAAAATCGCGCTTGCTCAGGAGATCGTTCAGGAGCCGGTGCAGCACATTCATGAAGAAATGAGCCCCGACGACGATATCGAAGTCATCATCCAGAAAGTTTTCCGCACAAACATTTCCGGTCTGACCGATACCTTTCATTTATTAGATCCGGCCGACGTTGAAAAAGCGGTAGAAATGATCCACTGCGCAGACAGAATCGAATTTTACGGAAACGGCGGTTCCGGGCTGATCGCCACTGACGCGTATCACAAATTTATGCGTACGGGTATAAATTGCATCGCGCACACGGATTCTCACTTTCAGGCGATGTCAGCAGGTCTTCTCGGTCCCGAAAGCGCAGTCATCGGCATTTCTCATTCGGGGAGCAATAAGGACGTGCTTGACGCGGTGAAAATGGCCAAATCGCTCGGCGCCGGTACGATCGGCATTACAAGCTACCAAAAGTCGCCGCTCACCCAGATTTCCGACGTGGTGCTGTATACGTCAACAAGGGAGACGGCTTTCAGAACGGAAGCAATGTCCGCAAGGCTTGCCCAGCTGTCAGTCATTGATACACTGTATTTCGCCACGGCCCGGCTGCGGCAGGAGAAAACGCTCGCCAACTTGCAGCAAATCAGAAAAATGATCGCGCACAAACGTTTGTAATCGCTTTCTGAATATTTATTTTTCAAAAGAGAGAATGCCGATACAGCGGGAATTGAGGCAATTTTATGAAAAAAATTTTCTTCTTCATCGTTGATTTATAAAAAAATTATTCCTATAATTGACTTTGTAAGGGCATACATTATCAATCTATCTTATTATTCAATCAGATTAGGCGGGATATATTATGAAGGAAACCCAAGCTGTTATCGGTCTGGATATCGGCACGACCAGTACGAAAGCCGTTCTGTTCGGACCAAGAGGCAAAGTGTTAGCCAAGCATTCGGTTCACTATGATTTAATACAGCCAAAACCGGCATGGGCCGAGCAGGATCCTGAGCACATTTTGGAAGCGGTTATCGGAAGCATCAGGGGCGCCGTCACAAAGGCCGGACTGAGCCCTGACAATCTGCTTGCAATCGGCATCAGCACCGCTATGCACTCATTGATAGCTGTCGATCAAAACGGCGGCCTGCTGACCAAAAGCATCATTTGGGCGGACAACCGCAGCGCCGAGCAATCAAAACGGATTTTAAAAGAGATGAACGGTTTTGATATTTATAAAAGAACGGGTACGCCGATTCACCCGATGTCTCCGCTTTCCAAAATTGTCTGGATGAAAGAACAGGACAAGGAGACATTCGCGAAAACCGCCAAATTCATCAGTATTAAAGAATATATTCTGCACGAGTTTTTCGGAACTTATGTCGTCGATTATTCGATCGCTTCGGCAACGGGGCTGTTCCGTTTAGATACGCTTTCCTGGGATGAAGAAGCGCTCCGGATTGCCGGAATCCGTGAAGATCAGCTGTCAGACATCGTGCCGACCACTCATCAGCTGCGCGGCCTTGCGCCGGAAATCGCTGCACGGATGGGCATTCATGCGGATACACCGTTTATTATCGGCGCAAATGACGGCGTGCTCGCCAACCTTGGAGTCGGCGCGATCGGCAAAGGCGAAGTGGCCGTTACGATCGGAACGAGCGGAGCCGTGCGTTCGGTGACGGATGCGCCGATTACGGATGAAAAAGCGCGGACATTCTGTTACGCGCTGACTGACAAGCATTGGGTCATCGGAGGCCCGACGAATAACGGAGGCATTATGCTGCGCTGGCTTCGAGACGAATTCGCTTCTCCGGAAGTCGAAACGGCGAAGCGGCTCGGCATTGATCCGTACGATTTAATGATTGATATCGCTGATAAAGTGCCCGCAGGCTCTGAGGGATTGCTGTTTCTGCCGTTTTTATCTGGGGAGCGCGCGCCGTTTTGGAATCCGAATGCCCGCGGAACGTTTTTCGGCATCAGCCTCCGCCATAAACGGGAGCATTTTATCAGAGCGGTGCTGGAAGGCGTCATCATGAGCGTCTTTTCAATCGGTGTCGCACTGAGAGATTTGGCAGGCCCCGCAAAAGACGTGCGGGCTTCGGGAGGATTTGCGAGATCGCCGCTTTGGAGGCAGATTTTGTCCGATACGATGGGACGGGAAGTCCTCGTTCCGGAAAGTTACGAAGCCTCGGCGCTCGGAGCGGCCGTTCTCGCTTTGCACAGCCTTGGCGAAATGGAACGGATCGAGGATGTTCAGGACTGGATCAGAATTTCTCACCGCCATGAACCGAACGTCAAAAACAGCGAAACATATATTGAGCTGTTTTACTTATACGAGCGGCTGTATGACAAGCTCAAAGATGAATTTGACGTCATCAGTGAATTTCAGCTCAAACAAAGCCGTTAATTCTTCTTTGAAAGGGTGAAAAGGTCATGTTACTGTTTATTGTCATTGCCGCTATTATCGTTTTACTCTTATTGATTACGGTCGCTAAATTAAATCCGTTTATCAGTCTTTTGATTACATCCATCCTTGTCGGTTTCGCAACGGGCATGAATCTGCCGGACATTATCGCTTCGATGAAAACCGGGCTCGGCAATACGCTGTCGCTGCTTGCGATCGTGCTGGCCCTCGGTACGATGCTCGGAAAAATGATGGCTGAATCAGGCGGTGCGGAGCGTATCGCCCACACCCTGATCAGCCGCTTCGGCAAAAAGAAAGTGCATTGGGCGATGATGGCCGTCGCTTTTATCGTCGGCATCCCGGTCTTTTTCCAGGTCGGCTTCGTCCTGCTCGTGCCGCTTTTGTTTACGATTGCGATTGAAACCGGCGTTTCATTAGTGACGATCGGGATTCCGCTCCTTGCGGGACTTTCCGTCGTGCACGGATTGGTTCCGCCCCACCCGGCGGCGATGGCGGCTGTCGGCATTTATCACGCCAATGTCGGAAAAACGATTTTGTTTTCTTTAATCGTCGGCATTCCGACTGCCATCATCGCGGGGCCGCTTTACGGAAAATGGATTGGTAAGCGCATTCATAAACCCGTTCCCGAACTGTTGAAAAAACAATTTATTGAACGGAATGAAAAACGCAAGCTTCCGGGATTCGCAAATACATTGTTTACGATATTGGTACCGGTGATCCTGATGCTTATGGCAACGCTTGCCGAAATTGCGCTTCCGGAAAAAAGCGCGCTCTATGAAACTTTTAAATTTATCGGCGACCCTGTCACGGCGCTTTTGATCGCCACGGTTTACTCCTTTTTCAGCCTTGGTTTTTATCAGGGCTTTGACAGAGAAAGCATTTTAAAATTCAGCAATGACTGTCTCGGGCCGATCGCTTCCATTCTGCTTGTGATCGGAGCCGGCGGCGCTTTTAACAACGTCCTGATTGATTCAGGCGTCGGCACGTATATCGCTGACATGGCGAAGCATTCAAGCTTCTCTCCCGTTCTTTTAAGCTGGACGATCGCGGCGGTCATCCGCGTCGCCACAGGTTCAGCGACTGTCGCCATGATGACGGCGGCCGGCATTGTTGCACCGATTGCATCTGTCATGCCGGGCGTCAGCAGTGAGCTTCTCGTTTTGGCAACGGGAGCGGGCTCTTTGATTCTGTCACATGTCAATGACTCCGGTTTCTGGCTCATTAAAGAGTATTTCGGAATGACAGTAAAAGAAACGTTCCTGACATGGACGGCGATGGAAACGATTATTTCTGTCAGTGCGATCTGTTTTATCATGATCATTAACGCGTTTATATAAAAACAAACCCCGGCCGAAAACCGGGGTTTGTTTTTTTATCGGTCATTCACAAGGATATAAGCGGCTTTAACGGGTCCGTGGACGCCGACAACCAAATCCATTTCGATATCGGCCGAGTTGCTCGGTCCAGTAATATAGTTGATGCAGGAAGGAACGGTGACGCCGTCTCTGATCTGCTGTTTCAGTATATCGCTGGCCTGTGTCATTCTCGGCACAATGGAAGATTTTGGGATGATTGCGATATAGGTGGTCGGAAGCAGGCTGACGGAACGGCCGGCATGCTCTGACGCATACAAAACGACGGTGGCTGATTCCGCAAGCGTGATCTCGCTGAATGTAATGCCCACATTCGCTTGTTCCGCTTTTTCAATATTTTTCGCTCCTTGTTCCGCGTCCCATTCCCAAACGGGAATCCCTTCATCCGGCCACTCTTCTGTCATAAGGGTCTGCAAGCCGTACGTTTCAAACCGGCTGTCCTTCGGAATGATGACAGGCCCTCCTTCAAAGCGGTTCACCTGCGTGCGCAAAGCGTCGTAAAGCCCGGCTGCATCCGTTTCGATCAGTTCGGTATGAATGTTGACGCAGTGGTCTTTCAGCATCGTGACAAGATCGTCTTCCGTACAGTCCGCATGCGTTTGATATTGAGGCTGATACTTCCATTCAGGCAGGGACACGCCTGATTTTCTGCGCTCTCTGCCCAGATTTTCGGCGATCCGGTTTAAAAAGGATTCCTGATGTGTAACCGTCCCTTTCATCATCATTCTTCCCCCTTTTGTTTTTCCCGGTCTTTAAACCAATCTCTGAATCTCGATTTATGCGGCGCCGGGAAATCCCGTATTGCCGTCCATTCTTTTAACGGCCCCGGCCCTTTTGATATTTTGTCATCTTCCGTAAACGGCGTCATGGCGGCAGGCGCCCATTTCGATCCCATTTTATAAAGGGACGGGGATGACGAGCCGAGCCCGAAGGCTTTCATCGCCAGTTTTTCGCTGATCGGCGCTTTGCCCTCTTTTTCCACGATGTTCTGCCGATGCTTGAGCAGCAGCTCGTGCAGCGGAATTTTAACGGGACATGCTTCCGTACAGGCCGCACATAAGGAAGATGCGTACGGGAGCTCCTTGTATTCGTCATATCCGCCCAGAAGAGGCGATAAGACGGCGCCGATCGGACCCGAATAGATGGACCCGTACGAGTGTCCGCCGACATGCCGGTACACCGGACAGACGTTGATGCAGGCGGCGCAGCGGATACATTGCAGCACCGATTGGAATTCCGTGCCGAGTATGCGGGAACGCCCGTTGTCCACAACCACAAGGTGGAATTCCTCAGGCCCGTCAGCTTCTCCTTGCTGACGAGGTCCCGTCAGCGCCGTAATGTAACTTGTAAGCCGCTGGCCGACCGCGCTTCTCGTCAGCATGCTGACAAGCACTTCAAACTCAGAAAATGACGGAACGATCCGCTCCATTCCCATCACGGTGATCTGCGTCTTCGGCAGCGCGGAAACAAGGCGGCCGTTTCCTTCGTTCGTCACGAGACTGACCGATCCGGTATCCGCGATCGCAAAGTTGCAGCCTGTAATGCCGACATCCGCTTCGAGAAATTTTTTCCGGAGAACGCTGCGCGCGTGCATGACGAGCTCTTCCGGTTTTTCCGTCTGTTTGTATTCGAGTCTCTCTTTAAACACGTCACGGATCTGCTCTTTGTTTTTGTGAAGAGCGGGAGCAACGATATGTGACGGCGGATCGTGATCGTCAATCTGGAGAATGTATTCGCCGAGATCCGTTTCTGTGACTTCACAGCCCTCTTCCTCAAGCACTTCGTTCATATTGATTTCTTCTGTCACCATGGATTTGGATTTTACGATTTTTTTGGCGTTTTTCTGCCGGATGACATCGCGGATATAGGAGGACGCTTCTTCCGCCGTTTCGGCGAAAAAGACGTGTCCGCCTCTGTTGGCGACATTTTCGGCGAGCTGTTCCAAATAGAAATCAAGATTGTCCAGCACATGCTGTCTGATTTCTTCCGCATGGGAACGCCAATCCTCCCAGTTTCCCAATTCTTCGGCCGCCTGAAGCCTTCTTGTCCTGAGCCGTTCCTGCGCTCCGGAGACGGCTCCTCTCATAAACTCATTATCTATTCCTTCTGATACCCGCTCTTTAAAAGCGGCGGTACCGATTTTCATCGCCATGATTTTCCCCCCTTGTTGTTTCCCGTGTTATCTGCTGTTCAGCACTTCGGCGATGTGCATGACTCTGACGTTTTTATCCTTACGGTCAAGACGCCCGCCGATATTCATCAGACAGCCGCAATCCGCCCCGATCAGCACCTCGGCCTCCGTGTCTTCCACGCAGGCGACCTTCTCATCCACCATTTGTTCAGAGATTTGCGCCATTTTCACAGAAAACGTTCCTCCGAATCCGCAGCATTGGTGCTTTCCGGGAAGCGCGGTCAGCTCGAGCCCCTTGACATGGCGCAAAAGCTTCATCGGCTCCTCCGACACGCCGAGCAGCCTCGTCATGTGGCACGATGTATGGACTGTCGCTTTTTTTTGCAGCACCGCCCCGACATCCTCCACCCCGAGAACGTTGACGATAAAATCTGTTAACTCATATGTTTTGTCCGCAAGCTGCTGCGCTTTTGCCGCCCACTTCGGATCGTCCTGAAACAGATGCGGATATTCACGGAACATCGTCGTACAGGAACCTGACGGACTGACAACGTACTCCGCTTCTTCAAACGCGGCAATCATCCGCTTCATCGCTTTTTTCGCATCCGTCACATACCCGCTGTTGTATGCGGGCTGCCCGCAGCAAATCTGCCCCTCGGGAAAATCCACCTCACACCCGAGCCGTTCCAGCACCTCAACCGTCGCCTTTCCGACATTGGTCTGGAACATATCCACAAGGCACGTGACAAATAATGAGACTTTCATGATGAACCCCTCTTTCATCCTCAATATGTGATCCGGTCATCTGATGACCTGTTTTTAGGAAAGCTCTATGAATATCCTACACTATTCTGAATATGGATTGGAAGGTTTTTCTGAAAAATCCTTTCGCCTGATGTGCTGAAGGGGACAAAAAAAGAGAAGCCCGAAAGCTCCTCAAGCTGCTCTACATCCCGTTTTCCAGCAGACGTCCCAGTTTTTGCACACCCTCTTTTATCGCGGCTTTACCGGCATAACTGAACGACAGGCGAAGATATTCCGCACCGTCTTCCTGATGCAGAAAAAAATATTTACCGGGGACATAGGAAACGCCGTGAGAAAGAGCCCTCGCCAGCATTGCGGATGTATCCGCTCCCGGCGCTTTCACCCATACAAAGTAACCGCCTTCAGGCACGTGCCAGGATGCGGATTCCGGAAGATATCGCGCTGATGCGGCGAGCAAAACGTCACGTTTGCTCCGGTATGCTTCCCGCAAGACGGCGAGCCGTTTTTCAACATTCGTTTGTTCCAGATAGACGGCGGTCACCGCTTGGGAAAACGGGTGGCCTAAGTCTTTTTTTAACCATGACAATGCCGTGATGAATGCAGCGTCCCCTGCAATCCAGCCGATCCTCATACCCGGGGCGATGACTTTTGATAATGAACCGGCGTACAGCACCCGGCCGTTTTGATCCATGGCTTTCAAGGGCGGCGGAATATCGGTGAATCCGAGCTCGCCGTATGCATCATCCTCCAAGATGAGAAAATCATACGTTTCGGCAAGCTGAAGCAGGCGGGTTCTCCGCTTCGCTGACATTACGGTTCCCTCAGGATTCTGAAAAGCGGGTATCGTGTAGAGAAGACGGGGAAGCAGAAGCCCTTTTCGTTTTCTTTCCTCAAGCATGAACGCTAATGTTTCTGTTTGCAGGCCCTCTTGATCTGTCGGAATGCTCATGATATGCGGTGTATAATTTTTAAAAATCTCGAGCGCTTCCATGTAGACCGGAGCTTCAACGGCAGCGGCGGTTTGTTCATCGAGGAAAACCCGTGCAGCCAGATCTATCGCCTGACAGGCGCCTGACGTCACGAGCAGCTCATCGTCCAGACAGTGAATGCCGCGGATGGCTAACCGTTCTTGAATCTGCTTTTTTAAAACGGCCGTCCTCGGGCTTCCCATATAATGCAGCGGCAGATCGCGCTCCTCATCCAGAAGGCGGGCGGCGGCTTCTTTCAGCTCCTTATCAGGAACGAGTGCGGGATCGGGATAGCCGGAATGCAGGGGGATGCACGCTTTCGGAACTGCCGGCATCCATTCCCCGGGAGGATCGTTTGTCAGAGCTTTCTTTACATGGTCAGAAAAAAAAGATTCGGCCTGCATGTGATGTTATCCCCTTTCACAAGTCAGCTTCTATACATTTTCTTCAAAATAAGCCCCCAGCACGTCTTCCACATTCGTCAGGTGCGCGGTCATCGCGGCTTCCGCTTCATCCGCGTCTTTGGCGGCGACGGCGCTGTAAATGCGTTCATGCTCTTCATACAATCGCTGCACGCTCGTTCGTTTAGAAAACAGCCAAATTTTTCTCGTTTCTCTCATCGTTTCCAAAAGGAGCGCGGAGACATGATTCATGAGATGCTTGAGCAGCCCGTTTTGTGATGCTTCCGCCAGCGCCATGTGAAAGGAGAAATCCGCTTTTTCGCCTAATTCTTCGTCTCCGTCAATGTCTTTCATCTCCAGGAGAGCTTGGCGGATTTTTTGTAAATCGTCTTCCGTGCGTTTTTCAGCGGCCATGGCGGCGACGCCGAGTTCAAGCAGCTTTCTGACTTCGAGCAGCTGTTTGACGTCCTCTTTTTTCATCAAGAGGGCGGAAGAAAGCGGCTGGGAAACATGAGACGGCTCAAATTCTCTTATGTATGTGCCTTCTCCCTGCTTCATGTCGACGAGCCCCATCGCTTTCAAAGCCGACAGCGCTTCTCTGACCGCCGAGCGGCTGACCTGAAAACTCTCAGAAAGCGCCTGAACGGAATCAAGCTTTTCACCCGGCTTAAGCTCGCCCGCTTTTATCTTCTCCAGCAATGCGTCAGCGACTTCCTCGTAGATTTTTTTCGTTTTAATTTGTTTATATTTCAACGCGATCACCCCGTCACTTGTGAATCTTGATGTTTATCGTCTATTATACTTCTTTTTTCGCACCGCCGACAGGTTCAGACAATTTGTTCAAGAAAAGTATTGTACTTTCAAAACTTTCAAAATATAATGCTAATTAACCCGGTCATCAGATGACCTTATCATAAAAAGTAATCGCTTACATGACATAAGGAGGGGTTTTTTAGGGATGCAATGGACACAGGGGTACGCTCCTTTAGGGGGAAATTTGCTTTTATCGGCAGCTTGCGCGCTCGTGCCGATTATCTTCTTTTTTTGGGCGCTTGCGGTGAAACGGATGAAGGGGTACATCGCGGGGCTTTTCACGTTAGCCGTTTCACTTTTAATCGCTGTATTTGTTTACGGCATGCCGGCGGAAAAAGCGGTGATGTCCGCTTCTCAGGGAGCGGTGTACGGGCTGCTTCCGATCGGCTGGATTATCGTCACATCGGTCTTTCTGTATAAAATCACCGTGAAAACGGGACAGTTTGAGATTATCCGGAGTTCGGTGCTCTCAATTACAGATGATCGGCGTTTGCAGGCGCTGCTCATCGCCTTTTCATTCGGGGCGTTTTTAGAAGGCGCCGCCGGTTTCGGCGCTCCCGTAGCGATCTCGGCCGCTTTGCTCGTCGGACTTGGTTTTCAGCCGCTGTATGCGGCGGGGATTTGCCTGATTGCCAATACGGCGCCCGTTGCCTTCGGTGCGATCGGCATTCCGATTACCGCTGTCGAAGGTCCGACCGGGATACCGGCAATGGAAATTTCTCAAATGGTCGGCCGGCAGCTTCCGTTTTTATCCGTCTTTATTCCGCTGTACTTAATCATTTTGATGAGCGGGTTTAAAAAGGCTTTTGAGGTATGGCCGGCCATTCTTGTTTCCGGCGTCTCCTTTGCGGCCGTGCAGTACGCAAGCTCGAATTTTTTAGGGCCTGAGCTTCCGGATGTGCTGTCGGCGCTTGTTTCCATGGCCGCGCTCGCTCTGTTTTTGAAATTTTGGAAACCGAAAACGGCCTTTCGTTTCGCGGCAGAACGGGAATCAGCAGCGGCCGCTGACCGGGCGCCGATCAAGTACGGGGGCGCCGCGGTGTTTAAAGCGTGGTCTCCTTTCCTTCTTCTGACGGCCATGATATCCGTCTGGGGGATTCCCGGCGTGAAGGCTGCCTTAACCGGTCATTATGAAGGAACGTCAATGTGGCTTTCCTGGCTGAATGCAGCCGGGCGTGCATTGACCTTCACGCCTCCCGTTCCATTTGTAAATCAGCAGATTCTTCAGGCGGACGGCACGCCGATTGAAGCCGTGTACAAACTTGAGCTTTTCGGTTCAGCGGGGACGGCGATTCTGATTGCCGCCGTCATCTCTAAGTTCGCCCTCGGCATGTCGTGGAAGACATGGGGCGAAGCGTTTATAGAAACGGTGAAAGAGTTAACGCTTCCGGTGGTGACCATTGTTTCTGTTGTCGGCTTTGCTTATGTGACGAATGCTTCCGGCATGAGCACGACACTCGGTCTTGCGCTTGCCATGACGGGCGCGATGTTTACCTTTTTTTCGCCGGTGCTCGGCTGGCTCGGCGTGTTTATTACCGGCTCTGATACGTCGGCCAATCTATTGTTCGGCGGATTGCAAAAGGTGACGGCGCTCTCTGTCGGGATGGACCCGGTTCTCTCCGTTGCCGCCAATTCATCAGGCGGTGTCACCGGAAAAATGATTTCTCCGCAATCCATTGCGGTTGCCTGTGCCGCTGTCGGTCTGGCGGGCAAGGAAGCCGACCTTTTCCGTTTTACGATTAAGCACAGTCTGTTTTTGCTTCTGCTCGTCTGTCTCATTACATTTTTACAGCATCATCTGTTTTCATGGATGATCCCGTAACACGGAGAACCTCCCCGGGGTTTGGCTCGGGGAGGTTTCAGCTGTACCGTTTTCTCGCCGATGACGGCGGAATATTTAATTGGTCACGGTATTTGGCGACGGTGCGCCTTGAGATTCGGATGTCATATTGTTCATGCAGCAGATCGGCAAGCTTTTGGTCTGAAAAAGGTTTCTTTTTATCTTCTTTACCGACCAATGCCTCCAGATGCGCTTTTACGGCATAATTGGAGGCGCCGCCGTCCCCTGACGATTCAGCTTTCGCCGAGAAAAATGTTTTCATTTCATACAGTCCGTACGGCGTCTGAACGTACTTCCCTTTGATGGCCCGGCTGATCGTTGATTCGTGGAGCTCCAGCGTTTCCGCCACCTCTCTTAAGGTCAGCGGCTGCATTCCGCTTTTTCCTGTGAGAAAAAAGGATTCCTGCCGTTCAGTCAGGACGCCGATAATTCTCGTGATCGTTTGTTTTCTTTGCGACAAAGCCCGGTTCAGCCAGCGCCATTCCTGATATTTTGCCGACAGATAATTTTTCGTGTCACGGCACCCGGCAGCTGACAGCAGCGGCTGATAATGGGTATGAAGCTGGATGTCAGGAAACGAACGGCTGTTGAGCCGCGCTTGAATGATGCCGTTTTTCACTGTGATGAAAATATCCGGTTCCACGTAAAAACCCGGCTCCTCATGCGCATAACGGAGCCCCGGCCTCGGATCAAGCGCGCTGATCATGTCGGCGATGTCCTGAATGTCTTTAAGCGGAATGCCCGTTTTCAGTGTAAGCGCTTTCCAGTTCTTTCTTGCAAATAGCTCAAAATAGGCGTCGGCAATCCATTCCGCCTGTTCGTTCCGCTCGGGAAGACGGCGGAGCTGAAGAAGGATGCATTCCTGCAAAGACCGGGCGCCGATTCCCGCGGGCTCAAGGGATTGAAGCTTTTTCAGAACCGCTTCCGTCTCCTCTTGTGAAGCGGATACATGGTCGGCGGCAGCTGGTATGTCCTCTTTTAAATATCCGTTTGAGTCCAATGAATGTATCAGATAATTGAAAATCTTTTTCTCATCATCGGACAGCTTCATGTCTAAGGCTTGCTGTTTGAGCGAATCCTGCAGCGTTTTGCGGGTATGTCTGATCTGCTGGCTTCCGTCCCGTTCTTTCATCCTGTTTTTATTTGTTTTATGGTAAGATAGTGGCGGCGTGTCTGTTTCCTTTCGTTCAATCAGAGGGTTTTCCAGTGAGAGCTCATCAATATATCCGGCCAGTTCCGCGGAATTGTATCCGAGTAATGTGATAGCCTGTTTAAGCTCTTGCGTTAATTGAGGCTTTAACATTTGTGTTTGCTGAAGTTTGATATCCATCATGCTCACTCCCCTTTTTTCATTGTACATGATTGGTTTCATACCGTATATACTTATTAAAAGGAGTTGCTTTATAGATGTCAGAACTTTTTTCTGTTCCTTATTTTATTGAAAACTTTACACAGCACATTGAAATGAATCCGAATGAAGACCGAATTCATGCGATGAACAGCTATTACCGCTCCGTCGTCTCAACCCTTGTTCAGGATCAGCTGACGAAAAACTCGGTTGTGCTCAAAAGAATTCAGCATTTGGATGAGGCGTACAACAAAGTAAAACGCGGAGAAACAAAATAAACCTTCCGCTTATTCAAAGCGGAAGGTTTTCCTTCGTGCCGGCGGTTTCCCCGATCAGACGGACGTCCGGCGCTTCGTGCATCCAGGTGCAATAATAGTTGGCGTTTTTCCCGTATGAATTATCAATGACGGTATTCGGTTTCCCGAGAAGCGAGGACAGGATGTGGCCGTGAAGCCTTGACGTTTCCACCGATTCGTACCTGCTGAAAAACAGAACCGCTTTTTTCGTCAAGAAATCGGAATAGCGTTTCCAAAACCGCGCAATCGGCAGCGGGTTTCCCGCTTTTTTATTCAAAACATTCAGTGTTTGGAAAAAAGCGATTCCCCTGCGGTCGCTTGCTGACAGCACATCCTGCCAGTCGCAGCTTTTAACGGAAGGATTGTTTTGCAGCTTCGGATTGATTTCCCCATCCGTGCGGCTAAAATGAAGCCTGCCGCGTGACGGAGCCGCTGACGCCGCGATCGGATACAGCTGATGGGCCATATCAGGCATAAGCCCGATATGATTCGCCGAAAAAAAGCGTTTCGCGGTCTCGTATGACACACGATCTCTCGTAAACAGGTGGAGATCCTTGTGCTCCGCAAAAAGCGCCGCTGTCTTCCCAAGCCGTGTCTCATCCTGATAATAAATGGATTGCGGCAGGATGACGATCCTGTTTTCCGGAAAGGATTGGACGATTTTTTCCCTGAACGTCTGATAGTACGGATAGAGATCCCCGAAATTTCCGCCACCCTGACAGACGATGATCGTCTTTTTGTCCGCTCGGCGCCCGAATGGAAAATTGTCGGGATTCCAGCGCTGTTTCACGCAGATGCCGTGTGCTTTAAAAAACGCCTCCGTCCCTTTCATTATCAATAAATCCCCTACATTTCCGTAGAGGGGATAGTCGGCATATATGATGTCAGATTGCGGCGGTATAACGCTGAGCAGACCCGTCAGCGTTTCTTTTAATCGGCTCATAACATGGCGGCTGTCCATGTTTTCTCCCCTTTCGTTTCAAACAGTTGCGCAAGTGCGTCAATGACACGCTGCTGATCCTCAGAACACAAGTCAGACCCGGACGGCAGACAGATGCCCCGGCTGAAAAGGTTCTCAGAGACACGCTCATGTTCGCTGTGAGGATAAAAGACGGAAGATGAGAAAAGCGGCTGCGTATGCAGCGGTTTCCACAGCGGCCGGGCCTCAATATTCTGTTCCGCAAGACAGGCGACGGCTTCTTCCGGCGTCACGCCGTTATCAAGCGTCAGAGCCGTCAGCCAGCGGTTTGAAACCGTTCCTTCAAGCTCCGGCATCATGCGGATGCCCGGATACGTTTCCAGCGCTTCCCGATACCTGTGAAAAATTTCTCTCCTCGCCCGGACGCGATCTTCAAGCACTTCCAGCTGCGATATCCCCACGCCCGCGAGAATGTTGCTGAGCCTGTAGTTATAACCGAGCTCGCTGTGCTGGTAATGAACGGCGGCATCTCTCGCCTGAGACGCAAGAAACCTCGCTTTTTCAATCGCGGCTTCATCGTCAGACACGAGCATGCCGCCTCCCGATGTTGTAATGATTTTGTTGCCGTTAAAGGAATAAATACCGAAACGGCCGAACGTGCCGCTCTGCCTGCCTTTATATGTTGATCCTAAGGACTCGGCAGCGTCTTCAATCAGACAGACGCCGTATGCGTCACAAAGGCTCATTAATTCATCCATTTTCGCGCTTTGGCCGTAAAGATTGACGGCGATCACCGCTTTCGGGAGTCTGCCGCGCCGCTTTGCATCCCGCAGCGCCCGCTCAAGCGCATCAGGCGACATATTCCACGTCTCCCATTCCGAATCAATAAAAACGGGCTCAGCCTGCTCATACACAATCGGATTCGCCGTGGCGACAAACGTAAAGGAAGGACAAAATACAGCGTCTCCTTTTTTCACACCCGCAAGCCGCAGGGCAAGATGGATGGCCGCCGTTCCCGAGCTTACGGCAGCCGCGCTTTTCACTCCCGCATATTCCGCGAGCCGCGCTTCAAACGAATTGACGAGCGGACCGAGCGGGGCAATCCAATTGGAACGAAAAGCTTCTGCAATGTATTCCTGTTCTTTTCCGCTCATATGAGGCGGAGACAAATAAATCCGTTTGTTTGTTTGCATGAAATCATCCTTTTTCATTATGGATAGGGGAGATGATGCGGGCCGGAACGCCGACCGCCGTCACATGGCCGGGAAGCCGGCTGATGACCGCAGCCCCCGCGCCGATAACGGACCAAGGGCCGATGTCAATCTGCGGTATGACGGACGCGCCGATTCCGATGTGCGTTCCTTCCCCGACTTTCACTCCGCCGGCAAGCGCCGCGCGCGGTGAAAGATGGACGTAATCTCCGATTGCATTGTCATGATCGGCAACCGCGCCCGTATTGATGATGCAATGGGCGCCGATGTCAGCGCCCGCCTGAATGACGGCGCCCGCCATCACAACCGTTCCGTGTCCGACGGAAGCCGTTTCACTGACGATCGCCCCGGGGTGAATGAGTGCGGCATAATCGTCATCTTCAAGCCCAAGCGTTTCAGCGAACTGCTTTCTGACGCCGTTGCGGCCGATGCATATCGTGAATACGGCCTCGGGGACGAGTTTCCGAAGCATGGGCACGTCTTTCGTCCGGCCCGTATATAAACCGTTCCGAACGGCAAAACCGCTGAATCCGTCATCCAATACGCCCGCAAGCTCCATATCGGAACGGGCCTGCACGATTTCCTTCACGACTTTTCCGTGTCCGCCGTTTCCGATCAGCACGATCTTTTTCACGATGACATATCTCCGCTGCCTGTGAAGCGCTTTGCCGTCACATGGCCGGCTTGATGTATGCCTTCTGACACGAGAACTTTTTTCACTGTTAAAAGCAGAATCTTTAAGTCGAGAAGAAATGTGCGGTTGTCGACGTACCACACGTCGAACTTGAATTTTTCCTCCCATGAAATCGCGTTTCTCCCGTTAATCTGCGCCCAGCCCGTAATCCCCGGCTTCACCTCGTGGCGCCGCGCCTGCTCCGCCGTGTAAAGCGGCAGATAATCCATCAGCAAAGGGCGGGGGCCGACCAGACTGATATCTCCTTTGAGCACATTAAAAAGCTGGGGAAGCTCATCGATGCTCAGTTTTCTGATCAGCCTTCCCGTTTTGGTCAGGCGGAGATGATCCGGAAGCAGCACACCGTTTTCATCACGCGCATCCGTCATCGTCCTGAGTTTATACAACGTAAACGGACGCCCGTTATGCCCCGGTCTCGTCTGTTTGAACAATACCGGAGACCCGATGGCGCATCTGACGGCGGCCATGGCGAAGAGAAGGATGACGCTTGCGCCGCACAATAACAACACCGCGGCCGCTATATCAAATACACGTTTCGCCTTCAAATCTGAACAGCTCCTTTCACTTTTCGGCATTTCTGTAAAGCAAGCCGCCTTTCTTCTTTCGTACAAATGAAGAAAAAAGCGAATGCGGCATAGCTTATGCATACGGCAAGCCCCGTAGCGATCAGGCCGGCCCAGCTGTCAAGCGGTGAAAACAGCCGGATACCCCGGCAGACAGCCCAGGCAAATACGGCCGCCGCCAACGGGCCGAACATGCCTTTGTAAAACGCGGTTTTCTGAAAACCGGTAATATGCGAAACATACAGCGGCGTGAAGACGGCATTTTTCAAAATGAGCGAGACTGCACCGGCGATGGTGATGCCGTACAGCCCGAGATGTGCCGGTCCGCTGAGAACCACGGCCAATATGACATTCAGTCCGCCTAAACATAAAGTAACGACGGCGGGCGTTTTTTGTTTATTAAAAGCCGTCCATACGTAAAAAAGCGGCATGACAGAGAGACTGACCGCCAAATACGCGGCGTGAATGTATAAAAGCGGCGCCGTCTGCACAAACGACGGGCCCAGCCAAATCGCCAGAAACGGTTCGGCGAGCCCTCCTAATAATGCGGCGGGAAGCGCGAGCAGAAGCCCGTTCAGCCGCACGGCCTTATTGGCGTAAGACAGGAGGCCTTCCATATCGCCTTTTGAATAGTAGGAAGTCAAAACCGGCGCAAACAGTGAAGCAAGCGTCCCGGCAAGACTTCTGAGCAGGAGCGGGAATTGAATAATCGCCGCATAGACACCCGCTTCAGACGGCCCCAGCACGAGGTTGGCCGTCATGAGGTCAATCTGCAGAAACAGCAGCACGCCGATCTGGTTGACAGAACTCCAGGCACCGGCCGAAAACAGCACTTTGCTCGTCTGTAATGACAAGGTTTTACGGCTGAAAGAAAACCACGGAATCAATTTCTTAAAAAAGAAAAAAGTCAGCACGGCCGCACAGACGGCTCCCGCTAATGCCGAAAGCTGGATCTGCCAGATTTTCGGCGGCAGGCACGTAAACAGAGCGAGCACACACAGCACCCTGACCAGCATTTGCACGGCCTGAATGGAGCTTGTGATATAAAGCTTGTTGGCGAAAAACGGCCCCGTCGCGAACCCCGCCATAAAAAACGTCAGCATAAACAGCACGCTGCCGATCACGATAGAGAGCCTCACATCCGTTAAGAGCCCGGCCGGTACATTCATAATCTTGTCAATAAAAAAAGCCGTCCCGGCGAGCGGCACAGCGAGCAATAGAGATATCACGACAGACGCGGCTAAATAATTGCTTACATACGCATTGGCCTCGTCCCTGTTCCCCCTGTGGGCGGCGACGGAGAAAAACCTCACAACGACAGAGCTCAGCGCAACGGTAATAATAGAGAAATAGTTAATGATATTCTGTGTCAGATGGACAAATCCAAAAGCCTCCACACCTAATGTTTTCACAATAAAGGGCGTCATCCACACTGATAAAAACACCGATAGTAAAAACGCCGTCACATTGGCGCCGAAATTAATGGCAAATTTCATGCTCCTTCCGCACTGCCTTTCTCTTTCGATTTCCGTTCGAAAAACGCATGCAGAAGAAGAGGAAGGCGCATTTTGCACAGGCCGAGCACCACGCGCTCCCCCGCCAGCAGCTGTTTATGGCGGCACGGCGTGCTGCGCACCGCCGTTTTTACCATGTCATACGTTAAGATTCTGCCGATGTGCGCCGTAATCTGATGTGACGGCTGCGGGGCGGCGCATGCGTTGGCGATCAGCATCGGAATCTGATGCTTGCACAAATATGTATCGATATCGCTCCGGCAGGCGTCCGTCAGCCCGTTCGCCTCATAAAAAGCCATTTTCGCTTTATATTGCTTTTGCAGTTCTTGATCTAAGTGGGGCTTAAACGGTGTTTCTGTAAGACTTTGCGGATTTTCCCGGTAGATATACAGCCCTTCGTCTATCACTTTGACACGCGCGGCTTGGCGGAACGCTGCCAAGTTAAACGGAGAGTCCTCGGCAAACCGGATATCTTCATGGAACAACAGTCCTTGCAAAGATTCTCGCCGGTATATATAGCGCCACACATACCAAATAAACCGATGTTCGTGCGCGCGGGTCAGCAATGCAGTCATTTCATCCGCTGTGAAGACGCGGCCCGCCGGAATGGACGGCGGCATATATGTTCTTTTCTTAGACGGCGTTTCCTTATAATAGCCGCATCCGGCGATATCCAGCCGGTTCTTCTCTGCTTCTTCATAAAGCCGCTCGAACATCGTTTCCGTCACATAGTCATCGCCGTCCGCAAAACCGATATAACGGCCGCGGGCGGCTTTTATTCCGGCATTGCGGGCCGAGCTGAGGCCGCCGTTTTCTTTATGAATCACCCGGATTCTCGCATCTTCTGCGGCGAATTGTTCAGCAATCCGGCCTGACTGATCCGGTGAACCGTCATTGACGAAAATGATTTCGATGTCTCTCAGCGTCTGTTTTGTTAAAGAAACCGCGCATTCTTTAATAAAAGGCTCTGTCTTATACATCGGCACGATCACGCTCACAAGCGGCGCGGTCATTGGGCATCACCGCTGATTTTCGAGCGCAGCCCGGCAAAATAAACACTTCGCAATGAACCGCCTTCCTCATGCTTGCCGCTGAGCAGCCGGTTTACGGCGGACGTTACGGCTTCTGGGTCGGGACGCTCAAGCAATGTCATGTTCGGTATGTTTTTCAGCCATTGATAGCCTTCCATCACCTTATGATCAAACGAACGAATGACGACACAAGGCGTTTTCGTCAGCGCACAAAAAATCATCCCGTGAAGCCTGTCAGTGACGACGGCTTCCGCGCCTTTCAGCGTATTCCAAAGCGCTTCCAGCTCCTTTTCACGTGTATGGCGGCTGACCCTCCGGCCGACCGTCGTGGTAAAGGAATACAGCTCGCCGTACTCTTTTGCCAAAGCTTCTTTTACCATCGTTCTGTCCTCAGCCGTCAGCGCACTCTCCTTATCCTCCCGTAAACAGAGGTAGATCCCTTCCCGCGGGGTGCGCCGCTCGCTTTTATCCAAATATAAGACCATGTCAGGCTGTTTGAGCACTGTTTTTCCGGGAAAATGACGCTTCATCCATTGATACGTCGTCTCATCTCTCGCCATTAACAAAAGGTCGGGATGCGCATTGTATACTTTTCGGGCGCGCTTCAGTTCCTTCCGTCCCTTTTTTGATTCAGAAAAGTGAGCCGTCGCCGGAAGCTGAACGATCCGATATTCCCGGAATGTTTTGATGATAAAGCGGCGCGTCCATTCCTCATACCGGTACAAATCCCCCATGTTCCCGCCGCCGATGATGAATACCATATCATCGGGGTGGCGCTTTTTGATCAGCGCCTTTGCCGATCTGTATATATCCTTCATATCCACCTCGACAATGTCAAAATCGGGATATTCCCGTTCAAGAAACGTTTTGCTTGCATAGGCGATGGCGTGATCGCCGAGATTATCGTGGGACGGGAGCAGCGTCAGAATGATCTTTTTTCTTGCCGCTGTAAGCCCCGCCCCATCCGCTGCCGTTCCGAAATGAAATTGGGACGGGTATTTGACCTTTAGCAACAGCCATTCCGCGAGATTGATTTTTAAAGATTGTATCGACATGTCTTCACCCTCTGATTTTCATTTTGTACTCGATTGCCCGCTGATACGCGGCTGATGCCAGCGACACGAACGGAATCAGCTTCAGCTTCGCCAAAAGCAGAAGGCATGAGCGTTTGGCATCAAACGGCGCCGTTCCTGTTTTGGAAAGGCTCAGGCGAAACACGGGATCAGCGCATATCCGGCTGATATTCTTCCATTTCTCAGAAAACCGGCCGCCGTTATTCCGCTTCCATTCATTCAGCAGGCAGACTGTTCCGTGCTGAACGATGAAAAAATCCAGCTCCTGCCGGTATTCCTGTAAGCAGCCGTTTTCACGCAAAAAAGCCTCGTTCAGCCGATAGAGAACGAGACCTGAGTCAAACAGCTTTTTCTGATAGCTTTGCACAATGGAAGTCAAGTGAATCCGATAATGATAGAGCGGCTGATCCACGTACGAGACCGCACCTGCGAAAACATGCGCCCTGAGGCTGAAGTGCTGATCCTCCACATGCTCCAGCTCATCACGAAGCGGAAAGCGCAGCTGATGATGCTCGATCATCGTTCTCTTGTACAGCTTGTTCCATGAAAAACCGCTGACTCTCCCTTCAAATAAATCTTTCAGGTACCGTTGTTTCGGGCGGCCCGCGTACGCTGAAGCGATCGTTGAAACGGCGGTTTTCCCCGTATCCGCAAATTCGGCCGCATATTCGCAAATCACGAGATCAGCCTGATCAGCCTTCGCTTTTTTATACATGCTGAGGCAATAATCAGGTTCAACCCAGTCGTCCGCATCAATAAAAGCGATAAATTCGCCGCGCGCCGCCTCGATTCCCCTGTTGCGGACCGCGCCGAGCCCCCGGTTTTGCTGATGAATGACCCTGATTCTCTCATCCCGCTTCTGATAGGTTTCAAGAATCGCCGGGCTTTGATCCGTTGACCCGTCATTAACGGCCACGATTTCGATATTGGCGAGCGACTGATTGAGCAATGAATCTAAGCATCTTTCTAAATAAGTTTCCGTATTATACACAGCAATTAATAAACTGACCGCGGGTGTTTCCATATAAACCTCCAGTGTCCATTACCGGGAAAAAATCGTTCTGTACGGAAGCACAGACGAATCGACCGGCATAAGCAAGTAACTGTAAAGAAAATAACAGACAATAATGGCGATATAAATCAGCGCATTTGATTTTTCATCAAAAATCCTCACAAAATAAGGGATCAGGATCATTTGGTACAGGCCGAAATATATATTAAACCGGGCAAAAATAACATCCTTTGTCGCCAAAAGACCGAAGAGCAGGCCGAGCAGACAGAAATTCACGATGACATCAATGTCAGGCCAGAGCTTCCGCAGCCGCTCCCGATAGCAGAAAGCCAAAAACAGCGGCAGAAGCAGCACCGCGATTTTTACGACGTTCATCCCGTTCGTATTGGTCATCAGCCATTTCTCATAATGGCCGTACGAGCTGTTTTCCAGCACGACGACAAACAGCGAAATGAACTTCTGATACAGAAACGTCATAAGAAGAAACAATGCCGACAGTCCGAAAATCGCGGGCGACCAGGCTCTTTTTCTGACGAGAAAATAAACCGGAATCATAATCAGCGCTGAGGAATGAAAAAGCGAACACAGCAGCACGATTGACATATAACGCTTCCAGCTTCCGCTGATCACGTAGCGGACGGCCCAAAACAAAACGGCCGCCACCATATACTGCCTGATCCCGTTAAAGGAAGCATAATAGTGATACGTGCCCAAAAACAAAAACACACTCAGCTCAAACGGACGGCCGAACTCAACGAGCCCCTTTAAAATAAAGCTGCACGTCACGACCGCCACGGTGAAATACATGATTTGCGGATCTTTCGTGATAAAATTCATGAGCCAGATGAGAGCCGTAAACCCCGGATCAACGGCTGCTTTTTTCGCTCCGAACCCGAAGATCTCCCAAATGCTGCCGTAATTTCCCGCCAGCTTGTACATCAGCGCGTACGTCTGAAAATCCGTCCCGACTCTGTAGCGCAAACCGGAGACCAATACGAGCGATAGCAGCGGAACGATCATGACGAGCTGATTCGGCCGGTATCCGGTCGAAAGCGATTGATCACGCCCGCCGCACATTTTCGCGAACCATGACCAAATATACACAATTCCCATATTGACTACGTATACAATCATTCGTTACTGTTCCTTTTTCCAATTCATATTGTAAAGCTTCATAACAGCCCCCGCATTCTCTCCCGCGTCATATCCCAGCCGTCCGAGGGTTTCTTTAATGTGCGCCCTGCCAGGCTTTGGCGCCTCAGCTGCCCGTAAAATCGCGGATGCCCATCGTTCAGGCGGTTCTTTGAGGCTGAGCCTTTTGACCAGCCCGAGCCCGGCATCGGCTTCTTCCGTTATGCCGTCTGATATCACGCACGGCACCCCGGAGGCCTGCGCTTCAACGAGCGTGACGGGCAGCCCTTCATAAAGAGACGGCATGACAAATACATCCAGCGTTTTCAGCAGGGCATGAACGCGGTCTTCTATGCCGATAAAACGCACATCATCATCAAGCCCCAGCTTCGCCGCCAGATTTTCCATGTCGGTGCGAAGCGGACCGTCTCCGGCGAGAATCAGCTGTAAACCGATGCCCCGCTCTTTCATATCAGCGGCCAGCCGGAGCAGAAATTCATGGTTTTTTTCTTCTGTAAAGCGGCCGATATGGCCGATCACCAAACGGCCGTCTGCAATGCCCCGCTTCCTTTTTTCAGCTTCTGTGTCCGCGCACCCGCCGGCAAATAAGTCGAGATCAATGCCGTTCGGCAAAAGATGCACGTCTTTTTCTTTCCCGAATAAGAAACGGCCCGCGTCTTCTCCGCAGGCGCACAGTGCCGTGGCGTTTGCCGTGATCAGCCGTCTGAAAACAAACAGCTGCATCCCGGCAAGCCGCGACGCCCGCCCCCGCCACGACGTACTGTGCGAATGGCAGATCCGCACCGGGACGCCGGCTAAACGAGCGGCAAGCGCGATGAATCCAGACTGAAAATCGGTATGGGCGTGCACGGCGGCAAACGGGCCTTTTTCCTTAATCACCCGCTTGACCTGTTTCACAAATGTAATCGGGTTTGTGCTGCCGATGCTCGGCACATAAAAAAGCCGTCCGCCGAGAGCGAGAATTTCCTCATCATAAGCGCACGGATCGTTCCTATGGGTTAAAAAATCAAACTGCACCTTCGTTCTGTCCATCTTCCGGTACAAATTCATCATCATCGTTTCTGCGCCGCCCCTGTTCATACCGCTGAAGATGTGCAGCACCCGCATCGGTTTGTCAGTCATGTTCGGCAAGCCCTTCTTTTTGGCGGATGTCCCTGTTTTTATGATAACGGTTCATGACCGCGGGCGGCGTAATGGCGCGGATGAGCGGTTTTGCGATATACGCATAATGGGAAAGCGGCAGCTTCAGCCGTCTGCATGCCTGAAAAACGAGCACCGCATTATCAATGGAATACGTAAACGATCTCCTCTTAAACGCATCACTGTCCTCTCTGACTTTATACAGCGTTTCTTGGAGATTGTACCCCCGGAAACCCGCTTCAAAAAAGCGCAGCCACAAATCGATATCCTCCATCCGCCGCGTCCGCCTGACTGACCGGTAGCCGCCAAGCGCTTTGTACGCTTCGGCCCGCATCATAATGGTGCCGTGGCAGAACGGTGTGCCTTTCGCCATAATTCCCGGTTTCGGCACGGGCGGCAAAAGCCGGGCGCCCCTTACACCGAATTCGTCAAATACGAGCATCCCCGTGCCTACGACTTGATAGTGGGCGTGCTTATTTAAGAAAGCGGCCTGTTTTTCCAGTCTCCTCGGGTTGGAGATGTCATCACCGTCCTGCCTGGCGATATAATCCCCCGTTGCGTATGTCAGACAGCGGTTAAGCGAAGCGGCAAGCCGTTGATTTGTCTTATTTTGAATCAGCGTGATCCGGTCGCCGTAATGATCCGCGTAACGGCGCGCAATCTGATACGTTCCGTCAGTTGACGCGTCATCACACATAATCAGTTCCCAATTCTTATAAGATTGGCTCAGGATGGATTCAATACTCTCCGCTAAAGTCTCTTCGCAATTATAAATTCCCATGATCACGGAAATTTTCGGTTGTGCTCCTGCATTCATACGCTTTTCTCCTTTTTATCCATATAACCGGCGTAAATGTGCGCCATTTCCTTTACCGTACGTGTTTCTGAAAAACATTCCGCCGTCCTGCGCCCTTCTTGTCCCATTGCTTTTCGCAGACCCGGGGAGCGGTACAGCTTTTCAATTCGATCGGCAAACGCCGCGCTGTCCCCGGCCGGCACGAGAAAACCGTTCACGCCGTCTTCGATGATCTCACGGTGCCCCCTGTTGTCTGCGGCAACGGCGGGCTTTTCGGCAGCCATTCCTTCAAGCAGATTCATGCCGAGTCCTTCACGGATGCTTGAGGCGACAGACAGATCAGCAAGCTGAATCAGTTCATGAATATCGCGGCAAAAACCGTAAAACCGCACCATGTCGGATACACCGAGTGATTCAGCCTTTTTTCTGTACGGCGCTTCCATCGCGCCTTCTCCGGCAAATACGAGTTTCAGCTCCGGAATGCGGTTCTTCAGCAATGCCGCGGCCTCAATGAGAAGTCCCTGGTTTTTATTGCCGTTTAATTCAGCGGGATAAACGAGAATAAATTCCCCGGCGCCGAAGCCGTGTTTTTCTCTCAGACGTTCACTCTCTTCCCGGCTCACAGGGTGAAACCTGTCTGTATTCACCCCGATGCCGTGTATTTTTTTCGCGCCGCAAGCTGTTTTTTTCATTTGCTTGGCCCGTTCGTAATCCTCTTCATTAATCGTAATCAGACAATCCGTATAAGAAGAAAGAAATTTTTCGATCGGGTAATAAAGAAGCCAGTTTTTCAGAGGCGCTCCGTCGCAGAAGTGAAAGCCGTGCGCGGTGTACAGCACCTTTGTCCCTTTTTGGCGCGCTTGTCTCGCAGCAAGGCGTGCGAGCACGCCGCCGACCGGCGTATGGCAGTGAATCATGTCGTAGCCGTTGTCCTGAATGAGCCGTTTCAGCCGCCTGTAAACAGAAAGATTTTCGGGATGAAACGGCGAGCGGCGAATTGGAATGGAAAACTTTTCATCAACGAACGGAAGATTCATATTGCCGCCTGCCGCGACGTGCACTTCCCAGCCCATATCCTGAAACCATTGAAAATACGGAAGATGAAAGGCTTTAAAATGATAATCGACAGTGGCGCAGAATAATACTTTTTTCGTCATCTTTCTGTCCTCCCATCACACGCCTGCGGCCGCTTCTTCATGTACTGATTCGATCGCCTCAAACAGCCTTTTTCTCAGCTCTTCTTCAGGCAGACGGCTGAATTCCTCCATAAAACGGATGAGCACGGCCCAATTCCCGTCCACCGCTTTCCCGATATGGATTTTCGGAAAAATCTGCTCCGTATGTACTTCATTATGATTCAGCAATTCTTCATACATCTTTTCTCCCGGACGGATGCCGGAGAATTCGATGGGAATCTGTTCTGTCGAATAGCCTGATAAATGAATCAGGTTTTTGGCCAGATCGACGATTTTGACGGGTTCTCCCATATCCAGAACGAAAATCTGCCGCCCTTTTGCAAGCGCCCCCGCCTGAATGACGAGTCTTGACGCTTCGGGAATCGTCATAAAATATCTTGTCATCGCCGGATGCGTGACGGTGACAGGTCCGCCTTTTTCAATCTGCTTTTTGAAAATTGGAATGACGCTGCCGCGGCTTCCGAGCACATTTCCGAAACGGACGGCGGCGAATTTGGTGCGGCTGACCTTTCCGAGGTTCATGATGACCATTTCTGCAAACCGTTTCGTCGC
This sequence comes from Bacillus sp. AM1(2019), assembly GCF_009906915.1. Lineage (NCBI taxonomy): Bacteria > Bacillati > Bacillota > Bacilli > Caryophanales > Bacillaceae > Bacillus > Bacillus sp. AM1(2019). Next base: position 3,538,915 of record NZ_CP047644.1, read on the forward strand.
CCCCATGACATTGGCCGGATTGACCGCTTTGTCAGAAGAAATCAGCACGAATGTCTCCGTTCCGCACATGTCGGCGGCTTCGGCGACATTTTTCGTGCCGATAATGTTGTTTTTAACGGCTTCTTCCGGATTATGTTCCATTAACGGCACATGTTTGTGGGCAGCCGCATGATAGACGACGTGCGGCTCGTATTTTTTCATCAAGGTAAAGATTTTATCTCTGTCCTGAATATCGGCGATCTCCGCGTGAAAGAGCACCTCTTTGCCGAAGCGTGCGGACAGCTCGGTATGTACAGAATGAATGCTGTTCTCCCCGTGGCCGAGAAGGACGATTTCCCGCGGAAGAAACGCGCTGATCTGGCGGCAGATCTCAGAACCGATTGAGCCGCCGGCGCCTGTGACCAGAATCGTTTTTCCCTTGATGCTGTCAGAAATTTTGCTCGTATCAAGGGTGACCGGCTTTCTGCCGAGCAGATCTTCGGCTTTTACATCTCTGATGTGTCCGGCAGCCTGCGTTCCGAGCAGGATCTCATCAAATTGCGGCATGATTTTAATATGGGCGCCCGTCTGCACACATTCTTTGTATAACGTCTGAAGCTCATGGGTGCAAAGAGACGGAATGGCAATGATAATATGGTGGATTCTCAGCCTCTGCACCGCCGGCATAATGCTTTCTTTTCCGCCGATGACGGGCAGGCCCATGATTTCGAGCTTATGCTTCGTCTGATCATCATCAATAAAAGCCACAGGCATGATTCCGAGATCGTTTTTCTGGGTAAGCTGACGGACGAGCAGCGTCCCCCCCGCACCTGCGCCGATGATCAGCGCCCTGGAAGAGTCATTTTGCTTCCTGCCGATCGTTTCTTTCAGCACCCGTGAAATCATCCGGCTTCCTCCGATGAACAATAGCTGAACCATCCAGCTGACGGCCAACAGCCGGAACAAAATCGTGTGGAACACCCCGTATTGGACGGCGGCTGTCACAGCTGCGGACAGCGTGATCCCCTTCAGCAGATCAAGCAGCTCTCCTATTCCCGTGTACGTCCATACCTGCTTATACTGGTGAAACATAAAAGCGCATACATGATGGCTGATCAGCATGCTCACGGCAGTCAGCAGCAACGCTCCGGAGTCATAAAAGTGATAAGAATCCTCAAAAAATTGATATCCTATAACAACGGAAAGTAAAACGAGATACGTATCCAATGCAAAAATCATTGAAAGTCTTCTCCGGTAAGTCAATCTTTCCCCTCCTCATTTATCGGTTTAGCTGATACGGTTTTCGTAAAAACAGACATAACAGCTAAGCCGATAACAATGCATCATCTTAAGATAAAATTGGGCATTTAACCCGTCCTCACACCCCGCCACCGACGACCAGCATCTAAGGCGGCGAAAAACGCCGCCCACAGCAGAGCCGAGTGCCTCCGTTGATAAAGGTAAGGAGACATCACCTGCACCGCTCAATACGAGTAGTGCTCTGTTTTTTTGATTTTCTTTTTATTCAGCAGCGCCCCCAAAAGCTTTGCCTTTGACTGCTGGAGCGCGTCTCTCGCCTTTTGGACGGTATCCATTTTCGTTTTTCCGCTCAAGACGACGAGAACGCTTCCATCTGTCTGGTTCGCTAAAATCTGTCCGTCCGCCACAGCCAAAAGCGGAGGTGAATCGAAAATAACCAGACTGTACCGGCTGTACATCTCCTGAATCAGCTCTCCCATCGCCTTTGAAGATAAAAGCTCAGCCGGATTCGGCGGCGTCGGCCCGCTCGTTATGACGTAAAGGTTATCAATCAGCGTTTTTTGCACCGTTTCGCCGAGGGAAGCGTTTCCGACTAACACATTCGTAAGGCCTTGTACATTTTCAAGCTGATAGGTCTCGTGTATCGTCGGTTTTCGTAAATCCGCATCGACGAGCAGCACCTTTTTTTCCTGCTGCGCAAATACCGCGGCAAGGTTGGCGGCGCTGAATGATTTTCCTTCTCCCGGAACGGAAGAAGTGACGAGAATAGAGCGCAAATGGGTCTGAACAGAGGAGAACTCAATATTTGTCCGAATGGTGCGGTATTGTTCAGCCACCAATGATTTGTGATGTAAAACGGATATTTGAGCCAGTCCCCTTCTTGATTTCTTTTTTCTGAATCCCAAACGCCTCACTCCCCGAAATATTTTTCATCAGACCGTGTCTGCTGATTTTTGATGTCATACACAACCCCTAAAACAGGCAAGTCTGTTTTTTCGCTGAGCTGCCGCTCGCTTTTAACGGTTTCATCAAGAAAATGGAGAAAAAACGCAAGCGTCACACCCGCCATGAGAGCCGCACCGAACGCCATCATGATATTCCGGATGCGCGAAGGCTTGACCATCGGGCTTTCCGATGCTTTTGCCTCAGACAAAACAATGACGCCTTTTATATTCATCCTGTCACGGACTTCTTTTTTAAATGTCTTCATCAGCGTGTTCGCTATAGCGGCGGCCTGTTTCGGGTTCTCGTCCTGCACCGCTACAGTAATGATCTCTGAATCGGTTTCGCTGCTTGTCGTGATCTTTGCTTTTAAAGCGGATGCCGTCTCAGAAAGATGCAGCGTCTGTTTCACTTTCTCAAGCACTACCGGGCTTTTCATTATCGTTTGAAACGTATTGTTGTAATGAAGATTCAGCTGAACGTCGCTGAGATTCGAATTTTTTTCACCGCTTGTTTCATGAATGAGCACTTGGGTCGATGACTGATAAACGGGCGAAATCACCCGGAATTGGATGTATCCCGTCACCAGCGTTACAACTGCTGTCATGATAAAAATCAGTAAAAGTCTGTGTTTAATAATGTCAAATAATTCTTTAAAACTCATATTCTCATTCATGTAATTACAGCCTCATCCTTATTGCATCAGGCTTAAACGCCCCCTTCTGTTAATGATTGGATTATAAAAGAAAAGGTCGAAATTTGAAAATTTCAAATTAAGCCATTTAGTTCTTTTTAGAGAACATTATCATGATTTTCCTCTTATTTACTGCACTTACCTTATAATTTTAAATTTTATAAAGAACAAAAAATTTCTTATAATGAACAAAAAATGCCAGTATACAGGGGAGAATTCAGCACAATGATTGGAAGAATAATTCGTTTATACCGCAGAAGAAAAGGCTACTCTATTAATCAGCTAGCAGTTGAAGCAGGTGTCTCTAAATCTTATTTAAGCAAGATAGAACGGGGGGTTCACTCAAATCCGTCCATCCAATTTCTGAAAAAAGTATCCGCCACCCTGCAGGTCGATCTGACGGAGCTTTTTGATGCCGAAACGATGCTGCATCACATGGGAGACACGGAAGATGAGTGGCGCATCCACCTTGTGCAGGCCGTGCAGTCAGGCATGCCGAAAGAAGAACTGTTCACCTTTACGAACAAACTGACTGAAAAACGCCCGGAGCCCGCACCCTACCGCAACAGAAAACTGACTGAATCCAACATTGAGGAATGGAAAGCGCTGATGCAGGAAGCCAAAGAACTCGGCTTGTCCGTTCAGGAAGTCAGATCATTTTTAGAACGGAAGCGTTACTAATGATATGCTGATGAAAAGGCTTTTATTCGCTTCATGTCTTCATCTCTGTTTATAATGAAAAGAAAAAAGGGGATGAAATGATGACAAAACTTACCGTTCAAACCCGCTGCGGCGCACTGAAAGGAACTGCCGGCCGCGGCGTCCGCACATGGAAGGGCATACCGTACGCGAAGCCGCCCGTCGGAGAGCTCAGATTTAAAGCGCCGGAACCTCCCGCACCTTGGGACGGCGTAAAACATGCCGACTCGTTCGGGCCGATTTGTCCGCAGCCGGATGATATGCTGTCCATATCGTTTTCCGGAGATATACCGGCTCAATCTGAAGATTGCCTTTATCTCAATGTTTTCGCCCCCGATTCAGAGGGCGAAAAAAAGCCTGTCATGGTATGGATACACGGCGGGGCATTTTATTTAGGTGCCGGAAGCGAACCGCTTTACGACGGATCTGCCCTTGCCGCTGACGGAGATGTCATTGTAGTGACACTCAATTACAGGCTCGGACCGTTAGGCTTTTTACATTTGTCTTCTATTCATGACGCGTATTCCTCCAATATCGGGCTGCTCGATCAGATCGCCGCGCTGCGCTGGGTGAAGGACAATATCTCCGAATTCGGAGGAGACCCGGATAACGTCACGATATTTGGTGAATCGGCAGGCGGCATGAGCATTGCCTCCCTTATGGCAATGCCTGACGCAAAAGGCCTGTTTCATAAAGCCATTTTAGAAAGCGGCGCCTCCCATACGATCCCGGCGGACATGGCAAAAGACATCGCGGCTGCATTTATTCATGAAGCCGGCACTGATCAATTGCAGGAGCTTTCCGTTAATGACCTGCTTAAGACTGCGGATAAAGTGCGGCGCTCACTAGATCAAAACATTTTTCAGCTTTTGTTTCAGCCCGCCATCGATCCGGCCACATTGCCTGCGGAACCGGTGAAAGCCATAGCAGACGGGGCCGCAGAAGGCATACCTATGATCATCGGAACCAATCGTGATGAAGCATATTTGTTTTTCACCCCTGATACAGATATTCATTCCGAGAAAAAGCAGCAAGATTATTTGCATCATCACCTCGGAGAAAACTGCACCGAGCAAGCGGCAGATTTATATCCGCATTCATTAAAGGGACAAATCGATATGATGACGGATCTGATTTTCTGGCGGCCGGCTGTCGCTTTCGCACAAGGACAGTCCCAGCATGCACCGGTCTGGATGTACCGCTTTGATTGGCATGGCGAAACACCGCCGTTTCATAAAGCCGTTCACGCTCTGGAATTGCCGTTTGTGTTCGGAAACTTTGATTCTTTGAGAAAGACGCTGCAAGAACCGCTCGGTGACGACGCAGAACAGCTTTCCAAACAAATCCAATCCGCATGGCTCGCTTTTGCAAAAACCGGAAACCCGAACACCTCTCACTTCAATTGGCCTGAATATGAAACCGATTCACGCGAAACTTTGCTTTTCAACACGGATACCGCTGTCGAAAGTGATCCCGATGCAGCAAAACGCCGCATCCTGTTTCAAGCATAAAAAACGCCAAGGGAGCCGGCTCCCTTGGCGTTTCGTTTTCATCTTACTTCAGACATCGCAGAATATCCGTTTCCACATTACCCCTGATATGTTATATTCTAACCCAATAAGTTAAACAAACATTCATAAAGGAGTTTTTATATGGAGAAATCAAGTATTATCGGCACAGCTGCCGTTATAATCGGGGCGCTTATGACCTTAGTTTCATTTATCTTCCTGCGCGACACTGATTTCTATGCTGTGAGGTGGATAGGGGTTGTTATCATGGTTGCAGGGTTTTCATGCGGGCCGGCCCACACCATTTCAAAACATAAAAACAAACATGAAAAAGAAACCCGGTAACCTTTACTGGGTTTCTTTCATACACTTCATTTCATCTCACTTCATAATGCAACTCCGCAAATTGCTTATAGCGCCTGACATCAGTCAGCTTCAGCCCTGTCTCCCGGTCTCCGGGTTTGAACAAAGAAATTCCGCGGCCGAGCAGAACGGGGGCGATCTGAATGATAAACTCATCGACAAGTTTTTCCTCCAAAACCGGGTGCAGCAGATCACTCCCGCCGACAATCCAAATCCGCTTGCCTTCTTGGCGTTTCAATGCTTTTATAAAATCGGCAGGCTCTTCATGAATAAACCGCACATGTTCAGTGCACCCGGTCAATGTCCACGAAAACACATAGCATTCTTTACCTTTGTACGGAAATTCCTCAGGCAATAAAACCAATATTTCTTCGTATGTTTTTCTGCCCATGATGATCGTATCGACAGATTCATAGAAAGCTTCATAATCGGTGCCGTCTTCACCTTCAGTTCCGATTAACCAATCTAAAGAGTGATTTTCCCGCGCAAGATAGCCATCTGCGCTGACAGCTCCGTAAAAAACGAGCTTTCTTTGACCGCTCATAAAAATCCCTCCCCCTTTTTTATTATACCTTGAACATGCGGATGAAATGAAAAATGATAGAACCGGATAAAAACCCCTGCTACCGGGTTTTCGTTTCTTCCTGCTTTGGAGATGCTGTTAATATGCCGTCTATCCATCTTCCGGTAATCGGCATAAAGAAATGAAGGATGATCCCGCCTAAACAAACGGTTAATAACGTTCCGATGCCTACCGGACCTTTTAGCATCACGGCCAGTATGAAAAATATGAAGTAAATGACCGTTCTTGAAAAAAAGATGCTTCTCCCGGTTAAATCGCGGACAATTAGCGTTAACCGATCAACCGGGATCGGGGCGAAATTTGTGTGCAGATAGGTTGCGGTTCCTATCCCTATCACAACTAAACCGATTGCAAAACAGCCCGCTTTTCCGTACCATAGTTCAGGCGTTATGACTCGATGCAGAAAAAAAAGCCACATATCAATCCCGATTCCCGTTATAAACGCCGTAATCATCCCTGAAAATTCCGGTCTTTGCCTTTTTAACATTGAATTACAGCAAATTAACAGGAAAGCGATGATGATTTCCCAGCTTCCCACGGTAAGCCCTGCATGGACGGACAATCCCACAATAAGCGCATCAAAAGGCGACGTTCCAAGATCTGATTGAATCGTGACAGAAATACCAAAGGTCAAGATCATGATTCCTAAAACATAAAAAACATATTTCACTTTATCGTCCTCATTTTCTTAATTTATGTTGCAAATACAACAAAATTACGGTATGTTTACTATACGGTATTTTCATTGCAAATACAACAAAAAATCAGCTGATATGATAAATGAAGAAAGGAGCTGTATGACCATGAGTATTCAATTAAAAAAGTGCAGCCTTAACGATATTACAGAGCTCCGGGAGATAAGCATTGAAACATTCAATGATACATTTAAGGATCAAAATTCACCTGAAAATATGAAAGCTTATTTGGAAAATGCATTCCGCTCTGAACAGCTGAAAAAGGAATTATCCAATCTGTCTTCTCAATTCTATTTTGTTTATTATCATGATGACCTTGCGGGGTATATAAAAGTCAACATGAACGAAGCACAGTCAGAAAAAATGGGGGAAGATTCTCTTGAGATTGAGAGAATTTATATAAGAAAAAACCATCAGAAACACGGGCTTGGCAAATATCTGCTGAATGAAGCTGTGAAAATCGCAACAGCACACAATAAAAAGAACATCTGGCTGGGCGTATGGGAAAAAAACGAAAATGCAATCGCCTTTTATCAAAAAATGGGGTTTGTCCAAACCGGAGAACACTCTTTTTATATGGGGGATGATAAACAAGTCGACTTTATCATGACCAAAACCCTGTCGTAAAAGGATACAAAAAAACCCGGACAAGCTGCCGGGTTTTTTCTCTTATTTTAATTTTCCTGCGCGAATATCATCGGTCATTCCTTCGTACGGCGCTTCTGAAATCAATGTTTCGTTATTGATTCCCGCATTGTTGAGATACGTAATATCCGCAAACTCGGGAACGACATATTTCGGGTATGTTTCATATTTCTCACGTGACTCTTTCATCACGTCAATGTAATCATTTTGGTAGCACACCGTGATTTCCGGATGCTCATGCACCCATTTCGGGAAGAAAATAATTCCGTGCATCCGTTTTTCATTCGGCATAAAGTTTAAGGAAACGTCTGTGCCTGTCGGTTCAGTCCATGACACTTTGTATACGCCTTCTGTCAGCTTGACGATATTCACTTCCTGATCGCGCACCCAGCGGCCGCCTACCATTCCGCTGTGAATCCGATAGTCGATCGTATGATCATTTTTAATATAGATTTCATACTCCCAGCCGTTTTCATACGTGTAAATCATATGGCTTCCGATAAAGTTTTCCATGTTGACTCACTCTCCATATTATTATTGAACTTCATAAATATCTAGCCGAATGTCATTCGGCAATCTGACCGCAGCCCCGATAAACAGCCGGTTCTGCAGATGCTGATATGCCTCACTGCTTGTTTCAAACACAGGCACAGTGCGGAAATACACGTGCTCGGGATCAATGATGCGCCCCTCTGCAGCCTGTTGGCGGAACGGTTCACTGACTTGGCGGATGCCGTTGTTCTCTACATAGATGACTTCATGCTCCTCCGTCTCCAGCGCATATCTGGCAGAAAGATCAACCCGGCCGTTCGGACGGATGATCTGGGCATCTGCCCCGCCCGGAAGAACACGTCCCTTTACGGCGCCGCTGACCGTTCCGCCCCGTATCGGAATCAACTGCCTTTTCCCTAATCCAGTCTGCCCCGCAACGATCGGTTCATCCACTTCAATCTGCAGAGACATCACTTTTTTTAAAGAAGGTTCCTTCAAGACGTATCACCTCCCGAGTTATTATGTTTACTTGAACATGTAACTATTTACACGTTTAATTGTAACGCTGTTAAAATGGACTGTCAAATAATGAGCTGTTTCCGGTTATGTTTTACAGTGTTCAATAAAAAAGACAAGGGCGGCACATGCCGAAACCCTTGTCTTTTTCATTATGCTCATATATAAAAAATGCCAGACGAGCGTCTTCTTAGTAATCGCAATCTTTATCTCTGCATTCTTTCTTTCTTACAGCGTCTATTGAGTGCCCCATGATCTTGTCATTTGCCTTATCGTAAGTACCATCGAATTTATTCGATGTATCACCGTTGTAATAGCCAAATACCTCTATCCCGCCCATTGGATCTATTTCGTATTTATCTTTAAATGTAACGTTATGTATTCCTTCATAATTCAATTTGGTAAATTTATCCATTCGTTCTTGAGCAATCTTTATCTCTTCAGCCTGAACATTTTTATCATTCATACTCTTCATTATAAAACATCCGGCTGCTATAAAAATAACCATGAAGATAATAATGTTTTTTTTCACAGAATCATCCGTCTCATGAGTTATGATGAAGCTCGCGGACTGGAACAAATGGTCGGTGACATCCGGAGCATTTAGGCGTGTTAAGATTTTTCTTCCGCATCCACAGAGGAGCTCCCTATTTTGTCTCCTACAGGATCATATAAGCCGTCAAATTCTTTAGTTTTATCGCCGTTTAGATATCCTTCAACTGTAATTCCACCGGTTGGATCAATAAAATAATCATCATAAGAAATTTTCTCTATACCCTTGTACTCACTACGCAAGTACTCGGACATTTTACTTTTGGCTTTTTCGAAAAGAGCATTTTCTTCCTTTTTCACATCATATTGATGCTTCATAACCAACCCTCCAACGGTTATAATTAACACTAGAACAATAATAAGGTATTTTTTCAAAAAAAATCATCCCTTTCCCTACCCTATTTTACATGACAAGAAAGGTGCTGTATATCTTGAGCAAGAAAATCAGGACTTCAAACCTGACAGATGAAACATATTACAGGATGAGTCAACGTGCTTATAACTATGACTATCTTAAAAGGAAATTAGAGAAGAACGATTATATACGTATTAATTCCTCCATTTCAAAACCTACTTACTGGTACGTCGATCAAATAAAATCAGACGATAATACAGGACTTGATGCGGTTGTATTAGTACAAGCAGTGAAGAATAACGGAAAATGGATAAAATCAAAAAAACCTGAAAACGTGGTCGTCGCCTTTGCGGGAACCGATATCGCAAAAGACCCGATCAATGACGGCGTAAAAGCGGACGGCGGGAACATTGTTTTTGGAAGCGACCCCAAAAAAGAAGCTCATTATATCGTTGAAAAGGACGCGAAGGATACGTCTAAAACACTCGGGACCTATCACGGAACGCCCTCTCAAGACGCCAAGCTCACAACCGGAAAGTATAAGCTGATGACGAAAACATCGCAAATCGACCAAGCCGATCAGCTGGTACGGAGCGTAAAGAAAAAGTATGCCGGAACGTCAACGATTATTTCAACAACCGGCCATTCACTCGGCGGCGCTGAGGCCGAATACAGCGCGGTGAATAATGATGTGTATGCCGTCGCGTTTAACAGTCCTTCCGTCGTGAAGCTGCACGATGAAGAAACACAGAAAGAGATCAACAGCGGCATATATGATCCTTACATCCGGTCAATTATCAATCCGGACGACATGGTCGGGGCAGGTTATTGGAACGAATATGACCGCCACAACGGGACAACGATTTACACGAAAAACCCCTCTCTCTCACAGTTCAGCCGAAAGCAGCGGCTTGATGGGAAATTGAGCGAGCAGATCGGAAAAAATCTCGCTTATTTCTTCACTACCGTCATTCTGAGAAATCCGGATACACACGGCTTAAACGAAGCAAATTTCGTGTTCGACAGAAACGGAACTATCGCAAATCCGAACGGAGATGAATTAGTCTTTGATAAAAACCTCGGCGCTCTTCTGCCGGCCGGTGCAATCGGAAGCGCAGATACAATAAAAGTAACGCCGACAAACGCAAAGAAGCTGGCTGAAAAGGTGCAGGCTATGACTGAGGATTTGCGGACGATGAAAAAAGAAGCGCAAAACGCCTATCAAGAACACGATGAAAAAATCGCCGAGCTGAAAACGGAATTTTACGGCCAAGTCGGACACGGCTTGTATGATCAGCTTCAAGCACAGGACGTGACCAATACCATTGAAGATATTGCGCTATCTTACGATAAAGGCCCGATTTTTTATGACACTCAGGCTGAGCAGGCGTTTATTGATTCTTTGCAGGCAGCGATCACAGACCTTGAAGAGATCGGCGGATTCTTACATAAAATAGCAGACGAATTTCAGAAAAAAGACCAGATGCTCGCAAACTGGTTAAGATGATAGAGGTGGATACATAATGCCGACATTAGACGAACTTTTAGAACACAAGGACGATCCAATGAAGAAAATGCTGCAGCGGCAGATGCTGAAAACAGGGATGACGCAGGCAGCGGGGACAAAATTGGAGACAGTGCGCCGAACGCTGAAACCGACATTCGAAATGGATACGTTGAAAGATGAATTATATGAAGTGTATTCAGCACTATTGAACAGCTTTGAAGGCAAGGCGCAAAAAGCTCTCGCGCAGCGGATCAGTGAAAGTGCGCGGCTGATTGCCGGAACCGAACATAACAGAGACACATTCGTTAACAGTTTCAAAACAAGATAAAATAAAAAACCTCACAGATTTAACATCTGCGAGGTTTTTCCTATCGTCTTAACTGAGACGCGCTCGGAGGGATTCGAACCCCCGACAGACGTGGTACCGGAAACCACCGCTCTATCCAACTGAGCTACGAGCGCACGTTTTTTCAATCAGATACCTTTATATTATAATAAAGAAACGCACAGAAAGCAACTCTTTTTTGATAATGCAACAACAGGATTATGCAGCTTCCTCATGCAGCATAATCCTGCATCGTATAACGGCATTGATTTTCACAAAAAAACCATTTCAGGCGGACTGCCCCCGGATCGGTACATTTCCAGCCACTTCAGAAAAAGCACGTTTCAGCTTTTTTTCCAAATGTCCTTTAACGTCCAATAGGTGAATTCCTCAACCTTTACGGCGCCTTTCTCAGAAAACAGCTCAATCCCCAATCTGCCTTCATTCGGATAGATACGGCTTGTCATCGTTGTTTCTCCATGATTGGCGAATACTTCAATCGAGGATCTGTCAATAAAGATACGCAGCGCCAGCTTGCCGTTTGTATCCGTCTGCACCCTTCTCACACCGTCTTTCGCTTTCCCCATCTTGGTGCAATCAAGTGTCAGCTTTTTATCCGTCAGATTGTATGTCAGCACAAGTTCTTCTTCGTCAAGGCCGCGAATCTTAAAACCTGCCGTTTCGGCATCAGAATCGTTTATATCAAACACGACTCGGACTTCAAGCAGGTCTTCGGACGTCTTTGCCAAGTAACTCCCTGAAACCGATCGTCCGGCACATTCCCGATATTCCATTTTCCGCAGCTGCTTGGTTTCTTCCACGGGATTCATCAAAAGTTTATGATCATCACGCAAAGTCAGTTCTCGCGGCAAAGTCAGTGCACCGCACCATCCGTCCGCTTTTGTCGGCATCTCAGATTCCCACATATCCATCCAGCCGATGGCAATTCTGCGTCCTTTATCATCTAATAATGTTTGCACGGCGTAAAAGTCATGGCCGTGATCCAGTTCTTTAAAAGCGCCGTGTGTAAATTTGTTTGTTTCATCATGATAGTCACCGATTAAATAACCGGTTTGATGTAAATTTTGATAGGAATCACCGTCCGCCTCGATCCCCTGGGGCGAAATCAGCAGGACATGTTTGCCGCCTAATTCAAAGAAATCAGGACATTCCCACATATAGCCGAGATTACCGTCACTTTGGGCGAGAACCCCCGCGTATTCCCAATCACGCAAATCAGGTGAACGGTATAAAACGACCCGTCCGACGTTTTCTTTTGAGGAGTTGCCGATGACCATATACCAAACATCGCGATGCTTCCATACTTTCGGATCGCGGAAATGACGGACGCTGTCTTCCGGCGGTTCCGCAATAACAGGGTTTTCCTGAAGCTTTTCAAACACGGTTCCATCTTGGCTGACAGCGATATTTTGAGTTTGATAGAATAGGTCTTTCTCTTGATCAATTATATTATGTCCTGTATAGATGAGGGCAAGTCTTCCATGATCATCGACCGCGCTTCCCGAAAAACAGCCGCTTTGGTCGAATTCATCCCCCGGAGCTAAGGCAACCGGCAGGTGCTCCCAATGAATGAGATCTTTACTTTTTACATGTCCCCAATGCATCGGCCCCCAATGCTCATCATACGGATGATGCTGAAAAAAGACGTGGTATTCTCCTTTAAACTGAATAAGCCCGTTCGGATCATTGATCCAATTCGCCCGGGGCATAATATGGTACCCCAATCGATATCTTTGTTTCACTTTACCCTCGGCTTCCTTCAAAGCTTCTTCCGCCTGCTGAATTCTATCCATTTGTAACATCCTCTCTATCCGATTTTTTGCAGACGCTGGACACGCCTGCTGTTTTGTTTCGGGCCCAATAAAGTAAATATGGAGATGACGGTAAAACCGAAGACGACGATTCCCATGATGAGATAGGTTTGACGGAACCCCGCACTGTCATATAATCCTCCCGCAAGCGGCGACAGAATCGACGCGCCTGCCTGAGATGCGAATTGAAAACCGACGAGATAAAGGACGGACGACAGACGCGTATCAAAATTGGCAGCCAAATATTTAAAAACGGCGATCAGCATAATCGGCAGTTCCAGTGCGTGGATAAGTTTCATTGATGAAATGCCTACAGGTTCAACTGCAATTCCCGACCCGACGATGCGGAAAGCCATTAAAAACCCCGCTAAAATCAAACTGTTTTTCGCCCCGAACTTATTGACGATAAAAGGCGCAAGAAACATCATGCCGGCCTCCAAAAACACTTGGAATGAATTAAGGTAGCCGAATACTTGGTTACCCGTCGACACTGAAGGAAACAAAGACGCATAGTAGATCGGGAACTGCTGATCATATACACCGTAAATGCAAGTCACCCCGATAATGTACATCATAAAAAACCAGAAATCTCTTAGTAAAAAGAGCCGCCCCACATCTTTTAACCGGACCGAATCCGCTCTGTTTTTCTCATGATCGGTCATTTCAATTTTTACAGACATGATGATGGCCGTTAATATGACGGCTGAAACAGACGCGATCCAGAAGTTGATATTGGGATTAATATTGAAAAGCTGACCTGCAAAAAATGCAGCCGCCGCCCAGCCCAGCGAGCCCCACATTCTTGATTTTCCATACTCGAAATCATACTTACGGCTGACCTTTTCAATGTACGTTTCAATCGCGCCTATCCCCGCCAAAAAAGCGGCTCCCAAATATAAGCCTCCGACAACGGCGCCAAGAAAGACGTTGTATTGTAAAAGCGGTCCATAGACGAAGATATAAAACGGACCCGTGAATATGAGAAGACAGCTGATCATAAACAATATCTTTTTCTTCAGCCCCAATTTGTCAGAGATAAAACCGTAAAGAGGCTGCATGCACAGGGCAAATACGGCGTTTACAGAAAAGATAATGCCTGTCGCTGATCCGTTTAAATTGATTTCCTGCCCTAACCAAATCGCAAATAAAGAATAGCTGGAAGACCAAGTAAAAAAGAAAAAGAAGAAATAAGCACTCAGTTTCCAATACAGACTTTTTGAGCTTTTCATTTGCACCGCTCCTTTAATAGGACCTTTTAATAGCCGTTTTAGAGCCGCATACTTCCTTCTTCATTTTCATCACATACATGCGTGCTCCGAGTAAGCGCTTACTTTACATCGCTGCTTGATTCTTTCACTTTATTGCCGCCAGCCATCTCTCCATACCCGTCACTTCCCCTCACTCCATAAATAAAGCGCTTTCAAAGAGAATTGTATGTCAACCGGTTTCATATGTCAATCGGTTGACATAAAATTTTCTGATTATTTCAATCAAATCAAACACACCCTCTTTATATGAAAACAGAAACATGGAATGTCCTTGCACATGTCAGCCTGATTCTCTAAAATAAGTGCGTGACGGAAATTGTAAGCCATTTCAGTAAGCAGGAGGGCACGGGAATGAAGCCTAACATTCATGATGTTGCGAAAATAGCGGGAGTTTCATCTACAACCGTTTCGCGGGTATTAAATAACCGCGGCTATATCAGCGAAAAAACAAAAGAAAAAGTGTACAAGGCGATGGAAGAAATCAATTACTTTCCAAACGATCTGGCCCGCTCTTTATTCCGAAAACGAACCAATTTAATAGGGCTTATCATCCCAAACTCCAGCAACCCATTTTTCGGCGAACTCGCCTTTCATATTGAAAGCATTTGTACGTCCATGGGCTACAAACTGCTGCTTTGCAACAGTTTACATCGAAAGGATAAGGAAGAAAAATATTTGGAGATGCTGATAAGAAACCAAGTGGACGGCGTGATCGCCGTGACTTACAACCGGGGAATTCTCAATGATCACAAGCAAAATCTGCCGATTGTCGCCATTGATCATTACTTATCGGACACGATTCCCGTCGTCGGCTCAGACAACTATGACGGCGGAAAAAAGGCGGCAGAACTGCTGATTGAAAAAGGGTGCCGGCACATCGTCCATATCAACGGCCCGCTTGAACTCGAAACACCGGCAAACCTCAGAAGAAAAGCATACGAAGACGTCATGCACGAACACGGACGAAAGCCCATTACATATGAAGTACCCTTTTATCAGCATTACCATGACATTATTTCAACATTATTCGATGAACAGCCTGACACCGACGGAATTTTTGCCAGCGATGATATCATGGCGGCTGCAGTGATGACTGAGGCCAAAAAACGGGGAATAGACATCCCGAATCAATTAAAAGTGATCGGTTATGACGGCACTGAAACCGTTCAATCGGTTCTGCCGGACTTGGCAACCATCCAGCAGCCGATTGAATTGATTTCCAAAACAGCCATCGAGATTTTAGCAAAAGAAATTGAAGGCGAATTTGATGATTTGCCGCTGGAAACGTATTTGCCGGTACGGCTTTTGGAAGGGCGGACAACGTAGTCAGACCCTTCAGCCGTACGTAGCGACGCGATTGCGGTCTATTTTGAGCGCTCCGGCCATATCATTTTCTCAAGCGCCGGTGCTGATCATCCTCATTTCCACTTTGCTGTTTGAACTTTTTGTTTTATGGGAAAAATGGTGTTAGAAGAAAAGGTTGGCATTTTGGTCAGCGTTTTGTTTGACCTTTATTGACCAAAAATGTATCATGTAAATACATACTTACCTAAAAGGTGAAGGAGGAGCATTATGAATTTAATACCTACAGTCATTGAACAAACGAACCGCGGAGAAAGAGCTTATGACATTTACTCCCGTCTTTTGAAGGACCGTATTATCATGCTTGGATCTGCGATTGATGACAACGTTGCGAACTCCATCGTGTCACAGCTTTTATTCCTTGAAGCGGAAGACCCTGAAAAAGATATTTCCATTTACATTAACAGCCCTGGCGGATCAATCACTGCCGGTATGGCAATCTATGATACAATGCAGTTCATTAAACCGAAAGTATCCACGATCTGCATCGGTATGGCCGCTTCTATGGGAGCATTTTTACTTGCAGCCGGAGAAAAAGGCAAACGTTACGCGCTTCCTAACAGTGAAGTTATGATTCACCAGCCGCTTGGCGGAGCGCAAGGACAGGCGACAGAAATTGAAATCGCGGCAAAACGCATTCTCTTGCTTCGCGACAAATTAAACAAAGTGCTTGCTGAACGTACCGGCCAGCCGCTTGAAGTCATTGAGCGTGATACAGACCGCGACAACTTCAAATCAGCTGATGAAGCCTTAGAATACGGCTTAATCGATAAAGTGCTGACACGCAATACAGAAGACCAGAAGTAATGCCCAAAAAACCTGCAAGAGATGATGTCTCTTGCAGGTTTTTTTCACTCTCTGATGCTTTTTAAAACCTTTCCCCTATACTGCTTCCATTCTTCCTTCAACAGCTCAAACGACAATTCACCGGTTTGCCTCACAACCAGATCAGCACCAAGCATCGACTGTTCACGCCCGACACCGACCGCGAACATCCCGGCAGATTTAATTGCAGATATTCCTGCTTCAGCATCTTCTATTGCCGCGCATTCAGCCGTGGAAACACCGAGCAGCGCTGCAGCTGTTAAAAAGATTTCGGGATCAGGCTTCCCCTTCGCAAGAGCCGCCGGGTCAACAATGGCTTGAAAATCATCGATAATCGCCAAACGTTTTAAGATCGCGCGGGCATTGCGGCTTGAAGATGCTAACCCGATTTTTATATGTTCATTTTTTAATTCACAAAGAAGCCTGCCGATTCCCGGCAAGAGATCTTCCGGCGTCAATCTGCTGATCAACGTTTGATAATATTGGTTTTTTTGATGCAGCAGTTCTTGTTTCTCCGCATGTGTAAACCTTTTTTCCGCTCCGCCAAAGATCAGTATGCTTTCCAGTGACTCTTCCCGGCTGATTCCTTTCAGGCCTTCATTCACATTCCTGTCAAAGGGAATATCAATTTGTTCTGCGATGTGCTTCCAAGCGAGAAAATGATATTCAGCCGTATCTGTTATCACTCCGTCTAAATCAAAAATAACCGCTTTCATATGCTGATGCCCATCACAGCTTCATAAGGTTTGAGGCTGATACTCTTCAAGTCAGCCCGCTCCTGCGGATAGTTCGAAATCAGGATTTTCCAGCGCTCATGGATCAGTTCCGGAGGCGCTTCGAACCGGGCCTTGTCTTCCGACAAATTCACAACGACGAGAAGCTTTTTCCCTTGATATTTACGGATATAACAATAGATTTGCGGATCATCTTCCAGCAGCAGCTGATAATCTCCGTATACCATGATCTTATATTGCTTTCGTAATTGAATGAGCTTCTGATAGTAATAGAAAATTGAATCTTGATCTTCCAAGGATTCTTTCACATTGATTTCTTGATAGCGGGAATTGACCGCTAACCAAGGGTCTCCGGCTGTGAATCCGGCATGTTTTCCTGCATCCCATTGCATCGGCGTCCTCGCGTGATCCCTTCCTTTTATCATCACGGCTTTGACAAACTCTTTTTCTGACATCGTTTTGTTTTCGATGACTAGTTCACGGTATGCATTTTTTATTTCAAGATCGTCATACATCTCCAGCGGCATATCACTGTTGACCATGCCGATTTCTTCTCCCTGGTAAATAAACGGTGTGCCTTTCATCCCGTGGAGAACCGTTGCGAATGCTTTCGCACATTGTTTTCGCAGCTCACCGTCATTGCCCCAGCGGGAAATCACTCTCGGCTGATCATGATTCTCAAAATACAGGGTATTCCAGCCGCTATTCATCAACCCGGTCTGCCACCTTGTCATTGTTTGTTTTAAAGCAATCACATCAAACGGCTTGATCTGCCATTTCCCATTTGGCGAGTTTTGTTCTGTATCGATATCCATATGTTCAAATGTAAAGATCATATTCAGCTCTTGCCTGCCTGCATCCGTATATTTTTTCGCCTCTTCAATATCAGAACCGTTTGCCTCTCCGACTGTCATGCAGTCGTAATGAGAAAGCACTTCCCTGTTCATCTCTTGAATAAATTCATGCAGGCGGGGACCGTTAGAGTGATAACGGCCGACGATATGGGGGCGGCTGTTATCTGTTTCATAGTCCGGAAAATCGGTATGTTTGGAAATGGAGCCGATCACATCCATCCGCCAGCCGTCAACGCCTTTATCCATCCAGAACTTCATCAGATCATACACTTCCCGGCGAACGGCTTCATTTTCCCAATTTAAATCAGGCTGTTTTTTCGAAAAGTAGTGCAAATAATACTGTCCTGTCCCTTCATCGAACGTCCACGCCGAGCCTGAAAAAATCGATCCCCAATTATTCGGCTCAGAACCGTCCGATTTCGGGTCTTTCCAAAAATAATAATCCCGGTAAGGATTGTCCTTCGACTTGCGGCTTTCAGCAAACCAGGCATGTTCATCCGACGTGTGGTTCACGACCAGATCCATGATGATTTTCATTCCGCGCTGATGCACTTCATCAATTAACTGAAACATATCTTCATTTGTTCCGAATTTTTCGTACATGTTTCTGTAGTCACTGATGTCATAGCCGTTGTCATCCTGCGGAGAATCAAACACGGGCGACAGCCAGATCACATCCGCGCCAAGTCTTTTGATATAATCAAGCTTTTTGATAATGCCTTGTAAATCCCCAAATCCATCTCCATTGGAATCATAAAAACTGCGCGGGTAAATTTGATACACGACAGCTTCTTTCCACCATTCACTCATCAGGCATTCTCCTTTCACATCGTTCATTCAGCACCATCGGTTCTCCATAAACTGTGATGGACACCGGTTCTCCTTTGACAAGCTCAAAAATGGCGCGCCTTTCTTC
The DNA here is from genome assembly GCF_009906915.1 of Bacillus sp. AM1(2019). Taxonomy (NCBI): domain Bacteria; kingdom Bacillati; phylum Bacillota; class Bacilli; order Caryophanales; family Bacillaceae; genus Bacillus; species Bacillus sp. AM1(2019). Next base: position 3,557,821 of record NZ_CP047644.1, read on the forward strand.
GACCGTCACCTTGATCAAGCGGTTTCGATAATTGATATGGAACGAGTAACCGTCCCATTCATTCGGCAAAAATGGGGTGAATGAGAGCGTTCCTTTTAAAGTACGCATGCCGGCAAACCCTTGGACGATCGCCAGCCAGCTTCCCGTCATTGAAGTAATGTGAAGACCTTCCTCCGTATCGCGATTGTAATTGTCGAGATCAAGCCTTGCTGTACGCTTATATAATTCAAGCGCCTTCTTTTCCATCCTCAATTCGGCAGCGAGCACCGCGTGAATGGAGGGCGATAGGCTTGATTCATGAACCGTCATCGGTTCATAAAATTCATAGTTGCGGCGTTTTTCGTCTATAGAGAAACGGTCAGGAAATAAATAAATGCCTTGCAGCACATCGGCTTGTTTAATAAAGCTGGAGCGGAGGATTTTGTCCCATGACCAATTTTGATAAAGAGGCCGTTCAGCTGGATCTAATTCGTCAACTGATTGCAGGTCTTTGTCCAAAAATGTGTCATGCTGAACGAAAATTTGCAGTTCTTCACTATACGGATAGTACATGTGCTGGATGATTTCTCTCCAGACTTTCAATTCTTCTTCCTGCACATCCAGAAGGCGGCGTTTCTCCGCTGAGATCCTTTCGAGACTTTGCAGAGTATAATCCAACGTCCAAGCCGCAATGACATTCGTATACCAATTGTTGTTAACGTTGTTTTCGTATTCATTCGGCCCTGTGACGCCATGGATCATATACTTATTTTTTCGTTTCGAGAAGTGAACACGGCCGGCCCAAAACCTGCTGATCTCAACAAGAACATCTATACCGTATTCATCCATATAGGCGCGATCCCCTGTATATTGGACATAATTGCAGATCGCATAGCAAATCGCGCCGTTGCGGTGAATTTCTTCAAACGTAATCTCCCACTCATTGTGGCATTCATCTCCGGTAAACGTCACCATCGGATAAAGCGCCCCCTTCATCCCCAGCTTGGCGGCGTTCCGTTTGGCAGCCTCCAAATGATGATAGCGGTACAAAAGCAGGTTTTTCGTGACTTCCGGCTCGGCTGTCGCCAAATACATCGGAACGGCATACGCCTCGGTATCCCAATAGGCGGCACCGCCGTATTTTTCGCCTGTAAATCCTTTCGGTCCGATGTTCAAACGGGCATCTGCCCCGTAGTATGTCGAGAATAACTGAAAGATATTGTAGCGGATGCCTTGCTGAAGTTCCTTATCTCCCTTTATCTCTATATCCGCTTTTGCCCATCTTTCCTTCCACTTGGCAATATGCTGCTGTCTCGCTTCTTCATAACCTTGCTTAAGAATAGCCGCCAAAAGCTCCTCCCCTTTCGAAGTAAGCTCTGCTTCTTGAACATCGCGTGAAGTCGTGACAACAATAAACTTCTTCAATGAAGCTTTGTTTTGGTAGCTGAAGCGATTTTCAGCATACATGCGGGAAGTTTGAAAGCTTTGACTGACACAGCCTTCTGTCAAATTTCCCATTAAGGCTGAGACGGTGAAACGCGGCGTTCCGAACGGATTGTCGAGCGTTTTTGCCGTTATGTGCCCGCGGCGGTAATCCGCTCCTGTCTCTTTTTCCTGCCAAAACCGCTCTTGATAGTTTGAATCTTCGTTTACAACATTGCCATCAAGATAAGGAACAAGCGTAATAACGGCGTCCCCTGTCAGACACTCCGCTTCATAATGAATCGCACATAGCTCTTTTACGGCCAGGCTGAGAAATCGTTCTGATTTGATTCGCACGGTTTTATCCTGAATACGGACAACAGCGCTCCTCCTCAGAATTCCTTCTTTCATATGAAGCTCTAACTCAAATGATTCGAGTCGGTTTTGATAGAGATCGACTTTTTCACCGTCAACATACACATCTATACCAATAAAATTCATCGTATTGATCACTTTTCCGAAATAGTCCGGATACCCGTTTTTCCACCAGCCTACCCGCGTTTTGTCAGGGAACCACACGCCCGCAATATATGTGCCTTGATGGCTGCCGCCTGAATACCCCTCTTCAAAATTCCCCCTGATGCCCATATAGCCGTTGGCAAGAGAAGTCAGGCTTTCCTGCAGCCGTATATACTCTTTTTGAAATGTATTGGTTTTGATTTTCCATTCATCAATCTCAAACAACCGCTGATTTATCATGTCTTCCTCCCGAATGAACATTTTCATTATGACGGCGGGTTTTGGCCATATATCTGAATAAAAAAGCAATCATCAACGTGACGCCGCATGTATGAACCATTAATACAGTAATCAAATCAAAGCGGATCAGCCCGATAGCAGCTGCCGCGAATGCAGGCAGAGCCGATGCGCATATCGCTGCAGAAGCTGCTTCCTTACATGACGCGATATCGATCATTTTTGATAATTTTGCCATCCAGATGCCTCCCGCAAGCACAGCTGTAAAAAATAGCTGGATCAAAAAAATCACTGCGCACCCCAGCATCATGATCATCGGCTTATACTGTGCCAGCCACAATTGACCGATAACAGCCTCCGTCTCATATACGCCCGGGTCCGTAAGACTGGCGTCCGCTTTCCCATAGCGAACTGAAAACCCCATTCCGTTTTGGTCGGTAATAATCAGCCGGTCAGGCTGGAATATGACCGCGTTGTCATACCCTTTTACACGCAAACGCCCATTTTCACCGTTTGGTTTCCATTCATGCTCCATATCGACTGCCAGCAGATGTTTGCCCTCTTCAATTTGATCAAAATGCTGTCCGCCTGTCAGTTTTCCGTTCCTGATTTGAATACCGTTTAATTGTTCGGCAAAACGATCATTCACTGCAGAAAGCGCCGCAGGCATAACCAATTTGAGGCTGAAGCGGTCCATTTTCAAAAACGACATCGTAAACGGCGCCATAAGGCAGGACGTCAAAAACATAAAGAGAAAGGAAAGCTGAAGCCAGCTGAATGTTTTCCCGTAACGGCAAATACCTGACGGAGACACCGATGCTTTAAGACTGCGGATCATAAAGCTTTCATTTTGCACATTCTTCATTGAACTACCCCTTTGTTCCGCCCGCCGCCAGCCCGGATACAAAGTTCTTTTGGAGAAAAAAGAACAAGATGCATATCGGCAGTGCGGCAAGTATAGCCCCCGCCGCAAACAGGGCGACTTTTTGCTGCTGCGGATTTGAAATGAACGACTGCAATCCTACTGCAATGGTCAGCCTTTCCGGCGAGCGAAGCAAAAACTTCGCCAGCAAATAGTCCCCGAACGGCGCCATAAACGCCCAAAGCGCTTGAACGGCAAGCATCGGCTTCACAAGCGGCAGCACAATCGAGGCAAATATCCTGAAATGCCCCGCTCCATCCATTCGCGCAGCCTCATCAATTTCTCTCGGAACTGTATCAAAATAACCTTTCATCAGCCACGTGTTCATCGGAATTCCGCCGCCGATATAGATCGCTGTCAAAAACCAGTATTGATCAAGAGCGCCTATCAGCATGGCCAATACATAAAAAGCAGTCAGCGCTGCCATTGTGGGCACCATTTGAATGATTAAAAAGAAGACAAGACTCTTTTTTCGCCCCGCAAACCGATAGCGGCTGTACGTATACCCGGCAAGCGTTACAATCGTGACCTGCAATACCATGACTGACAGCGCGATAACCAGCGTATTGCTGTACCAATGAAGATAGAGCGTCTCTTCAAACAGCCGCTTAAAATGATCAAAAGTCCAGGAACCTGAGAAATCGAGCTGAAAAGCCGTCACATTTCCCGCACGGAAAGCGGAGGAAGCCGTAATCAGCAGCGGATATAAAATGACAATGCTTAAAACCAGCAAAAATAAATAGGTGCAGATTTTCGTAAGCATTCCGGCCGTTCTGGAACCCATCTACATCACCTCCTCATTGCCGAAAGCATTTGACTTTTTAAAAGCAATCAGGGATATTCCAATGACGACGAAAGAAATTAACAATGTCACGGCCGCTGCCACAGCATATTGCGGAGAAGTGCCGGTTGTCAGTTTATAGATCCAGGAAATTAAAATATCGGTCGACCCGGCACCGGCTCCCGCGCTTCCCGGACCGCCTTCATTAAACAAATAGATGATCGAAAAATTATTAAAGTTAAATGTGTACTGTGTAATCATCACCGGTGCCGTCGCAAATAAAATCATCGGTAATGTAATATTGCGAAAACGCTGCATAAAAGAAGCCCCGTCAATCTTTGCGGCTTCATACAATTCACCCGGAATCGACTGCAAGACTCCCGTTACCATGACATAAATATAAGGAAAGCCAAGCCAGGTCTGAATCATAATCAGAGCAGTCTTCGTCCAGAAAGCATCAGTCTTCCACGCGATCGCCGGCAGTTCCACAAACGGCAGGTGGTTAATTAATGGGATCACCTGCGTGTTCATCGCCCCAATACTGTCATTAAAAATATTGGAAAAGCTCATAATTGTGATAAAGGCCGGAACAGCCCATGGAAATAAGAAAATCATTCGGAATATCCGTCTGCCTTTAATAAAATCTTGATTCACAAAAAGTGCCGTCACGATCCCCAAAATGATTTGCAGCGTTGTTGCACAGATTGTCCATATCATGGTCCAGCCCAGTACATTCACAAATGTTTCCCGGTAGGAACCGACAAAAAAGATATTCAAGAAATTTTTAAAGCCGACCCAGTCAATCAGACTGTTAGGCGGTATATGATAAAAATCATAGTTTGTTAAGGCAACAAACAGAGTCACCAGAACAGGAAAAATAATCACAAACACCATCATGAGATATGCCGGCAGTGTAAATAAATAAGGAAACCCTTTATCTCCCGCATGGCGGATGATATCCTTGGCCGCTGTATTCACCTTCAAACCCGCCGCTTTCATAGTGGCGGTATGACGGAAATCATAAACTGAAAAGATATAGAACATGAGAAAAATCAACGTTAAGATCAATTGCAGCGTGCCTTCAATCAGCATAAATAATGAGTGATCTTCACCGGGAACACTTCCCAAGGTAACCAATCCGGTCAGCGCCTCAATACCGAAAACGCATAATTCAACAGCAAACAAACTCGTAATGACCAGAAATAAGATCCCCTTTGATATCTGCTGATTCGCGATCTGTCCAATTCCCGGAATGATCGATAAAAACCATGGCGCCTTCCATTTTTGGTGTAAAAGTGTATCATCTTTATTCATTTTTCGCCCTCTATTCTTACGGACACTTCCCCTCCGATTTTATTTCACATACTTTTCTTTGATGTTTTCTTTTATGACGTTTACCGCATCATCCGCCGATTTTTTTGCTGTTTTTTTCCCCGAAGCCGCATCAAACATTAAACTTTCAGCGCCAGTCCATACCTCGGCCATTTCAGGAATATTCGGCGCAGGTGCCGCTGACTCATATTGTTTAATAACAGCTGACGCCAGCTCATTTTTTTGCTCCCCCGCTTTCTTCCTTGCGGCTGTGTTGGCCGGAACTTCATTTGTATCCTCATAAAAGGCGTAAGCATTGGCATCATTTGTTGCATACTCAAGCCATTTTTCAGCCAGCTCGGGTTCCTTTGTATATTTTGAAGCAACCCAGCCTTTGCCGCCCGCAAACGGAGCATATTCTTTTCCGTTTGGCAATGTCGGAATAGGAGCGGCGCCATAGTTCAGGCCGGCCTCTTGAAAATTGGCAGCCGACCAAGGCCCGCCGATGATTGCAGCCGCTTTCTTATCCAAAAACATTTGCTGAATAAAATCGTCTGCGCTTGAGTTATCCTGCATGCCTTTTGGCCAATACGTTTTAAACCATTTCTCCGCATATTTCACCGCTTCTGCAGCCCCTTTATTGTTCAGGCCGATATCCCCGGGATCTGTGCCGTTTTTCCCGAATACATATCCGCCGTAACCGGACAGCAAACCGTACGACATATAAAAGTCAGTCCACTTTGCCAAAAATCCCGTTGACTTTCCTTTTTCAGAAGCAAATGAAAACGGGGGATCCTCTGTTAATGTTTCAAGGTCTTTAAATGTTGCCGGCGCTTTTTTTATAAGATCTTTGTTGTAATACAGAACAAGCGTCTCAATCACCAGCGGCATTCCATACACCTTTCCGTTAACCGTTACCTGCTGCATCTCTTTATCTCCAAAGCTTTTTGTATCAGCAGGTTTTAGATCAAGCAAATGGCCTTGCTGCGCCAAACTGCCGATCCGGTCATATGCGGCAAGCATAACGTCAGGCGCATTGCCGGCCGGGCCGTCCAAAGGAAGCGCCTCCAGCTGATCGAACATTTGCTTTTCTGCAATGTTGACTGTGACGTTATTCTCTTTTTCAAACTCTCCTTTAATGCTTTCAATATATTTTTTATAGGTTTCTTCAACGGACACGGTCAGTACCTTTTTGCCGTCAGCGCCGGCCGATTCCTTTGAATTTGAACAGGCGCCGAGACAGAATGCCAAAACTGATGCCGTCAATAAAGCCAATCCCTTTTTGACGAACCCCGCCATATCTTTTCCCCCTTTTATTATGAATCTATTACAATTCTACTCTGTTAGAGAAAGCGGTTTCAAAGCCTTTCAGCCTGTTACCGATAACAGAATTCAGACAGGGGCGTCAGCGCTCAAAATCAAAAATTCTCCCGGCTGAACAGCAATAGCGGCATCATGTTGAAGGATCTGATCCGTCCACGCATCGTAAACTTTTCTGCTTCTCTCCATATTAAAATCTTGCAAACGGACATCCCAGGCCAGGTTCCCCTGATTAAAATAGAAAATCAATTGCCTGCCATTGAAAACCCTCGAAAAACTGATACAATCGTTTTGATCATCAAGCAGATGCCACTCAAGACTTCCGTACGTCAATAAAGCGTTTTCTTTTTTGCGTAAGGTGATTAAGCGTTTCATAAAGCTGAGCATTTCCTGGTTTTGCTTTTCCTTTTCCCAAACCATACACTTCCGGCATAATGGATCTCTCCCGCCGTCCAGACCGATTTCCGTTCCGTAGTAGATGCAGGGCGCTCCTGTCTGAGCAAACATAAAGGCCAGCAGAGCACGGGCTGTTTTCTCATCATTTCCGCACCTTGTCAGAAGACGTTCTGTATCATGGCTGTCCAGTAAATTAAACATCACCTCGTTGGCCTGCCGCATCCCATTCATCAAGTGCGCGTTTAATCGATAGGCCATGGATGAAGCAGAAATCTCCCGGTCAGCAAAATAAGCAATCATCGGCTCTGTGAAAGGATAATTCATCACAGCGTGAAACTCATCTCCTCTGAGCCAAGGTTCGGAGGAATGCCATATCTCTCCCAAAATATAAAGATCGGGCTTCTCTGCCGTTACCGCCTGCCTGAATGCCTTCCAAAAAGCGTGATCCACTTCATTTGCCACATCTAAACGCCAGCCGTCAATGTCAAATTCACGAATCCAGTACAAAGCAATCTCAAACAAATACCTCTGTACTTCCGGATTAGCCGTATTCAGCTTCGGCATATCAGGCGTAAACGCAAACCTGTCATAATTGTCTTCTTTCACAGGAAAAGAGTGAATATGGAACCAGTCTTTGTAGCGGGACCGGGCCCCGTGTTTTACAACATCCTGCCATTGCGGAGAAGCGCTGCCTATATGATTAAAAACAGCATCAAGCATAATTTTCATTCCCCGCTCATGAAGCCGGCTGACCAATGTCCAGAAAAGCTCCCGATCCCCAAAATGCGGATCGATGGAATAGTAATCCAGCGTGTCATATTTATGGTTGGATGGAGAGGAGAAGATCGGAGTTAAATAAATTCCGTTCACCCCTAATTCTTCTAAATAATCGAGCTTGTCGATAATCCCCTGCAAATCTCCGCCAAAAAAATCATTAACGTCCGGGTCCTTGCTCCCCCAAGGCAGTGCAGCTTCCGGTGACAGGTCTTCTCTTCCATTCGCAAAACGTTCCGGAAAAATTTGATACCAAACCGTTGATTTCGCCCATTCAGGCGCTTGAAATGTATCCGCCTCATGAACAAACGGAAGCTTAAAATAATAATGAATCGTTTCCAGCGTTTTTTTATTTACAGGACAGACCCCTGACGCTCCGAAAAAGATGTTTTCATGCTGGTCTGAGACAATAAATGCATATTGCAAACGCCTGAATGGCGGCGACACTTCAGCAAACCAATAATCATGGTTTTGGGTTGCGGCTGTTTTTCTCATTGGCTGCTCGGCTGCCGACCATCTGCCGCCGCTGTATTCATAAGGATCGCCCCAAACCAATCGAATCTGATCAGCATCACCTTTTTTCGTCCGGATTTTGATATGCACCGTCCGCCCGTCATAAGAATAAGCATCAGCACTGAACGGCTGATGATGTATTGCGGCATATTCCATCATGTTTCCCCCTTTTTATAGGCTGGCTTATGCTTTGAAGGTAGCATGATGAAATCGGGGGAAGCAATCGTTTTTCTCTTGTTACCGATAACAGAATTAAGCTTTCACAAAGTTGATTCCCGCACAATTAACTCCGGTTCAAAAAACAAATGACCTTGAGCTGCGCCGCCTTCATTCATTTTTTTCAGCAGCATTTTCGCACAGGCCTCTCCCATTTCCACAACCGGCTGTCTGACCGTAGTCAGCCGCGGGGAGGAAATGCGGTCAAGAAAAACACCGTCATTTCCAGTAACGGCCACATCTTCGGGAATTCGTTTTCCGAGTGACTGCACCGCACGAATGACCCCGAGCGCGATTCGGTCGGTGGCGCAGACAAACGCGGCTTGCCGGCCGAGCGTTTTCAAAACTTCTCTTGCCAGGCTTTCGCTTTTTTTTGAACTGTTAGCGATCCGAAACAGCTTCGTTTCTCTGCAGCTCTCTTTCATCGCCCGAATATACCCCTGTTCTCTTGAGCGTTCGAATGGCTCATCCAAATCAATGCCGAAAAAGACAACCTCACGCTCCCCCAGCCCCATGACATGGCGGGTTGCCATAAAAGTCCCTTTTTCGTTATTCACATCGACGAAATCATAGCCCATTTCATTTTCTCCAAATACGACTAACGGCTTTTCAAAAGCTTTGATGACAAATTCAAAATCGGCCTTTCTCAAGCCGGTGGCAATAATGCCGTCGCATTGCCCGATATTGAGTGAATTTCTTGTCACAAGCTGCAAAGCATAATGATGGCGATCCAGCTCCCGGCTGATTCCGGTCAGCAAGTTCATGTAATAGGGTTCGGTCGTATCCATTTCCTCAAGAATCAGCAATTTGACAACCTGTGTTCTGTTTTGCACAAGCGCTCTTGCCGCATAATTAGGGATGTAATTCAGCTCTTTCATTGCGGAATGAACGAGCTTTTTCAGTTCATCTGTTACCGTATCAGGGTGATTAATCACACGTGACACCGTCATTTTCGAAACATTCGCTCTCTTAGCCACATCTGACAACGTCGCCATTTTCCGTCTCCTTCCGCTTTTGCTTAGATAGCCAATCCGAATTAGTTAAATTATACTACGATGGTAATCTGGACATAAAAAAAGATTTCCCTAAGGAAATCTCACATTGTCAAATACACTCGATTTTCATGAAGTCCGCCCGGCACTCACACACATGTCAGATGGCTCTTTTTTTATATTTCCGTCCATTTTTTCTGAAGGATCGGGTACGAGTAATTGTTCATCTGCTCAATCAGCTCATCCGGCCGGGAGGAACTGTGTATCAGTTTTAAATGAGACTCATTCGAAAATCCTTCCTGAATGCTGTACTTGACCATCTTCATCATCGGCTCAAAATACCCGTTCACATTGTACAGTCCGATCGGTTTTTGATGAATGCCGATTTGCGCCCAGCACAGCACTTCAAATAACTCTTCATATGTTCCGAAACCGCCGGGCATGGCAATGTACCCATCGGCAAGTTCACTCATTTTCGCTTTCCGCTCATGCATGCCGCTGACTTCAATCAGCTCCGTCAGATTCTGATGAACAACCTCTCCGCTGAACAGCCCGCTCGGCATGACGCCGACAGCTTTTCCGCCGCCTGCCATTAACGCATCGGCGACGGTTCCCATCAGACCGACCCGTGAACCGCCGTAAACAAGGCCGATTCCCTGCTCCGCCATATATTCACCCAGTTCGGCCGCTTTGCGTTTGTACTCTTCATTTACCCCCGGGTTTGACCCCGCAAATACACAAATGGTTTTCATTTTTTCATCTCCATATCTATATATGTACATCAATAAATCAAAATACACTATATATTGTCCCATCTCTATATGATAATATCAATAAGAATCATACAGGACATAAGGAGTGTTTCACATGCAGATGGCTGAAGCAGAACGATGGACGAAAGATTTTTACGAAAAACGAGGATGGACGGCGTACGGGCCATTTATCAGAATCGGCTTTTTAATGGAAGAGGCGGGTGAGCTCGCCCGGGCGGTAAGAGCATATGAAATCGGCAGAGACCGGCCGGATGAAAAGGACGCGACCCAGGCTGAACGCAGGCAGGAGCTGATTGAAGAAATGGGTGACGTCCTCGGAAATCTGGCTATTCTTGCCGATAAGTACGGAATCACGTTAGAAGATGCGATGAAAGCCCATCAGGAAAAACTGATCAAACGCTTTGAAACCGAATAAAAACACGGCCTGTCCGCTTTTTCATGGACAGGCCGTATCTGAATTTATCCCGTTATCTCGTCCTGATGCTCAAAGAAATGCTGTTTCCCGATTTTATGAAACAGCCCTGTCTTCCGGATCAGCTCTCTCGGCTGTGATTGCAATCCGACGATCATCAATCTCCCGTTATGCCGTTTGATCCGGTTCATCACATTCCCCAGCACCGCTTCTGCGGAGGTATCCATGTAATGTACATTATTCATCAGCAGAATAAGCGTCTTCGGCTTTTCCTGAAGCCTCTCCAGCAGCGATGATTCCAGTGAATCAATTGAACCGAAAAACAGCGGCCCCTCAATGGAATATGTGCTGACGGACGAATCATTTTTAACCGATTTGACAGCGGCATGCGGTGTTTTGATGCTTGTTGATTCGCTCATTTTTCTGATAAAGAAAACAAAAGCGAGCACGAGACCGGCAGAAACGCCGATGATTAAATCAAACAGAACCGTCAGTAAAAAGGTTGCCGCCAGTACGAATGAATCAGTGTTTTTCAGCCGCATCATATTGGCGACTTCCCTCCGCTCACTCATGTTCCAAGCCACAACCATCAATACCGGCGCCATGCTTGCCAGCGGTACGTGAACGGCAAGCGGGGCGAAGACGAGCAGGACGAGGAGGACGGTGACTCCGTGGACAACACCGGAAATCGGAGAAACTGCGCCGTTTTTAATATTTGTTGCGGTCCGCGCAATCGCTCCCGTTGCCGGTATGCCGCCGAAAAGCGGCGCTGCCATATTGGCGATGCCCTGCCCGACAAGCTCCCTATTGCTGTCATGCCGTGATCCTTTCATATTGTCCGCAACCATCGCCGATAATATGGACTCAAGTCCGCCGAGAAGCGCAATGATCAAAGCAGACGGGAACATCATCACCATGTTATCGATTGAGAAATCCGGAAGCTGAAAAGCCGGGAGCTGCCGCGGAATCTCCCCGTAAGCAGAACCGATTGTCGCCATTTTGTCAGGAAAAAACATGACCGCCGCGGCTGTAGAGACAAGCAGCGCCACAAGCGCGCCCGGAATCTTCGGCATCAGCCTGGCTGATAACAGCAAAATGGCCAAAGCAATTCCCGCGATGAGGATGCTGTACAAATTAAAGGTTCCGATCTTCTTGCCGATTTCCGCAATGTTGAGGATAAAGCTTTCATGCTTTTGAATATCGCGCAGACCGAGAAAATGGGCAATCTGCTCCGAGAAAATCAGCACCGCGATTCCGGCCGTAAATCCGACGATCACCGGCTTCGGCACGAATTTCATAATCTTTCCGAGCTTAAATACGCCAAACAGGACGAGCATGACGCCTGCCATAAAACCGGCTACAAGTAAATTCTCAAAACCATACTGCATCACAATGGCAAATAAAATGGGAACAAACGCCCCCGTAGGCCCGCCGATCTGATATTTAGAGCCGCCCAACAGCGAAATCAGAATTCCGGCCACAATAACGGTGTAAAGCCCGTATTCCGGACCGACCCCCGAGGCGATAGCAAAGGCCATTCCCAGTGGAATCGCTACAATTCCGACCACAATTCCCGCGATTAGGTCTTTCTGAAATTTCTGCAAATTGTATCCCTGATATCTGCCGGTAAATTGCATTGTCAGCTGCATCCTCCTTTGACTGTTTCATAACCGTCAACGACTACATCCAACGTCCCCGTCCCCGGATCGATCACCAGCCCGTGCACCGGCACCTCTTCAGGCAAGAGCGGATGATGCCTGACCATATTCACGCTGTGGGCCACGCTTTCTTCGACGCTGTGAAAACCGGTCAGCCATGTTTCCAAATCGACTCCCGCATGCTGCAGAAGGCTGAGACATTTGTCCTCCACGCCGCGCTCTTTCGCTTTATTTAATATGGAAGCCGCATTTAATCCCGACATTCCGCACTCGCGGTGACCTATGATGCAGACTTCCTCTGCCTGCAGTTCATAAACGGCAACCAAAATGCTCCGCATGACACTTCCAAATGGGTGAGAAACAATGGCTCCCGCGTTTTTTATGATTTTGGCATCGCCGTTTCTGAGTCCCATCGCCTGCGGCAGAAGCTCCGTCAGCCTTGTATCCATACAGGATACGATGACAAGCTTTTTTTTCGGGAATTTTGTCGTTTGGTAAGGTTCATATTTCCTTTCTTGGACAAACTGCTGGTTGTGCTCCAAAATGCTTGATAAAGAAACCATTTTTCTATTCATCTCCCATCCGATTGTATTGCAAGCCTTCTTACCCAGCTTACAGTAAGGAATTATAGCACAGAAAAAGGCCTCAAAAGCGCTTTCAACAAAAGACACGATAATTTGACTGTAAATTCAGATTATGTTCATTTATATCTTTCAAAAATAATAAAATTTATCTTTACACCAACCTATAAAGCTTTTGAAAACAGCGGTTCCGCTCATTTTGCCTTCAGAAATATAGGCGGATTCTGTTATTGTTTGGAGAAATCAAGCATGTACATTTCTTTTTCATTCATTTTAAGTTCAAAAGAACCAGAAATTTATCGTAATGCGTTTGAATATTTCTCACGTTACCGCTTCTCTTATATAATAATATAGAGAAGAAAGACAAAGGAGGAGAAGCCCGTTGAAACCCTATGTATTCATCGCGAAACCGATACCGCCGGAAGTCGAACAAATGATAGGCGAGCATTGCCGATATGACATCTGGAAAGAAGATACCATTCCAAAAGAGGAACTGTACGAAAAAATGAAAGATGCTGAAGGGCTGCTGACATCCGGAACGGCGATTGACAGGGATTTACTGGATCACGCGCCGAAGCTGAAAGTCGTCAGCAATAATTCAGTCGGCTATGATAATTTTAACATTGAAGAAATGAAAAGACGCGGGGTTGTCGGCACGCATACGCCGTACACCTTAGATGACACTGTCGCTGATCTGGCTTTTTCATTAATCCTGTCTTCCGCCAGACGGGTTGCCGAATTGGATCGGTTCGTCCGCGCCGGCAAATGGGGAACCGTTGAGGAAGAATCTCTTTTCGGTATGGATGTCCACCATCAGACATTAGGAATTATCGGCATGGGCAGAATCGGTGAACAAGCTGCCAAACGGGCAAAATTCGGCTTCGACATGGACGTGCTGTATTATAACCGCAGCAGAAAACCGGATGCTGAGAAGGAACTCGGGGTTACATATGCCGACTTAGATACACTGCTGAAAACATCAGACTTTGTGCTGTTAATTACGCCGCTTACTGACGAAACGTATCATATGATGGGAGAGCGGGAATTTAAATTGATGAAAGATACGGCATGTTTCGTCAATATTTCCCGGGGAAAGACGGTTGATGAGAAAGCGCTCATCCGCGCATTGCAGGAGGGCTGGATAAAAGGCGCCGGTTTAGATGTGTTTGAAAAAGAGCCGATCGCCGAAGACAATCCGCTCCTGCAGCTGGAAAACGTCACATTGCTTCCGCATATCGGGTCAGCAACGGCAAAAATCCGCTTGAATATGTTCAAGCAAGCCGCACAAAACATGATTGACGCCGTATACGGAAAAACGCCGAAAAACCTCACGAAGGAATTTCAATGAGATGAAAAATCCCGGCCGTTTCAGCCGGGGTTTATTTTTTTGCTAGATCAAAAGTACTATTTTTAAATTCTTTCTATTCCTTTCTCTCGATGCTGATACAATGAAAAGGAATCAGCTTCACATGATAAAAATGGGAGGTATTGCTTTGAAAAAACGATTATCGTGGATTTCCGTTTGTTTGCTGGTGCTGTTCTCCGCGGCGGGGATGCTGTTTTCCACGGCTGCCAAGACGGATACATCTTCTCACAAGGCGCACACTGAAGCACAGGTTATCAACACGTTTGACGGGGTTGCGGATTATCTTCAGACCTATCATAAGCTTCCTGATAATTACATTACAAAGTCAGAAGCCCAGGCCCTCGGCTGGGTTGCATCAAAGGGGAATCTTGCAGACGTCGCTCCGGGGAAAAGCATCGGCGGAGACATCTTCTCAAACAGGGAAGGCAAACTCCCTGCCAAAAGCGGACGGACGTGGCGCGAAGCGGATATTAACTATACATCAGGCTTCAGAAATTCAGACCGGATTCTTTACTCAAGCGACTGGCTGATTTATAAGACGACAGATCATTATAAAACCTTTACAAAAATGAGATAAACACATACAAAAAACGGCTTCCCTGCGGAGGCCGTTTTTTTGCAGAGAACCTGCGAGCTTCATATAAAATGAGCAGTAAATTTTTCTTCAAACTCTGACCGGTCTATTCTGCTGTTTTCCGCCGTGCCATCGTGTTTTTTTATTGTTATATTGCGTTCAGACAGAATCATGTGCCCTTCCGGTGTCCGCTTAGAAGCAAGCAGGCGTTTGTTGAAAGGAGAGCGTTCATGTTCAAAGATTGTTTGTTTCATAGACTTGAGGTCCTTTTCATCGATTTCTTCAAGCGAAAATGCGTAACCTGTCTGCCAGCCGTCCCCTTTGTTCATTTCAAGCAGGTATGTCCCGAATTCCGTCTCTTCTATCCTCACGCGGAACGCTCCGGCCGCTGATACCGTCTCGTCTCCTGACATCGGCACAGGCTGCATGGCGAGATTGAGGCCGAAGCCTGCATCAGCGATGTACTCATTCCCTCCGGCGGAAAGAAGTACGGCCGCATGTGTGCCGGGCAGCGCCCAGCCGTTTTTCCAGACCGTTCCGCGGATCAATTTGACATCAAATCCGGCATCTTTCAGGATGAAATAAAGCAGTCCGTTCAAGTCATAACAAAGGCCGCCATGAGGTTCCTTCACCATGTGCCGCCACAGTCCTTCTTTCGTGACGTCATATTCTTTTTTGGACAAAACCGCGCGATTTTCAAACGGAAACCGATACGCGAGCGCCTTTAAAAACTCCGGCAGGTTGCTGAAATCGAGGGAATCCTTTTCCCAGCCTATCGTTTGATAACAATCTTTCAGAAACTCATTCATCGTTCCGTCCCCCTTACAAAGTGTTTACACTTCTTCCTGCACATAAGCGGACAACTTTTCCAGCGCTTCCTTTTCATCATCGCCTTCAGCGATCAGAGTGACTTCCGTCCCCGTGCTGACCGCCAGGCTCATTAATCCCATAATGCTTTTGGCATTCACTTTCTTGCCGTTTTTCTCAAGAAACACATCTGATGCAAAGCGATTTGCCTCCTGTACAAACAATGCAGCGGGACGCGCCTGCAAACCCGTCTTTAAACGCACTTCCACTTTCTCCTGAACCATAAGATCTCCCCTTTTCTGTACGGTTATTTCAAAGTGATGCTTTGTCCTGTACGCAGCTGTTCTGCGATTTCATCGAGCTTTCTCAGCCTGTGATTGATGCCGGATTTGCTGATTTTCCCGCTTGCAACCATTTCCCCCAGTTCTTTCAGCGTGACCTCCTGATAATCAATCCGCAGCTGCGCAATTTCGCGAAGCTTTTCCGGCAGCGCTTCAAGACCGATCCGTTCATCAATGTATTTAATATTTTCCACCTGTCTGAGCGAAGCACCGATGGTTTTGTTTAAGTTTGCTGTTTCACAATTGACGAGGCGGTTCACTGAGTTTCTCATATCTCTGACAATCCGCACATCTTCAAAACGCAGCAGTGAATTGTGAGCGCCGATGACATTCAGAAATTCAGTGATTTTTTCCGCCTCTTTTAAATACGTAATATAGCCTTTTTTCCGTTCAAGCGTTTTGCTGTTCAGATGAAATTCATTCAGCAGCGCGCATAATGAATCGTTATGTTCCTTATAAAGCGAGAAGATTTCCAAGTGGTACGACGATGTTTCGGGATTATTCACAGATCCCCCCGCCAAAAACGCCCCTCTCATATAAGAACGTTTGCAGCAGCGTTTCGCCACCAGTTCCTCAGAAATATTCCGTTCAAATACAAAGTTCTCTCCGAGGATTTTCAATTCCTCTAAAATCAGCTTTGCATTTTCAGAAAAGCGCACAATATAAACATTATTTTTTTTCAGCCGCATTTTTTTTCTGACTAACAGTTCGACCGATACATCATATTGTTTCTTCAGCAATGTATAAATGCGGCGGGCAATCGCCGCATTTTCGGTTTGAACGTCAAGCACGAGATGGCGGTTTGAAAATGACAGGGAACCGTTCATCCGAATCAGCGCGGACAGCTCCGCCTTGGCGCAGCAGTCCTTCACTTCCAGATTCGTCAGTTCTTTTTTTGTTTCCGATGCAAATGACATATTAGCCACCTCATTTCAAAAGGCCTCTAGTCCCTTAATAAATCGACAAGAAGAGAAGCCACTTTATGTGTATCGTGACGGATTACGCCATTTTTATACGTGATAATCTGATCCCTGATGACCTCAAGCCCCATGGATTTCAGCTTTTCAATATTGAAGTCGACGGGCCGGGCCAGCTCTTTCGCATATTTGCTTTTGATTTCGTCAGGGATCTCCTCATTGTTGATTAAGATCGTGTCGATAAACGGCTGCTCCATATGATCGTTCAGCGCCTTGACATGGTCGGCCGCGCTGTATTGCAGCGTCTCGCCGGGCTGTGTCATGACGTTGCATATATATACTTTTTTGGCCGCAGCCTTGACGACTTCTTCTCCGATTTTCGGCACGAGCAGATTCGGAAGAATGCTTGTGTACAGGCTTCCCGGACCGATAATGATTAAATCGGCCTGACGGATGACGTCAATCGTTTCCGGGAGCGGATCAATTTTTTCAGGCGTAAGAAACACCCGTTTAATCCGCTGGCCGTAAGAAGGGATTGTCGATTCTCCGGAGACGACCTGCCCGTCCTCCATTTCAGCGTGAAGAACGACACTGGTGTTGGCAGCCGGCAGCACTCTGCCGCGGACATTCAGCACCTTGCTCATTTCGGTGACAGCGTGAAAGAAATCACCGGTTATATTTGTCATCGCTGCCAAAATCAAATTGCCGAGCGAATGTCCGGTTAAGTCGCTTCCTTTGTTGAAACGGTGCTGAAACAGATTTTCAACGAGCGGCTCAACATCTGACAAAGCGGCCAGTACGTTACGGATGTCACCCGGCGGCGGAATTTGAAGTTCATCCCGCAGACGGCCTGAACTTCCGCCGTCATCAGCAACTGTCACAATCGCCGTAATATCAACGGGCTTATGCTTTAACCCCCGAAGCAGCACGGACAGACCCGTTCCGCCGCCGAAGATTGCGATTTTCGGCTTCTTATTCATTTCCGGCTTCTCTTTTCAATGTCCCGGTGAGTGACATGAGTATAGAAATCTTTTTTAAAATAGTCAGCCAAATACTCAGCGAGCGTGACGGAGCGGTGCTGGCCGCCCGTACAGCCGATCGCGATGACAAGCTGGCTTTTACCTTCCCGCTTATAAGACGGAAGCATAAAGCCGAGCAGATCAACAAGCTTTTCAATAAACTTTTGTGTTTCGTTCCACTTCATCACATAGGATGACACTTCCTCATCTTTCCCCGTAAGCGGCCTCATGCTTTCAATGTAGAACGGATTCGGCAGAAACCTTACATCAAACACGAGGTCGGCATCTATCGGAAGCCCGTATTTGAACCCGAATGACATTACGTTCACTGTAAATGTTTCACCTTGGTTCGTGGCGAAATGCGCCACGATTTTTTCACGCAGATCACGCGGTTTCATATCCGATGTGTCATAGATCAGCTGAGAGCGCCCTTTCAATTCTTCAAGCAGCTGGCGTTCCAGCGCGATTCCTTCGAGAGGAAGCCCGGTAGCGGCCAGCGGGTGAGAACGCCTCGTTTCTTTGTATCTCGTCACAAGAATGGAATCCTTAGCGTCTAAAAAGAGAATGCGCGGTGTAATCCACGGATTTTCCGCCATTTCATCCAGCGCCTCAATCAGCCTGTCAAAAAATTCGCGTCCCCGCAGATCCATGACAAGCGCGACCTTGCTCATTTTTGAACTTGATTCTTTCATCAGCTCCAAAAATTTCGGCAGCAAGGAAGGCGGCAGATTGTCGACGCAAAAATAGCCGAGATCCTCAAAGCTTTGAATGGCGACGGTTTTCCCCGCTCCGGACATTCCCGTAATGATGACGAGCTGAATATCATGGTTTTCATTCATACTCATCTTTCTCCCCCCTGCGGTCTTTCTTTTATTTGATAAGCTGCGGATCTAAACGATAACTGAGCAGCTCGAAGTCCGGCGTATACGTAAAGGTGCCGTGCAAAAGCCCTTGGCCCTTGATCATAAAATCAAGGATATGCCCGTCTCCGGGGGCCATCGGAAGGCTGTGGATATCTTTTACGTCATGCCACTTCAGAACGCCTTCCTCTGATTCAGCGACATTCCGCCCCGTGTACGAGTCGGCGACGAAAGTAAACATCATCCACTCTGACACGATTTGTTCCTGTTCCTTAATAATAAAGGTAAACACGCCTTTTAACTGCGGATTTAGTATATAAATGCCCGTCTCTTCTCTGTACTCTCTGATGACGGAATCTCTGACGGATTCGCCGCTTTCCATCTTCCCGCCGGGCGCGACCCACCAGCCCCGTCTCGGCTTTTGGAGAAGGAGAACCTGATCATCTGTCTGCAGCACACAATTTGTCACTCTTTGCACAAGTACGTCACCTAACCTTCTCAACAAATCATCGTCTCTTCATTATACCGTTTCGGCATGTCTCTCACAATGCAGAGACACCGACATCCTTTTCTTTTATTTGACAGAAAACAGAAAATCGCAAAAAAAGGGCACGGATATTGGAATCCGTGCCAAAGTGTATTCATTAAAAAGGGGGTCAATTACTACATTCATCTTAAAACATCAGTATTTCACCCGTGTTACAGCGTAATTAAAACACAGTAACGATTCAAAAACTGAACATTACAGTGATTATTTAACGGTTTTGAGCGTTTCCTCAAGCTCTTCCACATAATGCTGAACGCTTTGAGCCGCAATACTTCCGTCGCCTGTCGCCGTTACGATCTGGCGGAGCGTTTTTTCACGGATGTCTCCCGCGGCGAAAATGCCCGGAACTTTTGTCTCCATTTGAGCATTTGTTTCAATGTAGCCTTCTTCATTTGTGATGCCCAAGTTTTCGAACGGTTTAGAAAGCGGAAGCATACCGATATAAATAAAGACACCGTCAGCTTTGAATTCTTCTTCTTCTCCCGTCACGGTATCCACAAGAGTAAGTCTGCCGACTTTTCCGTTTTCCTCATGGATTTCTTTTACGGTTTTGTTCCATTTGAAGTCAATTTTCTCATTGTCAAAAGCACGCGCCTGAAGAATGCTTTGCGCCCGCAATTTGTCACGTCTGTGAACGATGGTGACTTTTGAAGCGAAGCGTGTCAGATAGACGCCTTCTTCAACGGCGGAGTCTCCGCCGCCGACAACGACAAGCTCTTTATTCTTAAAGAACGCGCCGTCACAAACCGCGCAGTACGATACGCCGCGGCCGCCCAGTTCTTTTTCGCCGGGAACGCCGATCTTTTTGTATTCCGCTCCGGCAGAAATGACGATGGCGCGCGCTTTATATTCTTTTGAACCGGCTTTGACCGTTTTATATTCTTTGCCGTCAACGATTTCTTTAATATCGCCGTACGCATATTCCGCACCGAATTTTTTCGCATGTTCAAACATTTTATTAGAAAGTTCAGGGCCGAGAATGCTTTCAAAACCCGGATAGTTTTCAACATCCTCCGTGTTGGCCATCTGGCCGCCCGGAATTCCTCTTTCGATCATTAATGTGGATAAGTTCGCTCGTGATGTGTAAACAGCAGCGGTCATCCCCGCCGGACCCGCGCCGATAATGATCACATCATAAATTTTTTCTTCTGACACCATGATTCACTCCTTTTCGAAATGGGGCGCACCCTATATGACTAAGAATCCCCATCAATCGTATTCCTTACCCATATCCTATTAAATCTGAGGGCAATTCGCTATTTTTTTGCTCATTTTTCTGAAAAACCGTGATTAGACAGCTCCTGAGCGGGTATACAAATAAAGAAAGAGCCTTCCGGGATAGAAGGCCCTTGTCTTATTCATTATTGCACGACACGTCTTACATTGCCGTTGAATGCTTTCTTCCAGTAAGGATTGCTCATAGAATCAATGGATACACCGTGTGATGTATTATCGTTCAGGAACGTTCCGTTACCTAAGTAGATGCCGACGTGGCCGTTTGTTTTATACGTATTGAAGAATACTAAGTCTCCGCGTTTCATGTCAGACGCGCTTACTGCTTTACCTCTTCCGATTAATGTATCTGTGTTTGTGCCGCTTGCAGGTCCGAGGTTAACGCCTGCGTTAGCATAAGCCCAGCGTACGAATGAAGAGCAGTCAAAAATACGGTTGTTAATATCAGATTGAGTGCGTCCGCCGCCGAATTTGTACGGGGATTGACCCACAAGGCTTGAACCTACGCTGATCGCGCCTTCAATACCGCCTGAATTTGAAATAACAGATCCGCCGTCAGAATCATCTGAACCGCCGCTGTTATGAGATGATCCGCCTGAAGTGCTCTTCGGTTTGCTTGAGCTGTCAGATGAATCAGATGATGTTGAAACAGCCGCTTTTTTCACAGTTTTAACCGCCGGTGCCGGCTGGCTGTCATCTTTTTGGTTTTGGTCTTCAGAAGCTTTTTGCGCTTCTTCCTGTTTTTTGATCAGGGCAGCCGCTGCAGCCTGCTCAGCTTTAATGCGCTTCTGTTCTTTTTCAGTGTCAGCTTTTTCGTTTGCAAGCTTTGATGCTTCTTTTTTCAGATCAGAGATAGCGGAAGCCGCTTTTTTCTGTCCGTTTTTCGCTTCGTCAAACAGCTTGTCTTTCTGATCAAGCTGTTTGTTCAGGTCTTTTTGCATAGACTCGAGTTTCGCAAGATCATCTTGAACTTTTTTCAGCTTCACGTTAAGTTCAGCTTCTGCGTCTTCGAGTTTCGCTTTATCCTGCTCCTGCTGTTTGATCAGCTCTTTATCCGCATCAACGATAGAAGATACCGCAGTCGCACGGGAAATGAAGTCTCCGAAGCTTGTCGCCCCTAAAAGAACATCTATGTATCCTTGAGAACCGCCGTTTTCCTGTAAAGAACGAACGCGTTTTTTCAGGATTTCATTGCGTTTTTCAATACGCGCTTCTGTTTCTTTGATTTCTTTTTTCAAATCAGCGATCTGCTTTTTCGTTTTTTCGTTTTCAGCTTTTTTATCTTCGATTTTATTGCTTGTATCCAACGCTTTAGCGTTAATGTCTTTCAGTTCTTTTTCAATTTTAGCCTGCTTGTCCTGAAGCTTAGACAATTCTCTTTCTTTTGCTTCAAGGCTTGAAGCCACCTCAGATTGCTTGCTTTCAATTTTCGCTTTTTTGTTGTCTAATGTTTCCGCCGATGCAGTTTTTGTAAACGGGATCAAAAAACTGCTTGTCCCGATGACGGAAGCCAAACCAAGTGTTAATAAACTCTTTTTCACTTTTTCTTTCCTCCCTTTTACTTTAAACCTGTTCTCATTTGGAATTCTATTATGAACATCAAAGTTACGCTCCCTCACAAACCCGTGAGGCTGATGATTTTTATGTATGAATCTTTAAATCTTTTAAATTGGTATAGATTATACAGCACATGTAAAATAAACTAATCTCTTATGTACGAGACTCATTATACCATCATGTTTCGACAATTTTTATTACAGTTATATTTCAATGTGATTGCAAATCTCATATTTTGCAAAATAAACGGTGATTACGGCCTGATTTCGATTCGAAAAGCAAAAAAATACGTATGAATACCTCTTTTTTCGGCGGTAAAGTTCTGTTTTGCCCCTTTCTGATAAAAAAAGAACCGACTCTTTATATAGAAAGAATCGGTTTTATTCTAAAATATCATCTATTTGTCTGATGTATTTCGAAAGTGTTGCCGGGGTTATACCGTAAACGGCGGCCGTTTCTTTTTTCGTCGTTTTTTCGCCGTTTGCTTCTTTCCATACATATGCGATGGCTGCGGCCCATGCCCGCTCATTCTGTACGGCTGCGGCGGCGCGGATGTGCTGAATGACGTGAAAAACCCAGCAGCTCATGACGTCAGTTTTTAAACTGTCGGCTTCCGCTTTCTCCAGCAGCTTGACCGTCCGATACGTGAACAGCGCATCACCGGAGACGCCTGAAGCGCCTTTTTCACCGGAAAGCAGCAGTTTGACGAAATCTTGTTCAAACGGTGAAACGGCGCGTTTTGCCGTCAGAACTTTTTCAAGCTGGTTCCGCTCTCCTTCAGCGCTGCTGATATAATAGGCGGCAAGCCGCTGTTCAAGTGAAGCAGGCAGCGGTTCCTGCCGCTCCGCCCAAGGCGCAGGCCGATCTGATTCGGGAAATTCGGCTTCGGCCTTTTTCCAAATGGTTTCCGCAAATTCTGTGCGGCCTGTCCCGTAGGCTGAGGCGGCCAGCCAGTAATAAAACGTTTCGTCGCCTTCGAATCCGCTTTTGTAAAGAGAACGGAGCCATTTATAACCGAGATCATGTCTGCCGACAAGCGCAAGCGTCGCCCCCAGCTTATAGCGCTGTTCGAATAAAATCGGATACACATTGGCGAGTCTTCCGCTCAATTCTCCGACTTTTTCATTTTCCCTCTCGTAATAGCAGAATACAAGGAGGTTGCACAGGGCATGGAGATTGCCTTCATTTTTCTCAAGCACTTCGAATACCGTTTGTTTCGCTTTTGTGACATTGCCTGAGTAAAAGTAAGCGAGCGCCAGGTTGTTGTATGCAGACCAAAGCTCGGGGTAATCGGCCGTAATCTCTTCAAGCATGACAACCGCTTCATGAAGCTGGCCGCTCTCAAGAAGCGCTTTTGCCCGATCCTGCCTGATCAGCAGCTCATCCTGGTCATAGAGCGATTCGTTTTCACCCGCTTCACCGAAATCCAAAAGCTCCATCAGATTTTCAATTTCTTCGCTGAATTCCCCGTCCGGATCGGCATCTGAATAAGCCGCTGCTTCTTTGTATGCTTCCTGAAAGAGCCCCAAATGCGCGAAATTATTCGCTTTAAAGTAATGACACTCGGGCATTTCTTCTTTCAGGTTCACCAAAATAAAGTCGAACAGCTCATTTGACTGCTGGTAGTGGCCCATTTCAGAATAAATGACGGCCAGCCGGGACAGCATTTCGGAATCATTCGGCTCGAGGTGGACGGCCCGCTGAATCAGTTTGCTGGCCCGCTTTAAATTCCGCTCTTTATATGCTTTTAAGCCTTTATGAAAAAAATATTGTCCATCCTGAAGCAGCTGGACAATTTGCGCGTGCTTTTTCTGTTCAGAAGTGTGTTTTCCCACAAATATCCTCCGTTTTATACGTATTACCGTCAGTAGTATACCATAAAACGGTTTCGCCTCAATAGTTCAAAAGACAGGATCGGCTTCGTTTTTTACTGGCTGGTTCGACCAGATTTTAGCTGTTTTTTTCACGAGGCTCGGCTGGAAGAATGACACGGAAAAGGGTTCCTTCGCCGCGCTTGCTCTCAACCTCTATCGAACCGCCGTGCAGCTCTGCGATTTTTTGGGCGATGGACAGGCCGAGCCCGCTTCCTCCTTCGTTTCTCGCCTTGTCCGCTTTATAAAACCGTTCAAATACACGCTCCGCCTGTTCAGGCTCCATTCCGATTCCGTCGTCGGCGATTTCGACAGCCGCCGCTCCCGGCAGATCTGCAATTTTAACGGAAATGCGGCCGCCTTCACCGGTAAATTTTACGGCATTGTGAATCAGATTCATCCATACTTGGCTGAGCAGCGCTTCATCTCCGTACACATACGACTCCTGTAAATCAATGAGAAACTCAATCTGTTTGGCGGACCATTCAGGCTCACAGGTCAATATGGTGCGCCGCAGCTGTTTGTCAATGCGGAACGGTTTTTTTTGTATCGGTTCGGTTTGGCGTTCGAGCGCAGTGAGCTTCAGCAGATTTTCACTGATTTTTGATAATCGTTCTGTTTCTGTTTCGATGATGTGTAAGTAGCGCCCCCGCTCCTCATATGATAAATCCGGTTTTTTCAGAAGGTGCGCGTAGCCCTTTAATGAAGTGAGCGGGGTTTGGATTTCATGGGAAACGTTCGAAATAAATTCTTGTTTCAGTTTTTCCATTTCACTCAGTTCCGCGGCGAGTGTCGACAGTTCATCAGCCAATTTCGTCACGGGATGGTTCCGCTCAATCTTCTCCATTTTCCGGGAAGCGGCCGCTGTGAAGTTGCCGCTCGACATTTGCTTGATCGTGGCGGTCAGCGAATCCCAGATCGCATGATGTCTTTCACGTGCTGACTTTGAAAAAATAAACATCGTTACGAACAGCAGGCCGAAAACAAGCCAAAGCGTCAGAATCTGCTCGGCGTACGGCACAAGCAAAATCGGCCATATGAGACCGAATCCCTGAACAATCAGGTGAGCCGCCAGCCATAAGAATGCGGTGACGGTGAGAAGGATGATGATTTTTCCAGCCGTTCTGAAGATCCGTTTCATCCTGTCACCACAAACCGATACCCGAGCCCCCGCACCGTATGGATGGCAAACGGATAGTCTTTTTCCGGAAACCGTTCTCTCAGCCTTTTAATATGCACATCAACGGTACGCTCGTCACCTTCATAATCAAAGCCCCAAATATCTTCTATTAATTGTTCTCTTGAAAACGTCTTATTCGGATAACCGGCGAGCTTAAATAAAAGCTCAAATTCACGCCGGGGCAATGTCAATCCCGCTCCGCCGCCGCGAGTTACGGTGCGGGATTGCTTATCTAATGTGACCGTTCCGATGGTCAGCAGTTTTTCAGCGGTGATCCGGTACCGTTTCAGCAATGCTTTGACCCTTGCTTCCAGCTCAAGCGGCTCAAACGGTTTGACGAGATAATCATCCGCTCCGGAAGTAAAACCTTGCACTTTGTCCAGCGTTTCGCCTTTTGCCGTCAGCATCAAAATCGGAATGTCCGTAAAGCTGCGGACGGCTTTACTGACTTCAAACCCGTCCATTTTCGGCATCATCACATCCAGTATGATGAGATCTATAGGTGCTGATTCGATCAGCCGCACCGCCGCTTCCCCGTCCTCCGCTTCTGCGACGTCAAAACCGCTCTGCTCCATCATAAGGCGGACAAGCTCACGGATATGGCGGTCATCATCCGCAACCAATATGACAGCCATGAAAATCCCTCCTTCTCCTTTTTTCTTTTCATGAATCGACATGATGTTTATAAACCGAATTTTTTCATTGTCTCCTGTACCGGCATACACGCTTATGGCTTGGCTCTTCATCGTTACCGACCGTACACCCGTATGAACAGGACTCCGGCTGCAAAATAAAAAGCAGCTTTTTCAGCTGCTTTTGATTCATAAAGTCTTGCTTTACACAGCTTTGTTTTCTAAGTCGGCATTCAGCTTCAGCTGCTGCTCCGCAAAATCGCGGTACAACGAATGGGATGCCATTAATTCATGGTGTGTGCCCCGTCCGGTGATTTCACCCTGTTCGACAAAGAGAAGCTGATCTGCATCCACAACCGTGGATAAACGGTGGGCAATCACAATCGTGGTGCGGCCTTTCATTAGAACTTCCAGCGCCTGCTGCACCCATTTTTCAGATTGGCTGTCCAGACTTGATGTCGCTTCATCAAGCATCAGAATGCTCGGGTTACGAAGGAGAGCTCTGGCAATGGCGATGCGCTGGCGCTGTCCTCCTGACAGCATAATTCCCCGCTCACCGACCTCGGTTTCAAATTTCTTCGGTAAGTCTTCAATAAATTGCAGGGCGTAGGCCATGTCAGCCGCTTGCCTCAGTTCCTCATCAGTCACCTCGCGTTTTAATCCGTAGCAGATATTGTCGCGGATGGTGCCTGACATTAACGGGCTTTCTTGCGACACGTAGCCGATATGCTCCCGCCATGACTCAAGGGAATACGCATCAATCGGTTCATTTCCGAGCAGGATGCTGCCCGCAGTCGGATTGTAGAATCGTTCAAGCAGCTTAAATAACGTTGTTTTTCCGCCGCCGCTCGGTCCGACGATCGCGGTGACTTTGCCGGCCTCAATCGTAGCCGTAATGTCTTTTAAGATGGTTTGATCTGTTTTGTAGCCGAATGAGACTTGTTCGAGCTTAATCGGCTGATCCGCGTTTTCAATGGCTTTTCCGGTTTGGATATCTTCTTCTTTTTCTGCAAGAATATGAATCATCCGTTCCGTTGCGCCGACGGATTTTTGAAGCTGTGTGAAAAATGAAGTGATCTGGCCCATCGGCATAATGATCTGAAACAAATACAGAATAAAGGCAACGAGTGCGCCGGCTGTCAATTCACCGGATGACACCTGCATCCCGCCGTACCCGATGACAGCGACCAGCGCCGCCATTAATACAAGTGTAATAAGCGGGCCTACGAGCGACTGCACCTTCGCTTCACGCAGCCCGAGTTTAAAGAGTGCCATGATGCCTGCTTTTCCGCGTCCGTATTCCGCTTCTTCAGCGTTTGACGCTTTTACAAGCCTGATTTCCGGGAGGATGTGGTTTAATAATCCGGTGAATCTCGCCGTTTCATCCTGTGTTTCCCGAGAAATTTTAAACATTTTCCGGCCGATCGGCACTAAAATCACCGCAGCCAGCGGCACGACGATCAGCACGAGCAATGTGAGCTTCCAGTTCATGAAAAATAAGATCGTCAGTGACCCGATAACAGAAATGATTCCGGTAATAAATCCGCTGATATTGTTTGTGATCAGCTCTTTTACCACCATTGTGTCATTGGTGACACGGCTGATCGTTTCTCCCGTGGCGTTTTTGTCAAAATAAGAGACGGGCAGTTTAATTAATTTCTGCCACAACAAATCACGCAGTCCCGAGATGATTTTCTGGCCGCTGTAGTTCAGGGCGTAGGTGGCGTAGGCGCTTAATGCGGCCTGTACGATAAACACGGCTGCGATGATTCCGATTTGCACGCCTGACAGCGACGACATGGAAAAGCCGTCAACGAGCTGCTTTGTCAACAGCGGAATCAGCAGGCTGACGAGCGTTGTCACAATACTGAGAGACAGCGCGAAGGCCAGCATACCGTATGATGGTTTTGTTTTTTTGACTAATGAAAAGAATGAGCTGAATTTCCCTTTAGGTTTTGGTTGTTTATTCGGCATATGTTTTCCTCCTATATCACTGTTTATACTATAACGGATGTGCATGAACGGAATATGAACAAAACGTATATTTTTAATAAAAACCAAAATAAACTCTATTAGTCAATATTATCAAATTCATCTGCCTCCGGTTGCGGAAATAAGGAATATTTAATTGAATGTTTAAGTTTGACAGATTAAAAACCTCACGGATCTCTCCGTGAGGTTTGTTTTACTCAGATGCTGAATGGCGTTTTGCAAGAACGTCAAGCACGTCGTCCAAAGGAAGCGACTGCTCACGCAGAAGAACGAGCAAATGATACAGCAAATCCGCCGCTTCCCATTTTAATTCTTCATGGTCGCGGTTTTTCGCGGCGATAATAACCTCTGCGGCTTCTTCGCCGACTTTTTTGAGGATTTTATCGACGCCTTCCCGAAACAGATACGTTGTGTAGGCTCCGTCAGGCATCTCCGCCTGCCGTTTGGCGATTACGCTTTCCAGTTCATTTAAGATGCCGAAACGATCCTGCGCGTCCGCTTTTTCCGGAGAAAAGCAGCTGTAGCTTCCCTTATGGCATGCGGGTCCTGAGGGCTCCGCAAGCACGACAAGAGCATCTTGATCGCAATCATAGCGGATGGCTTTCACCTTTTGGGTATTCCCCGACGTCGCTCCTTTATGCCACAGCTCCCCGCGTGAACGGCTGTAAAACCAGGTTTCTTTCGTTTCTATCGTTTTTTCGTAGGATTCACGATTCATATAAGCCAGTGTCAGTACTTCTTTGCTTGCCGCATCCTGTACGATGGCGGGAATCAGTCCGGCCTCGTCAAACCGCAGTTCATCTGCCCGTTTCATCTCACATTCACCCCGTGTTTCTTCATATAATCTTTCACTTCTTTTATAGATGTCTCTTTGTAATGGAAAATGGAAGCTGCAAGCGCGGCGTCCGCTTCACCGATCGTGAAGGCTTCAAGCATATGGCGCGCGCTGCCGGCTCCCCCTGACGCAATGACGGGCACCGGGACGGCACGTGTGACAAGCTGTGTGAGCGTATGATTAAAGCCTGTTTTCTCACCGTCTGCGTCCATGCTTGTCAGCAGGATTTCACCCGCTCCCCGGCTGACGGCTTCTTTTGCCCAGGTCGTGACTTCCCACTCGGTTTTCTGTCTGCCGCCGTGTGTGTACACTTTATAGCAATCCGAATCTTCGTCATACTTTGCGTCAATCGCCGCTACGATGCATTGCGAGCCGAAAAAATCCGCTCCTTCCGTAATCAGCTCGGGGCGGAGAACGGCCGCTGTATTAACGGATACTTTATCAGCGCCGGCGCGAAGCATTCGTTTCATATCGCTTAATTGATTAATTCCGCCGCCGACTGTAAACGGAATCGCCAGTTTTGCCGCAACCTGTTCTACGACGTCCGTCATCGTCTTGCGGCCTTCGTGAGAGGCGGAAATGTCGAGAAAAACAAGTTCGTCAGCGCCCTCCCTGTCGTAAGCTTCGGCCAGCTCGACAGGATCGCCCGCATCTTTCAGCCCGAGAAATTGAATGCCTTTGACGACGCGGCCTTCTTTCACATCGAGACACGGAATGATTCGTTTCGTGATCATGCGTCCTTCACCCCGCTGAGCGCTTCGGCCAATGTAAATTGTTTTGTATACAGCGCTTTTCCGATAATCGCTCCCGATACGCCGGCGTCTTTGAAGCGGGCCAGTGCTTTGAGGTCGGCGACTGAGCTGACTCCGCCTGAAGCGATGACGGTTTTTCCCGTTGCTTTTGCGAGCTGAACGGTGCTTTCGATGTTCGGTCCTGACAGCATGCCGTCAGTTGCAATATCCGTGAAAATGAAGGTTTCCGCCCCTTCGGCCGCCAATTCACGGCCCAGATCGGCCGCCCTTACCGAGGATGTTTCCAGCCAGCCTTCCGTCGAGACATATCCGTTCCTTGCATCAAGACCGATCGCGATTTTGCCGCCGTATTGTTTCAGCATGCTCTTCACAAATGCCGGATCGGAAACAGCCGAGCTGCCGAGAATAACGCGATCAACACCTTGTGATAAATAACCGTACACATCCGCTTCAGAACGGATCCCGCCGCCGATCTCGACTTTGACATCAAGCTGCCGCGCGATGTCAAGAACATGCCTGTCGTTTACTTTCCTGCCTGCTTTCGCGCCGTCAAGATCCACGAGATGAATCCATTCGGCGCCTTCGTTTGCAAATTGCGCCGCCATGTCTAAAGGAGAGTCACCGTATATCGTTTCCTTGCCGTAATCGCCTTGGATGAGGCGGACGCATTTGCCGTTTCTCATATCGATTGCCGGATATAATGTAAAAGCGTTCATTTCTTCACCTTCTGTTCCGCTGCCATTTTTGTAAATTGCGTTAAGATCGACATTCCGGCCGTACCGCTTTTTTCCGGGTGAAACTGTGCACCGAAGACATTGCGTTTCCCGACGACGGCCGGAACACGAACGCCGTACTCAGCGCTTGCCAGAAGATCGCCGTCTTCCATCCCGTCTATATAATAGGAATGGACAAAGTAAACGAAGCCTTCTTCCGCTTCCGAAAGCAAAGGAGACGTTTGGTGAAACGTCAGCCGGTTCCAGCCCATATGCGGCACCTTCAGCTTGTTTCCTTCGGCATCTCTGTCTTTGAGTCTCACAGCTTTTCCGGCTAATAAACCGAGTCCTTTTGCAGAGCCGTTTTCGGTGCTTTCTTCGAAAATGAGCTGCATGCCGAGGCAGATGCCGAGGAACAGCTTCCCCTCGTCAACCATACGGTGTATGAATTGATCAAGCTTCGCGCTGCGTAAATTGTCCATGGCGTCACTGAATGATCCGACACCGGGGAGAATAAAAGCATCCGCTTTTTCAAGCTCTTCCGGCCGGTCTGATACGACATACGGGACACCGACGCGTTCCAGCGCCTTCGACACGCTGAATAAATTGCCCATACCGTAATCAATTACACCGATCATTTACAGCATTCCTTTCGTAGACGGCACACCCTTGACACGCGGATCAATGGATGACGCTTCGTCCAGCGCTCTGCCAAGCGCCTTAAACACGGCTTCTATCATATGATGCGTATTCGTGCCGTAATGAACGATGACGTGCAGATTCATTCTCGCTTCCAGCGCCAGTTTCCATAAGAATTCATGTACCAGCTCAGTATCAAACGTTCCGACTTTCGCTTGCGGAAATGCAGCGCGCATCTCAAGGTGCGGCCGGTTGCTCAGGTCTACGGCGACTTGGGCGAGCGCTTCGTCCATCGGTACCAGCGCTGATCCGTACCGTTTGATCCCTTTTTTATCACCGAGCGCCTCCAAAAAAGCCTGCCCTAAGCAGATGCCGATGTCTTCAGTCGTGTGGTGATCATCTATCTCCGTATCGCCTTTTGCGTCAACAGTTAAATTGAATTGCCCGTGCTTTGTGAACAAATCAAGCATATGAGTCATAAACGGCACATCCGTGCTGATGTCGGCTTTTCCTTCTCCGTCTATTTCGAAAGCCAGCTTAATATCGGTCTCATTTGTTGTTCTGGCGCGTTCCGCTTTTCTCATCGGTCATTCCTCCGTTTCTCGCTTCAATCGATCTTGCGTGCGCTTCAAGCCCTTCCAGTCTCGCGAAGGCGGAAATGCTGTCCGCGTGCGTTTCAAATGCCTTCCGGCTGTATGAGATGATGCTCGATTTCTTTTGAAAATCTGTTACATTCAACGGGCTTGAAAACCGCGCCGTTCCGTTTGTCGGCAAAACGTGATTCGGTCCGGCAAAATAATCGCCGACCGGTTCAGCGCTGTATCGCCCTAAGAAAATCGCCCCCGCGTGTCTGATGCTTCCAAGCAAAGCCTCCGGCGAATGCGTCATGATTTCTAAATGCTCGGGCGCCAGCGCATTCACCGTGTCCACTGCATCTTCCATCGATTCCGCGATATAAATGCGGCCGTGATCCTTGATCGACGCTTCGGCGATTTCTTTGCGCGGCAGCGTCTGAAGCTGTTTATCCACCTCATCTGATACGGCTTCGGCAAGCTTCCGTGAGTCGGTGACAAGCACGCTTGAGCTGAGCGTATCGTGTTCGGCCTGTGAAAGCAGGTCAGCAGCGACTTCTTTGGGCACCGCCGTATCGTCTGCCAGGACCACGATTTCACTGGGCCCGGCAATCATGTCAATATCCACAACGCCGAAGACTTCGCGCTTCGCGAGTGCTACAAATATATTGCCGGGGCCCGTGATCTTATCAACAGGCTGTATCGTTTCGGTTCCGTAAGCGAGCGCGGCAATCGCCTGCGCGCCTCCCGCTTTGTAAATTTCCTTTATGCCGAGCTCAGACGCCGCCGCCAGAACGCCCGGCGAAAGGCGGCCGTCTTTTCCCGGAGGACTGACGAGAACGATCCGTTCCACTCCCGCAGCGAGAGCGGGGATGACATTCATTAAAACGGAAGACGGATAAGCGGCCGTCCCGCCCGGCACGTATACGCCCGCGGAATCGAGCGCCGTTATTTTCTGCCCGAGCATCGAGCCGTCTTTGCGATGGTAAAACCACGAGGATTGCAGCTGACGTTCGTGATATTCTTTAATATTGGCAATCGCCTGTCTGATCACTTCCAGCAGCTGATCATCAAGCAGACGGTACGCCTCGATGACTTCCTCTGCACTCACGGCCATTTGGTTCAGGCTGATGCCGTCAAATGTTTTTGTATAGGCCAAAACGGCTTTGTCACCGTTTTGTCTGACGTCTTCAATAATCCCCCTGACGGTTTTCCGCTGCTCTTCGGTTCCGCTGTCGATGGAACGCTTCAGTGAGAACCGCTCGCTTCTTTTTACTGCGGTTATTTTCATTGTGCCGTTTCTCCTTCCACGACCCTGGCCAGCCTGGCCGCCATTTCGTCGATTACATCATCCTTCATGCGGTAGCTGACCGGATTGACGATAAAACGCGATGTGATGTCACAAATATGTTCTGATTCAACGAGACCGTTTTCCTTTAATGTCCGCCCGGTTGATACGATATCTACGATTCTGTCAGCAAGCCCGATTAAAGGCGCCAATTCAATCGAACCGTTCAGCTTAATGATTTCCACCTGCTCGCCCTGCTCTCTGAAATAACTTGACGCAACATTCGGATATTTCGTCGCAATCCTCGGGGCGACTCCGTTCCAATCCGCTCCGGGAAGCCCCGCAACGGCGAGATGGCATTTGCTGATTTTCAGATCGAGCACCTCATACACGTCACGCTCTTCCTCAAGCATGACATCCTTTCCGGCAATACCGGCATCAGCGACGCCATGCTCGACATAAGTCGTGACATCCATCGGCTTTGCCAGAATAAAGCGGAGATTTTCTTCAGGAACGTCAATGATCAGCTTTCTCGATTCTTCAAACTCCTCGGGCAGCCTGTACCCGGCCTGCCGCAGCAACCCGGCCGCTTCTTCGAATATCCGTCCTTTTGGCATTGCCATTGTGAGTACCTTACCCATTCTGCTCTTCCTTTCTGGCACCGATAAAGTATGTGACGTTTGCGAATGATTTTGTCATATGATCGATATTTTCAATGCCCGCCAGATCCTGCAGGACGACTTTTCTGCCTCTCGCCCTTTCTTCCTCCGCGAATAAAATGGCCTGCGCCCGCTGCTCCTTGCTGAAAATCACGGCGTCCGCTTCACTAGTTTCTTCCTGGATGCCGAGCGCTTCAATCAGCCTGTCGATACGGAGCCCGAAACCCGTGGCGGGAGCGGGACTGCCGAAATGGCCGAGAAGATTGTTATAGCGTCCGCCGCTTCCGATGACAAAACCGACATTTGCCGCATACACTTCGAATAAAATTCCCGTGTAATAACTCATATGGCTTACCATATTCAGATCAAGGCGAATATGCTCGGCACATCCGTAATCCTCAAGAATGTCCCACAGGTCTTCCAGCTCCTGAATCAAGCTTTGTCCAGAGATGCCGATGATCTCCTCCGCTTTGGCGCAGATCTCTTTCCCGCCTCGCAATTCCAGAAGTGCGAGCAGCCGGCTTTTGTCTATTGAAGAGAGCGGAAGCGATTTGACATGTTCCCTGTATCCCACGTAATTCTTTTCAAAGAGAAAGCGCCGCAGAACATCCGCCCGCTCAGCATTGCCCAGAACCTCGACAAACAGCTCATCAGCGAGTCCGGCATGGCCGATCGCGATTTTAAACCGGTGCAATCCCGCGTTTTTCAAAGCGCCGGCCGCCAGCGCAATCACCTCGGCGTCCGCGCTTGTTGATCCGTCGCCGATCAGCTCCGCGCCGACCTGTTCGAATTCGGCCGGACGTCCGCCTTCCCGCTCTTGAGCGCGGTAGACGCTTGCCGCGTACCCCGCTCTGAGCGGATGATTGTGTTTGTGCAGCTTAGACGCCGCCACCCTGGCAATCGGTCCGGTCATGTCAGGCCGAAGCACAAGCGTTTTTCCGTCCTGATCGAGAAGCTTAAACAGCTGCTGTTCTTCAATGGCTGACTGGACGCCTACTGTTTCATAAAATTCAAGGGTCGGCGTCTCCATAAACTGATAACCCCATTTATCAATTAAATCCGTCAGTGTGGAACGGACTTTTTTCTTGGCTTCGTATAAACCGGGCAGCGTATCTCTCATGCCATGCGGTTTCTCAAACATAAACATTTGCCTTTTACACCTCCGCTTTGTCTGAAGGAAAATTCCGAATCCTTTAGTTCGCTAATATGATAATATGTTAGCAGATAAAAGAATGAATTGCAACGCCCAATGTCCGCCTATTCTTTTCCATAAACATGGCTAAAGAATGAACAAACCTGTAAACATATCGGAACGATCGAATCATATTGAGCAGAAGTGCTATAATACATAGAATAGCTTCAACAGAAACAAGGGAGAAGAATTGATAATGAAGACGCTTGGAACATTATGTGTGCTGATTCTGACAGCCGTCCTTGTCTATCTGGGATATAACATCTATACAAACGATATTCATTTGAATTTTTTCAATCAGCAGTCCGACGAGCCTGATGAGAAAACACCGTTAAAAGGGAGCGCGTCACCGCTGAATGTCGTTCTGTACAGACAGATGGATTCTCCCAGACTTTACAATGGCTGTGAGGTGACAAGCCTTGCCATGATTTTGAACAATGCCGGATATCATGTGTCAAAAAATACATTGGCGGATAAAATCAATAAAGTTCCGCTCACATACAGCAGCGGGCTGAAGGGAGATCCGAATGAAGGATTTGCCGGAGATATGGAAAACGGCCCGGGTTTAGGCGTTTATCATGAGCCGATTGATAAACTTGCCAAAGAATATGCGGGAAACAAAGTATACGATCTGACGGGAAAAGACATTTCTTCAGTGTACCGCCAGCTTGAAAAAGGGCGGCCGGTCTGGGTGATTACCACCACATCCTTTAAGCCGGTTGATAATATGCAGACTTGGAATACGCCGAACGGAAAGATCGACGTTACGTTCAGCATGCATAGCGTAGCCGTTACCGGTTATGATCACGATTATGTATACGTCAATGATCCTTACGGCTATAAAAACAGAAAAACAGATCGGTCTGACTTTGAAAAAGCCTGGAAGCAGATGGGCAGCCAGGCCATTGTGATCAAGTCATAAAAAAACCCCGCTGACGTTAATCAGCGGGGTTTTCCATTCGTTTTTTCATTTCTTCGTGCGTATAGATCAGCTTCATCGGATTTCCTCCGACAAACGCCCCGGCCGGGACATCTTTGTGCACCAGCGTGCCGGCTGATACAACGGCTCCGCTCCCGATGGTGACGCCGGGCAGAATGGTTGTGTTTGCCCCGATCATCACCTCGTCACCGATTGTGACAAAACCGGTCCGGTACTCATGTATTAAATATTCATGAGCCAAAATCGTCGTATTGTAGCCGATGATACTGTTTTTTCCGACAGTGATTTTTTCGGGAAACATGATATCCGGCATCACCATCAGCGCGAATGACGTCTGTTTTCCGACATTCATTTTCAAAAAGGTTCGGTACAGCCAGTTTTTCACGCTTAAAAACGGCGTATACCTTGCGATCTGAATGATGATGAAATTTTTCATCACCTTCAGAAAGGGAACCGTCTGATAAACATGCCACAATGAATTTGCACCTGAAACCGGATGGCGGTCTGTTTTTCTCACGGATTACTTCACTCCGGTGATGTGCAATAAATCACTCATTTTCTCGAGCATATAATCGGGTTCATAGGCGGAAAGCGTCTGTGCGCCTTTAATCGTCCACGCGACGCCGGCTGTTTTCGTGCCGGCGTTTTTTCCCGCCATGACATCGTGATAATTGTCACCGACCATTATGGCTTCCGACGGATCGCACCCAAGCCGGCTGAGCGCAAGCCGCACAGGCTCGGGGTCAGGCTTCGGATGCTTTACATCATCAAGCGTGACGACAGTATCAAAAAACGCCCCGATGCCTGTCAGCTTCAATCCCATATTGACTGTATCCCTCAGCTTTGTGGTGACAATCCCGAGCCGATATCCCGCTTTTTTCAATTCATCCAGCGTTTCATAAACCGTTTCGTACTCCGTGACGAGCTCATCGTGCTTTTCATGGTTGAATGCTCTGTACATGCTGATCATCTCATCGCACTTTTCAGCATTAATGCCTGAAAACGTTTCATACAGAGGCGGGCCGATAAACGGAAGCACATCTTCCCTTTTAAACTGCCCCGGGCAATAATGATCAAGCGTATGAAGGTAAGAAGCGATAATCAGTTCATTCGTGTCAATCAGCGTGCCGTCGAGATCAAATAAAATGGCGGTTACACGTTTATCAGTCATCTTATGTCCTTTCCGATTTCAGACGTCAGTCCGTGTCGGCATACCGCTGATCGGCATACCCCTTCATGCGTCTGAAAATCATTAAAATAAACGCAAGTACAATCAGCACAATGGAAATGACCTGCGCGATCCGAAGCTGGCTCGTAAGCATCAGGCTGTCCGTCCGCATTCCCTCAATAAAGTATCTGCCGATCGAATACCAGATCACATACGTCAAAAACAGATTGCCCCTGCGCAGGTTCACGCGGCGGAGCAGAAGCAGAATCACGACGCCCGCAAAACTCCACAGCGATTCATACAAAAACGTCGGGTGATAATATTGTCCGTCTATGTACATCTGATTAATGATGAAATCCGGAAGATGCAGACTTTCCAAAAATGACCGGCTGACCGCTTCACCGTGAGCCTCTTGGTTGATAAAGTTCCCCCAGCGCCCGATGGCCTGGCCAAGCAGAATACTCGGCGCGGCAATATCCGCCAGCTTCCAGAATGAGATGCCTCTTATTTTTGAAAAGACGATTCCCGTCGCGATTGCGCCGATTAATCCGCCGTGAATCGCGATGCCGCCTTTCCAAATTTTAATGATTTCCCCGGGGTGTTCCGAGTAATAGCTCCACTCGAAAAGCACATAATATGCCCTTGCGCAAATGATTGCGATCGGGATGGCGAAAAGAACAAGATCAATAAAAATGTCCTTTTTCAGCCCCCGCTTTTCACTCTCCCTCATGGCCATCCAAAGCCCTAATAACGCGCCCGCGCCGATAATGATTCCGTACCAGTGCACGGATAATGGCCCGAGCTGAAAGGCAATCGGATTGATTGGTGTTCCTGCTTCATTCATATCATTGCCAACTCCTATTCGTCTTGTTCGCCGTCCTCAATGACATCCGCCAGCTTATTCGTGAATTGCTCGGCAGCATTTAAGCCCATCCGCTTCAATCTGAAGTTCATCGCTGCAACTTCGATAATAACGGCGAGATTCCGCCCCGGGCGGACAGGAATGGTCAGTTTTGTAATTTCCGTATCAATGATTTTCATTTTTTCTTCTTCAAGTCCGAGACGGTCGTATTGTTTCCCTTGCTCCCAAAGCTCAAGGTCCATGACGATTGTAATTCTTTTATTGCTTCTGACGGCGCCCGCTCCGAACAGCGTCATGACATTTATAATGCCGAGCCCCCTGATTTCGAGCAGATGCTCAATCAGATCAGGCGCGTTCCCGACAAGGGTATCCTGATCCTCCTGCCGGATTTCAACGCAGTCATCCGCGACAAGACGATGGCCTCGTTTGACAAGCTCCAGCGCCGTTTCACTTTTACCGACGCCGCTTTTTCCCGTAATGAGCACGCCGACGCCGTATATATCCACAAGTACGCCGTGAATGGCCGTTGTCGGCGCGAGACGGCTCTCAAGAAAATTCGTCAGCCGGCTTGACAGCCTGGTTGTTTTCAGAGGGGATCTGAGCACAGGCACGCCGTTTTGCTCGG
Source organism: Bacillus sp. AM1(2019) (assembly GCF_009906915.1). Classification (NCBI taxonomy): domain Bacteria; kingdom Bacillati; phylum Bacillota; class Bacilli; order Caryophanales; family Bacillaceae; genus Bacillus; species Bacillus sp. AM1(2019). Next base: position 3,595,768 of record NZ_CP047644.1, read on the forward strand.
AAGCTTCTACAAGCTCCGGCGGGATCGGCATATCTCTGGAAAGTATGATAGCCGGCGTCACATCGGTGCACAGCGATTTCATCCGCTGTTTCTTATCTTCCTCGGGAAGCTGATCGAAAAATGACAGCTCCGTTTTTCCTAAAAGCTGCACCCGTTCTCTCGGGTAATATGTAAAATAACCGGCGATTTCAATACCAGGCCGTGATAAATCACTCATCGTAATCGGGCGGTTAATCCCTTCTTCTCCGCTGATCAATTCTAAATGGAACTGCTCCATTACGTCTTTGGTCCGAACCTTTGCCAAGATATGTTCCTCCTGTTCTGGGATGTTCCGAGCTTTGAACAGTTATATTTTATCACTTTACCGTCTGAACCAAAACAGATTTATACAATTCCGGCATAACTGGTCTAGATAACTAGTCTGAAAAGGAGTAAAATAAAACTAACAACTAACCAGAAAGGCGTGTTTTAAAGTGGCTGAAAGCTTGTTAATCAGCGGTGCGGACATCGTAACAGAAGAAGAAATCATCCGAAACGGATTTCTCGGTATAAAGAACGGCATCATTTCTTACGCGGGGAAAACAAGACCGCAAGAAACGTATGAGAAGGAATGGAAGGCGCCCGCGGGCTCGTATGCGCTTCCCGGAATGATTGATATTCATATTCACGGCGGATACGGCGCGGATACGATGGATGCTGATGTTGCAGCTCTTGATACAATGTCCGCCCGGCTGCCCGAAGAAGGAACAACCTCTTTTCTAGCGACAACGATCACACAGCAGCACGAAAACATTGAAAAAGCGCTCGTCAACGCCAAAAAATGGGCGTCTTCCTCACCGCAGGCCCAAAAAGGCGCTGAGTTGATCGGCATTCATTTAGAAGGACCGTTTGTCTCTCCGAAAAAGGCGGGAGCACAGCCGAAACAATGGATTACTCCTGCTGATGCCGGGCTCTTTCAGAAATGGGAGCGGCTCTCGGGAGGGATGATCAAAATCGTGACGCTTGCGCCGGAAGAAGATCCTGATTTCAGCCTGATCCGTTATTTAAAAGACCAAAACATCATCCCGTCAATGGGACACACAGACGCAGGAGCCGAGCTTTTACAAAAAGCGGCGGATGCCGGGGCGGTGCATATGACGCACCTCTTCAACGCCATGAGCTCCTTTCATCACCGTGAGCCGGGGGGCATCGGTACGGCTCTCGCCTGCGGCCGCATCACGGCGGAGCTGATCACTGACGGCATTCATTCCCATCCTTTGGCCGTTAAGCTTGCCTATTTGGCGAAAGGAAGCCAAAACCTGATCATGATTACAGACTCCATGCGGGCAAAAGGGCTTAAGGACGGAGAATACGAGTTCGGCGGACAAAAAGTCACCGTTCGCGGGGACACGGCGCTTCTCTCTGACGGGACGCTGGCCGGTTCCATTTTAAAAATGAATGAAGGCGCAGCGCTCATGCGCAGGTTTACAAACTGCTCATGGCCGGATATAGCAAATATGACATCGGCAAATGCGGCCCGCCGCCTCGGCATATTCGACCGTAAAGGAAGCATCGCCGAAGGAAAAGACGCCGACGTTGTTCTGACGGACGGACAGTGCGGCGTGCTGGCCACGATTTGCCGCGGAAACACCGCATATATCTCAAGGGAGGCTGATTGGACATGAACGTTATCACATGCAGACATTATGAAGAATTAAGTGAAAAAGCCGCATCGATTATCGCTGAAACAGTGAAACAAAAGCCGGATGCCGTTCTCGGCCTTGCGACGGGGGGCACTCCTGAAGGCGTATACAAAGAACTTGTGCGGATGCACCGCTCAGAGGGCTTGTCATTCCGAAATGTCACGACGATCAACCTTGATGAATACGCCGGGCTTTCTCCCGAGGACAAAAACAGCTATCATTATTATATGAATACACATTTTTTTGCACATATCGACAGCCGAAAGGACCGCCACTTTCTCCCTGACGGACGGGCAGACGATCTTGATGCCGAATGCAGACGCTATGACCGATTGATTCAAACACTCGGCGGAGCGGATATACAGCTTTTAGGCATCGGACACAACGGCCATATCGGCTTTAATGAACCCGGGACGCCATTTGAATCCCGAACCCATGTTGTTGAGCTGAATGAAGAGACAAGACAGGCGAATGCGCGGTACTTTCCGTCAATTGATCAAGTCCCTGTAAAAGCCCTGACAATGGGGATCGGGACGATTTTGTCCGGCAAACGGATTTTGATCATGGCATCCGGAAAAAGCAAGGCCCACGCGGTGAAGCAGCTTCTGGACGGGCGCATCAGCGAAGCATTCCCCGCCTCCGCCCTGCACGCGCATCCGGATGTGACGGTCTTGATTGATGAAAAGGCTGCGGGCGGCGATTGAAAGGATTTGACCTATGCAGATTGATAAACAATCTCCGATTCCGATTTACTTTCAGATTATGGAACAATTAAAAACACAAATCAAAAACGGCGAGCTGAAAGCGGATGCGCTGCTTCCGTCGGAGCGGGAATACGCCGAACAATTCGGCATCAGCCGAATGACGGTGCGCCAGGCGCTTTCCAATCTGGTGAATGAAGGATTTTTATACAGGCAGAAAGGCCGGGGAACGTTCGTCAGCAAACTGAAGATGGAACAGCCGCTTCAAGGGCTGACAAGCTTTACGGAAGATATGAGAAGCCGGGGCATGAAGCCGGGGAGCAGACTTGCCGAATACCAGCTGATTCAGGCGACGGAAGAATTATCTTCTATCCTGGGATGCGGCTATCCGGCAACGCTTCATAAAATCATCCGCGTCCGGCTGGCGAATGATATCCCGATGGCGATTGAAGCCTCGTACATCCCGTTTGACAAGGCGGGAAAACTGGACGCCTCCCATTTTCAATCATCCATGTATGAGCATATTGAAGCGTACAATCAGATGCCGATCTCACGGGCAAAACAAGAGCTTGAACCGGGAGCCGCTTCCGAGGAAGAAGCTGAGCTGCTCGGTATCCAGCCCGGCGCCCCCGTCCTCTATATCAAGCGGACCACTTATCTGCAGGACGGCACTGCCTTTGAGCACGTCAAATCCGCCTACAGAGGCGACCGCTACACATTCGTGCATTATATGGACAGGGTGAAATGAAACATCTCCAACCGTTACGGGTTGGAGATGTTTTTTTGATCTGCCATTTTCAAATCAAGCCGGTGAATGTTCTCTATGACTCTGTCAAAACGGAGAGGCTGGGGTTCTGGTATCTATTTTTATAAAGAAGAGAGTAATAAAATGCTACCCTCTGTTTTGGACAATATACGGAACCTGCTTTGAAATCAGCAGCAGCGGTTCTTTGTTTTTATGAGCCAGCGAAAACATGATTGCGCCTTCAATCATCGAGTTGATTGTCACCCCGAGCTTCTCCGCTTCCTCTTGTTCAAACCCATGCTCAAGAAATTTTGCCGCAAACACATCCGTCCACTTCTTGAACACCTCAACACATGTGCATCTTAACGTTTCATTGATCAGAGCGGTCTCACCCGCCAGCAATCCAACCGGCACGCCCTCAATATTCTGCGGATCATTAAACTGTTCAGCCGTTACATGAATAAAGTGCTGAATCGCTTCTATAGGGTCCGCGAATTGAGACATACTATTCTGTATTTGCTTTTCAACGCATCTTCCCGTATATTTGATCGCCGCAATGGCGAGTTCTGCTTTTCCGTTTGGAAAGTGATGATACACAGACCCTCTGGGTGCTCCGCTCTCTTTTATAATTTGGTTCAAACCAGTCGCATGGTATCCCTGAATCTGAAAAAGATATGCAGAGGTTTGAATAATTCTTTCTTTTGTCCCGGTTTTACTGTTCATTATGTTTCCTCCTGCATATTACGAAAACCAATCGATTTTAGTATAGAAAAGGGACATAAAAAAGTCAAAAGCACTTATTACAGCAGGGCGCCGCCATTTACGTACAGAAAAAATCCTGCTGACCGTCAAATTTTCTTCTGAGCGATCAGCAGGCTGTATTTTTTTCGTTATGGGTTTGAGGCATGCCTGAAATCAAACTGATCCGGAGCCGGGCGATACGGCGTATTTCCCGTTTTGAACATCCACAGCGGTGATATTGTTTTGCCGTTGTACGGGTCCTTAACGACGGTGTACCAGTAATAAACGGAATCAGGCTGCAGGCCGTCCCAGATCCAATTTGCGGTTTTTCCGCTTTTTACGTGTTTTTTATGACCGAGCAGTTCGTTCGTATAGACGTTGCATTCAAAATAATCGGTCGCCACCCTTTTCCTCTTCGGCTGTAAATCCATTTCTGCTGAGAATTCGTCTTTATCAGCGAACAGATCGGTGTCATAGTAATTGATGTCATCCGTGTACGGCGAGTAGGAGAACATGTGAACCTGATTGGCGGCCTGATCGAATTGCATCATGCGCATAAAGCCCTGTCCCCCTTCCGGACCGTCCTGGTAGTCGGTCAGAATTTGGTGGACGAGGCGGTCCGGTTTTCCGTCCCCGTCATCGTCAAGCGCATCGGTTTTTTTCATGGCGTTATGGTAATGGCCGCTTAATACCATCGCCACATTGCGATTCGGCTTGACGACTTTTCGATAGATCGTTTCCCCGATCGGGCTTCGATTTCCGCTCACAAGCAAGTACTCATGAAAGCATAAGATGGCGGTTCGGTCCGGATACCTCTTTAGCACTTGATTGATCCAGTCAATCTCTTGTTCCCCAATGCCCCAGCCCATATAAATCATAATAAAATCGTTCCCGCTTGCCGACAGCAGATCATAATGCCCGCGGTTATTTTTGTATGATCCGCCGTAATGCATGTTCTGTTCAAACCGGCGGCTCCCGAAGAAATCCCCGAAGGTTCGGTATGTGCCGTCTTTATGGCCGACGTCGTGATTGCCGGCAAGCACTCCGTACGGAATCCCCGCCTTATCAAGCGTCCGCATGGAGTGATCGGCGTTTTTCCACTGTTTCATCACCATTGAATCATCGACGATATCACCAGTATGAAAGACATATTTAATATTGTGCTTTTCCTTATTTTCTTTGATCCACTCCGTCATTTTGTCAAAAATGTGCGGGTGCCCTTGTGCGTAATACTGTGTATCCGACATCCAGACAAACGTATAATTGCCTTTCGCAGGTATTTGATCCTGCACGATGACATTCATTTTTGAGTTCTTCACCACATCCGCTGCGGAAACGGCGGCTTTTAATGTAAACGGCTTTTTATCTTTGGCAAGGACGCTGTCCGCCTCCTGCCAGCGGCTTGTCCGGTAATTCCAAATATACATGGTTACCTTTCGGCCGGGCAGAGAGCTTCCTTTCCAGACCGCCTCGGCCAGATCCGTTTCGTCGATAGACGGGTCAACGGAGACTTCGAACCGGTGATAAGGAAAACGCTCCATACTTTCCGCCGAAACGGTTTTTCCGTCATTTGCCGAGATGCGGTTCATTTCCGGCAGGGTAAACGGCATTTCATTTTCTTTTATGCCCCTCGGCGGTTCCGTTAATGAGGCGTGTTTATACACTTTCACGCTGCCCGGATTCCGCGCGGTATAACGGAAGCCCCGGTAAAATGATACATTCATGTCATCCTTCGTCGGGTCTTTTACCCGGACGGACAGCTTTGCTTTGTGGGCGCCGATTTTTTGATCAGCAAGCTCCGGCTGGTTCGGCTCCTCCCGTTTGATATGGAAGGTGCGGACGGAGGTTGTTTCATTTCCGGCAAGGTCTGCCGCAATGATAGTAAGGGTATGTTTTCCGGGCTTAAGATCGGCTGATGACGTGTGATGCGGGAGCGTAATGCTTTCTCCGTCCAAAAACGCTTTGACCTCTTCCACTTTGCTCCATTTGTCACGGATGTCCGCATTCAGCTCAACATTACCTTTCAGCGCCGCGCCTTCTTTAATATTCGGGACAATCTTCGGCCCCGTATTGTCCACCCGCACAGACTGGCTCAGCTGCTCCTCACCGTCGCTAACAAAAATGTGGTGATAGCCTTCAGAAAGCTTCGCCGTATTCCACGGCAGCAGCCGTGACGTAAACAAGTGATCCGGCAGGCTGAATGAGAAGGTCTTCTGCTGATTCGCCCGCCTGCCGTCACCGATAAACAGCTGCTCAGCCGGATCCGTCTTCCCGTCTTTGATCACCGTTCCGTCCGAAAGCACCAGACGGGCATGTTTCACGACAAAATCATCCCGATTCTCTCCCGTGTCATACGGAGAAACCTTTGAGCCCGAACGGATGGATACTTTCTGTGTTTTGCCCCCTTTTTGCAGCAGACGTTCCGGAAGGAGAACCGAGTGCGTTCTGTAGCGGTGAGACGGATCGTCAAAAATGTGCAGCACCTCGTTTTCCATCATGACGGTGTTTTGAAAATAAAGATTCGTTTTCCGGGCATCGAAGGCGAAATAGACTTCTTTTTCCAAGGCCGGCCGGGTCTCCTGCCGTTTGCCGTCAATCCACAGCTTGATCTTATCGGGGCTGACGTCGGAAGTCGCTTTGAGCAGATAGGTGCCGGATATCGTATCTTCGGGTTCAACATTCATTCTGAGTCCGTGTGATTTGCTCGTCTGTTCAATGTCAATCATCTTGACGGGCGTTTTTGCTTCATTTTCTCCATCACTGGCTGCGATATAATACTCAAGCTGATCCTGGCCGAGCAGTTCCGGGGAATAAAGAATGTGATGGTATAAGCTGTCGTTGCGGTCTTTTTCGGCCAGAATTCGTTTGAATGGTTTTTTCTCATTGGTCCGGTAATAAAACGCGGCTGTTTTGACAAGGTTTTTGTCTTTTATGTCAGCCTTTAATTCAATGCTTTCAGCGGGCCGGACGGGCTTTCTGTCTGTAAGGTCTTCGATGACCGGTTTTTCCTTGTCAGGTTTTATCACCCTTTTCTGCTGCGGGATCTGCGCCTGAAAAACAGAGCCCGGTGACGGCTTATGCTCGCTCGTGGAGATCCTCAGTAATTCTCCCGTTCCGTTCAGCGGATATTTGTACAGCAAAGAAGTCAGCCGGCGGAAAGCGTGTTTCCGGTAATGCGCTGAGGCGATACCCTTTCCGGTATTTGCCGACAGCACCACCGTACGCGGGCGGCCGTTGGACATTCCGTCCGTCCCTTCGATGACGGCGAGATGTTCTCCCTCCTTCAGGCGTGTCCCGTAATAGCGATTGAAATCATCTATCGTCAGTTCTGATGCGGCGCGTCTCAGCCAAAACACGTAAGTCCCGCCTGACGGAATGACGGTATCTTCTTTCGGCCTCCATATCATATCTGATTCCGGCCCTTCCTTCGGATAGCGGTAGCGGATGTGATAGTCTTTAAAATGAATGGGTCTGTCCGTCGTGTTATACACCTCGATAAATTCATAGGCATCAGCGCCGTCTTCATTTTTCGTATCAACCGCAAGCTCCGTAATCATCAGCTCGGGAATATGATTCAAATCGGCTTGATAGCCGTCCAGCTTCAGCCGCTTTTTCTCCGATTCCGCCCGCTGTCTGCCGTTGGTGAATACGAGGTAATATTCCAATTCTCCATTCCAGATATCCCGCTTTGAAACCTGGGCCGTAAACAGCCGGATTGCGCCTGGCGCGGGCTCCATCGGCACCATTTTAAACCCCAGCTCATTGCTTTGTTTATAAAAAAGAAACGCCGAAAACGCTTGATAGTCAGCATTCCGTACATGAGCCTGTATGAACAGGTTTCTTTTCATTTCCGCCTTTACTTCGATTTGGGGAGGATTCTCCAGAAGCGGTATGTAATGAGGCGGCTGTCCGAATTCCTGCTGATTCACGGGGATTGCCGATTCTTTGCGCGCCGCATCCGCAGAAGGACTTACACAAAGCAAACCAATCAGAAAAAAGAGCGTCATCACAAGTTTCATCTCATTACCTCCCTATGCATTATGTTGCGTCAGGAGGCCGCCGCTTATGTAAACCGCACATAAAAAAGCTGCCCTCTCGGGACAGCTCGTTTTTTACCCTTTTCTAAGCGGCTCCAATATGCCTTTTTGAATCAGCAAGTGGAAAACGGACAGCACGACGGATGCCCAAATGGCGGTGCCGAACCCGTCAATCTGAAAGCTGTCTCCCATCAAGGCTGCGGTCATCATTAACGTAATGGCGTTGATGACAAACAGAAAGAGGCCGAGGGTCACAACCGTGACGGGCAATGTCAATATGACGATGATCGGTTTGATCAGCACATTTAACACAGAAAGAATCACACTGGCGATGACAGCCGCTCCGATACTGCTGATATGGACGGAATCAAAATATCCCGCGATAACGATTAATAATAACGCATTTACTAAAATGCTGACTGCCCATTTGATCATTTATTTCAAATCTCCTTCTAAAGGTACGACAAAACACCAGATAATATATACAATCGGCACGATTCCGCTCGTGACAAGCGCTAATACAACGGTGATAATGCGCAAAAGCGACGCATCCATATTGATGTACTCCGCCAAACCGCCGACGACACCGGCGATTTTACGGTTTTTTTCTGAACGGTAAAGTCTTTTCATCCAATCACCTCTGAGTATGCTTGAGCTTAATGGCTCCTGTTAACGATTCTGAGAAAATCGAGAGATGCTGATCATGGCCTTGATTTGATGCCAGCATCAGTTCTTTTTGAATGGTATCATTCTTTTCCTTTAAAATTTCCGCATCAATCAGCTCATGGCTGAGAGAGCCGAGATTGCTTTTCAGCTCCGCTTTCACCGCCGAATCATCAGGCAGAGCGATCTCCACGTTTCCGGTCGTCGTTTTCGTGTAGATGGAGCGGCAGTGCGGCGCTGTCACGGTAAGCATGATATTGCCGTTAAAGCTTTGAACGTCAATGGATTCACTCGATCCGCGCAAATCAATCAAGCCGTTGATCGTTTCCGCTTCAATCGCGCCGCATTGATGTCCGGCCAGCTTGATTTGTCCGTTAGCCGTTTCCGCCGACGCTTTATCAGCCGTCAAATGAGAGAATGACAGAACGCCGTTTGTCGTTTTCGCCGAGAATTCTTTTACATGTAAATGTTCCCCTCTGATCGGTCCGTTAAACAGCTTCACTCTTATCTTATCGTACTCTTTCTGGGGAACATAAAGCGTAACATTGGTTTTCATCGTTTTCTTTTCCGTGCGGACAAAAAACTTATTGCCCTTCACTTCACACTCAATGTGCTGAAGAAATGCGGTCCGCGCCGCCTCCTGACTGTCCGCCCGGTACACTTTCGCCTGGCACTCCGCTCTGATATCTTCATCCGCCCACGGCACGATATTGACGCTGCCGTTTGCGATCTGCATATCAATGGCCGAGAATTCACTGTCTTTAAATTGAAAAATATGCTGCACTTCGTGTGCGTGGCCGAAATTCAGATCAAGATCCGCTTCCTTCACTTTTTTGACGGCAGAATCAATCCAGTCGAACAGCTTCGCCCCGAGCGACGGCTTTTGGCTTCCTTTTGCCCCGCTTTCGAAATCTTCCGCAGGTTCCTGGACCTCCGCAGATAATGCGGTGATCTGCTCTTCTTTTTCTTTATATTCATGATCCAGTTTTTCAATGAGCGTCAGTGCTTCCTGCGCCGTCAGCATGCCGTCTTCCACAAGCTTTAAAATCCGTTCTTTCTCCTGTTTCATACAAAACTCCTCCCCCGACTTTTCTTACACCTGGCGTAACACCTTAATTCCCTGCACGATATTCCAAATGACCATTCCGATGAGGATCAGAAAATAAACAGCTGCTCCTGTTATCATAACAAAAACGGGCACCATACTCTCCCCCTGAGCCGTAATCAATCCGCCGACAACACCCGCGGTCACAATCAGCAATCCCGCAAACGGAATGATATGGGAAATCAGAGCGCGCATGGCATGCCGCTTCGTCTCTTTTTCATCGACGACAAAGTAAGCCACAATCGGAAGAATGAGCGGTGCGAGAAACACGCTGAAATAACAGATTGATGCGATAATCGCTTGATTTCGGTTCAATAAAAACACTCCCTGTGCCGTAATGTAAAAACCCTTCCTTATACATACGTATGACGAATGGGCGGGTTTCATTTTCATGCTAAGGACATGCTTCGTTATACGTAATTTTTGATTTCAGAGATTTCACTATAGAATCTTTTCCCCGAACCGATTACAATATGTAACAAAGCCTGACCGTATGCAAGGAGGACATACAAATGGAGAAAGATCCCGAAAACGCCCAAGTAACGGAAGAGAGTCTTCGAAATTTAATTCGCGAACAGAAAAGAATGAACAGCGAAATGCTGGCTGAATTGGAACAGATCAAAGCAGCCCCTCTTCCCATTTCCCATGATATCCAATATATAAAAGTGCTGCTGGACAGCAGCAGCACCCATATTCTGCAGGACTTAATGCATTTAAGCAGACAGCTTCCCCAACAGAAAAAAAGCCTGTAACAACAACAGCCCAAAACGCGATGAGTTTTGGGCTGTTTTTATTGATCTATTACGTGGCTGCCGTTTCTTTTTCGGCCAGCAATGTTTTCATTCGTTTTCTATCACGTTCCATTACCAGTTTCAGATAGCGGCCCGTATATGATTCTTTCACTTCGACAACTTCTTCAGGCGTCCCGGAGGCTACGATCATGCCGCCGCCCGCTCCGCCTTCAGGTCCCAGATCGACGATGTAGTCCGCCGTTTTAATGATATCGAGATTATGTTCAATGACCAAAACGGTATCTCCGTTATCGACGAGTCTTTGAAGCACAACCAAAAGCCTTGCGATATCATCAACGTGGAGGCCTGTCGTCGGTTCGTCCAAAATATACAGCGTCCGGCCGGTGGAACGCTTATGCAGTTCGGAAGCAAGCTTGACGCGCTGCGCTTCTCCGCCTGACAGCGTCGTCGCCGGCTGGCCGAGCGTCACATACCCGAGTCCGACATCGGCAAGCGTTTGAAGCTTGCGTTTGATTTTCGGGATATTTTCAAAGAAAGACAGAGCATCTTCCACCGTCATATCCAGAACGTCAGAAATGCTTTTTCCTTTGTATGTGACCTCCAGCGTCTCCCGGTTGTAACGTTTGCCGTGGCACACTTCACACGGAACGTACACGTCAGGAAGGAAGTGCATCTCAATTTTGATGATGCCGTCGCCGCGGCAGGCCTCACAGCGCCCGCCTTTTACATTAAAACTGAACCGGCCTTTTTTATAGCCGCGCACCTTTGCTTCATTTGTCTGCGCGAAGACATCGCGGATATCATCAAACACGCCCGTGTAAGTTGCCGGGTTTGATCTCGGTGTCCGGCCGATCGGCGCCTGGTCGATGTCGATCACCTTATCAAGGTGGTCAAGGCCTTTGATTTCTTTATGGCTTCCCGGTTTCGCTTTGGCTTTATGAAGCTTTTGCGCAAGCGCCTTATGCAGAATTTCATTCACAAGCGTGCTTTTTCCGGAACCGGACACACCTGTCACCGCCGTAAAAGTGCCGAGCGGGAATTTGGCGTTCGCTTTTTTCAGGTTGTTTTCTGAAGCGCCTTTGATTTCAATGAACCGGCCGTCAGGCTTTCTTCTCTCCGGAGGCATAGGGATGAATTGAGCCCCTGACAAATAACGTCCGGTCAGAGAGTCCGCATCATTCATCACTTCTTCAGGCGTCCCCGCCGATATGACGCGGCCGCCGTGAATGCCGGCGCCGGGACCGATATCTATCAAATAATCGGCAGCCATCATCGTATCTTCATCATGCTCCACGACAATCAGTGTGTTGCCGAGATCCCTCATGTTTTTCAGCGCGCTGATCAGACGGTCATTGTCACGCTGGTGAAGGCCGATGGACGGCTCATCAAGAATGTACAGGACGCCTGACAAACGGGAGCCGATCTGCGTCGCAAGCCTGATGCGCTGGGCTTCTCCGCCTGACAGCGTTCCCGCCGCCCGGCTCAGCGTCAGGTAATCAAGACCGACTTTATCTAAGAAGCTGAGCCGCTCCACAATCTCTCTTAAAATTAAATCGGCAATCTGCATATCTTTCTCCGAGAGCGTCAGGTTTTTGAAAAATTCCAGCGCATCGCCGACGGAAAGCTCCGTAATGGTTCCGATATGACGCCCGTTGACCAAAACGGCAAGCGCTTCTTTCTTCAGCCGGTAGCCTTTGCACGTCGGGCACGATTTCTGTGACATGTACTGCTCCATCTGTTCACGGATATAATCGGAGCTTGTCTCTTTATACCGTCTCTCAATATTGCGCAGCACACCTTCGAATTCAATTTCATTTTCGCGCACTTGTCCGAAATCATTCTCGTATTTAAAGTAAATCCGTTCATTGCCGCTGCCGTACAGCACTTTATCAAGCCGATGCTTCGGCAGGTCTTTGACCGGAGTCTCCATATCAATGCCGTAATGGCGGCAGACCGCCTGAAGCAGCTGCGGATAATATTGTGAACTGATCGGCGTCCACGGCGCGATGGCGTGTTCCTTTAATGACAGCTCGGGATTGGGGATGACGAGCTCAGGGTCCACTTCCAGCTTCAAGCCGAGACCGTCGCAAGTCGGACAGGCGCCGAACGGGCTGTTAAACGAAAACAGCCGGGGTTCAAGCTCTCCGATAGAAAAACCGCACAGCGGACAGGCGTGATGCTCGCTGAACATCAGCTCCTCCTGACCGATGACATCTATCATGACACGGCCTTCCCCTAAGCGGAGCGCGGTTTCCAGCGAGTCGGAAAGCCGGGCGGCAACCCCTTCCTTGACAACGATCCGGTCAATGACTACTTCAATGGAATGCTTTTTGTTTTTTTCAAGTTCAATATCCTCGGAAAGCTCGGCCATTTCTCCGTCAATCCGCACCCTTACGTAACCTTGCTTTCTGATTTGGTCAAGCACTTTGACATGGGCGCCTTTTCTGCCTGAGATGATCGGCGCAAGCACTTGAAGCTTCGTCCGCTCCGGATATTCAAGAATCCGGTCAACCATCTGTTCAATCGTTTGCGACGTAATTTCAATGCCGTGCTCCGGGCAGTGCGGTTTCCCGACTCTCGCGTACAGCAGCCGGAGATAATCATAAATCTCCGTTACCGTTCCGACGGTTGACCGCGGATTGCGGCTTGTCGTTTTCTGGTCAATGCTGATCGCCGGAGAAAGCCCTTCGATCGCATCAACGTCCGGCTTATCCATCTGCCCTAAAAATTGGCGCGCATAGGCAGAAAGCGATTCAACATACCGCCTCTGTCCTTCCGCGTAAATGGTGTCAAATGCAAGGGATGATTTTCCCGATCCGGACAGCCCCGTCACGACGACGAGCTGATCCCGCGGAATCGTTACATCAATGTTTTTTAAATTGTGCGCCCTTGCGCCTTTCACCTCGATCCGGTCAATTGCCATGTGTTCATCATCCTTCCGCTTTAAGCTCTAACAGTAAATCACGAAGCTCTGCCGCCCGCTCGAAATCAAGCGCTCTGGCCGCTTCTTTCATTTCGTGCTCCATTTGCTCAACGACTTTCTGGCGTTCTTTCTTCGTCATCTTCGCCAGTTTAGGCGCGGCTTTTGTTTTATATTCTTCTTTATCCTCAGCGGCCTGCGTCGCGCGGATCACATCGCGGATTTCCTTATTGATCGTTTGCGGCGTAATGCCGTGAATTTCGTTAAAGCGCTCCTGCTGTTCCCGGCGGCGCTTCGTTTCATTAATCGCGATTTCCATCGAATTCGTGATTTTATCGGCATACATGATGACGCGGCCTTCCGCGTTTCTGGCCGCCCGTCCGATCGTCTGAATCAGCGAACGTTCAGAACGGAGGAAGCCTTCTTTATCCGCATCGAGAATGGCGACAAGTGACACTTCCGGAATATCAAGCCCTTCCCTCAGCAGGTTGATGCCGATTAACACATCATGTTTTCCGAGGCGGAGGTCACGGATGATTTCAATCCGTTCAAGCGTCTTAATCTCGGAATGCAGATAATTGACCTTGATGCCGATTTCCTTGAGATAATCGGTCAGATCCTCTGACATTTTTTTCGTTAAAGTCGTCACGAGAACGCGTTCATTCCGTTCTATCCTCGCCTGAATCTCGCCGATCAGATCATCAATCTGTCCTTCGATCGGACGGACGTCAATGAGGGGATCGAGGAGTCCCGTCGGTCTGATGATCTGCTCGATCATTTCCGGCGTATGCTCAATTTCATACGGTCCCGGAGTCGCCGACACGTACACGATATTGTGCATGTGTTTCTCAAATTCCTCGAATCGGAGCGGACGGTTGTCAAGCGCTGACGGCAGGCGGAACCCGTGATCGACAAGCACCTGTTTTCTCGCCTGATCACCGTTGAACATGCCGCGCACCTGCGGAATCGTCACATGTGATTCATCAACGACAATCATAAAATCGTCCGGAAAATAATCAAGCAGCGTATATGGCGTAGAGCCCGGCGGACGGAGTGTCAAATGTCTTGAATAGTTCTCGATCCCTGAGCAAAAACCCATTTCCCGCATCATTTCAAGATCATATCTCGTCCGCTGCTCAAGCCGCTGCGCTTCAAGGAGCTTGCCGTTTTCGTGCATGACTTTCAAGCGCTCCTCAAGCTCCTGTTCAATATTCAGAATCGCTTTTTCCATCTTTTCCGCCCGGGTGACGAAGTGGGAAGCCGGGAAAATCGCGACATGGTCACGGTCGCCGAGAATTTCTCCGGTCAAAGCGTCGACCTCTCTGATCCGCTCAATTTCATCTCCGAAAAATTCCACTCTGATACAATGTTCGTCACGGGAAGCCGGGAAGATTTCCACAACGTCTCCGCGCACGCGGAACGTCCCGCGCTGAAAGTCGATATCATTGCGGGCATACTGGATATCCACAAGCTTTCTCAGCAGCTCGTTCCGCTCAATTTCCATTTCCGGTCTGAGCGACACAACCATCTCCCGGTATTCTTCAGGCGAACCGAGACCGTATATGCATGACACACTCGCGATAATAATGACATCTCTCCGTTCAAACAGAGAGGATGTCGCGGAGTGTCTCAGTTTATCAATTTCATCATTAATGCTTGCGTCTTTCTCTATAAAAGTATCCGTTTGAGGCACGTATGCCTCCGGCTGATAGTAATCGTAATAGCTGACAAAATATTCGACAGCGTTGTTCGGGAAA
Source organism: Bacillus sp. AM1(2019) (assembly GCF_009906915.1). Classification (NCBI taxonomy): domain Bacteria; kingdom Bacillati; phylum Bacillota; class Bacilli; order Caryophanales; family Bacillaceae; genus Bacillus; species Bacillus sp. AM1(2019). The sequence goes on from NZ_CP047644.1 coordinate 3,610,871, forward strand.
AACTCCTTAAACTCGCTGTACAGCTGTCCGGCAAGGGTTTTGTTATGGGCAATGACCAGTGTCGGTTTATTCACTTCTTTAATCAGATTGGACACGGTAAAGGTTTTGCCCGTCCCTGTCGCACCCAGGAGAGTCTGGTGTTTTCTGCCTTCCTGTATGCCTTTGACAAGCTTCTCAATCGCTTGCGGCTGATCTCCCTGGGGCTGATATTTCGAGACTAACTCAAAACGATCTTTCACAAAAAAGCCTCCGTTTCTTTACGAAATCTTCCTATTGATATAGTAACACAATGACGGGCAAAATCACTAAAAATACGAACTAAAGTTCGATGGTTTATTTTTACCAAGTCAATTTTTGTATAAAAAACCTGCTTTTATGGCGTAAAAGCAGGCATTCTATTTCATATTCACCATGTCAGGCATTGTCTTTCTTTTTGTCTGCTTCTTTTTTGGCCATGTACAGCCCTCCGGCCACCAGCGATACGACATCCAATCCAACGATAAAATACGTTTCGGTGTAACCCTTTAAATAGGATGCGAAAAGCAGTGCGGCTGTGAGAGCGATCGCCACATAGTGGTTAAACGTGACGCGCGTAAAAAGGACGACCAGCATAAAAGGGAAACATAATGCAAAAACGGCTTTTGTAATCACAAAAACCCTCCTCGGGAATTCTTCATCTCATCTGATTATAGTAAAAAATGAAGAATCGGACAATCGTTCCCCTGCTATCACAATACCCTTTTTCAGCAGTCTTCAATCATCTGTCAAAAAAATTGTGAATATAAATCCATTGAACCATTAACCAGATGAATCGAATTACCTTTCTTCAGCCGAAAGGATGAGAAGGTTTAGGTCTTTGTATCTTTGACAGTTTCTTCCTCCCTCTTTACAATGTAATGATAGTGTTTACTATCATTTTCTTGGATGAGGAAAAAAAAGGGGGTCATACCGCATGTATTCAGTGCGATTTCAAAAAGCGGAAGAATCGAGCCGCTCTGCAGGAGCAAAAGGAATGAACCTGATTAAACTGACGAAAAACGGGCTGCCCGTTCCCGGCGGTTTTATCATTCAGACGAATGCCCTGACACGTTTTATGGAAGACAACGGGCTTCAAGCAGATCAGGAACAGATGGAGCGCGCCATTATGAACGGCACGTTTTCAAAAGAGCTTCGGGAGGAACTGACCGCTTCGTTTTATGAATTGAGAGAATCATACGCCTCTGTCGCCGTACGTTCCTCCTCCGCGTCCGAAGATCTTGAAGGCGCTTCTTTCGCTGGTCAGTACGAAACCTATTTAAATATCAAAACAGAAGAAGAGTTTCTCGGAAAAGTGAAAGAATGCTGGGCTTCCTTCTTCTCGGCGCGGGTCAGCGGTTATAAAGAGAAAATGAACAATGACACCGCAGAACCGTTAATGGGCGTTGTCGTGCAAGGGCTTATCAATTCCGAGGTTTCAGGGGTCATTTTCAGCCGCAACCCCGTCACACACGATGACGGAGAACTGATGATCAGCGCGAGCTACGGTCTCGGAGAAGCAATCGTCTCCGGCAGCGTGACGCCCGACACATTTATCGTCAATAAAGACACATTTCAGATTGAAAAAGAAATCGGCTTAAAAGAAATGTATATCGTTTCTAAAGACGAAGGCGTGACGGAAAAAGAGACGACCGCTGACATGAGAAACCGCTTCTGCCTTGATGACGAGAGCGTCAAAGAGCTTGCCATGCTGACGATAAAGACGGAAGAACTGTACGGTTATCCCGTGGATCTCGAATTCGGATTTGCCGAAAATAAGCTGTATCTGCTTCAGGCCAGGCCGATTACAACAATCGCGCAGGATCAGAAAGCGACAGACGAAGAACGGGAATTTATCATGACGCCCCGGGATCAGAAAGATTTTTGGCTCAATATGGAGGCCAATATTGAAGGCCCCGTCAGCCCGTTATTCGCCTCACTCATTGTGCCGGCTTTGGAATACGGCCTCAAAGAGAGCACAAAGGCATTCCCAGTAATGGGCATCGAAATCGAGCGTGTCAAACTTCATCAGGGCCGTGTTTTTTCCAGACAGCATAAGACGGACGACAAGCTGCCCGCAGAACAATTAGAAGCGCTTTTCCCCGTCTTGGCTGACCGCATGTACGATATTATTCAGGAAACCTTTCTGCCTTTTTATCAAAAGCTGGACGAACTGGCGCATACAGACCATACGCCGGAGACTGCCCTTGATGCGTTCCGAAACCTGCAAGACTTCTATTTAAAAGGATACGCAGAACATTTCAATATTGTCTTTCCGCAGGTTGCGTTAAACATGATACTGGAATCCATGTACGGACAGGTTGAGAAAGAAAACACCTCCCTTCTGTATGAAATGCTGGCTGGCGTCATGAATAAGTCATTGGAGACCGACAGACAGCTCTGGCTGCTTTCCGGACAAGTAAAAGACAGCCCTGAGCTGCGGCGCGTCTTTACGGTTTCTCATGCCGATGAGCTGCATCAGACGCTTCTGCAATCAAATGAGGGAAAACGCTTTCTCGAACAAGTCAGTGAATTTTTACAGGAATACGGCTGGAGATCCGTGAAAAGTCATGATCTGATTGAAGAAACTTGGGCGGAAAACCCTTATTTCGCTTTGGCCAACATTCAGAACTATGTCCGGAACGGATACGATTTTGACAGTGAGTTTCATAAAACGATAGAAAAACGAAAACAGCTCTACGCCGACTTTATGGATAGAATTGAAGATGACGGCTTCCGGGAGACGTTTGACCGCTATTATCAGTGGACATTGTCTTCATCCGTCATCAAAGATGATCACCATTTTTATATTGATGCGATGCTGGACGCCAAAGCGCGCCTTTGCCTTCTGAAAATCGGCGAGCTGCTTCAAAAACAAGGCGTAATCGATGATCGGGAGGATATGTGGTACTTATACAGCGATGAAGTCGAGAAAGCGCTCGTGTCGCCGGTTCCGATGCAGGAAAAAGCCGCTGAACGAAAACAGCTCTTCCAGCAATATCAATTGCTTGAAGCCCCCGCTTATCTCGGGACTCCGACTTCGGAACAGCTGAAAACGGCTGAACAGATTACCGGCTCCATCACAGAAGATGAAAAAAACACTGAACATCAAATTTACGGACTTGCGGCGTCAAGCGGAATCGCAAGCGGCCCGGTGAAAGTCATTCGTGACGCAAGTGAATTTTCCCGTTTTTCAACAGGAGACGTGCTTGTCTGCAAAATGACGACACCGCTGTGGACCAGTCTGTTCCAGGATGCAAAGGCCGTCATTACGGACACGGGCGGCATCCTGTCACATGCGGCGATCATCGCGAGAGAATACGGGCTCCCGGCCGTTCTCGGCACACGTGCCGCGACTGACAGGCTCAACGACGGAGATATCGTCACGGTGGACGGGACAAACGGCAAGATTACGATTGTCAAACGCGCTTCATGCTAGGTTTCCCTCTTTATTGACGGGCAGGGCGGGTGTATACTTGTCCTGCCAGTATTTACGCGAGGTGAAACATGTTGAGAACGACGAACAAGAGAATTATTGACGCCGCGATGAATCTGATCATCCAAAAAGGATACCGCGCAGCGACAACAAAAGAAATCGCAGAAAAAGCAAAAGTAAGCGAAGCAACGATTTTCCGTAATTTTAAAAACAAACAAGGATTAATGAAAGCCATGATTGAACAGCAGACGCCGGCTCCGGAAAGCATGATCACCAAGGCGGAAGGCGATCTGTATGAGGATCTTCTTCATTTCGCCGCGACCCTTCTGCAGCAATTGGAACAAAAAAAAGAAGTGTTCCGCATCTGCCTGCGCGAACCGGAACTATTCGAAGACGTCCTGCAGGATATTGTCGTATATCCGCAATCCGTGAAAAAGCATTTAATCGTTTACTTTAAAGAGCTGACAAAGAAAAATATGATAAGCCCCGGCAGCGAAGAAGCTAATGCAGACGTCTTTATGACGATGATTTTCGGTTATTTTATACACCGGCTGCAGCTGGGGAAAAGAGTCATTACTCTCTCTGAGGAAACGATGCTGAAACACAGCACTGAGATTTTCATGAAAGGCATTACCGGCCGGTCATTTTCCGGCCCCAAGGAGGATGAAGGATGGGTTCAAAGAAAGAATGGGCGCTGATCGTTTCGCTTTTGCTGGGAGCCATACTCGTTCCCATCAATTCTACGATGATCGCAGTCGCCCTTTCATCCATTTCCCGCTCATTCAGCGAATCAATTGCCAGCATCACATGGGTAGTGACCGTGTATTTAATCGTGATGGCCGTGACACAGCCCATTGCCGGCAAACTCGGTGATATGTACGGAAACAAAAAAATGTATTTATGGGGCGTCGGCCTTTTTCTCATCGCATCATTGGGGTGCGCCCTCTCGCCAAGTCTTTTCTTATTGATTTTCTTCCGGGCGCTTCAGGCTGCCGGCGGCGCTTTGCTTACGCCAAACAGCATCGCCATCATCCGCCATGTCGTGTCTGAAAAACGGCTTCCGAAAGTATTCGGCTTTTTCGGCCTCGGTGCCGGTCTGGGCGCGGCTCTCGGTCCGTTTATCGGCTCTCTTTTAATTGAGAGCTTCAGCTGGCATTCGATCTTTTGGGTCAACATTCCGTTTCTTGCGATCGCACTCGTGACGGCATTAGTGATGTTTCCTAAATATAAAGAAGAAACGTCTGACGCTCCGCTTGATATCATCGGGTCCGTTTTGCTTGCCGGAAGCATTGTATCTATTATTCTTCTGACGAAAAATGAAAGCTCTTTGGGCTATTGGGTGTACGCGCTGCTCATTCTCATATTTGTTCCGCTATTTTTCAGGCGGGAGCTGCGCACGAAACATCCGATTATTGATTTTGACCTGTTTAAAAACACGACCTTTACGAGCGCCAATCTGTCGGTCCTGTTAAGCAATTTAATGATGTACGCCGTGTTATTGATTATGCCGCTCTTTATGACCGGCCACTTCAGCATGAATACGTCGCACAGCGGCATGGCGCTGTCAGTCTTTTCTGTTTTCATGTCCGCCAGCAACTGGGGCGGAGCTCAGCTGCATCAGAAATGGGGCGCGCGAAGAATGATTTTTCTGTCCTTCGGGCTGATGGCCGTAGCCAATCTCTTATTTCTGCTTTTGGTTTATTCCCATTCCGTTCCGTTTCTTATGGCATCGCTTATTGTAGGAGGCATCGCGTCAGGTGCGGGGCTGACGAGCATGCAGGTATCTTCTCTTGCGACGGTAGAACCGGGCATGTCCGGCATCGCATCCGGGATTTTTTCCACCTTCCGTTATTTCGGAAGCATTATTTCTTCAGCACTGATCGGTTTAATCTCCGGATTTCACATTCTGTTTATGATATTGATCGGCGTATCTGTGATCGGCTTGTTCGTATCACTTGGTATCAAGTCCAGGGAAACCGTTCAGACGAAAAAAAGCCATTCGGCATAACGAAAAAGGTTCCGTAAGCATCTGCTTTCCGGAACCTTTTCTAGTTTTAGAATCTTTTTATTTACAAGAGAAAAGGGGAATGTAAATGGCTGAGAGTTCCGATCAAGTTCGGCGCTGACATCGTAATCCGGCCGTGAAAAAAGCCCGGCCGCCGTGTTGTTAGCGGCACCGGGCTTAAAACTGAAAGCTTATTATTTCCAATGTTTTTTCTTAATTTTTTTCATAATTCTCCTTACTAAAACCTACCTAAAACAATTATTGAATATTACTTTTATAATTAAGCAAAATTAAGTAACAATCATTGAAGGATTCTCAGACTGATAAAATTTATTTTAAATATAATATTTCAAAACACATTCAAACTGTACAAAGAAAAGAAAGTCTAAACCAAAATCTTTTTAGATTTATATAATAACACGTCTGTCGATTATCTAAATTCTACCAAAAAATGAATGCGAAAGAGAGATTCCTCTTGTACAATGTAAGTTACCACACCAACATTGACGAAACGAGGAATCTCTCATGAACAAGAATAAGTCTCTGTATCTTTAACAATAGTATTTACAATATCATTAGGATACCGATTCAAAAAAAAATGTTCTCCTTTAAACTTATGAAATTTCACATTCCCTTCAACAACTTCACTCCATTTATGCATTTCATTGATATGAGTCGAAAAATCGCTATCCGCATAAAAAACGCTTACTCCACAACTTATTTTTTCTGCTTTGGGCTGAAACTTATAATTGTCCAAAATTATAAAATCTGCTCGCAAAATCGGAAGAAACATATCCATAATCTCTTTTGTATAAAACTCCTCTGGTATTCCCCCATATTGTTCCACCTTTGTCAAGAAAGTTTCATTAGTCATATTTTCAATGTCTTCTCTCTTTTCAAAAATATGTGGAGCATCTCGCCCAGAAAAAAACAGATGCCTTGGTTCCTTAGTTCCCATTTGCTTAAGTTTATAATATATCTCATAAGTCAATAAGGCTCCCATGCTGTGTCCAAATATAACATATTCATCGTCATATTCTAATTGTTCACTTATTCTTTTGGCGATATCTTCACTTGCTTCACCAACAGACTGGTAACAAGGCTCTGTGAATCGAGTTCCTCTTCCAGCCAATTCACATATACACAATTCATATCTATCCGGCAGTAGTTTTTTCCATTCATAATATGCATTTACCGACGCTCCAGCATATGGAATAGGAAATACTTTTATTTTATTTATTTCACTCACTCCTATGTTCAACTTGAGCCCACTATCATTACTATATAAACCTATAAGTATTCAAGATACATTTAATTGTACTTCTCTATCTCTCGCTGCTCTGCCAGCAACAAATTCACCATATCACTATAGCTATTCAAACCGTCTGTCTGATTATTTGCCTTCAGATATACATCATTTACATTTCTTGAAATACTTGAAATAACACCCTCATACTTATCCCGGTACTGCTCATTTTGTTCTATATCATGCCGCACCGCTTTGGACAGACTGGACATTATATCAGACGCCTTATCTGGATCCACTTTCTTTAGCTCAGATATAGAATAATCAAATGCCAGAAATAAACCACTGTATAGTATCATTGGATCATCCTGCTGCTTACATGCCAGATAAGCTATAAAATTAGCCTCATCCTCATGCATGAAACCACTCTGATGTGCCAATTCATGCGCCATAGTAGCAGGCACCAAAAAAACTGGCACATTAACATTGATATTGGATTCATAAGTAAAAGGGACAAAAATACCATGTATCCCTGCATGCGACATTAGTTTTGACATCACCACTGGTTTTGGTGTTGAATATGAATGCTCCAAAACAGGATATTTCTTTGATAACATTTGCATCGAGAACACTGCGTGTTGTGCATAATAATCAAAAACCTCTGGTACATGAGCCAAAAGATCAGTATCCGCTAACTTTTCCCTTGCCAATTCCATTTCAACGGCAAGCGACTTACTCAATTTGACCAGTTCCTCCTTGCTGTAGTTCTCTTCTTTATATTCGGTATAAGACAAAAAAGAATATCTGTAATAGTTTATTCCACCCAAAATAGTATAACAAAAATATATCACGCTACAGATCGTAACGATTCCTAGAGCACCACGATAAACTACCATCCTACGTGCACCTTTACTCATGATAACCTTGCGCACATAATAAACGATATAAAATAGAAAAAGTAACACAACCAACACGACGAGCCATTCACTAACAGAAAATGTGACCCAAGAAGGTACAAATCCTACTATTTTTGACAATAACGGATATACAGACCTACTGTATTTTTCCGCCCAATCCTGATGGTTCTGCGCGTATTTTGTCAGTATGTAAGCTATAACTCCAAGTGAAATCAACGGTAATCTCTTAAGTAAAAGCTTTTTTATAATGTACTCCCCCCTATCCAACATAACCATTATAATCAGTTATTCTTAATATATATCCTGCTAAAGATTCATCTTCTAAAGGTTTTGGAGTTAGCAATAACCTTTCCAATAAGCCATACCTCTCCTTCATTTATTTTTTTATTATTTCAAAATAAAACAGCTAAGAAAATATAATTTTCTTAGCTGTTTTACTTTCTAGCTGATTTTGAAATCTAGTTTAGGAGTTCTTGAAACTATTCCGAATAATTATGAAAAATCACATTATAATGCTGTCATTTCTTCGTGCTCGTGTTCATCCTGCACGAATAAAATACCTAATTCATGATGTTCGCCTTCATAGGACGCGCGCTGATCAAACCGGATCTCACCGTTCAGGCCGATGATCTCCAATTTTACAAATGCGCGGTTTTTTTGAAGTGCTTCATAAAAATCCGATACATGCTTCACGGGGATGCCGTTTACCTTCGTAATAATCTCACCGATCTTCAGCTCAAGATCGTCCGCGGGTGTGTTCGGAATGATGCCGAGCACCATTAAGCCCTGATCCCGCTTAGAGAAATAAAACGGAGCCGCGTTATCGTTCAGCCGCTGTCTCAATGATAAAAACAGGCGTCCGAGCACCGCAATACAAGCGGCAGCTCCGGCAAGCGGAGTCCACCAAAGGGCCGCTGCCCCGAATACGGCCACGATAATCCCGAGAATCATGACACGTTTCGCTGTTATCCTTATGCTGACTTCCGGAAGTGACCCCTGCACACGCTGTCCGAAGCCGGCGATATAAGGAATCCAGATCAAATGGAAAGAGCCGCCCGGCACGGTAAAGACAGGCCACCAGGAAAGGTGTGACTCAAGCCCGCTGCCCGGCACCAATAAGAAAAGCGGAAACAGCCATGCGCGATTCGCCAATTGTCGGCCGATGGGCAGGCCTCTGCTGCTGACGACAAGCGCCGGAGATGTTTTCAGATGCGCTGAACGGCAGGCAGCCGCTCCCTCCGTGATAATCAAAAGGCCCATAAACACGGCCGCCGATGCCCAATTCACGCCGAATGCCTGCGGAAACCGATCCGCAAACGGCACTGTGTCGGTATACTGAAGGATAAACGCAATGAACATGCCGGCGCTGACAATATAAGCTGATGACAGCCAATTCATACGGAACGTCAGCGAAGCCAAAGCCGTCACAGCCGCGATTATGCCGAGAAGACCGAATGGAATCGAAATTCCCAGTCCAAAAAATAATATGGAGAGAAGAATACCCGGTATAAGTCCTTTTATGTATGTAAAGATAAGCTCGTCATACATATCCGCGATTTTTGTATGAAACGTATGGCGTTCACGTTTGATCCGCAAATATCCGCATGCGAGACTTATGATGATAAAAAACCAGAACATCGGGTGCAAAAAAAACAGACCGATACTTTTCAGAAGTTCAATTCCCCATTGAACAGACACTGCTTTCACCGCCTCAAGCCAAACATTTTAATTCTATTCTACCAAATAATCATTGGCTTGAATATCTCAAACGTCTATCTCTCTTCCGTCATCCACAGCGTTACATTTGAGAGAGAGAAATCTTTCAGATAGTGGTCAACCTCCACCTCGATCACGCCGCTGATCAGAAGCATGGACCGCTTAATATCCGTCAGATTGATTCCTAAACGTTTATGGTTTTTCATTAAGTAAGTGAAATAATGCTTCGCACACTCTTCATTGATTTCGTGAACGCATTCAACATTTGTGTAATTGACCAGGTATCTGCTGAACAGCATAAGAAGACTTAGTGCTTTTGTTGATGAAAATGTGACGTCTTTTGTTCTGTCTTTTAGTTGTTCCACTAATTCATAATATTTTTTTTCACGCACAATACTTGCCCTCTTCAATTGTGAACCCCCATTTTTTTATCCAGATAAGCACGGGTGATTACAGCTGCCGTGCTGAAGCGCCGCAAACACTTCTGCTTTCGATACTGAAATGCAGCTGCCAAACTAAAACTGTTCTCTATTAGAACCTTCTTTTATTGTAAGAACTAAAACTGACTGAGGCAACTTTCAAAAGTTTCATTTTGAATACATATTAACTCGGCATAAAGTCTCTCTTCTCTATAAATATCGGGTAATGTTTGTCCTTTATAAATGTTTAAATGTGAAAATTTTTTTAATATCTTGTCAAAACCGACATAATTATATGTCTTTTAGTTCATTTTTAGAGAGTGACAAAAGAAACAGGAGACGTAAAAAACGCCTCCTTTTCATTTATTTTACAAATAATGATTTTAACGCCATTTGCAGCTGTAAATCATTTTTTTCGTCAGATTTCTGTTCATTCATCAGCTGATTCATTTTTTCCGCTGTCTTTTTATCAATGACCGCTGTTTTATCAAGCTTGTACCGGTCTTGAAACGCCAGAACGGCTTTTTTCATTGTTTTGCTGAAATAGCCGTCTGCTCTGCCCGGGTCGAAGCCTAGGCCTTTCAGCAGGATTTGGGCGTGCTTGACATCCGCGCTGTTCATATCAGGCTGAAGCGGCTGTTTCAGCTGAAGCGGTCCCGCCGCAAAATAATCCGGCTGGCTCACAGCGATTGTCGGAGCAATGCCTTTTTTGTGAATCCAATTGCCTTTCGGTGTCAGCCATTTGTAAAGCGTCAATTTAATGTTGCTCCCGTCTCCCATAGGCACGGCCTGCTGAACCGTTCCTTTACCGAAAGAAGTGTCACCGACAACGTCATAATGTCCCGCTTCTTTTAACGCACCCGCAAGAATTTCTGAAGCGGAGGCGCTTCCTTTATCCGTAATGACATTGACGGGATACGGCTTCTTATGTTTTAAGGTTGAGAAATATTGTTTTTTATCGCCGTTACGCTCCGCAATTTGGATATACGGCATGTCTTTTGTGATGAAATGCTTTAAAATTTGTTCGACGCTTTGAAGGTAGCCGCCTGGATTCCCTCTTACATCAAGGACGAGACCGTCAATCCCTTGTTTTTCAAGCTTTTTCAGCGCCGCGGCGAAGTCCTGGGCGGTATGCTCGGAAAATGTCGATATGCCGATGTAGCCGACATGATGGCCGCCTGATTCTTTGCGGGAAGCAAATACGGTTTCAAGCGGGATTTCCGCTCTTTTAATCCGGAATGACAGCTGTTTATCAGTACCCGGACGCTGTATTTTAATAGAAACCTTCGATCCTTTTTTTCCTCTGATTTTCAGCACGGCTTCGTTTAAACCTTTCCCGTTCATTGACTCGCCGTTTATGCTGATGATTTCATCATTCGGCTTGAGGCCCGCTTTTTCCGCCGGAGATTGCTTAAACGGTGATACGATAATGATTTTATTGTCTTTCATACCGACTTCAGCGCCGATCCCTTCGAAAGAAGAATCAAGAGAATCGGAAAACTGCTTGGCGGTCTGCTTGTCCATATAAACGGAATAAGGGTCGTTTAATGTAGACAGCATCCCCTGAATCGCTCCTTCAAGAAGCTTTTCTTTATCTACATTTTCCACGTATTCGTTCGAGATCAGCTCATATGCTTTTTCGATTTTTTCCATTGCCCGGCTTCTTTCTGCGTCTGATGAATTCGGCTGTGCCGCCCCGGCAATATGGGCTCCGCCGCACATGATGCTGACGGCAGCTATCACTGCGATCATTTTCTGCTTCATCGTTTACCTCCTCTTAGTCCTTTTACGAAAACCTGGAGATAGTATGTGTAAATTGCAAAGAATTCATGTAACGGCAACAAAAAAATGAAAAAGCGAGATTGTTACATATATATGGGTAACGTATAATATTTTGTATGCAATTCATTAAATATACAGGAGAATGCGATATGAAAATAAAATTATCGATTTTATCCGCGGCGGTTCTGGCCGCAGGCATTACCGCCTTTGTCTGGCCAAAAACAGAGGCCAATGAAAAAATGCAGACGGACGCCCTGTATGTTTCTCCGGCAGGCAGCGACCAAAATGAAGGAACGAAAGAAAAGCCGTTCCGCACATTAAAACATGCGGCTGAAAAGGCAGAGGCCGGGACAACCGTATTGATTCGGGAAGGGACGTACGATGAAACGTTTGAAGTAAAGCACAGCGGCACGGCCGAAAAGCCGATTACATTTCGGAACTATCAGAATGAGCATGTCTCAATCAGCGGCAATTCTGCGCCAAAAAGCGATTCTGAAACTCCGTTAATTCAAATCCGCAATAAACAGTACATTACCATTCACGGCGTTACGCTTGAGAATCTCTCCGTATCATCAGAAGATGCAACGGCCATGGGAATCTTCGTCACCGGATCAAGCAGTCATATCAACATTGACGGCAACCATATCCGAAACATTAAAACCACGGCTGATGAGGGAAATGCACACGGCATCGCATTTTACGGCACAGGCGCCATGAAGGATGTCAGCATCACAAATAATACGGTTGAAAAACTGACGCTCGGCGCAAGCGAAGCGGTCGTGCTGAACGGGAATGTTGACGGATTTAAGATTGCCGGCAATACCATCCGGGACAATAACAATATCGGGATTGACGTGATCGGATACGAAGGAACGTCCAAGCAAAACGACTATGCGCGAAACGGCGTCATTGAAAACAATACGGTGAGCCATAACTCTTCTTACGGAAATCCCGCTTACGGAGATGAATATTCAGCGGGCGGTATTTACGTTGACGGCGCAGAACATGTGGACATTAAGAATAACACCGTTTACAACAATGACCTCGGCATTGAAGCCACTTCCGAACATAAAGGGAAATACGCGCGAGATATCCGGATTACGGATAACAAGGTGTACGGCAATGCTTACACCGGTATTTCAATCGGAGGCTATGACACGAAACGCGGCGGCACCATCAATTCTGTGATCGCTCATAACATTATGTATCGAAATGACACGAAGGACCTTGACGGCGGCCAGCTGCTGCTGCAGTACGGCACAAAAGGGAACACGATCGAAAAAAACATCATGACGGCAAGCGGTTCACGGATTTTTATCGCAAATGATTATACGAAAAACGAAGGCAATACCGTTAATCATAACGTCTATCACAAAGAAGCGGGAAAAGACGGCATTTGGAATTGGAAGAACAGAGAATATGATTCATTCACAGCGTACCAAAAAGGAACGGCAAACGATTCGGATTCCATTTATGCGGACCCGATGTACCGTGACGAATCGTCTTATGACTTTACATTAAAGCCCGGATCACCGGCCCTGCCCGTCATTCAGTAACGAAACCATTAAAAAAAGCCAGTCTATATCAGACTGGCTTTTGTATTTATACACGAAGGAATTTCCGGATGGAAGTCAGACTTCCCCATACTCCGATAACCGCGCCGATCAGAATGAGCACAAGTGATACTTGGAACACAAACGGGCTGTACGGCAGAAGTGAAACAAATGAGCCCTGAACTTTCGGGGCCACCCAAGCGACCATCGACTGGTACGTACTCAGCACGAGAGCGATCGGTATGATAGAACCGAATACCCCCAGCAGCAGCCCTTCCAGGAAGAACGGCCAGCGGATAAACCAGTTTGTCGCGCCGACAAGCTTCATGATTTCAATCTCTTTTCTTCTGGCGAAAATCGTGATTTTAATCGTATTTGAAATTAAGAACATCGCCGTGAACAGAAGGCCGATGATTAACGCAATCCCGATGTTGCGTGACACCCCGACGATCTTAAACAGACGGCTGACTTCTTCTTTCCCGTATGTCACTTTATACACATGATCAAGCTTCTCAATTTTTTTCGCGACTTTCGGCGTATCATGCGGATCTGTCGTTTTGACGATAAACGCGTTGTTCAGCGGGTTTTCCTGATCTTGCATTTTCATGGCCTTTCCGCTGTCGCCGAAGCTTTTGACCAATTGATCAAGCTCTTTATCTTTAGATGAAAACTCTACGCTTTGAATTCCCGAGATGTCTTTAATCTCATTCTGCAGCGTATCCTGCGTTTTCTTATTGGACGTCAGATCGATTAATACTTTAATTTCCACTTCTTTTTCAGCATTTTTAGCCATGTTGTTTAAATTCAGCATAATGACTAAAAACACGCCGACCAAAATCAATGTAACGGTAACGGCACTGATGGATGCAAATGTCATCCATGTGTTTCTTCCGAGAGATTTAAAACTCTCACGCAAATGGCGCCCGAGAATTTTAATCATAAGAACCATACTCCCCTCTTGACTCATCACGCACAATAATTCCGTCTTCGATCGCGATGACCCGTTTCTTCATGGTGTTTACTATTTCTTTATTGTGTGTCGCCATCACGACGGTCGTTCCGCGGTTGTTAATCTCTTCCAGCGTCTTCATGACTTCCCATGATGTTACCGGATCAAGGTTGCCCGTCGGTTCGTCAGCTATCACGACGTCAGGATTGTTAACGATGGATCTTGCGATGGAAACACGCTGCTGTTCTCCTCCGGAAAGCTGGTCGGGAAACTGCCGCGCTTTATGCTTCAGCTGCACAAGATCGAGCACTTCGAGCACGCGTTTTTTAATGACTGACTGCTGCTCTCCGATCACCTCAAGCGCGAACGCGACGTTTTCAAATACCGTCAGTTTCGGAAGAAGTTTGAAATCTTGGAAAACAACACCTATTTTACGCCGTACGAAAGGAATCTCTTTTTCTTTTACAGACGCGAGATCTTTATGATTAATCAATATTTGTCCTTTTGTCGGCTTTTCTTCTCTGTAAATCATTTTAATAAAAGTAGATTTACCGGCTCCGCTCGGTCCTACGACATATACAAATTCTCCGGGATGAATCATGACTGACAGCCCGTTAATCGCTTTTACACCGTTCGGATAGGATTTATATACTTCTTTCATCTCTATCATGAAATCACCTAATCTTTTAATTATGTCTTGCAGCCATAGAGTTCGTAAAAATACTGCGGTTTATGGCCGATTTACCAGGAAACAGATGAAAAATCTGAAAGTTCCTTTTCCTCAGTACACTTCATTATACGTCAAATTTAGACATATTACTATTACAGTTTCTTTTCATTCCCATACCGTGAAAAAACCTTGCCCCTATAACAGGCAAGGTTTTTCTGTTATTTTTTCTGTGACAGCCATTTTGCGATCTTCGCGGCTTCCTCATCATTTACAAGATGGCTCGGCATATTGCCGCGTCCGTTTTTAATGATGCTTTCAATTTTAGCTTCATCATACTTCCCGCCGACTTCCTGTAAATTCGGGCCTCCGCCGCCTTCTAAGTCTTTTCCGTGACAGCCGATACAGCTTTGCTGATAAAGCTCTTCTCCTGCTGACGCAGATGCTTTTGATCCGCCTGAGCTGTCAGAGCTTTCTTTTTTCGATTCATTGGATCCGCCGCATGCCGCCAGCAGGACGGACATGGTCAGAACCAGCGCCAGCAGCGCCCATTTTGATTTCATATGTAAGATGCACCCCTTCGCTATTATAACCCCGTTTACGCGCGTTTGAAACCCTCGCCGAGCACCTCGCTTGCGTCTGCGACAATGACAAAGGCTGACTCATCAATTTGTTTGACGATTTGTTTCAGTTTTGTGAATTCGGTCTGGCCGACGACACACATTAAGATCGGCCGGTCATGTTCCGTATACCCGCCGACTGCGGAAATCTTCGTCACGCCCCTGTCGATTTCTTTAAACACAGCCGATCTGACGGCTTCTTCATGCTGCGTAATGATTAAAGCCATTTTGGAGCGGTTGAACCCGACCTGCACGACATCAATCGTTTTGCTTGAAATAAATACCCCGAGCATCGCATACAGTCCCTGCTCCACTCCGAAAACGAGCATCGCGCTCAGCACAATTAATCCGTCCATGATGGCAAGGCACGTTCCCAGCGAAAGCCCCGTGTATTTGTGAATGATCTGCCCCGCCAGAGCCGTTCCCCCCGTGGAGCCTTTGCCGAGATACACGATGCCGATTCCCGTTCCGATCCCGACGCCTCCGAAAATCGCCGCCAGCAGTTCATGGGTCGTCGCGGCAGGCAGATCTCTTGTTAAATAGACGGCGAGCGGCAGAACGATGGAACCGACCAGTGTCTTCATTCCGAACTTCCCGCCGAGAATGATCACTCCGGCGATAAACAAAGGGATGTTAATAATCCACTGCACGTAAGCCGGTTCAAAACCAAACGTTTCTAAAATGGTGCTGATCCCGCTTACTCCCCCCGCTGCTATACGGTTCGGCAGCAAAAATACGTTAAACACGACCCCCGTAATCGCCGCGCCGATCATGATGTATATATAATCTTTGATCAGACGGAGCGGCTTATTGTGATTCACATCCATGCAAAATCCTCCGTTCTCCGATTTTCTCTCGATAGCATTTTAAGTCTTCCCGGCTTAGAAGTAAATAACAGCCAAATACCGTATTAATTTGCTAAAGCGCTGTTGTGAAAAATGGAAAAAGAGAACGGATAAAAAAACACACCTTGCCAAAGGCAGGTGTGTTCCCGGATTACGACAGTTTAGAACGTAAATAGGCGTCAATGAAGATATCGATATCTCCGTCCATAACCGCCTGCACGTTCCCCATTTCCGTATTGGTGCGGTGATCTTTCACCATGGAGTACGGATGGAAGACGTACGAGCGGATTTGGCTGCCCCAGCCGATTTCTTTCTGTTCGCCGCGGATTTCGTCAAGCTCCGCCTGCTGTTCTTCAATTCTGCGCTGATACAGCTTCGCTTTGAGCATTTTCATCGCCCGGTCGCGGTTTTTGATTTGTGAACGTTCCGTCTGGCACGTGACGACTACATTTGTCGGCAGGTGGGTGATCCGAACGGCTGAATCAGTCGTATTGACGTGCTGTCCGCCGGCACCGCTCGCCCGGTACGTATCAACTTTAATATCTTCGGTACGAATATCAATGTCGATTTCTTCATTGAATTCAGGCATGACTTCACATGACACGAATGACGTGTGGCGGCGTCCTGATGAATCAAATGGAGAAATCCGCACGAGGCGGTGTACGCCTTTTTCCGCTTTTAAATAGCCGTATGCATTGTGGCCTTTAATAAGCAGTGTGACTGACTTAATTCCTGCTTCATCTCCCGGGAGATAATCAAGCGTTTCAACTTTGAAACCGCGTCTTTCCGCCCAGCGGGTATACATTCTGAGCAGCATGGAACCCCAGTCCTGGGATTCCGTACCGCCGGCCCCCGGATGAAGTTCTAAAATCGCGTTGTTTTTGTCATATGGTTCACTGAGCAGCAGCTGAAGCTCAAATTCATTCAATTCCTTCGTTAATGACTTCAGCTCTTTCTCAAGCTCTTGCTGAAGGTCCTGGTCAGGTTCTTCTTTTAAAAGATCATGTGTCATTTGCAGCTCTTCGTGAGACTCGCTCAGCTGATGATAGGAGTTCACGTATTCTTTCAGACCGTTCGCTTCATTGATGACGGTTTGGGCCTTCTGCTGGTCATTCCAGAATTCCGGTTCCGCCATCTTTTCATCTAATTCTGCAATGCGGGCTTCCTTTGATTCGAGGTCAAAGAGACCCCCTGAAGTCCGCTAAACGAGAAGCCATATTTTCGAGCTCTGCCCTGATTTCTGATAATTCCATTCCATTCACCTCATTAAAAGATCCGGGGCGCCATAAGACGCAGACCCGGTCATGTTCGCTTCATACAGTCGAGACTATTCTGTCCGGCCGCAGCAATTTTTATATTTTTTTCCGCTGCCGCAATGGCAAGGCGCGTTGCGTCCGATATCCACAACTTTTCGCACCGGCGCTTTTTTCGCTTGTTTGGCCTCATCGCCGTCCTGCGGCTGATGAGCCGTCGTTTGGCCCTGAACAACTTCTTCGCGTTCCAGATTGCTTTCAATCTCGGCCTTCATGACGAATTTCGCAACTTCGTCCTCAATGGACTCAATCATGTGCTCAAACATTGCGAAGCCTTCCATTTGATATTCACGCAGCGGATTTGTCTGCGCATAAGCGCGGAGGTGAATCCCTTGACGCAGCTGATCCATCGCATCAATATGATCCATCCATTTTGAATCAACGGCACGCAATACGATGACTTTTTCAAATTCACGCATCTGCTCTGTGCCGAAATTCTCTTCTTTATCATTATATTTTGTCATGATGCGGTCCATGATCATCTCATGCATTTCATCCGGTTCTTTTCCGAAGATATCGCTCTTTTCAAGTGCGCCTTCATCAAGATACGTTGAATTCACCAGCTCCACGAGGCCGTCGAGATTCCATTCTTCCGGAAGCTCCTCTTTCGGCGTATAAGCGGCAATCGCACGCTCCAGAGAAGACTTGATCATGCCTTCCACAATGTCACGCAGGTTTTCAGAGTCAATGACTTCAAAACGCTGCTTGTAAATGACTTCGCGCTGCTGACGGAGCACGTCGTCATATTGAAGAAGCTGTTTACGTGAATCAAAGTTGTTTCCTTCGACACGTTTTTGAGATGATTCCACGGCGCGTGACACCATTTTGCTCTGAATCGGCGTGGAGTCATCCATACCGAACCGGTCAAGCATCGCCATCGTCCGTTCAGCTCCGAAACGGCGCATCAATTCATCTTCCATTGAAAGATAAAATTGTGTGATGCCCGGGTCTCCCTGACGTCCTGAACGTCCGCGGAGCTGATTGTCAATCCGGCGGGATTCGTGGCGTTCCGTACCGACGACTGCAAGGCCGCCAAGCTCTTTTACGCCTTCGCCGAGTTTAATGTCGGTTCCGCGTCCCGCCATGTTGGTCGCAATCGTGACAGCGCCTTTTTGTCCCGCTTCTTCAATAATCTGAGCTTCACGCTCATGGTTTTTGGCATTCAGCACCTGATGCGGAATCCCTTTGTTTTTCAGAAGTTTAGAAATCAATTCAGACGTTTCAACGGCAACCGTACCGACAAGAACCGGCTGTCCGGTCATGTAGCGCTGGGCGACATCCTCCGCCACCGCCTTGAATTTCCCTTCCATTGAGCGGTAGATCAAGTCCGGACGGTCATCACGGATGACCGGCTGGTTGGTCGGGATGGATACAACCTGCATGTTATAAATATTGCGGAATTCTTCCTCTTCCGTTTTTGCGGTACCGGTCATACCGGCCAGCTTTTCGTACATACGGAAATAGTTTTGGAACGTAATCGTCGCCAATGTCATGCTTTCATTTTGAATCTCCAGGCCTTCTTTCGCCTCAATTGCCTGGTGAAGACCTTCGCTGTAGCGGCGTCCTTTCATCAGACGGCCGGTGAAGGAATCAACGATGACGACCTGGCCGTCCTCAACAACATAATCCACGTCTTTCTGCATCGCCGCATGGGCTTTTAAAGCCTGGTTGATATGGTGGTTCAAGGCCACGTTTTTGACATCAAACAGGTTGTCGATGCCGAACGTTTTTTCAGCCTTCGTCATTCCTTCTTCCGTCAGCTGAACGCCCTTCGTTTTGACGTCATACGTATAATCCTGATCTTTCTTGAGTGTGCGGACAAACGCATTTGCCTGCACGTACAGTTTTGTGGACTTCTGAGCTTGTCCGGAAATAATCAATGGCGTTCTCGCTTCATCGACTAAAATTGAATCGACTTCATCAATAACGGCAAAATGAAGCGGGCGCTGCACCATTTGTTCTTTATAGAGCACCATGTTGTCACGCAAATAATCAAAGCCGAGTTCATTGTTCGTTGAATACGTGATATCGGCTGCGTAAGCTTCGCGTTTTTCGTCTTTTGACATCGAATTCAGGTTCAGGCCGACTGTAAGCCCGAGAAACGCAAAAATTTCTCCCATTTGCTGGGCATCACGGCTCGCCAGATATTCGTTGACCGTAACGACGTGAACGCCTTTTCCCGTCAAGGCATTTAAATACACGGGAAGCGTGGACGTCAGCGTTTTCCCTTCCCCTGTTTTCATTTCGGAGATGTTCCCCTCATGAAGGGCGATGCCCCCCATCAGCTGCACTTTAAACGGAAACATGCCGGTTACGCGGCGGGAAGCTTCACGAACGACGGCAAACGCTTCGACAAGAAGATCATCCGTTGTTTCTCCTTTTTCAAGCCGCTCTTTAAATTCTGCCGTTTTATGTTTAAGCGCCTCGTCAGAGAGATTTTCATAATCTCCTCTTACGGCATCAATGTCATTTGCTATTTTTTCGTATTTGTTCAGCGCACGTTTGGTCGGATCAAACATTTTATTTAAAATCCCAAGCATCTATAACGCTCCTCTATGTTCACATGCAGATTTTGCATGGAATAAATGATAATTTTCTGTCCATGTATACCTCTCATTATCATAACATACCTTTTGCTATTTCCAAAGAATTTGCAGATAAAGATAGAGAAAAACCTTCCGCGCGTTCACGGAAGGCTGGGTGGGTTTATTCAGTCGGTTCAATTAATCCGTATTTGCCGTCATTTCTGCGGTAAACGACATTTGTGAGATTCGTCTCCGCGTTGGTGAATACGAAGAAATTATGTCCGAGCATATTCATTTGGAGAATCGCTTCTTCATTATCCATCGGTTTTAAATTAAAACGCTTTTGACGGACAATTTCCGGGCTGTCATCTTCAATTTCGTCCTGAACCGCTACGCCCGTATCAGCAGCGCTGCCGTTTTCGAAATAATGTTTCGGAAGACCCTGCTCGCGGAATTTTCGGTTGACTTTTGTTTTGTGCTTTCGGATTTGACGTTCCAGCTTGTTTGTTGCGAGATCAATTGCATTGTACATATCCTCGTTATGCACTTCGGAACGAAGCGCCAGATCAGTCATCGGAATGGTGACTTCAACTTTGGATTCCTTATCATTATAGAATTTTAAGTTGACGTTCACATCGGCATTGACGCTCTGCTCGAAATATCGCTCCAGCTTGCCGATTTTTCTCTCCACATGATCCTTTAACGCAGGTGTAACCTCAATGTTTTCTCCTCTGATATTGTAGTTCATCAAAGAACGCCTCCCTTTATCTAAGGATATGTAACTATTTCTCTTTTACCCCTTCTGATCCCTGCTGAAACGTTAAAATAATGTGTAAATTCGGTGAACGATGACGAATGGTGTCGGTATTATCCGGCAGCTTCCGGCAGGATTATAAGTATATGCAGAAGACGCAGGCAAAAGACCTGCCGCTTGCAGCAGGTCTAGTGAAGAACATACGGTTTGATGCAGGCGTGCGTCTGCTCCATCCATAGCTTATAATGCGGCAGAAAGATGGTTTTTAAAAACTCCTGAAAAGGGGCGGACGGGAAATCATAATCATTTAACATGCTGAAATCCTGAAAGATCTCGTCAAAAGAGCGGATCGCCGTCTCCACGCATCGGCACTCAATGATAGACAGCAGAAGCGCATGAGAGGAATCGAGATGAAAAAAAGCCTGAATCAAATCGTTGTAAATCCGCTCGCCCTCCGTCTTAAAAAAATCATCCTGCGTGTCCAACAGGTAGCAAAGCCCCTCATCAATCGTAAAAAGAAGCTGGTAATAGGCTGACACCAAATGGTAATCGTTCAAACTTCTCAAAACACTCACCTATTTGCGTTTGTCGTAATAACGGCCGTCACTTGTCGTTTGATGATACGGATTGAAATACGTATTATGGTAGATTCGTTTTTTCTTAAGCGTTTTTATTTCATTTCGGATACCATCCTGAATCCGCTTCACTTCGCCGGTAATCAGGCGGTCCATCGCGGCCACCTGCTGAAGCAGCGTTTTTTCTTCTTCGGAAAAAGGCGGCTTTATGCCCGCAAGCATCTCCTCCCTTTTCTCCGTAAATGCCGTAACGCTGCTGATAAGACTGTCGCTTTCCGGGGCGTCCTTCAGCGCGGCGTACATGTTCTTCGTTTCGTTATACAAAGCAAAGACATTGCTGTTCATCAGGCAAGGCCGCCCGCGCCATGGCTGTTTTTCCGTTCACTCTGCATGGCCTGCTTCCACGTGTCGCGAAATTCAGTAACGAGTTTTTCCGCTTCATCTAAAAACTCTCCGTTATTCTGCACGTTCGCGTCGATCAGCCGGCGGCGGATGTAATCATAAATGGATGACATCTGTTCAGAAATCTCAATCTCCCGGTTTAACGTGATGCTGAGCTCTTGAATGATGTTTTGCGCCTTTACGATATTTTCATTTTTGGCTTCAAGGTTGTTTTGCTTCATCGCCTGCCTTGCCAGCTTAATGAATCGCAGGCAGCCGTTATAAAGCATAAGGGTCAGCTCTTCCGGAGCGGCTGTAAAGACGGATGTCTGCTGATAAGCAGCAAAAGGATTATTTATTGCCATTTTTATAAAACCTCCAAGGTTATGATGTTGAAGATCCTAACATTGACGTGAGATATGAAGATTGGCTGTTCAATTTCTCCAATGCCGTATCCAGTGCGCTGAACTTTTTATAATATCTCGTTTCGATATCATCCAGCTTCGTTTTCATATTGGAAATATTTGTTTCTATTTCATTCAGGCTTTTTCCGATGGCAAAGCTGGTTGATACCGAGCTTTCCGTACCCGCCTGTTTTGAAATTTGAGTCTGCATTTTGTTTAATGTGTCTTTTAATCTCCGGGCAATTCCCTGTTCCTCCGGGTTTTTGGTTTTCGCTGTATCAGGGCTGTCTGCATTAAACAGTTTAGCCACGAGAGCAGGATTCTCGGTAATTTTCTGTTTCAGTTTCGCTTCGTCTTTAATAACAAGTTTTCCTTGATCCGTATAACTATCAGACGTCTCAATTCCGAAATCGGCAAGCTGATATTTTTTCCCGTCAATCGTAACCGTTGAGTACAAATCAAGCCGCATCTCCGCCAAACCGTTCTGCAGCGTGCTGTCGCTCCGTAATAAACCGCTTTTGGCTTTTGCCTCCCACTGCTCAATCTGCTTATCGGTCATCGCTTCTCTTTGTTCATCGGTTAGCGGCTTATAATCGCGGTATTTTGATTCTGTCACCTTCGCGTTTGCGCTTTTAATTAACGTATTGTATTTATCAACGAAATCTTTAATGTTGTCAAAAATCCCGTCCGTATCAGTCGTGCTGTTAATCGTAACCGTTTTATTGCTGTCCGTCACGCTGTTCAGCGTGTATTTGATGCCGTTGATCGTAAAGTTATTGGACGTTTTTGTCATTTCAAGCCCGTTGAACGTAAACTTCGCATTTTTCCCTTCCGCATTGGCCGTCAGTTCATTTGTCGCATCATCAACGGCAAAACCGAGCTGATCTTTCAGAAAGCTTTTGGTTGCGTCATCACCTGCTGAAAGGGTAAATCCTTCCCCCGTTTTATTGGAAGTGAACGCAATCGTATCCACATAATCCGTGCCATTAGAGATTTTCTCTTTTAAAGCCGTCACCCCAAGGCCTGAGCTGTTCAGTTTAGAAATGACATCGTCAATCGTATCGGTTGCGGCGATCGTGACGTTTACCTCAGTCGGCTTCGTTTCACCCGGATTTGTGACATTGAATTTCAATGTTTGGCTCTGACCTGAAGTGAAATTGATGGCGCCCGATGATTTATATGTCGTCGACGTGGCCAGCTGCTGTACAGACATACTCGTTGAAATATTTTGCTCAGCACTGACGGCCGCCGCGCTGACACTGGAATCCGAACTTGTTACTGTTTTTTTATTCCAGTTTGTGGACATCAGCATATTATTAAATGTAGTAGAATACATGTCGGCAATCTGGGTATTCATTTCCCGATAAGCATCGCGCTTCCATTCAAGCGTCTGTTTTTGCTGATTTAATTTATTAAGCGGCTGCTTTTCGGCATCCATTAGTTTTTTCACCAGAGAATCTACATCAAGACCGGAATTAAGGCCTGTGATTCTTGTGACCATATGTACCCTCTCCTTTTCGGCGTTTAGTCGTAGACGGCTCTATGACAACAGTGAGTTTCCGACTGTTTATCATATCACAGCTCCATAAATGTATGATCTTATTCTTATATCGGTCATATTAAAAGGTTTTCAATAATTTAACTGCAAAATATAATGTTTCATTTTGTCAATAGGGTTCTTTGGCTTGCTGAAGGGGGAGATAGCTGAAGAAATAAAAAAAAGACCCTGGAGAACCAGGATCTTTCCGTCATTAACCTTTCAGCAATTGAAGAACTTGCTGAGGCTGTTGGTTAGCTTGCGCAAGCATAGCTTGAGAAGCCTGAGTAAGGATGTTGTTTTTCGTGTACTCCATCATCTCAGAAGCCATGTCTACGTCACGGATACGTGATTCAGCAGAAGTCAGGTTCTCAGAAGAAGTACCAAGGTTGTTGATTGTGTGCTCTAAACGGTTTTGAACCGCACCAAGTTTAGCGCGCTCGCTAGATACTGTGTCGATAGCTGTTTTGATTGTTGTAAGAGCTGAAGACGCAGCTTTAGCTGAAGAAGAGATGTCGATACCTTTAGATAACTTTTCGCCTTCTTCTAGTTTTTCACTTCCTACTAGAGCACCTTTATCATCATAATAACCAGCTTCTTTTGTAACTTTACCGTCTGTTACTTCTTCATCTGCCCAAGTAGCAGTGCTATTTCCATCACCTGATTTAAGTGTTCCATCAGCTTGAGCTGTATAAGTCGTACCAACTTTCAGGCTTTCAGAGTCCATTTTATTGATAGACAAAGTCATGGTTTGACCTTCGTTAGCTCCGATTTGGAACGTAAGATCTTTTGCAGTTCCGTCAAGAAGTTTCTTCGTGTTGAACTCAGTGTCAGTAGAGATTCTTGTTACTTCAGATGATAATTGGTCCATCTCTTTTTGAAGCTCAGAACGGTCAGAATCTGTGTTTGTATCGTTTGCCGCTTGTGTAGCAAGCTCGCTCATACGCTGAAGAATGCTGTGAGTTTCGTTCAATGCACCCTCAGATGTTTGGATAAGAGAGATTCCGTCTTGAGCGTTTTTAGACGCCATGTCTAAACCGCGGATTTGAGAACGCATTTTTTCAGAGATCGCAAGACCCGCAGCGTCATCACCAGCGCGGTTGATGCGAAGACCTGAAGATAATTTTTCCATGTTTTTTGCAGCAGAGTTTGAACCTGCATTCAGCTGACGGCTAGTGTTAAGAGCCGCGATATTGTGGTTGATTCTCATTTTGTATTTCCTCCCTGAATTGTTTTTCGCACGTCCTTGTGCATTTGCGCAGCGTCATTCTGAAGAAAATTTTTCCTCTCATTGGCTACACTATATATATCGGATGGCCGTTTCTATTGTTTATATTGAAAATAAAAAAATCCTCACTTTTTTTGTGAGGATAGGTTAAGTAATAAATCAGTATTAAAAGATACGGCTCTGTTGTTCTCTTCCAGGATCGACAAGTAGATTTCTTTCCGGTGAATATCTACATGCTGAGGCGCTTCAATTCCCAGCTTCACTTGCTCTCCTTCGATGGCGATCACCTTTATTTCAATATCCGGCCCGATCTGAATGGACTCATTCACTTTTCTTGAGAGAACTAGCATGATCCTCCTCCTATCAGATGTTTTGTTTCATAGGAAGCATCATGTAAAATGATTTGTTTCGCCTTCATTTCCTTTTTATTGACGATAATCGGCGCTTTTAAATTGGCGGTCGTGTTTTCAAAAGGCTCTTCCAGCGTTAAAATCGCCATCACTTCGACGTCCTCTATATCTTCAATGTGCAAAAGCTCAAGCGTCGCATGGTCAATGTCAAATTCGTATCCTTTAAAGAAAATAAACGGACTGGCGACAATAAAGGCGATATGCTCCTGTTTCACAGACTGCAGCGCCAAAAACGGTGAATCTTCCGACAAAGGAAGAACAACAAATTGAGTCTCGTCATTAAATCCCGGCAGGCCGTTTTCAAATGAGATAATCTGCCCTTCGTCTATTCTGATTTCTCCGTGATATTTTGTTTTAATTATCATGCTTCACAATCCTTTACCACTTTCATCTTTTATTCTGCGTTGCCATCGTCAACCGAAATCGTCACCTTAGGGTCTTGCATCATATCAATCTGAACTTTCCCCGGCGTATAATTCCATACAGGTTTATTGACGGCTGCTTCAATTGAAGGTTTGCGGGCTTCAATATCAATCGTAAGCTTTGAAGGAATGCAGTCAATGTCGACGAGAAACTGCGCAGGCAGAAAGTCGCTGAATTCGCCGAATGGATCGGGCGGACTGACATCTGCTGCCTGCCGGGCCATCACATTGCCCGTTTTCTTTTCGATAGCCGCCATTTCCTTCCCTTCCCTGACTGTTTTGGCAATAAACTCGCTGCAGGCTTCCGCACCTTTTTGGGCGGCTTCAGCGTTTAGCTTTTCAAATGATTTGAGATTCAAGTTCTCCCACGCCCTCGTCTGGTCAATCGTCAGTTTGGCCGGCGTGCTTTCAATGTTCAGCTCTGCCGGCGGCTGCTCGATTTCCAAGTCAGCGGGCGGCTGTTCCATCTCGATTTCTTCCTTTTGAAAGGTTATACCGATTTTAGCAGGCACACTGTCAATAATCAATCTCGGTATCTGCACAGAGATCCCCCCTGTTTATAGTATTTTAGTAAAAAAAGCGATCTCCCTGGTGTGAGTCGCTTTTTTATATATTGAAGACGGTCAGTTATATTATTTCAGAAAGTCAATCAGTGACGGCTGAATGATATTCGCATTCACTGACAGCGCTGCTCTATGAACCGTCTGTTGAGATAAATAATCAACAATTACATCTTCCATTTCTACATCTTCATTATCGGACAATACTTTTTCAGCGGTTGCCGCTTGTGATTCCAATCTTGTCTGAATGAGTTCCAATCGGTTTGTGCGTGCGCCGATATTGGATTTTTCAGCATTCATTTTATCAGTAAAACCGTCAATATCTGACAGAATTTGATCTGAATCTGCTTCGGACAGCGTGCCTTTGCTTAAAGAAGCTTCTAAGGAGTTGAGAAATTCAAATACATTATCTCCATTTTGTGCGACGCCTCCGAAAGCTGAGTTTGGATCAGAATTCACTTTAAGCACTGCTCCGTTTGAGATGTTGATGTTAACATCCGAAGCACCGGTATAATTCTCATAGTTGTACGTATATGTGCCGTCGGCATTTTCAGTGATCGGCGGGACGTCAGAATTTGTTCCGTTAAACAGATAACGTCCGTTTACCTGAGTATTCGCGACAGAAACGAGCTGCTTTTTCAGCTGGCCGATTTCTGTACCGATTGCTTTCAATTCTGTTTCACCGTTCGAATCACTTTTCGCCTGAACCATCAAGTCCCGGATTTTCCCCATAATATCCGTTTCCGAGTTTACGCTTGATTCCGAGTTTTCCAGCCATGTAAAGCCTTGCGAAACATTCCGCTGATACTGGTTTACCTGCGCAAGCTGAGTACGGTACTGCATTCCCTTCATTGCAACGACCGGATCATCAGAAGCTTTCGTGATTTTTTTCCCCGTAGACACTTGCTGCTGAAGCCGATCGAGCTTGTCAAAACTTGAGCCGATAAATCGAAGAGAATTTTTTGCGATCATCCCTTGAGTTACTCTCATTTACTTATCTCCTATCTTCCTCCGGTGCCCATACCGTTAATAATTTTATCGAATATTTCATCCTGCATCGTTATAATCCGCGCAGCCGCATTATAAGCGTGCTGAAACTGAATCATATTTGTCATTTCTTCATCTAAAGACACTGCACTGACTGATTGTCTCCGTTCATCGGCTGAAAGGGTGTTGCTTTCAGAGTTGTTCATAAGATTGGCAGCTTTTTGTGAATTAACGCCCAGCTTTCCGATAAGGGATTCATAAAAGTCATTAATTGTAGTGGTTTCACCGTTAATAGTCAGCTTGCTGTTCTGTACGGCTGCAAGATTTGTCGCGTTGGTGCCGTCACTTTTTTCTCCGTTTAACGACGCTGCGATATTATCAGTAGACGCAAGGATTTTGTCACTGACTTTTATTTTCGCTGCCGCACCTTTTGCCGGCACCGCTTCATCACCGCTGAAATCAAAAAATGCTGCACCCTGTTCGCCTGTATAGGTCTTCCCTTTTTCATGAACTGCATTAAACGCGTCAGCAAAGGATAGCGCCATATTGTCAAGAGCCGTCAGCATTTCAGGATAAAGACCTTTTTCTTCTCCATTTGACATATAGCCGTATGATTCAATAAGACCTAAAAGTGAGCCTTTACCGGTAAATGCATCCGCATTGACCGTACTGCTGCCGACTGACACACTCGACACGAGGCCGCTGTCCTTGTCGTAGTTGATTTTCATTTCTGAAACTGTTTTTGTGTTACCGTCGAGCAGCGTACCGAGAGAATTGTTGTTCCCGTTCAGCAATTCGACGTTAACCGTGCCCTCAGCAGTCGCCAAGGCATGTCCGCCCGACTTATTATATGAAACTTTTATATTTGCCATAGAAGATAATTGATCAATTAATCTGTCTCTTTGGTCATACAAATCATTAGGGAGCATACCGCTCGGCTCAACTGCCGCTATTTGATTGTTAAGGTCATTCAGCTGATTGAGAATGGAATTGACCTGATCCGCTGTGTTATCCAGATTCTTTTTAATATCACCCTGAATGTTAGTCAAAGAGGTAGATATATAGTTAAAACTTTCGGCAAGAGATTTCCCCTGCTCCTGCAAAACTGAGCGCGCTCCCGTATTTTCCGGATTCGTCGCCAGATCCTGAAGGGCATTCCAAAACGAACTGAGCGATCCGTTTAATCCGTTATCGTCAAGCTCTTTCATGACGCCTTCCATTTGCGACAATGAATTGGAACGGGCTGTATAGTACCCTAATTTTGTATTTTCAGTTCTGTACTGATAGTCTAAAAAACTGTCTCTGACGCGCTCAACTGAACCGGCTTTTACTCCTGTTCCGATTTGGCCGGCCGTCAGATCACTATTTTTTGATACTGCGGGATAAGGGCTCGTCGATTGTAATGTGACGCGCTGCCTCGTATATCCTTCTGTATTTGCATTTGCAACGTTATTTGAAACTGTGCTTAATGCAGTCTGCTGCGCACTCAATGCACGCCTTGCTGTTTCGAGCCCCATAAAAGTCGATGGCATTGAAAATCCTCCGTTCTAAGCTTTTGAATCGAATAATGTCAAACGGCTGACAGGCTTGCGCGCCGCTTGCGGCTCTTTATAATTCATATTCTCTTTTTCACCCGGCATGATCATATCGAATGCCCCGGAGATGAATTGTAAAGCCTGAATCGTGAGCTGTTTGTTCATCTCATTCACTTCTTTCAGACGGTCAAGAAGCGCAGACAAAGAGTGAAATAACCGTTCAAGCTCCTGTTTTTCACTGCCTGAAGTTCTGGAGATGCATGCAGCAATTGTATTGTCCTCACCGCGGCTGAGAAACTGAGAAGTCAACCTGATTCGTTCTTCCTCAGTCTGCCCGATTGCCTGAATATACTTTTGCTCTTTGGTCAATATGTTGGAGAGCTCTTTTGTTTTACCTGCTTTCAGCGCTTCCGTTTTCTCCTCAGACAGCGTGAGCAGATGTTCATGCAGTGCGCAAAGTCGCTTCAGTTGATCAATAATTGGCTTTGCTGACATTGGCTTTCTCCTTTTTATTGCTTTTTATAGAAATTCACTATGTTTTCAGCGATGCTGTTTGAATCTATTTTATATGTTCCGCTCTCTATATCCGCTTTAAGCTGAGCGATTTTTTCCTGACGTGTTTTAGTGACCGCATCTGACGCATTTTGAAGCTCTTTTGCATGAGAAGAAATTTCCACTTTGTCCTTCGGCTTTGCAGCCTCTTTTTGTACGGCTTGCTTTTCGTAATTTTTTTGGTATGGATTAACGGATTGTGTTCCGTACTGATTGATTTTCATAGGATTCCTCTCGCTTTCTGTTCGCAGTCTAATTCTTTTATCGACTGCGTTATCAGTTAGTTTAGGGAATCAGGTGTTTTTGGTATTATAGGCATAGTATGTGTCTTTTGTACTGTTTTTTTCATCGAATTCAGCGGCTGTTTTTTGGTTCATATGGTCTAATTGCGACTCAATATCTGTCTGACAGGACTTGCAAAATTTCCCCGTCCTGATTGGATTTCCGCATCTTTCGCAAGGATATGCCAAATTTGGAAGCTGGCTGATCTGAATCCTTTTTTGTTTGATAAACTTGAGGATCAGCTCTTCATCCACACCTGTTTCCTCAGTGATCTGCTGCATTGTCGACTGTCTGTTGATCTGCTTTCTCAAAAATTTATAGACGGTTTCAAATGCTTTTTCTTCTTCTTTAATACATGCCTGACACACGGTCTGCAGGTTCGTTTTAAAAAATAAAGCATTGCATTTTGGACAATTCGCCAATTCACCCATCGTATTAACTCCTATTCCTTCTTTAATCTGCCTTATATTTCTATCAATTATATCGGCAGAAAAAAAGAATGATTTAGCTCCTGATTAAAGTAAAAGAGGAGACCGATGACGCTTTACCCGCTGTCAGCAGGACTTCGGCGGCTTGATGCAGTGTGGCGCCCGTCGTATAAATATCGTCTATTAAGATGACGTTCATACCTTCGGCGGAGTTTTCGGCTGCTGAAAACTTTTTTTCTGCGGACAGCCTTTCTGTTTTGCTCTTTTTGGATTGTTTTTCATTGTTCAGTCGGATGAGGGGGGAAATGACGGGCATTCCGAGCAGAGAGGCCAGCAGCTCGGATTGATTGAATCCGCGTTCCGCCAGCCGTTCGCCGCTCAGCGGAATAGGGATGAGAGTATGTGTATTTGATGGATATGCCGCTTTAAAGCCGGCAGCAAAGTCACGTTCAAATGCTTGAATGATTTTCGCATCACCCCTGAATTTAAACCGGGCCAATGAGTCCTTCATCGCATCATTATACAAATATACCGAACGGTTTTGCCGCAGCAAAAAGCGCTTTTCCGTTTTTGATTCCCGGGCCGCACAATCAGCGCATTTTTCATTTGACTCCTGAGGCCTCCCGCATATACTGCATACGGGACCTTCAATTTTTTCGAATTGGCTGCTGCATATGCTGCATATCTCTTGCTCGGGCGCCAGAGAAAACAGAGATCTCCAAGTCAATGAACTTGAAATTGGTGAGTCACACAATAAACAATTCAGAGATATTACGCTCCTTCCCGAGTTTCACAGAACTCGCTTGGATTAACCGAAACAATCGCCGCTGATTCAGCCAGAATGACAAGCAGCGCCGTATTTTTCTGTTTATCAACTATCTCTGCTTTTGCATAAGCAACTTTCTTTTTATCTGTAACATATGCCGGTTCAGCCCGGTTTAGTGAAAGTGCCAGTACATCATTTTTGCATACCCGGCATGTGCATTTCATATGAAGCTTAGGCATATGGCGGTCGAGAAGTTCCTTTAATATGATTTCTTTAGAATTGACAAGCATGCTGACAGCTCCTCATAGGAAAGTATGAGTATACTGTATCACGTTTTCTGAAATTAACTAGTCCAACAATTTACTTTTTTGTGCCAATTTGTTCATATGCTCTATATGTTTTTTTGCTTTTTTCATTCCGTTTGTAATTCCGAAATGAAACATGACGACATCACCGCTGAAATGTTTATAATGCCTTCCCGTTCTGCCCGCGATCTGTACGAGCGCGCTCTCAGTAAAGATAGGTGCTTCTGCGCCGAGGACACATGTCTGAACTTTGGGCACGGTAACCCCTCTTTCTAAAATCGTAGTCGTTACCAGCAGGTCAAGCCGGCCGTCTCTGAATCGTTTCACTTTATCCTTTCTGAATGTGTCTTCCGCATGAACGCCTTCTGCCCTTACATTTAATTTCTGAAAATAATCCGTTGTCTTTTTCAATACATGTACAGACGGGACGAACAAGAAAACCGGCAGCTGTAATTGAAGTTTTTGGCGGACCCAATCCGTTACAGAGCGCGGCAGTTTTCCTTTCTGAAGCTTCTTCTTCCAATTGCCGCACCACAAAAAACGCGGCTCCGGGAGGGGTTTCCGATGATATCTGGCCGGTATGCGGACGCTTTTCAGCAAACCGGCTTCAGCCTTCTTTTTTAATGTGTCTGAAGGAGTCGCCGTTACATAAACAAGGGCGCTGTTTTTCTTCCTCGCTTTATCAACAGCGAATCTTAATGTCTCATCGGCTGAAAAAGGAAACGCATCTACTTCATCTATTATCATGACATCAAAAATGTCTCGGTAGCGCATCAGCTGGTGAGCGGTTGAAATCATCAGCGGAGTCAGGTGGCCTTTGTCTTCGCTGCCGCCGTACAAAGCAGAGACTTCGACTTTCTCAAATGCTTTTTTCAGTCTCGGCAGCAGTTCAAGTACGACATCTGTACGCGGAGTCGCGACACAAACGCGCAAACCGTGATTCAGCGCAAACTCGATACCCGGAAACAGCATCTCTGTTTTCCCTGATCCGCAAACCGCCCATACTAACAGCTCTTGTCTCTCTTTTATCGCATCTGTAAGCGCGGCGGCCGCCCGCTTCTGTCCGTCTGTCAGTGTTCCTTCCCAAGAAAGCTTTACAGGCTCCCAGCTGTTTTCAGGGGTTTGATTCCAAGAATATAATGATGTCAGTTCATCAGCCCTTCCCATCATGACACAGGCACGGCAATAGGTAATCTGCCTTTTGGCAGAGGGCGCCCAAAATGCCGCAAAGCTGGCTTGATCAGACTGACCGCATCGTTGGCAGACGTAACGGTTTTTCCGGCGGATGATTGACGGCTCGGCCGTTATATATTCTTTTTCTGTAAAACGCTTGATGCGATGATCTGAAAACGGTATCTCAGATCTCAATAAATGCCGGCCGTAAAAGAAATCCCGCACCTCTGAAAATTCTGAAGCACCTTCGGACATCTCCCTGCCTCCTTTCTGCTCAAAGTATGCCTGCCGGGAATTTTTTTGTCGAATCACGAAAACTTAATAATAAAAAAATCTCCGCCCTTGAAAACGGAGATTTTCACTTAGTTTTTAAAGCACCAGCCGATTCCGATGGCGCCTTCGCCCAAATGGGTTCCGATCACGGCACCGAAATAGCTGTTATAGAATTCGACATGAGGATATTTACCGCTTAACTCCTGTATAATATCCGCCGCTTCTTCTTCCCTGTTTGCATGGATGACAGCGGCCCGCATCGGGATTCCTTTACTTGCATCCTCCCCAAACAGCTCAAAAATTCTCGAAATCGCTTTTTTGCGTGTCCGAATCTTCTCAAAAGGAACAATTACCTTATTGTCAAAATAAAGAATAGGCTTTACCTTTAACAGACCGCCGATAAAAGCCTGAGCACTGCTTAGACGCCCGCCCCGCTGGAGGTGTGATAAATCGTCCACCATAAAATACGCACGGACTGTTTTTTTCATTTCTTCCAGCTCTTTTATAATCTCTTCCGGTGAGTCAACACCGTCTTTAATGAGCTGTGCTGCCTTTAATGCATAAAAACCTTGTGCCAAACAGCTGATCTCTGAATCAAAGGGATAAACTTTAATATGATCAACCATAGTGTTTGCCGAGGCGGCGCTGTTATAAGTTCCGCTGATTCCGCTGGACAAATGTATGCTTATGACTGCGTCATATGTTTTGCCCAGTTCTTCGTACAATGCGATTAATTCACCGAAAGAAGGCTGGGACGTAGTCGGCAGCTCATCATGATTTTTTACTTCTTTATAAAAACTTCTCCAGTCGAGTTCTGTTTCTTCGCGGAATGTTTTTTCACCGAAAACCACTTGGAGAGGAATCATATGAATATGATGTTCTTCTCTCATCTCTTTCGGAATATATGCTGTACTGTCTGTTACAACTGCAATCTTCATCACTTTACCTGCCTTATTAAGTACTTAATAAGTATTTTAATAGATATGCAGCTGTAAAAAAAGACTTGCCATAACAGGCAAGTCTTCTCACACATGACTAACGCATCTCTACCCAGCCGTTTTTAATGGCCACGACAACGGCTTGTGTCCGGTCATTAACGTTCATTTTCTGCAAAATATTACTCACGTGATTTTTCACTGTTTTCTCACTGATAAACAACGATTCACCGATTCCGCGGTTGCTTTTTCCGTCTGCAAGCATTTGCAGCACTTCACATTCCCGTCTCGTTAATATATGTAATGGTCTCCGGATTTCCGGGTAAACCTCATGCTGAGGATGAGCAGAAACTCCGCTTGTCGCAAGACGGCGGAATTCGTTGACAAGATTGTGGGTTACTTTCGGGTGAAGGTAAGAACCTCCCTCGGCTACCACTTTCACTGCTTCGATTAAAGTATCTGCGTCCATCTCTTTCAGGAGATAGCCTCTTGCACCTGTTTTTAAAGCATGAGTCACATAGTTTTCATCATCATGGATGGAGAGGATAATCACCTTAGATTCAGGGTACAGCTCAACAAGCTGTTTAGTAGCCTCTACTCCATTTACATTCGGCATATTGATGTCCATTATGACAACATCGGGATGATAATGCTCGACGATTCGAGCCGCCTCATCTCCATCGTCACCTTCTGCTACCACTTCAAAGGTAGGTTCAAAATCCAATATTCTTTTTACACCCTCACGGAATAGTTGATGGTCGTCGATAATAACAATATTTACTTTAGTCACACGCTACGCCTCCTTATCCTATTGTTCTATATACGCCGCTGTTCGGTCAATATGTCTTTTGGCTCTATTTAACAAATTATAGGCCGAGAGATAACGGAACCTTAATCATGATAAATGTCCCAAGACCTATTTTAGAGTCTATCGTTATCGTTCCTTCAAGCAGATCTACTCTTTCTTTCATTCCCAGCAAGCCGAATGACTTGTTTTTCTTTTGTTTAGCATCCTTAATATCAAAGCCTTTTCCATTGTCCTTAATGATGAGAACGACAAAATCAGCGGTTACTTCCACTTTTACTGTAATTTCCTCTGATTCTGAATGCTTGAGTGCATTTGTGACGGCTTCCTGAGCGAGACGGAAAAGCGCCACTTCAAATTGCGGGGCAAGCCTTTGGTTCTCCGTGTCTCCGATGCACTGAAAATGTATTTTCACCTTTCCGTTGTATTCTTCAGTTGTATAAAGATATTTTCTCAGTGTCGGAATCAGCCCGAGATCGTCCAATGCCATCGGTCTTAAATCATATATAATCCTTCTGACTTCGTAAAGGGCATTCCGCACATTCTGCCGCAGATTTCTGATTTCCTGAAATCCGTCCTCCGTGCCGCGGTCGCGGAAGATCCGTTCAATTAATTCAGATCTCATCATGACATTTGCCAGCATTTGCGCGGGACCGTCATGAATTTCTCTGGAAACTCTTTTTCTTTCTTCCTCTTGGGCTTCAATGATTCTTAAACCGAAATCTTGTTTAGCCTGCGCATCGGCAAGAAGAAGCCCTACTTGGCGAAGGTCTTGATTCAGGTAATTCAGAACGACGGTTATTTGGCTGACCAACGATTCTGACCGTTCAATGATTTCCTGAAGACCTAAAAGCCGGCGTTCTAAATCATCTCTGCGCTCCCGCAGCTGCTTTTCACGCTGTTGGATCATCGTCAGTTCCACTTGAAGTTTGTGCGCCTTTTCATAGGCGTTGCGAATTTCTTCTTCGCTGAATTTATGGAAATTTCTGCTTACTTCAGACAAGCGGTTTCGTGCGTGCCGCGTATGAACTTCAAGTTTGTCGCCCAGCTCAATGACTTCGTAGACCTGCTGTTTGATCTGTTTGAGTTCTTCAACCAGCTGCTCATATTGCTGGCGCGACTGCTCTCCGATTTGAAAAACCTCGTCCTTACTCCCGTCCACGGTTTTCAGCATTTTCATAAGTATAGAATCCAAAACTTTGGAGTCCATCTTCGATTTATTCATCTGTCTCCCTCCGTAACGGTGTTGTTATGTATTTTTATTATAAATGTAATTGAACTGCAATTTATGTCGAATTATAATGAAAGAATGCGTATATTCTAGAAAAAAACATTTTTATATAGTATCTTACTCTTTCATGATACCAAAATATGCGCAAAAATTCTAAAGTCTGTTCGAATTTGTAGAAACAAGTCTTTTAATGCTTGTCAGGAGGGTCCAGCAATCATGCTGCACAGCTATTTAACAGTTAAAGAAACGGGTGAACATGAGATTGTGATTGAAAAATCGCGTTTTATCTGTCACCTGAGCCGTGCTGCTTCTGAAGAGGAAGCGCAGGAATTTATACAAAAGATAAAAAAACAGCACTGGAATGCGACTCATAACTGCTCTGCTTATCTGATCGGCGAAACCGACCATATACAAAAGGCGAATGATGACGGAGAACCAAGCGGCACAGCCGGCGTCCCCATGCTGGAAGTGCTGAAAAAACGCGGTCTGAAAGATACCTGCGCGGTGGTTACCCGGTATTTCGGCGGAATAAAGCTCGGTGCAGGCGGATTGATTCGTGCATATGGGAAGTCAGTGTCTGAAGGCTTAAATCATATAGGAGTTACGGAGCGGAAGCTGATGCGGATTATGCATACATCAGCGGATTATACGTGGCTCGGCAAGATAGAGAACGAACTGAGAGAATCAGTTTTTTTACTGAAAGATATCCATTATGCGGATCATGTCGAATTTGAAACGTACGTTGAAGAAAAAGACAAAGACGAGTTTATCAAATGGATGACAGAACTGACGAACGGCAAGAGTAAGAATACAGAGGGAGAACTGACGTATTTAGAAACAGACGTCAGCCCTAAAGGAGACTAATGTAATGGCTGAACGTGTAAGAGTGCGTGTTCGAAAGAAAAAGAAAAGCAAACGAAAGATCATATTCAAACGGATTTTGCTGCTGCTTACCCTCGTTTTGTTAGTCGCTGCCGGGTTTGGCGGATACAAAGTATACAAAACGATCAATGCGGCAGATAATGCATATGATGCCCTTTCCCGCGGAGACAAATCAAAATTGCGGGATAAAGTCATCAATATGAAGAAAAAACCGTTCTCCATTTTGTTTATGGGGATCGAAAATTATGCCACCAGCGGAAAAGGCGGACGATCAGATTCCCTTATTGTCGTTACCCTTGATCCGAGAAATAAAACAATGAAAATGCTGAGTATTCCGCGTGATACGCGGGTGACGCTTGCCGGCGACACAACCGGTAAAAAATCAAAAATCAATGCGGCTTTTGCTAAGGGCGGAGCGGATGAAACCGTGTCAACCGTAGAAGATTTATTAGACATACCGATTGATAAATATGTCACTGTCGACTTCAATGGCTTTAAGGATGTTATTGATGAGGTAGGCGGGGTCGATGTAAAAGTGCCTTTTGACTTCGACGAGATGAGTGACGTCAGTAAAAAGAAACGGATCTATTTCAAGAAAGGAAACATGCATTTGAACGGTGAGCAGGCTTTGGCTTATGCGCGGATGAGAAAACAGGATAAGCGCGGAGACTTCGGCCGGAATGACCGCCAAAAGCAAATCCTAAATGCACTGATCGACCAAATGTCCAGAGCTGGAAATATTGCTAAAATCGATAAAATCGCTGAAACAGCGAGCAACAACGTCCAAACGAATATCCGAATCACTGAAGGACTCGCTCTTCAGCAGATTTACAGCGGCTTTACCAGCAAGAAGATTGATACACTGACCATAACAGGATCAGATTTATATTTAGGCGGAACTGCAACTACGCGCGGAACATATTATTTCCAACCGGATCCGACCAATCTCGAAAAAATACGGCAGGAATTGCAGAAACATCTGGATTACCCATCCGGAAGCAGCACGGGAACAGACGGCACGACTGATTCGACTTCCAGCAGCACCGGAACGGACAGTACGACTGATTCGACTTCCGGCAGCACAGGAACAAGCGGCACAACCGATTCAACCAACGGCACTGCTGGCGCAAACGGTACGGACAGCACACAGTCCGGCGGCACAACAGGCTATTAAGAGTAAACCCGATCCTTTGAGCAGGATCGGGTTTTTTTATATAATAAGAGAATAGCAGAATCCACAAAAAAGCAGACCATTCGCATGATCTGCTCTTTTTAATTTTTCTTTACCAATCTTTTGTAAAACTTGGTAAATGGTTTAAATTGTTCATTTACTAACCCTGTGACCTCTGCTATGATTTGCATAAATACAATCAATACAAAAATAATAAACAGCGAAAGCCATATGGTCGCGCTTTTCAGCAGGATGGCACTGACGCTGAAAATAAAGCCGATTAAATAAATGATAATGACAGCCGTGCGGTGTGACAGCCCGAAGGCCATCAGCCGGTGGTGTATATGTGACTTATCAGGCGCTGAGATCGGCTGTTTGTTTAAAATCCGCCTGATGACGGCGAATGTCGTATCAAAAATCGGCACGCCCAAAATGATGATCGGAATGATGATACTGAATAAAGTAACACTTTTATAAAGACCTAATAATGAGAGTACTGAGATGACGTATCCGAGAAAGAGCGATCCGGTATCTCCCATAAATATCTTTGCCGGGTGAAAATTATAAAATAAAAATCCGAGTGTGCTTCCTATCACGACAAGTGAAAGTGACAGAATAAGGATTTTCCCTCCGGACAACGCCATAACGGCGATAGTGGAGAGTCCGATGACCGACAGGCCGGCAGCGAGTCCGTCCAAACCGTCAATCAGGTTCATCGCGTTCGTAATACCGACGATCCATAACACAGTCAGCGGGTAAGCGACCCATCCCAATTCTAAACGTTCCGTTAAAAACGGTACGGAGAAAAAGTCCATTTTCAGTCCCGTGCTCACAATCATAATGGCCACGGCCAGCTGGACGAAAAACTTTACCTTTGCGCTTAATTGGTATTTATCATCAAGGATTCCTAAAATAACAATAATAAACGCACCCACTGTGATGGCGGTCATTTTCGTTTCATTATATATGCCGGCCGCGAGCACACCCGCCGCTACGCCGATAAAGATGGCCAAGCCGCCCATACGGGGCATTATTTTATCATGTACTTTTCGGTTGCTGGGCTGGTCAACTGCACCTATTTTGATCGCAATTTTTTTTACGATAGGAGTTAGGATTAAAACCGTTAGCAGAGAGACAAAAAACGCAACAACTATGCGAAACATGCGTTCGTCAAGCATAAAGAAGTCTCCTTTGGAATTATATGAAGTCTTTTCTGATATTGAACCGTTCCTTCCATTATAATTCTTACTAGTTATTATAACAAGCATCATCAAAAAGAAACACGCAAATCAAAAAATGCGCTTTCCCTTTTAATGGGATTGCGCATTTTTCAATATACCCGTGCATTCGAGCATTCGGCCGAATAAAACATTCCAATCCCGTCTCCGGGCCAATTCACGGCGCAAAGCCTCATATGATCCGCTGCGGTCCGCTGCCAGAAGCGCGTCGCAGGCCGCGATGAAATCTGCGGGGTCACTGCCTTCAACGTATTCATAGACGAAAGGCCTTTTGATTTTTGACGTAGAAGAAAGGTTGCAGCCGACAACCGGTTTCCCGGCGGCTAAAAATTCAAAAAGCTTAAGCGGAAATACCGCATCATTATAAGGGGAATTTTTATACGGCATGATGCCGATGTCGACAAGCTGCATATAGGACGGCACTTCATTCGGGGCGGCAGGTCCCGTCCAGATGACATTCGGACGCTCCAGAAGCGACTTGAAATCCGAATCGTCCTGAGCCGTGTTCGGGCCTACCAATAAAATCGTCCAGTCAGGCCTCACATCTGCCGTTTTCGCCAGAAGCGCAAAATCGAGCTTCGGTTTGATTCCGCCGATAAAACCGAGAACCGTTCCGTCCCGTCCCCGTAAAATGTCTTCATCCGGCTGTTTATTTTCCCGTGAAAACAGGTCATATTCCACACCGTTTTCAATGGTGAACACTTTCTGGTGCGGATTCTCCAGCTTTTTTCCGACCTCCTGGTGCAGACAGTCAGATGTACATGTAATGGAATCGGCACGCTGAATGATTCTCATTTCCGCCTGTTTAATGATGTTGCTTCTAACATTTGACAGCACTCCGGACCGGCCGCTGATCGGAGCGGCCCACAGATCACTGCAATCGTAAATCACTTCATCCCAAGGAAACAGATCTGCCAGCAGCGGAAAACCGGGGAAGGTGTACCATAAGCAGCAGCGGGCCCCTTCCCCTTCTTCCTTCAGCACGTTCACCAATGGTGAAAGCTTATGCCTGTAGCACATGTCTGTATACCTGCCGAAGCGGAAAGCTTTTTGCTGCATGAGATCCTTTACAGTGAACTGCCGGATTCCCTCGGCGATCCCGGCCATCTGACCATCATTGGCTCGCGGAGACGGGCATACCCAAATGACGCTTTTCGTTTCTTTTTGCCGGGCGAGAAATTCAGCCAGCCGGTGCCGTCTGTATCTCAGCCGGTCATGCCCCCATTCCGCCGCTCCGACGATTACGTGAATAATCGGTTCCACCTTCATCACCCAGCTCCTCTGACGCCTACAGTCTTTTCAAGACCGCGTTTTTCGCATATTGCATAAAACACCACGAAGCCTTGATAAAATGCAGGCGCTCAATTTCTCTATAAACAAACCACGTTTTTTTTGCGGCTTTCCACTTGTTGCTTGAAATCGAATTCTGCACAAGCCTGTATTCTGAAAGGCACTCATTCAGGCCGTAAGCCGTAAATCCCCTTTTCAGCAAGGAAAGCCATGTCGCTAAATCCTGCCGCGTTCTGATATCAGGCATTTGAATCTGCCCCGTCTGCTCTCTGTCAATCATGACCGTTAAACATCCGATAATCGTGTTTTTTAAAGCTTCATCATATGACAGGCTTTCAGGGGCTTGAATCGTTTTGTCCGTCGGCGTTCCGTCCTGCTCCATGACGCTGTAGCCCGTAAATGAAAAAGCGCAGGACCGCTCTGCCATAAACGCAAGCTGTTTTTGAAGCTTTTCCTTTTTCCATCTGTCATCGCTGTCCAGAAATGCGACATAACGGCCCTTGGCATGTTTAAGGGCTGTATTTCTGGCAGCCGCGGCTCCCCCGTTTTTCTCTAAATAAACGACGCGGATCCGCTCATCCTTTTGTTCATAGTGCTGTAAAATATCTCTCGTTCCGTCCGTTGAACAATCATCCGCAATAATCATTTCCCAATGCGGGTGGCTTTGATGTAAAACAGACTGAATCGTGTCTTCGATATATTCACTTGCGTTATAAGACGGTGTAATGACAGATACGAAAGGTTTCCAGTTTGTCATGGTCACATCTCCATCGCAGATTTTTACAAGGACTCTCTAAAAAACTCAGGAATGACAATGAACATAAATGCAACTGCAATGCCGATTAAAACGCCCAGAACCGCTTTCCTTTTCGGCGGCATGCCTTCTCCCGCCGTTTCATTCATCGGCTCTGAATTGATGATGCCGGCCGCTTTCAGGTTCAGCTGCGTATTTTTCAATTCGTATAAAAATCGTTCCTTATCCACTTTGGCGTCCGCGCTGACGGTTTCTCCTTCAAGCGCAGCAATACTCTGCCGCACTACTTTTGCCCGTTTTTCAAACAGGTCCTGATCATTCTTCAGAAAAGTTGTTATGACGGCTTGAAACACCGATTCAGTATCCTGTTTGTTTTGGCCGCTGTAGCTGACCGTGATCAATGAATCTGATTGTGTTTCGACAGTCAGTTTACTTTTCACGGCCGCTCTTTCTTCGTCTGTTTTATCAGGCAGAGCCTGCTTTAAAAAGGCATCGCTCATCAAAAGGAGCGGGATTTCTTTTGTATTGTTATAAAGCGGATGATCATAATTTCCCGCGGCGATCGCGGCTTCTGATGTAAAACTGCTGCTCCCGCTGATTTTTGACGGCACTACATATCCCGCCGCCCCTAACACAACGGGCAGCGCAATGATCCAAATAATATTCTTTTTGATACGCCGGGTTATTCTTGTCAACATATCCTTCATCTCGCATCTCCCTGTTTTTCATAGTACGCCGTGACGGCAGGCTCCTTTTGTAACCGCCTCAATATATTGACCGCCGCGATCACGAGCGAGAGAAATACCCAGTGGAAAAATAAATTTGATACGGAGCTTGGGCTGATGCTGCTTACCAAAAAACCGGCCATCGCCGTGATAAGTCCTTCTGTGATCAGTCTTGACTGATTTTCCGATTTTCTTTCATGACATTTATAAAGTGTCCAAAAAAGGAACAAATAGACTGTCAGGTAACCGAGCATCGTAAGCACGCCGAAGTTCGCCATAATCTCGACGAGCCAGTTGTGCACCTCAACTACGCCGCCCGTATCATAAACGGGCTCCGCTTTTAAATAGTAAGAGACGTTTCCGGCACCCACTCCGAACCCCCAGGAATCAATCACATAGTGAAAGGCGTTTTTTAAAAGATTCGCCCTCGCAAGGTTGGAAGGAAGCGGTTGCTGTCCCGGCATCGCCTGCGGAGCTGAAAACAGATTCAAGACGGCGTTGGTGATACGGCCCGCAAATAAAACCGCAAACAGCGCCGCACCCGCTCCCGCTGCGTACAGCGCGAGTTTTTTCAACAGGGAAGGCAGCAGGATGAAGACGTATACAGCCGCCCCCGCACATATGCCCAGCAGACTCGCGCGCGAACCGGTCAAAATGATTAAATACAAAGCGCAGATTGCAAAGAGCAGGCTGACGGCCTTCACATAGCCGTTTTTCATATTTTTCACCGCCGCCGCATACAGAAAGAAACTGATGCACAAAAACGTCGCGAAATCATTTTGATTAAAGAAAACGGACGTCGGATAATGCTGTTTGTACTGCGGGCCGTTATAAAGCGTGGAGCTCGGCAGATGGTGGTGTGTAAAATGGTTGTAAAAGCCGATCGCCATCACAAAAATGGTCATCACAAGCCATATGCCGTAAAAAACCATCAGCTGATCAAAGCGCTGAATGAACATGACAATAAGATAAATCAAAAACATGCCCATTCCCATTAAAGCTAAATATTTAATCCCGTACGTCACGGATTTTGCCCACAATAACGATAGGAGACCGTATGTAAACCATAAGGCGAAAAACATCAGAACCCCTTTTACATTCACCCGATTCCATCTGTCAATATGATGACGGTTTGTCAGGATGCCGGCGACGTGAAGGGCGCCCGCTCCGATTAATAACAGCCGGTATATAAATAAGCTGAAAAATCCGAGATGGACCGCAAAGAAGGCCTGGTTTAAAAATGTACACGCGATCAGGATATAAATGAGCCCCATAAACATCTGACCGTTTGTTGTAAAGGCGGATAGCAAAGCAAGTCCGGCAAAGCCGATCATGGCGGCAAACAGCAGCACGGTGATTTTTCCGAATCCGGCATCCGCCCTGACCGCCTCCAGCATGATGAATCCTCCTGTAATGAGAGCGGCAAGCAGCACAAGAACATGTGCCGCTGAACGTTTGATACTCACATGGCAAACCCCTTTCCAAAACCGGCAGCCGAGCCGGGCTGCCGAGAGCCTGAAGACAAATCTTTTTCTATCTTGCCAGTTCTTTTATTTGCCGATCGGCATGAACCGCCGGACGTCCGACGGAATGATAAGTGAATCCTGAAACCCTCATATATTCCAGCGGAAACATATTTCTGCCGTCAATGATGACCGGCTGTTTGAGCAGCTGCTTCACTCTCTGAAGATCCATCTCCTTGACTTCCGGCCAATCTGTTGTAATCAGGCATGCGTCCGCGTTTTTGATGGCACTGTACAGCTCTGTGTGATATTCAATGCCGCCGTCTCCTAATATCGCTGACGCTTCGGGAATCGCGATCGGATCATACGCTTTCACGTGAGCGCCCTGCTCTTTAAGACTTGTGATGATATCAAGAGCCGGGGCGGAGCGGACGTCATTTGTGTGCGGTTTAAAGGCCAGCCCCAGTACGGCCGCGGTTTTCCCTTTTAAGGGACCGATGGCGCGGTTCAATTTTTCCGTAATACGGACCCGCTGCTTCTGATTGGTTTCAATGACGGCTTCCATCATTTGAAACGGATAGCCGGCGGTGTTTGCGATATGCAATAAAGCCGTTGTATCCTTCGGAAAGCAGGATCCGCCGAATCCGATGCCCGCCTGCAGAAATTTATTC
Source organism: Bacillus sp. AM1(2019) (assembly GCF_009906915.1). NCBI lineage: Bacteria > Bacillati > Bacillota > Bacilli > Caryophanales > Bacillaceae > Bacillus > Bacillus sp. AM1(2019). The sequence continues at coordinate 3,654,616 of NZ_CP047644.1, forward strand.
CCGATCCGGCTGTCAAGACCGACGCCTTCTGACACGTGGGAAATGTCCGCCCCGACACGTTCGCAAATATTGGCGATATCGTTAATAAAAGATATTTTGGCGGCTAAAAAAGCATTTGCGGCATACTTAATCATTTCCGCGCTTTCAAGATTGGTCTTTACGATCTTCGTACGGAACGGCTTATGAAGCTCTTCAATGACCGAAGCGGCATGTTCGCTTGTGGCGCCGATAACCGCCCGCTCCATCTGCATCGTATCCTGCACCGCCGAACCTTCGCGGAGGAATTCAGGATTTGACGCGACATCAAATGGATATTTTCCCTTTGACGCTTCGCTGACGATTTGGTAAACGAGCTTTCCCGTCCCGACCGGAACAGTGCTTTTGGTGACAATGATTTTGTATCCGTTCAGCTGTTCTCCGATTGTTTGCGCCGCTGCCTTAATGTAGGTCAGATCGGCTTCACCCGTCTTTGACATCGGCGTACCGACGGCGATATAGATGATATCAGCGGCTTTCACAGCCGGCTCAATGCCGGCCGTAAAGGATAAGCGCCCGGCACTGACATTTTTTTCGGCTAATTCCTCAAGCCCCGGTTCATATATCGGGATGACTCCGTTTTGCAAGCTTCTGATTTTCGCTTCATTGATGTCACAGCAAGTCACATGATGGCCGATTTCCGCAAAACAAGTTCCAGATACAAGACCTACATACCCTGTTCCTAATACAGCGATTTTTTTCACAGCTTCATCCCTCTTTCGAAAGGTTCTCCTCTTGCCCGGCCCGGTTCATTACGGATCGGTATTTCTCTTTCAGTGCTTTCGCGTTTTGGGTTGCGTCAAAATACGTGCGGACGGTTTGATAAAGTTCCTCGGCTGTTTGCGGCGTCCAAGCCTCTCCTCCGTCATATTGCAGAATCGATTCTGCCAGCGTCTCAGGTGAACCCGGCTTGATCAGCAACCCTCGGTGTTTCCCGAATAAAGAAGCCAATCCTCCGACATCGGTGCAGATTACCGGCACCTTCAGAGCGAGCGCCTCAATGACCACAGTCGGCATGCCTTCGCTGTAGGACGGCAGCGCCATTACATCCGAGGCCAGCAGATAGTCCTGTACCTTGTCGTTCGGCACTTGCCCCGTGACGATATGAGCGGCTTCCCGCAATGAAGATGCGGCGGGACCGTCACCGACAAAGACAGCTTCATAATTTTCATCCAATGACTGAACGGCTTTTGATAAGTCGAAAACACCTTTCTCTTTGACAAGCCTGCCGATGAACACGATCAGTTTTTTATCCGGAGGAAGGCCGAGCCGTTTTCTGACGGCTTCTTTCGTCTCGTTCCTTTCTCGGAAGGCGTCAAGCGTGATGCCGATCGGAAGCACGCTGCACTCCGCTTCGATGAGCTTTTTCATTTGTTCCCGCAGACTGCCGCTCACAGCGTAAATATCGGCTGCTTCCCGCACCGCAAATGTAAATGCGCGATGAGCGCTTTTGCTGTAATGCGGATAGACATTGACATCACTGCCATGCAAGGTCAGCACATACGGAATGCCTAAAGCCTTTGACACAATGGCGGCCGCTCCGCCTGACGGCATGGCGAAATGCGCGTGAATCAGATCGGGCTTCAGGCCATGATTTTTAATCGCGGAAAGAACCGATGACGCCATTCTTTTATGCGGCTGCGCCCATTTCAGCTGCCCGGGAACCGCCTGATAAAACGGCCGGTGGACGGACACGCCTTTCCGCCATTCATGCGCCGGCCTGATATCCTTTTGCCGATACGTCTTTTTCAGCACCCGGAATGGCGCGGGGAGTTTCGGCCGCGGACAAATGACGGTCATCTCCGCGCCAAGCTTTCTCAGTTCTTGGGCCTGCGTCTCATGAAAAACGCCTTCTCCCGGCTTCTCACTGCTCGGATAGACACTTGTCATCCACAATACCTTCATAGCAAACGTCCTTTTCTTAATTTACTTTTCATATGCGGATAAGCTTTTCCTAACAGGAATAAATAACACAACGCGCCGCAGGCTACGGAGATCGCCAGCCGCAGCTTGACATCAAGGCTGATCCGCTCCGTGCCGAAGCTGGCTGTAAAAGCGATGACACCCATTGCCGCCGTAAGCAGAAACGGTTTGGCCACGGCTTTGAAGTAAGCCGACAGCCGCAGCTTAATGACATATGCCAACAGCCAGCGCCCGATCAGGAAATTCAGGATGCTGATGAAAGCGTACGTCCAGGCTACCGTCAAGAGATTTCCGGACAGCACGGCGGCGTACAAAGATGCACCATACAGCAGCATCACCCCGGCGTCCCAATAAAACGCCAGATCGGCCCGCCCTTTTGCGAGCAGCACAGATCCGTTCGGATTCATCAGAACCCTTAATATCCCGACGATGGCGAGAACGTTTAAAACCGGGACAGCCGCCAGCCATTTTTCTCCGAATACCGAAGCCACGAATGCATCCGACACTGAAACCAAACCGAGCAAAAGCGGAAAGGATATCAGCGCGAGTATTTTGGTCATATTGAGAAATCCTTCTCTGATAACGCTGTTTTCATGCTTGTTTTTCGCAAAGACGGGAAACGCGACTCTCGTAATGATCGGATTAATTTTTAATACCGGAAGCGTGACAATCTGGTAGGCCAGATTGTAAATGCCGAGCGCCTCAGCGCCGATAAAACTGCCGATCAGAATCATATCAATATTCGCTCCGAGCCGGTTCACAAGCCGGGAAGACAGCTGAAAGGCCCCGAAAGAAAAGAAGCCTTTCATTCCTTTCAGATCAAAAACCAACGCCGGTCTCCATGTTTTTCTGCAGGCCATCCAGTACAGAATCCCTTTCGACGATTGCAGCAGCACCTGGGAAATCACATAGGCGAGAATCGGGTCCGTATAAAAAACCGCGGCCGCCAAATACACGAAGGACAGCACATTTGAAAAGATTTCAATCTTGCTTAACGTGTTAAATGCCAGCGCTTTTTGCAGCATATACTGGTATTGCTGACCGATGGGCGCGATTAAAAACATGACGGCCAGCACGCGGATTAAATAGACAAGCTCCTCCCGCCGATAAAAATCGGCGATGAGCGGACTGCTGAAAAACAGCAGCGCAAACAGCGCAAGTCCCGTTACGATATTCAGCCAGTACAAGGAAGACATCTGTTTATCAGTCACATGATCTTTTTGAATGAGCGCGGCGCCAAAACCCATATCAAGCGCAATTTGGGCAAACACCACTACCGTTGTGATCATGCCGACAAGGCCGAATTCAGCCAGTGACATGACCCGCCCGAGCAGGGCGAATTGGATGATTTGAATGACCGTAATACACGCTGTCGAAATACTTGTCCATTTGGCGCCGCTCAAGATTTGATTTGTAATACTAGGCATCGTTTTCCCTACTTTTTTGTCTGCTGACCAGAATTTTTATCGCGCCCCGTCACCGGTCCAGATCACTTTGCACGTTTTGAGCATAATCTTCAGTTCCAATGAAAAGGTCAGGTTGCGGATATAATATAAGTCAAACATTAGTTTTTCCCTCGGTGTCATGTCATATCCCCCGTTGACCTGCGCCCAGCCGCTTAATCCCGGCTTAACGGCCAGCCGCTCCGTAAACCCCGGAATCTCAGCCTGAAACTGTTCCGTAAACACGGGCCGCTCGGGACGCGGGCCGATCAGGCTCATTTCTCCCCGAAGCACATTTACCAGCTGCGGCAGCTCATCAATACGGGTCCTTCTGATAAAAGCGCCGACCTTTGTCACGCGGGGATCCTTTTTCAGCGCCCAGACCGCCCCCGATTTTTCAGCATCTATTTTCATAGAGCGGAGCTTATACAAATAAAACGGCTTCCCGTCTTTGCCTACCCGCTCCTGCTTATAAAAAGCCGGGCCGGGCGACTCCAAACGAATCAGTATGGAGAACAGGCCCATCACCGGGAGCGCCGCCAAGAGCCCCGCAAGCGCAAACACAATGTCCATGAATCGCTTAAAAGCCAAATAACGGGCCGTTCTTTCCGTAACGGCAGCGGAAGTCCCCTGCCGCACTGCATAGTTATTATTTACATTCATGCTTTTCTCTGCTCCCACTGACACACACCTCACGATTTGTTGGGATGTTTGATGACCTATGCCGTGAGTTTAGCAGATGGATGTTAATTGGAAGTAAAGGAAGCGTTAATGTTTATTAGAATGTTTCGATTATTGTTTTTTTATTGTAAATCTATTCATATCCATAAACGGCCGCTACTATAATTGAAAAGGATCATTATGAGCGGAAAACAACGAAAAAGCCTGCCGATCAATTTTGACCAGCAGGCTCGTACACAAATATATAAAAGTTTTACTTATAATAAGACACGATTCCATCATTGATGGCTGCAGCTGCCTTTTCCTTATAGGATGCTTGCTTTAATTTACTTGCATCAGACGGATTCGTAATAAAAGCCGTCTCTACTAATACACTAGGCATTTTGGAATACTTAATGACATAGAATGGCGCTGTTTTAACCGCTCTGTCTCTTGTTTTTAATGCATTAACAACCTTAGGCTGAATTTGTCCTGCCAGGCGTTTGCTTGCAGCGGCTTGATATGTCTCATCATAGTAGGTCTCAGTTCCGTTTGCAGAAGTTGCATCATTTGCATTGCCGTGAACGCTGATGAATAAATCCGCTCCTGCGGTTGCACCTTTATTTACCCTTTCCTGCAAGGAATAAAATGTATCATTAGACCTCGTCATGACCGGCAGAGCACCTGAAGCATTTAATTTTGTATTCAGCCTTTTAGCGATATCAAGATTGACGTCTTTTTCTAAAATGCCGTTACCTATAGAACCGGAATCTTTCCCTCCATGACCCGGATCAATTAAAATTGTTTTTCCCGCTGCCGGATTTTTCAGCTGGTTTGCAACATTTGAGCTGACAGCCGGGGTATTCCCAATAATGGTAAAGCTGCTTAATTTTTTTCTCCCGATAAAGACTCTTGTTTCTTTTGAAAGATTGCTGCCGTTTGTCAGAATGATAGATTGTTTTTTCTTTGCAGCAAGAGCAGCACCCGCTATGGAGTCTGCATACCCGAAACCATTGCTGACGAATACATTGCCTGTCGGAAGATTTAATTGCTGAACTAGATTGGCCGCAAGTTCGTATCGATTGCTTCCGCTGATTCTTTTTGGAGAAGGGAGTTTCTTAAAGACAGAGGCATTTATGCTCCCGGTTCCCCCTGCTACAATAGAGCTTTTGATCCCCTTGCTTTTTATAGCTCCTGCTGTGGCACTGTTGATAGCTGTTTTATTCGTAAACAAAATTGGATATCCGTTCTTTGCGGCATATGGAATTGCAGCTATTGCGTCAGCATATAAAAATCCGTTTGCAATAACGGCTTTTGAGGCGGCAGGCATTTCCTTTGCTACTTTAGCTGCCGTATCATATCGGTTGCTTCCTGAAATTCTCTTAACACTGATGCCGAGCGCTTTGATTTGATTTGCTGTATTTGCTGACACAGCAGGCGTTCCGCCGACGATAATGACCGTTTTTGTTTTTAATTCTTTCAGACGGGTTTTCGTCTCTGATGACAAATTATCTTTGTTTGTGTAAAGCAGCGGCGCATTTTTCTGATATGCCATCGGGGCAGCGGATATAGCATCTGCATACGAACCTCCGCCGACGACAACAGCTGTACTCGCTGTTGAATACACCTGCTTGGAAAGCGCAGCAGCCGTACCGTACCTGTTGCTTCCCCCTACTCTTTTAACCGCGTTGTCAGCTAAGGCTGACGGGATAAATAAGATGAGTCCCAGCATAGAAATGATCAGGACTTTAAGATAAGAACGCAATTGCCTTCCTCCTGCTCTTGTTTATTTAATAGTCAGTCAATGTAGTGCCCGGATAATAAAATTTTAAAATTGAACTATATGAATCTCCTGAATCCGCTCTTGCCTTAGCGCCGTATTGGCTCATGCCGATGCCGTGTCCATATCCCTTTCCGCTGATTGTAAAAGCAGAACTGTTTTGACTGACGGTCACATAAGTGCTTTTAAACACGGAGGCTCCGATCATCGTTCTCAATTCAGTCACCGGCACAGTCATTGCAGATGTTTTATTTGCCTCGTAATTTCCATTGTTTTGTTTGACAGCGTAATTCACTTTCAAAGTTGCTGTTTTAGCCCGCTGTCCTTTAGTTGTTCCGCTGAATGTAAGATCTTCTATTTTTAAAATTTTAATGGCGGAAGCGCCTGTTTCCTTATTTTTCAGAATCCAATTTTTAATACCGCTCAGTTGAGCTGCATTTGTCTCATTCTTTGAAGCAAACCAAGAGGCCGGCTTATTTACATCAATTGAATCCGGATTGATTTGCTGCTTAGAAAGCGTCAGACTCCAGGCAGTTTGAGGATCTTTTGTGTCTTTTTTCGCAGTTAAATAAGGAACGCTTGAACCCCATACTTCGTCGCTTGATTCTGTATAACCGCCATTACTCGATGAATAAGCCGCCGTAATTAAATTCCCTTTGTAAGTCAGCACCTTATTTTTTGTCTGCTGCACCGCTTTCGTTGTATTGGCATTCCAGCTGTACCCGCCATATACTTGAAAAGCAGTAGTATCAGCAACAGTGCTCCCGGTCTTCGTAATTGAGTATGTTCTTGCCGCAACCGTTTGCGCCTTCAGCGCTTCAAGAGACCAGCTTGCAGGCATTTCATTCGGTACGACACCTTTTAAATAATCTTCAAAAGGAATGTTTTCATTTACAGGTCTGATATATTTGCCTGACTCTATTGAAAAATTAACCGTCCCCAAGTATTCTTTTCCATTCAAACTGATCCGGTTGGATTCATTGTACGTTTCCGGTTTTATTCTCAATGAATTCCCATATGTTTTAATATGATTAAGATTTAACTTTCCATTATTGATTTGTAAGTTGTATGTGCTTCCGCCGGCTAAGTAAAAATGGTTTGAAAGCTCATTTTCAACCCCGGCGGAAATGGAGCTTGTACTTCCGATAAAGTCGTATGCATACGACGCCTTCTCTTTTGTCACTGATTTAGCTGCTGAAGGAACATCATCTTGTTTGATATATAATATTTGGCTGTTTTTTTTGGCGGCTAAAGAAGCGCCAACCAGGACATCAGCATATTTCGTTCCATTAGTCATGACGACTTTATCAGCCTTCAACTTTAGCTGATTAATGATATTAGCAGTCAATTCATACCGTGTTGATCCGGGTATTCGCTGCACAGTTGAAGTTTTTTTAATTTGATTTTCTACAGCATCACTCACGCTGAACGAACTCCCGATAATTAAGACTTGCTTCGGAAGATCATAATCCGGCAATTTATCCTTTTCAGTCAGTAGAATGGGATAGCCGTTTGCAGCGGCATACGGAGCAATGGCTAAAGCGTCTTGAAAAACATTACCTGTTACAACAATTGCTTTATCGTAATTTCCCATTTGTTTTGCAATGTTTTCAGACAGAACATAACGGTTTTTCCCGCTGATTCTTTTCACAGCTCCATAAGACTTAAGCTTATTTTCAACGTCCTTTGAAATACTTTTAGCCCCGCCGATGACCAGAATATTATCGGGATTGAACTTAGCAATCTGTTTTTCTGTTGTTTTTGTTAAAGTGTCCGGCTGTGTAAATAACACCGGCGCATCCAATTTTTTTGCCAGAGGAATTACTGGTAATGCATCGATAAAAACATCACGATTGATGAGAATAACGGTTTTAGGATTCGTCCATTGGGAGTCAGATGCAAGAGCCGCCGTCTCATATCGGGATGCCCCCGAAAAGCGGTTGGTTACAGACACATGATCACCGGTAACCTGATAAAAACCGGTTGGAGATAAAGAAATGCTTGATTGATTTCCTATGTAATTTGTCAGCTTAACAGATATATTTGAATCTGCCGCAAAGGAAACCGCCGGTATAAGCAATATAACAACAGCTAGAGTCAGTCCTATTAAATGTTTGCAAGTTTTCAAGATTACAGCGTCCCCCTATTCATTAATTTGCCGGTTCGATATCCTTCAGCATAAGCTGTCCCTTGCTATTTTTTTGATATTTTACTGTCACTTTGTCGCCATTATCCAAATTCTTAACATCGTCGGCTGATTCTTCAGTGATATCAAAACTTACCGGTTCATGATCCACAGTGACTTCTATTGTATGAGTATCCGCCAGTCCTACATAAGTGCCCTCTTTCGTTACCAGCTTTTCACCCGCATCCTCGCCCTGAGATTTTTCATTATTAACTCCGCACCCGGCGAGAAGCAGTATAAAGAACAAACATCCAAAAATTTTTTTCATTTTTTTCACCTCATTATGGATTATCGACAATATATTATCTATTTTAAAGAAAAATTAAGAAACATTGAAACTTTTTTCGATAACATTCGACTATATTAGGATTTATTGTATTCTATTATAAAATATTGAATTTACTAGGAGTTCGATTTCCAATTTAAAACAGATGGGGTGTATTGAGATGAGAAGTAAACGAAGAAAAAAGAAAAAGACTTTGTTACTGGTCTTTCTGACAATCATCGGCATTTTTATTTTAGTTTCCGGCGGCTTTACATACTATCTATGGCATAAAGCGGCATCAACCGTCGCCAGTATTCACGAAGACATTAACAAATCGAATAAACGCAGCACTGAGGTGAAAATAAATAAACAAGAACCGTTCTCTGTCTTGATCATGGGAGTGGACGAACGTAAAAATGATAAAGGAAGAGCCGACTCGCTCATTTACCTTACTGTCAATCCAAAGACAAAAACAACGGAAATGGTCAGTATTCCGCGTGACACTTATACAAAAATTATCGGCAAAGGCACGATGGATAAAATCAATCATTCATATGCATTTGGCGGTACGCAAATGGCAGTAGATACTGTGGAGAATTTCTTGAACCTTCCTGTAGATTATTTCATTAAAGTAAATATGGAAAGCTTTAAAGATGTCGTTGACACTTTAGGAGGCATCACTGTCAACAGTACATTCGCTTTCAACTATGACGGTTATTACTTCAGCAAAGGCAATATTTCATTAAACGGTGATGAAGCCCTCGCTTACTCACGAATGAGAAAAGAAGATCCTAAAGGGGATTTCGGGCGCCAAGACAGACAGCGGCAGATTATAGAGGGTATTATCAATAAAGGGGCAAGTATCTCTTCTGTCACGAAATTCGGAGATATGTTTAAAGTAGTAGAGAACAATGTAAAAACGAATTTAACCTTTGATGATATGTGGGATATTCAATCCGGCTATAAAGATGCCCGCAAGAAAGTGATTCAGCATGAGCTGAAGGGTGACGGCACTAAAATCAACGGAATTTACTATTATAAAGCAGATGAAAACGGTCTTGCTTCCATTACTAAAGAATTGAGAAGTAGCCTCAACCTTTAAACTAATGCAGAAAAAGCAGCTTCGCATACATTATGCGGAGCTGCTTTTTTGTTACACCTCGAAAGAATCAGGACGCTCTGAACGCAGTCCGAATTGATAGAGCAGCTCCTCAGCAATCCTTCTTGACGCCATGCCATCTCCATAGGGATTAGATGCCCGCGACATTTTTTCATATTCCTGCTTGTCTGTCAGCAGCTGTTTTGCCATCTGATAAATCGTTTCTTCATCAGTACCGGCTAATTTCAGAGTGCCCGCCTCCACTCCTTCGGGCCGTTCAGTCGTATCGCGCAATACGAGAACCGGCTTTCCTAAGGAAGGAGCTTCCTCCTGAACGCCTCCTGAATCAGTTAAAATAAAATACGACCTTGACGCAAAATTGTGGAAATCAATCACTTCAAGAGGTTCAATTAAATGGACGCGCTCCGAATCACCAAAGTGCTTATCAGCAGCTTCACGTACAGCGGGATTCAGGTGTACCGGATAAACGACTTGCACATCGCTGAATTCATCTGCGATCCGGCGGATGGCTTTAAACATAAGTTCCATCGGCTGACCTAAATTTTCCCGGCGATGCGCCGTCAGTAAAATCATTCTGTCATTGCCGATTTTTTCAATAATATTATGGGAGTATTCAGAGTGAACCGTTGTATGCAAAGCATCAATCGCTGTATTTCCGGTAACAAAAATGGAGCTTTCTTTTTTATTCTCATTCAACAAATTTTGCTTCGCTTGCTGAGTCGGAGCAAAGTGGATATCAGCAAGCGAGCCAGTCATTTGGCGATTCAATTCTTCCGGAAAAGGTGAATATTTGTTGCCCGTGCGCAATCCGGCCTCCACATGTCCGACTGCAATCTGGTGATAGAAAGCTGCAAGGCTTCCGGCAAAGGTTGTTGTCGTGTCACCATGAACAAGAACAATATCAGGTTTGATTTCCTTAAACAGGCCGTCCAGTTTTACCAGGGCGTTTGAAGTAATTTCAGCCAGCGTCTGCCGTTCTTTCATAATATTCAAATCAAAGTCAGGCTTAATTTGAAATGCGTGAAGAACTTGATCCAGCATTTGTCTATGCTGGGCAGTCACAGTGACATATGATTCTATTTCAGGGCGTTTTTTTAATTCGAGCACAAGGGGCGCCATTTTTATCGCTTCAGGCCTTGTACCGAATACCGTCATGACTTTAAGTTTTTTCATATCTCTTTCTCCTGTATCAAGTTTGTGATCATTTTTCATTATCAACCCATTTTACACGATATGATCCGCCAGTTAAATATCTTGTATTATTTTTCCCATAAATGAAAAAGGATATATCATTAAGGCTTTACGGATAAAACTTGTTTAATAATGGTTTATCTTATATCATTAAAAGTGTTAAAAATGAAATATCGGGTATACAGAAAATATCAGCAAGCCTGAGTCTGTATAGATATCTTAACTTATATTTAAGTGACGCTAAGGAAGGTGCTTTAAAGTGAAAAAAGTACGCAAAGCCATAATTCCCGCTGCAGGTTTAGGGACACGCTTTCTGCCGGCAACAAAAGCCATGCCGAAAGAGATGCTTCCGATTGTAGACAAACCAACGATTCAATACATAATTGAAGAAGCGGTTGAAGCGGGTATTGAAGACATTATTATTGTTACGGGAAAAAGCAAGAGAGCCATTGAAGACCATTTTGATTACTCACCAGAGCTGGAAAGAAACCTAGAAGAAAAAGGGAAAGTCGAACTCTTAGAAAAAGTCCGAAAAGCCTCTAATCTTGCTGACATTCATTATATCCGGCAAAAGGAGCCAAAAGGTCTTGGACATGCCGTTTGGTGCGCACGTAATTTTATCGGTGACGAGCCATTTGCCGTCCTTCTCGGAGATGATATCGTTCAAGCTGAAAAACCAGGGCTTCGCCAGCTGATGGATGAATATGAAAAAACACTTTCTTCTATTATAGGGGTTCAGCAAGTGCCTGAAGAAGAAACCCATCGTTACGGAATTATTGATCCGCTGACAAGTGAAGGCCGCAGATATCAGGTGAAGAACTTTGTTGAGAAGCCGGCTCAAGGGACTGCTCCGTCCAATCTGGCAATACTGGGACGTTATGTCTTCACTCCTGAAATCTTCATGTATCTTGAAGAACAGCAAATTGGTGCCGGAGGGGAAATTCAGCTTACAGACGCTATTCAAAAGCTGAATGAAATCCAGCGGGTTTTTGCTTACGATTTTGAGGGCAAAAGATATGATGTTGGTGAAAAACTAGGTTTTATTACCACTACATTAGAATTTGCGATGCAGGATCGTGAACTGCGTGATCACCTTATTCCTTTCATGGAAGACCTGTTAAGAAAAGATGAATTATAAGAAAAAAAGCTGTTGGATTTATTCCAACAGCTTTTTATTTTATAATGCAGGTTAAAGTTTGATTATCGTTATTGATAATAAAAGCGTATTTATCATTTGCCGCAATAAATTGCCGATCACTGCTGCCCTTTATAACATCTTTATTATTCAGGGATAGATCTGCCGGAGTAATAGCTGATATTCCTCTGAAAACAAGCTGCTCGGCCTTGCCATTATTCACTACATAACTGACCTCGCCATTTTTAAGATATAGCATCTCCCGGCCGTTCACTACTTCTTTCTGCAGCTCTTTCATTTCTTGCTGAATATCATTAACGCGCTCACCGAGATGTGACACAAGTTGATCAATATCACCCTGCTTTACATACGGAGAAAAAGCGGATGCTTTCACATTTGAACTTTTTTCGTTATAGACCGCTGCATTTTCCGGGATATAGTACGTTTTATTATTGACCTCAATCTTTGCTGATTGCCTGTCTTCAGTTACCACTTTCACCTGAGCACCGAACGGAATAAGGAAGTCCGCCTTTTTTTTCAGCTCTGTATCTTTATAGGCCTGCGTCTGGTCTTTTAATACGAAACCTTTTTTGTTCACCAATATCTGGTCTTTCCCCTTGTTAACATCATCTTGATATCCGATCTTACCGAAGGAAGCGATAGTACGAAGCGGGGCGCTGAAAAACATGGTTCCTGCCATAAACACAAGCAGTATTGATAAAATAGCAATTTGAATAGCATTGACTGCTGATCCGGATTTACTATTTTTCTTTTGTTCCTTCACAATTGCCTGCTGCTCAGGCGATTCTTTTTTACGTTCAGCAACCTGATCTTTCTTATATTTCTCTTTGTCTTTTTTGGAGAGTTTATTAAACCAATCGATAAATGCTTTGTACTCTTTGACGACGGTTTCAGTGTCGTCGAACATTCTTAATTCACCATAGTGCATCCAAGCCACACGGTCACACATTTTTTCAATCTGACCAATGGAATGACTCACAAAGAAAATGGTTTTTCCTTGTTCTTTAAATTCCTGGATCCGGTCAACACACTTCTGATAAAATGTCTGGTCTCCTACGGAGAGGGCTTCATCAATGATTAAAATATCCGGATCTATATGCACGGAAATAGCAAAACCAAGGCGGGACTTCATACCGCTTGAATAGTTTTTCACCGGCTGATTAATAAAATCACCGATCTCAGCAAACTCAACTATGCTTTCATACATCTCATCGATTTCTTTATTTGTCAGCCCCATCATTAAACATTTAAGCCTTATGTTATCCCGGCCCGTCAAAGCATTATTTAAACCGGCTGCAATCGCAATCAGCGACGGCTGGCCGTTCATTTCAATTTCACCGCTTGTCGGCGGTATCACTTTTGCAAGCAGATTGGACATCGTCGATTTACCCGATCCGTTAATTCCCACAAAGCCGATTGTCTCCCCTTCATATACATCAAAGGAGACATTTCGCACAGCGAAAAAACCGTTATCTTTAGCAGGGAAAAACAAACCTTTTATTTTATCCGACTGTTTTTCATAAAGATGATACTGCTTTGAAACATTTCGAAACGAAACCTTTAGTTTCATCGTACAATCTCCTTACGTATTAAAGAAAGTCAATAAACTTATCTCTGAATTTCATGTGTAAAACAGAACCGACTGTTAACAAAAATAAGGTGAACAGCCAGAAATACAGTGTATATTTCACATCTTGAAAGAACCACTGACCATCTAATAAGCTGTTCCTGAAACCGTCAATTATATAAAAAAGCGGATTCAGCTTCAAGACAGGAACCAATTCCGGGTGAGCTGCCCCCAGCTTTGAGTTAATATCCCAAAAAACCGGCAGGAGGAAAAACAAAAGTCTTGTCACTGCCTGCAGAAGAAACTGATAGTCTCGGATCAGCACGCTGATTGTCGAATTAAACAAGCTGAACGAAAATAAGAAAGCCATCAGACAAACAAAATAATAAATATATTGAAGCCAATGAAGGCTCGGATAGATTCCGCTGGCGAGCAATGCAATGATATAGATCACCATCATAATTGCATAACTGAACAAATTAGAAGCGATGGCGACAGACGGCAAAGAACTGATTGGAAAATTCATTTTAGCCACCATTTTAATTCTTTTAAATACACTATTTGATCCGTCTAATATTGTCGGACTTATAAAAAACCACGGTATCAGACCTGCAAGCATCCACAAAATAAAAGGCACTTCTCCGGCACCTGTAACCATCGGCCCCCCTTTTCTGATCCCCAATCCAAAAACAAACCAATAAGCAAGCATTTGAATAAGAGGATTTAAAAACTGCCATAAAACGCCTAAATAATTCATTTGATATTTAGACTTTGTTTCGTAGGCTGCTAAACGCATGATTAAAGGAAATGATGTTACTTGCTCTTTTAGTATTTTCACTACAGCATTCATTTTAATCTTCCTTAGGTTGATTTGATTTTATAAAGCATCGCTGATAATTGTACCAGAAATCAAATTTTTTTTCACTTTCAAGCCGCATGCAAATGCTGCTAAAAGGTTTGTAAAGCATAATAGAAAAACCCCTTGATACGGGACTGACCCCATAAGATGAGACAAACAAAAAACACCTTCAAGTTTGAAAACGGATGATTGTTAGCCGAAATTAGACTTGGAGGTGTTTTTTCTATGGGGACAAGAGTGAGTTATCCGGTTGAAGTGAAACAGAAGGCTGTAGAAATGAGATTGGCAGGCGTGCCTATGAAAGAGATCATGCAGGAATTGAATATTAAGAATAAGACACAGGTTCAGACATGGGTTAGATGGCATAAGACTGGGGATACACATCGATTCGAACAGCCTGTCGGAAAGCAATACACTTACGGAAAAGGCCCGGAGTATTCTTCCGAATTAGAGAAACTGCAGGCAGAAAATCGTTATCTGAGACAACAGAATGAAGTTTTAAAAAAGTACAACGAATTGGAAAGGAAGCTGATAGCGAAACGCCAGTCGAGCTTGTAGAAGCATTGCGCGGCACAATGACCATACAGGATATCTGTATTCATTTAGGTATCTCACGAGCATCTTATTATCGTTGGAAGAAGAATCTGATGAAAGATAATCCTAAATACCATTTAGAAAAACAAATCGGCACGTTGTGCCGAGAACACAAGTTTCGATATGGCTATCGGAAAATCACAGCCATATTAAAAAAGGGAATGCGTGTGAATCATAAAACGGTTCAGCGCATTATGCAGAAGAATCAGTGGCAATGCCGGGTTAAGGTGAAAAAGCGCAAGAAAGATGGGCAGCCATATGCCGTGGCCGAGAATATATTGGATCGAAACTTTCAGTCTGATCGCCCTCTGGAAAAGCTAGTAACGGATATCACATATTTGCCTTATGGGCAGAAACAATTGTATCTTTCCAGTATATTGGATTTATACAATGGAGAAGTGATTGCTTTTACAATTGGCGATAGACAGGACACAGACTTTGTCTTACACACACTTGATCAGCTGCCCGCACTGCCAGAGAACTGCGTGTTACATAGTGACCAAGGTTCTGTTTATACATCTTATGAGTATCAGAAAGCTGTTAAAACAAAAGGCATTACCCTGAGCATGTCCCGCAAAGGGACGCCCGCTGATAATGCCTCCATCGAATCGTTTCATTCCTCACTAAAGTCTGAAACGTTCTATCTTAACAGCATTGATCGAACTACGACGACCATCGTAGAACGCACTGCCATAGAATACATTCATTATTATAACAATATTCGTATTCAAACGAAACTAAACAGCCAATCGCCGATACAATATCGGCAATTGGCTGTATGAAGGTGTTTTGATCCCTGTCTCAAAAACGGGGGTCAGTCCCATACAAAGGGGTTTTTCTATTATTCAGATTCAAACACAATTTTCACGACTTTCTCAGAAGAATGTCCTGACTCAAGATAACAGAATTTGTCATAAAAAGGTTTGAATGAAACCGGGTGCTGATAATCCGGTGATGAAATATGTTTGATTGCCTCGATCGTTTCCTCTGTCGTTTTCACTAACGGACCAGGAGCATCTTTCTCAAAATCGAAATAAAACCCTCTGAGTTTATCCCGGTATGTTTCAATATCGGGAACAAAAAACAGCATCGGGCGTTTCAGATTTGCAAAATCGAAAAATACAGAAGAGTAATCGGTAATTAACAGATCTGAAATCATATACAATTCCCGAATATCTTCGTGTGCAGAAAAGTCGTAAGCAAACCCTTCAAACGGACCGAGGTCAAAATTTTCGGCCACAAGATAATGCATTCTCAGAATAACGAGATATTCATCTCCGAGCTCTTCCCTTAATTTATGCAGGTCTAAATCAAGGTCAAATTTATAACGGCCTTTAGCATAAAACTGGTCATCTCTCCATGTCGGCGCATAAAGAATGATTTTCTTATCCTCAGGCAGGTTTAACCTTCTTTTTATCGCTGTGATTGTCTCATTATTATTATCATTATGAAGAAAATCATTTCTCGGATAACCTGATTCAATCATAGTTTTATCGAATTGGAAGGCGCGCGCAAATATCTCAGACGAGTAGGCATTAGGAGAAATTAAATAATCCCAATTGGATGCCTCTTTAATAAAATTCTTTTTATATTTTTTCGTATTAGTACCCGGCATATGAACTTCTTCCATATCCATTGCAAGTCTTTTTAAAGGCGTGCCGTGCCATGTTTGAAGATAGGTTGTATGTTCCGGCTTTGGAATCCATAAAGGCAGACGGCTGTTGACGACCCAATATTCTGCCCGCGCCATAGCAAACAGCCACTTGATAGAAAGCCTGTTAATGTATTGAATGCCCTTCTCTTTAAAAGGCGCTGCATACTGTTTATTTACGCTCCAATACATTTTATATTCAGGATGATTGATTTGCATGTATTCATAAATGGCTCTCGGATTACAGCTGTATTGTTTGCCGTTAAAGCTTTCAAAAATAATGGTCTTGCTTTTAACAGGCATTTTGCTCGCCATTCTGAAAACAACTTTATAACCTTTCGTAATAAGGGAATTTCTGCGTTTTTTCAGTTTTTTCATTTTGGAAATGAAACGTTTTTTCTTCCCTTTTATGAAGTATCTCATCCTTGTTTTCAGGCTGTAGTCGTTCACACGGATACAGACAGTCTGCTTTTTCTTCTTTTTATATACCTCATACCTGACCGGTCCGCTGTCTTTATTCACAACGCTTATGAGGCCTTTCAGTTTATTTTTTCTGTCTCCGAGCACAAGCGGAGTGCTGCTGAGAACAATAGGTTCAGCTTCGTCGTTTTCACAATGAAACTCCATAAACATACGGTAGACAAATCGTTTTTCCAGAGAATAAGGAATATCTTTTAATGGAATTTTTATTTGGAAATCAAAAATTTCAGGGGTGAATGCATCTTCCCGAAACTGTTCAATATTCTCCGTTTTTTTCGTCATTTTAATAGGGAAATGTTTCTCTACGGGATCTTCTCCCCCTTTTTTAATGACAAATTGCAGGTTTTTAACTGAAAGCTGATTCTCCGAACTTAGATATCCTGCATACCCTGAAATCATAATCTCTTCTGCCTTCAGCTGAATCTCATCAAACTTCACAATTTTCGCTTCTCTTTTTACCTTTAAAGAGAAATTGCCCTTATCGGTTGTATAAGGTAAAATTAACAGCTCAGTCGTATGATCAAGGTGGTAGGCACGCTCAATCGCTTCAGCTTCCACGGTTAAACGCACCTGCTTCGGCTGTTCTTCTTCCGCTGCCGGTTCCCCCAGTACCACATAAAAATCATAAGTCTGTCCCATTTCTAAAGGTTCAGGAAACGAGTGAATATTAATTGATGCACTGTATTGAGCCGGGCTCTCTTTCTCTAAAATAACAACATCCTCGGCTCCGGAACGCCGTTCTTTTAATTTTAAATAACATTTCACTTCCTCAGCTAACGGTTCTTCGCTTTCAAGTGAAATAGAGAGTGCCAGGTCTCCCACATTATTTTTTAAGCTTTTCAAAATACATTTGCTCACGGTATTTTCATCCATACTTATTTTCTGCTCCTCTGAATTAAAGCTCTTCACTTAACCGATTTCACTTAATCGATGTGATCCTTTTTGTTTAATTTAATAGAGAAATTCCCTTTCACAGTCGTATAAGGTTCGAAAGTATATCCGTTATTCATAAACCGATCTTTTTCGCCGAAATTGACTTCACGGCTGGATACCCTTCTTAGAATACGGATATGGTCAGCTGTTATATATTGAATGTAAAAGTCAAGAACCGAAGTATGATTTGCGTCAATTTTTTCTTTTTGGATGTCCTTTTCAAGATCTATATAAAATGGCTGAGCCGGTTGATCAGCGGATACGGATATGATTTCAGATTTGTTTTTCCGATCAATCCCAACCATTCGGACTTTTTCAAATGCATCATTCTGGTCAGACACTGAAACGCTGATCGCTAATCCGTTGGCATTTTTTTCAAAAGATGTGATCGGGTGTTCTTTAGAACCGACTTTTTCAGCAAGCCGTTCCTTTTCTTTTCTCACTTCAACCATTTTGAAAAGAGCATATGACCAATTTTTAATATAGTTTGGTTTAGAGTATTTCTCCGCCATTTTAAAGGCTAGACGTGAAAATTGTTTGTGAGTGCTGTCATCTCTCATTAAAGAGATAATGGCCTCAGCCAGCTTTTCTATATTATATTGTTCAATTACATAGCCGTTTACTCCATCTTCTACCAAGCTTCTGGCACCGTAATCGTAATCGTAAGTTACGACCGGGCATCCATTGCTCAATGCTTCCATATTGGACAGACCGAAGCCTTCAAAGTGAGAAGTTGAAATTGTCAGCCACGCTTTTTGAAACTCGTAATCAGGGTTGTTCGTGTAGCCTTTCAGCAATACATTATTCTTGAGGTTTTGAGCTTTTATTTCCTTTTTGATTTTCTCTCTTTCTCCTCCAGAACCGAATATTTCCAGTTTCGCATCCGGGATTTCATTTACAACAAGTTTGAACGCTTTAACGGCATGCGTCAGGTTTTTCATTGGTACAATCCGAGAGATAATAACCGCTTTATTTCGTTCGCTCGGAACTTTCAAAACCTCTTCATCGAGCGGTTTATTAATCGTATGCGGTGTAAAAAAGAATGTCTCTTTTTCCCCTGAAATCAAACTGAAATCTGCAATCTGCTCCTCAGTGATAAAAAATACGGCATCAAGGTTATTTATTTGGCCGAAAAGTTCTTTATAGCGTCCTTTGATCTGGAACTTATTATCACCATAATGTTTATTGTGAATAATCGCAGCATAATAAGATGACGGCGCTTTTTTCACTCTGAAGACATGTTTATCCTGTAGTCTGCTGTCGACCAGAAATAGTTTAGGCCGATCGTTTTCTTTTTGGAGAATATCAATCCAATGCCTGCGCAACTCAAATTCATCTTTAAATGTTAAAGGGTTTTCTTCTGAGTACCAAGTAAAATGTGTGAATTTGACTGCTTCATTTTGGTCATCCCACATGAAGTGCTTTTCCAGATAAACGACATTTTCGCTGTTGATAAACTCCTGAAGGAAGATTTGATTCGTCTTTGTATCAAAATGAGAGACAATGACGGGTTTTCCTTCTTTATTGTATTCTTCCCTTTTGATTACTTGTTTTTCATCATTCAGGTAATCTACGTAACGCACGTCATCACTGCCTGAATAATAGGAAAGATTATAATCGTTTGATGATTTTCCGAACATTTTTGAGATAGTTTTGCTTACTTTCCCCTTGCTGACATGTTTTTTTATTTGATTCAGCTCAATTTTCTCCGAATAAATCCGCTTGCCTTTTGTTCTTTTACTTAAAAAGTCATCATACATGTTGATAACTTGTGTATATTGAGGGTCGGTTTTCTTTCTTTCAAAGAGTTCGTTTTTTTTTCTCCGAAATTCCAAATCAAATTTAAAAGTAAGAAAGGCGGTATTCTTTTGACTCTCTTCTCCGAATAGTTTAGAACGCAATAATAGTGATTTGGTCAGACCTCCGTAATCATCCGGGAGGCCTCCTGAGATAAAATAATACATCATATCGGGAAGCTCATTATTATCGTTAATAGGCTGATTGGACAAATTTTTTCTCCCTTTCACCATATGGAATTTAGTAAAACACTGCAAAATAATACTATTCCCTCAGATTATTATAACAAACCTATTTAAGCATCAAAAAGTACTCCTTATCAGCAAATAAGAAGTACTTTGAACAGTTCATGCATTCAATAATTCCGTATTACACCCCGGCAATTTCTTTTTTAATCTGTGTGGTGGAAATGCCTTCGGTTCTAGGGAGGTAGATGACTTCGCATTGATCTTTAAGGAAATCGAATTTGCCTTCCCAATCGTCTCCCATTACGAACACGTCGATGTTGTGATCCGCTACGTCACGTACTTTTTGATCCCAGCTGTTTTCCGGAATGACTTCGTCGACATAACGGATCGTTTCCAGAATCAGCTTTCTGTGTTCATAGCTGTGGTAGGCCTTTTTTTGTTTTTGCAGGTTGAACTCGTCTGTTGAGATGGCAACAACAAGGTAATCTCCAAGCTGCTTTGCGCGCTCAAGCAGTTTAATATGACCCCAATGCAGTAAATCAAACGTTCCGTAAGTAATGACCTTCTTCATGAAACAAAAGCTCCTTTCTATCATCATACGTATAACAAGCAACTGCTCTGAAATGCTGCGCAGCTGTATCCTTAATCACTAAAGTGCCAATTTCGTACTCATGGAACCTCATTATATCACATAGCCCTGAAAAGGTTAAGCCAATGTAAAACGAAGTTAAATTCCACTTATTAACAAATGTTATTACAATAGGAGTTTAGCAGGGTTTTTGCGCGTATGATTAAAGAAATTGTTATCTTATTTATATTTTTGTAAAACTATTGTTAAGTTTATCTGAAGGTATTATGTTAAAATAAAGCTTAGCCTAAGTCACGAAAAAGTGAAAGAAAATCCCGTACAAAAAGGAGGACGGCAGATGCAGACTGAAATGGTGCACAACCTTTCTTACGTTAATGGAAATTTACAGGAGTTTATTTCATATTTAGACACTTATTATATCGCACAGAAGCAAGGAGCCGTCATTGCGACGGTCAATCCTGAGATCGGATACGCTGCGGCGAAAGACAAAGGTTATCATCAAGTCATTTCTTCCGCGGATTTCGTCCTGCCGGATGGTATCGGTGTCGTGTTAATGTCACGTTTGATGCAGCACCCGCTGAAATCAAGAATTGCGGGATTCGATGTGTTTCTTGCGCTGCTCGGCCTCGCAAACCGGCAGTCTAAAAAAATATTTTTATACGGAGCTAAACAAGACGTGCTTGACGCCGTTTTGAACCGGATCAGCAAAGAGTATCCGAATATTGAGGTTGTCGGAGCCAGCAACGGTTATGAAGCGGATAAACGCTTCGTCGCCAAACAGATTTCCCGGGCGAAACCCGATCTCGTATTTGTCGCCTTAGGATATCCCCATCAGGAACAATTTATTTATGAACACAAACATCTTTTCCCTCAGGCTGTATCGATCGGTTTGGGCGGAAGCTTTGATGTGTTCAGCGGAACGGTGAAACGCGCCCCTGAATGGATGATCAAAACGAATCTGGAATGGCTGTACAGACTGGTGACGAATCCGTGGAGATGGAAAAGGATGCTGAACATTCCGAAGTATGCTTTTACCGTTTTGAGAAATAATAAATCAAATAAAAGCCTGTATTCCAAGCAGGCAGAAGATCAAACGAAACAGCTTTAAACAAATAAAACAGCAAAAGAGATTGGTAATCTATGAACTTGCGATCTTTATTCGCCGCTTTTTATTCTATATATCTGTCTGTTCTCGGCGTTTTGTTCAAGCCTGTAAAGCCCAAGAACCATCTGACCCTGCTGGTATCTTTTGAAGAGAATGCGCAGGCTCTCATCCGTTCTTACAAAGCGCACGCTGAATCGCTTTCTTATGAAATGACGGTTTTGTATACGAGACACGCCGTCAGTCTGAAAAAAGAGCTGGAAGGTGTCGGCTCTTTTTATCTGAACGAAAAACATCCGCTGCATCTTTTGAAGGCTGTTTTGTTCCTTTTTAAAAGCAAAGTGGTGATAACGGATAACTATTTCCTCATGACAAGCGTCTTAAACCGCCGGCCGCAAACGACATGCATTCAGGTGTGGCATGCGAACGGCTCTTTGAAAAAGTTCGGCCTTGAGGATGTGACGAATCAAAATCGTCCGGCATCAGATATCAGCCGTTTTAAAAAAGTGTACCGCTCGTTTGACTTTGTTACCGTCGGTTCAGACGCGATGGCTGACGTTTTTAAAAAGTCGTTCGGCATACGGGACGGCCAGCTGTTAAAAACGGGTGTCCCCCTGACTGACGTCTATTATGAAGAACACAAGCCCGAACTGAAGCACAAATGGCCGAAAAAAATCATCCTGTACGCACCGACATTCAGGGATTATGATATGCAATCCTTTCGGCTGCCATTCACCGAAGAACAGCTCACAAACGCGTTAAACGGAGAGTATATGCTGCTTGTAAAGCTTCATCCTGCCGTTTTGCATCATATTTCGGCTTCGTTTGAAAGCGAACTGATCAAGAACGTGTCTGACATGCGTCTTCATGATCTCTTGAAAGCGGCTGATATTTTAATTACGGATTACTCTTCCGTGCCTTTTGAATTCGCGCTCTTAAATAAACCGATTTTCTTTTTCACGTATGATCTGGAGGAATATGATCGAAAACGCGGTTTAATCGACAATTATACGTCCGTCATTCCCGGAAAGGCTTGTCATGACAGCGAAGCCCTTCTGGAGGAAATGACGAAAAAGCCATTTCGTGCAGAAGAAATGAAGCGGTTCTCGGACAAATGGAATATGTATTCAGATGGAAATTCGAGCAGCAAACTGCTCCAATTTGCAGAAGAACAAATAACATACAAAAACACCTGTTCACACAATTGAACAGGTGTTTTATATATTTATATTGCCTCCATAGTGCTTAAAAATAATCGTACAAACAAAAAAACATCTGTCCAATTTAATATTGAAAAAAGCTCGGAAGTATGACTCCGAGCTCTTTAACACGTTTATTTATAGACAGGAATATCATAGTAAAGCTGATAGTTATCTAACAGACTATAGAGACTGTACATTCTATTTACCTGCTTATACGCCCAACCAATATCAGATGCATATTGGTGGCTTACAGAAGGCTCCCATCTCATTTTATACAAGGTATCTTGGTTGTATACGGCATTGTGTATATAACTCTGTCCGATAAATTTGGCCCCTCCAGTAATCGCTGCTTCAGGACTGAACCATCCTTGGTTATATGCATATTGGGCACCCTTGTTCACAGCGTCTCCGTCATATGCACCTATGCCATACATGTTATATACCTTTTTCCCATTATAGGTCACACCGTTTGCCAGCTCTGAGGTACCGTTTCCGGTCTCTAATAAAGCGTGAGAAATCAGGTAGAGCTCATTAATACTGTTAGATTCAGCTGCCTTAATAAAAGCTTCACCTTTTCCTTCAAGAATTCCTTTCCCTTTTAAAATCTTTGTATTGACTTCTGATGCTGTCAGTCCTGCATATTTCGATAACTTCAAAAACTGAAAATAACTTTTATCTGACACAGAAAAGTTTGCGGGGTTTACATAGTAGGAAACTTCTTCCTCGCTTGCTTTCCGCCAACCCATTTTAATTTTTGCCCAGTTATTCTCTACACTAATGATATTAACCTTATAACCTTTTGTCACTGTTCCTATAATATTATTGCTCTTTACCTCTGGAGTAGACCTGACATTAAGAAAATCTGCGGTTACGGTAGAATTTGCACTATTAATATAAGATAGAGATACGTAGGCACTTGAATCCGTCTGCGGGTTCGCTTTTAACTGCTTCGCGACCATTTCACTCATCGTAATATTATAATTTGTTTCCATTATTTGAGGACCGCTTTTCACCTCAACACTTGAAACTGCCCACCCATAAAGCTGCTTCACTTTGCTTGCAGCCTTATCAGCATTGCTTTTTCCTGTAAATTGTTCAGTAATCACTATACTGTATATTGGATTGTTTTTAGTAGTGTAGCTTGCTGATAAGTTCTTTGCCTTAAAGAAACTCAGTCCTTTGTTTAAAGCCGACGATGTGCTGATTTGATCTGTAACTAATTTATATTGCGTGTATGTGCTTTTGCCATTTTGTTTGGCATTGCCTTTCGCATTATTTGTTTTAAAAAAAGTTAACACACGATCTATATCTTTTTGATTTAATAAGTCACTAACAGTGACTTGATATTGCGTATAAGCGGATTTACCGGTTTTTTCACTTACTGCCGTTAATTTTTTTGTCTTGAAGAAAGATTTGACTTGATTAATCTTAGCTGTGTCCAGCAAGGCTTCTGTCTTAATTTTATAAGTTATTCCTTTTGGTTGTTTTATAGATTTGGCAGTTGCATTAATACCGATTTTCTTTAAAGAGTTTAAACCTTTTGTTACTTTTGTTTTGTCAGCAGTCTGTTGTGATAACAGTTGATATTGATTAGCAGCTGTTTTTCCTGAATTTGATTTTGATGATTTTAATTTTTTTCTGCTAAGAAAATTTACTGCTTTATCCGCCTGTGCGTTTGTTACAGCATTTGTTATCACTTGATAAGTTGTTTGGGTTGAAGTTTTCTTTACAGCTGTATAAGTCATATGCCATCTTTTCTTCTTAAAAAAAGCTTGAAGACTTTTTAGTTTTTCCGGGCTGACATCCTTCATTTTCACAACATAATTACTTGTAGCACCAACTTTTTGGTAGGACCCTTTAACTCCTGTGTTATTTATTATTTGGCTGATCGAATTTTTAACCATGCTCAGCCCGTTAAAATAACCCGTTTCTATATTATACGATGTGATAGTTTTTTTATTATTGATGGTTTTGTAACTGCTTTTGACGCCTGTGCTTTGTTCAAGCTGTTTGATAAGACTTTTCGCCTCATCTGCTTTATTGATCAAAGAATTCGTTGTAACAATGTAGTAAGACTGGCCTTTATCAGTCATGTTTAACGTGGCATTCAGCCCAGAATCTTTTTGAAAACTGCTTTTCACTTGGGATGCTGTTTTCTCTCCTTGAATTTTTCCGGATTGAATTTGAATGATCTCCGGTTCCTGTTCAAGTTTTTGATAATTAGCATTGACTCCAGTCTGCTTCTTTAACTCTTGAATAGCAGACTTTGCACCGGCCTCACTTGTCAGCTCAGATGTAACAATGCTTATATAAGGCTGCTTCACACCATTCGGTTTAACAGTACCGGTTAATCCTGTTTCCTTTTTCATTTTATCAAGCAAGTTATTAGCCTGCTGTTCACCTGAAATAGTTCCGGAAACTGCAGTATAATAGGGCTGCTTACTGCCCGTCGGACTTGATGTTCCTTTAATGCCTGTCTGCTTCGTAAAATCGCTTAGTACGCTTTTAGCATTCGTTTCGCTTGTCAGACCTGAAGCAGATATTTGATAGTTCTTAGACGTTCCGCTCTTTTGATAGTCTGCTTTCCATCCGGTATCTTTTTTCAATTTTGTAACTGCCTGAGAAGCCTCACTTTCAGAAGCAAACTTTTGTGTTGTTTCTAACTGATAAATGGAATTGTCAATATAAGCTGCCTTTACTGAGTCTGTTATCGTGAAAAATTCAAGAGTAACCGCTGACAATAACATTGCGGCAGCCAAACTTTTTTTCATTACTTCTCCTCCTTCTCTATATTTATCTATCACACTATTATTTTTATCGGAAAGTGCTTTAATTTTTAAAGTGAAATATATATATAAAAAAACTTAATCCCAGAGCTGGGATTAAGTTTTTTTATATATGAGAAACGATGAGCGTGCAATCTCCGTTTATCGTAAAGTCAGGCATCTGATCCGGCAGTATGAAATGCGCGCCTTTTTTAAGCTCGGCGGACTTGCCTCCACAGATGATGGAGCCGCTTCCTTCTGTGACGCTGCACAGCATAAACGGAGCATCCTGGGTCATTTCCGCCGTCCCGCTGATATCCCATTTGTATACAGAAAAATATTCTCCCTGCACAAAGGTTTTGATGGTGACGCCTTTTCTCGTTTCAGTTGATTCATCTAAAAATCCGTCCACATGAGGAACGGTCGCGGCGTTGACGGCATCGCGGATATGCAGATCACGCGTCCCGCCGTTCTGATCTGTACGCCCGTAATCATATATCCGGTAGGCGGCCTCTGAATTCTGCTGTGTTTCAAGCACGAGCGCCCCCGCGCAAATGGCATGGATGGTTCCGCTCGGCACATAATAAAAATCGCCGGGTTTGATCTTCACGCGGCGCAGCAGGCCTTCCCAGTCACCGCTGTTAATCATGGTGACAAGTTCCGCTTTCGAACGGGCCGTGTGACCGTATATGATTTCCGCGTTTTCTTTACAGTCAATAATGTACCAGCACTCAGACTTCCCCATTTCACCCTGTCCATGCTCCTCGGCGTCATAATCGTCAGGATGGACTTTAACAGACTGATGGTGTTTGACGTCCAGTATTTTCGTCAGCAGCGGAAACCGGTCCCCTTCCGTTCCGCCGAATAATTCTCTATGCTGATCCCACAGTTCCATCAAGGTTTTCCCTTGATACGGACCGCTTTTGACCGTGCTCATTCCGTGCGGATGGGCTGATATCGCCCAGCATTCGCCGGTTGTTTCTGAAGGTATGTCGTATCCGAATCGTTCGCGTAATAACGTGCCGCCCCATATTTTTTCTTTACATACAGGCTGTAAAAAAATCGGCTCTTGCGTCATGTTCGTTCCCCTCCCCTTAAAAAGCGGCTCATATCCCATTCCCCCTGTGTCTTTTTTAAAACACGGAGGGAGCCGCGGTTAAAAACAATATGTATAAAATGGCTGACCTGCTCATTATACCATTCGGATGGGGCGGAATGCTCAGTCATTTCCTATTCCAGAATAAAATGCCTTGTTTGTCGCAAATTAAAATAACTGATGGAAAGGGGGGAACATTATGACGATACATGCGGAGCTCGGCAAAAACCTTGAAGCGCTGAAAAAACGGTTCGGCCAAAGCGATGACATGATGTTTTATTCGTTTACGTACGGAAACGGCAAATGTGACGCCTGTCTTATATATATAGACGGACTGACCGACAATCAATTGCTTGCGGAATATATTATTTCGCCCGTGCAGGCGGCCGCCCGGCATCAAGAGGAACCGGCTGAAACAACGCCGTCATCCATCTCTTTCGGCTATCGTCACACCCGGCTTTCTTCACTTAAGGACGCGGAGGCAGACATTTTCTCCGGCAAATCGGTTTTGCTGGCGGAGGGATGGGAGGAAGCCCTTTCGTTTGAGACGGAAACATTTAAAATGCGTGATATTGAAGAACCGGCTTCAGAAGTGCTTGAACGGGGGCCGAGGATAGGTTTTGTCGAAAAGCTCCGAACGAACACGGCGCTGTTGCGCGAGCAGTCCGGTGATCCCAACCTCCAGATCAAAGAGATCACACTCGGCGAACGGACAAAAAAGCGGATCGCCGTTGCCTACATTCGGGATATCGCGCCTGATGATGTTGTAAAAGAAGTGATGAAAAGACTGGATTCGATCACCATTGATGACATTCCGGAATCAGGAGCAATCGAACAGCTTATTGAAGATAACACGTATTCCATTTTCCCGACCGTCTTGACGACCGAACGGCCAGACCGGGTTATGGGCGCTCTTTTGGAAGGAAGGGTTTCCATTCTTGTAGACGGAACGCCTTTTACCCTTTTGGTGCCGGCTACCATTGATGAATTTATCCACTCACCTGACGATTATAATCAGCGGTGGGTTCCGGTTACCTTTCTCAGGCTGCTTCGGTATACATGCATTTTAATCACGATTTATTTACCCGGCCTTTACATATCGCTCGTTACGTTTCACACGGGGCTTTTGCCGACGAGAATGGCGGTTACGATTGCCGGGAGCAGATTGAATGTCCCGTTCCCTCCTTTTGTTGAAGCGTTCATCATGATTTTTACGATTGAGATGATCAGAGAAGCCGGACTCAGGCTGCCGAAGCCGATCGGACAGACGATCGGCCTGATCGGGGGCGTGGTGATCGGGCAGGCCGCTGTTCAGGCGAATATTGTCAGCGCGATGATGGTCATTGTCGTATCCGTTACGGCATTGGCTTCTTTTACGGCGCCCTCCTATGCGTTCAATTTTCCGCTGAGGCTCATCCGTATTTTTTCGATGATTTTGTCGGCGATATTAGGTTTATACGGACTGATCATGTGTTATCTGCTTGTCGTCGGCCATCTGATGCGTCTGAAAAGCTTCGGTCAGGACTATCTTATTCCGATCATGGCGCAGCCTGGCCAAGACTTAAAAGATACGATCGTCAGACTGCCGACGCCTCTTTTGAAAAAACGGCCGACCAGAAAAGAGACGAAAGATAAAATCAAGCAAAGGTGATCCCCATGAAAAAACCGGAAGACAAGCTGTCGTTTATGCAGACACTTCTCATGGTAAGCGGAACAATGATCGGAGCGGGCGTGTTAACACTGCCTCGCTCCGCCGCAACAGCGGACAGTCCGAGCGGATGGATCATTATTCTTGTGCAGGGTGTCGTGTTTATCGGCATCGTCCTGCTCTTTATGCCGTTTTTGCAGAAAAACAGCGGGGAAACCATATATGAGCTGAATCAAAGCATCATGGGACGCGCCATCGGTTCTCTTCTGAATTTATTCATCAGCTGTTATTTTGTCGTCACCGTCTGTTTTCAAGCCCGTTTTCTAGGTGAAGTCATCAATTACTTTTTACTGAAAAATACGCCGATGGGTGTCGTCATATTCATCTTTCTGGCGGTCGGCATCTACCATGTGACCGGCGGGGTCTATCCCATTTCAAAGCTTTATGCCTATCTGTTCCCGGTTACGATCGTCATTCTGATTATGCTGCTTATATTCAGCCTGAGACTGTTTAATCTGGATTTCGTACGCCCGGTCATGGAAGGAGGCTACAAAAGCTTTTTTGAGATGTTTCCGCGGACCCTTTTGTATTTTTCAGGGCTTGAGGTGATTCTGTATCTGGTGCCGTTTATGAAAAATCCGAAGCAGGCGAAAAAGGCTGCTGTCTTCGGCATCGCCGGCGCAGGCTTATTTTACAGCATTACGCTGCTTGTCGTCATCGGCTGTATGTCGGTCGCTGAAGCCAAAACGGTGACGTATCCGACCATTTCCCTGATTCACGCCTTGGAAATCCGGGGTATTTTCATTGAGCGGTTTGATATCTTTCTTTTAATCACGTGGACATGCCAGCAGTTTACCTGTATGCTCGGCTCTTTTAAAGGGGCGCATCTCGGATTAAACACCATTTTCAGACTGAAAAATAAAAACAATGCCTGGCTGATGGGGAGCTTATTGGCAGTGACATTCGGCCTTTCGATGTACCCCGATGATATCAACAGCGTGTTTGCATTCGCGAATATTCTCGGGTATACGTTTTTTGCCGTCATTATGATTCCTTTTCTCATCTGGTTTGTCAGCCGGATGAAAAAAATAGCCGGGAGGAAACAGACGTCATGACACTTTTCATAAAATGGGCGGCGGCGCTTTTCATACTGATGACGCTTTCAGGATGCTGGGACGCGAAGGAAGTCGAAAAGCTATCTTTCGCCCGGGGACTGGCGATAGACGAGACGAGTGACCGCCGATATAAATTAACCTATCAAAACCTGCTGCCCCAAAGTGAAAACAGCCAGGCTTCCGGCCGGCCCGTGTTTGTCAATGTGACGACGCGGGGGGATACCATTCTTGAAGCCGTCAGTGAAGTCGCTTTAAAAGATCCGCCTGTTTACAGCGATCACTTAAAAGTGCTGATATTCAGCGACAAATTGCTGGCCGACCAAAATATACTGCAGATGATGAATCATTTTATCCGCGATGATGAATTAAGGCGGAGCAGCTATCTCTTCGCGGTAAGAGGAAAAGCGTCCGATATTCTGACGGAGCCGACGCCGAATCAGCAGCAGCCCATGCCCGCGGAAAAGCTGATCGACCTTACGAACAACGGAAACTACAACGGGAAGATTTTACAACCGCTCCGAATCGGGAGGGCTTCAATTTACTGCCATAATAAACGCAGTTTTCTCATTCAGGCCGTCAGCAATCAAAAAGGAAAAACGGTGTATGACGGAGCGGCCATTATCAAAAACGCAAAACAAAACAGATTGGCGGGCTTTCTGTCACCATACGAAATACAGAGCCTGAATTGGCTCATGGGGACGATACGGGGCGGCGTGCTGCCCGCTTTGGATAAAGGGGGGCACCCGATTACCTTCGAGATCAAAAAATCAACATCCGCCATCACTCCCAGGCTGAAAAACGGGAAGCTGTCATTTCATGTAGCGGTAAAAACAAAAGGACTTTTGTCAGAGGATCAATATGCCGGAGAAGATTCATTCGATCAGCACTATTTAAACGGGCTGGAAAAGATTTTCGAAAAAAAACTGAAAAGCGATGTGAAAGAAGTCATCGATAAGCTGCAGAATCAATATGAAACGGACCCTGTCTTCTTTTCTGACAGAGTCCGCATTCAATATCCCGACTATTGGAAGAAAGTAAAGCATCATTGGGATGAGACCTTCTCCGAAGCGGCTTTTGACTATGATGTTTCCATTCAGATTACCAACTTCGGAACGATGGGACGGTAGCCTTCAGCCTGTTTTTTCGACACGGAGGAGAATTTGATAAATCCGGCTTTGTTCGGGCAGCTGTGTCACCGGAAATTGCATCGATTGCGCCATTCGTGTGATTTCCTGTAAAAACAGCTGCACCCGCTCATCCACGTGAACATACGTATAGGACTGCTTTTTCACAGCAAATGTCTTTTCCGGAAAGAGCGTGCGCACCGTCTGCGGCGTAAAAAACCGCAAGTGGGTGCGGTCGAGAATGCCGGCGTCTCTGTATGTCCAGTCACCGAGCAGAAGCGGGAACAGCGCTTCGGCGTGGGAAATATTCGGAATGCTGCAAACGATTGATCCGGCAGGCGACAAATAGGATGAGTACGTTTCAATGACGCGCCACGGGTCTTTTAAGTGCTCAAGGATGTCGGCGAAAATGATGCAATCAAAAAAGTCTTCCGGATAAGGGAGCTTCACTTCTTCGACATCTTCCTGCAGCACCGCTTCATAGTGTCCTTTTGCCGCTTGCGCCGCCAGCGGGTGCAGTTCTATTCCGTACAGTTCGCAAGGCTGTCTGTTTTGAAGTTCCAGCCCCGTAGCCCCCGCGCCGCAGCCGACATCAAGTATCCGTTTCGCCTCCCGGGGCACGAGCTCCGCAATTTCCGGTCTCGGATGAGTAAAGTACGTAAAATCAGTGCCCCATTTTTCCGTAAAACGCTGGCGGTTCTCCGAATATAACTGATTGATATTGATATCCTGATTAGCCGTAAACGTCGCGTGCCCGTGGTGATGCACAAAGGCATCGAGGGCGATGTGCAGGCTGTAGCCTTTTTGCAGGGCTCGCAGACATAGGTCATCATCTTCAAAAGAACCGTATCCGAATTGCTCATCGAACGGGCCGATGTCTTCAATGACGCTTCTTTTCACCAGAAGACAGAAGCCGACAAGGCGCAGCACCCGCTTTGTATGATGCTTTTCCCGTGCGCAATACGCCTCCGCGAATGATTCCAGCTCATCAAGCGATTGATATGCGTCATGGATCATTTGCGCGCCGCTGACATAGTTGCTGACGGGCCCGACCATACCGGCTTTTTCAGAATGATACAGCACCCTCAGCATGGAGGTGAGCCAATTTTTCGTGACCATCGTATCGTTGTTCAGAAACAGCAGATTTTCTCCCCCTGCCGCTTCGATACCCTGGTTGCACCCTTTGGCGAACCCGAGGTTTTTTTCATTTAGGATGACTTTGACGTCAGGCAGATTTGATATGTATTCTCTCGTTCCGTCTGAGGAACCGTTGTCAACTATAATCAGTTCAATCTTATCTTTGTCGGTGTATCGTTCAATGCTGGCCAGACATTTTTTCGTCAGCTCAAGTTCATTATATGTAAGGATAATAATACTCGTTTTCACCGGCATCCCCGCCTTTATCGTAACTTTATACAACGTATGACATATCCCCGTCATTTATGTGACCGGGCGCCCGCTCGGCATCCGTTTTGAGGGGCCGGTGAATAACCGCCCCCCTAAAACTGAATATTACGGATGAACTGTCCGCCGATTTGATTCTGATCCCGAGCCACCGTTACGGCTTTTCAGATCCTGCTCAATTTCTTCAAGGCTTTTCCCCTTCGTCTCGGTCACTTTAAACCGGACGAACAGGAATGCCAGTATCCCGATCGCGGCATAAATGAGAAATAAATAGCTGATGCCGACTGCTTCCATTAACATCGGATAGGTTAATGAGACAATCAATGTTCCGGCATGCAGCATCAAAGTGGAGACACCCGTCCCGATACCCCGGACATGCAGCGGGAATAATTCAGGAAGCATGACCCACACGGCAGGCCCCCAGCTGACCGCAAACACAATGATAAACAGGCCTAAACAAATCACCGTTGTCCATGATGCGGCTGCTGAATGTTCAAAGAAGAGATTGACCGCGGCCAATACGAGCAGACTGATGACCATGCCCGCATTTCCGGCCAGCAGCAGCGGCTTCCGGCCGATCTTATCAATGACTTTAATAGCCGCAAGCGTCATGATGACATTGACGGCGCCGATTCCGACCGTTCCCAATATAGACGCGGAATTGCCGAACCCGACACTGGTAAATGTTTTCGGGGCGTAATAAATAATTGTATTTGTCCCGATGAATTGCTGCAAAAAGGCAAGTCCGAGGCCGGCAATCAGCGCGGGTCTCACCCACGGCTCAAACAATTCTTTCAAGCCGCCTTCGTTTTCCTTTTCCGCTTCTTTCATCTGATCAATCTCATCATCAATATTCTTCGTTCCCCGCAATGATGAAAGGATTTCTCTTGCTTTCTCTTCTTTGCCGATCGTAAACAGCCAGCGCGGGCTTTCCGGCATAAATAAGATTCCGATCAGCAGAATGACTGACGGCACAACCGCAAGTCCAAGCATCCAGCGCCAAGCGCCTGCATCGGCAAATATATAGTTCACGATATAAGAAACGAGGATTCCGACCGTAATCATCAGCTGATTCAGCGAAGAAAGCGCCCCCCGTTTATGTTTCGGAGCCAGCTCCGATAAATAGAGCGGAACGATCGTTGTAGATGTTCCGACAGCCAGTCCGAGAATGATCCGGAAAAGAACCATCACCTCTGTATTCGGGGCAAAAGCGACTCCTAAACCGCCTATACAAAACAGCAGCGCCGCTCCCATGATGGCCTTCCGCCTTCCGAACCGGTCGGTCAGTTTGCCGGCGAATCCCGACCCGAGAATCGCCCCCGCCAATAACGAACTGACGACGAGGCCTTCTGTAAAGGCGTTCAGTCCCAGTTCTTTTTTCATAAATAAAATAGCTCCGGAAATGACTCCGGTATCATATCCGTATAACGCGCCGCCGAGTGCGCCGAAAAAATAGAGCCATTTATTCGAGTGTATGCTTTTCATGTTATGTAGACTCCCTTCATCCAACGCTGTATCCGCGCGGAATTGTTCTACTGCTTCTTTTGCCTGTTTCCGTCCGTTTCAAACCTTCCGCACCGTTAACATCCATTATTTTACTAATTATTTTTTACAAAGCGACGAAACATTTCCCGCTTCCTGCCGTCCAATATAATGTGAACCTGATGCAAAAATAACAGTAGATGTTGTCGAAATAGAGAGAAAGATTTGGAATTTTCTCATTTGAAGAGTTGCTCCAAGTCAACAATTATGGTACGCTTCACAAAGAATAGAAACGAGAGGTAATGATATGGAAGAACGATCTCAACGCAGAAAAAAGAAAAGACGCCTCAGAAAATGGGTGAAATTTGTACTGGTATTCGCCGCTTTCTTATTGGTGATCGCCGGTTCCGTCGGCACCTACGCATTTGTGAAATTGAATAATGCGACCAAAGAAGCGCACGTCAGCCTTGACCGCGGCGACCAGTCCGTAAAACGGATCAAAGAATTTGACCCGAAGAAGGATTCTTTCACCGTATTGCTTTTAGGAATAGACGCCCGTGACAGTAAGGGCGAATCAGTAGATGACGCAAGAAGTGACGCCAACGTGCTCGTCACCTTCAACCGGAAAAAGAAAACAGCGACGATGCTCAGCATTCCGCGGGATTCATATGTCAACATCCCGGGACACGGCTATGACAAATTCGCGCACGCACATGCTTACGGCGGTTATAATTTAACTTATAAAACAGTAGAAAACATGCTTGATATTCCGGTAGATTATGTGGTTGAGAGCAACTTCGACGCGTTCCGCGATGTCGTCAATGAGTTGAACGGCGTTACGGTAAATGTGAAAAGCCAGAAAATTGCCGATCGTATTAAAGTCGATACAAAAGGAAAAGTCGTGCTGAAGCCGGGCGTCCAGACGCTTGACGGTGAGCAGGCACTGGCTTATGTAAGAACACGCAAAGCGGACACCGATCTGATGCGCGGACAAAGACAGATGGAAGTGCTGAGCGCCATTATTAAAAAATCTAAATCGTTAAGCTCGATCCCTTCTTATGACGATATCGTCGACAGCTTAGGGAAAAACTTAAAAATGAACTTATCTCTTAATGACGCCATCGGTCTGTTCCCGTTTATCACATCGCTGAAATCGGTGGATTCTTTGCAGCTGACAGGTTCAGACAGCTATATTTACACTCCTCAGTACGGCAAAAATATTTATTACTTCAAGCTGAATGAGGAAAACCTTCAAGAAGTAAAAACAAAATTAAAAAATGATTTAAACGCGTAAGACGTCACGGCGGGATTAGCAAATCCCGCCGTTTTTCTGTTGAAAAAAAGGACATGAAGGTATAGCCTTTAACTGACGGCTTTCTGCTGATTTCGCACAAAGCTGAACATACTACATGAAGCAGCTTTATTTTTAAGGAGGGCATCCATACATATGAAATTGATAGCCATTGACTTAGACGGCACATTACTGAACTCGGACAGTGTGATTTCTCCGGAAAACAGAGCGGCTTTACAAAGAGCGGATGAGGCGGGCATTCTCGTGGCCATCTGCACGGGCAGAGCCACGTTTGATGTAAAAGCGCTCTTAAAAGATTTGGATATTCCGATCATTGCGGCAAACGGCGGGACAGTCCATGACAAAGGATACCGCCTCGTCAGCCGGCTCTTAATGGATCAGCAGGCCGGGAAGGATATCGCCGCTTATTTAACGGACAACGACATTTACTTTGAGGTCTATACAGATGATCATCTGCTGTCCCCATTTGACGGCGAGTCCAAACTGCAGGCAGAACTGGATATTCTGAAAAGCGCCAATCCCAAGGAAGATATTCAGACATTATGGGAGGGCGCAAAGACGCAGTTCAAACAATTCGGCATTAAACCCGTACAGGATATACAGGCGATTTTTAACGGAGACGAACATGTTTACAAGCTTCTTTGTTTCTCTTTTGATATGGAAAAACTGAGAAACGCCAAAGAAGAAATTACACATCATCCGAAATTATCCCAGACATCTTCCGGAAAACACATTATCGAAATCCTCCCTGCCGGTTCCGGAAAGGGACGTGCTCTGACGGAGCTTGCTTCACTGTACGGTATTGAAAAACAGGATATTTACGCCATCGGCGACAGCCCGAATGATTTCTCCATGTTTGAAGCGGCGGGAAACCGCATCGCCATGGGCAATGCGATTGATGAACTGAAGGAAAAAAGCACGTATATTACAAAAAGCAACGATGAAAACGGCGTCGCATATTTCATCAACCGGCTTCTCGACAACGATCAATAAAAGGAAAAAGCCAGGTCTTTCACGGCCTGGCTTTTCACGTTTCCCAAAAAAGAAATTCCCAAAAATGAAATTCCCAAAAATGAAAATAAATTGTAAGATAAAGAAAAAAGGAGTTTCATGATGTCGAATGCAATCGCTATTATAGGATGTTTAGCTTTTCTCTGCGCAGTCGGATACGGAATATTCCACCTCATATGCAAAGCTGCCAAAAAAGAAAAACGTTTTTCAAAAAAGCTGTTTTGGCCCCTTCTCATCGGCGGATTTATCCTGCTTCTGACCGACGCCTCCCTCGCAGAGCCGGACGCCTCGGCCGTGAAGGCAGAGGAGAAATACAGCACCCTTGATACCGCTTATCAAAAATTGACGAAGGAACACCAGGCGCTTGAGAAAAAATATGAAAGCATCAGTGCCGCGGCCGAAAAGGAGAAATCCGAAGCCGAAGCCGGCAATGAAGAAAAACTCAGCAAACTCAGCCAAGAGATAAGCGAGCTGAAAAAAACAAACAAATCACTCAAACAAGACAATGAGACATTAAAAAATTCACAAAAGAAGCTCGAAAAGACCGCTGAAACGCTTCAGTCAGAAAATAAAACTTTAAAGCGGCAGAAAGCAGAAACAAAAACATCCGAAAACGCGGAAACGGCGCAAAACAACGCCCCTTCCTCCGGCGGACATGCCGAAACGAAAGCAGGCGGCACCTCACAGGGATGCGACATTAAAGGCAGCCGGAACGGCATTTATCACACGCCGGGAAGTACATACTACGACCGGACGACAGATCCCGCGGAAATGTTCTGTTCCGTAGAGGATGCGGTAGCGGCCGGATACAGAGCGCCGAAACGGTAAAAGAAAAAGACGTCAGAGACACTCTCTGACGTCTTTTTTTACGGAAGCCGGATGCCGCCCGCATATTTGTCCTTCCAATAAGCGCTTGTGTTCATATTTGTTATGGTAACGCCTGCGGACACGGTGACATGAATCACTTGTCCGTTCCCGATATAAATGGCCGGATTCAGGCTTTCCGCTTTAAAGAAAACCAGATCGCCGGGCTTCAGATCTTGTTTATCGACCGGAACGCCCGCCTGCATCTGCTTGTCCGCATAACGCGGCAGGCTGATTCCTTTCGCTTTTTGATAGATGTATTGAACAAATCCCGCCGTATCAAAGCCGGTTTCCGGTGAAACGCCGCCTTTCAGATAAGAAATTCCGATATGATCGGCCGCTGTGGACACAACGGGATTTTCTTTAGAAATGGCTAAATTGCTGAATCGGCGCACCCCCGTAAAATGTTTTTTCCAGTAATCTTCCGACAAGTAAGAAATGGTGACTTTTTCGGAGCGGCTTGCTTGGATGAACCTTCCCTCTCCCGCATAAATGCCCGCATGGGAAATTCCTTTTTTATACGTGTCGCTGAAATAAATCACGTCCCCGGGCTTTATGCCGCTCAGTTTGATTTTCTCACCGACCAGCCACTGCTGTTCCGCTGATCTCGGCAGGTAAATGTGAAGCTTGTTTTCAAAAACATATTGGACCAGCCCCGAACAGTCGAATCCCTCCTCGGGCGTGCTTCCGCCGAATACATACGGAATGTCGAGGTAACGGGCTGCCTCCTGAACGATCGGGTCATCAGCCAGTTCCGGATCTTTTGTAATCCGCTTTGCGCCAAGATATAAATTCATCCAATAACTGCTTTTTTGAAACCGTGTGACGGTTACGCCTTCTGACGGAGAACTGTGTATCATCTCTCCGTTTCCGATATAAAGACCGTCATGGACGGGTGCGTTTTGTGTTGAATCCGACTTTTTGAAAAACACAAGATCTCCCGGTAAAAGGTCATTTTCTTTGACGGCGGTTCCAATCTTCCATTGATCACTTACCGTTCTCGGCAGATGGATGTTCTGCCTGCTGAAAAGATAATGCATCAATCCGGACGGATCAAAACCGTCCTCAGGCTCTTCGCCTCCGTAAACATATTTATTTCCGACAAGTTTTTGCGCGTCTGAAACCATCAGGACAGAAACTTGAGAATCCGCTTCAGCAATTTCCGTTCTCGTTACTGCGGGTGCCACAAGACAAATCATAAGGCCGGCAAGGATGTACTTCCTCCAGCTTGTGAGCATGTTTTCTATTCACTCTCCTCATTTTTAGTAGTTTTTACATCGGTAACTTTTAACAAATGTTTAGGAGAGCACACAAAAAAAGAATGCCCGATATGGGCATTCTTTACTGGATTCGGAACAAACAATATGCCGGCAAGCGGAATCATGCGCTTATTTTGCGCCCGCTGTGTCCTCTTGCTGAATCTTTTGCATTTCCGTGTCAATTTTTTGTTTTTCCTGATCTGTGAGCTGATCATTGTATTTAAACGCTGACATAAACATAAATACCATAATGATCGCGGCAAACGGCCATCCCGCTTTAATGATTTTCATTTGTTTTTCACTCCGCTTTCTTTTTTAAGATATCGCTGTGATCCACATCAAACGTTAATTTTCCATCCTTGACGCTCCAATCGAAATTCGATTCTTTCGTCAGTTCACGTACGATCGTTTTATGATTGATGCTGCCTTTTTTAACCGGTGCAGGCGTTGCTTCATGAATATTCATCGGCGTGACTTCAAAGCGTCCCGTGCCGTTTTTCTGCAGATGATATTGAACAAGCGCCGTGTCTCTCGTTCTTGTCCACCCCTGGTCGAATACGAAGTTGCCCAGGCTGTAGAAAATAACAGTGCCGTGGTACATTTCGATCGGTTCCAGCACGTGCGGATGGTGTCCGACGATAATATCCGCTCCGGCATCTGACATTGCTCTTGCCAATTGGCGCTGTCTGTCATTCGGATCATTATCGTATTCCTGTCCCCAGTGTGTTTGAACAATGACAAGATCGGCTTTCTTTTTAGCTTTAGAAATCATCGGAATAAACAGCTCTGGATCGGCCGGAAGCACACCCGGCGCATTTCGTTTAGCTGCAAAGCCTTTTCCGGAAACATCAGTGAAACCCAGTGTTGCGATTTTGATTCCGTTTACATCTTGATAAGAAATGTTCTGCTCGGCTTCCTTCAGCGTGAGGCCCGCGCCGACAAGTTCAAGATTTTGCTTTGAAAACTCTTCAACCGTATCCCGCATTCCCTGAGGGCCGTAATCCATCGCATGGTTGTTGGCTGCCGTGAGAACGGTGAAATTCATGTCCTTCAATACTTTTACGGCATCTTTGTTTGACTGAAGGTGGATATTTTTTTCTGCTTCTTTGTAGTTCTTTTTATATGTAACCGGGTTTTCAAAGTTCCCTGACACATAGTCGGATGCTTCGAAGAATGGCTTTGCGTAACGGAAGACACTCTCCGTGCCTTTATGCTTTGTCACTTTCTCGACATTCCGGCCCATCATAATATCTCCGACGAATGAGGCTGATACAAGGTCATCGGCATTTCTTTTCACACTCGGCGTTTCCGCCTTCCCTGTCAGGATGCAGACGAACATCAGGCAAAAGACGATCGGCAGCGCGATAAAAACGTGAAGATTGGTCTTCTTTTTCTGCTGTTTGGTCAGCTTCAGCAGTTTTTCTTGAAAGCTTAATTGTTTTTTCATCGTTTGACACACCTTACATTAGATTAAGTAGTAAGCAAACATAATGGCAAAAGTTGCGCCGCTTAAGAACAGCGTGCTGGCAAATGTAATCGTTAATCCCTGTTTCTGAATGGTATTGGCGATCAGACCCGGTACGATGATACCGATTCCTCGGAATTCTGATATCTCAAACGGTACGATCGGGTAAAGGAAATCAAGGGCGATTTTTAAGCAGATTCCCGTTATCAGCATGGCTGCGAATTTTCTGCGTCCGTACAAAATCATAAATCTGGATAAACCGTATTTGACGATCACGTATGTAAGAAGACTCACTAACAATACGAGTAAAATAAAGACCGGCTGGTTAAAAACGAGCCCTAAATAACCCGGCACGACTAAACCGGCAGGTACGATACCTGTTTTTTCCGCGAAAATTAAACTGATTAACACGCCTAAAATAAGTGAGATGTATAAATCTGATCCGAACATTTATCCTTTTCCTCCTAGCTAACGAGCTGTTTCACCTTATACTCTTGAATTTTTTCAATTAATGGTTCCGCTGAACCGTGGATATTGCCGACGCCATATATGACACGGTTTTGCATTCTTGTTTTCAGCACGTCCATGATTTCGTCTGTTGATTTATATTCCAGATCGTGCAATGTATCGGCAGGAATCTTGCCTTCTTCATAAGCTCTGACGATCGGTTCAGTCGTCTCGCCGATGAGTATGAGTTCCTTCGTTTTAATGTACGGAAGCACGTCGTTTGCGAACTGAATCGTTCTGTCCACACGGTCGGCGCGGCAGTTCATGATAACGATCGGTTCATCTGTCGGGTAGCCGATTTCCTTTACACGTTTCCATATATTTAAAGTAGAAGATGCATCATTTGCGGCAAAGCCGTTTACGAAATGACCGGGCTCCTTCGTGCTGAGCAGCGGCAGGATTCTCATGGCGCCAGGATCAGGCGGCGCATTCAGCATTCCTTTAAACGCCGTTTCTTCATCTATCCCAAGAGCCTGGGCAACGCCGAGCGCAAGGGAAGCGTTATCAGGAAAGACCATATATTCAAATTTACGAAGGTATTCATCTGTAATTTTAGAGTTATCCGCAATAATGACCTCGGTATTCCGCTCTGCGGCTTTTTCTTTAAAGAAGTCTGTGTATTCACTGTCTGTAATGACAAGGTGACCGTTATACGGTATCGTCGCGGTAAATGCTTCAGCGATTTCATCAAGCGTCGGCCCCATGACGTCCATATGGTCTTCAAGCACATTCACGATGACGCCGATGTTGGCTTGAAGGAGTTCTTCCTGAAAGATAATCTGATAATCCGGGTTTACCGCCATACATTCACTGACAATGGCATTGGCGCCCCGTTCTACGGTTTCCTTCATTACTTCTTTTTGCTCGCCGATATTCGGGCCCTGCGGTTTCCGTTTGATCGGTTTCTCCTCAGGTGTATCCCAATAGATCATCCTTGCATCTGTTCCCGTCGTTTTTCCGACTGTTTTGTAGCCCGCCTCCATCAGTATTCCGGTCGTCAGCCTCGTTACGGTTGACTTTCCGCGGATACCATTAATATTGACGCGTACTGGCAGAGCATCGATATTCTTCTGATGCCGCCTTTTTTCAATGATTCCGATGATTAGTACGGCAGCACAGGCTATAATGAGTAACCACATTGATTTTTGACATCTCCTTCTGTATTGATAAATTCATTCATCAGTATATAGCTTCACTATGAATTCTCAATCGGCATTATGTAACATAATGTTCCCGCTTTCACTGAGCCAAACTTCTCTATTAGTGACGCTATTCTTCCTATTATCGAATTGCTTTTTTTGGGAATAGGCAGGACTTCAACCTTACTTCAATTTTTCAAAAGAAAAATGAATGCGTTTACATTTTCGCACAGAAATTCATTTGGACCAATGGAACTATTCGCGTTCCGGAAGAAAAAGATGTAATGATAATCCATCTTTTCCAGCCCGTTTGTATCAGCGTTTTTCGCACTGCGCATACGTTTCGGGACTCTCTGTCCGCTGTGTGCAGACTGCCTGTTTTTTTAAGGATAAGGTCTTAAAGTCATTCATTTTTCCCCCGTATCCTGCTTGCAGTCCCATTCCAAAATAACTAGCGGAATGACTGGTACATGACAGAATAAGACGGGTCCGGAGTGTTTACAAGAAATACACATTTTATATGCGGAAAGCCTTTCTCCTTTTAAACCATTTACAGGACGTTTATCACTCTTTTGAAATAATTTTAATAAATCTTTATATTCGTTCAAGAAATATTCATCCATAATTGTGAAGTTCTTGGTAAAACATCGAGGAACTCCTCTATTTTATAAAATGCATAAAAAAGGAATACCCGCTGAAAACTACAAATAACCAGGAAAGGAGGCGGTCTGATGTCTGCGGATAAACAAAACAAACGGATTCCCGGCGATTTTGAATCGGCTGTACGGGAAATGCAGGAGCTGATGTGTGTTTGCGGTGATTTTAAAATACGAAGGATCAAACTGCAGGACCGTCATACCGCTTTCTTTTATATTGAACAAATGATAGAAGAACAGAAGCTGAATGAGTTTCTGTTAAGCGACACCCTGCAGAACGGCCCGCTTGAGGAAACGATGAATGCCGTCAGCAGTGCGGAAACAGATGAAACCAGAAAACTCATTGACGGGATTTTGGCAGGACAGGTTGTTTTTCTCAGCGATGCATCGAGGAAAGCGAAGCTGTTTTCCGTCGGCCAGAATCCGCTGCGTTCCATTATGGAACCCGAATCTGAAAGTATCGTCCGCGGCGCCCATGACGGGTTTGTGGAAAGTTTGGAAACGAACATTCATCAGCTGCGGTTTCACATACAGGACCGCCATCTCTCCGTTCATTATATGGATATCGGGGAAAGAGCCAAATCAAAGGTTGCGGTTATCTTTGTTGAGAATATCGCCAATCCGGAGATTGTGGAGGAAGTGAAGCGGCGCCTGTCATACCTGCGTATAGACAGCGTGCTTGCGCCCGGGATTATCGAGGAATCAATAGAAGATAATTCGTTTTCCATTTTTCCGCAGATCATTCATACGGAACGGCCGGATAAAGCAAAAGCATGCGTGATGGAAGGCTGTGTACTGATCATGATGGACGGGAGTCCGTCGGCTTTGATTGCGCCGATCACATTCTTTTCTTTTTTTCAATCTCCGGATGACTACAGCACGAGGTGGATTTCTGCCAGTTTATTAAGAGTGCTGAGATTTTTCGCCTTTATGATCGCGATTACGCTGCCCGCTTTTTATATCGCGCTGATTGCGTTTCATTTTGAAGTCATTCCCAACGATCTGATTATCACCATGAAAAATTCGATTGTTGATATTCCCTTTCCCCCGCTGATAGAAGCCATGATTATGGAAATTACGATTGAACTGATCCGCGAAGCCGGTATCAGGCTGCCGAGACCGATCAGTCAGACGATCGGCATTGTCGGCGGTCTCGTAATCGGTGACGCAGTCGTTCAGGCGGGACTCATTTCTAATATGATGATTATCGTCGTAGCCGTTACGGCCGTTTCTTCTTTTGTGCTTCCTTCATATGAAATGAGCACGTCCATCCGAACGCTCAGATTTCCGCTTATGTTTCTGGCATCCTCGTTCGGTTTTATCGGCATCGCACTCGGCTTCGGGCTTATTCTGATGAACCTGTGCAAGCTTGAATCACTCGGCGTTCCTTATTTATCATCTCTGACGCCGTTTCATTTCAGCGACTTGAAGGATGCATTTATCCGGCTGCCGGCTTGGTTTATTAAAAGAAGGCCTTTTTATTTGAGACCGCAAGACTCAAAGCAGATGAAACATGTTCGGGGGTGGAGAAAAGATGAAGCCTAAAAAAATCAGCCCGCTTCAAGGCGTGTTTTTCATTAATCAGACGCAGATCAGCATCGGCATTTTGGCGCTGCCCCATTTACTGATGATGAAATCGGGAAGCAGCGGATGGATTTCCATTCTGCTTACCGGATTGCTCGTCCAGCTTACATTCAGCCTGTATATGATATTATTTCACCGGTTTCCGAAGCTGAACCTGTACGAAATGCTGGAGGAGGTGTTCGGAACACTTGCCGGCAAAGGGGTGCAG
This sequence comes from Bacillus sp. AM1(2019), assembly GCF_009906915.1. Lineage (NCBI taxonomy): Bacteria > Bacillati > Bacillota > Bacilli > Caryophanales > Bacillaceae > Bacillus > Bacillus sp. AM1(2019). Next base: position 3,697,975 of record NZ_CP047644.1, read on the forward strand.
GTGCTGTATATTTTATATTTCGCGTTTCTCTGCACGCTCATTCTTTCTGTATTTACACGGATATTGGATATCTGGGTGCTCCCGCAGACTCCGAATTGGGTGGTCAGCTTAATGCTGATCCTCGGTTCTGTCTATATCGCCCAGGCCCCGCTGAATGCGATCGCCAGGTTCAGCTTTATCTTAACACCGTTTTTGCTGCTGATCTCTCTGCCGATTTTATACACGCTGGGAAAAGCCGATATCACATACATTATGCCGATTTTTCACGGAACCGCAAAAGACATGCTTACCGGGGTGCAGCAAACACTTGTCAGCATTACCGGCTTTCAGGCGGCGCTCGTGATCGGGCCCCTAATCAACTGCACCGTCAGCCAGCGCTACAAAATACTGACGATTTCAAACATCTTGATTATCCTTTATTACCTGTATATCACCCTTACTTGCTTTGTCACAATCAGCCCCGAAGAAATAAAAATGATCCCGGAGCCTGTGCTGTACCTGTTAAAAACCGTTTCATTCAGAATTATCGAACGGACGGATCTGCTCTTTTTGACGTTTTGGTTCGTGACCGTCTTTTCAACACTGGCCAACGTGTTTTACTTGGCAAGCACCGGCATCGCCAAGCTGTTCAATCAAAAAGACCACAGCCGGTTTGTTTATCCGCTGGCCCTGCTCGTCTTCCTTCTGTCTATTTGGGCCACAAGCACGGATAAAACGATACAGCAGCTGGATCAGTTTTTCCGCATTTCCGATATTGTGTTTGTGTATTTGTTTCCGTTATTTATGGTATTGATTGTCCTTGTACGCAAAAAGGGTGTCCGCCATGCGCATTAAAAAAGCGGTTCTTATCAGTCTCATGTGCGCAAGCCTGACACTTGCGGGCTGCTGGGATCAAAATTTGCTGAAAGATATTTCTCTCGTGCTGACCGCAAGCCTTGATGTTGATCATGACGGTAAAAATAAAATCGGCATCACCTATCGGAAGGTTCAGTCGTCCCAGGCGGAACAGGAAACGGGCGGCTCATTCATTACGACGGTGCTCAGCGCTTCCGGGCACACCATCCGTGAAGCGCGGTTTCAATTGGATAAGCTTGTCGATCAGCGCATTGACACGTCCAAGCAAAGAGTCTTATTAATCGGTGAGAAAATGGCGGAAAAACCGCTTTTTCCTTATCTCGATGTCTTTTACAGAGATCCGAAAAGTCCGCTTCTCGCTCATCCGGCGGTTGTAAAAGACGGCGAGGCGATTGAAGTGCTGAAGCTGATCGTCCGGCAGAAATTGATCGTCAGCAAGTATTTAACGAATTTATTAACAAGCGCTAATGCGGAATCAAATATCAGCATGGAAAATTTGCAATCCATCCGTTCAAGCATGCTGACGGCTGATAAGGATTTCGCCCTTCCTTATTTATCGATTAACGGACAGACGATAAAGGTAGAGGGTTCTGCCCTGTTCAGCGGCCAGCGGAAAGTGACTGAGGTGCTCGGTCAGGATTCGACCCTCCTGACCCTTTTAAGCGGGCAATTTAATAAATCGGCTAATATTAATCTGAAGCTGTGGGACAAATACAAAATGGATATTGAAAATTATCTTTCTCTCGGCATCACGGATGCCACGCGAAAGATTGTATTTATAGATACAGATCCGCAGCATATAAAAGTGAAAATCCGTTTAAAACTGAATGCACGCGTCTTGGAATATCCAAAGGACAAGCTGAATTCTTATACGGCAATCGACCAAATGAACAAACAAGCCTCAGCAAATTTGAACAGCCAGGCCAGATCGGTGATCAGCCATATTCAGGAGCACAACTCGGATATCCTCGGCATCGGCCGGAAATATCAAACCCATTATTATGAGCGGGGCAAGCGGCTCAATTGGCGTGAGGTCTATCCTTCCATCGAGATCGTCCCTGATATCAAAGTGAATATCTCACAAATCGGCATCGTGAACTAAAAGAGACCCCGGTCTCTTTTTTTGTTGCCAACCGAAATGATTCGTGTTACTCTTTTTATGTAAACGGTTACATAGTTGAAGGAGGAGTGTTTGTTGGCAACGATTAAAGATGTCGCAGGCGCTGCCGGCGTCTCTGTTGCCACGGTTTCACGTGTCCTCAATGACAACGGCTACGTGCATGAAGATACACGAACGAAGGTCATGCTTGCCATGGAGAAGCTGAATTATTATCCGAATGAAGTTGCCCGCTCTCTTTATAAAAGAGAATCCAGACTGGTCGGGCTCTTGCTTCCGGATATTACGAATCCCTTTTTCCCTCAGCTTGCCCGCGGCGCTGAAGACGAGTTGCAGCGGGAAGGATACCGGCTGATCATCGGCAACAGCGATGAAGAATTGGAAAAAGAACTCGACTACCTGCAAACATTTAAACAAAATCAAGTTGCCGGTATTTTGGCGGCCACCCATTACCCCGACCTTCCCGAATACAGCGGCAGCCTTTACCCGGTCGTATTTCTGGACCGGACAAAAGAAGGCGCCCCATCCGTATTCAGTGACGGGCGGGCAGGCGGAAAACGGGCGGCTGAGGAAATGCTTCGCGGCAAAAGCACAAGCATCACGCTTGTCAAAGGCCCAGCCCACCTTCCGACCGCTCAGGAACGTTTTAACGGCGCACTTAACGTGCTGCAAAAAGCGGGCGTTCAGTTCAATGTCATCTCCGCCGCTTCATTTTCCATCAAGGATGCTGCCGTTTTAGCAGAAGAATTGTTTGCAGTATACCCGGAAACCGACGGAGTCATTGCCAGCAACGATATTGCGGCGGCTGCCGTCCTCCATGAGGCGCTGCGGCTCGGCAAAAAAGTTCCGGAGGAGATTCAGATCATCGGATACGACGATATTCCGCAGAGCAGGCTTTTGTTTCCGCCTCTTTCAACCATCCGCCAGCCTGCATATGAGATGGGAAAAAAAGCGGCAAACCTGCTGCTGCAATTGATAAAGAAAGAGCCGCCGAAAGAGACGGCCATTCAACTGCCCGTGACTTACATAAGAAGACAAACGACGAGAAAGGATGATCACCATGAGTGAAATTTGTGTTATCGGAAGCTGTTCTATGGACCTGGTCGTCACATCCGATCGGCGTCCGAAAGCCGGAGAAACCGTACTGGGCACAGACTTTCAAACTGTGCCCGGAGGAAAAGGCGCAAACCAGGCCGTAGCCGCTTCCCGTCTGGGCGCAAACGTATATATGGTAGGAAAAGCAGGCAATGACGGCTACGGAAAAGCGATTATTGAAAACCTGAAGGCAAACGGTGTCAATACGGACTATATGGAAACGGTTACACATAAAAAAAGCGGAACGGCTCATATTGTGCTCGCAGAAGGAGACAACAGCATCGTCGTCGTAAAAGGCGCAAACGATGACATCTCCCCCGATTATGCCAAAAGTGCGCTGGCAAAACTTCCCGGCATTGATATCGTGCTGATCCAGCAGGAGATTCCTGAAGAAACCGTTGAAGAAGTGTGCAGCTACTGCCGCGCGCAGCAAATTCCGGTTATCCTGAATCCCGCGCCGGCCCGGCCGCTGAAACAATCGACGATTGAGGATGCCGCATATCTTACGCCGAACGAACATGAAGCATCCATTTTATTTCCTGACCGGACGAAAGAAGAAGCGCTCGCCGGCTATCCCGGCAAACTGTTCATTACCGAAGGAAAACAAGGCGTGCGCTACTCAGACGGCACCGCGGAACGGCTTGTTCCCGCCTTCCCTGCAGAAGCGGTCGACACGACGGGAGCCGGCGATACCTTTAATGCGGCACTTGCCGTCGCACTCGCGGAAGGACGGGACATCGAGCAAGCGCTCCTGTTTGCCAACCGCGCCGCCTCCCTGTCCGTGCAGCACTTCGGCGCCCAAGGCGGGATGCCGGCCAGAAAAGAAGTTGAGGAGCTGCTGTCATGAAAAAACACGGAATGTTAAACAGCCACATTGCCAAAGTATTAGCTGATCTCGGGCATACAGACCTCATCGCGATCGCCGATGCGGGTCTCCCCGTCCCTGACGGCGTTCCTAAAATTGATTTGTCCTTAACGGCGGGCGTTCCCGCCTTTCGGGACGTGACCGGCCTGGTAGCCGGGGAGATGGCAGTCGAAAAGGTGATAGCCGCTTCCGAGATCAAAGACGCAAATCCTGAGAATGCAAGTTTCATAGAAAGCCATTTCTCAGTGCAGACGATCGAGTACATGTCCCACGAGGAATTCAAACGGCTCACACAGAAAGCAAAAGCCGTCATCCGAACGGGTGAAATGACACCATACGCCAACTGCATCCTGCAGGCGGGTGTGATTTTCTAGAAAGAAGGGATCCAGCATGCACATCGGCATGACAGACATTCATAAAGCATTCGGCAAAAACCAAGTGCTCTCCGGCGTCTCATTTGAGCTTCTGCCGGGAGAAATCCACGCTTTAATGGGAGAAAACGGAGCGGGCAAATCGACGTTAATGAATCTGCTCACCGGGCTCCACCGGCTCGACAAGGGAAACATTACGATAAACGGAACAAATATGAGCTTCTCCAATCCAAAGGAAGCCGAAAAGCACGGAATCGCCTTTATCCATCAGGAACTGAATATATGGCCGGACATGACTGTGCTTGAAAACCTTTTTATCGGCAAAGAGCTGACGACGGCGTTCGGCGTTTTGGAAACGAAGAAAATGAAAGCGCTAGCAAAATCACAGCTTGAAAAACTGGGAGTCTCTCTTCCTCTCGACCGGGAAGCCGGACAATGTTCCGTCGGCCAGCAGCAGATGATTGAGATTGCCAAAGCGCTGATGACAAACGCCGAAGTCATTATTATGGACGAACCGACCGCGGCGCTGACCGAACGGGAAATCAGCAAACTGTTTGACGTAATGACGGCGTTAAAGCGGGACGGCGTATCCATCGTCTATATTTCGCACCGAATGGAAGAGATATTTTCGATTTGCGACCGGATCACCATTATGAGGGACGGCCTCACTGTCGATACGGCACATATTAAAGACACTAATTTTGATGAAGTGGTCAAAAAAATGGTCGGGCGGGAGCTGACCGATCGGTATCCGACTCGCACGCCGTCACTCGGCGATAAGGTGCTCGAAGTGAAAAACGCCTCAAAAAAAGGAAGCTTTTCACAGATCAGTTTCCATGTGAGCGCCGGAGAAATCCTCGGCGTTTCCGGCTTAATGGGTGCCGGACGGACAGAAATCATGAGAGCGCTGTTCGGAATTGACAGGCTCGATTCCGGAGAGATCTGGATTTCCGGCCGAAAAACCGGCATTCGGGGTCCGTACGATGCCATCCGCAAGGGCCTCGGCCTGATTACGGAGAACCGCAAAGATGAAGGGCTGCTGCTGGATACGTCCATTCGTGAAAATATCTCATTGCCGAACCTGACCAGCTTCTCTCCGAAAGGCATCATTGACCGAAAACGCGAGGCGGAGTTCGTTGAGCTGCTCATCAAGCGTCTGACCATTAAGACCGCATCTCCGGAAACCGCCGCCCGGCATTTATCAGGAGGAAATCAGCAAAAAGTCGTCATCGCCAAATGGATCGGAATCGGCCCGAAAGTTCTCATCCTTGATGAACCGACAAGAGGCGTCGACGTAGGCGCGAAAAGGGAAATCTATTCATTAATGAATGAACTGACCGATCGCGGAGTCGCCATCATCATGGTGTCTTCCGAGCTGCCGGAAATTCTCGGCATGAGTGACAGAATCATCGTCGTCCACGAAGGGCGCATCAGCGGAGAAATCAATGCGGCCGGCGCAACACAAGAACACATCATGACACTTGCCACGGGAGGGCAGCAGTATGAAAACTGAACCAATGACATCAACTGAACAAAAGCGATTTTCCATTCACACCTTCACGCAAAAACTCGGTCCGTTTCTCGGCTTACTGATTCTTGTGCTGATCGTTTCCGTTTTAAACCCGAGTTTTCTTGAACCCCTCAATATTCTCAACCTTCTTCGGCAGGTTGCGATTAACGCTCTGATTGCATTCGGAATGACGTTTGTCATTTTAACGGGAGGCATTGATCTCTCTGTCGGAGCCATCCTCGCCTTATCGAGCGCATTGGTCGCAGGTATGATGGTCTCAGGCATCGATCCGATCTTAGCCGTCATCATCGGCTGCGTGATCGGCGCCGTACTCGGCATGATAAACGGATTATTAATCACAAAAGGAAAAATGGCGCCGTTCATCGCCACTTTGGCGACAATGACCGTCTTTCGCGGACTGACCCTCGTCTATACGGACGGAAATCCGATTACGGGGCTCGGTTCAAATTACGCATTTCAATTATTCGGGCGCGGTTATTTTCTCGGCATTCCCGTACCTGCCATTACGATGCTGATTGCATTTGCGGCCCTGTGGGTTCTTCTGCACAAAACACCGTTCGGCCGCCGGACATACGCCATCGGCGGCAATGAGAAAGCGGCGCTGATATCGGGAATCAAAGTGCCCCGCATCAAGATCATGATCTATTCTCTGACAGGTTTATTATCGGCGCTGGCAGGAGCGATTCTGACATCACGCTTAAATTCCGCACAGCCGACGGCCGGGGAATCATACGAGCTGGACGCCATCGCAGCGGTCGTTCTCGGCGGAACGAGCCTATCCGGCGGCCGAGGGCGCATCATCGGTACGCTGATCGGGGTTTTGATTATCGGAACGCTGAACAACGGCTTGAACCTTCTCGGCGTATCATCTTTTTATCAGCTCGTCGTCAAAGGAATCGTCATTTTAATCGCGGTGCTGCTGGACCGCAAAAAATCGGCATAGTAGGAGGACCATTATGAAGAAAGCCATCATCACGATCGCGGCATTATCACTGTTTTTGCTGTCCGCCTGTTCACTTGAACCGCCACAATGGGCAAAACCGTCAAACACAAAACATAAAAAAGAATTCACTATCGGGCTCTCCGTCTCTACATTGAACAATCCGTTCTTCGTTTCATTAAAAGAAGGCGTTGTAAAGGAAGCCAAAAAACGGGGCATGAAGGTCATTATTGTCGATGCCCAAAATGATTCATCTAAACAGTCAAATGACGTAGAAGATTTGATCCAGCAGGGAGTCGATACGCTGCTGATCAATCCGACCGATTCATCAGCGATTTCAACAGCCGTTGAATCGGCAAATTCCCTCGGCATTCCCGTCATTGCGCTTGATCGTTCAGCCGAACACGGCAAAGTCGAAACGCTTGTCGCCTCTGACAATGTCAAAGGAGGAGAAATGGCGGCTGACTACCTCGCCGATCAGCTCGGAAAAGGCGCCAAAGTGGCTGAATTGCAAGGGGTGCCGGGCGCATCCGCGACACGGGAACGCGGAACGGGCTTTCATCATATTGCCGACAAAAAGCTGGATGTCGTAACAAAGCAAGCGGCGGATTTTGACCGTACAAAAGGATTGACCGTCATGGAAAACCTGCTGCAGGGACATCCGGATATTAAAGCCGTGTTCGCCCATAATGATGAAATGGCACTCGGGGCGCTCGAAGCGATTAACAGCTCGGGCAAACACATTTTGGTCGTCGGTTTCGACGGAAATAAAGATGCGATTTCTTCCATTAAAAACGGAAAGCTGACAGCCACGGTCGCCCAGCAGCCGGAGCTGATCGGAAAACTGGCAGCCGAAGCGGCGGAGCAGGTGCTCAAAGGAGAAAAAGTCAAAAAAACCATTTCCGCTCCATTGAAACTTCAAACACAAAAATAACCGGCCGATGTTTAGACTTCCGGTAAAACGTGAAAGGATGAAGTAAAAGGAGAGATACAGATGAAGAAAACAGCCAAAGCGGCATCCATTCTGACCCTTGCAGCGGGAATAACAGCGGCTTCAGCTGCCGGAATAACGCCTCTTCCGGAGACACACGCGCAAGAAGCGGTCAAAATTGACGATCTGTACAGCTACCCGCTTGACTCTTATCTCGTTTCCGCGGAAGCATTGAACGTCAGAACAAAAGCATCAGCAGCCAGTCCGAGAGCTGATACCCTTCATTTAGGCGACAGCTTAAAGATCGTTTCATTCCAGAACGCTGACTGGGCAAAAGTACATTATAAAAACGGAAAAACAGGATTTGTATCTACTCATTATATTGTTAAAGAAGCAACAACCGTAAAAACGACGGCAAAAACAAAAGTATATACAGACAAACAAGCGGTCAAAGCTTCCCTTGCTAAAAACACGAGCGTTTCTTTCCTCGGATGGAAAAAGGCATCCGGCGGCGGCATTGATTTCGGCTGGGCGCTTGTCGATTACGGGGGCGCAACGGGATATATCAGCACAAAAGATCTGCAAAAACTGACATAATATCAAAACGGATTTCGCAAATTCAGCGCGAAATCCGTTTTTTCTGTCTTCAAGCATTCAGAAACGTCGAAGGTTCGCAATATTTCTCAGGAAATATTGTCGGATGAAGATGAATGCATACGACTCTAAAATGGCTTCTTTATGTAATCCGCCAGGCGTTTGGCATTGTCACGGATAGCCGCAGCATCGGCGCTGCTTACCCCGTACATCGCAAAAGCCGGCAAATAGGTCATACCCGTAAAATTAGCCATTGCCTGAAACGGCCTTAAGAGCTCGCTCAGTGAAAAATGGTTAGACCCGCCTGCCTGATATGCATCCTCTCCGGCACCTACGGAAACAGCCAGCAGCAATTCTTTGCCGTGCAGCGCCTTTCCTTTGGAGCCGTAAGCCCATCCATACGCCAGCACATGATCCATCCATGTTTTTAAAAGCGGAGGCGCACTGTACCAGTACAGCGGGAATTGAAATACGATCCGGTCATACTGTTCACACAGCTGCCGTTCCTTTTCCGCATCTATTTTCCCGTCCGGATATTCTTTATAAAGCTCACGGACCGTGATATCATCATGATTTTTTAATTCTTCTGTCCACGCCTTATTGACCGCTGAGTTGTCCATGTCAGGATGAACCGCTAATACCAATACTTTCACAGCTACCACACCTTTCCCTTTTGACTGTATTTTACCTAATCTTTGCCGGTTCAGCCAAATAAAAAGAAAGCCCCTGAGAAAAATGGGGCTTTCTTTTTTAATTTATTCCGGGCTTCCTTCGGTTGTTTCGATATCCTTCGCAAAATTCGGATTATCTAAATTTGCGTTGAAAAAGTCCGCCGTATTCGGAAGCTTGAGGTTCATATTCATTTTTTGAGAAATGGTCACTTTACAATCTTTAATGACATAGTCAAACACGTGTCCGCCGGAATTGCGTCCTTCATCAATGAAGTGCAGGTGATATCCGGAAACAGCGATGCCGTTTGCGTATCCCGGCGTCCAGAAGCCGGCGATTGTACCTTGAATGTCGTCAAAGTTGAACACAGGCTGTGTTTTCACCGCTTCGATCATCGGAACGTACGGTTTCTCCTGGCGTTCTACCGTTCTTGTCTGCACCTTTTTAAATACGCCGTCTAAACGGATCGCATAAAATAAGTTTTTACTAGGCAGAAGGCTGGCGATTTCCTGCTCGAATTCTTCACGGGTCATTTCGCCGTCGATCGTATGCGTCATATCCGGCGTGAAAAATGTGAATGAGCAGAATGGTGACAGGTCTCCGCCTTTAACAGGCGTAGCCGTACCGTCGCCGCGCAGACGGTAAAATTCTCCGTCAAATCCGATTAATTCGCCGTCCAGTTTGTTGAACGTGCCGATTCCGAAATCACCGAACTTCGGAATGTCAGCCATATCAAAATCTCCGTCATATACTCCGTCCAGCAGAGATGTCATTGTGGATACTTGATAGATCTGATCCTCAGGTGAGCCTTTTTCTCCGCGGCTCATCATATGGATGTCGCTTGCGTTTTTCATATTCCCTTCACTCCTTTTAAATTGGGCTGTTTTAGAAAACAGGTCATGGTGCGCAGAGTGCTAGAGAGCTTTTGCTTTCATTTTTTCTTTGAATTGCTTCGGAAGCATGTCGCTTGATAAATGAACATTGTCACTGTAATCGACAGGAATGTCAATGATGACAGGGCCTTCTGTGTTCAAGCCTTTTTGCAGCACGTCTGCCAGCTGTTCCGGTGACTCAACGCGCAAGCCGGTGGCGCCGAAGCTTTCTGCATATTTTACGATGTCAATGTTTCCGAAATCTACGCATGATGTACGGTTATATTTTTTCATTTGCTGGAATGCGACCATATCATATGTGCTGTCATTCCATACAAGGTGAACGATCGGCGCTTTTAAGCGGACTGCCGTTTCCAATTCCATTGCAGAGAACAGGAATCCTCCGTCTCCTGAAACGGATACGACTTTTTCACCCGGATTCACCAATGTGGCGGCAATCGCCCAAGGAAGCGCTACGCCCAATGTCTGCATGCCGTTGCTGATCAACAGTTTCAGCGGCTCATAAGCGCGGAAGTAGCGGGACATCCAGATCGCGTGAGAACCGATATCGCAAGTGACGGTTACGTCGTCATCAATTGCATTGCGCAGTTCTTGGACGATTTGCAGAGGGTGCACTCTGTCGGATTTATGGTCGCTTGGCGCCTTCTCGCTGTCTGTGAGCATCTGTTTTAATTCGCTCAGCACTTCTTGTTCACGGCTGCCCATATCAAATGTCACAGCGTCGTGTTCAATTTGTTTAACCGTAGCGGCGATATCGCCTAATAATTCTAATTCCGGCTGATAGGCATGATCGATATCGGCCTGGATTTCGTCAAGATGGATAATAGCACGGTCGCCGTTTACGTTCCAGAACTTCGGATCGTATTCAATCGGATCATAACCGATCGTTAATACGACATCCGCCTGTTCAAGCAGAAGATCGCCCGGCTGGTTGCGGAACAGTCCGATCCGGCCGAAATATTGGTCTTCCAGCTCTCTGGACAATGTGCCGGCCCCTTGGTACGTTTCTACGAAAGGCAGTTTTGTTTTGGCAAGCAGTCTGCGGATTTGTTTTACCGCTTCCGGTCTTCCGCCTTTCATGCCGACTAACAGAACGGGAAGTTTCGCCGTCTGGATTTTCGCGATAGCCGCGCTGACCGCTTCTTCCGGTGCAGGGCCTTGTTTCGGCGCCGGCACGCTGCGTACGTTTTTCACGTTTGTGATTTCATTCACAACATCCTGCGGAAAGCTCACAAAAGCCGCGCCTGCCTGACCTGCTGACGCTGCCCTGAAGGCGTTTGTTACCGCTTCTGGTATATTCCCTGTTTCCTGTACTTCTACACTGTATTTTGTAATCGGCTGAAATAGCGCCGCATTGTCCAATGATTGGTGTGTCCGTTTTAACCGGTCTGCGCGAATTACGTTACCCGCCAGCGCCACTACCGGATCACCTTCTGTATTAGCCGTTAACAAGCCGGTCGCCAAGTTGGATGCCCCCGGGCCTGAAGTAACGAGACAAACGCCTGGTTTTCCAGTCAGTCTTCCGACAGCCGCAGCCATAAATGCAGCGTTCTGTTCGTGACGGCATAAAACCAGTTCAGGTCCTTTATCTTTTAACGCATCAAATACTGCATCAATTTTTGCACCCGGAATGCCAAAAACATGTGTGACACCTTGCTCCACTAAGCAATCAACAACAAGCTCCGCCCCCCGATTTTTTTCAGAGGTTTTTAGTTCATTTGTTGCTTTTGCCAACACCCTCACTCCTTATTATGCATATTAAATATAAAATTTTAAGTAATTTGTGATATTATTCACTATACACTCTTTGGAAATTGACCTCCAATATCAATTCGCCGTATGATTAATATGTTTCACGAATAATTAACAAAGAGAAAGGAATGGATAAGGATGGAGCTTCGCCATCTTCAATACTTTATTGCCGTTGCCGAAGAACTTCATTTCGGCAAAGCTGCGCTTCGGTTAAATATGACACAGCCGCCTCTCAGCCAGCAGATCAAACAGCTTGAGAAGGAAGTCGGCGTGACCTTATTAAAGCGCACAAAACGGGTTGTAGAGCTTTCAGCTGCCGGAGAAAGTTTTTTAAAACACAGCAGAAACGCGATCGAAGAAATAGACAAAGCGATTGAAATGGCGCAGAGAACGGCGCGGGGAGAGCTCGGCCGCCTTGTCGTCGGTTTTGTCGGCTCGGCCACATATGAATTTCTGCCGCCGATCATTCGGGAATTCCGCGAAAAATTCCCCTCCGTCAAGCTTGATCTGCGTGAAATTTCTTCTTTCAGACAGCAGGAAGAACTTCTGAAGGGGAACATTGATATCGGCATCCTTCATCCGCCTTTACAGCATTCCGCGTTACATATGGAAAAGGTGCAGAGCAGTCCGTGCATTCTGGCTTTGCCGAAGCAGCACCCGCTTACCGCTAAACAGACAATCGACATTCAGGATTTAAAAAATGAACCGATTATCACACTGTCGAAAGAAACATGGCCGACTTTATACCTGGAGTTTGTAAACTACTGCGAGCAGGCGGGCTTCAAACCGAAAATCGTTCAGGAAGCGACGGAGTATCAAATGGTGATCGGATTGGTTAGTGCCGGTATCGGCGTAACCTTCGTGCCTTCTTCTGCTAAAAAGCTGTTTAATCTCGAAGTCGCCTACCGCGGCATTAATCAGGTGCAGCTCACGGCCGAATGGGTCATTGCCTACCGCAAGGATAATCAAAATCCGATTCTGAAACATTTTCTGGATATTATGAATAAACGCCAGGCTTTATTGCAGGCGGATAAGGAAAATGCATAAAAAAGAGGGCCGCCGAAAGCAGCCTCTTTTTTATGTGCTTTTATGGATTTTTACTAAATTGGTAGAAACGCTCAGTACACCTTACGACCTGTACCCGTATACATACAGTACAACTGATCAGGAGGGATAAAAATAACGGGGCGGCAATGACCCATCTAAAAGGAGGCAGAACACATTACACATATTACCGTCATTTTGACCCTGATTTCTTTCTTTGTGACCATTATTTTTATATTTTGGAGACCCGGGGGATTAAATGAAGCCGTTCCGGCGTCGCTGGGCGCCATTCTCGTTTTGTTATGCGGAACCGTTTCCTTTCATGATTTGGGGGATATAGGGTCAAAAGTCACCGGAGCATCAATCACCATTATCTCCACAATGATTATGGCAATCGCGCTGGAAAGCTTCGGTTTTTTTAACTGGGCGGCGGCCAAACTGCTTCACCGCGCCAAGGGATCGGGCATCCGGCTTTTTTGGCTGACCAACCTGCTCTGTTTTTCAATGACGCTCTTTCTGAATAATGACGGCAGCGTCTTAATCACCACTCCTATTTTACTATTGGTCTTACAATATCTCGGACTTAAAAGACATCAGAAAACACCGTATTTAATAAGCGGCGTATTAATTGCGACAGCCGCAAGCACCCCGATCGGCGTCAGTAATATCGTCAATTTAATTTCTCTCAAAATGATAGGCATGGACCTTTATTTGTACACCAATATGATGTTTATCCCCGGCACGCTGGGACTGGTGTTTATGGCCTTTCTGCTGTTTGCCGTTTTTTACCGCCGTTTGCCGAAACAGCTCCCCGATATTCCGGTTCATTTTGACTCGCTGGAACACAAACGATATCATCCGCTTCAGCCTCCGCCAGACCCGACCCAAAACAGCCGTACGAACATCATGTTTTGTGTTTTGGCATTTGTATTGTTCGTCCGGATCAGTCTGTTTGCAGCTTCTTACAACGGCATATCCGTTTCGCTCGTGGCTGTCATCAGTTCAGTCATCCTGCTTGGCTGGAGATGGTTTTATTTAAAAATCGGACCGGCAGATTTATTAAGGAAAGCGCCTTGGCATATCTTTATTTTTGCCTTCACGATGTACATTATCATCTACGGACTGCATAATATCGGACTGACGGCGCTGCTTGTTCAGTCTATTGAACCTTATGTCTCACAAAGCATTGCCCACGCTGCATCTATTATGGGCATTGCTACATCCGTCCTCTCTAATTTGTTCAATAACCATCCCGCCTTAATGATCAGCACTTTGACATTAACTGAAATGTCCATCGACCCATTAACCGTAAAAATCATTTATCTGGCTAATATTATCGGCAGTGATATCGGATCATTGCTTCTGCCGATCGGGACATTAGCCACGCTGATCTGGATGCATATCATCAGACAGCACGGCGAAAAAGTTTCTTGGTCAGAATATATCAAAACCACCATTATCGTTGTCCCTCTCACTGTCGTGTTTACCATTACCGTTTTATATGTTTGGATCAGTTGGATTTACCTTTAGCTCCCATGAAAAAAAACTGCCTGCTGTATAAGAGAGGCAGTTTTATCATTTATGGCAGGTGCATGGTTTTTAAATGATTCAATTTCCAAAAAACAGTATCGCCGTCTGCATTGGTCAGTTCAAGAATATTATCTGAGACATCCTGCAACAGCCCCACTTTATTCGGTATATCTCCTAAATCCAGAATAATCAGCTTCCCGATATATCTTTTTAATTGCTCCTCAAAATTCCGGACAAGGGGCACATTAGCGGGAACAACCGGCAGCTCTGAACTGTTTAATGTATACGGCGTCTGCTCATCGGAATAGGGTGTCAGCCATTTCAAATGATGCATCGAGATGAAAAGAGTCTTATAAACCGGAGAGAAGAAAACAAAATAATCATTTAAAACACTTGTCACATACCCATGAATGGAACGGTCTCCCGTAACAAATATTTCTGTAAATCTGCCTTTTATATGCTGGAGGGTATTCCGGTAAGAAAAGGAATGTTCCTGTTTTTCGGGATGCGGACTTTTTTTTCTAGCGTACGGTTCTTTATTCTCTTCGTCCGGGAGCGTCAATGTCATCCGCTGAAGATGCAGAAGCGGAATATAAAGAAACGTCCGGCCGTCATGAATCACAATGATATCCTGACCGATATCCAAAAGAGTTCCTGAAAATGTCGTATTCCCCGATATCTCAATATCGACTTGTTTATCCAGAAATCTGCTTAATCCAGCCATTTCATTCCCCCCTCTCCCGCGTTTACGGACAATCTTTCCAATCATTTACGGCCGCGTTTCCACCGATAATCTATTGTCCTTAATACAGTGGCGTAGCTATAAGAGACCTCTTTCTCCCGTTTTGAGGATCGAACGGATCTTGATGATCTTTTCGACTTTTTAGAGGAAGTACGCTGCTCTTCGCGTGATTCTTCTTCATGCGGCTTTTCTTCTTCGGCGCTCTCTTTCTCACCTTTATTCTCGTCGTCTTTATTCTCCTCTTTTTTAGCTGCTCCTTTTGCCCCTTCGCTTATGCTCTTGATATGAAAAGGATAGATCCGCAGCACTTCTTTATCTTTCACAAGAGTGTAGTGGCCGTCGGAATTATCCACAAGTATACCTTCAACGGCTTCAGGACCTCCGCGGTTGATGGATACCCATTTGTGGATCAGGCGTTTAAATATGCCGTGAAAATCATCAGCCATTTCAAATTCCGGTCGCTCCTCCTCTTGGCCGTCCTCTTCTTGTTCCGCGCTGATGCTTTTGACATGGTCGGCGTTAAAATATACAATTCCGTCATCTTCCGTTTCCAGCACGAGAAAATCATCCCCTGTTTCGTGAAGCTTTCCTCTTTTCGATTCCGGACCTCCCTGATTCAATTGCACCGTGCGATTGGTCATCCGGCTGATCAGGTCTTGAAAATCATCAGCTTTTTCACATTCTGCCGCTTCGGACTGCGATACGGTTTCACTCGTATTTTCCGTCACACTTTTCACGTGTTTCCATTGATAATAAACGATTTTATTATCAACCTGAAGAGCGATATAATCCGATTGAATGTCTGCTAATCTCCCTGTCTTGGACTCCGGGCCTCCCCGGTAGACAGTAATTACCTTTCCTTCCATTGCATGCAAAAAGTTGTCATCAGACCGATGCCGCTTCGTATTGCGTTTCATCTATTGTCCTCCTAGTCATTTTTCTCATAATGTAAAAAGCATAATGCATATATACGTATCATGATTATTTTCGGGAACTGATTCACCAGCCTATTTGTAAAAAATCTTTCTTCATTTCCAAATCAGATATTCCACCGCTCTAACTCACTGCTGATGAAGGCTGACCGCTCCTTAATGTATTCGCAAATCACTTCAGGCTCCCGGTCAAAGCAATCAATCTCTTCTTTCTTATATGGATCCTTCGCGACATGCGGCCTGATCTGCTCATACAGTGACATGACCTTCGGCTTCATATATTCAATGGTAAACCGGGTCTGAAGCGTCTCTTCCAAAAGCCGTTTGTACGCTTTGCGGAAATACGGTTCATCCAGAAGCCTTGCAGTCAAGGTATTAAACCCTTGTATTCTGACATAATCGGCCTCCATCCGATCACCGTGAATGTCTCTTCCCCACGTCGCATCGTAATCCCACGGAATGACTTCAAAAAGTCCCGTTTCATGATTCCGGTACAAAGCGTAATTATGAACAAATCCATCGTAGTTTGAGGTAAACACGATGCCCGCAAGCCACCTCAAATACTTATCGGCGTCCAAGTGTTTGACGATCTCCCCCTTGAACTCTGACTTCGGCACGGTATTAATTTTATAGATCATATCCTGCAAGTATAAATCGTCTTCTTTCGTTCCCGTTTTCTTTTCATAACCAAGTTCGAGCGATGTTTTCGTATCCCGCTCCAGATCACTGACGAGGGAGAAATTGGCGTCGTCATCAACCGCGTAAAAAACAGCGCCGTCCGCCAAATTCCGTTTCGCCAGAAAATATTCATCCACTGACTCCAGCTCAAGATACACCCCCTCATGTCTGCCATTGATTTGCAGGGTTACGAAATTCGCCTTTGGTGACAGCGTCCCAAGCTCCGCGAAGAAATCGAGAGACAGCTTATTCCGCATCATCGACGGATCTTTGTATTCAGCGTTTAAATGTATCTCTTTCGCCCTGCGAAATGTTTTCGGCGAATAAAAAGCGATGTGATACGATTTTTTCTTAAAATCTCTTATATGCGAGCCGCGGTACGCCAGATCAATGTCAAGCCGTTTTTGATTCACTCTCAGCACCGCGGGCACCGGATCATCATCCCAAATGTCTTTTTTCAGCTCCATTAAGTCTTTCGGGTGAATAAACAGCTGGTATAGAGGCAATGTTGATTGGTCTTTCATCAGTAAACCTCCCTGTATTAATTTAGGCTGTGCTTTTTATATAAAACTCAGCGAATCACACATACACTTTTTTCATTCATGCGTACTATGTGGTAGTAAGGATCGCATCCTTAAAACATATATCATGAGGAGGTTTCAAAATGGGCCACTATTCCCATTCTGATATCGAAGAAGCAGTAAAATCCGCAAGCACCGAGGGATTGGAAGATTATTTGTACCAAGAACCAAAAAGCAGTAAGAAGAGAAAATCTCGCAGCCATAAAAAATCCCGTTCTCACAAAAAATCTCGCAGTCATAAAAAGTCCCGTTCTCACAAAAAATCTCGCAGTCATAAAAAATCGTGCCGCTCTCACAAAAGATCTCGCAGCCATAAAAAATCCCGTTCTCACAAAAAATCTCGCAGCCATAAAAAATCCCGTTCTCACAAAAAATCCCGCAG
Organism: Bacillus sp. AM1(2019); assembly: GCF_009906915.1. Classification (NCBI taxonomy): domain Bacteria; kingdom Bacillati; phylum Bacillota; class Bacilli; order Caryophanales; family Bacillaceae; genus Bacillus; species Bacillus sp. AM1(2019). Next base: position 3,715,477 of record NZ_CP047644.1, read on the forward strand.
CCGTAAAAAATCATGCCGGTCTCACAAAAAATCTCGCAGCCATAAAAAATCCCGCTCTCACAAAAAATCCCGCAGCCGTAAAAAATCATGCCGGTCTCACAAAAAATCTCGCAGCCACAAAAAATCATGCCGCCGCAAGAAAAAACGCACGCAGAAAAAACCTTATCGTCCTCATAAAAAAGACCCTTGCAAAAAAGACGATTACTGCAGCAAAACAGAGTACTGGAAAGACGGGAACATCTGGGTTGTAAAGAAAAACTACAAGTAACACCATTCGTAAATAGGCTGCCGGCTAAACGGAAGCCTTTTTCCTCAATCAGATATATGCCACGTGATAAGATATGCAGCCGGTTTTCTTTTGTTGTGTTTCCGAATTTTCTTTCTGTATAATCAGGTCATACGATAAAGAAAGGCGGCCGAAATCATGCATATCTTACGAGCAGACGAACTGAACGCAAAAGACACTTACAAATTGCTTTCGGGCACAGTCGTTCCCCGGCCGATCGCATTTGTCACTACGCGGTCATCCATCAACGGCGCCGTAAACGCGGCGCCCTTCAGTTTCTATAACGTTGTCTCCGCAGAACCGCCGCTTCTGGCCATCTCAGTCAGCCGCGCGGACGGTCGGCAGAAAGACACCGCGAGAAACGCACTCGCTCATCGGGAATTCGTGGTGCACGTCAGTGATGAGTCCATTATTGAAGACATTAACAAAACGGCGGCAAGGCTTGATCCTGATGTCAGTGAGCTTGGCATGACAGACCTTTCTGTGACAGACAGCGCTTGCATCAGCGTTCCCGGTATAAAAGAAGCAAAGGTCAGGTTTGAATGTATACTCGAACGCCATCTTCCGTTCCAAAATGACAGCGGAGAAACGACGACAGACCTCATCATCGGCAGAGTCGTTTGTTTTCATTTGAATGACCAAGTATATGACGCCGATAAAGGCTACATACGGACAGATGAGCTGAAGCCTGCGGCAAGGCTCGCGGGGAATGAATACGCCAGACTCGGGAAGACATATACGCTTGTCCGCCCGACCTGAAGCAGGAACCATTATAATAGAAGAAACTAGTCAAAAAGACCCCTTTCGAAAGGGGTCTTTTTGAGTCTTTTACCATTTAACTCAGCCTAATGTCTTGTAGAATGCCGAAACTTACAAGGTCCTCACCCGTATGAAACGAGTGGCACATTTTTAGGAGGCAGACGATGGATTTCACTCAGTTACTGATTTTTTCAGCCGTATTTATTTTGCTCAGCCTTATGTTTCAAGTATTTGCCGTCAAAGTTCTCAATTTGCCAAAGCCTGTTAAAAAGCAGAAGCCGATAAACGGCACACATCGATTAATCGAAATCACACTGCTTATTACGGGCATCGCAGCGGTGAATTTTTTCAATGAAATGTACGTATTTGCGGGAGTTGTTTTCATGCTATTTTGCTGCAGCGGCTTAATGGAATGGCGGCACCGGCGGGAGGAAAAGCAATATGTGTACGATTCGTTTTACGCGGGTCTTTCTGCCGCGCTTGGCGTGCTTATTTTTTTCATCAGTTAGCGCAGCTCTATACTCCTGCGGCCGCTCCGTCGCCGCGCGGGTCGGCCCCGCCTTGGAGAAAGCCTTCTTCATCAATGACGATCGCTGCCGCATGGCCCATAAGCCCGTTGAAATCACCAACGGTCTCGACGCGGTGGCCGCTCTGCCTTAGGGCTTCTCTCGTTTCAGGGCTGATTCTGCTTTCAACCCTCAGCCCTTCATACTCCTCTCCCCATGTCCGTCCCCAGACCCAGCGCGGCTCATTGATCGCCTGCTGGGGGTCCATTTTGTAATCAATGATGCGCGTAATCATCGCTGTCTGAGTTTGCGGCTGGCCTTCTCCTCCCTGGGTTCCGTACAGGATGTGCGGCCTTCCTTCTTTACAGGCCATCGCCGGCATGAGGGTGTGGAACGTCCGCTTGCCGGGTTCAAGTGTATTGACATGAGATTCGTCCAGCGAAAAAAATGACCCGCGGTTTTGCAGCAGAATGCCCGTCTCCCCCGCTGTAACGGCAGATCCGAACTCGAAATAGAGGCTCTGAATAAAGGAAACGGCATTTCCTTCCGCATCGGCGACGGCGGCATAAGCTGTGTCGCTTCCGATCGGCCGGCTTACCGCCGGCGCAGCCACGTTACCGATTTCTTCCGCAAGCTGCTTTGCATACCGTTTATCAAGCAGCCGATCCAGCGGAATATGAGAAAATGCCGGATCAGTCAGCACTTCATTCCGGTGCTGAAAACTCTTCTTCAGCGCCTCGATCAGCAGATGATAATAGTCAAAGGAACCGTGTTCGATCTGAGAAAAATCATAGTTTTCCAATATATTGAGCGTCATTAAGCCTGTAAAGCCCTGTGAATTCGGCGGAGCCTGATAGATTTTGCACCCGCGGTAATCGGAGGATACCGGGTTCGTCCACTCGCCGCGGTGGGCTTTAAAGTCATCAAGTGTCAGACGGCCGCCGTTGTTTTGCAGAAAGGATGTGATGCGTTGAGCGAGGTCTCCTTCATAAAAAGCGCTTCTGCCTTTCTCGGCAAGCTGCTCCAAGCTGGCCGCCAGATCCTTCTGGACAAACCGTTCACCGGGCATGGGCGCTTTTTTGTTTCTCGTAAAAATGGCCGAGGTGTAAGGCATTGAGGCTAAAAGAGCGAGATTGCGTTCTGTGTGGGCGCACTGGTCGGCGGACACCGGAAATCCGTTTGCCGCATAATCAAGAGCAGGCTTCAGCACCTCAGCGAGCGAAAGACGCCCGTACGCCGAAAGCACGGCATCCCAGCTGTCCGCCATTCCCGGAACGGTAATGGCGCTTTCTGTCCCGCGCAGAGGGATCGCTTCTCTTCCCCGATACAAGTCTCTCGTCACATGCTTCCCTGAACGGCCGCTCCCGTTATAAGCTTTGATTCGTCCCGTTTCTTTATGGTAAGTGAGCCAAAATGAATCCCCGCCAAGACCCGTCATATGCGGATACACAACTGCCAGACAGGCGCTGACCGCCACTGCCGCGTCAAACGCGTTTCCGCCCTTTTCCAGAATGCCGGCCCCCGCCTGAGAAGCGAGATAATGCGGACTGACGACCATTTGTTTCGTTCCGATGGTTGAAGTATTCATGGCAAGCCCCTTTACAAATTTTCTCAAGTATAAAAAGCGGCTTCGCGGCCATCCACATTCCTGAAAGAAAATCTTACACACTATTTACTTTACGATAATAAATGATTCTAAGTTGTTACATATCGAAAACAATAAAAAAATTCTCCCTTCATAACGTAATGTTTCATGATACAATAATGTCTACCAAATGAAGGAAGGTGAAGCGGGTTGGAACATGAATACAGCATTCCGAATCTTGTCCTTGATGAAACGGATAAACAGATTCTTTCGATTTTGCACGAGGAAGGGAGGATTTCCTATACAGACGTAGGAAAGCGGGTTAACCTGTCGCGAGTGGCGGTTCAGCACCGCATTCAGCATTTACTGGATGCCGGTGTGATTGAAAAATTCACCGCTGTCATCAACCCGGCGAAAATCGGCCGTCACGTGTCCGTGTTTTTTAATGTGGAGGTGGAGCCGCAGTATTTGGAGGAAACCGCATTAAAGCTTGAAAAGGAGCCGGCCGTGACAAGCCTTTATCACATGACCGGACCGAGCAAGCTGCATATGCACGGCATTTTCGCAAATGATCAGGAGATGGAAGAGTTTTTGACAAAACGGCTCTATACGCAAAAAGGCGTCGTCAGCGTCGACTGCCAAATGCTGATTAAACGGTATAAAAGCAGAACGGGCATGAAGCTGTAAGGAGGACATAGCCATGAAACATCCCTATTGGGACATTACGGCGGCGATGGTCCGAACGGGCATTCTCGGATTCGGGGGCGGACCGTCGGTGATCCCGCTCATCCGCCATGAAGCCGTCAATAAATACAAATGGATAGATGATGATGAATTCGGAGAAATATTAGCCATCGCTAATGCGCTTCCCGGACCGATTGCCACAAAAATGGCTGCGTATCTGGGCTTCAAGCTGAAAGGCACGTTAGGCGCAATCTTGGCAATCCTCGCCCATATTCTGCCTACATGTCTTGCTATGGCAGGCTTGTTTGCCGCTGTCAATGTCTTAAGCCACTCAGCGGTTGTTGCCGGCATGATTGGCGCCGTCACGCCGGTGATCGCCGTCATGCTCGGCATCATGGCGTACGAGTTTGGCCAAAAAGCGCTTAAAGGTTTCGGCTGGGTCACGGGCATCCTGTTTTTTATCATCGCTTTTATCGGCCTGCAAACGTTACAGATCAATCCCGGCTTTGTCATTATCATTTTCTTGGCGTACGGCGCGTTTCATTTTAAATTAAAGGACAAAATCACAAATAAACGTTCAAAAGATAAAGGAATGTCGGCCTCATGATCATGATTTATATATTTATGGCGTTTTTTGTCGCAAACGTACTCGGATATGGAGGCGGACCGGCGTCGATCCCGCTGATGTTTGAAGAAGTCGTCAACAGATACAGCTGGCTCTCAAAAGATCAATTCTCAAATATGCTCGCACTTGCGAACGCATTGCCGGGCCCGATCGCAACCAAAATCGCGGCGTATGTCGGCTACAGCGCAGGCGGGTGGCCCGGGTTCCTGATTGCGCTGATCGCCACTGTCGTACCGTCGGCGCTCGCATTGATCGTCCTCTTGCGCATCATTCAGCGCTTCCGCCAATCCCCCGTCATCAAAGGTATGACGCTGTCCGTCCAGCCTGTCATCGCCGTCATGATGCTCATTCTTACCTGGCAAATCGGCGCAGACGGCATCAAAGCGATCGGCTGGGTTCAAGCGATAGTGATTGCGGGGATTTCCCTCCTTGCCTTGACAAAATTCAAGATGCATCCGGCCTTCCTGATTATCGCGGCGTTTTTGTATGGAGGGCTTGTGGTTCCTCATTTATAAAGAAAAGCACCTGGACAGGTGCTTTTTTATTTTGGCCCAGAAATACCATTTGATATGACAACTGTTTCTTCGCCTGCATCACTCTTGATGATTTGCTTGACTTGCAGCGTTGCGCCTGCCATTCTCACAAATTGCTGAACCTGAGGCGAATTGGTTTCAGCCTGTATCCAAACAGAAGTCGGCGCTTTCCAAGCTAAAAAGAGTGCGAGTATCAACATACCAGAGATAACCAGCAGCAGCTTCATATCGCATCACTTCTTTTCAATAAACGGCTCGCCGCGGACAGCGCCTGATGATCATGAAGAATATCACCGGGACGATTGCCTTCTCCCAGCACATAGCCTTTAAAGGACATCCCCATAAAATGAAAAATATGTTCAAATTGCTGAATCAGCGGCAGCCCTTTTAGTTTAGGATTGTCTCCTCCCACTGCTGTTACATATACCTGCTTCGCTGACATTTGCTGTTTAAAATCAGGAAATCTCGGATCTCTCAGCGTCTGTGACCAGCGATCAATAAACAGCTTTAATGTCCCTGACATGCCAAACCAATAAATTGGGGTGGCGAATACAAGAATATCGCACGGCAATATCCGCTCAATGATAGAATCGCAGTCATCTTGAACAGGACGAAAGCCGCCTTGGGCGTGACGCAGATCTTCAATTGGCTGGAGCCGATATTTCCGCAAATGAATGTGCTCCGCATCGAATCCTTGAACAGCCTTCTCCGCAAGAATATCCGTATTTCCGCCAGACCTCGTTCCGCCATGAATAACCGCAATTTTCATGATGCATCTGCTCCTTTGTTTACGAATGATTTTCTTCATCATATAATGGATTCATCAATCAATACAGATGATTATTTCGATTATTCCAATCGGTAAAACCGATTTAGAAAGGACGAGAACATATGGAATTGAAGCAGCTGATCACCTTTATTACGGCGGCAGAACATGTAAACTTCACCCTAACCGCCAAGATGCTTAACTATGCACAATCAAGCGTTACCTCTCAGATCAAATCACTTGAAGAAGAAATCGGGACTCCTTTATTTGAACGGCTCGGCAAGCGGCTCATCCTGACAGAAGCCGGCAAAACATTCAAATCCTATGCGGAGAAGATCATTGCGTTAACAGAAGAAGCAAAAATGGCCGCAAATCAAGTAAGAGAAACAACCGGAACCTTGAAAATCGGCGCGACGGAAAGCCAGTGCACATACCGCCTTCCGCCTATCATAAAAGAATTCAAACAGGCTTTTCCTCAAGTAAAGCTCATATTCAAACCGTATGTGTCCAACGAACAAGCGAAAGAACAGCTCTTACAGGGCCAGCTTGATATCACTTTCATTTTGGATGTGAACCGAACGGAAGACGCACTGCACGTTGAATCTTTGATTCAGGATGAAATCAAAATGGTAGCCGCCAATGATCATCCTTTTCCAGCAGACTCACCAGCAACATTGAAAGATCTTCAAAACGAAACCCTTCTGCTGACAGAGGACGGCTGTTCATACCGCACGCTCTTTGAGAACACTTTACATGACGCCGGAGTCTACCCTAACAAATTAGAATTCGTCAGCATAGAAGCCATCAAACAATGCGTGATGGCCGGACTTGGAATTGGACTATTGCCTGAAATGACAGTAAAAGACGATATTGCCGAAGGACGGATGAAAGAACTCAGCTGGCAGAATGAATGCCCTGTTTTTACTCAATTAGCATGGCATAAGGACAAGTGGATGTCTGCGCCATTAAAGGCTTTTATCGATTTGACGCGAAAAACATTCAAATAAAAATCTATCTGCAAGGACGACAAAGTTTTTAATAAAGCAGACACCAGGCATACAAAAAAACACTTGGTGGCTTAGAGCCCCAAGTGTCACACGGGATTTTTCCGATAAAACGTTCGCAAAACATGCGTTTCAAGGTCAGCCAGACGGACAGGGATCGGCAGCCTGCTTTCTCGATTGATCATTTTCATTGTGATCTGATAGCTGCTTTCTAAATCAATGTTATGTCCGCAAGACAAGAAAATAGGCTTCACATCCCGCCGCGTTCGCAGCGCCCGTCCATATACCTCGCCGTCAATGATAATATCGGTGTATGCGCCGACTTCATTTTCAGGCGTCACGAAATCGCAGCCTTTGATTTTGAGATAGGTTTTCGCTATCCCAATCGTCGGCTTACCCAGAAAAAAAGCCGCATGGGTGGCAACGCCCATATGATTGTAATGCAGATACCCGTTGCCATCAAACAAAAACACATCCGGCTCCGCCTCCAGCTTTTTCGCCGCCTCGATGATCAAAGGCAGCTCGCGAAACGCAAGAAAACCGGAAACATACGGCACGCCGATTTTCCCCATGCTGTGCACTTTTTCAATCACTTCTTTTGTATCAGCGTCAATCACGATGATACTGCATACGCCGTACGGTTCCCCGTCCTGCTCCCAATAAGCGAGGTCGACGCCTGCGCAGGTGTTGACGGAGTCTGGGGTGATGGAATGAGATAGGTTAATTTTATGTTTAAGGGATTGTTGTGTTTGAACAAAATCCGATTCATCTTTTAGATCAAAATCGTGAATTTGATGTATTTTCATTTCATTGGTTTTCCTCTCTAAAAATAGTCTTCGTGCTCAATCGTCCTGCGTTTCGATCTAACGAAGACTCCTTCAACAAATTATATCTTTTATTAAAATTCATTTTTCATTTCTTTCATAAAAATAAGGTCCAATTGTTTAAGTAATTCTTTAAGTTCAGTACACATAATATCTTCTAAAGGATTTTCCCAATCTTCGTTTTTTATCAGTTCAATGCCATAACTGCCGTTTGGGTCGCCTTCTGGGTACCACCCTACATCAAGCAGCAAATTTTTAGTTTTATGAGAAATCTGCAGGAGATCTTGATTAAAGTCAAATAACCAAGCATCATCATTTCCCTCTAGAGTTTTAGGGTCAGTTCTTTTAATGTAATATAATCAACAGTCCAGCCCGCCGGTATCTTAAGCCTTAAGAAATTGGGAACATATTGGCTTAGCTGTTGCAAACCCTCTAAAACCCCGCTTCCCACAGTCCAGATTTGATATTCTAACTCTTCCAATAATTGTTCCATTTCATTAAAAGAGTCTTCTTTATAAATCTTATCTGCTTTTAAGCCCGCTACTTTGACATGATATTGATCATTTTCAAATATTGCCTTAATAACAGCATTACGTTTTTCATTTTGTAGTTTTAGCAGTTCATATTTTTCTTCCATTCTTTTTTCTGAATTTAAATTGTTCTGTACTACAGACCAGCCATTACAGATTTTCAATGGCTGCAATTGAGAAATTTGATTTCTGTCCATCCAGTTTCTCCTTGTACTCCACATTGTTATACTATCTATAAAAAAACTTGCCGATGACAACAGGGCAAGCTCTTAACTATAGCAATTCTAATACATCAGTAAACAAGGCATCTCCTAATGTTAATCTCCTATTGAAAGACTGTATATGGGGCAATTCACTCCCCTCATACACAGTATCGTAGTAATCATACAAATACTGAGTTCGATAAACCCTTTCTCTTGCATTACTTTATTGATATAGTTCGTTCCCTGAATGAATTCTAAAGATTCAGCGGTACCTACAATATCATAAGCCCCGTCGATTAATTCATGTCTAAGGGAATAACTATAATCTGGTACATAAACAGGAACCAGATTAGATACTTTCATATTGTTTTGCTGTTCTAGATGAAATCCATTTTCCCCAGAAAGATCTTGCATGTGGATATTGATTTCTCCAGAAGGAGTAAATCTCTAACTTCAATTTTTTTAGACTTTTTATTTGACTAAATTCATCAGGCACTTTTATTTTATCTGCACATTTGTTCTTGTACCATTCGTCTAATTCCCTATTCACAAATAGACGGTTAAGCAGTTCACCGATTTCAGGGTATTCATTAATAAATCTGATTCCATGTTCGAACTATTCCAGCCATTATTATTTAACTACTTCCACCAAGTTGTTGTTACTTGTTTTAAATAATATTCAATATATAAAATTACTTTTTTATAATCATCTGATGAAAATTCTTTAATAGGATCTTCCCAATCATTATTTTTGACTATTAAAACCAGATAGTTACCTTCAGGTGAAATGTCAGGAACCCAGCCTAAATCAAGCGTTATTGAGGATTGTTCATGATAAAGCTGCAACAAACTGTCTGTGAACAAAAACCAGGAATCATCATTCGGTTCTAAAGTTCTTGGATCTATTTCAACAAAATGATTATAATTCACTTTCCAACCTTGTGTTATTCTTAGGGGATGTAAATTTGCTTTTGGAACATCTAACTTAACATATTTCACCATTAACAGAACCTCTTTAGTTTTGTTTTAAACTATTTTCATGGTTTACCTTAGTAAATTCTAGCCTATTATTTTTTCTCCCTTTAAATTGGGTGTTTGTTGTTGAACCTATTCCATGACCAGCTTGATGCTCATTTGGGAATTTTGTAGAGTGGACAGCAGCTTTTTTTCCATCCGTTAACCAGAGTTTCCGTAGCTATCCATGTGAAATATAAAAGAGATATGAAGGCGTTTCTATTTTGCATTAAAACCTTCAAGATTTTTCAACTATACTATTAATTCCTTCAAAAATAATATCTCTCATAACTTCATTATTACTTTTAAAATTTCTTTCATTTTTTATTTTATTAAAAACATGCTTGATAACCCCATCAATCATTATTGTTTGTTAACCCTTCAACGTCCTCTTCATCGCCTTCTTTTTAAACATTTCATTCAATATAATTAACTTCTGTTCTTGCGACATTACATTCTCTCCTTTACATTTTCGAATCATTTTATTTCACTTTTCACAAAACTTAAACTTTAATTTTTTTCTCTATAAATCAACAGTTTTGAATTAGTTTTACCATTAATCCTGTAAAAGCTTGATCATTTGTAATGTTTTTTGCTTTCAAAAGGTAAAAACTAAAAAAGCAGGTACAATATAACTACCTGCTTTTTTACTTAAATTTTATTATCAAAGTTAATTTCTTTTACAAGGATAGCTTCGTTTCCGTACTCTTCAATGTCGGCCTTTAGCCAACTGCTTTCCTCTTCTCTATATTTATAAAATCTAAGTGTCGCAAAACCTTCATCAATACTTATAATCACAACAAATTTATGCTCAGGAAATTTTTCTTTTAAATGTTGTTCCCAACCGTCTACTATCTGAAACGCATAAAGTGAAATCTCTTCATCAGACAAATCACTGTAGTCTAAATAATCGTTTATGCGGAGCTCATTACACGATGCTTCATACCCCGTTTTATCCCCGTACATTTTCAAAATTCTATTCCAATTTATCGTTGTATTATCAGTTAACTCATACTCTAGATCTAGAATATAGCAATCGTCTACTTTAACTATATTAGGTGAAATAATATCCTTTAATTTAGATAGGTCAACTTTATTTGCATTACTCCGATCTTCAAGTCGTTCTTTTAGTCTTTTCATATTTTTATTTGTATATTCCATATATAATCTTCACTCCTATACTAAAATACAGGATCTTCACCTAAAAATTTCAATCCCTTATTTATAGCTTTCTGAACACTCTTGTCTTTAAGTACTTTTTGAATTTTGCTAGGTGCATCTTCACCTGTTTTTTGGTCATAAAACTTTTTTGTTTCCACATCAAAATACCATTTTTTATTACTTGGCTCGTGATAGTGAATTTGACCTTCTCTTTGCCCTGGATTTGGGTTTTCAATGTCTATTCTTTCTGTCTTCCCATTTTGCCATGTTGTCTTACTTGCAATTTGAGTTCCATATTGACCGAAAAGTTTCTTACTATTCCCGCCACCACTACCAGCCACCTTCACAATCCCAAGATCTTTCACAGCAGTCGTTTTTACATCAGCATGAATGATTGGGAAAGTTGCGCCATCCGGTGTGACAGTCTTGTGGACACGAATCTTTACATTCGTCGGTACTTTGAATTCTTTTACTTGGTCTAGAATCTTTTTCCCTTTTTCAACTTTTGATGCTTGTGGCGATTTTGCAAGCGGTATGCCTTTGTTTCAGGTTAAAAGCTCCTGCGTTTATTTCTCCTACACCACCAAGGTGTCCGAATTCACTATTTATTTTTGTTGGCACAAGTTGCATTGTTTTAACATCATTTAATTCATGCCATGTTAATTTATTTTTTCTCGATATTTTTTTATATCTCTTGCATTAATTTTACCAGATTCCATCCCAAATTGACTTGCTAACTCAGGTGAGCCATTAATTTGGTCAGCTAATTTTTGATCTGATTGAACAAAATTAGCTCGTCTGGCTTTCCCCCCATAAGTTCCTTTTCCTCCAAGCATATAGTTGATTTCAACTTGTGCTTTTGCTATTGGTGAAAAATCAGGAACTCCATTTTTATATTGAATACCTTTTATACCAGCCTCATCTAATATGCTTTTCAATTTAGGGTCTGGTGGAGGTTTAAGCGTACTTAAAGATTCTCCCCTAATTCCTTCAAATTCAATCTTTGGATTGACCTGTGCAGGTGTTTGATTAATCCTTGATTCATACGATAGGGCATACATTTTAAAGTTATTTGTACGCACTCTATAATTTGGTAAAACATCATATAAGGCTTATAAGGATCACCTCTACTCTCTAAATAGAAAACAGTTTATTCGGCACTCACCCCCACTAAAAAAGCCTTAAAAGAAAATAAAAATCTTTTAAGGCTTTTCATTACTAGAGGTTATTGATTTTGTCTTTATAAACTTTTAAAATTGTTGTGTTTAAATCACTGATTTCTGAGAAATGCCATTCAAACGTCGTTAGAATTCTATGAAGTTCAAATAACATTTTCTCTATTTCATCACCATCGTTCTTATCCAATGAACCAAAATTGTTTAGTATAATATCTAAATCTCTAGTTAACACCCTAAAATCCTCAAGGTTCTCGTACTGTTCATCTAAATCTTCTTTATTTACAATATTAATACTTGAATTAAGTTTATCTAGTATGTCCAATATTCCTTCTAACTTTTTATCCATATAAATTCCTCCACTATTATTTCCACCCCTTAACTACTCGTCCAAGTGCTTTCTTAGTCTTGTCAGGGTTTAAAGTACCATCTAAATTCAATACGTATTTCACATTTCCCGTCTTATCTATTACTTCTAAATGGTCTTTGTGTAATGCGTCAAGATAAACTCCATAACCCTTTTTCAGATATTGGTTATCAGTTTTCTTTTCCACCTTATAAATTGATTGTCCATCGTACTTTACTTTTGATTTTGATAAGGAATTACTTATTTTTTTTCCAAATTCCATATCAAAAAACTCATTCATATTTGAAACAGGTTTAACAATACCCTTAATACCTTTACCACTACCAGCCATCTTCACAATCCCAAGATCTTTCACAGCCGTCGTTTTCACATCAGCATGAATGATTGGGAAAGTTGCGCCATCCGGTGTGACAGTCTTATGGACACGAATTTTTACATTCGTCGGGACTTTGAATTCTTTTACTTGGTCTAGAATCTTTTTCCCTTTTTCAACTTTTGATGCTTGTGGCGATTTTGCAAGCGGTATGCCTTTGTTTACATGCTTCGCCAATGCACCGGCTCCAACCAAACTCAGCGCAGCTTCCAGCGCCCCTTGCTTCCGCTTCTCCTCAGACACTTTGTTTCCGAACATATCTCTGCCTGTGACGGCTTCTGAGAATCCGTTTGAGGCGACAAGGCCGTATGCGCCCATTTCTGTCATTTTTAGAATGTCTAAGGATTTTCCTGTTTTATAGGCATCTAAAGCATGTTCTGCGGCAATGACGGTTTTCCCGGTTTTGTAAATGGCTTTTCCGCCTTTGAAAGCGCGGCCCGCCCAGCCGACGACCGGTATGAATCCGGCGGCGGCCATCGCTCCTGCTGTGACGCGTTCTGCGGTGGAGAGTTTTTCTCCGGTCACCGGATCAACGCCTTCGGCTGCTCTTTTATAATCATAATAGCCGGTGACTTCGCCGGTAAAGTTGCAGATGCCGTCCCATGTTTTTTCGTACCATGGTTTATTGGCTTCTTCTTCAGCCTTTTCCTGAAGCCGTCTTGCTTCGGCCTGCTGGGCTTTTGCGTCAATATAGTCCGTTCCCTGTTTTTCTGTCGCCATGACGCTTTTGTAGATTTCATTGCTGTGGAAAGCTTTTTTGTCATAGTACATAGGGGATGCGCTTTTCCCGTTGCTGGTGGCCTGCATGAGAACGGAATATTTGCTGAGCACTGCGTTGTCCAGAGATTCTAAGTTTTGATATTCAGCGGTCAGGGATTCATCAAGCGTATCGACTGCCGTGATCGTGTCGCGTCTGGTTTTCTGGGCATCGCCCATTTTATCAGCGTAATCATCCAGCGTATATGTGTCGAGATGAATAATATCGCTGATGCCTGACAAAATTGAATCGATTTCTGCTTTATGAGCGGAGACAATCTCTGAAGCTTTCAAATCCGCATTGGGCAGCTCATGCTCCAAAAATGAAGTCTCCACATATGTATCGCTGAGTTCTTGATCTTTAATGTCACCTGAAATGCCATTTAAAAACGCAATTTGAGCAGAGACAAGCGTCAGCCAGCTGTCGGCGATTTCCGCTTGTCCCTGAAAAAAATCTTTTATATTGTCTGCGCCTTTCCCTTTCAAAGCATCACCCAGATCGGCCACGCCTTGAAAGGCTTGTTTGAGCGCACGCAGCTGCTCTTCAAGGGCTTCGTATTGTTTCCTTCTCTTATCTGCTTCGTCCGTTAACGATTGTGATTCAAACACTTTGCTCATCGGCAAGTCCTTTCTTTCGTTATTTTACGGCGATCGCCTCGTCCTGTTCTTTCAAAGAATCTACGTTGTCTTTAACGTCCGCGATATTCTTATGAACGGCCTGCTTGTATTCGCTGATCATTGATACAAGCTTTGCCTCGCGGGATTGGTATTTGGAGGTATAGTCGAGCTTGTTTTTTCCGTTTGAACCGGCGTTCCCGATCGAAACGGCCTCCAAAGCGCTGCTGACGGATTCAAGCTGCTTCATGACGGCTCCGTATTTGAGTTTTATTTCTGCCATTAAAACCAACTCCAGCTTCTTTTGATTGATTGTATTTTTTCTCCGACCGTGTCAAGGGCTTCTTCTCCCAGCGTCAGCAGGTGCTCTGCCTCTCTCGCGATGCTTCTGGCGGCAAGGAGCCCTCCTTTTTCAATTTCAAGCTGTGTCATCTTTAAGCCGATTCGGTAAATATAACCGTCGTATTTGTCTGTGACGATTCTGTATGCTTCTGTATGGGCCTGATCGCGCCGGTCATCAAATTCTTCAGCAAAAGTGCCGGTCCAATGATGGTCCAGGTGCGGCTTGAGGATGTCTCTGATTTCAGATACGCCCTCTTCCTGCAGAGATTCTATCTCTCTTTTCGCTTCTTTTAATTTATCAATTTGGTGTTCAACCTCGCCCAGTTTATGGCTGATCGTGCTGTTAATATGGCTTAATGTGCTTGAATGGCTCATCTGTTTTCACCTCGTCTTACGCAAAAAGTCGTACAAAAAGCACAGACTTTTCCATACTATATTTCCATATATTATATTTTAAAATAGACAGAAAGCAGCTTAAATAGGTTAAATGACTTATTTTCAGCAGCCGAGATGCTCATCATTAACGCCAAAAGACTCACATAAACGGCATATCCATTCATTGATCTCCTCTATGTATCCATGATAAATTCCCTAAAAAAAAGGAGACAGTGATGAACCGTCTCCTTTGCCTTGTATCATGATTATCATACTGTCGTTAACTGCAGTCCCAGTTGTACAAAACGTTTGAGAAATCTTTTTTCTTCAAATCTTCCGGTCTGATAAAGAAATTTGCGATTCCCACATCTCCCCACATCGAATCAATGTCATCATCTGAATCAATTTGCAAAAGCAGAATCGTATGGTTTTGATGGGAGTAAGACCGCGGATCTTCCTGGGTGAAGGACGCATAGCCGCCGATTTTATGGCCGAATGCGTTCGCCGTATATTCGTCATACACCTCATCGTCAAACTGCTCGAAATAGTCAAAGGCATCCATCCCGGCATACTGCCTGAATTGAAAATCAGACGGGAGCACCCATTCAGCAGACAGCTCAGGGGTGATCAGCGCTTCGGATTGAATCGGAAAATCGTACTCCTCTTCAACCTGAACGAAAGAAAAATCATTTATGAGCTCCGCTTCTTCTGCTGTCACATGTTCAAAATATTTGACGCAGAAACCCGTTTGCGCGCACCTGTCGTCAAAATTCAAACCGTATACGTCATCACTGACCGATATGTAAAACTGAAGAATGCCGGTGTCCGGAAAATCAGGGAGTCCGGGCATATCCGCAAAATTGATTTGAGCGAGAAGCTTCATCGGCCTGCCGCTTTCATCTTTAGGATATGGTTCATGTTTCGGAAAATAGGGGTCTCCGGCCATTTTACTGTCATACCGGCCCGTTTCAGCTTTTTTGACGTGCAGTTTGATAAAAGGCCGTGCTGACGTTTCCAGCAGACCGCGGGATGATTCCATTTGCTTCGGCAATTTCCATGTTTTTTCCACGATAAATATCCCCTTCGTCTCTAATGATTGTATGATAAAAGGCCGGCGCGGTCCGCCGGCCTTTCAAGTGACAGAATCAGTCTGAGGCACGACGGCTCTTCTTCCGATTGAAATATATTCCACGCCCGCCTGTTCCGCTTCCTCAAGCGAGTGGCAGTTTCTCCCGTCGAAAATAACCGGGGTTTCCATCAGCTCTTTGTACGCTTCAAGCGGAAAATGTTTAATTTGTTCCCAATCTGTCAGAATCAGGACGGCATCCGCTCCCCTGACGGCTTCTTCTATGGACTCCCGATAGGAAACCGCAGCCGGAAGCAGTCCGGAAGCCCGGAATGAAGCGATCGGATCGTACGCTGTCATCCGGGCGTCAAGAGCCGCCAGACGATCCGCAATGACAATGGACGGCGCATCCCGCATATCATCTGTATTCGGCTTAAAAGACAGCCCTAATAACGCGATGGTCTTCCCCGTCACTCCGCCGAGCCTGTTCAGCACTTTATCAACCAGCATGGACTGCTGGTTATTGTTGACTTTAATGACGGACTTCAGCAATTCAAAATCATGCTCCACATGTCCCGCAATCTGCACGAGGGCGTTTGTATCCTTCGGAAAACAGGAACCGCCGTAACCGATGCCGGCTCTTAAGAATTGATTGCCAATCCGTTTATCCAATCCCATTCCGTGTGCGACTGATTCCACGTCCGCACCGACTTTTTCACATATATGAGAAATTTCATTAATAAAACTGATTTTTGCCGCTAAAAATGCGTTTGACGCATATTTGATCATCTCAGCGCTTCTGATGTCCGTATGATATACCGGAATCGCAAGCGGCGCGAAAACCCGGTCAAGCGTTTCCCGCGTCTGCCGGTCTTCAGCCCCGATCACGATGCGGTCGCCGTGAAAGGTATCGTGAATCGCTGAACCTTCACGGAGAAATTCCGGATTCGAGGCGATTGAAATGTTCACGTCCGCTTTCAGCCGTGAATGAATAACTTCTCTGATCCTGTCATTCGTTCCCACAGGAACCGTGCTTTTTGTCACGACAATCGCATCTTTAGAAATATGTTCGGCAATCCGTTCGGCGACATTTTCAATATAAGTAAGGTTTGCGTGCCCGTCTTCTTTTTGCGGTGTCCCGACCGCTATAAAAATAACGTCTGTTTCCGCAAGCCCTTTTTCGTAGCTTGTTTCAAATGCCAGCCGATGCCGGCCGATATTTCGTTTCATCATATCTTCAAGGCCCGGTTCAAAGATAGGGGACAATCCCTTTCTCATCTGCTCAACCTTACGTTCGTCAATATCTATGCATGTTACGTCATGGCCGATTTCTGAAAGAGACACTCCTGTCACAAGACCGACGTAGCCTGTTCCGATCACTGTTATTTTCATCGTGTTCCCCCAACCGTTTAGAAATTGCTGCTGGGCAGCTTACCGTTATTATCATATGATCCCGGCGCCGGCGGAATGCCGGAAGCCTGAGGTCATGATAGGAAAAAACGGCGCCGGCCGCTGATAATAAGCATAAGCATAAAAGAATCATCTTGCAAAACAGCCGCTTACGCTTCATTTAAACGGGATGGAGACGACGATTAAAAAAGACCCCAGCGCTTACGGCGGGCCACAGGCAGCGGAGGTTCCTTATAAACGGCTTTGTTTTCAGCGAGAAGCGCCGCGTTTTCCGTGAGCATGTAAATCAGCTCAGCCCCTGCTTCTTTTTTCAGAACGCCGAGCGCCTCCTGATAATAAAAATTTCTCGGTCCGAGATTATGGGCGTCGGATGCGAGAAAGTGGATCAAATTCGCTTCCATCAGCTGCAGCGAAAAGGATTTCGCTTTCCGCCCGAATGCTCCGGCAATGCAGCCGGCCGTCACTTGGGCGGCCGCGCCTTTCTTCACAAGATTGTATAGGACGGAAGGGTTTTCGCGAATTTCCCTGTTCCGCTCCGGATGGGCGATGACGGGGACATATCCGTTCAGCTGCAGTTCATAAAACAGCCTTTCAGCGTAGGCCGGGACATGATCCGCCGGAAATTCCGCCAGCACATACTTTGTATTATGGAGCGGGACAAGCGAGCCGCTTTGAAGACCTGTCAGCAGATCTCCGTCTGTTCTGATTTCCTGGCCGGGCAGAACAGTCAGCGGAATGCCTTCCTTATTCAAACGTTTGTTTAACAGGCTGACCGCTTCGTTGACCGTATGCCGGTCCGTGTCATAGCGGTATTTCACATGATGCGGCGTCGCGATGATCGTATCAATCCCCTGTCTGACCGCTTCTCTCGCCATCTTCAGACTTTCTGTATCATCCGCCGCGCCGTCGTCTATGGAAGGAAGGATGTGACAATGGATATCTATCATATTTCATTCCCTCCTTAAAAAGAATGGACCGCGCCCATTATGACATTATTGTCCGTAATAGGCGTAGTCCGAGTGTTTCGTTTGTTTCTTCCCGTTCATCACGGCCCCAAGGAGCTTGCACGGGCAGTAATCGAGCGCTTCTTTCGCCTTGGCCGCTTTTTCCTTGTCCGTTTTCCCGCTTGAGATCACCATAATGGCCCCGTCAGTGTAGCTGCCTAATATTTTCGTATCGGCTACGGCCAAAACGGGAGGCGTATCCAAAATCACTTTATCATAAACTGCGCCGGCTTCTGACAGAAGATCTTTCATGGCACCCGTCGATAAAAGCTCCGCCGGATTGGGCGGGATCGGCCCGCTCGTTAAAATATCCAGGTTTGCTTCATCAGCCGGCAGGACGGCTTTCTGAAACGGCATCTGTTTTAACAGCAGTGACGTTAATCCGGTTCCGTTGTCCAATTTGAAGGTGAAATGAACCGTCGGTTTGCGCAGATCCGCATCAATTAAAAGCACTTTTTTCCCCTGCTGTGCAAATACGACGGCAAGGTTGGCCGCGGTTGTCGATTTTCCTTCTTCCGGGCCGGCGGATGTAATCAAAAGGGACTTCACCTCCGTATCAACGGAAGAAAATTCAATGTTTGTGCGGATCGTGCGATATTGTTCTGAGTTGATGGATTTCGGCTCAGACATCGCAATCACGCTTCGTTTTCCGGGTTTGTCTTTTTTACGCGTCAACATGTCCGCCCCCCGCTTGTTTGGTTTCCGCCATCCTCAAGTTTTTGGCAACGCTGTCTTTAGTACTGATTGAAGTAACCGTTCCCAGGATCGGGATGCCGAGCAGCGATTCCAGCTGTTCTTCCGATTTGATCGTATTATCCAGATGTTCCAGCAAAAAGGCGAGACCGATTCCGCCCAAAAGTCCGGCGGCAAACGCAATCGCGATGTTCAGCTTACGGTTAGGCTCTGCCGGTGACTGGCTGTCCGCCGCTTCGGCCTTTGAAAGGATGCTGACATTATCCACGTTCATGATGGCGGTGATCTTGTCCTGAAAAACGGCTGCAACCGCATTTGCCATAACGGCCGCCCGCTTAGCATCCGTATCCCTCACGGCAATCGTCACGACTTGTGAATCCTGCTCGCTGGACACCGTGATTTTCGATTCCAGCTCTTTCGAAGTCATGGACAGATGCAGCTGTTTAATCACTTCGTCGAGGATGACCGGGCTTTTGATGATGACATTATACGTGTTGATTAATTGGAGGTTGGTTTGAACGTCATTGAATTGGACTTCTTTTTGATTGTTTTTGGATTGGCTGACCAAAATTTGAGTTGAGTTTTCATAGACCGGCGTAAGAGCGAAGAAACTGATGAGTCCGCCTGCGGCAGATGCCGCCGCGGTAATAATAAGTATAAACAGCAGACGCTTTCTCAGTATTGCGAATATTTCCTTTATGCTTGCAGATTCTCCCATATAACCTCCATATCACTTTCCGCGTATTCCCATTCCCTCCAATGATCTTTTCCAATTACGATTATACAGCTTTAAACTGTCATTTCTAACCTTTTCAAATGACAAAATTCGACAAAAATAGACAATCACTTCAATCTGTTTTATTTTGTAAGCGCTTTAAATACTGGTGTCACAGGAAGATTAAAAAATCCCGCGGCCAAGAGCCTGCGGGATTTTATGTTGCATATCCATTTTTAATATAAGAAATCAAATTCTCAAGCATTTCTTTTGTGGTCATCTCAGAGGACTGCTCACCAATGTCGTGCGCATGCATTAAAATCTTCAGAAACTCCTCTTGATCTAACTTCGTTTTCTTCATCATTCGTTTCCTTTCGGCTTCCATTAAATTGAAAACAAGATTATTATATGCTGTCGGGTGCTGTTTTGCAATCTCTAATACATCATTCGACACATTCGGGTTTTTATGTCCTTTTTTAGGAAAAACTTTTTCCGGGCCATGTGTTGCGATATAATAGAGGAATTGGAATCTTTTTATTTTGTGACTCGTTAGGAGCGATAATCATGCTTCAGGATATGATTGCTAAAGAAGATGTGCTCGCAGCGGCTGAACAGCTTAAAGAACTTCTTCCTTACAATGAAGACAATGTTCAGCTGATGAAGAAAGCACTCATTTTATATCGGCAGGATTCCGTCTATCGTATACAGGTTCAAACCCCGACAGAGATTTCCGCATATGTGCAGGATGTTGTGCCTGTAAGGGTCACGCTGAACTTATTTTTCATGGTGAAAAGCGGCTGCGCATGCCCGTCTGAGGCGATCTGCCGCCACGTGCTGGCCGTTTTTCTTTACGTATATGCCCAATTCGAGCGGGTCGGTACCTTTACCGAACATTGGCTGGAAAGAGAAAAGCTTGAGGAAAGCAGGGAGCTTGTCCGCCGGCAGTTTCAGGAAAAAGTGCTGCCGAATGAAGAGTCGCTGTCAAGCTGGCTCGCTTTTTTTGATTCGGAATTCTCGCTGTGGGAGGCGCGGACGCCGGCCGGAAGCCAGACGATGCAGGGCCTTTATTACGGCTATCTGTCAGCGCTCAAAAAACACGCCCCGAAAAAACCCGAGCTTAAAAGCTTATATCAGATTCATTCGGCGCTTGCCGTCTGGCTTCACATGTTCACTTTGATTGAGTCAGGCAGATTGGATGCCGAAAAAGATTATTACAGCATCAATCCATACGTGGAACAGCTGATGGATACGATTTATTCCTCCATTGACAGACTGAAAACGTACGCCTTGTCTTTTTCACTCGATCCTTTTTTAGACCGGACGCCCCCGGTGCTGCGCAGACTGCTTGTGAAAGAAGAGCTTTTTCAATACGAACGCCTCCGGGTATTCGGTGAAATGTGGAGCGCGCTTTTGAACCGGCCGAAATGGGTCGCGCGCGAACAGGAGATTCTCGCACAGGAAAGCGGGCGCCGTTTTTCACCGGAAGTGCGGTTCGGGCGGCTTCATCTGGCCTTTTTGCAAAAAGATGATGAAGCGGTCTTCCAAGATATGTCCCGCTTCCCTCCTGAAGCGCTGCCGTATACCTTTCAATGGCTCGGTGAACTCACCGCGAAAAAAGACTGGAAACGGCTGAAAGCATGGTATGGCCGGATCGAACCGCTTGCCGTCAACTATACGAAGCTTGATAAGCCGTTTAAAGAAATGCGCGACATCATCGGAGAGCTGTTTGCGCTATTGGCGGATTATGCGCGGCACTCACGGGATGATCAGCTGTTTGAACGGTTTGCTTCCGGCTGCCTTCCCTATACCTTTACCGAATACAGCCAGTACCTGTACGAAAAACGGCGGTACGCGGAGTGGGTGGAGATTCACAGCCTCGTCGGTTTTTCCGTCTGGGAAATCGAAAAGGACATCCTGAAGGAAATTGCCGCCAGTGATCCGGAAGCGCTCATCCCCTCCTATCACCGGGCGGCGGCCTTTTTTATCGATCAAAAAAACCGCAGCGCCTATAAAGAGGCTGCACGCCATCTGAAAAAACTGCGGACGCTTTATAAAAAGGCAAAAAAACAGCAGGTATGGGAACGGTATATCAGCCGGCTGAGCGCAAGTTACAAGAGGCTGCGCGCCCTTCAAGAAGAATTGCAGAAAGGAAAGTTGATTGATGGCGAGTCTTAAGGAAATTTTCATTCATGTAGAACAAATGGAAGATTGGACATTTACGCTGTCAAGCCATGATGAGAAGGAGCAGCCGCTTACTCTCAGTCAGATGAAGACTCATTTGTTCCAATGGCATGAGTCCACCTTTTACGGAACGTTTCTTGAAGACGTCAGCTTCATAGGCACTCCGGCCGTTCTGCTCAGCCCGTGGATGACCGTCGAGCTGCTCGGAAAAAACTCGTTCAATTCATTCAGCACCGTGCAGCTGACAAAGGAAACGGAACCATTAATCGAAGCGGCTTCGACGATATACGAATTTATTGCCGACGGCGATTTTCTTCCGGATTATGAGGCTTGGCAAAATGGCGTCCTGCGCTTCAAAGACCGTGAGCTTTTGCTGGAAGGCTTTACGGCAGACTGGTTCTCAGCCGCGGTCCAGGACTACATCCAGTACAATGATGACCTGCTGGAAAAATGGCGGCGGATCGAAACCCGCTCACCGGCCGTTCATACGTTTAAAGGCTCCTTTTTAGATGAAGATGATTTTCTCGAGGGAATCGGCTGGCATGACGATGTGACGCCGTTTACCGTCGGGCTTCGATTAAACGAGCCTGATTTCGACGGTGACGACTGGAAAATCGAAATGTTTTTACGTGAGAAAAAAACCGGCTCCATCACCTTTTTTGACGGACTGAAGGGACTGAAAAAAGCGTGGCAGGCATACAGCGGAAAAATCGCGCGCGAACAGGACCGCTTCCGCAGAACGGTTCCCTGGCTTTCGTTTGATTCAGGAACGACGCTGATTTCTGAAGAAGAGGCTTGGATCTTCTTATCGGAAGCGAGTGAGACGCTTGTCGATATGGGTGTGGAGATTCTTCTCCCATCATGGTGGCAGATTGTCCGGGACAGCAATATGATGCTCAAGGCGAAAGTGTCATCCTCCCCGCGGGGCGAGTCCTTCGTCGGCATGAACGCTCTGCTTGATTTCAACTGGAGATTCGCCACAAACGGAATTGAGCTGACAGAGGATGAATTCAATGAGCTTGTCGCAAACAACAGACGTCTCGTCAATATCCGCGGCCAATGGGTGAAAATTGATCCGCAATTTATTAAACAGATGAAAAAACTGATGGAAAAAGCGGAATCTGAGGGCCTCCACATGTCCGACGTGCTGGCGCGCGAACTGATGGATCACGGGGAAAACGGAGCCGAGGACACGGACATCATTGACTCATCGGCATTTGCCGGGATCAAGATCGAATTATCAAAGCATCTCAGAAGCCTGATCCGCAAACTGACGGAAGCCCGGGATCTGCCGGAACATGAAGTCAGCGCCGCGTTTCAGGGCCAGCTCCGCCCTTATCAGATGTACGGCATGAACTGGCTTCTGTTTTTACGGGAAAACGGCTTCGGCGCCTGTCTCGCAGATGACATGGGACTTGGAAAGACGATTCAGATGATCGCTTATTTTCTCCATGTCAAGGAAAGCGGCCGGCAAAAAGCGCCTGCCTTAATCATTGCGCCGACATCGGTGCTCGGCAACTGGCAGCGTGAGCTCCAGACCTTCGCGCCGCAGCTGAAGGCCGTGCTTCATTACGGCCCCCGCCGGCCGAAGGGGGAAGCATTTGTCCCGGCCTATCAGGACGCGGACGTCGTTCTTACTTCTTACGGCCTCTCGCACGCCGATCAGGAAGAGCTTTCTTCCGTGACATGGAGCACCATCTGCCTTGATGAAGCGCAAAATATTAAAAACGCGCATACGAAGCAGTCCCGCGCGATCAGAAAGCTGAAAGGCGTCCATCATATCGCGCTGAGCGGAACACCGATGGAAAACCGCCTGACAGAGCTTTGGTCGATCTTTGATTTTATGAACAAAGGCTATCTCGGCAGTCTGACCGGCTTTCATAAACGCTATGTGCTGCCGATTGAAAAAGACCGTGACGAAAAAAGAATCAACCAGCTTCAGCAGTTAATCCGGCCGTTTTTACTGCGCCGGACAAAACGGGATGAAGAAGTGGCGCTTAATCTTCCTGACAAGCTGGAACAAAAAGAGTTTATCCCGCTCTCAGCCGAACAGGCATCCCTTTATGAACAGCTTGTCAAAGATACATTTGAACATATGGCTTCTCTGACCGGGATGCAGCGGAAAGCGCTGATTCTGAGCATGCTCGGCCGCTTGAAGCAAATATGCGGTCATCCTGCGCTCTATTTGAAGGAAGAACAGACAGAGCTGTTAAACGGGAGATCCGTCAAACTGGAAAAGCTGCTTGATTTAATGGCGGCGATCCGCGGACAGGGGGAAAGCTGCCTCATTTTCACCCAATACATTCAGATGGGCAACATGATGAAGCGCCTCCTGGAAAAAGCATTCGGAGAACCGGTTCAGTTTTTAAACGGAAGCCTATCCAAGCAGGAACGCGATTCTCTCGTCGAACGGTTCCAGAAGAAAGAATACCCGACGCTGATTTTGTCACTGAAAGCGGGCGGAACCGGCCTGAACCTGACGGCTGCCAATCATGTCATTCACTATGACAGATGGTGGAATCCGGCGGTGGAAAACCAGGCGACCGACCGCGCCTACCGAATCGGCCAGGAACGGTTCGTCCATGTTCACAAACTCATTACGACGGGAACGATTGAAGAAAAAATTGATGCCATGCTCGAAACGAAACAAACGCTGAACGATCAGATTATCCAAAGTGAAAATTGGATTACCGAGCTGTCATCCGCTGAGCTTGAAGAATTATTCACCCTCAGCGCATCGGCGCAATCACATTAAACGCAAAAAGGCCGGCTCTCTCAGAAGAGCCGGTCTTTTATGTCGTCCTTACTGTTACGCCGCATTTGCCATGAATGCGTCACGCCAGTCATGAACAGTATCGCCATACCTTTCACAGTAAATTCCTGATCATATGCGCAACGCCGTTTTGATCATTTGTCAATGTAACGGCATCAGCGATCTCTTTAATATCTTCTCTCGCATTCCCCATCGCTATGCCTTTTCCGGCCGCCTGAAGCATTGAATAGTCATTTAAGCTGTCACCGACCGCGGCGGTTTCAGCCATCGGAATGCCGAGCTTTTGCGCCAGCCGTTTGAGCGCCTGCCCTTTAGAGGCGTTTCGAGACGCCAGTTCGAAGTTGTGGTCGGCAGAGCTGACAAGGGTGAGATCTTTCTGACCGCTGAATCGGTCCCAGCCCGCTTTCAGCTTCCGCTCATCAAACGAAAATCCGAGAATATTATAAAAATCCAGATGCTCTTCTTTCTCAAAGAGCTCACGGTATGAATGAATGTAAGCAAAGCCGGACTGGCTGTATTGCACTGAAGCCGCCTGTTCCAAAACGGAAAGATCGGTTTCCGGATTGGCGCTTTTCACCCGGTCCATTTCGATATCGAGCAGCTGCCTGCCGGTTTCAGGCGTATAGATGGCTTTGTTTGTAAACACCTCATAGTAATATTGATTCTCTTCAAGCCATGACAAAATGCCGCGGGCTCTTGTTTCTTCAATCGCATCACAGTGGTACAGGCTGCCGTCAGGAGCATGAATGGCGGCTCCGTTTGCGCTGATGACCCACGTTTTTATGCCGAGCGGTTCGAATATGGAATGCACGTCAAAATGCGCGCGTCCCGTGGAAACCACGATTTCAATTCCCGCTTGCCGGGCTTCCCTTAAAGCCCGCTCATTTTCATCGCTTACTTGATGACTGCTGTTCAGCAGTGTGCCGTCCAGATCTATGGCAATCAGTTTCACATGTCCTCATCCTCTTCTTCAGATTCAGTTACAAGCAATTCTACGCCGTGCCGGTCGAGCAGATCGCAAAAATCCTGATCAGGCAGCCGATCGGTAATCAGCAGGTCAACCTCGTGCAGGTCTGCATACTGATAAAAACTCGTACGGCCAAGCTTGGAGTGATCGCTCAGCGCAATCACCTGTTCCGCCTGTCGGATCATTTTACGCTTTACCATGCCGTCTTCTTCGTGAGGTATCGTCAGACCGTTTTCCGAGATGCCGACAACGCCGATCAGCACCTTATCGGCGTGATAATCCCCCAGTTTTTCTACGACGGAAGCCCCGTATAAAAACCGGTGTTCCTTCTGGAGCTTTCCGCCGAGCAGGTGAATATCAATTCCCTCTTTTGCGGAAAGGATATCGGCCTGATTGATCGAATTTGTAATAACAGTGCAGCCGGTGACATTTAAATGCTCCGCGCAGGCCTGCACGGTTGTCGAGGTGTCCAGAATGATCCGGTCTCCTTTATGGATCAGGGATGCTGCCAGCTTGCCGATTTTGTTTTTCTCTTCAGAAACGGTTTTCAGCCGGCCCGAATAGCCCGGAACTTCCTGATTCACCGACGGCAGAATCGCGCCGCCCCGTGTTCTGATAATGGCCCCGCGCTCTTTCAGCTTTACAAGGTCCCTTCTTGCGGTATCTCTTGAAATATGAAGCAGCGAACATATCTGTTCAGCGGTGATCCGCCGATGCTGTTTCAAATATTCCATTATCGCAATCAGTCTTTCTTCTTGATACACGTCCTCATTCCCTTTTTCGTCACTTATCTGTAAGTAATTATAAGTTTTTATCCCGATATATTCAATGTTTTTAAGTATTCATAAGCGAAATCACTTCTTTTTAACCATTTTTTAGCTCCCGCACAAAAAAACCAGTCTTTCGACTGGCAAATGGGAAGGAGGTATTGCGGGGCCCGCTGAAAAAGGCGGGAAATCGAGGAAAAAAGCATGCTATTCAGCCAGCGGCTCTTTCCGTTTTTGATCCATAAACCGAACGGTATCAGCCATGACCTCGGTCACATAAACTTTTACGCCGTCTGTCTTTTCATAGCTTCTCGTCTGGATTCTGCCGCTTACACCGACCATTGACCCTTTTTGGCAGTACAATGCCGTGTTTTCAGCGTTTTTTCTCCAGATGGTGCAGTTGACGAAGTCGGTTCCGGTTTCACCCGACGCGCTTTTAAAATTGCGGTTTACCGCCAGCGTAATATGCGCGACGGGAATGCCCGCTGATGTAAAACGGAGCTCCGGGTCTTTCGTCAGCCGGCCGACAAGCATAACGTGGTTAAACAAGCCGTATCCTCCTCTCTTTTTCGAGGCTGGCTTCATTGTAGTACAAGGGCTCGTGAAAGCAAAAAGCGGAAAAAGCCGTTATTCGTTCAGGCTGCTCTTATGTTTTCGTTTTTCTTTCTGATAAAAAAAACTTTTGTTTTTGGCCGCTTATGTAATATGTATTTTTGAGCAGCCGCGAGAAAAGTTTCGTTTTGAGCCAGTCTTTCTCAAACATGCGGACAAACTTTCCGCCGTCCCATGCGAACCAGTAAAAACTCAGCTTTTTATCAGTCAGTGAAAGCTGAATTTTATACTGTTCCATGCGGTCTTTTGTTTCATATAAAAAGACGACATTTCCCCTTCTGTTAAGATGCACCTCACAATCTTCCTTTTTGCATACCAAGTAGGAATGATCGTCTTTTCGCCTTGAACCGTCTTCTATATAGATTTCCTTCAGGCGCAATTGATTCATAAGCATCTCTCCATGACCATATTCTTTTACATTATAATGAAAAAATAGAAATGATTAAATGTTGACCGCCTACAAAAATGATGAAGCATGTCTTACAGCATTTTCCCGGGAAAAATGATATGTGTTATAATAAATGAACGAAAAACATGGACAACAGGGGTGAAAATAAGAGATGAAAACCTTTAAACTGGTTGATCTGAATGTGGAACGTTTAGATAAAGACGATCAGCCGATTGAGCAGTTTCCCCTTTTAGACGGATTGATTATCAACAAAGAGGACGGAGAAAATCATTGGTTAATTGAAGCACTGGTCCCGGCCGAACACTTGTCTTTTTTTGACATGCTGATGAAAAGCCAGAAAGAAGCGAAGGTGTTTGTAACGATTACGAAAAAAAGCAACCGCCCCGCCCAGCTGACGGGAAGCATCAAAAATATTGTCCAGTTGGAAAGAAGTATACAAGTTTTAATTTACGGTCAAATGGTGTCAAGAAACCACCCCGGATCAGAAAGCATTCTGGAGTCGCTCGTGAAAGAAGGCTACTCGGGCAGCCGGCTGATTGAAGCGTTTAAACAAAAATTATGATCATGAAAAAGGCCGGACGTTAATCATCCAGCCTTTTTTTGTGCCCTAGTCATTGTGAGGAGCCCGCTGTTTCAGCAGATCTCTGATTTCAGTCAGCAGTTCTGTCTGCTGATCTGTTTCCTCGGCTTCTTCAGCCTCTTCTTCTGCTTCTTTTTTACGTCTCAGCTTGCCTATTGTGCGGATCACGATAAAAATAGAAAATGAAATAATGAAGAAGTTCACAATCGTTTGAATGAAGCTTCCGTACTTGATATGAGCATCGCCGAATGTCACGGCCAGCCCTGAAAAGTCAAGACCGCCAAGAAGCAGGCCGACCAGCGGCATGATGATGTCTTCAACGAGCGACGTCACGATTTTGCCGAAAGCGCCGCCGATGACGACACCGATAGCCAGATCCATGATATTGCCCCGCATCGCAAAGCTTTTAAATTCTGACCACATCACATTCACCCCTTTCTATACAAAATGGGCTTTTTATAAGCCCATTTGTTTGCTTTTATTCTCCGAGCGCAAAGGTTAATTCAGCTTCACACACGAGCTCGCCGTCAACTTTGGCAACGCCTTTGCCGCGTCCGATCGTACCGCGCGCGCGGGTAATATCAACCTCAAGCTCCAGCTTGTCACCCGGTTTTACCTGCTTTTTGAAACGGCAGTTATCAATCCCCGCAAAAAATGCAAGTCTGCCCCGGTTTTCTTCTTTAATCAGCATCGCAACCGCTCCGACCTGCGCCAAAGCCTCTACGATTAATACGCCCGGCATAACAGGGTATTCAGGAAAATGGCCGTTGAAAAAATCTTCATTCGCCGTCACATTTTTATATCCCGCCGCCCGTTTTCCTTCTTCGACTTCCGTAATTCTGTCTACCAGAAGAAACGGATAGCGATGGGGAATAATTTCTTTAATTTGCTGAGTATCAAGCATTCTCTTGACATCTCCTTCATCGACAATAGTATGTATAGAAGGTATATGTGGCAACCAATCTGTACATTTGGAAGTATATTATGAATCAATTTCTTTTTCAACCGCGCTGTAAACTGTAACCAGCTGGCAATGAGCCTCGTCCATTAATGTGTTATGATAAATAAAGATTTTTACCCTATGCAAAGAGGTTGGAAGATGATTGCTAAGTTTACTGAAAAACGTACGCGGGTGATGCTGAATGAGTGGTATGACGCCATGGGAAAACGCCAATTCGATCTAGCCCGTTCCCTTCACGAACAAATCAATCAGCATCTCCCCAAATTACAAAAGAATGCAAAGCTCAAACTCAGATATCAGCTGTTTTTCGCACGGTTTCAGCTGCTGTTTGAGAAAAAAGACGGTCTGAATAAACTGTTCTGCGAGCTGAAGCGGCGCAAAGATGAGATGGATCATGAATTAACTTATTATTTCTATTTTTTCAAAGGGTTATTCCATATGGTGAATGGCGCTCCGAACCGTGCTGTCTGCCGCTTTAAAGAAGCTGAACAGTACCTGCCGGCCATACAGGACCGTTTCGAAGCCGCTGAATTTTATTATAAAACAGCGGGTGCATATTACATGATGAAGTCGCCTGCGCTCTCCATTCAATATGTCAATAAAGCGCTGGAAATCTATCAAGATGAAGCCGGCTACATCAAAAAAACGCTCAGCTGCCGGCTGCTTCTCGCCGTGAATTATATAGACGAGGCACGCTATGAAGACGCAGAACAGCTCTTTAATGAATCCATAAAGATAACGGACCGGATCAATGACAATAACCTGCTGTGCCACGCCTATTATAATTTTGGTTTTTTAAAGACCGCCCAGAAAAAAGATAAAGAGGCCCTCCCTTTTTACAAAAAGGTATTGGGCAATCAGCGTTTCGAGAAAGAGTCTCCCGTTTCCTACCTTCATTGTGTATACGAAGCGGTCAGAGCACTTTTTAAAACCGGTTCTGCCGCCGAAGGACAAACCGTGCTGCAGAAAGGTTTATACATATCTGAAAAAGTGCAGAACAAGATTATGAAATTGAAGCTGACCGCACTCAACATACTGTACACCGCTCAGGAGGACCCGTACGACCGATTGCAGAAGCTTGTGCTGGAGCTGCAGAAAATTGAAGCGTGGGTGGATTTGGAAGTGCTGCTTCAGGATATTACTGATTACTACAAAAAAAAGGGCGATTTTGAGAAAGCCGCATTTTTTATCATGCGCGGCTGATCAAAACGCCCCTTCTTTTATCTGACTGAGTTGATTAAGCCCAGCATTTGGTCTCCCAATGTAATCGTGCGGCTGTTCAGCTGATAGGAACGCTGAGACACGATTAAGCCGGTCATTTCTTTTGACATATCGACATTTGAACTTTCAAGCGCGCCCTGCTCCATGCCGATTGCCTGCCGGTTTGCGCCGGTAAGCTCTTCAATCGCTGAAGCCCCCGCGCCGTTTACGGAAAACAGATTATCCCCTTCCGCATGAAGCGCCTGAGGATTATTGACATTGACGATGCCGAGATTAAACGTCTGCGAACGGGTTCCCGCCTGGTCTGAAGCAGTCAGCGTTCCGGTTTTGCTGATTTTCAGCTGAGTCAGCGAACTGTCAATTTGTATGGGCTGACCGTTCTCATCGAGAATGGGATTGCCTCCCGCTGTCATCAGCTGAAGCAGCCGGTCATTTCCGCCTGCCGGCTTGAGGGAAAGTGAGCCGTCCCTTGTATACACCCGCCGTCCGTCCGCTTCTGCCTGAAGATATTGATAAGGTGATGTGAACGCGATATCAAGGTCACGGTCGGTTTTTTTGATGCTTCCCTGCCCTGAGTCCAGCTGCGGAGTCATGACCGTTCCGGCGCCGAGACGCAGGCCGGGCGGCGTTTTCCGCATGTCCGGCGAATTTTCCTTTTTGTCATCTATATGGTCATACTGCTGTCTGATCAGCTCGGAAAAGCGGGAGTCCCTCGCTTTATAGCCTGTCGTATCACTGTTTGAAAGGTTGCTGCTGACTGTATCCATCTGCTGCTGAAGCTGATTTAAGGCTGTTGAAGCCGTCAGCATTGATCTGAGCATCATAATTGAACGTCCCCCATTTTGTTACACTTTGCCGATTTCATTTGCGGCTTTATCCATGCTTTTATCGTAAGCCTGAATGACTTTCTGATTGGCTTCAAATGATCTGTATGCTTCCGTCATTTCTGTATACGTGCTCGTCACGTCCACGTTCGAAAGCTCCGAGACGCCTTGCTTTAATGAATACGAGACTTGGGGATTCGCCGCCGCGCTCGGCAGTTCAGAGCCGTCGGCCGTGCTGTATAGGTCATTGCCGTCCCGTTTCAGATTGCGCACGTCTTCTTCCATTCTGATATCAATCTGCCCCGCCGGCCGGCCGTTTGTCGTGACCGTTCCGTTTTCTGATACGGTGAATTTTTCATTGTCGACTGTAATCGGCTGTCCGTTTGTTGATAACACAAGGTTTCCGTTTATCGTAAGCTGATTGTTTTCATTTAATGAGAAAGTGCTGCTTTTT
Source organism: Bacillus sp. AM1(2019) (assembly GCF_009906915.1). Lineage (NCBI taxonomy): Bacteria > Bacillati > Bacillota > Bacilli > Caryophanales > Bacillaceae > Bacillus > Bacillus sp. AM1(2019). Next base: position 3,746,597 of record NZ_CP047644.1, read on the forward strand.
GAATAGCGGACGCCGCCCGCGGTCTGCACGGGATAAAACAGCTCGGCGTTTTCATTCGTTTCGGCATTCTTGGGAACCTGATTCTCCATCAGCGCGATATCCGTCGGCTGATCGGTCGTTTTCAGGCTTCCCTGCGTAAACAACGGTTTCAGCTCCTGCATGTATACGCCTGTGTTGACGGAGCCGATTTTCGTTTTTTTATCGCCTTCTATTCGGCTCAGAAGCATCTCGGGAAAGGCGCGGATTGAACCTTGATCCTCTTTGTACCCTGATGTATTCGCGTTTGCGATGTTATTTGACAGCATTTCCGTTCTTCTCTGCTGTGTAATCATTGCGGACGTTGCGGTATATAATCCTTTTAACAAGTCTTCCACCTCTGAAATAGCATTATTTCCAGTTGCCTCACCGGAACATTTGTTCTATAATGAAAATCAGCATTTTTTCTTATTATCGGATTTACATTCCCGTTCGTGAAGGGTTTGGCAGAAAAAAACCCCATTCTTTTTCAGAATGAGGTTTTATCATCAGCTCAGTTTGCGTTTTGGAAGCTTGTCCATGTTATCCAGCATGACGCCGGTTCCGACCGCAACACAATCCATCGGGTTCTCAGCGACAAGAACAGGCACCCTCAGCTCTTCGGCAAGAAGCTGGTCAAGCCCGTTTAACAGCGCTCCCCCGCCGGTAATGATAACGCCGCGGTCAATGATGTCAGCGGACAATTCAGGCGGTGTTCTTTCAAGAACCTGCTTGGCGGCCTGCACAATGACGGCAACTGATTCACGAAGGGCTTCTTCTACTTCTTTGCTGTTTACTGTAATCGTTCTCGGCAGACCGGAAACCATGTCACGGCCGCGGATGGTGATTTCTTCATGACGTGCGTCTGGGAAAACCGTTGCGACCTTCACCTTAATATCTTCAGCGGTACGTTCACCGATCAGCAGCTTATACTCGCGTTTGATATAATTTAAGATTTCCATGTCAAACTTGTCCCCAGCCATCTTAATAGAAGAGGAGGTGACAATATCGCCCATAGAAATAACTGCGATATCTGTCGTACCGCCTCCGATGTCAACAACCATGTTACCGCTCGGCTGGAAGATTTCCATACCCGCGCCGATAGCGGCAACTTTCGGTTCTTCTTCAAGGTACACATGCTTTCCGCCGCTTTTTTCAGCTGCTTCTTTAATCGCTTTTTGCTCAACGGATGTAATATTCGTCGGGCAGCAGATCAGCATGCGCGGTTTTGAGAAAAGTCCTTTTACATTCAGCTTATTAATGAAATGTTTCAGCATGGCTTCTGTTACTTCGAAGTCTGCGATTACGCCGTCTTTCAGCGGACGGATCGCAACAATATTCCCAGGTGTACGTCCAACCATTCGTCTGGCTTCTTCACCGACAGCCAGCACTTTGCCGCTGTTTTTATCAAGTGCCACAACGGAAGGCTCATTCAGAACAATTCCTTTTCCTTTTACATGGATCAGTACATTTGCAGTACCGAGGTCAATTCCAATATCCCTTGCAAACATCTATTTATATCCTCCTTGATATCTGTTTCACAGTAAAATATCCACATTGTGCCCTAATTATATATATTATCATAATTTATCAAAAAAAAGCTGCTGAACGATATAAGTTCTTGACAAAATTTTGCGGATATTCGCGAAACCGCCCGGGAGGAGAAAAAAGGGCCCGGCAGACGTCAGGCGCTACGGCTGCTGAACGGGCTCCCCTTCAAGAATTTCATCCTTCTTGTACTTTAATTTCGTCGCCTCTCCCCCTCTTAAATGTCTGATGGATTTATGATAATCGAGTATTTCTTTTACTTCATTCGCCAAGTCAGGATTAATTTCAGGCAGGCGCTCCGTCAGATCTTTGTGTACGGTACTTTTGGAAACACCAAACTCTTTCGCAATGACACGAACGGTTTTTTTCGTCTCCACGATATACTTACCAATCTTGATTGTTCGCTCTTTGATGTAATCGTGCACACCACTCGACCTCCCCAGTTGGATGTGAGAAGTGTGAAATGAGATCCGTATTCTGTAACAGATTCACTGATGATGCAGCTTCTTCGTTGTCCGATTATATAAGAAGGTTTTAGAAATATGCCCACGATCCCTCACCTCAAACACTCTCTTTGATAGGTTTGTAACAGTGTATTAGCAATGAATTGGGAATATGCTAAAAACTCAATAAGGACAAGGGGCGGGTCATAATTTTCTGCTTTTTGAACGGGGGGTTTACATCCGCGCGATCCTGCTGTAGAATGAAACAGCACAATTAGTTACTTAGGTAAGTTTTTTGAAAAGGAGAACGGAAATGATCCACGTCAACAGACGCCTCATTCATCAAATCAATCAATGCGCCCGCCTGATTACGAAGAAAGCCAATGAACGGCTGGAACCATTCGGCCTGTACTCCTCTCAATGGTCAATCCTATATTGCTTAAAAACGATCGGACCGATGACCCAAAAAGAAATCTGGTCCTATCTGAACGTAGAGGCGCCGACCGTTACCAGAACGATCAAACGCCTTGAAGAAAACGGCTGGATTCAGCGGGAACAGGGAGAAGACAAGCGGGAAAAGCTCGTCGTCCTGACGAAGGAAGCTGAATTGAAATACGACAGCATCAATCAAGAGATGCTGAAGTTCGAGGAAGACATGCTTGCGGATTTCCAAGATGGAGATAAGGAAGCTTTTTCTGAGTTTCTGAATGTGTTTTTAACGAAATAGAAAAGAAAGGGAAGTGCTGTACTTTTGAGTAAATCTGACTCGATCTGGACCAAAGATTTTATTATGGTCGTACTCGTGAATTTATTTGTCTTTGTGTTCTTTTATACATTTTTGGCCGTGCTGCCTATCTATATGATTCAGGAGCTTGGCGGCAGTGAATCGCAAGGAGGGCTTTTGATCAGCCTGTTCCTGTTATCTGCTATTATTACCCGTCCTTTTTCAGGGGCGATTATTGAACGGTTCGGCAAGAAAAGAATGACGATTGTATCCTTGGCGCTGTTCGCCCTGTCTTCTTATCTGTATTTGCCGCTACACAATTTCTATCTGCTGCTCGGACTGCGTTTTTTCCAAGGCATCTGGTTCAGCATTTTAACGACGGTCACGGGCGCAATTGCCGCTGACATTATTCCCGCCAAGCGGCGCGGCGAGGGGCTCGGTTATTTTGCGATGTCTATGAACCTTGCCATGGCGATCGGTCCTTTTCTCGGGCTGAGTCTTGTGAAAGTCATTTCGTTCCCGGTTTTCTTTACGATTTTTGCCGTATTTGTTTCTTTAGGCTTGCTGATTGCTTTTATGATTCGTGTGCCGGATCAAAACAACAGCGGAACGACTGTCTTCCGTTTTTCTTTCTCCGACATGTTTGAAAAAGGCGCGCTTAAAATCGCGATTGTCGGGTTGTCCATTTCTTTCTGTTATTCAAGTGTGACTTCATATTTATCCGTTTATGCAAAGACGATCCACCTGTTGGATGTCAGCGGCTATTTCTTCGTCTGTTTCGCCGTGACGATGATGGCCGCCCGTCCTTTCACAGGAAAGCTGTTTGACAGAGTGGGGCCGGGAATCGTCATCTATCCGTCGATTATCGTGTTCTCCGCGGGGCTTTGCATGCTGGCGATGACAAACAGCGCCCTCATGCTTCTCTTGTCCGGTGCCGTAATCGGTCTCGGATACGGCTCTATCGTACCGTGTATGCAGACACTGGCGATTCAGAACTCGCCCGGACACCGTTCAGGCTTTGCGACGGCTACCTTCTTCACTTTCTTTGACAGCGGGATTGCCGGCGGGTCATATGTATTCGGCCTCTTTGTCGCTTCGGCCGGATTCCATTCGATTTATCTGGCCGCGGGGCTGTTCGTCCTGATTGCTTTGCTCCTGTATGGCTGGAGCCAGAAAAAAAGAACGCCGCTTGAAGCGGACGGCAACGTTTCAATCGCAGACTGATATGACAAAAAGCCGGGGGCAGCCCCCGGCTTTTTTTATTCGGCCGCTCTTTCCCGCACGATTCGTCCCGCCGCTTTTACATAAGGAGGATGAATATACATAAGCGCCGTATAACCGAGACATGACAAAATGACACCCGCAAACCAGGAAATATCATAGATGCCGGCGAACGCCGGGACGTACATTCCGATTAAAGAAATAAACGCGCCGAGAAAGGTCGCGGCAAAGGCCCGGTAATTATAGCCTTTGTAATAAGTGTACTGTCCGGTTTCCGAATAAAGGTCTTCAACTGAGAGCCGCCTTTTTCTGATGATAAAATAATCAGCCATCATCACCCCGGCCACCGGTCCGAGAAACGCATAAACATTCGTGGCGCTCTCCATCAGCTTCCACGGTATTGTGAACAGAGCCAAAACGGCGGTCAAATACCCTCCCCTCCTGAATGTAATATACTTCGGCAGGACATTCGCCAAGTCATAGGCCGGTGACACGATGTTTGCCGCCACGTTAACCGAGACGGCGGCGATGCAAAGTGTGATGACCGAAAGAGCGATAACAAAAGGATTATCAAACCGGGCCAAAATCTCCACCACATCCCAAATCGGTTCTCCGAATGCTACTTGTGATCCTGATGTCACCGTGATGCTTGCAAACGCGAACAGCGCAAACGTTCCCGGCAGCCCGTAAAACTGGCCGCGAATCTGTTCTTTTTGCGACGCGGCGAACCGGGTGAAGTCAGGGATATTCAGGATCAGCGTCGCCCATATTCCGATAATGCCCGTCACTCCGGCGGCAAACGGCCAAAACGTTTCAGAAAAGGTGTGGAACTTTCCCGGCTGTGAGTAAATCGGTCCGAGCCCGCCGGCAATATCTATCGCCCACCAGACCATACCGCCGAAGACGAGATAAACAAGCGGGCCCGCCCACACTTCAAATTTTTTGATCGATTCCATTCCGTGCCGCAGCACAAGCAGATGAATGCCCCAAAAGAAAATAAACGACAGAAAACCCGGCAGATGAAGCCCGAATATATTCCAATCTCCGCCGAGACTCCCCCAGCCCGGCCATATGTTCAAAAGCAGAATGTGCAAAGCCGTGCTCCCGGCAAATGTTTGAATTCCGAGCCACATGATGGCTGTAAACGCCCTGAGAAGCGCCGGAATGTTAGCGCCGTATATTCCGTAAGAAGCCCTGATAATGACCGGAAAAGGCAGTCCGTATTTCGTTCCGGCATGGCCGTTCAAGGCCAAAGCGGCGAACAAAATGAGTGACGCCGTCACGATAATGGCGAGCACCTGCCACGGAGAAAGACCGATCGCAATGAGCCCGCCCACAGTCGCGTAGGTCGGGATATTATGAATACAACCCATCCAGATGGATGCAAAATTCACCGCTTTCCATGTCCGTTCGCCGTCTTCTAAAGGCAGTAAATCTTTGTTGCTTAGCCGATCACTCGTTGTTTTTTTCATTTTCTCCCTCCCGCATGTGCGTTTTCCTTACATCACATGTGAAAAAATATAACTGAAAATTCCGTAAATAACATTGGTCGCTGTCGACAATAATCGTTTTGATTTTTGAGCACATTACACAACAAAAAGAGACGGGGAGAGCCCGTCTCTTTTTGTTGCGCCTGTTAAGAGGCTTTTTTGAGGAGAACCGAAAACCGGAACGCCATCAAAAGGCTTACAGCGCCGACAACGATAAGAATCGTCCCAAGCATATGAAAATGGCCGGCGGTAATTTCTTTTCCGAAAAGAATGCCCAAAATGACAGAAGACAAAATCGAACCGAGATACCGGCAGGTCTGAAACAGGCCGGACGTTGTTCCGACCATGTCGGCGGGGCTCGTTGTCAGCATGGCCGCCTGAAACGTGACATTCCCGAAGCCGTAGCCGACACCCAGCACGGACAGGATCAGCCCTTTTCCTATCATGGGCGCCTGAAGAAAGAAAAACGTTAACAGCACCGCCCCGATCGCGGTCAGGCAGGTTCCGGCAATAATCGGCTGAAGAAGCCCTTTCTTATCTATCCATTTTCCGGTCAGAGGCGACACCAGAATACTCATGCCCGACATAAACAGCATAATCAATCCGCTTGTCTGAACGGACAAATGCATTTCATCCTGAAAATAGCTCGGAAGCCCGAAAAAGATGCAGTAAAAGAATATATTCAGCAAAATAAATTGAATATACACCGACGATAGTTTCCGATGCGTTTTAAACAGCCTGACATCAATAAACGGCTTCTCTGTTTTCAGCTCGCGCCAGATAAACAGCCCGACAAACAAAAGCCCGAATACGCCTTCTGTATAGTGAGGCTTCGTACTGAAGGACAATAAAAACGACAGGAGAAGGATAATCGCTCCGGCAAACAGGAGTATCCCGATCGTATCAAGCTGGCGGAGCACGCCTTTCAAGCCGCCGATCTCGCGTTTTTCATCTTTCGGAAACATATACATTCCGAGAAAAAAGCTGAGAATGATAAACGGCAGATTGACGAAAAAGATTGCCGGCCACCCTCCCCAAACGATCAGAAAACCGCCGAGAGTCGGACCGAGCGCCGTCATGGCTGATGCAAAGATTGACAGGACGGCCAGCGCCGAAGCCTGCTTCTCCCGTATATTGGAACGGATCAATCCGACGCCGGACGGATATATCGCGCTGCTTCCGATTGATTGAAAAAGCCGCATGATCAGCAAAGTCATAAAAGTCGGCGCAAACGGCGCGCCGACCGCCGAGACGGCAACAAGCAGAAGCCCGATCAAAAACAGCTTCTTCCTGCCGAGCATATCACCGAGCTTCCCGGTAACAGGCTGCGCCACCGCGCTGGCCAGATAAAAGGACGATATCAGCCAGGACACCGTTGTAAACGACAGGTGAAATTCATGCTGAATACTGTGAAGCGCAAGAGAAATCATCGACGAGTTCAATGGGTTCAGCATCGTCCCCGAAGCTACGGCCGTCAAGAACAGGACGCGGCTTTTTTTAGAGATTGTCATTTTGTCTGTGCGATAAATTCTTCCGTCGTCCGGCTTCTGCCGATTTTCGGGAAGATAAACTTGAGTGTCGCTTCGTGCTGTTCATCGCTGAATGTCGCCATCGCGTCAGTTACGAAAACTTGCTGATACCCGAGCTGAAAAGCTTCCCGCGCCGTGCTTTCCACCCCGATGTTTGTCGCAATCCCGCATAACACAATCGTGTCGATTCCCCGTCTTCTGAGCTGAAGGTCCAGGTCCGTGCCGAAAAACGCGCCCCACTGCCGTTTTGTTACCGTATAATCATTTTCTTTTACTCCGATGTCAGGCACAAATTCAGCCCAGTCCGCCGGCGGAGCCGAATGGCCCGCCGCCTCTTCATCCGTCAGCGGCTTCAGCGCATCCGCTCCGTCATGAAAATCCACGTTCACAAAGCTGATAAATCCGCCTTTTTCCCGGAACACATCAATTAATTTTTTCGCGTTCGGCACAACGGTACCGCTTTTATCAATAGGCACAATGCCTTTTTGTAAATCAATAAGGACCAAAGCCGTTTTTTCAAATTGCAGATTTAATGATGTTGTCATAATGATTCCTCCTGATGCAGTTAGTGTTTCTCACCCCGTTTATTTTACTCTTTCCCGGACAGGATTTCTTACGCCGTGCTCCGGCGCTCTTTTTATGGATATAAAGTCGCACGACACCCATTTGAAAAAGCAGCATTATGAACGCAAAAAACCATGTCAGATAACCTTACACGAAAATGTTTTATCGTTCTTTTTTCTCTATAATAATGAATTAATCACAATTACATTCTGAATGAGACGGAGGAATACAACATGCAGATGGGCGATACAGTATTTATGTTCTTTTGCGCTTTACTCGTGTGGCTGATGACCCCCGGGCTGGCTTTGTTTTACGGCGGAATGGTAAAAAGCAAAAATGTGCTCAGCACGGCGATGCATAGTTTTTCTTCTCTCGCCATCGTATCCGTCGTTTGGGTTTTGTACGGATATTCACTTGCTTTTGCCCCCGGCAATACATGGCTTGGCGGGATTGAATGGGCGGGGCTGAAGGGGGTCGGCTTTGAACCCGGAAGTTACAGTGATACGATCCCGCATTCCTTGTTCATGATGTTCCAAATGACGTTTGCCGTACTGACGACAGCCATTATTTCCGGAGCATTTGCTGAACGCATGAGATTCAGTGCTTTTCTTGTATTTTCCTTTTTGTGGGCTTCCCTCGTATATACGCCCGTTGCGCACTGGGTATGGGGCGGCGGCTGGATCGGCCAAATGGGCGCTCTTGACTTCGCAGGCGGAAACGTCGTCCACATTTCTTCCGGAGTCGCCGGGCTTGTGCTGGCGATTGTGCTCGGGAAACGCAAGGACGGCACGGCTGCTTCGCCTCACAACTTAATTTACACGTTCTTGGGCGGAGCGCTCATCTGGTTCGGATGGTTCGGCTTCAATGTCGGCAGCGCCCTCACGCTTGACAGTATCGCGATGTTTGCCTTCATTAACACAAACACCGCGGCTGCAGCCGGAATTATCGGCTGGATTTTAATCGAATGGATGCTGAATAAAAAACCGACCATGCTGGGCGCTGTATCGGGCGCAATCGCAGGGCTTGTCGCCATTACGCCGGCTGCCGGGTTCGTTACGCCGTTCTCTTCCATCGTAATCGGTTTCATCGGCGGGCTTGTCTGCTTTTGGGGCGTTTATTGGCTCAAAAAGACTTTCGGTTATGATGATGCGCTTGACGCTTTCGGCCTGCATGGGATCGGCGGGACATGGGGCGGCATCGCGACCGGTTTATTCGCAACCACTTCCGTCAATGACGGCGGGGCAAACGGGCTGTTTTACGGCGATCCGGGACTGCTCTGGAAGCAGATTGCGGCCATTGCGGCAACCTATGTATTTGTATTTATTGTCACTTTCGTTATCATTAAAATTGTAGGTCTGTTCATTCCCCTGCGCGCCAGTGAAGAAGAAGAGTCACTTGGGCTTGATTTAACGATGCACGGGGAAAAAGCATATCAGGACTTATAAAGTGAGGAGTGGCTTAGATGAGCGGTCAAATGTTCAAGGTAGAAATCGTTACGCGTCCGGCTAAGTTTGAAACATTGAAACAGGAACTCGGTAAAATCGGAGTCACATCGCTGACCTTCTCCAACGTACACGGATGCGGCCTTCAAAAAGCCCACACCGAACTGTACCGCGGAGTCAAAATTGAGAGCAATGTGTATGAACGGCTGAAAGTGGAAATCGTTGTCAGCAAGGTCCCCGTTGATCAAGTGGTGGAAACGGCGAAAAAAGTGCTAAAAACGGGAGAGCCCGGAGACGGCAAAATATTCGTCTATGAAATCGGAAACACGATTAATATCCGCACCGGAGAAGAAGGACCAGGAGCTTTATAAACAGGCAGAACGCCCGGAGACAGAAATGTCCCGGGCGTTTTTTCAGCTTCATTAAAAAGAAGAAACCTTTTTTTCATGCGGGACAGGCCGCTTATGCCGTACGGGTTGTTTTTTCGCATATGTACTGATATTGACCAGTATGCCGCACAAAAACAGCGTCATAATTAATGAAGAACCGCCGTAGCTGATAAACGGAAGCGGCACACCCGTAACCGGGAGAAGTCCGCTCATCGCTCCCAAATTCAATACAACCTGAAACATTAATTGAAACGTAATTCCGATGGCAAGAAGCTTCCCGAACGGGTCATCAGCCCGCACGGCCGTTTTTACGCCGAGAAGCATTAACGCAAAATATAATCCCAAAACGATCAGAACACCGAATATCCCCAGCTCTTCGCTGATCACGGCCATAATGAAATCGGTATGCGCCTCAGGCAGATAGTTCATTTTTTCAACACTGTTTCCAAGCCCTCTTCCGAAAAATCCGCCTCCGGAAATAGCAAAATAGGATTGAATCAGCTGATAGCCGTCCCCGTTCGCGTCACCAAACGGATTGGTAAAGGAAACGAGGCGCTTCACACGATAGGAGGCGGAAAATGCGAGATAAACAACCCCGGACACCGCCGTCGCGCCGAGCACGAACAGATGGCGCTTTTTCAAGCCGGCACATAATAAAATCGACCCGCACGCCGCCAGGATTAAGGAAGCCGTCCCTAAATCAGGCTCCGCCAATGTCAGCAGAAAAGCAGTTCCCAAAATCACTAAAGGCGGCAGAACCCCTTTCACAAATTGATGAATGTACGGCTGCTTTTTCGTATAAATCGAAGCGAAATACAAAATCATCGCGATCTTCGCCAATTCAGACGGCTGTACGACAAGCGGGCCCGCTCCCAGCCACCTGCGGGAGAAATTCCGCTCCAGCCCGATTCCCGGTATCAATACGAGCAGCAGCAATACCAGCGAACCGACCACAAACAGCGGTACAAGCCGCGCATACCGCTTATACGGCAGACAGGCGGCAAATAGAAATAAGCATAATCCGATCAGTAAAGAGACACTCTGCTTATGGAAGAAATAGGATGGATCTCCGTACCGCTGAGACCCCATCACATCACTGGCGCTATACACCATTAACAAGCCGAATCCGCAAAGCAGCATAATGACAAACACAAGCGGCAGATCGGCGTTTTTCAAACGTTTCAGCAACGGACAAAACTCCTTCGGCTATTCTTTTCCCGCATACTTGACGCACAGTAATACAGTCACGTTTCATTCTGTTTACTTTTTTATGATTATTTTTAATACCAATTGTGTCTCATAGAAAAAAGCATTACACTGTTCATATAAAATAAAGATAAAAGGTGATATTTGTGAATTACGAACTATTTAAAGCGATCAATGGTTTGTCGCACCATAGTGCCATTCTCGACTCTATCATGGTATTTATTACGGAATACGCCATTTACGCCTACGCCCTTTTCCTGCTTGCCATGTGGCTGTTCGGAAGCACAAAAGGCAGACAAAACGCCCTGTACGCGGGCTTCACGGGTGTTGCAGCGCTTATCGTCAACTACCTCATCACGAAGGTCTATATCGAGCCGCGCCCCTTTGTCGAGCATACGGTTCATACGCTGATCCCTCATGCCGCGGATGCTTCATTTCCAAGTGACCATACGACAGGCGCTTTGGCGATTTCAATTGCGATTCTGTTCCGCAACAAAAAACTCGGCTGGCCGCTTGTGATTTTCGGCCTTTTGACCGGCTTCTCAAGAATTTGGGTCGGCCACCATTATCCGATCGATGTGCTCGGAAGCATTATCGTTTCCCTCATTGTCGGATTCCTGCTGTTCAGATTTTCAAATGTGCTTCGTCCGATTGTCGATCTGATCGTGCGAATCTATGAAAGTATCGTTCATAAAAGCAAATCGACAAACCATAATATATAAAAAAAAGCCGGCGTCTGTCACAGACTGCCGGTTTTTGTATGTTTGGCTGTATGCTTTTTCCTTTGTAAAGCACAGAATGCGGCAATGCCGAGACTGTCAATCAGCACATCGCGGAGACATCCGTTTCTGCCGAAAAAGAGCTGGACGATTTCTGTCAGGAAAGCGGCGGCCAATGCATACAGCACTGCCCTCTTCATGCGCCTGCGCTCTCTGAAAAACAAATAGGCGAGCACAAAAAATGAAAACGCGTGCCCGAGCTTTTGAATCGCCGCTTCCGGTATGGCGAGCTCCGCCATATCGAACACAAAGAAACCGGACACATCCGGATGGGGCGTGAAACGGAAGGACACCGTCTGCGACACAATCATATCGTGAAAGCTTTCAGTCAAAGCCGAAACGAAAACAAAGACGAGCCACCCGGCCGCCAGACATTTATTCATTCAGCATCTCCTTCGTTTTCTACTAGTATAAAGGCACATGCGGCAATATGAAAAGCGCCTATCTGAGCTGATAGGCGCTTTGGGATCAAGATTACTTGCCCGAATCTTTCATTGAGCCGTCATCTTTACCATCTGTCTTGTCTTTTGTGCCGTCCTCTTTGTCACCCGGTTTTTCTTCGGTTTCTTTTTTAGGCGTCACATCTTTTTTCTCGGAAGACTGCTGAATTGACCCTTCCGTTTCTTCTGTCACAGCGTTTTTCTCTTCAGCCGCCGCTTTTTCAATAGATGTTACCGGCTTGTCCATAAAATTGAGCGGGTTCATCGCTACGCCGTCCTTGCGGATTTCAAAGTGCACGTGATTTCCGCTTTCTTCACTGTAAAGGTTTTTTCCGGATTTACCGATGACCTGGTTCTGCTTTACTTTGTCGCCCTGATCGACGCTGACTTCAGATAAAGACTGATAGACAGTAGACAGGCCGTCTGAGTGTTCAATTTCAACCACATGTCCCAGTACCGGGTCTTTAGCAGCTTTAACAACCGTACCGCTCAGAGAAGCAGAAACATCAAATGATTTTCCGTCTTTCTCAGCTAAGTCAATTCCTTTACTGAGGCTGTACGTGTTATTATAGTTAACAAGTGCTGCTTCTTTCTCTTTTTTTGCGGCATCAGTTTCATAAAACTTTTTCACAACAGAAACATTTTCAGAATGAGCAGCCGGCATTGCGACGTTTTCCATTGACTTGCCTACTTCGACGGCATCGTCTTTGCCGCTGTCATACGCGGAGTTTCCGCCGTTGTTCGTCAGATTGTCCTTCACATCATTCGAAACGGATTGATACCAAAGGACAGCTGTTAAAATGACGGCCGCACTGACTAAGTAGATTGCAGGGAATATCCAGCGTTTGCGAAAAAACCGCTGAAGTTTTTTGACTTGAGAAGTTTTCTTTTCTTCCTCTCTCATTTGTTCATCACCTCAGCAACATTCTGAACACTTTTCTGAAAATATATACACATCCATAAAAAACTTTTTTGGAAATAGTATGTGCAGATTGCACTTATTTATGTAATGAAATGTGAAGGGAGATCCCGGAATATGAATTTGACCCTGCGCAAAGCCGTATTGGAGGATTTAGATGCGGTGGTGGCCATATACAACTCGACGATTGCCTCACGGATGGTAACGGCTGATACGGAAGAAGTGACGCCCGCAGACCGGATGGATTGGTTTTTGCGGCACACGGACCGGCGCCCGCTGATGGTCGCGGAAGATGAGACCGGCAAAGTGGCGGCCTGGATCAGCTTTGAAACGTTTTACGGCCGTCCGGCCTATGACAAAACGGCGGAGATCAGCATCTATCTGCATCAGGATTGCCGCGGCAAAGGAGCAGGAAGCTTTCTGCTGAAAGAAGCCCTGGCACTCGCTCCGGCAATCGGCATCCGCAGCCTGATGGCTTTTATCTTCGGACATAATGTGCCGAGCATTAAGCTGTTTGAAAAATTCGGTTTTACCGAATGGGGCGTATTCCCGGGTATCGCCGAAATGGACGGAAAACGATATGACTTGAACATTTTAGGGAGAGAACTGTCATGATCACCATCGATAAAGACAAAGACGAAAACCAGCCGCTCAATAAAAAAGCCCGTTCCCTTGCCGACATCGCCAAATGGGGAAAGATCACCGCCGTGTTTCTGATCATCACGGGCTCTCTTTCCGCTCTGTCAGCCATTGTGACGCTGCTTGGAGCCATTCCGGGGGTCCTGCTCATCATTTCCGGCGTCATGCTGATGCGCTCGGCAAAAGCGGCGGCCGCCCTTCAGGAAGGACTAGAAGAAAACGCGGAAGAAAATATGCTTGCACATTACGCGTCATTTATCAAAATGCAGTTTTTTTACGCGGCTTCCAGTGTGGTATTGGGCATTCTCGCTTTTATTTTAGTCGTCATTTTCGCTGTCATCGGAATTATCGCTTATCACAGCACTGATACGTATGACACGCCTGATTCATATTACTATGAGAACGACCCTGTGTTTGAATGACAAAAAGAGCTGATCGCGCGTCAGCTCTTTTTTAATAAAGCATTTCTTTTTTCCGGTCTTCTTCCGTTAAAAATTCAATAAAGCTCTTCATCGCAGACGGCTCCTCGGCAATCAGCCGGGTATAGGCGCTTTTCCGTTCCTCGGACAGAATATCGCTTTTTCTGATTCTGTTCAGCATATAAAGGCGGATCGTTTTTTGCACCTGTTTCCGCTGATAGCCGGCTTCCTTAAACAACGCAAGACCCAAGGCCGCAAGGAGGGCAAAAATGCCGGCCGACACGAGAGCTCCTCTCCCGGAAGGGGCCTGAATCAAAAGCGATGCCAGATGAAACAGACTAAAAGCGGCGAGCGGGAAAGCAAGAAAACGGTAAATGATGCTTTTTTTCATCAGCGGCGCAATGGCAATTTGTATTTTCTGAATTTCTTTTTTTATGAATCCCGGCAATTGTTCCGCATGCTCCAGCTTCATGCCCTCTCCCCTTTGCTGTCATTTTTGTCTTCTTTTTCATATATGCATATTTTACCGCACCCGGAACTTTCTTTGAAAGAAAACTGCATTCATCTTTGATTCCGGCTCTTTATTCTTTCAAAATGTCAATGTTATAATTTGAAATGGGAATCAGATTGCTGCACTTGTCGGAATACTAATGGGCACAGTCTTGATAAATATGATATAGCGGGGTTGCAAAGTGAGCATTTCATTTATTTTATTCGGATTTTTTTTCGTTTTAAATATACTTTTGGCCGTCATCATGATTTTCAAAGAAAGACGCGATGCCAGCGCTTCATGGGCTTGGCTCTTGGTTCTTTTTTTTATTCCCATTTTAGGGTTTATTTTATACCTGTTATTCGGCCATAACCTGAGACGCAAGCATCTGTTTCAATGGGAGGACCGTAAAAAAATCGGGATTGAAAAGCTGCTGAAGTCTCAGCTGAAAGATCTGAAGTCGAGGCAATTCCAATTTAACAACAGAGCGACTGTGGATAATAAAGACCTCATCTATATGCTTGTCATGAACAACCACGCAGTCTTTACAGAGGATAATTCGGTGGAGATTTTGACGGACGGGCGCGATAAGTTCAAACGCTTAATGAAGGACATTTCCAACGCAAAAGATCACATTCACCTTCAATACTATATTTATAAAGGTGATGAACTGGGAAAAAAATTGCGCGATGCCTTAGTAAAAAAAGCACGGGAAGGCGTAAAAGTCAGAGTGTTATATGATGAACTCGGTTCAAGATCACTCAGAAAAAAATTCTTCAAACCGCTGCGGGACGCCGGCGGCCATGTGGAAGTCTTTTTTCCTTCCAGGCTTCGTCCGATTAATTTGCGGCTCAATTATCGGAATCACCGCAAGCTCGTCATCATTGACGGCGAAACCGGCTATGTCGGCGGCTTTAACGTCGGAGATGAATATCTCGGCCTGAATCCGAAATTCGGCTACTGGCGCGATACGCACCTCAGGCTTCAAGGCACGGCGGTACACGCCATTCAGACACGGTTTATCCTCGATTGGAACCAAGCCTCCCATCATCATACGCTCACATACGTTCCGAATCATTTTCCGGAATGCGAGCCGAAGGGCAATGTCGGGATGCAGATTGTCACGAGCGGACCGGACTCAGAATGGGAACAAATTAAAAACGGCTATATCAAGATGATCTCAACGGCCAAACGGTCGATCCTGATTCAGACGCCTTACTTTATTCCTGACTCAAGTCTTTTAGATGCCCTCAGGATCGCCTGTCTGTCAGGCATCGACGTCAAAATCATGATTCCGAACAAGCCGGATCACGCTTTCGTTTACTGGGCGACTTTATCTTACATCGGCGATCTTTTAAAAGCCGGAGCCTCAGTCTACATTTACGATAACGGCTTTATTCATGCAAAAACGATTGTCGTCGATGATGAGACGGCTTCCGTCGGTACGGCGAATATCGACGTCAGAAGCTTCAGACTTAATTTTGAAGTCAACGCCTTTATTTATGACGTCACCATCGCGAAAAAACTCATTTCCTCATTTAAAGAAGATCTGCTCGTCTCCAGAAAATATACGTATGAAGAATATCAGGAGCGTTCGCTGCGGATCCGCATTAAAGAATCGATTTCAAGACTTCTTTCGCCGATTTTGTAATTCCCGGGGTGTTTCTCGGGAATTTTCTGATACAAAAACGGACACGGCATGAAAAAACACATTTTATATTCAAAAGAATGACCGAATAGTGTATAAATGAAAAGTGAGTATTTTTTTGTAAAGGAGTGCCATAGTTTGAAACCTGAATCAGTGAATCGCTCGCTTATTTCTATTTCGAAATGGGGAAAAGCGACAGGTATTTTATTTATTATCGTGGGTGCGTTTGCGGCGCTGTCAGGCGCGTTTTTCTTTTTAATCGGAGCCATTCCCGGCGTTTTGCAGATCATTGCCGGCATTTTTCTGATGCGCTCGGCAAATGAAGCGGGACAGATGGCGGAGCAGTTCAATGAACTGACAGAGGAACATATGCTGGAGAATTATGCAAAGTTCGTGAAAATGCAGGGGATCTACCTGATTGTGACGGTCGGCTTGTCCGTTCTCGGCATCGTTCTTTTCGTTATCCTCATGACGCTCGGCATCGTGGACGACGCGTTTAATAATATTGATGCCAATACATATTAAAAAGAAAATCCCGGCGCATCCGCCCGGGATTTTTTCTTATTCCGCTTCTTCGGTAACGGGAAAGTTTTTCTGCTTTGGATTTTCCAATAACGCTGTCTGCAGATATTTTTTCGGACATTCCGGCTTCAGCTCAAAAAAGTTTTTTCAAATAAAACTTTTCCTCAGAGTTTCAACTGAAATCACTCAATTGTTCGACTGTTCCTGATCAGGTTTAGAAGCAAGAATTGTGATTCTGCAAAATAAGGATAAAAGCCATGGCGGAACAAGACCACTTTTAATACATTTTTTTGGGTCTTTGTAATTAAATTACAATTGCTCTTAATATTCACTCATGTATTCATGCTATTATATTGAAAGGAACGATCAAAAGCGTTGGCGTTCGTTAAATATTTACGAGTGCTGCCTCATGTCAAAGTCAGAAAAAATAGTATAGGAGGTAACATATGTTTAAGTTTAAAAAGAAATTCTTAGTTGGATTAACGGCAGCTTTCATGAGTATCAGCATGTTTTCGGCAACCGCCTCTGCAGCCGGCACAGATTACTGGCAAAATTGGACTGATGGGGGCGGAACAGTAAACGCAGTCAATGGATCTGGCGGGAATTACAGTGTTAATTGGTCTAATACCGGAAATTTCGTTGTTGGTAAAGGCTGGACTACAGGCTCGCCATTTAGAACAATAAACTATAATGCCGGAGTCTGGGCGCCGAATGGCAATGGATATTTGACTTTATATGGCTGGACGAGAGCACCTCTCATCGAATATTATGTAGTGGATTCATGGGGTACTTACAGACCTACCGGAACGTATAAAGGTACTGTAAAGAGTGATGGAGGTACATATGACATATATACAACGACACGTTATAACGCACCTTCCATTGATGGCGATAACACTACTTTTACGCAGTACTGGAGTGTTCGCCAGTCGAAGAGGCCGACTGGAAGCAACGCTGCAATCACTTTCAGCAATCATGTTAACGCATGGAAGAGCCATGGAATGAATCTGGGCAGTAATTGGGCTTATCAAGTCTTAGCGACAGAAGGATATAAAAGCAGCGGAAGTTCTAATGTAACAGTGTGGTAACAGCTCATCTTTAATTAGGGGCAGCTAACGGGCTGCTGATCGTTCCTAGAGAAATTTTATAATCATTGTTAAGAGGCGAACGGTTTTGGCATTGCTGGAGGCAGGGTATCATTTTTTGTTTAACTTGCTCACAGCTGACACCTTCACATAAGTCTTAAGCAAAATAAAAATATCCCGGTAACCACCTCCTTTAGTTTCGGAGGATTTCTTCATTAAACAGATCGCAATCCGCATCCAGGCGTGTCTGAATATGGAGCCAAAACCGCGATTTCCTCATTACTAATTGTAACCATTTTTGTTACACCGCTAGCGGCATGAACCCATCTCTTTTTAACAAAAGAGATGATTCATTACATCGTAAAGGGACTTGCTCGCAAGTTCATTCTCCATTGCCCGCTGTACGCTTCCGAACGTCTCATCGAGCGCGCGCTGAATATTTTTGCCGACCGGACAGTCGGGGTTCGGATTGTCGTGAACCGCAAAAAGCTCTTCCTTATTCTGCACCGCCCTGTAAACCTCTAAGAGGGTGATCTCCGACGGATCTTTTTTCAGGCTGGCTCCCGGAACACCCGCCCGGGATGTCAGAATACCCGCTTTTTTCAGCTGGCTGATCGTTCTCCGCACGACGACGGGATTGGTGTTTACGCTACCCGCAATCATATCCGATGACGCCCGTTCATCCGTTGAGATCAGCGATAGAATGTGAATGGCCACAGCAAGACGGCTGTTAATCATGTTTTTCACCACCGTTGTAACCACAATAGTTACATTTCATTTGTTTGTCAACTACTAATATACACTAAAACGGGCGGCAGGATGAAATCAAGTTGGCAATAGAAGTGTAAATAGGCCGGCGGGAAACCGGCCGGAGAGGGATTAAAATAAGAAATAACGCTGTCCGAGCGGAACATAGCTGACGGGCTGGCATGCCAGCTCTTCTCCGTCGGCGAACACCTGATAGGTTTTCGGATCGACTTGTATATTCGGCATCGCGTCATTCAGCTTCATGTCGAGCTTACTCAGCTTACGGATATTCCGTACGGGAGAAATCATTTTTTCAAGGCCGAGCTTTTCCGGCACACCGTTTGCGATACCGGCCTGGGACATAAATGTAATAGAGGTATTTCGGTTTGCTTTACCGTATGATGCGTACATCTGCCGCATAAACACGGGCTCAGGCGTCGGAATGGAAGCATTCGGATCTCCCATCTGGGCGCGGGCGATCATGCCGCCTTTGAGCACAAGTTCAGGTTTGACGCCGAAGAAAACCGGGTCCCATAGTACAAGGTCGGCGAGCTTTCCTTTTTCAACGGAACCGACTTCATGGCTCAGGCCGTGAGTGACGGCCGGGTTGATCGTGTATTTGGCGATATAGCGTTTGGCGCGCACATTGTCATTGCCGTTTTCTCCTGATAGAGCGCCGCGCTGTTTTTTCATTTTATCGGCAACCTGCCATGTCCGGATAATCACTTCTCCCACCCTGCCCATCGCCTGCGAGTCAGACGACGTCATGCTGATCGCGCCGATATCGTGCAGAATATCCTCCGCCGCAATGGTGGCCGCTCTGATGCGTGAATGACTGAACGCCACGTCTTCAGGCACTTTTGAATCTAAATGATGGCAGACCATCATCATATCAAGATGCTCGTCCATCGTGTTGACGGTATACGGGATCGTCGGCGTCGTAGAGGACGGCAGGATATTGGCGTAAGATGCGAGTTTCATAATATCCGGTGCGTGGCCTCCGCCGGCTCCCTCTATGTGATATGTATGGATAACCCGGTCGCCGATCGCATCAAGCGTATTTTCTAAAAAGCCCGCTTCATTAATCGTGTCTGTGTGGATCGCCACCTGAATGTCCGCCTCATCCGCTGCTTCCATGCAAGCTTTAATGGCGCTTGGCGTTGATCCCCAATCTTCATGCAGCTTCAGGCCGATCGCGCCTGCTTCCACCTGCTCGATCAGCGGCGCTTTATCGGATGCATTCCCTTTTCCTAAGAAACCGACGTTGATCGGAAACTCCTCGGCCGCTTCCAGCATTCTCGACATGTACCATGCACCGGATGTACAAGTCGTCGCTTTACTTCCCGTCGCAGGACCCGTTCCGCCGCCGAGAAGCGTGGTCACGCCTGAAGAAAGCGCGACTTCCATCTGCTGCGGGCAGATAAAGTGGATATGCGTATCCACCCCGCCGGCCGTTACGATTTTCCCTTCGCCGGAAATAACTTCTGTTCCGGCACCGATAATCATGTGCGGGTCCACCCCATCCATAATATCAGGATTGCCGCTTTTTCCGACGCCGACAATCCGGCCGTCCTTCACCCCGATATCCGCCTTGACGATTCCGGTATAATCCAGGATAACGGCGTTTGTAATGACCAGATCAAGCGCTCCGTCTTTCCCGGTGATACGCCCGTTCTGCCCCATGCCGTCCCGGATTGTTTTCCCTCCGCCGAAAATCATTTCTTCACCGTAATTCGTGAAATCTTTTTCGACTTCAATCCATAAATCCGTATCTCCGAGTCTGACTTTGTCTCCCGTTGTCGGTCCGAACAGTTCTGCGTATTGCTCACGTGACATTTTCATCGGATCGCCTCCTCCATCCATCCGGCTTTTTTAAGATTTGACAGAGTCTTCTCTTTTCCCCGCTCATCCATATACGTATCGGCCATGCCGTTGAGACCTCTGACCGTTTTTCGCCCTCCGATTTCCACGAGCGTGACGGTTTTCTCTTCTCCCGGTTCAAAACGGACAGATGTGCCTGACGGAATATCAAGGCGCATGCCGATTGCTTTGTCCCGATTGAAGGAAAGGGCGCCGTTGGCTTCGGCAAAATGAAAATGCGATCCTATCTGCACTGACCGTGTTCCGTTATTGGTGACTGACACCTCCAGCGTCTTCCGGCCTTCGTTAATGGTGATGGTTCCCTTTGCGACTTGAATCGCTCCCGGCTTCATGACTTCACCTCCGCTTTGATCGGCTGATGAACGGTGACAAGCTTAACCCCGTCCGGGAACGTCGCTTCCACCTGAATGCTGTCCAGCATTTCCGGAACGCCTTCCATAACATCTTTTTCCGTCAATACATTGCGGCCGGATTCCATCAGCTCAGCAACGCTTTTTCCGTCTCTCGCGCCTTCCATCAGATAACAGGTCAAATATGCGGCGGCTTCGGGATAATTCAGCAGAACGCCGCGCGCCTTCCGCTGCTTAGCGAGCTCTCCCGCCGTAAAAATAAGCAATTTTTCTTGTTCAACCGGTGTCAGTTTCATCTGTATTCCCCCTTAGTGATAGTCAAACACAATCCGCATGGTCATACCGAAACGATGCAGGCGGCCGTCACCCCCTTCACCTCATGAAATGTTAAGTGATAAAAGTTATTCGACGGTGAACGACCCGATTCCTTTTGCAGAAATTACCGATTTCTCATTTTTTTCTTCAACAAACGTTTAATCAAATGTGAAGAAAGGTTACATTCTATGTGAATATTATAAAGAAATCGCCGGGGAATTTATAGAATATTTAAAAATTTAGTGGATATTAACCAAATGAACTGGAATTTTTGTCATTTCTCATAACAAAAAGCCCAAAATATTTTGGGCTTTTGCTGTGTTTCACTATCAAATTAATCATCACTGAGTTTATCTTTCGTTTTGCCGACACCCTTTTGCAGGCTGCCTTTCGCTTTGTCTTTTTTACCTTCCGCTTTTAAGTC
Organism: Bacillus sp. AM1(2019); assembly: GCF_009906915.1. Classification (NCBI taxonomy): domain Bacteria; kingdom Bacillati; phylum Bacillota; class Bacilli; order Caryophanales; family Bacillaceae; genus Bacillus; species Bacillus sp. AM1(2019). Next base: position 3,767,826 of record NZ_CP047644.1, read on the forward strand.
GGACTTGTCTGCCATGTCGCCTGCTTTGTCCTTTGCTTCCCCTTTCATTTTGTTCATGCCGCCTTTTACTTTGTCTTTTAAACCGTTATCTTCACTCATGATCTCTTCAGCTCCTTTTTTGTTCTGTGTACTTGTTTTCTTCCCTTTCAGCCCGAACACAAACATGTAAACTCTCAATTATTGATTTCACAGCGTTCCCCGTAGCGGAGCACTTTGTAAACAGCCAATCCGTCTGACAGCTTATTATCCCCGTATTGCACCGGCAGAAGGGCAAAGAAAACATAATAAGTTGAAAAATAGACAAATTGGTAAAAAAATAAGTTTGGCTCGAGGACATCTTTCATGATCAGCAGATTTACTAAAAAGATAGAAGCGATATTAAACAGACAGCCTCCGGAATAGACGAGCGCGCTCGTCAGACGGTTATCTATCCGCAATTCGCCGAACTTGCAGAAAGAATCTATGAAGTAGATACGCCGAACCTGAATCGGCCCTACTTTTAAAAGACGTTTCCCCATTCCGATATCCAATGATGCCTTGCCTCCGAACAGCATGGCCATAAAGCTGTGTCCCGACACATGAATGACAGACACCATCGGCAGAATGATGAGAAATGATACGAAAAACTTTATCATATCATTGAATCCGAACAACAAATCCCTCCTTCCCATCGTACTTTTTTCTCTCTTTTGCGATTTTTCCGTTTTTTTCTATGGTCAAACGTTATGATGTGCATAAAAAAATAACCATCTGCTGATCAGATGGTTAAGAAAATTATATATCGTATAAACATTGTTCTTTTTGAATGTTTTCTCTCATGCGAATCGCTTTTTCATAAAAATACGCCGCTTCTTTATATTGCTCATGTGCGCTTGTGTAAACGGCGGCCTCCAAGGCGAAATCTTCGATATACACATACAGCGATTTTTCATTCATATAGTCAAACACTTCATGGATTAAATCCATATTGAGTGACTCTAAATAAAGCGCTTGTAAAAACTTATACTTCTCTAAACTGAATCGATCGCCCCGTTCTTTCGCGATCATGACCCCTCTTTCATAATAGGTAAGGGCCGCTTGGTCATCATGCATCCTGAAAAGGGTGTGCGTTAAGCTGAACAGCGCCTTCGGAAGCTGTTCAAGCTGATGCTCTTCAAAAACGGGAACCGCTTTTCTAAAGTACCGGGCCGCTTCATCCAGATCGCGCTTTTCAGAATAACAATTCCCCAGATTGTAAAGCGAAGACCCGATCAGGCGGGGCTGTCCTTCAAGCAAAGAAAGGCGGAGGGCTTCGTCTAAATGCTCAAGCGCTTTGTCGTAGTTTTTGCAGTCGATGTAGTTTCCTGAGATGACGAAATGGCATTGAATTCTCCGCACTCTATAGAAATCGTGTTTCATATACGTATCCAGCGCCTGAATCCCGTGATTCATGGAAAAATGAGTCTGCTTCATGACATAAAACACTTCAGACATCTTGAAATGGAATTCCGCCCTCTCTATATCATCCTCGACAAATGAAAGGAGTTTTTCCGCTTTCCGGTAAAAAGAAATAGCCGCAACATAGTTATTGTGATCGAATTCATACATCCCTCTGAACAAATGGAAATAATACTCAGACAGTCCCGATATGCTGTCCGTGCTTTCGATCGTCTTTTGCAGCTCGCTGTACTGAATCTGTGATTGTTCGGTGCATTCCGGCTTGACGTAATCAAGCATAATATGATGGCGGTAGCTGATCAGCTGATAATATAACAGCAGCAGCTGGTCTTCCTCCATACGTTGTATATCCTCATCAATTTCTTCTTTCAGCTTTATGGCATCAGCCGCTTGAAACGCTAAAATGTGCTTGTACCATTTGTTGATCTTGACTCCAACTTGAGATGACGGAATCTCGTATGCGGTCATGCCCCTTTCACAACCTTTTCTAATTTCTATTGGTTATATTTTAACATATTGTATGGCTTTGGAATTGCATAACTTGATTGTCCTGCATCAAAATTCCTATCATATATTTCGGCTGTCATCGGTATTTTTTGAACAGACCGCTCTATATTGTGAATAAAAAAGCCTGCCCTTGTCCGGGCAAGCTTTTCTTCATCCGCCTATATAAGACATTTCCACTTTCTTTTTTCCATCCGTTTTAGAAAGCGCGCGGTCAGTTGAATACTGATCCGTGCGATTTCTCCAGACAGAAGCGATGGATTCCGTCAATTCATCATCGGTCAGACCGCCGCGCACGAGTTTCCGAACATCATAGCCGCTTGACGCAAACAGGCACGTAAACAGCTCGCCTCTCGCCGACAGGCGCGCTCTGTTGCAGGAGGCGCAGAATGCATCCGAGACGGAGGAAATCACGCCGATTTCGCCGGAACCGTCAAGATAGCGGAACCTGGAAGCGACCTCTCCTTTATAATTCGCTTCTATCGGCTCCGTCGGCATGTGCTGGTTGATCAGATCAATAATCTCTGCCTTCGTGATCACGTCTTTTTTATTCCATTGATTCGTATTGCCTACATCCATAAATTCAATAAACCGGAGAATATGACCCTTTTCTTTAAAATAGCGGGCCATCGGCAGGATATCATTTTCATTGACGCCCTTTTGAACAACCATATTGATTTTCACACCAAGTCCGGCCGCTTTTGCCGCCTCAATGCCCTCAAGCACCTTGTTCACCGAAACCCCGCGGCCGTTAATGGCCTTAAACCGCTCATCCTCTAAAGAATCGAGGCTGACTGTCACGCGATGCAGCCCCGCCTGCTTCAGTTTTTCCGCATACACGGGAAGCAGAGAGCCGTTTGTCGTCATCGCGATATCTTTAAGTCCGGGGATGCGCGCAAGTTTTTTGATCAATTCAGGCATATCTTTTCTCATGAGCGGCTCTCCGCCCGTCAGCCTGATTTTTTCAACGCCGAAGCGGCCGACAAACAGCTTCGCAAGCCGCTCAAGCTCCTCGAAGGAGAGCAATTCCGTCTTTTGTAAAAATGGATAATCCGGTCCGAATAATTCGGCTGGCATACAGTACGTGCATCTGAAGTTGCAGCGGTCGGTTACAGAGATACGAAGATCCCTGAGCGGCCTTTCCCTTTTGTCTGTCACCCGGCGCGTTTCTGTATTCATAAGCCCAAGACCCCTTTCTATTGTTCAACCCGTTCAGGATGTGTGTATACGTTAAATGATCCGTTTCTGACAAAACCTATCGCGGTTATGTTCAGCTCTTCCGCCATTTGCAGCGCGAGCTCCGTCGGCGCCGATTTTGAAATGACAATCGACACGCCGATTTTTGCGGCTTTTAATAAAACCTCTGAGGAAATCCGGCCGCTGAAGACGATCAGCTTGTCACGGACCGGCATTCCGTTTTTCAAACAGCAGCCGTACAGCTTATCCAGCGCGTTGTGGCGCCCGATGTCCGTCCTCATGAAGAGCAGCTTTTCCGTATCGCACAGCGCCGCATTATGGACGCCGCCCGTTTCCTGGAAGGTGCCGCTCCCGCTTTGCATCTCCTTCATCAGGCGAAGGCACGTCTCAGGAGTTATGGTGATACGGCTGACGGCGGTTTTGGCCGTTTTCACATCCTGCTGAAAGTAAAAATGGCGGCCTTTCCCGCAGCATGAACCGATGACCCTCTTCGTATAGTCTTTTTGCTCAAGCACTCCGGGATTCGTCAGTTCAACATATGCAAACCCGAGACTTTCATCTATAGTAAAGCTTTTGATTTCTTTTTCAAAACGAATGACGCCTTCTGATGCGAGAAATCCGATGACGAGTTCCTCTAAATGGTCAGGCGTGCAGACGAGCGTAACAAATTCCTGCCCGTTCACCATGACGGTCAGCGGATACTCTGAAACCATCCGATCTGCCGTCTTTGTTAATACCCCTTTTTCATAGCGGTATATGTCTCTTACCGCTGTTGTTTTTTCATCCACTGTTTTCCCCTCCGCAGTATCCTTCTCTTTTATTCTTCCACAATCCCTGTATTTTGTCGAATTTGCGGTTTAAAAAAAGAGCCCTCTTAGGACTCTATGTTTCATTGCGATGATGTCTGCTCAGAATGGTGAATAAAATAACTGCGGCGATAATGGCCAATATACTGACGAATATGAAGGCGGCAAGCTTCAGAAAAATTCCCATCAGAACAAAAACGACTGCCGCCAGCACTAATATAATGCCTGCTCCTTTTAACAACAGCGTTCATCTCCTTTTATCCGTATCATTCCCGCGGTTCCGTTTTCTAAACAAAAAAGACGCCGCGCGGGCGTCCTTTTTTAACCTATTCTTTTGCTAAATCCTTTGCAGCGTCTTCCCAAGCCTGTTTGAACTCGTCCGCGCTGTCAGCTGAGACATATGTGCCGCCTCCCGCTTCCGCCGCTTTTTCAAGGCTTTCGCTTCCTTTCATGCCGAAGTTGAAGCCGATGATATTGACGATCGTGTTGACGTTCACTTTACGGAGCTTTTGAATTTCGGCCTGAGGATTACCTCCGCATGTTTCTTCACCGTCTGTGATCAGATATACGACGTTTTTCCCCGCGGCGCCGGCCCGCTCAAATTCTTCACGCGTATCAGAGAGCGCTTTCGCAATCGGTGTCCAGCCTGTCGGTTTAATCTTGCTGAGTGATTGCTCAAATGGAGTCACGGCGTACGGCTGAAGGCCATATAACGTTTCTGTCGCATTACATGATACGGCTTTGCCTGAGTTTTTATTATTGCCCTTATGCCCGAATACCCGAAGCATCAGATTCGTGTCTTCAGGAAGAACTTCCGCAAAAGAAGTGACAGACTCTTTCGCGACATCTATTTTACGCTCTCCCCCTGTTTTTTGTATCATGCTTCCGCTTGCATCAAACAGCACGGCAACGTTTGTTTCTTCGTGCTTTTTCTCAGCTGCAAAAACAGGTGATCCGAGTGAAAGCGTCAAAAGTCCGACAATCCCCGCAGTGAACATTTTTTTCATTTCCTTCATTCCTCTCCGTTTGTTTTTGGCCGATGGGCCCCCGGCTCTTCTCTATGCTAGATGACGTGTATGCAAAAAGATATAGGGCGGGATTCCTTTTGTATAAGCGGCTGTACACCGTTAAAAATGAACAGAATTATGCGCATCATCCTAAAAAGATTGGATAAATGATGACAGATTTAATGCCTTTTTCGCCCTTTTTGTAATATAAGTCCGGAATCTGATGCTTTTTACAGTTTTCTCTTCATCTTTTCTTGAAATTTTTGTTAAATAAAGATAAAAAAAAGGGCCGATAAACGGCACCTTTTCTTATTCCGCTAATGAACTCGCTGCCATTGTAAAGATGCGGTTCATATCCTTTTGGCTGTGAGCTTCGTAATATTTTCCTCCGCCCGCTTTGGCAATCTCGTGAAGCTGGCCGTTGAAGCCTTCCTTAAAGTCAAAGCCGATCACGTTAACTTTAATATGCTGTTTGCGAAGTTCTTTCGCTGTCTTAACAGGATCTCCTCCGCATGTCTCCTCGCCGTCCGTCAACAGGAAAACGGATTTACTGCCAAGTTTGTGCAAACCGGTAAAGGAAGCCTTCGCATCCTCTAATGCTTTTGCAATCGGTGTCCAGCCCGTAGGCCCGATTCCGTTAAGAGAGTTAAGGAAGCTCTGTCTGTCAAACCTTTGGAATCCGTACACACCGCGAATGGATTCACAAGATTGAACCTTTCCGGAGTTTTTATTGTTGCCTTCCGAACCGAAAACCGTCATTCTGACCTGTGATTTAGATTTAATTTGATCCGCAAAACGGACAATTTCTTCTTTTGCCATGTTGTATTTAGAAACACCGTCAATCCGTTTTGCCATACTGCCGCTCGCATCAAGTAAAATGGCGGTATTGTTTTTAAATGAAAGAGTCTTCTCGTTTGCATTCTCGGCAGCAAAAGCAGGAGATGCAGCAGTCAGCATCAATCCGAGCATGAGTATGAGTGAAAATGTTTTTTTCATTGCTTTTTCCCCTTTTCAATAGATTTACGTTCAACGCCGAACAATATTTATCGTAAATGAGATGAAAAGGGAAATAAATAGGACGGCGTTCCTCATTATTTTTGCGTATATTCACATAGAAGCGGCATTTTTATCAGTGATTTACACCCGGCGCTCAGCCTTCAATCGGCATTTGTCAGCCTTTAGGCTTTCGTTATATGAGTCTGTTGGTTGCTTTACCGTTTATGGAATAGTTTTCAAAAAAACAGACGCTCATGAAAGCGTCTATTTTTTCGCCATATATTTGTTTAAAAATGAATCTGCTTCGGAAATGTCTACTCCCTGATAATAATGCTTGACGATGTCCGCCACTGATTTTCCCTGCTCCGCCATGTAATTGGCCCCGTACTGGCTCATGCCGACGCCGTGGCCGAATCCTTTTGTCGTAATGGTGATGCTGCCGCCGTTTCGTTTCCATTCAAAGTCGGCAGAACGGAGTCCGAGTTTTTCCCGGATGTCTCTTCCCTTCAGCTTTTTGCCGTTGATGACGGCCGTTGCCACTTGATGGCCCGGCGTTCTGGCTGTAATCTGTCCCACCGTGTTTTGTCCCGAGAGCTGTACGCCGAGCTTTTGCTGAAACTCCGGCACACTGAAGGTCTGGGTGGCGAGATATTTCGGCGATTGCTTATCCCACGGACTTTTCACGCTTTTTAAATAAGGAATGGCGCTTGTCCAATAGGCTTCCGCATTTTCTGTATACCCGTTGCTCGTAGAGAAGAAAGATGCCTCAATCGGCTTGTTATCGTACGTTAAAATCTTTCCTTGCGTGCCGGCCACCGCGTTTGTGATTTTCTTGAGGTTGTGTGCGTACTTAGAACCCCATTCTTTTTTCAGCTGGCTTTTGCTTTGATAGACTTGGAACATTTGCGTATCATCCACCAGTGATCCTTTCGGCGCCTGAACGGCTGAGTCAGCGACCATCAGTCTGACGATGAATGTCCGGGCGGCGAGCGCCTGGGCTTTTAAGGCCTCCGGTTTAAAATCTGCGGGCATTTCGGAAGCCACGACACCGATCACGTACTCTTCAAGCGGAATGTTTTCTACAGATTGATTGGATGTCCGATAAACCGGAATGGATACAGGTGATTCTTTCAATGTTTCTGCTCCTTTTGTTTCTCGTGTGGTGTGTGCTGTTTTGTGTCCGGGCTCTCTGTTTACGGCTGCTCCTTTTTCTGCCTGAAACGGAAGGACGAGAATGGTGGGGACAAGAAGAATAAGTATACACAGCCCGGATAGTAGAAATACAATCGGTTTCATATATCAGCTGCCTCCTGCTTGGGATTCGACTCTACTTCATCTTATGGGCAGGGACAAGCTAATATGACTTCCTTTTGGACAGAATCTTTATTCCATTTTTCACGCGAAAAACGTATTCTTTTTTGGAAATCAGAGCATAATAATGATGATAAACCATAAAAAAACAGTATGCCAGATTGACATACTGTTTTTACAGCCATTATGCGTTTAGGTCAGTTACGACTTCTTTGCTTTCTTGTTCAGCGGCCGTTTCATCAACGACACGCTCGATATCAGCGCCGAGAGCCGCAAGTTTTTGATGGAAATTCACATAACCGCGATCCAAGTGCTTCAGTTCCGTGACGCGTGTATGACCTTCAGCCACTAATCCCGCAAGAATCAGCGCCGCGCCCGCACGCAGGTCCGTAGCGGCAACTTCTGCGCCTTGCAGCTGTACAGGACCGTTAATAATCACAGAACGTCCTTCAATTTTAATGTCGCCATTCATCCGGCGGAATTCTTCAGCATGCATAAAACGGTTTTCAAACACAGTTTCAGTAATCATGCTTGTTCCGCTCGCACGGAGAAGCAGCGCCATCATTTGCGACTGCATGTCAGTCGGGAATCCTGGGTGAGGCATCGTTTTAATGTCGATCGGCTTCAGCTGGGCAGGACCGATGACACGAAGGCCTTCTCCTTCATCCGTAATTTTGACTCCCATTTCTTCCATCTTCGCAATTAAAGACGTAAGATGCTCAGGAACCGCACCTTTGACTAATACATTTCCTTCCGTGATAGCCGCAGCCACCATGAAAGTACCCGCTTCAATACGGTCAGGAATGATGTTGTGTCTTACGCCGTGAAGCTTCTCGACACCTTCAATTTTAATGGTGCCTGTGCCGGCTCCGCGGATTTTTCCGCCCATCGCATTGATATAGTTCGCTAAGTCAACGATTTCAGGCTCTTTTGCCACGTTTTCAAGCGTTGTTGTTCCTTCAGCTAAAGCAGCTGCCATAATCAAGTTTTCTGTCGCACCCACACTTGGGAAATCTAAATAGATTTTTGCGCCCTGCAGACGGCCTTCCACTTCTGCTTCAATAAAGCCGTTGCCTACTTTGATTTTTGCACCCATTGCTTCAAAGCCTTTTAAATGCTGATCAATCGGTCTTGAGCCGATTGCGCAGCCGCCCGGAAGCGCTACTCTTGAATGACCCGTACGGGCTAACAGAGGGCCCATAACAAGCACTGACGCGCGCATTTTACGCACATATTCAAAAGGTGCTTCTGTTTCTAAAGCGTAAGAAGCGTTTACGGTAACTTCATTATTCTCAAAATGCACATCTGCTCCTAAATGACGCAACACTTCGTTGATTGTATATACATCGGAGAGCGTAGGTACATCACATATTACGCTTTTTTCTTCACTTGCTAATAAAGATGCAGCGATAACTGGTAAAACGGCATTTTTTGCTCCTTCAACTTTCACTGTGCCGTTTAACTTCTGACCGCCGCGGACGATGATTTTTTCCAAGGTATTCCCCTCCGCGTCCCTATATTCTCTATATTAATATTCAGTCGTCACGATTGGTGTGCCAACCGTAACGGTATGTTTTTCGCCCATTCCCGCACTTCTAAGCGCAACTTGCACATTCATCTTATGTTTCGATGTCATGATGTAATCTGTCCACTTATATGTAAATGCAGAAACAGAAACGAAATGAGGCTCAACTACATGTTCAACTGGACTTGCTTCAAATTCTTTCATGAGCTGTTCTGCTTTTTTTTGCAAAACAATACTCATATTATCATTTAAATGACCCTTTAGACAAGTAAAAATAAATACTTTATTTTGAAATATGTCATGTGCCTGCCGTTCAAACTGTTCATATGTATCATTCCAGTTTTCCGGTTGCTCCGGGCTCATTTGCTCATATAATAAATACGAAGTTGGGTTCTGGTTTTTGAGGGTAGTGACGAGCTGCAGTTTAAAAGTTGTGTGATTTTTTTTGTCAGAATACGTGCCGACGGCCTTTACGATTTTATCTTCCCGCGCGGATTCCCAATGATATTGCGGATACTGCGTCTTCAGTTCTTTTACCTTGTCATCAAATTCACTCAGTGACAGGTTCAGATTTTTTTTCGCATGAAGCGTCCATTCATCTACAGTGACCTGCTGCCGCTCCATTCCTTCGGCAATCTGGGCAAGCGGAGACAGCTCACTTGCATGAATGGAATGAAATACCGCTATTAAGGCGCTTAAAAAAACAAAAAACAAGATGATGCGGCCTGCTCTTTTTTTCTTCATATCGATCTCTCCCCCTTACTCCCATTTTTGCCGGAGCCGGGGAAAGCAATACATGGAAAACTTCGTCAAAACTCGCCAAGCGGGTGAAGAAAAATTGGTTTCTCACCCAGCGATTCCCTTCATTTTAACAAACGAAACATCTTAAAATAAGTATGGAAGCTGTTTCGAATAGGTAAGATAATCTAAAAAGAAGTCAGCGACTGCCGTACCGATCGCAATGGTAAGAAGAATGATCAGCAGCCTCGCCTGCACTATTTTTCCTTTTCGGATCAGCGGATCAAAGTTGACGGCCTGAAGCGCCCACCATGTCACCGCAATGCATACCAGGTGAACCAGGATGCTGATTGCGGCCTGCTGCCCCAATACATTCACAAATCCCATCTCCTTTCATTTTTTCCGCCCCTCATATCCTCTCTTATTATATAAGAAGAAGAGAGAAAGATGATCATTTTTACATCAGAATTTTTATCCAAAATTAGGGGCAATCCCCGCTTAAATGTCCGTTCTCCGGCATGATATACTTTTTTGGAAAGGAGATGGGAATATGAATCATTCCTTTTTTCATCCGGAAAAGCAGTATGGAGAAACTCTTCCCGTATTTGACCACGAGTGGGAAGCGATAGCATTCTACTATGATTATAGACAGTCTCAAACAGAGGAACTGAAAGAATTATGTCAGTTTTTCAATATTTCTCTTGATTATTCACGCGGCAGCCTGCTGGAAGTGGAAGCTCTTTACTTCCGCAGCATACAAGAGCTGCTTTTGGCGGATTGGAACCTGCCGATTGACGAATTTGAGAAAATGCTCAGTGTGTATGTCATCGATTGCGCCATCAGACACCATGACGATGCCGAATGGGTCGTCAAACCTTATCCGTATACGGACGGCGCTTATACGACGGGTGTGCGGAGAGGAAACAAAACGTGGCACACCGACAACTGCTGCGAACATTTATATCTGCAAAAAGAAGAGGATCATCCGCTTATCGGCGTCTATGAATCTCTTATGCGTTAATATAGAAAAAGAATCCTTCTCAGACAGCCGAGAAGGATTCTTTTTTAGTTTCCTGCAACATCCAATCTGTTTACAGCCCGCTGTAGCGCAAGCTCAGCCCGACGAATGTCAGTATCATCTGATCGTTTGTTCAAACGGTCTTCCGCCCGCTTTTTCGCAGCAAGGGCGCGCTCTTTATCAATGCTTTCCGCTGTTTCAGCGGCTTGTGCAAGGATAGTGACCTGATCAGGACGGACTTCTAAAAATCCGCCGCTGACAGCCGCCAATTCGGTCTGCCCGTCTTTTTTAAGGCGGACAGCGCCGATTTTAAGCGGAGCCACGGTCGGAATATGGCCAGGCAAGATACCGAGATCACCGCTCTCGGCTCTTACACTTACCATTTCAATATCAGCATCATATACTGGGCCGTCGGGAGTAACGATATTGACTTTAACGGTCTTCATGCTTTTACCCTCCTAGGACCAGATTAAACTTCTACACCCATCTCTTTTGCATTCTCAATGACTTCTTCAATGCGTCCCACAAGACGGAATGCATCTTCCGGAAGATGGTCATATTTACCGGAAAGGATTTCTTTAAAGCCTCGTACCGTTTCTTTAACAGGCACGTAAGAACCCTTTTGTCCCGTAAACTGCTCAGCTACGTGGAAGTTTTGAGAAAGGAAGAACTGGATACGGCGTGCGCGGTGAACGACAAGCTTGTCTTCTTCACCTAATTCGTCCATACCGAGAATCGCGATAATATCCTGAAGTTCTTTGTAACGCTGAAGCGTTGACTGGACTTCACGCGCCACCGCATAATGCTCTTCTCCGACAATTTCCGGAGCAAGCGCGCGGGAAGTGGAAGCCAGCGGATCAACCGCAGGGTAGATACCCATTTCAGTTAATTTACGCTCAAGGTTAGTCGTCGCATCCAAGTGAGCGAACGTTGTCGCCGGAGCCGGGTCAGTGTAGTCATCGGCAGGCACGTAGATCGCCTGGATAGATGTAACTGAACCAACGTTTGTAGACGTAATACGCTCTTGAAGCTGACCCATTTCTGTCGCAAGCGTCGGCTGATAACCAACCGCAGAAGGCATACGGCCGAGAAGCGCGGAAACCTCTGAACCCGCTTGTGTGAAACGGAAAATGTTATCGATAAAGAATAGTACGTCCTGTCCTTGTTTATCACGGAAATGCTCAGCCATTGTAAGACCCGTCAGTGCTACACGCATACGTGCGCCCGGCGGCTCGTTCATTTGTCCGAAGACCATGGCTGTTTTCTTAATAACGCCTGAATCGCTCATTTCGTAGAAAAGGTCGTTCCCTTCACGAGTACGCTCTCCTACACCGGCGAATACGGAAATACCGCCGTGCTCTTGCGCGATATTGTTGATTAATTCCTGGATTAATACGGTTTTACCTACGCCGGCGCCGCCGAACAATCCGATTTTACCGCCCTTGATGTAAGGAGCGAGCAGGTCAACAACCTTAATTCCCGTTTCAAGAATTTCAACCTCAGTTGAAAGCTCATCGAATGAAGGAGCTGATCTGTGGATCGGGTCCTTTTGAGCATCCGCAGGCAGCGGTTCATTTAAATCAATTTTATCTCCCAGTACGTTAAATACGCGTCCGAGAGTCACATCACCGACAGGAACGGAAATCGGCGCACCTGTATCAACAGCTTCCATTCCGCGCTGAATTCCGTCCGTAGATGCCATGGCAATTGTACGGACTGTATCATCGCCTAAATGAAGAGCAACCTCTAGCGTTAGGTCGATGCCTACTTCATTTTCGCCTGTAGCTGGCTGTGAAACTTTAATCGCATTATAAATCGCAGGCAAGTGGCCGTCCTCGAAACGTACGTCGACAACCGGTCCAAGCACCTGACTTACGCGTCCTTTCTTCATCGCTATCCCTCCTGACAAAATCTTTCTATTCTAAAGCGGCTGCACCGCCGACAATTTCGGTAATTTCTTGTGTAATCGCCGCTTGACGCGCGCGGTTATATGAAAGCGAAAGTGAATCAATGAGTTCTTTCGCATTATCCGTCGCATTTTTCATTGCTGTCATTCTCGCAGCGTGTTCACTTGCTTTACTGTCAAGAAGCGCGCCGTAAATTAAGCTTTCCGCATATTGAGGAAGCAGCACTTCGAGCACCTCTTCTTCATCCGGTTCGAACTCGTAAGAAGCCGTGCGCTTCCCGCCGCTCGTTCCGAAATCCGTTAAAGGCAGCACTTTTTTCTCCGTCACTTCCTGTGAAATCGCACTGACGAAATGGTTATACACCAAATGCAGTTCATCAAAAGCGCCGTCGATAAACATTTGAACCGTCTGACGGGTCAAATCTTTAATCTGAGCAAAAGTGACCTCGTCGCCAAGCCCCACTAACTCAGACAAAATCGGCATCTCCCGTTTTTTGAAGAAATCGCGGCCGACTCTGCCGATTGCAATCACCGTGTATTCATCTTTAGACTGATGGCGTTCTTGAATGGTGCGGTAAGCGTTTCGCAAAACCGAACTGTTAAACGCACCCGCAAGCCCGCGGTCAGACGTAATGACGAGATACGCCGTCTTTTTCACTTCTCTTGAGACAAGCATCGGGTGTTTCGCGTTTTTCGCGCCTTTTCCGACGTTAAACACAACCTCCTGGATCTTATCCATATACGGAGCAAATGACTTCGCGTTGGTTTCCGCACGGTTCAGCTTCGCAGCGGATACCATCTGCATGGCTTTTGTAATCTGGCTTGTTTTTTTCGTTGACGTGATCCTTGACTTAATATCGCGTAATGAGGCCAAAGATTTCACCACCTTTATTCTTCATTTGCGTAAAAAGAGAGAAAAAGAGAACCTTTTTCTCTCATCTTCTAAGGGTTAGTTGCTTGGTGCAAATGTGCGTTTGAAGCCTTCGATTGCAGCTTTGAAGTCTTCATCAGCAGGAAGGTTTCCTGTTTTCGCAATGCCGTCAAGCAAATCTTTATGGTTTTGATCAAGGTACATGTAGTACTCTTCTTCAAAACGTCTGATATCCGCAACCGGAATATCATCAAGATATCCTTTTGTCAGCGCATAAAGAATGGCTACCTGTTTTTCAACCGGAAGCGGTTTATTCAAGTCTTGCTTCAGCACTTCAACTGTACGCGCACCGCGGTTCAGTTTCGCCTGAGTCGCCTGGTCAAGATCAGATCCGAATTGGGCGAACGCTTCAAGTTCACGGTATGAAGCCAGGTCAAGACGCAATGTTCCCGCTACCTTTTTCATCGCTTTGATTTGGGCTGATCCGCCGACACGGGATACGGATAATCCGGCATTGATCGCAGGACGCACGCCTGAGAAGAATAGGTCGGATTGAAGGAAAATCTGTCCGTCAGTAATGGAAATGACGTTTGTCGGGATATAAGCGGAGATATCTCCTGCTTGTGTTTCGACGAACGGCAGCGCCGTAATTGATCCTGCGCCTTTTGCGTCACTCAGCTTGGCTGCGCGCTCAAGCAGACGGGAGTGAAGATAGAATACATCCCCAGGGAATGCTTCACGGCCCGGCGGACGGCGAAGAAGCAATGACAGCTCACGATAAGCGGCCGCTTGTTTGGATAAATCATCATATACGACGAGAACGTGCTTGCCGTTGTACATGAATTCTTCACCCATTGTCACCCCTGCATACGGTGCAAGGTACAGAAGCGGAGCCGGCTGTGAAGCGGACGCCGTCACGACAATCGTGTAATCAAGCGCGCCATGCTTACGAAGTGTTTCCACTACGCCGCGCACTGTAGATTCTTTTTGACCGATCGCTACGTACACACAGATCATGTCTTGATCTTTTTGGTTTAAGATTGTATCAATCGCAACAGATGTTTTACCTGTCTGACGGTCCCCGATAATCAGCTCACGCTGTCCGCGGCCGATCGGAATTAACGCGTCGATCGCTTTGATACCCGTTTGCAGCGGCTCATGTACTGATTTACGGTCCATTACGCCCGGAGCCGGGCTTTCGATCGGACGTGTTTTGCTTGTCAGAATCGGACCCAGTCCGTCTACCGGCTGTCCGAGCGGGTTGACGATACGTCCGATTAATTCTTCACCTACAGGAACTTCCATGATGCGGCCCGTTCTTTTGACCTCATCACCTTCACGGATATCTCTGTAAGGTCCTAAGATAACGATACCTACGTTGGATTCTTCAAGGTTTTGAGCCATACCCAAAACGCCGTTTGAAAACTCAACAAGTTCACCGGCCATACAATTGTCAAGGCCGTGCACACGCGCAATACCGTCTCCGACTTGGATGACTGTACCTACGTCATGAACTTCAATTTCAGATTGGTAATTTTGAATTTGCTGCTTTATCAGCGTGCTAATCTCTTCAGCTTTGATGCTCACTTAGGTTTCACCCCTTCTATCGATTTCCTCCGGCAAGTTGACGTTCCATGCGCTCAAGCTTTCCGCTCACGCTTCCGTCATAAATCCGGTTTCCAATGCGGACTTTAATGCCGCCTATTAAATCCGTCTGCACTTCATTTCTGATTCTGAGCGAAGCGATTCCGGCTTTCTTTGCAAACACTTGAGACAATGATAACATTTCCGCTTCTGACAGCGGTTTTACTGAATAAACAACCGCGTCCTCTGTCTGACGGGCCTGATTGGCAAGTTTGATAAACTCGTCTGTGAGATCAGGCACAATCGAAGACCGGCGGCGGTCAATCAGAAGAAAAATCGTATGCAGCACAGACTCAGACAGTGCGCCGAACGATTGCTGAATCAGCTCTTTTTTCTTAGCGGCCGATACCTTCGGATGGCTTAACACTTCCTGTAATCCGGCTTCGTTCCGGAACACTTCTTTTAGTACGGTAAGCTCTTCTTCGATTTCATTGATTTGAGAAGTCTCAACGGCAATGTCGAAAAGCGCTGACGCGTATCGTTTAGAGACAGCAGATCCACTCATCGGCTTTCTCCTACCTCTTTAAGATAGTCCTGAATCAGTTGTTCCTGGGCTTGTTCATCAAGCTCTTTTTCAATCACTTTCGATGCGATTAAGACAGAAAGTGATGCGACTTGCTCGCGAAGTGCGGAAACCGCTTGTTCTTTTTCTTTGACAATTTCGGTTCTCGCCGCTTCTTTCAATCTTTCAGACTCGGCACGTGCAGCCTGAATAATGTCTTCCTTCTGCTTTTCACCCAGTTTTTTCGCATTTTCAATGAGTGATTGTGATTCCTGTTTCGCTTCTTTTAAAAGAACGCGCTGCTCTTCAATCAGCTTCTGCGCTTCTTTATTTCTTTCTTCAGCGGACGTAATTTCGCCGGCGATATGATCTTCACGCTGTTTCATTATATTTAATAGCGGTCCAAGAGCGAATTTCTTGAGAAGCGCTAATAAAACTAACATAGCTAACAATTGGAATAGGATATCTCCGCCGTTAAACGACAGTCCTAATTCAAGAGGTAATTGAGACATCTACTACGGCAACTCCCTTCTGCAGGTTTTCTCTGCTGATAAAAAGCCGTTTCGGTACGGCCTGCTTATCAGACATAAAGCAATGGCGAAGGTTCTCTTAGAGTGATCTTCGCCATTTTTAGTTCATATAAGGCTTTTTTGCTTAGCCAAAGAACGCTAAGAACGCGATAACGACAGCGATAATCGGAAGGGCCTCAACCAATGCGATACCCATGAACATAAGAGTTCTAAGTTCTTTTCCTGCTTCCGGCTGACGGGCGATTCCCTCTACCGTACGTGAAACGATCAGACCGTTACCAATACCTGCACCAAGTGCACCTAAACCGATTGCAATTGCAGCTGCTATTAAATTCATGAAAAAGTTCCTCCTTTAAAATGTTATCCGAATGGATATATGATTTTAATGATCATGACTGATTTTGTGTGACATGTACACCATCGTCAGCATCGTAAAGATAAATGCCTGGATGGTCCCGATGAACAAGCTGAACGCCTGCCATGCAAGCATCGGAAGAATGGCTCCGACTGTGCCGACCAAACCGAGAAAGAAGCTGTTTGAGTAGAAATTCGTCGCCAGATTCGCAAGCAGGCCAAGAAGAATTTCCCCGGCGAAAATGTTACCGTAAAGACGAAGTCCGAGTGTCAGCGTATTCGCAAACTCCTCAATGATCTTCATCGGGAACATAAGCGGAACCGGTCTGAGGTAATCCTTAGAGTATTCCTTCAAACCTTTCATCTTCACGCCGTAATAGTGCGTTAACGACACAACCATAACGGCTAGAGTCAGAGTAATAGCCGGATCGGCCGTCGGTGATTTCCACCAAAGCTCGTGTCCGACCGTTACAGAAAACGGCAGCCCCAGCATATTTGATACAAATATGTACATCAGCAAGGTTACACCAAGCGCCAAGAAGTTAGCCCCTGTTTTTAAATCCATTGTACTGCCTATAATATTGCGGACAAAATCAACAATCCATTCCATGAAGTTCTGGGCTTTTCCCGGACGTATAGACAGCGTTCTCGTAGTAAGAATCGCAATCAGCAGCACAATCACACTTGCCACAGTAATCATCAGAATGTTTGTCAGATTAAAAGTAAGACCAAACAAATCAATAGTTCTGTAATCGTGATTCAATGGGTTTTCACCTCTCTTCCATTGATGAACGTTTGAGCTGAATAATGGAATCTATCATAATGACGGGATAAATTGTCATTAATCCAATAATCACACTTGCCACACTGACTTTATCGGGATATTTAAAGGCGACAGCCATCGCAAGTATCGCATTGCACCAACGCGCTGCGCTCCCGAGTGATCGTATGGACTTTCCTTTCGCCACGGCCTTGTCAAAAGCATTCATTCTTCTGGTCAAGAGCCACAAATTAAACAAACTGAAAACAGTTCCCAAAAAGAGGCCTAAAAAAACAGTTTTATACGCCGTAAGACCATATCCCAGCAAATAGATTGCTAAGATCACAAATACATATCTTCGTTGTCTGCTGAATGTAAGATTGGGATCGTCCATCAACTATCTGTCTCCTGATGAAAATGTAATATAATTCCTGGATACGGCAAAACATGCGGTTAACCCTTTGCAGAAGGCCTTTTTTGTCCGCAAAACGGCCTGTTCGAAAAAACCACTCATCCTCCTGATGCCACGGGATGCTGTTTCATTCGCTTAGATAAATCCTCATATAACGGGTTTTTTGGAGGATTTAAAATGAGGATGGATACTAGAAATGAAAGGAATGAAAACCTTCTCATAATACCCTCGTTTAGCATACAATAGCCCCTAACATGTGTCAATCTGTTTAAAGTTAAAAAACTTTTTATACCGGAAGCATACACAGAATGTTCACAAATTCACCTATAAATGTATGAACTCTGCCCATTCAGCAAATATCTGGATAAAAAAAAGAAAACCCCTGAATGAGGTTTTCCGATTTATTTGGTTCCGTACAGTCTGTCACCCGCGTCACCGAGGCCCGGAACGATATAGCCTTTTTCATTCAGTTTTTCATCAAGGGCGGCGATATAAATATCAACGTCAGAATGATGTTTCATCAGCTCTTCCACGCCTTCCGGAGCCGCTACAAGACACATAAAACGAATGTTTCTCGCGCCGCGCTTTTTCAGGCTGTTTATCGCTTCCACCGCAGAGCCTCCCGTAGCAAGCATCGGATCCACGACAATAAATTCGCGTTCTTCTACATCAGAAGGAAGCTTGACATAGTATTCCACCGGTTTTAAGGTTTCCGGATCACGGTATAATCCGACATGTCCCACTTTAGCGGCCGGGATTAATTTCAGCATGCCGTCAACCATTCCGAGACCCGCTCTCAGGATCGGCACGATACCGAGTTTCTTCCCTGAAATCACTTTGGATGTCGCTGTTTGAACAGGTGTTTTCACTTCCACTTCTTTAAGAGGAAGATCACGTGTAATTTCAAACGCCATCAGTGATGCGACTTCGTCCACAAGGTCTCTGAAATCCTTTGTGCCTGTATTTTCATTCCGAATATATGTCAGCTTATGCTGGATTAAAGGATGATCAAATACGTAAACCTTTCCCATACTGTGTTCAGCTCCTTTTTTGTTGTCCGAGTGACTTTTTCACACTTCTATTGATTCTACAGAAAAAGACAAACAGTTTCAAGAAAATCATAAAAAAACCCGCCGGATTAAGGTTCCGGCGGGTTTCTTCCTTATTAATAGTCCAGTTCTTTATATAAAGGAAACTTTTCAGTCAAGGCAGATACGCGCTGTCTCGCTTCTTCAAGTTTTGCTTCGTCTTCATGATTTTTCAGTGCGAGGCCGATGATGGCGCCGACTTCTTCAAGGGCGTCACCGTCAAAGCCGCGGCTTGTCACAGCTGCCGTACCGAGACGGATTCCGCTTGTGACGAACGGTTTTTCCGGATCGTAAGGGATCGCGTTTTTATTAGATGTAATGCCGATTTCATCAAGAACGTGTTCAGCGACTTTTCCGGTCAGACCGAGAGAACGGAGGTCAACAAGCACAAGGTGGTTATCCGTTCCGCCTGATACGAGCTGAATGCCCTCTTTGTTCAGAGACTCAGCCAGGCGCTTCGCGTTCGAGATGACGTTTTGTGCATATGTTTTGAACTCATCTTCAAGCACTTCTCCGAAAGAAACGGCTTTGGCCGCGATGACATGCATAAGCGGTCCGCCTTGGATTCCCGGGAAAATGGATTTATCAATCTTTTTGCCGAACTCTTCACGGCAAAGGATCATTCCTCCGCGGGGTCCGCGAAGTGTTTTGTGAGTCGTTGTCGTTACAAAGTCAGCGTAAGGAACCGGATTCGGATGAAGACCGGCTGCGACAAGACCCGCGATATGCGCCATGTCGACCATGAAGTAAGCGCCGACTTCATCAGCGATTTCACGGAATTTTTTAAAGTCGATCGTGCGGGGGTACGCGCTCGCTCCGGCAACGATGAGTTTCGGCTTATGCGCCAGCGCTTTTTCACGCACATCTTCATAATCTATATATTGCGTGTCTTTATCGACACCGTATTCTACAAAGTTGTATTGAACGCCGCTGAAATTAACCGGGCTTCCGTGTGTTAAGTGGCCGCCGTGGGAGAGGTTCATCCCGAGCACCGTGTCGCCGTGCTCTAAAATCGTGAAGTAAACAGCCATGTTCGCCTGAGCGCCTGAGTGCGGCTGAACGTTTACATGCTCAGCTCCGAAAATCTCTTTCGCGCGGTCGCGGGCGATGTCCTCAACGACATCAACATGCTCACAGCCGCCGTAGTAGCGTTTGCCGGGGTAGCCTTCAGCATATTTGTTTGTTAAAACAGAGCCTTGTGCTTCCATTACCGCTTCCGTCACGAAGTTTTCAGAAGCAATTAATTCGATCTTAGTCTGTTGACGCTTACGCTCATCTTTGATGGCGTTAAACACTTGTTTGTCTTGTACAGGTAAATGTTTCATCAGCGAGATCCTCTCCTATCCGTTTCCTGTTCTTTATTTTTACCACCCTTATTGTACATGGTTTTTCAGGTGAATGTAACAGCTTATTTAAAAAAATCACAAAATTTAATTAGAAAACACGAACATTATATAGGAAAAGTATTTTCATCATTCGCATTCATAAACGGCGCGAATCCCGCCTATCAGCTTCGGCCTTGTCCGGGCCATCGTCACATGTGCTTCTCCAAGCTCACGGCTCGATATCCGGACAGGGACGGCAACGGGTTTCAGATGCATGCCGATGAACGTATCGCCGATGTCAATCCCGGCGTCAGCCTGAATCGATTCGGCGAGCACGGGAGAACGCATCTGCCGGTATGCATAAGAGGCCATCGCTCCGCCCGCTTTCGGGACGGGGACGGCTGAAACAATGGGGAGCCTGAACCGCTCGGCCGTTTCCGCTTCAATGACAAGCGCCCTGTTTAAATGCTCGCAGCATTGAAAAGCAAGATGCACACCCGTTTTTTCCTTAAACCGGTTAAGTCCGCCGTATATCAATTCAGCCCAATCCCCGCTTCCGGCGGTGCCGATCCGGCTTCCGGCGGCTTCACTTGTACTGCACCCGATCACCAGCAGACTGCCGTCCGTCAGTCCTGCCTGCTCTTGAAACTCAGTCAGCATGTCCGTCCATTTTTGCTTCATCTCTTCCATTGTCCAGCACCTCTTACAGATTTTTTTCTTCGTAATCTGCGATTTTGCCGATCCGCCGTTCGTGGCGGCCGCCCGTAAATTCAGTCGTCAGCCAGACTTTTGCGATTTCGCGCGCCAGCCCCGGGCCGATGACGCGTTCGCCCATCGCAAGAACATTCGTGTCATTGTGTTCACGCGTCGCTTTTGCGCTGAAGGTGTCATGGGCAAGCGCACAGCGTATGCCCTTTACCTTATTTGCGGAGATGCTCATGCCGATGCCTGTGCCGCAAATTAAAATTCCCCTGTCAGCTTCGCCGTTCACCACTTTTTCCGCTACCGGAAAAGCGTAGTCTGAATAATCGACAGAGCCGGCGCCGCATTCACAGCCCATATCAATGTATTCAATCTGCAATTCATCCAAAAGACTTTTTATTTCTTCGCGGATATGGACGCCGCCGTGATCTGACGCAATAGCTACTTTCATTCATTTACCTCCTAGGTGTGGCTGGGCGAAGACAGCCCAGTGTGCTTGTCCTTTTTATTACGAAATCCGTTGATTTCATTCTACTCTTTCACATTCGTTTTGCAAATGACCTGTTTGCAGATTTTCTGACAGATTACTTGCTTTTTCCGTCAAGCAATTGATCAGCCAAAAGGGTCAGCAGCTCCTCCAGTTCGTCCCGCGTCTGTTTATAAACATCAAGCGGACCGCCGAACGGGTCAGAGATATCGCCGTTTTCCCCCGTTACGTATTCTTTAATGGTAAAGACTTTGCCCTGCCTGTTTTGATATCGGCCTTCAATCAGCTGTTTGTGCTGTTCAGTCATCGCCAGCACCAGATCAGCCGTCTCGATATGTTCTTCCGATAAGGGAGATGAACTGTGATTGAGAGCGATCCGTTTTTCAAACAGCGCTTCTACGGCATGGGCCGACGCTTTTCCGTGCGGAGACGCGAATACGCCGGCCGAGCTTACGCTGACATCCAGCCCTTTCGTTTCTGCAATGGATTTAAAAAGAGCCTCAGCCATGGGACTGCGGCACGTATTGCCTGTACATACAAAGATTATTTTCATGTCCGTCACCTCTTACTGCCTATTATAAATGAAGAAAAAAGAAACGGCATCTTCGTTTCTTTTTTTACGTATCTTATATCGGTAAAAGCAGTTTCAGCCCGAATCCGATCAAAATGGCTCCGCCGAGCGCTTCGCTGTAGGAGCCGAGCCACGACTGCACCTTTCTTCCAGCCAAAAGGCCCGCCCATGTTAAAACGGTGCTGAAAACCCCGAACAGCGTAACGGCCAGAAACGGATTGGAGCCGTTCATCCCGAGACTGAGCCCGACAGAAAAGCTGTCCAGACTGACACCGACCGCAAACAGCAACAGTCCCGAGCCTGCCGGAGATATGAGCGGCCCGTCTGATTGTTTAAACGCGGCAATGATCATCTGCACCCCTAAAATGAAAAGAAGAGATCCGCCGATGTAAACGGCGAGCATCCCCAGAAAACCGGACAGCAGATGCCCGGCCGCCATTCCCGTAAGCGGCATCATGACATGAAACAGCCCGATGACAACCCCTATATGAAAAATCTGTTTTTTCTTCAGCTGAATCATTCCCATCCCGAGCCCGACGGAAAAGGCATCCGTCCCCAAAGCAAATGCCATGATGCTTAAGGAGACAAGTTCCCCGATGAATAGATTCGACATGAAATAAAAACCCCCTTGGACGTGCCCGCTTGTTTAGCTTATGCATGTCCGATAAGGGGTAGAACAAGTTAATGGATAACGGTGCCGCCTGCGGCTTTCATCAGCCTGTTCATAACGGCGAGCCCCACTCCGGTATCCGGAAAGGACTCAGAAATAATCATGTCCACTTCCGCTTCATCAAAGCTGCGGAGCGCATCGTATAAGGCGGACGCCACTGTTTCAAGGTCGGCGCGTCTGCCGCAGACCTTGATATAATCAGCCTGGTAACTATCGGCGTTCTCTTCTGTTGTCAAAATGCCGATTCGTTTTCCCCGGCTTTTATATGTGTCTGCCAGTTCTTGAATTCTCCGGGCGCCGCCGTCGGCAATAGCCATCGGCGCAGAAGGCGCGTAATGTGTATATTTCATACCCGGAGAAATAGGAACCTCATCTTCTTCGGTCAGCCCTTTATCCACAAGAACCGGACCGGCGGCGGATTCAATCTGCTCTTTTGTCACGCCGCCCGGACGAAGCAGCACGGGCTGTTTCCCCGTACAGGACAGAACGGTTGATTCCACTCCGATTCCCGTCGCGCCGCCGTCCACAATACCGGCAATGCGGCCGTTTAAATCATGAGCTACATGCTCGGCCTTCGTCGGGCTCGGTTTTCCTGATAAATTGGCGCTCGGCGCTGCGATCGGCAGTCCGGCCGAGCTGATGAGGGCTAATGCCACCGGATGATCAGGCATTCTGACCGCTACCGTCTCAAGTCCCGCGGTGACACGGGGTGACAGCACACCGGGCTTACACGGCAGGACAAGGGTCAGCGCCCCCGGCCAGAATAGCTTCATAAGCTTTTTCGCCGTATCAGGAATATGGCTGATAAAACGATCAAGCTGGCTGATATGGGATATATGCACAATCAGCGGGTTATCGCTCGGCCTTCCTTTCGCCTCATATATTTTCGTTACGGCTTCCGTATTTTCAGCGTTAGCACCCAGTCCGTAAACGGTTTCTGTCGGAAAAGCCACAACCTCATTCTGCCGGAGCAATTCCGCGGCTTGTGTAATCTGGGGATCGGTTGTGGATAATTCGCGCGAACAATCCACAAACCATCTTTTTGTTTTCATGTATAACCAAACTCCTTATTTTAAAGCGGTAAAACTTTATTTTCTCTCGTGTATTCCTTTTGAAAGTATAAAAGATGTCCTTTAATAAAACAAGTGTTATCCACAAACTGTGGACAACACTTTTTAATAAGTGGATAACCTTGTGTATAAGTTAGATCAGGCAGAGGTTTTCACCATTAAAAACGAACCTTCTGTGCATAACGAATTGCGGAAATGTTCGGACGTATACAGTTCATCAGGCGCATCGGCGCACGCTTCAAATCCCATCACATTCAGAAACTCAGCAGATGAGGGCTGATTGGCGACTAAGTAGACATCTTGAATCTCATGTTTTTTGCACAGCACATCCATACTTTGAAACAGTGTAACGATATGGCTTTGATTCAGCCTGTCCGACATGACGAGTGAACGGAGAAGCCCTTTTCCGCCGCTGAATTTTTCGATCCCGAGACAGGCGGCAATCTTTTTTTCACTGTCTTCCAGCACGATAAACCGGCTGATCTGCTGATCGATTTCCGCATGTGCCGTATCAGCCTTTTTCAAAAAGGCCTCCAGCGCCTCCGTATCTTGATCTCTTGCCACTCTCAGCTGATAAAACATATATTTCCCTCCGTTTCGATCAACTCTTTCTTCCAATCTATGAATCGAATCCGGATTTATGCCTTTTGCTTTTAGGAAAATAGATCTGAAATCCAATCGACGAGGAAAAACTTCACTTCCGTATCATCGTCATCTTTCTTTTCTTTCTTCGCTTTATCAGCCTTTGCTTTTACGTCATCCAGCACTTTTTTAGTCTGTTTCTGCGTTTCTTCCTGCTTCTGTCCGCCGTCTTCCTGATCTTTCACCGCTTCGCCGTTTGAGAAATCAAGGAAGCACAGCGGCGGAAACAAAACGCACCACCAGTTGGCGCCCTCGCCATTGCCGAGTGTAATTAAAATCGCTTCATATTTTCCGGCCGGATAGACCATATTGCCGTACAGCTTTGTCGGAAACGAGATTTTATTGAATTGAACTGAAACGGATTGATGCGCACCCTTTTCTTTCATCGTTTGTTTGGCGATTTCTTTAATTTCAGGAAGCTTCGAACGAATGAGCCGCCGCGCTTCTTCAATGGAAGTGATATCTTTCACCCAGTCCGTGATTTGCTTGTTTACAGCATCTCTGATCTGGCGCTTGAGCTTTTGATCCTCATCGTTATCACTGTTGGCCAAAATCCTGAGCCGGATCGCTTCATCCGGTATGACGACGGGCTCATCGGCTGATGCCCGCGCCGTTTCTTCTTTTGTCAAACCCGCAAGCGCTCCTGATAATAAAAGAAAAATATATATGCAGATCATCATCGTCTGTTTCATCGGTCCCCACCGTTCCTCTCCGTGCTTTTTTTATCTAGTCCCATTATGGACATGACGGAAAAGGTTTAAACCGGCGGGAAGAAAAAAATCTAGCAAGCTGATAATCTGCATTGACAGATTCAAAATATGGTACGATATTATTTTGATAGGAGGTTTTCAGATGAAATATAATTACACCGTGCTGCTGTCGGCGGCATGTATGTCTGTCATTTATTCTATTTTGTATGTTCATCAATTCATTATCGCGGCTTTCATTTCGATGGCGTTTTATTTTTTGTTTCCTTATTTGATTTTTGCGCTGCCGCTTCAATACTTTCTGAATAAAAAGCCGAAGAGATTTCATCCGCTGTATTTTCTTTATTATTTAGGGGTGTCATTCATTGCAAACGGGATCATCTTCGGTCTTTTGCAGCCGTCAGGCCAATCTCTGTTTTCTAATTCAGCCTTTTATATCTTTGCGGTTTTAACAGCCGTCGTCTATTGGGTATGGGATTCCGTATTGCTGCAAAGACAAAATCCGGCTACAGAAGCGTAATCAGCAGACAGCCGGCTGAAGGGAGAGCGGCGCAAAAGAAAACGGCGGCCATCTTTAAACGGGCGTGCCGTCCTTCTTCTGTTTCAGAATGATAATTGGCCCGCTGCTCCGCTCCGCTTACGGCCAACCCGGAAACGATGATCGCTGTGACGATAAGAACAGCCGTAACGGCGCCGAAAATGATGCCAAAGCCAAACGGCAGAACAAACCCCGCCGCATAAGCTGCGGCGGCGAGTATACATCCGAAGGCGAACGCTTTTTTCAAGGCGGATGCCCCTTTCATTTTCTTTCCATTGTAACAAAAGCCCGCCGTGTGCGTCACCGGCGGGCTTTTTTCATGATGTGATGACCGCGGATACGGTTCTGTCTTTTCCGTTGATGTCCTGTACGACTTCCACTTCCGCATTCGGAAAGGAATGACGGAACAGGTCTTTCACGGCTTTTCCCTGATTATATCCGATTTCAAAGACGACAAGCGCTTTATCTTTCATGACAAGAGGCAGCTCCTCCATAAACCGCTTGTAGAATTTCAAACCGTCACCGCCGTCCGTAAGAGCATGAAGCGGCTCATGGAAACGGACGATATCCGACAAATCCGCCATTTCTTCTTCAGAAATATACGGCGGATTGGAAACAATAATATCCGCTTTTTTTCCTGATGAAATAAAAGGAGTTAACAGATCTCCCTGCAAAAAACACACGTCCGCTCCGAGGTTTTGCGCATTTCTTTCCGCCACCTGCAGCGCTTCTTTTGAAATATCCGAAGCCGATACTGAAAAATGTCCGCATTCAAGCGCGAGCGTCACCGCAATGGCTCCGCTCCCCGTACCGATATCAATGACGTTCAGGCGTTCTGCCTCGGAAAATGCCCGCTTCTGTCTGTCCAGCAGATGAAAGACGACTTCTTCCGTTTCCGGACGCGGAATGAGAACATCGTCATTCACAAAAAATTCCCTGCCGTAAAACTGTTCTTTCCCGATAATATATTGAATCGGAATACCTTCTTTATGCATCTCCACGTGCCGTCTGAATCGATAAAGCTCATCCTCGCCGACGGTCTCCTGCAGACTTGCGAGAAGTTTGCTCCGATCCATTCCGGTATCATTTAACAGCAGCAGCTCGGCCGCGTTTTTTTCTCTTCCCGCTTCGGTTAAATAAGAAGAAGCCCAGCTTAGGGCTTCAAAAACGGTCTTCATCTTAATTTTCCGCCTGCTGGAGCTTGCTTGACTGGTCTTCTACGATTAACGCTTCAACCACTTCATCAAGCTTGCCTTCCAGGATTTGATCCAGCTTTTGAATCGTCAGGCCGATGCGGTGATCCGTCACACGGTTTTGCGGGAAATTGTATGTGCGGATACGCTCGGAACGGTCGCCTGAACCGACGGCTGATTTGCGGGTCTGATCATATTCAGCCTGAGCTTCCTGCTGGAATTTGTCATAAATTCTGGCGCGGAGCACCTTCATCGCTTTTTCTTTGTTTTTAATCTGAGATTTTTCATCCTGACAGGATACGACGACACCGGTCGGTAAATGCGTCAGGCGTACGGCCGACATCGTCGTGTTTACGCTTTGTCCGCCCGGTCCGCTTGATGCAAATGTATCGACGCGGATGTCTTTTTCGTGGATGTCCACTTCTACTTCTTCCGCTTCAGGAAGACACGCCACCGTCGCCGTGGATGTATGAATACGGCCGCCTGATTCCGTTTCCGGAACACGCTGTACGCGGTGCGCGCCATTTTCATACTTCAGCTTGGAGTATGCGCCTTTTCCCGTAATCATAAAGATGATTTCTTTGTAACCGCCCGTTCCGGTCACGTTTGCTTCCATGACTTCAGTCTTCCAGCCTTGGATTTCGGCGTAACGGGAGTACATTCTGTAGAGATTTCCCGCAAACAGCGCGGCTTCTTCTCCTCCCGCTGCTCCGCGGATCTCCATGATTACGTTTTTGTCATCGTTCGGGTCTTTCGGGATGAGGAGCACTTTCAAACGCTCCGATAGGGTTTCCGTCTCTCCCTGCAGTTCGGAGATTTCTTCCTTCACCATTTCTCTCATATCGGCATCAAGCTTTTCCTCAAGCATCGCTTTCGCATCGGCAAGCTGTTCTGATGCGTCTCTGTATTGTCTATAGACTTCAACGGTTTCTTGTATATCAGATTGCTCTTTCGAATATTCTCTAAGCTTTTTCGGATCGTTGACCACTTCCGGATCACTTAAAAGCTCATTTAATTTTTCGTATCGTTGTTCAATTGACTGTAAACGGTCTAACACGGTCTTCACCTCTGTTTTCCTGTGCGTAACATTCTCATTATAGTATAGGGCTTATCGCCAGTCAAAAGCAATTCGCCTCTGTTATACTGAAGCAAAAAAGGAGGAGCGGATATGCTGAAATCCATCCACCATATAGCAATCATATGCTCTGATTATGAAAAGTCGAAAGCTTTTTACACCGAGATTCTCGGTTTCGGCATTATAAAAGAAACATACCGAAAGGATCGCGGATCTTATAAACTTGATCTTGCGCTGGACGGCGCGTACGCGATTGAATTGTTTTCCTTTCCCGATCCGCCCGAACGGCCGACCAGACCGGAAGCCGCGGGTCTCCGGCATCTCGCCTTCACCGTAAACGATCTTGAAGCAGCCGTCAGGGAGTTAAAGGAAAAGGGCGTCGGCACAGAACCGATCAGAACCGATCCGCTGACAGGGAAACGGTTTACCTTCTTCTTCGATCCCGACAAGCTTCCGCTTGAATTGTATGAAGCGTAACGTTTTTTGAAGAAATGCCGCTTTCTTTGGCGAATTCCTTCTTGTTTTGTCTAACATGAAGGGAACGCCGCCTCATGGTCGAATACCTAGCAAAAAGGAGGTATGTGATCATGAATACAAACATGGCCGCGAAAGAGCTCGGTGTCTCCGCAAAAACGGTGCAAAGGTGGGTCAAGCAGCTGAATCTTCCGGCTGAACGGAATGAGCTCGGACATTATTCCTTTACACCTGAGGATCTTGATGTGCTGAAATCGGTCAAACGGCAAATTTCTGAAGGCACTGCCCTTCTGGATGTTCAAGTGCCCCGGCAGCCGAAAAAACGGACGGGCTTCATTTTGCAGCGTCCGAAAATCAATGGCGGCGCTGAACAAAGATTGGCAGAGCTGGAGCGCAAACTGGACATTCTCACGAAAGAGAAACAAGGTGAGAACCATCTGCTTTCAAGGATAGAGGAGCTTGAACGCCAGCTGAAACAAAAGGCGGATGAAGGGGTGTCTTATCAGCTTCTTCAGCACAGACGGGAAATTGACGACCTCAATTCCGAATTGCAGACATTGGCCTCCCGCATCCAGGAACTTGCCCAGACAGCTCCCCTCTCAGAAACAGCCGCTTCTTCTGAACATAAGAAACCCAGAAAAAAAACGAGATTTTCGCCTTTTAAATTTCAATTCTAACTAAAAAAGCTCCCTGAAACAGGGAGCTTTTCATTATGCAGTCAGCGCAATGATGATCGGCAGTGAGATTAGAGATAAAATCGCACTGATTACAAACGCGGACGCAGTTTCTTCCTCTTGTTTTTCGAAACGTGTGGCAATCATCGCCGCTACCGCAGATCCAGGGAATGCAACGAGCAATACCGCTTTCGTGATCTGGTCAGCCGGAAGTCCGACTGCAAGAGCGATTAAGTACATCAGCGCAGGCTGAACGGCAACTTTTAACAAAGCGATACCGAAAGCCGGCAGACTGAGCTTAATGTTGCGGATACCGACAGTTACACCGACGGCGAAGAGCGCAACACCTGATGTTGTGCTTCCGAGCTGATCAAGCATTTTTTCTCCCAAGCCAGGGAGTGTTACACCGCAGAGTACCAGAATGATACTGATAAGCGGTGCAGCCGCAAGCGGTTCGGAAAGACCGTGAAGAATAGACTTACCAGTCATTTTCCAGAAGTTCTCGTTTTCAGTGTCTTTTTTCTTAGATGACTCACCGACAGTAGCGATAATGATCGCAAGCGGGTCAAGGATGGCGTTAACCACGATACCCGTAACGGCGATAGGAATCGCTACTTCGCTTGCTCCGAATAAGCTTCCTAGTACGGGAATACCCATAAAAGCAAATGTCGGCTGTGCAGAGTTTAAAGAAAATACAGATGAATTCGTTAAATCATACTTGAAGATAAATTTGCAAACCAACAGAATGACGATAAAGAATCCGACAATCCCAATGATCAAAGCGACCATCAAAGGAACCTGTGATAAAAACGCACTTCTTGAAGTGGTTAAAATACTTGCGATAAAATGCGCCGGAAGCGCGTACTTCGTAACTAAGGTGCTTACCCCTTTTGCTGACTTCGCGTCATAACTTCCGAAGCGACCTGCGAACCATCCCAGCACGATCACGAAAAAGATCGGCGCCAGGAGGATTAAAATATCTAAGAAGCTCAAAATGTTCTCCTCCAAATCCTTAATGTCCGTATACTTTAGCCTTTACATAAAAGCTTTCCCTCGGACTGTAAAATTAATCGTAAAAATTATTTAGCGACAACTTGCTTATATTGCGGTTTCCACATTGCATCAAGAACGGCTTGTTCTACATTTTCAGGAATGCGGTTTGCCACGCCTTCTTTAATGGCAGTTTCCGCTACGGCGATCGCAACTTTAATTGAAACTTCTTGTAAGTCGCTCATGCTCGGCAGAAGGCCTGCACCCGGTGTTTCAAAATCAACGCTTTCTGCGATTGCGTCAGCAGTTGCCGCAAACATTGCAGGAGTAATCACTTTCGCTTCTACAACGATTGAACCGAGACCAAGTCCAGGGAACGCGAATGCGTTGTTAGATTGTCCGATTTCATGAGAAACGCCATTGTACTCTACATTGTCAAACGGGCTTCCTGTCGCCACAAGCACTTTGCCGTCAGTCCATTTGAAAAGATCGCTAGGAACGGCTTCAGCAAGCGGTGTCGGGTTAGACATCGGCATGATGACCGGACGCTCAACGTGTTTTGCCATTTCTTTGACGATTTCTTCACTGAACGCGCCGCTTTGGCCTGATGTACCGATTAAGATTGTCGGTTTCGCTTGACGGATCACTTCAATGAAAGGAATTTGTCCATTTTCATCGCGTTTCCAATCTTTAATTTCTTCAGCTGTGCGCAGGTACGGCTCTTGGAAATCAAGAATGTTTTCCATACCTTCAATTAACAAGCCTCTGTAGTCCATTGTGTAGAACGCTTTGTTGGCTTCTTCTTCAGAAAGACCGGCAAGCACCATAGTGTCGCGGATTTGGTCAGCGATTCCGATTCCGGCAGATCCCGCACCGAAGACAACCACACGCTGGTCTTTAATAGACGCGCCTGTTTTCTTCATAGCCGCAAGCACACCTGCAAGCGTAATCGCACCTGTTCCTTGAATGTCATCGTTGAATGTAAGAATTTCATGGTTGTATTTCTTCATGATATTGCGCGCGTTTTTGTTTCCAAGGTCTTCCCAGTGAAGAAGAGCTTTAGGGAAATATTTAAGCGCAGCTTTTACATAAGCGTCAACGAAAGCTTCGTAACGTTCGCCTTGGATACGTTCATGGCGGTTACCGATGTATAAAGGATCGTTCAGAAGTTTTTCATTGTTCGTACCGACGTCAAGAACGACAGGAATGACGCGGCTTGGGTCAATACCGGCAGCAGCTGTGTATACCGCTAATTTACCGATGGCGATGTTGATACCGCCTACACCCCAGTCACCGATTCCAAGGATGCTTTCTGAGTCTGTCGCAACGATCAGATCAATATCTCCGGCAGTGGCATGAAGGTTTTCAAATGCCTCTTCAATTCCTTCCACGTTGTCGATAGAAAGGTAAATTCCTTGAGGTCTTCTGTACTCATGACTGTATTCTTGAATCGCTTCACCGACAGTCGGTGTGTAAACAACCGGCAGCATTTCACGAAGATGGTTTTGAAGCAATTTAAAGAAAAGAACTTCGTTACGGTTTTGCAAATCATTCAAATACACGTTTTGGCGAAGGCGGTCCGGCTGAGCTTGAAACTGCTCGTATGCGCGTTTTGCCTGCTCATCAAGAGACAGAATTGTCGGAGGAAGCAGCCCGTCTAATCCAAGGCTTTTTCTTTCTTCTGCTGAAAACGCAACACCTTTATTTAAAGTAGGGATAGATAGAACTTCTTTTCCTCTTAAAGTAGTTTCTAAGTTGCCTTCCTTCGTTACTTTAATATTATTCAAGAAAATCTCCTTCTTTCTTCAAATAGTTAACAAAGTTAAGTAATTACCCGTTTTGGCTAGTGTGATCGCGATCTGCTATATCTTTTTTTGACAATTATTCGAACAATGTCTCATAACTATTTACATTACTTAGTCATTTTATGCCTGTAAAAATGAAAATTCAAGAGATGAAAATTACTTAATTTTTTCATACTCTTTTTTAAGTTATTTAACTACAATTTTTGAAAAAACGTCAAAAAAACACCGGATTTTTTACCGATGTTTTCATGAAAAGGGTTATTTATCAGACTGTTTTTTCGGCACTTCGTGATGATGTCTGCATCTCGCTTCGTATGACTCCGATGCGCCGACTAAAATGACCGGATCATCATAGGAAGCGGGCTTCCCGTCAATCAAACGCTGCGTACGGCTTGCCGGCGACCCGCAAACGGAGCAGACCGCCTGCAGCTTCGTCACCGATTCGGCAACCGCCATCAGAATCGGCACCACGCCGAAAGGCTCTCCCCGGAAATCCATATCAAGTCCGGCCGCGATGACACGATAGCCTTTATCCGCAAGCGAGGATAAGTCGCCGATGATCGATTCGCCGAAAAACTGCACTTCATCTACCGCGATGACGTCCGTGCTTTCACTGATATGATCCCATATTTCAGCCGAAGACGAGATGACGTGGCTTGTCATGGATGTGCCGTTGTGAGAAACGACGGCCTCCTCACTGTAGCGATTATCAATAGCAGGTTTGAACACCTTGACCTCCTGCTTCGCATATGTCGCTCTTTTCACTCTGCGGATCAGCTCTTCTGATTTCCCAGAGAACATGCTGCCGCATATCAGCTCAAGCCATCCGCTTTGCTTCATTATGTACATAGGCTATCCGCTCCCCTTTTTTTCCTGTTTATGGACATAAAAAACAGGCAAGAAGCAATTCTTGCCTGCCTGTAAAATCTATTATTACTTAAGACCGTATTTTTTGTTAAAGCGATCAACACGACCATCAGCAGAAGCGAATTTTTGACGTCCAGTGTAGAATGGGTGGCATTCAGAGCAAATCTCAACGCGTACCTCTTCTTTTACTGAGCCTGTTTCAAATTCATTTCCGCAAGCGCATTTAACTGTTGCTTTTTTGAAATTAGGATGAATTCCTGCTTTCATTGTATCCATCTCCTTCCGCCCTGAATCCCGTGTGGAAACAGAGTTATTATTCCGGAGTAATCCGGAACGCATATGAGAGAATTATATCAGTCATTTACTGCATTTGCAAATACATTTTTTATCAGCGGCGGGCTGATGATGAAAGGTTCGCCTGCTTCCATTCTTGGTTGATCAGATCGAAGAATTCTTGATTCGTTTTTGTTTTTTTCATTTTTCTCATAAACTTCTCTGCGAAGTCCGGAGAATCAGACATCGATTTGCGGATCGCCCATAGACGGTCAAGATGCTCTTTCGGCACGAGCAGCTCTTCCTTCCGTGTGCCGGAGCGGCGGATATCGATCGCCGGGAAAATCCGTCTTTCCGCAAGAGAACGGTCAAGGTGAAGCTCCATGTTGCCCGTTCCTTTAAACTCTTCATAGATGACGTCATCCATCCGGGAGCCCGTGTCTACGAGCGCCGTCGCCAAAATGGTCAGGCTGCCGCCCTCTTCAATGTTTCGCGCGGCACCGAAAAAGCGCTTCGGACGATGGAACGCAGCCGGGTCAATCCCGCCGGAAAGCGTACGTCCGCTTGGCGGGATAACGAGGTTGTAGGCCCGTGCCAGGCGGGTAATGCTGTCCATCAGAATGATAACGTCTTTTTTGTGTTCAACGAGACGCATCGCCCGTTCAAGCACAAGCTCCGCTACCTTAATGTGATTTTCCGGCACTTCATCGAATGTCGAGCTGACGACATCGCCCGCTACGGAACGTTCAATATCCGTTACTTCTTCCGGTCTTTCATCAATTAAGAGAACGATCAATTCAGCATCAGGCTGATTTGTCGTAATGCTGTTAGCGATTTCTTTCAACAGCATGGTTTTACCGGCTTTCGGCGGCGCCACGATCAGACCGCGCTGGCCGAAACCGACGGGAGCCATCATATCGAGAATTCTTGTTGAGAGATAATTCGGTTTCGTCTCAAGCACCATTTGGCGGTCCGGATAAAGCGGAGTCAGCGCGGGAAAATGAACGCGCTCTTTCGCAGATTCCGGATCATCTCCATTTACCGCTTCAACGTGCAAAAGTCCGTAATAGCGTTCGTTTTCTTTCGGCGGACGCACCTTGCCGGATACTTTGTCACCGTTTCTTAAATCAAAGCGGCGGATCTGGGAAGCAGAAATGTAGATGTCTTCTGAGCTCGGCGAGTAATTAATCGGTCTGAGGAAGCCGAATCCTTCCGATTGGATGATTTCGAGCACGCCTTCCATAAACAGAAGATCCTCCTGCTCGGCGTTGGCTTTCAGAATGGCAAAGATTAATTCTTTTTTAGTCAGTTTGCTGTAGTAGGAGATTTTATAATGTCTGGCCAGTTCATATAGTTCTTTTAATTTCATATTTTCCAAAGAGGAAATAGATACGTCTTTCATAAAAACACCACGCTTTTCATAGTCAATGTATTGCTGTTTTCATTCAAATCGGCTGCTTCGCATGATTCCGCCAAAGCACAT
Source organism: Bacillus sp. AM1(2019) (assembly GCF_009906915.1). NCBI lineage: Bacteria > Bacillati > Bacillota > Bacilli > Caryophanales > Bacillaceae > Bacillus > Bacillus sp. AM1(2019). Next base: position 3,801,978 of record NZ_CP047644.1, read on the forward strand.
TCTTTTATAAAACGTTCAGGAACTTCTATCGGTAACACTTCCACCCATGATCGGCGCTTTTTTAAAAAAGGAATGTCTTAATGAGTTTTGAAGGAAGCGAGGACAAAAACTTGAGAAGATCAATATTTATATCGTCTGTATGCGGTAGAATTTGAAAATTTCCCAGTACTCAAAAGAAGGAATGACACAGAAAAATCGCAGCACTCTTTATTTTTACCTCATTTCAAAAAATTATTCAACTTAAATAATGCTTTGACATATAAATGATAGGGTTGACTCTTTATTGCAAAAGAAAAGCGGGACTTTCCGTCCCGCTTTTCTCTATTTATGGCCGGATCACAAGATTTGGTTTTTTCTTCAGGCTGTGTCTTCCGTCAACGAATCGGACCGTTCCTGATTTCGCCCGGATGACCAGACTTTCAGTCGTACCGACGGAGCCTTTGAACTGAACGCCTTTCAGCAGCTCTCCGTCCGTGACGCCCGTTGCGGCAAAAATGGCGTCATCCCCTCTCACAAGGTCCTCCATCCGGAGCACTTTGGATACATCAAGGCCCATTCGCTCACAGCGGGCCTGCTCTTCCGCACTTTGCGGCAGAAGCCTGCCTATGATTTCGCCGCCGAGCGCTTTTAACGCAACGGCAGACAGCACGCCTTCAGGAGCCCCGCCTGAACCGAAGAGAATGTCTACTCCCGTATGGTCAAAGGCCGTATTGATGGCGCCCGCGACATCACCGTCGTTGATCAGTTTGATTCTGGCGCCCGCCTCACGCAATTCAGAGATGATTTTTTCATGTCTGTCACGATTTAAAATGGTTGCCACGACATCTTCAATGTCTTTGTTTTTCGCTTTCGCAACGGCTTTTAAGTTATCAATGACAGGCGCTTCGATATCGATGCAGCCTACCGCTTCGGGACCGACCGCGATTTTTTCCATATACATATCCGGGGCGTTCAGCAGTGTTCCATGGTCGGCGACCGCGATCACCGTCAGCGCATTCCAGCCGCCGCTCGCTACGATGTTTGTGCCTTCAAGAGGATCGACGGCGACATCGACGCGCGGGCCGTATCCGTTTCCGAGCTTTTCGCCGATGTAAAGCATCGGCGCTTCATCCATCTCGCCTTCCCCGATCACGACCGTGCCTTTCATCGGCACCGTGTCAAACACGTCACGCATTGCGCTTGTCGCCGCATCATCAGCTTCATCTTTTTTCCCGCGGCCCATCCATCTGGCAGATGCTAAAGCCGCCGCTTCAGTGACTCGAACCAATTCCATCGATAAGCTTCTTTCCATTTCAACACGATCTCCTCTCAAAAGTCCGCATTTCTATGAATTTTGGAGCTGTTCTATCTCTTCGTCCGTCAGCCTTTGCCGCCAGATTGTGGCGCCCAGACCTTCGAGTTTTTTCTCAAGATTGCTGTAGCCGCGGTCTAAATGCTCGAGACCGGTAATTTCGGTTACGCCGTCAGCCATGAGCCCGGCGACGACCAGACAAGCGCCTGCACGCAGATCGCTCGCCTTTACTTTTGCGCCCTGAAGCTCGGCCGGACCGGTGATAATGGCCGACCTGCCTTCCACTTTCATGTTGGCCCCCATCCGTCTCAGCTCATCTATATGTTTAAATCGGGCCGAGTAGATGGTGTCGGTTACGACGCTCGTGCCGCTGGCTCTCGTTAACAGAGATGTCATCGGCTGCTGAAGATCAGTCGGAAATCCCGGGTAAACAAGCGTTTTTACGTCGACCGGTTTTATCTGCTTCTGCCCGCCGAGCATAAGAAGCTGATCGTCACTCGTCTCAATGTGAAAACCCATTTCCCTGAGCTTCGCCGTTAAAGACTCCAGGTGAGTCGGTATGACATTATCAATAATGACTTCTTTCCCCATCGCGGCGCCGGCGATCATAAAGGTGCCCGCCTCAATTCTGTCCGGAATGATCGTATGCCTGCATCCGTGCAGCTCTTTTACGCCGTCGATTCTGATTACATTGGTTCCCGCGCCTTTGATCTTTGCGCCCATGCTGGTGAGCAATGTGGCCACATCAATAATCTCAGGTTCCTTGGCGGCGTTTTCTATCACGGTTTTACCTTCAGCCAGTACAGCGGCAAGCATGATATTGATCGTCGCTCCGACGCTGACGACATCTAAATAAATCCGTGCGCCTCTCAGCCTTTCGGCGCGCAGATAAATCGCGCCTTGTTCATTGGTGACTTCCGCCCCAAGCGCTTCAAACCCTTTGATGTGCTGGTCAATCGGCCGCGGCCCGAGATGGCATCCGCCCGGCAGTCCGATGACCGCCTGTTTGAAGCGGCCCAGCATCGCGCCCATTAAGTAATAGGAAGCGCGGAGTTTTTTCACTTTGCCGTTGGGAAGCGGCATGCTGATCATCGGGGAAGGGTCGACGACCATTTCTCCTTTTTCAAAATGGACGTTTCCGCCGATTTCTTTCAGCAGGTCACGCAGCGTTTCAATATCTGAGATCTCCGGAAGCCCTTCGATCGTTACTTCGGAATTTGCCAGAATGGTTGCGGGTATCAATGCGACGGCGCTGTTTTTCGCGCCGCTGATATGTACGGTTCCGTTTAACGGATCGCCGCCGGCAATATTCAACTTTTCCATGATAGTCTCCTTCCATAAGAAGATAGCTGCGGAGCGTAAATAAAATGGCATTTTATTCTGTCTCTGCAAATAAAGCTCTTGTCCAAAATGTAGCCAATTCGAAGAGAAAGAATACAAGGACATTATAAAATAACAGGAAGAAAATAGCGAAGCTTTGCGGGGCATTTTTAACACAGGATGCACAGAGGCCCGCCGGGTTCACATTCCGGGGAAACACACTCTTCACTTTGATACTGAAGGCCCGCTGCCAAACAGGAAAACATAAGGGTGCGGCAAACGGATGCAACCGGTTTGCCGCCCTATTTATCTTTATTTATTCCAGTCTGCCAAGAATTGCTCGATGCCTTTATCCGTTAACGGATGTTTCGTCAGCTGGTGAATGACTTTCAGCGGCATCGTACCGATATGCGCACCGCGTAAAGCGGCTTCAGTCACGTGCTGCGCATGACGGATGGAAGCTGCGATGATTTGTGTATCAATGTCATGAATGTCAAAAATCTGTCTTATTTCTGAAATCAGTTCAAGACCGTTATGGCCGATGTCATCCAGACGGCCTAAGAACGGAGATACATAAGTCGCCCCGGCTCTTGCCGCCAAAAGCGCTTGGTTGGCGCTGAAAATGAGCGTTACGTTTGTTTTAATGTTCAGGTCGCTCAGCGCTTTTACGGCTTTTAACCCTTCAGACGTCATCGGGATTTTCACCGTGATATTCGGTGCGATTTTTGCAAGTTCTTTACCTTCTTCAATCATTTCTTCAGCATTCAGGGAAATGACTTCCGCGCTTACTGATCCGCTCACGACTTCCGTAATCTCACGAAGTCTGTCATGGAAAGACACGTCAGCTTCTTTCGCCACTAAACTAGGGTTTGTCGTAACTCCGGCAAGAACGCCAAGTTCATAAGCTTCTTTAATCTCGTCAATGTTTGCTGTATCAATGAAAAATAACATAAGGAAAGCCTCCCCAGTAATAAATTTTCAGAACTGTAAAACATGATTGCGCTTTCTAAAGGTAAGACATAAAACCGCCTGTCAATGCTGTCAGGCGGTTTATGGATGTTACATTGGATTAAGCTTGGTTTGAAGAACCGAACTCACGCATTTTGCCGATAACCGTTTCTTTGATCGCTTCACGAGCAGGTCCAAGATATTTACGAGGATCGTATTCGTTCGGCTTAGCTGCCAATGTTTCGCGGACAGCTTTTGCAGAAGAAATTTGGTTTTCAGTGTTTACGTTGATTTTAGCCGTACCAAGTGAGATTGATTTTTTAATGTCGGCAGTCGGAATTCCTGTACCGCCGTGAAGTACTAACGGAAGGCCGGTTGATTTGCCGATATCTTCCATTTCTTTGAAACCGAGGTTCGGTTCGCCTTTGTAAGGGCCGTGAACAGAACCCAGTGCAGGTGCAAGGCAGTCGATGCCAGTGCGCTCTACAAGTTCTTGACACTCTTTAGGGTCAGCATAGATTACGCCTTCAGCGATCACGTCATCTTCCTGTCCGCCTACAGTTCCAAGCTCAGCTTCAACTGAAACGCCATGGAAATGAGCAAGCTCAACCACTTTAGCTGTAGTTGCTACGTTTTCCTCAAACGGGTGGTGAGATGCGTCGATCATTACAGAAGTGAAACCTGCATGAATCGCTTTCGCACAAGATTCAAAGCTTGAACCGTGGTCTAAGTGAATGGCGACAGGAACTGTCACTTTGTATTCTTCCATAAGAGCTTTAACCATGGCAACCACTGTTTTGAAGCCGCCCATGTAGCGTCCCGCGCCTTCTGAAACACCAAGAATAACCGGGGATTTTTCCTCTTCTGCTGCTTGTAAAATAGCTTGAGTGAACTCAAGGTTATTTAAGTTAAATTGTCCAACAGCATATCCTTTTTCTTTAGCTGTATTCAACATTTCCGTCATTGAAACTAAAGGCATGTCGAAAGTCCTCCTTATGTAGCCTGATTTGCTTCTTCTCGAAAAAAGCTTTCCACCTATAGCATGACCATAAAAACCTGTCATATGTAAAACAACAGATCGCTTTTTCTCCATCTCTAGGATACCAACTTTTCGACAAATCGGCAACACAATGACATAATTGTTTCTAATTTTATTAATTCGATTTTAGAGGTAAATATTTTTTCACCGCGTCTCTGATCTCATCAATGTCAAAAGGTTTCGCAAAATGGGTCAGCGCTCCGAGCTCTTTTGATTCCTTAATCATATCGAGTTCTCCGTAAGCGGTCATGATAATGACGCGGATGGATTCGTCAATCATCTTCATGCGCTTGAGAATTTCGATTCCGTCCATGCCGGGGATTTTCATATCTAAAAGCACGAGATCGGGCCGTTCTTTCGTTACGATGTCCAGCGCCTGTATGCCGTTGGCGGCCTGAAACGTCTGGTACCCTTCTTTATGAAACACTTCATTGAGCAATATGCGTATACCGTATTGGTCATCTACGATTAAAATCTTTTCATTCATCATTTTACACCCCAATATTATCATTTTCGTCAAAAGGAAGCAGTTGTTTATGTATTCTGTTTGATTTTCACATTTCCTTTAATTATAATAGTCTACTTTCCGACATTTTCTGAGCATTTTCTCTTTTGTTGTATACTGTTCTTGTATGTGTAAAGGAGGTTTCACTCATGTTAAAGATATTTACGACACAGCTTGCAGGCATTTTTTCCCGCATTCAGGATAAGGAATCCGAAGCAATAGAAGACGGCGCGCGCCTGCTGGCGCAGGCAGCCGTCAGCGGTCATACCATTTATTTATACGGCGCAAATGAGATGCAGGGCATTTTGTGCGAGGCGGAACTCGGCTCAGAACCGATGCCTTCCGTCAAAGCGTTTCCGGATACAGCTGATTCGATTACAGAAAGCGACAGGGTGCTGATGTTTTGTTCAGGTCCGGGCACGGCTGAAGAACAGGCGCTGGCTCAAAAGCTTTATGAAAAAGGGATCGGCCTCGTTGGCGTATCTCCTGTCATCAAAGATCAAACCGGGATTGAGGAATTTTGTGATGTTCATATTGACAGCAAATTAAAAATGCCGCTTCTGCCTGATGAAGACGGGACAAGATACGGCTTTCCTTCATTAATGACAGGCCTGTATGTCTATCACGCACTGTCCTTTACATTAAAGGAAATGATGCAGGAATATACCTGATGCAGAAAAAAGACTTGCCGCTTTTAAAGGAGGCAAGTCTTTTTTTATTACTTCTGTTCTGCAGCTTGTACGGAAGCGCCGATAAAGTCTTTGAATAAAGGCTGAGGTCTTGTCGGTCTTGATTTGAACTCAGGGTGGAACTGGCAAGCGACATACCAAGGATGGTCTTTCAGCTCGATGATTTCCACAAGACGGCCGTCAGGGCTTGTGCCTGAGAACACAAAACCGTTCTCTTCCATTTGCTGTCTGTATTCGTTGTTGAATTCATAACGGTGGCGGTGGCGTTCGTATACCACTTCATCCGCATACGCTTCGAAGGCTTTCGTGTCTTCCTGAAGCTTACAAGGGTACAGTCCGAGACGAAGCGTTCCTCCAAGATCCTCGACATCTTTTTGTTCTGGCAGAAGGTCGATGATCGGATAAGGAGTGGACGGATCGATCTCCGCAGAGTGAGCCCCTTCCAGACCTAATACGTTTCGCGCATATTCAATGGATGCAATCTGCATACCGAGGCAGATGCCGAAGAACGGAATTTTATTCTCACGCGCATACTTGGCGGCGATGATTTTCCCTTCTACGCCGCGGTCTCCGAAACCGCCGGGCACGATGATTCCGTCTGTGCCGCCAGTCAGCTCTTGAATATTGCTTTCTGTCACTTCTTCGGCGTTAATCCATTTGATCTTCACATCAGCGTCAAACGCATAGCCGGCGTGGCGCAGTGATTCAACGACTGAAATGTAAGCGTCCTGAAGCTCGACGTATTTACCGACGAGGCTGATTGTAATGGTTTTAGACAAGTTTTTCACTTTCGTGACAAGGTCTTTCCATTCCGTCATATCCGGGTCTTTGCATTCTAATTTCATATGATCGCAGACAAGCTTATCGAGTCCCTGCTCCTGAAGGTTAAGCGGGATGGAGTAAAGGTTGTCCGCATCTTCGCACTCGATGACCGCTTTCGTGTCAATATCACAGAAGAGCGCGATTTTATCTTTCATATCTTGAGAAATAGGCATTTCCGTGCGCACGACGATGATATTAGGCTGAATACCGAGGCTTCTCAGCTCTTTTACGCTGTGCTGCGTCGGTTTTGTTTTCAGCTCGCCCGCCGCTTTGATGTACGGAACAAGCGTACAGTGAATGTACATCACGTTTTCATGGCCGATGTCGCTTTTCATTTGACGGATGGCTTCAAGGAACGGAAGGGATTCGATGTCTCCCACTGTTCCGCCGATCTCAGTAATGACTACATCTGCGTTTGTTTCTTTGCCTGCACGGTACACGCGGTCTTTCAGTTCATTTGTGATGTGCGGAATGACCTGAACCGTTCCGCCGAGGTAGTCCCCGCGGCGCTCTTTTTTCAATACGGCAGAATAGATTTTACCGGTCGTCACGTTGCTGAATCTGTTCAGATTAATGTCAATGAAACGCTCATAATGCCCTAAGTCAAGGTCAGTCTCAGCGCCGTCATCGGTAACGAATACCTCACCGTGCTGGTACGGACTCATCGTTCCCGGGTCAACGTTGATATAAGGGTCAAATTTTTGGATAGTGACGCTCATGCCTCTGTTTTTCAAAAGGCGGCCAAGTGATGCAGCCACAATTCCTTTTCCGAGTGATGATACAACTCCCCCGGTTACAAAAATATATTTCGTCATTTCGTTTGCTCCTCTCTTCGGTCTGCGCTACATTCCTTAAAATGTGCCGTTTTATAGAAAATCATTTCACTAAAAACAAATGATGTGTAAAAGAATTTGGGAGATGAAAATAAGAAAGCTCCCTTTCAATTTCTTGAAAGGGAGCGTAGCACTCTTATGAATTCTCTTCTTTTTGAAGAGCCCAAAATACATACTACATAGTTCGACAATGAAAGTCAAGATCGTTTTGCCGATATAAAATCAGTCTTTGCGATCCTCTTCCTCATCATCATAATCTTCCTCATCTTCTTCAATCATCTCGTCTTCGATCTCAAGCTCGTCGTCATCTTCTTCATCGACATCTTCGTCGTCAAAGCTGTCTGCGTCAAGGTCAATATCTTCTTCCATTTCATCGAGATCGATGTCATCTTCATCAACTTCCTCGAATTCATCAAGGTCGAGATCTTCCTCAACGACTTTTTTCGCTTTTTTCTTTTTCGCTTTTACAGTCGGCTGTGTTTCTTCGTCCAGCTGATCGTACGGATACCAGCTGCGAAGCCCCCACGTCTGGTCTGACAGAGCAATAAAGCGGCCGTCAATGTTCAGGTCTGTATAAAATTGGGCGATACGGTCGCCCAGTTCCTCTTTCGTAACACCGAGCAAGGAGATCATTTCATTCAGCAGCTCCTGGAACGGAACCGGTTTTTTATGTTCTGAGAAAATTTCGTGAGCGATTTCAACTAAAGCCATCTGCTTCAGCTGTTCCTGAGAATATTGTTTGATACTCAAGGTCGGACACTCCCTTTCTATTACTTATATGTATCTGTTTCTATCCTATAATAAGAACGAATTTGTATTGTTTTGTTCATAAACCATACCTCTCATTATAAACAAATTAAAACAGAATATGCTACCCTTAACAGCGTAATTTAAGAAATTTTAGAGCCGTCCCTTCATAAATCGGCTGATGTGCGAAAACAAAGCCGCCGGCATATGCGCCGGCGGCCCGCTTCTTTCTATAAAGACTCTTGTTTTTCAGCGCCGAATACAGACATGGCGAGCAATTCACTGACATCATAAGTGCCGATCGCGTCTTCGGCTTCTTTCGCTTTCGTACCGTCACCGAGCATAGTCAGACAGTAAGGACATCCGGAGCTGATGACCGTCGGACTGACAGAAAGCGCCTGCTCAGTCCGGGCCGTGTTGATTCTCGCTCCCGTTTCTTCTTCCATCCACATGAGCCCTCCCCCGGCGCCGCAGCACATCCCGTTTTCGCGGCTGCGCTCCATTTCCTTCAATTGAACGCCCGGAATGGCTTTTAAGATCGCTCTCGGCGGCTCATACACTTCATTGTATCTTCCTAAATAGCACGAGTCATGGAAGGTAATCGTTTCATTCACCGGGTGAAGCGGTTTTAGTTTCCCCTGTGACACAAGCTCGGCTAATAATTCAGTATGATGATAGACTTCGGCCCGGAATCCGAAATCAGGATATTCATTTTTGAACATATTATAGGCGTGCGGATCAATCGTGACGATTTTTTTGATTCCGTGTTTTTCAAATTCGCCGATGTTGTGTTCCGCCAGCTCTTGGAACAGAAACTCGTTGCCCAAACGGCGCGGCGTATCGCCTGAGTTTTTTTCCTTATTGCCGAGAATCGCAAAGGATACACCCGCTTCATTAAGCAGCTTTGCAAATGAGACGGCAATCTTTTGGCTCCTGTTGTCGTAGGAACCCATTGAGCCGACCCAAAACAAATAGTCGAACTCTTTGTCTTGCTTTTTCATTTCTTTCACTGTCGGAATCTCTGTATCGGCCTGCTCCCGCCAGTTCTCCCGCTCTTTCCGGTTTAAGCCCCACGGGTTTCCCTGTCTTTCAATGCTTGTCATGGCCCGCTGCGCGTCGCTGTCCATCTTCCCTTCCGTAAGCACAAGATAGCGGCGCAGATCGATAATTTTATCAACGTGTTCATTCATGACCGGACATTGATCTTCACAGTTGCGGCAAGTGGTGCACGCCCAAATCTCCTCTTCCGTGATGACCTCGCCGATTAAGCTCGGGTTGTAATCAATGGCTGCGGCCGCTTCACGCGATCCTCCCCCTGAGGAAGCCGCGGCGAGCTGATTCGCTTTCGTGTGCTGAAAAACGGGCGCGGGCACCCACGGAGATTTTGACGTCACGGCAGCGCCTTTTTCCGTCAAATGGTCTCTGAGCTTTAAAATGAGGTCCATCGGCGAGAGCATCTTGCCCGTACCGGAGGCCGGACACATATTTGTACAGCGGCCGCATTCGACGCAGGCGTAAAGGTCGACAAGCTGAGAGCGGCGGAAGTCTTCAATCTTTCCGACGCCGTAGCTTTCTTTCGTCTCATCGGTGAAATCGATTTTTTCCAGCTTTCCTTTTGAATCCAGCCTGCTGAGGAACACATTCGCCGGACCCGCAATTAAGTGCGCATGCTTTGATTGCGGCACGTACACTAAAAAGCTGAGCAAAAACAACAGATGAAGCCACCATGAAACATAAAACACGGCGGCGGCCGCCGGCGCTGAAAGACCGCCGAGCACAAACGCAATGGAGGAAGCGATCGGTTCCGTCCAAGACAGAGAATGATCGTGCCATAAAAGGTTCATGGCGTTCCCGAGAAGCACCGTCACCATCAGTCCGCCGATAAACAGCAGGACAAGCCCCGCTTTAAACCCGCGTTTCAGTCTGACGAGCTTTTCAATGTAGCGCCGGTAAAACGCCCAGACTACGGCGATTAAAATCAGAAAGGTGACGATTTCCTGAAAAAAGTTAAACGCCGGATAAAGCGGACCGAGCGGCAGATGGCGGTCAGGAAGCAGCCCTTTCAGAATAAAATCAATTGCGCCGAACTGAACGAGTATAAAACCGTAAAAAAACAGAACGTGGATGATTCCGCTCTTTTTATCTTTCAGCAATTTTTTCTGTCCGAACACATTCACCCATATCTTCTGAAGACGTTCTTTCAGGCGTTTATCAAATTCTTCCCTTTGGCCGAGCTTAATATAAGCGATCCTCGTTCTGATCAGGTAAACGAATAAATAAACGGCGTAAGCGGTTACAGCTGAAAACAGCAGCGCGTTTACCATGAGAAATGCGTTCATCTTGTCTCCCCCTTTGTTCTGATACCCCTCTTCATTGTCATATCTTTACTTTATCATAAATAATGAATGAGTGTTCAGTCAATAATTAAATTCACATTCTCAGGGCACACTACGAATACTTCGGAAAGGAGCGTCGGTATGAAGGTCATTTTTGTGTTGCTTGTCATTTTTATCATATTGATCGCACTTATGCTGCTTGATATGCTGCTTGGCCGGGCGGCGTACAAAAAACAGGCGTATGAGCCCGTTTTTGACCCGAAAAAGAGTGATATCACACTCATTCACTGCGGCAGCGAGCTTGTGCGGCAGATGACGGCTGATATCCGCCAAGCCGTCTCTTCTATTCATATGATGTTTTTTATTATGAAGAACGACCAAGTCAGCCATGAGATGTTTCATTTATTGAAAGAAAAGGCCCAGGCCGGCGTCTCCGTATATCTTCTGCTCGATTGGGCGGGCAGCCGCCCAGTGAAAAAGCCTTCTATTCAAACGATGAAAAAAGCCGGCGTTCACGTTCATTTTCTAAATAAACCGGCATTTCCGTTTCTATTTTTCAGGCTGCAAAAACGGAATCACCGGAAAGTGACCGTCATTGACGGCAAAATCGGCTATGTCGGCGGTTTTAATATCGCTGAAGAGTACCTCGGCAAAAAAGCGAAGTTCGGAAACTGGGAGGATTATCACCTGCGGATAACCGGCGAAGGCACGGCGGATCTTCAGACTCTTTTTGTAAGCGACCTGAAACGAAACACCGGAAAAGCACCCGGATCATCCGGGGTTTATCCGGCATTATCCGAAGGGAATATCTCTCATAGGACATATGCATCTGACGGGTTTTCGCTTGAATCGCATTATGAAAACTGCATCCGTAAGGCGGAGAAAAAAATCATTATCGGCACGCCTTATTATGTACCGAGCAAAAAGCTTCAGGAAGCGCTTATTTCAGCCTGCCGAAAAGGCGTCAAAGTCATCTTGATCGTGCCGATGAAGTCAGACCACCCGCTCGTTCGGGAAACAGCTTTTACTTATTATCCCGAGCTTCTGAAGGCCGGATGCCTCATCTATCGGTATTATCAAGGCTTTTATCATGTCAAAGCTTTCATTATAGATGACCGCATCAGCATTATCGGCACGCCGAATTTTGATAAACGGAGCCTGTTCTGGAATGAAGAGGTGAATGTCATCATTCATGATGAAGCCTTTACAAAGGAAGTGCTTTCAACCATAAAGCAGGACATTGAAAAATCCGAGCTTCTCACATTAGAAAAAGTGAAACAGCGCTCCGTCAGACAGCTTCCTGCAGAATGGCTGGGAAAGGCCATATCTTACTTTTTATAAAGGAGAAACCATATGCTGTTCAGATTCGGATTCGTCGCAAACGCCATGTGCCTTTGGGACGCGTCCCCCGCCAAAACCTTAACATATGCGCGCTATACCAAGCTTTCCCGCAGTGAGCGGAAAGAGGCCCTGCTTTCTGTGACGAAAGCAAATCTTACCAATACGCTGCGCACCATCCACTATGTGATCGGCCACGGCATTCCGCTGTACAGATTCTCAAGCTCGATTGTGCCGCTCGCCACCCATCCGGATGTGCTGTGGGATTTTGTTACGCCGTTTCGTCAGGAGTTCCGTGAGATCGGCGGGCTGGTCAGAAAATATGATCTCAGAACTAGCTTTCATCCGAACCAATTCACGCTTTTTACGAGCCCGAAACAGGAGATTACCGCAAATGCGGTCAAGGATATGGCCTATCACTATGACATGCTGGACGCAATGGGCATCGCGGACCGTTCCGTCATCAACATCCATGTCGGAGGCGCTTACGGTGACAAACAAAGCGCGCTTGGCCGTTTCCGCGTGAATCTGAAAGAACTTCCCGATGTCATCAAACGGCGGATGACTTTGGAAAACGATGATAAAACGTATACGTCCGAGGAAACACTCAGTGTATGTGAGCAAGAAGGCATTCCGTTTGTGTTTGATTATCACCATTTTTACGCCAATCCGACCGATGACGCTGATTTAGATGACATTCTTCCGCGGATGATCAAAACATGGCAGCGGATCGGCTTAAAGCCGAAGGTCCATCTCTCCTCGCCAAAATCGGAATCAGCCGTACGCAGTCATGCGGACTATGTGGATGCGAATTTTATTCTGCCGGTGCTGGAGCGGTTCAGACAATGGGATACGGACATCGATTTTATGATTGAGGCGAAAGAGAAAGACCGGGCGCTGCTCCGGCTCGTCGAAGAATTAAGCGCCATCCGCGGAGTCAAACGCCTGGCGGGCGGAGTGCTGAAGTGGAAGGCATAACCAGGTTTATCACCCGTTTATATGGGGAATTTCCGAAATAACAGACCATCAGACGGAGGAGAAAACATATGAAAAACATTACATCTTTGAAAATAGCCGCTAAGAAGTTCACTTTACGAAACATGCTTCAGCTTTATCAGCTTTGCCACACGGGAGGCCACGAGCTGTATATCTACTCTAAAAAAACGATGTGCAAAATCAAAGATATCATTGAGCTGGAAACGTTCAGAATGGCCCATAAAGAACAAGAATATTTAATTGTAGTGGAAGGAAAGAAAGCGGTGCAGCTTGTTGACCGTTTCAAACATATCATCGAACCTGCGCAAAAAGAAGCCCATTAAATACAGACTACATAAAAAAAGGATAGACAGGAGGCTGCCCGGCCCCCGCTCGTCTATCCTTTTTCTTTTATTGATGTATCAGCTCGCCGAATTGCGCCTGATGAAGTCTCTGGTACATGCCGCCGGATTCCAGCAGTTCCTTATGATGCCCTTGTTCAGCGATGCCTTCTTTCGTGACGACGACGATCCGGTTCGCATCCTTAATCGTAGCCAGCCGATGGGCGATCACAAGCGTTGTGCGTCCTTCAGACAGCTCTTGCAGCGATTTTTGGATGGCGGCTTCCGTTTCTGTATCGAGGGCCGATGTAGCCTCGTCTAAAATTAAGATCGACGGGTTTTTCAAAAACATTCTGGCGATGGAAAGCCGCTGCTTCTGCCCGCCTGACAGTTTCACGCCGCGCTCGCCGATCACCGTGTTTAAACCGTCGGGATACCCGTTTACCAAATCCTCTAAATGCGCCTGGCGGACGGCCTGCCAGATTTCTTCCTCAGACGCGTCCAGCCGCCCGTAAGCAATGTTTTCCCGCAATGTGCCGGAAAACAGAAAGACATCCTGCTGGACGACGCCGATTTGTCCGCGCAGAGATGACAGCGTCATGTCCTTAATATCGATTCCGTCGATGGAAATCACGCCTTCAGACGGCTCATAAAAGCGCGGCAGCAGACTTGTCAGCGTTGATTTCCCCGCTCCCGAAGGCCCGACGAATGCGACTGTCTCCCCGGCATGAATGGACAAATTGATTCCCGACAGAACCGGACTGTTTTCTTCGTAACCGAACGACACCTGTTCATAGCGGATATTCCCTTTTAAACCTGACACATGTCTCGCGTTCGGGGCGTCCTTGATATCAGGCTCCGTTTCCAGTATCTCCATAAAGCTTTTAAAACCGGCAATGCCTCTCGGATACATCTCAATAATCGCATTGATTTTATCAATCGGACGGAACAGAACGTTCGTCAGCAGCACAAAAGCGACAAATTCCCCGTAAGATAGCGATCCGCGGATCACGAACCATGTCCCGCACAACAGGACGAACAGCGTGACGAATCTTGTCAGCATGTAACTGATCGAGCCGTTTTTCGCCATGATTTTATAAGACGTCAGCTTTGTTTTGCGGAAACGCTGATTGTTCACATCAAACCGCTGCGTTTCAAACGCTTCATTGCTGAAAGCCTGAACAAGACGGATGCCGCCGATATTGTTTTCAACCCTCGCGCTGAAGTCTCCGACGTCTTTGTTCAGTTTTGTAAACGCCGAAGTCATTTTTTTATTAAAATACAAAGCAAGCCATATGACGACCGGCATAATGATAAAAGTCAACAGCGCGAGCTGCCAGTTAATGAACAGCATCACACCGAACGCGCCCAAAATCGTCATGATCGCGATAAACAGGTCTTCAGGCCCGTGGTGGGCGGTTTCTCCGATATACATCAAATCATTGGTGAGCTTGGACATTAAACTGCCCGTTTTGTTGTTATCGTAAAATTTGAACGAAAGCTTTTGCAGATGGTCAAAAAGCTTTTTCCGCATATCGGTTTCAATGTTAATGCCGAGCATATGGCCCCAATACGTCACAACATACTGAAGCGCCGAGCTGAGGGCGTACACCCCGAATAAAGCCGCAGAAGTCAAAATAATCAGACTCCAATCCCGCCCCGGGAGCAATGTATCGATAAAGTAATTGACAATCAGAGGAAAACTCAGCTCCATCAATCCGCCGGCGATAGCAGAAAAGAAGTCGAGAAAAAACAGCTTCTTGTACGGTTTATAATAAGAAAAAAATTGTCGCAGCACGATTCCGTCCTCCTTGTGCCTCGTTCTTAATGATAATATTTCTCAATTATACTATACACAAGGAGTTTTAAAAGCGTTTTTTATAAAACGCCGGAAAATAACCGTGCGAAGGATTCCTTCGTTCTTTCCCATAATGTGCGCTTATAGAAACGGACGGGGCTGATTTTTTCAGACTCCTTCATATCCTCCAGATAATGCGCTTCAAGATCTTTGATCGCCTCTTGATCTGTAAAAAAGACATTGACTTCAAAGTTCAGCTGAAAGCTTCTCATGTCCATGTTCGCCGTCCCGACAGAGGCGAGGTTTCCGTCAGTGATGAGCACCTTTTGATGCATAAAGCCTTTTTGATAGGAATAGACTTCGATTCCTTCGCGAAGAAGCTCGGGGAAATACGATCTCGTCGCGTACTGGGTTAAAAATCCGTCATTGGTTTCCGGCACCATGACACGCACCCGGACGCCTCTGGCAGCAGCCTCCTTTAGCGCTGTGCGGATCGGCTCATTCGGCACGAAATAAGGCGTCGCGATCCATACAGACGATTCGGCCGCCGCTATCATGGCATAATACAGATCGCTCATCCGCTCCTTCATATCGGGGCCTGTCGGAACGACTTGATAGACGCCGCCGCTTTCTGCCGCAACCGGGCGGGTATATGCTTTCTGATCAATCAGCACCTCATCTGAAACGTATTCCCAATCAAGCATAAAAATGCTGTGAAGCGTCTGAACGATTTCTCCTTCGACTTTCATATGGGTGTCCCGCCAAAAGCCGACATCTTGGTCTTTGCCGATATACTCCTTGCCGACATTCAGCCCGCCGACAAAACCGACTTTCCCGTCAACGATGACGATCTTGCGGTGATTTCTGAAATTGAATTTTTGGTTGAAAAAACCGTATTTCAGCGGCAGAAACGGGACGATGTTCACGCCCGCGCGTTTCAGTTTTTTAATATCTTTTCCGGCCAGCTTCAGGCTGCCGGCCGCGTCGAACAAAAACCGCACTTCCACGCCTTGACGCGCTTTTTCCATCATAATGTCCATCATCTTGTGCCCGAGCATGTCTGATTTGAACATGTAATACTCAATATGTATAAATGACGCGGCCTCCCGGAGCGCCTCAAACAGCTCCGGAAATGTTTCATCCCCGTTTTTAAGCACCTTCAGCCTGCTTTTTGTATTGATATTCATATGGGACGCCTTGATTGAATATTGAAAGAAACGCTTCTGATTTCCTTTCAGCCCGGACAGATCGGGAGTTTGTTCCATATCAAATATCGTTCTCAGCTTTTCCCGGTTGTATGTCCGTTTCGACCTGAACAGCTTGCCTTTTTCATAAAGCTGGCCGGAAAAAAGGTAAAATAAGTACCCGGCGATCGGAAAAAACACAAGAATATGAATCCATAACAGCGTGTGCTGCGAGGTGCGGTTTTCAAGAATTAACGAATAGATGCTGAACAAAATAATGCTTGCATAGCAAAGCACTCCTCCGTAAAACTCAAGCCTGGAAACCGGAAAAAACCATATGACATATGCTCCGATAAGCATCATATATAAAAAGCAAAATTCCAGTCTCCTTTTCAGCATCCCGACTCTCTCCCATCTGATCCGATATCTCTGTATACCCTCTGTTTTCCGGCTTGTAAACATATGAAAAAGCCTCTCCGCACGAGCGGAAAGGCTTATGATGACGCTTCCTGTGATTGGCTGGGTGTGATGTTTTGAAGCAATGCCGGATTGAGCGAGCAGCTGCCTTTGATTTTATTTTTGAAGATGCCGATGATCAGACCGGTGACCGCTATCGACACTAAGGAGAAGAGCCCTTTCAGCAACCCGACGGAAAAAATGCCGGCCAGCACGACGCCAAAATCGAAGAGGAAATTAACGGCACCCGGATTCCATCCGCAGCGCTTTTGCAGAAATAAAGCGAGGATATTGGCGCCGCCGAGCGATGCCTGATGATAAAACATGAGCGACAGGCCGAACCCGATCAGCGCCCCGCCGCAAATCGCCCCGGCAAGCGGTGAAACAGAGACCGGCGGCAGCCAGTGATCCGCGCCTGTAAACAGAGTCAGCGCTGTGACTGCAAAAACGGTGGATAGAGTGAATTTGATTCCCATTCTGATGAGAGAAAATATATAAAACGGGATATTAATCAGAAAGAAGATAATCGCAAACGAGGAATGAAACAAGTATGACAGGCTTAGTGACAGTCCCGCTGTTCCGCCGGTTAATACATGAGAATGTCTGAGTGTCAGGACGCCGGCGCTTGTCATCAGACAGGCGGCTAAAATGAGGAAAATCCGCTTCATTCTTCACTCTCCTTTTGTTGCTGTTATTTCCAAATAAAACATAACAGGAATCCCGGCCGCCCAGCCATTACCTTGGCAGAAAATATCTTATGTTTTTATTTTTTCACCATAAAAAATCCCCCTCTTGCAGGGGGGATTTTTACGTGCGTTTCCGATAGACAACATAGCTGCGGGTCAAATACTTGAGGGGCAGGCTGAACACGTGAACCAATCTTGTAAACGGCCAAAGGATAAAAACGACGTACCCTATGATGATATGAAACTTAAACCATAGCGGGACACTCTCCATCAAAGAAGCGTCAGGCCGGAACAAAACAATTTCCCTGAACCACGGCCCGACTGTTGCCCTGTAATCAAAGCCTTTCGAATCAATGTTAAGAAATGTGGCCGCAACGCCCGACAGCATCATGAACAGCAGCAGAATAAGCGTCAAGATATCCGATGGCGAGCTGGTTTTGCGGATTCTTTTGTCAAACAGCCTTCTGTATGTCAGGATGACAAGTCCGGCACATGCAGCAATCCCCGCCGGCAGGCCTGCGCCGATCGCCATTTTGTGATACATATGCTCGGAAATGCCAAGGGAAGCATACACGCCTTCCGGGATCAAAATTCCCATGACATGTCCGCCGACAACGCACAGCAGTCCCCAATGAAAAAGTGTGCTACCAGCGGCGAGTTTTTTCTTTTCTAACAGCTCGCTTGATTTCGCCGTCCAGCCGAATTGGTCATGCTGATAGCGGTAAATATGCCCGCCGATAAAGATCGTCAATACAATGTATGGCATAACGCCCCACAGGATCTGCCCGCTCATGCCTGAACAGCCCCTTCTTCAATGCTTTCACGTACACCGATGTTTTCCAGTGCGGCCTGCAGCACGTGCAGCAGCTCAGCATAGATGCTGTCATTTTTTTCGAGGCGGGAAGCCAGCTCTCTCACATTGGACAGGTATTTTTCAAACACGCTTCTCACCGCTTCAATCTCCGCAACTGCGGCGAATTCCAGCATCAGCGGCAGGTAATCAGGCAGTTCTTTCTCTGTCGGCAGGAAACCGGATTGCTGGTAGGTATTTTTTAAATGCAGCAATTCAATGCCGCGTTCCCTTTGTTCGCCTGAGTTAAAGTAGGTGACGTACATATTCGTTTTTTTTCCGAAATCGAACGTATACACATAGTGTTCAATCAGCGCTTGCGGAGAAAAGCCGGCTGCCGCCTCTAAAAAGTGCAGCAATTTCTCCCGGATTTGCTGATTGGTGATGTCATGGATAAGAGCCTTCCAATCGGGAATCTCGGTTCTCCACTCTTCCTCCGGATATGAGAGAAGAACGGAAAGAGCGGAGAACGTCATTTGCCGGTCTGTGGTGTTCATGTTATTACACCTCATTTATGAAAAATTAGAAACAAGAGCCCGGGCCGCCTGAAAATGATAAGCCGCAGCTCCCTTGTTCAGCATATAAATCTGACACTTCTTCTCGATGACTGCTCGGGATCACAAAACGGTCATCATATTTGGCGATTGCCAGCAGCCGATACATGTCTTCAATTTGCTGTTCTGTTAAACCGACACTGGAGACCAATGCCGGGTCGATGGATTTATTCGTCTGAACCGCCCTCATATACTGGCGCATGACGGACATTTTCTTTAACGTTGACCGAATATGATCCGTATCACCGGCCGTTAATAGCTGCGCCAAATAGTCAATCGGAATTCTCATTTGGTCGATAGCCGGAAAAATCGCTTCCGCCGTTTGCCGGCTTCCTTTTCCTTCAAAGAGATTCATAATCGGGCTGAGCGGCGGAATGTACCAAACCATCGGCAGCGTACGGTACTCAGGGTGAAGCGGAAGCGCAATCTTCCAGTCGATGATCATTTTATAGATCGGCGATTGCTGCGCAGCCTCTATCCATTCAGCCGGGATGCCTTGTTCTTTTGCCAGTTTGGCAATCTCAGGATCATTCGGATCAAGAAAAACGTCCAGTTGGGATTGGTAGAGATTCTTTTCATTTTCAACAGAGGCCGCTTCCTCCACTTTGTCCGCGTCATACAGCATGACGCCGAGATAGCGGATTCTGCCCACACACGTTTCGGAGCAGATGGTCGGTAGCCCCGCCTCCAAGCGTGGAAAGCAGAGTGTGCATTTTTCCGCTTTATTCGTTTGCCAGTTAAAATAGACTTTTTTATAAGGACAGGATGAGACGCAATATCTCCATGAACGGCATGCGTTTTGATCCACAAGCACAATGCCGTCCTCCTCGCGTTTGTACATGGCGCCGGACGGACAGGATGACACGCACGCCGGGTTGATGCAGTGCTCGCAAATACGCGGCAGATACATCATAAAGACCTCATCGAATTCTGTTTTGATCGATTCCTCCATCTTTTGCACGTTTGGATCTTCAAGACCCGTAATATGCCCGCCCGCGAGATCATCCTCCCAGTTCGGGCCCCATTCGATATTCATGAAATCCCCCGTTAAGGACGATTTCGGGCGCGCCACCGGCTGGTGTTTTTTCTGCGGGCTGTTTGTTAATGTTTCATAATCATAGTTCCAAGGTTCATAGTAGTCATCAATCGTCGGCTGGTTCGGGTTATAGAAAAGGCCTGCAAGCCGGTTTGTTTTCGAGCCTGATTTCAGCTCGAGCTTTCCTTTTTTCAATGTCCAGCCGCCTTTATATTTGTCCTGGTCCTCCCATTGCTTCGGGTAGCCGATGCCCGGCTTTGTTTCTACATTATTGAAGTACATATATTCCGCACCGGTACGGTTTGTCCATGTGTTTTTACAGGTGACGCTGCACGTGTGGCAGCCGATGCATTTATCCAAGTTCATGACCATACCGATTTGCGCTTTAATCTTCAAGCCAATCGACCTCCTTCAGCTTGCGGATGACGACATTCAGGTCGCGCTGATTCCCCGTCGGACCGTAATAGTTAAAGCCGTAGCTGAGCTGGGCGTAGCCCCCGATCATCTGGGTCGGCTTGACGTGAATCCTTGTCGGGCTGTTATGGGTGCCTCCGCGGTTATTCGTCAGTTTTGTGCCGGGCACGTTGATGTGGCGGTCCTGGGCATGGTGCATAAACGCCATTCCTTTAGGAATCCGATGAGACAAAACCGCTCTCGCGACGACAACGCCGTTTCGGTTGAAGCATTCAATCCAATCGTTGTCTTTGATATCCGTGTCCTCTGCGTCATCTTTATTCATCCACACGGTCGGCCCGCCGCGGAACAGCGTCAGCATCGGCAGAGAATCAAAATACATGCTGTGGACGGACCATTTATTATGCGGCGTCAAATAATTAAGGACGATTTCTTTGCCCTCTTGATCAGGCCGTTTGCTTAGGAACGGACGATGCTGAAGGATCGGTTTAAATGTCGCCATCGTTTCACCGAATTCCATCATCAGTTCATGATCGACATAATAGGATTGTCTGCCGGTCAGCGTCCGCCACGGAATTAATTTTTCCACATTCGTCGTAAACGGCGAATACCTGCGCCCTCCTTTTTCTGAACCGGTAAAGGCCGGAGAGGTGATGACCGTTTTCGGCTGGGCTGTAATTTGCTCGAACGTAAAGCATTCTTCCTCGCGCTCTTCCGCCAGGTCTTTCAGCTCCAGGTTTGTGATGTTTTCAAGCGATTTCCATGCTTTCACGGCGACTTTTCCATTTGAGGTGGACGACAGGGTTAAAATCGCTTCCGCCGCCTGCTTCGCTTCACTTATATTCGGGCATCCTTTGGCAACGCTGTTTGAATCGGTTTCTCCCAGTCTCTGTTTGAGTGATTCATATTCATCCGCAATCGACCAGCTCATCCCTTTTGTTCCGCTCGGTTTTAAAGCCGTATGAGGGCCGAGCGCGGTCATTTTATGAAAAATGTGTTTGTAATCCCGTTCAACGACATGGATGTTCGGCATCGTTTTTCCCGGAATGGCTTCACATTCGCCCTTGCTCCAGTCATTGATTTTGCCGAATGGCTGGGCCAATTCCTGCATCGTGTCATGGAGGAGCGGCGTCGCAACCACTTCTTTCACCGGCTCCATCTCGACTTCTTCCGCCAGATCGGAAACGGCTTTTGACAGTGCCTTAAAAATATCCCAGTCTGACCTCGATTCCCACGGCGCCGAGATGGCCGGAGCAAAAGGATGAATGAACGGGTGCATATCCGTGCTGCTGAGATCGTGTTTTTCATACCATGTCGCCGCCGGCAGCACGATATCGGAATACAGCGCCGTACCCGCCATTCGAAAGTCGAGATTGATTAACAAGTCGAGCTTGCCTTCCGGCGCCTGCTCCCGCCATTTGATTTCTTCAGGGCGGATGCTGTCGCTGTCGTCATTCATCAAACCGTTCGTCGTCCCCAGCAGATGCTTGAGAAAATATTCATGCCCTTTCCCTGAGCTTGAGATCAGATTTGCCCGCCATACGAAGAGATTTCTTGGGAAATTCACTTCATTGTCAGGGTCTTCAATCGCGAATTTCAGTTTTTTCTCTTGAAGCCGTGAGGCCACGTACGCACCTACGTCTTCAGGTGTCGCCGCCCCCGCCTTCTCAGCTTCTTTGTACAGATCAATGCCGTTTTGATTGAATGTCGGGTAAGACGGAAGCCACCCTAATCGCGCCGCCAGCACATTGTAATCGGCGTGATGCTTGTAGCGGGATGACACAGCAATCGGTGATGCCAAATCACTGATCGGCTGGTCCTCATAACGCCACTGATCTGTCGCAAAGTAGAAAAATGAGGTGCCGTTTTGCAGTTTAGGCACGCCTTCCCAGTCCTTTGCGGTTGCAATCGTCTGCCACCCTTCAGCCGGACGGAGCTTTTCCTGCCCCACGTAATGGGCCCAGCCTCCGCCGTTTACGCCTTGGGCGCCTACGAGTAAAACAAGATTTAACACCGCACGGTAAATCGTGTCGGAGTTGAACCAGTGGTTGATCCCCGCCCCTACGATAATCATGGATCTGCCGTCTGTATCGATCGCATTTTGGGCAAACTCCCTGGCAATCTGTATAACGGCTTCTCTTTTAATTCCCGTGATCTGTTCCTGCCAGGCAGGTGTGAACGGACGGGGATCATCGTAGGATGCGGCTGATTGTCTGCCGATGCCCCGGTTCACGCCGTAGTTGGCCAATATCAAGTCAAACACGGTCGTGACGTACGTTTCTTCACCATTCAGATCCAATTTTTTAATAGGAAGATTCCGCTCAAGCACTTTGTTTCCGTCATTTGAAAAATACGGAATGCGCACCATGCCGATTTCGTCCTCTATTCCGAGCACGGAGAGACGCGGTTCAATCGGTTCCCCGGTGTCTTCGTCGATCATATGCAGATTCCATTTCTGCTGCCCGTCCCAGCGGGAGCCCATTGTGCCTTGCGGTATGGCAAACGCACCTGTCTGTTCATTCCAGACCGCCGGCTTCCACTGATCATTTTTTGTCTGCCGCCCGATGTCTTTCGCATGCAGAAACCGCCCGGCTGTATACACGCCGTTCTCTTTTGACAGAGTGACGAAGAATGGAAAATCGGTGTATTGCTTCGCGTACTCAATAAAACGTTCAGTTTCTTGGTTCACGTAAAATTCCTGCAAAATGACGTGACCCATCGCCATCGCAAGCGCCCCGTCAGTCCCTTGGCGGATACTCAGCCAGTCATCTGCGAACTTTGAGGATTCCGCAAAATCCGGGCTGATCGAAATGACCTTAGCGCCTTTATAGCGGGCCTCCGCCAAAAAATGCGCATCAGGCGTTCTCGTTAACGGAACGTTGGAGCCCCATGTGATGATATAGCCTGAATTGTACCAATCACTGCTCTCCGGAACGTCCGTCTGGTCGCCCCAAATTTGCGGGGACGCCGGCGGAAGATCCGCATACCAGTCATAAAAACTGAGCATTGGGCCGCCGATTAACGACATGAATCGCGAGCCTGACGCATGGCTGATCATGGACATCGCCGGAATCGGAGAAAAACCGACATTCCGGTCAGGCCCGTATTTCATCACTGTATACAGCAGAGAGGCTGAAATCAGCTTCAGCACTTCCGGCCATTCCGCGCGGACAAAGCCGCCTTTCCCTCTTGCCTGTTTATAGGACTTCGCTTTTTCAGGATTTTCAACAATCGATTTCCAGGCATCCAGCGGATTTTGATGCGCCTGCAATGCTTCCCGCCACAAATTGATCAGCACACCTCGCACATATGGATATTTCACACGGAGCGGGCTGTAGATGTACCAAGAAAAACTGGCCCCCCGCGGACAGCCTCTCGGTTCGAAATCAGGCATATCAGGGCCTGTTGATGGATAATTCAAGTTTTGTCCTTCCCACGTGACAATTCCGTTTTTCACATAAATATTCCAGCTGCAAGAACCCGTGCAGTTGACGCCGTGGGTGGAGCGAACGACTTTGTCGTACTGCCATCTGTTTCTGTATACATTCTCCCAATCACGATCTTCGCTTGTCGTTTGGCTATGATGATTTGAATGATGTTCGATAGGAGAAAAATAGTTTAATCTCCTGAGCAACGGACTCATTTTCTTTTTCTTCATGATCGTTCACTCCTTCCGAGTCAGGTGATGCTATGTACACTATAAACAGAGACGGCGCATCAACTTGTGAACTATGTCACACACTCTGCTTTTTTCACAAAACGTTCACACAGAGCAGCAGGAAGGATTTTCAAACGATATGGGGACGCCCGCGTCATCAAAAAAACCGGTTCTGTTTAAGAACCGGGTTCGGCGTTTTCATCCCGTGATGTATGCAGATACCGCAAAAACAACTGATAGGAACAGAAGACATTTTGCTGAAGCATCGCCAAAAAGTTCATTTGCAGCCGCGGATGGTAAGACATCATTTGCTTAAATACGGAATATGGAATATGAAGTACAAGAATATCCGGTGAGGCATTGACTGAGATAAAAGGCGATAAATAGAGCCCGCCTTTTTCATCAATCGGAAACACATCGCCTTTTTCCCACAGCGCAACGGTTTGCGACCCTTCAGGGAGCCTGCTGTCCGTAAAACGGATATTGCCTTTTAATACAATATAAACGGATTGTGAATGAAGAAAGGATGGAGATTGGTCAGATGAGCCGCGGATAAACGTCCCGTTTTTCAGCAAGGTTTCGACAATGGACAGAGGCACTTCATTAAACATAGGAAGTTGTTTCAGAAATAATAAATAGTCACACTGATTCATAGGAAAGCCTCCTGTGCTAAGGATAGCTTTAGTGTAGCCCGATTGAGGCCGCGCGGCAGTGATGTATTTCACAGCTTGTATGATAAAAGTCACTTATCAGGAGAGTGTCTGCATTTATAATGAAATAAAAAGGAGGGTTTCGATGAAGGCGATGATTCCGAAGCAGCACGGCGCATGGGCGATGCTGCTGATTCCATTTTTACTCGGCATGGTCAAGGGTGGCCCGGTTTTCTGGCATATTCCGCTCTTTCTGGGCTGGCTTTTCCTATACTTAGCGGTTTATCCCGTTTCGCTCGCTTTGAAAAAGAAACAGCTTCAGCCTTATCAAAAGTGGATATGGTATTACGGTTTTCCGGCCTGCTGCTTTTTGATCATTTCTGTCTTTCATAAGCCGCAGCTCGTCTGGATCGGCGTTTTTTTATTGCCGCTGTTTCTCATACATACGCATTATGCCCGCCGAAAAAACGAGCGGGCGCTCACGAATGATATTGCGGGTGTTCTGTTCTTTTGTTCAGGCGGGCTTGCGAGCTGCTGGCTGGGAACGGGAACCCTTGACGGCTGGGCTTGGTTTATTTTCTTGCAGTCTGCTTTATTTTTTATCGGGAGTTCTTTTTATGTGAAATCGGTCATACGGGAGAGAAAAAACAGAACCTTTGCATACTGGTCATGGGGATATCACCTCTTGCTCCCCTTTTTATCGGCTCTTCTCGGGGCAGGCTGGGCGTTTCTCGCTTTTATCCCAAGCAGTCTGCGGGCCTGGTTTTTTCACGGAAGAGACTGGCCGGTGAAAACGATCGGCATTCTGGAAATCGTAAATGCCGGCTTCTTTTTCGCCGTCATGTGTATATGTATCACAAGCTGAAAAACAAGGACACCGGCTGCCCTTGTTTTTTCAGTCAATATTGCAAATCTCCAGCGGGCAATTTTCACACTCGATCTCGCATCGTAAATAGTCCCGCTTGTGCAAAATAATTTTTCCGGTTTCGTCTATCGAAATAACCCCTTGTTTGCGGAGGTCTCCCAGCATGCGGTTGACGCTCTCCCTTGCCGCCGCGCAAAACTTAGCCAAATCCTGATTTGTCAGCACAATGTTAATCAGAATCCCGTCACTTCGTTCCACCCCGTAGCTGTTTGATAAGCGGATAAGGGTGGAATAGAGCGCCCCCTTTTTGCCGTGAAGAAGCAGGTCCCTGATTTTGGACTGGATTTTTCGAAGATGGGTGCTCATCCATTTCATAAATTCAAACGTCAAAACACCGTTTTGGATCAATTCCTTTTCCAGCTTGTTTTTATTAATGACGAGCACCTCGCCATCCTCTAACACTTTCGCACTGAGCATATATCTCGGCTCATCTGTGAATAGCGTCAATTCCCCGACAATATCGTTTTTTTGGCAGATTCTAAGCGTCAGGTCTTTTCCGTCAGACGTCAGCTTGCCGATTTCAATGAGTCCTGATTGAATCAGATAAAGCTCTTTTGCATCCATTCCTTCTTGAAACAAATAAGTGTGTTTTTTCATTTTCCTTTTCGTACTGATCGATTCCAGCAATTCATGCAGTTCGCGGGAAAGAAGTTCTTTATCAGATTTTCGGACAGAGAGAATATTCATGAGCTCACCTCGAAGAAAGTCACGTTGCGTATGTATATTGTAACGTGACTTGATTTGCACTCACCCAGAAAAAACTAACAATCTTGTGAATGGATCATTATGAATTGAGGCTCTGACCGTTTCTCTCCGTATGTGTTTTCATTCTTTCCTGCCAATACATCCAGATCACAAGAACAAAGCTGGCTAACGCGACCTCTGAAAGCGCCATAAACCCGATCGCGTATTGGCCTGTTGCCTGAAATACACTTGCCAGAATCAGCGGAGGGAAAAAACCGCCCAGTCCGCCCATAGCTGACACAATACCGTTGGCAATCCCCGCTTGCTTCGAAAAGTAGAAAGGCACCAGTTTAAATACCGTCCCGTTTCCAATCCCTGAGCAGACTGCCACTGTCAGCGATCCAAACGCATAAAGGCCGATCGTCGGGGAGAATGACAGCATGACGCCTGACAGCGTAAGCCCTGCGAAAACGAACATCAGAATACGGAGCGGACTCAATTTATCTGCAAGAAACCCTCCCACAGGCCTGAGCAGTGTAGAGACCGCAATAAAGCCGGCCGTCCGTAAACCGGCGTCCGCAGGGCTCAGCCCAAAATGCTCAACCAAAAAATTCGGAAGATAGATGGTAAAGGCGACAAAGGCGCCGAACGTAATAAAATAAAACAGGCTCAACATCCACAGCACATGATTTCGGTAAACGGCTTTCATTTGTGTCTTTATGGAAACTTTGACTTTCTTCTCATGCCGGTCGCCGAACAAAACGTGCAGTAATGCGAAAACAGCCAGCAAAACAAGATACATCTGCACGGTTGCTTTCCA
Source organism: Bacillus sp. AM1(2019) (assembly GCF_009906915.1). Taxonomy (NCBI): domain Bacteria; kingdom Bacillati; phylum Bacillota; class Bacilli; order Caryophanales; family Bacillaceae; genus Bacillus; species Bacillus sp. AM1(2019). The sequence continues at coordinate 3,828,877 of NZ_CP047644.1, forward strand.
TCCCGCGGCTTGAGCGATAACCGGCGCCGCAAAGGTAGTAACGGCGGTCCCGATGTTTCCGGCACCGTAAATCCCATTGACGACACCGTGCTTTTCTTTCGGATAATATTTCGGGAGGGACGTCACTCCGATGGAGAATACCGCTCCTCCGATCCCTAAGAAAAAGCCGCCCGCGATTAAATCAAATAAAGAATCCGCGATACTGATCCAAAATACAGGAAACAAAAGCAGGATGAAGCTGATCATAAACATCAGCCGCGCGCCATACCTGTTCGTTAAATATCCTAAAGGAATACGGAGAAGCGATCCGAGAATAACGGGAATCGCCGTCACCAATGAAATCTCGCCTTTGCTTAAATGAATATCTGATGTCATTTGAGAAATGAGCGATGAAATCAGCACCCACACCATAAACCCTGCCACTAAGCTTAATGACTGCAACGATAATTGAATATGTTGACGATTGATCATTCGGCTTGCCCCTTTCACTGATTCAATATCAGTCTTATCATACAAAAACTCAGTGTGCGGGATTGTGAATTACATCACACGCTTTATATACAAAAAAAGAACAAAGCCCGAAGACTTTGTCCTTTGATCATCATTACATTTTTTCCGGAGCGGATACTCCGATCAGCTGAAGCGCATTGTTCAGCGTAATTTGCGTCGCCTTCATTAAAGCGAGACGCGCGCGGCTCTTCTCTTTATTTTCCGGATCGATGACTTTCTCCGCATTGTAGAAGCTGTGCAGAGCGGAAGCCAGATCATAAATATAGTTTGTGACACGGTGAGGAATGCGTTTTTCCGCCGCTTCTGCCACTGCCTCAGGGAAGCCGCCGATCGTTTTCAGCAGGTCATATTCTTTTTCTGATTGAATATGGCTGAAATCAAGATCTGCCGCCGGTTTAAGTCCCTGCTCCTCCCCTTGGCGAAGCATGCTGCAAATACGTGCATGTGCGTATTGCGCATAATACACAGGGTTTTCGTTAGATGTAGATACGGCAAGATCCAAGTCAAAATCCATGTGCGTATCAGCACTGCGCATCGCGAAGAAATAACGAACCGCGTCAAGGCCGACCTCTTCAATCAGGTCGCGCATCGTTACGGCTTTCCCCGTACGTTTGCTCATCTTCATTTTTTCGCCGTTTTTGTATAAATGAACGAGCTGAATGATCTCAACTTCCAATGTGCCTTTCTTGTAACCGAGCGCTTCAATTGCCGCTTTCATACGCGGAATATACCCGTGGTGATCCGCGCCCCATACATTGATGAGCTTGTCGAATCCGCGGTCAAGTTTGTCTTTATGGTATGCGATATCCGGCAGCAAATAAGTGTATGAACCGTCTTTTTTGATCAGCACACGGTCTTTATCGTCGCCGAACGTTGTGGAACGGAACCATGTCGCGCCGTCCTCTTCGTATACATGGCCCTTTTCGCGAAGCGCCTCGAGCGCCTGATCAATTTTTCCGTTTTCGTACAGTGACGTTTCAGAATACCATACGTCAAACGGCACGCGGAAATTTTCCAGGTCGGAGCGAAGTTTATCAAGCTCGTACTTTAAGCCGTATTCACGGAAAAACGCCTGACGTTCGCTCTCCTCTTCATGTACGAAACGGTCGCCGAAATCTTCGGCAAGCTTTTTCCCGATGGCGATAATATCCTCGCCGCGGTAGCCGTCTTCCGGCATCGGTTTCTCGAGACCGAGCGCTTCAAAATAACGGACTTCAACGGAAAGCGCCAGGTTGTTAATCTGATTGCCCGCATCATTAATATAGTATTCGCGGCTCACATCATAGCCCGCTTTAGAAAGCACGCTGCACAGCGCGTCACCTACCGCCGCGCCGCGCGCATGGCCTAAGTGAAGATCTCCCGTCGGGTTGGCCGATACGAATTCGACCTGAATCTTTTCGCCTTGTCCGATGTTTGTTTCTCCGTAATGTTCACCCGCTTCAAGCACGGACGGAATCAGTTTTGTTAAGTAGCTGTTGTTCATGTAAAAGTTGATAAAGCCGGGCCCCGCAATATCCATCTTTTCAATGGAAGCTTTGCCTTTATCAAATGACGCCACGATCTCCTCAGCGATTTGTCGCGGCGCTTTTTTTGCGATTCTCGCCAGCTGCATCGCCATGTTTGTGGAATAATCACCGTGTGTTTTTTCTTTCGGCGTTTCTAACAGTACGCTTGGAATCTGGCTTTCTTCCGCCAGGCCCGCTTTCAGAACGGCCGCTTTGATCTCTTCCTTCAGCACGTCCTTCATCTGTTCCGCAATATTCATGCCTTTGTTTCCTCCTTATATTGGATCGTCATGTTATGTACATGTTCTTGGTTTTCGCCTACAGTCATGTTATATGTCATTTTGACGGAGCCTTCCGAACCGCCGACATCAGCTTGTATGTTTTTTGTTTCCGTACGGAGCTCCATTTGTCCGAACGGCAGTTTATATTGAGTGAGTGTCGATGCCCCCGGAATGAACCGCTGTTTCATTTGGATGGCGCCCGATCTCATCACGAGAATCTCTTTTTCTGTGATCTTGACGACCGTTTTAATCTTGCCCAAATCATGCTCTTCGTGATAGGAAAGATACGTTTTGCCGTTTCTCACGTAATAGAATCCACTCGATGTAAATTCAACCGACTCTTCTTCTGAGCCGTTGTGTATGAATGATTGCACATGAATGGCTACTGGTGTCTCCTGTCTCATGCTGACACTTCCTTTTCATCATCCCGCTTAACCTGAATAGTATAAGTTTTCAAGGGAAAAAGTTCAACCGCTTCCTCCTATCTTACCATCTTTGCTGATTGGTTTTGAAGATAAACATGATTTTTAAGGAAAATGAAAAAACCGGAAATCCCGGTCTGCGGGATAAATGCGGTTCCTTCGGCGGACGGCTTTGTCAACGGGGAAAAGTTTGCGGTATTTTTGCGCTATCCTTCCGAATGAAAATGATAAAATATGTCATATACATAAAGTGGAAGGGAGGGATTCGGAATAGTGGCGAGTGTTTTATCGTCTTCAGCGGTTGGAGAAAAAATCAACGAATGGTATATGTACATTCGAAGGTTCAGCATCCCGGACGCCGAGTACTTACGGAGAGAAATCAAAGAAGAACTTGCAGGCCTGGAAGATGATCAAGATCTACATCTGTACTATTCTCTCATGGAATTCCGCCACAATCTGATGCTCGAATACCTCGAACCGCTGGAATCGCAGCGGATAGAAGAACAGCCGAGACTATCGGAGCTGCTCGCGGATATTGATAAAAAGCAGGCCCGGCTGACCGGACGGCTTGATTATTATTTTAATTTTTTCCGGGGGATGTATGAGCTGGAATGCCGTGAATATCTTTCAGCGATTCAGTTTTTTAAGAAAGCTGAATATAAGCTTGATTTTGTCAAAGATTGTATCGAGAAAGCTGAATTTTATTTTAAGATGTCAGAGTCCTACTATTATATGAAGCAGACTTATTTTTCTATGGATTATGCCCGGCAGGCTTATAAAATTTATCATAAGCAGGAGGCATATAATATAAGGGTGCTTCAGTGCCATTCATTGTTCGCTACCAACTTTCTTGACTTAAAGCAATATGATGAAGCAATTCAGCATTTTAAAAAAGCTTATGCCATGGCAGAGGCAGAACAGCAGCCTCAATTAATGGGCCGGACTCTATATAATATCGGACTTTGTTTTAACAGCCAAGAAAATTACAAACCAGCCATTGACTACATAAAACGGGCAATAGCTGTTTTTGAAGATGGGAACATCATCACTTCTCTCCCGCAAGCCTATTTCTTAATCACACAAATACATTATAAAATCGGAAATACGGCCATAGCCAGACAATATCATGACAAAGGGGTATCTTATGCAGAGGAGGCAGAAGATTCCCTATATATAGTCGAGTATGAATTTTTAGAATCTTTATATGTCGGTGAGCCTGATGAAGAAGCAATCATGGAATGTTTTGACTTTCTCAGAGATAAATTGATGTATGCTGATCTTGAAGATTTTGCCTTAGATGTGGCAAAATATTATCATGAAAGAGAAAATTTCGAGAAGGCTTCCGCATATTTTTTAAAGGTGGAAGAAACAAGACAGCAGATTCAAGGAGGTGTGAAGTTGTATGAAATTGAAGTATAAATTAGCACTTACTTGCTTAGCGATAGGCACTATTTTTGTTTCAGCCGACATTGCAAGTGCACCGGAACATCAATTTGAAGTTGCTCAGCGCGGAATGATTTAAATAATGATTACTTTTAGGCTTGCAGGTTAAACTGCAAGCCGTTTTTTATATAAACAACTAATTTGCAAAAACAAAAAGTATCCCTTAAAATTCAAATATGTAAAAAGTATTTGACACATATACATATATTATTTAAAATAAATATATATAAATTTGAAAATTTAAAATAAAAACAAAAATATTTAAGGAGGGTTTTAGTGGATAACAATATAAAAAAACTTAGAACAGCAGCTGATATTTCACAAAATGATCTGGCTAAGCTCTGCAATGTGACCAGACAAACCATCAATGCAATTGAAAATAATAAATATGACCCGACTTTAAGTCTGGCTTTTTCGATAGCTCACGCATTAAATACGGGAATAGATAAAGTATTCAACTATAACGCCAAAAAAAATTAAGGGAGCGGTTCTTATGAAGAAAATGGATGAGATGCAAAAACACCAATCGGGTATAGCCGCCAGAATAGCATTTAGTTTTTATACTGTCGCTTTACTGATATGGTCATTAATAGATTATTTTAAAAACGGAAATACAGGATGGCAATTTCCAATACTTTTAATAGGCTGCGCGCTCTATTTATGGATTCAAGTTTATCATAATCGAAAAACAAGGTAACAATTCCAATACACTTCCGGAGGATTATACAGCAATGTACGAATATAAGTTCATAAAAGTAGAAGTAAACCGGTGGAAAGGAAAGCCTAAAGAAGACTATAAAGAAATTATTGAAAAGTATTCGCAGCAAGGATGGAAGCTGGTCCAAATATTTGCTCCTCCTATTTCAGGTTATGGGGCAGCCGATTATTTTGATATTATTCTTGAAAAAAAAGTATAAATGTTTCAGTACAAAGAAAGCCGGATCATACATATGGTCCGGCTTTCTTTGTACTGAAATAAGCCAGCAGATACCTTAACGGATTTCACCTCTTAACTATTTTTTTCGGAAATCCGCAATTCAAATAGCTTCCAATATATTTTATTATTTAACTTGCTGGGGATATTGAAAAAATTGGAGGAAAAAATGAGTCTACTTTTAAAAACACAAAATAGTAAAGCGATTTTTACATTAGTAGCATCAGGAATCATTGTTCTCGCTCTTTTCAGTATAAAACATAATCATTTAAGCATGGATGTCATCGATATTTTAAACAGAGCTGGAATAATAGCTCCTAGTTGGATTGTCAGTGCTATCACCGCAACGGGTTCAGTCCTGGCTATCATTACTGTTTTAGGATCTCTTGGTGCAGGCTTGCCATTAGCCGTTTTAGAACAATTGGCTGCAGCAAGTACAGCAGCAGCTTAACATAAAACATTAAATTCAATATCCCTGGCAGTCCCTTAAACGAATGGATGAAAATACTTTGTTTAAAAAGAACGTTTTAGTCAAATTGTACATACTCTGTCTGATCTTATTTTTAATTGCTTTATTTACAGCTTATTTTTATACAGATCCCGCTTCAAATGTAAATAATCTAAATCGAAATATCCGTCCGGATTTTTTTCAGATTTTCTTTAATAATATTAAAGTAGCGAGTCTGCTTGTTTTTTTAGGCCCGTTGACGCTGTCACTTGGCACGATTGCAGTTTTAATTATTAATGGATTAATTTTAGGAAATGCCATAGGAAACATCAAAGACAATTTAAACCTTTTACTGCTTGTTATACCCCATGGAATAATTGAAGTCCCGGTATTGCTTCTTGCAGCTTCTGTAGGAATGAAATTAACTTTGGATTTATTACTCCTCAAAATAAATTTAAAATTCACTTTTAAATATATTGGTATTATATTTCTCGGTTTAATGATAGCAGCTATGTTAGAAACATTTATTACACCTATCTTTATAAAAGGAGTCTCTTAGGATTATGCAAATTGAATTATCTTCATTTAAGGACCGAAACATTAATTTTTTGTCCTCATTTTTGTTTTATATTATCGGGCTAGCTTTTTATTTAAGTTCCCTATTACCTTTTATGAAAAGTTTAATTCCCAAAAACATCCCTATACAAGTTGTTGAGCAAGTAAAACATTTAGATTATATCATTGCAATAGCCGCACTGTTTCTTTTAATGTTCGGGGTGATTTTTGAAGGATTTGTATTATTTCTCATTATAAATTTTCTTGGCGCTCAAATTAAGATCAAAACTTTTTATTCCCTATTTATGTTTTCTAACATCCCGGTCGCAATTAAGTTTTTACTTATATCATTCAAAAATATTTTCGCAGAACATCCAAACACTAGTTTATTTTTCACAAGTAATCATTTGATTTTTTCTATCTTTGATTTGTTCAATATTGCATACTTATTTCTTTTGTTTATTCTTCTGAAATGGAGAACAAATTTGAACTACCTGACAATCTCAGTTTTTATTTTTACGGCATTCCTGTATAGAATGTTTTTTTAGCATATATAAATAAACCCCCTCAATAGGGGTTTTTCTTTCATATCGTTCACTGTATACAATTCCTTTTATATGCTTCCGAAACAATACCGACTCTAGTACTCACATTCCACTTTTTACAGAGACCGGCTATGATATATTCGACATTACGCTGCGAGTAGTTTAATGACTTAGCGATCTCTTTATTAGGTTTTTCAGCAATTATCAGTTTAATTACTGAAATTTCAATCTTTTTTAATTCCAATTCATTTTCTACTGCTGTTTTCATTCTAACTTCCTTTCTAAAGATGTATTTACTAAATAATACCCTATTATATAATTTTTATCAATGACATCAATTATTAATGGTAAAATAACTAACTTCTAAGTAGTTTATATACAATATAAAAAGCCCCCGCGTGTTTCAAGCGGGGGAAATTCTTTTATTTCACAAACCCAAGCAGCATTTCACGAATCATCTTGCTTGCCGTGTTTGCGGTTTGTTCTGAGTGGTCATAGACCGGCGCGACTTCTACAAGGTCAGCGCCTTTTACATTGACTTCTGATCGCGCGATTTCATGGATGGACGCGAGCAATTCTTTAGACGTGATGCCTCCTGCGTCAACCGTGCCCGTTCCCGGCGCATGAGCGGGGTCAAGCACGTCGATATCGATCGTGACATAAACAGGGCGTCCCGCAAGCTGCGGCAGCACTTTTTTCAGCGGCTCAAGCACTTCAAACTTAGAAATGTGCATGCCGTTTTCTTTCGCCCATTCAAATTCTTCCTTCATTCCGGAACGGATGCCGAATGAAAATACGTTTTGCGGCCCGATGAGCTCGGCCGCTTTGCGGATCGGAGTAGAGTGGGAAAGCGGTTCGCCTTCATAATCCGTGCGCAGGTCGGTGTGCGCGTCAAAATGAATGATGGCAAGGTCCGGAAATTTCTTATACATGGCTTTTATGACAGGCCATGATACAAGGTGCTCCCCTCCCATGCCGAGCGGGAACTTTCCTTTTTCTAAAATGCTGTCCACGTATTCTTCAATCATATCAAGGCTTCTTTGCGGATTGCCGAACGGAAGCGGAATATCGCCGGCGTCAAAGAAATTCAAATCAGCCAAGTCACGGTCGAGATACGGGCTGTATTCTTCAAGACCGATAGACACCTCGCGGATTCTCCCCGGGCCGAAACGCGAACCCGGACGGTAGCTGACCGTCCAATCCATCGGCATGCCGTAAAGGATGGCGTCCGCCTCTTTCCAGTCGGCGCGGCTTGCGATAAATACTTTTCCTGAATATGCTTCATCAAACCTCATGATAAAACCCTCGCTTTCCTGTAAAAAAGCGCAAGATTCGCTCCTGCGCCATACGTTTTTATTTGATTAAGTCGCTCACAAATTTCGGAAGAACAAATGCCGCTTTGTGAAGCTCTTTTGTGTAATATTTCGTGTCGATGTCAAAGAAACGGCTGTCCTCCACTTCAAGCGGATCGTACTTTTTAGAACCGATTGTAAATGTCCACAGGCCGCTCGGGTACGTCGGGATATTAGCCGTATACAGACGGGTGATCGGGAAGATTTCTTTCACGTCACGCTGTACGTTTGTAATCAGCTCCGGTGTAAACCACGGGTTGTCCGTCTGCGCGACGAAGATGCCGTCTTCTTTTAACGCCTTGGAAATTCCGGCATAGAAGCCTTTTGAGAACAGATTGACGGCCGGTCCGACCGGTTCTGTTGAATCAACCATGATGACGTCATACTCATTCTCTGATTTCGCGATGTGCATGAAACCGTCATCGACTCTCACGTCGACGCGCGGATCATCAAGCTTGCCCGCAATGGACGGAAGGAATTTTTTAGAGTATTCAATAACCTTGCCGTCAATGTCGACAAGCGTCGCTTTTTTTACGCTTGGGTGCTTCAGAATCTCTCTGATGACACCGCCGTCTCCGCCGCCGACAACGAGGACGTTTTCCGGATTCGGATGCGTAAATAACGGGACGTGCGCAACCATTTCATGATAGACGAATTCGTCTTTTTCAGAAGTCATGACCATTCCGTCTAAGAACAGCATGTTGCCGAATTCTTCTGTCTCCACCATTTCCAGATGCTGAAATTCCGTCTGTTCCGTATGTAAAGTTTGTTTCACCTTTAATGTAATGCCGAAATTCTTCGTCTGCTTCTCCGTATACCAAAGCTCGCTCAATTGTCATCTCCCTTTCAAGGCTTATTTCATTTATTGTAAGCGTCTGTATCGCTTTTATTCCGGTTAAAATCTCATTTTCACCTAAGGAAAAAGTATAGAGGATGGAGGGGAAAAAGTAAAGAAGTGTCCGGTTTGATATGTTTAAAAAACCCCCTTTTTTCACATAATAATAGAATCATGAAAAAGGGGGTTCCCAAAAGTGGATAAAGTATCTGGAAAACAGCTCAGAATCACGTTCAAAATCATCCGCGCCTGCATCTTTCTGACACTGATCGGCGGAATGCTGGCCGGCGTCTGCTTCACATCCGTTCTTCTTGCAGCGAAATGGCAGGGCGCCCCCTCCGTCCGGGTTCCTCAGTCTACGATTCTTTATGCAAATGACGGCTCAAAGCTAGGTGAGACCGATTTCGGGGAAAAGCGCTACTGGGTCCGGTTAAAAGATATCAATCCGATAGCGGTGCAGGCCGCCATTGCGGTGGAGGATCAAAACTTTTACAATCATCACGGTTTTGATTACCGGCGGATGGCCGCCGCCGCGCTGGCTGACATAAAGGCAATGGCCAAGGTTCAGGGCGCAAGCACCATCACCCAGCAATACGCGAGAAATCTCTACCTTGAGCATGATAAGACATGGAAACGAAAATGGAACGAAGCATTTTACACGATCCGCCTTGAACAGAACTATTCTAAAAACGAGATTTTAGAAGGTTATGTAAATACGATATATTACGGCCACGGTGCATACGGAATTGAAGCCGCCTCGCGCCTGTATTTCGGCAAACACGCCAAAGATCTGAACGATGCGGAAGCCGTGCTTTTGGCGGGCATACCGAAAGGCCCGTCCGGCTATTCGCCATATGTCAGCGAAAAGAAGGCCAAACAGCGCCAGGAAACCATTCTCCGACTGATGATCGGCCAAAAAATGATCTCAAAAGAAAAGGCGGAAAGGCTTAAGAAAACGCCGCTTGCCTATCAGCCGCTGAAAAACAGAACCGCGGCGAAAACGGCGCCTTATTTTTACGATGATGCGATGAAAGAACTCGGGAAAAAGCTCGGCATGACGCGCGAACAGCTGGCAACGAGCGGATTGCGTGTTTATACGACGCTTGATAAGCGCATGCAGCGGATTGCGGAAAACACTGTGGCACATACGATCCGTACCGGCTCTGACATTCAGGTCGGCTTTTCCGCGATTGATCCGGCAACAGGGCGCGTGCTTGCGCTTCTCGGCGGACGTGACTACGAAAAAAGCCCGTTTGACCGGGCGACACAGGCGAAACGGCAGCCTGCTTCCACGATCAAGCCGCTTTTGTACTACAAAGCGATTCAAAGCGGCTTTACACCGGTCACGCTGATGAAAAGCGAAGCCACAGAGTTCCAGATTGACGACAACGGAGATACTTATTCTCCAAGCAATTACAACGGCTACTACGCCAATAAACCGATTACGCTGCTTCAGGCACTTGCGTTATCAGACAACATTTATGCCGTGAAGACCCATCTCTTTCTCGGCATGAATAAGCTCGTGTCGGCGGCAAAGGAATTCGGCATCAGCGAACATTTAAAGCCCCTTCCGTCTCTGGCGCTCGGAACTGAACCCGTGCGCCCGATTGAGATGGTTAATGCCTACGCGATGCTCGCAAACGGGGGAAAACAAATCACCCCTTCCTTTATCACAAAAGTGACGGATACCGCCGGCAATGTCTTGTATGAACAGCCGCGCGGACATCAGCAGACGCTTGATAAAAAAGCCGCTTTTGTGACGGCGAGCATGATGACGGGCATGTTTGATCAGGATTTAAACGGCTATACTTCCGTCACGGGACGCACCATTTCTGACCGGCTGACCCGAACCTATGGCGGTAAATCAGGCACGACGAGCGCAGACAGCTGGATGATCGGCTTTAACCCGGCTCTTGCCGCCGGTGTATGGACAGGCTATGACAAAAGCAGCACGATTGATTCAGTAGAAGAAAAAAGCTATGCGAAGACGATTTGGGCGGACTTTATGGAGAAGGCGCTCGAAGGAGAACCGGAAATAGCGCTTAAACCGCCGAAGGGCGTCACGGGCGTCTATATCGATCCCGCTTCCGGCTACACTTCGGGACCCGGCTGCGCCGCAAAGCATTATACGTATTTCATCGCAGGCACTGAGCCCGCGGATGTATGCTACGGACCGGAACCGTCTAAAAAAGAAAAGGAACACGCCCCCGCCCGCAAAGAAGCTCCGCGCAAAAAATGGTGGGATAAGTGGCTCGGCAAAAAAGACTGAGCCCGGTGCATTGCGCGCCGGGCTTTAATCCGCGTCTTCCTCAAGCACCCATGGGAGCAAAAGAGAGAAGTCGAGATGGATAATAGGGTCAGGAAAACCCTTCGGTATAAAAAATGTTGTACTCGGCAATGAAAACGAAAAGCGGATGTCTCCCGCCCTCTCGATATGAAACTTCGGCCAGCCTTCCCTAAACCTGCCGACAATCGGATAGCTGCCCGCATAATGATGCAGGCCGTTTTCCTTTCCATGCTCCCCCAAATCGTGACAGACAGCCGGACGAATCCCAAACTGCGTAAACAGCCTTGTTTTCTCGGCGGGAAGAAGACTCACCGCCTCGGAAAAGTTCCGGCAGTGCCCGCAATCGCAAGGATCAGGCCATGATTTTTCGTATTGTTTTCTCGTTGCCGCCGCATCTGCTTCAATGACCCAAGGCCCGATTTCAAAGACGGTGAACATGATGAAACCTCCGCGTAAACATGAAAAACCCCGAGTCTTGGTTCGGCTCGGGACTTTCCATGTCCTGATTCTGTATCAACAGTTTACTCAGTACAAATGTAAAATAGTGCAAATATTTATAAAGTTCACAAAAAGTTCACAAATTATTTTTCTTCCGGAAGCAGACCTGTTTTCAATTCATCAGATGAACGTTCCCAGAGCCCCTGGTCATGCTTCTGCAGAAATTCAGCAAGCACCTGCTTTGAGCTGGCGTCCATTTTGTCCACGATAATGCAGCGCTTCATTGATTTATCCATTAAATTCACATGCTCCGGCAATGACTTATAGCCTCTGCGGATACTTCTGTCCACAGTCATTTCACAAGCCGTCACACCCGCGTAATAAGGGCCTTCTTCTTTTCTGTCGATGGTGACCCACACGAGCCAGTACGGTTTTCCGTTCGGCACTTCATCTTTGTTCGGCAGGAATTTGATGCCTTTTTCAACGACACTGCGGGCATGCATTGCGCCGATGTCAACGAAGGCTTCCTTCTCTTCCACATCGACAAATACCGGAGAAATATTGTCAAGGCTCAGCGCCCCGGCGCCAAAACCGCCATGTCCGTCGGTCGGATCACTTTTAATAATATTAAATCCGATTGTTTTCTTCTTTTTTTCTTCCATGAAAATACCCTCCTACAAAAGCGGTTGAAATATAATGGCAAATACCTTGAGAATCCAGTCTCTCCCCTCGCTTAACAGCGGCCACACGACATAGGAGCCGACCGGTGTCACAAACAGCACGAGAAACACGATAATCCCGTAACTCTCAAACTGAGTCATTTTGGCGCGCACCCGCGGCGGCACGAGATCCTCAATAATCCGGTAGCCGTCAAGCGGAGGAAGCGGCAGCAGGTTGAATAAACACAGCGCGAGATTCAGCTGAATCCAAATAGAGAAAAAGCGGTCAAGCCCCATGCTGAATGCAGAAAGCAGCTCCATTCCGTAAGCATGCATCAACACTAGCAAAAAGAAACCGATAAAGGCAAGAAGCAGGTTGCTTACAGGCCCGGCGACGGAAACCAGCACTCCCGCCAGCCGCGGTCTTTTAAAGGCGCGGCGGTTCACCGGCACCGGACGGGCCCAGCCGAAACCCGCGACCAAAATTAGAATCGTTCCGAAAACATCAAGATGTTTAATCGGATTGAGCGTTAATCTGCCCTGTCTCGCCGCGGTATCGTCTCCGAACCGATACGCAACATACGCGTGCGCCAGTTCATGCATCGTAAATGCCACGATCAGCGTAATCACGACATAGGGCATAAGCTCCAGCGGATAATATAAAAATCTGTCCAAATGTAAAAATCCCCTTTTTTAAAAAATGCAAGATTGTCCTTCATTCAGTATACTATAAGTGACCTCTCTTCCAAAGAGAGGAAACGATAAAGGAGGATCAGCACCATGCCGCTCGTAACCGTTAAAATGCTTGAAGGCCGCACAGATGAACAAAAACGGAATCTGGTTGAAAAAGTGACAGAAGCCGTAAAAGAAACGACAGGCGCAGCCGAAGAAAAGATCATTGTCATGATTGAAGAAATGAGAAAGGATCATTACGCCGTCGCCGGCAAACGGATCAGCGATACGGAGTAATCCTTGATAACTGCCGGCGCTGCTATGTCAGGCCGGCTTATTTCATTACTTTTTCAACGAGGCTGAAAAAGGTATTCTTTTCTTCTTCTGTCAACGCTTCGAACAGCTCGTCAATGAGCATCTGCCGGTTTTCAATCATTTGCATGGCCGCCATTTTTCCCGATTCGGAAAGCGTCATCCATACCGTGCGCCGGTCTTCGTTATTTCTCGACCTTTCCACGAAACCTTCTTTTTCTAAATGATTCAGAGCGGTTGTCGTGGCTGAAGGCGATAATGTGACTTCCTGCAATATATCTTTAATCGTGCACGTGCCGTGCCGGTAAATAATCCTGAGAATAAATCCTCTGATATTGTTTATACTCTTCGGAATTGTCGCCTCATCAAGCTTTTTCGTGCTCTTTAAATATTTCGTGAGCGCGTAATCCAGTACATTTGCTTGCAATATATCGTGCTCCATGCAGAAACTCCCCATTTCAAGATGCATCCATCATCATTTGATTGTTTTTTATTACATTTTACTGATACCTCGCGGGGAAAGTCAAAATTTCGGCCGGAAAGCCCGCAACTTTTATCCTGCCCTATACAGACTATTATCTCCTACTTTTTCACCCATCCCTTTTATGCAATGCTGGTTTTATAGACATGATTCAGGTAAAATCATTAAGGGTGACTGCGTTTGACAGAAAGGATAATCTGATCGGATGCGGCAGACAATATGACTGGAAAAGAAACGGAACAGACGGGGAAACAGAACACAGGATTGTCGATTACACAGAATGTGACACGGGTAAAAGCCAAAGAGTCCCTCTTGGCTTTTGCTTTTGGATGGAGGGATGCGTGTTGCGGAATATCCTACAAAAAAAAGACATCACCCAGCTGCTTGAACAAAGCAGAAACAGGCAGACTGCCAAAACGATGGGTGGATTTGATTTAACATTACTGGGCATCGGCGCCGTCATCGGGACGGGCGTCATGGTTCTTACAGGCATTACGGCCGCGAAAAACGCCGGGCCTTCCGTAATCTTTTCTTTTATCATTGCAGCCGTTGTCTGCAGCCTTGCAGCATTATGTTACGCCGAAATCGCTTCTGTTCTCCCGGTTTACGGAAGCGCCTATATTTACTCTTATACCACCATGGGAGAAATTGTCGGCCATTTAATGGGCTGGACGCTCTTATCCGTTTATATGGTGACGGCGTCGGCGGTGGCAAGCGGCTGGTCAAGTTATTTTAATAATCTGTTAGCCGAAATCGGCATGCCTTTGCCGGACAGTCTGCTGCACGTGCCGAGCCAGGGGGGCATCGTCAACCTTCCTGCCATCATCATTACTCTATTAATTGCCGTCGTTCTGTCACGCGGCTCCAAGGAGAGCAAAACCTTTAATAATGTAATGGTTCTCGTAAAAATCGGAATTGTTTTGCTGTTTATCATCACAGGAAGCTTTTTTGTAAAGCCGGGCAATTGGCATCCTTTTATGCCTTTTGGAATCAAAGGCGTCATTACAGGGGCTTCTGCCGTCTTTTTTGCGTTTCTCGGGTTTGACGCGATTTCCGCTTCGGCTGAAGAAGTCAAAAAACCGCAGCGCAACCTGCCGATCGGTATTATCGGTTCACTGGTGATCTGTACATTGGTATACGTCATCGTCTGTCTCGTCATGACGGGTATGGTTCCGTATTCACAGCTTAATGTGCCGGAAGCCATGTCATATGTGTTACAGACTGTCGGACAAAACGCGGTGGCGGGCGTTATCGCTGCCGGTGCGGTGATCGGACTGATGGCCGTCGTTCTCGCCCATACATATGCGGCGACCCGTATATCTTTTGCGATGGCAAGAGACGGAATGCTGCCGAAAGTCTTTACCATTGTCGGAAAGAAATCGGGAGCGCCGATCTTTAATACATGGCTGATCGGACTGATCAGCGCCTGCATCGCGGGTTTTGTTGATCTGAAAGAGCTGTCAGATCTCTCAAACATCGGCGCGCTATTGACATTTGCCATGGTCAGTCTGTCCGTGCTGATTCTGCGCCGCACCCATAAGGATCTGCCGCGGGGATTTAAAGTGCCTTTTGTACCAGTACTGCCGATTTTGGCCATTATCTGCTGTTTGTTTTTAATGGTCAATCTGCCGCTGAAAACGTGGCTTTATTTTGCCGTCTGGCTGATCATCGGCGTCATCGTTTACTTTTTATATTCGTACAAGCACAGCAAATTGAGACAATAAACAAAACCAGGCCCGCTTTATCGCGGCCTGGTTTTTTCATCAAAAAAGACGAAAGCCATCGCCTTTAACAAATATGTTTCAGCTCTTCTATGTAGTGAAGCGCCTCATCATATTCTTCATCTGTATATTTCTGTTTGCTTTTTATCGTAAACACTTTCTCTTTCTTTTCCTCAGCTTCAAGGCCGTCAAAATACAAAATCGTAGACACCAGCTCCAGAAACCGGGATGAGCGGCTGTTGACGCTGTCGATGTACTTCTTCATATCCGGCATCGTAAGCTCCGCATGATGTAAAAACTCGGCTCCCGTCTCCGTCAGCGAGTACCGGTATTGAAAGTAGCCGCCCTTTTTTTCCTTCACCTCATCCAGAAACCCAAGATTGCACAGCTCTTCAATTCGAAGCGTCAGTTCTTCGGAATACGGGCCGTAAAAATGAAAATCATATTTTTCGTAGAAAGGATACTGCATTTTCTTCGCGATATAAATGATTTTCTGCAGCTTTTTCCGCCCGATGATTTCTCCAGAATCCGAGAACACCTTCATCAGTTTTGCATGTTCTTTCAACAAATTCCCGACATCTCCTTTTCCTTCTTTACCAAAATCCTTCTATGTCAGTCCCAGCAGCTGCCGGATTTTTAATTTTGCTTCAGGGTTTTCTGAATCGTCACAAATGAGGTCCATCGGATAGTAGAGCTTATGGTCCGTCCGGCGTTTGCCCGAAATGGATTCGACAATGGCGGACTGCCTGGACAGCTCTTTGATCTGGCCGTTCTGCGTTAACAGGTGAATCGGCAGACGCTCCTCCTCTTCACCCGGCCGGTAAAAATCATACGGCAGATCCGATGAAGAATCGACCACTAAATAGTAATTGGGATCAATTCCCGCCTCTTTAAACAGAGCGGTCAGTTCAAAATAAGCCGACATTTCCTCATTGGGGTTAAATTCGGCATATTGAAACAGCTGGCGGTTAATAAAGCGGCGGCACAAGTCGGACAGAATCGGGTCCTCTTCTTCCTCCCAAGCCTGGAAGTAATATAAAATGATGGCTTCATCAAGCTTCAGATAATCCGCAAGCGTCAGCTTCCCTTCAAAAATGGAATAAAAATGAACGGGAGCATGAGTGAATATATACCCTTCTTCATGGAGCTGCTTCGCACGGTGGAGAATTTTCGTCAAAATGACTTCAGCGCTTCTCGTCACGGGATGAAAATACACCTGCCAGTACATTTGATAGCGGCTCATAATATAGTCTTCGACGGCGTGCATGCCGCTTTGCTTAATGACGATCTGATCCTCTCGCGGACGCATCACCCTTAAAATCCGTTCCATATCAAAATGTCCGTAGCTGACGCCCGTATAGTATGCGTCCCGCTGAAGGTAATCCATCCTGTCGGCGTCAATCTGGCTCGAAATCAGGCTGACCACCTGTTTGTTTTTGTATGTTTTGGCAATGACTTCAGCAACATCCTGCGGAAATCCCGGTCCCGCCTTTCTGAGAACCTGATTCACCTCGGTGTCGCCGAGAATGATTTCCCTCGTATAGTCTTCATGATCCAGATGAAAAACCTTTTCAAAGGAATGCGAAAACGGCCCATGTCCCAAATCGTGCAAAAGCGCAGCGCTGAGACAGAGTTCGCGTTCATTGTCATCCCATTCAGGACGCCCTTTAAAAACATCATCAACCATTCGTCTGACAATCTCATAGACGCCGAGAGAATGGTTAAAACGGCTGTGTTCCGCGCCGTGAAACGTCAAATACGTCGTACCGAGCTGTTTGATCCGGCGCAGCCGCTGAAATTCACGGGTGCCGATCAAATCCCAGATCAGCTTGTCCCGCACATGAACATAGCGGTGAACGGGATCTTTAAACACTTTTTCTTCTGATAATTTTCCGTTTGGATACGCCATCGTCATTCCCTCTTTTTTTTAGCCGTGATTCTATTATATCGGCTCTGTAATTTGAAAACATCCTTGAATTTGTCCGGCGTTTTGTTCCAGTTTTCCGTCATTGATTTTTTGAAGCAAAAAAGCCTGACCCATCGGGCGAGGCTGTCGTAAAATACACATTTACTTTTTGATCTTCTTTTTCACTTTCTCAATCAGCTCGTCCTCAGTCGGCGCCGACAGCGGGCGGTTGTTTACGAAAGCAAACGATTTTTTGCGTCCGGGCCCGCAATATGACTGACATCCGACCTCCACTTTTGCATCCGGGTCAGCTTCTTTCAAACGCGGCAGCAAAGTCTTAATATTGGTGGCCTGGCAATCATCACACACTCGGAATTCATTAGCCATGATGTACGCTTCCCTTCATTCAATGTTCCTCTATGTTAAATCTTAATTTTAAAAACGAAAAAAATCACATCACATCTCATTGTACAAGGATTCATCTTATCCTGCAAGGCTCTGCGTATCTCTCATTCTTTCAGCCAATTTGTATAAATATTTTCCAATCTGGACATTCTAATACCATCAAAGATATTGGGGGTTGAGAACATTGACAAAACAAAGACAGGACGCCTGGTCGGAGGAAAATGACCTGCTGCTTGCGGAAACCGTGCTCCGTCACGTTCGGGAAGGAAGCACGCAGCTGAACGCCTTTGAAGAGGTAGGCGATAAATTAAACAGAACGTCGGCAGCGTGCGGATTCAGGTGGAATGCCGTCGTCCGCCATCAATATGAAAAAGCGCTTCAGCTTGCCAAAAAACAGCGGAAACAGCGGATGCGCGCGCTCGGAAACGGCCAGCCCGCCAAGAAGAAACTATTATACCAGCCGCCTGCACCGGATGCGGACATCATGCAGGAAACCGCAGCCGAAGAGACGGTTCAAACGGAAGCGCCAAAAGAGGATCGGCAAGCCGTCATGTCCGGCGAACATATGCCTTATGTCGATGAAAGCTTCAAGGAAGAGTTAGCTAGTTTATCACATTTGCTGGCGCCTCAGCAGCCGAGCCAAAAGGCGGAGCTCACAATGGCAGACGTCATTCAATTTCTGCAGAGCTATGAAGGCAGCGGAAAGCAAACTTCCGCCCTGCAAATGGAAAATGACCGTTTAAAACGGGAAAACCAAGAACTTCAGTCTAAAACCGAGCAGCTGGAAGCGGCCGTCGAAAAGCTTGAAAAAGATCAAAAAACCATTCAGGAAGACTACGAAACCTTGGTGAAAATTATGAACAGAGCCAGAAAACTAGTTTTATTTGAAGACGATGAACATGCCTCTCCGTCCTTTAAAATGGACCGGAACGGCAATTTAGAAAAAATGGCCGAATAACGGAAAAACCCCTTTCCTTGTCATGGAAAAAGGGGTTTTTGCCATTTGTCAATGACGCGAATCCTGATCTATACTAATGTAAACATTGTTCAGGAGGCCTTCTTTCCGCAAGGGCTGCGCATCTCGGTCCCCGCCCGCACATAAGCATAAAGATTCAATTCCTCATCCCAAATGGTTCTTGGGAATTATTGATCGATTAGCTACTGTGCAATACACTGTATAGAGAATACAATTATTAGATATGATGGGAATGATAGTAAATGAGTAGCCAATTACGAAAAGGAGCGTTGGAACTTTGTGTGTTGTCCCTGCTTCTTTATGAAGATTTATATGGTTATGAATTAATCAAGATCATAAGTGAAACGTTCCCTGTATCGGAGGGCACCATCTACCCCATATTACGAAGACTCACAAAAAATAACTGCCTAAAAACGTATACAGCAGCTTCCGATCAAGGCCCATCACGCAAATATTACAAAGTAACAGAAGAAGGCGCCTTTTATCATCAAACATTAAAATCGGAATGGCTTGACCTGTCCGAAAAAGTGAACAGCATCATTAAGGAGGGAAAATGAATGTGTAAAGACCAATATTTAAAACATCTCCGGCGGGAAATAAAAGATCTGCCGGAATTTGAGCAAAAAGAGATACTCGCCGATATCGGCGAAATATTCCAAATGGGCGGCGCTGAAGGAAAAAGCGATGAACAAATCGCCGGCAATTTAGGAAACCCCAAAACACTTGCGCGCGCCTTAAAAGCGGATATTTTCATCAGTGATGCCGAGGAGCAGAAAACATGGCGCTCCTTTTTCAAAGCATTCGGCCTGATGCTGGGTATGGGCATGTTCAACTTCATGTTTATGCTGACACCGTTTCTTTTTGCCTCTGTTGCGGTGTTAAGTTTGATGGCGATCGGCCTGATGCTGATGACCGGATCATTCTTTCTCCTTGTAAAAGTGCCGATTGTAACAGCCATTTTTAACGGATGTATGGTTCTTGGAGCGGGTATGGCGGTGTTTATGGCCGGATTTGATCTTTCGAAACTGATATTCCGCATCTTTTTGCGCTATTTCAAATGGAATGTCAGCGTTGTAAGGAGGGAAACCATTGAATCGAAAAATGTGGTATAGCATTGCTCTCATTTTAATCGCTGCCGGCCTGATCGGAAGCATGTTCTTCGGTTTTGACGGCTTTTACCCTAAATCATAAGGAAGGTGTGCAAATATCATGACTGAACCAGCCCTGATATTAAAAGATGTCTCTAAAACAATCAATCATACCCCTATTGTACAGTCAATTTCTTTCGATGTGAGAAAAGGCGAGATATTCGGCCTTTTAGGGCCGAACGGCTCAGGAAAAACCACTATTTTCAGAATGATCGTACAGCTTATTAAAAAAACAGAAGGAGCCATTTCATTCAGAGGCAGACCGGACAGCGACTTTGAATATTTTATGAGACATATCGGGGTTATCATTGAAGGCCCGGATATGTATCCGAATATGACCGCTTTGCAAAACCTGAAATATTTCACCAGACTGCGGAGCACCTCGCTGAAAACGGATGACCTTATGAATACCCTTGCAAAAGTCGGACTAGATCAGGCTGCCAGCAAAAAAGTGAAACATTTCTCATTAGGCATGAAACAGCGCTTGGGGCTCGCTTATTCTCTTCTTCACAATCCCGGGTTATTAATTCTGGATGAACCGATGAACGGCCTCGATCCTAAAGGTATGAAAGAATTGCGCACCATTCTTTCCGATTTAGCGAAGCAAGGGGTTTCTATTTTATTATCAAGCCATTTATTGTCTGAAATGGAGGAAATTTGTGATAGGGTTGCCTATATTAAAAAGGGACGGATTTTAGGAATTGAAGACATGAAGAACAGACATGACCTTGGTCAGAAAAAGCTGTTTACCGTCACGGTCGATCATCCGGCAAGGGCGAAAGAAATATTAGAGCGGGAAGGTATTCTTCAAGTACAGCAAAAAGACAGCCGCGTCATTGAATTGGAAGCGGAAGAAGATACCATCCCGTATGTCATTAAATCTTTGGCAGAGAAAGAAATTCTGATTTCCCGCGTTTCTGCAAGAACTTTGTCATTGGAAGAGAAATACATGATGATTACAGATCAGGAGGACGCGGTATGAGCATATTTCATCTGGCGCAGAACGAATTCATAAAAATAACCCGAAAAAAAGGCACACTTTTATCTCTTTTTTTCCTGTTTCTCATCGTTTTGCTGGCCGGCCTTATTATGAATCATGAGTTAGATGCTTCCTCGGATAACAATTGGAAAGAACGGCTTCTCGCCGAAAAAAAACAGGAAGAAATTGATAAACCGGCTGAAACGACAGGCGTTTATTATTCTGCTGATGTTAAGAATAAAGACTATTATTTGGAGCATAACATCAACCCTTATGAATGGAACGGCTGGAGGTTTTTCGGCACGGTTACTTCAAACGGGCTTGAGATTTTCGTAAGCTTAACCGCGATTTTAACCGTCAGCGGGGTTGTTTCTAAAGAGTTTGCCCTTGGGACGATTAAGTTTATCGCTACAAGCCCGAACCGAAGATGGCGGATTTTAACATCGAAATTTCTGGCCTCCCTTCTGTTTACCGGTATGATTTACTTATTTTACTGTGTGAGCTGTTTGCTGATCGGCGGCGTGTTATTCGGTTTTTCCAATGCTTCATATCCGCTCGTCTATACTCATTTAAATGACAGTCTGTATACCATCAGTTCAATCAAAGCATCCGGAATCATTCTGCTTTTGCGTTTCATATCAATTATAAGCATTGTCACCATTGCGTTCACTTTGTCAGTATTGTGCAAAAGCCAGGCGCTCTCCCTCTGCTTATCGATTTTACTGCTGTTTGCCGGCAGTATATTGGGCGGAACTGATTTGCTTGCCCAATTTACGTGGTATAAATTTACGCTCTTTCCGCATTTAAACCTCGTTGCTTATGTAAATAAAAGCGCGGGTGATGCGATTTCAACGTTAAACATCCCCTATTCCGTGACGGTTATAGCGATCTACTTTCTTATTTGTTTATTGATTTCTTTTTCCGTCTTTCAAAAGAGAGACATTACAGCATAGACAGAGAGGCGGCGGCATAATGAGCGGACGGCAGGAAATACTGCCGGTCCAGCAATTTGCCGCTGACCGCCCCTTGGTCCATCGCTAATGGATTCAAATAACCGAAGCTCCCGCTGCTTCGCTGCTGAAAGCGTAGAAATTCCCGCCCTTCCCGTATAAAAAGCGCCTCATCGAATTGGAGAAATTTCATAATGGCTGTGTATTTTGCAACGGCGTCAATGTGATACTTTCTGCACTCGGCTAACATTAAACCTGAAAAAGCAAAGTCTGATGTTTTGTACCATTCCGTGAGAAAAGGCTGCAATTCTTTCATTTGCAAATAAGTGACGGCATAAAGGGCATCCGCCTGTTCTTCCTGGATGCCGCCCGGTGCCATGAGCAAATCGGCCTCACGTTTCATTACGGTTTCTAAGAACACGATCAGTTCTTCCGGAGTCATCGCCCCAAAATAAGCCCCTAACACCATGAGGATCATAGAGGAAGGCTCTGATTTCAGTTCCTCTTGTAAACCGCGGACCATTTGTTCAAGTCCGTTATGAAAAAAGATGCTTTTTGCGGCATCCATCCTGCGGTATATATGATACGCATACGCGAACAGGACCGGATGGCATTCGTGCGTTTTTTCTCCAAAATAACGGTCTAAGAATAGAATGACTTCTTCTGTATCCTTTCTTTTTTCAAAGTGAT
This sequence comes from Bacillus sp. AM1(2019), assembly GCF_009906915.1. Taxonomy (NCBI): domain Bacteria; kingdom Bacillati; phylum Bacillota; class Bacilli; order Caryophanales; family Bacillaceae; genus Bacillus; species Bacillus sp. AM1(2019). Next base: position 3,851,331 of record NZ_CP047644.1, read on the forward strand.
GACATGCCGCTAAACCGCAAAACAGGTGCATGAGATCATCTGCTTCCATTTCTTCCGGCTGCAGCTGAATGTTCTTCCAAAGACCCAGCAGCCATTCTTCTGTTTTTTTTATATTAAAATGTTCCTTGACTATCCGCATGTTCCACACTCCAGATTCAGAATCTCAATCGCCGGCAGAAGAGCCGGAGCACAATGAATGGATGGATTCTCGTTATTTATATGATGAAGAGCCGCTTGACAGCCATAAAAAAATGGATCGATACACGATTGGATAAATAACATATTGCACAGCTGTTTCATTTTTCGGCTGCCGAGACAAAACACAAGCCATTTTTGAATGGACGCCTTCAAGCCGGGATGAAGCAGATGCTCTCCCTCATTCAAATGAAGAAGACAGTACTCGACAAACTCCAGCTCGTTTTCAGCTGTTCTTTTCCATGCGTCATGGAGCAAAGGCTGAAACATCGAATTCTTGTAAAAGCGCACTTTTTCATGGTCAGTTGACATTCCCAGCTCGCTCAGCAAACCAGCGAATTCGGCGTATTTAAAATAAGGCCATTCTTTTTTTATAAGATAGCCGTTTTGCAATCCGTGACGTATGACTTGATCATCCGAATCCATTCCCTGCTTCTTTTTATAAGCTTTTGCCGTTAAATAGATATGAATCAACTCATTGACAATGGCCGTGTTACAGTGAAACAGATCTTCCCAGCATGACTTATCAACGAAAGCGAAGGCAATCCTTTCAGTATGTTCTTTTACAGCGGAAGAATGGCTCGTCTTCCTGCAGTATTTGCAGAAGCCGGCAAACAGCTCAATGCTCTTTTGATCCGGAAGCGATTGTTCAGCAAAAGATAATAAAAATTGATCCGCCTCTTCAGCTAATCTGTTCAAGTTAATCGTTCCTTTCTGCTCTAAGACAGGCATGCGCGGCACCCGCGGCGACAAGTGTTGTATGATAGCAATGTTTGAACACATCTTCTCTTCGCTGTTCACCTTTCAAACCGGGTTTATGTTGATAGGTGATGCTCGGGACATTCCCCTCTTTCATTCGGCCCTGATAGATTTTATTCCAGGCTGCTTCATAGAGCGGTTTATGGTTGTCCTTATCCATGTCGATATGTAAAAAAGAGCTGCACATCAATAATTCACTGGTAATATCTAAATTCTCAAGACAGATATAGATCCCGAGAAATTTCAGGACCTTTTCTTTTAAGGACGGCAGATGATACTCTTTATCCGTAAGCGAAGAACATCCCATGTCTGTTATATAAAAAATCGTATGAGTGATGCTGTACGCATCATGATCCGTCATATATGTATTTGGGATATCCTGACCAGCTGCTGTGTAGTGATATAAGTCAGAAAAATCCGTTATTTCCGAGGTTACGCCTGCTCTTTGCAGACTGTACTTCAGATCCATTTTCCGAAAGGGAATTTTAGCAAGGCTGCGATCAAAACGCGCTGCCGTGAATTTTTCCAGCTCCCATATCACCGAAGCCCGTGACGGATGATCAGTCAAGGTAAGAAATTCACCCGCAATAGCCAATCCGGCGAGACCGTCCGGATCAAAATGAATAAATTCTTCAAGCTGATCATTACGGAGCCTTTCTGTAATAAACTCCGTTAAAACAGCAACTTCCTTATCATCTGCCTGATTTCTGATCAGGTAATTGGTAAGAAAAATGAGTTCTATAAATGTTTTAAGGCGCCACCTGAAATCATTCGCTACTTTATGATTCATATCAAAGTAATGGATATTTTTAACAATCCATGACAGTGCTCCCCGCTTAATTTCTCTTATATACTCTTGTGTCACACTCTCACCGCCTCGTCTCAGATGTGTAGGCTCCAAACAGTGATTATCCTACTTTTGAGCGGCTAAATCAGAGAAATTCAAATTCGGGTTTTGATTGTCTTCTTGGCTCGGCACTACAAGCACCCAGCCGCTCCAAGCGAAAGAATTGCCTGATTGTTCCGCATCTCCGGCTAACAAATGCGTCGGGATCGTGATTCTTTTTTCTTCTTTTATTTTTTTAAAGTTCATATCTCCATCTCCTTCAGTTTATAGAATTATTTGGAACCTACATAAATATATTAATCAAATAAGGTATATAATGTAAACTAGTTTTCATATAACACTTCTTTTTCACTATAACTAAATAGTATATAATTACCAAAAACAAAAAAAAGCCCGGACTTAGTCCAAGCTTTCCTGCGTGCCGAACACCTTCTCATTCCGTTCCAGCATTCGGGTCAGATTTTTTTCAAATACCTTCTCTTCTTCCGGCGATAATCCGGCTGCATACAGGCGGCCGCTGAGTTCCTTCAGTTCGGTCAAAAGCGCCAGCATTAAGTCTTGCACGGTAATGTCCGTTTGCAGCAATTCGCTTAATGAAGCCATCGTTTCGGGCCGGATATCGGGATATACGCCTTTTGTATCGTTGCTTTTGTCTTTTAAAGCGGCTTGATAGAAACGTCTGATCAGATCGGCGCGTTCGCTTCCGCTTTTATCGGCGCAGAGATAAATCTGAACCGCGGTTCCGCCCCGCAGGCGCCTTTGTGAGATTCCCGCGAATTTTCGGCCGCCGATGCTGAGATCGTAGCTGCCCGGACAGTACGATCCTTTAATTTCATATGCTTCAATTTCAGCATTGTGCGGACGCAGCATCCGCCGCACCAGCTCTGTCATCGCCTCGTAGCCTCTGTCGATGTCGATGCCTTTTTTCTCATCTTCAAAAATAAGCGAGATATTCAATACGCCTTCGTCCAGTACGACGGCGAGGCCTCCGGAATTGCGGACAATGACACTGTAGCCTTCGTCCTCCAGCAATTTCACGCCGTCCTCTAAAAACGGCAGACGCGTGTCCTGAATGCCGAGCACGATCGTCCGGTGGTGCACCCAGGAGCGTGCCGTCGCAGGCGATTCCCCTTTGCCTACGGAGGCGCACAGCGTATCATCCATTGCGAATGACTGCTTCGCATCAAAATAAGGGCCGAGGCTGGATTGGTCAATGATTCTCCAGCTCGGCTGCATCAGTAAATCAATCGGTTGCTTTCCCATCTATATTAAATCCCTTTCGTCATAGGCTTTCCATGCATTTATTATATCACTCCGCTTGAGATGATTGAAATTGGCTTTTCAAAAGAGCGATGAAGATTTCTTTGTTTTTTGTGTTCTCCATAATGGAAGATTGGATGATAGACAGCTTCCGTTTTAAGGAGAATCCTTTTATCTCAAGCACGGAAATGCTGCCGTGAAGCAGATCCTTTTGCAGCACGCTTTTTGACAGAACGGAAAGACCCATTCCGCTGATCACGGCTTCTTTGACGCCCTGGTTGCTGCTGATCGTCATCATGGATTTCGGCCGCAGTCCGTTTGATTGAAGAACGTGGTCTAAATATTCCCTCGTTCCCGAACCCTTCTCCCTCGTCACCCACGCTTGATTTTGCAATTCGGCAGCCGGGATGTTTTTTCTGCCGGCGAGCGGGTGTCCGTTCGGTGCGGCAATGCACAATTCATCCTCCATAAACGGCTGAATGTCGAGCTCGTTTTTCCCCGTATGCCCTTCAATTAATCCGATATCGGCTTGAAGCATCCGAACCGCTTCGCTGACCTCCTCCGTGTTTCCGATCATGACGTCCAGGTTCAGCTCGGGATACTCGTTATGAAGCTTTGCGAGAAGCGGCGGCAGAATATATTCGCCGATGGTAAAGCTCGCGGCGATTTTGAGCTTCCCTTTGACATAATGATGATGGGCGTAAATTTCGGATTTCGCCTGTTCGTACAAAAAGACCATCTGCTTGGCGCGCTGATAGAGAATGTCCCCCGTCGGCGTAGTCGTAAAGTGCTTCGGAGAGCGGTTCAGCAAAGCGGTTTGAAATTCTTTCTCCAGGTTTTTGATGTGGAGGCTGACGCTCGGCTGAGAAATCATCAGCTTCTGCGCCGCCTTTGTAAAGTTTTTTTCTTCCACGACGGCAATGAATGTTTTCAGTTCACCATAATACAAAAAGCATCGCCCCTAATCATTTTTTTTCCTAATCGTTTAGATCATATAAATATATTTTACTAATGATTAAGACCGCAGTAAAGTGGAGTTATCAAGATAATGGGAAGTGACTGAGATGAAGATGGTAAAAGGTGTTTCAGTTACCGCAGGAATTGCGTTTGCGGCTTTCTATGTCAGCCGCCTGCCGTTTTTGCATATGTTCGGAATGCTTGTCCTTGCAATGCTGATCGGCATGCTCTGGCGTGCCGTATTCGGACAGCGGGCGGCATTAGAGCCGGGGATCGCGTTCTCAAGCAAATACTTGCTGAAAGCAGGCATCATCCTGCTTGGTATGAGACTGAATCTGGCGGATATCTATCATGCGGGCTGGCACGTATTTGCAATTGCCGTCTGCTGTATGATGTTTGCGGGTGCCGTTGTATATGGACTGTCCCGGCTGTTCCGTATAGATCAGACACTCAGCACGCTGACAGCCTGCGGCACAGCGATCTGCGGAGCGGCTGCCATTGCCGCGATCGCGCCGCAGATCAGATCAAATGAAAATGCAGCCGCCATCAGCGCGGCCGCCGTTTCGTTATTAGGAACCATTTTTACTGTTGTATATTCTCTTGCTTATCATGGATTAGGCTTTTCTCCTGCGGCTTACGGAGCCTTTTGCGGGGCAACGCTTCACGAGGTGGCGCATGCGGCGGCGGCCGGCAGCGCCGGAGGAAAAGCAGCTGTCGAGATGGCGGTGATCGTCAAACTGACCCGGGTCGCGCTGCTCGTCCCGGCCGCATTCATGCTCGGAATGCGGGCGCGCCGCAGCGGAAAGTCAGAGACGGCTTCTGCCGCTTCGCTCCCCATCCCTTGGTTTATCTTCGGATTTCTTGGAATGAGCGCCATCCATACATCAGGCGTTATTTCAGCCTCGTTTTCCGCGTTTCTTGTTCAAGTGTCTTATGTTTTAATCGGCATGGCGATGGCGGGTCTCGGTTTGAAAGTCCATATATCGGCGTTTCGTCATAACGGATGGCGGGCGCTCGCAGCAGGCTTGATCGGTTCTCTCTGTTTGTCCCTGTTCGGCTGGGCCGCAGTGACGTTCTTTCTATAAAAAAATGCCGGCCCTCGTAAAGGCCGGCATTTGCGGATTACAGCGCTTGAGCAGCCGTAATTAACGCAAGATTGTAGACGTCTTCCGCATTACATCCTCTGGAAAGATCGTTTACAGGCATATTTAATCCTTGCAGAATCGGTCCGACCGCTTCGAAGCCGCCTAAGCGCTGAGCGATTTTGTAGCCGATGTTTCCTGCTTCAAGGCTTGGGAATACAAATACATTCGCGTCTCCTTTAATGTCGGAGTCCGGCGCTTTTTTCTCCGCGACAGACGGCACAAATGCAGCGTCGAATTGGAATTCGCCGTCCAGCGTAAGCTCAGGTGCTTTTTCCTTCGCAATTTTCACGGCTTCAGCCACTTTGTCCGTCTCATCTGATTTCGCCGATCCTTTTGTAGAGAAGCTGAGCATGGCAACGCGCGGGTCAATGTCAAACATTTGAGCCGTATTGGCGCTTTCAATGGCAATTTCGGCAAGGTCCTGGCTGTCAGGGGCAATGTTGATCGCGCAATCAGCGAATACATATTGCTCGTCACCGCGGGCCATGATGAAGACGCCTGATGTTTTTTTCACGCCTTCTTTTGTTTTGATGATTTGCAGTGCAGGGCGCACCGTATCGGCTGTAGAATGTGCAGCTCCGCTGACAAGTCCGTCTGCGAGACCTTTGTACACAAGCATCGTGCCGAAATAGTTTTCGTCCAGCAAAGCTTTGCGGGCCTGTTCTTCCGTCGCTTTGCCTTTGCGGCGTTCTACGAAAGCCTGAACGAGTTCTTCCATGCCTTCATATGTATGCGGGTCAAAAATGTCCACGCCGTCAAGCGTAAGATTTAATTCTTTCGCTTTTGCTTGAATGTCTTCTTTATTGCCGACTACGATCGGCTTTAATACCTTGTTGCCCGCCAAGTTGTTGACCGCAACCAGGATACGTTCGTCCAACCCTTCAGGAAATACGATTTTCACATCTTTTCCTGCGACTTTTTCTTGTACTTTTGTAAATAAATCTGCCACGATATACCCTCCTCTATGTTGACAAAAAACGCTTACTTTTACAGCATACTCTTCTTCCAGCTAAATTCAAATAACCAACTTCTATTATAGCGCTTTCAAAAAGAAATCTTATTTTTCTAACTAATTTAATTGACCGTTTGTTCACGGCATAGTTTCTGACACAAGGCTTCGGATTATTCAAGGTTTCTCCACAGCCGAAACGGTTAAACTGTGATATAGTGAAGGCATCAATGAAAAGATATAGGAGTGAAGATACATGAGTGAGCAGCAAAAAACGAACGAAGCCGCCCAAACGCTTGACGGCTGGTACGCGCTTCACGATTTCCGCACAATGGACTGGACGTCATGGAAGATGTTATCCAGCGATGAGCGCCTGTCGATTATTCACGAATTTACGGGACTGCTTGAAAAATGGGGCGTCGCCCAAAAAGAAGGCAAAGGCTCGCAAACCATCTACAGCATCGTCGGACAGAAAGCTGATTTCATGCTGATGATTCTTCGCCCGACAATGGAAGAGCTGAACGAAATCGAGCTTGAATTTAACAAATCAAAGCTTGCTGAATTTACAATCCCGGCTTATTCTTACGTGTCCGTGGTTGAGCTGAGCAACTACCTCGCAAGCGGAGAAGGCGATCCGTATGAAAATCCGCATGTCCGCGCCCGCCTGTATCCTGAGCTGCCTGAAGCGAAATACGTCTGCTTCTATCCGATGGATAAAAGAAGAAGCGGCAATGACAACTGGTACATGCTTTCTATGGATGAACGCAGAAATCTGATGAGAAGCCACGGCTTGATCGGACGGAGCTATGCCGGCAAAGTCAAACAGATTATCACGGGATCTGTCGGTTTTGACGATTACGAATGGGGCGTCACGCTCTTCAGCGATGATGTGCTTCAGTTCAAAAAACTTGTTTACGAAATGCGCTTTGATGAAGTCAGCGCGCGCTACGGCGAATTCGGTTCATTTTTTGTCGGAAACCGCTTGTCTCTCGACACGCTTCCGAAGTTTTTGCACGTGTAATAAGTTGTTAAAGCCTGATTTTAAAAATCAGGCTTTTTTCAAAAAACTATTGACAAAATATTGAACCTGATGTAAAGTTTACTTTACGTAAAGCGCGCTTTACTTACTGAGCAATTGTTGTATCGAAATGAGGTGAAATATGAGTGAAAAATCGGTTAAAAGAAATTAGACAGAGGCATTCTTATTCACAGGAAACGTTAGCCTTGAAATTAAAAGTGTCCAGACAAACCATCATTTCAATTGAGAATGGGAAATATAATCCCTCCCTGCCCTTAGCTTTGAAAATAGCAAAGATTTTCAAGGAAAGTGTAGAGAATATATTTTTGTTAGAGGAGGAATAGAAATGAAGAAGAACTTTTTTTTAATATCTTTTGTTTTTTTCATTATCGTCTCGGGAGCTTTTATAGCACTATCAATATTTACGCAAACAAAATTACCTTCAATAACTTTTCCCATCTTAACTCTTTCAATAATAAGCTTTGTTCTATGGGCTACCTTCCCATCATTACCACTAAAAAGAGATGAACGAGGAAAGTTTATAATACAGAAGAGCTTAGCCTATACTTTTATGCTGACCTTAATTTATCTTTTCATTTTCTTGACAATATTTTATTTTAATTTAATCAACCTAGACAAAGAACAGATTTTACTCTTATTTTCCTCGTTAGTTATCAGTACAGCATTTATATCGATCCTCATTCTAAATAAGAAATACTAACAATTAATACTGAAAGTTAGTTAAATTAATTCTTTTTTGAAAGCTTTTACTATTATTCCAACTCGAGAACGTACATTTAACTTTTTACGTATTTTTGCTATATGATATTCAATAGCTCTTTGAGAATAACCTAATTGTTCAGCTATTTCTATATTGGATTTTTCTTTAGCTATTAGATCAATGATTTCACTCTCTGTTTTCGTTATATTGTTCACCTTTGAAAACCCCTTTAAAACAAAATCTTTGGAGCCACGCTACCATACATTAGGCTCCTTATATTTATAATTTAAAAACGATTGACTGAGCCCAATATTTACTTGATCTTTATAAAAAATTAGCAGGGGATTGCCCTGCTAATTTTACAAATTTAAAATTTACTTTTACATCGTCCATAACAAACTCCTATTACAGAACCAGTTGCAACATCAGCTGCCAACAGACAAGCATAGCAACCAGCACCAGCAGTGCTAGCACAAGCAACACCACATAGTGTGGCTAATGCAGCGATTGCCCACGAAGCAACTCCTTGTCCCGATAAACAAGAATTAAAGCAGTTCCACCATTGCTTAAACCCCTGAGAAGACATGCTTTTTGTTAAATCAACTTTTTCACCATTGTCTTTAATAACAAAACCTGATTCAACTTCTCCAGATTTATTAATTTCAGCATTATAAATGAGTTTTTTATTTTTAATCACCTTTGAAGCAACTTTGCCTGATTTCTCCCTTACACCAAATAAAGAGTAGTCTTCTATAACTTTACCATTTTCATCTAGTATAACGATAAAATTGCTATCTTTTTCGACGTTTTCTCCTTTTAAAGGATAATATGCATAATAAAGCGTTTTAGTTCCATAATTCTCAACTTTCATCACATGTCTTTTGCTGTTATCAAACTTTATGTTTTTGCTGTACTTCTTCATCAACGCCAGTTTTTCATCTTTTTTTCCCCAATCTTTAATCCAGTCATCAATTTTTAATGTTTCAGATTTGGATGCTCTACTTAATTTTTCATCTCCTGGTTCATAATCCGCTGATGCAAAATTAGGCAATATACACGAAATTGCCAATAAAATTGATAAAGTCAACAGTAGGTAGTGCTTTGCATCCCAAATTTTTTTAATCATACGATCTCTCCCTTTCCTTTTTTTGTAATCATAATATAAAAAAATTGCGGTTAACCGAAAATATTTATATATTCAATATTTCCTTAAGATTAAGTACAAAGAACTTGGGATCAAAAACAAAACCTCTCTGAAAATCGTTGAATAACCAATAGTTTCTGCGTTTCCATTACCAAAACAACCACAACCATACGGAAAATATCTACCGAAATTAGCCATTAACAGAATAAGAAATATTGTGATTAACAGTTTATAAAATATTACAAAAAAATATCGAAATCGTTTCACCCAGATCAAAAACGCAATCATTATTTCAATAATGGGGACTGCAAACCCTACTATTAGATACATTGACTCGGGTATGTATTGATAATATTGTAGTGAAAATATAAAACTATATACGTCAAATAATTTCATAAAACCAGAATACAGCATTATTATTGATATGATTGCTACGGATACATGCTCAACTTTCCGAATTAAAAAAGTTTTTATATTTATTCTTAGTCTGTTCCCCTTCAATTCTATTAGTTTCCCTTCCATTTTTATAAACGACTAATGTCGGTGTTTGATTTATCTTATAACTTTCCCAAGATTTTTGATCACCTTCGATGTTTAATATAAGGAATTTTCCGTTTATTCTCTTTCCCATCGGAATAAGATATGGTGAAACCCTTTTACAATGAAGACAATTTATTTGATAATAGTATACAAATACGTGATTTTGATCTTTTATTGCATTTCTCACTTCATTTGTAGTAGCCTGCCCAGCATATAAATTATCTTTTTTTTGATAGATATTTGATGCAACTGCTATCAATGAACAAAATATTATGAGGATTGATATTACAATAATTATGCGCTCCTTTTTTTTCATTAAAACTAACCTCCTTTTTAATTTTTTATTCTCTTTCCCAGTTTGTTTTTTGAATATTTTATATGCTAACGTAAGGATTCTTTTTATAAAAGGTCATTTTTTACCATTTTATATATTATTTCAAAATTGATTCTATACTGATTAATGAAATTTTTATTTCAACTAAGGTTAAGTTCACTTATTATTTTTTTATTTGTCAGAATTTAAATAAAATTTGCTATTTTTATCATTTTTTTTTACGATGTAAAGGAGATTCCATTTTGGTAAAGGGGTGCAGACAGTTGTCAAAACGAACCGCGTTTATTATGGGAGCCAGTCAGGGGATCGGCAAAGCGATCGCTCTGAAACTGGCGGACAATGGCTTTCATACCGTCATTAATTCACGAGTTCCCGAAAATATCGAATCGGTAAAAGAAGAGATCCTCGCCAAACATCCGGATGCGGGCGTCACCGTTCTGGCCGGGGATATGTCGGACCAGAAGACAAGAGCCGGCATTTTTGAAGAGATCAGATCACAATGCGGACGGCTTGATGTATTGATCAACAACATTCCGGGCGGCTCGCCGGATACCTTTGAAAACTGCGATATAGAGGATATGACAAATACCTTTACGAATAAAACGATCGCCTATATCGACTCTATGAAAACGGCCGCAGCAATCATGAAACAGCACGAATTCGGCAGAATCATTAATATCGTCGGAAACCTATGGAAAGAACCCGGCGCCAATATGTTTACCAACAGCATGATGAACGCCGCTTTAATTAATGCCAGCAAAAACATCGCCATTCAGCTTGCGCCTTTTCACATTACTGTCAACTGTCTGAATCCCGGGTTTATCGCCACAGACCGTTATCACCAATTCGTGAAGAATGTCATGAAGCAAAACGGCATTTCTAAAGCGGAAGCGGAAGAACGGATTGCCTCAGGCGTCCCGATGAAGCGTGTCGGAACTGCGGAAGAAACCGCGGCGCTGGCTGCCTTTCTTGCCTCTGAAGAAGCCTCCTATATTACCGGACAGCAAGTATCAGCCGACGGCGGCAGCATGAAAAGCATATAATAAAAACATCCCGCTCTCAGCGGGATGTTTCTTGTAATGAAGGAAAGGACAAACCGAGCTTTTGAATCCGCAGCACGAATTCCCTTAAATCGCCCTGCTTTGCCACCATTGATATTCTGACATAACGCTTTCCGCCGCTGCCGAAAATCTCGCCGGGCGTCACGACAACATGGGCATGCTCCAGCAGATAGTCCGAAAACTGGTGTGAAGACTCGAATTCATTCGGAATTTCAGCCCATACATAAAAAGTCCCTTTCGGTTTTTCAATGCTCCAGCCTAATTCCTTTTCACATAACGCCGTGAAAAAGTCAATCCGTTCTTTATATGTGCGCTTCAGACGCTCCGTATGCTCAGGATTTCCTGACAGCGCCGCCGCTGCCGCCTGCTGAAGACCGCCGAACATGCCGACGAAGACGTGATCCTGAAACTCATTGACCGCCTGAATGATTTTCTCATTCCCCACGGCAAATGCCATTCTCCAGCCTGCCATATTGAAGGTTTTCGAAAATGAATAAAGCTCCGCGCCGACCGTTTTCGCTTCTTTCGCCTGAAGAAAGCTGGCCGGATTCTGATCAAATTCGAACGCGCCGTATGCAAAATCGTGAATAAGGTGGATGTCATGTTTTTTTGCAAACGCTGCCGCTTTTTCATAAAACGCCTGATCCGCAGTCGCGCCCGTCGGGTTATTCGGGTAATTCAAAAACATCAGCTTGGCTTTTTTCAGGACGGCGGGATCAATCCGCTCAAAATCCGGCAAATAGCCGTTTTCCGGATGAAGCGGCATCTCATGCAGCTCCGCTCTGGCCATTGTAATGCCCGATAAATACTCAGGGTAGCCGGGGTTCGGGACTAAGGCGATATCGCCGGGATTCAGCAGGCATTGTGTCAAAACGTACAAACCAGCTTTCCCTCCGCCGAACAGCGCGACTTCTGTCTCCGGATTGACCGATACCCCGTACTCTCTCTCATAAAATTCCGCGATGGCTTCTTTCAGAAACGGATAGCCTCTGAACGGGCCGTATCCGTGATACGAAGGATTCAGCGCAGCCTCCCGCAATGTTTCAACGATATGCGGCGGTGTGGGGAGATCGGGATTCCCCTGCCCGAGGTTAATGATCTGGGCTCCCGTTTTCTCCATCTCTTTTACCTTTTGAAAAACGAGCGAAAATTCCTGTTTCGGAAGTGTCTTGATGACGTCGGACGGTATGATTTCCATCTGAAAGGCTCCTTATAAATGAATTTGCTCTGATTCGTTATTCCGTTCTGAAAAGGATTTATTGACCAGTTTTGTATGCAGAAACAGCCCGCTGACCAAAAGGACGATAAACGCCATGATGACTGCCGCGTCTACAATGTTGATCAGCATGGAACCGACGGCGATGCACAATCCGATGGAGGCCTCCGCCACCGAAAAAATCCGGCCCTGAATCTGGTTCGCCGCGTTCTCCTGAACTTTGACCTTCGCCAGCACCTCACCGTATTCCATTGCGATAAAGAAAAGAATGGCGGCAATGACTGACACGGCGAAAATCGGGGTAAACAAAAACAGCGCAAGCGAGACGATCGATAACACTGTAAAATACATCAGCCCTTTATTGTTGTTAAAGCCCCATTTGCTGACAAGAGCGGCGCCGATAAAGCCGCCGAAGCCGATGCAGAACGTCAGGATGAAATTGCCGATTTCCCCGTCGCCTAAAAAGCGGCTGACAATCGGGAAATAGCTGTAGACGACACCCCACAAAAGCGCCATCGTAATCATCGTGAACATGGCGTTTAACACAAAAGCATTTGTTTTGATTTCCTTCAGGCCTTCTTTAAACGACTGAAAAGCTTCCCTTACGTTTTCTGACTGAATCGGCACGTATTGAAGCTTAATGCGGCTGATGAAAAACGCGGAGACAAGATAGGTCACCCCGTTAAACGCGACGGCAAGCTCCACAGAACCGCCTAACAGAAAAAGTCCGCCGGCTGCAGCGCCGACAATAATCGAAATCGTCGTGGCTTTTGCAAACAAAGTGTTGATATTTTTAATATCAGCTTCTAAAGACGACATGACCGCGAGACGTGCCGGGTTAAAAAACACGCCGCTTCCGTAAGAAACAAACAGCAGCGCCAGAAAAAGCAGCGGATATTCGCCTTTCGGGAGAAATGTCAGCCCCAAAAAGATGACGCCTCTGATCACATCCGTCCACAGCATGATTTTCACCCTGTCGAGCCGGTCCACGAGCACGCCTAAAAACGGCTGAAACACCATCGGAATACTGCGGACCGCGATGACGCCGGACGTCACCCAGTAGTCGTGATAGTATGTAGACAAAATGAGCAGGGCCGGGAGAACGCAATAGTCTCCCATAAACGAAAGCGCCTGCCCGAAAAGCAAATACTTAGAGTTCGGTTTCAGCTGTTTCATACCGGTAACGCATACTTTGCAGTCAGCTTCGCCTGCTGCTGAATTTGTTTGATTGATTCGGCCACGTCACCCGAATTGCTTCCTTTCAGCTCGAACGCCGCAATGCTGTTGAACGCTTCGAACAGCCGCAGATCCACGGACGTACCCGCCTCGGCCGCCGAGAAAGAAACGATTTCGGTGTCTCCCTTTAAGACGCCGTCGGGAATGTCAATGCTTTCAATGACGAAATCGACAGCCGTCTCAGGCAGCTGGCCGTTCTCTTTGAAATGCTGAGGATACAAGTGGCAGTCGGCGACATAGCATGGCTCCTGCTCCAATAATCCTTTCGGCAGATCGGCTTCTTTTCCGAAACAGAGAACATCCAATAACAGCTGCGCCATATCGACGCCGAAGACCTTTTTAATATTCGGAATCATGTTCCAGCCCGCAAATCGTGCCGCTGATTCAATCAGTCCGGCTTCCCGGTTTTTCATTAATTTAATCTCTGTATGTGTTGCGCAGTTTTCGAGGCCTAGTCCTTCATTCGCCTTTTTGGCTGCTTCGACGATTTTCCGCTTCGCGTCATCATCCAGGATGGACGGCGTAATATGCGATGTCTCCGTGAATCCGATTTGCGGTGTTTTATCATGAATCGCGACAGGGAAGTATTCCCCGTCGGCCATGATGCCTTCTATGCTGATATAGTCGGAATAACCGCTTGTTTCGTACCAGTCGTCATACTCGCCCTGCAAAAATTCTTCCGCGATAAACGGCGCTTCAAACGTGACCGCTTTCGGTACGTTGATCGACTTCAGGTATTCATTGACTCTGTTAAATTCGGCTTCGGCCGTTTCCATCTCTTTGATAAGCGTCACGCCGATGGAGCTCGCCAGATATGTAGGCTTCAGAATGAGCGGCGTTCCGATTTCCTGAAGCGCGGCGCGGAAATCTTCCAGCGTCGTCACCCGTTTGTTTTTGATGGATTTGACGCCGGCCCGGTTGAAGGCGGCTCTCATTTTGTTTTTATCTCTGGCATTTTCAGCGGCCTGTACGCCCGCTCCCCGCAGGCCGAGACGTTCACACGCTTTTGCCATCGGAGCGATAAACAGTTCATTGTTGGTCGTAATGGCGTCAACCGCGAACATGCCGGCCACCTTGACGATTTCTTCGACTACTTCTTCCTCAGGTTTGTCATGATCTTCATGAGCCCAGTAAATCGAATCGGGATGCTCAAAATCAGCCAGACTCTTAAAATAGTCTTTATCTTTAATGACCGCGACCGAGTATTTTTCAATCAAAGCTGCATGAGAGGCTGTAATTGCAAAAGGCCTCGGAATAAAACTGACCAGGTTATATTTTTCAGCAGCGCTTTTATAAAACATATGCGGCGGGCATCCCCCAAGGTCAGCGATAACCAATACTGTTTTTCTCTCCATATGTAAACACTCCTTCTCTATTGTGCGGTGTATCCACCGTCTGCGGTGATCGCGCTTCCGGTCATATAGCTTGATAAATCCGACGCGAGAAACAGCATGACGTTCGCTATTTCTTCAGGCTTGCCGAGTCTCAGCAGCGGATTGACTTTCGCTTTTTCTTTTTTGATTTCTTCAAGCGTGCCTTCGTTGTTTTCAAGGAACGACTTTTCATTCAAAGGTGTGTCAATGATTCCCGGGCACACGCAATTGACGCGGATGTTGTGTTTGGCGTAATCGACGGCCATCGAACGCGTCAGCTGCAATACGCCGCCTTTAGAGGCGTTATATGCGGGAATGTCGGGCCATGCAACGACTCCTCCGACGGAGCACGTGTTAATGATATTGCCCTTGCCGCTTTTGAGCATATACTTGAGCGCGTGCTTGCTCATAAGAAACATGCCCGTCAGATTGACGTTGAGCACCTTGTTCCAATTGCTCAGCTCCATCTCATGAATCGGCGCGACAATTTCGATGCCGGCGTTATTGATTAACACATCCAATCCGCCGAACTTGTCTACCGCTGACCGGATGGCGTTTTGACATGCCGGTTCATCTGTAATATCCGTATGCACAAAATGCAGCCTGTCATTGTTTTCTTTCCGGATCATCGCTTCTCCCTGCGCCTCATCAATATCCGCGACGACCACATTCGCCTGCTGATTCAGAAACGCCTGAACCGCGGCATAACCGATGCCTGATGCGCCCCCTGTGATGAGGACGGTTTTATCCGTCAGGTTCATGACTCTTTCGCCTCTAATTTTTTCGCTTTTGCTCTGTTATAGCGCGGAGGGAAAAAGATATTGACTGATTTTGAATCTTTTTCAAATCTGTTGATGGCGCCGTGATCTTCTCTCGGATCGCAGAAATAAGCTGTGCCGAATGTCATATCCACTTTGCAGCCTTCAATGGTCATATCATAGCCGCCGCCGATGCAGATGCCGATCTGTTCATTGCGGTGTTTATGAAACGGCATTTCTCCTCCATTGCCCGGAATGTTGGCAAGCATGATTTCCACCCAGTCTTCCACGAAGAACGTGACTTCCATCCCAGGCAATAAGTCTCTCGTTTTAAAAATATTCAAAAAATAGTCCTCGGGGCTTGTGTAGGTTTCACCGGCTTTCAGGCGTTTAATATCAATGGCGATCACTTCTTGATCCGTCTCATTTCTTGCGCCGTGAGGCACGTTAGGAGGCGCGATATAGGCTGATTCCAGCGCGGTCATCTTTCTTGTGACATCTCCGACAGTCATGGACAGCTCGCCGGAAACGACAAGGCCGATTTGGACTTCCTTATGCTGATGCGGTTCCACGTTTGTATGCGGCGGAACGTAAGAAAGCAGAACTTCCGTATCGCCTCTGACGGACGAATATTGTCTTACTCCGTTATCCCATTCTATTAATTTAGGCGTCGGGAAATAAAGTTCCTGCAAATCTTGTTCAGTTTTCATCATGAATCTCTCCTTTTCCGAATAATGACCAGCTCATGGGAATGCTTTTAAATGTTTTGACAAAGTGAAGGCCGTACTTTTGTCTTGCCAGCTCATTTGTCAGCGCGATGTCGGACAAACCGTCCTTCACTCTTTTCGCGGCTGCGCTCGTTGAGTTCACCAGATCAAACGTGACATCTTTACGGGTAAAATACTTAATCAAATTGATAGGAGACGGGTGGGATACGATGACAGCCTTATCAAGCATGTCATCCGTATATTCAAAACCGGGCCGGACAGCCAGGCCGTACATCGGGGTGTCGCACCTGAAAATTTGCAGAAGCTGCAGATCCGGTCTCATGTAGAAGTGCTTAATGCCGTCATACGCGTGAGGCACAATTGTGTATTCCAGCGGACTTTGAAGCGTTTTTTCAATGCACGATTCAAATGTATCATGCAGTGATAATTTACTGTTCACCCCTTGGAGAAGGGTAAAATTGGTGATGAAGTTTTTTGCTGCGTACTCACTGCTTGTCCCTTCAGGACCGAGCGTGTTGATCGTAATCAGTTTAGATATTGAATAAGCCTTGCTTTTCGTTTGAATGCTATTATCCAATATAATCATGAGCACCAACCAATCTGTTAAATTTTAAGTAAATATTATCCATAGACGTTCAAGCTGTCAATATTATTTGAAAATATTGATAATTATTCCTATATATTAGAAAACACCCTATGAAATAGGGTGCTAAAAATTAACATTTACAAAATTATAGAAACTTTATTTTACCGATACAATGATTGGTCGGTCCGATGCTCATATTTTCCATACCTTCTGTATGCGAAAACGCTGAGGACAAAGCCGATGAGGGTGACGGCCGCACAGATAAATCCGACAGCTGCATATCCGTATCCGACGTAGACCGGACCCATGACAGCCGAACCCAAGGTCACGGCCAAATTGGACGCCAGACTGTAAAATGCCATGATTTTACCCCGGCGGCTCTGTGAGCAATCACTTAAAATGGTGCTGAGCAAGGTCACCGTCAGGCTTTGCATCAATCCCCAGACGAATAACCCGATGACCAAAAACGGCATTGATGACGGCGCATAGGCGAGACAGGAAAGCCATATGCTGATCACGGCCAATGCCGCGATCAAAGAGCGCATTTTCCCCGCCTTATCTGCGATTTTTCCGGTGAACACGCTCATGGAAAAACCGATTCCGTACACCATGATCAGCAGCCCTGAAGCTGTATTCCCCCCCGGCAGCACGCGGTGAAGATATGTGCCGAGAAAGGAATACATGCCGTAAAAACCGATCATGTTGCAAAAAGTGATCGTGAGGTATACAGGGACACGGGGCACCTTCAGCGCATCCCGGAAAGTGCCTGCCTGCCGTCCGTTTTCCTCTTCTGTTTTATCCCCATCCGCCGTACTGCGGCGCGCCTCAATGAAAATGAGCGAAGCAACGAGGACAGACATCAGGGCGAAAATCCAAAACGTCCACCGCCAATTCAAAACACCGCCGATAAAAGAGCCGATCGGAACGCCGAAAATCAAAGCGAGCGACCAGCTTGACACGATCAGACCCATCACCTTGCCGCGGTACGCATAAGGCACACGGTCGCCGACCACCGCATATGCTGTCGGCACAAACGCACCCGCCGCAAGCCCGGAAAGCGCCCTGCCCAGAAAGAAGAAAAAGAGATTGTGCGCCAGCGCGCAGATCACCGTGCCGGCCGTAAATATAAGCAGCCCCGCCAGCAGGCTGAGTTCCCGGGAATATTTATCTCCCAGCGGAACGAGAAGCGGAGCGCCGATAAAAATCATCACTCCGTAAATACTGATGGAAAGCGCCAGCACACTGACATCCGAGCTGAAAGCCCGCGCCAAATCCGGAAGCAGCGGAGAAATCACCAGCTCTTCAGAACCGGCGGCAAATACGCCTAATGTCAAAGCAAGCGCGAGACAGATCGGAAATCGGCGTTTCGTTTCGATGTGATCGGTTTGTTTGCTGTTCATGCTCTGTGAACACCTCTTCCGTAAAACTTTTCTACTTTTTGTTGTTTTATAGTTTAGCATCCTTATGTTTCATTTTACATTTCATATGAAAACTAATTCTGATTTTTTATTTACATTCAGATTTTAAATAAAATATTTAGTTTATATTCAACAAATAATATAAAATACGCCGTCCGGTTATGCTATAGTGATAGAATCATTTGTTAAGGTGGGGGTCATGGAATGAATAACGCTGATTCAAAGGCCGCCCGCGCAGGCCTCGGCATGGTACTGATTCTCGGGACGCTCGCTTCATTCGGGCCGCTTTCGCTCGATATGTATCTGCCCGCTTTGCCTGAAGTGGCGGCCGATCTTCATACGACAGCGTCACTTGCGCAGCTGAGCCTGACGTTCTGTCTTTTGGGGCTGGCGGTCGGGCAGATCGTTGTCGGGCCGCTCAGTGATATGATCGGGCGCCGGAAGCCGCTGATTCTGTCATTGCTGCTTTATACGCTGTCTTCTTTATTATGCGCCTTCAGCCCTTCTGTTTCGTTTTTAATTGTCATGAGGTTTATTCAAGGATTCACCGGGGCGGCCGGAATCGTCATCGCACGGGCTTCCGCACGCGATATGTATTCCGGAAAAGAATTGACAGCTTTTTTCTCATTACTGATGCTCGTCAATGGGGCGGCGCCGATTTTAGCGCCGATTACAGGGGGATTTATCCTTCAGTTCGCCGGCTGGAAAATCGTATTTATCGTGCTGGCGGTGATCGGCTGTATCATTTCTGCCGCCGTGCTTACGGCGTTGCCTGAATCACTCCCGCCGGAAAAGCGGACAAGCGGCGGACTCCGGGAGACGCTGATGACGTTTCGCGGCCTGCTTGGCGACCGGATGTTTATGGGATTTGCGCTCAGCCAGGCATTTGTGATGACCGGCATGTTCGCATACATTGCCGGGTCGCCGTTTGTACTGCAAAACATCTACGGCGTATCAGCGCAAATGTTCAGCCTGCTGTTCGCCGTAAACGGTGCGGGAATCATATGCGCCACCCAAATCACCGGACGGATGGCTAAAACACATGATGAACGGAAGCTGTTTGTCTCCGGGCTGTTGATCGCCGTCATCGGAAGCATCGCTTTGCTTTTATCACTTGCGTTTGGTTTAGGCCTGACGGCGGTCTGCATTTCTTTATTCATCATTGTTTCTTCTGTCGGGATCGTCACGACGACGGGATTTTCTTTGGCTATGCAGAAACAGGAGAAAGGCGCGGGAAGCGCTGCGGCTCTTCTCGGACTCCTGCCCTTTATCGGGGGTGCGGCTGCCGCTCCCCTTGTCGGTATTGCCGGAGAAGAAAATGCCTGGCCGATGGCCGTCAGCATTTTCGGTTTTGAGTTCTGTGCCGTTCTATCCTATGTGCTGTCGGCCAAACGGAAAACAAAGTAAAGCCCGCCGCTTTAAGCGAAGGGCTTTTTTTCTTATCCGGCAGCGCCTTTTTCCGAAGAAGCCGGCTCACGCTTCAGGCGTTTTTTGATACCGAAGTGATAATACGCGTAACAGATGATCATCAGCGGGACGCCGCAGTACAGACCGATACGCTGGTCGGGAATAAAGATGAGACTGATTAAGATAAGACCGTAAACCGAAAATCCGAGAATCGGCACGATCGGATAAAGAGGCGTTTTAAATGCCAGGTCTTTCAGATTTCCTCCTTCAGCGAGAAAGCGTCTCCGGAAAACGAATTGAGAAGCGCAGATTGACATCCACGCGACGACGGTAATCATACCGGAGATGGAAATGAGCCACACATACACCGTTTCAGCCGCGAATACACTTGTCAGCAGGGATAAACCGGAGATAGCGATGGTGATGGAAAGAGCTTTCAGAGGCACGCCTTTTTTCGTCAGTTTCGTTAAGGAAGCGGGGCCCATCTTAGTTTTTGACAGGGACCACATCATTCTGGACGAAGCGTACAGCCCGGAATTCGCCACCGACAGCATGGCGGTCAGAATGACAAAGTTCATGATATCAGCCGCATAGGGAACGCCGATTTTATCCAACACAGCCACAAACGGACTTTCGATGACGCCTGCCGTTTGGTACGGCAAAATGGACACGAGAACAAACATCGCCAGCACGAAGAAAAACAGCGTCCGCCATATGACGTTTCGGATCGAGCGGGGAAGCGTTTTTTCCGGATTTTCGCTTTCTCCCGAGGCGATTCCGACCAGTTCGGTGCCCTGGAATGAAAAATTCACC
Source organism: Bacillus sp. AM1(2019) (assembly GCF_009906915.1). Taxonomy (NCBI): domain Bacteria; kingdom Bacillati; phylum Bacillota; class Bacilli; order Caryophanales; family Bacillaceae; genus Bacillus; species Bacillus sp. AM1(2019). The sequence continues at coordinate 3,871,796 of NZ_CP047644.1, forward strand.
ATGACAAGGGTAAACAGCACGGCTTGGGCGCCGTTCGGGAAAAGCCCTTTGTCCGTCGTAAAGTTTGACAGATACGGAGCCGTCTGCCCGCCGTTAAAACCGACAAAGCCGAATACCGCAGCGCAGCCGAGAATAATAAACAATACAATGGCCATGACCTTAATGCTGGAAAACCAAAATTCCATTTCCGCAAAACTCCGCGCAGACAGCGCGTTAATGGAAAAAATGACGACGCCGAATACAAGGCACCACACCCAAATCGGAACGGCCGGAAACCACCGCTGCATTAAAATCCCCGCCGACGTCAGTTCAAGCCCCACTGTATTGGCCCAGCTGAATGCGTACATCCATCCGATCGTAAAACCCGTCGACGGCCCGAGAAACTTTGCGGCATACGCCTGAAATGATCCTGCGACCGGCATGGCGACCGCGAGCTCCCCCAAACAAAGCATCACCAGATACATTAAAAATCCGCCGATCACATAAGCCAATATCGCGCCGATCGGTCCCGCTTCACTGATCGTAAAACCGGAGCCCAGAAAAAGCCCCGTCCCGATCACGCCGCCGAGGGCGATCATAAACAAATGCCGGCCCTTCATCGTGCGCTGCAATTCAGTTTGATTGGTATCTCCCTGCATATACATCCCCCTTATTCCGTTATGTCAGCCATTTGTGCGTATGTCTAATCGGTAGCTGTGCAAAAGGTGCATTGTCGTCTGCTGAATGAGCTCCGGCAGCACATGGAATGTGTACGGCTTGTACACGCGTTCCGTCCATTTATGGCCGTCCTTTCCGTATACCCCTATATTGACCGACGGAATATTCAATTCCCTGATTTCTTTAAAAGGAATCGTCCCGATGACATCCCAGCCCGGAAAATTATCGGTAAAGGCGGAGACCTCTGCGTCTGTTTCATGCAGCGATAAAAAGCTTCCGTCCGCTAAATAAGGGAAAAACTTTTTAAAGGCGAAGGTTTCTCCGGTTGACGCCGCTGTTTTATCGACGGCTTCTTGAATGACATGCTGCAAAAGCCGGTCCCGTGTGCTCTCTTCCTTCAGATAATTGTGCGGAAGGTAAGGCGGCGCATAGAAAATAATGACCTTGGCTCCCTGCTCAGGATCGAGTTTTTGCAGTTCCTCGACGGCTTTAAAGCATCTCATCCGCAGTTCAAGATGTTCATATGTTTTAAATGCCTGCTCGATACACTGCGCCGGGTCTATCCCGCGGCTTCTCAGCCTTTTCAGATAATCTTCCAGACTGTACACTTGAACGTTCCATGACATCTCTTTTTTCGGCAGGCTCGTTCTCTCACAGTATTCGTCGTAATAATCAGATAATTTTCGTTCTGTCTCTTTGCAGGCTTCGTCAGCCACCGCAGTCAGCTGATCCATGACTTCTTTGGCGGTTTTCTCGTAAATAAAATAATTAAAATAGACATAGCTGCTGACGGCGGTCTGCACGTTATACGCTTCCTTGTTGTCACGCTGGTAGAGGCAGGTCGGCGGAAGCACAAGCTCCCCTTCAATGTTTTCCGCCATATGAATATTGTTGTGAATTCTTCTGGTGATTTCTGACGCGATCAAATTCGGGTCGATGCCGGACAGCGTATCTCCGACATGCACCTCCCGCCCGTAAATCGCAAAGCAAGGCAAAAGCTTCCCTGCCGCGCCCGTGTAGATGTACCTTGTCGTGTCACCTTCATACAGCGGGGTGATAAAATCGTTATTAATCGCTGCTAAATAACGAAGCTGCTTTTCTTGTTTCAGCCGTTTTAATTCAGAAATGCTCGTTAAAATGCCGGAATGCTGGCTTTCTTCATCCGGGTTTGCCATGAACAGAATATGGCCCGGCAGCTGATCGCGCCGCTCAGAAAAGTGAAGCAGATTGGCGAGATGAACGGCAATACCGCTTTGCATATCAACCGAACCCCTTCCGAACATCCACTCGCCTGAGCGGGCGTCCCGCTGCACATCACGATCAAATTCATAGTTTGAGAAATACTCCGCGAGACGGTCGGAATCAAAAGCGATATCTTTTAAAGGGCCGAAATCCTCGATGCCGACCGTATCAAGATGAGCGTGATAAATGACCGTATTCAGGCTGTCGCCGTTTCCCTCAATAAATGCGAAAATATTTTTGCGGCCGTAAGGGTCCTCAGGAATCGCCTGCTCCCACACATGTGACGGGTTCTCCTGAAAGTAGGGAAAGCTCTTGATCATATCTTTGATATAGTCGGCTTTTTTTCCTTCTCCCAATGTGCCGTTGATGCTGTTTAACGCTACCAGTGATTTTGTAATGGCTTCTATTTTCTCCTCCGGAAGCATTTTGCTGAGCTGCTGATACATGTTCCATCCTCCTTACCCTAATATAGAGAAAATAGCGCGACTCTCTTTTTCATCGCGCTATTTCCGAAAGATTAATAGGCTTCAGACGTTGTTTTTGCCTGCATATGAAGAATCAGATAGTCAGGTCCTCCGGCTTTTGAATCGGTTCCTGACATATTGAAGCCGCCGAACGGCTGGTATCCGACAATCGCTCCCGTACATCCGCGGTTGAAGTATAGATTCCCGACGTGAAAATCTTCGCGGGCGCGTTCAATGTGCGCGCGGGTTTTCGATAACAGAGCGCCCGTCAGTCCGTAATCGGTATTATTGGCAATCTCAAGCATATGGTCGAAATCACGGGCTTTTGAGATCGCGACGACCGGCCCGAAAATTTCCTCCTGCATCAGGCGGGCGTTTTCATCAACATCCGCAAAAATGGTCGGCTGAATAAAGTATCCTTTTGAATCATCACCTTCGCCTCCCGTCAGGAGTTTTCCTTCTGTTTTGCCGATTTCGATATACCTCATGACTTTATTATAAGATGCTTCGTGGATGACTGGCCCCATGTATGTATCAAAATCTTCCGGACTTCCGACGGTGAGTGATTTTGTTAAAGCGACGGCTTTTTCAACAACTTCATCATAGACGTCCTGATGAATGACCGCACGCGAACCGGCTGAACATTTTTGGCCTGAGAATCCGAAGGCGGAATACACGATTGAGGAAGCGGCAAGATCAAGATCAGCATCTCTGTCTACAAGCACCGTATCTTTCCCTCCCATTTCGGCAATGACCCGTTTCAGCCACTTTTGGCCCGGCTGTACTTTTGCGGCGCGTTCATAGATGCGGCATCCGACCGCGCGGGAGCCTGTAAACGACACAAATCTCGTCTTCGGATGCTCAACCAGATAGTCGCCGATTTCTCCTCCGTCGCCCGGTATGAATTGGAGCACGCCGTCCGGCAGGCCCGCTTCTTTCATCACTTCAACAAATTTCGCCGCCACGACAGGCGCCGCATCCGCCGGTTTCAGCAGTATCGTGTTGCCTGTTACGATGGCTGCCGCCGCCGTTCCCGCCATGATCGCAAGCGGGAAGTTGAATGGAGAAATGACGATTCCCACCCCAAGCGGCTCATAGTGATACTGATTAAATTCTCCGTCACGGCTCTTTACAGGGGAACCGTCTTTCAGTTTCAGCATCTGACGGGCATAATACTCTAAAAAGTCGATCGCTTCCGCCGTATCAGCATCCGCTTCCTTCCACGGTTTTCCGGCTTCTTTCACTAGATACGCGGAGAATTCGTGCTTTCTTCTGCGGATGATCGCCGCCGCTTTAAACAGCACATTCGCGCGGTGTTCCGGCCGTACTTTTTTCCATGTTTGAAATGCCTGCAGCGCAGCCAGCATGGCCTTTTCCGCAAGTTCTTTTCCGGCTGCCGATACAGAACCGATCACTTCTTTTTTATCTGCCGGATTGACGGAAATGATCTTTTTATCCGTTTCAATCGCTTCACCGTTGATGATAAGCGGATAATGCTTGCCGAGCTGTGAATTCACATAAGCCAGCGCTTCCTGAAACGATTGTTTATTTGTCTCTTCCTGAAAATTTGTAAATGGTTCGTGTGCGTATGAAACTGTCATTAGAATTCCTCCCCGTATTTTGTAATGTGTGCTCACGCTTTATGAAGATGCAAGAAGCATACCAGCATAGCAATTTGTGATAAAAATAAGAAAATCTTTGCCGAAAGCGGACGAAGCTTGTCCGAATCTGTCAGCTGCAATCTGAAAACGCAAAGAAATTTTGCGATCTGCTATATAACTGACGCAAAATCTCTTTGCGGATAACACTTATACCCAGCCGCGGAACCGGGCCGCTTCAGCCGACTTTCTGATGCCCGTCATATAGGCGGCCAAACGCATATCGACTTTGTGGGTATGCGCTGTCTGATAAATGGATTCAAACGAATTCACCATGACGCTGCGCAGTTTTCCGGCGACTTCCTCCTCAGACCAGTAAAAGCCTTGATTATTTTGCACCCATTCAAAATAAGACACCGTCACGCCGCCGGCGCTTGCCAAAATATCCGGCACGAGAAGCACGCCTCTTTCATTCAGGATTTTCGTGGCGTCTATCGTTGTCGGCCCGTTCGCCGCCTCCACAATGATTGAGGCTTTAATGTGATGGGCGTTTTCAGCCGTAATCTGATTGGAGATTGCGGCAGGCACGAGAATATCACAGTCCTTTTCCAGCAGCTCCCGGTTCGTTATGACATCCGAGAAGAGATTCGTCACCGTGCCGAAGCTGTCCCGCTTATCCAGCAGGTAATCAATGTCAAGGCCGTCAGGGTCATACAAAGCGCCGTGGGCGTCTGAGATGCCGATCACCTTGGCGCCGGCGTCATGCATAAATTTAGCGAGAAAGCTCCCCGCATTTCCGAACCCCTGAATGATGATCCGCGCATTTTCCAATGGAATCCCTTTTTTCTTAACGGCTTCCTCAATACAAATCGTGACGCCTTGCGCGGTCGCCGTCTCCCGCCCCTGTGAACCGCCGAGAACGATCGGTTTGCCCGTAATGAATCCCGGTGAATCAAATTCTCTCAGGCGGCTGTATTCGTCCATCATCCATGCCATAATCTGCGAGTTGGTATATACGTCGGGAGCCGGAATATCCTTTGTCGGACCGACGATCTGGCTGATCGCGCGCACATATCCGCGGCTCAGCCGTTCCAGCTCTCCGAATGACATCGTCCGCGGATCACAGATGATGCCGCCTTTTCCGCCCCCGTAAGGAAGATTTGTGATGCCGCATTTTAAAGTCATCCAGACCGAAAGCGCCTTAACCTCTTCTTCACTGACTTCCGGATGAAACCGCACGCCTCCTTTTGTCGGGCCGACTGCGTCATTATGCTGTGAGCGGTAGCCCGTGAAAACCTGTACTGAGCCATTGTCCATTTTGACGGGAATGCGTACGGTCAAAAGCCGCATCGGCTCTTTCATCAGTTCATACATATTGTCAGGATAGCCCAGTTTGCGCAGGGCCTCTTTTATGATCGATTGTGTGGACAAGAACAAATTAAGAACTTCTTTTTCTTCATCTTTCTGATTGCTTTTAGAAAGCGGGTTGGCTGACATGTTTTATCACCTCATCGTATTTTACGTGTAAGCTTCAATTACCGGCAGAACAAAATGTAAGCGCTTTTACACCAAAACCCATCAATCCCTTTCACATTGTCGTTACGCCCCTTTTTATATGCAAGATTCATGCCAGGTTTTTGTGTGTAAAAAAAGAGGCTGTTGTCAGCCTCTCAGATTAAAGAGAAAGGGGATTTGAAGACGTATACAGAAGAAACCTTACTGCATTTATTAAAATTTAATACGTCTTAAACGTACAGAAAACGTTGTTTCTTTGAAGGGGACACTATTTAGAGATATACTTCCTTCCATTTGCTCTACTAATCTCTTAGTAATCGTCAGCCCCAATCCGCTTCCCTGATAATTGGTATTTCTCGAGTCCTCCAATGTGTACATTCGTTCAAAGACACGGTCTTTATGCATTTCATTTATTCCTTTTCCTTTATCTGATATTTCTACAAAAACATCATTATCAGTTATTCTGATCTTTAAACCCACCATCTTACCATCGGAACCATATTGAATTGCATTCGTAATTAAATTATTCAGAACCCTCTCAATTGCATCTTCATCTCCGCTAACAAAGACAGAATCATCGGGTATATCAATCACTACTTCAAATTCTTTGCTGATTAAAATTTCGTAGTAATCCAAAATTATTTTTCGGCTGACTTCACATATGTCAATTCGTGAAGAATTTAATTTTTTATCTCCTGACTCTAATTTTACAAGTTCAAAAAAACGGTTTATTAACGCTAATACCTGGACCGTTTTTAAATTAACTGTTTTTAGTAAACTCATAACCTTTTCCGAAGTCAGACTTTTATCGTTATTTATCATTTCAATATAACCTAGTATAACTGTTAAAGGCGTCTTTAAATCGTGTGAAATATTTGATAACATTTTTCGCATGGACAGTTCAATACTATTGTAGTTCCCTTTGATCTTTTGATTATGGTCTAAAAGACGGTTTATTTGAATTAACAAGGATTTTATATATTTATCTTCCGTGTTAAGCAATAATCTTTCGCCTGTCTCTTCATTAACAACTTTTCGAAGTTTATTTCTTATATATTTAATCTCAGTCCTTAGATTTAATCGGCTTCGGAAAAGAAATATATTTACTGCTGCAGAGCATATGAATAAAATAACCAACATATAAAACAATTTAAAAATCTCCCAACTTATAACCGATTCCCCACAAAGTTTTTATGTACATTGGATGAGATGGATCGTCCTCAATTTTCTCTCTAAGCCGTCTAATATGAACATTAATTACATTCTCATCTCCATGATACTCATCTTCCCATACGGATTTATAAAGTTGAGACTTAGTATATACTTGTGAAGGATTAGAAATAAAGAGTTTTAAAATATTAAATTCTTTTGCCGTGAGATTAATCTTTTCATTGAATTTTTTAACAGAAAAGCCATGCAGGTCAACACTTAAATCACCTATTTTAATGATTTTTTCTTCCTCTGAAGACAGGGAGCTCTTATAGTGTCTTTCTCTTCTAATGGTTGCTTTAATTCTGGCTATTACCTCCAGCATAGAAAAAGGTTTAGAAATATAATCATCAGCCCCGAGGCCGAGACCAAGTGCCTTATCTACATCTTCATCTTTTGCAGACATGATAAGAACGGGAACCATGCTTTTGGAACGAATCATTCTTAAACATTCCATCCCATCTATCTTCGGAAGCATTAAATCCAACAATATAACCTCAAACTTTTGGGTGTTCAATATGTCTAAAGCTTCTTCACCATCAAAAGCTGCTGTTACTTCAAACCCTTCTTTCGTTAAGCTTTCGCTTACCATATCGCTTATGAATTGGTCGTCTTCTACAATTAATATTTTGTAACCCAAGCTTTCCGCTCCTTAAATATAAAACTGATATTCTTAATTCACTGTTTATTTCAATCATTATACAGATAATTAATCTCATTATAATTATTTTTTATACAAAAGGAGATAAATATTCCAAAACATTTTAAATACAAACAAATAAGACAACCATTCTTCAATACGGGAATTGTTGTCTTGTGTTTTTCTCTTTTTATCTCACCTTTATCGAACCATCTTCACTAGATAGACTCACTTTATTACTTCCTGCGCCAATTTCACCTTTTTTCAGTTTTACGCCATCATGGCTCTTATTAAGCCCATCTAGATCAAACGTTACATCAGAATTACTCTGAGCAAAAACAGCAAGTGAAGTTGGCGCTTTTTTATAAGATACACCTATATCTCCTGATTTCGTATTTACTGATAAAGATTTTCCTTCTGTTATGTCCTTGATTGAAACCGCTCCATCTTTAGAAGTAACCTTTATATTGGAACTATGTATTTCCTTCATCTCGTTATCGCCGCTTGCAGATGTTATATTTAATTTCTCAAAAGAACTATTTTCAACGCTTAACGCCCCATCCTTGGATGAAAACTTTCCAGTATGAGCCGAAACATTATTGATTTTTTCATCACCGGAATGATTATCAGCGACAATATGTTCAGCTGAAATTTCACTTAATTGTATATTCCCATCTTTATTGGTTATTTCAATATTGTTCATACCTGAATCGGGAACATTAATATAGATTGTGCCGTCCTGCTTCCCAAAAGTAAATCCATCCAAAAAGCCGCCATTCTTTTGTTCTTTTTGACTAACGACCAAATCTCTCCCATTTTCTTGAAATGTAACTGGAGCCTTATCTTTCTGTTTCCCCTCAGCAGATATTGTTACCTTATTTAAATTACTCTTTTTAAACTTCACATCCCATGAGTCAGTATATACTTTTAAAGTATCAATTTTTTCAACATTGTAGGACACGTTCTTTTTAAAGTTTTTTGTATCTGTCTTATAAAGGCTTAAAACAATTCCGCCGATTACGATTAACACTGCACATGATGCTATAATCTTCTTCATTGTATAATTTCTCCTTTTATCTACAATAAATCTTTCTGATCCACCTTACGGTAAGAAAGATAACCCACTAAAAAACCAAATAAACAAAGTATAATTGGAATGATAATAAATTGACTTAAACTGACTGTTTCTCCTCCGTCGGAAACTGTTGCATTGATAAAGACCCCGATTATGACAGCCCAAGTGATTGTAGCAGAAGTTGATTTTTTTCTCATGCCGAAAAATAAAGGAATCAGACTCACTCCTCCCATCATAAAAGCGGTGAGAAGAGTCGATGGCATAGCGGAAATAACTTCACTCATTTCAACAGGCTTCTCGAATAAATATAAGTGCGGACTCACGAAGAGAATTAACAAGTTAATAACAAACGTAGCAATAACAATACTTACAAAGCAGAATAGGAAGACAATAGATAGTTTAGCTTGCATTAATTTTTTTCTTTGTAAAGGATAAGTAAACAGCAATTGTATTGTTTTATTTTTATATTCATCAATAACTAAACGGGATAAAATCACAGCAGAAAAACAAATAAACACAATTCTGATTAAAATATTAGTTAGAGATATAAAATCTGCATAATCACGAAACATAAGTTCATTTTCATTTTTAGATTCCCATCCCATAAGAGCCACTAAGGCAAAGATGATGAATATCCAAAGTGCCACCCATTTAAAATACTGTGATAAGTGATGTTTTTTGTACTCTAATTTCATAAGTTTTAACATGCTAATAGCCTCCAGCAGAAGAATTTAAGACAATGCAAATAGGTGCATAACACAGACAGGCAATCTATCTAGTGTGTATTCCCTCCCCATTCATAGAATTTAAGAAGTATTCTTCTAAAGAACTGTGTTTTTTATTTATACTTTCTATACCAATGTCATTCAGAATAAGTGCTTTAGAGATTTCTTGTTGTGTAACTGCTGTTTCATAGATACGAATTAATTGCTGGTCAATCATTTTAAAATTTCTTATCCCCAGATTTTGCTCTAAAATATATAACGCTTTTTTTATATTTTGGACTTTTACCTCCACATACTCTGTTTGTTTTCCGTTTATACTCTTCATAGAAACTTCTTTTATTAACTTGCCATTCTGTATGATACCAACAGTATCTGACATTTGTTCCATTTCGGCTAAAATGTGACTGGAGACTAATAATGTAATTCCATATTCTCTGCAAAGTAACTTAAAGAGATCCCTCAACTCTTTTATACCTATTGGATCCAGACCGTTAATCGGCTCGTCTAAAATGAGAAGTTCTGGTCTTGTAGAAATAGCTCTGGCTATTCCTAACCTTTGTTTCATTCCTAAAGAAAACTCTTTCACTTTTTTATTATCAATATTATGTAACTTTACAAGCTCGATAGCGTGGTCAATGGATTTTTTATCGTAATAGCCCATATATTCACAATGGAAATCTAAATTTTCTTTAGCAGTGAGGTTGTCATAGAAAATGGGATATTCAATAATGGTGCCCATTCGTTTTAAAACTTCAAATGACGTATCTGTTAATTTCTCACCGAAAATTTCTATTTCCCCACTTGTTGGCTTGATTAAATTGGTAATCATTTTCATAATGGTTGTTTTACCTGCACCATTGGGACCCAAGAATCCATAAATCTCCCCTTTTTTCACGTGCATATTAACCCCGGAAACAACTTCTTTTCCTTTAAATGTTTTTGTAAGCTGACTCGTTTTTAAGATGTATGTCATTCGCTTTCCCCTTTCCATATATACTCCTACTATATAAAGGAAAGTTCTCTTTTCCCTTAAGCAAATATTACTTTTTTCTTAAGATTTTTCTAATTAAATCCTAATCCTATCCCCATTCTATAAATCATTTATTGTTTTTTAGGATGTATGTTCTTCATAGGAGAAGAAAATAAGAATCTTTTAATTTTTGGTTCCATTAAGGATTAACCGACATCTTCCAAGACATTTTTGATGAAATTGTCCTTCAGGCCAGCAATCATGATAGTCGACGGTCGTATCTTATTCACTAGCTCCATTCACAGCAAATGCTAACATCAGCACAAAAAAACGAAGACATCCGCTGTCTTCGTCTTGTGCGCTACCGGTGAGCCGTCTGCCAGTCAAATCCGATGGTGTCATCATTCCACGGAATTCTTTTTTCGTCAGGCTGATCCGGATTGTAGGACATCGTCGTGAAATAAATAATGGTCAGCGGGGTTTCGCCCAGCACTCTGTACCCGTGTGCGACGCCTTTGGGAATGAGAAGGAGCATCGGATTGTCTTCTCCCATGTAGTAGACATCCGTTTCTCCCTTGGTTGCCGACTCTTCGCGAAGGTCATGGAGCACGACCTGGGCGTGACCCGTCGGAAAAAACCACAGGTCATCCTGTTTCTCATGATAGTGAAATGCTTTAATGACGCCGGGATAGCTTTTGGACCAGGAAGCCTGCCCGAAACGCTCTAAGAGATGTTCATCGTCACGGACGAGTTCTGAGAAAAAACCCCGGTCATCGCTGTGTTTGATCAGCTTTTTGATTTTTACGCCTTCGATCACTTGCACTGTCCCTCCCTTTGTAAATAATCATGCAGCGCTTCCCGCCAATGCCTCATGCCGAGCCCCTGCCGTTCAATCGACTCAAGACTCAACACCGAATAAGCGGGGCGCGGCGTCTCATTTCCGTATTCCTCCGTCGTGACGGGCAGCACGGCGGCGGTTCTGCCGCTTTCTTCAAAAATAGCCTTGGCAAATTCATACCAGCTGCACACTCCGCTGTTTGCGGCGTGATATAAGCCCGGCGGCCTGTCAAACAGACCGATCACCGTTTCGGCTAAATCCTTTGTGTACGTCGGTGCGCCGACTTGATCGTTAACGACACGCACCTGATCATGTGTATCCGCAAGTTTCAGCATCGTATTGACAAAGTTGTGCCCGCCGCTGCCGTACACCCACGATGTTCTGATAATGGTGTGGTTTTTTCCCGTTAACCGGATCAGTTCTTCGCCGAGTTTTTTGCTTTTTCCGTAAATCGTGCCCGGATCTGCGGGATCGTCGGTCTGGTATGGCCGTGTTCCTTTGCCGCTGAAGACGTAATCGGTGCTGATGTGAATGAATTTCGCGCCGGTGTTTTCAGCCTCAAGCGCGGCATAATAAGCGCCGATTCCGTTTATTAAATACGCTTTGTCGAGCTCCGTTTCACATTTGTCAACGGAGGTGTATGCCGCCGTATTGACGACGATATCCGGCTTGTAATGGCTGAACGAGTGCCGCACCGAACGCTGGTCGGATATGTTCATCATCGCTTTTGTCAAGGCGATCACTTCATACCCTTCCCGCTTCAGCTGGCGGCATAACTCCCGCCCCAGCTGGCCGGCCGCTCCGGTTACTAATACCTTCGTCAATCGGATCACCTTCTTTCCGATTAGTCTTGGCTGTCTGTATACCAGCGAATGGTTCTTCTCATTCCTTCTTCAAATGTGACGTCCTGCCGCCATCCCAGCTCATTTTTCAGCTTTGAAGCATTGATGGCGTAGCGGCGGTCATGCCCTTTTCTGTCTTCGACATGAGCAAACCGTTCCTCGACACCGAGCTCCTTCATGATAAATGACGCAAGCTCTTTATTCGTCCGTTCATTTCCTCCGCCGATATTGTAAATGTCACCGAGTGTTCCTTTTTCCAGGACGAGCTTAATGGCGCGGCAATGGTCTTCGGCAAACAGCCAGTCTCTGATCTGCAATCCGTCGCCGTACAGCGGAACCGGCGTGCCGTTTACGCCATGCCTGATAATGGTCGGAATCATTTTCTCGTGATGCTGGTACGGCCCGTAATTGTTGCTGCATCTTGTAATGATGGCTGGAAGCTTATGAGTTTTCACATAAGACATGACGAGCAGGTCTGAGCTTGCCTTGCTGGCGGAATACGGATTGTTCGGAGAAAGCGGCGTCGTCTCTGTAAAAGCGGGATCATCCGGCGCCAAATCTCCGTACACCTCATCTGTGGAAATGTGAATCAGCCTGCCGGCTTTTCCCTGCAACACCGCGTCCGCCAGTCGGTATGTGCCCATCACATTTGTTGTGATGAACGGCTCTGCCTGATTTATGCTTCTGTCCACATGGGATTCAGCCGCAAAATGAATGACAGCGTCATACATGTGGGAAAAGACTTTGTCAATGTCCTCTTTTTTAGAAATGTCACCTTTGATAAAACGGAAACGGCCGTTCTTTTTTAAGGCTTCTATTTCAAGCGGCCTGCTTGCATACGTGAGATTATCCAGGACGGTAATCTGCGCGTCCGTTTCTTTCAGCATCATCTTTGTGAAGGTAAGGCCGATAAATCCGGCGCCGCCTGTAATTAAATATGATTTTGGCATGATTAATGCTCCTGTCCTTTCTGTATTGCCTGATGCGCCAGGCTTCCGGCGAGGTAGAGCGATTCATGCGTGCCCGCATCCACCCACCAGCCCGTTAACACATCATACGTCAGCTCACTGTGTTCAATGTATAAATTATTGACATCTGTAATTTCCAGTTCGCCGCGTTTTGAAGGGGAAATCTGTTCAATATAAGAAAACACTTCTGCGTCGTACATGTAGATCCCTGTGACGCATAGTCTGGTCGGCGGCTGCTCCGGCTTTTCAATGATCGACTTGATCCGTTTGTTTTCCTCATCAATCTCGGCGATGCCGAAGCGCTCCGGATCGTCCACTTCTTTCAGCAGCACTTTCGCTCCTTTTCCCTGCTTTGCGAAACGCTCCGTATAAGGTTTTAATGAATCTTCAAAAATATTATCTCCCAAAAGCAGGACAAACGGGTCGCGCCCGGTAAACCGCTTTGCGTATGATAAACCGTCGGAAATGCCGGATGCGGCTGGCTGAACCTGATATGTGATTGAGACGCCGAGTTCTTCTCCGGTTTCGAGAAGTTTATGAAATTGCGGAATATATTCTTTTTGCGTAATCAGCAAGATATCCGTAATCCCCGCTTCTTCCAGCTTCATGATCGACCAGTAAATCATCGGATATGGACCGACAGGGAGTAAATGCTTATTGACCGCTTTTGTCAGCGGCATAAGGCGTGAGCCGGTGCCTCCGGCTAAGATAACACCTTTCACATGAACACTTCCTTACGTGTGGTTTTATCACAAATCATAAAGAATCGCCGCCGCCCGTTTGATGCCCCTGCCGTCAACCAGCGGCTTTCCGTTTTGATGAAGTCCGGACCGCATCGGATAATCAGCGGCCATGTCAGACATATGCCGTGCGAGAACGTCCGCTGATATGCATTCACCAAGGCCGAGATGAACGGCGGCCCCCCGTGCGGCGAATTTTTCCGCCGTCTCAGTTTGATGCTCCACTTGAGAAAGTACGATGCAGGGCACACCCGTACAAATGGTCTCATATAAAGTGATCCCGCCGGACACGACGGCCATATCAGCCCTCGAAAGAAGCGCGGCCATGTCATTTGTCTGCCTTACCATCTCGGCATAAGGCATTTGTGTAAGATGCGCGCGCACGTCATCAGCATGAGGCGCGGCGCCGCCCATGACGATGATCACTCGTTTTCGCTGAATATCGGGGATGCGGCGGCATGCTTCCATCACTTTAAAGACAAGCTTCTTCGGGTCGCTTCCTCCTAATGAGACCAATATGGTCCGGCATTCTTTTCTCAGCTGATAGAGCTGCTTTGCTTTTTCAAAACCCGGATGAAGAATGATATATTCCGGGCCTTCATATACCACGGCGCTGCCCATTTGAACCGTCCGGCTTTTCAGCCCTCCGTAAATGCCGTTTATAACGGCATCGCATAAATGAATGACATGTTCCCGTTTTTCTTCAAATAAAACGATACGTGCCGATGAATGCTTTTTGACTTCCTCTAACCATTCACACGGCATATCGAGCAGATCGAATATGAGAAGGTCAGGAGCCTGCCTGTTTATTTCCCGGACAATAAATTCCTTCTGTCCCTTATCAGGCTTGATGATCACTTCCCATTGATCAGAAGACAGATAAGAAGAAGCCTCTTTATTTGTGTAGAACGTTATTGAGCAATTGTTCTTAATGGCATCGGCAAGCAGCTTCATCCGGACCGCGTGCCCCATGCCGATGTCACGGCCCCCGTCCGCGAAAATCAAAACCCGCATGCTAATCAGCCTCTTTTTGCCGGATCATTTGATTAATGGCCCTGAGCTCCGGATCACTATTCAGCAGATGGATCAATTCTCTTGCCGGAATATCAGGACGCGAGCCCGCTTTTACGTACAGCTCGCGGGCCAGCCTGTAGTCCTCTTCTGTATCGACGGTCAGCCGCAAGTGAGGAGCCCGGAGTTCCTGCGGGGGCTCAGGAAAGAGAAGCCGGTACTTCTCAGGAGATTCTCTTATCAAAAGGGTGACATGTTCCTGATATTTGTCCGCCAGCGTTTTGTCGGCATTGATCTCCGTTAAAAGGCGCGCGTTAACCGCCTCGCCGCCGATGCCAAGCGGTGTACCGCAGATATACGTGTAGTCTGCGTGCTGATTTAAATGCGATTGAATCAGAAAATCAAGCAGCGAAGGGTCGACAAACGGGTTATCCCCCGTCAGTCTGATGGCGATGTCCGGTTTTACTTGTTCGATGACTTGTGCAAACCGGTCAAGCACACGCTGCTCGCTGCCGCGGTGCACACGGTAGTGGTTGCTGATGCAGTGCGCAGACAGAATGTCGTCGGTCTTGCTGTCAGACGCGGCGACGATCAGATTATCCCGCGATTGATCATAATACTCGCTTTGCCGAACCCTTTTGACAATCATATCGAGGATCGTATACCCGCCGATCGGTTTCAGCACTTTACCGGGAAGACGCCCGCTTCCCATCCGCGCCTGAATGATAAACAAAATGTCAGTCATCATATGGGCTGCCTTTCGTCAAAAGGTCATCCCAAGTGATGCCCGTGTCGGCGGGGATATCCCTGACCGCACGCGCCCCGGCAGTTAAAAGCTCAAAATATCTCGGGTGAAGCCCCTGCGGTTTTTGGCCGGGACGAAGGACGGCAAGGTTTTCCGCCGTAAAACATTCGCCTTTTTGAATCGGCGCTGTTGAAAAAATGCCTCTGTAAGCGAACCTTCTGATATCCCCTTCAATCGGGGTCGTCGTTTTATGGGAGCTTCCCGACAGCACTTCCGGCACCGGAGCATGATGCCCCTGCCGCAGCTCCGCTTCAACTGAGCGGATCGCCGCAACCATTTCTTTTAATTCATCCGGATTGAGAGCGAAGGAGTGATCAGCACCGGGCAGGTTTTTATCGATCGTAAAATGCTTTTCAATCAGTTTCGCTCCGAGCCTGACAGCCGCGCACGGCACATCATACGGATGGGCGCTGTGATCGGAGAAACCGATCACTGCATCCGGGAATGCGGCGGCAAGCATGGGAATGACGCTCAGATTGCTGTATTCAGGCGGCGCGGGATATTTCGCCACACAATGCATGATCGCAATTTCTGTGTTCCCCTCGCCGGTAATGGTTTGATAAGCCTCCTGAATATCTGAAATATCAGCGCCCGCGGTGGAAAAAATAATCGGGGTCTTCAGCCCCGCGACATATTTCAATAACGGCAGATGGTTCAGCTCGTAGGAGGCGATTTTAAAGGCTGAAGGGGAAGTCGCATACAGTAAGTCGGCAGAGCCTTCGTCACATACCGTACTTAAAAACAGCACGCCTTTTTTCTTACAATATTCAAGCAGCGGTTCGATCCACTCGGCGGGCATTTCCATGGATTGCACCAAAGAAAAAATAGAGACGTTTTTTCCCGCAGCGGTTTTGTACAAGCCGGGGTCTTTCTGATACATTTTGTCAGCCTGAAACATTTGGAACTTGACCGCGTCCGCGCCGGCCTCACTGGCCGCATCTATCAATTCAAACGCCTGGCTCAGTTTTCCGTCATGATTAATTCCGGCTTCGGCGATGATGAATACGGGCGAACCTTCGCCGATTGACTTCGTTCCGATTTTGCATGATGCCATCAGTCCGCCTCCTTCCCGGGCCACACATGATAGTAGTAATAGGACGCATCCGCTTTAAATCCCATTCTTTCATACAGGCGGATGGCTCTTACATTGTGGAGCTGCGTTCCCGCTGATACAGTCTTATGCTGAAAGCGCAATGATTGTTCAATCACGTGCGCCGCTAAATGGAATCCCGCTCCTTTTCCTTCAAAGCCCGGCTTTACCGCCATCAGATCAAGGACGAATTCATCGCCTTTAGACAGCCCCTGAACAAAGCCCACGGTCTCTCCCTTATATGTGGCGGCGAATTGTAACGAAGCTCTGCCTCCCGCGTTATTCCGCGCCCACTCTTCAAACAGGCGGTTTGCACTTTCATAGCTGAGGCGGGGATCTTGGTAATACCTGCTTTTTGTAAAGGCGTCGCGGGCCAGCCGGCTGATCGCTTCCATGTCGCCGGGTCCGGCTTCTGTAATCTCAAACGGCGGCGTGCTGTTATATACACGCACCGGGCTGACGAGCTTGAGCAGACTCCCTACAAAATAAGCGTTCGGAAGCTGCTGAACGACCTGCATCGCCCCGATATCTTCAGCCGGTATTTTAATAAATATAAAATCAGTGCCTGCCGCCCGCCTTGCCGCGTAAAATTCCTGAAACAGCCTTTTGAGCTGTCCGGTGCTGTTTGCGGCTGCAATCTTCACATTGATGATATTTTTTCGGAACAATTGACTTTCCCACGAAGAGTTTTCATATAAAATCACGCCTTGAAGGCTGTTTTCTTCCAATAAACAGAGCGACGATTCATAGGCTTCCGGCTGGATGCCCTTCTGATGCAGGAAGGCATGAATCATGTCCTGAGCAAGATTTTCCCTCAGTCTGTACACCTAATCAGCCCCTTTGACGATATCCGTAACGGCTGCAATGACGTATTCAACGTCGTCATCTGTCATTGACGGATAAAGAGGGAGTGACACGGTGCGGTGATAATACGCTGCCGCGGCCGGAAAGTCAGTTTCCTTATATCCGTACGTTTTTTGATAATACGGATGGAACGGAACCGGAATAAAATGAACACTTGTGCCGATATGATATTGGTCTTTTAAAGCGGAAATCAGATCGTTCCGGCTGACCCCGGCCTCCTGCTCCTCTATTTGAAGAACATACAGATGCCATGCATGCCGCCCGTCATCACTGACATGCGGGACGGTCAGCCCTTTCATGTGTCTGAAGGCGTCTTGGTAGCGGCTCGCAATGTCGGCTCTTCTTTGCTGCATGCTGTCAATCCGTTTCAGCTGATGAAGCCCAAGCGCTGCCTGAAGATCAAACATATTCATTTTATAGCCGGGCGTTTCGACCTCGTAGTACCAGCTTCCGTTTGAAGAATAGCGGTTCCACGCGCCTTTGCTCATGCCGTGAAGGCTGAGCACCCTGATCTGATCGGCAAGCCCGTCATCGTCCGTCGTCAGCATGCCGCCTTCACCGGTTGCCAGGTTTTTTGTCGCGTAGAAGCTGAATGCCGTCGCATCACCGATTGATCCGATCATTTTCTGTTTATAAGTGGTATACACGGCATGTGCGGCATCCTCTAAGACAAATAACTGATGCTTTTCGGCAATGTCCAGAATCCGATCCATATCACATGACTGGCCGGCGAAATGAACGGGTACAATCGCTTTTGTCCGCGGGGTGACGGCCGCCTCAATGTTTTTAGGGTCCGCATTCAGCGTAAGCGGATCGATGTCAACAAACACCGGAACGGCGCCTGTGTGCACGATTGTATTGGCTGTTGAACTGAATGTCACGGCAGACGTGATGACCTCGTCACCGGGACCGATTCCTTTCGCTTTCAGGGCCAAAAACAAAGCGGCGGTACATGAGTTCAGCGCGATCGCGTGCTTTGCCCCCGTCCAGTTGGCAAAGGCTTTTTCAAACGCCTCTACTTTCGGTCCCTTTGAAAGCCAGCCCGATTCAAGCGTATCAATAACCTCCTGAATTTCGTCCTTCCCGATCATGGGCAATGAATAAGGAAGAAAAGCTGATCTTTTTTGCACCATTTTCTTTGCGCTCCTATCTTTTTTATGAAGGGTCAACCCGTCTGAAGCTGACTCCGGTTTTTTCCTGAAGCACTTGGCATAAAGCGGCAAGCGAATCCTGAACCGGGTAGTTCGCGGCGACAAAAGCACGGCGCGCCTGTTCCGCTTTTTGATATTCCGCGGGGCTTTCGCATATCCGGATTAATTCCTGAGCAAGTGCCTGCGGGTCCTCAAAAACAAATTCTCCAAGTGAATGATAATAAGGGTATCGGCGGGTTCCCGCTGATTTTCCGATCAGCACGGGCTTTTGAAACAGCATCGCTTCAAGACCGACCGTTGATGTCTGTGTCACCGCAGCGTCAACATACGGTAGAATATCATACAGCTCCATCTCTTTTTTGATGATTTTGCCTGCTTTATATTTCCGCAGCACCTGATTGTAAGCATCCAGCTTGTTTTTGCCGATTTCCCACGGATGCGGTTTAATAATGAGCTGCATGTTCTTTTGGCCGGCAAGCTCTTCAAGCACGCCCGTATAAAATTCATCAGAAAACGGCTGCGTGGCGATCAGCACCGTCCGCTGTGACGGGAGAAAAGAAAGTTTGCGGTAAAACGTGTCTTGATCTATCGGCTCTCTTGAGAAAATCTCGTCGAAACGGGGATGCCCCGTGATGATGATTTGTTCATCCCTGCAGCCTTTTGCTTTATACCACTCCGCTTCATAAGCCCCGAATACAGCCTGATAGTCCGTAAATACGGGCAGAAACGCTTCATCTCCCATGAGCGCTCCGTGCTGCAGACAGATGCTGACGGCGTTTTTTTTCGCTGACATCAGCGCCAGCACACGGCTGTAAATATCCTCCGTCGTGCCGACTACAACGGCGGAAATCTTCTCGGCCGCAAACAAAATATCAACGGCGTCAATCGCTTCAATAAATAATGGAATGTCTTTATACAAACGTTCCTGAAATTCTCTGTTTCCGAAAGCGGGATGGCTGTGAAGCTCTTTCAAAATGGAATGGGCTTTTTCAATATAAGGGACGGGGTTCCCTTTTTGCCCCATTCCCGTCAGCTCCAATTTGCAGATAACGGGCAGCCCGTAGTGGTCAGGCAGACTCCATCTGGCCAGTACCGCTGTTTTTGCCGGATCAAACTGCCGGTAGTTTCTCTCGGTGAACCGAATATGATCGAAATGCAGAATGACTTTTCCGTTTACCGGTTTCTCATCTGTTTTCTTAATGTTTTGCCTTTTTTGATCATAATATGGCTGTATACCGGCTTCAGGAATATGCTGATCAGCCGGACCGAAAAGCTCTGGGTTCTGCTCCATGCTCTCCCGAAGCGCCGGACTGATATATTGATAAAAATTACTGATCAATGCGAGCGGGATGTCTTTGTAGCGAAGTGACTGAAAAAGGTCAATATACTGCCGGTACAGCACCCAATAATTCGCTAAGTATGCCGACAAGCCCTCACCCCTTTCCAAGCTTTTTTAATGATTCCCTCAGCTCCCGGCACGTGGTCTGCTGCGGAAGGCTGTTCACAAACTCGTTTTTCTCCGCCGCGAAAAGCTGATAATGGATGGATTGATCGGTAATATAATTGATATCAAGCTCCTCAGAAATCGGGTAAAACGGATAAAAATGATTCACTCTCCAGAAGAAACGGGCGTCACCGATCCGGTAAAACGCGGGGCTTTCATCCCAATAGGAACCGAATGCCGATTTGACCTGTTCCAGCACGGAAAACCGGTGCATGACCGAACAATGGTCAATGGCGCACGGCGCGTTCCACACGATCCGTTCGGCGGGCCTGGCCGTCTCCTTCACCGTCTCTTTCCGCTGATTCAGATGATAGGTTTTGGAACTTGAATACACGACGGCTTTTTCCGGGTCTTCATCAAGCTCTTTCACCATTTTCTCAAGCCGTTCCGGCACATACGTGTTGTCGTCGGTCGCATATGTCACGTACTCGCCCTCCGCCATTTCTATTGCCTGATTAATCAAGGCGGCGTAGCGTGTTTTTTCCGTTCTTTCTTTGACGCCCGATACATCGCTTTGATAAAACCGGACGCGGTCATCCGTGAGAAAAGGACGTATTTCCGCCAATGTCGCTTCATTTGAGTTGTCATCCATAATGAACAGCTCAAAGTCCGTAAACGTCTGAGACAGAATACTTTTAATAGAGCGGGCCACATAGTCACTTTTGTTATAGCTCGTCATGATCACTGACACTTTAGGCAACTCGTCACCCCCTTTTCGCACCTGAAACTACCGCTATCATATGTTCATTATGCGGAAGATGCGATAGGAATACAGACTATTATGTGAAAAGTCAGCATTGCGCGCACAAAAAAAGCCGGCTCTGATGTCCGGACTCATTGGAGCGTATTTTCTTTTTTCGCATAAATCTTTCTGCGGGCTCATATGGTGGAATAGATAAAAACAGCAGCTTCTCTGTCGGCTGTCTGATACTTGTCAGGAGGTTTCAGCATGAAGAGGTTTTCATCAAAGGAGGAACAATATGAAACCGAAAAAGAATCAATATCAGCAAATGCAAGGGATGGGGATGGGAATGGATATGCAAGGATACCAGCCGCAGCTCGGGCCTAATCCTTATCCGCAGCCTCAGGGCGGCCAAGGATCGCAAATGATGCCGATGCAGCAGCAAATGACAATGCCGATGCAGCAAGGTCAGCAGGGCTTCGGCGGGGGGTTTCCCGGCCAGCCGCAGCAGCAGGGCCAGCAGGGCTTCGGCGGGGGGTTCCCCGGCCAGCCGCAGCAGCAGGGCGGCGGCAGCTTTCAGATTCCGTCAGGTCCATCATCGTCACAAAACGTTCCCGGCATGCTGCCGATTGAAGAGTCATACATTGAAAATATTCTGCGGTTGAACCGGGGCAAAACGGCGACGATTTATATGACATTTGAAAACAGCAAAGAATGGAATTCAAAGATTTTCCGCGGTGTGATTCAGGCGGCGGGACGTGACCATATCATCATCAGCGATCCGAAAACGGGCACCCGCTATCTGCTTCTGACCATTTACCTTGATTACATCACGTTTGATGAGGAAATCGCTTATACTTATCCGTACTCCATGTCTTCTTATTCTCCGAGATAAATCAAAAAGCCAATCGCTCACTTGACAGAGGATTGGCTTTTTTTCTTTATAAATATTTGACGGCCGCGACGATAATCATAATCCAAGAGATGATAAACGCCACGCCGCCGAGCGGTGTAATCGCGCCGAGAATGGAAATCTGCGTCACGCTCAATACGTACAGGCTTCCTGAAAACAGAACGATGCCTGCAAACATCAGCCAGCCCGCAACAGAAACACTGCCTGCGCCAGAAAGCTTTTCGGCCAAAAACGCGACAGCCAGAAGACCGAGCGCGTGATACATATGATATTGCACGCCTGTGTGCCACACCTGCAAATATTTATCGGGGATTTTCCCTTCAAGCCCATGCGCGCCGAAAGCGCCCAGCGCCACGGCCAATAAAGCGTTAATCGCACCAAGAATAATAAACACTTTCATCTATTTTTCTCCCGCCTTTTCGTTAAAGTTTCCAATTCAATCATAACCCAACATCGGCAAAATTCAACGTCCGTCATCCGATGACACGAGATTGTCGGATTTTTTCTTTTTGATAAGCTGGATTCGGTCAATCGCTATCGCCAGCAGCGTCCCGAGCACAAGGCCGTTGCTTAAGAGCGAAATCAGGATCGGATGCATCCCTGATAACGCGCTCTCCGGCACAAACATTACGCCGACCCCCGTGAGGAGCGCCAGACCGATAATGGAGCGGATTCGTTTTTGCTCCGCTTTCTCATAAGAGTCAAACTCTGTAAAGGCAAGACCCGCCATCGTGGAGAAAACGACGAAGTTTACCGCAAAGCCGACCGGTGAGGGCAGACTCGCAAACGCATTCATAAATAGCGGGATCATACTGATGATCATGACAAATACACTTCCCAAAAGAAACGGCTTTTTCGAAGGAAGCTTCGTCGTCTCAATAAAACCGGCCGCCCCTGAAATCGGCACAGGCGCAATGCCCCCTGACAGCCCGCTCAAAAGGTGGCTGATCGAAGCCGCAAACCCTGCCGGACGCTCACGCCGTTTCCCAACGGTGCCGCCGAATTTTTTCACCGCCGCTTCTACAACCCGGATGCTCGCGAGCATGTTGACAATCAAAAGCACGGTAATGAAGAGTGACGTAATGATCAAGCCGCTGTCAAACACGGGTTTTCCAAACGGAAAAAGAACCGGCAGCTGAATCACGCGATCCGGTATCTGAATCGGTTTGGCAGCGCCGAAGACGGCGAATAAGATCCATCCGCCGGCAAGCGAAAGGAGAATCGCATACTGTCTTAAGAACGTAACATTTGATCGGGACATGATGAACATCGCCGCCGTCACAACCATGGCGAGCCCGAATACAAGGCCGTCGACGCTGTTTTTTAAATAGCCGATGCCCAAAAGGCCTTTCACAATCGGCTGACTCAGCTGCATGACCAACAGCAGCAGATACACACCGGTCACAACCGGCGTAAACAGCACGGCCAGCCGTTCAATCACTTTAAAAAGGCTGAACAAAAAGAAAAAGACAGCGCTTAATAACAGCGCCCCCTGCAGCGCCCGCAGCGTCTCGCCGAATGTCGCAAACACCGTGCCCGTCAGTCCGCCGTAAATCGTGTATACGCCCCACCATAAGCCTGCCGGGCTTTCATTAATCGGCAGACGATGTCCCTGGAGACATTGGATGACCGCAGCGACGCCAAGCACAAAAAATGTGCTCTGAATCAATGCGGCAGAATCGGCATGGTTCAAGTGAAATGATTGTGCGATGGCGACAGGAACTACAATCGCAGCCGCAATCATAAATGCCGTCCATTGCAAACCCCCGAGTATCAGTTTCAAGTCAATCAACCTCTCCTGTTAAAAATCGAAAATGGAATCCCCGTTTCCGTCTTCCTCACGTTCGTCTTTCGCTTTTTTCTGATATTGGTTCAGCCCGGCGCTGCCCATCATTTTTTCAAGCAGCAGCGGGTCTGTCGAAGGAGACGCGGAAGGTTTCGGCGCCGCTTTCGGAATCGGATTCTGCACAGGCGCCGGAGCGGTGTGCGTCTGAGTGCCGAGCACGACATCACACAGAGAGCGGATGGCGGCCGCGTGCATTTTGACCTCCTCGGTGCGGGTCGCCGTTTTCGCCTGCCTCAGTTCTTCTTCCATCTTCTGAATCAGAGCAGAAATATGTATGTTCATGAGTAAATCCTCCAGCAGTAATTTGTCTTCTTCCTGCATTTTATCAAATTTCTGAGCGAATCGCAGAATTGAGTTTGTTATTTTTTCTGACCGCATACCGCCCGGAACGTCAAAAAAGACGCTTCCGCCGGGCGGAAGCGCCTCAAAAAAAACGTTTATTGCGGCAGGTCGGGGATGCACCAATCGATCGGCTGCTCCCCCATTTTTTCAAGGGCGGCGTTTGTACGGGAAAACGGTCTGCTCCCGAAAAAACCGTTCCTTGCCGAAAACGGGCTCGGATGAGTCGATTCAATAATAATGTGTTTCGATGTGTCAATGCGCTCTTTTTTCATCTGCGCGTGACGCCCCCACAGGATAAAGACAATCGGCTTCTCTCTTTCATTCACCACATCAATGATGCGGTCAGTGAGCCGCTCCCATCCCTTGCCTTTGTGGGAATTGGCCTGACCGCGGCGAACCGTAAGCACTGTGTTTAACAAAAGCACTCCCTGCTTCGCCCAGCTGACGAGCGATCCGTGGTTCGGTACGGAGCAGCCGATATCTTCCTGAAGCTCTATGAAAATATTTTTCAAAGACGGCGGCTGTCTGACCCCGGGCTGAACGGAAAAACTAAGCCCGTGCGCCTGTCCTGGCCCGTGATACGGGTCCTGTCCGAGAATGACCGCTTTTACATCCTCATAGGGCGTATAATGCAAGGCGTTAAAAATATCATGGCTGTCAGGATAAATCGTTTGGCTGCTGTATTCTTGTTTCAGCATCTCTCTCAGCTCTTGATAATACGGTTTGTCAAATTCATCTTTCAGCTGATTCCACCAGCTGTCCTTTAAAAGCTGTTTCAAACTGTCCGTCCCCCTTATGAACTGTGCAGTCTTGAATGGACGGGCTTTCCGTCCCACACAATGTCAGTCGGCGCCTCCCGCCTCTTCATGTCCGGCTCTTCAAGAAGAACCGCGAAGTTTTTCGTCGGGAGCTCCCCAAGCCCGTGCTTTTCGCTTAACCGGTCTAAGTACCGCTTCCGTTTGCCGCCGAGATCCGCGGACTGATTGCCGCCTCCCTCAAAAAACGCATATATGACGCTCGCGCAAGGAACACGCTTCACACGGTGCTGTTTCGCGGCGCGCAAATAAAAGTCCCAGTCCCAATAATTATGGACATCCGGATCAAAATACCCTAACGTGTCATGCAGAGAACGCCTGTACATGCTGCCCGACGGAACGTACGTGGAAAACACCCGCATATCCGCATAATCCGCCGTATAGGCGAACGGCTTTCGTGACACCGGGTATCTCGTGCCGCCCCGTTCTTCAAATGACACAATTTCCGCGTCAGAATGGACAAAATCCGCATCAGCAAGTGCAGCCGCCATTCTTTCCAAATGGCCCGGCGTAATGAAATCATCATCATCGCACAGCATGATACAATCACCCGACGCTTTTTTCACACCTGCGTTCCGCGCTTCCACATGTCCGGCATTCTGTTCTAAATCAATAATCTGAATCGGCAGATCGCTGTACAGCTGCTTCGCTTGTTCGACCGATTCCCCGGCATCATTTACGATGATGACTTCATAAGGCTTTATGGTCTGCATGGAAATCGACTCCAGCAGCTCACACAAAGCCGGAATCCGGTTATACGTGACTATGACAATTGATATATTCATGACCCGCTCCTTCTGCTTTTTCTCATGTTCTATTAAAACATAAAGCGGCGGAGAGATCAGGGGGGATTTTTGATTTCGGCCCATTCAGAAACAAATCCAGGTCATGCCCGCCAGCAAAACGAGAATGATCAGAAGGTCTCCCCAAACAGTGCATACCGCCTTGGCATTAAGTCTGCCCGCCTCCATGGCGTTCCAAAGTTTTGATTGATAAACAGGCACCAACACCATCGCATAGCATGTGCACAAGCAGACAAAAGCCGGCGGGACAAGCGCACATCCATCCTCATGCCAATCATGAATCAGTTCCGGTATACTCACTCCGCTGTCAATGTACAAGTATAATATACCCGCCAGCGGAATGAGCGAACTGATCTGCAGCTCGAAAAGTTTCACCTTCCACTCACGCGCAAACGAAACGGCCCAAATCCATCCCAGCGCATAAAACAATAGAAGAAGCAAAATACTGAAAACAACAAAAATAGCGTCTTGCATCCCATTCAGAACCATAATAAAAAGACTCCCAACGGGCAATGCAAGAACCAAGCCGCAGACGGTAAATACGGTAACGGCTATTTGGGCGCACGCGCCGTACATCCACGAACCTAATCTCATTTTAACACCCCTATATAGATTCCCTATGTATATAGTGAAAAAGATCAGGCAAGTCTCTGCCTGCCTGCATAAAAACCTATTTTGCCGCAAAACGGAAAACATACCGTCACAACAGCGCATACTGCCGCAAAACTCGGTGTGACCGCCGAAGGAAACAGCCCAGCCGGAACCAGATTGAACAAAAAGACAAACATAAAACATAGATTCGGCACCATTGAAGCCCATACCGTCCGCTCAGCAAGCTTTTTGCCGCCAGCCCCGAACTCCTTGCCAGCTTGATAGCCGATTTGGAACCAATACAGCACATAACCGATCATAATCAGCCATACTGACACGGAAATCCCTTTCCACAGCGCGTCAACAGCGGGATGAATCTTCCACGCGTGCATCATCGTAATCATCGCCCCCATCACAAAAAGACCGCAGTTGCAGAACAGATAAAAGAACATAAAAGTCCGCGCGGGCACCGCCGAAGCTTTTTGAAAAGCAGAGATAATCTCAGACGGAGTCCCCACTTCCCGCAGAATAAGCGCCATCGCTTCGCTTTCGGTTTTGCCTTTTTCCAGATGATCACATATGGCATGATGAATATGGCTTTCGATTTCCTTTAATAATTCACGGCTTCCGGCCTTGCCTTCCAGCCCTTTTCTGATTTCCTGCACATAAAGGTCTTTATCCATTCTGCCCGCCCCGCTTCAGCATCCGGTCCATCAGAGCAGAGAACAGATTCCATTCCTTCGTCCGTTCGGCTAGAATGTTTTTTCCTTCATCGGTGATCCGGTAATATTTTCGGTCCGGCCCTTTGGTCTGCTTTTCCCAGTAAGAAGAAATATAGCTTTGGCGTTCAAGCTTATGAAGCGATGGGTACAGCGTGCCTTCCTTCATTTGCAGTTCATTCCCGCTTCTTTTCTCCATTTCTTTCACAAGTTCATACCCGTACATGGGCCGTTCATTCAGCAGCGTCAGCACCAGAATGACCGTGCTTCCCTTTACAAGCTCCCTGTTGAGCATTTATTTTTTCACCCTTACCTAGTAATCTTATGTAGGTATTGTACGCACATCCCCCGCGGCTGTCAAATCATTCCTCCAAGCCTTCCGTATTGTGATCGGGAGAAAATCTAACTATAATGAGATATAAAACACTGATGGAGGCCATTGATATGTCAATGCACAAAGCACTTACTATTGCCGGTTCTGATTCCAGCGGCGGCGCGGGAATTCAGGCCGATTTAAAAACATTTCAAGAAAAAAACGTATACGGAATGACGGCTTTGACCGTGATCGTAGCAATGGACCCGGAGAACAGCTGGGATCATCAAGTATTTCCGATCGATGCTGATACGATTCGCGCACAGCTGGCGACGATTGTTGACGGAATCGGCGTAGACGCCATGAAAACGGGAATGCTCCCTACCGTGGAGATCATAGAGCTTGCGGCGAAAACGATTAAAGAAAAACAGCTGAAGAATGTCGTTATCGATCCTGTCATGGTCTGCAAAGGAGCGAACGAAGTGCTGTATCCGGAGCATGCCGAAGCGCTTCGCACCCAATTGGCGCCGCTGGCAACCGTCATCACGCCAAACCTGTTTGAAGCAAGCCAGCTGAGCGGTATGGATGAATTAAAAACGGTGGAAGACATGAAAGAAGCGGCCAAGAAAATTCACAAACTCGGCGCGAAATATGTATTGATTACAGGCGGAGGCAAATTGAAACATGAAAAAGCGATCGACGTGCTGTATGACGGAGAAACCGCGGAAGTATTAGAAAGCGAAATGATTGATACACCTTACACGCACGGAGCCGGATGCACATTCTCCGCCGCCGTGACGGCAGAACTGGCCAAAGGCGCTGAAGTGAAGGAAGCCATCTATGCGGCGAAAGAATTTATCACCGCGGCAATCAAAGAATCCTTCCCGCTGAACCAATACATCGGACCGACTAAACATTCGGCGATGCGTCTTAGCGGAAAATAAAATAAATATCCCCCTCATGATCGAGGGGGATTATTTCATTTTTTTCGCGGATGACCGTAAAAACATCTCAATCGATTGCACAAACAGCGCATATTCCTTCATCTGTTCATATGTATGCATCAGCCGTTCACTCCATTCATTGTGCGGCTCAGCCCTCTTGAGCATGCGATTCAGCTGAAGCAATACTTCTTTATATTCTTCCCGCTTATCTTCCACTTGCTCTGCGGCTTTGACAAGTAAACATTTCGGCGTCATCTTCTGATTTTTCAAAACTGAGAAAACAACTCCTTTTATTCCTGGAATCATAGTCTTTCGTTTGAAGAATAGCACAGATGGCATAGGTTTCACATAAGAAAAAAGAACGATTTTCTACAAAAGCGTCCAAATCGAGCCATTTATTTCCGTTTTTCCTATCGAAGTGACGGTTACGTCATCATTTCCCGGGAAAGGAAAATATCTGGCGCTGAATACCTCTTCTCCATCATTCAAAAACAATTCGATGGAGGATGCATCCAGAAAGAGCTGCACGGAATGCACCCCGCTGACGGCGCAGCTTCTCGTTTCTTTTTCTTCTCCGCTGAAAGCGGTGCGCTCCAGCACAGCCAGCCCCTCTTCCTGATGAAATATAAACCGGGCCGCGTCCCGAATTGAGATTTCAAAACCGGATTCGCAAGTGATGTCTTCCAGCAGCACTTCAGCCTGGGATGCATCTTTCACCGGCAGGCTTACAGACGAGCAATTCAATTGAAGACGGCGCTTTTGCTCATCCGTGCGGCGTAATTTCATTTCCGGAAGCGGACGCTGTATGATTCTGCCGTTGGACAGTGACAGCTGTCTCGGCATCGTTAAGCAGTGAATCCAGTGATACGCATGTGTCGGATGTTTGTCCTCATGCTGATCCGGAACGCCCATCCACGCGAACAGAATTCTCCGTCCCTTATCATCTTCCAGCGTCTGCGCCGCGTAAAAATCAAATCCTCTGTCAAGCTCCGTAAATTCACCGTGCTTAAATTCTGGCGGCTCTGTATGCAGCCTGCCGAGGAAATAGCCCGCCTGGTGACTGTTATGATATTTTATCCCGTCGGCTTCAAGCCCCTGCGGACATACGAGCAGCACGTCGGTTCCGTCAAGGGAAAACAGGTCGGGACATTCCCACATATAGCCGAATGACCCGAGACCGCCGGAGTCCGCCCCCGCAATCGCACCGAGAAACGTCCAATCCGTCAAATTCTCTGATGTAAACAACACAGCGCTTCCGGTGAGCTTTTCTGTCTGCGCGCCGAGCACCATGTAATACGCTCCGTCTTTCTTCCATACCTTCGGATCACGGAAATGAGCGGTATAGCCTTCCGGGAGACGCGCGACGACTCCTTTTTTTTCAAACACGATCCCGTCTTCGGATACGGCGAGGCATTGATACGTTTCCCGATTGCCTTCTCCGTCACGGACATTGCCTGTGTACATTAGGCAGAGCCGCCCGTCTTTTTCGATGGCGCTTCCGGAATAACAGCCGTTTTTGTCATACCACTCACCCGGCGCAAGCGCGATTTCTTCCTCTTTCCAATTAACGAAATCCTTCGTCGTCACATGCGCCCAAAATTTCGCGCCGTGCCCCGTATGAAATGGCTGCCATTGAAAAAACAAGTGATATACGCCGTTCCATTGAATCACGCCGTTCGGATCATTTAAAAGCCCGACCGGCGGCATAATATGATAGTTCTGGCGGTATGGATCTGACGCGGCTGTTTCTTGCCGCTTCTTTTTCGCTTCCTCAGCCTGCAGGCGCAGCTCTTGATCCGGTGTCCTCATTTGACGGCCTCCTTTTCTTTAGCTCCCATAATATAAGCGGCAATAAACGCCGAGACAGAGGCGATGCCCATTCCGATCAGATAGTTTATAAGATTTCCTAAACCGAGCGGAGCCGTGATGGCAATCATCGGAATTCCGGTCAGACCGTAGGCATTGGCGGCGACACCGGTCACCACGACATAGGCTCCGCCCAGCGCTCCGCCGATCATTCCCGCGATAAACGGCTTGCGGTATCTTAGGTTCACACCGAAAATGACTGGTTCGGTTACGCCGAGAAAAGCGGAAAATGCGGCAGGCAAAGCGATTTCTTTCATTTTCGCTTTTTTCGTCAGGAAAAATACAGCCAGTCCCGCCGCGCCCTGAGCGACATTCGCCATCGACCAGATAGGAAGGATATAGTTTCTGCCCAAATCAGCGATGAGGCCGGCCTCAATCGCATGAAAGCTGTGATGCACACCGGTAAGCACAATAAGCGGATAAAGACCTCCGAAAAGCAGTCCGGCAACAATGCCCGCATGATCATACACATACGTCAGCGAGACGGTTATGCCTGATCCGATCGCCCTGCCAAGCGGACCGATTGCGATAAAGGTGATAAATCCTGTGACAATCACCGTGACAAACGGCGTGACCAATAAATCGAATGCGTGAGGCACAATTTTTCTCGTGCCCTTTTCCACTTTGCTCATAATGTAAACGGCTAACAGTACGGGGATGACCGTCCCTTGGTAGCCGAGCAGCGCAATGTCGAAGCCGAAGAGCTGCATAAAATCAGGCGGTACATCCGCAAGCCCCCACGGATTCAAAAGCGCCGGATGGATCATAATTCCCCCGAGCACGGCACCGAGAAAGGCATTACCGCCAAATTCCTTCGCCGCGCTGAACCCGATGAATACGGGCAGGAAGATAAACGCCGCGCTTGAAAACATGTCTAGAAGCTTAAACAGCGATGATTGTTCAGACACCCAGTGAAAAGCCTTCATCATGCCGAGCAGCCCCATTAAAAGTCCGCTTGCCACGATAGCCGGAATGATGGGAACGAATATGTTAGACAGTGTCTTCGCAAATCTTGCGGCCGGATTCAGCTTTTTTTTCGCTGCGTCCTGATGTGTCTCACGATCCTCCCGCTCCAAATCGGCTTCTTTTGAAAAAGCGTCATACACTTTATTCACGAGGCCGGTG
This sequence comes from Bacillus sp. AM1(2019), assembly GCF_009906915.1. Taxonomy (NCBI): domain Bacteria; kingdom Bacillati; phylum Bacillota; class Bacilli; order Caryophanales; family Bacillaceae; genus Bacillus; species Bacillus sp. AM1(2019). The sequence goes on from NZ_CP047644.1 coordinate 3,902,663, forward strand.
CCGAATATAATCTGATATTGCCCCGAGCTGCTGAAAGCCCCTTTTACTCCTTCTGTCTCTTCAATGCCGGCCTGGCTGATCTTCTGTTCATCTTGAATGACGAGCCTGAGCCGTGTGGCGCAATGTGTCGCGCTGATGATATTTGATTTCCCTCCGATGTGTTTGATAAGCTGTTTTGCCGTTTCTTGATAATTCATTATGTATCCCCCTTTCTAAAATCAAAAAAGACCTAAAATTCGCCAATGAAAAAGGTCAGCATGATCCCTTTTTCATGTACGCAAATTTTAGGTCTTGCCTGCATTACCAGTCACAATCCCGCCGGATTCAGTTTTTTTAATGCGCTTTCATTCTATTCCATGATAGCGCTTTCGTCAATATGTTTTCAAAAAAAAAGTCTGTTTCTCGAAACAGACGCGTTATTCCGGGTTTTTTTGCAGACGCTGGACATGCAGCGTGATATAGCCGGCCTCGGATTCCGGCAGTTCCAAATCATATTCAGTTTTTAAAAACGCCGCCAGTTCAAGCGCACACCGATAAGCAAACGGATACTTTTTTTGGATGAAATAAAGCATCTCCTCGTCCATGGAATGGAGTGCTTCATTTGAGTCCAACCGGCTGACCGCATACCGTAAGTGCGTGACGAGGCGCTGATAGGAAATACTGTCTTCATCCACCTTCTGTTCGAAAAAGGATTCGATCTTTTCGATCATTTCTTTGATCATGGTTGTATGCTTCATCGCCGAATACATGCTTTTGGCATCCGCCTTGGCAGTGTGGATATGAAGCGCGATATACCCCGCCTCATCATCAGGCAATGATATACCGAGGGTTTGTTTCACGTGTTCAACCGCCCAGCGGCCGATCTCATATTCTTTTTTATAAAGCGCCTTAATTTCATGAAGCAATCGGTTATGCACCTGAAGGCCGTTTTGAATCCTTTCGATCGCAAAGGATAAATGGTCCGCCAGCGCAATGTGGATGTGATCGTTCAAAGGTGCCGCAAGCTCTCCCTCCGCATGGCTGATGATATCTTCAGCCGCCTCTATATGCTCTTCGGGAAGCGTTTCTAACACTTGTTTGAACTTTTCATTTTCGTCGTGCACGACAAATATTTTTTCAATTTTATGCTTTTGAATCACATCATTTTTTCTCTTTTGAAAAGCGATTCCGGGACCCATTACGATCTTTTCCCGTCCGTCTTCTTTTATTAACGCCGCATTGTTGTTTAATACTTTGTCTATTCTCAAGAGGTTCGCTCCCGTTCATATGTTTAGTGGGATTGTACCCTCTTTTTCATATGATGTAAAGGTGCCGGACCCGCGCGCTCCCGTTTCGGCAATTCTTTGCGGACAGGCATCCATCGGTTTTTATCCAGCCTGCCGCGGGCCGATTTCGTTTCATCGGTCAAATCCGCCGATCGGACACGGCTCACAAACGAAAAAGCCCCAGCCGTCCGCTTCGCTTTCTTATGATAAGCCGCTTGGTTTCCGTACACGGCGGCTAATGGATATCTTCCGTTACCCGGCGCCATCCAGTTCATCAGAAAGACCATCCACACCCGTAAAGATACTAGCAAACGTTTCATTGCAAATCATCCCTCCGCTTCTTTTTGACAGACAGCTTGTTCGCAGGCCTGTTTTTCTCTCCGCTTTAACGGAAAAGGCGGCCGATCCTTCTCCGCTAAAAACTAGCGGGTCTAGCAACCCTATGACTCTATGATAGACGCGGCCGGGCGAATTGTTTGTCACAATATGAGTGAAAAAACAAACTAGTTTTCAGAAGTTTTGTTGAAAGCTGATGGAAATGACCTGAAAAATGGAAAAGCCGATAAAAAAAGTTATACACACCTTATCCCTTGGTTAAGCACAGCTTAAACACAGGGTATATCCACATATCCACAAACTCGATCTATATTTTGTATAGGAACACTCGTTCCCAACAATATATATACACAAATTTATTCAGTTATACACAGGATTCTGTGTATAACTCCCTCCTTATTCACAGACCAATTTCCATAAATGAGTCATATGTCACAAGGATTATTTTGAATTTTCAAGAAATATATACTAGATTTCTAATTTAGATAAAGAAAAAGGGGGAAACACGATTGAAAAAAGGAATCATCCGTTATCTGCTTCCGGCTTTTGTCTTATCCTTTACCTTATCCACAAGTTCACAGGCTGCGCCGGCTTCAAAACCGCAAACTCCTGATCTTGAGAAGGCTGAGGTGTTCGGTGACATTGATATGACCACCGGCAAACAAACGACAGTCATCGTGGAGCTGAAGGAAAAGTCACTGGCGGAAGCAAAGGAACTCGGCAAAGCACAGACAAAAAGCCAGCTGAAAAGCGAACGCGCAAAAGTGAAAAAGAAAGCGCTCAAAACCATTAAACACGGAAAAATCAACAGGGAATATGAGCAAGTGTTTTCCGGCTTCTCCATGAAACTCCCGGCAAATGAAATCCCCAAACTGCTGAGTGATCAGGATGTCAAAGCGGTTTATCCGAATGTCACCTATCATACCGATCAGCTCAAAGATAAAGACATCACCCTATCTAAGGATGCCGTGTCTCCGCAGATGGATGACAGCGCGCCTTATATAGGGGCAAATGACGCGTGGAAGCTCGGCTATACGGGTAAAGGCGTCAAGGTTGCCATTATTGACACCGGTGTCGAATATAAACACCCTGACTTAAAGAAAAATTTCGGACAATATAAAGGATACGATTTTGTGGATAACGACTACGATCCTGAAGAAACGCCGTCCGGTGATCCGAGAGGCGCGTCGACTGACCACGGAACCCATGTCGCGGGCACGGTAGCGGCAAACGGAACGATTAAAGGCGTCGCGCCGGATGCTACACTCCTTGCCTACCGTGTGCTCGGTCCGGGCGGAAGCGGAACAACGGAGAACGTCATCGCCGGCATCGAACGCGCCGTACAGGACGGAGCGGATGTCATGAACCTCTCTCTCGGCAATTCTGTGAATAACCCAGACTGGGCGACAAGCACGGCGCTTGACTGGGCTATGTCAGAAGGCGTCACGGCCGTTACATCAAACGGAAACAGCGGGCCGAACAATTGGACCGTCGGCTCTCCGGGAACGTCCAGAGAAGCCATCTCCGTCGGAGCGACCCAGCTGCCGCTGAACGAGTACGCCGTCTCCTTCGGTTCCTATTCCTCAGCGAAAGTAATGGGCTACAACAAAGAAGATGACATAAAAGCACTGAATAAAAAAGAAACAGAGCTCATAGAGGCGGGTATCGGCGAGCAAAAGGATTTTGAAGGCAAAGATCTGAAAGGAAAAGTCGCTGTCGTCAAACGGGGCAGCATCGCCTTTGTCGATAAAGCCGACAACGCCAAAAAAGCGGGCGCGATCGGTATGGTTGTGTATAACAATGCCCCGGGAGAAATTGAAGCCAACGTACCGGGCATGTCAGTGCCGACGATTAAGCTTTCATCAGAAGACGGCGAAAAACTCGTCAGCCAATTAAAAGCGGGCGGCACAAAAGCGACATTCAATTTATCCGTGGCTAAATCGCTCACTGAACAAATGGCAGACTTTTCGTCACGCGGTCCGGTTATGGACACGTGGATGATTAAACCTGACGTCTCCGCTCCCGGCGTAAACATCGTCAGCACCATTCCGACCCATGATCCGGCCGACCCGTACGGCTACGGATCGAAGCAGGGAACGAGCATGGCTTCCCCGCATGTAGCCGGCGCAGCTGCCGTTATCAAGCAGGCCAAACCGAAATGGAGCCCGGAACAAATAAAAGCCGCTCTCATGAACACCGCGGAAACCTTAACGGACGCGGACGGTGACGTATACCCGCATAATGCGCAAGGCGCCGGAAGCATCAGAATCATGAAGGCGATCAAAGCAGACTCCCTTGTCGCCCCGGGAAGTTATTCTTACGGAACGTTTATGAAAGACAAAGGCAATGAAACGAAAAAAGAAACCTTTACGATTGAAAACCAATCGTCCATCAGAAAATCATATCAGCTCGAGTACTCTTTCAACGGCACGGGCATTACCGTTTCGGGCACAGACCGGGTCGTGATCCCCGCTCATCAAACCGGAAAGGTCAATGCGAAAGTAAAGGTCAATGCCAAAAAAGTAAAGGCAGGCACCTATGAGGGAACCGTCACAGTGCGTGAAGGCGGAAAAACAGTCGCAAAAGTGCCGACGCTGCTGATTGTAAAAGAGCCGGACTATCCGCGCGTGACGTCAATCGACGTGCAGGACGGCACAACGCAGGGAACCTACCAAATTGAAACCTATCTTCCGGCGGGAGCTGAAGAGCTTGCCTTCCTTGTATATGACAGTAATCTTGACTTTGCCGGCCAAGCCGGCATTTATAAAAAGCAGGATAAAGGCTATCAATATTTCGACTGGAACGGCAAAGTCAATGGTGACACCGCACTGCCGGCAGGAGAATATTATATGCTGGCCTATGCCGCGAACAAAGGGAAATCAAGCCAGGTGCTGACTGAAAAACCTTTTATCATTGAATAACCGAACAACCCTGCTGGAGCATCAGCAGGGTTTCTTTCTGATCATTCGGCAAAAGCTTCTCGAAGCAGGCGGTATGACTGAAGTTTATCTTCAAAATGATGAGTAATGGTTACAGCCATCACTTCTTCTGTTCCGTATGCTTTACTGAGAGCCAGAATCTGTTCTTTCACTTGCAGCTTCGTTCCGATGATCATTCGATTCCGATTATCGGCAATTCGTCTTTGTTCATACGGTGTATACGTATTTCCGCGGACGGTTTCGTAAGACGGTACGCCGTGAAGCGGAATCCCCTGTTCACCCGCAAGCAGTGTATAATCCATGACAGCCGCGAGTTCCTCCGCTTTCTCCTCCGTATCCGCGCACAGCACAAACACCGCCACGGCCGTTTTTGGTTCTTTTCCTAATAGAGAAGGTTTAAATCTGCGCTTATATTGTGCCGTCGTGCTTTCTCCGCCTTCTCCATTAATAAAATGGGCAAACATATAGCCTGCTCCCGTTTCTGCGCTCAGAAGCGCGCTTTCCCCCGATGAACCGAGAAGCCAGACTTCAGGCGCCGTCTTAATAAGGGGTGATGCAGTCAGATTCGGAAAACGGTGATTGTCATCGGCTGCATCATGCAAATACATCGCCAGCTCACGAATCTGCTGCGGATATTGATCAGCATTCCGCTTCCCGCCGTCATTCAGCGCCCATGATGCGATCGGCATTCCGCCCGGCGCCCGTCCCAATCCGAGATCGATTCTGCCCGGCGTCAAACCTTCAAGCACGCGGAAATTCTCCGCCACCTTATATGCGCTGTAATGCGGAAGCATGACACCGCCCGATCCTACACGAATCTCATTCGTTTTCGCCGCAATATGGCTGATCAGCACTTCAGGGCTTGAACCCGCCAACCGCTCTGAAAAATGATGCTCTGACACCCAAAACCTCTTATATCCGAGCTTTTCCGCCTCCTGCGCCAGTCTTACTGTATTCCGCAGAGCACTTTCCGCAGAACTCCCTTCTGATACAGGAGATTGATCTAATATGCTTAATGAAATCATCACTGTCACCTCATCAACATCGTACCACTGCTAAGCCGTTTTTTCTTTCTGTATGCTTATAAGCATCCCTGATGATAAACATTTATATACCTTGTTCCATTTTGTCGAAATATGTTACACGTGAAACATAAAAAAACCTCTCCCGGTCAGGAGAGGTTTTTTCTTAATTCTTTTGAAAACCTTTATCTTTTACATATTGATTTAAATAGGTTCTCGGTTTTTGATTCATGAACTGGAGGATTTGATCAGACCACGTTTCAACCCGCTTGCCGTTTGTCCGTTTATCATAATAAGCGGAAATGGTTTCATCATATTCCTTCATATAACTGCGGAAGTGTTCTTCATTCGTATCGTACGTGTTTTCATGATATACGGCTTGTTTCGGCAGGCGCGGCTTTTGACCGGACGGATGAGCGGGATGACCGACTACCAAGCCGAACAGCGGCAGCACATGGTCAGGTGTTCCAAGCACTTCTGTCACCTGATCAAGTTCATTTCGAATGCCTCCGATATAACAAATGCCAAGTCCCATTGATTCCGCGGCAACACTTACGTTTTGTGCGGCAAGTGCGGCATCAATGACGCTGACCATAAACATTTCCGTATTCTCAAGAAGCTCGGTAATGTTTTCACCTTTTTCCTCAGCAAGTTTTTTATGACGATACAAATCAGCGCAGAACACAAACAAGTGCCCGTTATTTTCGACGTAAGGCTGGTTTCCGGCCAGTGCCGCCAGCTTCCGCTTTTTCTCTTTATCGGTTACACCGATGATGGAGTAAGCCTGCACGTAACTGGACGTTGACGCCGCCTGGGCGCTTTTCACTAATGTATCTATCTCTTCTGCTGTCAGAAGCTCGTCAGTAAATGATCGGATCGACCGATGATTAAGTATAGTTTCGATGGTATTGTTCATATAAAAGCCTCCTTCTTTATATATCATATCCGAAAGGGAATCATGTCAAAAGCGAAATGCTCTAAACAAAAAAAGACAGCCCGAAAAACGAGCCGTCTCACATTAAGAATTGAACAAGTAGCTTTTATATTTCGTCAGCTGCACACTTGCGTTATATACGATCCCGAAGCTGATTAATGTAGAAAGCACCGAGCTCCCCCCATAACTGACAAACAGCAGCGGAATACCGGTAACCGGCATAATGCCGATATTCATCCCGATGTTCTGGAAGGTGTGAATCACGATAAGTGCAGTAAATCCTACGCAAAAAAACGCTCCAAATCGGTTAAACGCATGCAAGCGGTCAATCAGCACCACAAGTCTGTAAATTAAAAAGAAAAACATGACAACCGCAATGGCGCAGCCTAAAAATCCAAAACTTTCACCCAAAATCGCAAAGATAAAGTCGGTCTGTCCCTCAGGTACGTACACCTTCAGATTATGAACGCCGTTTCCGGTAATGCCGCCCGATCCGATCGCCATAACGGCCTGATCCACCTGCCAGCTTTTATCGCTCTCTGCCTGAGTCGTTGCCGCACTGGAGTCAGACATCCACGATGTAATCCGGTTAATTTGATAATCCGCAATGCCGATTGAATTCGCCACATGGGGAAATTCAATCACGAGAACTAAGAAAAGGCCAAGCACAAGCGCGGCCGAACCGCCGATGATGGTGATCAGCTTCCAGTTTACACCCGACATAAACACCATCACCATAACGATAAACAGACAGATCGCACCCGTTCCGGCATCCTGCAAAACGATCAGCCCGAGCGGAATGACCGTCCATGCCGCAATTTTCAAGAGCAGATTCACATCTTCCCGAAGTGATCTTTGATCCTTCGGGCCCGCCTTCGATATAATGGACGCGACCATCATCATAATTCCTATTTTCGTAAACTCAGAGGGCTGGAGGGTAAAGTTTCCGATTTGAAACCAGCTCTTCGCTCCGTTTTTAATCGGCGCGATGGATTCCGGCGCCACACGCAAAAGGAGCAGCGACAGCACGCCGGCAATCAATACGTACAGACTCAGTTTCTCAAGCTGCTCTAAATCAAAGTACAGCAATAATCCGATGAATCCCGCACCTATAACATAGAAGACAATCTGTTTCATCCAGGCACTGCCTCCGTACTGCCCGAACTGTCCGGCCGCATAAATCGCCGCAACACTAATTATTAAAAACACACCAAATATAAAAATCAAATCCCCCTGATAATAGGGATTTTGCTGTTTCTTATATCGACTCATTCTATCCCGCCTTACATTTTCATCGGAAGTCACTATTGTTTATTATACATGAACACAGTTCAAGAAAACATGATGAGGTTGCTTCCTTTTTATTTTTTACGGTTTGGGGACTACACGACATATGACGTGTCAGAAAAGGAAATGTTTCGGTCATGATGAAACTTTTCCGATAAAAAACCCCTTCTCATCAGAAAAGGGGGTTCAGCTTATGTTTAACGTCATAAACAAGCTGTTCGGGTTCTCTTTATAATGTGCAAACGGATCACAATATTGAAACCCGGCTTTTTCATACAGGCGTCTGGCGGGGAGAAAAGCCTCCATAGAACCGGTTTCTAAGCTGATCCGCTGATAGCCCCGCCGCCTTGCTTCTTCAAGCATATGGCGGAGGATCCGGTTGGCTGCGCCTTTTCTGACATGATGCGGAGAGGTTTTCATTGATTTGATCTCACCGTGCCGGCTGTTTAGCTCCTTTAAGGCACCGCAGCCGAGCAGGATGCCGTTTTCCCTCGCACTCCAAAACGTAACGTCAGGCTGACGCAGCCGGTCCGCATTGAGCGCATGTATACTTTCCGGAGGAGAATGCATGGTCATGCTCTTCAGATGATCCTGCAAAAGCGCAATGACATCCGGTGCTGTGACATCTTCTTTCCTTACGTCCACTTCAAACCACCCTTGCTGTGCATGTTTCTTTGACCATAGCAAAGGTTCACAGCCTGCGCCATTCCATTGTCCGGAAATGTGACAGGGTATTTGGCCTTTCCGGTTTCTTGTACCTATCCAAAAATGAGGCAATAGTTGCAATACATTTCTCGAAAAAGCGGTATCAAAAATTGGAAAACATGGTATAATAATTGTAACAAAATGTTCAAAAAACGACCACAAAACAGACACATTTTATTCTCTGTATTTCATTTTGGAAACGCTCCCATAAAATGAAAGGAGACACGTAAGATGGACATGTTTTTTGCTTATTTACTGGTCGCAAGCGCAACACCCCTCTTTATCTGGCTGGATAACAAAAAAGTGGCTCTTTCGGCCATACCGCCAATTATTCTCATGTGGGTTTTCTTCTACTTTTACGCAACCAGCAGCCTATCCCCTCTCGGCCATACACTCATGATCATCCTGTTTGCCGCCAACGTCATCGTTGCCCATATCGCCGCCTTTATCATTTACGGCCTTCCGCGCCTGCGCCGGAGAAGAAGCCAATAAAGGCACAAAAAACCCTCTTCGCATAAACGAAGAGGGTTTCTTTTTATTCCTGATGTTCGGAATGTTGCTTCGCACCGCCAGGAGGGTTTCCATCCATATGGTCACCGTGATGGTAGTGCGCCGCAAAGATCCAGATGGAACCAAGGATGATAACAATCGCTCCGAAAAATCCGAAGAGCGTGTTTCCGACTTGAATTCCGCCGTTTTCACTTTCTGTCATGTGCATGAACATGAGAAGCTGAAGACCGGCTTGGATAAATGCGAATCCGAAAATGATCCAGAGTTTTGCTGATGGGCTTAATTCCGTATATACCGCAACCCAAAGGGCCAGCAGGGTCAGAATAATAGACAACGCAAAACCTACGATATGCTTCCACGGAAAGTGGCTGTGTTCAGCAGATTTGTTTGCCATATTATAGTCCCCCCAATCCGATGAGATAGACGCCTGTAAAGATGAAGATCCAAACAACGTCTAAGAAGTGCCAGTATAAACTTGAGATAAAGATTTTTGAAGACGTCTGCGGCGTTAATCCGCGTTTCTTCAATTGCAGTAAGATGCCGGCAATCCAGAAGATACCGATCGTTACGTGCGTTCCGTGCGTTCCCAGAAGGACGAAGAATCCAGACCAGAAAGCACTTGTACCGAGAGATGCTCCTTCATGTACATAGTGGATGAACTCGTTAAGCTCACATCCGACAAAGCCCGCGCCGAGAAGAAGCGTAATGATCGTCCAAATGACGACGCCTTTTAAACTTCCGCGACGCATTTCATGAACAGCGATCCCGCAGGTGAAACTGCTGATCAGAAGCAGGAATGTCATGATCATGACAAGCTTCACTTCAAATAATTCAGCCGGTAAGACTCCTCCTGCTGTTCTTCTTTGAAGAACGAAGAAGGTTGCAAATAGTGTTGAGAACAACACAATCTCTGCCCCTAAAAAGATCCAAAACCCGAGAATATTGAGTCTGCCGGTTTCAGATTGATATTCCATAGGCGCGTTAGAATTGCCGTGTTCTGCATGTTCCATAAATCACGCCTCCTTTATTCGGAAATCTTTCTTTCCGTCTCTTTTATTTCTTCAACAGGTATATAGTAGCCATTGTCATATTCAAATGAACGAAGCACCATGCAAAGCAGAATGCCGATCAAGCCGACAATGCCCATCCAGAACCATTCAAATACAAGTCCGAAGCCTGCAATACCGAACGCCACTGACATAATAAGCGGTCTTCCGGAGTTGTGCGGCATATGGATTTTCTTGAACTTGCTTTCCGGATGAATATCCGTTTTGTCTTCTTTCAATTGCAGGTACGCATCTTGAGATTTCACTTCAGGAAGCACCGCAAAGTTGTAATGCGGCGGAATCGCAGATGAAGTCGCCCACTCAAGCGTACGTCCCACGCCCCATGAATCTCCGCTGATCTCGCGAGTAGAGTAGCGGAAGCTGTAGTAGATGTTGTAGCAAAGGATTAAGAATCCGACACCCATCATGAAGGCTCCGACAGTTGAAATAAAGTTCAATGCAGTCCATCCGTCATTCGGTCCGTATGTGTAAATACGGCGAGGCATACCTTGCAGCCCCAAGAAGTATTGAGGGAAGAAACATACATTAAATCCGATCATAAAGATCCAGAAGAACCATTTTCCGATTCTTTCGTTCAGCTTGTGGCCGAACATTTTCGGATACCAGAAAATAAAACCTGCGAAACATGCAAATACCGTACCCGCGATCAGCACATAGTGGAAGTGAGATACGAGGAAGTACGTATTATGGTATTGATAATCCGCTGCAGCCATCGCAAGCATAACCCCTGTTACCCCGCCGATAACGAAGTTCGGGATGAACGCAAGCGCCCACAGCATCGGTGTTGTAAAACTGATTCGGCCTTTATACATCGTAAAGAGCCAGTTAAAGATTTTAACCCCGGTCGGAACCGAAATCGCCATCGTTGTAATCGAGAAGAAAGAGTTAACAGACGCACTGTTCCCCATTGTGAAGAAGTGGTGAGTCCATACAAGGAAACTCAGGACGGAAATGGCGATAATTGAGCCGACCATCGCTTTGTAACCGAATAACTGCTTTCTTGCAAACGCTGAAATAATTTCAGAGAAAATACCGAATGCCGGTAAGATAACGATATATACTTCAGGGTGTCCCCAAATCCAGAACAAGTTAGCCCAAAGCATCGGCATACCGCCGGCTTCCAGCGTGAAAAAGTGAGCGCCGAACAAACGGTCAAATGATAACAGCGCCAATGCCACTGTCAAAACAGGGAAGGCGAATACGATAATAACCATTGTAATCAGCGTCGTCCATGTGAACATCGGCATACGCATCAGCGTCATGCCTTTCGTACGCATTTTCAGGATCGTCACCATAAAGTTGATACCCGTCATCAGCGTACCGATACCGGCAATCTGAAGACCGAGCAGGTAGAAGTTCTCACCAGGCCCGGGACTCATGTCGTTGCTTGCCAGCGGCATGTAACTCGTCCAGCCTGCGTTCGGAGAACCTCCGATAACGAAAGAAATATTGAAAAGCATCGCACCTACGAAGAACGTCCAGAAACTCAGGTTGTTCAAGTAAGGGAATGCTACGTCGCGCGCACCGATCTGCAAAGGTACGACAACGTTGATCAGACCGATTAAAAACGGCATCGCCATGAAGATAATCATGATCGTACCGTGAGTCGTAAAGATCTCATTATAGTGGTTTGAGTCTAAAAAACTGTTATTAGGAAGCGCTAACTGGGCGCGCATCATCAAGCCGTCGACCCCGCCGCGGAACAGCATGATAACAGCAGAGATAATGTACATGATTCCAAGTTTCTTATGGTCTACAGACGTAAGCCATTCAGACCAGAGCCATTTCCACTTTTTGAAGTATGTGAGTACAACGATGATAGCAATAGTGGAAAGCGCAATGGAAACTTGTGCGCCCAGAATTAATGGGTCACCTGTTACAAAAAATTCATCCCATCTCAATTTCATTCGGGCTTCCTCCTTTCTTGTTCAATTTCAATCTTGTTTATCGTCGGATACTTTAAATTCGTTTTTCTTTACATTTTCCCACGGATCTGTTTTAGAGTGCGGTGATACGGCTTTGTAGCCAAGGCGTTTGCGCGCCTCCATCGCATATTCGGCATCTTGGCCGTGGTCAACGTATTTTAAGTGTGTAGAAGAGAACGTTAATTTTCCGACATTCTCCGGAAGCATCAGTTCGTCATACTTCTCTTTCGTCAGCTTTGGAGAATCGCTTTGGGCTTTTTTCACCCAGCTGTTAAAGTCTTTTTGCGTAACAGCTTTTACGTTGAATTTCTGGTCGGCAAAGTGTTCGCCGGTGAAGTTCGCGTTGCGGCCTTCATATGTTCCCACTTTGTCAGCCTGTAAGTATTGATCCATCAGCATTCCCGCCATCGCGTATTTTTGTCCCCCAAGCTGAGGAATCCATAGCGATGCCATTGAATCGGCTGAAGAAATTTTAAATAAAACCGGACGGTCTACAGGAATGTTCAGGTAGTTAACCGTCTCAATATCCTGCTCTGGGTAGCTGAATACCCATTTCCAGTCTACCGAAGTAGCATAAACAACAAGAGGCTCTTTATCCTTTGTCGCTTCAGGCGCTTTTTCTAACGAATATATCGTCTGTACGGTAGGCACAGAAAGTGCAATAACAATTAAAATTGGGATCACTGTCCAGACTACTTCTAAGAACGTGTTGCCGTGCATCTCGGGCTTGTAATTTCCGCTGTCTTTGCCTTTGCGGTCGCGGTATTTCACTAAAATGATTGTAAATAGTACGAATACGACGCCGACAATGAACAGCATAAATCCGATTGACAAGAGAATCAGATCTTTCTGCTGGTCTGCTACAGGTCCTTTCGGATCTAAAACGGAAATGTCGCTGCATCCGCCCAGTACGAAAACAACAGCCAACATCGCTAATAAAAGTAACGGTTTAAATGCTCTGAACAAGAAGATCACCATCCTTCCTATTGATGTAGTGAATCTGAAATGTACTTTCTCAAAATCTTTTCTCTATCTACCTTGTTATGCTATCAAAATCTGCCCTTATTAGCTTTATTTTTTTCTAAAGTTCATCTTTTTTTCGACCTAATGTCACAAAATCGTCAAAAAATGCATGAACTTTTTCCACTTGCGCAAATCAAACATAAAAAGTTTTAGATCATTTAGCATATATAGAGAAAAAAGATAGTGAGAACGAATAATACCAAATAAAGGTTTACCATAATAAAAATCGCTGGTCAACAAAAAGTTTCATTTTGTTAAACATTCTACAAAAGAAATATTTTTTCCTTCGCTCACACCTTTTCACACGGTTTCCATTTTAACGCAACGCATTGTGAAAAAAAAGACCGGAACGCGCCTTGAGTATGTTCATTATAAAAAACGCATTCATATGTTTAATATGGACAAAACGAAGGAAACATATAGGCATAAATAATAAAAAATAGGAAGTGATATTTATGAGTTTTATCGTATCTCTGATTGTCGCTATTATTATCGGCTGGATCGGAAGTTTATTTGTAAAAGGCAGTATGCCCGGAGGAATCATCGGGTCCATGATCGCCGGTCTGATCGGCGCATGGATCGGGCACGGACTGCTCGGCACATGGGGTCCTCACCTTGCCGGCTTTGCCATCATTCCGGCAATCATCGGAGCTGCGATCGTGGTATTCTTATTCAGCCTGATCGCCAGAAGCAGAGGATAAAAAAAAGCCTCGTCCCTTGGGACTGCCCCCCGTTTTTGAGACAGGGGTCAAAACACCTTTTAAACAGCCAATTGCCGATAGTTTATCGGTGATTGGTTGTTTAGTTTGGTTTGAATACGAATATTGTTATAATAATGAATGTATTCTATGACAGTGCGTTCTACGATGGCAGTCGTAGTTCGATCAATGCTGTTAAGATAGAACGTTTCAGACTTTAGCGAGGAATGAAACGATTCGATGGAGGCATTATCAGCGGGCGTCCCTTTGCGGGACATGCTCATGGTAATGCCTTTTGTTTTAACAGCTTTTTGATACTCGTAAGATGTATACACAGAACCTTGGTCACTATGTAACACGCAGTTCTCAGGCAGCATTGGTAGCTGATCAAGTGTGTCTAAGACAAAGGCTGTGTCCTGCTTATCCCCAATAGTAAAAGCAATCACTTCTCCATTGTATAAATCTAATATACTGGAAAGGTACAATTGTTTCTGTCCATAAGGCAAATATGTGATGTCCGTTACTAGTTTTTCAAGAGGACGATCAGACTGAAAGTTCCGATCCAATATATTATCGACCACGGCATATGGCTGCCCATCCTTCTTGCGCTTTTTCACCTTAACCCGACACTGCCATTGATTTTTCTGCATAATACGTTGAACCGTTTTATGGTTAATACACATTCTCTTTTTTAGTATGGCTGTGATTTTTCGATATCCATATCGATACTTGTGCTCTCGGCACAACGTGCCGATTTGTTTTTCCAAATGGCGCTTGGGATGATCCTTCATCAGATTCTTCTTCCAACGATAATAAGACGCTCGAGAGATACCTAAATGAATACAGATATCCTGTACGGTCATTGTGCTGTGCAATATTTCTACAAGTTCGACTGACGTTTCGCTATCAACTTCCTTTCCAATTCGTTGTACTTTTTTAAAACTTCATTCTGTTGTCTCAGGTAACGAATCTCTGCCTGCAGTTTCTCTAAATCGGAAGAATACTCCGGACCTTTTCCGTAAGTGTATTGCTTTCCAACAGGCTGTTCGAATCGATGTGTATCACCAGCCTTATACCATCTAACCCATGTCTGAACCTGTGTCTTATTCTTAATATTCAACTCCTGCATGATCTCTTTCATAGGTACGCCTGCCAATCTCATTTCTACAGCCTTCTGTTTCGCTTCAACCGGATAACTCACTCTTGTCCCCATAGAAAAAACACCTCCAAGTCTAATTTCGGATAACAATCATCCGTATTCAAACTTGAAGGTGTTTTTATTTGTCTCATCTTATGGGGTCAGTCCCCCTTATGGGATGAGGCTTTTTTCCGGTAGAGCGCCCAAATGGCGGATAAACCGCCGGAAAGCCGCTCTGCCTTCTTCTGTCTGTTTAAAGACGCCGGCATGCTCCAGTATCCGCGCAAAGGCATGGCCGATTTCCTCTTTCAGAATCTGTTCCGCGTTTTCTTTCGTTATCTTCCGCTTATGCAGCACACTGAGCGCCCAATCTTTATGCTTTGCCGCAGAAGGGCCTGCCGTTAAGACCGCTTCCGGGTCCGGTGAGCACAGCGCTTCAGCCGTGTATTTCATTTCTTGTTCAAGGCGGCCCGGCAGAATCGCAAGCCCCATTACCTCAATCAGTCCGATATTTTCTTTTTTCAGGTGATGAACTTCCTGATGGGGATGAAAAATTCCCAGCGGATGCTCATCAGAGGTGCGGTTATTTCTGAGGACGAGATCTAATTCGAATAAACCGTTTCTCCGCCGGGCAATCGGCGTAATTGTATTGTGCGGTGTTTCTCCTGAAAAGGCGAGGAGATCAGCCGCCTCATCGGAATAACCGCGCCACGCCCGCAGGATGGCATCCGCCGCGCCGGAAAGCTCAGACGCGCTCCCGCTTTGCAGGCGGATGACCGACATCGGCCACTTCACAATTCCCAACATCGTTTTCGGATAGTCAGGCAGCCTGTACCGGCTTTCTGTCTCCGCCCGCGCCATCGGGAATTCATAATTGCCCCCCTGAAAATGGTCGTGGCTTAAAATACTGCCGCCGACAATCGGCAAGTCAGCATTGGAACCGAGAAAATAATGAGGATACTGGCTGACGAACGACAGCAGCCGGTCAAACGTTTTTTTGCTGATCTTCATCGGTTCGTGCCGGTCTTTCAAAACGATGCAATGCTCCCGGTAATACACATACGGAGAAAATTGCAGAAACCACTGCTCATCGCCAAGAATTACCGGAATGACACGAAGGTTTTGACGCGCCGGGTGATCCGGTCTCCCCTCGTACCCGACATTTTCTTTACAAAGAACACATCTCGGATAATCGGATTGAGGCTGCTCTTTGGCAGCGGCAATTGCTTTCGGATCTTTTTCCGGTTTTGAAAGGTTGATCGTGATGTCCAGCTTTCCGTAAGCCGTCTCAGCCGCCCACCCGACATTCCGCTGTATTCTGTCCGAACGGATATAATACATATCCTCTGAAAATCGGTAAAACGCCTTTGTCGCCTGCTCCGGCCCGTGCACCGCCTTTGTTTCTTCAAAACGACGGACAATCTCGGACGGCTGCGGGGCAAAGCAGCCCATGATCTTCGCGCTCAGCAGGTCGCGATAGGTGTCTGTACCGGCTGCAATCCGGCCCGTTTCTGCCGCCCATTCATAAATCGGGGCCAATATGTCCGGCAATGATGCCGCCGATTCATTTTCTTTCTGTTCTGAAACCTCCGGATGGGTGATATGCAAAGCTTCATATAAACGGTTTCTTGTATATTCAATATCAAGATAGGAAATCAGCTCTTTTTGCAATCCGTACCGGATTAAACGTTCCACGTGCCGCTCAATTGCCATCGTCATCCCCCTTTAGTTCTCTCGCTCCGGCTCCGACATCCGCCGTGTAAAAGTCAGCTTTTCTCCCTGTCTTCTCCTCATAGCGGGCCCCTGCCGTTTCAATAAAATCCGAAACCGCATCGTCCTTGACGATACTGACTGTACAGCCGCCGAAACCGGCTCCCGTCATCCTTGATCCGATCACCCCGCCGTGGCGCCAGGCCGCTTCAGCCAGTGTATCCAGCTCATGACTCGTCACCTCGTAATCATCGCGTAAAGAGAGATGCGAATCCCTCATTAATTCACCGATATGATGAAGCTGATTGTTACTGAACATGTCGGCGGCCTCTATTGTGCGGTGATTTTCATAGACGGCGTGTTTCGCCCGGCGTCTGTTCACTTCATTCTGAATCAGCTCCGCATGGGCGTCAAAAGCGGAAGGGGTCAGCTCTCCCAGTGATTGAACGGAAAGATGCTTCTGAAGATCACAAAGCGCTTCCCCGCACTCCTTGAGCCTCGTATTATAGCCTGAGTCTGCAAGCGTTCGTTTTTTATTGGTATTTGCAATAACGATCGACAGCCCCGACAGCCCGAGTTTTGTATATTCAAAGCTGAGCGTCCCGCAATTCAGCAGAATCGCATGATGTTTCTTTCCCATTCCGATGGCGAATTGATCCATCATTCCGCAGCTGACGCCGATAAAGGAATTTTCCGCCGTCTGAGCGAGCTTCACCAAGTCGAGCATATCCGCCTCAAGCTCATGGCATTCCTTGAGAATGACCGCCGTAACAAGTTCAATGGAAGCCGAAGATGACAGCCCCGCGCCGTTCGGGATGTTTCCCCAGAACACAATATCGAAGCCGTGCGGAAGGGAAAAACCGCTGCTGAGACATTCCGCCATGACCCCTTTCGGATAGTTGGCCCACCCGTCCTCTTTTTGATAGCGGATATCATCGAGACTGCATTCCTTTATGCCCGCTTCTTTAAAATGATGAGAGTACATTCTGACGAGCCTGTCCCCTCTCTCCCGGACAGCTGCATATGTACCGATCGTCAGCGCGCACGGAAAGACGTGGCCCCCGTTATAATCCGTATGCTCTCCGATGAGATTCACTCTGCCGGGCGCAAAGAAAATGC
Source organism: Bacillus sp. AM1(2019) (assembly GCF_009906915.1). Taxonomy (NCBI): domain Bacteria; kingdom Bacillati; phylum Bacillota; class Bacilli; order Caryophanales; family Bacillaceae; genus Bacillus; species Bacillus sp. AM1(2019). The sequence goes on from NZ_CP047644.1 coordinate 3,920,341, forward strand.
GCAGGTCCTCCGATTCCCCGAATACATCAGCAAACGCTTTCTTTATTTTGTGCTTCATACGCATCCCCTTTCACCATTACACTTTCCCCCGGGGCGCGGAAAGAAACCGTTATGACACGCCCTCTTCTTTTGCTTTTCTGAAGACAATCCACTTGCTGGCCGCATAGTTGACGACTACGATAATGACGTTATCGGCGATTTTCGCCAACGTTTCGTTCATATAAAATTGACTGACCAGAAGAATCATCATGGCGAGATCGATGGCGAGAGACAATACCCGCACGCTGAAAAAGGCCGTCAATTCTTTCATCAGACTCCGCATCCCCGCGGTCTTTTGCTGAAATACATACAGTTTATTCGTGACATATGCAAATAGAACGGACAGAACCCAAGCAGCGACAGTCGCCGCCTTGTAATCCATCTCAAATGCCGACGTCAGAATGTAAAAACTGACGATATTCACGATGGTCGTGAATATCCCCATAATGATATACATCATAATTTCTCTGTAGCGCATGGCAGTTCCTCGCTTTCTGAAAGACTTTTCTAAACCTTTTGTCAAATCAAGAAGAACGTTACCCTGATTTTCTGCCGCTGACAAAAACATAAAGCGCGTCAAACATGCTGCGGAAAGTAACCGGCCTTCCCAGCACATTGGATTGCTTAATCATCCCGTCGATGAGCGCGCACATCATTTTAGCGGTATGCTCGGTATCTATATGGTCTTCTATTAAATTTCTCGATTTGAGCCAATTTATGTACATGGTGCTTTCTTCTATCCATAACTTATAAAGACGGATATAAGCTTCATATTCACTGACGACTTTGTAAGTAGGCATATGAACGGCAAAAGACACAACATTCCAGGCAGGCTTGCTGTTTACAAACCGCATCAACAGGCTGGCCGCGCTTGCCGCAGCTTCACAAAGCGTCAACGGCCGCGCGGTTTGCTTTTCTAATTCGTCGAGATAGCCGGTGATGATCCTTTTTTTAATCTGACGCCTGTCTAATAAATGCTTCAGAAAATCTTCCTTGCTTTCAAAATGAACGTAAAACGCGCCTTTGCTGAAACCCGCCGCTTTACTGATGTCATCGATTGAGACTGAATCGTAAGCTCTTTCAATCAGGAGATGAAGGCCTGCGTCAATAAAACTTTCAAATGTTTCTTCTCTCTTAATTTGAAATTTGTTTTTTTTCATTTTTTACCCCAGCTGTTTGATCATTCACTTTATCTTACACCGAATCATTCTTTTGCGGTATTTTTTATGCAAAAAGAATATGCTAGTCGACGCTTTGAGGGTAAATGTTAATAGGTCATATGATTTATTTTTATTTGCATACTATCCAGTCAGTATTTATTTGTTTATTATTATATGTAAGAATTCTTGAAGGATTTTGGTTATTTCAGTCATTTTCTTAGGGAATAGGTAGGTGAATTCATCTTCAATTTGGGATTACCGGCCAACTATGTGTGATATTTGTTATACATTGGCTGCTGTAGCTGGGCAAATCAATTTTTCAATTGGAGGTTCTTATGAAAACTCATGTAATGAAAGATATAGATCAAGATTGGCAATTGTTAATTCAAGAGGCTAGAATCATGGGTTTGCACATTGACGATGTGAGGCGCTTCTTAAATACTGAAAAAGCGGTGAAGAAAAAAACACCAATGAAAAACACCATCCGCCAGCGGTAAGATTTACAGGCGGATCCTTTTACTATATGACCTGCCACAGTCCGCCCGCACCCGAGTTTTCAAAGGAACATCCGCAATAAGAGGGGAATCAGAGAACAAACCGTATACCGGACAACCATTCCCGTCCGCATTCCGCAATTGAACAGCCAAACATGGTGATATGAGATCCCCCCGCTGCATATCTTGTGTATATGCCCATTTATGAGGTGATACACAGATGGATACGAATCCCTATTATGATGAAAAACAACAGAACTACTACGAAGGCCTGAATCCTTATTTATTGAACAAAATAGACGAAAACTGGCGGACAGTGCTTGATGTCGGCTGCGGCACAGGCAATTTAGGAGCGGCGATCGAAGACCGCGGAATAACGGTTTACGGCATTGAAGCGTATCCCGAAGCCGCAAAAAAGGCGGAAAGCAAATTGAGCCACGTGCTTTGCGGCGACATTGAATCCGCCATTCTTCCGTACGAATCAGAGCAATTCGACTGCATGCTGTTCGGAGACGTTCTTGAGCATCTTATCGACCCGTGGTCCGTGCTGAAAAAGCTTCGTCCTTATGTAAAAAAAGACGGCACGGTGCTTGCATGCATACCGAATGTCGGCCACATCTCAGTGGTGCTGGAGCTTTTAGCCGGCAAATGGACTTACAGTGACGCCGGATTAATGGATCAGACCCACCTGCGTTTTTTTACCCGTGAAGAGATGCTTTCATTATTTAAAGCCGCCGGCTATGAGGTGAAACGCATTGAGGCGATCCGCGTTGATCACCCCACTTACCACAAAGCCATCGCATCATTGCACGAAGTATGCGTACAGCTTGGCATAAGGCATGACTTTATGACAGAAGCATCGGCGTATCAATATGTGATTGAGGCCGAGAGGAGCATGTAATGGATTCACATTCATTTCTGTTTGTCGTCTGTGTGAATGACGAGTCGCTGTACTCCCGGTGCAAAAGCCATATCATGCAGCTTACCGTCCCCCCTTCATACTCCGTTGATATCATGCCGATATACGATTCAGCAAGCATGGCCTCGTCCTACAACAAAGCGCTTAAACACCCCTCCAAATATAAAATTTATCTGCATCAGGATACTTTTATCATTCATCAGCATTTCCTTCATGACATGCTTCATATCTTTCAATCTCATCAGGAGCTCGGCCTTCTCGGTGTCGCCGGCTGCAAAACCCTGCCGCCGAACGGCATTTGGTGGGAAAGCGGAGAGCGGATGGGAAAAGTGATTGAATACCGGGGGAATGCTTATCACCCCTTGGACTTTGAGCACGGTGATGAAGACGGCCTGTTTACGCCCGCTGACGCCATTGACGGCTTGTTAATGGCGGCTCAATATGACGTGGAGTGGCGGGAGGATTTGTTCCGCGGCTTTCATTTTTACGACACATCACAGTCGCTTGAATTTCAAAAACACGGCTATCAAGTCGGCGTCGCCTGCCAAAAAGACCCTTGGTGCCTTCATTTTTGCGGCGACTCATTTGACGCCGCGGCATATGAAGCGGACAGACAAACATTTGTCAAACACTATATGGCAAAGCCCTCTCGCTGATCGAGAGGGCTTTTTACGGGTTAACGTTTATTCAGTTCCCGCTCAATGATTTGTTCAAAGGTTTCCTTTCCCGCCGCGCCAGGGATTCTCTCATCGCCGATGATAAACGTCGGCACTGCCGTAATGCCGGCTTCCTCATAAGCATGGCGGAGCGCTTCCCGCTGTACGTGTCTGTACGATCTTGTCTCAAGCGCCTCTTTGAAGGCAGCGCCGTCAAGTCCTGCTTCTTCCGCAAGCTTTGTCAGCACGCCAACGTCACCGATATTTTGTTCTTCCTGAAAGAACGCCTGAAAAACGCGTGTATGGTATTCGCTTCCTTTCCCATGTTCCTTTGCGAAATGCAAGCCTTCAAATGCCAAATCCGTGTAAGGATGCGGTGACACGCGGGGGAACGTGATGTCAACGCCTAACGACTGCGCCATCGGCTCAATGGAGTTTTTCCACATCTGCCGCTTGGCGGGATCATTCACCGGATCAAGTTTCGGCGAGGGGCTCGGACGCAATTCAAACGGCATCCATTCCACCTGTACGTCCTTGTCCTTGATTGCTTCTTCAAACGCCGCTTTGCCGACAAAGCAAAACGGACATACATAATCAGAATATACTTTAATCTGCAGTGTCATTGTAAGTCTCCTTTCCTATTCATTCTAAGTTGTAACATATATAGTTACAAGTGTTTTTTTTAAAACACCCTCCATATGGAAGGTGTCACGATTCCAGCAGCCTTTGGGCGATATATTCTCCTTTTTTACAGCCGCCGGGACAGGCGAATAAGGAAGAGCCGATCGTTTGTGTGTATTCATTCAGCGCATCCTTTGCCGCCAAAGCCTTCAGCATCGGGACAAATTGGCGGTCCGGGTCTTTTTGAAAGCAGATAAACAGCAGGCCTGCGTCAACATAGCCCGTCTTCGGATCAATTCCGTCCGTATAGGAAAATGCCCGGCGCAGAATCTGTCTGCCGGTTGATTTTGCCACGCTGACATGCGAGTCGGCGGGAATTTGATTCAGCTTCACGGGATCGGTTTCCTTTTTTTGTCCGAAAGGCGCGCCCGAGCTTTTCACCCGCCCGAACGTGTCCTCTTGTTCCTTCAAGGATGAACGGTCCCATATATCTAAAAACATCTTAATTTTCCTAAACGCCATGTACGTGCCGCCCGTCATCCAGTCCGGCTCCCCTGATTGAACCCAAACGATCGAATTCATCATGTTTTCATCCTTCGTGCTTTGGTTGCCGGTGCCGTCTTTGAATCCGAAGAGGTTGCGCGGTGTTTCTCCGTTTTTCCCGCCGCTTAAGAAACCTTTATTGAGGAAGCGGACTTCGCACACGCCGGATGCCAGTTTCATCAGGTTTCGCACCGCGTGAAACGCCGTTTGTTCATTATCCGCGCAGACCTGTATGACGATATCACCGCCGCCTTGTTTCTTATCGAGCTTGTCGTTAGGCATCGGCGGAATATCGGCGAGGTGCTTCGGTTTTTTATCCTTCAGTCCGAAGCGGTCTTTCCCGTCTTTCTCGAAAAACCCGGGGCCGAAGCCGAAGGTAACGGTCAAATTCGCCGGTGCCAGATCCTGCGACTCCCCGGTATCCTGCGGAGGCATATCTTTATTTTTCTGTTCGCCTGACGGGACGGCGCCTGAAGTCAGCAGCTGCGTCAGGCTTGTCCAATGTTTGAAAAGGGAGATGACATCGGCTTTGTCGCTTGACATGACATCAAGCGCCGCAAAATACACATACGTCTGATGCGCCGTTGTGATTCCTGCTTGGTGCTTTCCGTAAAAAGGAACGATTTGATCACGATCCCTTTTTTCATCATTCTTCTTTGAAGCGGTGGCCGCCGGTTTGAAGAGCGGCGCGAGTCCTCCGAGGCCGCTCGCTCCGACAGCAACGGCGGCGCCCGCGATGGCGCCCCACTTCAGGACATCCCGTCTGTGGATCTGTTTTTCCTTGTTATGTTCATCACTCATGCTGTGTCTTAACTCCTTTTAAAGCACATCGGCAATCTTCGACATGGTTTCAGAAAGGGCCGTCAGCTTCGTGCTTATCTCTCTGATTTGATCTGTACTTAATGTATCACAGGACGTATACGATTGATCGCACGTTTTGTATTTCGACATCAAAACTTCAAATTCGCTGAATTCCGCATTAAGTTTTTCCGTGACCTCGAAATGATCTCTCACTGCGCGCTTTTCACTGTTTTATAGAGGGCTTTTAAGCCTTCGGCGCCGGTGGTGATTGGTTCAGGCGTCACTTTAAGAGAAGCGATAGAGCCGTCAAACGCTTCGGTCGATATTGCAAGCTGATTGCCCTGTTCTTGACATACGGCTTATATTCTCCAAGGTCCGTCACTGCCTTTTTGCGCACACAAGAAAAGGGCCGCCCTATCGGGACAGCCCTGCTTTGGAGTGCTGAATTTCCTCTGAAAACTTGCGCGCCGCCGCTTTTGGATCTTCGGCTTGGCTGATGGCGCTGATCATGCTGACGCCGTCTGCACCCGCTTCAATGACGGGCGCCGCGTTGTCAGCCGTAATGCCGCCGATTCCTACAATCGGAATGGTGATGCCCTGACGCCGCACCTCTTCAATCAATGTAACGCCCTGCACAGCTTCAGCATCTTTTTTTGTTTCAGTCGGATAGACCGGGCCCATTCCGACGTAATCGGCTCCGGCTTCTTCCGCCCGCTTCACCTCGGAGACGTTATGTGCTGACACACCGAGAATCATATCGCCGATTGCCGCTCTCGTTTCTTCGGCGTCTGCGTCATCCTGTCCGATATGCACTCCGTCCGCCTCAAGGCGCAAGGCCAATTCGACATCATCATTAATGATGAAAGGAATCCCGGCCTGCCTGCAGACATCCTGCACCTGCTTCGCGAACAGGACACGTTCATCCCCTGTTAAAGAACCGCTCCCCTTTTCCCGAAATTGAAAAAGCGTAGCGCCGCCCTCAATGGCTTTTTTCACCACGGAAACGGGGTCTGCGCTTGTATTGTTTGATCCCATAATAAAATAAACCGATAACATATCCTTCATCATTTCCCGAGAAATACGCGTCATTTTTCTGTCACCCTTTCAATTGCAGCAAGCTCGGCCGCTTCTTGTTCGGAGATGCTTGCCAGCTTGTTTAAAAGCTCAATCTGGAAGCTGCCCGGCCCCTTATGGGAGGTGTCCAGAGCGGCAAGCTGAGCGGCGCTTCCGTATACAGAAACGGCTGAAACGGCCGCTTGCAGAACGTCCTTCTCCGCTGCGCAGAAGGCTCCGATTACAGACGTCAGCAGGCATCCCGCCCCCGTCACCTTCGTCAGCAGTTTATCACCGTTATGTACGGCATATGTGCCGGTGCCGTCGGAGATGACGTCGGTTTTTCCGGTAATTGCAATGACCGTCTTCATCCTGCTTGCAGCCGTCTTAGCGAGCTGAACCACATCTCCTCCGGCTTCCCCCGCATCCACGCCTTTTATCTTCCAATCAGGGGCGCCGGCAATATTGGCGATTTCCGCGGCATTTCCGCGAATGACGGACAAGCGGACCTCCTGTATGATCTTGCGGGCTGATGCCGTCCGAAACGGCGTGGCGCCGGCGCCTACCGGATCAAAAATGACCGGAACACCGTTTTCATTGGCCGATTTTCCGGCTGCGATCATAGCTTCAACCGACGCCGAACTGAGGGTGCCTATATTCAGGACGAGCGCTCCTGCGATTTTCGCCATGTCGGCGGCCTCCTCAATTGCATAAGCCATAACGGGCGATGCGCCGAGCGCGAGCAGTCCGTTAGCGGTGAAGTTCGTGACGACATTATTGGTGATACTGTGAACGAGCGGGTTTTGATCCCGCACTTTACTCAAGTGTTGAGCTGCGGTTTGTGCGTCCATGCTTAATCATCCTTTTTTCTCTTTTTCGGATTCCATAAATACGATTTCGTATGCTCCAGCCAGGCTCTGGCGGCAAAGGACATATAGCGGTCTTTCCGCCAAATGATGGCTAAATGCCACGGAATGACCGGATGAACGAGCGGAATGGTTCTGACTTTGTCAGGATCAAGACCGCGGCAGATTCTTTCCGGCAAGAGGCCGATGCCGAGATTGGCCGATACCATTTCGCTGATAAAGTCCCACTGTGACGTTTCATAAATGACGTGCGGCCTGAATCCGGCTTTCACGCATTCCGTCATAATTCGATTATGAAGGACAAAATCCTCCCTGAAAAATATGAACGGCTCTTCTTTCAATTCGTGAAGACTGCATTCTTTCTCGTCAGCGAGCCGATGTGACGGATGGACGACGAGCATAAGGGTTTCCTTGACGATTGTGAACGTATGAAAAATTTCTTCATTCGCGGGAAGCACGACGACCCCGATATCAAGCGAGCCGTCCTCCACCCCTTGCTGCACTTTAATAGAGCCGTCCTCAACAAGCTGAAACGTCACATCGGGATATGTGACGCGGAAGTCACCGAGCACTCTCGGGAAAAAGCCGGACCCGATCATCGGCGGAAGACCGATGCGGACGTGCCCTTTCTTCACTTCCATAATATCATTCAGCTCTGACGTCAGGTTTTGGAATGACTTTGTGATTTCCTGCGCCTGCACATACATGCTCTGCCCGGCGTCAGTCAGTTCAACTTGCCGGCCATTGCGGTAAAACAGCTTAATGCCGAGCTCCGTCTCCAGGTTTTTAATCATTTTTGAGATTGTCGGCTGTGAAACATACAGCGACTGTGAAGCCTTCGTAAAGCTTTTCAAACGGGCCACTTCCAAGAAATACGTTAAGTGCCGGATATCCATTACATTTCATCCTTTCTATAGACAAAAGGAATACACATTATTCTTTATATGTATTTTACCTATAGCAAAACCTTCTGTACAATATAAATATAAGGGAGGCATCATTATGAAAAAATTGCTGCTTACCGTTATTCAAATCGCTCTGCTGTTTATATTTGCGCGTCTGATCAATTGGGTCACGGCGGCTCTTCATATAAATATTCCCGGCAGTATAATCGGGATTGTGATTCTTTTCACATTATTGCATTTCAAGATTATCAAACTTGAATGGATTGAGCTTGGCGCAGCATGGCTCCTCGGTGAGCTGCTGCTGTTTTTCATCCCGTCTGCCGTCGGAGTGATTGAATACGGAGATATTATGTCTAAATTCGGCGTAAGCATTTTACTTGTCGTCGTCATCAGCACATTTGTCGTGATGGTTTCAACAGGTTCGCTTACACAGCTGATAGCAAAAAGAAAGGAGAAAAAACAAACGTGTTCATCGGAATCATAAGTTTATTCTTAACTGTCTTAGTATATTTGGGCGCGAAAAAACTCTACACTCGTTTTCCGCGGGTGTATACGTCGCCGCTTCTGATTACGCCCGCTGTTTTGGTCGTACTGCTGCTTCTTGTCAATGTCCCGTATCAGACATACAATCTCGGCGGCGGACTGCTGACCGATATGCTTCAGCCGGCAACAGTGGCGTTCGCCATCCCGCTTTATAAATATTTCCCGATTTTAAAGAAATACGCCGTGGAAATTATTTTGAACGTAGCGGTCGGTTCATGTATCGCCATTCTGTCAACGGCCTTTATCGCCAAATGGTTCCATCTCGGCAGCAGCTTAGTCGACAGTCTCGTGCCGCGATCCGTGACGACGCCGATTGCCATGAACGTTTCAGAAATGATCGGCGGGATGCCGGCCGTTACAGCGGTTTTCGTCATTTTAACGGCTTTATTGGGAACGATCATCGGGCCGATGGTCATCCGCTATTTCCGCATTGATAACGAAATTGCCCGGGGCGTGCTGCTCGGAACCAGCGCGCACGGAGCGGGAACATCTAAAGCATTTGAGCTCAGCTCCGTATCAGGAACGATCTCAAGCGTGTCCATGATTCTCGCCGCGATTATGACACTGTGCGCGGCCCCGATTTTGCTTTCGTTTATGTCATAAAAGACTGCTCCTTACAGAGCGGTCTTTTTTTATTTGCTATGAAGGATTGATTTGTCTGTCCTTCATAAAAAGACGAAAACACGATATGATAAGATATGAAGTGAAAAGACTGAAGAACGGATGTGTCATATGAACGGCCAGCAGCGAAGCAGCATCAGAAAAGGACTTGAAGTCGATATCGTCCTGAAAGCCGATCAGCGTTCAGGAAAGCTGACAAGAGGAATCGTGAAGGATATTTTGACGAACTCAAGCTTCCACCCGCGCGGCATTAAGGTCCGCCTTGAAGACGGGCGAATCGGCCGGGTCCAGCACATTATTGAATAGAAAAAAGCCGGAGCTTCACGCCCGGCTTTTTTTCTTTAATTTCAGCAATGAAATCCTCATATGTTCTCCCTTTATATACAAAAAATCTTTATCCAACTATTGACTCTTACGCTGCGTAATACTTTAGAGTAGCCATTAAGGAGGCGGCAAACGTGATGGGTATGAAAGTAAAAGAAGTAGCTGAACTGATTGGAGTAAGCATACGGACTCTCCATCATTACGATCAAATTGGATTATTGACTCCTCAGGAAACGACCGATTCCGGTTATCGGCTTTATTCTGAAGAGAATCTTGAACAGCTGCAGCAGATACTATTTTTCAAGGAGCTCGATTTCTCCTTAAAAGAGATTAAAGAAATCATTAATAGTCCTTCATTTAACCGGAGGGAGGCATTAATTTTACAAAAGAAAATGTTGATTGAGAAACGGAATAGAGTCGATAAGATGATTGCAACCATCGATAAATCAATCAAACATATGATGGGAGAGATTTGCATGACGAACAAAGAGCGGTTTGAGGGAATGAACTTCAATCATAATCTTTATGAACAAGAAGCTCGCAAACGGTGGGGTGATCATCCTGTCGATAAGGTAAATATTAGATTGAAAAACATGACTGATGGTGAGCAAAAAGATTTATCTGATAAGTGGACTGCAATGTTCAATAAATTTGCACTCCTTATTAACCAATCTCCCAAGTCCCCAGACGTACAAACAGCTATCAAAGAGTGGTTTGATTTTCTCAATGAAAATTTTGGTGAATATTCTTTTGATGCCTTTTACGGATTAGGTCAACTCTATATCGAAGATAAACGCTTCACTAAGAACATCGACCGGTATGGTGAAGGGTTGGCGAAGCTCATGAGTGATGCCATTACAATTTATATAGATAACCAAAAAAAGGGTGGTACCCATTAAAATCATTATCGAGGATACAATTGGGCAATACGAAACGTTATTTTCAATGATTGAAAATAGAGAAGATTATTATCGGTATTCAATGATGAAACCTTTTGAAGATATGTGGAAAAAGATGAATGTTCCCTTAAAGGCAAAGCAGCCTAACGGATATGATGTAATCATGGCTGCAAATATGCTGGGCTATCTGAGCATATTTGATACGGAAACCGGAAGAAAAGCATTAGAGAATCTAAAAGAAATTCAAGCTCTTCAAATTGCATATGGCACTTTAACTCATTGTGTAGAATTTATCAAACAAAACCGCTTAAAAATAAATGCTGATGAAATAAGGTTTGGGATGTATCTGGCTAATCAAAAAAAGCTTGAGTTACATAGAGGGTATTGTGGATTCGGAGGAATTCCGGGATTTATTCAAGTTTCAATATTCCCCAATTCATATAACATACCGAGACTGCCTGCTGTAATCGCACATGAATTTCATCATAATATTCGTTTTTCGTATTTCAATTGGGATTATGGGAACGTAACGGTTGGGGATTACTTAATTATAGAGGGGCTGGCAGAATCGTTTGCCAAAGAACTTTACGGAGAAGCTCTGTTAGGTCCCTGGGTTACTTCTTTTGAAAAAGAAGACTTAGAATACTCAAAAGAAATTATCAAAGACTCATTAAATGTGAAAGGGTTTGCTGAGGTCAGCAGTTACATGTTTGGTGACACCTTTGCAGCCGAACAAGGTTATCAGCCTGTCGGCTTATCACCGTTTGCAGGTTATGCGGTTGGCTACCAAGCGGTGCAATCCTTCATGAAAACCAACAATGTGGGCATTAGTGAGGCCACTTTACTTGGCACAGATGAGATACTAAGTAATAGCGGGTTGTTTCTTTAAACAGTAAGATATGAAGATTATTTTATCCCGTATTAAAGCGATGGAAGAGGGTTTTCTTTTCCCCTCTTTCCACGCTATAAATGATCATCCTATTTTTTCCGCAAGAAAACAACCTTCAAATAATTCCCTTCTTTAAACGCGGGAATCGTTTTGAAATCTTCCGGAAGCGTATATTCTTCCAAAATGTCGTAACGCTCATTTGTTTCTTTAAAGGCGGTCTCTATAAAGCCTTTAAATTTCTTCATATTGAAGGCGCTGCTGTTTGTCGAAGCGATGATGATGCCGTTTTTTGCAGTGATGGCGATCGTTTCCTTCAGCAGGTTTTTATAATCTTTCGCCGCGCTGAACGTCCGTTTTTTTGTGCGGGCGAAAGAAGGCGGATCAAGGATGATGAGGTCAAACTCCAGCCCTTTTTTCGCCGCATAGCCGAAGTATTTGAAAACATCCATGACCTTAATGTCATGCGCCTCATAATCAATTCCGTTGGCGCTGAACTGTTCAATCGTTTTTGCGAGACTGCGGTTGGCGACATCGACGCTGGTCGTTTTCTCAGCTCCGCCAAGCGCCGCCGCGATGGAAAATGCCCCCGTATAAGAGAACGTATTCAGCACCCGTCTGCCGTTTGCATACTTATCCCGAATCGCTTTGCGCACATGACGCTGGTCTAAGAAAATGCCCGTCATCGCCCCATCGTTTAAATCCACCGCGTACTGTATGCCGTTTTCTTGAACAATGACCGGAAAATCTCCTCTTTCGCCTTTGACAAAATCGTCGTCTTCCACGTATTGCCCGGCCGTATCGAATCGTTTCTTTTCATAGATCGCTTTATAAGAAAGCTCCAGTCCGTCAATCGCCTCAATCATGCTGTCCTTATAAGCGTAAATGCCTTTACTGTACCATTGAATCAGCAGATCACCGTCATAAAAGTCAATCGTGACGCCGCCGATGCCGTCGCCCTCACCGTTGAAAAGCCGGAACGCCGTCGTATCGGGCGCCTTAAACAGATGGGCTCTTGCTTCAGCCGCTTTTTTCAGCTTGTCCAGAAAGAAACGTCCGTCGATCCGTTCATCTCTCGCGCGGGACAGCACCCAGCCGACTCCTTTATTCTGCAAACCGTAATAGCCTTTTCCGATAAATTCACCCTTCTCGGATGTCACATCAAAAAGATCGCCCTCTGTTAAATGAGCCGAGCTTCCGGACAGAGCGTCTTTTTCAATCAGGGGGAATCCTTTTTTCAGCTTTCCGGCAAATGTATCTTTCACTGTAAGTAGCTTCATTGTGCATTCCTCTTTCGTTTTGCTTTCTCTTATCGTACCATAAAACATGATCAACACCGCATTGTCCCGAAAAATTCAAAACAGGGGGAAAACCATGACAGCCAAAAGAATCGACCATACAGGCATTATGGTCAAAGATATTGAAACATCCATCGCCTTTTACCAAGACGTTCTCGGTATGACGTTAAAGGATCGTATCACTCATACGAACGGCATTATTGAACTTGCCTTTCTCGGCTTTCAAGAAGGGCCGGAGACAGAAATTGAGCTGATCCAGGGCTACAGCAGCGAGCTTCCCGCAGAAGGAAAAGTTCACCATGTCGCTTTATTAACTGAAGATATCGCGGCGGAGTTCACACATGCAAAGCGTCAGGGCGCCGTATTCATTGATGAAGAAATCACGACGCTTCCGAACGGATATCGCTACTTTTACATTGAAGGACCTGACGGCGAATGGATCGAATTTTTCCAGCGTTAAAAAAAACGGGCGAAAGCGCCCGTTTTTTTATGTTTCTTCTGTGACGTTTTGTTCCGCCGCCCGTTCCTCTCTCCATTTTTGAAGATCCCAAATTCGGAAAAACGGATAATAGATGATAAATGTAATCAGGAGATTGATCAGCTGCATGACTGAACCGGAGATTTTCCCGCCCGTCGCCAAATAACCGGATATCAGCGGCGGCATCGTCCACGGCACGGCGATTCCCGCCGGTTTTGCCACCATTCCCGTGCTCATCCCGATGTACGTCGCCGTAATGGTCAAGAGCGGTGCGATGATAAAAGGCACGATTAACAGCGGATTCATGACGAGCGGCATCCCGAAAATAATCGGCTCGTTAATGTTAAAGATCGCGGGTCCGATGCCGAGTCGGCCGAGCTGTTTCATCTGTTTGCTTCTGGAGCGCACAAGCATGGTCAGCACAAGGGCAAGCGTCGCTCCGCTTCCGCCGACATTAATCCATATTTGAAAGAACTGTGTCGTAAAAATGCTCGGCAGCGCTTCTCCCGCCTGAAAAGCCAAACGGTTGGCGTCCATCGCCCCGTACCAGATCGGCGACATGACGCCGCCGATAATGGACGCGCCGTGTATGCCGCACGACCAAAGCAGCATTTGCACGAATTCGGCGATAAGACTTCCGCCGAGACTCCCGCCCAGAATAGACAGCGGGGTGCCCAGCAGATCGCCTACGACATTGTGGAGGCTTTTAAAAGGAGTTATTTCAATAAACAGACGGGCCAGCCATACAAGCGTAATAATAATGAAACCGGGGATGAGCGCAACGAACGATTTGCTGACCGCAGGCGGCACTCCGTCAGGCATCTTAATAACGATATTTCTTTGTATGATAAACCGGTACACTTCCGTTGACAGCATTGCAATGATCATCGCGACAAACAGACCTTTGCTTCCGAGCAGCGAAATCGGAATGCCGCCTCCCACCATAATCTCTGTTGCCGAGCCGTCAGGAATAAACGGAATCTGATACGGCGTCGCCAATAAAAAGGCGGCAAGGGCAATGGCTCCCGACGACAGGGCATCCACTTCATAGCTTTCCGCAAGCCGGTAGGCAATCCCAAAGGCGGCGACAAGCGCCATAATGTCAAAGGACGCATTCACGGGATACCCGAGCTTTTCAACCCAATTTTCACCGAAAAGACCAGCCATAAAATCGGCATAACCGGGAATCGGAAGACTCGTCAGAATCAGAAAAACCGATCCGATGATGATAAGCGGCATAGTCAAAATAATGCCGTCCCGCAAAGCTCTTAAGTGCCTTTGACCGGCGACTTTTCCGGCGACAGGCATGATTTTTTCTTCCATGACCCGATTGAACGTACTCATTTATCAAAAACCCCCTTTTTGAGTTCATTGCGCAGATGTCTTAAAGCATTTTCTCCATCATATTTTGGAAACGCTTACATTTGCATACAGAAATTTTCCTTATCCCTCAGGAAAAAAAGAATTCCGCACTGCCGATATATAAAGAAAAAGGGGGAATCACAATGTATCACATCCTGAAACCGATAATGGCCGCGGCCTTGTGCGTCGGCCTGTTTTCTGCCGCGGCGCCCGCGCACGCCGAGACGCACGACCGGGACGTTATCGTGGTGTACAAAAATCAAAACGGCAAGGAATCCGCCATAGACAGCGGAGCGGATGTGGAACAGACCTATCAGCATCTCCCGGCAGTCGCCGTGTCAGCCGATTCACAAACGGTGAAAGACCTGAAACAGGACCCTGACATCTTATATGTAGAAGACAATGTATCCTTTCAGGCAGCAGGCGGTTCTGATATCCGCCCGTTATCAGCGGCCCAAAGCAGCAGTTACGCGCTGCCGCAATGGGATATAGAACCGACTCAGGTCAAGCAGGCGTGGAAAGAAGGCTTGACGGGAAAAAAGGTGAAAGTGGCTGTCATTGACAGCGGCATTTACCCTCATGATGACCTTTCCATTGCCGGAGGCTATTCCGCAGTCAGCTATACTTCCTCATACAAAGATGACAACGGACACGGGACGCATGTCGCCGGAATCATTGCGGCCAAACATGACGGATACGGCATTGACGGCATCGCGCCGGATGTCCGGTTATATGCGGTTAAGGCATTAGACAGAAAGGGTGCAGGCGATCTTAAAAGCCTTCTTAAAGCGATCGACTGGTCGATCGCCAACAAAATGGACATCATCAATATGAGCCTCGGAACTAACGCAGACAGCAAAATTCTTCACGACGCCGTAGACAAAGCATACAAAAAAGGAATCGTGATCGTAGCCGCCGCAGGAAACGACGGCAACAAAAAACCCGTCAATTATCCGGGTGCCTACAGCAGCGTAACGGCAGTCTCAGCGTCAACTGAAAAAAACGGTCTCGCGGCTTTTTCCACGACCGGAAAACAAATTGAATTTGCCGCACCCGGCACCAATATTACGAGCACGTATCTGAATCAAATGTACGCCGCGGCTGACGGCACATCTCAAGCCGCGCCGCACGTCACCGGCATGTTCGCGCTGCTCAGGCAGAAATATCCCGAGGAAACAAATACACAGCTCCGGCAGCAGATGCAGCAAAACATCAAAGATCTGGGCGCTCCCGGACGTGACAGCCGATTCGGGTACGGCCTGGTGCAATATCACGTAAAGCAAAAGAGTTTCGCCGAACGGGCCGTAATAAAAGCGGAAAAGACGAAAAAACAGGCAGATATCAATCAAGCAAAAACGGCAGTCAGCAAGCTGTCCAAGTCAAAGGGAAAAACCGCTCTCGAGGCGCGGATCAATAAAGTCCAGACGGCAAGAAATGTGACGGACGCAAGAGACAAAGTCCGGACTGCCGAAAAACAAAAGAAAAAAACCGCCGTCAATGCCGCACAAAGCGCCATCCGCAAATTACCGGCCGGTTCAGAGAAAAAAGGGCTGCAAAAGCGGCTTAACGCTGTCAACTCAAGCCTTTTGAAAACAGCTGAGGCCAGCGTCAAGCAGGCGGAAAAAAAGACCTCTGAGGCCAGCACCGCAAAAGCCCAAAAAGCAGTCAGCGAAATCCAGCCGGGAAAAGAAAAAACCGCTCTGGAAAAACGGCTTGACCGGATAAAAGATAAACTCAACCGGCAACAGGCTAGAGACAAAGTAAAAGCGGCTGAAAAAACCAAGACGAAAAAAGCAAAATCAGCGGCGCAAACGGCAGTCAGCCGGTTGAAGCCGTCTGCCGAAAAGACCAGTCTGCAAAAACGCGTGCGTGCGATTCGGGTGAAATAATAAAAAAAACGCTTGAGAGCCGGATAGCGGCTTCACAAGCGTTTTCATCACACCTGCCTATTGGTTCATGGCCGGGCGGTCAATCGTGTTCCATTTCGTAAAGGACATATATCGGAAATAATGATCACGATACGGGTGCGAGGTGCCTGTATTCCAAGGCTTGTCGCTGCCGCAGAAATGGACGATGGCCGGTTCGGCACGTGTTTCTCTGTAACGGATACGGTCGATCAGTTCAGGAGGCGTTTTCTCATTCATGATAATATGCGTCTGCGCGTTCCAGCGCGGATGCAGTTCATGCCATTGATCATATAAGATCGCGTTAAGCGCGTCCTGATCATGAAACACGAGAAAATCCTCCGAGCTGTTTTCGTTGATAAAATCAATCACCTTTTCGGAAATATTCTGTCTTCTCCAAGGTTCGAAATCTATAATCATAATGCCGGAATTAAAATACTTGGCAGTGTCGCTGATATTCATTTTTTTCAGTCTTTCATGCTGTCCGGCGTCTTCTACCGCCGCAACTATTGCCGGGGAAATATCCAAGTCCCATAAAACCGAAATATCTTCCATCACAATTGCATCGCAATCAATGTAAATCATCCGCTTTACGGACTCATCCTTAATTAAATCAGGGATGGAAATGCGGTAATAAGCCGCTTTTGTAATGTGGCTGCTTTCGACTGCATGCTTGTATTGATCAGCGTCTACTTCTAAAAATTCAAGCGGTGTCCCGAATGACATCGCGGTCTGTTCAAGCTTGTCCTTGTTTTCGGAAGTAATTCCGCCGTCGATCACATATAATTTCGCATCCCTTGTTTTATCCATATTCATCAATAAAGAAGCGAACATCCCACCCAAATGACGAGCATAATGATCATCGGCACATGATACGATATGCATTGTTTCATTCTTTCCCACTGATATTCATCTCCCTTTTTGTTGTACAAATGTCTTTCCCTTTTTTTAAAAAGTAAACCTCGATCTTACACATTTTTTCTGCGGGAATGTGCTGTTTGCGATTTGATATCTTTTGCATTCTCTGTTAAAATTCATTTCATAGCTAATGATTCTGACAATAATAAGGAGCAAGACGCCATTGACGAATCGCAACGATGCCGGATCAGACAATAAGAAGCCGAACAGGCCTTTTTCCGATCTATCCGACCGAAACAAAGAGGCGGCCTATATTGCCGCTGCACTCTATCGGTCCGCCCAGCAGCTCCGTGTAAAAATGGAGAAAGAGGTGCTGTCGGCACACAAATTATCATGGACGGCGTTTTCCATTCTGTATGACCTTTGTGAATGGGAAACGCTTGATACAAGAAGGATAGCCGCTCTATCCGGAATTACCGCGGCGACGGCGAGCAATGTCCTGAACACTTTGGAGAAGAAGGGCTTATGCAGCAGACAAACGAACAAAAGAGACCGCAGGCTTGTATTCGTCAGTATTACCGATGAGGGCAGAAAGGTTATTGAAGACCTTTACCCCGACTTTCATCAGGGGGAAATTGAACTGACGGCCTGTCTGGATAAACAGGAACAAAAAACGCTGTCCGCCCTGCTGCAAAAAATCGCTGACAATTTCATAACATAGCAGCTATGACGGGAATCAGTAACGGATTGTCTCCCTGTTTCAGAGAGCCGGCGGATGGTGCAAGCCGGCACAAAGACAAACGTGAATTACCTCCCTGAGCTTTCTTTGTGAACTTCAGCAGCAAAGAACGGGAAACCGTTATTCGAATGAGCGGAAGACGTCGTCTTCAATCAGGGTGGTACCGCGTGCATACAGCCACGTCCCTTTTGGGATGCGGCTTTTTTGTTTGGCTAAAAAAAGGAGGATGTAAAAGATGGAATCAATCACTTTAACGAATGATCAGGAAAAAGAAGTGCAAAGGCAGCTGGATTTGTACATGACCGGCGCCGCGGACGTCATACCGCCTGAAGAATTGAGAAATAAAATCGCCAAATCAGTGACATCCGGCAAGCCGCTGAACATTAAACTCGGCCTTGATCCGTCCGCACCCGACGTCCACTTGGGCCATACCGTCGTGTTAAACAAACTGCGCCAATTTCAAGAAAACGGCCATATCATACAGCTTGTTATCGGGGACTTTACCGGAAAAATCGGTGATCCGACGGGGAAGTCGCAAGCCAGAAAACAGCTGACTGATGAAGAAGTCCAGCACAATGCCAAAACCTACTTTGAACAGTTTGGCAAGGTGCTGGATCAAGACAAAGTTGAACTTCACTGCAACTCAAAATGGCTGAAGACATTGAATCTGGAAGATGTGATTGAATTAGCGGGGAAAATTACTGTCGCCCGTCTGATGGAGCGCGACGACTTTGAGGAGCGCATCGCCATGCAAAAACCGATCTCACTTCACGAATTCTTTTACCCGCTGATGCAGGGTTACGATTCTGTCGTTCTCGAAAGCGATATCGAACTCGGCGGTACGGACCAGCATTTTAACGTGCTGATGGGCCGCCATTTCCAAGAACGCTACAAAAAAGAAAAGCAGGTCGTCATCCTCATGCCGCTTTTGGAGGGTCTTGACGGCGTTGAAAAAATGTCTAAATCAAAAAACAACTACATCGGTATTGACGAGCATCCGAACGACATGTACGGCAAAACGATGTCATTGCCGGACAGCCTGATGAAAACATATATTCATTTAGCGACAGACTTAGAGCCTGCGGAGAAAAAACAGATGGAGAAGGATTTGGAATCAGGAAAGCTTCATCCGAGAGATGCCAAAATGATCTTAGCGGGTACAATCGTCAGAATGTACCACGGCAGGAAAGCGGCGGATGCGGCAGAACAGCATTTCAAACGTGTCTTCCAGCAAAACAGCCTGCCTGAAGATATGAAAACCGTCATATGGGACGGAGAAAAGACCGTGCCCCTTATTGAGCTGCTCGTCACGATTGGACTCTTTTCTTCAAAAAGCGAAGCACGCCGTATGATTCAAAACGGCGGAGTCAAAGTGAACGGGGAGAAAACGGATGCCCTTCATACCGTCATTACCGCAGAAGACGGCATGACGATTCAGGTGGGCAAGCGAAAATTTGTACAGCTGCGCGTAAACGGATAAATAAACAGCCGGACTGCACATAAAAGCGGTCCGGCTGTTTGTGATGCGTCAATCGTTTAATCGACTTCTTTCTTAATCCCAAGCATCTTTTCGTCTAAATAATGGGCGATGTCCGCCGCTTCCTTCAGCTCGTCGGTCAGATGCTTTGGGACTTCGTTATTTAATTTGTAATAAATTTTATGTTCAAGACTCGCCCAAAAATCCATGGCGATGGTGCGGATTTGAATTTCCGCCTTCACATATTCCACACGATTCGTCAAATAAACGGGAATTTCAATAATCAAATGCAGGCTGCGGTAGCCGTTCGGCTTCGGATGTTTGATATAATCCTTCACCTTTACGATCTTCAGGTCCTTATGCTGCTTCAAAACCTCAGCGACATTATAAATATCGGAAATAAAGGAACAGATAATCCTGACACCCGCAATATCATGAATATGCTCTTTCATTTCCTGCGTCGTCACATCGCAGCCTTTGCGCATCAGTTTATTGACGATACTCTCGAAACTTTTTACGCGTGATTTTGTATGCTCGATCGGGTTATGCCCGTGAATCAAATTATATTCCTGGCTGATGATCGAAAACTTCGTATCCAGCTCATCTAAAGCGAATTTATAAACTAATAATTCATTTTTCCAATCTTCCATGACCGTTTTCAAATCATCCATATGGGCTGTTGACAAGTCCATTTTTTTCATCTCCTTGCTTTGCTGTCCGTATATAAGACGGGTCAGTCCTCAGTCAGGTTCTTTACAAAATCATGAAGATTATTTCATAAAAAAAAGCAAATGCCGGTTATGGCATTTGCCTTTTCATTTGATCAGCGGAAATAACTGATCAGGAGTCCGATTGAAAGCAGGAATCCGAAAAATGTATTGGTTTGCGCCGTTGATTTCATCGCAATAATCATGTTCATCGGCATTTCGTTTTTCACAAAGCCTTTCACGGCCTGAACGGGTTTCGGCACGCTCAGGAAGACCAGGAACAGCCACGGGCTTGTGTAACCCATGATGACAAGACCGACGATCCAGATGTAAGCGATGGCAAAAGATGCGGCCAGTATCATGACGGCTCCTCTATGCCCCATCAAAATGGCCAGCGTTTTACGTCCGCCCTTTTTATCTTCCTCAATATCACGGATATTGTTGGACAGGTTAATCGCTCCGACCAAGATGGCAATCGGGATGGAAATCAAAATGCTCTGTTCATTAATTCTGCCTGTCTGAATGAAGAAAGAAATAAGGACAAATACAGAGCCCATGCAAATGCCGGAGAACAGTTCCCCGAACGGTGTATACGCAATCGGCAGCGGGCCGCCCGTATACAGATAGCCGATCAGCATGCCGGCAAGGCCGATAACCGCAAGCCACCAGCTGCTGCTTATGCAGATATAAACACCGAGCACGAGGGCAATCGCATAAGAGCCGAGCGCCAGCTGCAGAATTGTTTTCGGCTTCATGCCGTGGCGGACGATCGCTCCGCCGATACCGACGGAATCCTCCGTATCTAAACCGCGTTTAAAATCGTAATATTCATTGAATAAGTTCGTGGCGATCTGAATCCAAAGGCAGGAAAACAGCATGGCCAAAAACAGCAGGAAATCAACCTTTACGTAAAACATCGCCAATACGGTGCCGAGAAGTACGGGCACAAACGATGCCGTCAATGTATGAGGGCGGGTTAGCTGCCACAAAATGCGGCCCATGCTTTCTTTCTCGGGCGTCTTTTGGCTGCCCCCCATATTGTTTTGATTCATTTTCCTCTTCCTTTCTATTAAAAGGCTTTCACAGTCAGCCGATAACAGTAGTGTTGAATTGGGGTTTTCACGTTTTCTGCTACCTTATCTATCATAATAATTTCTTCCTCATTTCACAAGATGCGGCGCTTTATCGGCTATCCTGCCGGAAACGGCTTTTCGCCCTTCTCCATTGGGGTTCGGCTCAAGCCTGCGTAAGAAAAAGCCGCCAAAATTTTTTTACCTCGTTTATATTTACGATAAGTTAAAAATCCCGCCTGAACAGCGCCTTTTTAGTATGATCATTTGCCAATTTATACATGCGTGTTTTCCATCCTTTTGTTTCTCATTCATTTTTAAGGAAATTTTAAGCTTAGGATATTAGACATATTTTGAAACTTTTTGTTAATCTAATCGTCATATACTGGTGTAATTATTGAATACGCGGGGAAGGAATTTTGAATATGATGCAAAAATTAAAACGTGCTTATGAAAATACATTGATCAAATGGACGTTTCATACGGGCTTTTATTTTCTGATATTAGTATTGCTCTTTTGGATGTATGGATTTCATACAGCGAATACCGGCACTTATATTTACAACGATTTCTAATCGGGGAGGATAACTATGAAACTACTTGATGCTATAAAAACATACGCAGACGCCAAGCCGCAGGCCGAAGCGTTTCGTTCCTTAGATCATTCCCTCACTTACGGGGAATTATGGGATTTGTCGGAGCGGGTTGCGTCCGGCATTCAAAAACATACAGCTGACGGTTCGAAAGCGCCTGTCCTGGTTTACGGACATATGGAGCCGAATATGATCGTTTCTTTCTTAGGAAGCGTCAAAGCGGGCCGCCCTTACATCCCTGTCGATGTTTCCATTCCGGCGGAGCGGATCGTCAAAATCATTGAAAGCTCAGGCGCAGAGCTGCTTATCAGCGTATCGGGCGATGCAGTCGATACGGGAAGCAATCTGATTAAAACCGTTACGCCCGAAGAGCTTGCAGCTGACGGAGATGCAGACCTCAGCCGTGAGAACTGGGTAAAAGAGCTGGACACATTTTACATTATTTACACGTCCGGCAGCACGGGAAATCCGAAGGGCGTGCAGATATCGGCTGATAACCTGCAAAGCTTCACTGACTGGATCTGCAGGGATTTTCCTGTGGGCGATGGTAAGACATTCTTAAACCAAGCGCCGTTTTCTTTTGATTTATCTGTCATGGACATTTTCCCTTCGCTTCAAACGGGAGGTACGCTGCATTGCGTAACGAAAGACAAAATCAATAAACCGAAAGTACTATTTGAAGAGCTGGAGAAATCCAAACTGAACGTCTGGACATCGACGCCGTCTTTCGTCCAAATGTGTCTGATGGACCCCGGCTTTACGCAGGAGCTCCTGCCTGAGACAGAAGTATTTATGTTTTGCGGAGAAGCGCTTCCGGCTGCCGTGGCACAGGAACTGTTAAACCGTTTTCCGAAGGCCCGCGTATTCAATACATACGGCCCGACTGAAACAACGGTTGCCGTCACCTCCGTTGAAATTACGCAGCAGATCATCGATGAACATGAATCTCTGCCCGTCGGTTTTGCAAAACCCGATATGAATATCTTCATCATGGATGAAAACGGGAATAAGCTTCCGGACGGAGAAAAAGGGGAAATCATCATCGCGGGCCCGAGCGTGAGCAAAGGCTATCTCGGAGAGCCTTCTCTGACGGAAAAAGCGTTTTTCCCGATCGACGGCCAGTGGGCATATCACACGGGTGATGCCGGTTATGTTCAGGATGGTCAGATTTTCTGCCAAGGACGCCTTGATTTCCAGATTAAGCTTCACGGCTACCGCATGGAGCTGGAGGAAATCGAAGTACATGTAAGGCAGTCTCAATATGTGCGCACGGCGGTTGTCATCCCGTATCAGCCTAACGGACCTGTCGAATATTTAATTGCCGCCATCGTACCTGAAAAACATGATTTTGAAAAAGAATTCCAGCTGACAAGCGCCATTAAGAAAGAACTGGCCGCTTCGCTTCCGGCCTACATGATTCCGAGAAAATTCATTTATCAGGATCACATTCAAATGACTGCGAACGGAAAAATCGACCGTAAACGCATTGGCGAAGAGGTTCTTGTATGACGCCTTACAGCTCGTTTTTCTTCTTTATCTTACTTGGAATCCTTCTTTTGCCGACGATTATTTTAGGGCTGAACGGCAAGAGATTCCAAGGATACAACATGTTTATATCCATCATCGTATTGGCTTTGATTTTCGCGCATGATCTGCACGGCGTGATCGCACTATGTATCTTTACGCTGTGGCAGGTGCTTTTAATCAGGGGTTATCTCGCTTACAGACTGAAAGCCAACAGCGGCTTTGTCTTCAGTATGGCCGTGATCGCGTCCATTTTACCCCTGTTTTTATCTAAATTATGGCCGTTTTTCTTTCCGCCGGTGCCTCATCACCCGGTTCATAACCTGATCAGTTTCTTAGGAATTTCTTATTTGACATTTAAAGGCGTCCAGCTGATCATGGAAACGAGAGACGGGCTGATTAAAGAAAAAATGCCGCTTCACCGCCTTTTGTACTTTATTATGTTTTTCCCGACCATTTCTTCCGGTCCGATCGACAGATACCGCAGATTTGCCAAGGACGAACAGAAAGTATGGACAAAGGGAGAATACGCTGATTTACTGTATACCGGCATTCATAAAATTTTTATCGGTTTCTTATACAAATTCATTATCGGATATGCGATTAACACGTATTTCATTATGAATCTGTCCCATATCACCCACAGCAAACTGTGGGGTAATGTGCTGTACATGTACGGATACAGCTTGTACCTGTTTTTTGATTTTGCGGGTTACACGATGTTTGCCGTCGGTGTAAGCTATATCATGGGCATCAAATCTCCGGAAAACTTTAATAAGCCGTTTATCAGCAAAAACATTAAAGACTTCTGGAACCGCTGGCACATGTCCTTATCCTTCTGGTTCAGAGACTACGTATTTATGCGCTTTGTTTTCTGGATGACAAAGAAAAAATGGATAAAGAACCGGATGGCCGTCTCGAACATCGGGTATTTCCTGCTGTTCATGCTGATGGGCGTCTGGCACGGACTCGCCCTGCAATATATTGTATACGGCCTGTACCACGCCGTATTAATGACCGGGTATAACTTTTTTGAGAAATGGAATAAGAAATACAAGTGGCTGCCCGCCAATCGTTTTACGGCCTTTTTAGCCATCGTCATCACATTCCATTTCGTATGTTTCGGATTTTATATTTTCTCAGGAAAACCATTTCATCACTAAAGGAGATTGAAAACACATGGAATTTAAACAGGAAGTATTAGACGTATTAGCTGAAGTTTGTCAGGAGGACGCTGTGAAAGAAAATCCTGATATTGAAATCTTTGAAGAAGGACTGCTTGATTCTTTCGGAACTGTAGAGCTGCTTGTCGCCATCGAAAACCGCTTCGGCATTACAGTGCCGAT
Organism: Bacillus sp. AM1(2019); assembly: GCF_009906915.1. Classification (NCBI taxonomy): domain Bacteria; kingdom Bacillati; phylum Bacillota; class Bacilli; order Caryophanales; family Bacillaceae; genus Bacillus; species Bacillus sp. AM1(2019). The sequence continues at coordinate 3,945,027 of NZ_CP047644.1, forward strand.
CACTGAATTTGACCGTGACGAGTGGAATACGCCAAACAACATTGTAAACAAACTGACTGAGTTGAAGTAAATGAAAAAGCGTTTCTTTGGACCAATTATTTTAGCGTTCGTCCTGTTTGTCGGAGCTATCGCAGTTCCGGCTTCATGGCTTACGCGCTTCATTCCTGAAAAACGTGTCGAAGAGTCGGCGGCAGCCTTAAATCCGAATATGTTCCAGGGGCTCTATCTGCAAAATAAAATGTTCGAAGACTCGAAGTATCTGCCGATTTTCGGTTCTTCCGAGCTTTCAAGACTGGATGAGTTTCATCCGTCCAACTATTTCCAAGTAAACAACCAAGGCTTTACGCCTTATCTTGTCGGAAAAGGCGGGGACCAATCCTTGATACACGCCGTGAACTTTGCGGCGCATTATCAGCAGCTGAAAGGCAAAAAGCTGGTATTCATTGTTTCTCCGCAATGGTTTATCAAAAAAGGTTCTGATGAACAGCACTTTGCGCCGAATTTTTCATCACTTCAGGCATTGGATTTAGCATTTAATAACCAGATTGATCCCGCGGTCAAAAAGAACATGATGAAGCGCATGCTCCGTTTTAAAGTCGTTCAGCATGATGCCGTCCTTTCTGAATTGTACAAGGGAATGGTCAACGGACAATCATGGAAAGTGAAAGCGGTCATGCCGGCTGCCAAAGCTTATTATTCTCTGCTTGAGAAAAAAGATCTTTATTATTCAATGGGAGAAACCAAGGGCCCTGAACGGACGATCTCTGAAAACCTGAAAGGGAAATCGTGGTCAGAGTTAAAAACAGCCGCCGCGCAATTAGGAGAACGGAGCTCCAAGTCCAATCCTTTCTATATCGATGACGCTTCTTATAAAAAGATTAAGAAGAAAGTAAAGAGAGTGAAAGGGATCAACAAAGGAAGAACGTACGCCAAATCAGTCGAATATCACGACTTTGAGGATATGCTGGACATTCTGAAAGATGCCGGCGCTGAACCGATGTTCGTGGTTATTCCGGTCAACGGAAAATGGTATGACTACACCGGCTTCCCGAAAAAAGGCCGGACTGATTACTACAAAAAAGTCACTAAGCAAATTAAAGCGAAGGGCTTTCAGGTTGCCGACTTATCCGGGCACGAATATGATCCGTACTTTATGAAAGACACCATCCATATCGCCTGGAAAGGCTGGGTGTACGTCGATAAAGCAATGGAGCAGTTTTACAAAACCGGCAAGGTGACGGTTCACTGAGCACGGTGATGACAGAATACGTAAAAACGAACACGCAGGGGGCATTCTCTCCCCTGCTTTTTATGTGATTTGATTTTTTCACAAATTTGAGGAAAACTATTGCGAATATTTGTTGAAGGTATACAATAGAATATAAATTATTTTCAAATAAGTTTGACAATAACACCAATAGGGAGACAGAACATTATGAAACAAGACATTCGTGTTGAATTGACTTCAGCCAAAAAACCGAAACCGGACCCCCATGACCTTGCGTTCGGCAGAATTTTCACCGACCATATGTTTGTTATGGATTACGATGCTGATCAAGGCTGGTACGATCCGAGAATTATCCCTTATCAGTCCATCTCAATGGATCCTGCGGCCATGGTTTATCATTACGGCCAAACCGTTTTTGAAGGGCTTAAAGCGTATGTAACGAAGGATCAGGAAGTGCTTCTGTTCAGACCGGAGAAAAATATGGAGCGCCTGAACCAGTCAAATGACCGCCTTTGCATCCCGCTCATTGATGAAGAGCTTGTTCTTGAAGGCCTGAAACAGCTCGTAGCCATCGACAAAGACTGGATTCCGAAAGCGGAAGGCACTTCCCTTTATATCCGTCCGTTTATTATTGCGACTGAGCCTTTCCTCGGTGTAGCGGCATCCCATACGTACAAGCTGTTTATCATTCTTTCCCCGGTCGGCTCTTATTACAAAGAAGGCATTAAACCGGTGAAAATCGCCGTGGAAAACGAATTCGTGCGCGCCGTCAAAGGCGGCACCGGAAACGCGAAAACCGCCGGCAACTACGCATCAAGTCTGAAAGCGCAGCAGGTTGCGGAAGAAAAGGGATTTTCCCAGGTTTTATGGCTTGACGGCATTGAGAAAAAATACATCGAAGAAGTCGGCAGCATGAACATCTTCTTCAAAATCAGCGGCGAGATCGTGACGCCGGAGCTGAACGGAAGCATTCTTGAAGGAATTACGAGAAATTCTGTCATCACCCTTCTCAAACATTGGGGACTGACTGTGTCTGAGCGGAAGATTTCGATCGATGAAATCATCCAGGCGCATCGTGACGGCCGATTGGAAGAAACATTCGGAACCGGTACGGCGGCGGTCATTTCTCCGGTCGGCGAACTGATCTGGAATGATGAAAGTCTTGTCATCGGCAGCGGTGAAACCGGAGAGATCTCGAAGAAATTGTACGATACCATTACAGGCATTCAAAAAGGCGCGGAAGCCGACGTGTTCGGCTGGACGACGGAAGTCGCCTCACTAAGCGAATCAAAATAAGCAAAAAACCCGGAAGCGAATCCGGGTTTTTTTTTACTGCTCTTATGCTTCAATCGACTTAAAGAAATGAGGCAGATGTTCTTTGTGGGCCTCAAGCATTTCATCCAGAATGGCCTTTGCCACGGAGTCTGACGGGACGAGAGGGTTGATCGTCATCGCAAGTAGCGCCGTTTGATAATCTCCCGTGACGGCTGCTTCAGCGGCGACGCGCTCAAATGATTTGATTTGCTGGACGAGTCCGCGGACAGACACCGGCAGATCACCGACGGCGATCGGTTTCGGACCGTCTTTCGTCATGACACAGTTCACTTCGACCGCTGAGTCATTCGGAATGCTGGCGATCGCGCCGTTGTTTATCGTATTGACGGGCTGGATATCATGTTTGTCATTATAGATGGAGCTGATCAGGTTGCAGGCCGCGTCACTGTAGTACGCTCCGCCCCGTTTTTCAAGCTGCGGCGGTTTGATGGCGAGATTCGGATCTTTGTACAGTTCGAACAGTTCTTTCTCAACCTTCTGCACGACCTCGGCGCGTGTGCCCTCCGTCTGTGACGCTTCTATTTCTTGCTCGAGCATTTCTTTCGTTTTGAAATAATAGCGGTGGTAACCGCAAGGAATCAGATCGAGCGCCTTCAGGAATTCAGGCTCCCATTCCGCTCCTGAAATATTTTTCATCGTCATGGCGTTTTTCGGGTCTCCCATGGCTTCAATGACTTGATCTTTCACGCTGACGCCGTCTAAGAAAACATCTAATCCGAAGACCATGTGATTCAGCCCGGCAAATTGCACTTCGATCCGGCTGACATCCACGTCCAATGCTTTTGCGACGCCCATTTTAATGCCGATCGGCACATTGCAGAGGCCGACGACTTTTGTGAGATTCGAGTAGCGGAGCAAGGCCTCGGTAACCATGCCGGCAGGGTTTGTGAAATTCACGAGCCATGCATTCGGACAAAGCTCTTCGATGTCTTTCGCGATTTCCAGAATAACCGGGATGGTGCGCAGCCCTTTGAATAAACCGCCCGGACCGTTTGTCTCCTGGCCGATTACGCCGTATTTTAACGGAATCCGTTCGTCTTTGGCGCGGGCCTCAAGAAGGCCGACGCGGAATTGAGTCGTTACGAAATCCGCATCCTTCAAGGCTTCTCTCCGGTCAAGCGTCAGGTGAATCTCTATCGGAACACCCGCTTTTTCGACCATGCGTTTTGCAAGCGTGCCGACGATATTGAGTTTTTTCTCGCCTTCAGGAATGTCGACGAGCCATAATTCTCTGACAGGCAGTTCCTCATAGCGCTTAATGATGCCTTCCACAAGCTCCGGTGTATAGCTTGAACCTCCGCCGATCGTTACAATTTTAATTCCTTTTGTCATATTTTTGCTCCCCCTTGCAGACTCACTTTTTCGTAAATCTCGACTAACTCAGCGGCCAAGTCTTTCACGGTCATGGCATTCATTAAATGATCTTGCGCATGCACCATCAAAAGCGTCATGTCTGTTTTTTCTCCGCCGGCTTCATTTTGGATCAATTCTGTCTGGTAATGATGAGCTTCGGTCAGTTCCCTTGCGGCTTCCTGAAGCTTTTCCTCCGCCATGGCTCTGTCCCCCCGCTTTGCGGCGGCAATGGCTTCCATTGATGCACTTCTGCCGTTGCCGCCATGCAGGATGATCTGAAAAATGGTCTGTTCCATTTTTTCATTCATGTGTTTCACTCCCTTTCTCTACAGCACGGCTTTTTCGTCTCCCTGTACGGCTGGCGCCTGCGATTGTTCAAGTTCGTTTTCTTCTTTCAGCTTTTGCGAATCCCACATTCTGAAGAACGGATAGTACACGATAAAGGCTGTGATGATGTTAATCGCCTGCATGACAGCCCCTGATATTTTTCCGCCCGTGGCAAGATAGCCGGAGAAAATCGGCGGCATCGTCCATGGGACGGCAATGCCGGCAGGTTTGGCGACGAGGCCGGTGCTCATGCCGATATAGGTAAGGACCAGTGTGACAAGCGGTGTGATAATGAACGGAATGAGAAGCATCGGGTTCATGACGATCGGCATTCCGAAAATAATCGGCTCATTAATATTAAAGACGGCCGGCCCGATGGCGAGTTTCCCAAGCTGCTTCATCTGCTTGCTTCGCGAACGGAGAAACATGGTGACCACGAGCGCCAGTGTCGCGCCGCTTCCGCCGATGTTGATCCAGATTTCAAAGAACTGCTGGGTGAAAATATTCGGAAGCGCATCGCCCGCCTGAAACGCAATCCGGTTGGCATCCATCGCTCCGAACCAGATCGGCGCCATGACGCCGCCGACTATGTTCGCCCCGTGTAATCCGCACGCCCACAAGAGCATTTGAACCGCTTCGGCTATCAGGCTTCCGCCGAGACTTCGCCCAAGAATCGAGAGCGGCGTCCCCAGTACAACGCTTACAATGTTATGAAGGCTTTCAAACGGCGTCGCTTCGACAATTAAACGCGCACCCCAGATCAGAAAGATGACGGCAAAGCCGGGAATTAAGGCGACAAACGATTTGCTGACCGCCGGAGGCACGCCGTCCGGCATTTTGAAGACGAAATTCCGCTGGATGATCAAGCGGTAAATTTCCGTCGACAGCATGGCGATGATCATCGCGACAAACAGCCCTTTGCTTCCCATGAGAGACAGCGGGATGCCGCCGCCGACCATGATTTCCTCTTTGGCGCCGGAAGGCAGAAACGGAACTTTGTACGGCGTTGCCAAGAGAAACGCCGCCAAAGATATCGCACCGGCCGATAATGCGTCCACCCCGTATTTTTCGGCCAGGCGGTAGGCGATTCCGAAAGCGGCGACAAGACCCATGATTTCAAAGGTCGCATCAACCGGATATTGCAGTTTTTGAGACCAGGCGCTTCCGAACGTCTTTGCCATGAAATCCGCATATCCCGGAATCGGCAGGTTGCCGATGATCAGAAAAAACGAACCGATGATGATAAGCGGCATGGTGAGGATGATCCCGTCACGCAATGCTTGCAGATGCCGCTGGGAGGCAATTTTTCCGGCAATGGGCATGACTTTCTCTTCTAAAAACTGGTTCACCTTATTCACACGGCCCGCCCCTTTCTACGATGCGTTTCCGAGCTGTTCCGCTGATTTCAGAACCTCCGCTCCGTTGCAAGTGCCGTAATGGACGGTATTGATGACTTCAACCGGCACTCCTTTTGATTCACCCAATTTTTTCAGCTGCGGAAGCAAATAACGGACTTGAGGCCCAAGCAGCAATACGTCCGCTTTATCAATATGCTGGTTGACTGAATCGCCTGACACCGCCCAGATTTTATATTCTTTTCCTTGTTCCTGCGCGCTTTTTTCCATCTTGGTGACGAGTAAGCTTGTTGACATCCCTGCTGCACAAACGAGTAATATATTCATGTAAAAGACCTCCTGAAAGTTTGGTATTTTGTATGTCTCGATGTTAGTACCATCATATTATGAAATCGCTTTCATAACTACTCAGGCTTTTTCCGCTGCTAACGGAAAAAAGGTGTATCCCGGTCTTTCTCTGATCGTTTGTCTCTGAATACTCGTAAAACCTCCTGATAGGTTGTGCATTTTAAGAGACGGCTTACCGCGGCCGGATCATCTAACATGCCGCCGAGCCATTTGTACATATGCTGGAGGTCGGCTTTGCTTTCTTTCTCGACGCAGAGCAGGCAGACAAATTGGACACGCTTATCCGCCCAGTCAATCGGTTTCTTCAGCGTGCATACCGCCCAAAACGTCGTGTCTGTCTGCGGAACGAGCGGGTGCGGAATCGCCGTAAGATTGCCGAAACTCGTAGGAGAAATCGCTTCCCTTTCAAAAATAGAATCGGTCAGAGAATCAGAAGCGAGGCCGGCTTCTGCAACCTTCTGTCCGAGAAAACGGATGACGTCCTCCTTCGTCTCCAGATCCTGCTGCAAAAATACCAGCTCCGGTTTCAGAAAGTTCAATTGTTCCCGCTTTTCTTCCAGCATGGCGTCGATTTTTGTAAAATCCCCGCCGCCCAACAGCGTATGAACCTTCAATACGGGAACGGGCAGGTCTTTTTTGATCGGCACTGTGCTGACCACAAAATCAATCGACTCAAAGGAAAGCTGGTCAAGGCTGCAGTAATCAGCCGTTCCGACGATTTCAAGACGCTTTGCGAACCGGGAACGGAGCTTTTCTCTTAAAAGCTGCGCGCTTCCGGCGCCGGACGCACAGACAATCAGACAGCGTTTAGGCGGCCGTTCCGTCTTTCTCCTTTCAATGGCGGCTCCGAAATGAAGCGCCAAATATCCGATCTCATTTTCATGAATATCAATGCCGGTTTGCTCCTTGATCACGATTCCCGCAATCACTCCCGCTTCAAATGCGAGCGGATAATTTTCCTTTATGGCGGAGAGCATCGGGTTTCTCAGGTTCATTCCGTACCGGTTTCGGTTAATCGCCGGCTTGATGTGGAGCGCAAGACCAGCTTTCAGCTCATTGTCGTCCGTGATTCCGAGCTTCAGCTCCCGCTCAATGGCTTCGATCATGGCCTCCGTCAAACGGCTGGTTTCCCCGTCTATCAGCCTTGTAAGCTCTTTTCCTTCCAGTTGTGACTGGGTCATGCGCTTTGTCCCGAGCAGGTGAATGGCGATATAGGCGGTTTCCTGTTCGGGAAAGGTGACCGAAAGCGCAGATTCAAGCTCTTTTACGATGGCTTCCGCTGACTGATATTCTGTTTCAAGCTTAATATCATGAAGATCTTCCGGGATGAGAGATACATAGTTTTCTGTCCGGATTCGTTTGCAGGCAATGGCGATATGGATGATGAGATTGTTCAGGCCGAAGAAAGAAAGCGGGATCTTATGGTTTCGAACCTGCTTCATAATGGCTGTGCGGATCACGTGAATGTCGTCTTTCGGCAGAATACCGGCCTTTTCACTCAGGAGATCAGGCTCTGGCTCGCGGTCGTCCACTAAGTATTCCGCCATACAATAACGGAGGCGGAGCTCTTCGCCGCGCAGCTTAAAGCCGTAGTTCGGCCTTGTTTCCAAAATGATGTCATAGGGGCGGAGCCGTTTTTTGACTTCTTTTAAATCAGATTGAAGTGTGGATTTACTGATGAACAGTTCTTCCGCCAAGTCATCCAGCTTGAGGTAGCCGTCGGCCAGAAGCATTCTTTTCATAAGGTAATCTAACCGTTCACCGGGAAAAATCGGCACGGTGCTGTTCTGCTGGAAATTGTCCTGAAGCCAGTTTTTAAACGGCTGCTCATTCCGGATCAGCAGCTTATAGCCGCTCCCTCTGACAGATTGAATGGATGCGCCGTGTTTTTCTACAATGGTTTGCAGTTCCTTTATGTCATTGCGGACCGTCCGCGTCGTTACCTTTACATTTGCAGCGATGACTGAGCTTGTAACCGGTGTTTCAGCAGCTAAAAGCAAGCGCAGAAGTTCACGAAGCCGCCCATGAAGCATGAGAAAAACCTCCTATCAGATCAGATGCAGACGTGAAAAATGGGCAAAAAGAATGAGGAAGGGTAAATGTATGTAAATTCTATAATGGGGAGGATTTCAAGTCAATGCGGCAATCCGATGCCAGGCCCGTAAAAAAACAGCCGGATCAGCCGGCTGTTCGGGATGCGGACATGCGGTTCCGCTTAGATGCCTTCCGTTCTTTTATGATTTTTCTGATGATCGGATAGATGACGGGCGCCCATTTGATAATCGTTTTGAAAAATTTTTTCAATGTCTGAATCCCCTTTCTTTTACCTTGTCTTTCCCCTCTTATCAGCGTTTATAAACATGGTCAGCGTGAGACATACCGGTTCCCCGTCACCCAATAGCGCCACGGATAATCCCGGGCTTCTCCGCTGTTGTCAATCCCGATTCTCGGGCCTGTTGATATATGCTCGGGCGCAAAGCCCTCCGTAATATACAGCGGCGGTTCCGTGATCATGCCGCCGTAGTCGTTCATTGAAATGCCCATCGCCTTCGTCAGTTTTCCCGGGCCGTTTGTCCGCTCTCTCGGGGGTCTGCCCGGTCTCCTGCTCTCCATCAGGAACTGTCCTTCATGAGGCTCCGCCGCCCTGATTAACACGGCCTGCGGAATGCCGATGTCCGCGGCGACGACGTTCATTAATGTATGAGTGTGCATGACGTATGTATAAATGCGGCCCGCCTCATGGAACATAATTTCCGTCCGTTTCGTGCGCCGGTTGCCGAAGCTGTGCGCCGCCCGGTCATCCGCTCCCATATAAGCTTCCGTTTCCACGATAAAACCTGAAGCCGTTCCCTCGTCCGTCTCCTTCACCAAGAGACAGCCGAGCAATAAAGGGGCAAGCTCCACTGACGGTCTCTGGTAAAATTCAATCGGCAAAGGCTTTCGTTCTCCCGCCATTTGCCTCCCTCCTTTCTGAATATAGCGATTTCCTCTTTCACGTTTTTCACTTCTTTTTTACAATATAAACATGAGAGAAAAAAAGGACATCATTGTTGAACGCTCTATTGCGTTTTGAAAATCAGCTCGGTATAATATGATGGTTCAAATGAAAATGATTCTCATATTCAATAAATACCGGACAATGATCATAAAAGTAGGTGAATTGATTTTTGAGCGATTCTGTCACGTCCGCAAACCGTCTGATCAGCATCTTAAAAAACGGGGTTTTCTTCCTGATCGCGGTGATCGGGCTGCTTGTATCTATTTTTTTTGCTGTCTCATTCGGCGCGAAAGACATTACTTTACATACGGTTTGGTCGGCTGTTGCTGATTATAATCCGAACATAACGGGCCAGCAGATCATTCATGAATTGCGTCTTCCGAGGGTGCTCGGGGCGGCCGTTACAGGAGCCGCTTTTGCTGCAGCCGGCGCCCTCATGCAGGGTGTCACGAGAAACCCGCTTGCCGATTCGGGTGTCTTAGGCGTAAACGCGGGCGCCATGTTTGTTGTTGCGCTCAGCTTTGCTTTTTTCCCTCATTTGTCATACGCCCTGCTGATGGTGATGTCATTTTTGGGAGCACTGGCAAGCACCGGCTTGATTTTCTTTATCAGTGCGGCGGGAAAAGGCAGCATGACGCCTTTAAAGGTGACGCTTGCCGGGGCGGTCGTGGCCGCTCTTTTACATTCACTCAGTACCGGTGTGGCGATTTATTACGATTTAAGCCAGGATTTGGCCTTCTGGTACGCCGGCGGGGTGTCAGGGATCAAGTGGGCTCATTTACAAGTCCTTGTTCCCGTGATTGCGGTCTTCATCATTCTCGCGACATTCATGGGCCGGTCCGTCACCCTTCTCTCAATGGGAAATGACGTGGCGGCGAATTTAGGGGTGAACACGGCGCTGACGCGTGCCGCCGGATTAATGATCGCCGTCGTTCTTGCCGGTGTGTCTGTTTCCGCTGCCGGCGCGATCGGCTTCGTCGGGCTGGTCATTCCCCATATCGCGCGAAAGATCGTCGGCGTTACGTACAGGCTGATTATTCCGATGTCCGCGTTACTCGGCGCGATTCTATTGATTTTGGCCGACCTGGCCTCGCGCACGGTCAGTCCCCCGAGGGAATTGGCGATAGGCATTATGGTCGCACTTGTCGGTGTCCCTTTCTTTCTTTATATTGCCCGCAAGGAAGGGAGAGACTTATAAATGAAAGTACAGAAAGAAACAAAAAAAGCGGCGGCGGCAGGACTCATTCTGCTGGTCATCGCCGTTTGCATGATTCTGATCGGGCTGCATACGGGCTCATTCCGGCTTTCTCCTCTCACCGTGGGAAAAACGCTGTTCGGATACGGCACGTTTCAAAGCACAACCGTTTTATTCGATTACCGGCTTCCCCGGATTCTGGTGACGATGCTGGCCGGCATCGGTTTAGGAGTGTCGGGCGCTATTTTGCAGGGTGTATCCCGAAATCCGCTTGCCGATCCGGGCATTCTCGGACTGCATGCCGGCGCTTCCTTCGGTTTGATGATGTATATCACATTCTTTCATTCCCTGGAGGCGCAGGCGTCGATGTTCATCCCGCTGTTTACGTTTGCGGGCGGAACACTCGCCGCCCTGCTGATTGTAGTGCTTACGTACGACAGGCTGAACGGTTTTTTAACGATCCGTATGCTGTTAGTCGGGATCGCCGTTTCCGCGGGCTTCAGCGCCGTTACATTGTTTATGTCGCTGCGCCTGAATGAAGAAACTTATACATTCGCTTCCCGCTGGCTGGTGGGAAACGTCTGGGGCAGGGATTGGATTCACGTGTGGTCGCTATTGCCCTGGATCGGCATTCTCGCACCGCTTGCATGGCTGAACGCCCGCTCTTTGAATATTTTAATGCTCGGTGACCAGGCAGCCGCGGGGCTCGGCGCACACGTGCAGAGAAAAAGGATCATGCTGATCGCCATAGCGGTCGGCTTGTCCTGCGCGAGCGTCGCGATGGCCGGCGGAATCGGCTTTATCGGCTTTGCCGCCCCTCACTTGGCAAGACGGCTCGTCGGTACCATGCATCAGCATATTATTCCGATTGCGGGATTAATCGGACTTGTCATTCTTGTCGCGGCAGACACCATCGGCCGGTCTTTGTTTCAGCCGAACGCCATTCCGGCCGGCGTGGTTGCGGCAGCCATCGGCGCGCCGTATTTTCTCTATCTCGTCATGAAAATCAAATCATAAAACAAGGAGTATTCCCATGAAAAAAATAATTGCGCTCGTCAGTTTCATGTGTATTTTCTTACTGGCTGCCTGCCAATCCGATTCAACACAGCCGGAGTCAAAAAAGAAATCCGGCGATCATAAAATCGCTTCGATGTCCATTCACCTGACAAATGATCTGCTGGCTCTCGGCGTTACACCTGCCGGTTCCGTCGTGGGCGGAGAATTAAAAGATTTTCTCCCTCATGTGAAAAATCAGCTGAAAGACACGAAAAAACTCGGCCCTGCCTCAGATCCGGATATGGAAGCTTTACTTGAGCTGAACCCTGACAACATTTATCTTGATAAAGAATTTGCGGGAAAAGATGTGTCAAAATACAAGAAAATCGGAAACACACACGTTTTCGACCTTGATAAAGGCACATGGCGCGATCATTTAAAAGACATCGGAAAAATCGTCAAGCGTGAAAAAGAAGCGAAAACGTTTATTCAAGATTACGAAGATGAAACAAAACAAGTCAAATCCATGATAAATAAGGAATTAGGGAAAAACGCCAAAGTCATGGCGATCCGCGTGAACGCAAAAGAGCTTCGCGTCTTCAGCACACGCCGCCCGATGGGACCGATTCTGTTTGACGATCTGAAGCTGAAACCGGCTGACGGCATTAAAGAAATGAACACCTCCCGCCCTTATGAAGTCATTTCTCAAGAAGTGCTGCCTGATTACAACGCAGATGCGATTTTCGTCGTCGTTAACAGAGACGACAAGTCACAGCAAGCCTATAAAGAATTGCAAAAAAGCGCTGTATGGAAAGGGCTGAAGGCCGTGAAAGCAAACCACGTCTATAAAATTGCCGATCAGCCTTGGCTTGATTATTCAGCACTGGGAAATAAATTAGCAATGGATGAAGCGAAAAAAATGTTCCAAAAATAAACATGAGCCGGTTTTGCAAAAAGTGCAAGGCCGGCTTTTTTATATTGTCGTTTACTTATATAAACAACCGCTTATATAATAGTGTGAAAAAGGAGTGAGCGCATGGAACGGCGGCATCATGCTTTAAGTTCCGGAGGGATCAGCCAGTGCCTCAAGCTTCTAAGCGACCCGACGAGGCTTTTGATGCTGAAGCTTCTGGAGGATAAGGAATATTGTGTCTGCGAGCTGACGGCTATTTTTGATATAAGTCAGCCCGGCATCAGCCAGCACTTGCGGAAATTAAAGAACGCCGGCCTTGTGCGGGAAAGACGCGAGGGCCAGTGGCGGTACTATGCCATTCATCCGTCCGGTCCGGAATACGCGCTGGTTTGCTCGATTTTGCAGCAGATAGATGAAAAGGACGAAGTTTTACAGACATTGCGGCAAAAAGAAGTCACTGTTACATGCCGGTAAGGGGGATATATTCTTGGGAGTTGCGGTTTTATCAGCGCTGATTTTTGTGCTGACACTTGTGTTTGTCATATGGCAGCCGAAACATGTATCAATCGGCTGGTCTGCCTGCGGCGGAGCGGTCCTCGCTTTGATCGCCGGAGCAGTCAGCCTGCACGATATCGCGGAAGTGACGGGAATCGTCTGGAATGCGACACTTGCCTTTATCGCCATTATTATCATTTCATTGATTCTTGACAGCATCGGTTTTTTTGAGTGGGCCGCGCTGCATATGGCCATGGCGGCCAAAGGCAGCGGGCTGCGGATGTTTCTCTATGTGTCGGTCTTAGGGGCTGTTGTCTCCGCCCTGTTTGCCAATGACGGAGCGGCGCTCATTTTGACGCCGATCGTACTGGCGATGGTGCGGGCTTTGAATTTACCTGAAAAGCTGGTTTTTCCGTTTATTATCGCCGGAGGATTCATCGCCGACACCACCTCGCTTCCGCTCGTTGTAAGCAATTTGGTCAATATTGTATCCGCCGATTACTTTCATATCGGGTACATTGAATATGCATCACGCATGCTGGTGCCCAACCTTTTTTCTCTGGCGGCAAGCATTTTGGTGCTGTATCTCTATTTCAGAAAAAACATTCCGAAACGGTATGACACCGGTCTTGTGAAACATCCGGCATCCGCGATTAAGGATGAACGCCTTTTCCGGTTATCATGGGGTGTCCTGGCCGTTTTATTGATTGGGTATTTCGTCAGTGCGCTGCTGTCGATCCCTGTGTCCTTCGTTGCCGGCTCCATCGCGGTTATTTTTCTCATTCTGGCGCAGCGAAGCCCCGCCGTCCCTGCAAAACAAGTCATCAAGGACGCCCCGTGGGCCATCGTGTTTTTTTCTGTCGGCATGTATGTTGTCGTGTACGGCTTGCGGAATGCCGGACTGACGGATTTTCTTTCTCAGCTTATTCAGAAAGCGGCGGATCACGGACTGTTTGCGGGCACACTCGGAATGGGTTTTATCGCTGCGATCCTGTCCTCCGTTATGAATAACCTGCCGACGGTGATGATTGACGCCATAGCCATCAGCGGAACGGACACTCACGGGCTGATGAGAGAAGCATTGATTTACGCGAATGTTATCGGTTCGGACCTCGGGCCGAAAATCACGCCGATCGGATCGCTGGCGACATTGTTATGGCTCCACGTGCTAAGCCGGAAAAACGTGAAAATTTCCTGGGGAATGTATTTCAAGACAGGTCTGATATTAACCATTCCGACGTTATTCATCACCCTGATCGGACTTTATTTATGGCTGTTATGGCTCGCTTGAGATGAAAAACCTTTTAAGTTGAATCTTAAAAGGTTTTTTTGTGTCAAAAATCCGAAAAGTAAAACTTTTATATTTTAAAAGTATAGACATTTAATTTCAAAAGATTATAATATTCATGAAAACGTTTTAACTTTATGAAAGAAGGGATTCTCATGAAAAGAATTTTATTAGCCTGCAGCTCAGGCATGTCCACCAGCCTTCTTGTTACGAAAATGCAGAATTACGCCCGCTCCATCGGTGAGGAAGCCGAGATTTGGGCAGTCGGACAGGATAAAGCAAAAGAAGCGATGAAAGATGCAGACGTCGTACTGATCGGCCCGCAGATGAGTTTTTTAAAAGGTGAGCTTCAAAAAGAGGCGGACCCGCTTCACATCACCATTGATGTGATTGACATGATGGCTTACGGCATGGGAGACGGCAAAAAAGCATACGAACAGGCCGTTGCCTTGATTGAGAACAAATAAAGGAGGCGATAAGCATGGAAACGTACACGGATGAACAGATCAGTTTTCAGCTGATTCTTCACAGCGGTAATGCCCGCAGCTGTATTATTCAATCGATACGCGCTTATAAAGACGGCCGGCCAGATGAGTCAGACACCTTTCTGACAAAGGCTGAAGAAGAACTGGGGAAAGCGCACGACATCCATTTTCAGATGATTCAAAAAGAAGCCGGCGGCGCCAAGACGGATGTCTCTCTGCTTTTTATGCATGCCGAAGACCACTTAATGTCAGCGCTTTCTATGAAAGAGCTCGTTAAAGAAATGCTCGACTTATTTCAATCGAAAAATTTATAGAAAGCCGGGGGTGAAGACGTGTTTGAGAAAATCAGCCAATTCCTTGTTCCGATCGCGGGCAAATTAAACAATAACCGCTACTTGCAAGTCTTACGGGATGCTTTTATGCTGGCGTTTCCGCTGACCATTTTCGGTTCGGTGTTCGTCGTGCTGACGAACCTGCCGTTTTTAAACAAAATCATGAGCAGCTCCGCACTGTCTGTCTTTCAATCCGGATTTGGCGGCGCTTCGACGGCGACGATGGGGATCATGTCCATTTTTGTCGTCTTCGGGATCGGCTATTACCTTTCCAAAAGCTACGATGTGGAGGCCGTATTCGGCGGAGCGATCGCATTGGTTTCTTTTCTGCTGCTCACCCCGTTCGTTTTAGAGCCGGAAACGGGCAAAGCGGTCGCAGGCGTCATTCCGGTTGACCGGCTTGGAGCAAAAGGAATGTTTCTCGGCATGATTACCGCTTTTTTGTCAGGTGAAATCTACAGAAGAATCGTCCAGAGAAACTTAACGATTAAGATGCCTGCCGGTGTTCCTCCGGCTGTTGCTAAATCGTTCGCCGCATTGATTCCGGCTTTTATCACGCTTACCGTCTTCCTCTTGATCAATGCGGCTGTCACCCAGATCTTTCACACCAATCTGCATGATGTCATTTATCATACGGTTCAAGCCCCGCTTGTCGGACTTGGAAGCGGCATCATTCCTACATTAATCGCTGTTTTCTTTATTCAGATTTTATGGTTTTTCGGACTTCACGGACAAATCATTATCAATTCCGTGATGGACCCGATTTGGAATACATTACAGGTCGAAAATTTGGCTGCGTATACAGCGGGAAAAGAGATTCCCCATATTATTTCTAAGCCGTTTATGGAGATTTACACCGTCGGAATGGGCGGAACCGGAATGACATTGGCCATAGTGATCGCCATCTTGCTTTTTATGAAAAGCAAACAGATGAAACAGATATCCAAACTCGGTCTCGCGCCGGGCATTTTCAACGTCAATGAGCCGGTTATTTTCGGTTTGCCGATCGTGATGAACCCGATCATTATCATTCCGTGGGTCATCGCACCGATGGTTGTCACCCTTGTCACCTACCTGGCCATGTCGGCGGGGATCGTGCCCCCTCCTACCGGCGTGACCGTGCCTTGGACCGTCCCCCTTTTCATTAACGGGATTATGGCGACCAATTCCGTCATGGGCGGCATTATGCAGCTGGTCAACCTCTGTATTGTGTTTGTCATCTGGTTCCCGTTTCTTAAAGCGCTGGACAAATTAAACATGGCAAAGGAAAAAGAAGCTGAGACCGAGCAGCATGCCCGGGATGACAGCATGAGTATGTAATCAAAATCGCAGTAAGGGAGAGAAATCAATTGACTGATTCAAATATTCAATATCGTTTTCCGGAAGGATTCTGGTGGGGGTCTTCCGCCTCCGCCACCCAAACAGAAGGCGCCGCTGACAGAGACGGAAAAAGCCAAAACATATGGGATTACTGGTATGAAAAAGAGCCGAGCCGTTTTTTTAACGGCGTCGGCCCCGGCGACACGTCACGTTTTTACGATCAATATAAGGAGGATATCCGGCTGATGAAAGAAATCGGCCACAACTCCTTCCGGCTGTCTATTTCCTGGTCAAGATTGATTCCGGACGGAACTGGAGAGGTCAATCAGAAAGCGGTCGCGTTTTATCAGGACGTCATCGATGAAATGCTTGCCCATCGCATTGAGCCGTTTGTCAATTTGTTTCACTTTGACATGCCTCTCGCCCTTCAGCGTAAGGGGGGCTGGGTCAGCCGGGACACCGTTGACGCGTTTGAACATTACGCCAAAACATGCTTTTCGCTATTCGGTGACAAAGTGAAAAAATGGTTCACTCACAACGAGCCGATTGTGCCGATTGAAGGCGGCTACTTATACGACTTTCACTATCCGAATCACGTTAATTTTCAAGAAGCGGTGCAGGCCGGCTTCCATACCCTGCTGTCGAATGCAAGGGCTGTCAAAGCCTACAGAGAATTGAAACAGGACGGACAAATCGGAATCATTCTGAATCTGACGCCTTCTTATCCGAGAAGCTCACACCCTGAAGATCTGAAAGCATCCCGGATTGCCGACGCCTTTTTCAACCGCTCATTTTTAGATCCCGCCGTAAAGGGCGAATTTCCTGAGGAGCTTGTCGAGATTCTCAAGGCGGAAGGCTTTCTCCCGCGTTACGAGAAAGAAGATCTCCGCCTCATTCAGGAGCATACGGTTGACCTCTTAGGCGTGAACTACTACCAGCCGAGACGCGTCAAGGCAAAAGAACATGTTCCGAATCCGCACGCCCCTTTCCTGCCTGAGCGTTTCTTCGATCCGTATGTTATGCCCGGACGGAAAATGAACCCTCACCGCGGGTGGGAAATATACGAAAAAGGAATCTATGACATTCTCACCAATCTCAGAGAACATTACGGAAATATCGAATGTTTTATTTCCGAGAACGGCATGGGAGTTGAAGGCGAGGAACGCTTCCGCGATGAAAACGGCATCATTCAGGATGATTACAGGATTGAATTTATTCGGGAACATCTCAAATGGGTGCATCGGGCCATCGGAGAAGGTTCAAATGTAAAAGGCTATCATCTGTGGACTTTTATGGACAACTGGTCTTGGACAAATGCTTATAAAAACCGCTACGGCTTTGTATCTGTCAATCTGGAAAACGGGGGCGAACGGACCGTCAAAAAAAGCGGCCGCTGGTTCAAAGCCGTTTCCGATCAAAACGGATTTTAACAGATGAGGAGGTACAGCCATGCTTGGAGGTATTGAAGCCGGCGGCACGAAATTTGTCTGTGCCGCCGGACAAAGAGACGGCACCATTCTGGACAGAGCAGAGTTTCCGACGGGAGAACCGGATGACACACTCAGACAGGTCATCCGTTACTTTAAAGATTTCCCGATAGAAGCCATCGGCATCGGGTCGTTCGGACCGATTGATATCCGTCCCGACAGTCAAACATACGGGTGCATCACCGCGACGCCGAAGACAGCCTGGCGGAACTGCCCTATTCTTCAAACGATCAAAAGCGCTCTTGATATTCCCGCAGGCTTCACCACCGACGTTAATGCGGCGGCGCTCGGAGAAGCTTCTTTCGGCGCGGCCAAAAACGCGGACAGCTGCCTCTATTTGACGGTCGGCACAGGCATCGGCGCGGGCGCCATTATGAACGGAAGATTTGTTCAAGGGCTGTCTCATCCTGAAATGGGTCACATTTACGTCAGAAGACATCCGGACGACGGCTACAAAGGCAATTGCCCTTACCATACAGATTGCCTGGAAGGCCTCGCGGCAGGCCCCGCCATTGAGAAACGCTGGGGGAAAAAAGCAGTTCTGCTCACGGATCAGCAGGAAGTGTGGGAGCTTGAGGGCTATTATATTGCCGAAGCGCTTGTGCAGTATATTCTCATACTTTCGCCGGAAAAGATTATTCTCGGCGGAGGCGTCATGAAGCAGCGGCAGCTGTTCTCTTCTATCCGTCAGCACGTAAAAAAGCGGCTGAATCAATATATTGATCTGCCCGACATTGAAAACCGCATCGTCCCCCCTCAATTAGGCATTCACTCCGGAGCGGCCGGTTCGCTCGTATTGGCGGAGCGCGCATTAGAGGCGGCAAACCGGGAGGCGGAAAAATGACGAAACTCTTATTTTTGGAACCGGTTTTTAAAGAAAGATTATGGGGCGGGACGAAGCTGCGCGATACATTCGGGTATGAAATTCCTTCTGAGCGGACGGGAGAGTGCTGGGCGATTTCAGCTCATCCGCACGGCACATCCATCTTGCGGAACGGGCCTTTTTCCGGAACATCATTACATCGTCTCTGGAATGAACACCCTGACCTGTTCGGACATCCGAAAGAAGAAGCCTTTCCCCTGCTCACAAAAATTCTCGACGCAAATATGGACTTATCCGTACAGGTTCATCCGGATGACGTATATGCACATCGGCATGAAAACGGAGAACTCGGAAAAACGGAATGCTGGTACATATTGGACTGCAAAAAAGAGGCGGAGCTCATTTTAGGGCACCGCGCCCAAACGAGAGAAGACTTCGTTCGGCACATTGAACGAAACGAGTGGGATCACCTGCTCCGCCGCATCCCCATTAAGCCCGGCGACTTTTTCTATGTCCCGAGCGGCACACTGCACGCTTTATGTGAAGGTACGCTCGTTCTTGAAATCCAGCAAAGCTCTGATGCCACCTACCGGCTTTACGACTATGACCGGACGGATGGGAACGGGAATAAACGCGAGCTTCATCTTCAGAAAGCAATTGACGTAACAAGTATTCCGCATACCGATGAAAATGTAAAAAGCACAAAGCATCGGATCGGAAATGCTCTTATTACAACACTTGCCGAAACACCTTTCTTTTCAGTTTATCAATGGGATGTGAGCGGGAAAGCATCATTCCCCGCACCCGGCCGTTATTTACTCGCAAGCGTCATTAAAGGACGCGGAGAACTGGATGGATGCCCCATTCACAAAGGCGATCACTTTATCGTGCCGGCGGATTCCGGAGATTTTGTTATAGAAGGAGATTGTGAGGTTATCGTTTCACATCCTTCATCATCTTAAAAATCAGGAGGTCTTTTTTATGCTCAAAAAGTTAGCAGTCTGCCTGTCTATCGTTTTATTACTCTTAGGAGCCGCCAGTCCGATATCGGCTCACACCGTTTATCCCGTCAACCCAAATGCCCAGCAGACGACAAAAGATATCATGAACTGGCTGGCGCACCTGCCCAACCGTTCAGAAAACAGGGTCATGTCCGGTGCGTTCGGCGGGTACAGCGATGTCACTTTTTCAATGACAGAGGAAAACCGCTTGAAAAACGCGACGGGACAGTCTCCCGCCATCTACGGCTGTGACTATGGGAGAGGATGGCTGGAAACAGCGGATATCACCGATTCTATCGATTACAGCTGCAACAGCAGCTTAATCTCATACTGGAAAAGCGGCGGCCTCCCTCAGGTCAGCCTGCATCTCGCAAATCCGGCTTTTCCATCCGGAAACTATAAAACGGCCATCTCAAACAGCCAGTACAAAAACATCCTGGACCCTTCAACTGTTGAAGGAAAACGGCTTGAGGCGCTGCTCAGCAAAATCGCCGACGGCCTTACTCAGCTGAAAAATCAAGGCGTCACCGTTCTGTTCAGGCCGCTTCACGAAATGAACGGCGAGTGGTTCTGGTGGGGGCTGACAGGCTACAACCAAAAAGACACGGAAAGAATCTCGCTGTACAAAGAGCTTTACAAGAAGATATACCGCTATATGACAGAGACAAGAGGATTGGATAACCTTTTGTGGGTGTATTCGCCGGATGCCAACAGAGACTTTAAAACAGACTTCTACCCAGGCTCATCTTATGTGGATATTACCGGTCTGGACGCTTACTTCACTGATCCGTATGCGATATCAGGCTATGATGAAATGCTGTCTCTGAAAAAACCGTTTGCCTTTGCCGAAACCGGTCCGTCCGGCAATATCGGAAGCTTTGATTATGCTGCTTTTATCAATGCGATCAGGCAAAAGTATCCCGAGACCACGTACTTTTTGACATGGGATGAACAATTAAGTCCGGCGGCCAATCAAGGCGCGCAAAGCCTTTATCAAAACAGCTGGACACTGAACAAGGGCGAAATATGGAACGGCGGATCTTTGACGCCGATCGCGGAATAACCGCTTCTTTTGAAAATCGGTTTTAAAAAACGGCTCTGCTGGGCATATTGTTACCGTTCAAAAAGGAGGGTTCAACAATGGAAAATAACAAAAACAGCGAAGAAACGCTTTCCAGTAAGACGACCGGTAAAGGCGAGTCAGAAGACACGCTGACAAACCGGCAGGGCCATCCGGTCACTGACAACCAGAATGTCAGGACAGTCGGCAATAGAGGACCGACGACATTGGAGAATTATGATTTTTTGGAGAAAATCAGCCACTTTGACCGCGAACGGATTCCCGAGCGCGTCGTTCACGCGCGCGGCGCCGGCGCACACGGATACTTTGAGGCCTACGGAAGTTTTGGAGACGAGGAGATTTCTAAATACACAAGAGCGAAAGTGTTTCAAAAGAAAGGAACGAAAACTCCGGCGTTTGTGCGGTTTTCTACCGTCAACCACGGAAAGCATTCCCCGGAAACATTGCGTGATCCCCGGGGTTTTGCCGTTAAGCTTTATACCGAAGACGGCAACTGGGATCTGGTCGGCAACAACCTGAAAATCTTTTTTATCCGTGATCCGCTGAAGTTCCCGGATCTTGTGCACGCATTTCAGCCTGATCCCGTTACGAACATTCAGGACGGCGAGCGTATTTTCGACTTCATTTCCCAATCACCTGAAGCGACTCATATGATCACTTTCTTGTTTTCGCCGTGGGGCATCCCGGCCAACTACCGGCAGATGCAGGGCTCAGGCGTCCATGCCTACAAATGGGTCAATGAAGAAGGAAAAGCCGTGCTCGTCAAATATCACTTTGAACCGAAACAAGGCATCCGCAACCTGACACAGAAGGAAGCGGAAGAGATTCAGGGGAAAAACTTTAACCATGCGACACAGGATTTGTATGAAGCGATTGAAAAAGGCGATTACCCTGAATGGGAAGTGTATGCGCAAATCATGACTGATGACGAACACCCCGAGCTGGATTTTGATCCGCTTGATCCGACCAAGCTGTGGTATAAAGACGATTTCCCTTGGAAGCCGATCGGTAAATTGGTTCTGAACAAAAACCCGGAAAACTACCATGCCGAGGTGGAACAGGCCTCATTCGGAACGGGCGTGCTTGTGGACGGCCTTGATTTTTCAGATGACAAATTACTTCAGGGGCGGACATTCGCCTATTCAGATACCCAGCGGTACCGGGTCGGCGCAAATTACCTGCAGCTTCCGATCAACTCGCCGAAAAAGCATGTCGCCACCAACCAGGAAGGCGGGCAAATGCAGTATCGGGTCGATCGGGCAGAAGGACAAAACCCGCATGTCAACTATGAGCCGTCCATTATGGGAGGACTCAACGAAGCAAAGCAGGATGGGAAAGACCATACACCTCATGTCGAAGGCGATGTGAAGCGGGAAGCGATCGACCGGTCGAATCATTTCGGCCAAGCCGGAGAAACATACCGCAGATTTTCGGAATTTGAACGGAACGAATTGATCACAAACTTGGTCAATACGCTTTCTTCCTGCCGGAAAGACATTCAGGATCAAATGATTGAGAATTTCACAAAAGCTGATCCGGACTACGGAAAACGTGTTGCGGAAGGGCTGAAAAAGGTTTCCGAAAACAACAGCAACGGGCCGATCGGCACTACTGATACGGAACAGGCTGCAAAGCAGGCTGAACAGGAAAGCCATCCGTCTGATCCGTATTAAATAAAAAAACAGGACAATCGCGTCCTGTTTTTTTTTGGGCTAATTCAGCTCCTGTATATTCTGCTCCGCCGCGGCCGCAAATACTTTCGGCTCCGGACGTTCAAGATCTTCATGGAATAAACTTACTTTGTGAATCTGCCGGTTGTCGTACAGATGAAAGTAGTAGTTACCGCTGTCACAGCACATGACCGACGTATACTGCGTATAATCAATTTCATTCTCCTCTGTGATCACCGCGCCTTTTGGAATATTCACATTGGACAGCACGTGAAAAGCGGCTGTAACGCCATCCGTTTCATGAGCGGCAGGCTCTAAATGCTCTTTCAGATAAGCAGCTCTGATGAATCGGGATGGCGGCGTGTAATCACCGGGAAGCCCGATCGTTCCAGATCCTTGGCCGAAAGCGGTTAATGTCATTCCGCCCAATGTTTTGCTTTCTGACTGCTGCGGCCTGATTCCGATATAATGGCGCAGATTGGTCACATGCCAAGGAAATTCCGGACTGTTGGTCATCACTCCGGGTTTGTTGTCATATACTTTCATTCCCTCCGGTGTCGGCTCGATGACAATGCAGCCGCCCGTGCGGTCTGATAAAATCCAATGAAGAGGCAGCACCGTATCCAATAACATTAACTTCTTCTCTACAATCGTCAGCATTGAGAGCTTTTCCTTTATGTCTTCAAGAGATTCACAGTTTGATAAGGCCCAGGTGACAAACTCATGAGGAGCGATGTGACAGGTGCCCTCCCGTTCCGCTTTCTCGTATCCCGCAAAGCCCGGAAAATACAGCGTCGCACACGACAGCCCCTTTTCATTTACGCCATCGGCAAACAGAACATTGCCGAGATTTCTCCCCATGCCGATAAATGCGTATTTCGTCTTATGCATCCTGCCGTCAGCTTCGCTTTTCCAGCTGTACTGACGAGGGTAAAGCACGACGTCCGTACCGAGCTGAAATGCAAAATCCATCGTTCGCGCCAATAGGTGATTACCGTCTGTCGTTTTCAATGTAAGACTTGTACACATATCATCCATCCCCTTTTCATTAATGAAATTTACACAAAGTAAACTATTCTTTCAGCTTAACGAATAATGGCTCCATTCGTCAAAAGATTGACACATTTCTCCTTAATACATATTAGTCCGTAAGCATATCCATGCCTTTTAAACCCTGGCAAATCGCTTTGGCGGCAGTGTTTGTTCCGTTTTCCAAAAAAACTTTTGAACGGCTGTCAGCGAGGCTTTACAATGTTTTTCCTGCATGCTGGAATTTGTAAACGGCAGGTCAATCTGTTAAGCTATGTTTTTATGTTAAAGAAGAACATACGGAGGAGATTATCTATTGAAAGTAGAAAGGCGAACGATTGAACATATTCCGCATGACGAAAGACACGGAAAGGCTAAAGATTTATTCCCCGTCTGGTTCGGGGCTAATATGCATATTACGACGTTAGTCACAGGCACACTGCCCGTTACAATGGGACTCGATCTCTTTTGGAGTATCGCCGCCATTATTATCGGGACCTTTATCGGCGCAATCTTTATGGCGTCTCATTCCGCACAAGGACCTCAGCTCGGAATTCCGCAAATGATTCAAAGCCGCGCGCAATTCGGCGTGATCGGAGCGATTCTGCCCCTCTTTTTGGTCATGTTTATCTACCTGGGCTTCTTTGCGAGCAGTACGATTCTCGCAGCCGGTACATTGAGCAGCTTTGTACCGATTCCGGCTTCATGGTGTATTATCGGCTTAAGCGCCATCTGTTTTTTACTCACGATCTACGGTCATGATCTGATTCACAAAATGCAGAAAATCCTCTCTTGGACCTCCTTTGCCGTTTTTTTTGCTGCAACGATTCTTATTTTTCAACTGCCGATTCCTTCAGGAAGCTGGGTGCCCGGCTCATTAGACCTGCCTGTTTTCCTAGTGGCGGTCAGCGCGGTGGCCACATGGCAGCTGGCATATGCGCCATATGTCGCAGATTATTCCCGTTATCTGCCGGTCAAAACACCGGCATCGCATACCTTTTGGTACAGCTACGCAGGTACGTCAGTCAGTTCCATCTGGATGATGCTTCTCGGCGCCATTTTGACGACAGCGCTCCCGGACTTTACCGCTAATGCGGGAAATGAGATTGTCCGATTGTTCGGTCCGTTTTCCTTTATTATGCTGATCATCGTCCTGTTCGGACAAATGGCGATCAACGTCTTTAATTTATACGGAGCCTTTATGTCAACCACGACTACTTTGGAGCCGTTTTTAAAACTGAAGGTGACGCCGAAAACGAGAGTGGTAATGATCCTTTGTGTGACGGCAGCGGGTACTGTATTAAGTCTCTTGGGCCAAAGCAATTTCATGGAACTGTTTTTAAATTTCATCTTTTTCATCAGTTATTTCTTAATTCCATGGACGGCGATCAACCTCGTGGATTACTATTTTATCCGCCGCGGAAAATACCACGTCAAATCGATGTTTGACGTCAACGGGCAATACGGCAGGGTCAATTGGATTACAGCGGCCGCCTTCGTTTTGTCGATTATATTAGAAATCCCGTTCATCAATACATCCTTTTACATCGGACCGCTCGCTGAAATATTCGGCGGAGGCGACATTGCCTGGGTCGTCGGCCTGGCCGTTCCGTCGCTGCTGTATTATGTCCTGATGAAATCAAGGGTAAAACAAAAAGAGGCGCCTTCCTTATGAAGACGCCTTTTCTTTATTCATATTCCTTCCATACACGCGGCAGCAGTTCAGAAAGTTCGTGCGCCAATAAGGTATGGGCGGAGCGCTCTTTCGTCCATAATTCCGCACATTCGCCGTGAAGGCGGACGGCGTTCAATACGGCATGCTTCGGGTCTTGATGACAGCACAGCATGCCGAGAATCATTCCCGTCAGCGTGTCGCCGGTCCCGCCTTTTGCAAGCGCGCCGTTTCCGGTTGTATTCCTGCGGCATTCCCCGTCGGGAAAAGCGATAATGGTTTCGTTTCCTTTCAGGACAATCGTGGCATGAAGCCGCTCCGCCCATTCCGCGGCATATCCCGCTCTGTTCTGCTGAATCTCTTGAATCGGAAGGCCTGTCATTCTGGAAAATTCGCCGGGATGAGGCGTCAAGATCACGGGGGCTTTCCTCTTTGGATAGGTTCTTTTCGTAATGGCGCCCGCGTCCAGTATGACGGGATAATCGGCAGAAAGCAGCTGATCAGCCGCCTGCTGCACTTCGTCTGTTTGAGGAAGGCCCGGCCCGATGGCAGCGGCCCGGATGGTTTCCCCGGGCTGGCCCGCCGCGGCTTTTTTCCAGCCGTCCCGCCAGTACGTCGCTTCCGGCAGCACCGGGACGATAAGCGGGATGACGCCTGCCGATGTACCGATGACAAGCTTGCCGACGCCGCTTCTCATCGCACCCAATCCGGCCAGAAGGGCGGCTCCCGGCATGTCTTCGCTCCCGGCCAGCAATAACGCCGTCCCGAACGTTCCTTTATGGCTGTCTGCCTCCCGTTTCGGCAGCGTATCTTTCACATCCTGTTCCGTCCAATCCATTATATTCATCTCTGTACCTCCTCTTCTGTCTCCTATTTATATTCCAAACAAGAAGAGATTTTAAACCGCACAAAAAAACAGCCGCTCGTTTGCGGCTGTTTATGTTCTGATCGGAACATCAAGACGGTAAAGCTTCCGGTACCGTTCGTTTTCTGCAAGCAGCTCTTGATGGGTTCCTTCCATTTCTGCTTTTCCATTTTCTAAAAAGACGATTTTATCAGCTGTTTCCACACCCGCTAAATGGTGTGTAATCCAGAGGATCGTTTTCTCTTTAAAGACATCAAAAATCGTATCAAGCAATTCGCGTTCAGTGACCGCATCAAGGCCGACCGTCGGTTCATCAAGGATAATGACCGGCGTGTCTTGGAGCAGAATACGGGCAAGCGCGATCCGCTGCCGTTCCCCGCCTGAGAAACGAATCCCCGTCTCCTGCACGGACGTTTCATATCCGTCAGGCAGTGATTCAATATAATCATGCAGCTTCACTTGCCGCGCCGCACGCTTAACATCTTCATCACTCGCCTTACCGTTTCCGAGCCGGATATTGTTCATAATGCTCGTGTTAAAGAGATGAGGTTTCTGATTCAAAACGGCCACCGCTGAGGAAATCTGCTCCTGCACGGCCGCAGTTTCCAGCCCGTTCAGCATCACTTTGCCCGAATCGGGAACTAAGGCGCCTTCAATTAAAGCGAGAGAGGTCGACTTACCGGAACCGCTCCTGCCGAGCAGCGCCATTTTTTCACCTTGGCGGAGAGTGAAGGAAAAACGGTCAAGCACATGACTGTGCTGATCATAAGAAAACGTCACGTTATCAAATGTAAGTGTCACATCAGATACATCCAGTTTCTCATCTGTCTGCTTCACCTCACGACTTCGCAGCTCCGGAGCCGCCTTACTCATTCTTTTGATGGAATCCTGATAAGAAGGCACTTCCGTCAGCGCATCCGAAAAGGGCAGAAACGCCTCCGTCAATGGAAATACGACAAGCACAAAGGCCGCGATCATCGTGTTGGCGATGCTGCCGTCCGCATACTGACCCGCCGTCCAGAACAGCATGATCAATATGAAGCCGCCGACAAGACATTGCGCGGCGAGATCACGCCATCTTGTAAACCGCTGACGTTTGCTTTCAAGGTCAAACCATGCCTTCTCTTTCTCTTCATAAGAGGAAATAAAGGCCGCCTGGCGTCCCGAAAACATCCAGTCGCTCACGCCGAGCACGGCATCTGTCAGCCGGCTGTAGAGCATATTCCGGCCGCTTTTCAGCCTCATGTTTTTCGCTCTCGTCACAAGAAGCGACACAACCGGAAACAATACAACCAATATAAACAGGTAAATCGCCGCAAAAGCGGCAAACGGCCAGGAAAAAAAGCCGAGTCCGATAACGGAGGCCGCATACAGCAGCAAAGCGGAAACCGCCGGGAAAATCGTTTTTAAAAACGCATCCTGCAAATGCTCAATATCCTCAGCCAAAATGCCGAGCATGTCGCCCGTCCGAAAACGGGATGAAAGCATGAGCGAGGCCGGCTCCAGCATATTGTAAAGCCGCACCCTCATGTCGGACACGATTTTCAAAATGATATGGTGCCCCGTCAGACGCTCGGCGTACCGTGAGACTGAACGGGCAATCCCGAAGGTGCGCACGGCCACAATCGGAACGTACACCAGCAGGATATTCTCAGGCCTTGTCGCCGACTTAGAGATTAAAAAACCGGAAGTGAACATGAGAAAGGCCGCCGAAAAAATCGTCACCGCGCCTAAAAAAATCACAAGAACAAACAAACGGGCATTTTGCTTTATATACGGCAGAATCCATTCTTCTTTTCTCATGTTCTTTCCCCCAGTTGCGCCTTTACAAGTTTGGCGTATACGCCTTGTTTCGCCATCAATTCGTCGTGGGTGCCGATTTCCGCCACCGCGCCGTCATCAAGCACGATAATTTCGTCCATCTCAAGCATCCAGTGAAGACGGTGAGTGGCCAGAAAAACAAGTTTGTTTTCAAACAGGTCTTTCATCGTTTCTTTTATTTCATATTCTGTTTCAATATCAAGGTGAGCGGTCGGCTCATCCAAAAGGAGAATCGGCCGGTTTCCTAAAAAGGCTCTGGCCAGCGCGACACGCTGAGCCTGCCCTCCGCTAAGCGCCCGTCCGCCCTCGCCGATCCGGCCGTCAAGGCCGCCGGGCAGATCACGGATCAGTCCGGAAAGACCCGCTGAATCAGCGGCGCGCGCCGTTTCCTCACGGGAAGCATCAGGATGATAAAACCGGATATTATTCAAAAGCGTGTCATCAAAAATGTACGGATGCTGCGGAATATAAAGCAGCTGCTTCTGCCAGCCGTCCGACTGCAGATGCGAGCGGGATTCACCGTTTACCTTGATCTCACCGGACGCAGGCTCTAAAAAGCCGCCCAGCACATCAATGAGTGTCGATTTTCCCGAACCGCTTTCCCCGATAATTCCGATTTTCTTCTTCCCTTTAAAGGACAGATGAAATTCAGACATCGATTCTCGGACGGACAAACGCGTAAGCTGTAATTCATCCCCGTCAGTCCACGTATCAAGTTCGAGCGGCTTTTCTTCTTTAAAACCGGGCTGCGCCAAAATCGTTTGAATGGTTTTCCCCGCCTCCTGCCCGTTTAACGTCGCGTGGTAATCATTTCCCACTTCGCGGACCGGGAGAAAATATTCAGGCGCGAGAATGAGCGCGGTCAGTGCCGGTCCGAGCAGAATTTGTCCGTCTATCAGCCGCAAGCCGAGAAACACCGCCACTGTCGCCACCGACAGCATCGTAAAGAAATCCAGGGCGAATGATGATAAAAACGCGACCCGGAGCGTGCTCATCGTCGCCTTACGGTATCTCTCACTGACATGAAAGATGTTTTTGCTGTGTGATTTGCTTAATCCTAAAAACCGCAATGTCTCCAGTCCGCGAAGCGAATCCACGAAATGATTGGAAAGCGTCTGATAGGACTTCCATTGGCGATCGGCTTTTTTCTGTGCGACAAGTCCGAGCAGAATCATAAATACAATCAAAATCGGAAGCGCAAGAATCAGAATCAATGCCGATGTTTTATCCTGAAAAAACACGTAAATAACAACGGCCGCCGGTACAATCGCCATGCTGACCATTTTCGGCAGAAACAGCTCTAAATAACGGCGGAACTGGCTGATGCCTTCCATCGCCAGCGTCACCATCCGGCCCGTCCCCTCTTTTTTCGCAAAGCGGGGGCCGAGACGGAACAATTGCTCAAGAAATCTTTTTCTTAAGTCTGCGCCGGTTTGTGCGGCATATTGGTACACGATTTTCTGCCGGACCGTTGTCACCGCATGCCGGACCAAAAACGCAAGCAGGAAAAAGCCGATAACCGGATAAAGAGAAGCAATCCGCTTCCCGTTAAATAATCCGGTTACCGCCTGGCTCAGCCATTCCGCCTGCAAGATGATGGCGGCCGTTTGTATAATCGTTAATCCCGTAATGATCGCAAGAATCCGCTTCATTCCTTTATAAAGAAACAGGTCTTTTCCCATTAATAAGTCATAGGCTCCTTATGGCTGACGCGTTTCCGGAAGACATAATAGCTCCAGATCTGACTGCCGATAACAAACGGCAGCAGAGTCAGTGCGACAATTGTCATGACCTTAAGTGAATAATCACCGGAAGACGCGTTAGCTACTGTTAAGTCATACGCGCTTTTCAGCGAGCTGACCATGACGCGCGGGAACAGAGAGATAAAAATCATCGCAACTGTCAAAGCAAGACCCGCGCCGGTCATACCGAATGCCCAGCCGTCTTTTTTCTTGCTCATGAACACAACGGCAAGAACGTTGCAGATGACAATCAGCACGAATACCGGAATCGTGATGTTTGCCCGGCGTGTAAACATATCCGTATCGTATGCAGACATCGCAAAGAAAGCAAGTACAACAAGAAAGATAACACCGATTACGCGTTTTGCCATTTTTCTCGCACGCTCTTGTAAATCACCGATCGTGCGCAGGGTGATAAACATTAAACCGTGCAGGAATGAAAGAAGGGTGACGGCTGCTCCGCCAAGAACGGAATACACGTTCACAATATCTGAAAAACCTGCGTGAATGTTCATATGTCCGTCAATCGGCACACCGCGGAACAAGCTTGTGAAAATAAGTCCGAATACAAATGGCGGGATAAGGCTGCCGAAGAAAATCACCCAGTCCCATGTTTTGACCCATTTCAGATTATTCACTTGGCCGCGGAATTCAAATGCCACGCCGCGCCCCATCAAGGCAAGAAGAATGATGATAAACGGAATGTAATATCCGCTCAGCATCGTCGCATACCAGTTCGGGAATGCCGCGAAGATCGCTCCCGTACCTGTGATAAGCCACACCTCATTCGCATCCCAGAACGGGCCGATGGTGTTAACCAGCACTCTGCGTTCTAATTCATTATGGCCAAGAAATCGGGTCGAAATGCCGACACCGAAATCAAAACCCTCTAAAAAGAAAAATCCGACAAACAAAACTGAAACGAGTATAAACCAAAGATCATGAAGTGACCCCATGGTAGACCTCCTGACTGAACGGATCCGTTGATACAGGAACATCCTTATGATCATCATGGTCCGCACCTTTTTTAATTTCACGAACGAATAGGAAAACAAGCAGAGCGCCTAAAATCAAGTACATGACGCCGAAGCTGATAATTGAAAACAGCAGAGATCCCGTCGTTACGTTAGGAGAAACGGATTGTGCGGTCGTCAATTGTCCCATGACCGTCCACGGCTGGCGGCCGATTTCAGTCATAATCCAACCGGCAGAGTTCGCAATGAATGGGAATGCGATCAGTGCGATCATGCCCCGTAAATACCACTTGCTCGTATGAAGCTTTTTGCGGCGGTTCAGAATAAAGCCGGCAATCGCGGCAAAAATCATAAGCGCGCCCGCTCCCGCCATAATGCGGAAACTCCAGAACGTCGTTTTAACAGGCGGGATATAGTCGCCTTTTCCGTACGTTTTTTCGTATTCTTTTTGAAGTGTTTTCATCCCTTTCACACTGCCGCTGAACTTCTGGTAAGCCAAGTAGCTGAGTGCGTAAGGAATTGAAATTTCTGATGTGTTTTTTTCTTTATTCGTATCAATATTCGCAAAAGCCGTCCACGCGGCAGGATCACCGCTGTCATCCCATAGCGCTTCACTGGCGGCCATTTTCATCGGCTGCGATTCCATTAAATGCTCAGCCTGCATATGTCCGCTGAACGCAACGCCGATACCGGCGATCAGACCGACAATCATCGAAAGCTTGAAAGATTTATGGAAGAAAGGCACTTCTTTTTTCTTCAATAATTTAAATGCGCTGACACCGGCGATAAAGAAAGCACCCGTCGCAAGCGCCCCGAAAATGACGTGAGGGAATTCAACCCAAAGCTGAGGATTTGTCAAAAGCGCCCCGAAATCATTCATTTCCGCGCGGCCGTTTTTAATCGCAAAGCCGACCGGCTCCTGCATGAATGAGTTTGCCGTCAAAATCCAGAAAGATGACATAATCGTTCCGAAGGACACAAGCCAAATGCAAAGCAAATGCACTTTTTTAGATAAACGGTCCCAGCCGAAAATCCATAATCCGATAAAAATAGACTCCATAAAAAACGCCAAAAGCGCTTCAACCGCAAGCGGAGCTCCAAATACGTCTCCGACAAAACGGGAATAATCAGACCAGTTCAGACCGAACTGGAATTCCTGAAGAATCCCTGTGACGACGCCGACAGCAAAGTTAATTAAAAAGAGATGCCCCCAAAATTTAGCCATTTTGAGATAGGTCTCTTGTTTTTTGACAACATAAAGCGTCTCCATCAAAGCAACCATAAACACAAGCCCGATAGACAAAGGCACAAACAAGAAGTGAAACAATGTTGTAGATGCAAATTGAATGCGGGCTAATACCAACTCACTCATGATGTTTTTCCTCCAATCTGGTAAATTGCTCAACATTTCACAAACATAACGAGATCATTGCTCGGTATTTCACAAAAAATGATATATTTGCTCAATGTTTCACAAATTCGTCAAAACTATTGAAATATCAGCCTGTACACCCTGGGGGACAGCGGCTGTCATAGAAATGATTCAATATCATTACTTTACAACGATTCAGCCTAAAAAAAAAGATCAATATACCTAAAATAAGGCTGAAATTGTGACCGATTATTGTCGGATTTGTAGAGATTTTATGTCAGCGCCTAGGATATTTGTCCCTTTGATATCGTACCTCTTTTTTATTCGTGTGGCGAACAAAATGCTTTTCTCGGCGAAAAAGCCCGCCAAATCGCCATTTTGAGAAAGAAAATGTGAAGAAAGCATGTCCTCTAGTAAATTCATAATATATGAACAATTTAAATTTTTTAGTATACTTTAAATGGGGATATTTTTTCACTACATAACGACTGGGGGAACAAGCATGGGAGAACTTCAACCAAAATTGCAAACGGATTCAATCCAAAAACAGGAACGGACTGATAACTGGTTTGCCAGAGCAATGAATATAAGAATCGGCATTATTCCTCTTCCTATCTATATCCTGCTTTTCTTGCTTATTACGGTGTTTGTCATGAGCCGTGATGTAAAAAGCGACATTCTGACATCAATTGCCGTCATGAGTTTTTTCGGATTTACCTTCGGCCAGATCGGAAAATCCATTCCGATCGTGCGGTCCATCGGCGGCCCTGCGATTCTCGCAACCTTTATTCCATCCGCTGTCGTCTACTACCACCTGCTTCCGAAAGACATTATTACTTCAACAACAGAATTCACAGAAAGCTCCAACTTTCTCTATCTATTTATTGCCGGTATCGTCGTCGGCAGTATTCTCGGGATGAAAAGAGAGACGCTCGTCAAAGCTTTCGTCAAGATTTTTATTCCGCTGATCGCCGGCTCGATCGCGGCCGCCATCGTCGGCTTATGCGTCGGGACGCTGCTCGGGCTCGGCTTTCAGCACACGCTGCTTTATATTGTCGTTCCGATTATGGCGGGGGGTGTCGGTGAAGGCGCGATTCCTTTATCCATCGGCTACTCCGATATTATGCCGATGTCCCAGGGAGACGCCTTTGCGCTTGTGCTGCCGTCCATCATGCTCGGCAGCCTGTGCGCCATTATGTTATCGGGTTTGCTGAATGTCATCGGGAAACGCAAACCGGAATGGACGGGCAACGGGAAGGTTGATAAGTCTGATCATTCCGCTCCCGCATTGGAACAGCCGGCCAATGATAAAACGTTTGATTTGTCCTTTTTCGCTTCGGGCGGTATTTTAGCGGTATCCCTCTATTTGGTCGGCATGCTGGCGCATGATTTCTTTCAGCTTCCGGCTCCTGTCGTGATGCTCGTCCTTGCCGTTCTCATTAAGCTGTTCAGGCTGGCGCCGGCTTCGATTGAAAACGGAGCCTTCGGCGTCTCGCGCTTTTTCTCGACAGCTGTGACCTATCCGCTCTTATTTGCGATCGGCGTTTCAATGACACCGTGGGACAAGCTGATTGCGGCGTTTACGATCAGCAACATCATTACCATTTTATCAATCGTCGTCACGATGATGGCCGTCGGTTTTCTGACCGGAAAATGGCTGAATCTGTACCCGATTGAGACGGCGATTATTAATGCCTGCCATTCCGGCCAGGGCGGCACCGGCGACGTCGCGATCTTGAGCGCCGCTGAACGGCTTGAGCTTATGCCGTTCGCCCAAGTGTCGACCAGAATCGGCGGAGCGATTACCGTGAGTGTCACCCTTCTGCTGCTTCATCAATTCTATTAAACTGAAAAAAGCCTCCGCATATGCGGAGGCTCTGTTATTTCATCACATTTTGAATATAAGAGCCGAATGCCGCCCCGGACATGCCCGGCGATACACGGACGCGGTGAAGCCCGTAAAGCCCCTGATCTCTTGACGCCGCTCCCGGCTCCGTCGTGACCGCCATACGGTAGCCTGACGCGGCGGCGGCTTTTAATGTTTCCTTATTATATCGTCCGACAGGGTAGCTGATCATAGACGTCCGCTGCCCGAACATTTGATCAAATAAACGCTTAGAGTCCTTCATTTCACGTCGCTGCTGCTGCGGTGTGAGCCCGTTCAATTCGAGATGGTTCATCGTATGGCTCTGAATGGAAATGCCGTGGGCGGCCATCTCCTTCATCTGCTTCTCCGTCAGATGATTCTTATGCCCGATATAGTTTCCGATCATAAAGATTGTCGCTTTCATCTTGTATTTCTTTAAAATGGGATAGGCCGCTTTCATATTGTCGGTATAGCCGTCATCAAATGTGATCAGAACACATTTTTCACGCGGCTCCTTATCCTCCGTCAGCATCAGATAGGCCTCTTCAGGAGTCATCGTATAATAGCCGTGATCATGAAGCCACTTCATATGCTGCCGGAATTCTTCCTTCGGCACACGCAGGCTGTTTCCCTCAGAAATGCTGTGGTACATCAGAATCGGCAGTCTTGCCGTTCCTTTCGTTTGAACCCAGGCGGACGTATCCGGCTCTTTTTTGATTTGGCGCTTTACAGACTTTTTATCGTGGTGCGCTTCTGCCTTCGGAATGCTTTGTTCGGCGCTTGCCTCATGGCCCGAGCAGGCGGCAAGCGTAAACACGGCAGCCAAAAGGCACACGCACATGATCATGCGTTTCATCGTTTTCCTGCTTTCTGTCTTCTATTTACTTTTTATATCGGTTATGCGTCATAAATTGTTACATCAAAAAAGCCGGACATCCAGCTGTCCGGCTTTGCGTTATGAGCGGATTCTGATTTCTGTTTCACTGTCAAAAAAGTGAGCTTTATTCATGTCGAAAGCGACGGTCAATTCTTCACCGGCATGAATGTCATGGCGGGCGTCAATCCGGGCGATAAAATCCTGATCCCCGATCCGGGAATAAACCATAATTTCTGACCCGAGCAATTCCGCGACATTGATTTTAGCTGTGATGGATGAATTCTTATAGGATTCTACCACAATCAGCTCGTCATGTATGTCTTCCGGGCGGATGCCGAAGATAACATCTTTGCCGGCATACCCTTTTTCCCGGAGCATTTTCATTTTCCCTTCCGGCACGCTGAGAGCGGCTGAACCGATCTGAATGGCGCCGTCCGTCAGCTTTCCTTTGAAAAAGTTCATCGCTGGGGAGCCGATAAACCCGCCGACAAATACGTTTTCGGGATATTCATACACGTCTTTCGGGGTGCCGATCTGCTGAATTTTTCCGTCCTTCATGACGACGATGCGTGTCGCCATCGTCAGTGCTTCTGTTTGGTCGTGCGTCACATAGATTGTGGTTGTTTGCAGCCTTTGATGCAGCTTAATAATTTCTGCCCGCATCTGCACCCGAAGCTTTGCGTCCAGATTTGACAGCGGCTCATCCATTAGAAACACTTTGGCGTCCCTGACAATCGCCCGGCCTAATGCAACCCGCTGCCGCTGCCCGCCGGAGAGCGCCTTCGGTTTGCGGTGCAGATACTCTGTGAGCCCCAGCATTTTCGCCGCTTCTTCGACCCGTTTTTTTATCTCAGGTTTCGGCATCTTCCTCAGCTTCAGACCGAAAGCGATATTATCATAGACCGTCATGTGCGGATATAACGCATAGTTTTGAAACACCATGGCGATATCCCTGTCTTTAGGAGCGATGTCATTCACTCTCGTGTCACCGATATAGAAATCGCCCTTCGTAATGTCTTCCAGCCCGGCAACCATCCGTAATGTTGTCGACTTGCCGCACCCCGACGGACCGACAAACACAATAAACTCTTTATCTTTAATATGAAGGTTAAAATCATCGACAGCCGCTTCTTTTTGATCGTAATACTTATAAATATGCTCCAGCCGAAGTTCCGCCATGTCATCTCCTCCTTTTTGTAAACGCTTTCTTTAATAGGATTGTAACAGCGTCAGACGGAGGCGGATATAGGCAATGTTCATAAAAAAAGTCCGCTGCCTTCGTGCACATTTCCCATTTAATGTGATTTTTCATACTGCAGACAAATGAAATAAGCCAGCAGGGCGCCCCGATATGTCTTAATATCAATACCCGAGCGTTCCGCAAATTTATCAATCCGATATTGAAGACTGTTGCGGTGCAAATGCAGTCTTTTCGATGTGAGCGACATGTTCGAGTTATGTTCAATAAAAGTCTGAATCGTATGCTTCAGCTCCGGTTCTTTCTGAAACAGCAGCACCGCTTCTTCGTGAAGCAAGGCTGAGAGCTTTTCTCTGCTTTCTTCCATGAGCATAGCCGGAAATACCGTTTCCGCGGTCAGCGTGCTCAGCTGCGGGAGATGACGCCGGCCAATCTGACAATATTGCTGTTCTCTCCGATAATGAAGGCGCAGACGTTCTCCCGCGCCATAATACCTTCCGATGAAAAAACGGACACTGAAATAAAAATCGCCTTCGAGAATCTTCACAAAAGATGCGATGTCATCCGAATCTGGCGCTTCCAGCTTTTCTTCCTCCACAATCACGCCCTGATCCCTTCCCGTCCGGACAACTGTATATGAAACCGGCCAGAAATGGCGCAGCGCTTCTGTAAATGCCCCCCAGTCCCGTTCTCCCAATAAGTCATAATGGATAAAACGGACACGCAGCTCCTTGACATCAGGCACCGGGCCTTCTTCCAGCAGAAACCGCCGCCACCTCTTTGCTGCCGCCGTCTCCGGAAAAAAAACGCCTTTTTCTTCAGCGGGCGCCAAAAGTGATTCCAGAAGCAGTTTCTCCTTCGGGGTGATATCCTCCTTCGGAATGGCGACATAGACCCGCCTTTTCTCATCATAAAAGCAAAAGACATCCTCCGCCGTACAGCACGTATCAGACAACACAGCCCTCGGGTAAATTGCCAATAACGGGTTCATATGCGCTCCTCTCTATCGCTCTATCATATTTTCAGTATAAAACGTCCGGCCGATTGTATCCACTTCGTTTTAAGAAACAGCTTTCAGGCTATTTCCCGGGAAACGGATCATAACAGCTTCTGCCGGCATAAGAAAAAAACCCTCCGCGCCGGCAGAGGGATCCTTTTTATTTAGAGATATCGACGAAGCCTTCACCAAAGACGTCACGCACATCATGAACAATGACAAACGCTTTTGTATCACAGCTTTTAATAATTTTTTTGAGCATGGAAAGCTCTTGTTTCTGGATGACGATATATAAAATTTCCTTCGACTGCCCCGTGTAATTTCCTTTACCCGACAGCAGCGTAACCCCTCTGTCCATAAGCGTATTAACCTGTTCAGCGATTTCGTGCTTATGCTCAGATATAATCGTCACCGCTTTTTTCGTATTCAGGCCTTCAATGATAAAGTCCATCACCTTCGTTCCGATGTACAGCATGACAATGGTAAACATCATTTTTTCCGCACCGATGATGAAATAAGAACTGAAGACGACAATCAGATCAAAGAACAAAAGCGCATAGCTGATATTCCAATCGAGATATTTGTTCGCAATCCTCGCCAAAATGGCAGAACCCGCAGTCGTGCCTCCGACTCGAATAATGATCCCGATTCCGACACCGGCAAACACACCCGCAAAAATAGTATTAATAATGAGTTCATGTGAAGGCGAGTGCCAATCATGCGTCAGATGCAGAAACAGTGAGTTGGCGACAACGGTAATGATCGTATAAAGCGTTGTTTTTCCGTCTAAAAATTTGTATCCGATTATCAATAAGATCCCGTTCAAAATGATATTCGTCACCCCGGGCGACCATTCAAACACATAGTACAAAATCAGGGTGATTCCCGTTACCCCGCCCTCTCCAAGATCATTCGGAATGGCGAATAAATTAACGGCCAAAGCAAAGATAAAAGCCCCAATAATCAGCATCAGCACATCCAGCAATCTCTTTTTCATCCCAGACACTCCCTTTATATAAAATCAAAAAAGCCCGGGAGAGCACTCTTCATTAAAAGAGCAGAAACTCCCGGGCTTTTATCCCAACGTGTCACAGCAGGAACCTGCTGTGTGTTTTCTCTCGGTCCAGACCAATTCAGCATTGCGGAACCCTAGAAAACCACTGTTTTTTATGTTCAGTTTTTGTATATCTTTCAAGATTATACGGGAAATCACGAACATGTTCAACCACTCTTTTTTCAATAAACCTATAAAAAATTCGAACGATCTGCCGATACTAAAAAAGGCCTTTAAAATACATGACTAAAAAACCATTAAAATACTTTTTTTCTCAAAATATTATTGACTATAGGTTATTTTACAGGCATTATAGTATGTAGTTTTTAAGAAATAGTTTACATAGGAGGAAATATTATGGCAGGCAACCTGGTGTCTTGTAAGGCATGCGGCAAAGAAATCGCTAAAGGCGTTAAAAAATGCCCAAACTGCGGTAAAGATCAGAGAAACTTTTTTATGAGACATAAAATTATCACATTGCTTCTGGCAGTAGTGGTTATTATCATTCTCGTAAACATCGGCGGCGGAGGCGGATCTTCATCATCTAAAACCGCGTCTTCAAAAGCTGCGGAATCCAAGGAAAAACTGTATAACATCGGTGACACTGTTAAGACTGAGAAAACTGAAGTTACTGTTACCAAAGTGGAAAAAAGAGATTCAGTAGGCTCTCAATTTGTCGAGAAAAAAGCGTCTGACGGCGGCGTTATCGTAGCTGTTCAATACACAGTTAAAAATGTTTCAAACAAGCCGTTAAGCTCTTTCTCCATTCCAAGAGCGAAATTAGTAGATTCTAAAGGAACATCCTATGATTCAGATATTGATGCTTCTTCAAGCTATGCAACAGAAACAAAAGTAGACAACAGTAAAATTTTAAGTGACTTGAACCCGAACATTAAAGTTACTGACGTAAAAGCTTTTGAAGTTGATAAAAACGCATACTCTAAAGGCACTTGGAAATTAAAGTTCAGCAACGATGTTGAAGTGAAAATTAAATAATGACCGTAATAAAAGAGACCTTCACCATTTGAAGGTCTCTTTCTTTTACACCTTTTGGTACCCGTTCACATTGGAGGACTGCCACTTCCAAGAGTCGGCGCACATTTCTTCAAGCCCGCGCTTTGCTTCCCAGCCTAATTCAGCCTTCGCTTTTGCCGGGTCTGCGAAGCATGCGGCGATGTCTCCCGGGCGCCGGGCGGCAAAACGGTACGGCACTTCTTTTCCTGATACTTTTTCAAACGCTTTGACCATCTCAAGAACGCTGTAGCCTCTTCCCGTGCCGAGATTATAGGCATCCGCGCCTGTTGTGTTCAGCACCTTCTCAAGCGCTCTGACGTGGCCCTCGGCAAGATCAACGACATGGATGTAATCCCGCACGCCGGTGCCGTCCTTTGTCGGATAATCATTGCCGAACACCTGCAATTGCTCAAGCTTGCCGACAGCGACTTGGGCGACGTACGGCATTAAATTATTCGGGATGCCGTTCGGGTCTTCTCCGATCCGGCCGCTCGGGTGCGCGCCGAACGGATTAAAGTAGCGGAGCAGCGCAATGCTCCATTCAGAGTCCGCTTTATGCAGATCGCGTAAAATCTGTTCCAGCATCAGCTTTGTCTGCCCGTAAGGATTGGTCGCGCTTAATGGAAAATCCTCAGTGATCGGCGTTGTTTCCGGAACGCCGTAAACCGTCGCTGAAGAACTGAAGACGATTTTTTTCACACCGTGTGCCTGCATGGCTTCACATAAAATAAACGTCCCCGTCAGATTATTATGATAATAACGGAGCGGAACAGCCACAGACTCACCGACCGCTTTTAATCCCGCAAAATGAATGACGGCTTCAATCTCATTTTCAGCAAACACCCGGTGAACGGCATCACGGTCAAGGAGATCCGCTTCATAAAACACAAGCCCTTTTCCGGTAATGTCTTTCACACGCTCCAATGCTTCCGGTGAACTATTTGACAGATTATCCAGAACCACGATGTCATAGCCGCCGTTTAACAGCTCGACACATGTGTGGCTTCCGATATAACCCGCTCCGCCTGTCACTAAAATCGCCATGAAGAAAGCCTCCTCTATTGAATGAATTGACCATATTATATCGGTTTTTTCTTTCTCAAACATCCATTTCCAAAAAGTTTAATCGTTTAGTCATCGTTTCTTCATAATTTGTTTTCATTCGCGTAAAACAGAGAGCCCTCGAATCAAACCGGTTGTGAAATAGAAATCCCTCCCCCGCGCATGGTAAGATAAGACAAAGGAGATGACGGTATGAAAAATGAAATCATTGAACGCTTTACCTCTTACGTAAAAGTCGATACACAGTCTGACGAAAACAATGAAAACTGCCCTTCAACCCCCGGCCAGCTGACATTGGCCAACATGCTGGCAGATGAATTAAAGTCGATCGGCATGACAGAAATCACAGTCGATGACAATGGGTACGTCATGGCGACTCTGCCGGCAAATACGGATAAAGACGTGCCGACTGTCGGTTTTCTGGCTCACGTGGACACCGCGACCGATTTTACCGGAAAAAATGTGAATCCTCAGATTATTGAGAGCTACGACGGACATGATATCGTTTTGAATGACAAACTCAATGTCGTCCTGTCGCCTGAGCAATTCCCGGAGCTCTCCCGCTAT
Source organism: Bacillus sp. AM1(2019) (assembly GCF_009906915.1). Lineage (NCBI taxonomy): Bacteria > Bacillati > Bacillota > Bacilli > Caryophanales > Bacillaceae > Bacillus > Bacillus sp. AM1(2019). Next base: position 3,985,168 of record NZ_CP047644.1, read on the forward strand.
AAAGGCCAGACGCTGATCACAACAGACGGCACGACGCTGCTCGGAGCCGACAACAAAGCGGGCATTGCCGAAATCATGACGGCAATGGCGTACTTGATCAAACATCCGGACATCAAACACGGAACGATCCGGGTTGCGTTCACGCCCGATGAAGAAATCGGCAGAGGCCCTCACAAATTCGATGTCGGCCGCTTCAACGCCGCATTCGCCTACACGATAGACGGAGGCCCCCTCGGCGAACTGCAATATGAAAGCTTTAACGCAGCCGCCGCAAAGCTGACTTGTTACGGAAAAAGCGTCCACCCGGGAACGGCGAAAAACAAAATGGTCAACGCTTCAAAAATCGCGATGGAATTTCATCACGCGCTGCCGAAAGAAGAAGCGCCGGAATATACGGAAGGGTATGAAGGCTTCTATCATTTACTTTCCATGAACGGAGACGTTTCTGAAGCCGCCCTGTCGTACATCATCAGAGACTTTGACAGAGACCGCTTTGCAGAACGAAAAGAATATATGCAGAAAACCGCCGATGCGCTGGCGGCCAAATACGGCAAGGAAAGCATCAAGCTTGAACTGCGTGATCAATATTACAACATGAGAGAAAAAATCGAACCGGTCAAAGAGATAGTCGATGTCGCCTATCAAGCCATGAAAAACCTCGACATCGAACCGATTATCGAACCGATCCGGGGCGGAACCGACGGATCACAGCTCTCTTACATGGGGCTGCCGACACCGAACATTTTTACGGGCGGCCAAAACTTCCACGGAAAATATGAATACATTTCCGTCGATCATATGGAAAAGGCGGTAAACGTCATTGTTGAAATCGCCAGGCTCTTTGAAGAGCGCGCTTAAAACCAAAGCCCCCTGCTTTGGTTTTTTTCTTTCACATGAAACCTTTCCTTCTTTCTTTCCGTATATAAGGTATGAAATGGAAAGAAGGAGTGAAGACTATGGCAAGAGGGACTGTAGCGAAAGAATTGAAAAAAACCTTAAAAGACCCGCGTGTTCTGGAGACGAAATCAAACCCTTTTAAAAAGCTGCGGAAAATGTTCAAACGATTTTTTTAAGATAACATCTCGTTTTCTTTAAAAAAATAAAGAAAGCGCTGTCATTCCGCAGTCATCTGTTAGAAGCAGTTATTTTGCATATGATAAGGTTTTTTAGGGTACTGAATAACACAAGGCAAACGAAAACAACGAAGTGGTTAATTAGACTCTTACAAAAAATAGTGAAAAAGTTATATAAACGATCATCATTCATCAGCCGATACAATCTATAGAACCACAACAAGAGCAAATTTTCTTCAACCCCTAGTCATTTTTACGGAAAATGACGTTATTTTTTAAAAAAGTGACAATTATTTGAATACTTTTCGTTTGTTTTTTCGTACAATAATAATACCAAAACTTTTTTTGGGAGGTATGTAAAATGATGCTACTTATTTTTGCTGCTTTGACAGGGTATCTTGTTTTCTCTTTCAGTAAGGACAACCGCCGGAAAACGCCAAAGACAAGCCCGCTGGTGACAGCTGCCGACACGAATAACATCATTGATTTAAATGCGATCCGTCAAAAACGCCGGATGCCGCTATCATAAAAACGACAGCTGCCGCAAAATCGGCAGCCTTTTTTTTATGCACCCGGCCGATATGAAACCATCCGCCTCCTTTTTTCGTACAACATAAAAAAGGAGTTTTTTTATGTACCATTTTTATATCAAAGAGCGGATGTTTACGTTTAAGAATCGTTTTCAAGTGTTTCTTGAAAGCGGGAAAGAAGTCTACAATGTTGAAGGAAAGCTGTTTTCATTCGGTGATGAACTGAAGCTGACTGATTTGGACGGCCGCACGCTCGCCAGCGTCAATCAGAAACTGATGTCGCTCGTTCCCCGTTACGAGATTTCCGTCAGCGGCAAACCCGTCTGCCAAGTCATCAAGAAAGTCACGTTATTCAAACCGAAATTTGAAATTTCCGGACTCGGCTGGGATCTTACCGGCGATGTGTGGGGCCGGAATTTTCAAGTGACAGACGGAAAATCAAACCGGATGACCGTCACCAAATCATGGATGAGCTGGGGCGATTCCTATCATTTGCAGATTGAAAAGGAAGAGGATATCGTTCTTTGTCTCGCGATCGCCATTGTGATAGATATGATTCTATTTGAGGGTGACAAATAAAAATATTTATCGAAATATATTGACAATATAAGATAATATACTAAGATTAAGAGTATTACAGTTTATTCTGAAAAATAGCATATTTCCTTATCAAGAGAGGTGGAGGGACTGGCCCTATGATACCCGGCAACCGCTGTTCAGCAGAATGGTGCTAAATCCTGAAGATAAGGTTGAGATTTGCGGACGCAAGCTCTTCCCTATCCGAGGGAAGAGCTTTTTATATTTCATCAGGAAAGAAGGAATCGTTCATGTCACAGCAAAACACAGAACAACCATTGCATACGCTTCTAAGAAAAAACCCGCCGTTTCGCGCGGATCAGGTCGGAAGCCTGCTGCGGCCGGCGGCTGTGAAGCAAGCCCGCCTGCAAAGAGCGGCGGGTGAGATTTCGGCAGAACAGCTGCGCGAAATCGAAAACAGAGAAATCATCCGCAGTGTGGAAAAGCAGAAAGAAACCGGCCTCAATGTCGTGACTGACGGCGAATTCCGCCGTGCCTGGTGGCATTTTGATTTTCTCGAAAACTTAGACGGCGTCGAAGCATTTACGCCTGAAAGCGGCATTCAGTTTCACAACGTACAGACGAAAGCGCGCGGCATTAAAGTAACGGGAGATATTGATTTTTCTCAGCATCCGATGCTCGAAGATTATAAATTCCTGCACAGCATTGCCGGCGATGCTGTTCCGAAAATGACCATCCCAAGTCCGAATATGCTGTTTTTCCGCGGAAAATTGGAAAAAGCGTCCTACCAGAATGATTACAAACAATTTCAGCACGATGTGTCAAAGGCGTATAAAAAAGCGATTCAAGCTTTCTATGACGCCGGGTGCCGCTACCTTCAGCTCGATGACACCGCATGGGCCGTTTTCTTATCGGAAGCGGGGCTTCGTCAGATTGAAGCTTTCGGCACAACGCCGGATGAGCTGCGCAAGCTGTTTGCCGCTTCCATTAATGACGCCATCAAGGACCGCCCTGACGATCTGAAGGTTACGATGCATATCTGCCGCGGCAACTTCCAATCCACATGGACGGCTGAAGGCGGCTATGATGCAGCGGCTGAAACGATTTTTGACGGGCTTGACCTTGACGGATTGTTCCTGGAATATGATGATTCCCGCTCCGGCGGCTTTGAACCGCTCCGCTATGTCAAACGCTCTGATCTTCAGCTTGTGCTTGGATTGATTACGTCGAAACATGGCGAACTTGAAGACAAGGACGCGATTAAACGCCGGATTGAAGAAGCTTCACAATATGTCAGCCTGGATCAGCTTTGCCTCAGCCCGCAATGCGGATTCGCCTCCACTGAGGAAGGAAACCTGATCACAGAAGAACAGCAATGGGCGAAACTGCGCCATGTCGTCAACATTGCCGGTGAAGTCTGGAAATAAAAAAAGACACGCGTTTAGCGTGTCTTTTCTGTTTTACAGCGGACCGGTTCCGATTAAAATATCGATATCTATCGTGACAGCAGCCTCTTTCCGGCTGATAAACCGCCGGATGCTGTCATCATTACATTTCCATGTTAAGGGCGTCATTTTCACAAGCCGCTCGAGGTCAGGCTGCGATAAGGTCTTCGTGTAACACAGCGGTTTGCGCTCAAAGGTTTGAAAGCCCGCTTGGAATCGTCCGGCCGCAGAATCGGCGGTGTCATTCCGCCGAGGACTGTCTCCGAAGAAGAATTCCCTTACTTCCTTCAAATAATCACGCCGCGGCACCGCTTTAATGACTGTGCCGCCCTTTTTTAAAAGCCTGCTGCATTCCTTGTAATTCCAAGGTGATAAAACGGACATTACGACATCAAAACAGCTGTCGGCAAACGGCGCATCCGCCACATCAGCGACGGCAAACACCATATGATTCCCGAAGGCCTTTGCGGCGTGCAGCACACCTTCTTTCGAGAGATCAATGCCGATTCCCGTCACGGAAAAAGCGGGCTGAAGCAATTTGCATACGGCGGCTAAATGAGAGCCTTCTCCGCACCCCGCATCCAATATCGCCGCCGGTTTATGCGGAGATTGCTTACGGCTGATGACGGCGGCGATCTCCTTTTGAACCGGCCCAAAAAATTCCCGGCTGTCAAAAAGCTCGCGTCTCGCTTCGAACAGCTGCCTGTCATAGCGGGTTTTGACCGATTTATTGAGGAAATTCACATATCCTTGTTTTGATATATCAAATGTATGCCCCTGTCCGCAAATCAAGCTTTTGTATTGTGAGACCGCCATGGCCGACCGGCATAGCGGACACCTGAACACGGACTGGCATGATTGCAGTAATTCCGCGCGTTTTCTTTTTATAGACGTCAAAAAAAACACCTCATTCATTCGTTATTCCGATGAAATGAAAAAGGCATAGACAAATAAACCTCGCCAAATTGGAAGGTTTAACCTATTTATCTATACCTCTCATTATCTGTAACGAATGAACTGAATGATCACGAAAATGACCCCTTTTCTGCCGTCTTTTGAAGGCTGTGCCCTCAGATCCATTTTATCAGCTGCATCCCGTCTTTACAATGAACCGGAACGGTTTTTGGGGGTATTTTAAACCTTTATTATCCAATTACTTATGAACATCCTTTATTTTCTTTATTTATAATATAAATTTATTATTTTGAAAATATCTAAAAAGGTTGATTTTCAAAAATTGAAACGATAAAATACTGCTATCTCATGTAATATCGTTATTCTTGTATATGATCAGTAATATGGTCTGATTGTTTCTACCTAGTGCCGTAAAAGACTAGACTACAAGAAAGTTTGCATAAATTTGAACGAGTGAAAAGCATATGACGCTGTCTATTCTTTTCTTTTGGCTCTTATTTATCACACTTTCTGGCTTTCAGGAATTTGTGACGAATAAGAGCTTTTTTTATTTCCATAATACCCTTATAGGAGTTGCTCACATGTACTTTTTATTGAACATTGTCGGTCTCATTGTTGTCATGGCTGTTGTTTTCTTATGCTCTCCCAACAAGAAGAAGATTAAATGGCGTCCGATTGTCATGCTCCTCGTCTTTGAGTTTCTGATTACTTGGTTTATGTTAGGGACAAAAGTCGGCGGCTTTGTCATCGGGAAGATCGGCGCGTTCTTTACATGGCTGATTTCCTGCGCCAGTCAAGGGATTGCGTTCGCTTTTCCGTCTGTTATGGCCAATCCGACGGTTGATTTTTTCTTCAGCGCATTGCTGCCGATTATCTTCGTCGTGACCTTCTTTGATATGCTGTCGTATTTCGGTATTCTGCCGTGGCTCATTGATAAAATCGGCTGGCTGATTTCTAAAATATCCCGTCTGCCGAAGCTGGAGAGCTTTTTCTCCATCCAGATGATGTTTTTAGGAAATACGGAAGCTTTAGCCGTCATCCGCCAGCAGCTTGCCGCCGTCAGCAACAATCGGCTTCTGACATTCGGGCTGATGAGCATGAGCAGCATCAGCGGCTCGATCATCGGATCGTACTTGACGATGGTTCCGTCCACTTATGTGTTTACAGCCATCCCGCTGAATTGCTTAAACGCCCTTTTAATCGCCAATATGCTGAATCCCGTGGACGTTTCTAAAGAGGATGATATTATTTACGTTCCTTCAAAAGCGGAGAAAAAAGACTTCTTCTCCACAATCTCTAACAGTATGCTTGTCGGCATGAACATGGTCATTGTCATTTTAGCGATGGTGATCGGATATGTGGCGTTAACGGCCGCGTTAAACGGCGTACTCGGATTGTTCATGCACGGTTTGACCATTCAAAAGATTTTCTCATACATCTTCAGTCCGTTTGCCTTCCTTCTCGGATTAGGCGGACATGACGCGATGTATGTCGCACAGCTGATGGGCATCAAGCTCGCGACGAATGAATTTGTGGCAATGGCCGATCTGAAAGGGCAGCTGAATTCACTTCCGCCGCACACGATTGCCGTGGCTACGACATTCCTGACATCATTCGCAAACTTCAGCACCATCGGTATGATCTACGGATCTTATCAATCTCTGCTTGATGGTGAAAAATCAGCCATCATCGGAAAAAACGTCTGGAAGCTGCTTGTCAGCGGAATTGCCGTTTCCTTATTGAGCGCGGCGATTGTCGGATTGTTTGTCTGGTAATAGAAAAAAAGCGATACCGCTCCGTTTTGGAGTGATATCGCTTTTTTTTATTGATAGACGGATGCAGGTACGAAAACGTCCCGGATTCCTGCCGCGTACGGTCCGAGATCATATTGTCCGAACACAACGGCAATGCCGTTTTTCGTAAAGAAGAAAGGTCTTTCGTTATTCAGGATGATCTCCTGTTTTTTAACGTCCTGATCGAACAGATCATCATGTTTCTTGATGTAACCGTAAAGATAGTCTCTCGTCTTGTTAGCTTTCGTTTTTGTATTCAGCACATTATCGAGTGTGACCCGTTTTTTTGCGGCCAAGTCGTAATTAAAGGTCTGAACGGATGTCAGCCCGTGTGCGCCGCCTGTGTAACTGTAGTCTTCCGTCTGAATGCTGAGCTTGCCGTCTTGATTATACTTCACCTTGAAATCTGCCTGGTATTCCGCTTTGTAGCCTTGTTTCTCACCGTCTTTTTTGTTTTTCACATATTCTTTGTACGATTGTTCAATATAACGTTTAAAGTCCTGATTGATTTTCTTTTCAAAAGATGCGTTTCCCGTATTTGTGACCTCGGGGTATGTCAGCTGCTTTACATGCTTATACGTATGGCTTTTGACAACGGGCTTTGCGGTTTGCGCGGCTTCGGCTGAAGGCGCGAAACCTCCGAACGGCGCGGCTGTCAGCACGGTTAAGAGCACAGCCGCCATCATTTTGAATGCCTTTTTCATCACAACTCCTCCTTTTCATTACCGTTCCCTTTTTGAAAACGGATTACACTCTATAGACAGCGCAGATCAGCAAATTGTTTCTGGGCCTTCTTTCACATTTTCTCCATAAAAAAAGAGACATGGAAAATCCACGCCTCTTTTACCGTGAAGGTCTTTGCGCAATGGCTTCATAAACGGCTTCCGCCAAATCGGAGTTGCCGAACATCTCCAAAACGCCGATAACGGTTTGATCAGGAATCCGTTCTGATTCCTCCTTCGGCACGACAAGTTCTTCAGCCGTTTTTCGCAGCTCTTCGTTTAAAGGCTGTCCGGGGTAAGCCTTGCTGTAAATGGCCATCGGATCAAGGTCATGATTGACGCACCATTGGGCAAACACCAAAATCATCATGTTTTCGTCACGCCGGTAATATTCTTCGAGTTGTTTTTGATTCATATGTTTAGCTCCGCTATTATCTTTTTTTATTACTTTATCATATTTATATTAAGACTTCATTCTTTTTAGTTTTTAAGGGGTTGGATATGCCGAAGTACCCCATAATAGACTCAACTAATGAGTTATTACTAGGCGGAGTGATCTTAATTTTCTCATTTCTGATAAACTAAAAAAAAAGCACCCTTAACAGGGTACTTTTGACTATTCTTATATGTTTCTGTCCCAATGCCGATGCTCAGCCACGGCTTTCAGAAATTGTTCGCAGTTTCCGTCCGGAACAAGGCCGGGGCCGTTTTCGGTTCCGGCGGCGAGGGCGAGAAGTTCTTTTCCTTCACCGGAGGCGCCGATCGCTTTGTAATGGCTGAAGGCTTCGTTAACGAAGTCTCTGGCCGATTTTTGGGCTTTGAGGCTGTCTGTGCTTTGTTTTCCGCCCGGAATGAAAACAGCGTCGTACAGGACGGAATCCGCTGTCAGGAAAGTGGCTGACGCTTCGAGCTCCGTGCCGTTTTCTCCCTTCACGGTCCCAAGCGCGGGGCTGATGATATCGGCTCTGACTCCCGCCTGTTTGCATGCATCAAGCACTTGTTTGACTTTCTCATCAGAAAACCCGTGGTCGGTTAAAACCGCAACCTGCCTTGTCGCTGCCGTCTTCACCGTGTTTTCCTGGCTTAAGGCCGGGGAAGTGAACGTTTCATCAGATTCACGATCCTTCGGCGGCGGGTTCACGCCGATTCCTTTCGCAACACGCTCGGCTAGCCCGGCGTCGACGTGACTGAAGACATCAACCACCTGCTGCTGCACACCCTTGCTGTTCACTTTTCCGACTTCAAAACAGAACGCGGAGATGATATGTTCTTTCTCGGCGGTAGACATGCTGTTCCAGAACATCTTGGCCTGAGAAAAATAATCATTGAAGCTCTCACTGCGCTGGCGGATTTTTCTGCCTTCTACTTTTTCCTGGTAATGAACGTATCCGCCTTCTTCTTCTGAGGCCGGCGACGGATCATTGTTCTGCAGGGAATTTTTATGATAGGCGACAGGGCCCTTATTAATCGTCATCCGGTGGTAGCCGTCGTATTGGTTGTTATGGAACGGGCAGACCGGCCGGTTGATCGGAATCTCGTGAAAATTCGGCCCGCCAAGACGGATGAGCTGTGTATCTGTATAAGAGAAAAGCCGGCCTTGAAGAAGCGGATCATTGGTGAAATCAATGCCCGGCACGACATTTCCCGGGTGAAAGGCGACCTGTTCCGTTTCCGCAAAGACATTGTCCTGATTGCGGTCAAGGGTCATTTTTCCGATCAGCTTGACGGGAACCAACTCCTCCGGCCACAGCTTCGTCGGATCAAGGATATCGAAATCAAACTTAAATTCATCTTCTTCGTCAATCATCTGAACACCGAGCTCATACTCGACTTTGCCGCCGTTTTCAATCGTTTCCCACAGGTCACGGCGGTTGAAATCGGGATCTTTCCCGGCAATTTTCTGCGCTTCATCCCATACGAGGGAATGAACGCCGAGCACGGGTTTCCAGTGGAATTTGACAAAGCGCGCTTTTCCTTTCTCGTTGACGAAACGGAACGTATGCACGCCGAAGCCCTCCATCATCCGATAGCTTCGCGGGATGCCGCGGTCAGACATCGTCCACATGACCATGTGCGCGGATTCAGGATTGTTTGCGACAAAATCCCAGAACGTATCATGAGCCGTCGCGGCCTGCGGCATTTCATTGTGCGGTTCCGGTTTTATGGCGTGAACGAGATCCGGGAATTTGATTGCGTCCTGAATGAAGAACACCGGAATATTGTTTCCGACGAGGTCATAGTTCCCTTCTTCAGTATAAAACTTCGTCGCAAATCCCCTGGCGTCACGGACGGTGTCGGCTGACCCCTTGGAGCCCGCCACTGTTGAGAAACGGACGAAAACAGGCGTTTTGACGGACGGGTCCTGCAAAAATTTCGCCCGTGTATATTCCGTCATCGGTTCGTACACCTGAAAATGCCCATGAACGCCGTACCCGCGCGCATGAACGACCCGTTCCGGAATCCGCTCGTGGTCAAAGTGCGTCATTTTTTCACGAAAATGAAAATCCTCCATCAGCGTGGGGCCGCGGACGCCCGCTTTTAAAGAATGCTCATCCTCAGACACGCGAAGCCCCTGATTGGTCGTCATTTTTTTGCCGCTGTTATCAGACCGGTACTGCTCCAGCTGTTCGTCCTTTGAGTGTTCATTTACTCGTTTGTTTTGATCATCACTCATGTCAGTTCCCCCTTTTAAAACGAAACATTCTACAGCACATTTACCCGCGGCGTTCTTCATATAAACTGCTGATCCGCTCATTAGGATTTTAGGTCTGTATTTACATATGCGGTCATACACATTTTGAAATAAGCCATTTTCACAGAAATAAATCGTGAAAGCGCTTACTAATACAGCTGTTGAACAGGGGAGGTCATATCGTGCTTGCCATACTCGGTTTTGTGATGATGATTGTCTTTATGTATCTTATTATGTCTAACCGGCTTTCCGCTCTTATTGCTTTGATTGTCGTTCCTGTTGTGTTTGCCCTGATCAGCGGATTTGGCAAAGATCTCGGCGAGATGATGATTCAAGGCGTTACAGACCTCGCTCCTACCGGGATCATGCTGTTATTCGCCATCCTGTATTTCGGCATTATGATTGACTCAGGTCTGTTTGATCCCCTCATTGCCAAAATCCTATCGCTTGTCAAAGGGGACCCGTTAAAAATCGCCATCGGCACAGCGGTTCTGACGATGACCATTTCGCTGGACGGAGATGGGACAACAACGTATATGATTACGATTGCGGCAATGCTGCCCCTTTACAAACGGCTCGGCATGAACCGTTTGGTGCTGGCGGGAATTGCGATGCTCGGTTCGGGGGTCATGAATATTATTCCGTGGGGCGGGCCGACGGCGAGGGTTTTGGCTTCCTTGAAATTGGACACGTCGGAAGTCTTTACGCCGCTGATTCCCGCTATGATCGCCGGCGTTCTCTGGGTGATCGCCGTTGCTTATCTCCTCGGAAAAAAAGAACGGAAGCGGCTCGGCATCATTTCGATTGAACACGCGCCGTCTTCTGATCCGGAGGCGACACCGCTGAAGCGTCCCGCTCTCCAATGGTTCAACCTGCTGCTGACTGTCGCTCTGATGGCCGCGCTGATCACCAGCCTGCTTCCCATCCCTGTTCTTTTTATGATCGCGTTCGCCATCGCCTTGATGGTCAACTATCCAAATGTCAAAGAGCAGCAGAAACGGATCTCAGCGCATGCGGGTAATGCGTTAAACGTTGTCTCAATGGTGTTTGCGGCAGGCATATTCACAGGCATTCTCTCCGGCACAAAAATGGTCGATGCGATGGCGCATTCTCTCGTTTCCCTCATCCCTGATGCCATGGGCCCGCATCTGCCGTTGATCACTGCGATTGCCAGCATGCCTTTCACCTTTTTCATGTCGAATGACGCCTTTTACTTCGGTGTCCTTCCCATCATCGCCGAAGCCGCTTCCGCTTACGGAATAGACGCCGCTGAAATCGGAAGAGCCTCCTTGCTGGGCCAGCCGGTGCATCTGCTCAGCCCGCTTGTGCCATCCACCTATCTATTGGTCGGAATGGCGGGTGTCAGCTTTGGCGATCATCAAAAATTCACTATTAAATGGGCCGTGGGAACAACGATTGTGATGACGATTGCGGCGCTTTTGATTGGGATTATTTCGTTTTAATTAAAAAAGGATTTCCGTTGGCGGAAATCCTTTTCTGCACATTATTTTTTTGTATAGCGCACCCAGTCATAATGAGCGTATAGCGGATTTACACCATTGTAGGAACCGAGCCAGTCATCGACACCTATCCCATTCCACAAGTTCATCATGATCTTTCCCGGTGTTGTCGGGATTTGGCTTGTCGCAGTATGTTTTAATTGCCCATCGACATACCATTTAATAGAGTTTGGCTGCCAATCGAACGCATACGTATGATAGGCATTGGCCGCGTCAAATCCGAGATCCGCAACCTTCTCATGGTTTCCCGCGCCATTTGTATAATAATTAAATTGAACCTTTGTCGTGTCTTTTCCTAAAAATTCGATATCAATCTCATCCCAAGGAGTGCCATCCGTTGGACCTGTATAAGTGAAGAACGATGAAACGATCCCTGTGTTTTTAGCCGGTTTCATTCTGACTTCATAAAGTCCATAGCCATAGGTTTGAACGGAGCGGTTCTCCCCGCAGTCAAACTTGTTATAAGACGGGCTTGTCAGCGCCAAACGCATTTCACCTGATGACGTCATGGATACATTATTTGCACGCCACGTGCAGTTGAACATATCTCCATTGGAGTAACCATTTGCTTTTTGCCATAATCCGGAGTTATAGCTGTTAAAAGGTTCAAAAAACGATCCGCCTGTTTGAGCTGATGCAGTAGAAGTGATGGCACACAAACTCAAAAACAATCCAGTGACAAGAAGCAGCAGCACTCGTTTCATACGATAAAACATGTCGGCATTCCCCTTTCTTTGAAAGCGATTTCTTTATTGATCATACATGATTCTGTTAAAAGGGGACATCGGTCAGAATAATGATAATAATGAATCTTAAAAAAACCTAAATTACCATCAGCACAAACAGAAATGATCAGCGCTCATTGTAATTTAGGTTTTGCCTGCTTATCAGTATCAATCCTAGCAAGATCATATGTGAATGAAGAAAAAAATGCCAACGCTTTCATTATGCTTATTTGACTACCCTTTCTATGTGAATCGTTAAATACAGCAGCTCGTCACTGGTGAGCTTGTGTTCATACGTCCTCTCAATGCATGTTTGGATTTTCTTCGTGCATTCATACGCCCGATGGTACTTTTCTTTCACTGTCTCCAGCAAAAAGTCGTCCTGGCTTTCCATATGTGTGCCGTTAAAAAGACGCTGCGCGAAAAACTTTAAGTGGGTGACAAACCGATAATAGTGAAGTGATTCCTCGTTGAAGTCAATCTTAAAATGGTATTTTACGATTCTCAAAATCTCTTGCATGACTTTTGTAATGTTGATGATATTGGGCATCTCTTCATTCAGCTCGGCATTGACAATATGCAGCGCAATAAAGCCTGCTTCATCCTCCGGCAGAGACACGCCAGTCTTGTTTTTTACCATGGCCAACGCTTGTTTGCCGATTGCAAATTCGTCTTTGTACAGCCGTTTCGTTTCCCACAGTAAGGCATTTTTGATATCCAGCCCTTTTCGGTTGCGCTGGATGGCAAAGTTAATATGGTCGGTCAGCGACACATAGATGCTGTCATTGAGCTTTTTGCCGAGCTGTAATTTCGCATAGCTGATAATCTCTTCGGATACTTCCATACATTCGATCGGGATATCATACAAAAGGGTTTTGAACTTTTCGGATACATCTTTGTTATCGAGCGTGAACACTTTCTCAATGCGGGCTTCATCTACCGGGTCTCCCGTTTTCTTTTGAAAAGCAATGCCCCGGCCCATGATGACCAATTCCTGATTGCCTTCTTTGAGCACACTGACGACATTATTATTAATGACTTTCGCAATCTTCAATTCTGTCTCCCTCCCGCCTGACCATTTACCTGCTGCACCTTGATTGTACATTCTTTTTGAACTAGGTCAATATCTCCATGTCAATCAGAAAACGCCGTTCAGAAATCTTTGTCCAACGATGAGGCAGCGGCGCATATAATGCAGAGAACCGGTTTTTGGGAAGGAGCGTGTGTGATGAAACGGTTTTCGAAAGAAGAAAGCAGCTGGATGCTGTATGATTGGGCCAATTCAGCTTATTCGGTCATTATTATGACGGCGGTGTTCCCCTTGTTTTTTAAAGCCGCGGCAGCGGAAAACGGTGTCAGCGCGGCTGATTCTACCGCTTATTTGGGCTATACGATTGCAACCGCGACTTTTATTTTGGCGATGCTCGGCCCCGTCTTAGGTACGATTGCCGACTACAAAGGATGCAAGAAACGGTTTTTTGCCTTCTTTCTTCTGATCGGTGTGGCGGGCACAGCCGCGCTGGCTTTGATTCCCGGCGAATCTTGGATGCTGTTATTAATTTGTTATACGATTTCCACGATCGGCTTTGCCGGGTCTAATGTGTTTTATGATGCGTTTCTCGTTGATGTGGCCGCAAAGGAGCGGATGAATATGGTGTCCGCCAGGGGATTTGGACTGGGCTATATTGGCAGCACGATACCTTTTCTCCTCAGCATTGCCGTCATTCTTTCAGCACAAGCGGAGGTGATTCCGCTGTCCGCCCAGGCTGCCGGCCGCATTGCCTTTTTGATTACGGCGGCATGGTGGGGGTTGTTTTCGATCCCGCTCCTTTTCCGCGTCCGCCAGCGCTATTATATCGAGAGGGAGCCGCGGCTTGTACTCAGCAGTTTTATACGGCTGGCCGGCACGCTGAAGCAGATCAGGAAGCACCGGGCGCTGTTTTTGTTTCTGCTCGCCTATTTCTTCTACATCGACGGGGTCGGCACCATCATTACGATGTCCACGTCATACGGGGCTGACCTCGGCATCAGCGCGGCAAATCTGCTGATTGTTTTATTTGTCACACAGGTCGTCGCCGCGCCTTTTTCGATTTTGTACGGACGGCTGGCCGAACGGTTTAAAGGAAAAACGATGCTTTATGCCGGAATCGGCGTGTATATAATTGTCTGCACGTATGCTTATTTTATGGATTCCGCTTTTGATTTCTGGGTTTTGGCTATGCTTGTCGCCACTTCCCAAGGAGGTATTCAGGCGCTGAGCCGCTCTTACTTTGCCAAGCTTCTCCCCAAACAGAACGCCAATGAGTTTTTCGGCTTTTATAATATTTTCGGCAAGTTCGCTTCGATTATCGGCCCGCTTTTGATTGCCGTCACCGCCCAGCTGACCGGAAATTCGTCAGCCGCCGTGTTCAGCCTGATCATTTTGTTTGTAATCGGGATTGGCATCCTTGCGTTCGTCCCCGAGGAGACGACGTAAAAAAAGCCTGCACGCGGCAGGCTTTCTTTTTTATTTCTTGGCTTTATGGACTTTCAGTTTTTTGCCTTTGACCGTCGTATTTTTCATGATGTCAAGAACGTGCGGGCCTTTGCCGTTCAGAATTTCGACGTACGATGCGTTGTCCAGAATCGTGATAATCCCGATATCATCAGCTGAAACGCCGTCGATTTTCGCAATTGTTCCGACAAAATCGACCGCTCTGAGTTTTTTCTTTTTCCCGCCGTTAAAGTACAGCTTCATGATGTCTTTGTTTAACTGTTCGCTTTTGTCTGTTTTGACATCGGGGCGGGCGTTCAATTTTTCCGCAAAAGCCGCTTTCCGTTCCGCTGTTTCTTTCTCAGACGGCGCCTCCCGCTTCTGGATGCGGAAACCGATATATGTCTCAATGTCATTCAGAAACCGCGATTCAGACGGTGTCACAAACGTGACGGCCCGTCCGCGGTGTCCGGCGCGCCCCGTTCTGCCGGTGCGGTGCACATAGCTTTCTTTTTCAAGCGGAATATCATAATTGATGACGAGGCTGATGTTTTCAATATCAATTCCTCTGGCGGCAACATCGGTCGCAATGAGATAGCGGAACTCGCCGCGCTTGAATTCATTCATGACGTCAAAGCGGTCTTCCTGCACCATGCCGCCGTGAATTTTATCGCAAGGGTAGCCCAGCCTGTCCAGTTCATCGGTTAACTGGATGACTCTTTCTTTTGTCCGGCAGAATATGATGCAGCTGTCCGGGTTTTCGGTGATCAGGACATCACGCAGCAAAGATGTTTTGTCCTCTTCTTCTGTTCTGGTGACAAAATGCTCAATGTCTTTTGTCGTCAGGCCTTCCGCTTTTACTTCAATCAATTCAGGGTCTTTCATATATGTGCGGCTCAGCTTCTCGACGTCATCCGGCAGCGTCGCTGAAAACAGCATGGTGACTCTGTTTTTCGGCAGATGCTGAATGATGGCTTCCACCTGTTCAATAAATCCCATATTCAGCATTTCATCCGCTTCGTCAATCACCACATACGCCAGCCGTTCAAGCGGCAGCGTCCCTTTCTCTATATGATCAAGCACACGCCCCGGCGTTCCGGCAACGACGTGGCTTTTTTGCTTCAGTTCGGTTTTCTGTTTGTCAAAAGAAGCTTTTCCGAAAACCGCCGTGGCTTTTATCCGTTTGAAACGGCCGATATTCGTGATATCTTCTTTAATCTGCGCCGCAAGCTCGCGGGTCGGCGTTAAAATCAGCGCCTGCGGTTTGTTTTCCTCCCATTCCGCAAGCTCACAGATCGGAATGCCGAAAGCCGCGGTTTTGCCGCTGCCCGTCTGCGATTTGACGACGAGGTCTTTTTTTTGCAGCGCGGCGGGGATGACGCGCCGCTGCACTTCAGTCGGCTCGGTGTATTGCAATCCTTTCAGCGCCCGTTGGATATCGGGGCTGATCGCGTATTCATTAAACTCATTCATGACTAAACTCCTTCTCTGTCCGGCTCCCCTCATTATACGCGAAACGCCGCTGCTTTACCCTGACGTTTTGCCGGAACATTCGGGGACTGCTTTTTCTTCATGTCAAGCACGACCCATTTGGCGCAATAAAAGCTCATGCTTCCTTCCCCGTCATCGACATAGTAGCGGATCGATTCCCAGCCGCCGTCGACCGGGCTGATATCCAGATGGATGTCGGTGATGCTTTCAAGATCATCCAGCCGGGCAGCCCTCACACCCTCAAAACGCAGCACGGCATCATACTGCCCATCAGTCAGCTTCAGCTCAAACACCGGGATTTTATCATAATACTCGTTATACCCGGTAGAGAACGTAAACTCCGTCAATTCAAAACAACCCGGCGAATCCGGCCGAAGCATAACTGCTTTCTCATGTTTGTGCCACTCCATTTTGTGCCTCCTTTTTTTCAGCTGAATTGGCATGTCTGACTCAAATGAATTTTCTTTACAAGCCCCCATGAATTTCTTTATATGTCTGCATCAAATCTTTTAATTCTTCAATCGTATGCAGATACGAATCAGGCGAATCTTTCAGATCAAACCCGCTCAAATACACGAGCATCTCCCAAACGTTTTCATCCTCAACCGCCGGATCATCTGCACTCACATACTCAGACGCCCAATCCGACACTTCTCCCCTCGTCGATTGACCGTTCAGGATCAGATCAGCCTTCTTCAGACATTCTGCTATTGTTGGTTCTTTCACGTCAGAAGCCTGCCTTTCTTGTTTAAAATGCTGACCAACAGCCCTCTCACCCGTTCATGCCGCCCGATTTCCCGGCTGAGCTCCGGATAATCCGTTAAAGCATTTTCCAGATGCGCATATTGAGGATACAGCTCAAAAAAGGATTTATATAAGGCTTTACGCTGGCGCTTAGGCATTTGTTTATTCGCCAAAACAAAATCTAAGCTGCCGCAGACAAGCGCGAAATACTCATAAAAATCCCCCGCGCAGGCAACCCCCTCAAAGTCTTCTTCGAATCTCCCTGTATCTGAAGGCAGCGGACCCTCTAATTCTTTTTTGTATAATTTCAGGTTTCGGATGACGTCAGCATTTAAAGAATATCTGTTGGATCTTAACATCTCAGAATCACTCGAATATCACCTGATTCATCGATGATCGTAAACGAAAGCCCGTCATTCTGATGCCGTCCGAGATACAGATGCCCGCAGTTATCAAAATGACAAAAACATCCTTTTACTGATTCTTCGACTATCTTATTCATTTTTATTTTCATGTCATTGCCCCTTGAGTCTTGGGTGATATTTTTATCGATCGCACTCTGTAAATTGATATACAGATGGCTGTAAAAAGCCATCTGTATAGGATTGATCAAAACTTTACCAGATATAAATCGTTATCATGAAAGATAAACATGCGGTCCTGTACGGCTCTGTACGTTGTTTTTCCTTTTCTATCAATACCGTGTATCATGACGTCAGCCTCTGATAACCCTTTGCTCTCTTCATGAAATGCAAATAGGTTATCCTCGTGATTCTGTATCAGCAGCACCCTATTTTTCGAAACGGACATCTGGTCACAATAGGAGTATTGATCGCCGTCCAGCACATATTCTGCAACAGTACGAATTCTGTCCCGTCCAATCTGATAATGCCCGATGATACAGCAATCCTCTCCCTCGAAACATACATACAAATCAGATTTGATCGATTGTACGGCATAGCATTCATGCATCATTTCTTTAAAATCGTCTTCAAAATAAAACGTTCTGTCTTCTGCATGAAAAGCAAATATCGCTTTTCCTTGAGGATTTCTCTCATCATACATACCCTCGTCCGTTAATCCGATCCATAGTAATCCATCCTCACCCAGAAGAAATACATTAGCGCTTAATAGAAAAGAACAAATAGGATTGATTTTATTACTGTTTACGCAGTATGCAGCCAATTGACACGTATGATTTTCCAGGTAAACGATCACGATTGTGTTATCATACGAATCAACCAGATAGAAATGGGCATCTTCAGAAAATCCGTGTAACTCTTTTTTGATTAAAAGAGAGCTGTCTTTCATAACCTCCAATATTACTTTGTGATCGTGCACCGACACAATAAATACTTGATCATCCCGGCCCGCATTGAAATAAATGATGTGCTCTCTTTTATATGACCCAACCCGCTCCGCGATAAGTTCTAACATCAGCAACACTCCATAGATTAAGAATCAGGAATTTATATTAAATTAATCAATGATATATAAATTTGCTGCATCGTATTCAAACCAAATGATTTTTTCATTATTTTCAGTAGTTACATCAACCTTTTGAGTGTTCAGGTTCATGTAGGACTTATTTTTGGCAGGGTTTGCTATTATAACAACAAAATCATTGATCGATGATAAAAAATATAATTCATCTAATAAGTGATCTGCCATCAATTGTTCTTTGGTTAGGGCACATTCAATATGAATGAACTTTTTCGATACAGTATTCATATTTATCATTTTCTTTTCAACCTTCTTCTTCCACTCTTCAATAAAAGAAGGAAATGCCATTACTTCTATTAGAGCTGTTTCGAACTCTAAGTCATTCATTAATTGAGAAAAAGTATCTTTACTCACTAGATCACATGAATAAATCGAATTGTATTTAAGCGGATTAATCACACCCAGATTCCCTATAGCCCTCAATGATTCTTTTTGTATATTTAAAGGAGTGTTCATGTTTACCTCCGTAAACGGTTTCGTTATGTAAGAAAAGAGAGGCTGGGGACCTCTCTTATTTGTTTATTTATGATTTCGAATGATACGCATAAAATGATTGATCATCAAAGCGAACTGTTTCAGCTTCTATAGCAATCAGCATTCTGTTCATGTCAATGAGAAAATTAGCATTTGATTGATACTCCGGAATTACAGCATTTGATAGATTACCGATTCCTTCCGGGTGGTAACTCATCTCAAATACTTTCCAATTGTATTCTTCCGGATCTATTTTTTCTAATCTCATATCACCAATATCTGCACTAAAATAAACAGATGCTGCATTTTGAAAAAGAATGTTATGCGTACATTCGGCTTTATTTTCAACGACCTGAATCTTAAGTGAAAGCTCTTTTTTAAACACATGAAAGTCAAAATGAAGGACAGCGCACCCTCCGTCTATATAATCTACCCATTCATTAATTGTCTTGTACATCGTTTATCTCCCTAATAAAGTTTTGGAGTCTTTGAGATCTGATTTTAAAGTCTTCACGAAAATTTCTAGCTTTTCTTCATTACAGTTCAATTTATAGAAGGTTATATTTGAATGATTTTCCATAAATCTAATGATAAATCTGTAATGTTCGTTTTCTTTATCAATACTTAGTATAAAAAATGGTTCAATTGTTTCTAAACGTATCCTGTCTTGATTGCCTGCTGATAATGCTTCAATATCTGATATCAGCATTTTATATTCACTTTCTAATAAAACGGCAGAGTAATCGCGGGCGATTGCTTTATTATGTTCCAACAGTTCAAACGTTGTTGAGATAAATGGATCATCCTTCGCCTCATGATACCTTCTCGGTGTTATTTCAAGTTCCAGACAACCGTCTCCGATTTTGGCCATGCTGTCTCCTCGTTCTCTACTTAATAGCTTTAATTTAGTAGTAAATGATTTGAATGACGCTCTGGAATTCAAGCTAAGTTTAAATCGATTGTCACCTTTTACTTTCTCAGTTCTAATCACCTACCCACTTATTATCTATAATTTTTTTTAAAAAGCCTGTTAACCAAAAGATGATCAACAGGCTCATCTTTTTTTATTTAATGCCATCATTTGATAATGTTTATAATATTTTCCTTATGTCTAGATCCTATTCTGATTGTCTCGGAATCTGTTATTTCTATATGATAAAGAACATAATGCAGTAAATCTTTAATAATTGTTTTCTCTGCTAAAGGGGCTCCATTTAATATATCTTTTAACTCAACATCTTTTTCCAATAAGATTATATTTTCATGCGCAACTATTGTATTTTTGTACTCTTCTGCTGAGGTTTTCATAAAAGAGATTTTTTTATTAAACAAAGTATTTGTTTTTAAGCTCGCTGAGAATATACAAGTATCACTATCTTTATTTGAAACAGAGTAAGAATACATTGCGTATTGTTTATTTTCCATATTTTTTAATATAACAAATATTAAATCCTCTATTGTTTTATACTCTTTTTCAACCGAATCATAGTCATTGAGAGTTGATATTTCATAAAAATAGTACATTTAATTCTCTCCTTCTATCTTTTATACACTGTAAACCGTATGAGATAGAATAAGTTCCTTCGTCGTATTGGTAGCCTGTTAGCGGTAGCGCTTGTCTTTTACTTCGTCTCAGCGATATGTTATTCCCACGTGTTCCGTGTGTAGTTTGGTTTTTATCATATAAGATAAGAGAGGTTGGTAACCTCTCTAAATCTCTTCTCTAAAAATAACTAAAAGAAGCCATAAATTACTCTTTTAATATTTTTATTATATCTGTAGCTTCTAAAAACAATTGATTTATCTTATCTTGGATTTCTTTTGCTATTTCCTCTTCACTTTCTAAATCTGTTAAATATCCCACTTTCCCCGAAAACAACCTTCTTTCACAAATCCATATGTCTAAATGGTCTATACAATAGCCGTCTTCATTATCATGAAAGTCATTACCATCCAAATAAGCTATAGAAAAAAATATTAATGAGTTATAACTATTCTCAAAACAATCTGAGGGCTGTACTTCGTTTCCTAATTCTTTTTCATCTCCGACTCTTCCAAAAGCAGCTTCAATTTTCAATCCCATTTTTCTAAACTTTTCTTGATTGTTTTCTATTTTTGTTTAATGTGATTCGTTCAAATTGTTTTTCTATTTGTAAGATCTCTTTCTGTGCAATAGAATTCAGGTTGATTTTTTTCATATTATGTCTCGTTCAGCATTCAAAACATTTACTACTGTCAGTATCTGTACAGTAAGTATCCTTTAACATTAATTGCAAGAATGTAAGGAATCAGTCTTTTACAATTCATTCTTTATGATTTCTTCCATTGACATTCCTGCAAAATATTTATAGAGAATAGATTCTACAGATGAATGTCCAAATATACCTAATGGGTTAGGGATGTCCTTGCCTGTTTTCTCATCTGCCTCTGCTAATTCATCTTCTGATGCAAATGAATCGCCTTCACTTATGAGATATTTACCGTCTTCATATAAAACAAATTTTAATTGAGAATGACTGTTTTTCTCTATTATCTCTTGAGGCATCTTGGATATTACTTTCCAATCTCCTTGCAGAAAACCTGTGTGCCCGGTATTAGCCGCAAATATTTTCTTATTTTCTTCTTTCATTAGACGAACGGTTTCTTCTCTGCTAAGTGTATTTTCAGTGAAAATATTATAATACTGAATAAGAATGTCATCGTCTTTATTTTTTGATAGATCACCTTCAATGACCCAAGCATAAGTATACTTCCCGATCTTATCCAAAGGTATTTGAATAACAGCTCCCGGTGTTACTTTAGCTATTGGTTTCACTTTCCTGGTCGTTGGCTTTATTTCTACTATTCGCTTATCAACTAACTCTGTGAAAGAAGAATCTCCATTTGTATTCATTACGGTAACTAAAGTTGCTAAGAATTCTTCTAATATCGGTTCTCTGCCCATCTCTCTCTTATATCGTTCACAAAATTTTTCTACAGCATCAAAACATATATCTAAGCCTTCATCACTAAGTAAAACTTTCTTGTTTTTATATTCTTCTTCCCAATATCCCAATAGAACGGCCTTCTTTCTTTTATACCGCTTCTTAAGATTATATATCCTCGGACTTTATTAGATATATTAGTAGTATTTAAATTTTTAATAGTATTCCTTTAGCTTACCAGTTCTCGAAGAATCCCATGGAAGGTATCAGAAACTACTTAACAGAAAAAGGTTGTTGTTAATATCAATCCCTGCACATTTATCTTTATATGATGCTACATGTGTAAAACTGATACTTTCTGCAGTATTCTCATCCATTATTATTTGTTTTGTATAGCTTTGCATATTATTTGTCTTCAGAGCTATCTCAATATTATAAGAATCCTCATCACGAATGAAAAAATAACTAGATGTTTCGGATATTACGCATGAAGCACACTCTATTTCAATCTCAATTCGTTCCAATGTTTCTCCAAGAAAGTTTAATTTTTGCAAGTAATTTTCACTCATTGATCTGTAATACAAATAGATTGCATCTTTATCTACAAATGTAGAATAGTACTGGTCAACAATATATGGATTAACGTCACGAGCACATAATTCATATAGTCCATTTTTAAAAACGAATTTATTAATTCCTTTCGTGCTTAATTCGGAATCAACGCAAGAAAATATGCCCGCTTCATCATATCCGACCCATAGATTCTTATTTTGATCTATTATCATTGAATTAACGTATCTTCCAGCATAAAAAGATTGGTAGAAACCTTTAAGTGGACTCCACAAATATATGTTGGGATCAACATTTCGAACTCCGTCCTCGTACTCTTTATCTATTAAAAGTAAAAAAGTATCGCTAACTTTTTGCACGTTTATAACTTGTTCATTTGTTTGTATGCTAAAGCTATTCAGGAATTGTCCATTCGTATTACAATACAGATCAATTTGATTAATATATTTGTTGCCATAATCAATTTCTTTTTTTGTTAGGACAATTATTTCTGATTCAGTCAACGTTAGCAGAACTGAGTCTTCCTCATTTACTTTTACATTCAAATCTCTAAATTTTAATTCATCCATGGATGACATCCTCTCCTGTATCTGAAAAGGAAGACAGATAGAATCTGTCTCTCCTTTTATAAATTTCAATAAGGATAGCTTGTTACAACATACCTTCCGGACTTAACAACCTTTACAGTATAAGTATGCCGACCATTCGTTTTTCTTCCTATAGGCTTTTTAAACTTTTTATAATGTACTGTCCTACCATCTTTCTGAGTGTATGCAGGTTTAGTTCTAGCTGTTGCCTTTGTTGTTCTTCTAAGAGTTTTAGCACTTCTAAACTTGCTTTTCGGTTGGCCATTTGGCATTCGGGCTTTTGACTTAGGTCCATGATCTTTTTTGATATGTTTCCAATTGAAGTTTTTACCAGATTTTGCAAACCTGTAAACCCTTTTAGCACCCTTAAATAACTTCCCAGGACCAAAGTTCGAAGCCGCAGCCCAGGCTGCACCTCTCCATCCTTTACCTGATTTATATGCTTTATATCCATCATAAGCCGCAAAGCCGGCGTTAATGGCTAGCCACACCCAATGCCCGTCAGGATCGACGTTCATCACCGGGTTGTTGTTTCCGTATGCATATCCATTCTGATCTAAAGAATCGCCGTCACTGCCCGGGTCTGGGTCTAGTGATAAGAATACGCCGTTTCTTGGCTCGTAGTAGCGGGCCATGAGATAGTACAGGCCGGTTTCTTCGTCGTATTGGTAGCCTGCGTAGCGGTAGCGGTTGTCTTTTACTTCGTCGCTCGCTTCGGTTTTTGTCGGATTTCCCCATGCATCGTATTGATATTTGGCAACGGTTTTTCCGGTGCTGTCTGTGATGGCGATGACGTCGCCGTGTGCGTTGTAGTGATAGAAATATTTCTTGCCGTTCTTTGTATAGGATAACAGCTGGCCGCTGTCACCGTACGTGTATGATTTTGTGACGTTGTTGTCTGCGTCTGTTTCATACAGGACATTCAAGCTGTCTCCGTCGTAGAAGTAGTTTGTGACGTTTCCGTTGACGGTTTTTTGGATTCTGTTTCCTTTTTCATCATATTTGTATGTTGCGAACGGCTTGTCTTCGCCTTTTTTCGTTACGGCTGTCAGGTTGTCTTCCGCGTCCCACGTATATGTGAATTTGCCGTCGGATGTGCGGTTGCCGTTTTTATCATAGGACAGGTCTTCGTCATTCACCTTCGTCAGCTGATTCATGATGTTGAAGGATGCGTTGACTGATTTGCTTGCGCCGTCCTTTGTGGTAGTAACATTTGTCCGGTTGCCGAAGCCGTCGTACGTATATTGAATGACGGTGCCGTCTTCATGAGTTTCTTTGACGAGCTGGTTGAGCTTGCCGTATTCGTACTGCACCTTTCCGCCCGCTGAGCTGTCGATGACCGTGCGGTTGCCGTTGGCGTCGTATTCATAGCTTTCCCGGAAGATGCTGCCGCCGTTTTTCGCTCCGATATGAAGAGAGCTGACAAGATTCCGCTCATCATATGAGAAGCTCGTGCCGACTTCATTTCCGCTGATGAATGTCTGGACATTGCCGTTTTCATCATAATCAAATGTATAGGCTGAAGTGCCGTCTTTCATTTCAATCATTTGATCAAGTTTGTTGTACGTAAAGCTGTTTGTTCCTTTTTGGCCGCCGTGGCTCCATGAGAAAGTTTTCAGCTTATCCGAATCAGCCGGATACGTCCAGCTTTGGCTGCCGCCGCGGTCGGTTAATTCGGTCAGGCGGTTTTTGTTGTCAAAGGTGCGTTTTTTCGTTGTATTTTGTTCTTTGTTCGTGACCGACGTTTCATTGCCGTTTTTGTCATAGGTAAAGTTGTATTTTTCAGTGCCGTTATACGCTTTTGACTTAACCCGGTCGGTGCCGTCATAGGTCAGCGACACTTCATTGCCGTTGGCGGAAACGGTTTTCGTCAAGTTGCTGTTGGCGTCATATTCACTCTTCAGTACATTGCCAAGCGGGTCGGTTGTTTTGACGAGCTTGCCCATGACGTCATATTCATATTGATAGGTCTGGTCCGCGCCGGCCCGAATCGTTTTTGTCAGCTCATTTCCTTCCTTGTCATAGCTGTGAAGGATGGATGTGCCGTTTGACAGGGTCAGCTTTGTCAGCTGGTCGGCCTGATCGTATTCGTAGGCGGTTGTTTCGCCTTTCGCGTCGGTTTCAGACATTTTCTTTCCAGTCTCGTCATATGAAGCAGTGCTTGCATACCCTAGTTCGTCTTCTTCTTTTGTGACGTAGTTTCCTTTTTCGTCATAGGTGTTTTTCGTCAGGATGCTTCCTTCGATTAAACGGATATCATCAAACCACGCCGTTCCTGTGGCGCTTTTTTGGAACAGAATGCTGAGTTCGATTTTATTGATCGGCTTTGTTTTCGGAATGACTGCCGCCGCCCGGTTCCATTCCTGTGTCCCCTGCGGGAATTTGGCGGTGTATACGCCCGTCGTGCCGTCCGCATAAGTGACGTCAGCCTGAAGAGCGTAATCATTGTCGTTCGTTAATTTTACGCCGTCAGCCTTGGACATCCCCGTCAGCGTGATATATACCGGCTTATCGTCCGCGCTTTGGCCTAGCGTAACGGTTTGTTTTGCGGCCGCATTGGCTTGTGATGCATTTGTGCGGGACGCTTTTAATGAGCTGTCATCATCGAAGCCTTCATCAAGGTCAGCGGCGGCTCCGCTTGTGCTCCAGCCATCTGTTTTGGCCGTGAAACTGCTGTTTTGCACCGGGTTATAGCTTGAAGAGACTTCGCCTTTTTCCAGCTGAACCTGATCAAACCACGCTTTTCCTTTACCGTCCTTGTCGTTATGATCCACTTCCATATAGACGATGGCTTTTCCTGCATTGGCCGGTGTTGTAAAGGTGATCTGCCGTTTCGTCCAGTCATTCTTTCCGGCTAATGCGCCTGATTCATTGTGAATCCATTGAATGCGTTTTTGGTCTTTGTCACGCAGATCAATGTTGAAATACGCTCTTGCCTTTGTCAGATCCGTTTTGATCTGGCCGCTGAGTGTATACGTCGTATTCGGCTCTAGCTGCACTTCCTGCGTTGCGGACGCATGGCCGTGCTCTGTTCCGGCTGAAGCGGATTGTGACGAGATCTCCAATGCTTTTTGTCCGGACAGCGCGCCGCTTCTTGCTTTTACAGACGCGATGCTTCCGCTGTCTCTCGTAACAGTGAGATTCCAGCCCAGCTTTGTTCCTTCAAAGCTGCCGTCTTTCAGCAGGCTCGCCGAAGCTGCCAGCTCTTTGCTTGATTGAATGAGATTTCCGTACTTGTCATACACGGCGGCGGATGAGGATTTTCCGCTTTGATCCGTTTCAGAAACGGCATCAAGTCCGTCGTACGCAATATCAGTGATGTTCCCCTCGGTATCCTTCATTTTCGTTACGTCATTGTTTTTGTTGTACTGATACGTTTCGGTGCCGTAGTTGTCTTTTACGGCTGTGACGTTGCCGTCTTTATCATATTGATAGCTTTCTGTCGCTTTGCCCGCATCTGCGTCGTTCGGATCGGTGTCCTGAATGACGTTGTTGCCTTCGTATACAGTGTTGGTCGTGATTTTCAGCCCTTCGGCATCATCGATCATCTGAATCGGGTTGCCCGCCTCATTATAGCCGTACTGCACTTTGCGGCCGTTCGGCTGCGTCATGAGCAGCGTTTTTTTGTCCGCGTCATAGCTGTAGTCGTACGTTTCTTTTTTCGCATTGACGGCTTTGGTCAGACGGTGGCCGCTGTATTGGTATTCAGTGAACAGCGGTTTATCACCCGTGCTGTTTGCGGAATACTGCTTGACGAGGCGCCCTTCGGCATCATAGTCGTAGCTTGTGACGCTGCCGTCAGTATCCGTCACCTTTTTGAGAAGGTCTTTGTCATATGAATATGAAATCTTTTTGTTTTTCGGCCCTGTAAGAGATGTGACATGGCCGTTTTCATCATAGGTAAATGTCAGCTTGCGCCCTGATGCGTCTGTTATGGCGGTCAGCTGATTGCTGTCGTTATATTCGTATACGGTTGTGTTGTTGTGTCCGTCAACGATTTTTTGGAGCTTGCCGCCTTTTTTGCTGAAATAAGCGTTCGTCTGATCTTTTGTTTTTAATACAAATTGATCGCTTGTTTCCGTCAGTTCGAGATAAACGCCCGTCGGCGGCTGATACGTGCCGTCAGATTTTTTCGTGAAGACATGTGTTGTCGCGTCCTCATCAATATAAACGGCTCTGCCGTCTTCAGAAAGGATCGACGTTTCCGCATCGGCATACCAGCCTTGGCCGAACATATGGTCAGAGCTGTCAAGGCTGTTGAATGTCCGGGAGAGCCCGAGCCCCGGCCCGCGTCCGTCGATTGACATATCTTCCTCATTGACGATGACATTTCCCGTCGCGCCGTTCAGCTGTCCGTCCGGAATGTCGATAATAGACCAGAATTCTTCCGTTCCGAGGAATTCCGCCCCTTCATGGAAAACAGGGTTAAAAGGTGCCGTCGGTAGGCTGTCACCGTTTGCGTCATAGGCGGTCAGCGTGAAGGAATAGTTCTTCTTCCCTTTGTAATTGCCGTTTGCGTTATCGTAAACAGGTGAAGGGTCAAGCGCCAGTTCGCCGCCCTTTCCGTCCGTGTGAAGCTGGAATCTTCCCGCTTTCACTTCATCAGCTGACGGCCAGATGCGTTTGTTTTGGGTCGTCCAATGATCGGTATCCCCGACATCGAATGATTGATAGTCTTTTCCGTTGTAAATGTTGATTTTGTAGCCTTTGGCGTTTTTGACCTTATCCCATATGAGATTGACATAACCCGTTTGGCTCGATTTCGTGTTCGTATAGACATAGCCTGTCAGGTTTTTCGGCTTTGCGATATCAGGCAGCGCCGGACTCGCTTCCGGTGAGGCGATCGCTTCTCCGTCTTTGTTATAAGCAATGACTTTAAATCCGTAGGTTTTCCGGTTCGCATCTCCTCCGGCGTTTTTATAAACGGGGCCCGGGTTGATCGGCAATTCCGCGCCTTTTTTGTCTTTCAGGTGAAGCGCATATTTTCCGGCGCTGATTTCCGCCTTTGTCGGCCAGATGTTTTGATCTTTTGTGGACCAGGATGTTTTATTTCCGAGGTCAAGCGTTTCAAAGCCTTTGCCGTTAAAGACTTGCATTTTATACCCGGCTGCGCCTGATACGGCTTTCCAGGAAAGATCAAACCAGCCTGTGGCGTTGTTGTTATTAAAGCCTTTCGTGCTCGGTTTCTGAACTCTTCCAATATTCGGAATGACGGGCTTGGCGGCCGCAGACATGGCGCCTTCTCCCTGGTCAAACACCGCGCTGACCGCGACCCAGTAATTTTTACTTGCCGGATAGCTGCCGCCGGCGTTTTTATAGACCGGCGAAGGATTAAGCGCTAATTCACTTCCGCCTTTTCCGTCTGTATGCAGCTTATATTTGCCGGAGTCGATTTCCGCTTTTGTCGGCCAGATGTTTTTTCCTTTTGTGCTCCAAGAGGTTGCATTGCCGACCGGAATGGCCTGATATTCTTTCCCGTTATAAAGCCAGACTTTATAGCTTTTGGCGCCTTCAGCTTTTTTCCAGCTGATATTGAAAAATCCTGTCGAATCTCCGTTATGATACGCTTTGACAGACGGCGTGTCCGCCTTCGGAATTGTGTATGTCACTTCAATGTATGGTTTTTTAGCAGAGTTTGCTGATGACATCAGCTTCTTCCAATATTCTTTTCCGTTGCCGTTTGCGTGAAGCTTAAAGCCGTAATTGGCGCCGCCGCTGTTCCACGACTTGACTGCGGAGGTGACATCGAAGCTTGCCCATTGGCCTTTATAGACCTCGGCTTTGCCGATGTTTTTGGAGCCCGGCTTGTTCTTCCACGTAATCTTGGCATTGTCGTAATTGCTGTTAACGGTGTCGAGCCAAAGCCCCGTCGCTTTTGATCCGTAATAGGAGTGGGCTGTGTACGCTTTGAGCGTCGCTTTCGTCACCGTCATGTTTTTGATCGGCTTTAGATTATCAAACTTCATAAAAGCGTAGTTCGTTCCGGTTGTGCCGTCATAATATCCAGTTTTCAGCACGTACGCTTTCAATCCGGCATCCCATTTCTGCGATGCGGCAGAGTAGTTTGTCGTCGGGTACGCGCTCATGACAAAGGTATCGGATGACACAGATACTGATGTTGAAGGGTCAATAGATACCGGATAAACCCGCTTGGGATCTTTCAGCCATTTTTCATCGGCCGTTACATGAAGCAAGTAGCCTTCGCTGTTTCTTTCAAGCTTAAAGCTGACATCTTCTGACCTGTTGACTTCACCTGACTTTTCGTCGAGATCTGAGTCGGTCATAAAGGGCTTCGGCACGGTGTAGACGACATTGTCTTTATCATCAGAAAACGCGATCGAGCCGTCTTCCTGTTCTTTAGCCTGAAGATCGGTTTTGATTTGAAAGGTGAAGGAATTGTAGCCTTCATATTTATGAAGCACAAGGTCTTCTTTTATGTTTTCGTTAAATGTGTAGGTTTGTAAATCAATTGCAGGAAACACTTGCTGATACGTAAGCTCGTTGCTGTCTTCCCTTACTTTTGCTGAGGCATCTGTCGGAGTGATTGCAGCCTGATCGGGGCCTTTTGCGCCGGTTAATGAGTATGTGAGCTTATGATCATCGTGTTCAAATGTAGCGTATAATCCGTTTTTCATTTGCTTCAGAAAATCGGAATTCAGCACTGTATTCTCCGTTCCGACTTCCTTTGAGCCGGTTTTCAATTCAGGAGAAACGTCTTCCCAGTCCGCATTGGCGGTTTCTTTCGTATGAATGGGGTCTGTGTAGATTTCCTGTTTGTACACACCCTCGCCTTCATAGTAAAGCTTTGAATTCTCAGTTCTTTCAGACGTGATCTCACCGTCTTGATTGATATCTTTTTGATCAAAAGGCATCTGCTCAGTTGCTTTTTCCGCCGGAAGATCTTTTTCCGGGTCTGCGGCCGGAATGGCGGCGGTTTTCGCTTGATCTTGTTTTTCACGCGTTTCTGCCGCAAATACATCGGCAGGCGCAATGGAAATCATCAGCGTTGCCGCAAGAGTGCCGGCCAGCCATTTTTTCCACTTGTTCTTTTTTCCTATTTTCATAGGTTCTCCTCCTTCTTTTGTAATATAGGCTTAACAATAGTAATATTATTGAAATTGTTTATCAATATTTTCCTAGGTATTTAAGGTTATTTTAAGGATTATAGGGATTTTGAACCTTTTATTCATATAAAAAAACCGCCGGCAGCCGGCGGTTTTTCGTATTATGGATAGCGGAGATTTGTATTTTGCGCTCCCGCGTAAGATTGGGCGAAGTTTTTGGCGTCCTGGGCTGAAAGGGTGCCGTAGCTGTAATTTGATCTCGGATTCCAGCCGGTGCGCGGTGATTTCGGGGCCTTGAGCGACGGGAATGAACCGGTGTCGGTGAATTGGGCCGTCCCGTAGTCGTCTATCATTCCGCCTTTTTCATTTCCGTTACCGAAATAGTTGGCTTCTGAGAAGACAGTCGCGTTTGTATGAATGGTGAATCCTAAATTGAAATTGGTCACATAGTTGTTTTTCGCGTGAAAATAGCCGTATCTCATCAGGCCCGGTGAACGCACATAGACGTTATTAAAATAGTTGTTGGTGATCGTCATATGCGGATAGCCGATATAATTGCGTCCTTCGTTATCATCATTCGGATAACCGAGAATCAGCCCGTACAGATGGTCTGTGAATTTAGAGTTAGACAGCGTCACAAAATCCGCTTTGGCGCCGACATACAGAAGCTTTCCCAAATCACTGTGGCTGTTCGGATTGTAGCTGTGTCCTTCAAACCACACGTGGTCAATCCAGTAATTCTGTCCGTTCGCTATGTACATCGGAATGTCGTTGTTGCCCGTAATGGCGGCACTATGGCTGATAATGAGATTTTTGAAAATCACATTGTTTGAGCCGGAGCCGGTGGTCAGATAGATGTTGGTCAGCCTGTGGCTGGTATAAGAGCCGACGATGGTTTTATTGGCGCCGACTGTCACAACGGCTTTACCCGGGGAAGAAATATCACTTGTGATGACGATGGTTTTGCGATCCGTTCCGCCCGCATTGTTTTTCAAATCATTGAGATTGCTGACGTAGACGACGGGGCCGCCCTGGCCTCCCGTTACGGCGGATTTTGCTTTTCCGTTATGATCCTTCGCATTGCCCGCGAATCCGGTAAGTCCCTGCATCACATCCGGATAAGCCGCTGCCGCTTCTGCCTGCTTTGATGCGGAACATACGATGGCCAGACAAAGCGCAAAGCCGAGTGCAGCCAAGAAAGCGAGATGACGCGTCTTCTTTATCATGCCCTTCACTCCTTTAATTTCTTAAATTGTAAACACAAGAAGTATTATACAATTACTATCCTCTTTTTCCATGATCTGTTTGTCTGCTTTTTCGTTATAGCTGAAAAGCCCCAAAACAAAAAAAACAGCCGGTACGGCCGCCTATATACGGGTGCTGTCTGCCTGAGTTTCCGCCGGCACGGCTTTTTGCTTTCGAATCAGGGACAGCGCCATTCCCGCAAAAATCAATACAATCCCCAAAGATTGATAAAGGTCGGGGCGAAATCCCGTAAATACGGTGTCAAGCACAATCGCCACCGCCGGATCAAGAAATACGATGATTGAAATAAACCGGGTGGATAAAAACCGCAAGCTGTCAAAAAAGAGCAAATACACAATTCCCGTATGAATGATACCGGTCGACACAATCATGATCCAGTTCACATGCGACAAATCAGAAAAAGCGCCGAAACGGACGAACGGAAGAAGAATGATAACGCCCAATCCGGTCTGCAAACAGGTGACGGCGTATGGGCTGAGGCTGTTGATGCCTTTCCCGGCCAGTGTCGTAAAAGCATAAAAAAGGGCGGCCAGCACGGCCCAAATAATACCCGATCCCATCAGCTGAGAAAATGATGTACTTCCGTTGATGCCGGAAATCAGGGCGGTGCCCAGAAAACAAATCACGATGGAACTGACGGACACAATATGCAGTTTCTCCCGGTATATAAGGCTCCCTAGAAGAAGGACGAGAACCGGAGCCAAATGATAAACGGAAATCGCTATCGTCACTGATGTCTCCTCAAATGATTTAAATAAAAACACCCAGTTCAGCACGAGAAAAAATCCGCAGGCCAGTGTCTGCAGTACCTCACGCCGGTTCCATTGTTCGGTCCGGTACCGTCCGGAACCAAACCAGCAAACGCCCAGAAACAATGAGGCGCACAGACATCTCACAAAGACCAGTTCAATTGAAGGCACATTCGTATGTTCCGAGAAAAAGCCGATTGATCCGAAAATGACCATGGAAATGACCATTTTGATGACGGCATTTGATGTTTGTTCAGCTTGCATTGTTTTGCTTCCCCCATATCATTGACTGTTTATTCAGACAAATACTAACAGCCATTTTACTTGATTCAGAGGAAGATTTCATCCTATTTTTCGAAAGCCGGCGGTCTCTTCTCATTAAAAAAACCCCGCATCAGCAGGGTCTTCCGTTTAATGAACGATCAGTACAGGACAAGGAGACAATTGTGAGACCTTATGGCTCACGCTTCCGAGCATCATTTCTTTAAATCCGCTGATTCCGCGGCTTCCGACGACAATCAGATTGAAATGCTGTTCTTTCGCTATGTTTAAAATTTGATGCGCAGGTTCGCCTTGGACGTACAGGCTTTCCGCGTTTACTCCGCTTTCTGCCGCTTTCTGCTTGGCATCTTCCAGAATGGCCGCTCCTTTTTGCTCGACTTCATGTTTGATGTCTTCAATGAAGTTTTCCGGAACATAGACAATCCCTGTTAAGGCTGATGTGGAGACAACGGCTTCACGTCCCGCATAGAGAATGGTGAGTTCAGCCTGCTGTTCTTTCGCCAGATGGATCGCTGCGTCCAAAGCTTTGCCGCTCATGTCTGAACCGTCTACTGCTGCAAGAATTTTTTTAAACATATGAATCCCGCCTTTCTGCTTTTATTGTCCTCCTCTCTTTGCTGAATGTCAATTTTGCCGGCTTTCTCCGGAACATTGCGCTTACAGACTTTCTCCGTTTGTGGCGATGACGTCTTTATACCAAACCAAACTTTTCTTCTTCTTTCTTTCAAACGTGCCTTTTCCGTCATTGCCGCGGTCGACATAGATATAGCCGTAGCGTTTTTTCATTCTAAAAGGGTTCGGGTGGCGCTGAGTGAGTCAACTCCTTAATCCTCCCTACGGTCCGGTTACCGTTGACTCACGCCCTATTCGCTTGCTTCCCTAAAATCCTTTAATAACGCAATTCAAAAAAATAATTAACACAACAACAATCGCAGTAACAACCACTGCTTCTACAGTGTAGGTCACTTTTTTCTTTCGCATTTGCTCTTTATATTTTCTTTGGATTTCCCTCTTCTTATCAACATTCATTTTTTCGGCTCCTTCCCAACCCCTCGAAAACTTCACATCCCTTATTTTGAACTACCGGAATAAGACAGCTCTAGCGCTTTTCGTATGTATTCTTCTTCTGTGATTTCTCCATGAAACCGCCTTTCTAAGAGCTTTTCCTCTTCTTCCGTCAGCACTAAGCCCTCAAAGCCAAGGGTTGCTCTTACATATTTCATCCCTGTTTCAAAATCAATCTCTTGCATTACTACCCCCTCCTCTTTATCAAAAGGCCCTGCGGGTCATTTTCGCCAGTACGCCCCAATTTATTTGGTGCGTATAACTGGGCACTCCGTGACCGCTCCTAAATTCCAAAACAAACTCAAACACAAAAGAACCCAGTCAGTCCCCTGTCATAACTGGATTTTTCCTCTCGTTTAGGTATGCAGCGCCTTTTAAAATGCACCCTTTTCAAAACAACTCAAATCATAATAAAGGGTGCAACACTTAAAGGTGTCTGACCTCGCCATAGCGAACCTATTTTACGAGGTGATTCGTGATGGATATGGGAGTCAAATTATCGTCCAAGGACGTCGCAAAACACCTCGGTATAGAGCCGGTGACTGTCCGCAAGTATGCCAGTATGCTTGAAGAACAAGGCTACTCGTTCAATAAAGATTCGAAAGGATGGCGACTCTATACCGAAGATGACGTAAAGACTTTAGAGTATCTATGTACAATGACTAAGATCAATGGACACTCACTCGACGAAACGGTAAAGCATATAGCAAGCCTGTATCGTTCAAAACTGACCATATCGGATACCGCTACATCGCTAAAGGACAATCCTTTGGTGGAATTCATGAAGCGACAGGAAGAATTCAACCAAAGAATGGCGGAACGGATGGAACAATTCGAAAAAAGACAGCATGAAAGACACGAGACACTCACTGCGGCATTACGGAAGTCGCTAGAGACACAAAGAATGATCGCAGCCACTAAACAAAAAAAGTAGTGGCAATTTTGGAAATAGAACACACGGAAAATGGCGCACTTATACACACAACCCTGTGTACATGCTAAATCTCTCGATTTCCGTCAGGCGTGTTACAAAAAAGGAGACTTTCACCGAGTCCACTTTTTTATTTTTTCACTCATGCATAACAATTTTCTCTCTTTTGCACCGCAATAAAAAAACAGGCCTGAAGGCCTGCTTAATCTATTTTAGCTTTTTTCCATGTACTCCTAACAATTCCCATGATCACTATGTATACAATCGCAATACCAACAGTTACACCCTCAATTTTTGTAAAAAAGCTATTCAAAATTATTAATAAAAACGCTAGTACTGACGCAAACCAGTGTATAGATTCATATTTTTTGTCACTCATTGCTGATCCCCTCACTCTTTCTGTTAAACACTTTATATACCTAAATCCATCATGACACAATTTCCGCA
This sequence comes from Bacillus sp. AM1(2019), assembly GCF_009906915.1. Lineage (NCBI taxonomy): Bacteria > Bacillati > Bacillota > Bacilli > Caryophanales > Bacillaceae > Bacillus > Bacillus sp. AM1(2019). The sequence goes on from NZ_CP047644.1 coordinate 4,019,690, forward strand.
ATGGAATCAAGCGGTAAAATGGTTTATAATTTACAAGGTATTTTCAAGTAAAAAAGGGGGATAATATGAAATTTGTTCTAAAGTACAGAAGTAAAATTATTTTGGCAGTTGTTTCAGTGTTTTTATTTTCAATCCTTGGAACGACAGCCGCTGAAGCCGCTGAATCACCGAATAATCAATCATTAGTTCGAGACACTAATCTCGAAAAAGAATTTTCAAGTTTGCTTTCTAGTCAAAAAGCATTATACGCAATTGAAAACATACCTGACTCAGTGGTCAACCAAGGTTCTGATGCAATTTTAGATTGGTTCAGAAATAACATCGATGATCAATCGCTAATCAATGATATGAACGCCGCTGCAACTGAGCTTCATCAATCGGACAAACCATTCAAGACTCAAGGTGTCCTAGGTTGTATAAGTGCTGTTGGTACCGCACTTGCCAGCCTAGCTTTCGCTCCTGCAAAATTGTTAAAGATCAAAAAGGCAATAAAAGCCTTGGGTGGAGTAAAGACATTCGTCACTAAAACATATCAGTACTACAATTATTACAAGAAAAAATACCGCAGTAAAAAAACCGCTTGGAACAAAGCAGTCTCCAAAGCAGCTTCAAAAGCCAGCCCTGAAATAAAAGAGGCGATAATGGACTTCTTTGGCATTACGGCCATCGTTTCTGCTTGTATTGAATAACGGTTCCACAAAGTAAGAGAGCAAGCCACATGGCCTGCTCCCTTTCACTTGATTATGTAATTTTTGATGCCGGGATGCCAATAAGCCATGACCTCAAAAGCGCTGTTTGCCACCTCATCGTCTTCCTCATCAATCTTAACCAGATCGCCGTCTTCCGCATCTTCAAGGTTCAGATCTCAGATCTTTATGTATCTCCTATCTCCTTCAAAATGCCGCCGTACCCGATCAGCCTTCGCGCAGAAAGCGCATCATCCAAGTAAAACACAGTATTTAAGTTATCATCCGTCACCTTGCTGCCACGCACCACATCCGTGTCCTTAACAGGATATTTAGAAATTTCGAGAACTGCTTTTTGCTCCATCATGACTTCCCGCACATCGCTCTCAATTTGCTCAGCATCAATTTTAGCTCTTCCCTTGACTCTTCGAATGTCAACAATCGGCGTATAGTCCAGTTTCATCGCCCTTTTCCAAAGACTTGTCCATTCTGCCTGCTTGATATAATTTTTGCCAAAATAACTTCTCTTCACAGGCAATAACACATGAAAAAGCGGATGATATGTATCTTCTTCATGATTTTTAGTAATCTCTAAAGCTCTAAAATAGCCAAGTACCGCTGTATCGACCCTTTTGTATTTCATGAGACGATTAAACCCTTTCATCATGTCAGAAATCTTAGACTTCGGCTCTTCTCCTGCTACATTTCTGACAGTCAGCGTGAGAAAAATCCACCCGCAACTGTACTGCCGGTTAGCTTCTTCTACAATTAATTTATTAAATGGGCTTGATACAGCTTCAGTTTGTCCCCTGCTTTATCATATGGAAATCCATCTTGATCTCCTGTCCCATATCGCACCTCATCTCTTCTCTTTTTGTTTTCGGATCTCATTCTCAATTGATCGTATTCTGTGCTGAAGTGTATGCACGTCACCCTCTAATATAGAAATCTTTTCATTAATGCGTTCAATTATCCCGTTCACCTGGTCCTTTTTGATATCAGCCCAGGCATGTGCCATATCTTCGCGACACTCTTCAAAGGCCTTTGCATGGCTCCCTTTCCACGTATGCAGGGATAAATGAGGCTGACTGATCAAATGGTTGATATCTGCAAATTTGTTATTTCATGTCTGACTTGTTTCAAGGCATGAATGTGCTCTTGTTTTATATCAAAGTCGGCTCTTGCCGAATGTAATGCGTTCATCTCTGCTAGTATAAGTAAACACCTCGCTTGTAAATTTCGGGCATTATAGACTATTTTCATGTTACACTATGGGTTTATTTGGATGAATAAGAAAAAGGAATTATTTATCACCGGAAAAATTTATAATCAGTTATTTACATATTCGTTTTTATAAAAGTTTCTATCTCATCTATTGTTCTTTCAAAATTCTCTTTAAAAGCATGTTCCCAAACCCTTAATATATGCCAGCCATGTTTTATATAGTAGGAAGTAACCTTTTGATCTCTTTCCTTATTCCGCTTCAGTTTTTTCTCCCAATACACTTTGTTGCTTTTTGGCTGATTTCCGTGAGAGCTGCATCCGTGCCAAAAGCAAGAATCAACAAAGATAACAATTTTGTATTTTTTAATAGCTATATCTGGCTTACCAAAAAGAGATGAAACATTTCTTCTGAATCGCAGCCCCCTGTTCCATAAGGCTGCGGATACTTTATCTTCTAATTTTGATTTTGCTTTAATCGCCTGCATATTCTTTCTTCTTTGTTCTTTTGTATGAGTGTCAGCCATACGATTCCCCTCCCGATTTGTAAAAGTTTTCCCTCAATGAAAACATTTAAATCTTCTATTAAAACAAAAGTTTTCTCCTTTTAAATTCGCGAAACAAACGTTCTCTTTTTAGCGTTAAGATGTGTTATAGTTTATAATGTGTATGAGATCAACAAATGGAGGTTTTTATATGATCTTCCGAAAAGGAGAATTGTTCAGCGGACCAGGAGGACTGTCTTTAGGAATTACAAGTGCCCGTGTCGTTGACAGTTCCGGTAATGAATACAGCATAAAACATGAGTGGTCTAATGATTATGACGAATCTGCATGTAAAACATACAGAAAAAATATCTGCAAAAATATTGATGATCCGTCAGTAATTGAGGGTCCTGTACAAGAATTGGATATAGAAAGCCTCCCTCCTATAGATGCATTAGCCTTTGGATTCCCTTGCAATGATTACAGTATAGTTGGAGAACATAAAGGAATGAGCGGCGATTACGGCCCTCTTTACTCATATGGTGTAAAGGTGCTCAATTATCATAACCCGAAATTTTTCATTGCTGAAAATGTGGGCGGTCTGCAAAGTGCAAATGAAGGTAAAGCTTTTATTCAGATATTGAGGGAACTGGGAGAAGCGGGGATGGGTTATACAATCACTCCTCACTTATATAAATTTGAGGAATACGGCGTACCGCAAAAAAGACACCGTATTATTATAGTAGGTATCAGAAAAGACCAGAATTTAGAATTTAAAATTCCTGCTCCTACTACTCCAAATCAGTATGTTACTGCATACGATGCACTCAATAATCCGCCTATTCTTGATTTTACTGAAAATCATGAGCCTACGAAACATAATCAAAAAACTATTGAGATGCTGAACTATATTCCTCCCGGAAAGAACGCCTGGTATGAGGGCATCCCGGAAGAATTACGACTTAAAGTGAAAGGTGCCCGAATGAGTCAGATTTATAAACGTCTTCATCCGGATGAACCATCTTATACGGTGACTGGAAGTGGCGGCGGCGGCACTCACGTGTACCATTGGGAAGAGCCCCGCGCCTTAACAAATAGAGAACGGGCACGCTTGCAAACCTTTCCTGATCATTTTGTATTTGAAGGAAAGAAAGAAAAGGTAAGACAGCAAATCGGTATGGCTGTCCCTCCAAAAGCTGCTCAAATTATTGCAGAAGCGATACTAAAAACGTTTGCTGGAATTGAATATGACTCCATTGAGCCAAAATGGACTTTTAAAGAGTTAGTTAAAGAGGAAAAAGTTCCATTTCTCATCTAAAATACAATCGTTACTTGCAAATGACAACATTTGCAAGTTTTTCATTTGTTTAAAAATAAAAAAATGGGACTGACCCCCTTTTTTAATCAATGTTCGATCGTTAAGATCAGTCCCGTCCTTTTATAGCATTTTTAATCGTTCGGTATGTCATTAGTTGAAAACATAAAATAGGTATTTCCATCTGGGAACCTTAAATTAGGCACCCATAAAGGTTTGTCATCAGACCACCCTTTATTCGCAGATCCAGTGTACTTATACATAATTAAAGTCGGACCATGCGGATTGAATAATAAATTATCATCAGATGACAGCATTGTTCTGGCATTCTTTTTTATGTCTCTGTTTCTGCGTACGGCAATATAGCCACGGTTATTATACATCTCTTTCATATTTTTCAAACAAGCTAAAATTGCTTCATCATCCCAGCTGCCGCCCTCAATATTCTTAGACTTAGTTAGATTGACGATTTCTATCAATCTTTGAATCGTTATCATTTCCAGCCCTTGCTCATCTTTATAATCTTCTAATAACTGATCTAGCAAACCCACATTACTTACCAATGGATTTCTAGGAAAATAGCGTTTTCCTGACATATAAAATAATACAGAATCCAGATAGATAACATTTGATCTTGTCGGCCTGAGCAAAGAGTGTTTTGTCCTTGATAGAACTAATGCTTGAAGGTCACTAGAATCAGCCTTATTAATTACTGTTCTTAATCTTTTTTCAGAAAGATAGGCTTCTGTAAAAATCTCAGCTATTGAGTACGATGTGAAAAATCTTAGCACACCTAAATCTCGTTCTCTATAACCATACATTCTGGCATGTTGAAGAATTGTATCAACTTTTGGCGCTTGACTGGAACGTCCATAATAAGTAACTAATAGCCTTTTAACTGTTACTCCCCTGCCTAATTTATTTCCTCCTATTAGAATATTAAATGGGGAACTGTATCTGGGTTTTTTAAAATGACTCCCCGAAATAATTAATTGTGACTGCGTGCTGGTTATATTATCAGCTAGCTCCGCTATAACTAATTCAAATGAAGGCGTCCTGCTGTTAGTTTGCACCAAATCTTGATAAGCTTCATTTAAATAAGTATATACAATATTTTTTTCTGTTTCATGGTTCTCTTCGTGCAAAGCCTTAGATAGACTTGTAATAAAACCATTAACCATCGTCTCTAACCTTCGATGGTCGTCCTGTTTATGACTGACGTGACAAAGAAATGTATAATTTGCCCCTTCTCCATTGCAAATTTTAATTGAAGCTCCAATAAAAAAAGTGCATAGAGCTTGTCTTAAACCGGTAGGGATAGCAAGCCCCTTTGTATGGGGAGCAATATCTGATTCTTCGTTCATTATGTCATCAATCTCTGAGTCTGCAAATGTCTTGAGAGCACCAGCACCTTCTTCAAAGAACGCTTCTCCCCCTATATAACCTGCGCCGGGACTGAATTTCACAATAAAATCCGGTCGGAATTCTTTGTTTGCGCCTTGTAATAACAGTGCTTGAGGCGTAGCGGTTACTTGAACATAGACATGATTGTTAAAAAAATCTCTAAGGTTAACAATAGCAGCACTTACTTCACTTAATTTATCCTGCACTTCAGTATTGGCAAACGTATTTAAGCTCGCTTGATCTGCTTCATCATCAAATATAACTGATCTTGTATTCGGGGGTATGTGCTCTTTAATAAACTCCTGCATTTTAGGTAATATTTTTTTATTCTTAGTGGTAACTAAAACAACTCCTCCGTTATGGTTTAACGCTGTTTGAATTCTAGAGGTCATTGATTCAATTCCCCATGAATCCTTTCCAAGAGTAAGTAACCCGGGGAGCGCTTCTTGAACACGCTCTAAGGTCTGGTCATACAACCACAGGTTGTCAGATGTCAGTATGATAAATAAACGATGGCCATTATCCGAGGCTTGAGCAATTGTCATCAACATATTATTTGTTTTACCGCTTTGTACTTGTCCAAACAGTAAACCTTGACGGGTTTCATTATTAGGAAACCCTATCTTTTCATTCATATCTTCAGCTGTTTTTTTTATCTTATTGATTTCCTCTTCTGCTAATTCTCTCTTTAGGACTCTGCTGAACTTCTCAACCTTACTTATTCCAGATCGAATCATTATATTTCTCCCTTAGCTAAAATCCATAAAATAAGTTTCATTATTTATTTTATATATGGTGACATGATGTCTCCCATACCTATCTAAATCTTCAACCCTAACAAAACTGCCTAATGGTACGTTGAGTCTTTTTCTGAAGTATTTTCCCAGTATGCTATTATCCTCTGGTGTCTCAAGAGCTTTATTGTTTTCTTGCGCTACTACACATGTAAAACTCTCTCCATCATCTGTTATCAAATTGAATTGCATTTTCTTATCTGGAAAAAAGTCAGTTGTATAAACTTCTTTAGGAATAGGGATATAGGCTTGGTTCGACTCTCTATCCGGACGCTGTCCCCAATTCAACCCTGATTTTTGATGAATCTTCCTTCTATCACTTTTAATAGTTAACGGAAAATCAAAATGTTTATATTCTTTTTCTTTTACTATTTTCCCTAACCCAGACCCTTCTTTTTCTGAGCTTTTTAAATCAGACTGATATGTAAATGTAATATACTCTTCAATATTAGGATGCTTAAAATCTATATACTCTCCAATATCTTCAAAAATATTGCCTATTTCTATGGGATCAGCCTCTGTCATTATTTCGCTATAATTAACATAGCCATTTCTAGTAAAGTTTGCAGATCCAACAAAAGCTAGTTCTGATGCAAATAATCCCTCCTGCTCCCAATAAATAATTTTAGAGTGGACAGGTCTCTCTCCATAAAAATAATTTACACTTAATCTATTAGTTTCACTCGCCATTTTTAAGTATTCTTTGTGATCCCATACTGTTATTGGCTGATATTTAGTCATACCGATGTACATTTCAATTTCAATTTCATTAAGTGCATATAGTACATGATGTAAAAAAGCAGGGGAAGCATAAGCAGTAATCACTTTTAGCTTTCTTCTTCCTTTGTTATATGGATTTAGTATAATATTATTAAACAAACGATCTTTGTATACAAGAATAGAACTTCCCTCCTATTTTAAAAACATTATTCAAGGACTAAAGTTTAAGAATTAGATTTGCGTTAATTGCATATACATACTTATTATATCTCTTTTGGATAAAACTAGTCTAGTACTTACAAATGCATTGCAAAGTCACTTCACTCCCCAAACAGCCTCCCCATCACCGCTCAGCACACTAAACGTCACAACTTCCTTCTCTCTCGCTGAGTCCCATTCTTTCAGGAAGACGCCGTCATAATTTGTGCCGTTCAGGTTGATTCGGGCTTTGCTGCTGTCCGTTATTGTCCAGGTTCCGGTCATTTCCCCGGAAATGGTGCCGTCGTTGTTAAGCCGGATGTTTTTTGGGGTTTTGATCGTAGCTGTGATGTCTTTTCCGTGCTGGATGAGTTTGTAGATTCCGGATGCAGCGGCCGCCGATATGTGTGAATCCGGTTCTCCCGCATAGCGGTATGGCGCTGCAACGGGCCATCCGTCTTTGTTCATGTACAGCCGATGCACTCTGACTTCATGCTCTTCTCCTCTGTTCGGGAAACGGGTGTGGAAAATGAGGTATGATCGTTTCGTTTTCCCGTCGTAAAACACGGAGTTGTGTCCCGGCGATACGTAGCCCGTGCCTTTTTCAGATTGTGAGGCGAAGCTATAGCCGCCCATGAGTTTAACCCCGTACGGTTCAATTGCTTTGTCGTCGAAGAAACTGCCGTCTTTTCCTTTAGCATCAAGCATGTTATGACCTGCGGCGTCATAGTACGGACCGTCCGGATTTTTAGAGCGCGCCACACGCATATTGTAACCGCCGGCTGTGTCAAGTCCGCCGAATGACAGATACAGATAGTAATATTTCGTTTCCGGATTGTAGCTGATGTACGGGCCTTCGATTCTGCTGTGATTTCCGCCGAGCAGTTTTTTTCCGTAGCCTTGGTTAGGGAGCGGGAAACCGGTTTTCGGATTCATTTCCAGTATGAAAATTCCGCCGGAGTAAGAGCCGTACACCATCCAGAGCTTGCCTTTATGGTCAAAAAACGTTTGCGGATCTACGACGTTCGGGTGAACGTTTGCATGATACGTCGTGCCGTCTTCGCTTTTTCCTTCCATGCCTGATTTCAAAAAGATGCCTTTGTTTTTGTAGGGTCCTTCGATTTTGTCACTCACGGCGACACCGAGAGCGGATCGCGGCGAGTCTCCTTTACAGGCGTTATAGTACATGTAATATTTCCCGTCAGCCAGCTGGGCGACGTCCGGCGCCCACAGCGTATCAGACTGGGCCCAGTCGAATGTCTCTTTTAATTCGGTGTAGACGTTCGGGATCAGGGGATTATTGGGATTGACGCTTGAAGATATCTGCTGCCACTGCATCAGGTTTTTCGACTTGGCGGAAGCCAAATGCGAGCCGAATACATAATATGTATCGCCTGTTTTGATGACGGACGGATCATGCACGCTGACCTCTGAAAAAACCGGATGCTGGGCTTTTGCCTGCGGCAGAGTGAACCCGATGACCGCTGCCGAGACCAGGCACACACGAAAGAAACTGGTTTTCATTTTCTGAAATCTCCTCGCTCTCTTCTTTTCTTAAAACGCTTTCAAGACAACGCTCCATTTTATGACGCGGATGGCGGAAATATGTGATCAACAGCGCCGGCTTCACGATGTACCGCTTTACTTCGATAGCAATCTGATTTGTGAAAGACTGGAAAAAAAGTTTTGACTTCTGATTCGCAAACACTTAATATAAAAAACAGTTACTAGTTATCAGAATATTTAAGAATTGAGTGAAGCATATATGACCTTACACAAAGACCGCCGCATCGGGCGACTGTCCGTCCTTCTTCTGCTTCATGAGACTGAAGAAAACCAGCAGATCAGCCGGCTGGAACGGGACGGCTGGAAAGTCTGTCTCGGCAGGGTGGGTTCAATGGATGCGCATAAGGTGGTAGCTGCAATTGAAACCGCTTCCAAAAAGAGCGGCGTCATTCAATCTGAGGGTTATCGCGAATCACATGCGCTGTATCATGCCACAATGGAAGCTTTGCACGGAGTGACGCGGGGCGAAATGCTGCTTGGCTCGCTGCTTCGTACTGTGGGCCTGAAGTTTGCCGTCTTGCGGGGAAATCCGTATGAAAGCGAGGCGGAAGGCGATTGGATCGCCGTTTCACTTTACGGCACGATCGGAGCTCCGATTAAGGGGCTAGAGCACGAAACATTCGGAGTCGGAATTAATCACATATGAATCAGCCCATAGATTCAGATGATAGGGGGCTATGCGTGAAACATCATTTTCATGGCATAGCTCCTTTTTGTATGGGCGCTTTACCAAAGTAAAGGAAAAGGGGTTGAAATGATGGTGACGTTAGACGGTTCCTCACTGACAACCGCAGATGCCCAGCGTGTGCTGTTTGATTTTGAGAAGGTTCAAGCATCTGCCGAAAGCATGGAACGTGTGAAAAAAAGCAGGGCGGCGGTTGAACGGATCGTTCAAGAAGAGAAGACCATTTACGGGATTACGACGGGATTCGGCAAGTTCAGCGATGTGCTGATTCAAAAAGAAGACGCTGCGGATCTGCAGCTGAATCTGATTCTTTCTCACGCGTGCGGCGTCGGTGATCCATTTCCGGAATCTGTATCGCGGGCCATGCTGCTTTTGCGAGCCAATGCCTTGCTGAAAGGCTTTTCCGGCGTGCGGACTGAGCTGATTGATCAACTGCTCGCGTATCTCAATCAACGCATTCACCCGGTCATCCCGCAGCAAGGGTCACTGGGGGCGAGCGGGGATTTGGCGCCGCTTTCTCATCTCGCACTGGCGCTTATCGGTCAAGGCGAAGTCTTTTACGAAGGGGCCCGGATGCCGACAGCTCATGCTTTAGAACAGACAAACCTTCAGCCGGCCGTCCTGACCTCTAAGGAAGGACTCGCGCTGATCAACGGAACGCAGGCCATGACCGCGATGGGGCTGATCGCTTACCTCGAGGCCGAAAAGCTGGCCTATCAGTCGGAACGGATCGCGAGCTTAACGATCGAAGGCCTTCAGGGCATTATCGATGCGTTCGACGAGGACATTCATGCCGCCCGCGGATATCAGGAACAGATGGATGTCGCAGAGCGAATCCGCTATTACTTGTCAGACAGCAGACTGACGACCGTCCAAGGGGAGCTGCGTGTCCAGGACGCCTATTCGATCCGCTGTATTCCTCAGGTCCACGGCGCATCATGGCAGACATTAGCGTATGTAAAAGAAAAATTAGAAATTGAGATGAATGCCGCGACAGATAACCCGCTCATTTTCGAAGACGGCGCCAAAATCATCTCAGGCGGAAACTTTCACGGACAGCCGATCGCCTTTGCCATGGATTTTCTCAAAGTAGCGGCGGCCGAGCTTGCGAATATTTCTGAACGCCGTATTGAACGGCTTGTGAATCCGCAGCTGAATGACCTGCCGCCCTTTCTGAGCCCTCAGCCCGGCTTACAATCCGGAGCGATGATCATGCAATATGCGGCGGCCTCCCTCGTGTCAGAAAATAAAACCCTGGCCCATCCCGCCAGTGTCGATTCCATTCCTTCATCGGCAAACCAGGAGGATCACGTCAGCATGGGAACCATCGCCTCAAGGCACGCCTACCAGATCATCGCGAATACGAGACGGGTGCTTGCCGTTGAAGCCATTTGCGCGCTGCAGGCCGTGGAATACCGGGGTGCGGAATATTGCGCCTCGTACACAAAACAGCTCTATCTCGAAATGAGAAACATCGTGCCGTCCATACAAGAAGACCGCGTGTTTTCTTATGACATCGAACATCTGAGTGACTGGCTGAAAAAGGAGTCTTTTCTGCCGAATGAGCATCACCAAAAACTGATGACCAATGAAGGGGGACTTACAAGATGACTGATGTAAAGAAATCAATCCGCGCCGGCCGCGGCACCGAACTTGAATGCTTAGGATGGGAGCAGGAAGCCGTGCTTCGCATGCTCCGAAACAACCTTGACCCGGAGGTTGCCGAAAAGCCGGAGGATCTGATCGTATACGGCGGCATAGGCAAGGCCGCGCGAAACTGGGAAGCTTTTCACACAATTGAGCGCTCCCTCAAAACGTTAAAAGATGATGAAACACTGCTGATCCAATCCGGAAAACCGGTCGGACTGTTCCGCACGCACAGCCGCGCGCCCCGCGTCCTGCTGGCTAATTCGGTCCTCGTGCCGAAATGGGCGGATTGGGAGCATTTCCATGACCTTGAGAAAAAAGGACTGATGATGTACGGGCAAATGACGGCCGGCAGCTGGATTTATATCGGTTCACAAGGTATTTTGCAAGGCACCTATGAAACCTTTGCGGAGCTTGCGAGACAGCATTTCGGCGGCAGTCTGAAAGGAACCCTTACGCTGACGGCCGGACTTGGCGGAATGGGAGGCGCCCAGCCGCTGTCCGTCACGATGAATGATGGCGTCGTCATCGCCGTTGAAGCGGATGAAACACGGATTGATAAACGGATAGAAACAAACTATTGCGACCGGAAAACCGCATCAATTGACGAAGCGCTGCGCTGGGCCGAAGCTGCCAGAGAAGCCGGAGAGCCTTTATCGATCGGCCTTCTCGGCAATGCGGCAGAGGTGCATCATGAGCTTTTGAACCGCGGCGTCCATATTGACATCGTGACCGATCAGACTTCCGCTCACGACCCGCTGATCGGCTATATTCCGGCAGGATACTCACTTGAAGAGGCCGACCGCCTGCGCCGGGATCAGCCTGAATTATACGTAATGCTTTCCAGGCAGAGTATGAAAAAGCATGTGGAAGCCATGCTCGCCTTCAAGAAAAAAGGGGCTATCGTCTTTGATTACGGCAACAATATCCGCCAGGCTGCCAAAGATGAGGGGCTCGCCGATGCTTTTGATTTTCCGGGATTCGTTCCCGCCTACATCCGGCCTTTATTTTGTGAAGGAAAAGGGCCGTTCCGCTGGGCTGCGCTGTCCGGCGACCCTGAAGATATCTACCGCACGGACGCTTTATTAAAAGAGCTGTTTCCAGAAAATCAAGCCCTTCACCGCTGGATTGACATGGCGCAGAAAAAAGTCACGTTCCAAGGCCTGCCGTCCCGTATTTGCTGGCTCGGCTACGGTGAACGGGAAAAGATGGGGCTCGCCATCAATGAATTGGTCAGAAACGGCGAGCTGAAAGCCCCGATTGTCATCGGAAGAGACCATTTAGACTGCGGATCTGTCGCCTCTCCGAATCGGGAAACAGAAGCGATGAAAGACGGAAGCGACGCGGTCGGCGATTGGGCGGTGCTGAACGCGCTGATCAACACGGCATCAGGCGCAAGCTGGGTTTCTTTTCACCACGGCGGGGGCGTCGGCATGGGGTATTCCCTTCACGCGGGAATGGTCGCGGTCGCTGACGGCAGCATCCTTGCGGAACAACGGCTTTCCCGCGTTCTGACAAGCGATCCGGGTATGGGCATCATCCGCCATGCGGACGCAGGTTATGAAAAAGCGGTTCAAGTCGCCGAGGAACAAGACATTATGATACCGATGAAAAAGGAGCGGTAACATGCCGAAACAAATAGATACCATACTCACCAACATCGGCCAGCTGCTGACGATGGAATCCGGCGGCCCCCGATCCGGCGGGAGCATGCAGGATCTTCATGTCACGGAAGATGCCGTCATCGGCGTTCACGACGAGCGCATTGTTTTTGCCGGACATCAAGGAGCGGAGAAAGGATACGAGGCAAGAGACATTATCGACTGCGGGGGACGGCTCGTCACCCCCGGCCTCGTCGATCCCCATACCCATCTTGTATTCGGAGGGTCCCGCGAAAAAGAACTGAATTTAAAAATTCAGGGCATGTCTTATTTGGATATTCTGGCGCAAGGCGGCGGTATTTTGTCAACGGTCAAAGACACGAAAGCCGCCTCCGAAGAAGAACTGATTGAAAAAGGGCTTTTTCACCTCGGACGCATGCTGTCATACGGCATCACAACCGCGGAAGTAAAAAGCGGGTACGGACTCGACAAAGACACGGAGCTGAAACAGCTGACCGCGGCGAAAAAACTGGGTGAGCGCCAGCCGGTCGACCTCGTCACGACCTTTATGGGAGCACACGCCATTCCGCCTGAGTACCGGAACAGCCCTGACGAATTTCTGAATCGCATGCTGCAGCTTTTGCCTGACATAAAAGAAAAAGGCCTCGCGCAATTTGCCGATATTTTCACAGAAACAGGCGTCTTTACCGTCAGCCAGTCGCGGAACTACCTGAAAAAGGCGTCTGAAGCTGGTTTCGGCCTGAAAATCCATGCTGATGAGATTGACCCGCTCGGCGGCGCGGAATTGGCGGCAGAACTGCATGCTGTTTCTGCCGATCATTTGGTGGGGGCGTCTGACGAAGGCATCGAAAAGCTAGCGGAGTCCGGAACGATCGCCGTCCTGCTGCCGGGCACGACTTTCTATCTCGGCAAACACACTTATGCGAGAGCCCGGAAGATGATTGATGCGGGCGTACGGGTCAGTTTGGCGACTGACTTCAACCCGGGCAGCTCACCGACGGAAAATCTCCAGCTCATTATGTCGATTGCCGCGCTTCATTTAAAAATGACCGCAGAAGAAATCTGGCACGCTGTCACCGTTAATGCCGCGTATGCGATCGGAAAAGGCGAAGAGGCCGGACAAATTAAAGCCGGACGGGCGGCTGACATTGTCATTTGGGAAGCGCCGAATTACATGTATATCCCGTATCATTACGGCGTCAATCATGTCCGCCGTGTCATCAAGAACGGAAAGACGGTCGTTTCAAGGGAGGGAGCCGCTCTTGGATAAGTATCCGTTTCTGCAAAAAGCCGGCTCCCTCTTCAACGACCGCCATGTGACAAGGATCGGCGATGTGACGGAAGCGTGGGCGGGACAAACGATCAAAGGGCCGGCTTTGATCGGCGTTCCGCTTTCTAAGTCGTCAATCAGCCATTCCGGCGCCTGCTTTGCACCCGGTGCGATCCGCCGGGCGCTCGGCGGCATTTCCGCATATTCCGCGGAGCTGCGGGAGCATGTCATTGACCATCTGTACGATATCGGCGATATTCAGATTCACGTCACGGATGTCGTCACATCTCACGAACACATTTATCGGACCATTTATGATATTCTGACGGATCAGCCTGACTGGGTGCCCTTCATTCTCGGCGGCGACAACTCCATCAGTTATTCCACCATTAAAGCCATTGCGGAAACGAAAGGAACAACGGCCGTCTTTCAATTCGACGCCCACCACGACGTCCGCAACACAGAAGACGGAGGGCCGACAAACGGCACGCCATTCCGCCGGCTGTTAGATGAAAATATCATAAGCGGACAAAACCTGATTCAGCTTGGAATCAGGGAGTTCAGCAACAGCTTGGCATATGAACAATATGTAAAAGAGCGGCAGGCAGACGTGCATACAATGGAGATGATCCGGGAGAAAGGGCTCCTCCGAACGATACAAGAGGTCTTGCCGGCCGTTCAAAAAAGAGCCGACGCCATTTTTATTTCGGTTGATATGGATGTGCTGGATCAAGCTCATGCGCCCGGCTGTCCTGCGATCGGCCCCGGAGGTCTGTATACCGAAGAACTGCTTCAGGCGGTCAGGTTTTTAGCCCAGGAGGCTGACATCTCAGGTATTGAGATCGTTGAGGTTGATCCGACACTTGATTTTCGCGATATGACAAGCCGGGCAGCCGCACACGTCATTTTACATGCATTAAAGGGATTTAAATTGTCACGTTAAAGTCAAATCCGGCACGCGTGCTCTCGGCTGCCGGAAGATTCTCACGCCACGCAAAAGGGGGAGATCACGATGGATGTTGATCAAGGCGGCAATCAACTAAAGCGCACGATGAAAAGCAGGCACTTATTTATGATTTCATTGGGAGGGGTCATCGGCACGGGGCTGTTTTTGAGCACAGGGTATACATTGAGCCAGGCCGGGCCGGGCGGGACGATCGCCGCTTACCTGATCGGCGGCTTGATGATGTATCTTGTCATGCAGTGTCTCGGAGAATTGTCAGTAGCCATGCCTGTGACCGGTTCATTTCAAACGTATGCGACAACGTTTATCGGGCCGTCCACGGGTTTTATGGTCGGTATCATGTATTGGGTGAATTGGGTGGTGACGGTGGGATCGGAGTTTACAGCTTCCGGTATCCTCATGCAGCGCTGGTTTCCCCACAGCAGCGTCTGGATGTGGAGCGCGATTTTCGCGGCTCTCCTTTTTGCCGCCAATGCATTCTCCGTTAAATTGTTTGCAGAAACAGAGTTTTGGTTTTCCAGCGTCAAAATCGTTACCATCCTTTTATTTATCATCTTAGGCGGCGCCGCGATGTTCGGTTTGATTTCATTGCACGGTTCGGGTGAAGCTCCGATGCTGTCAAATTTCACCTCACACGGCGGGCTGTTTCCGAACGGCTTTCTTGCGGTTTTCATCGCAATGATTTCCGTAAGTTTCGCCTTTTCAGGGACGGAGCTGATCGGAATTACCGCGGGTGAAACCGCCAATCCGGCAAAAGATATTCCGCGTTCGATCCGAAATGTCGCCTGGAGAACGGTCATCTTTTTTATCGGCGCCATTTTTGTGCTGTCCGGACTGATCTCCTGGAGGGAAGCCGGTGTGATTGAAAGTCCGTTTGTCGCGGTCTTTTCCCAAATCGGTATCCCATACGCCGCAGATATCATGAACTTCGTGATTTTAACGGCTTTGCTTTCGGTCGCCAACTCCGGACTGTATGCTTCCACCCGGATGCTGTGGTCTCTTGCGAATGAAAACATGATCAGCGCCCGGTTCAAAAAAGTCACGCCGAAAGGCATTCCGCTGAATGCTCTGCTCGCCAGCATGGCCGTTTCCTGCATATCCTTGATCTCAAGCATCGCCGCCCCGGGCACGGTCTACGTGGTGCTTGTGGCAATAGCCGGATTTGCTGGCGTCGTGGTATGGATGAGCATCGCCCTGTCTCAGCTGTTATTTCGAAAACATTATGTGAAAAACGGCGGACGCGTCTCGGATCTGACCTTCCGCACACCGTTATACCCTCTCGTTCCGATCGCCGCTGTGATCTTATGTTTCGCTTCATGCGTAGGCCTTGCATTTGATCCCAATCAAAGAATCGCCCTCTTCTGCGGAATTCCTTGTATGATCCTGTGCTATCTCATTCGTTTTTTGAGAAAGAAACAGCCGAAACAATCCGTCCGTGACATTCATTTGGATAAAACCATGCCATAAAAAAAGGCACATACTGATGAGGTATGTGCCTTTCTTCTCTTATTCCGTAATCAGCGTATGAATCAGTTTCGGCGCTTCCGCTTTTTCTGAGATGCGGATGTTGTCATAGACTTTGGCGGTCACGTCGTCAACGTTTTCGCGGTTGGCGTAAAGGGTGACGAGCGGCTCGCCTTTTTCGACGTTGTCAC
Organism: Bacillus sp. AM1(2019); assembly: GCF_009906915.1. Taxonomy (NCBI): domain Bacteria; kingdom Bacillati; phylum Bacillota; class Bacilli; order Caryophanales; family Bacillaceae; genus Bacillus; species Bacillus sp. AM1(2019). Next base: position 4,035,922 of record NZ_CP047644.1, read on the forward strand.
CGACTTTTTTGCGGAGCATAATGCCGACGGCAAGATCGATTTCGTCCTCTTTTGTCGCACGTCCCGCGCCCAACAGCATCGCTGCGACGCCGATTTCGTCAGCGACGATTTCTGAAACGACACCCGCTTCTTTTGCCGGAACGTCAATTTTGTACGCCGCCTGCGGAAGTTTGGACGGATCGTCAACGACAGAAGCGTCTCCTCCCTGATTGCTCAGGAACTCTTTGAACTTTTCAAGCGCTTTGCCGTTTTTCATGACTTCCTGCAGCTTCGTTCTCGCTTCTTCCAATGTCTCAGCTTTTTTCGCCAATACGACCATTTGGCTGCCGAGCGTGAGGACGAGTTCGTTTAAGTCTTCAGGGCCTTCCCCTCTTAATGTATCAATGGCTTCCTGTACTTCCAGGGCATTCCCGATCGCAAAGCCGAGCGGCTGCGACATGTCAGAAATCACGGCCATCGTCTGGCGGCCGACGTTGTTTCCGATGCGGACCATTGCTTTGGCGAGGTTCACGGCGTCTTCATCCGTTTTCATAAACGCGCCGGCTCCCGTTTTGACGTCAAGCACGATGGCATCTGCTCCGGCGGCGATTTTTTTACTCATAATTGAGCTTGCGATCAGCGGGATGGAGTTCACCGTACCCGTTACATCACGCAGCGCATACAGCTTTTTATCGGCAGGCGTCAAATTGCCGCTTTGTCCGATGACGGCTACTTTGTCGCGGTTCACAAGCTTGATGAATTCATCTTTTGATAATTCCACGTGGAAGCCTTCGATCGCTTCCAGCTTATCAATGGTTCCCCCCGTATGGCCGAGACCGCGGCCGGACATTTTAGCAACGGGAACGCCGAGCGCCGCGACGAGCGGTGCGAGTACGAGAGTTGTCGTGTCGCCGACCCCGCCCGTAGAGTGCTTGTCGACCTTAATGCCTTCAATGGCGGAGAGATCAATCGTTTCTCCTGAATTCACCATCGCCATTGTCAGATCTGCGCGCTCCTGATCTGTCATATCCTGAAAGTAAATCGCCATAGCCAGTGCGCTTGCCTGATAATCAGGGATGCTTCCGTCCGTGTATCCTTTTACGAAAAATTCAATTTCTTCTGTTGTCAGTTCTTTTCCATTTTGTTTTTTTACAATAAGATCTACCATTCTCATGATCTATCACCTGTCCTTCATTTATGTTCAGTGAATCAATCCGACGATCGCCGCTGTCAAGAAGCTGACGAGTGTTGCGCCGTACAGCAGCTTCAGCCCGAACCGCGCGACGACGTTTCCTTGTTTTTCATGCAGCCCTTTCACCGCACCGGTAATGATTCCGATAGAGGAGAAATTCGCGAATGAGACAAGGAATACAGATACCACTGCCTGTGTATGCGCACTGAAATGGAAATCGCCGGATGAGAGTGTCTGCATCGCCACAAATTCATTCGATACCATTTTCGTCGCCATAATGCTTCCGGCGCTCACCGCTTCATTCCACGGAATACCGGTTAAAAACGCAAACGGCGCGAATACATATCCGAGCAGCGCCTGGAATGTAATGCCGAAGACCGCGTTAAAAACGCCGTTGACCAGGGCAATGAGTGCGACAAATCCGATCAGCATCGCCGCTACGACGACGGCGACTCTGAATCCATCCATTATATACTCACCGAGCACTTCAAAAAAGGATTGCTTTTCTTCTTCAGGAACGACGATCAAATCCTCTTCTTTGCTGACGGTGTACGGGTTGATGATAGAAGCGATGATAAATCCGCCGAATAAGTTCAGCACAAGCGCCGTCACGACGTATTCAGGCTTCAGCATCATCATGTAAGAACCGACGATCGACATTGAGACCGTCGACATTGCGGACGCGCAAAGCGTATATAAGCGCTGTTCAGTAAGATAACCGAGCTGTTTTTTCAAACTGATAAAGACTTCTGATTGCCCTAAAATCGCGGATGCAACAGCGTTGTAAGATTCGATTTTCCCCATTCCGTTCACCTTGCTTAACGCAAGACCGATATACTTCGTGATGAAGGGGAGGACCTTCCAATGCTGCAGAATTCCGATTAGAGCGGATATAAAAACGATCGGCAGAAGCACGCTCATGAAGAACGTCGTCTGTTTCGCATTCACAAGCCCGCCGAATACAAAGTTAATCCCTTCTGATGCATATTCCAGCAAGTAGTTAAATCCTTTTGCAAAACCGCCGACAAGAAAATTCCCGATACCGGTGTTGAGGAGAATATAACCGAGAATCAGCTGCAGCACGAGCATGACGGCGATCGGCCGGATTCTGATTCTTTTTTTGCCGTTGCTGGCAAGCCAGGCAAGACCTAAAAACACAATGATTCCGATAATTCCGATGAGATACTTCATATGTGTTCTCCTTTTATTTGTATTCGCTTACAATTTTTTATGCATCAACAAAGAAAGAGGATGGCGGAAGCTTTCAGCTTCCGCACTGCTGATTAATAGTCGCTGCTGCCGCTGTCTCCGCCGCTCACGATAGAGACGCCCGCACTTGCGCCGATCCGGCTCGCGCCCGCAGCGATCATGCTGTCAACATCAGCTTTTGTTCTGATGCCGCCTGATGCTTTGACCCCGATGTCCGGTCCGACTGTTTTTCTCATGAGAGCAATGTCTTCAGCCGTTGCCCCGCCTGTAGAAAAACCGGTAGACGTTTTGACGAAATCTGCGCCTGCGGATACCGCCAAGCGGCACGCGCGCTCTTTTTCTTCATCTGTCAAAAGGCATGTTTCGATGATCACTTTGACGAGCGCTTTTTTATCAGCTGCTTCAACTACCGCGCGGATATCAGCTTCAACCGCTTCATCATCGCCGTCTTTTAATGCGCCGATATTGATGACCATGTCAACCTCAGTTGCCCCTTTTGAGATGGCATCCTTCGTTTCAAATGCTTTTGTTTCCGATGTCGTTGCGCCGAGAGGAAATCCGATAACGGTGCAAACGTCAACTCCAGTGCCTTTCAGTTCCTCCGCTGCGAGTTTGACCCAAGTCGGGTTTACACAAACGGAAACGAATTTATATTCTTTTGCTTCTTTTATCAGTTGTAAAATATCCGCTTTTTGTGTATGCGGTTTCAAAGCAGTATGGTCTATTTGACTTGCAATTGACATTGTATGCACTTCCTTTTTCCTAGGATACGTTTAGAATAACCGAATTTTGAACATATGTAAATTGGTAATTGAAATTATGTTCATGAATTGTCACAATTCTTGAATGAGTTTTTTGGCCGTATGCTGATCGGTAATCAAAACGTTGGCGTACTTTCCTTTCAGGGCACCGTGAATGGCCTTGCATTTTCTGCTGCCGCCCGCCACCAGAATCGAACGCTCTTTCATTTTCAAGTCGCTGAGCTCGACTCCGATCGTCCTGCCGTTAATGCTGCTGCTGCAAATCCTGCCTTCCTCGTCAAAAAAGCGCGAACAAATATCGCCGACTCCGCGTGCTTTCAGCAATTGTTTCTCTTCTTCCCGGAAATAGCCGAGTCTGAAAAGCAGCGCCTCATCCCGGACGGTTCCGACCGTAAACAGGGCGATATTGGCTTGTCTGCCCATTTCAATGATCCGCTTAATATGTCTGTCCCGCTCGACCATCTGTTTCACATCGGCGCTGTCAAATATAACCGGCAGCGGCAAATACCTCGGCATGGTCTGAAATGCTTCGGCGAACAGCTGAATCGTTTCTGACGAATACGTATTGACATTGGAATGACTGATGCCGCCTTTCAGCTGTACGACTTCAACGCTCTTTACCTGCTTCGGCTCCATGCGGCTTGCGATCTGGTACATCGTCGTCCCCCAGCTTACGCCGAGTATATCGCCGTCCTTTACGGTTTTATGCATATAGTCTGCGCCATAGCGGCTTAAGTAATGTGTAATGGCCTGGTAATCGTCGCTTGGAGAAAAGACGACGTGCGCCTCAAGCAGCCCGTATTTTTCTTCCAGCTTCGCGCCGAGTTCGTCCAGGTCCTCAAACGGGTCCATGACGCGAATTTGCACATACCCTTTTTCCTTTGCGTACTGAAGCAGCCTTGAAACGGTGGGGCGTGACAGATCAAGCCGTTCGGCGATCTGCTGCTGGCTGTAATCTGATTGATAATATAGTTTTGCCGCTTCTATGCTGAGCTGCTGTTTTTCACGATCCATGTCGCGCCTCCCCTCTCCGCTTATCATATCACCAAAACACGCGGTAAAAAAGCACCCTCTGATGGGGTGCCTATTTTTTCAGCACAAGCTCCTGAATCGCATGCGCCACGCCGTGTTCGTTATTTGATTTTGTTTCAAAATCGGCAATCTCCCTTACTTCCGGGATGGCATTGGCCATTGCCACACCGCAGCCGGCCCACTGAATCATGGACATGTCGTTGCCGTTATCGCCGATTGCCATGACGTCTTTCTGTTCAATGCCGAGTTTTTCGGCCAGCAGCTTAACCGCGTTTCCTTTACTGACTTTCGGGTGAAGAATCTCATGGAAGAATGGCGCACTTTTGACCATTGTGTATGTTTCTTTGAATGATTCCGGAATGGAAGCGATCGCTTTCTCCAGCTTGTCCGGATCGTCAATGAACATGACTTTCGGAATCAGAATATCCTTCGGCACTTCATCGATCGTGCGGAAATGAAGCGGCACTTTCGTAATGTATGATTCGTATACCGTGTATTCACTGATATCCCGGTTCGGCGTGTACAGATTGGCTGTGTCAAAGTAATGCATCGGAGTATCCAGCTGTAAGCTCAGCTCGTAAAGCGACTTCAAATCCTCATAACCTAATGACTGCTCGGCCACGACACCGTTTGTATACGTATTTTGGACGAGTGCGCCGTTATAGGCAATCACAAAGTCGCCTTCTTCCTGTAAGTTCAGCTCTTCCAAATACCGACGCACGCCGCCGATCGGCCGGCCCGTGCACAGGACGATATTGACCCCTTCCGCTTTGGCGGCATCAAGCGCCCCGCGGACTTCAGCCGTCACTTCATGATGATCGTTTAGTAGTGTTCCGTCCATATCTATTGCGATTAACTTGTACATCCTGCATCTCCTTTGTATCCTTTTCTTCTTATGCTTTCATCATATCGTTTTTTCGTTTCAATGAAAAATCAAACGGACGAGTTTCTCCGCCTTCTCTTCGTATACCGGGCCTGCCTCCGGATGCGGGGCCGTCTTTTCCCCTTGTCAGCTTGTTCGCCGCCGTCATCTGTTTTCTGCTTCAAGAGCATCAGCCCCGCCGCAAAGAAAGGGACGGCCGCTATGTCCAGAAGGGCAAGCTTTATTCCCATCGCTGCGGGAAAGTATGCCCATAATGAACGGCTGTTCCGCCTGATCATGATATAAGAAACGATTTCCAGCAGGATAAACAGAGCGTTCACCCACAAGTAAATGAGCATTGCCGCAAACAGAAACAGCAGAAGCGTATTCCGCAGCGTGCCGGAAAACAGAAGAGCGCGCATCATATCAAAGAATGAAAAAGACTGCATGCTGCCGTTGACGACATTGGGATTGTAAATGGTAAAACGCCCGAACTGATCAAAAAGCATAAAAAATAACCATAACAGTGAAAACCATTGAATGATATGTACGATGACACCCGTCAAAACGAGTCTGTCGGCAGCCTTATTTCTCATGTGCATCCTCCCCGCCGGTTTTTATTCTTGTCATTGTTTTTGTTTCTCCGTATATCTTCCAAATGAGCGTACCGTTTTTTCCTCTTTTCAACGTGCTTTTGACGGGGTGCGGATGGCCGAGGTATTCAATCTCGATCGTCCCGTCCGTGTTTTGTGCGATCACCTTGTACACATCTGAGGGCATGGCAACCTCGCCGCGGCCTTGAATGACCTGCTTAGTCAGCACGCTGTCTTTCGTAAACGTGACGGTTTCAGATCTGACCCCGTCCATCGGGCCCGGTTTCAGCCCCGCATCCCATGTCCCGTAATAAAAAGGGGTATCGTCTGCTTTCTTTTGCGAGCAGCCTGTTATCATGACGCATCCGAAAACAAGAACCGTCATGATGAAAATCCGTATGTTCCGCAACATGATCACCTTCCTTTGAAGCTTTTTACGCCTGTAACTTAGGCGGATGCCGTGGCACTGTGCAATTGACTACATAGTGTATAAAGACTTCACTAGATAAGGAGAATGATGAATGAACCCATATCAGTACTACACCCCATCTGCCTATTTCCCTCAGCAGCAGGAATACGAAGTGAGCCGCGTTGAGTATGAGCCGTATCAGCAGCAGGAAAGCTATTATTATGCGCCCCCTCAGTCCGAAGAGCGGCAGCCGACAGGTTTAGAACGGAGAGTTGCCCAGCTTGAAAGACAAAACGCCCAGCAAACGAGAGAGCTCACCCGCCTCTCACAAGAAGACCAGCGCCAAAACCGGGAAATCACGCGTATGAATGAGCAGATCAGACGGCTGAGCCAGTCCATTGAAATCCATACCCGCCGCTTAAACCGTTTGAATCAGCGCCTGCGCGCAGTCGAAAACAGACTCAATATTCCTTTTCACGCTACAGAAGGCGGCTTCTGAGAAAAAGGGCCGGAATACAAAGCTCGACAGGCCATCCCGAGCCTTGTATTCCGCTCTGTACATAACAGGTAAATATTTGAATCCTTTTCTTGCATGAATGCCTCTCCTATTCTTTCACATGATAAATGTGTAAAATCAATCACTCCGGGAGGTCTTCATGATGTATCAAAACCAATACAGCGGAAATCAGCTGCAGCAATGCCGCCAAACAGCACAGCAGCTTATTCAGCAGACACAGCAAAGCAGTCAGCAGTACAAGCAAATGCTCCAGCAGGAACAGCAAAACATTCAAATGCTTCAGCAGATGCTTAACCATGAACAGCATGCCGTTCATACCATTCAGCAAGCGCTGCAGGGGCATGAAGCGGCCATTCAGAAATGCCAGCAAATCGTAAATGTGTGCAATCAGCTTCAGCAGGAAGTAAGCGGACACATGCCTGCACCGATGGCAAACGCTAATGTTTCTTCATTCCCGCAAACACAGCATCACACACCGTTTCAGCAGCATTCATACCAGCAATAGGCCGGTCATGCAAATGACAAAGCGCAAGATACCGGCTTTGTCATTTGTTTTTATCTCTGTTTTGTCAGATCAATGCGATGAGCGGGTTTTCCGCCGAATTTTGCTTCCGCCTCATGCCTTACCGCTTCAAACGCTCTTGCTTCGACGTTTTGTTTAAACACATCAAGCTGTATCAAATAAGCCGCCCGCACTTTCAGCCCGTGGATGATGGAGATGACCCATAAAGGCAGCACGATATACACGCCCGGCGTGCTCGGCAGCACAAAAGCAATTGCTAAAATAATAAAATAGATAAGTCCGTATTTCAGCCATTTTTTGTTCTTGGCCCGGTAGCCGATATAGAAAAAGGCCAAGAAAGCGGTCAGCGCAAACGGCGCAAAAGTCAGCAGCAGCCACCAGCTGTGCAGCACTTCCCACCAAGTCCCTCTTTTCGTAATCAACATTCATTCCTCCTCCTTTACTACTATAACATGGATAATCAAGGAAGGTTTTCTATAAAAAACATAGACGGAATGACGTCTTCCTGCTATATTAATAATGATAATCATTATCACTGGAATAGGGGGATCATTATGAAGAAACAATCATGGCTGATCGGCCTGGCACTTCTGCTTGTTTTCGCTTTAAGCGCTTGCAGCGGCGCGAAGGAAAACAACGGATCGGCATCAGGCAAAGGAAAGACAGACATGCGTACATATGAATCAACAAAAGGAAATATTGACATACCCGCACATCCGAAACGGATCGTCACTGACTTTTATGCAGGTGAGCTGCTGTCCGTTGACGCAAATGTCGTGGGGGCGGGCTCATGGGCTTTCAAAAATCCGTTTATCAAAAAACAGCTGAAAAACATCACAGACATCGGCAATCCCGTCAATGTGGAGAAAGTGATGCAGCTGAAGCCTGATTTAATTGTGCTGATGAAGGATGACCAATACGAGAAACTATCGAAAATCGCACCGACGATTGTCATTCCTTTTAACACCGCAAAGAATACGAAAGATACGGTCAGCCTATTCGGCGACATTGCCGGGGCGAAGGATAAAGCCAAAAGCTTTATGGCAGACTTCAACAAAAAAGCCGAAGCGAATCAAAAGCGCCTCAAAAACGTGATCGGCAAAGACGAGACAGTCGGCCTTTATGAAACGACGGATAAAGGCGAAATCTGGATTTTCAATGACAATTCCGGCCGCGGCGGCCAAGCCGTTTATAACGCGCTCGGATTGAAAGCGCCGGCCAAAATTGAAAAAGACATCATGAAAACGGGCGCCATGAAACAGGTTTCCCAAGAGGTCATCCCTCAATATGCGGCTGATTATATGTTCATTACCGATTACAATCCGAATGGAGAAAGCAAAACATTTGAGCGTCTGAAAGATTCATCCGTTTGGAAAAATCTCGATGCTGTAAAAAACAATCGTGTCTTTATCAACGATTTCAACACCTTCTATCCTTATGACCCGATTGCCGTCAGCAAACAGATGGATATCATCACCGACATGCTGATCAAACGGGCTGAAGAAAATAAAAAATAAAAAAAACGGCACAGTCATGACACTGTGCCGTTTTTCCTGTTCACTTTAATTTTGACTGTACGGAGCCCGGCATATCTTCAAACCTGACTTCTTCCCAGGTCTCGACATACTTTCCTTTCGCCTTCACCTTCAAATACGCGTTCTTCCGAAGGTCTTTCGCGGCGTAAAAGGTCACTTCTTCTTTTTTCCCGGATGCGTTGTATCCGTCTAATGTATACTCAGTACCGCCCGGGCTAAGATGTTTGCCATCTCGATCAATCTGTACATAAACATCTTGCTGGTGAATAAACGGATTAAATCTGTCTGTAACATCGTTATGAAAAAAGAGAAGTCCGAATATGACGGCAGCGGCCGCCAAGACGGCCAGGATTGCCAATGCTTTTTTCATCTGTACACTCCCCTTACTTGTTCATTTTTTTCAAATAGCTTGACCGCACTGTGAGGAAGAACAGAAGCTGAAAAATGAAAAACCCTCCGATAGTGAAACTGAGCGGCCCCGCTACATCGGAATAGCCTTCCACGGCCAATGTTCTCAAGGCAAACAGCGTATGCATGACGGCGATGACAAATGGAAAGAAGAAGAGAATCGCCAATTGTATCGTCACGCTTTGTGACATTTCACGCTCACTCAGACCGATTTTGGCTAATGACCGGTAGCGCTCCCGGTCCTCATCTACATCGGTGAACAGCCTGAAATATAAGAAACTTGCTGCCGCGACAAAGAATACAATTGCGATAAACAGGCCGATAAATAAACTCAGGCTCGGCAGCTGCACCGTATCATAGTAGGTGCCGGCTTTTGCCACAAAATCAGAATGCACGTCGATATAGTTGCCGTAAATCTCATTTTTCAAGGATTGGCTGATCCCAAGACTGTCTTTCCAATGATCATAGCTGTAGCCGTATAATGACGCTTTTTCACCGAGTGATTTAAGCTGATCAAAGGTTTGATCGTTCACCGCGATGATGGCATTTAATGAAATCAGCGGTTTTTCGACTTCTTTTACCGTCAGTTTTTGGTCAGACGGCTTGCCTTTTTGGTTCAGCAGCTTCAGCTGATCCGGTGCTTTGTTTTTGAAATTCCGGTCATACGTACCCGGGAAATAGACAGCCTCATCATGTTTCAGGCCGTTCAGCTTGACATGGAAGTATGTTGACACATCCGATTCGCTGATCATGTAAACAGGCGGAACAGTATCCCCTTCCTGATAGCGAATATAGGAAACATTTATTTTGTCTTTCTTATACGTAAAGCCGTGTGTTTTCAGTTCATGGTCAATTTTTTTCAAATGAGTCTGTTCTTTTGGGTTGCCGCTGTAAGATAAATACTCCATCTCATAAGCGGACTCTTCCGCCCCGACGGTCGATTTGTACATCGCGAGCACGCCCGTCGCCGTAAACGCTACCGCGGAAATAATGCTGACAATAAAGAACAGGCGGGCGTTGTCTTTTAAACGATAAACAAGATCAGAAACCCAAATGACATTTTTCCCGCGCAGATAAAAGGTTTTCCACTTCTTCAGCGCGCGCAGAATCCAGATGCTGCTTTGGCTGAAAAAGAAATACGTGCCGATGACGGTAAGCAGTAAAATGATGAACGGTTGAGTCCCGTGGACATTGCCTTTAAGGACCATGCCGTACCCGCCGCACAGGCAGGCGATGCCGAATATAGACAGAAGCACGGACGGCTTCGGCTCCGGCTTGATCTTGTCAGTGCCCTTTATTAATTTGATCACCGTATTTGATCTGACAAAAAGGATCGTAAACTGCGATAAAAGGAAAAATAAGAGCAGAAATCCGCCGGCCGTAATGCCGAGCGCTTTCCAAGGCATGTACAGAGGCAGCGCGTCCATTTCTAAAATATAAGCGCCGACCGTAAAGAACGTTTTCGAAAAAATGAAGCCTCCGATAATCCCCGCTGCGATCGACATGACGCCGATGATCATGTTTTCCGCCGTAATGAGCTTTCTCAGCTGCACCGGCGTGATGCCCTGCATCAGCAGGATGCCGAATTCTTTATTTCTCGATTTCAAAAATGCGTTAACCGAATACAGAACAAATAAGAAAGAAAAAACAAAGATCATCCATTCCGCAGCGGTTAAGCCTTTTTTGGCGATATTATTCAGGTAGCCTTCCTTTAGTGCCGGATGAAACAGGAACATCGCAAAGGTAAAGAAAATCAAAACGGAAAAAGCGCTGCTTAAAAAGAAAGCAAGATAGGCCCTTTTGTTTCTCGTGACGTTTTTATAAGCGAACTGAAGAAAGGTCATTTGCGTTTCCCCCCAGCATAGACAGCACATCAAGAATCTGCTCATAAAAGACTTGGCGGTTTTCCCCGCGGTAAATCTCATTAAACAGTTCGCCGTCTTTTATAAAGATGACGCGGCGGCAGTAGCTTGCAGCAACCGGATCATGGGTCACCATCAAAGCCGTGATATGATCATCCTGATTCAGACTCTGCATCGTTTCCATGACGTCTTTTGACGCTTTGGAATCAAGGTTTCCCGTCGGTTCATCGGCCAGAATGAGTGACGGCTTATGAATGACCGCTCTTGCGATGGCGGCCCGCTGGCGCTGTCCGCCGGATACTTCAAACGTCCGTTTGTTGAGCAGGTCTTCGATTCCGAGCTTTGCCGCGATGCCGTGCAGTTTTTCTTCCATGACAGACGGCGCTTCTTTTTCAAGCGTTAACGGAAGCATGATATTTTCACCGATTGTCAGTGTGTCCAGAAGGTTGAAATCCTGAAACACAAATCCGAGCTGCTTGCGGCGGAAATGAGCGAGCTTTGTCCGCTTCAGGCGGTGCGGGTTTTCTCCGTGAATCAGGATATCGCCTGAATCCGGACGGTCAATCGTTGAAATGATATTCAAAAGCGTTGTTTTTCCGGAGCCGGACGGTCCCATCACCGCCGTGAACCCGCCTTCTTCTATTGAAAATGAAATTTGCTTTAAGGCCTGATAGGACACTTGTCCTTTATAGGTTTTATTTATATGTTTGACTTCAAGCATATTCGCCATGAAAATCCTCCTTATGGTTTTATTCTTGTTGATCTGGGATGCTTTCATGTAGTGCCGGGACGTTCAACATAAAAATCCCCTTGACATAAATCCATGTTATCAAGGGGAAACAAAGCGGGCTATGTTGTTTTCTTAACGCAGCCTTACATTTTTGTAAGAAATGAAAATCGAACTGAAGTCCCTTCACCGGGAGACGAGCTGATGTCCACCGTATGATTGAGCTTATCTGTAATTTCTTTGACGAGATGGAGGCCAATTCCCGTAGATTCTTGGAAACGCCGCCCGTTTTCACCGGTGTAATAAGGGTCAAACACCCGCTTGATGTCTTGCGAGGGAATCCCGACACCGTTATCTTTGACTTCAAGCACCGTCCTGTCTTCATCGCGGAAGACATTCAGCTCAAGTCTGTCACTCTTGCCTGCCGAATACTTGACCGCATTTGTGACCACTTGGCCGATCGCAAATTTGAGCCATTTCGCATCGGTGTAAATCTGATGATCATCGCGAATGTCCATTTTCGGATAAACGCGGTATTGAATAAAAAATCGTTTATAACTTTGAATAACTGATTGGAGAAGCTCTGATAAGGAAACCGCTTCGACTTTAAAATCCCGCTCAAACAGGTCAAGCCTTGATGAATAAAGAAGCGTCTCCAGCCCGAATTCAATCTGCCGAACCTCTTTTTTGATTTGTTCAAAGACGGGCTCATCCTCTTCCTGAATGATTAAATTAATGACCGACAGCGGCGTCTTTACTTGGTGCACCCATTGATTCATATACGTCACCCGCGCGTCAAGCTTGGCTTCGGTCTCATGAAGCTTCTGGTGCTGCAGCCGGATCAGCTCCATCTGCTTTTCATACAGCTCTGAACAAAACACCGAAGAACCGAGATACGGGATGTCCGTCCCTTCCTGCTCCGAGCTGAGCCAATGATACACGCCGCGGTCTTTGTACCAGCGGTAGGCAAGATAACCCGCCAAAATAAGAAGCTGCACGCCCAATATGTAAAACAGGTGGGAAAAAGAATGAAGACCCGCAAACCAGTAATAAAAGAAGACAAACAGCCCTTGAAGGAGAAAAAGCAGAATCAGCACGGCATGAGACCGGAGAAACAGCTTCATGACAGCGCCCTCAGCTGGTAGCCTTCGCCCCGCACCGATTCAATGGAAACAGGCGCATTCAGCTCCCGCAGTTTTTTTCTGAGCCGCGTGATATACACGTTAAGCGTATTATCATCGACGAAAACGTCGGTGTCCCACGTCTTTTCCATGAGACGGTCCCGACTCGTCACCTTTTCTCCCCGCTCCAGCAGCACTTCCAAAAGCTTGCTTTCTTTCTTAGAAAGCTCGCTTTTTTCGTCCTGAAAGCGCAGTTCAAACCGTTCCACAAATAGCTGCACACCGGCATATTCAACCACTTTCTCTCCCTGCTTGGCGGCGTACTCTCCGTATGCCCTGCGGATCTGGCTTTTGATTTTCGCCAGCACAATATCATAAGAAAACGGTTTTTCGATATAATCATCTCCGCCGTTTTCAATCGCCATCACCTGATCCATTTCCCCGCTTCTGGCTGAGATAAAAATGATCGGGCTTGTAGAATGCTGGCGGATCTGGCGGCACCAATAATAGCCGTCATAAGACGGCAGGTTGATATCAAGCAGCACCACATCAGGCTTTTCCCGCAAAAAAACATCAAGAACAGCCGTGAAATCCGCGGCGGCCACGGTTTGATATCCGTATTTTTCAAGGTAATTCTGCAATAGTCCGCGAATGTCTTCACTATCTTCCACAATCATGATTTTATTCATGCAACCATCCTCCAAAAGGATACGGCTTTTCGGAGCCCTCATTATTTGATGCCCCCATCATAATGCTTTCATCGGTTCTCTGCAACATGAGAAAGCGGGCCTTTATAAAAGACCCGCTTCTCCCTTTCTCAATGTAAGATCGATTATTTCTAATTGACATTGTTATACTTAGATGGCGGACTCGGAAAGGTCATTTTAAATCTTGTGCCAACTCCCGGCTGACTATATATATCAATATTTCCCCCATGTGCCTTGATAATTTGTTGAGCAATAGCCATTCCTAATCCAGTCCCTGAGTTATTTGACGAAGCGCTTATCCCTCTGAAATACCGATCAAATAAACATTCAACCGTCTCTTCGTCCATTCCTATCCCATCGTCTTCTATTATAATTTGTATTTCATTGTCATGTAACACGTCCTGATATAATATGACCTTTATTTTAGTGCCCGGAGGATTATGTTTAATACAATTAGCAATCAAGTTTTCAACTGCGCGCTTTAGGTACCTTTCATCCATATTAAAAAGTATCTTATTGTGACTGGATTCTAAAGCGAATCTCTTATTTTCTGACTCCGGTAGCAGCTTCATTTTTTCTAAAGTGTCATGAATTACTTTCACTACGTTTTTTTCTTCAAGATGGATTGGAAGCGACTCATTTTTCAATTGAAAAGTTAAGTTGAAATCTTCAATCAGCTTTTCCATATATTCGACACGTTCTTCCATTATTAAGGAAAAATCACGCACTTGCTGATTTTCCCACTCATATTCATTTGAAGATAAAAGAACCGTATATCCCTTAATAACCGAAAGAGGGGTTTTTAAATCATGTGAGACACCGGCCATCCACTCTTCTCGTGTCTTTTCCAATAATTCTCGCTCAGCCTTATTCCTTTGAAGCGTTGAGGTAAGTTCAGACAGAGCCTGCATTAATTCTTGATAGGTCTTATATCCAGATTTATTATGTCTATATTTGCTTGAATGAAACTTCCAATCATAAGGTTCTTCATATTTTTCTTTAGACAAATTCTCAATCCAAGATACAATAAACAGCAGGGGAGCACCTAGTTTTTTTCCGTAAAATATTGCAATGACAATCCCTGCCATAATAATAGAAACTATCCACAAGTTATTCACCCAATAGAAAAAAGGGTTATTTTTTTCCATCGGCTTTCCCAATACCCATGTTAAATCCTGATTGTTTTTCGTTTCATACCACGTAGATAATTGATAACCTTTTTTGGCAGGATACATGTAATCTGATATTAACTCTCCAAGAATATAATGCTTAGGTATATTTTTAGGTTTATTAAAAGAAAAAACCTCATCTCCTTGTTCATCTAAAATTTGAATCCACATCCGGTTCTCTAATAAATCTTCTTTTGCTTTCGTATTTATTGAAAATTGTTTATCTGCAACAACTGTTTGGTCAACAATTTTTTTTAAGGATAAGTGCGGCGTTTCCATTTTATTCTGACCTAAGACGAGGCTGAAAAATATGATACTGCCCACAATGAGCAGACCCCAAATAAACATGAGTAAAAAAAGTCTCGATACGAAGTAAAATGCTATCCTATTTCTCAGCTTCAAAATAAATCCTCATCTATAAGCTCTGCTTCAAATATATAGCCCTGTCCTCGAACCGTTTTAATCCATCTTGGTCTGCTCGGGTCTTCCTCTAATTTTTCACGTAATCGTCTTACATGTACCATTACAGTACTATCTCCGCCATAAAACTCCCCCCACACATCTTTATAAATTTGGTGTTTACTTAAAATTTGATTGGGATGTTCACAGAAATAAATCAGAAGTTTCATTTCCTGAGCAGGGCAATCTATTCTTGTCCCGTTAACAACAAGTCTTCCGGTATTGGGATCTATTTTAAAATATTCATAATCGTATACCTGTTTTAGAGGGTAAGAAGAAGAGAGTTGAGTCGTTCTCTTTAATTGGGCTTTTACACGAGCTACAATTTCTAGTGGATTAAATGGTTTAGTAATATAGTCATCTCCCCCAAAACTAAACCCTTGCAATTTATCTAAATCTGTTGTTTTTGCCGTTAAGAAGAGTATCGGCACATTTGTATGCGAGCGTATTTTGCTGCATAAGGTGAAGCCATCAGTGTCCGGAAGCATGACATCTAATAAAATAATATTTGGAAGTTTCTGATCGATTTTCAGAAGGGTTTCGCTCCCTGTCATAGCTGTGGAAATATTGCTGAAACCTTCCTTTTCAAAGCAAGTTATTAATAAGTTTAAGATATGTTCGTCATCATCCACCATGAGGATTTTGTTCTCTTCTAACGTCATAAGTTACCCTCCTTTTTTTCTCATTTTAAATGAAATCGAATACATAAGAGTTGGAAAAGGAAAGAATTTAGCTTTTGTTTAGATTTCAGAATATTCTTATCAAATAATCAATTTTACTATATGCAGTCAATAAACCATGGATGTCGTTAAGTGAATGTTTAGGAAGAGTTTCATTTGTGTTTAAAGAACATCGCTTATGATAAAAGTGAGGTGAGAGACAAATGAATGATCAAATAGTGGTAACACACGATCTGACTAAAAAGTATAAAAAGCATACTTCTGTTGATGGATTAAACTTAAGGATTAGGCGCGGCGAAATTTATGGTTTTCTTGGACCGAATGGTGCTGGTAAAACAACAACCATCCGAATGTTATTAGGTTTAATTAAACCAACAAAAGGAAACATCGAAATCTTTGGCCAAAACCTAAACAAGAATCGTTTGCAGATATTGCAAAGAATCGGGTCACTGGTAGAATCTCCAACTTATTATGGTAATTTAACAGGTTACGAAAACTTAGAAGCTGTTAGGAGGTTACGAGGACTTCCGGAACAACGGGTCAATGAAGTATTGGAAACTGTAAGGTTATCTAAAGTAGCAAATCGACTGACTAAGGAGTATTCCCTTGGAATGAAACAACGTTTGGGAATTGCAGTTGCCCTGTTAAGCAGTCCTGATTTATTAATTCTGGATGAACCGACAAATGGTTTAGATCCATCCGGTATCCAAGAAATAAGAGAGCTAATTAAAGAATTGCCTAAATCGGGAATGAGTGTTATTGTATCCAGCCACTTATTGAGTGAAATAGATCAAATGGCTACTCAAGTGGGAATTATCAACAATGGAAAAATGATTTTTCAGGACTCAATTGCAAGTTTACATCAAAAAAGAAAACCACTATTAAAAGTCGGTGTTAGTGACGTAATCGAAGCAAAAACAATATTAAACAGGAAAGGATTAAAGGTTGATTTACAAAAAAATTATTTGTGGCTGTCTCAAACAGAACCGGAATTCGTTTCAGAAATCAATTCCATACTTCTTCATTCAGGGCTGTCTGTATTTCGACTTGAAGAAAAGACACGATCACTTGAGGATATTTTTTTAGAATTAACCGGTACAGAGGGAAGTCTATGAAAAAGTTATTATGGGCAGATCAATTAAAACTGAAACGTTCGTCGTTATTGATTGTAGTCTTATTGGTTCCCTTACTCATTATAGCATATGAGTTGGTAAATCTTACTTATCGATCTGAATACGTGGAAAAACAAGCTGAAATGTTCCATGCTGGATCAATGTGGATGTATTTACTGTATGATAACAGTTTGTTATTTGGTCTGGGTTTTCCATTAGCCGCCACACTTTCTGCGTCAATAATAGCAAATATAGAGCATCAAGCAAACGGATGGAAGCAAACCCTTTCTTTTCCTGTATCTAGAACGCGAATTTATGTAAGTAAATTTATTTGCTTAGTAGTCAGTTTATTTATTTCGTCAACAATCTTCTTGCTCGGCATGGTACTGCTGGGCAAACTGGTAGGATTCGAAGGTAGTGTACCTTGGGGACTTTTGTTTGGAGATAGTTACAGCATGTTAGTTACAGTACTGCCTATAACGGCATTCCAGATATGGTTATCTATGGTGTTTAGCAACCAAGCATTCTCAATTCTTGTAGGATCAGTATCATCTATAATGGGTTTGTTTTTGGCAGCTGCTCAATCAACGAGATGGTTTCCGCTGGCTTATCCTAGTCAATCTTCGACAGTCATTCTGCAGTATGAAGGTATAGGATATAACCCAGATCTTTCATCTTACCTTTGCATTAGCCTTTTCTTAGGGATAATTATATTATTTCTAGGCTCTATTCATTTTGCTAAACGGGATGCTTTGTAAAAAGGAGGCGAAATACTTGAAAAACATTTTATTTGTAGAACGTTTAAAGCTTAAGCGATCAAAGTTATGGATCATCTACTTATTAGGGCCTTTGTTAGGTGTATCCCTGGCATACACTAACTTTATTAAAAACTATAACCTTTTTATGAATCCCGGAGACAATCCCTGGGTAGAGGCTTGGACACAAGTTGCCTTATTTATGGGCCCTTTTGTATTGCCTATCGTAGTGGGAATTTTCGCCGCCCTTGTTTGCAGGGGGGAACATGCAGGAGGCGGTTGGAAACAGCTTCTAGCCTTACCAGTCAAACACTCAGATATCTTTCTGGGAAAGTTTCTAACAGTGGTCCGCATGATATTCATTAGTATGTCCATTTTAATCCTCTTATTTATTGGATTCGGTTATATGTTAGGCATAAGCGGGAGTCTTCCTTTACTTACAATTCTAGGTTATGGAATTAGAGGGATCTTAGCTTGTTTACCATTAATTTTATTGCAGCTTATTGTTTCAATCAGGTCTAAAACATTTGGCATACCACTCGCTGTTAGCATTGTTTTTACATTACCGGCCATTATTATTGCCAGTACACCATTAGGTCAAGTATATCCATGGACACAGCCTATGTTAGCAATGTCACCCGAAGATGAATCACCGATTCAATCAAATTTCCTGTTTTACTCAATTATGGTAATAACGTGTCTCGGTCTCCTGGTTTACGGAATAAGAAGTTTTACTAAACGAGACCTTACGTAGGGTATATGCGGTATAAACTTATGTCTTATAGATTATTTCAACAAAAAAGAAAGTTACCGACATCATCGATAAAGAAAAGGATAATAACGAATTCTAGTTTTCATAACTATAGTAAACGAGGGGGCAAGCTGTATACAATTCGCTTGGATTGAAAGGGCCTGTAAAGGTTGAACAGGTTGAACAGGTTGAACAGGTTGATTTGATTGTGATACTTTGGTGAAACGCAAGAAGGAAATAAACGGAAATACGAAAGCACTCACGATGTTGTGAGTGCTTTTTCATCAGCCGACCTGCTGTTTTACGGCTTTACCGGCTGATCCGAACTCTCTCATTTTGCTTCGCACTGTCTCTTCCACGGCTTCAATGCCGGGTGTCATGTAGCCGCGCGGTTCGTACAGATCGCCGTTTTCCTGAAACATGCGGCGTGTTTCGTCTGTCCAGGCTACCATACATTCCGTGTTGATATTGATTTTCGCGTGGCCGAGCGTGATGGCTTTTTTGACCTGATCCTGCGGAATCCCGGATGCTCCGTGGAGAACGAGGGGAATATCAGTCATGCGGGAGATAGCCTCCATTTCTTTAAATCCGAGATTCGGTTCACCTTGATATTTGCCGTGGACGGAGCCGAGGGCGGCGGCCAGCGCGTCGATATTGGTTTCTTTGACGATCCGCTCACATTCGGCGATATCGGCATAGCGGACCCCGCCGACCAGCCCGTCTTCCATGCCGCCGACCGTGCCGACTTCTGCTTCTACTGAGACGCCTTGCTTTGCCGCATAATCGGCGACTTCTTTTGTCATCGCGATGTTCTCATCAATCGGATGATGGGAGCCGTCAATCATCACTGAGCTGAATCCGGCGTCAATGGCCTGTCTGCAGCGTTCCGCACTGCTTCCGTGATCAAGATGGAGCACAACGGGAACGGTAATCGCCATTTCTTCTATTAACGCGCCGACCATGGCGGAAATCGTTTTAAATCCGCCTAAATAGTCGACCAGACGATCGGAAGCCGCGGCGATGACCGGCGATTGCTCCTTTTGCGCCGCTTGCAGAATCGCCTTCGTCCATTGGAGGCCGTTGATATTAAACTGGCCGACTGCATAATGCTCCCGTTTCGCTTCTGCAAGAAGATGTTTCATGGTGACAAAAGCCATGTTCACGCCTCCTTCATGAAGTATTTTGATACGACGGCTTCCGTTGTTTCCTTTGCCGTTTTGATCGTTTCCTCCGCAGTCAGCTTATAATATTCAGGTCTGAACAGCTCTACGGAGACAACATCATTGAATCCGATTTCTTTTAACGCTGACAGATGGGCGTCTAAGTCAATCGCACCCTGTCCAGGCCAGACGCGGTCTTCATCCGTTAAAAAGCCGATCGGGAAGTCCTCTGTATCGTCGATATGATAGATGAAAATTTTCTTTCCGTCCGCCTGCTTCAAACTCTCAATATTGGAGCCCATCGCGTGGAAATGGAAGCTGTCAAACACCAGTCCGACATTATCGCGGCCGACAGCGTTCACGATGTCATACGCCTGTTCAAATGTATTGACCGTGCATTGCGGATGGCCGACAAATTCAAGGGCAATGTTTACGCCGTACGGCTCCGCGATGTCCGAAAGCTCAGTCAGCACCTCTATGCTGCTCTTTTTGATCTCTTCTTTCAAGATTTTCCGCTCTGTCACAAGCGGCACGGCCACTACGTATTTCACGCCGAGCGTCCTGCATGTTTCCATCATGCTTTTGAATTCCGAAATGATCTCCCTATAGCCCTTCTCATCACGGTTGTTGAAGAAAACCAGTGCGTTCAGGGCAAGCGGTTTAATGTGATGGGTTCGAAAATATTCCGCCAGATCGGACAGTGAATGGTCTTTTAAGTATTCCGGCAGCTTATCCATTGTGCGGATTTCAATATAATCATAGCCGTGCTTTTCGCACAGTTCTAAATCCTGTTTCAGGTTTGAATTCTCCAGCGTAGTCGCTTCATTAAAGCAAAGTTTCATGTCAGCCTCTCCCATCCGCGTTTTCGATATGAAGGGAGTCCGGCTGGAGGGCTTTTTTGCCCCGCTCCGCCGAACTCCGTACTCAGCTTATGCCATACCCAGTTCTTCCTTTAATTTCTTAAGCGTGGTCCGGCTTGATTCATCCGCTCTTTCGCCGACCCAAGCAAAAACGGCGTTCGTCGCAATTCCGTCGAATTTCATCTCTCTCATCTTTCTGAAAATCGTCTCAAAATCAACCTCGCCTTGCCCGATGTCCAAATGCTGGTGAACCGTTACTTTCGCATCAGGCGGGTTGACGATGTAGCGCAGGCCGTGCGCCGCTTTATGATTAAAAGTATCTGCAAATAAAACATGTGTAAGGCGGTCGCCGGCTTCATCAAACATGGTCGCAATATCGCCTTTTCCGTCATCATAGAAGAACGTATGCGCAGTCGAGTAGACAAGATTGATCCAATCCTTATCAAGCGCGCGGATCATATCCATCGCACCTTTGTGCGTTTCGATAAAATCATACGGGTGAGCCTGAAGATTGAGTTTAACGCCTTCTTTTTCAAAAACGGGCAGCAGTTCATCCATGGATTTGATAAATTTTTCTTCACTTGTCAAAGGATCATATTTTGAACCGCTGAATTCACTGTTCATCAAATCCACTTCAAGTTCAACCGCAATTTCGATCGCCCGTTTCCAGTTGCGCACGGCGGCCTGTCGACGGTCTTCATCAGGACCCGCCCAGTGGTAAAGCGGAAGAAGAGAGGACAGCTTCACACCTGTATCCTTTAAAAGGCGCTTCAATTGTTTGATTTTTGCTGAATCGACTTTCGGATATTTGTAGAAAGGACAAAAATCCTCGCGCGGGGACAGTTCGATATATTCGTATCCGAGTTCCGCCGTTTTATAGACCATTTCTTCTAACGTTAAATCATCGCGGTACATGGATGGATCTAAGGCCAGTTTCATTTCTTTCACTCCCGATCTATTATTTGTTCACAGTCGTAAATGATTGGTAGAATGCCGGTTTCTCTTGCAGCGCCACAGGCTCTTTCTGCCCGGATTCCTGAGCTTTTACGCACGCGTCAGTTGTCACCGCGGCAATATAACCGTCCCATGCCGTCGGACCGCTGACTTCGCCTTTTTTCCGGATCGAATCAATGAAGTCTTGAATTTCCACATCATACGCAGCCACAAATCGGCGCTGCCAATCCATCAGGATATCGGTGCTGAATTTCCCTTCTTTTCTCAAACTGATGCTTGACGGTTCCGGAAGCTTGATGACGCCAACTTCCCCGACGATCTCACATTGAATGTCATAGCCGTATTTACAGTTCACGTAGATTTCGGCATTGATGACGATGCCGCCTTTTGTTTCGATGATGACCATCTGCGGATCTTTCAGATGCGGCAGCGCATTTTTTGATTTCTTCGGATAGATGACCTGTACGGATTCATAGTCGTCATTGACGAGCCAGTGGAGGACATCAATTTCATGAACGAGCGTATCGACGACGGCCATGTCCGTTGAATAATTCGATGCGACTGTCGGGTTGCGGTGCGCACAGTGAATCATCAGCGGCTCGCCGACCACGCGGTTATCGATCGCTTCTTTCAGCTGAACGTAACCGCTGTCATATCTGCGCATGAAACCTACCTGCACCAATCGTTTTCCCGTCTTCATTTCTTCCTCGACAATGCGCATACAGCCTTCTGCCGTTGTCGCAAGCGGCTTTTCACAAAACACGTGCTTGCCGTGCTGAATCGCTTTCAAAACGCTGGACTCGTGAGCCGGGCCCCAGCTTGTCACTAAGACGGCATCCACATTTTCAGCAGCGAGGAGGCTGTCGTCATCAGGATAAACGGAGGCGTTCAAATTGAAATCCTGAACGGTCTGCTGCGCGGCCTCCTGATTCACATCTGTGACAGCGGTAATTTCCGCTCCGGACAGCTTATTTGTGATGCGGTTGATGTGCTCTTTTCCGATAGCACCGGTTCCGATAACACCTATACGTAAATTCATTGATCGCCACTCCTTCTGATAATCAAATAATGGTTCTCGTCTTTCTTTTCTCGCTGCCGTCCTGAGGAGCGCCGTAAAGTTCCTCCTGTATCTGTTCAAGCGACTTGCCGGACGTATTCGGCGCGAAGACAAGCCCGATGATCATACTGGCCGTCACACATATGAGCAGAATACCGGCCATAAAACCGATGCCGAATTGTGACATGATGACCGGCACAAATAAACTCCAAATGCCGATTGAAATACGGACGAGAAAGAACATGAGCCCTTGTGCTGACGCTCTGTATTCTGTCGGGAACAGCTCGCTTGCCCACAGCTGGTAGTTCGCCTGCTGGCCGGCTCCGTTATTGATGCCGATCGCTAAAACAAACAAAAGCAGCATCGGGAGCCCCTGAAACGGCAGTAAAAACAGCGACCAGCCGACAACGGCCATAAATGCGCAGATTCCGAACACCGTTTTCCGATATTTATCTGCAAAAGGCATGAAGATACAGGCGACGCCGAGCCCGGTGAAGATAAACAGGGCCATCTGCAGAATGTTGGCCGTATTTGCGGATACGCCGCCGACCTGCTGGTAGATGTACGGCATGAAGAATCCCATGACGCCCGCTGCGAGATTCCATACGAGAAACACACCCATTAAAAACAAAATGTTCTTGAAAAATTTCGGCTGAAGCAGGTCAAAATAAGATGTTTTTTTCACGGCGGCAGGCCGCTCTTCACTGTTTTTCCAGGCATCCGACTCAGGTAAACGCTTTCTTATCACATATGTGATCAGGGCGATCACCAATAGATGCGCAAAGACAATTTTATTTCCTAAAAGCCCGAGGTCACCGACCAAAACGGATAACAGCAGAACCACAACGGCTCCTGCGGCCCACGCCACCTGCGCCACTCCGCAATGCCTCGCCCGGTTTTTCTCGGGGGCGTTTTCCGCGATAATGGTCCATGAAGCCGTAATATCCGCGCCTACAGAAATCCCGATAATCATGTATCCGCATAACAGCATGGGAAAGTTGAATCCAAACAAAACCAAACAAATTCCTAAGGCGTAGACGAGCATACTGTTTGTGTATACAGCTTTTCGGCCGACCTTATCAGCCAAATACCCGCCGAGCAGCGCTCCGATGGCCGCTGATATCGCGTTTGCGCTGAAGGCGCCGAGCAATCCGATCTGACTGTCGGACAGCTTCAAGTAGCTGACCCACATAGATAAACCCGCTGATCCTGCCACGATGGAACCTGCATCAATGTAATTTGCTAATGCTGCGGCGATGGTCCTTTTGCTGAAAGCTGATTCCGCCTTGGCACTATTCATATAAGTCCCCCTCTAATTTGCAGGATCAAGCAGTTCACTGTCGATGTACTTTCTCGCAATCAGCGCGTACTCAAGCGGATTGGCGACTGCCGGGTCTTGTTCGGCTTCGATGACGATCCAGCCTGAATAATCATGACGGACGAGCGTTCGGTACACTTCGGTAAAATCGATGCATCCGTCTCCGGGAACCGTAAAAATGCCCTGTAAAAACGACTGCCTAAATGACTTGCCTTCCTGTCTGCACCGCTCCATAATGTCAAACCGCGCGTCCTTGAAATGAACGTGTCTGATCCGATCCATATGCTTGTTGAGAATTGTCATATAGTCTCCGTCCGAGATATAGGCATGCCCGGTATCATAAAGTAAATGGACATACTGCGGGTCCGTTCCATCCATCAGCCGGTCAACTTCTTCCGCCGTCTGGACGCCTGTGCCGAGATGATGATGAAAAACCATGTCCAGCCCGTATTCGTCAGCGATTTTCCCGAGACGGTTCAAGCCCTGGCACAGCGTATCCCATTCTTCATCTGTGAAGTGCGGTTTTTTCTTAAATACATCAATGTCCAAGCCTTGAACACTGTACGTCTGTTCAGAAACGGTGGCGACATCCGCTCCGACTTTCTGCAAATAATCACAGTGTTCTGTAAATTGTTCAGCCGTTTTTTCAATACCGTCTTGAATGATAAAGCTGCTGAACCATTTCCCCGCAATCCGTAAGTTCCGGAGAGCCAGCTCCTTATTCAGGACGGAGGGTTCAGGGAAAAACCCTCCCACTTCCGTACCTTGAAAGCCGGCGACAACAATATCGCTTAACAAATGCTGCAGCGTATTCCCGGCTCCGATTTCCGGCATATCGTCATTGCGCCACCCAATGGGAGCGATGCCCCACAGAATATCTTGTTTGCCCATCGTGATGCCTCCCCTCTAGTACTGCTTCGCAGACTTCAGCTTCATCTCTTTCGCTTCGTATGCCCGCTGAACGCTTTCCTGCTCAGACACTTCCGCCACGCCGACATGCCACCAGCTGTCATAGCCGTCCGTCATCGTTTTCGGCAGAACCTTCATTTCAATTAAAGTGGATACGTCTTGCGTTTTCGCATCTTCAAGCGCCGCTTTCAGTTCTTCAACCGTATTGGCTCTGTATGTTTTAGCGCCGTAGCCCTCTGCCACCTTCGCGTAATCAACGTTTAAAATCTGATTGTCCTCTGTGCGGAACTCGCAGAAATAACTGCCGCTCCCGTGATCCATCTGCAGGTTGTTGATACAGCCGAATCCCGAGTTGTCAAAGAGCAGGACATTGATTTTTTTGTTATATTGAAGCGCGGTAATCAGCTCTGAGTGCAGCATCAGAAAGCTTCCGTCGCCGACGAGTGAATAGACTTCTTTGTCGGGATGGGCCAGCTTGAGGCCGAGCGTGCCCGATACCTCATACCCCATGCAGGAATAGCCGTACTCGAGGTGGTACGTATTCGGGACGTTGGAATGCCACAGCCGCTGCAAATCTCCCGGAAGAGATCCCGCCGAACTGATGACGACGCTGTCTTCAGGAATCGTGTCATTGATGGTCAACAGCGCCGTTGTTTGCGGCAGCTCAGTCTCGAGCGCGTCGGCATACTCGTTTAACACATCCTGTGAGAAATGGTTCTTAATTTCCGGTTCGAACGCGTCACGTGTAAAAGTGACCTTGCCGAGCCGGTCCCGTTCAGCCAGCCATTCATCTTTCCAATCTTTAATCGCCGTGCCGAATGCACTTTTATATCCGTCTAATAAGCCGTGCAGCCTGCCGAGCGTCACTTTCGCATCGGCTACGACCTGAAACGCGTCAAGCTTGTAAGCCTGCATGCGGCTGACATTGATATTCAAAAATTTTGCTTTGTCAAAATCAAACGCTGTTTTCGAGGATGTCGCAAAGTCCGTGTAACGTGTGCCGACACCGATGATCAGATCAGCCTGGCGGGCGGCTTTGTTTGCGGCGAGTGTGCCCGTGATGCCCATGCCGCCCAGATTGTTGGCGAAATCGGCTTCAACCGTTGACTTGCCGGCCTGCGTTTCGACAAGCGGAATGCCGTATGTTTCAGAAAGCGCGATTAATTCCTCACGCGCGCCGGAGTACTTCGCGCCGCCGCCCACTAAAATGACGGGACGGCTGCTCTCCTTAATTCTCTCCGCGGCGCCTTTCAGCTCACGCTCGCTTGGCTGCATCCGGTCAATGTAATGAACGCGTTTTTCAAAGAAGCTTTCATCAAAATCAAATGCTTCTCCCTCTACATCCTGAGATATGCAGATGGTCGCCGGACCCGCTTTTGCCGGATCTGTCATCACTTCAAATGCCCGGATTAAGCTGCTCATCAGCTGCTCGGGGCGGGTGATGCGGTCCCAATAGCGGGACACGGGCTTTAACGCATCGTTTGTCGTGACGGCGGCACTGTATTCCTGCTCCACCTGCTGAAGCACCGGGTCAGGCTGCCTCGTCGCAAAGGTATCGGCCGGAAGCAGCAGCACCGGGATATTATTGGCCAGCGCCGTACCCGCGGCAGCCGTCAAGTTAGCGGCACCCGGACCGACTGATGTCGATACCGCGTAAATTTTTCTTCTCAGCATCTGCTTGCTGTATGCCATCGCGGCATGCGCCATGCCTTGTTCGTTTTTGCCTTGATAGACTTTCAGGTGCCCGGCGTCCTGCTCAAGCGCCTGCCCGATCCCCAACACATTTCCGTGGCCGAAAATCGTGAAGATGCCCTCAACGAACGGCTCTTCTTTTCCGTCAACATGAATGTACTGCCGGTTCAAGAATTTAATCAGCGCTTGTGCTGTCGTTAAGCGAATTGTCTTACCCACAAACGATCCCACCTTTTATACGTTCTATTTACCGTTAAGACTGTGCTGCGCTTCAATCAGTTCGATGATTTCACCGGCAGCCGGCATTGCTTCTGAGGAGCTGTGTTTGCTGACGACGATGGAAGCGGAAGCGCTCCCGTATTTTAAAGCCGTTTCAATATCCCGGCCGCTGACAAGTCCGTAGATGAAAGCTGACGCATAGGAATCACCCGCTCCGAAGGTCTTCAGCACCTTTGTTTTATAGGCATGCGCCCGGAAAACTTCTCCCGATCTGCTGTATGCGTATGATCCGTCAACGCCGTGCTTAATGACGACAAGGTCAGCAGAGTGCGCAAACAAATGGCGGACGGTTTCATCGTTATCTCCGCCGCTGTGGTTTTCCATTACGTCAAATTCGTCACGCGTACCGATGACGATATCGGATTGTTCCGCCGCCAGCGTGTAGTACACGGCTGTTTCTTCTGCCGATTGCCATGTATACGGACGGTAGTCGAGCTCAAACACGACTTTTACGTCATGTTTTTTTGCGATATGCACCGCTTTTAAGACGGCTTCGCGCGACGGGCTTTTTGCAAGCGCCGTGCCTGACACGAGCAGCATTTTCGCGTTTGCGATGTAGCCTTCATTGACTTCGGACGGCTCAAGATACAAATCCGCCACGTCATCCCGGTACATCAGAATGCTGCACTCTTCGGGACTGAGAATTTCCGTAAAAGCGAGCCCGGCTTTGCGCCCTTCTCTGTCAACGGTCATTTGTGACGTATCAACGCCCTTTCCCTGCATATAAGAAACGATGAATCTGCCGTGCTGATCATCCGGGATTTTGCCGATAAAACCGGCTTTTAATCCGAGCTTGGCGCTGCCGATCGCAATATTTGCCGGGGAGCCGCCGACATATTTAGAAAACGTCATCGTTTCTTCCATCGGCCGGTTGTATTCCGCAGCGTTCAAATCAATACACGCGCGCCCGATCGCGACAATATCAAACTCTTTTTCTTCATTAAATGTATATTTCATCGTTATCTGCCACTCCTCACTTGTTAGCGTTCCAGGATCCATTCATGGGCCGGATCATTTTGAAACTTCCATTTTCGTGTCGGTCCCGCCATTACATTCAGGTAGTAAGAGGTATACCCGTCCGGAACACCAACCGGGTGATAGCCCGCCGGCACGATGACAACGTTTTCATTTTCTGCGGTCATCGTCTCGTCAATCGAGCGGTCGTCCGTGTACACACGCTGGAAGACAAACCCCTGCGGCGGGTCCGTTTCATGGTAATAGGTTTCTTCTAAAAAGGATTCAGCCGGCAGATTGTCTTGGTCATGTTTATGAGGCGGGTAGCTCGACCAGTTGCCGCTGTCCGTGTAAACTTCAACAACGAGAAGGCTGTTTGCCGATGGATCTGAATCGGGGAGAATATTATGAACGGTTCGTTTGTTTGCCAGCTTGCCGCGATGTTCCACACCGTTGTCTTCCGCTTTAATCAGCTTTGTCGGAAGCTGGTGTTCGGACGGAGAATAGCACAGCGCGACCCTCGCCCCGCTGACGGCTGTGATTCCAAAAGAGCGGTCATTGGACACATAAACGCTGTCCGTCGGTTTTCTTTCAAATACGCTTTCACGGGTGCCGATGCTTTCAAATGTCTGATCATAATCAGTGACGGTGATTTTTCCCGTTACCGCAACGATGCAGCACTCCGTCTTTTTCAAATCTTCTGTATATGCGGAACCGGGAGTGAGGTCAACGACTTTAAATCCGACGTATTTGAGGTCTGAATTGGCTGAAGTGACGTCATGTATGATGTTCACGCCTTGAGAAATCTCATCGGCCTGCGGTTTGCGCAGCAAATGACTCATGTTTATTCCTCCTTAATGGATGGTAAAAGAAAACCCGGACGGAATCACAAAGCCGTCCGGGCCGGCTGTCAGATCAATTGAAGTCAGGAGACGGGTATCGTGCCGTCACGACTTTTTTACGTGTATAGAAGTCGACGCTGTCTTTTCCGTTTGCGTGCAATGTGCCGAAGAAAGAAGACTTCCAGCCAGAGAACGGGAAGAATGCCATCGGCGCCGGGACGCCAAGGTTGATGCCGAGCATTCCCGCGTCAATATTCTCACGGAAGTAGCGGATCGCGTTCGCATTTGAAGTGAACAGACACGCGCCGTTCGCAAATTCAGACTGGTTGGCGATGTCCACCGCTTCTTTTAAGTTTTTCACGCGGATGACCGACAGAACGGGCGCAAAGATTTCATCTTTCCAGATCGTCATATCCGTCGTCACGTTGTCAAAAATCGTCGGTCCGACGAAATAGCCGTCTTCCGTTGCGTTTTCACGTCCGTCACAAAGAAGTCTCGCTCCTTCTTCGATGCCTTTTTCAATATAGCTGTGCGTGCGTTTTTTGTTGTCCTCGCGGATGACCGGGCCTAAGAACACGCCGTCATCCAGTCCGTTTCCGATCTTGATGTCCGCTGCTTTTTCCTGTAATTTCGCCATAAACTCATCGGCGATTCCCTCTTCAACCGTCACAACCGCGCATGCCATGCAGCGCTCTCCTGCCGAACCGAATGCCGCGCCGATAATGTTTGTCACCGTATCTTCAAGGTGGGCGTCATTCAGCACGATCGTGTGGTTTTTCGCGCCCGTTAACGCTTGCACGCGTTTCAAATGTTCGCTGCCTTTTTTGAAAACATACTCGCCGACAGGTTTTGAACCGACGAATGAGATGGCTTTAATATCAGGATGTTCAAGAACGCCGTTTACGACGTCATGCGCGCCGTGCACGACATTGAAGACGCCCTTCGGCAGACCGGCCTGTTCAAACAGCTCTGCCAGTTTTTCCGTTAACAGCGGCGTGCGCTCAGACGGCTTCAGAATGAACGTGTTTCCTAACGAAATTGCCATCGGGAACATCCAGCACGGGACCATCATCGGGAAGTTGAACGGTGCGATACCGCCGACCACCCCGATCGGATAGCGGTAGTTCGCCGCCTCTACATCCGTCGCGATGGAGGCAAGTGAATCGCCCATCATGAGTGACGGCGCGCCCGCTGCGAATTCGACGTTTTCAATTCCGCGTCCCACTTCACCGAGTGCCTCCGTCGTGTTTTTACCGTTTTCCAAAGTAATCAGACGGGCAAGCTCTTCTTTGTTCTGCTGGAGAAGCTGCTGATAGTTAAATAGAATTCTCGCACGGCGCGGCACTGCCGTCTTTGACCATGTTTGAAACGCCTCTGACGCTGAGCGGACGGCGTATTCCACATCCTCCCGCGTAGAAATCGGGACCTGGCACATCACTTCTTTTGTAGCCGGATTGACAACGTCTTCATATTGATCTGTCTTACTTTCAACCCATTCACCATTGATGTAGTTTTTCAGTTTTCTGATCTCTGCCATTCTCATTGCCTCCTTAAATAGTAAACATCCTGTTCAGCTGGATAATAACGGATGAATATATTCATCTTTTACATATAAAAGACATGAATTAAACGCTTACAAATGCTAAAATGATGGTGACTCCCAATCTTTCCATGTAAAAGTTGGTCATGTACCGAAAAAAGCAAACGGTTACATCTTTCACTTTTGATTTTACAGGTTATGTTTTGGTCATTTCTTGGTTACATTGTAAGCCCAACACATCTTCAAGTCAATCTAAAAAATCAAAATTTTTTCATTATTTTTATCATACTTTTTTTGATCGGGAAAACAGGAACTTGGAGAACCGTGTCGAATTGGAGGGGATGATCCCTCTTTTTTATCATTTGTTAAGTAACTATTGATTAACTTCTGGTGTTTATTATATATTTTAATTACTTTAAGAATTCTAGAAGGAGTTTTTTTATGAAACTGATGCGGATTCAGGAGATGGAAGAATACATTCTCAAACACGGAGCCACTTCGCTGGATGAGCTGTGCGAGGTATTCAACGTCTCTAAAAACACGGTCAGACGCGATATTAATAAGCTTGCGGAAAAAGGGGTTATCAAAAAGGTATACGGCGGCGTGACATCAGCCGAAAAATCTGTGCTCGTCCCTTTTGAGAACCGCACCATTCAACATCAGGATGAAAAAATCAAAATCGCCCGCTATGCGTCACGGTTTATCGAGGATCACGATCTTGTGTTTATTGATTCCGGCACGACGACCAAATCGATGCTGGAGACGCTTGATCCCGATAAGAATGTAACGGTTTTGACGAACAGCCTTGATATTATTAACGCGGCTTCATCCATGAAAAATATCGACCTGATCATCATCGGCAATAACTACAAACGGAAGACAAGGTCGTTTGTCGGCATTGATGATCCAAGCACACTCAATAAATACAACATTAACAAGGCGTTCATGTCCGCTACCGGGACAACGATCACCCACGGCCTGACGAATTCCGACTTACTGGAATACGAGGTGAAAAAGAGAATTTCCGAAAAGGCGAACGAAGTGTATCTGCTCGCGGATCATTCCAAATTCGGCAAATCCACGCTTTTGACATACGCGCCTTTCGACCGGCTTCACAGCATCGTCACTTCTCAGCAGCTGGATGAGGAATATACGAAGTATTGCCAAGAGCATCAAATCGACATTCACTTGGCATAGCGTTATAGTTAATAGAGAACGCTTCCGTATTTTTCCGGCAGTCGCTATGATATCCAATTTTTTCAGGGGGCGAAAACATGAGCAAAGTAACAATCGGCAAAACTGACCTAAAGGTATTTCCGATCGGTTTGGGAACAAATGCGGTCGGCGGACACAATCTCTATCCGAATCTGAATGAAGAAACGGGAAAAGAATTGGTCCGGGAAGCGATTAAAAGCGGCGTTACCATGTTAGATACCGCCTATATTTACGGTGTGGGCCGTTCTGAAGAATTAATCGGCGAGGTGCTGAAAGAATGCAACCGCGAGGATGTCTTCATCGCCACAAAAGCCGCTCACAGAAAAGAAGGCGATGACTTTGTTTTCGACAACTCACCGGCCTTTTTGAAACAATCGGTCGAAGACAGCCTGAAACGCCTGCAGACTGATTACATCGATTTATTCTACATCCATTTCCCGGATGAGCACACGCCGAAGGACGAAGCCGTTCAAGCATTGAATGAGCTGAAAAAAGAAGGAAAAATCCGTTCCATCGGCGTATCCAATTTCTCTTTGGAACAGCTGAAAGAAGCCAATAAAGACGGCTTAGTCGACGTGATTCAAGGAGAATACAACCTGCTGAACCGTGAGGCGGAAAAGACTTTCTTCCCTTATACGACAGAACACGGCATCTCATTCATTCCGTACTTCCCGCTCGTATCCGGACTGCTGGCCGGCAAATACGACGAGAACACAACCTTCCCTGAAGGCGACCTGCGCAATGATCAGGCGCATTTCCAAGGGGAGCAGTTTAAAGAAAACATCAAAAAAGTCAACCAGCTCAAACCGATTGCCGAAAAGCACAATGCCGATACGGCGCATATCGTGCTTGCCTGGTACTTGGCGAGACCTGAAATCGATATCCTGATTCCGGGCGCCAAACGCGCGGATCAATTAAAAGACAACATGAAAGCAGCCTCCATTACGCTATCTGCTGAAGAAATCGCGTTTATCGACAAGCTGTTTTCCTAAGAAAAAAAACACGC
Organism: Bacillus sp. AM1(2019); assembly: GCF_009906915.1. Lineage (NCBI taxonomy): Bacteria > Bacillati > Bacillota > Bacilli > Caryophanales > Bacillaceae > Bacillus > Bacillus sp. AM1(2019). The sequence goes on from NZ_CP047644.1 coordinate 4,068,071, forward strand.
CTTTTAAAGGGGCGTGTTTTTTTTATGTTTATATTTTTCTCTTCGGGGAATGAAATAGTTATCTAAATAAACTATTATGCGTTCCAAAAGATGAGGAGGATCATCTGTGAAGAAAAACACCAAAAAATACCTGATTTACTTTTTCGGAGCATTAGGCGGGCTGCTTTACGGCTATGATACCGGTGTGATTTCAGGGGCTTTGTTATTTATTAACAATGATATTCCTTTAAACACGCTGACCGAGGGATTGGTCGTCAGCATGCTGCTGCTCGGTGCGATTTTCGGGTCCGCCTTAAGCGGGACATGCTCTGACCGATGGGGCCGGAGAAAAGTGGTTTTCGTCCTTTCACTCATTTTTATTATCGGCGCGCTTGCGTGTGCGGCTTCGCAAACCGTCACTATGCTGATTATCTCCCGTGTCATACTCGGGTTAGCCGTCGGCGGCTCAACGGCGCTGGTTCCCGTTTATCTATCTGAGATGGCGCCGACAAAAATACGCGGAACGCTCGGCACATTGAATAACTTAATGATTGTAACCGGAATTTTACTCGCATATATCGTGAATTACATATTCACCCCGTTTGAAGCTTGGCGCTGGATGGTCGGTCTCGCGGCAGTACCGGCGGCGCTTTTATTAATCGGAATCGCGTTTATGCCGGAATCTCCGAGATGGCTCGTCAAACGCGGCCGTGAGCAGGAAGCCAGACAAGTCATGGAAATGACCCACGACAAAGAGGATATCGCCGTTGAATTGGCGGAAATGAAACAAGGTGAAGCTGAGAAAAAAGAATCTACACTCGGCTTGCTGAAAGCCAAATGGATCCGCCCTATGCTGCTGATCGGGATCGGCCTCGCCATCTTCCAGCAGGCGGTCGGTATCAACACGGTGATTTACTATGCGCCGACCATCTTTACAAAGGCCGGACTCGGCACTTCGGCGTCCGTTCTCGGCACGATGGGCATCGGTGTCTTAAACGTCATCATGTGTATCACCGCCATGATCTTAATTGACCGGATCGGCCGGAAAAAACTGCTGATGTGGGGAAGTGTCGGCATTACCTTGAGCCTGGCGTCACTATCAGCCATTCTCCTTCTGGCCGGCCTGTCAGCTTCAACGGCTTGGCTGACCGTGCTGTTTCTCGGCATCTATATCGTTTTCTACCAGGCGACATGGGGTCCCGTTGTGTGGGTCCTGATGCCGGAGCTGTTCCCGTCAAACGCACGCGGAGCCGCAACCGGATTTACGACATTGATTCTGTCGGCAACCAACCTGATCGTTTCACTGGTATTCCCGCTTATGCTGAGCGCCATGGGCATCGGCTGGGTATTCGGAATATTCTCAGTCATTTGCCTCTCATCCTTCTTCTTCGCCGCTTACATCGTTCCTGAAACGAAGGGCAGAAGTTTAGAAGAAATCGAAACGCACTTGAAAAAACGGTTCTCCTTAAAGAAGCGCAGCAAACAAAATCAAATTCTTAAACAGCGCACACTGTAATAAAAAAAGGAATCGCCCCCGCCGGGCGATTCCTTTTTAGCGTCATACCATAACTTTGCAGATGTCATTCGTAAACTCGACCGGATCATGGATCGGCAGCCCTTCAATCAGAAGCGCCTGATTGTACAGCAGGTTTGTGTATAATGCCAGCTTTTCCCGATCTTGTCCGTGCGCGTTCTTTAACGTCTCAAACACTTCGTGGTTCGGGTTGATTTCCAGCACTTTTTCCGCTTTGACCTGCTGGCTGTCAGGCATGGCGTTTAACACTTTCTCCATTTCGATCGTCACTTCGCCGTCTGTCGCAAAGCAGACCGGATGGGATTTTAAACGTTTCGATGCTCTGACGTTCTTTACTTTATCCGCAAGAATCTCTTTCATGCTTTCGAACAGGTCTTTATATTCGTTCTCTTCGGCTTCAGTCTGCTTTTCATCTTCGTCACTGTCGATGCCTAAGTCGGCGCTGGATACGGATTTGAACTCTTTTTCCTCATAGCTTGTCAGCATTTTGATCGCGAATTCATCAATATCCTCCGTGAAATATAAAATCTCGTAGCCTTTGTCCGCCACCATTTCAGTTTGCGGCAGCTTTTCAATCCGCTCATATGAATCACCGGACGCGTAATAGATATATTTTTGATCCTCAGGCATTCTGGACACATATTCGTCCAGAGTGACGAGCTTTTTCTCCTTAGATGAATAGAAGAGAAGCAGATCTTTTAATACGTCTTTATTCGCGCCGAAATCATTATAGACGCCGAATTTCAGCTGTCTGCCGAAAGATTCATAGAAAGATTCGTATTTTTCCCTTTTGTTCTTCAGCAGGCTCTTCAGCTCGGCTTTGATTTTTTTATTGATGTTTTTTGCAATCAGCTTCAGCTGGCGGTCGTGCTGCAGCATCTCTCTGGAAATGTTCAGCGACAGATCCTCAGAATCCACCATGCCTTTTACAAAGCTGAAATGATCCGGAAGCAGGTCGGCGCATTTGTTCATGATCAGCACGCCGTTGGAGTACAGCTCCAATCCTTTTTCGAATTCCTTCGTATAATAGTCAAACGGCATGTTTTCCGGAATAAACAAAATCGAATTGTAACGCACCGCTCCATCGACGCTGATATGCACATGGGTCAGCGGTTTATCAAAGCCGTAATGCTTCTCGGCGTAAAAAGCCTCGTAATCCTCATCCGTCAGCTCGCTTTTGTTTTTTCTCCAGATCGGCACCATGCTGTTGACCGTCTGTTCTTCCTGAACTTCTTCAAATTCGTTCTCGCTGCCCTCTTTCGGCTTGTTGACCGTCTCTTCCATTTTGATCGGGTAGCGGATAAAATCAGAGTACTTTTTCACGATCGCTTTGATGCGGTAGTTTTCTAAAAACTCATCATAGCTTTCATCTTCTGTGTTTTCTTTTATTTTCAAGGTGATTTCCGTACCGACGGTTTCCTTGTCACACGGCGCGATCGTGTAGCCGGCAGCCCCTTCCGACTCCCACACATACGCCTCGTCACTGCCGAGCGCTTTACTTTTCACCGTGACTTTATCAGCCACCATAAACGCCGCATAAAATCCGACGCCGAACTGGCCGATAATGTCATGGCCGTCTTTCGAGTCATTTTCTTGCTTGAAAGCGAGTGAACCGCTTTTCGCAATCGTGCCGAGATGCTGTTCAAGCTCGTCTTTTGTCATCCCGATACCGGTGTCTGTGACGGTGAGCGTTCTCGCTTCTTTGTCCGCCGTCACTTTTATGTAGTAATTGTCTTGATCAAACGTTAATGAATCATCGGTTAACGCCTTGTAATAGATTTTGTCAATCGCATCGCTCGCGTTGGAAATTAACTCGCGGAGAAAAATTTCCTTCTGCGTGTAAATGGAGTTAATCATCATGTCCAGCAATCGCTTGGATTCTGCTTTAAACTTTTTTTTCCGCACTTCAGATCTCTCCTTTAATTATGCTTTGATGTTATGTAAAATCTTTTCAGCATCTATTTATCATATACAGTGACAATTGTCAACTAGCATTAGCAGATGCATATATTGTAAATTTAACATGTTAATGGATTCATTTCACCCATTTTATCAATAAAAAAGAGAGAATGTTGATCATCCTCTCCTCTCTGCTTCTTTCCGGCGGCCGAATTCCTTCTTCATCCATATGTATGACGGGTAGAAAAACAAACTAAATAAGATAAGAGATCCCAAGTTTCGCAAAGACTCATGCAGAACATTTCTTACAGTGAGAGGAAATGTGATGTCCTGAAATAGAATAGAGATAACGGTGTAAATCACAAATCCCATAGGAACAATGGCATAACAATAAAACGCTATCTCCTTCTTATGCTGGATCTTCAAAATATGCAAACCTCCAATGATGTATATACATAATATTAACATATTTAATAGCTATTTAGAAACAGACCGCCGTATGTTTATCCCCCTATTCAGCGGGAACAGATATAAAAAAGGAGGAATCGCAATATGGGAAGATTAACAGACAAAACCGCAATCATCACAGGGGCCGCGACAGGCATCGGACAAGCGACGGCACGGATTTTCGCCGATGAAGGCGCCCGCGTGATCTGCGGTGACATCAATGAAAGCGAACTGAATGAAACCGTCAGCGCCATCAGAAAAAACGGCGGAGAAGCAGAAGCCTTTCACCTTGATGTATCAGACGAAGAAAACGTAAAGTCTTTTGCGGACGGCATTCAGCAAAAGTACGGAACAATTGATATTCTGTTTAACAATGCCGGTGTTGACCAAGAGGGCGGAAAAGTCCATGAATACCCGGTCGACCTGTTTGACCGGATCATCGCCGTCGATCTGCGCGGCACATTTCTGTGCAGCAAATACCTGATTCCGCTCATGCTCGAAAAAGGAGGCTCCATCATCAACACCTCCTCCATGTCCGGCCGGGCCGCAGACCTTGACCGCTCCGGCTATAACGCCGCAAAAGGCGGAATCACGAACCTGACGAGAGCGATGGCCATTGATTACGCCAGAAGCGGAATCCGCGTCAATTCCTTATCGCCGGGGACGATTGAAACGCCGCTCATTGATAAATTGGCAGGCACGACAGAAGACGAAATGGGCGAAGCGTTCCGTGAAGCCAACAAATGGATCACGCCGCTCGGCCGGCTCGGAAAACCGGAAGAAATGGCAGCCGTCGCGCTCTTCCTCGCTTCAGACGACAGTTCTTACGTCACGGGAGAAGACATCACCGCAGACGGCGGCATCATGGCATACACTTGGCCGGGAAAAATGCTGATTGATAAGAAGTGGAAGGAAGAGACGGAGTGACGGTAAAAAAGAAACAAGCCAGTGCAAAAACACTGGCTGAACAAGCTGAGGGCGGGTTACTTAAACCAGCCCTTTTCCTTTGATCGGGTAATGGCTTCAATCCGATTTTTCACTTCTAATTTATCAAGGATCATCGAAACGTAATTGCGGACTGTGCCGCTTTTAATGCTGAGGGCGTTTGCGATTTCTTTCGTGTTTTTTCCGTCTGCGACAAGCTCGAGCACCTCTTTTTCCCGTTCGGTCAGCGGGTTTTCTTCACTATAGATGTCCTCCATTAATTCAGGTGCGTAGACGCGTCTTCCTTTCATGACGCTGCGGATGGCGCTGACGAGCTCATCGCTCGGGCTGTCCTTGAGCATGTACCCGCTGACGCCTGCTTTTAGCGCCCGCTGAAAATAGCCGGAGCGGGCAAAGGTCGTCAAAATGATGATTTTCACACCGCTGTCCTTGAGTTCTTCTGCCGCTTCAAGACCTGATTTCCCGGGCATTTCGATATCCATCAGACAGATGTCGGGCGCATGTTTTTCCACGAAATCGATGGCATCCTGGCCGCTTGTGCCTTTGCCGACAACCGTCATATCCTCTTCTAAATTCAACAGTGAACCGAGTGCGCCGAGCAGCATTTGCTGATCCTCGGCAATGAAGATGTTGATCATCTGCTACCATCCTTTTCTTTTGATTTTGAATCATTCGGGATTCTCATGGTCAGCTTTGTTCCGGCGGCTGTATCGATGGCTAAACTGCCGTTTGCGAATTCAAGACGTTCCCTCATTCCAAGCAGGCCGTGCCCCTTTGAAAAAAAGCGGTCTTCTTTGCATTGAAAGCTGCCGTCATCTTCCACCGTAATGACAACCTCTTTCCAAAGCTGCTGAATGGTGATGCGGCATACTTTGGCGCCGCTGTGTTTCACGACATTGGTGACGGCTTCTTTTATGCACATGCTGACGATGTTTTCGTTCAGCAAAGAGATATGTTTTGGCGCTTCTTTTTCTTCATACACAAATTCAATTCCTGCCGCTTCAAGAATTTGCCGAACATTGCTGAGCTCATCCTTCAATCGGATGCCTTTCATCGACGAGACGATTTGTCTGACCTCATTTAAGGAGGTGCGGGCCGTCTGCTGCACGCTTTTCAGCTCAGTGCGGGCCTGTTCAGGGTCCTTATATATCAGCTTTCGGGCGAGGTCGCTTTTCAGTCCGATTAAGGAGAGCTTTTGTCCAAGTGTATCGTGAAGGTCCCGGGCGATGCGCTGCCTTTCTTCCAGCTTCACAAGATCGGCGATTCGTTCATTTGCATATTCTAATTTCTCCTCAAGGCGCTCTCTTGCCTTTCTGCTTCGAATGGTGAGCGGGAGCAGGATGGCACTGATCAGTGTAATGACGATAAACGGAATTTGTGTCAAAAACCACCCTTTTTTCAGAACAAGACTGAAGTTGACGGCAACCGCCGCACTGATGATATGAATGTAATATAAGATGTAAAAAGGAACTTTGTCTCGGATATGGCCGATGAAGTAGGCGATAAAGAAGGCGAAATAAATATAGCTGAACAGCATAACTGAGCCGGTCGAAATGCCGATCAGAAGAAGTGCCCATAAGTAAAGCGGCCAGCCTTTTGCAACAAATGCAAAGCGGTATGCGCCAAAGAAAACAAGTGTGAAAATGATGCCGGCCACGATGACAAAGGTAGAAGAGCTTTTAAAAATAAAATAAAAAGGCAAGATGAAAAAAATCGTCCATATATAAGGAGAAATCCCATTCAGTTTTTGAAATTTAAAATACTTCTTCATCTTTGTTCCACCTTCTACTGCTTGTGTCTACCATCACTTTATCAAAACACCGCCTTCATTGCATCCTCACGTATGAAGAGAAGGCCCTTTCTGATAAGAGAAAGAGCCGCGCGCCATATCAGGCATTTTTCTTTAAAGGTTCTTTCGGCACCGGTTGGGGCAGCGGTGTTTTCCGCGCCTCCCGAAAGGTGACAAATTGCTTTTCGTCCTCATCCCACAGACGGAATTTCATGGATTCAAGACTTGTTTTAAGCGTAATGGTCGGTACGTTTTTTAAAGGCTCGTGCCCCTCATGAGCGGCTTCCAGCTTGTAGTTCGGCACTTTCGGGCTTAAGTGGTGGACATGATGGTAGCCGATATTGCCTGTCAGCCATTGCAAAAGCTTCGGAAGCTTGTAAAAGGAGCTTCCTTCTACCGCGGCCTGCACATAATCCCAATGCTCATCGGCTTCAAAATAAGAATCCTCAAACGTGTGCTGAACATAAAAGAGCCAGACGCCGATTGACCCCGAAATAAGGAAAATCGGACCCTGAACAAGCAAAAAGTTTTCCCAGCCGACAAGCAGGCACGTCGCAGCAGCCAATAAGACAATCGCCGCGTTCGTGAAATAGGTGTTCCAGCGCTCCTTGCGGCGGGCGCCTTTTACATTGAAACGGTTTTTAATCAGAAATACGTAAATCGGGCCGAGAATAAACATAATAAACGGATTGCGATAAAGTCTGTAGCGTATTTTTGTCCAAGCTGACGCTTCGTTGTATTCCTTGACGGTCATCATCCAAATATCGCCGGTGCCCCGTTTATCTAAGTTGCTGCTCGTCGCATGATGGATGGAGTGGCTGCGCTGCCATTGAAGGAACGGAAACAGTGTCAGCACACCTGAAATAAACCCGAACAGCCGGTTCAGCTTCTTTTGTTTGAAAAAGGATTGATGGCAGCAGTCGTGGAAAATAATAAAGATTCTTGTCAAAAATCCCGCTGCTATAACAGTAAAGGCGAGGGTCAGAAGATAGGAGACATCGAGGCTGAAGTAAGCAAGAAACCAAAGGGCAAAAAACGGCACAAACGTGTTGAAAAGCTGAATGACACTATGCTTTGTATCGGCGCCGGAAAATGCGGCAACCTGCTTTTTTAAAGACGCTTGTTTTTGAGTTGCGGCGTGATTGATCATGAATGTCATGTCCCTTCTTTTTCATTATGATCCCAAGTATAACGGGGCGCCAGACGCTTTTGTAGTAGCAGCCATCATGCCTCGAATATGACATTTGTCATGTTTGGCGGCAAAATGCTGATCAGGCGTCATATGGAAGGTTTCTTTTTTATAAGGGATAACGCCGGACACTTCATAGCGGCACTTCTCGAAGAAAACAGCAAAAAAGAACTCCGCCTGTGGGACTGCCCCCCGTTTTTGAGACAGGGGTCAAAACACCTTTTAAACAGCCAATTGCCGATAGTTTATCGGTGATTGGTTGTTTAGTTTGGTTTGAATACGAATATTGTTATAATAATGAATGTATTCTATGACAGTGCGTTCTACGATGGCAGTCGTAGTTCGATCAATGCTGTTAAGATAGAACGTTTCAGACTTTAGCGAGGAATGAAACGATTCGATGGAGGCATTATCAGCGGGCGTCCCTTTGCGGGACATGCTCATGGTAATGCCTTTTGTTTTAACAGCTTTTTGATACTCGTAAGATGTATACACAGAACCTTGGTCACTATGTAACACGCAGTTCTCAGGCAGCATTGGTAGCTGATCAAGTGTGTCTAAGACAAAGGCTGTGTCCTGCTTATCCCCAATAGTAAAAGCAATCACTTCTCCATTGTATAAATCTAATATACTGGAAAGGTACAATTGTTTCTGTCCATAAGGCAAATATGTGATGTCCGTTACTAGTTTTTCAAGAGGACGATCAGACTGAAAGTTCCGATCCAATATATTATCGACCACGGCATATGGCTGCCCATCCTTCTTGCGCTTTTTCACCTTAACCCGACACTGCCATTGATTTTTCTGCATAATACGTTGAACCGTTTTATGGTTAATACACATTCTCTTTTTTAGTATGGCTGTGATTTTTCGATATCCATATCGATACTTGTGCTCTCGGCACAACGTGCCGATTTGTTTTTCCAAATGGCGCTTGGGATGATCCTTCATCAGATTCTTCTTCCAACGATAATAAGACGCTCGAGAGATACCTAAATGAATACAGATATCCTGTACGGTCATTGTGCTGTGCAATATTTCTACAAGTTCGACTGACGTTTCGCTATCAACTTCCTTTCCAATTCGTTGTACTTTTTTAAAACTTCATTCTGTTGTCTCAGGTAACGAATCTCTGCCTGCAGTTTCTCTAAATCGGAAGAATACTCCGGACCTTTTCCGTAAGTGTATTGCTTTCCAACAGGCTGTTCGAATCGATGTGTATCACCAGCCTTATACCATCTAACCCATGTCTGAACCTGTGTCTTATTCTTAATATTCAACTCCTGCATGATCTCTTTCATAGGTACGCCTGCCAATCTCATTTCTACAGCCTTCTGTTTCGCTTCAACCGGATAACTCACTCTTGTCCCCATAGAAAAAACACCTCCAAGTCTAATTTCGGATAACAATCATCCGTATTCAAACTTGAAGGTGTTTTTATTTGTCTCATCTTATGGGGTCAGTCCCTGTTTTGGGAGTTCTTTTTCATCATCTTCACAGCAAAATCACCCGATACTTCTTCACATCCAAAAACTGCAGAAACTCCCGGGCCAGCATGTCCGGCGCATGGTCTTTTCCTTCATGAAGGCGATATTGAATCAGACCGACGAGCATGGACGCGACATAGTATGCATAGAGCTTTTTGCCCGCCTGAATGTGCAGAGGCTGATGAAGATAAAACGATTGCAGCGCTCTGAACATTTCCGGGATGACGTCAGGCACTCCGGAACCCTCTCTCAGAAAATGGACGAGCGGCATGCCTTCCGACAGTGCGGAAAAAAGCCGGACGAGCGCAGCTTCCGCTTCTTCCATGGAGCAGTCAGCAGGATCTCCCTTTACCGTCAATAATCCGATCAGCTCCCGGCATGATTGATGGATGATCGTTTTCAGCAACGCTTCTTTGTTGGCATAATGGTCATAAAAAGTGGCACGGCGCAGGTTGCTTTCACGGGCAATATCGGAAATCGTAATCGCCGCATAATCCTTTTTTTCCGCTGCTAAGCTGATCATAGCCTCTTGCAAGGCCTGCCTCGTCCGTGCCACCCGCCGGTCGGCGGGCTTTTTTTCTTCTTGTTCCGGCACCCGGCGGCCGAACAGCCAGTAAAACCGTTTTTGAGAAATCAAATCCCACACCTGTCCGCTGATCGCTTCCGGGGATGCCCCGGGCTCCTCATTCAGCCAGTACAACACAATGGCATACGTGTATAACGCGCGGTAATGAATGTACATATCCTGTTCAGTCGGTGAGAAATCCGCATTGACCGGTGACAGCAGCACATCATGCCGGAACACATCTTTTAAAAAAGCATGAAAGTGAAAATAGGGCATTTTATTGCGTTCCATCATCGTTTGGAAAAACACCCGATGCCGGTCAACAAAAGACAGGGTCGGATGCACTTTTTGCCATCCGCCATGTAAATGAAGCACATCTTTATTCTTCAGCGAATCATAAAGCGCTTCGCTCAGCCCGTCTTTCATTTCTTCCTCTATATCCTCTAAAATCGCATATTTATCTTCGTAATAAAGGTACAGTGTCCCCCGGCTCACATGCGACCGTTCGGCGATGTCCTTCATGGTCACACGGCGGATATCCCGCTCTCCAAGCATGGCCAAAAGCGCTTGTTTGATGTCAGTTGTCACAGAATCCGGCATAAGAGACACTCCTTTCATTAGACAGATCACCGCAATTTGTACGGTAACGTATAGATGTGTTTACGCTGTCTTTGCCGCAAAAACACATCACATTATAATAGGCCCTGAAGAAACAAAAAAGCAACCAGAGGAGGAAGACCGATGGATCAGCATATAAAAGCAGACATCAAACGCGTCTTTGAGCTTCAGAAAAAAAATCAAAAAACGCTGCGTGCTTCAACAGCCGGGCAGCGCAGAGAAAAGCTTCAGCGCTTTTTAGATGCCGTCACCGCACATGAAGAAGAAATCATCGAGGCGATCAGACGGGACGTCCGCAAGCCTTATCATGAGGTGAAAAGAGCGGAAACGCAGGGAACGATCAAGGCGATTAAAGATAATATGAACAATCTCGACACCTGGATGGCGCCGAAACGCGTCGGCTCATCCGTCAGCCCCGACGCTGACGGCGTATTAATGTACGAGCCAAAAGGCGTCACCTTAATTCTCGGCCCATGGAATTATCCGTTTATGCTGACGATGGCTCCGCTTGCGGCTGCCATTGCGGCCGGCAACAGCGCGATTGTGAAGCTGTCCGATTTTACGATGGAGACGAGCCATATCGCCGCGACAGTTATTCGCGAGGCATTTCACGAAGAAGAAGTCGCCATTTTTGAAGGTGAGGTCGATGTCGCCACAGAACTGCTCGACCAGCCGTTTGACCACATTTTCTTCACCGGAAGCACGAATGTCGGTAAAATCGTCATGACGGCAGCGGCGAAGCACTTGTCGTCCGTCACGCTTGAGCTTGGCGGAAAAAGCCCGACGATCATCGACAGCGGCTATGATTTGATGGACGCGGCGAAAAAAATCGCCGTCGGCAAATTTGTCAATGCGGGGCAAACATGTATCGCACCCGACTATCTCCTTATGAAGAAAGAAGTGCAGAGCACCTTTACAGATCTCCTGCAAACCATTGTCAATGCAGGTTTTATGGAGGATGATCATACGGTTGACCGCAACAAATTCACGCAGATTGTCAACGACCGCAACTTTAACCGTGTCAAAGCCCTGTATGATGACGCCATTGAAAAAGGGGCGAAAACGGCGTTCGGCGGCGTATTCGATGCGCATGACCGCACGATTTCTCCGACCGTGCTGACAAACGTGACGCCTGATATGAAGATCATGCAGGAAGAAATCTTCGCACCGATTCTGCCGATTATGAATTACGAAGATATCAGTGAAGCCGTTGATTACATCACTGAACGGGACAAGCCGCTTGCCTTGTATGTATTCAGCCATAATCAGGAGCTGATCGATTATGTGCTGCAGCATACGACATCCGGCAATGCTTCTGTCAATGATGTCGTCGTTCATTTCACTGACGTCAACCTTCCGTTCGGCGGTGTCAATACGAGCGGGATCGGTTCATATCACGGTGTGTACGGCTTTAAAGAATTTTCTCATGAAAAAGGCGTATTTATTCAATCCTCTAAATAAAAAAAGAATCCGCGCAGATGACGCGGATTCTTTTTTATTATTTTTTTGCCCCGAATGCGAGCAGTTTCGTATAAGTGCCGACATAGAGCGTGCCGTCTTCAGCCAGAACCGGGGAGGAAATGACATTGCTGTCTGTTTGATAGCGCCATTTTTCATTACCGTCAGCGTCAACCGCATAGACATTTTTATCGTCAGAACCGAAGTACACATTGCCGTCCGCATCAATCAGCGGCGCCGTTCTCACAGGCCCGTCCGTATAGAAAGACCAGTTCATATTGCCGGTTTTGCTGATGGAAAACAGCTCGCCGCTTCCGGAACCGATATACACATTGCCGTTATGGTCGATCGCTAATGAAGAGCTGGAGAAACCGTTTAACGGGAACGTCCACTTTACAGCACCCGTTGATGTATAGGCGTATAAATTGCCGTCCTGGTTTCCGGCGTAAACGGTGCCGTCTCTATCAATAACCGGATAGCCTTTAAACCCGTTGGACGTCGTTTTTGACCATTTCACTTGGCCCGTTCCGGAATTGATCGCGTAAAAGATATTATTGTACGTTGCCGTATACAGCGTGCCGTTTGACGCTAACACGGGAGCGGAGCCGACCACGCCGTTTGTTTTAAACTTCCACTTTTGCGTCCATGTCGAAGGCGACGTCGGTTTAATCGCATAGATATAGTTATCCAGCGTCGACACATACAGCGTGCCGTCAGAGCCGATAGCCGCATCGGAACTAGGCGCTCCGCTCAACGGAACCGATGTTAAAATGTTTCCGGTTTCTTTGTCGATGAAATATAGTTTTTTATCGTGAGAAGGAAGATAAATGACACCGTTTGTTCCGAGCACCGGAGTCAGCGTATAGGTCGTCCCGAGGTTTTCCGTCACCCATTTCACAGTACCGTCCGGATGATACGCCGTCAGCTTCCCGTCTTTTGATTGAATAAATACGGTGCCGTCCCCATCAACCGCGGCTCCCGCACCGTTTTGAGGATTGGCCGGAACATTCTTTTCCCATTTTAATGCGCCATCGGCAGTGCTTGTAAACCGGCTTTCTCTTGACCAGTTGAACATCGTCGGAGACATCGCCTGCGCGTCATACCGTCCCGCCAAGAAACCGGATGCCGCATGATTTTGTTTAAATACCGTTTCCGCAGCTTGAGCAGCCGCCGGATGCAGCCATTTTGCCCCCGGCAGATCAGAAACCGCTCCCACAGATAAAGCCGCAGCAACCGCAGCGCCGGCCGCCAATGTTTTCATTCGCAATGAAGCTGTCTTTTTTTTCAATGTCAGTTCCTCCCGTTTCTATTAAAAACTGCTATACCGCTTTCATCATACCATAATCATCCTATGAAATATTTGTATTTTCGGTAGATTTATAGAACAAATGTCACATAGCCTGCTGATGCTTCGGGGATGATCGAAACGCAGCAATATACCACACCACATTGACGATGAAAGCCGCGCCTGACCAAACGAAAAGGCCGTAATAAAGAGACAGCTCCTGCCCTAAGGAAATTGCGGTCAATAACGCCACCAACAAGACAGCCGCGCAAATGATAAGCCCGATTCCGCAAAAAACAGCCATGATGATTTTCATGCCACGAACACCGAGAATATACATAATGAGCGGGACCGCATATATCACAAGGATCTGACCGACGGCGGCCCACATGCCCGCGGAATTAAAACGATTCGCGTTCGGCCCCGTTTCTGCAAGCGGAGAAAGCGAGACGAGGACCGGCAATAAACAAAACATCAGAGCGGAAAGCAAGGTCACCGCAACCGCACCTTTTTTCTTTTGATTCATGTGAATATCCTCCTGACAATAACCCGGCTTTTTTACCGGTAATCTGATAATATGTTATATTTTAGCACGATATTTAGTTATTTTGAGAATGTTTTGTTAAAAACGAATTTACAAATCCAGAAAAATAGATATAATAAACGTTATGGAACCGATATTGATTCATAAAGCGTTATCTAACAAAACACGAAGTGATATTATGACGTGGCTTAAACACCCGGAAGACCATTTTGATGAAAGACCTTATCTTGATCAGGGACTCAGTTTCCGCACCGGAATTTGTGTCGGTGATATTCAGGCAAAGTCGGGGCTTGCGCAGTCCGTCATCTCCAGCTACCTGCTGACCATGCAAAAAGCCGGCCTGCTGGAATCCGAACGAATCGGAAAGTGGACCTATTACAGAAGGAATGAAAAACAAATTAAAGCTTTTGCTGACTATGTTCTGCACCAGCTATAACCATGAAAGGAGGGCTTTTTTTGTTATAACATATCTATTTTTCTGTATATGTAGTTATAAAAGGAGGCATACATAACAATGAAAAAAAGCAGTTCCATCTTCATTCTGTTTTTGGCATTAGGGGTTTTCGGAATTATCACGACCGAAATGGGCATTATCGGCGTCCTTCCGCAAGTGGCGGACAGATTTCATATTTCTGCTTCAAAAGCGGGGTGGCTTGTCAGTATTTTCGCGTTCATCGTCGCTGTGTCGGGACCGTTTTTGACCTTGCTTGCTTCAGGCATAAACCGGAAAGTCATTCTGCTTTTGGCGGTGCTGATGTTTGCCGTTTCAAATGCGGTCTACGCGTATACGGCGCATTTCAGTGTCATGCTGGCGTTTCGGATCATTCCGGCTTTATGCCACCCGGTGTTCTTTTCTGTAGCGCTTGCGGCCGCGGCCCGGCTTGTCCCCGCCGGCCAATCCGGAAAAGCCGTAACGAAAGTCTTTTCAGGCATCACCGCCGGCTTTGCGTTCGGCGTGCCTTTCACGTCTTATCTGGCGGAGCGTCTCTCCCTTGAAGCCGCCTTCTTATTCGGCGCTAACATCAGTCTCATCGCATTCACGGGCATTCTTCTCTTTTTGCCATCCATGCCGGTCACAGAAAAAATGTCTTTCAGAAGCCAGCTCGGCATCCTTCGCAAACCGGCTTTGTGGCTCAATATCGCTGCCGTCACCTGTCTCTTTGCGGCCATGTTTTCTGTCTACAGCTATTTTGCGGAGTACCTCGGACGGGTGTCCCATATGAACGGCACATGGGTCAGCTTTATGCTGATGAGCTTCGGAGTGATTATGATAGCCGGGAATTTCGTCTTCGGCGCTTTGTTATATAAAAATATGAAAAAGACCGTCATCCTGTTTCCGCTTCTTTATACAGCCGCCTACTTGCTCATATACGGGTTTGGGACGTCTTTCGCGCCGATGGCCGTCCTCGTCTTCGTATGGGGCGCCGTTCATTCCGGCGGTCTCATTGTCAGCCAGACATGGCTTACTGCGGAAGCAAAGGAGGCGCCCGAATTCGGCAACAGCCTGTTTGTCTCTTTTTCCAACCTCGGCATCACCATCGGAACGGCGGCGGGCGGCTGGTTTATTTCACATTTGGGAATCCATCAGCTGATGTGGTGCGGCATCATGTTTGCCCTTCTGGCTTTCGGGCTGATCATGGGACGCTTGGCATGGGGAAAGAGGCTGCTCGCAAAAGCTTAAGCTCCGTTGCAAAATCCGGAATGATTACGTATAATATTCCAGATTAAAGCAAGGGAGAGAAAAAGATACATGGAAAGACCGGCAGGATTTTGGATTCGGTTTCTGGCTTACGTCATTGATCAAATCATCATAGGAATTCCGATTTTTATCATTCAATTTATGGTCTCTTTTTTATTTGCGGCAGGCGTTGCGGCGGCTGACCCCTTCATGACCGAAAATCAGTTTAACATCTCTTTTCTGGTGTTCGGCGTCATCCCGATTCTTGCGAGCTCTTTTGTGATCAGTATCTTATATTTCAGCCTGCTCACGGCCTCAAAGATGCAGGGGACACTGGGAAAAGCATTGCTCGGCCTTAAGGTCGTCAATGAGGATGGCGGACGGATATCCATCGGCCAGGCCTTCGGACGCGCTTTCGCATATATCATATCTAAGCTCATTCTTTATATCGGATTCATCATGGGCGCCTTCGGAGAGAAAAAAACGCTGCACGATATCATGTGCAGCACCCGTGTTGTCTATAAATAATGACCTCAAGTCCGGGCCTTTTGAGCCCGGGCTTTTTTATGACGGCTGTGCCCGCCTGATGTCAATGCCGCCCTTTCCGTCAGCCTCAATGCGGATCGTCCCGTTCACAATGACAGACAGCGGATGGAACTCCGCATGCTGATCAGAAAAAATCCAGCGGCGGCCGCTCGGCCCTAAAAGCAAAAACGCCCCATCATTGTAATCACCCATAAAATGAAACCCATTTTCCCTAAGAGGCGCATGCTTTCTCACCGGAATGCCGAAACGCTGCAGCTCCCTCCCGGTTGATACGACTTCGGCAGCCGTCAGATTCACCTCGCCGATATTCAGAACGGACTCAATCGAAAAATGTTCCGCGCTTGGCGGCGATGTTTCTCTCGCGATGAATTCCGCCAGATTGTTGGACGGATCTTTGAAATAAAAGGAACGCGCCTGAATATGAGAGAAATACACCTCATCCTCCCCATCTTCCGTTTGAAAAACGACTTTATCCTTTATCCACGCCTTCGCCTCATCAAAACGATTATTCGGAATGTTAAACGCGAAATGATACGTCGGATGAGAGTGAGAATCGGCGCGCCTGAATTCCAACTCACTTTCCCCCGCCTTGATGGTAAACGAATCACCGGACTCATCAATTAAAGAAAAACCTAACACCCGTTCATAGAAGTGTTTCGTCTCCTCCAACGCACAACTGTACAAAGTAATGTTATTTATTTGCATGATCATACCCCCTTTGGTTATAAAGACAATGAATATATCAATATTCTTGTCTGACACCGTTTAAAAATGATTCAATATTCTCAATTCGGTAAGCAGTATATGGGTGTGTTGAAGCTAATAAAGCGATAAAACCTTTTCGAACGTCAATATGTTCACGTTCAATCCGATAGAAAAATTCTAACAGCTCATCTCCGAAACCCGCTTTCGCAGCTATTTCATCTGCCCGATATTCAAAATCTCTGCTTCCGATATTCACAAAATAAAATCCCAAACGGCAGTACGTTATGTAACACCATCCGACCAGCCTGAAGAATATATTTAATAACCCCCCAGACACAGAAGGATTTGATCCGCCGTTCAGAAGCCCTTCAATAAACCCCAGAATAAAACATATAAAGAATCCCATCACATACAGCGGCAACAGTGCGATACTCAAAATAGTAAAACTGGAATTAAACATTACAAGGTGTAATGTGTCTTTAAAAGCAAGATGCGCATACTCATGGGCCAGTACCGCTTTTAGCTCACCATCACTTAAATTTCTCATAGCCGCCGAAGTCAATCCTATCGTTTTAAACCCCAGTGCAAATGCATTAATACCCTCATCATCTATTATAAAAAGATCCGCTTTTTTCACATGAGGATAATGTCTTTGTACGCTTACAAAAACTTCATCGTTTAACCTTTCAAGGTACTCCTTTTCTCCAATGGTTGCCGGGCGCCTTAACCCGGCCCTTATTCTATTTCTCCAGTCTCCAAAAAGTCCGTAATTCATAAAGAATAACAATCCGTAAACGGATAAAAAAAGAAGAACCGTTGGAAAAAGCGCCAAAGGAAATAATGTTCTGAAGATCATAATAGAAATCAAAACTGTCAGCCCAGACCAAACAATGTATAAATAATTGAACTTTGTTTTTCTAACTTCCATTTTTGATCACCCTTTTTTTATTATGTTTGAATGATTTACCACTACTTAATCTGTCTTTTTATTATCGGTTTCGAAAATAGCATTGTAAAGATGCTCATCCATTTTTTTCCGAAAAAGAGGTGCTGTTTTTAACAGCACCTCTTTTTAATCACTCTTCAAAATAATCCAGGTCAACTCTCTTGATAACAAAAGTATTCTCTAAACTAACGCCGACATTATAGTTGAACATTAAATCCGTCAGCCTCTCTCCATCAATTAATATAATTTTTTTATCGATCACTTTAACATATTCTTTTGCGCCATCAGTAAATACAGATGTAGTAATAAACACACCCTTTTTCGCTTTTTTCCCATCCAGGCTGCCCGCAAATTTTTGTATTTCCGGCCTTGAAACAGAATCTTTCCACCTCTTGGCTTGAAGATAAATCATATCCAGCCCTAAAATGTCTTCTTTGATAACTCCATCTATGCCGCCATCTCCAGATCTCCCTATAGCCGTGCCTGCATCTGTTAATGAACCGCCATATCCAAGAGCAACAAGCAATTCTACGACTAGTTTTTCAAAAAAGACAGGAGAACATTTGTATATTTGGTTCAGTAACTCTTCTTTAATCTCATTTTTAACAGCATTATAATTCTGTTCAATGATTTCATTGGGAGTTCTGGGCTCTGAAGTAATCGACGGCTCACTTTCCTGTTGATTGCTGTCTTTACCCGTCTGTTTGAATCTCTGAAAGCTCTTATACTTCATTAGAAATCTATTATCTATACTGGCGACACTCGGGTCATTAATTATTTCTAAGCCTTCGCTGGTGATCTGAAAAACACCCCGTCTGACAATGTCGATTAAACCGGCTTTACTTAAATATGTTCTTACCCAACCGATTCGATTATGAAGTACTTTTTGGTTTCCGCTGGGTAATAATTTTTCTGCATCTTCCTCTGACAGGTTTAACTCTTTTGCTAATTTCACGTATAAGTCTTGTAATCTGTGCTCCTTTTTATCTGAAAGAATCTTTAAAAAAGGGTACATAAATTCTTGATATCCTGGTATGGTCAACTTCTACACTCCTATTTAATGTCTTTGTTAAAACCGGCTTGATATTTATATTATTTTTGCGTTCCTAACACCCCTGCGTAAAACCATCTTCATTTCACACTTAAATCTCTTTCAAAATCACTCATGATGATATATGAGGTATAGCTAATATGAGAACATCCGCTATCCATAATTGAATAAGTTCAAAACAAATATATATCTTTAAATTCCAGTCACCGGACTCATCATTTTTTTTAAAACCTAACACCCATTCACAAAAGTGTTCCTGAACAAAGTTACTTTATTTGCATGACCGTCCCCTCTTTGGTTTATACTACCATATAGAGGGTGGATTCTTGATATTATTCTGCACCAATTGAGAATCCCCCTTTCGCCCGGCGCTAAACATGACAAACAGCGCCAAACCGCTTATACCAGGCGTTTTTTAACGTCTGAAGCAAAAAAAGCAGAAAATAATACCCCATATAGCTTGACAAAAAATAAATGTTATTTAATAATCTATATATAATTAGAATTATTATTGAAAGATAAAGTGAATGCTTTGTCTTTTTAATATATTTCAAATCACATTTCAGGAGGAAGATATTATGTCTTTAATCGGAAAAGAAGTACTGCCATTCGAAGCAAAAGCTTTCAAAAACGGTGAATTCATCGATGTAACAAACGAAGATTTGAAAGGTCAATGGAGCGTTTTCTGCTTCTACCCAGCGGATTTCTCTTTCGTTTGCCCGACTGAACTTGAAGATCTTCAAGGACAATACGCTGCACTGAAAGAATTAGGTGTTGAAGTATACTCTGTTTCTACAGATACTCACTTCGTACACAAAGGCTGGCATGACAGCTCTGAAAAAATCGGCAAAATCACTTACGCAATGATCGGTGACCCATCTCAAACGATCTCCCGCAACTTCGACGTTCTTGACGAAGAAACTGGTCTTGCTGACCGCGGAACATTCATCATCGATCCTGATGGCGTGATCCAAACAGTTGAAATCAATGCAGGCGGTATCGGCCGTGACGCAAGCAACCTAGTAAACAAAGTCAAAGCAGCTCAATACGTTCGTCAAAACCCAGGTGAAGTCTGTCCGGCTAAATGGGAAGAAGGCGGCGAAACACTTACACCTAGCCTTGATTTGGTAGGTAAAATCTAAGGAGTGCATTCCATTGGTACTTGATGCAAATATCAAAGCACAATTAAATCAATACATGCAGCTAATTGAGAACGACATTGTTCTCAAAGTAAGCGCCGGTGACGATGACACTTCTAAGGACATGCTGGCTCTTGTTGACGAGCTGGCTTCCATGTCATCTAAAATTTCAGTTGAAAAAACTGAATTAAACAGAACACCGAGCTTCAGCGTTAATCGTACCGGAGAAGACACAGGCGTTACATTCGCCGGTGTTCCTCTCGGCCACGAATTTACATCTTTAGTGCTGGCATTGCTTCAAGTCAGCGGCAGAGCGCCTAAGGCTGATCAAAAGGTCATTGACCAGATTAAGAACATCAGCGGAGAATACCGCTTTGAGTCTTATATCAGCCTGACGTGCCACAACTGCCCTGATGTCGTCCAAGCATTAAACATGATGAGCGTGCTCAACCCGAATATCACACATACAATGATTGACGGCGCGGCATTCAAAGAAGAAGTAGAAAGCAAAAACATTATGGCTGTTCCGACTGTTTTCTTAAACGGTGAATCTTTCGGAAGCGGCCGTATGACCATCGAAGAGATTCTCGCGAAAATGGGCAGCGGCGCAGATGCGTCTGAGTTTGCCGACAAAGAGCCATTTGACGTTCTTGTTGTCGGCGGCGGACCTGCCGGCGCAAGCGCGGCGATCTACACGGCGCGTAAAGGCATCCGCACCGGTGTCGTCGCTGAACGCTTCGGCGGCCAGGTACTCGACACCATGAGCATCGAGAACTTCATCAGCGTCAAAGCGACTGAAGGACCGAAGCTCGCCGCAAGCCTTGAAGAGCACGTGAAAGATTATGATATTGACGTCATGAACCTTCAGCGTGCGAAACGCCTTGAGAAAAAAGACCTCTTCGAACTTGAACTTGAAAACGGCGCTGTACTGAAAAGTAAAACAGTGATCCTTTCAACAGGTGCCCGCTGGCGCAATGTCAACGTACCTGGTGAGCAAGAGTTCAAAAACAAAGGTGTTGCATACTGCCCGCACTGTGACGGACCATTGTTTGAAGGCAAAGACGTAGCGGTTATCGGCGGCGGAAACTCCGGAATCGAAGCGGCGATTGACCTTGCAGGTATCGTCAATCACGTGACTGTGCTGGAATTCGCGCCTGAACTGAAAGCAGACGAAGTCCTGCAAAAACGTCTTTACAGCCTGCCAAACGTCACTGTGCACAAAAATGCACAAACGAAAGAAATCACTGGCGATCAAAACGTAAACGGCATTACGTTCGTTGACCGTGAAACAGGCGAAGAAAAACACGTTGAACTTCAAGGTGTATTCGTCCAAATCGGTCTCGTGCCTAATACAGAATGGTTAGACGAAACTGTCGAACGCAACCGCATCGGCGAAATCATCGTCGATAAGAGCGGCGCGACAAGCGTTCCCGGCCTATTTGCCGCAGGGGACTGCACAGACGGCCCGTACAACCAAATCATTATCTCCATGGGATCAGGTGCAACTGCCGCTTTAGGCGCATTTGATTATTTGATCCGGAATTAATGTGAAAGCCGCCATTCATATGGCGGCTTTTTTAAATATGAATTAAGAAGGCAGTATCTCCTCTAAACAATCCTCCCTGATTTTATAAGATTTTGGCCTTCTGCTTACCAGCTCAACAAATCCTTGCTGTTCTAAATAATCCATTACTCTGTTAATTTTATGTCTCGATTTATTTGAGAGCTCCATTAAGTCTTGCACCGACAGCGTAACCTGATCATTTACAAATACATTAATCGTGATAATGATATTAAAAATATCACGTTCATCTTTATAATCAGCCCATTGATCGCTATCAATATAGTTCCTAATTCGTTTCAGTTTCATTAAATTAAATTCAAGATCCTCAATAATCCCTTTTTGTCCTGACAGAAGCAATTCCAGCATATCCATTAAATAAAAAGTCAGCTCTCCCCGGTTTAAAGGTGCGGGAATTTCCTCTAATGCCTTATAATACTTATCTTTGTTCTTATTAACTGCGTAAGAAAAAGTGATGGCTGAATATTTTTCTAAGTATCGGGACAAATAACTCCCAACGATAAGGCGTCCTGTTCTTCCATTGCCGTCATAAAAAGGGTGAATGTATTCATAGTAGTAATGAGCTGTCATGTAACGATACAGCTGGGGATGTGTTTCATCATGAAGATAAGCAATTAAAGCCTCAAGCGCTTCTGTTATCTTCTGTTCAGAATTAACGCCGATATGGGTGGTCATGTTCCCATCGTTCACTTCAACATAGCCTTTTCTGAATAGCTCACCATCCGGCGCCTCTTCTGCTCCGATTTCATCTGCGACCAGCTCGTCATATAATTCCCTAAAGTCATGAATGCTTGTAAACGACGGAATTCGGTCTATAAATTGATATGTTTTCATCAATCCGACAAACCGCTTATGTGAGGGCTCGGATTGTTCTAACGCTTTAAGAGCCTCTTTCAATTCTTTTTTTGTACTGCGGATTCCTTCAATTTCATTATTACTCTGTGCTTCATTAATAATTAATTTATCAAAATAAGGTTTGACGGCAAATTCGGGGAGCTGACTGATAAGGGATGAAATTTTGGAACTGTTTAACAACACTTCATTATTCAGCTTCATGAGTTTATGTGTATTCACATAAAATAGCTCAAATGAATCGCCCGTGGGTCGGCCTTTTCGGAACCCCCGTATGTTTAATGATGTTGAATAACTGCCATAGCTGCTTGTTCTCTTTTTACATTCTTTCTCATATGAATCAGCATCCATTTTATAAAAAAGCTTAGATAACTTCTCATACTTCATATTACCACCTCGCTTAATTTAAAATTATACACTTTTTTAAAATTATACAATCATTATAGCCTGATTTCTAACAAATATTCCCGCTTTCCAATCAAAACAAAAAACGGCGTACTGCATGGCAGTACACCGTCTGAAGCAATTCAATCTGTCTTTCTCCCTCTCGCCCGATAGATAAGAAATAATCCAATAAACCACAGCGGCGTTAGCAGCAAAGCCGGGCGCGTTGCATCCGCAAACAGCATAATCACCAGAATGACGGCAAACAGCGCCAACACGGCGTAATTGATAAACGGCGCAAACGGCGCCTTGAAAGACGAGCTTGCATGTAAGTCCGGACGGGTTTTTCTGTATCTGATATGACAGACAAGAATCACGCCCCACACCCAAATGAAACAAATCGCGCTGATGGTTGTCACGATGCCAAAGGCCGCTTCCGGTATCAATTTGCTTAAAAGAGCGCCGGCTGACAGCACAATAACCGATATCCATAATGCGCGGCTCGGCACATGATTTTTATTCAGCTTCGCAAAACTTGCAGGCGCTTGTTTCGTTTTGCTTAAGTTATACAAAATCCGGCTTGTTGAAAACATCCCGCTGTTACAAGCAGAAGCAGCAGACGTTAATACGACAAAATTAATGATTCCCGCGGCTAACGGGATGCCGACCAGACTGAAGGTCTTCACAAAAGGACTTTCCGCCGCATTCAGCTGCATCCACGGGTTAATACATAAAAGAATGAGCAATGCCCCGACGTAGAAAAATAAAATCCGCAATGGAATTTTATTGATAGCGGACGGAATATTTTTTTTCGGATTTGACGTTTCCGCCGCCGACACACCCACTAATTCCACACCGACATAGGCGAAAATCACCATCTGGAACGAAAGCAAAAAACCTGAAAGTCCGTTCGGAAACAAGCCGCCGTGCTCCCACAGATTCGCCGCTGAAACCGTTCCGGTATGCGTTTTGAACCCAATCACCAGCAGAACCACACCGATGACAATTAACGCGAGAATCGTGACTACCTTAATTAAGGCGAACCAAAACTCCAATTCTCCAAAAATCTTAACCGTTAACAGATTAAGCCCTAATAAAATGAGCAAACAGATAAGTGCCGGAATCCACTGCGGAATATCAAACCAATATTTCACATACACACCGACGGCGATCA
Source organism: Bacillus sp. AM1(2019) (assembly GCF_009906915.1). Taxonomy (NCBI): domain Bacteria; kingdom Bacillati; phylum Bacillota; class Bacilli; order Caryophanales; family Bacillaceae; genus Bacillus; species Bacillus sp. AM1(2019). Next base: position 4,091,867 of record NZ_CP047644.1, read on the forward strand.
CATCCGCCATAGCCGTCATAATCCAGCAAAACCAGTAGGTCCAGCCGGTGACAAACGCTGCACGCGGCCCTAAATACGCCTCGGCAATATCCGTTAATGATTGGTAGCCCGCTTTAGATAACAGCAGTTCTCCCAACGCCCGCATGACGAAAAAAAGCGCAATACCTACAATAAAATACGCAAAGATGATAGAAGGACCCGCCAGCTGAATCGCCTTACCGGACCCTAAAAACAATCCGGTGCCGATCGTGCCGCCAATGGCGATCAGCTGCACGTGCCGATTCGATAAGTCCCTCTTTAGCTCTCGCTGCTCCACATCTGACTCCTCCTTACCTCTCTAGTGAACGACGAGCAAAAAAAGCCAATAAAAAAAGAGATTGGATGCCCTCCAATCTCATGGTCATAAGAATATCAAATTATATCTGCGCCGCTGACAATCAACAGCATGACAAATACATATTCGGTACTCTTCTGTCCTTTTGCCTGAGATTGTGAACCCTTCGGCGCCGCGGAAAACCCGCGGTCTCTCCAGAAGCCGCTCCTGCTGTAGTGCGACCCACAGCAATCATAGCCTGCTACGTATTGAGTTTCTGATAGAAATACCTATCAGCTAACTTTTTATTATAATGGAAGCTGAATTCATTGTCAATAGGGGGATGAGCTCACGGCGTTATCCCGGTCCAATTTCCGATGCCTGAAGCGCCGTATTTTCCGTTTTCATTGTCTCAAAAAGGCGTTATGCGGTACTATCATATAAGGTCTAATAATGTAAACATTATGTCATACTTTAAATTCACCTTATCATACAATTGCTCGTAAATAAAAAGGGGATGGACGAGATTGGAAACGAAATATTTAGATCTGCTCGCACAAAAATACGATTGTGAAGAAAAAGTGGTCACGGAAATCATTAATCTGAAAGCGATACTGAACCTGCCGAAAGGAACCGAGCATTTCGTCAGTGATCTGCACGGGGAGTATCAGGCATTCCAGCACGTGCTGCGGAACGGTTCAGGAAGGGTAAAAGAGAAGATCCGCGATATTTTCAGCGGCGTCATTTACGATAGAGAAATTGATGAACTGGCGGCTTTGGTCTATTATCCTGAGGACAAACTGAAGCTGATCAAACATGACTTTGATACGAAAGAGGCACTAAACGAGTGGTATAAAGAAACGATTCATCGGATGATTAAGCTCGTTTCTTATTGTTCTTCCAAGTACACCCGCTCCAAATTGCGCAAAGCACTGCCCGCCCAATTTGCTTATATTTCTGAAGAGCTGCTGTACAAAACAGAACAAGCCGCCAACAAGGAACAATACTATTCCGAAATCATAGAACAGATCATTGCGCTCGGCCAGGCCGATAAGCTGATCACCGGCCTTGCCTACAGCACGCAGCGATTGGTGGTCGACCATCTGCATGTTGTCGGCGATATTTATGACCGCGGACCGCAGCCGGATAAAATCATGGAAGAACTGATCAACTATCATTCAGTGGATATTCAATGGGGGAATCATGATGTTCTCTGGATAGGCGCTTATTCCGGCTCAAAAGTATGCCTGGCAAACATTATCCGCATCTGTGCCCGCTATGACAATCTGGATATTATTGAAGACGTTTACGGCATCAATCTGAGACCGCTATTGAACCTTGCCGAAAAATATTACGATGATAACCCGTCTTTCCGCCCGAAAGCGGACGAAAACAGACCGGAAGATGAGATTAAACAAATCACAAAAATTCATCAGGCGATCGCGATGATCCAATTCAAGCTTGAGAGCCCGATTATTAAGAGACGGCCGAACTTTAATATGGAGGAACGTCTGTTACTGGAAAAGATTGATTATGATCGCAATGAAATCACGCTGAACGGAAAAACATATCAGCTAGAAAACACCTGCTTTGCGACGGTGAATCCTAAACAGCCTGACGAGCTGTTAGAAGAAGAAGCGGAAGTCATGGACAAGCTGCTGTTCTCTGTTCAGAACTCCGAAAAGCTGGGCCGCCATATGAATTTTATGATGAAAAAAGGCAGCCTTTATTTAAAATATAACGGCAACCTGCTGATTCACGGCTGTATTCCCGTCGATGAAAACGGCAGCATGGAAACGATGATGATAGAGGATAAAGCTTATGCGGGCCGTGAGCTGCTCGATGTATTTGAACGGTTCTTACGAGAAGCCTTCGCCCATCCGGAAGAAACCGATGATCTGGCGACAGATATGACTTGGTACTTATGGACAGGCGAATACTCTTCCCTCTTCGGAAAACGCGCCATGACAACCTTTGAGCGATACTTCATTAAAGAGAAGGAAACGCATAAAGAAAAGAAAAATCCGTATTACTATTTGCGTGAAGACGAAGCAGCCTGCCGAAACATCCTGAAGGAATTCGGCCTCAACCCGGATCACGGCCATATCATCAACGGCCATACACCGGTAAAAGAAATCGAAGGCGAAGATCCGATCAAGGCAAACGGAAAAATGATCGTCATCGACGGCGGCTTCTCCAAAGCCTACCAATCCACAACAGGCATCGCCGGCTACACGCTCTTATACAACTCCTACGGCATGCAGCTCGTCGCCCATAAACACTTTAACTCCAAGGCCGAAGTGCTGAGCACCGGAACCGACGTCTTAACAGTGAAACGATTAGTCGACAAAGAGCTGGAGCGGAAGAAAGTGAAAGAAACAAACGTCGGTGAAGAACTGATGAAAGAAGTGGCGATTTTGGAGAAGCTGCGGGAGTATCGGTATATGAAGTGAAGAATATGGAGTTCAGAGATGATTCTCTGGGCTCTTTTTTTACGGTTTCCCTGTATGTAAAACGGATTTAACCGCTTCTTCAATCTCCCTATAACCCGTACATCTGCAAATATTGGACTCCAGCCAATTTTTTATCGTGTCATCACTTGCATTCGGCTCAGTATTCACTAAAGCATGACAATTCATGAGAAAACCCGGTGTGCAATAACCGCATTGAAACGCGAATTTTTCAATAAAGGCCTTTTGAATCGGCGTATTGATCAGTCCTTCAATCGTCGTAATGTCCTTTCCTTCCCCTTCTGCCGCAAGCATTAAGCAAGATTTCATCGGCACCCCGTCCGTTAATACCGTACAGGCGCCGCAATCCCCATTTAAGCAGCCCGGTTTTGCACCAGTTAATCCGAGACGAAGACGAAGAGCAAATAACAAAGTATCAGCCGGCCTGACCGTAATCTGTCTTTCCTCGCCATTTACTTTCAACGTAATAGGATCAGACATTTGGACCTCCTTCTAATTCCCGTAGGGCATCTAAAATTGTATTTTGCAAGACAAATATTCGGTATTCACTTGAGCCTTCTGCATCATCAAGAACGGGTTTGGGTACATACTGTAAAGACCTGCGCACTCTTTCTTCTGCTGATCGGCTTTTATCGTTAAGCACAGCCTCCATTTCAGCAGAACGAAACGGAAATGGACATACGCCGCTGAAGGCCATTCTGATCTCATCATCTTTTTTCAGCGCACAGACTGTCACCAATGGATACCCGACATTCCACTGCTGTCTTCTTTTGATACTGACAAATGGCAGGTCAACGTACGCTCGATCGACAACGACATGAAATAAAAAATCACCTTTTTGCAATTGTATTTCCTTGTTAAATACTTTATTTATGGGACGGTAATGAATCCCCGCTCTCCCTGCAATCCCTATCAAACTATCAGAAATCAACAACGGCAGCACGGCCTCACGGTAATAGATGCCCCCGCAAATGTTTCCGCCCAGGCTGATCTTATTTCGAGTCGTCCGATCTGCTATTTCACTGACTGTTTTACTTAATAGCGGAAATGGATTTTCTTCCTCCAGTTTCGTTAATGACACGCCTGCTCCGATCACCAGATCATTTTCATAAAAGCGGATGGTTTGAAATTCCGGAAGCGCGTTCATATCTATCACCGCATCCGTATAGACGATATTCAGCCTTCCTAACGTGATAATTTCCGTGCCGCCGGAATAATACATTGGTGTTTTCTTTTCGGCCGCAAGAGAGTGAAACAGGCGGGTTGTTTCTTGAATGGTCTTCGGTTTAAAATAGTCGAAATCAAACGGTATCATCTTTCCACCCCTCTTGCGTCCTCCATAATTGTTCGGGAATGAGAGGAAGTTGATTCAATTGGACACCTAAAGCGGCGGAAAGGCAATTTCCCAATGCTGCCGGCATCCCCAACAGTCCGTGTTCCCCGCCGCCGCGCGCTCCATAAGGCGCAATCACATGCGGGGTTTCAACAAATTCAATGATATATTCAGGCTGCTCTCCATAGTGAAGGGGGCGGTATGTTCTAAGCTGAGGATTTAATACTCTGCCATATGAATCAAATACAAAGGTTTCTCTTCCTCCAAATGCGATTCCCATACTCATCCCCCCCATCACTTGACCCCTAGCAGCTTTTTCATTCAGTACAGTTCCTATATCCACAACAGAATAGGCTTTTGTAATTCGATACGTATAATCCCGTTTATCCAACTCAACTTCAATTCCCTGAGCACCGACAGCCCACTCGGGTCCCGGCTTCCCTCTTCCCGTTTCCCGGTCTAAATTCGTCATCCGGGTTAATGTGTAATTGCCGCTCGCAATGATTTGGCCGCCAATGGTATTTCCATTTGGAAAGGTATATCCGTAAGCAATGTCTTTTATTTCAACATGTACAGAAGGATGATCTATAAAATAAACCTTTCCGTCGGCCACTTCCAATTCCTCGACAGGAACCCGCAACACACATGATGCCACGTCCTTCAGCTTTCGAATGGCTTCCTCCGCTGCATTCAGTACGGCATTTCCGGCCATTAACGTCCCTCTGCTCCCTACGGTTTTCCAATGCTCGGGTGTTGTTTGTGTATCTATAAGCATTTTTACGTGAATTTTGCTTATATCCATTTTCATTCGTTCCGCCAGGATTTGGGCTAGCACTGTTTTTGTCCCTGTTCCAATTTCCACTACCCCTGACATCAAATTAATGCTTCCATCGGGATTAAAGGTTAGAATCACCCCGGACGTTGCATTTGTATCAAATGTTGAGGTTTTCCAAATACAGCTGATTCCCTTCGCCCGTATCTTCCGGCCGTTGATTTCAATTCGCTGTCCCTCGTCCCAATTCATTAATTCCTTTAATCTTTCAATGCACTTCGGCACATTTCCGACCGTGCTTGAATTGAGAAGAACTTGAGTCGGTGTGGTGTCACCGGGGCGAATGGCATTTTTATAGCGGAGTTCTAACGGGTCCATGTTCAGCTTTTCCGCCAATACATCCATCGTCCGCTCAAAGGCAAATAACACTTCAGCATGGCTGTAGCCCCTGAATGCACTTGGATATGGATGATTCGTATACATACAATATGAATCACACCGTATATGATCGATCGCGTACGGACCCGTACAATCAACCACCGCAGCCCGGCTGATGTCCACTCCTTTATCAGAATACGCTCCGCCATCAAATAAAAACTGAATGTCTGCCGCCTTTAAGATTCCATCCTTTGTAGCCCCTAATTTGACAATGGCATCCAACCCGATATGAACGGGAGATGTGATCAGATCCTCTTCTCTCGTATTAAACAATTTGACGGGCCGGCCTCCAACCGCTTTGGATGCCAAATAGGCAATCACCTCTAACTGAACGGCTGCTTTTCCCCCGTACGCTCCTCCTACTAAAGGCGTTTTGACGATAACCTTTCCGGGTTCGATTCCAAAATACCACTGCATTAATTTTTTAATGGCAAAAGGAGCTTGAGAGGATGTGGTAATGATAATCTCCTCATCCGCCCGAATTTCAACAATCGAGCATCTTGTTTCCATCGCAGCGTGATCAGAAGGGTTAAAGGAAATCTGGAATTCTGCTGTCACATCACTTTCCCTAAACCCGTCTTCAATATTTCCTTTTCTAACCTTATCCAAGTTTGCGATATTGGTCTTCGGAACCGGGAATACACCTTTTGTCTTCTCATAGCGGTCCGCATTTTCATGGACGAGCGGCGCATCCTTTTGAAAGGCCTCACGGGGGGAATTGACGACGGGAAGAGGTTTATAGGATACTTTGATGGCATCCGCTGCCTTTTTAGCTGTAATCGGATTTTCCGCAACAACAACAGCAACCGGCTCACCATGGTATCTGACCCTTTTATAAGCAATCGGCGATCTGTCTTTAATTTCCTCACCTGCAAGCGGAAAAGGTTCATCACCCAATATCGCTCTCACGCCGGGAATCTTCCAAGCCTCTGAAAAGTCCATAGACACAATATCGGCATGAGCATATGGACTGACCAGTATTTTTGCGTGTAATGTGCCTGTTTCTTGAAAATCATCCGTATATTTCGCTTTACCCGTCACTTTTTCAAGGGCCTCTTTTCGAATGACACTCTTCCCGATATACTCCAACTCATTCACTCCCCGAATTTATTCAGCAGCAGCGTATAATCTTCAGCTGTATCGACGTCATAAAAAAGCAAAGGGTCTTGAAAGCTGATCATTTTTCCCGTATTGATCATACTTTCACGGATCACATGCCGGGCGCCCTGATCTCCCTTTAACTGATGCAATACCGGAAAACATTGATTGGAGAATAAAATGGGGGGCATGGGAAGATGTTGATTTTCAGCGGCGATAAATAAATAGCGGCGCTCCTTTTGATAGGAATCAATTAACGTATTGATGATATCTGCGGTGACAAACGGCTGATCTGCAAGGAGAATGATAACGGCGTCAGCCTCGTACTCTGCCGCTTTTTTTACACCGCATTGTATAGAATGGCCTTGGCCCTTACCCGCTTGCTCACATTCTGCCTGACTCCACTTATTTGATAAAGGATTTAAAAAGAAAACATCCGAAAGCCAATGCAGCGGATCTCCCTTTCCTGTTATAACGAAAATATGATCTAATTTAGATAACAAGGCATTTTTAAGAGCCATACTTCCAAGGGAAACTCCATTCAGAAATAAACTTCGCTTATCCGTCCCCATGCGTCTGCTTGTACCGGCTGCCAGGTAAATGGCTGCTGTTTTCATAAGAGAGACCTTTGTGTTCGCATTTCTTTAATCATCTCGCCGACAATGCTTACAGCAATCTCTTCAGGGCCCTGTGCCCCGATGGGAAGTCCGATAGGGGAATGAATATCCTCCGGAATCTCAGCTCCGCCTAATAGCCGCTCGGTGCGCCTTCTGGGGCCTAATACACCTTTATAAAACACATTCTCGTTTTTTAATGTATGTAAAATGATCTGATCTTTTTGAAAGCTGTGCGTCATAATGACAACAAAATCTCTTTGGGTCATGCTCAGGCCTTCCATGACTTCTTCCGGTGCTCCTGTTATCAAATGGCCGGCTTCAGGAAAATGGCCGTGATGACATAAAGCGGGACGCCAGTCAATCACCGTCACATGAAAGCCCGCATGAGCTGCCAACGAAACTAACGGCTTCGCATCTTCCCCTGCTCCGAAGACATATAAACAAGGTTTTGGCACCATCTGATGGATAAAAAATAAATCAGAGGTATGTTCATCCCTCTTGATTCCCTTTTCCGTCTGTCTCAGTTTTTGAATACGGCCTTGTTCCATAACATCCCCGGTTCCAAACACTTCGCCGTCTTCCACTATGTACAGATCTTCCTTCGGCTCTAACGTTTTAGTGAATCGTTTCATTCGGGTCACAGACTTTTTTTCATCTAAGCATGTCTTGACTGTCATCAGATGTCGTTCCAATTCCCCTTTTACAGGCTCAAGTAAAACCGTCAAAACACCATTACAGCCAATGCCCTGTCCCCAGGATAAATCGTCTTCCGCGCTCATATCAAAGCGGACAATCACCGGCTCTCCTGCAGCCCAGACCTGTTCCGACCGTTCAACGAGGTCTTCTTCCAGACAACCGGCGGATAACATTCCGACTCTTGTTTTATCCCCTAAAATCAGCATCGAAGCCCCTTCTTTCTTATAAGCGGACCCCTCTGTTTTAATAATGGTAGCCAGTACCTTAGCTTTTTTAGAAGTGGCGATGACATCCAAAATCCGGTGTATATCATCCATTTCATGTCCCCCGTTTTACCTGCTCATATCTGCATCTGTAAATCCATATTCTTTTTTTCCAGAAAACATTACAAACGCTTCAGCAATTTCTTCGTTTCTAAAAAAAAAGAGTCTTTATAGACCTTATGACCGGGCGGCGGGTGCGACAGCATGTCGGAACGGAGAGATTCCAATAACATGTCCTGTTCCTTCTGTTTCCAATTGTCTGTTTCACCCTGCTGTATGCCTTTAAAACCCGCAAAGTATTCACTTAACACTTGTAAATCATTCCCCAGCTCCCTTTTGTCACTTGAAGATAACTCCCCCTCTTTTTCCCATTCTTTTAACGTTTTCACTATATTTGATAGATACTCAAATCCGGCGTTCAACTTTTGCATCTCAATTTGATAGCTTGAAATGATGTTTTTATGTTTTTTTCTGACGGGGTTGAATTTTAAGCTGTCAGAGGCTGTTTGCAGCATCTCTTTTGCCGTATGCAGCTCTTGCAGAAGATTGTTCATTCTATACGCCATGAGGTTTCCTTTTCCTTGTCCCCACTCTGATTGCACCCATTTGGAAAGGTCTGAAAGTGTGCCGGAAAGCTGACGAGCCAATGTTTGAAAAGAGTCCGCTGCCTTTTTTGTGTAGTCCGGCGGAAAAAGGAACATGTGAACCAGAATGGCAATGATGACGCCGATCACCGTATCGATGATTCGGTCGAATTCATAATCTTTAGCGTTTCGTTCAAAGGTAAATACCAATAAAATGGTGAGCGCTACCTGATGTAAAACCGTTACATCTATTCGCAACAACTTGGCAATGTAAGTACCGCCTAATAGGAACAGCCCCAGCATCCAGCCATTCATTGGCAAGTGACTGACAAGAAAGGATGTTAGCATGATCCCAATCGCAGTTCCCGCAATACGATGAAAAGAAAAGCGAATCGACTGATCTATCGTTGGCTGCAAACATAAAATAACAGAAAGAGGCGCTAAATACGGGTGATCAGAGCCCGCCAGTTTTGCCGCTTCCCACGAAACAGCAGATGCAATCGCCATCTTCCAAACCAAAGATGTTTTGTTTTGAATTTTTTCACTCTTCATCATACGCCCCCTCCTTTCAGAAACCTTTTCCACTAGGTTTCCGTGACGGAAAGGGATTTATACTGATATATGAGAAATGCGAAAAGAAGCTGTGGTTCAAGGGGGAATTCTTGAATCACAGCTTCTTTTTGGGGTTGGGGAAAGAGTAGTAAAAGCTAGGTTCTACTCCTTGATAACTTCGCATCAGATATGAACCCTGCTCTCCTATGACTTTCGAAGGGAAACATACAAACCTTGTTGGTTAATGTGATGAAATTGGGTGAATTTTTTATCATTTTATATGGTAAGGGTTTAAGAAGCAGAATGCCTTTGTTAGTATGGCAACCAAAGGAGGAGGATCAATTATGCAAAGCAAAATGAAGCTAACCGCAGTGAAACTGGCAGCCTTGGTATTCCTAGTAGGTGCCTTTGCCCTCCCGGTTTTACCCCATGCTGCGGCTGCCGCAGCATCCCAAGCTACATACAAAGTTGAGAACCTCAACGACAGTGAGCTGAAGATGACGTTCAATCATGCAGATGTTCATATTGACGCTAAAGGCAATGCAACCCTAAAAGACAACATAACGGGCGAGGAGCAGGCTCTTCCGAAAAGCTCTACTGACAAAAATGGTGACCCCGTTACACTGAAATATGAAAAAATCAAAAATGGCATTTTAGTCAAAGTCGTAAACAAAGACGCTGGAAAAACGAGCGGTTCAATCAGCACCCAATCAGTCGGGAAATGTATTTTAGGTACTGGCGGTGGTGCGGTAACTGGCGGCGGCACACTGGGTCTCGCAGGAGCTGCTGTAGGAACAGTTACAATACCCGGCATCGGAACAGTAGGAGCGGGTGCCGTTGGAGCAATTACCGGCGCTGTTGGCGGTGCAATGACAGGAGCTGCCGCATCTTGCTTTTAACCATGAAGAAAAAGGGGCCCGCGCCCCTTTCTTTTACTAACTATGGAAGGTGGTCGACATGTACAAAATCATCATTCCTTCAATACTAGCCATCTTCATTCTCTGGATTCTCTTACAAATTTCGCTGGAGATAAGCATCGTTAAGAATCCATTGAATTATTTTATCGTATTCATTGTCTTCTTTCTCTTTATTAAGATGGTGAAAGAGAAGCAACAGTAGGTTGCTTCTTTTACCATGTGTAGAAAATAAATCCATATCTTAATGAATTGTATAAGCAGAAAACAGGCTATTATTCTCTATTGTACCTTGAGAGCAGGTAAAGGAAGCTTAGGTTTTGAACATTATGTTTGAGCGGAAGTTTAGTTTAAGCGAGAAAATAATCTTAAAATGAATCTTAAACAGCAATACAGTAATAATCGGATTCACGATTATTAAAAGTGTATGTTTACCTTTATGATTTAAAGCGGTTCAACAATAGAGTTTATTATATTCTTGGTTAGTATTAGAAATGATATTTCCATTTCATTTTAATTTGGCAGATGACTAGAATACTTTTCTCCGAACTTTTCTATATCACTATAAAAAGGGTATTTTAAGGACTTTAGGCCAGTTACATTCCACGGGAATACTAACGCTGATTACCTGTTATAGTCTTCAATAATCGAAATCGTTTTATTTGCCACTTCACTCCCAAGTGAGGCATACAATTTCTTATCGCCAATAACATAAAATTCTTCTTTAGCTCGTGTAGCTGCAACATTCATCATATTTGGATCAGAAACAGCCCATCTTGCTGCCCCACTGCTATTAGTGTCCGCTCCAAGAACAAAATAGACAATTTTTGCTTCTTTTCCTTGAAAAGTATGGACAGTTCCGATGTTTGTTTTTTTCCCATTTTCGCGTTTCGTAAAGTTAATTTCATCTAAAACTTGTGCAAGTTTATAAGCCACATTTCTAAATGGAGATATAACATAGATTTCTTCCGCTAAGTCTGGATTTTCCTGCAAACGCTTATCAATCAGACTTTTCAGTAAGTCAGCTTGTTCTTTAACAAATTTGTCATTTGCTTTTCCGGTTGAATCATACCATTGTGATTTTCCTTGTGACTCATCTTCTGATTTACCTTGTACCATCAACCCATCATACGAGATTTCATTTGAAATCGTAAACATCGGATAGTTTGAACGTCTGTGCACCCAAAGTGGTATGCCAATCCATTCATCCTCATTTTTTTGGAAACCATACTGACTTGCAGCATCCACAATCGTTTGAGTAGAAGCATCAGCAGAGACAAACTTTTCATCAACTTTATAATACCTTCCAATCAATGTCAGGACATTTGAATCTAACGTCAACACTGGTTTTATTTGTGATGGATCCCCCACCACCATAACCTTTTTACTTCTAAAAATTGCGCCAACACTTGCCTGCGGTAGTGCTTGGCCTGCCTCATCTATGAATAGGTTACCTATTGAATTTTCATTAAGGTTTTTAAACATCCTGCCAAAACTAGCAAAAGTAGTACTGACAACAGGGATAGCAAAATTCAACCATTGCCATGATTCTGAAATTAACTGATGTCCATTCTCTTTTCCAATGTATTCGGACTGTTTATTCCAAATAATTCTTGCCGCTCTCAAATTCTTTCTGTTTTCATACAGGAATTGCTTTCTAACCTTTAAGGCTGAAATGAATAATTCTGATTGTAAAATACGAAAGCGCTTGGTAAACCATGGATTAGACTTTTGAAGTTCATCATATGATAGTGAGAAATCTAGTTCTTCTATTCCACTTTGAAATTTGAGTTTTTCTAATAACGCAATTTCTTGTTCCAATTTCTGCAAATCATTTTGTTGAGTAGTCATCCATTGTTCGAAATCAGCTTTTGTGTCCTGAATTTGTTGCCGAGTATATTCAATTTTAACGGAATTTACCTTTAGTTCATTTTCGAATTTCATGCGCTCATTCAACAATATAGTCTTTTGTTGAGAAAGATGATTTAAATGAGCATTCGTATTATTGAGATTTTTGAAATACTGCTCAACTTTTGATTTATTAAATATTTTCTGGAACCATAAAAAACTTGGCTTTTGTGAAGTAACTACATCATAATTCCGTTCAGCTTGAGCTTGTAAATCATTCAAATTTTTGATTTCAATGGAACAATCCGATAACTTTTTTTGGAGATTTACGCTTTCTTGTCTCAGCCTTTCAAGTTCACGCTGCGCTTCTTCCTCCTGTGAAATCAAATTTGCTCGTTTCTCTGTTACTTCTTGTTCAAAAGCAATGGTTTGCTCCTTATGCTTGGTTTTAAATTTTTGAAGAGAATACATTTTCTTGCTATATTCCTGAATTTTTTCTCTTTCAGTTTTTAATTCATCATAGAGACACGCGAATTCTTGATATACACTTACATCTGTATTCGCTTGATAATTTTCTTCTAAATCTTTTTCAATTACTTCAATGGTTAAAAGTAACTTGTTAATGTTTGTTGACGCTCCGCCTTCCAACGAAAATGTACCCCAATTATCCTCATTTAAAAGCTCACTTTTTATCTTGCGATTCTTTCCGAAACCTTCACCAGTTAATTTAGAATTAGAAACATCTTTAAAATAATTTGCTTCCTCTAGTTGCTTTTGAAAATCGTCAGCAATCTTTTCTTTCTTTGGTAATTCCTTAACAATATTTTGGACTGCCCCATTGTTTGAACTTGCTACAATAATATTCTTATCTGAAATGGAATCCGGTAAAACACCAAGTTTGGCACTCTGCCAATAAACTAGACTACCTTGAATATTTTTATCAGACAGCTGTAAAATTTCCGCTGCCTGTTGCACTACTAAATCAGCGAAAATATCTTTTAACAGTGTTGTTTTCCCTGTTCCTGGCGGTCCATTGACACTACGAATATCATTTTCATCATTTAAAGCAAGATTTACCGCAACCTGTTGCATGAATGAAAGCGCAAACTTAGGATTACTGGGGAAACGTCCCAACGGATAAAATTTAGGTTGCAAAATCATCTCGAAAACATGTGAATTAAAATGAGTTGATTCTTTTTTACCATCTAAATTTTTTCTGTATCCAGAAAAGCCATTAAAATATCTATCCAAATTTTTATTAGTGATTGTCTTTGCCTTGTTCAGATCTCCAATAAAAAACGAATGTAGATTCACATCTCCATTATCCAAGTTTTTCATAAATGCATAGCGGAAATTTTCTGTAGTAACATTATAATTTTGTAAGAGTTCAGAAAATGCGGTATTAAAATCCTCATCAAATTTTCTGTTCAAGTCTTCTCTAAATGAGTTTTCAACTTTTAAAATATCTTTCGGTAAATCGCCATGTCGGCGGATATAACCGCTCATCGTATAGAACAATTTGTCTGCTATGAAATTTAATTGGTTATCAAAATATAAAGAGAAGGTAAATTTGTCAGAGTTACTAACTTCTTCGCAGGTCTTGGCGATCTTATATTTCTCCCTCAATATGTCAACAATCTCTTGAAAATTGAATATATCAAAATATAATACTAAGCCCGACTTCTTAAAGAACTTATCTGATACATTTTGCTGTTCTTTTTGTTTAGTTAAAAAGTCTAAAAAAAACTTATTCCAGTCCTTCTCCACTGTATATAAAGGCTTTAGAGCTTTATCTTTTTTATTAATAGAACCTTCTGATAGTTGTTCTATCGTAATCCAAGCATTTAAAATGTCTTTCCTTCCGTTCATACTATCCCCCATCATCATCCATATATAGAAAACTTGAATTATAAGTTGCATTTGTGTATTTAAATAATCGAGAGTTTCTCATAGACAAAATTAGATTTACTAGAAGCTTTTTAACAAATGATAATGTTTGGATTTAATGAGGCTGAACTAGTTCATCAACTTTATATCAATATTTTACATTTTTAATATTTTCACAACATTCTTTATCCAAGAAAAAATTTACTATGATAAAGAAAATGTTTCTTAGCTTAATTTGTATCAAAAGGCTCGACTTAAATTTGTTTTTCTTTTATCAATTGTAAAACCTCACTCACTTATGATAAGGCTCACCACAATGTATCTAAATGAGGTTAATTTCAGAAAACTTTTCAAATAGTTTATTTGAAGTTTCTATTAATAATTCTGGTCTTGTACTAGAACCTTTATAATTATTCTCCAGATAAGAATCCTTCATAACATTTGATATTACTTTGAGAATAATTTCTGTGTTCACTGTACTAGTTAAATCAACGTCTATTTCAATTAATTTTCTCAAGAAATCTGTAATAATCATTAAAATAGGTATTTGTACTTTGTAATTCCTACTCTCAACGCCATAAATTTCCTTTGAAAAAGGATATTTAATACCATAATCGCAATATATTTTTTCAAAGAAATCATTTACTTTATCTAGTAAAAGTGAAAGTTTCTCAATTTGAATTTCTTGATTTATAGTTATAGTATTTTTTTTCATAAACTCTTCTGCATACTCTGGGGATGTTTCATATTTACTTTCTAGTCCAACTTCTAGTATGTAAAGCATGGTTTGAATATTTTCGTGAGCAGTTTTATCTGAAAACCTTTTCTTAGTCATATTATATATGTTTTTAAAAGGTGAAACTGACTTATAATAGGTTTCTATCTGTTGATTTAACCAATCATTAACCTCACTTCTATAAACCGCATGTCTTATTTCTTGTCTACTTAAAGGATGTGAACCAGTATTATATCTTTTGAAGATTTCCATTTCTAATTCCGGGTTGTTCTGTACATGAATATTTTCAAATGTTAAACTACATTGATGTAAAATTGAAGCTTGTATATCTGTAGGTAACTCTAAAAATTTCTTAAAATTTAATTCATTTATTTTTTCTAAATCCTTTAAAGCGAACTCATTTTTAACAAACCTATAAATGGCTCTCAATCTATGTTGTCCATCTATAACATTAGATATATAAGGAATTTTAGTTGTGTCTGAAGATAAATATATTATAGGTATAGGAATTCCTAACAATAATGACTCAATTAACAGACTTTCATCTGAAACAGTGAATTTATATTCCCTTTGATATTCAGGGTCTAACTTTATTCCTCCAGTCCCATCCATTCCTTTATCTATTTCATTAACAACATCATAAATTGTTTTAGTACTTGGAGTAGAATCAACTTTCCATTTACTTTCCATAATATCCTCCTATTGTTTATATTCGAAAACAATATCATCTGCAATACTAGATAATTCTGGGTAAATACTTGATTTACTAATACCTAAACTAAACAGTTCTTTCTTAATTTCGTGTATATAATCATAATGAATATTAATTTTGTAAAGAAATTCACTAGCTCCCTCATAATCTTCTAACGGTAGTGCATTCGATGGAAATAAAGTAAAAATACCTTTCTGTGCTTCAATACGGGAGTTGTTTACTGGTCCACTAATAGCCAAAGGATAAATTGCTTCATCAAGTCTTATTCCAACCCTATAATTTGTTTGTAAACAATTATTTAGAGTTGAATCATTTTCCATAAGATTTGGTACATCAACTCTATTCCCTAAATAACCAACTTTACTATTTAAATCAATAGGATTTAAAGACCATATAACTGGATAATTCTCAACAGTATATTCGTCTAGTGATTTTTCAACCGCGAAATATAAAGAAACTAACGGATTGGATGTCCAGTCTAATAGCCTAGTAGGTAGTCCGTAATGTTGTGCTATAAATAACCATTCAAATTCATCAGTAGGAACATTATTTAAAAAAGGAATCGCTTTTGATTTAAATTTGGTTTGAAAATTTTTATCACAATTTGTACCATACACATCAATTCCACTTTCATTCTTCCTTAAAAGTGAAGGAAGCAATTGATGTTTATTTGAACCTTGTCCTCTAAAAAAAGAAAAACCTCTAGATGATAAATTTTTTATTTCTTCTATGTATTGAGAAACACTACTTACAAAAACTTCTTCCACTACCAAAACCTCCAATAGACTAGTATGTCTATTATAGCAAAAATAGTCCGACTAAAAGCTTAGGCAGACTATTTTCTATAAAAATTAAAACCTCATTTACTTATGATAAGGCTCCCCACGATTAATCCGAAATGCCCGATAAACCTGCTCCATTAAAATCAGCCGCATGAGCTGATGAGGAAATGTCATCTTCGAGAATGACAGTTTGTCGTCTGCCCGTTTCATGACGGCGTCGCTTAGGCCGAGTGAGCCGCCGATGACGAAGGTGATTTTGCTTTTTCCATAAGTCGCCAGCTTATCTATTGTATCGGCCAGTTCTTCGGATGTTTTCATTTTTCCTTCGATGGCGAGGGCGATGACGTGGGTGTCCGGGCTGATTTTGGCCAGGATGCGTTCGCCTTCTTTGTCTTTGACGATTTTCATGTCTTGGTCGCTCAGGTTTTCCGGGGCTTTTTCGTCCGGGAGTTCGATGATGTCGATTTTTGCGTAGGCTGAAAGTCGTTTTTTGTATTCTTCAATGCCTTGCTTGAGGTATTTTTCTTTTAGTTTTCCGATGGTCACAATATTGATATTCACAGGTCATCCCCACTTTAGAAACAAGTTATTCATATATATTGTCCACAATTGTGGATATCTTTTCTGTATTTTGTGTAGGATCATTCGTTCCCTACTAGATATGTTGCAGTGTCCCCACATAATTCACAGGCTGTGGATAAACTGTTAGTATGTTCGATTTTTCTGATTTCGGGCGGAAGCTCATGATCATCTATGTACATGTCCAGCACGGTTTCGATATGTTCTTCACAAGAATAATAAGCGGTTTTCATTGTTACATCCTCCGATTTTCTTTTGCACGCAGCAATTGTTCTCTTTTCAATATAACCTATTTATACACATGTTAGTAGTGCTTCGGGCTGAGTTTTATCCACAATTCGGCAAATCACGCGCAAAAAGAGCCGGCGTTTGCAGCATCCGGCTCTTTACGTGTTTTCTCTTTTTTCTAAGCGAAGGACGAACAGAATTCCTAATAGACACGCCAGCAGCGTACAGCATACATCGATCCAGTCCGGCTTTCCGCCGTTTAAAAAAGAGTTGGTTATCACGGAAACCAGAAGAATGGTTACGGTCACCGCGGCAAGCTTTTTCTTCATCGGCTCCCTCCTTCACCGACTGTCTTCTTGTTATATAGCCTGATTAAGAGGGTCACAACGATATATACAATCATAATCAATGCCCCGTTACTCACATCAGGGTATCCAATCAACATATTCATTATGACAAAAACAATGGTTATACAAATGACGGACAACAATAAGAAGATACTGAATGATTTCAAATGACCACCTTCTTTCTTGCAGTAACGTTTCATTATAAAAAGCTTACCAAAAGCGGCAAGCTCTTCCGAAATGTTTATACTCTTCAAAACCCACCCATCACCTGCACATCATACAGCTTGAGATGGCTTTTCGGCGTGACGATGTTTTTTAAGTTTGGGATGGTCAGGTCGTTCAGCTTTTTGCCCGTTTTCAGGTCGAAGGATTCGATTTTGGCGGGCTTTTTGTAGCTGTACGTGAACAGATACAGCTTTCCGTTTTGATGGGTCAGCTCCTTGAAGTCGGCTTTCATTCGTGATGCGGGGAGCTTGAAGGCTTTTTTGCTTTTTCCGGTCTCAGGGTTGATACGGTACACGTTTCCGAAGCCGTCAACGAAATAGAAGCTGCGCTGCTCCATGAAAAAGCTTTTTTTGAAGCTGAACGGCATGGAGTCATAGATCGTCTGTTCGTCATTTTTATAAGCGGCGATGTCATACGTTTTGATGGCGCCGCTGTTTTTCATGACTTTCACCATTTGATAGATGTGATCTGCTTTTTCCCCTCTGGTGACAAAGCAGACGGCGCTGTCGTCGGCGGCGAGCTGGGATTCGACAGACGTGCCTTCTTTGTACGTCCATGTCGCGATTGATTTTGTATGGAGCTTTTCTTTATCGGCCTGAATGTCTTGGACGTGATAGCCTTTTTCGTCATCTGTCGGCGTGAGTGCGAAAAGATGATCTTTAAAAAAGCCTGAAGCGCGGATATAGTGCGGGATGACGTCTTGCTTCCACTTGCCGTCAATCTGGCGGTACAGCTCTGAGCGGTAGCTGCCGCCGCTCTTGTCGTAGCCCGAATTATACAGCGTGTAAAAGCCTTTCGCCCGTTCGATATATCCCGCGCTGTCTCCCGTATGCTGGTACGCTCTTTTATACGTGTGAAGGCCGCCCTGAACGGTGTAGATTCCTTTTTTGTCCTCCAGCAGCACGCTGCCGTCATGCACTTTGGCCGATCCGAGCTCAAGCCCCTTCATGTGATAAGAAGAAAGCCGTCCTTTTTCATCGGCGAAGAGGGCGTAGCTTTTTCCGCCGCCGAACGTATCTTGGTCAGCCGCAGTGGAGAAATACAGCAGCGCCTCTTTATCTTCCAGAAAATCAGGGTCATTTAATGTGTCTCTCGCAACCTCCGCAGGATCTTCCGTGCGGAAATAGAAGAAGCATAAGACCGCTGCGGCGGCGATGATCACTAAGGGTATCCAGATGATTTTTTTCACGCTGTTCTCCTTAGTGAATGGTCAGAATCGTGGCCGTGTAGGACGAACTTGTAATGTCGCGCGGGTATACGCCTAAGCCGCCGTTAGAGTCGATATCAATCCCGGCTTTTAAGAGGAATGCCGACCACAGCAGTTTTGAGCAGTTTTTGGCGCCTTCATGGCCCGTATTTCTGTTATTGACGAAGTTGAAGGAGTACTCATCACCGACTCTTGATACAGCCCAGTCAGCGGCGGCTTGTTTTTGGGCGTCGGTGACTTTTACGGTCTGGACGATTGAATTGTCTTCGACTTCTCTGCCGTTATAAGCAATCTGGCGGACGCCGTCTCCCGGCACGGATTCGACAATTTTATCAGCGGATGAATACATGCCGACATGCCCGTGGTTGTAATAAGCCGTGTATGAGTTCGTGTAATAAATATTGCCTTTTGTGCTTTTCGGAAGTTTTTTGGTTCCTGACGATCCGCCCATCGCAGAGATCCCTTCTTTGGAAGCGATTACATTTCCTTGCACCTTGTCTGCCGTGATTTCTTGATGAAACTGCTTGAGAATTGCTTCTGTTGAAACGTGCTTCTGTTTGGCAAGCTCTTTGGCGGATTGGAGAACGTCTTGAGGAGTCGTGCCCTGCTGAAGCTCTGCGATTTCTTTTGCGTAGCGGGCTGTTTCTGTTTCTTTCGCTTTTACATTCAAACCGGAGAACGACAGAACCATGGTGAATGACAGGGCAAACGGGAGGATGGCTTTGAAAAGCTTTTTACACATCATGACTTCGCCTCTTTTCTTTGAGTATAATTTTTCCACATTTGTATTATATGACGGAATTGCGATAAAAAAATAGATAATTTACAGATTTTTAAAAATTTTATAACAATATGTAAATCATATGCATAAAACATTTTCAAATATCAGGAAATCCGGTTATCATACAAGAAAGGGGGAGGACATATGAAGGACAGAACGATCGGTTCGATGCGGGTTTCCGCAATGGGGTTAGGGTGTATGGGCATGTCGGAATACTACGGCAGCCAGAGTGAGGAAGAGTCGATTTCCACCCTGCATCATGCCGTTCATCTCGGCGTGAATTTGTTTGATACGGCTGATCAATATGGATTGGGTGCAAATGAAGAGCTTGTCGGCAGAGCACTCGCCCCATTCAGAAAGGAGCTTTACCTCGCGACGAAATTCGGTTATGTCCGAAGCGAAAAGGGTGAGTTTATCGAAATTAACGGACGGCCCGATTATGTAAAAAAAGCGTGTGACGCCAGTCTGAAACGCCTTGGGACGGATTATATCGACCTTTACTATCTGCACCGGGTTGATCCGCGGGTGCCGATTGAAGAAACCGTCGGCGCCATGAAGGAGCTGATAGACGAAGGAAAGGTGAGATATATCGGATTGTCAGAGGCTTCCGCAGAAACGATCAGACGCGCCGTCCGTATTCACCCGATTGCCGCGCTTCAATCAGAATATTCTTTATGGAGCAGGGAAGCAGAGGAGCATGTGCTGCCCGCCTGCCGTGAGCTTGGCATTTCATTTGTGCCTTACAGTCCGCTCGGCAGAGGTTTTCTTTCCGGAAAGATGATGTCGACCGATCAGCTGGATGCCGATGATTACAGAAGAAGAACGCCGAGATTCCAGGGAGACAATTTGGCGGTGAATATAGGGCTCGTCCAAAAACTTACCGCCATTGCCCGGGAAATGAATATCACTGCTCCTCAGCTTGCGCTCGCATGGGTTCTCGCAAATGGCGATGATCTCATTCCGATTCCGGGTACAAAAAAGAAACACTACTTGGAAGAGAACCTCGCCGCTCTCGACATTGTGCTTCCCGAGGATGTGAAGGCGCGGTTGGATGAGATGTTTCCGATCGGCACGGCGGCCGGCGAGCGTTATCCGGAACACATGATGACATTGTTAGATGAATAACAAAAGAGGCCCATCGTGCGGGCCTCTTTTCATGACAGCTTTTTGCTCATGATGACATCCGTCTCCAGAAATCCCGTCTTCTCATACAGCTTCCGCGCCGTTTCGTTATGAGCGAACACATGGAGAGAAATCTTGCGGACACCCAGGTCTTTGGCTTTGTCCTCCAGCCTTGCGAGTGCCTCTTTTGCATAGCCTTTGCCGCGGAAAGGCGGATGAAGGCCGAAATCATAAATAAATGCGTCCTGCTGCGGGTGGTCCGGATCGGCGTGAAGCCACAGCCAGCCGGCATTTTCCTTTCCGTCCAATGTCAGCGTCCATAAATAGTGATCGGCCGTCTCCAAGCCGTCAGGAAGCAGGTCTTCAAACGCCAGCTCCGCTAATTCCGGCGCTTCGTCAGGCAGCCACGTTCCCGCTTTTACCTTTTCTTCACCGTAATGCTTGGTTGAATGAGCGAGATAGGACTGAAATTCTTGTCCTGTCATCGGCCGCAGCGTGATAGCCATTGAATCACTCCTTACAAAACACGGACTGAAAGCGGGATCATGAAGTATTATCCGAAGGCTCCGTTTTCCGCCGGTTTTATGATTTGTTCGGCTTGTGCCGTTGAACCAGTTTGCGCAAATAATCCAATCGAAATGAGACTTGCCAAGGCTGCTGAGAGTACAATGAATTTACATGTTTTCATTACGAATCCCCTCCGTTAATCTCAAAATTTGGTCATTGGCATCAATTGATTCTTGAAAATACTTCGCCGCCAGTTTGTAATTCTCCTGTTTTTTAAAATGCGCCGCGGCCTGATACGACAAGTCGGAAACGTCACTCCACAGCTCTTTCCTTCTTAACTCGGCGAAAGCTGATTCAAGCGCTTCTTCATTGCGGTCAATAAAGACATGCTGTAAGATGCGCAGCTTTTCGGTGTATACGGGCTCGTTTTTCTCTTCAGCGGCATTCAGCGCTTTATGCAGCCAAAACCGGCCCTCATCCGCCTGTTCCTGTTTCAATAACACTCTGGCCAGCATGTACAGACTCCGCACCGAATACGCTGATTGCAAATGCTCCTTTTGATCGAGAGCCGTTTCAAACTCGACCCGCGCCTCCTCAAGCTTTTCCTGTCTTTCATAGCAAATGCCTGCGTTAAAGTGGGCAAGCGCCTCAATATGCGGATCGCCCGCTTTGGCGGCTTGATGAACCGCCGTCTGCAGGAGCTCTTCGGCTTTCTGATAGTGAAACAAGTCCATTCTGTTACAGCCGATCACCATTAAACACTGTGCTTCTCTGACCGCGTACATTTCATTGGCTTTGTAGATCTCTAATGCTTTTTCCGCATGGTTCATCGCAAAGTAGTTTTGGCGGATTTCATAGTAGGCAATCGCCACTTGATAATTAAACTCGGCTCTTTCAATCTCATTCGGTATGTGCCGAAGCCTGCTTTCAGCAATCCGGTAAAAATTAATGGCGTTCATAAACCGTTTACGGTAAAACTCGTGCATTCCGGAAAAGAAATAATAATAGTATTGAATCATCTGGTCTGTTTTTTCTTTATCGGCGTTCAGCTGGATCGTTTTTAAAATGCCGTCTGTTTTCTCATACTCTTCCATCAAAAGCTTATAGCGGGAATCAATTAAATTAAAATAAAGGAGCACCGTTTGATTTTGTGTCATATTTTGCAGATCCGTAAGCAGTTGTTCTCTTAACGCCTCAGCCGATTCAGTGTTGTGCTTTTTGATTTCCTCATACCAGTCACTGATTTTTTTCGCAACTGTTTCGTGGGCCATCACTTCAGCCATCTGTCAGGACACCTCCCTTTCCCATTTTGTGTAATAAATATATCATATTTACAGGTTCAAAAAGAGGGTGGCAGCCCGCTAGTTTCCTCGTGGCAACAAAAAAACCTCCGCAGGTGCGGAGGCGCATATTTTATAATAGTTTTTTTCCTAACAAAGATTCCACCAGCTCGACCGCTGTTTTGCCGGTTTTGTTTTTGTGATCGAGGATCGGGTTGACTTCGACAAATTCAGCTGAAGTGATGATGTCGGCATCGTACAGCATCTCCATTGCCAAATGGCTTTCACGGTAGCTGATGCCGCCGACGACAGGTGTGCCTACGCCGGGTGCGTCGCTCGGATCAAGGCCGTCGAGGTCAAGGCTGAGGTGAACGCCGTCACAGTCTGACAAGTAGTCAATGGTTTCTTCAATGACCTTTGTCATGCCGAGGCGGTCAATCTCATGCATCGTATAGACCTTCATGCCTGTTTCCTTAATGTATTCACGCTCGCCTTCATCAAGCGATCTCGCGCCGATGATGACGACGTTCTCCGGCTTGATTTTCGGGGCATACCCGCCCAGATTCACCAGCGTGTCGTGCCCGACGCCGAGGCTGACGGCCAGCGGCATTCCGTGAATATTGCCTGACGGCGATGTTTCCAGCGTGTTTAAGTCGCCGTGCGCGTCGTACCAGATGACGCCGAGCTGTTTATAGTGCTTTGCCGTTCCTGTCAGCGTTCCGATCGCGATGCTGTGATCGCCGCCCAAGACGAGAGGGAACCGCTCATTCTCAATGACGCTGTCCACCTTTTGGGCGAGCTGCTCGTTCCCCGAGAGCACAGAGTTCAGATTTTTCAGCTCTTCATCATTTTTGAGTTTTTCACGATTGACGGGGATGTCGCCTAAGTCTTCCACCGCATACCCCATGTCAGATAACCGTTCAATGAGATGCGCGTAGCGGATGGCACTCGGGCCCATGTCTACTCCGCGTCGTGCTTGTCCTAAATCCATCGGCATTCCAATAACTGAGATATTCTTGTTCATCCGTTTTTCCACCTCAACATGTTGTATGTTGTCCTGTGCGGGTTTCTCAAAGATGACTTGGACACGAAAAGATTTAAAGCTCTATCTGTTTTTCTGACTGCTTATGCTTTTTTACATACAGATGATAGACGATAACGCACACCGCCATGAACGGGATGCCGCAATAAAGGGCGAGCCGCTGTTCTGAATCAAATGCGAGGCTGATCAGAACAACCGTGTTTAACGTCAGCCCGATAATAGGCAGCACCGGGTACAGCGGTGTTTTAAACTTCAGGTCTTCCACTTTGCCGCCTTCGCGGATGTATTTCCGTCTGAACATCAGCTGTGACAGGGAAATCGTAATCCAGCCGACCTGCGCGCTTAGTCCGGCTAATGATAAGAGAAACATATAAACGGTTTCCGGCGCTGCCACTTTAGACAGCAGTGACAGGCATGCGACGGCCAGCGTCACGATCAGAGCGTTCATCGGCACGCCGCGTTTATTTATTTTGCCGAGCGATTTAAAGGCTTGTCCTTCGTTCGCCATAGCATATAAGATACGCGTCGATGCAAACAGGCCTGAGTTGGCCACTGAGAGCAGCGCAATTAAGATAACAAAGTTCATAATATCGGCGGCATATGGAATACCGATTTGTTCAAACACCACGACAAACGGGCTTTCGACCACTCCCGCCTGCCTCCACGGAATCATCCCGGCAATGACGATGATGGAGAGAACGAAAAAGACAAGCGTTCTCCATACCGTCTGCCGGATAGAGCGCGGAATCGTTTTCTCGGGATTTTCACTTTCTCCCGCGGCAACCCCGATCAGCTCCGTTCCCTGGAACGCGAAGTTTACGGTAATCATCGTAATAAGCATAGCCTTAATGCCGTTCGGAAACAATCCATCCTCATAAAAATGAGAGAAGAAAGGAGCCTGCTCGCCGTGTTTCATGTCAATCAGGCCGAACATGGCGGCGCCGCCCAAAATAATAAACAGCAGAATGACTACAATTTTAATACCGGAAAACCAAAATTCCGACTCAGCGAACGCTTTTGTGGTAATGGCGTTCAAAAGAAACATCAGTCCGACAAACACGAGGCACCACACCCATACGGGAACATGCGGAAACCAGCGGAGCATCAATTGTCCCGCAGATAAAAACTCAATGGCGCATGTCACCGCCCAGCCGAGCCAGTACAGCCAGCCGAATGCGAAACCGAAAGCGGGGCTGATGAATTTGGTTGCGTACGTCTGAAACGACCCTGATACGGGAAGGGCAACCGCAAGCTCGCCTAAGCAGAGCATGGTCAAAAACATAATAAAGCCGCCGACCAGATAAGACAGAACCGCGCCCAGCGGTCCCGCCTGGTTAATTGTAAATCCGGTACTCAGGAAAAACCCGGTGCCGATCACTCCGCCTAATGAAATCATAAACAAATGGCGTGATTTCATTGTGCGCTGAAGCTGATTCTCTTTTTGATTTGTATTCACTATTCTGCACCCCTTCAGCAACTTGTATTGGAACCAAGCCGGTGCTTTGAAACCGATTTGCTGTCCAAAGAGCCTCTATTTGTATATGAATGTTATATTAAATTCATTTTCGTACATAAAGATACATTATACTAAAATACTGTCGCCGCGCAAATAGAGTGTGCTGAATTTTTTATTTGTAAATTCCATACAAGCCGAGGGAAAGCATTGCCGCATC
This sequence comes from Bacillus sp. AM1(2019), assembly GCF_009906915.1. Lineage (NCBI taxonomy): Bacteria > Bacillati > Bacillota > Bacilli > Caryophanales > Bacillaceae > Bacillus > Bacillus sp. AM1(2019). The sequence continues at coordinate 4,116,874 of NZ_CP047644.1, forward strand.
AAGGTTTTACGCGTTTTGAAGCACGTTTGTGATCTTTTGGATCGCCCAGTCCAAGTCTTCCTTGGAAATCATTAACGGCGGTGCAAAACGGATCACGGTATCATGTGTTTCTTTGCATAAAAGCCCTTCGCCTTTCAGCTTTTCACAATAAGGGCGGGCCGCTTCTGTCAGTTCAATGCCGATAAACAGGCCGCGTCCGCGCACGTCTTTTATGATCGGGTTATCAATTTTCTCAAGCTCTTCTTTAAAATAACGGCCAAGCTGAAGGGAACGCTCTGCCAGCCCTTCTTCCTCAAGGACTTCAAGAGATGCGAGCGATACCGCGCAAGCGAGCGGGTTTCCGCCGAATGTCGAGCCGTGGGAACCCGGGTTAAACACGCCGAGAATGTCACGGTTCGCCGCGATGCACGAAATCGGGAAGACGCCCCCGCCGAGCGCTTTGCCTAAGATGAACATATCCGGTACGATATTTTCCCAGTCAACCGCGAATGTTTTCCCTGTGCGGCCGAGTCCCGTCTGAATTTCATCAGCGATCAGAAGTACATTTTCTTCCTTACAAATGGCTGCCGCTTCTTGTAAAAATCCTTCCGGCGGAATGACGATGCCCGCTTCTCCCTGAATCGGTTCGAATAAGAAAGCGGCTGTGTTCGGTGTGATCGCCCGGCGCAGCGCTTCTGCGTCTCCGTATGGAATTAATTTTATACCCGGAAGCATAGGTCCGAAACCGCGTTTATACTCATCTTCTGAAGAAAGGGATACCGCAAGCATCGTTCTGCCGTGGAAGTTGCCGATACACGCAATGATTTCCGCCTGATTATCCGCTACTCCTTTGACCTCATATGCCCAGCGTCTCGCCGCTTTGACAGCGGATTCAACGGCTTCCGCCCCCGTATTCATCGGCAGAATCATATCTTTTCCGGTCAGCTTGGCTGTTTTCTCATAAAACGGACCGAGCTGATCATTATGGAACGCGCGTGACGTCAGAGTGATTTTATCCGCCTGATCCTTCAGCGCCTGAATGATCTTCGGATGTCTGTGCCCCTGGTTCACCGCAGAATAAGCACTCAGCATATCCATATATTGATTACCTTCAGGGTCTTTTACCCAAACACCCTGCGCTTCGGAAATAACAATCGGCAGAGGATGATAGTTGTTCGCGCCGTAATGTGAAGTTTGGCTGATAATTTCTTGAGATTTTGTGAAAGCTGACATAATCTGATTCCCCCTTGTTTTGTAATCATTCAACATTAGATCTTGCTTTCCCTTTTTATAAAGCAAGTTCCGTGCCAATCCGAAAAAACGGGATGTTTCGCCAACATTCTTTCTTTTCCCGCAAAATTTTCCGGCAGTTTGTGTGCAAACTTCAGCCAAGCGCAAAAATTTTTTGCGTTTCCCGCTGACAAAATAGGAGCAATCCAATTAGATTGCTCCTACTCAACAGTTATTTATTCAATTGTCTCTGATATACAATGTAAGAATATAGTAAAGATAATATGATACAGCCGATCGCAGACATGAAAATGACTGACACTCTATACACCGGCGGCAAAAAAGCTGCAAGCATCATGAGCATGCCCGCTAAGACAAAAAGTTTCGAACTAACCCTGTGTGTATCCTTCCAAACTCTTTCACTGCTCAGCGTCCAAGGTGTTCTTATCCCTAAAAAGAAATTAGGCTTAACGATCTGAATGAAGTTTCCAAACACCATGAAAATGACTCCCACTATAAAGTTTCCTAAATAAGATATAGGGAGATCATATCCCAGACCGGTCAAGATGGTAATCAGATTAATGACAAACAGAACCGCAAACATTGTATTAAATATAGCCATATATGGCCGGATAAATGTTTTGTAGTTATTTTTAGGATCAATCTTAGGGATGATAACCATTAAAATATATAGAATAATCATGATGCCAATAAGCATCATCATCGCATTAGCTTTCGTTTGGTAATCATTTGCACTTCCGTTTAATCCCCAGTGTGTCGCCAAATTGTCCGGTAAAGATGAATATGTGCAAACCCATGTGAAAACAGTTAAAACTATGATTCCTGCTGAAAAGAGATATTTTTTCATGATTCCCCGCCTTTCTTATTATCATGTTCTGAATCAGTCAGAGAAAAGAACCAGCCTATAAGATCCTGTAATACAGTGGTATTTAATGAATACATAATAAATTGGCCTTTCCTCTCATCGTGAACCAAATCAGTATTTTTCAATATGGTAAGGTGATGAGAAATACTGGGTTTTGACATGTCGAAGTGTTCCGCAATTTCACCAGCCGTCATGTCTTGTTTCTTTAATAAATCCAAAATTCTTCTCCTTGTAGGATCGGCCAGTGCTTTAAAAGCTTTATTCAAAAACTTTCCCCCTCTCATACATACATAATTTAGATATTTAAGTATATATCTAAATATCAACCATTTTCCTAAAAAAGTCAATGGTTTTATTACCTCAATTTCCATTTATTTTTAAACATCGTCCAAGCGCAAAATTTTTTTGCGTTTCCCATTCGATTTATTTTAAAATAATGAATGTTAAGACGATTGAGAGGGGGAATTGACCTGCACACAACCAGCGAATTTTACACACTCGTGTTACAAAGCATTCTGGAAGAGATTGATGTCGGGCTGCATGTGGTGGACGAAAAGGGCAGCACCGTCATTTACAATAAGAAAATGATGCAGATTGAAGATATGGATGAACGGGACGTCCTGCATAAAAACCTGACTGATGTATTTATGTTTTCCAATCAGCAGGACAGCACGCTCGTTCAGGCCCTTCAAGAAGGCAAAACGATTAAAAACGTGAAGCAAAGCTATTTCAATAACAAAGGCCAGGAAATCACGACGATCAACCACACCTTCCCGATTGTGCAAAACGGCGAGATCAAGGGCGCCGTGGAAATCGCCAAGGACGTCACCAAGCTCGAACGGCTGATCAGGGAGAACATGCACAGGAAAGAACAGAACAGCTACACGTTTGACAGTATTCTCGGCAACAGCCCGGTCATTCGGGAAGTCATTGAAAACGCGAAACGGGCAACCCGCACATCATCATCGGTGCTTTTGGCCGGCGAGACGGGAACGGGCAAGGAACTGTTCGCCCAAAGCATTCACAACGGCAGCCAGCGCTCAGGCGCCCCGTTCATCTCACAAAACTGCGCCGCCCTGCCGGATAGCCTGGTCGAAAGTATTTTATTCGGCACGAAAAAAGGCGCCTTTACCGGAGCCATCGACCAGCCCGGCTTATTTGAGCAGGCGCAGGGAGGCACCCTGCTCCTCGATGAGATCAACTCGCTCAATCTCAGCCTGCAGGCAAAACTGCTCCGCGCCCTTCAGGAAAAGAAAATCAGGCGCATCGGATCAGCGCAGGACAAACCGATTGACGTCCGCATCATCGCCACGATGAATGAAGACCCGATCACCGCCATTTCGGAAGAGCGGCTGCGCAAAGATTTATACTACCGTTTAAGCGTTGTCACGTTGATCATTCCCCCGCTCCGGGAGCGCAAGGAGGATATTCTGCCTCTGGCCGAAGTCTTTATCCAGAAAAACAATCACCTGTTCCAAATGCATGTCGATTCGATCAGTGACGATGTGCAGCGATTCTTCCTGGAATATGACTGGCCGGGCAACATCCGCGAGCTTGAACATATGATTGAAGGCGCCATGAACTTTATGACGGATGAAACGACGATTACGGCGGCCCACCTGCCTTACCAATACCGGATGAAAATCAAACCGGCTGACACGGAAACCAAAGCCGCCGCAAGCACCCAGCCCGGCACCGATTTAAAAGACAAAATGGAAAACTTCGAAAAATACATGATCGAAAAAACCCTGAGAAAACACGGCAATAACATATCCAAAACGGCAAACGAGCTCGGAATCAGCAGACAGAGCCTGCAATACCGCCTGAAAAAATTCGGTCTGGACCGGATGAAATGAATCCATACAAAAAAAGGCTGAGATGCTCCTCAGCCTTTCGTTTATATCTGATTGGCAAGCCGCTCTCCAGTAAACCAAAAGTTCTCACTCACTGCCAATGTATGTTCTGTATTCTCGACTTGATGCCACCAATGGCGCGGCGCGTAAATGATTTCTCCCGCCTTTTGTCTGAAACGGATCGGAGACGCCTTTTGCACCAGCGGTTTTTGCTCAATGTCTTTTTCATCAAAGACATTGATATTTCCTTCGTACAAATACGGAGAGTCGTCCGGATGATAGAAGATCCATTCCTTCTCCCCGAAAATGACGCCGTTCCACGCGTGCGTGTTGTTAAAATCCTGATGCAGCGGTGTGCCTGTCTGCTTAGAACCGAGAAAGAACCATTTCCAGTCCCGTCCCGTTTCTTCATCCGCTCTCAATGTGTCTTTTGTAAAATACTCGGGTGCGGAATAGACAAGGTCTAAGTCATTTTGGTTCAGCTGCGTAAAATTCCAGTCACAGTACCATTTGTCATCATTCTGATCAATGTACTCGATATAGTTGGAAAGCTTTACTTGTTTAAACGTTTTGACCCCTTCGATATCTGATTTCCGGATGGTGACCATTCTGTCCCCATAGTGTTCGGCAATGTATTCAAGCGTCCACGGCCTGCATTCCCAGTGATCCATTGCCCCCGTCAAAATAAAAGGTTTCTTATCAGCATACTCGCTTACAAAAAGATCGTACGATAACTCATTGATTGTCAGTCTGTCAATGGTCATATCCATTCCCCTTTTATTCGGCAATCTGCCGTTTTTTTTGTTTGGCGTAACTGTATGGACCTGAAAAGATGGTGACGTTCTGATTCTCAAGCCAGAAAATCTTGTTGAACTTCTCCAGCAGGTTTCTGTCGTGAGAAACGCAGATGATGGTGCCTTGAAACTGCATCAGGCTGTTTTCGAGAATTTCCTGAGATTCAATATCCAAGTGGTTGGTCGGCTCATCCAGGATCAGGACATTCAGCTTTTTTTCCATTAAGATGGACAGCTTCAGCCTGATTCTCTCACCGCCTGACAGGACGGAAAGTTTTTTAAAGACAGACGACCCGTAAAATCCGTACTTGGCCAGCATATTCCGGGCCATGCCCTCTTCAGTCAGAAGATTTTCTTTAAAAAATTGCAGAATCGTCTGACTCGAATCTCCGACGTGGCTCTTTTGATCAATGTAGCCTATTTTAAGATTTTCTCCCACTTTAATGGTGCCGTCCGACAGTTCTCTTTCCCCAATGATACAGCGGATCAGCGTTGTTTTGCCGACGCCGTTTCTGCCGACGATGCCGATTCTGTCTTTATGCTTTATGCGCAGGTTCACATTTTGATATAAAAGGGAAGATCCGTTGGTCACCTTTCCGTTTTCAATGAACACAATATCTTTTGAACCGGTGCCCGCTTCCTGAAATGCGTTTTTTAATTTTTGCTCCGTCCGGACCGGCTTATTGATCAGCTCGATCCTTTTCAGCGCCTTTTCCATATTATTCGCGCGTCTGTGCAGGCCGACAGACGGCGGATTTGAGCGGTTGGCCCAATCTCTCAGCTGGGCGATGGATTCCTTCATCTTCTGTATTTTTCTCTGCTGTTCTTCATATTTCTCAAACTGGGCGATGATGAATTCTTCCCGCTTTTTCAAGTATTCGCTGAAGCCGTAAGGCCAAATCTTCACCTCGGTATCGTCAATCTCGAGCACCTTCATCGCCGTTTGGTCGGCAAACGTTTTATCGTGGGTCGTAAACAGAATGGTTTTGTTCGATTTTTTAATAAACCCTTCAAGCCACTCAATCGCATGGACATCCAAATGGTTGGTCGGCTCGTCCAGCAGTATAACGTCGTCGTTGCGGATTAAAATTTCGGCAAGGCCGGCTTTTGTTTTTTCGCCGCCGCTCAGCTTTGAAAACGGCTGATCCTTTAATTCGCTGAGGCTGAGCCCGTTGCATACCTCGTCAATCATCGCATGCATCTGGTAGCCGTTGTTCCGCTCAAATGTTTCCGTGTATTGACTGTACTTTTCCAATAAAGCAGTCAGCTCGTCATCACTCATCGGTTCCGAAAGCTGCAGCTCAATGGCCTTCATTTCCTTCTGGATCGCCGCTAGAGCTTCAAACGATTTTTCCAGATATTGATACAACGTCAGATCCTCATGGGGATCAGCGATCTGCTTCAGCAAACCGACCTTCGCCCCTTTGTTGATCGCTATTGTTCCTTCATCTGCCTCAAGCTCCCCGGAAAGCACCCTGAACAGCGTGCTTTTGCCGGAACCGTTCGGCCCGGCCACAAGCACTTTTTCACCTTCATTGATGAAAAAAGAAACTTGTTTGAAAATCGTATCTCCCGCTAAATTTACCGTAAGATTATGAATATTCAGCAACTCACATCATCCCTTTGTCATTCTGGTTCAAAGCTCGACTTTATTCTGGATGGCGACGCTCGCTTTCAGTTTGTAAAAGCTGAGCATCATAAACAGCGACAATAAGATGGATAATACCCCGATTGCGGTCAGCAGCAAAGCTGAATCAAAATAGTCCGTTAAGAATCCGATAAACGGAAAGGCAATGAACATGAAGAGCGAGGTCATCAAACTGATAATGGACAGCAGCGTGGCTCTCGTTCTGGACGGAATCTCATTATTCACCACCTGACTGGATACGGGTTCTATCACATCATAGAGCGCGTTAATGACGACAAAAGCTGCAATCGTCACGTACAGACTGCCCGAAGGTATAAACAGGTAGGCCGCCCCGATGATGCAGAATGTCAGCAGAAGCACGCGCCTCGGCGTGAATTTTTCCGCCGGCTTGGAAGAAAAGATGGAGCACAGCGCCTGCAAGATGGACAGTCCCGCAAAAATAATGGATATATTGCGCACGGACAGCCCTTCCTGACTTAACAGATCTTGTCCGTACATATAAAAAACCGATGTAATCGCAAAGAAAACGGAGAGTGACAGCACCAGATATTTAAAGGCTTTGTTCAGCCTGAAGAAATCTTTGACTTCTTTTAAGATGTCACCGACCGTCTGCGTTTCGTGTTCACTGTTTTCAAATTTGATTTCCGTCAGCTGTGTAATGACCGCCATTGCAATCAGCTGAGTCACAATCCCGGCGATAAACACATACGACCATGATATTTCCTGCAAGTAGCCGCCGATGCCCATGGCGATCGCAAGACCGAGTATGACAAGTCCGTTATAATTTCCGATGGATTTGCCGTACCACTTTTCTTTCCCTTGTTCTTTCAGTGAATCAAACAAAAAGGCATGATCCGTTCCTGATATAAACGTCAGCCCGATACCGTATATAATATGGGCGATGAAGAGGGCGATGAAGTTATGGAAGCTCAGGAACATCACCAAATAGATAATGACCATAAAATGGCCGAGCAAGAGCGATTTTTTTCTCCCGATTCTGTCCGAGATGACGCCGCTCGGCACTTCCGCCAGAAACATCGCCAAATTCAGGACCGATTGCAGGATGCCCACAAGAAATAATGAATAATTCATGCTTGTTAAATATAAAATCCAAATTCCCCGTTCGAAAAAGAAGTTTCCGAAAAAACCGGAGAAGTAAAGCAAATTTCGATTCCGCAAATGAATACCCCTTTCCAGCTATCTGCATTTAACATCATGAACAGAAAGGAGCCCGTCAGTCTTTACACTAAAACCCTCTATACATGGATCTTGCAGATACAGACTTTTCCCAAAACAAATTGGGCAATAATGAGTTGTATTCTCGAATAACCCAAAAAGTTCCTTCTTTTTTTCAGATCCTATGGCATCAATGATCGTTTTTTTCTTCTCTGGATCGCTGATGTCGCGGATGAAATATTTGATATAGCTCAGCTCATGCATATAAGCCGGCAGGAACAAATGGAGCTCAATATCAAACCCGCTTTTATCCATATGGTAATAATCATTGAAATGACTGACGCGGGAGACGGACACGTCCGCTCCGGCCCGCCGAAACAGACCAGCCAGCCTTTCAATGATCTCTCCGTTGGGATAATAATCGGCATAAACGATTCGGATCGGTTCTTCTTTTGTCAAAAGGGGCGGATCTTTCTGCGGTGTCCTCCCGCTTTCCCATATACCGATCAGTGAATCAGTCGGTGTGATGATATGCCCCAAATCCCCGGCCAGCTTTTGTTTATCAAAATAATGCTGAATGAAAGTTCTCAGCATGTCGTCCTTTACCTTGAAGGTAAATAACATCGGCAAATGATTTTCTTTAAAATCAGCATACTGCCGATACCTCATGTTTGAATGATGAAATTGGGTGTGGCAGGTCACGTCTGTTTGATTCGCTTCGTACAGCCCGATACTTTTTTCCAGATCATCATTCAAAATAAATTGGATGGTCTGAACCGTGCGGTGATCCGCGGGCGTCATTTTATATTGCGGATTCCGCTCAAATTCCAGCCCCTTCTCAAACGTGCGCTTGAATCGGTACGGGCCGTTTTCCGGCACATCGCCCCCGGCGGTCCCCGGAATCAGAAAGCTGCTCTGCAAAACGGCTTCTATTTCATCAGACGGCTCGTCCAAGGTGACTTCAAAGCGTTTTTCGCCTGTTACGTTCACCCCGAGCTGATCGGATGAGACGAGGCCTTTTACATACGGAACGGCCTGTTTTATGTTCAGGAAACTGCCGAGATGGGGGCTTTGATTTTCTTTCGTCAGATGATAGATGATCGTTTGAACCACACCCTCGGCGTCACCTAAATAGTCCGGGTGAATGTCCACCTGACAGGTGCGGGGATCTTTGCGGATGATCCGGCAGTTATAGCCGTCCTGCAGGCTTTCATACATAATGCTGCACATCATCTTGCTTGTGTAATCCTGCGTATCTAATGGGTTCAAGCGTATCGGGCTTGTGTCGATTTCTATTTTCAGAGGGTCGCCCGGTTTTCTCGCCGTACGATGCATCGTCTTCATAAAGCGCTTTCCTTTTGAGAAAGCTTCGTTTCTGTAATATGAAGGCCGTCAAAGTCCAGGCCGATGCGGGTATTCAGGGATCTCGGGCTTCCGCCTGCAAGGTATGTGATAATGTCATGAGACATAAACGAGGATATAATACCGTTTGTCGCTCCTAAGGAACCTTTGATCGGTTCATCGGGGTAACAGTTCAGAAGTCCGGCCGGCATGTTTTTTTCATAGGCGACGCCGGATTGATAGGATTCAGGCGTGAGCAGAGGCCCCCATTGGCCGCTGAAGCTGCCGACACCCCCGGTCATAAACGCGATATTCCGCTCCTTACAATACCGGTAAACCCATTCAGAAATGTTATGGGGTTTGTCAGCGGCATTTATGACGATATCAATTTCGTACGGATCTAACACACGCAGGTCCTGCGGCTGTGTCATTTCCTGATGGTAAAGTGCTGCGTCCGCATGGGGATTGATACCCGCAATATAATCTCTGCATTCTGAGATCTTTAATTTGCCTACAGAAGATTGATTATAGACGAATTGTCTGTTCAGGTTATGTACTGATACGGCATCGAAATCAATGAGAATAAAATGCTGCATGCCCGCCGCCAAAAGGTTTTGAAGAATGATCGTTCCGACGCCTCCCAGACCCACGATCGCTGCCCTGCTGCCGTCTAATCTGTTTTGGATCAGATTGGGGTTTTGGTTGAATTTCTCAAAATGGTACAGCTGCTTTTCAGTGATGCGGCCTTCACGGCCGTTTTGCCATGGCTCTATTAAAGCATCCAATTTCATTAACGCATCGAAAAACTGGTTTCCCGCTTCTTCTCCCAGAAGATCAGAAAGCTCTTGTTTTTCACAGCCGATGGTCAGCCGTTCAACCGCCTCTTTGATCTCACTCGTATGCGCAAGCTTAATCGCCTTTCGATATTGAATGATAATATGCGCCGTGTAGGTCAGCACCTGCACGCTGTCTTTAAACTTCCAGCGCTTACAGTCCGTTGACATCATGACATACCCCCTGAAAGATAATAACTCCCCAATGAGGGGAGTCACGGCTTTACTAGCAGCGATGCACCAAGCTTGCTGTTTCTGTATCAAGATCAAGTTCTTCAATCTTCATCAGTACACACCCCCTTTACCAATAACTAGATATTATCACCAATATTGGAAAAGGACAAGTTATTTTTTGAAAATTTAGAATTTATATATAAATTGTGATTTTTCTTCCTGCTTCCCGGTTTATCCCGGCAGCCGGATGATGAACACGGAGCCTTTTCCCTGCTCACTTTTCACTTCAATTGTTCCGTTATGGCTGTCGATAATGGTTTTTGTAATGGCAAGACCCAGCCCCGCGCCGCCGGATTGACGGGATCGGGAGGTTTCCGCCCTGTAAAAACGGTCAAACAAATGAGGCACATGCTCCGGAGCGATTCCCGTTCCGTTATCTGCAATCATAAGCATGATTCCTCCGTCTTTCTGCAGGGAGACGGTGATGACACCCGTGTCTTCATCCGTATGCTGCACCGCATTGTAAAATAGATTGAGAATGACCTGCTTCATTTTGTCTTTGTCAAAAACGGCTTCTATCTTTTGATCGACAAAGAACTCGAGCTTCCGGTTTCTCGCGAGCAGCTTCAGTTGAGCCTCCATTTCCAAAATGACGTCTCCCAATGCGCCTTTTTTCATTTCAAAGCTCGGCACCTGGTCAATCTTCGCGAGAAACAGAAGATCCTCTATCAGCTTATTCGCCCTGGCGGATTCCGCGTACATGCTTTGAAGCGCTTTTTCTTTCTGCTCCGGCTTCTCCGCCGCTCCGCGCATTAAAATTTCGATAAAGCCGTGAATGGAGGTAAGCGGCGTTCTCAGCTCATGTGATGCATCTGATACAAACTGCCGGATTCGTTCTTTCGCTTCTTTTTCCGCCTGAAAAGAGGTTTCAATCCGTTCCAGCATCTGATTGATGGAAATGCCCAATGACTCAATTTCGGCCTGCTTCCTATCGATCGGCAGCCGTTTATCGAGACTGCCGGCATTAATGTCACCCATCATACGCACAATGCGGGACAGCGGCTTGAGTGTGAGCCGGATCACCGGCAAGAAAACAAACAGTCCGATGACCAAAGCCGCAAAGGAAAGCACCGCGAAAATGCTGATCTGGCGGAAAAGCGAATCATTCAGAGGCTGGGTCAGCGTGCTCATCTGCACAACTCCCGCCTGCCTGCCGTCAACGGAAATCGCCTGAAACACGACGATGATTTCCTCACCCGCCTTATTGTGAGCCACCTGATAGTGAAGCGCCATTGTATCTGTCAGCGCATCCTGATACACTTTTTTCGGGAAAGAAGGAGCGGCCCCCGCGTGCGGGTCTTCTGATAAAACAGACATCTTGTATGATTGATTGATAAAAGCAACCGTCACCCCTGGGTAAATCAAATTCGGATGAGCCGATGTTTCGGAACGGGCAAGGGTTTTGATTGACCTCCATACGCTTTGATCCATTGAATTGATATAACTCTGAATGCTGATCGCCTGATTTTCATACATCGTCCGTGTCATAAACATGTACTGAGTGCCGCCGATGAAACATAACAGCAAGGCCAAAATCGCCAGTGACCTGAACAGGAGCTGGAATCGCAGGGTTCTGTACAGCCGTTTCATGCCAGATCCACCCTGTACCCGGCGCCCCGAACCGTGCGAATCACCTTGTGTTCTTTGTCCTTCAGCTTTTCGCGCAAAGAACGGATGTACACCTCGACGATATTGTCTTCCCCGTAAAAATCATAGCCCCATACCTGATCGAGAATCCTCGTTTTGCTGAGAACCGTTCCGTGGTGGAGCACTAAACATTTCAATAGTTCATATTCGGTGGCGGACAGCTTCAAAGGCTGTTCATTGTAAAAAATCTCTCTGCTCCGGTCATCGATTCGGAAGGGGCCGAGCACCACCTCATCGAAAAGATGCGGAAACTGGTTGCGGATTCTTGCGTAAATTCTGGCAAGCAGCTCCTCAAAGCTGAACGGTTTGATCATGTAATCATCAGCGCCTTCAATCAGCGCCTTTTCGCGAAACTCTACTTCATCCTTCGCGGTCAGCATGATGATGGCGGTATTGCTTGTTTTCTTAAGCATCCTTGACAGCTCAAGCCCATCCATTCCCGGCATCATCACGTCCAAAACGGCAATATGAGGCTGAAATGTTTTCACAAGATTCATCGCCGACATCCCGTCTGCCGCGGATATCACTTCAAACCCTTCATTGACAAGCCCCATCGTTAAAAAATCAATGATGGCGGGCTCGTCGTCTACAATCAGCACCTTGATGCCTTTCAACTTATCCATGATGCAGTCTCTCCTTAGATGTATCAGCCTGTGTTTATTTTTTTCGCTTCCCCTTCTATTATTCGCTTTTATCTGAAACAAAACTGAATCTAAGCTGAAAATCCGCTGAATTCAGGAAGTTTTCAGCTTAGATTCATGTTGTTTTCAGTTTGGGTCTTTACAATAAGCCTTAGTTGGGAAGCCAACAATGAAATGTTTAAGGAGGAATATATGATGGGAATTACAAAAGTTTTATCAGGAGCTGCACTGGGGACCATACTTTCAATCAGTTCTTTAACTTCAGCGCATGCGGCTGTCATTCATAAGGATGACGCAGCGCAGACGAAAGTGGAAACGAAACAGCAGGCTTCCGTTTCTATCTCTAAAGCGAAAGAGACCGCATTGAAAAACTGCAGCTGCAAAGGCGCCGTTCAATCAGCGCAAATGAAAAAAGTCAACGGCGCTTACGTATATGTTGTCAACGTCCTTGACGTAAAAGGAAAGCAGCACACCGTCAATGTCAACAGCTCCAGCGGAAAAGTCGTGAAACACCAAATTGAAAAGAAACAGCAATTCATCTCAAAATCCGGCGCTGAAAAAATCGCCGTGAAGAATTGCAAAGGAACAGTGAAGTCTTCTGAGCTGAAGACCGAACATAACGCTATGGTTTACGTGGTTCAGGTGTCAGGACAAGACGGGAAGCTTCACACATTCCATATCAATTGTAAAAACAGCAAAATCGTCAAACATGATATAAAGAATAACCAGCAACACATGACCCGTGCAAAAGCGGAATCGTTCGCACTCAGCCATTGCAAAGGCGCTGTGAAATCCGCTCAAATGAAAAAAGAAAACGGCGTATCAGTCTATGTTGTCAGCATATTCGGCCAGGACGGCAAGCTTCATACGCTCCACATGGACGGCAAAAGCGGAAAAGTCCTGAAAGAAGAAGTGCAGAAAAAACAAGTGATGATCGCTTCTAAAAAAGCGCATTCCATCGCGCTCAGCCATTGCAAAGGCGCTGTTAAATCGTCTGAAATGAAGAAAGAAAACGGCGTCTACAAGTACATCGTGAAAATCACTGCCCAAAACCATACGGAACAAACGGTGAAAGTAAACGCTCAAAACGGAGCCATCTGTAAATAACAAAAAATAAGCTGCCGGCAGTTTCATCTGCCGCTTCAATTCAGCAGCACCAGTCTGTTTCAATCACAAAGTTCTAAGTTCATGTCTACCTTTTTCTAAATATACCCATTTTTAACTGAACGTGTTGTGACCCACGTTCAGTTCTTTTTTATGGCTTCTGAAAAAAGGCATAAAAAAAGCGCCCTGAAAAAGGACGTTTGATATGACATGTTTCATGTTCTTAAATTCTGCATTCTAAAATAATTCTTCCTTCACATTCACCTTCAATTTCATTCAATACGATGATCACATCAGCCGTTTTCATGTGTTTCACCTCCCCGTTTTCATAATAGTATAATATTAACAAATAAATCAATAAAAAACAGCCCGGATGTCCGGGCTGTTTTTTTATTTCTGTAATCGATCCGCTTCTGTCAGTTTGACTTCCGCTGTTTTTTTCTTTCCCGAACGGTAGAACGTGATGTTCACACGGTCGCCGATCTTTTTGCGATACAGGCGCTCACGGAGATCCACAACGTCATTGACCTTATGTCCGTCGAACCCGGTAATCACGTCGAGCTTTTTCAAACCCGCTTTTCCGGCCGGTGAAAACGCGTCGACACCCATAATGACCGCCCCGGTTTTAATGCCTTTCGGAAGTTTCAGCGTCTGGCTCCAATGGTAGCTCGCAATATCCGTTAAGGATTTCATCTCAATACCGAGGAAAGGCCGTCTGACTTCTCCGTATTTTTCTAAATCCTGAATAACGGGAATGACAAGCTTTGACGGGATGGACAGGCCGATGCCTTCAACGGCGGATTCAGCGATCTTCATTGAGTTGATGCCGACCACCTTGCCCGATATATCCATCAAAGCGCCTCCGCTATTGCCGGGATTAATCGCGGCGTCGGTCTGCAGCACTTCCGCATTCCAATCCGGCTGTCCGTCGCCGTTTGAGTCAACGGGCACTGCCCTTTCCGTGCCTGAAATGATCCCCTGTGTCACTGATCCCGCAAATTCAAGCCCGAGCGGATTTCCGATCGCAATGACCGGTTCTCCGACTTTGACTTGATCAGAATTGCCGAACTGGGCGGCCGATTTGATTTTATCAGACTTCACCTTCAGCACGGCGAGATCCATCAGACGGTCGCTCCCGATCAGCTCAGCAGGCACGCGTGAGCCATCCTTCAGGCTGATCTCAATTTCAGTCGCACCTGCAATGACATGGTGATTGGTTACGATATAAGAAGTGTTTCCGTTCTTTTTGTAAATGACGCCCGACCCGCTTCCCGCTTCGCCGCCCTCTCCCCAAATATCGGTCTTTTGGATATTGAGAACACCGACTACTGAATCTGATACACGGCTGACCATATTCGTGACAGCGTCATTGACATTTACGTTGACTGTTTTCACCTGTTCGCTGCCGAGACGCTGGCTGGTGCTTTTGCTGCTTTCTCCATGGTCTCCGCCTGTCCAGTACGGCAGCAGGAAAGCCATGAGCGCGGCCCCGACGATGACGCCGATCAGACTTGATAGAAAGTACCCTCTCTTGCTGCGGCGGGGCTGTTCGGAGGCGTACTGTTCATCATCGCGATTATAATCCACCCTATCTCAAATCCTTTCAAGAGTACTCGATTTGCTTATAGTGTGGGTCAGATCGCGGATTAATAATCATGATTCATTTGGAAAAATTACACGGCGCACAGCGGCGTCGGGATTTTCGGATCGGTATCAAATAACTGAAACGTTTCCCCGGCGACAAATCCTTTCGCAGCCAATGTCTGCTGCACGGACATTCTCGCCAGTTCCTTCATATTGTTGTCCTGGCTCAGATGCGCCAAATAGATGCGCGATGTGCCGTCGCCGATGACATCAGTCATGGCGAGCGCCGCGTCTTCATTCGAGACGTGGCCGACATCGCTTAAAATCCGCCGCTTAATGCTCCATGGGTATCTGCCCATTTGCAGCATGCCGACATCATGGTTGCTTTCAAACACAAACACATTGGCCGAACGGATAATGCCTTTCATTCTGTCGCTCACATACCCGGTGTCCGTCATCAGCGCGAGCTTTCTGCCTTGGTAGTGGAAAACATAAAACATCGGCTCGGCCGCGTCATGAGAGACGCCGAATGACTCAACATCAAGCCCGCCGAAGGATTTCACGCTTTCCATCGGGAACAAAAACTTTTGTCCGGTATCCAGCTTGCCGATCTGATTCTCCATCGCTTTCCACGTCTTTTCATTGGCGTAGACGGGAAGTCCGTACTTTCTCGCAATGACGCCGAGCCCTTTAATATGGTCGCTGTGCTCGTGAGTGACAAAGATGCCGTCGACGTCGTCTATCTTGCGGCCGATTCTCTCCATCAGCCCGTCCATCGCTTTACCGCTCAGGCCGGCATCCACCAGAAAAGAGTGCTCCTCTGTCTCCAGATAAAACGCGTTTCCGGTACTCCCGCTCGCAAGCACGCTAAATTGCAAGCCCATTGTGTCTCACTCCATTATTTATTTTGATTGTTATCAATGACTGTGCTTTCCAATGCGTTCACAGTGTACGTTTGCAGTGTCTTTTTCTTCGTCCCTTTTGACTTATCTTCAATTGTAATTCTCCATACCGGCGCCAGCACCTGCGTACTTGTCAGCGGATATTGGGCAATATAGCCGAACTTAACGCTTTTAACGGCGCAATTCGCTTTTAAGTAATTTTGAGAATACAATAATTCGACCGCATCAAGCTCAGGAATCAGGCTCTCCGTCTGGATTCGCTTGAATGACTCCAGCATGGTCTGCTCGTAAGATACGACCTCGTTTTTATCGTTCAGATGCAGAATCACCTGTCCGATCGCATCCGTGGACGAGTCAAAATCCTGATAAATAAACTGGCCGTCATACATCTGGTAAAAAATGATTTGTTTTTTATCCTTGTCGACTTTCCACAGTTTATATTTTTCACCGCCGGTTACTTTAGAGCTGACGAGCGATTCCGCATCCTCCTGCGTTTTTTGCTTCGATAAACCGACCGGATCGGTAAATTTCATTTTCAGCGTCGTAACCTTGTGATCATCCGCCGGCATCTCCATTAAAGGCTTTTGATCTTTCAAAGCATCAATATCTTCGGCGGTAAATACCTTTTGGCCCGCCGTCAGCCGGTAGCCCGTCGCGGAATCAGAAGACAGGTTGCCGAATGTGATATGATCCATCTCCATGTCTTTTTCCACGTTTGAATTTTTAATCACTTCGTATTCACTGCTCGAGCGTTTTTCAAAAAACTGATAGCCGAGAAAAATATCGAGGATGAGGAAGGCAATGATGAAGATCGTTTTTGTCTTATTCCACTCCATTATCGTCCTCCTCCTTCCCCAGCAGATCTTTCGTAATCGGGACGATCTTCCCGTTGATTTTCATACTCCAGACGGGTTCCAGTTCAACGAGATCATTCGTTGATGAAGAGACCATTTGATAGGACAGGAAGATCTGGTCGATTTTATTCACGTCGTATTTATCCTGCTGCTCCAGCAGAGACACAACCTCATTGCCGTTCATCATTTTTACGTCTTTTGTTTTAATCGGATTCGGTCCGAGAACATAGTTCGGCCGCTTGTAGCTGAGAACCTCGTCATTGGCCCATTGCAGGGTCAAAACAGGTCCGGATCCGAAAGGCTTAGACGTGCTGTTGATGACAGGCATTTGGTCTTTAAACATGTAGAAACTCAGCTGCTGGTTATCACTCACATTGAAAAATTGATAATGATC
The DNA here is from genome assembly GCF_009906915.1 of Bacillus sp. AM1(2019). Taxonomy (NCBI): domain Bacteria; kingdom Bacillati; phylum Bacillota; class Bacilli; order Caryophanales; family Bacillaceae; genus Bacillus; species Bacillus sp. AM1(2019). The sequence continues at coordinate 4,133,974 of NZ_CP047644.1, forward strand.
CGTCCAGCTTCCCGTATCCTCTAAATATTTATAACTTTTCTTAATCAGCTCGCCTGTTTGATAAGAAGCGCTTTGTGCCAGGTTCCGATGCTGGAATTGAATCTGCCGCTGTGTCGAATTGATTTCCAGACGGCTGATTCCGTCAGTCAGCACATTCCGATTGTAATTCGGGTCTTCTCTGACCGTGCTCGGATCATTAAAAAGCGTCTGCTTAAACAGGTTCGTCTTAATGGTTTCAGTGATAAATTCTTTTTCCTTCATATTAAATCGCGCATTCGGCATGAGAAATTCTTTGCTTTTTCCGACCGAATAGAGGTGGTATAACGGCATACTCGACTTTTTGCTGTACAGCTCATTCATCAGATTGCGGTAATTCGCCGATTCCACAGTCACTTCCAAAATCAGCTGCTTGCTGTATGAGACCATGTAAATCTTCTTATTCGTCTTATTCTCATTAAACGGAATGACAATATGGTCAAATGAGCTGTATTCCATTGACGGATTCGACCATTTAAACATCGTTTGGAAGAAATCAATCGGAATGGTGTCATTGAATTGCAGATCGAGCTTTGCCGAATTGCCGTTTCTGCCGTAAAGCCAATTTTTAAAACCGAGCTTGTCGTATTGATCGGAAATATCCTTCATCCCTTTTACTTCCCATTGCGGCAAATCCGCCCACAGGTCATTAAAGAGCGTCTCATCATTCACTTTGTAATGAGAGCCGTTTGTATGAATAAACATATCCCGGGGTTTTACCGTTTGCGACACTTTTTGGCTCGTTTTGTCAATTTTATGCTTTTCCCGGACAGTCGATTTGGTTGAGGCCGTGCCTTCTGAAAAATTGGGCTGGAATGTCCAAATTCCCCATGTTAAAACAAGACTAATGACGACCAGCACTGACAGTATGACTGTTTTTATATTTTCACGCCTCATCCCAATCATCCTCTTGCTCTTCTTTATATGGAAGAGTAAATGTAATCTTCGTTCCTTTGCCTTCTACACTGTCGGCCCAAATGTCTCCGCCGTGAGCCTGAACCATCTCTTTTGCAATCGCAAGGCCGAGCCCGGTGCCGCCGAGTTTTCTCGTGCGCGCTTTATCCACTCTGTAGAAACGGTCAAAGACTTTTTCCACATCTTTTTTCGGAATGCCGATACCTTCATCTTTTACGCTGATATAAAGCAGCTCTTCTTTCTCATTCACATCGACTGAGAAAGTGACATGTCCGCCTTCCGGTGAGTATTTCAGTGCGTTAGAAATGATATTATCGAGAACCTGCGTCACTTTATCCTGATCAATCTCCACGTACAGATTTCTGTCCGGAAGCTCGCGGATAAATTCGACATGCTGTTCTTTCGTCATTTCAAAACGATCGATAATCAGTGACATAAAGCGGATCATATGAATCCACTCCCGATTAAACTGATAATCTTTGCTGTCGAATTTAGAAAGCTGAAGCAGGTCGTTCACCAATCTGATCATGCGCTCAGTCTCATTTTGGGTCACCATTAAGAAACGCGGAGCGATATCTTTGTTTTCCCACGCGCCTTCTGCAAGCGCCTCTAAATAGCTTCGCATGGTCGTCAGCGGTGTCCGCAGCTCATGAGACACGTTGGCAACGAACTCTCTGCGCTCCCGATCGAGTTTTTCCTGTTCGGTGACATCATAAAGAACCGCGATTAAACCGTCGATTTTTCCGTGCTCTCTCTGAATAACGGAAAAATTCACCCGCAGTACAGTCGTTTCATCGTCACGTTCGATCTCCAGCAGCATTGAATCCTGCTGTTCTACTAAATCCTCAAATGTAAAGTTCTCTTTTATGCCCAATAAAGACGTAATCGGCATCTCTAAAGCCGTTTCACGTGAAACATTCAGCAGCTCAAGCGCAGGGCTGTTTAAAAGAATAATAGCCCCGTTGCGATTCGTTGCAATGACACCGTCCGTCATATACGCGATAACGGAAGAAAGCTTTCTTCTCTCCCCTTCCGTCATGGCTTGGGCATCTTCAAGCTCTCTCGTCAGATGGTTGAACGTCGTTGCGAGCTGACCGATTTCATCATGCCCGTATTTCCGCACCTTTCTGGAGAAATTCCCTTTTGCCAGTTCCATCGCCTGCTTACGCATATCTGACAGCGGATGGGTAATGGTGCGGGCGAGAAAAATACCGAGAAGAGCCGTCAGAACAAGGGCTAAGCCTGTTCCTGAAGCAAGAATCGAGTTGACGGTTTTCATCTGGTTAAAGGTATCTTCCATACTGGCCACGACATAAATCGCGCCGACAACTTCCTGATTCTCTGTGACGACAGGTTTTGCTGAAATCAGCACTCTGTTTTTGCTTTTAGGATCATAATATTTTTTTGAATAGGCCTGTTTTGTTGAGAAAATCCGTTTAAAAATCGGGTCAGTCGTCTGTTTTCCCGCTATTTCCTCGCCATAAGGCCTCGAAGAACCGACGACCTCATAGCTTTTATCAACAAATGTAATCTCCCGTATTTCATTATTTTTCGTAAAATCATTCAAAATCCGTTTGACATCATCTTTAATGACGGTGCTGTCATTGTCTCCTTTATATTCCTGCTCAATATAATAGGAAAGATTGTCAATCCGCTGATTTAAGGATAATTCATAGGACTTGAGAAGAGAATTCTCCACCTGTTTCACAAAGTACACGCCGATAATCTGCATGGCGATGATAATGAGAAGCACATAGATCAGCGTGATCTTAAACTGAATCGACCGAAAAAAACCAACCTTATTCATCGCCGGTTAGTCCTGTTCAGGGTTTCTCAAGTAATAACCGACACCCCGTCTTGTGACGATCCAGTTCGGATGGCTCGGATTATCCTCGATTTTCTCGCGAAGGCGGCGCACTGTTACATCCACCGTTCTCACATCACCGAAATAGTCATAGCCCCACACAGTCTGCAGCAGATGCTCACGCGTCATAACCTGTCCGATATGTTTGGCTAAGTAATGAAGCAATTCAAACTCACGATGGGTCAGCTCGATCGTTTCTTCTCTTTTTGATACGACATAAGCGTCAGGGAAGATGACGAGAGAACCGATATGAATGTCATTAGAAGCTGATTCTTCCTCAGCCGGCGCAACCGTAAGCTGGCGGCGCAGGTTCGCTTTGACGCGGGCCAGAAGCTCACGCGTGCTGAAAGGCTTCGTGACATAGTCATCCGCTCCGATTTCAAGCCCGATGACCTTGTCAATCTCCGAGTCTTTTGCCGTCAGCATAATAATCGGCATATCATATTTTTTCCGGACTTCCCGGCACACTTCAACTCCGTCTTTATTCGGAAGCATAATATCTAAAAGAATTAAATCAGGCTGAAGCTCCTCCACCATTTCCACGGCTTCGTTTCCGTCGTACGCACAATGCACGTCATAGCCTTCTTTTCTTAAATTAAACTCTAATATATCTGCAATCGGTTTTTCATCATCGACTACAAGGATTTTCTTATCCATCATCTTGATTTTCCTCCTGCCAGAATGACTTCATTTCATCTATTGATGTTTCATGATGATCACAATTCGGATCGTGAAAAACGTTCCCCGTCTATTATAACGGTTTCAGGTCAAAAGATAAAAAAATTAAAGAGAACAGCGCAAAAACGTATTGAACTGCCATCCTTTTGTCATGTTTTTTATTTTCTTTTAAAAAATAATATTTTTTTGAAACCTCACGAAAAAAAACGCCGTCTAGTGTTTGACGTCTTCTTCTGGGCCGGCTGAAAAGCCGGCTCTCCCTTTTTTTATAACAAAAGAAAAAACGCACCTACTATTGCAGATGCGTTTGGGTAAGTGGCTCGGGACGGAATCGAACCGCCGACACACGGATTTTCAGTCCGTTGCTCTACCAACTGAGCTACCGAGCCAGATGTTTCTTTTCTATACTATAAAGTAAAGTAAAATGGCGGTCCGGACGGGACTCGAACCCGCGACCTCCTGCGTGACAGGCAGGCATTCTAACCAACTGAACTACCGGACCTTACAGTAATTTGTCCGGAGAGCCGTATCGTGGCGGCCCTCCGAGGACAAATAAGGAGTTAGCAATAACGCTAAAGTAAATCAATGACCCGTACGGGATTCGAACCCGTGTTACCGCCGTGAAAGGGCGGTGTCTTAACCGCTTGACCAACGGGCCATAAAAAGTGGTGAGCCATGAAGGACTCGAACCTTCGACCCTCTGATTAAAAGTCAGATGCTCTACCAACTGAGCTAATGGCTCTTGATGTGTCGGATTATGTATCATAGAGCATTCAGACAAAAGCTTTCTTGCAGTACTCTATTGAAGCTGTTCCGTAACAACGAGATTTATAATATCATAGAACATTCGAAAGTGGCAACTACTTTTTTGAAAAAAAACTATTATTTTTTTCCTACATAAAAAAACAAGCCTCCGTGACCGGAGGCTTGTTTGCTGCAAATTCTTAGTTAGCGCGGTATACACTGCGGATGACGTTCGTTTGTGAACGGTCGGGACCGACAGAGAAAATAGAAAGCGGAATACCTGTCAGCTGAGACACGCGTTCCAGATAATGGCGCGCATTTTCAGGAAGATCGCTTAATGTTTTTGCACCTGTGATATCTTCCGTCCAGCCAGGCATTTCTTCATATACCGGTTCACACTCTGCGAGAGCTTTCAGACTTGCCGGGAATTCTTCAATCACTTCACCTTTGTAGCGGTAAGCGACACAGATTTTCAATGTTTCAATGCCAGTCAGCACATCGATTGAGTTCAGAGAAAGATCTGTGATTCCGCTGACGCGGCGGGCATGGCGGACAACAACGCTGTCAAACCAGCCGACACGGCGCGGACGGCCTGTCGTTGTGCCGTATTCGCGTCCGACTTCACGGATTTGATCTCCGGTTTCATCTTTCAGCTCAGTCGGGAAAGGACCGTCACCGACACGGGTTGTGTACGCTTTAGATACACCGACGACGTGCTGGATTTTTGTCGGGCCTACGCCTGAACCGATCGTCACCCCTCCGGCGACCGGGTTGGATGAAGTGACAAACGGGTATGTCCCTTGGTCGATATCAAGCATAACCCCTTGAGCGCCTTCAAATAAAACGCGGCGGCCTTCATCCAGCGCGTCATTTAAGACGACGGATGTATCGCATACATACTTTTTAATCTGCTGGCCGTATTCATAATACTCATCCAGAATATCTTCAATTTTGAAGCCTTCCGTTTCATACATTTTTTCAAGCAGACGGTTTTTCTCTTCAAGGTTCCGTTCAAGCTTTTCTGCAAACACGTCACGATCTAGCAGGTCTGCGATCCGGATGCCGATCCGCGCCGCTTTGTCCATATAAGCAGGTCCGATGCCTTTTTTCGTTGTGCCGATCTTGTTGGCCCCTTTGCGTTCTTCCTCTACTTCATCCAGTTTCAGATGGTATGGAAGAATGACGTGGGCTCTGTTGCTGATTCTCAAGTTATCCGTGCTCACATTGCGCTCATGAAGATACGCAAGCTCCGTTACGAGCGCTTTCGGATCAACAACCATTCCGTTCCCGATGACACACGCTTTATCTTTATAAAAAATTCCTGATGGGATTAAATGAAGCTTGTACGTGACTCCATCAAACTTGATGGTATGTCCTGCATTGTTTCCGCCTTGATAACGTGCGATCACTTCTGCATTTTCTGATAGGAAATCTGTAATTTTACCTTTTCCTTCATCGCCCCACTGCGTACCTACTACGACTACTGAAGACATATATCCGTGCACCTCCGTTAACCTTTCAAAACGATATCTCATTCAAACAAATTAAGTGTATCAGTGCCGAAACAGAAAGTCAATCGTAAATCCGAACATTTAAATCTTATCAATCTATATTTGTTCGCCTTAAACATGATTAAAAGCGTTTTCTATTTCATTTGCTATCTATTACTCCCGAAACTTTCATGCTTTAACAAGAAAAAGAACCCGTAATCAGGGTTCTTCAGACAGTCATTTATATGCCGCTTGTATTCATCAGGACGACCCGCCAGCCGTCAGGATCTTCGATGGTCACGCCTTTTTCTTCCCAGTACGGATTTTCGGGTGCTTTCTCCTCATATCCCATCTGCTTTAATTTCGTGCTGATGCGAATGACCTCCTGCTGATCAGGGATGTAAAAGACAAGCAGGCTGTCGCCGTGCGGAACGGGTGCCGGCTGAGACGAACCGGTTTCTTCGGTGAATTCTAAGTGGTATTGCGTATGGGGCAGGCCGAACATGACACCGCTGTAGCCCTCATGTCCGGAAAAGCTGCCGATCCTCTTCAGTCCGAGGCCCTCTTCATAAAACCTGATGATTTCTTTGAGCTGTCCGGTCGGCCGGGCAATCCGGATTTGTGCCGCTTGAAATTGCGGAAATTCCATTGTCATCATCATTCCTCCCTTAATGTCATTATATAAAAGCGCTTTCTTTATTTCGTCTGCCGAACGGACGGCATTCTCTCATTCTTTCGGATGAAAAAAAGCCTCAAGACATTGCTTGAGGCTTTACGCACCTGCCGGAACACCGCCGTCATCAAAGCGCCGTTCCAGGTTTACGAACTTATTGTATTCTTTCACAAAAGCCAGTGAGACGGTGCCCACCGGGCCGTTACGCTGTTTGGCGATAATGATTTCGATGATGTTTTTGTTTTCGGATTCTTTATCATAGTAATCATCACGATACAGGAAGGCGACGATGTCGGCATCCTGCTCAATACTTCCCGACTCACGGATATCTGACATCATCGGACGTTTATCCTGCCGCTGCTCAACACCCCGGGAGAGCTGAGACAGGGCGATGACCGGGACTTCAAGCTCCCGCGCCAGCGCTTTTAGCGCCCGTGAAATTTCCGATACCTCTTGCTGGCGGTTGTCGCTTGAACGGCCGCTTCCCTGAATGAGCTGCAAGTAGTCAATTAAAATCATGCCCAATCCGTTTTCCTGCTTCAGCCGGCGGCATTTTGAACGGATTTCGCTGACGCGGATGCCGGGGGTGTCATCTATAAAGATACCGCTGTTTGACAGGCTTCCCATCGCCATCGTCAGCTTGCCCCAATCTTCTTCCGTCAGATTTCCCGTTCTGAGATTTTGGGCGTTAATATTCCCTTCGGCGCAGAGCATACGCATGACAAGCTGCTCGGCACCCATCTCAAGACTGAATATCGCGACGCTCTCATCCGTTTTGGTGGCCACGTTTTGCGCAATATTTAAGGCGAACGCTGTTTTCCCCACAGACGGACGGGCCGCGACAATAATCAAATCATTCCGCTGAAACCCCGCTGTCATCCGGTCAAGCTCGATAAAACCAGTCGGAATCCCGGTAATATCGCCTTTCCGGTTGTGAAGCTGCTCAATGTTGTCGTATGTTTGCACAAGCACGTCTTTAATATTTTGGAAGGCGCCCGAATTTTTTCGCTGCGCGACCTCCATAATCGTTTTTTCCGCATCGCTTAATAAATCTTCAACTTCATCCTCGCGCGTATACCCGTCTTGAGCGATCGAGGTCGCCGTTCTGATTAAACGGCGGAGAATGGATTTTTCCTCAACGATTTTCGCGTAATATTCTATATTAGCCGCTGTCGGAACGGAATTCGCGATGTCCGTCAGGTAAGAGACGCCTCCCACCTCTTCTAACAAATCGGTATTCGCAAGCTCTGACGTTACCGTGACCAAATCAACCGGTTCACCGCGGTCTCCGAGCACGAGCATGGCATTGTAAATTTTTTGATGTGACATTCTGTAGAAATCATCCGGAATCAACACTTCAGAAGCCAGTGTTAACGCAGACGGCTGTAAAAAAACAGCACCTAACACGGCCTGCTCAGCTTCTATGTTTTGCGGCGGCAGCCGATCATTCAGAAGGTCTGTCATGCTAAGCACCGTCCTCTCCTTAAAAAATATCCAAACTCCATTTTACCATTTCTCAAGAAAAAGAATAGAAAAATATCGCTTTCCCTGTATTTGTTAAACAGCGGCTGCGTGTTTCGCCATTCTGAATGCCGGGAAACTGATAAATAAACCGAAACCAGGAGGTAAGAAGGATGAAAACATATGCAGTAACACCCAGTGTTGATGCGGACGGATGGTTTGTGAAGGTGGAAAATGTGGCGCCGACGGCTCTTTATACATCGAAGGACGCGGCGATCGAGAAAGCGGAGCAGACGGCTAAAGAGAACAGCCCGTCTAAGCTTGTCATTTATGATCAGCATAAAAACATTGAAGAAGAACGGTCCTTTTAAGAAAAGCCTTCGCCCGAGCGAGGGCTTTTCTTATTCGATGAAACGGATGTGCAGCACCGTCTGCGCCATGAGATCGGCCGTTTTTTGATACAGCTCCCATTCTTCACAGGCGGCGAATACTTTCATCATGTCCTGCAATGTCTGTTTCAGTATGATAAATTCGTCAATTGTCCGCAGTTCTGCGGCTTTTTTCTGATAATCAGCCAGCTTCAGCTGTAATAACATCAATGGCGATTGCATAAAAAACCTCCCCCATTCTGTTATAAAGCCCCGCTTTTCAAACCTCCATTCCTTTGTCATATCCTCTTACGATCGATTTCTGATTTTAGTACAATAAAGAAACGGAAGGAGTGATCACATGAAACCGCTGCAGATTTCCGCCGAAACGGCGCAAAAACTCGCAGAATCACTGAATATGCCGCTTGAGAGAATCATGCACATGCCTCAGCACATTCTGCTTGCCAAATTAGCTGAAATCCAAAAAGAGAACGATCACAAATAAAGGCTGCTCTCTCATATATATGTGCGGGAGGCGGAAGCGATGGCTTTCCGCCTCTTTTTTTCGTGAAGAAAATTTTGGTAAAACATTCTTTGAATCGTTATCGTTTATTCATAACTTTTTCATATTTATTTTTTACAATGGGGTCACAAAAGAGGTGAAACCATTGAAAACAAAACGACTGGACATCGTTCTTATCGGTATTTTATCAGCAGCAGCGGCTTTGAATATGTACGGCATTTGGCAGGATGATGCCGCCAACCAGTATTATTTGGCTGCCGTCAAAAGCATGACGCAAAGCTTTCACAACTTCTTCTACGCATCCTTTGACCCGTCCGGCTTTGTCACGGTAGACAAACCGCCTGTCGCTTTATGGATTCAAACGATTTTCGCTTTGGTCTTCGGCGTACATACATGGAGCGTGATTCTTCCTCAGGCCTTGGCGGGGCTCGGTTCCGTTCTGCTGCTGTATTTCATGATAAAGCCTTCGTTCGGCACGGGCGCGGCCAGAATCGCCGCTTTTGTCATGGCGCTGACGCCGATTGCGGCGGCCGTCAGCCGGACGAATAATCTCGACAGCATGCTCGTCTTTACACTGCTTCTCGGTTCCTGGTGTTTGATGCGCGCGGTGAAACGCGGCAAAATCATTTGGCTCTTATCCGCATTCGCACTTGTCGGTCTTGCCTTTAATATGAAAATGATGCAGGCCTACATCGTGCTTCCGGCTTTTCTGCTTTTTTATCTCATTGCATCACACACATCCATTAAGAAAAAACTGATCTCCCTTCTCGCTTCTTCAGCCGTTCTACTGGCGCTCTCCGTCTCATGGGCGGCAGCCGTTGATTCCATTTCCGCATCAAGCCGCCCCTATGTCGGCAGCAGCCAGACAAACTCCGTGCTGGAGCTGGCATTCGGATATAACGGGACAGAACGGCTGCTCGGGCAGACGACGGGCCTTTCTCACGGCAGCATGACCGGCGGAAAAAGCGTGATGCAGGAAGGGATGGGCATGCAGCCTCCGGGAACGAACAGCCCGGCAATGGGCGGCAGCGCTCCTCAAGGAAAAAACGGGCAGGTTCAAATGCCCCGGCAGCCATCCGGACAGAACGCGGCCTTACCGCAAGGGAGCGGAACTCCTCCGGCACAAAACGGCGGCTCACAAGGCCCCGGCGGCGGAAAAAGCATGAGTATGAACATGTACGGCAACGGTACCCCGGGTGCGCTCAGGCTTTTCCAATCTGAATTATCGGGGCAAATCAGCTGGATGCTGCCTTTTGCGCTCACCGGTTTGTTCGGCGCCGTCATAAGCTGGTACAGAAACCGCCGGAAAAAAGCGGAGGAAATGAAAGAAACGATGTTTTGGACAGCATGGCTTGTGCCTGCCGCCGGTTTCTTCAGCATCGCAAGCTTTTTCCATCCGTACTACTTAATCATGCTGGCGCCTCCGATCGCAGCCCTTTCCGGAATCGGCTGGCGGGCCTTATATGATTTATACAAGCATGATAAAGGCTGGACGGGCTGGCTGCTGCCTGCGGGTGTCTTTCTCACCGCCGGTTTTCAGGTCTTCATCGTAAGCGGGTATACAAACCAGATCGGCAGCGCTTGGATGTACATCCTCGGACTGTTGGGGCTCGGCACTGTCATTGCCCTCATTGTGATGAAATACAAGCCGTTCGGCAGACAACTGACCGTGATCACCATGTGTGTGTTGATGCTCACGCCGCTGTACTGGTCAGCCACGCCGATCCTTTACGGCGGAAACAGCGTCATACCTGAATCCGGCCCGCAGCTGAAAAGCTCAAACGGCGGCAATATGTTCACCTCTGAAGTGGATACAGGCCTGCTGTCTTATTTGAAAAAACATCAGACAGGTGAGGAATATCTGTTTGCAACGCTCACCACGGTGACTGCGGCGCCTTATATCATCCATACGAATGAATCAGTCATGGCACTCGGAGGCTTTAACGGAACCGATCCGATTTTAACCGTCTCACAGCTGAAAAAACTTGTTGATGATGGAAAAGTGAAGTATTTCTTATTATCCGGAAACAGTTCAGGCAACACCAAGCTTGTCTCATGGATTAAAAAGAACGGCACAAAAATCTCAGCTGACCAATACAGCACCGGAAAAACAAGCTCAGCCCGGCAAGGAATGACAGGCGGCCCGGGCGGACAAAGTCAGCAGACTCTGTATGAGATGAAAAAATAGTTCGCAAAGAGGCTGGATAGTTAAACGCCGGCCTCTTTATTTTGCTCTTGGAAGCACCTGCCATGCGGCGCCGGTATCATTCAGAAAAATGATTGATAAATACTTTCTATTTTTGAAACCATCAGTTCCTGACGCAGATGACGGCCGGCATAGGAGCGCGCTTCTTTTCCAAGCCGTTCCCTGAGAGACTGATCCGTAATCAGCATTACGAGAGCATCAGCAAGTTCGCGGCTGTTGCCGGGCTGACAGATAAGCCCTGTGTCCTCATGCCGGATCATCTCAGGGATTCCTCCGCAGTCAGTTGCGACAATGGCTTGACCTGAGAACATCGCTTCGATGATCGCTATAGGGAAATTATCATTCAATGTCGGCAGGACAAATATAGATGATTCAGCCAAAAGCGCCGGCACATCACGTCGTTTTCCGAAGAAAAACACATTTGTGAGGCCCAGTTTCCGTTTCTTTTCCTCCAGAAACCCTCTCATGTTTCCGTCTCCGATGATCCATATATCAACTCCGGATAAATGGTGCCGGATGCGGGCGAGAGCGTCCAGCATCACATCATGTCCTTTTCGCTCGGTCAGACGGGAAACGCACGCAATCACGAGCTTTTCAGCACGTTTTGACTCAGGGGCATCCTGAATGTCAATGCCGGTATGAACAGTCGTCAGCTGAGCCTCCTTCGCTCCGTACTCCAGCAAGGGCTCGTGAAAGGAGTCGCTGATTGTAATGATTTTATCCGAAGCCCGAATACCCTGCCTTTCTATTTCACTGAAATATGCCTCTTCTATTGAACCCTTTTGGATTTTATGAAACTTCATCCGGCTTTTCGTAAAATGTCCGTGCGGCGTGAAAAAAAGAGGACGCTGATACGTTTGATTAAGGTATCCCAGCAAAAATACCGCAAATAAATCCTGCGCGTGAAACAGGTCATATTGTTCTAAGTCTTTCTCCTTCAAAAATCTTTGAAAGACATATAAATAGCTGAGATTCTTCACAAACTTTTCGTTTGCGGCGCCGTATCTGCCAACAAGAAACGCTCTGATCTCGTCAGCGGCCCGCGGGATATCTTCCTGAAAAAAAGATGGCGGCATTTGGAGCGGCGAGATGACATCCGCCTGATGACCGATGCGCTCAAAACCCGTCTTAATTGATGTGATATAACTCGCCAACCCTCCGACATTCGGGTAACGGAGAAAGGTTGCGTACAGAATACGCAATGGCTTTTTTCGTTTGGGGGAGCTTTTTCCTTCCGCACAGAACGAATACAGCATCTCTGGCTCACTTTGATGTTCGATCCCGTAAAATTGATCCATGACGCGCAATAAGGCAAGAGGCACCAGACCGTTCGGCTTGCCGATCTCTTCTTTCACATCCGCTCCCCCTCTCTCAAACTTATAATCCTAATTCCCGTCCCCATTTTGACACTTTGTCAACATGATACGGCAGCAGTTCTCCTCCCCGATTGTCGAAGATTCTCCGCAATTGGGTATGAAGCCCTTTCTCAAGTGTTCTCTGCAAATAAGCCATTTTATAAAGCGTCATAGGAGGGGTCTGAAAATGAATACCCCGCTTTTTCATTTCTTTCGTATACACTTTTACGCAATACGTTCGAATATCTTCTGCGTGCCGGCTCCAATCTTTTCTGAAACCAAGCAGAATTTCAACCAGCACCGTCATATCAAACCAAACCGGCGCGTATTTTGCGGATTCCCAATCGATGAATTGAATATCCCACGGTTCATGTCCGGACGCATCGTGGGTGCAGATATTCTGCATATGAAGATCACCGTGTGTGATGGCTGAGCCGTTTTGTATCAATTCAGGGAAAAAATCCGGCTCCTCCTGCTCAAGCAAGTTTGTGATTTGCCGATAATGAGGCTTCACGATATCTTTTGTGCGCTCATCTTTAAGCGCTCTATCCAATAATTCCGCTGTCTTTTTGATCTGCTTTTTACGCCCTTTTCTCATGGTTTCCGATTTGTATACCGGCAGCCACGACCGCCATTTACCGTCAGAAATATTCTTGTTTTCAAAGGTGCGGCTGTGCAGTTCTGCGACAGACGGAATAATATACTTGAAATGCTTCGGGTGAAATGTAAGCTGTCCCCTGATCTGGCTGACAAACTCCATAAATATCCACGTTTCATGGTCACTTTCTTCTATAAGATAGATATCCGGCAGCAAATCCCCTAAAACAGAACGGGCTTTCCCGTATATATTAATCTCGACCTTATTTTTTTCACGGGAAGATTTATATACCTTCAATATCAGCGGAACAGTGCCGGATTTTTTCTTTACAAACAGTTTATAAATGGCGCTTCTGTCCGTCGATTTCAGGCATGTGATGTCATCCGGATTCACCGCAGCCCTTTCACCGAACGAATACGACAGTTTTTCGTCAATTCTCAGTTTTTGAAATGCGCCATACAAAATCTCCTTTTCATACATGCCGATCTTCCTTCCGCTTCCGTTTCCAGCTGTTTTTGAGATGAGACCAAGTGTTTCTGATAAATGGCATCGGGTCATTCCAAGCAAAAAGAGCGTACTCTTTTTTTCCTTTACACCCTTTCCAAAAATCCCGGAACGTCATTTCTCCTCTTTTTCGTTTCTTCAAAAACGTTAAGAAATAACGCACCTCATAAATCCAGTTGATTCCGTCTTTTTGTTCGAGCTGGGGCTTCACATGCTGCCCGGTCAAATACAGATAGTACATGTAAACGAAATGAACGCCTGCCGGTTCTGTCAGGCTATGGCTGAGCCAAAAGCGCGGATTAATTTCGATAAACTTGTAAACATTGTCCCGGGGATCCTTTTTAAATTCCGCCATGCCTACTCCCTTCAGCTGAATCGCTTCAAAAAACGGCAGGGTCTTTTCGATTAAATCAGGAAGCCGTTTGCTGACGACGTGGGCCCCCGCGCCAAAATCTGCAGGGAATTGGTGGTTCTTTTGCAGAGAGAATAAGCCCATTAATTTCATTTGGTCATCATAAAAAGTGGCGACTTTATAAAAACACTGGTTGTCTCCGGGGATGATCTCCTGTACGAGCAGTTCTCCATTTTCTCTGTAGGAGCTGAACTCCTTGCGCAATTGTGCGGCATCCTTCATTACAATTGCTTTTTTGTTTACTTTTTTTCTGTATTCATGGCCGGCCACCGGTTTTAAAATACACGGGAAGTCAATATTGGCGATGGCCTCTTCCAGCTCATCCTGGTTGTTCGGAAAAAAGGTTTTCGGGCAGGGGATGTGATGCTTGACCGCTAATTCATATGCTTTGCTTTTATCTAAGACCGTTTCTAACAGAGAGTGGCTCGGGAGCAAAAATAAAAAAAAACCGGCTAATGTCTCGCGGAATTTAGATATAAATCCCGCATAATCATCAGATCCTGCGTACAGAACCGGCTTTGCTTGGAATCGCTTCCCGAAATCAGTCAGAAATGTCAGCAGTTCTTCCTCTTGTGTTAATGGGCTGGGACATATCCCGCAATCTGCCAATCTTGATTTTCCGATACGATAAGGTCCCTCCGTGTCAAACGCGTAAACATCGATTCCTCTTCGGGCAAGACTGCGAATGATCCCAATCCCGTTTGCACTGAAATCAAGTACAACGGCTGCATGTTCATGTTTCATGATCTCCCTCCGAGCTGTTGGTATTTTGATAAATCGATTCGATATTTTTTATCATCGTCTCACTGCTTAAATATTTCTCCGCGTAGGCCTTTGCGTTTGAAGCAGCCTTCTCCCGCGCAGATTTGTTCGAGATAAAAAATGCTAAAGCCCGGGCAAGAACCTTTGCATTTCCCGGTTCGACAATAAGTCCCGTTTTGTTATGGCGGATCAGATCCGGAATACCCCCGCAATCGGTCGCAATGATAGCCGATCCGCTGAACATCGCTTCAATAATCGAAATCGGCAGACTATCATTAATGGTCGGCAGTACGAATATGTCCGTCATATTCAAAATAGCGGGAACATCATCTCTTTTTCCTAAAAAGGAGACCATAGATAGATTCAGTTTTCGAGCCTGTTCCTCTAAGGCGCTCCTCATCTCTCCGTCGCCCGCGATCAGCACTTCAACATGTTCAAGTACATCAGACGGAATTCTCGAAAGTGCGTCCAGTAAATATTTGTGACCTTTTCTCGGGCCTAATCTTGCAATACACGCGATGATGATCTTATTTTTCGGTATCGGGGTTTTTCTTTTCCCGCCTGTTTTTGCATCGTAATCGATTCCTGTGATCACCGTTGCCATGTCTTCCTGTTCGGCTCCGAGCTTCATGAGCGGGCTGCGGAACGTATCGCTGATAATAATCAGGCGATCTGCGTATTCAATGGCTTTCATCTCTAGTTTTTTATAATAAAACTCTTCTACCGATCCTTTTTTAAAAATGTGAAATTTAAGTCTGTTGAAAGTAAACATGCCATGCGGTGTAAAAAACAAAGGTTTTTTATAAATACGGTTGAACCTGCCCAATATATTGGCTGTAAATAAATCTTGAGCATGAAACACATCATATTTTTCCAAATGAATCTTTTGAAGCATTTGCTCGTATATAAACATCAGCCGATTATTCTTCAAAATATGATCACTGTAATCCCCGTATCTGTCACTAAAGAAATCTTTTAATTTCGGAACAACATCCGCCCGCAATTCTTTTACCTGTGCGGAAGGAAACTGATTGGGGGATATGACATCCACCTTATGACCTCTTTTTTTCAGTCCTTCACTAAGCGTTTTAATATAGTTTGATAAACCGCCCGTGTGCGGGTAGTCCCAAAACGTGGCAATCAAAATGGATAACTTCTGTTTTTTTCCGTATAATCGCGGAATATGATGTGCATGTTTCATCTGAGTCTTTACTGCCGTCTTTTTTTGCGGGTGCGCTTTGACCCCGTAGTAGCGGTCAAGCGTCTGAATCATATACGGATACGGGACGGAAAATGTCTTGATCATTTCCAGATCCTCCGCACGACTTCAAAAGCTTCAGCGTATTCCACACCCGCCGTCATCCCTCTGACTCTTCCTAAATGTGTAACGCCTTCATATGAACGGGGATGAGGGTAATCCCTCATTTCTACGTCATAGTGGTGAAGCGCCGCGAGTTTGGCATCCATTGTGTCTGTGATGTTAACGAAGTAATTAGGCTTGAAGAGTTTATCAGCCGTATTCCTCTCCCACTCGCTTGAAGATAGCGTTTCAAACGTAAGCAGTTCGATAGGCTTTTGATTCGGAAGCGGTCTGGCGGCTGTTAAAACTGCTTGGAATGTTCTCTGGTGGTCCATATTGACATCGCCGTAATGATGTGTAAAGATTTTTTCAGGCTGATAGACGCGAATGAGCTGCTCTAATTCTTTGACAAGCTTATGAAGAGGGATACATTCCAGCTCTAAATTCGTATGCTCCAAAAAGATGACTTTCTCAATTCCAAGCTCTTGATTCGCGCGTTCGCCTAATTGTTTAATATGATGAGCTTCTTCTTTTCTTCCTAATGCCGTAATAATGGAAATCACTTTATATCCTTCATTGATCAGCCGTTTTATGGTGCCCGCTGATCCCAATAGTTCATCATCGGGATGAGCGCCGATAACCATAATATATTCTCCCATTTTTTCCACACTCCACCAAACAAATGTTACAAATATCATATGACGACCCTAAAAAAAGGAAACTTACATATGCGGATTTTCAGAAACTTACCATTTCCTTCGCCATTCCCGGTAGCGTGACGGATTTAATTTTTTTATGGTGTTCAAAAACTCATCCGCCAAGCCGTATTTGTCCAGTCCTTTTAATAGTTTTACGGGAACTCGGGTAACGGTCGAAAAGGCTCTTTTATGGTCGATCACTTTAAGTTCACCTTGTTCGTTGATCAGAATGTGCCTGATTTCGGCATCCCACCTGGCAAAACCGATATCTTTTAATTCATCCAGCATGTTTAAAATATCAGCTGTCAGTTTGACGGACAGGGATTTTTCTTTTTTGATATGGCGCGCAAGGGAGGTGCCTTTGACGTATTCCATCACAATATAATGATCTCCGTATTCATACAGTTTCGGGATCACCGGTGAACCATATCCGAGCTGTAAAGCTTCCAATTCCTTCTTACACGTCTCTTTTTTAAAAAAATATTTTATGCATTTGTTGTGTGTTAAGCGATAGACCTCCCCGTCTTTTCCGTCTCCGATCAGCGGATAGTGTTTCAGCGCTTTTTTATTCTCCGGATAATTAAAATATGTTTCAGAAAAAAATCGTTTCATACCGACACATCCTTCGTCATGATGTAATATAATATTCAATCCGTAACGATCGGAAATGAAACATTCTCCTCATTTTCTTGCGCTGCGCCGTTTGCTGACATGAAAAAAACCCGCCGGATCGGCGGGTTTTTCATTGTATTTTACGCTTCTTCTTTTACGTGAACCTTCAGCACAGCCTGAACTTCAGGGTGCAGCTTTACAGGAACGTTTGTATATCCCAGTGTGCGGATACCGTCTTGGAGCTCCAGTTTCCGTTTATCCACTTTAATCTTATGCGTTTTTTGCAGCGCTTCTGCAATTTGTTTGCTTGTGACAGATCCGAATAGACGGCCGCCTTCACCGGATTTGGCACTCAGCTCAACAGTCAGCTGTTCAAGCGTTTCTTTCAAATCTTTCGCTCTTTCAAGCTCGGCAATCGCTTCTTTTTTCTCTTTTTCTTTCTGTCCTTTCAATGCACTGATGTTTGTCGCATTTGCTTCGACAGCGAGGCCTTTTTTAATGAGAAAGTTATGTGCATAACCGTCTGCTACGTTTTTCATTTCGCCTTTTTTTCCTTTACCTTTTACATCTTGTAAGAAAATAACCTTCATCTCTGAACGCCTCCCTCAAAATATTCATCAATGGCTTCCTTCAGCCGGACGAGCGCTTCTGAGACAGAAATGCCCGATAACTGGGTTGCCGCATTGGTTAAATGCCCTCCGCCATCCAGCGCCTCCATAATAATCTGCACATTGACCTCACCCAGCGATCTCGCACTGATGCACACCGTATGCTCATCCCGTCTGGCTACCGCAAATGAAGCTTCCACTTCACTCATCGATAAGAGGGAATCAGCCGCCTGCGCAATCAGCACCTGGTCAAAGTACTCCTCTTCGTTCTCAGGAAGAGAAGCAATCGCGATATGTTCTTTATAAAGAGACGTATGCTGGATCAGCTTCGCCCGCTTGATATAAGAACCGACCGATTCTTTGAGAACTTTCTGCACCAGAACCGTATCTGCGCCTTTCGCTCTCAAATAAGAAGCGGCGTCGAACGTCCGCGAGCCCGTGCGAAGGGAAAAACTCTTTGTATCCACTATTATACCAGCTAACAGGGCCGTCGCTTCAATCATATTGATTTTGAGCCGCTTCGGCTGGTATTCAAGCAGCTCCGTCACGAGTTCTGCGGTGGATGAAGCATATGGCTCCATATAAACGAGCAGCGGGTCTTTAATAAATTCCTCGCCTCTGCGGTGGTGGTCAATCACAACGATGTGCTCGATTTTGTTCACGAGACGCTCTTCCATCACAAGGGATGGTTTATGTGTATCAACGACGACAAGCAGCGTGTCGTCATTTGAAATTTCCATCGCCTCTTCCGGCGTGATGAACCGCGACCACAGCTCTTCATATTTTTTAATTTCTTCAATCAGACGCTGAACGCTTGATCCGATCTGGTTCGGATCAATGACGATGTAGCCGTCTTTGCCGTTGGCCTGCGCCACCTTCAATATTCCGATTGCGGCTCCGACTGCGTCCATATCAGGAAATTTGTGCCCCATGATAATGACATTGCTGCTTTCTGAGACAATTTCCTTGAGCGCGTGAGAAATCACCCGGGCGCGCACCCTTGTGCGCTTCTCCATCGGATTCGTTTTGCCGCCGTAAAATTTCACCTTGCCGTTCGGCATTTTGATCGCCACTTGGTCGCCTCCGCGGCCGAGAGCCAAATCCAGGCTGGACTGCGCCAGATCTCCAAGCTCCTTCAAGGAAGAAACCGATGCGCCGATCCCGATGCTGAGGGTCAAAGATACAGTGTGAACGGATGTTTTTTCTCGGATTTCATCCAAAATCGAAAATTTCGCGTTTTCAAGCTCCGTTAAAATGTGTTCATTTAACACCGCGATAAACCGCTCCGAGGACGTCCGTTTCAGGAAAATGCCGTACTCCTGCGCCCACGCATTTAATAATGAGGTGACCTGGCTGTTCATCGTACTTCTCGTTTGGTCATCCAGCCCCTGTGTGACGTCATCATAGTTATCTAAGAAGATATATGCCAGCACGGTTCTCTCATTTTCGTACTGCTTTTCAATCTGAATCTGTTCTGTCACATCAAAGAAATAAAGCAGGCGCTCATCTCTTTTAATCACTACTTTAAACTTCCGCTCATTCAAGGTGATCGTTTCCGAATCGACCTCCTGCTTGATCAGCGGCACGACGGCCTCGCATGTGTCATACAGCGACCGTCCGACGAGCGTGCTTTCATTAAAACAGGAAGACAAAAACGGATTCGCCCACTCAATGTAATATTGGTCATTAAACAGCATAATCCCGATAGGCATTTCCATTAATGCCTCTTCGCCTACTTTTTTCAATCTATACGATAACGTGGAGATATAATCGTCAATTTCTTTTCTGATCAGAGAATCCGCACGCTTAATGAAAAACAAGATCACGGCGAGCAGCACAACGCCGATGGCTCCTATCAGCCAGTTAAAGTAAATGCTGATGAGGATTATGATGATTGACAATGCAATCAATGCATAGATGGGATACCGAAACAACGGTTTTTCATAAAAACTAGGCATTTCTATCAACTCCCCACCTGTAAGTCACACTCAATTTCGCGTCACCTTATTTCTTATGTTAAAGCCTATGTCAATGATGCCTAAGAGGAGATACACGGACAAGATGAGCGGAAAAAGCACACCCAGCACAATTGCTAAAACAGGAACGGCTTTCGGCATCTCCATTTCGCGGCAATAGAAAAAAATAAACGCTAACCCTTGAATACAAATCAGCAAGCTGAGAATAAATCCCCCATTCAATGAAACCGAATACAGCATATGCCCTTTTTCTAAAGGCAGAAACCCTAATATCGTCACAATAAAATACAGAATGACAACGCTTTGCGGGAGTTTGAGCTCTCTAAAAGGCTTCATCTTCGGAAGATCAGGGGAAAATCGCCGTAAAAGCGGCCTTGCCATAGCATAACTGAGGAAAGAAAAAACGATGCCGGTCAATACGAGCACTGTCGGAAAAAGATATTGAACCGTGCTCAGCTGACTTTCCATCAGCTTGATCTGCTTCCCGAACTGATCTCCGTAACCGAGCTGCTTTGACATGGTTTCTGCTAAAGACATCGACTCCCGAAGCTGGGACATGGTGGTATCGATCACATTCATATTAAGAAACACGATGCTGACCACAAAAAAAACGACGCCGCACAGCACATACGCCATAGCGCCGGCAGCAACCGCATAGCCGGGCTGTTTCTTTTTAAAATAATATCCCATGGCGATTCCCGTATAGGCTGCCGTAAAAGCGCCTGTAAGCCCGGTAAACGAACCTACAATAAAGCTGACAGGAAGGCTGGCAAGCCCCATCCATACCCCGGGCTTCAGACCGTGCCGAATGGTGTAAAGAATGATCGGCAGCGGCAAAGCAAAGAGAAGAATTGCCCCCAGTAAAGGGAGGTACACGACCAAAAGGGAAATGATTGCAAAAATACTGATCAAAATGGCGCCTTCTAATAGAGCCCTTGTATTTTTCACTTACTCACCTCAAACCTTGTATCATTCGAACATACGAATAGAAAAGAGCAGCTTAGACGACTGCTCTTTTGACGCCGCAATGTCTCTTTCAAGACCTGAATTTTCCATAAACTCTCCAAAATACACGTATATATTTTAACATAAGTCGAAATCGCAAGTAAAATGAGCGCGGACAGCCGCAATGTTCCATGTGAAACATGAAAACAGACAAACGGACATCCCAGTGAAAGAATGCCCGTTGTATCAGTGATCCTGATCATCCATGAAACCAGAAGTATCTCTGTTTTTCTTTTTGGTTTTTCGTACATATAACAAGACGATAACGATAAGTAAGAGAGTGGTCGCCTGCAAAACCCCGCTGCTGAAAAGGAAGAAGTTCTTTATCATGTCCCACATATAGTTTCACCTCTATTTCGTATTTCCTTTACATTGAGTTTCCCTTTCTGGAAACTTCAAAACATCAGGAACAACATCGGGACCGGGGCATATGCTGAAAGTGAAAATGAAGGATAAAGGAGATTCTTACACCATGACTGAGCGGAGAACATTAGCATGGCATGAAACATTAGAACTGCATGAGTTAGTAGCTTTCCAGGCAAACGGACTTGTGAAATTAAAAAGAACAGAGCGGGACGTAAGCGATGCCAGATTAAAACAGCTTTACAGATTTTCCATCCATTCGCTCGAACAAAATCTGCGTGAACTGCTTCCTTTCTTCCCTGAAGCTCCCGCTTTTCGTGAGGATGAAACAGAAGAGCGCGCTGATTCTTCCTTTTACAGCGGCGGCCTGCTCATTCTGGCCAAAACGTCTGTCCGCAATTACGCCGGAGCCATTACAGAGACGGCCACACCTCAATTAAGACATGTTTTCGTCAAGCACTTAAACGCGGCCATCAAGTGGCACCAAATGGTCTTTGAGTATATGGAAGAACGCGGTCAATATCCGGCTTACAACCTGAGCGAATTGCTGAAGAATGACGTGCGCAACGCCAGAAAGGCCATCGCGATGAAATAAAAAAAAGCAGCAAGGAATTTAATCCTTTGCTGCTTCTTATTTTTGAGCGGACTGATCTTGAGGAGACGTTTTTTCCCGGTATGCCTCGAGAAACTCCCGGTTGGCATCTCCCCATTTCTTCATTTGCAAAACGATCGGTTCCAGCGACCTGCCGAATTCGGTAAGAGAATACTCCACCTTTGGAGGCACCTGCTGATATACCTCGCGATGCACGATGCCGTCCGCCTCGAGCTCGCGAAGCTGAAGCGTCAGCATACGCTGCGTAATGCTGGGACAAATGCGCCGAAACTCATTAAACCGCTTTTTTCCGCCGATCATATGATAAAACAAAATACCCTTCCACTTTCCGCCGATAACGGAAAGCGTCAGTTCAACCGGACAACCTTCTTTATTCGGATATATGTTCATTTTTCATCCTCCATAGTACCTTTTTTGATACTATATGCTGATTAGCATCTGACTTACCCAGTATTTTACTCGCAACCCTCCCCAACTCTCAACAAAAATGCTTCTTTTTCACATCAATTTTTAAGGTTTTGAAGATTACACCCTCCTCAAGACGTGTTAAACTATAAAAAGATTGTTTACACTACAAAAAAGGACAAGGAGTTATTATGGAAAAAATTCTTATTTTCGGACATCAAAACCCAGACACAGATACCATTTGCTCTGCCATTGCCTACGCTGATCTAAAAAATAAACTCGGCTTCAATGCTGAGCCCGTCCGCCTCGGACAAGTCAACGGCGAAACACAATACGCGCTTGATTATTTCAAGCAGGAAAGCCCGCGTTTGGTGGAAACAGCCGCAAACGAAGTAAACGGCGTCATCCTTGTTGACCACAATGAACGCCAGCAAAGCATCAAGGATATCGAAGACGTTCAGGTTCTTGAAGTTATCGACCACCACCGTATCGCCAACTTCGAAACAGCGGAACCCCTTTACTACCGTGCTGAGCCGGTCGGCTGTACGGCTACAATTTTAAACAAAATGTACAAAGAAAATAACGTGAAAATCGAGAAAGAAATTGCGGGCCTCATGCTGTCAGCAATCATTTCCGACTCTCTGTTATTTAAATCTCCGACTTGCACGGAGCAAGATATCGCAGCGGCAAAAGAGCTTGCTGAAATTGCCGGCGTAGATGCGGAAGAGTACGGCTTAAACATGCTGAAAGCGGGCGCCGACTTAAGCAAAAAAACTGTGGAAGAACTGATTTCTCTTGATGCGAAAGAGTTCACGCTCGGCAGCAAAAAAGTCGAAATCGCCCAAGTCAACACAGTTGATATTGAAGATGTGAAAAAGCGGCAGCCGGAATTAGAAGCGGCCCTTTCAAAAGTAATTGCTGAGAAGAACCTTGACCTGTTCCTTCTCGTGATTACGGATATTCTGGAAAACGATTCCCTTGCGCTTGCCATCGGTGATCAAGCGTCAAAAGTGGAAAAAGCATTCAACGTGACTTTAGAAAACAACACGGCTCTTTTAAAAGGCGTCGTATCCAGAAAGAAACAAGTCGTCCCTGTTTTAACAGACGCGATTGCAGAATAACCAAAACACCCCGGAAACCCGCCGGGGTGTTTTTTTATTGCTCATTCATCAGACGGCCGTTTCGTAAGCGCTTTCTCCGAAAATCATTTTGACGGGATTTGATATACAATATATAATATATCACATGAAAGGCGTTCGTTTTCCTAATTATTGTAAGTCAATATCACAACATCAGAATCGGGGGGGTCTATCCTGGAAAAACACGCTGCTCATTCTTATTCACGAACAACAGGCATTTGGCTTGTGCTGACAGGAGCTATCTTATGGGGGGTCTCGGGAACGGTTGCCCAGTATCTGTTCCAGCACCGCCATTTTAATACAGAATGGCTGACTTCAGTGCGCCTTCTGGTGTCAGGGGCGCTTCTGCTCGGCATCGCGTACCGCAAAGAAAAAGGACGGATATGGGCTGTTTGGAAAGACAGACGGGACAGAATTCCCCTTCTTTTATTCGGGGTTTTCGGAATGTTAGGCGTTCAATACACCTACTTCGCGGCAATTGAGTACGGCAACGCGGCCGCTGCTACCGTTCTTCAGTATTTAGGGCCAGCGATCATTACATGCTTTTTAGCGATTCGCGCAAAGAGAATACCTTCAGCAAAAGAGCTTCTCGCCGTCTTATTGGCGGTTGCCGGCACATTCATTTTGGTCACGCACGGGAATGTCGGAAGCCTGTCCATATCCGGTCTGGCTGTCTTTTGGGGCATCAGTTCGGCGTTTGCACTGGCATTTTACACCCTTCAGCCGCATCGTCTGCTGAAGAAATGGGGATCGGCCATTATTGTCGGATGGGGCATGCTGATCGGCGGAGCCGCCCTCAGCTTGATCCGCCCGCCCTGGAAATTTGAAGGCGAGTGGTCCTTGCCGGCATATGCTGCGATTGTGTTTATCATCATTTTCGGGACGCTCATCGCTTTTTATTGCTACTTGGAAAGCCTGAAATATCTGAGTGCCTCTGAAACCAGCCTGCTCGCCTGTGCGGAGCCGCTGTCGGCAGCTTTTTTAGCTGTTATCTGGCTGCATGTTCCCTTCGGAATATCAGAATGGCTGGGTACTTTGCTGATTTTAGCCACCATCGCTTTATTATCTATCAAGAAAAAATAGCCTCTCTTTTTTAGAGAGGTTTTTTCCTAGGCTCAGAGCACACCTTAGTCTCAATTACCCATAAATTAAAAGGTCTTTTTTCATTTTACTATCATCCAAAAGAGGAAAATAGACCAGTTGTCAATAGAATCAGACTCTAATAGAATGATGTCGACAAGTAAATCATGCAGGATTGTTACTGATAAAGCAGGCAAGACCTAAAATGTGTTAAGGGCAAAGTGTATTCTTTGGCGTCACCCCTTACATATTTTAGGTCTTTTTTCTGTAACAAACCTGCCATCCATGGATGCAGGAGGATCGAATCGGCAGATCGCAAAAAAAGGTACATACAAAAGGAGACATGAACATGAACATCAAAAAATTTGCAAAACAAGCCACAGTTCTAACTTTTACGACTGCACTTCTGGCAGGGGGAGCGACTCAAGCCTTCGCGAAAGAAAATACCCAAAAACCTTACAAAGAAACGTACGGCGTCTCTCATATCACACGCCATGATATGCTGCAGATCCCTAAACAGCAGCAAAGTGAAAAATACCAAGTGCCTCAATTCGACCAATCAACCATTAAAAATATCGAGTCCGCAAAAGGACTGGATGTGTGGGACAGCTGGCCGCTCCAAAACGCTGACGGAACAGTAGCTGAATACAACGGCTATCACGTCGTGTTTGCTTTAGCGGGAAGCCCGAAAGACGCTGATGACACATCCATCTACATGTTTTATCAAAAAGTCGGCGACAACTCGATCGACAGCTGGAAAAACGCGGGCCGTGTCTTTAAAGACAGCGATAAGTTCGACGCCAACGATGAAATCCTGAAAGAACAGACACAAGAATGGTCCGGTTCTGCAACCTTTACATCTGACGGAAAAATCCGTTTATTCTACACTGACTTTTCCGGTACACATTACGGTAAACAAAGCCTGACAACGGCGCAGGTAAATGTGTCAAAATCTGATGACACGCTCAAGATCAACGGAGTGGAAGATCATAAAACGATTTTTGACGGTGACGGAAAAACATATCAAAACGTTCAGCAGTTTATCGATGAAGGGAACTATACATCCGGCGACAACCACACGCTGAGAGACCCTCACTACGTTGAAGACAAAGGCCATAAATACCTTGTATTCGAAGCCAACACGGGAACAGATAACGGATACCAAGGCGAAGAATCTTTATTTAACAAAGCGTACTACGGCGGCAGCACAAACTTCTTCCGTAAAGAAAGTCAGAAGCTTCAGCAAAGTGCTAAAAAACGCGATGCTGAATTAGCGAACGGCGCCCTCGGTATCGTAGAGTTAAACGATGACTACACATTGAAAAAAGTCATGAAGCCGCTGATCACTTCAAACACGGTAACTGATGAAATCGAGCGCGCGAATGTTTTCAAAATGAACGGCAAATGGTACCTGTTCACTGATTCACGCGGTTCAAAAATGACGATCGACGGTATTAACTCAAACGATATTTACATGCTTGGTTATGTATCAAACTCTTTAACAGGTCCTTACAAGCCGCTGAACAAAACTGGTCTTGTGCTGCAAATGGGTCTTGATCCTAACGATGTGACGTTCACTTACTCTCACTTCGCAGTGCCGCAAGCCAAAGGCAACAATGTCGTGATCACAAGCTACATGACAAACAGAGGCTTCTTTGAGGATAAAAAGGCAACATTTGCGCCAAGCTTCTTATTGAACATCAAAAACAAGAAAACATCCGTTGTCAAAAACAGTATCCTTGAACAAGGACAGCTTACGGTTAACAACTAATAACAACAAAAAGAAAATGCCGATGCTTCATTGGCATTTTCTTTTATTTCTCAACAAGATGGTGAATTCAATCATGGTACGAAAATGGCCCATTGTAATATTGATCTTTTTGGGTGCGTTCTTGTTTGTCGGCTTACTGCCGAACAAAACCCACAATTCCTCTGACACAAACACGGAGCATAAGAAGGATTACCGGGCGGCGTATCATTTTACGACCCCGGACAAATGGAAAAACGACCCTCAAAAGCCCATTTTTTTCGAGGGGAAATATCATTACTACTATCTTTATAATCGGGATTACCCGAACGGCAACGGCACAGAATGGCGGCACGCCGTATCAGAGGACTTGGTGCACTGGACGGACGAAGGCACGGCTATTCCGAAATACACCAACGAAAACGGCGATATATGGTCCGGTTCTGTCGTCATTGACAAGCACAACACGGCGGGCTTCGGCAAAAACGCGCTGGTCGCCGTCACAACGCAGCCGACAGCCAAAACAAAAGCCCAGGAACAATATTTATGGTACAGCATGGATAAAGGAAAAACGTTTACTTCCTATAGTGATCAGCCCGTGATGAAAAACCCGGGAACTAAGGATTTCCGGGACCCGAAAGTGATCTGGGATGAACAGGATGACAAATGGGTGATGGCCATGGCCGAAGGCGAAAAAATCGGTTTTTATGAATCACCCGATTTAAAAAATTGGACTTACACGGGCGGTTTTATCACTCAGCAGATCGGTCTCGTCGAATGCCCCGACCTTTATATGATGCGTGGAGATGACGAAACAGCCAAGTGGGTTCTGGGCGTAAGCGCAAACGGCAAACCCGCAGGCAAACCGAATACGTACGCGTATTGGACCGGAAACTTTGACGGGAAGGAATTTACCGCCGATCAAGAAGAACCGCAATGGCTCGATTACGGCTTTGACTGGTACGGCGGCGTCACATTTGAGGACGGTAAAAGCGAAGATCCGCTGACAAAACGCTATGCGCTGGCATGGATGAACAATTGGGATTATCCGAATGAAACACCGACACTAAAAAACGGCTTTAACGGCACGGATTCTATCGTCCGTGAAATCCGCCTTCAGCAGCAAGACGGCGGCACATACAGCCTTGTGTCAGAGCCGGTTGAAGCATTGAACCAATTAACCTCTTCAACTGACAGCATAGAACACAAACAGGTGAACGGTTCAGAGACACTGCCGATCAAAGGCGATACATATCAGCTTGATATGGATATCGCTTGGTCAGATATCAAAAATGCAGGCGTCAGACTCAGAGAATCAGCAGACCAAAGCCGGCATATTGATGTCGGTATTTCAGCAGAAGGCGGCTACGCCTATGTGAACAGATCGTTTACAGGCCAGCCTGATAAAACCGGTGCATACGCCGAAAGCAAAGCCCCATTTGACGGAAACAAAGGGCGTGTCCATCTGAAAATTCTCGTAGACAAAACAAGTATTGAAGTATTTGCAGACGACGGAAAAACCGTTCTGACAAATGAAGTGTTCCCAAAACACGAAGATCAGGGAATCACGCTCTTTTCTGAAGGCGGCTCCGCTGACTTTCAGCATATTGAGATGAAGCATCTCGGTTCGATTCATTCTTAGACGTCCCTCTTCATTTCTAACCAGCGCCCGGACTGTGGTAAAATGCAAATATGTATACTACGATTCATGAGGTGTTCCATTGGATAATCAAAACAAAGAACCTGTGCTGAAAAGAACCATCATGCGGGACGAAGTGTATCGCACACTCAGAAACTGGATCATAACGGGCAAGCTCAAACCGGAAACAAAGTTAAAGGACAAGGATTTATCGGAAACATTGGGAATCAGCCGCACCCCGATACGGGAAGCCTTATTGCGGCTGGAAGATGACGGCTTGGTGATAACAAAAGCGAACAGATGGACGCTTGTCGCTCCGATTGAGTTAAAAGAAGCGGAAAACTTGTATTCCATCGTCTGGACGCTTGAAAAACTCGCATTGCAGCAAGCTCTCCCGCATGTGGACGATGCCGTGATTCAGGAATTGAAACAGCTGAATGAAAATCTTCTTCAAATGATGAAAGACGGCGATAAACCGGCCATCCTGGAAGCGGACAATGCATTTCACCATCGCATCATTCTGCTTGCGGACAACGCCGAACTTCACAAATTGCTAGTAAGCCTGAAAGTCAAAATTCAGAGAATGGAAATCCGCTATTTCAGTGAAAACGGCGCTTTAAACAGATCATATAATGAACACTCTGATATCATTCACGCATTAGAACAGCAAGATGCCGCCGCTGCTTTTACAGCGCTTGAAGCGAATTGGAAAAACAGTTTAGAACGGCTGCAGAACATGGCATAGCAAACGAAAAAGCCAAATCACTCATATGATTTGGCTTTTTTACTGATATCACAAGACAGCCGCGTTGGCTGTCTTGTTTACTTTTTGTTTATATATAAATAAATACCGTAATCCGTCGGCACAGAAGCATACCCCATCTGTCTGAGCATGGCTGTTATATTCCCGCGGTGATACGTTCCGTGGTTCACAACATGGAGGATCATATCGGCCGCTGCGGTTTTCATGATGTCACCTGACGGATGCTCTATTTCAAGGGGGAGACTGATATTTTCTTCCTTTTGCAAAAATAATTGATACCGGTCTGATAATTCCGAGAACATATCTTCCAGCTCTTCTATCTCTTTAGACAAGATGTCCTCTTTTTGCTGTTCAGCTGATTTCAGCGTATCCTCCAGACGCTCTCCGGAGAACACATCAAACCACCCCTTATCCGACAGATACACATGAGTCAATACACCGGCTATCGACGGAAAGACACTTTGAATCTCCTTACGATACACATCCTCCGGAAGCTCTTTAAGCCGGGTGAATATTTGCTGATTTGCCCAAAGATGATAATCATACAATTGCAGTGCCAGATGTCCCACATTACCCTCTCCTCTCTCGGTATAGAACGTACGTTCCTAATTATACTAAACTACATGCGGCTTTGTACCATCTTCTTCATTCGCAGCTGAGAAAATCCGATAAAAGCCGAAATTAATAAGAGGAGGCCTGCGCCAATATAAATAAACCGCACGCCGAATACATCCGAGATAACCCCCGTTCCGATAATGGAAAACATAAAAATGAACTGAACTAAAGCTGATCTCGCCGCTAATATATTGACCCGTGTCTTTTCGGTCGTGATGTTTTGAAGTAATGTTTCCTGCGTGAGATCTCGTAATACACAAGCCGGCCCCATACACAGCACCAGAAAAAGGGCCGCAACGGCGCTTGTGATCAACCCATAAATAAACGTGAACATTCCATATGCCAAAGCTCCCGTCAGCATAAGCGGAATGAGATGATGCTGAAACTTACCGGATAACTTATAGATGATCAGTCCGCCGATCATCGTCCCCGCATAATAGACTCCGTTGACATACCCCCACCAAGCCTCTCCTTTATGAAGGACGTCATGCACATAAGTTAAGGACACAGACCCGATCCATATCATGCCTGCCCACGATTCGATCACATCCATCACAATGAGAACCCTGAGCTGTTTTTGCTGAAATAAATACACCCAGCCGCTTGCCGCATCTGCAAAAAGGGAACGTTCCCTGACTGCTGCCGGCGCACACATGCGTACTTGAAGAAACAGAATGATGCCCAAAAGCGAAGAAACCAATAACATGACAGTGACGATCATTGTATCGCTCTCTCCCAAGAACGCTATGATGACGCCGCCGAGAGACCACCCCGCAAACTGAACGGTTTGATCCGCCGCAGATAATAAACCGTTCGCTTTCGCCCTTCGATCAGGAGGAATGATTTCCCCAATCAGCGCGCTTTTTATCGGAGCAAACCATCCGTTGCAAAAAGAAATGCCTCCGATCAGACAAAACAGCAGAAAAAAGAATGCGGATGAACCGGTTTGGATGACAAAAAACAAACAGACTAACAGTGTGATCTGTATCAATTGAGAACTGATTAACAAAGAACGAAGCGTGAACCGGCCGGTGACCAGCGGCAAAACGGCGCTGCCCAATACGCGACATACAATGCTGACGAACGTCATAAGAGAGGCCATCGCCGTCGAACCGGTTTTTGTAAACAAAAACAAGATGACAGCCATCGTATAAAGTGAGAACCCCAAGTTGATAGCGGTCTGGCTGTATAAAATAGCATAATACGCTCTCTTCATATTCATCCTCAGCAACCTCACTCCCCAAAGCCGAAGCGCGCAGGCATCGGCTTATTTTTTCGTTTACTTTCTCTCCTTAGTGGGAGGCTTTCGTATGTCAGGCTCTCACCTTTAATTTGATCTTTCTGCCTTCCGAAAAAGTAATCATGCTTAGGACAATGTAACAGCCTATCCACTGTATCCATGTTAAGCGCTCGCCCAAGAAAAAAGCGCCAAAGATGATTGTGATGATCGGGCCCATCATTGAAATCAAAGACCCTCTTACTGCCCCAATCCGTTTGATACCTTCCAGCATAAATAAAAAAGGAACGACTGTTGTAAATACAGCAATGATTAAAAAAAGGAAATATACGGGTGGCTGAAACGACCATAGCTCTGTCTGATAGCCAAAACCCTTTCTTGCGATTAAAAAAAGCACCATGGCAATGCTTGCTAAGGACATCCCATATGCATTCATACGGATACTCCCTACTTTGCGAACAAGCTGACCGGATAAGACCAAATAAAGTCCGTAAACCGCGGACGACAGAAGAACGAGAAAAGCGCCAAATATATTAGCACTCAATTCGTGCAGGTTCCAGCCGCCAATGGAAAAAAAGATTCCTATGCTGACCACAACGACAGAAATGATGTCTGCAGCGGTGATTTTCTCCATTTTTCCGAAAAAAGAGATAATCATGACAAAAATCGGATAACTCATAACGAGCATCCTTTCTACAATAGCTGAAACATAATGCAGCCCGATAAAGTCCAACAGCGGTGATAGAAAAAAAACGAGCAGACCCGTGATCCCTGCTCTGACTATATCAGCCTTTGCCGGTTTTTCAGATAATTTTGCACGATACATAAGAAAAATGATGCAAAAAAGAGGGGTTGCAATCATTTGTCTGAAAAATAGCGTTGACTCCGGGGTGGCTCCGAATGTGTAAGCCCACTTAATAAAGATCGATTTTGAGGCAAAACACAGCCTACCAACAATCATAAACAACATTCCGGCGAGAAACGGATGGTTTAGTTTTGGCGGAGTATTCACTTAGACTTTGCTCATAGATTTACACCTTTCCTTAGTGCGAATATTATTTATTTCGATTCTGTGAGCAGTTTCCCTTTTTGTTTTATATACTAAAATGTATTTCTATCACCCGAAAAAAAGCCGATGCGCGCAGGCATCGGCTTTCAAATTAATCTATCATCTTAAGAACAAGCGACCGGAATCACCCATTTATCAGGAATGATTTTCAAAACAGAATAAAAAAAGAGGGCTCCCATTCCGGAAGCCCTCACTCCGTCTGCTACGCCGCTAAAAGAAAAATAAGCGCTAGAACAGCCGGAAGTCCTTGTTTTACGATAATTGATTTGTTTGAAGTAAAGCCTCCGAAAATGGCCGCGATGACCACACAGATGACGAAAAACATTTGAATCATATGGCCAATCGGATCAGCTCCGAGGATCAGTCCCCAAATGAGGCCGGCAGCCAGAAATCCATTATACAGACCTTGATTTGCAAACATGACCGCCACATTCCGATCACCTTCTAAATGCTTCGGCAATTTGAAAGACCGCTTGGCAGCCTTCGAATTGATAAAAAACATTTCAAGTATCATGATAAATATATGTTCTAAAGCTACAATTCCGACGAAAACAGCCGCAATTATGTCCACTGTCCCTCTCCTCTCAGCTTCACTTCAACCTTATTTCCATTGTGCGATTGTTTCGATAGGAAGACGGTAGGAAGCATATCCTTCGTCTGCCGCTTTTCCGATTGATAACAGCATGACCGGTACATAACGCTCTTTATCCATTCCGAAAACCTCGGCAATCTTTTCTTTATCATAGCCGCCGATCGGGTTTGTGTCATAGCCGTGCGCGCGTGCCGTAAGCATCAGCTGCATGGAAACGAGACCTCCGTCAATCAGAATCGTTTCACGGTTCACTTGCTCCGGCAGTTTTTCAAAATGCGCCGTCAAAGCAGCGATTTGTCTGTCTTTTACTTCCTGCGGCATGTAGCCCAGTTCGACCGCTTTTGAATAAATTTCTTCTAAATAGTCATCACTGTTCATATCTGCGAAAACCGCGATCACCGCAGATGATGTGCTGACTTGTGTTTGGTTAAAGCTGGCAAGCGGCGCGAGTTTTTCTTTTCCTTCCGGGCTGTCAATGACGAGGAAACGCCATGGCTGCGCGTTGACTGAAGACGGCGCTGTCGTTGCTTCTTCAAGAATTTGAGTCATTTCTTCTTTGCTGATTTTTACGGCCGGATCGTAATTCCGAATGGAACGGCGCCCTTTCATAATGTCCATAAAGTCGTTTGTTTTCAGTTCTGTTTTCATGTGTAATACACTCCTATGCTTTCATATTTTCTATATTATTCTGCATCTGCGACAATACGTTTTTTAACATACTGCGTTCTTCCTCGCTGACACCGGCAAGCATTTCCTTTATGAAACGCTCTTTCTCCTTTTTGGAAGCCTCAATTCTCTCCCGCCCCTGATCAGTAAGCCGGACAAGTATAATTCGGTTGTCCTCGGGCTTCCGCCTTCTTGTGACCATTTCTTTGGCTTCAAGCTGTTTCAAGTGTCTTGTCACGGCTGCGCCGTCAATATTCACCTTTTTCTGAAGATCGCTTTGGCTGATCTCATCGACGTAAAAAAGCACGGCAAGAAGCTCAAGGCGGGATTGGCTGATTCCGGTGCACGCTTCAAACTTCGTGCCGATCACTTTGTGCAGTGATTGGAGCTGATACAAAATCTCGCCTTCCTCTGAACAACATGCTGTCAAAACCCATCCCTACTTTCTTTTGCGCAATTAATTGACTAGTCAATGATTGATATATCAATAATATACAGCCGCCATTCTTTTTTTGCAAGTTTTTTCTCCTTTTTTAAAAAAAGCTGCCGGTGAACGGCAGCTCCTTCTTAATGATTATGGATTTTTCTGAAATTACTGCCTTTTACTTCAGCGACATCATATACCGTCACAAAGGCTTGATTATCAATGTCATTAATAATTTCCTTCAGTTTGGTTTCTTCCAAACGGTTGATGACACATGTGATTTCTTTGAACTTTTCATGAGAAAAACCGCCGTATGCTTCTTTATACGTAGCGCTCCGGCCCAATTCTTCACGAATGGTCTCTACCATTAATGCAGGCTCGTTGGTGATAATCTGAAATGTTTTAGAACCGCTTAAGCCTTCCTCAACCACATGGATCACCTTGGATGCGATGTAGTAAGCAATGACGGAAAGCAATGCGCCTTGCAGCCCGAATACAAAAGAAACAAAAATAAACACAAAAATGTTTAAAAATAAAATGAGATCGCTCGTGCCAAACGGCAATTTCCGTGACAGAAGCACAGCCAGCATATCAATTCCATCTAAGGCGCCGCCGTTGCGCAATGCCAATCCCATTCCCAAGCCGAGAATAATCCCGCCGACAACGGTGATTAACAGGGTATCTCCCTCAATGATAGCCGGCGTGTGGTGGAAAAAACTCGTGCCCGCGGCAAGTGAGACAATACCGATAATTGATAGAAACGCAAAACCTTTCCCGATTTGCTTATATCCTAACCAGACAAACGGTATATTGATCACCGCAATCAAGATCCCAAGAGGCAAATGAAAGAGCTGTGAACCGACAATGCTGAGTCCGGTTACACCGCCGTCAGATACACTATTCGGAATCAGTACGGTTTCCAGTCCATACGCGGCAATAATTCCGCCGATGATGACCATGATGGCCCGTACGATTGATTTCGCTCTGAATTTCTTACGTCTTTGTTTTTCGATTGTACTCATATCATTCCCCGCTTCAATTATTTTGTCTTATTTAAATATACCATAATTGATACTTTTCGTTAAAAATAAGCCTATCGGCTAGTTGAAGCAGGAACCGAGGAAGGAGATTTCACAGATAACGTATCCATTTATGACTTTAATCATTCACAACGCAATCATTCAGTAAAAGGAATTATCATCCATTAATAGTCTCTTTTGTTTCCCTTCTTCACATATTCCCAATCATGCTCTATATTTTTTCTCACCCGCTGAAGAAGGCTGAAAATGGTTTGTTTTTCCTCAGACGTAAAGCCGGACAGGGCTACTTCCGCAGAGTGCTCTCCTTCTCTTTGCAATAACGGATAAACCTTTCTCCCTTTTTCGGTCGGGAACAGTTTTTTTATTTTTTTATTTTGATCATCAGGACGCTTTTCAACAAATCCTTGTATTTCCAGTTTCTTGATCGCTCTCGCCGCTGTTGTTCGGTCAACTTTAATCATTTCCGCCAGTTTTTCCTGTATCACTCCCGGGTTTTCACATATACGCACAAGATAGAGATACTGCCCCTTTGTTAAGTCTAATTCCTTAAATTCAATATTGCTGATGGAATCCAATGCCCGTGCGATCATGCCGATTTCCCGCAAAATATCAGTCATATCTTTTCAAACCTTTCATATTTTTGTTGCATTTGCAATATAATTGTTTTATCGTTACTTCTATAAGACCACAAGCAAGCCGTGCAGTCCAGATTAATATGTGAAAAGGATTGATTGATCATGAGGATAAAAAGAATAACAACGGAAATTGAATTGCAAGCAGCGCTTGAGATTAGAAAAGCAGTATTCATTGAGGAACAGCATGTACCTGAATCCGATGAATTTGATCAGTTCGATACGCTTGAGGAACAGTGCGGGCATGTCTTGGTTTATCATGAAAATCAGCCTGCCGGCACAGGACGGGTCCGCATCGTAAACCATACAGGCAAGCTCGAACGAATCTGCATCCTGAAACCTTACCGAAAATACGGGTTGGGCAAAGTAATCATAAGCGAACTAGAAAACATGGTAAAAGAAAAAGGCATCACCCAATGTAAACTGCATGGACAAACACATGCGGAAGGCTTTTATCACAAACTGGGCTATCAGACAGATTCACCGGAATTTATGGAAGACGGCATCCCGCATGTCTTAATGACAAAAGAGCTGTGAGCTGTCACTGAATGAGCAGCCAAACGGCTGTATGAATTATTTACCGAAAGCCTTGTATAAAGGCTTTTTTTCTTAGCCTGAACGCCTTAAAAAAATCAAACCCAGGATAAAACTACCAATTTATAGTGTTTTCATTTCTTAAATAGTCCGATCAAAAGCTTTTAATCTATTAAAAATTAACAGTTAAAGAGATTATAAAAAGGGAATGAAATCCTGAATTATGCAAGAAAGGCTGATTCTCTCTAATATGGACTGCTGACGCGTTACATTCTTTCTATCTTCACATATCTTTAATACTAAGTACGTTATAAATAGATTCCAGGAGGAGATATGAAGTGGAAGAAACGAGTATGGAGCCATCACGGCTCTGCAAAGAATTTGCTAGAATTCTCAATTCAACGCCCAGTGTCGTAAATGGCGTATGTACGGCGACAAGATTTCGAAGCAACATTCATCCGGTGGTACTCGGAAGAAGAGCCGAGGCATTTCCTTTTATTCCTCAGGCCTTTTCATTTGAAAGCATGGATCGGGAAGGCAGAGCTTTATGTTTAGGTGAGACTGTTTTACTGCAAGAAGAAGTGAACCCGTTAATGAGTGAGCTGCGCAAATTCGGTATCATCGTAACTGCCGTTCATAACCATTGGCTGTTCGATAAACCGCGTCTGATGTTTATGCATTTTGAATCAATTGATAAACCTCTCAATTTTGCAAGAAAAGTGAGAGAGGCCCTGAGAGTTCTAACTACTAAAACTGTGCGTGCGGTACCAAAAACTGACGGGGAAATGATTGAACGGCATGGTCTTTGTGACGAATTCAACGATATTCTAGGCGGAACCATGCATACGTTTGAAAATGGAATTTGTACAGTAATGAGATCCCGAACGAATATAAAACCAGTAGTACTGGGACGGCCCGGAAGATCATTTTTGCTCATTCCGCAAATGTTTTCATTTGAATCAATGACAAAAGACGGCCGTGCTCTTTGCAGCGGAGAAACTGTAATTCTGCAAAAAGAAATCAATCCATTTATCAGCGTCCTTCGGAAACATGATCTGACTGTAACGTCACTTCACAATCACTGGCTGTTTGATAAACCGAGACTGATGTATATTCATTTCGAATCGATTGATAAACCTGTCAACTTCGCCTTAAAAGTGAGAGATGCTTTAAGAGTGCTTACTGATAAAGAGGTCAAAGCTTAGCATGTTTTGAAGTATCAAAAAGCGATTAAAATAATCGCTTTTACATATGATCAACCGAAAACAAAAAAGATTTACTCTTCAAAAACCAAGCCTATGTGCCTCTAGGAAAGACCTAGCCATACAGATTGAAGTTTGAATAAAACAAGGAGAGCAGAGGTTAGCCTTTTTTTATATTTGGCATCTTAACTTAAGAAAAGCCGCTTTGTCGGCGGCTTTTTTATCCTGAATCCTTTAATGTGAGAATGTTAAAAAGCAGCGGAATAGTTTTTGTCTTGCAGAATCCGAAGAAGTTGATGGGGTTCTTTTACAAAGTATGTCGGTGAAGCTGCAGATAAGTGTGTAAGATTCCCCTCTCCCCATAAAGCGCCCGCACTTTTCATATCAGCAGCATGAGCTGCCTCAATATCTGTCATTTGATCTCCAATATATAAACAATCGCTTATATCTGCACGTAAGTGATTTATCGCTGTTAGTAATGGCTTAGGACTCGGTTTGTACTCATCACAATCTTCAGCCGTGAGAACGACTTTAAAAAACCCATCTAATTTATTATTGATTAACTCGCCATAAGCAAATTTTTTCAATTGTGAGGTCACAATCCCCAAACCATATCCTCTTTCACTTAAACTTTCCAGCAAAGAGATAACACCCGGATACGGTCTGATTTGATGGATTTTATTTTCGAAATACTGCAATATCGAGGAACGTATTTGCTCTGCCTCGTTTGGAAATCTTCTCAAAAAAACCGCAATAGGCTTACCGACAAGAGACTCTCTCTCTTCATTCGTTAATTTTCTCTTTAATACTGTTTCAATTCCATGATTATAAGCCTCTTTTGCCAACCATTCACTATTTACCAAGGTTCCATCTAAATCGAATAGAATTGTATGCATTTTTATTTTCTCTGACTTTCAAATTTAATAAGATAACTCTCTAAAGCATTTTTAGTAGTTAACGTTAAGGGATCAGGCAAATTTTGAAGAGAAAACCAGCCAACATCAATTATTGCATTTAACTCGCAGTTTCTTACAGTCCCAGTTTGAATACTGCATTGATACGTCGGACATACCCAATGAGTCTCCTCATCATGTAAAATATGGTTTGTGACACAAAGTAAAGAATCAACCTGAATAGTTACCCCTACTTCCTCTTTTATTTCACGGATAACTGTATCTTCTGCCTTTTCCATCCACTCAACTTTACCGCCGGGTATACTCCAATGATTAGCTTCAGGGTCCTTCTTTCGTAAAACTAAAAGTAATTCCTGTTCCTCATTCAGAATAAATGCTCCGACTCCCACTCTTGGGTGCTCTGTTTTTTCCACTGTTAGTCCTCCTTTTAGACAGTAGATGTCAGCTCCTTATTGCAAGGTTTTTTATCATTAAGAATATCTCTTGCAATAACGATTCCAGTAGTCGCTGCTTGAATAATTCCGCGTGCCCATCCAATGGCATCTCCGGCAACATAGAATCCAGGTACATTGGTACGAAGACCCTCTTCTGCTTGAACACGATCCCAGCATAGTTCCCATACCGGAGCGTGCAGTAAGGTATCACCATTAATTAGGTCTTCAGATAATAAAGACAAATGATTTAAAAATTCCTCCACTGCTTCTGTTACATATTGAGGAAGAACCCAATGCAGATTTGTTGGCGCTGCATCCGGCAGAGTAGATTTAATGCTATTCTGCTTCAATTTTTCTTCAATTGTTGGTATTCTGGCAACGAAACCTTCATAACGCTGGAATTGGTCAAACGGTATACTTAATTTTCCGGATACATATATAATCAACTTGAAAGAACGTTAGAAATAGTCGAAGAAAAAGCTGCAGCTGTAAACATACAATCTAAATGGACATTGATGGAGTATGCGTCGGCAATATAACAATTAAATTAATTCAATTCGGTTCCTCTTTCCCTAAAGAAAAACTTGTGCCTAAAAATCAGTCACATCATCCATCTTCAGCCTCCAAACATTATCAAGCCTTGATGAGGCAAGCAAACACGGAGTATCATAGTTAGACACAACAAAAAAGATCTCATTATCCAAAGTCAGATTGAGTATTTTAGTTGTATAAAATAAAGGAGGAAATAGATTGACTTTACATCATTTTATTGGGGCTGACAAAGAACTTCCTATTGGTGAGTATGGCAGGAATCCTACACTTAAGCCCATCTCCGAACTAGAAATAAAAGGAATTGATGTCAACAAACGCTCTCAATTTAAAAAAAATCGAAAGAATAGCGAAAATTCACTTGTAAAGGTTTATGACACAGAAGAAGATGCATACGGAATTGATATTGTTCATTTAGATCCTGGATATGAAGCAGTCAGAAACAAATTCACACATCCTTATATATATGAATTACAAGGGTACTTACACGCCAACAATACACCTGGCCAACGTAAATCTATTAAATCACTTTTTCTTTTCATTGAAAAACACTTGTCAAAAGGTGAATCAGTTGAAATATATTCCTGCTTAGATGGATATGAAGATGAAGATAAAGATGACAGTATGGATGTAGTTATCAATTTAAATACTTTACAATTTGGAAAACATATAAAGTTTAAAGATATAAATCACCTTAGTCATATATTCTATTTGGAAGATAAACAATATGTATTAGTCAAGAAATAAACAAGAAAAATCCCAATTGAATAATGTTAGTTTAATAAGTAAGGAAACCATTCTATACGGTTTCCTTACTTATATATATTATTATTCACTAAAAACCATGCAACTCTTTTATAAAAAGTTGAATGATTTTAATCCCATTTTTCAAAATGCACTTTTAATCCTGGTATACTCAATATTCTTTGTATTTCTTTATCATCTTCAGTATCGATATAACTTTCTTCTTCATGAGAGCATGTTACCAACCACTCCTTTCCATCTTTGAAAAAAGACAAGTCTTCTGGTAAATGTGGCTGCTCCCAAGCATATAAAGAATTTGCGGATTCTTTCAGAATGTTTTTTGCGTTTTCATCTGTATAATAGTAATAAACTTTTGCTTTTTGATTGTCTCCTAGAATAGTACTGGCCCATTCTGATTGCTCTTTCATTACTTTCAACGAACTTTCAAGTTTTTTTAACAGAGGATCAAATGATTTTAAAGATCCCATATCTTTTCTTAAAACTAAATGAAATTCGTCGCAAATTTCGAAAGCCAAATCAATTAACTCTGAATACAGCTGATCCTTTGGGTTGTGATCAATAATTAACATAGTTACCTCCTTCTCCTAACTTTTAATTACTTTAAAGTTAGATGTTTATAAATTAATCTATATTATCTTGCTGCACCATAGAAAGCATGAGCTTTCATACGGACACCTTTTCCATGTTTATACCTAGAGATCGAGTGATAATGATAATGTTTACCTTTACCCTTTTTATCTATCTCCGGACCAACTATTTTTTTAATCGGACTTGCGGCTTTAGCAATAGATTTGGCATTGTTCTTCGACGTAGACCAAGTGTCATCACCCCTTTTAAGGCGTGCAATTGCAGCAGGTCTTTTCAAACCATTACCGATAAATAATCCTTTAGACTTTCTTACTGCCATATAATGAGAATAGGTTCTTTTACGCTTCTTAAACTCAGAATAGGCAACATAAGTCACTCCTGAAATAGTCACAGCTAATCCAATTGAAATTAAATGCGCTAAAAGTGCCTCTCCAATAACTATTCCTATAGGTATAAACCAAACAAAAGAAGCTGTTACCTCATCTGAATTAATCTCATATTTTTTATTTGATTCCGTATCAGTAAAAGTTGCTTCTATCTTCTCATTTGTAGCATTTTCAATATTAACTTTATATTCTTTACCTTTTTCACCAGTCTTCTGCGAAATTTCATCGGTTATTAATGAAAGTTTCATATTTTCTTTATCTAAAGTCATTAAACCTTTAACTCCGCCTTTTTCTGCTGTGATTACTAATTTCTCTTCATCGTTTGTTACAATTTGGTAATCCTTATTGTTTAAAGCCTCAGCTTTTGATTCATTATGTAAAATAAAAGTGAAAGTTAATACTAGGCTTAAAATAACTGCAATACTCTTTTTAAAACATTTCATTCAAATTAACCCCTTTACTTAAAAGATAAAAAACCTTTTCCATAAATTTCATCTCTTCCTTTCTTTCCAAGATCGATGGACAATTTGGACAATACATGGTTAACCTGATTATAAATATCCTCTTTTGAATTAATTCCAAATTTATCTCTATTTTGTAAAATTAATGATATTACACCGGTAACATGTGCAGCTGCTAAAGATGTACCACTTTCAGTTTTATATCCATTATTGAGGGATAGTATCGGTATATCTACACCAGGTGCAGAAAAGTCAATCTTTCCTTTAGGTGAAAAGTTAGCTATTTTATTATTTCTATCTACAGCATTAATAGAGAGAACTTTTTCATAAGCTGCTGGATAATCAACATCTCCGCCATAATTGTTACCTGCGGCCGCAACGATTATGATCCCACTGTTTACTGCTTTATCAATTGCACCTCTTAACAACGGTTTATCTTTGGATAATCCAAAACTCAAATTTATTACCTGAATATTATTATCAATACACCACTCTATAGCTTTAACAAGGTTATCTAATGAACCTTTTCCTTTTGAATTTAGTACTTTAACTGAATATATTTCAGTGTCTGGAGCAATTCCAACTAATCCAAAACTATTATCTTTAGCTGCTATAATGCCTGCAATAGCAGTTCCATGCCCCACATCATCATCTGAGGTTAAAGTCATGTTTATTGGATTAAATTCTCCTTTAACTTTCCCTTTTAAATCTTTATGCTCTTTATCAATACCACTGTCTAATATAGCAACTTTCACTTTCTGTTTCTCTCTTGAAGTCCATATTGAAGCAGCATTGATTTTTTTCACCCCCCACGGTACTTCTTGTACACGGTTATGATTAATTTTTTCTGTTCCATTTCTCTCTATATGCTTAAAAATGAATAAAAAGCACGCAAAAAAACCTAATGTAAAGATTAATATAAATAATAAAATATGAGGTTTTTTAATTGATAACACCACTTTTTGAAGATTTGTAAATATTCTCATCCTTGGCCAAGAATAACAAATATATTATATCAATCTACAATTAAAAATCAAAGTTATTTTAGGAAATATTTCATTAATAAATTGCAGTTATAAAGTAGTGTATTTCTTAGTCACTATAAAGAAAATTGACCTTCAAATACATACATATTTAAAACAAATCTCAATAAAGACTGGCATATTAACTTAAATAATTTTGAAGACTTCTGCTAGTGACGGTTTTAAAGATAATCTTTCTCTTACGGTTCTTTGAATATTAAGTTCTCCTCATTATTTTTAAACCAGTACCCCAACCGTAGTCAGCGAACAATCCGCCATTTAACTTAATCGAATTTGATCACCGGAGTTTTCTCTTTTTATCTCGAAAACTTCCCAGGATCATGAAAGCAGGTGAGCCCATGCCAATTAACAACAAACCCAATAGATTAATCGCTGAGATGTCTCCATTTACTCCAACACGCCCACACCCCCGTAAACTGGCACCCGTGGGGAGAAGAAGCATTTGAAAAAGCGAAACGCGAAAACAAGCCGATTCTTGTCATTGATAGCATGTCTCTTTCTATTAAAGTAATCATTATATATTTATCTGCTTGCCAATTCCTTAATCATCAAACCCAATTCATAAATTCCCTTTTGAAGGTCTTCAAGAGATGCATAAGCATATGATAAGCGAATATAGTTCCCTTTTTCTTGAGCATAGATACTGCCGAGATTGAGAAGTATCCCTTTTGTCAAAGCTTTTGTATAAAGTAATTTCATAGATAGTGAAGGCAATATTTTTACCCAGACAAAGAATCCTCCCTTCGGCATATTCCATGCAGCGACATTCTTCAAATTGGTTTCTAAGAGACTCATGACCAATTGTCTTCTCACCTTTAATTGACTTCTCACCTGTTCTAGATGCTGCTGGTATTCACCGGATGTAAACCACTCTGCCGCTACTCTCTGGGATAACGAACTGGAGCCGTAATCTGTTTGCATTTTTATGTCGGATAAACGTTCAATCACTGGTTCCGGCCCGACGATCCATCCAATTCTTAAGCCGGGGCTTAATGTCTTCGATAAACTTCCTATGTAAAGCACATGCCCATTTTTATCTATTGTTTTAATAGGATCTGGAGGAATTTCATCTATCCATAACTCACGATAAATATCATCTTCAATAATGGGAAGCTGTGCATTCTCACTTGCCGCAAGGATTTCTTCTCGCCTCTTTTTTGACATTAAAATACCTGTCGGATTATGAAAACAAGGATTTGTATATAAGATAGCCCTCCCCCGTTCCCCCCTTGCCATGTGGATATGTTCCGGCAAAAGTCCATCATTATCCATAGGGACTCCAGTCAGCTTCATACCGGCTGATTGAAATACGTGTAATGAATAAAGATAGGACGGCTGGTCAAGATAAACGGTCGATCCCCTTTGTAAAAGCCCCATTGATATCAGCTGCAAGGCTTGCAATGCGCCCGAAACAATAAGAATGGAAGAAGATGAAGCTTGAATACCGATTGTTCTTAAATAGCCGCTTAATGCCTCTCTCAAAGGCAAATATCCTTTTGGTTCCTCATACCCGAATGCCTCTAAGTTTTGAGATACCTTTCCCATCATCTTTTTCATAACAGCTAAAGGAAAAATCTCATGTGAAAGTTCTCCTTTACTGAGCTGTATAAGATCGGAATTTGATTCTGATTTATTGATCTCTTGAACGATTTTTTGGCTTGGCTGCTGGATTCCGGAGGTTACATACTGATCCCAGTCGGGGGCGGAATTCTTAGCCAAAAGTGTCCATGTATTGTTCGTAACAACTGTCCCTTTGCCCATTCTGCCTTCGATTAATCCATCCGCCGTCAATTCCTCTAAAGCTGTAATGACTGTGCTCCTGTTCACCTCAAAGTGTTTGGCAAGCGTGCGCTGGCTTGGAATCTTACTTCCAATCGGCCATTCTCCATTTCCTATTTTCTCTTTTATAAATTGAATGATTTGTATGTACTTAGGAAGCTTTTTCATCTTTTTTTCTTCTGGAGCGCTCATAAAAAGTATCCTCCTTAAAGTGGTTGGGTCAAAATCTATTTAACTGGTTGAAGTCATATCATCAAATCTTTATTAATATAGAAACACATTAAATAACTGGTTGGTTTTTGTAAAGAGGAGTGAGAAAGATGCGAAAGAAAACAGTTCGAATCGGTATATCTTACAGTCTGATGATTGGGTTGTGGGCATCCGCTTTCCCGGGAATTCGCGCGGGTTTGGAGAGTTACACACCGGAACACCTCGCTTTGTTTCGCTTGTTGATTGGGTCAATGGCACTGCTGGTTTTTGCTGTTTTGACTCATATGCGTTTACCTGACATGAAGGATATCCCTGCTATTTTATCTTTAGGATTTTTAGGTTTTGCACTATATCACATTTTGCTGAATATCGGAG
The DNA here is from genome assembly GCF_009906915.1 of Bacillus sp. AM1(2019). Lineage (NCBI taxonomy): Bacteria > Bacillati > Bacillota > Bacilli > Caryophanales > Bacillaceae > Bacillus > Bacillus sp. AM1(2019). The sequence continues at coordinate 4,178,026 of NZ_CP047644.1, forward strand.
AAAAAACCGTCAGCGCAGGGGTAGCAAGCTTACTCGTGACCATGACACCTATTTTTTCTGCAATGTTATCTCGTCTGTTTTTTGGTGAACATTTTGGGCTTTATAAATGGATTGGCTCTATCATAAGTTTATTGGGTGTGTCGATCATTTCATTCGGGGCAGGAAACTATACAAATTCAGTGAACGGCATTTTGTTAATCCTGCTGGCAGCTTTTTCGGAGAGTATTTATTTCGTTTTTCAAGCCCGCTATATAAAAAAATATGGATTTATTCCATTCGTTACATTCACTATTTGGGGCGGGACAATTCCTATGCTTGTATTTCTGCCTGGCTTAGGGGAAGAGTTTTTGAACGCTTCAATGAACTCAACATTGTCTATCGTTTACTTAGGTTTATTACCAACGGTTGTGCCTTACTTTGCACTTGCATATGTAACTTCACTCGTCGGTGCTTCAGAAGCAGCCATTTCACTTTATTTAACACCAGCCGTAGCCTTGGCCGTTTCTTGGGTGTGGTTAGGTGAAGTACCTGCGTTTATTGCACTGACAGGCGGGATGGTTACAGTCGTTGGGGTGTGTTTCACTTATCTGACAGTAAATAAAGTGATAAAGATTTTAAATCCTTATTTCTTATCTAAAAAGCAATAAGGTAGATGAAGTTTAACCCTGAAAATAGAGTCATAAGCAGTTCTCCTTTTTAATGACTTGGGTGTGGTTCACAAAGTTGAGTGTATGAATTTTTTTAGAGGATTGTGGTATGTTAAACGTACAAATAATAAGAGAAAGCAGGTGAGCCCATGCCAAACAATAGTAAACCCAACAGTCTAATCACGGAGAAGTCCCCCTATCTGCTCCAACACGCCCATAATCCCGTAAACTGGCACCCTTGGGGAGAAGAAGCCTTTGAAAAAGCGAAACGCGAAAACAAGCCGGTTCTTGTCAGCATCGGCTATTCGACTTGTCACTGGTGCCATGTAATGGCCCACGAATCTTTTGAGGACGAAGAGATCGCCCGTATTCTAAACGATAAATTCATAGCCATCAAGGTTGATCGTGAAGAGCGGCCTGATGTGGATTCCGTGTATATGAGAATCTGCCAGCTGATGACGGGGCAGGGCGGGTGGCCGCTGAACGTGTTCGTCACACCAGATCAAAAGCCGTTTTATGCGGGGACGTATTTTCCGAAGACGAGCAAATATAACCGTCCGGGCTTTATCGATGTGCTTGAACATCTGTCCGAAACGTTTGCGAATGACCGGCAGCATGTCGAGGATATCGCCGAAAACGCCGCCGCTCATCTTGAAGTTAAGGTTCACCCGGCTGAGGGCATGCTTGGCGAACAGGCGGTTCATGACACGTATCGCCAGCTGGCCGGCGGGTTTGATACGGTGTACGGCGGGTTCGGCCAGGCTCCGAAATTTCCGATGCCGCATATGCTCATGTTTCTGCTTCGCTACTACAGCTATACGGGCAAGGAACAGGCTTTGGCCGGTGTAACCAAGACACTCGACGGCATGGCGAACGGCGGGATTTTTGACCACATCGGGTTCGGATTCGCCCGCTACTCGACTGATAATGAATGGCTCGTGCCGCATTTTGAGAAAATGCTGTATGACAACGCCCTTCTCCTGACCGCATATACAGAAGCCTACCAAGTCACGGGTAATGAGCGCTACAAACAGATTGCGATGCAGATCGTAACGTTTATTCAGCGGGAAATGATGCATGAAGACGGCAGCTTTTTCTCAGCTTTAGACGCTGATACCGAAGGCCGTGAGGGGAAATATTACATATGGTCCAAAAAAGAAATCATGAACCTTCTCGGTGATGAACTCGGCCCGCTTTACTGCAAGGTGTATAACATCACAGACCAAGGCAATTTTGAAGGCGAAAACATCCCGCACCTCATTTTCACGCGGCGTGAGGCCATCCTAGAAGAGACCGGCCTCACAGAACATGAGCTGGCCGAACGCCTTGAAGAGGCAAGAACAAAATTGCTGGAGGCCCGTGAAAACAGAAGCTATCCGCATACAGATGACAAAGTGCTGACCTCATGGAACGCGCTCATGATTGCCGGGCTGGCAAAGGCCGCAAAGGTATTTCACGAGCCTGACTTTCTCAGCATGGCGGAAACAGCGATCCGCTTTCTCGAACGGCACCTCATGCCGGACGGGCGCGTCATGGTCCGCTATCGCGAGGGCGAAGTGAAAAACAAAGGGTTTATCGATGATTACGCTTTTCTCATCTGGGCTTACCTTGAACTGTATGAAGCGGGTTTTCATCCGTCTTATCTGCAGAAAGCGAAAACGTTATGTACAAGCATGCTGGAGCTGTTCTGGGATGAACGGCACGGAGGCTTCTTCTTTACGGGGAATGATGCCGAAACCCTTCTTGTCAGGGAAAAAGAGGTTTATGACGGGGCAGTGCCTTCCGGAAACAGCGCGGCTGCCGTACATCTGCTTCGTCTCGGCCGCTTGACGGGTGACATATCACTGATTGAAAAAGCCGAAGCGATGTTTTCCGTGTTCAAACGGGAAATAGAGGCCTATCCGAGCAGCAACGCTTTCTTCATGCAAAGCGTACTGGCACATACAATGCCCCAAAAAGAAATCGTTGTTTTCGGAAGGAAAGATGACCCGGACAGAAAACGTTTCATTGAGGCGCTTCAGGAGCATTTCACTCCCGCCTATACGATTCTCGCCGCAGAACATCCGGAAGAGCTTGCCGGCATTTCTGACTTTGCCGCGGATTATCAAATAATCGATGGGAAGACAACGGTCTACATTTGCGAGAATTTCGCCTGCCGGAGGCCGACGACAGATATTGATGAAGCAATGAACACCTTACAAATCAGCAGCAGAGCCTAGGCGGCCTGCTGCTTTTCTTTTTTCACAAAACGGAACGCGAGCCATACGAAGATGATATTGATCACCAGAGTCGATATGCAATCATATATTTCATAGCCGCCGGCTGCTGTTGTAAATATCGACGGAATGCCGCCGTACACCGAATGATCCTCTGTGAGAAAGATAAATAAAAACATATTATTGGCAGCGTGACCGCCAAGGGACATCTCCAAACTGCCCGTTTTAATCGTGATAAAGGTCCAGATCATGCCGATGGTGACATATCCGATTCCCGCCCAGAGAGCTCCATTTTCCATCTCCGGATTTCCGAAATGAAGTGCGCCGAATAATCCGCCGATAATGACTGTCAGAACCACCGCGTTTGCCGTCAATTTTCCGGCGAACTGAAGCAGAAAACCGCGAAAGAGAAATTCCTCCGCAGAGGTTTGAATCGGCACCAATAAGACGGCCGCCGCTAACAGCAGCAGAAAACGTGAAGCATGGAATTCCTGAAGCATGAAACGATCCGGATGAATTGTAAAATCAATCAGCCCCGCGACAAACATCAGCACAACATATGTGCCGAATCCAAAGAAAATTCTCTTCCAGTTCAGCGACTGATTCGGTGTGATGATGGATAAAAACCGCCGCTTCATAATGAAACGAACCGCTATCCAAATGCCCGGAATCGCTATGAAATAGACGATATGCTGTAAATAAATATCCGCCAGCGGGTCACTTAATGCCGCCTCATCCCAATTTATCGTCAGTGAAGGGTTGAAAGCGGACGTGAGAAACATATAAAACACGGTCAGTATGCTTCCAAAAAAGAACAAACACACAATGACCAACAGAGAAAGAAGATATCTCGATACACTATTTCTTCCCTCTCCGGGCCGTACAAACGTATTCATATTTATGCATCAACTTCCTTTCCTTCAACATTTTACAATATAAACAGAAACAGATATAGGAAATGTTATATATTTTAAGAAGAAAGCGCTATGCCGTTTCCTTTGGCTCTGGTTATTTACACTCTGTTTTTGCCAAAAAAAGACCTTTATAATGTATTCGTCAGCTAAATTTACAGTATTTTCTGATTACAATTGCAAAGTCAGGGGGTTTTTTATGAAACATCAGACATTCTCAAATGTAGCGAACCGATTAGACCGTCTCCCCATTTCGCGTGTGCACTATCAAGTATTAACCGCTCTCGGAATCATCTATTTTTTCGATCTCGCTGATCTGTTTACGCTCAGCAACGTGGCTCCGGCGCTGATTGAGCATTGGGGCGTGAAGCTGTCCACCATTGCCGACATTACGGCCGCATCCTTCCTGGGCATGTTTTTAGGCGCGTCCATCGGCGGAAGGCTGTCCGATCGGATCGGCAGGAAAAAAGCGCTGAATTGTTTTGTCCTTGTCTTTTCGGTCTCATCTTTTCTGAATGCGCTGGCATGGGACATTCCGTCCTTAATGATTTTCCGATTCTTGACCGGGCTCGGCGTCGCGGCCGCCATGATTGTGACGAACAGCTATTTGGCGGAATTTTTTCCATCCTCCGTACGGGGAAAATACATCTCCCTTTGCGCCATGATCGGACTGATCGGCGTTCCCGTCACAAACGTTGTTTCCGCTTTTGTCATTCCTTTAGGCTCATGGGGGTGGCGGCTCGTATTCGTATGGGGGGCGGCCGGTCTCATTTATTTCTTTTTTATCCGCCGGCTTGAGGAATCGCCGCGCTGGCACGAAAATCGGGGCGCATATGATCAGGCAAACGCCATTATGAACCGTCTTGAAGCACGTATAGAGAAAGAAAAAGGCCCGCTTCCCGCGCCAAAAGAGGCGGCTGAAGTACATACAGTGAAGCACGCAGGCTACTTAGGGCTGTTTCAGGGCAGGAATTTAAAGATCACCATCATCCTGTCAGCGGTATGGATTCTTGAAACCTTTGGCTTTTACGGCTTTGCTTCATGGGTGCCCAGCCTGCTGAAAAGCAACGGCATCACCATGGAAAAAACGCTGTGGTACAATGTGCTTCACTCTGTCGGCGCGCCGCTTGGCGCATTGCTCGGTTCCATGATATCCGAGACGTTCCAAAGGAAATGGATTCTGGCCGCAAGCGCTTTTCTGACTGCCATTGCCGGACTGTTATACGGCATGACGTTTATTCCCGTCATGATTATTGTGTTTGGATTTGTCGTCAACGTCACGGAACGGGTTTTCACCTCAAACTTATACGCATATACATCGGAGCCGTATCCTACGGAATATCGCTCGGCCGGGAGCGGGCTGGCGTACGGGCTCGGCCGTTTTTCCAATATATTCGGCTCCCTGCTCGTCGGATTTATTGCCGTTAAGCTCGGCTACATCAGCGTCTTTTTGTTCATCGGCGGCTGCTGGCTTCTATGTTCCGTTTTGTTAATCCTCTTCGGCCCGAAAACAAATGCACAGCAAATTTAATCAATAAAACAGTGCGGGTTCCCCCGCACTGTTACACTGTGATTTCTATCAAATTGCCTTCCCAATCCTCTATCACACTCTCATAATATCCGTCACCCGTCACGCGCGGGCCGCTTACAACCTGAAATCCATCATTTTTAAACGTCTCCGTCAATTCATTCACCCGCTCCTTGCTGCCTGTAGAAAATGCGAGATGCGCCCATCCGGTCATATTCTGTGACGGAGCTTCATCAATGCCGCCTTTTTTCATAAGTTCCAGCCTGCATCCGGAGTCAAATGTCAGAAAATACGATTTGAAATCTTTTTTCTCATTATGATAAAGGTCATTGGCCTTGGCGCCGAAGTATGTCTCATAAAACTCTTTCATCCGTTCTAAATCTTTCACCCATATCGCTGCATGTTCAATTCGCATATGTCCGCCTCCCTTTTTTTCTCAATCTAGTTATAAAGCATGAAACCCATTTCAGCTCAAGACTTTTTCCGCTGAAATTGATGCATAATTTGTTTTTTAGCCGTTTCTTCGTGAAAAAACAGCAAAAATGCTTCCTTTCCGACCCGTTCCAAATGAAGTTCCAGGGATGGAATATTCAATGCCCGGCTGACGCTCAGATTTCCCTCGCCGATGATCTCCGCGTCCCATTTCTGTTCTTTCGCAAACTGGTACAAGCCGGCAGCCACATCATCACTGTGCGCATAGATGGCCGTCGGCACCTTGTCGAAACCCCGGAAGTGCTCACCCGCCCGCTTTCCGTCGTCCATATCATGGCATCCGACCAGAATGCGGGTTTCATCAAGAGAGCCGAAAACCGCCTTATATGCGGTTACCTTGTCGGCCGTACTCGGGCTTTTTTCCGCTTCCCGCACACATGTAAAAGCAACGTCTTGATGCCCGCGGTTCTTCAAATACAAAAAGCTTTCTCTGTATGCTGCCTGCCTGTCATTATAAGCGCAGGGAATCTCTTGATGCTGTGTATATTCACAAGCGACAATGGGACCGTATTCCAGGTAAGGCACGGCGGTTTCCCATTCATTCGCACGGGACGTGACAATCAGTCCGTCAATCTTTTTCATTTTCAGCAGTTCGAAATAGGTCATCTCTATAGCGGGGTCATAGTTGGTGGGGAGAAGGGTTGTCACGTAATCATGGGCAAACGCTTCCTTCGTGATACCGTTTACAATTTTGTCAAAGCAGGGATGGTCGCTGTACGGCAAAATCACGCCGATTGTATTGGTCTTTCCGCGAATCAGATCAATGGCGGTTCGATTAGGGGTATAATCCAGCTCCTTCATCACTTGATTCACAAGACGCCTTTTCTCCTCAGATACGTACGGGTGTCGGTTTAATACGCGTGATACGGTGGCCACCGACACATTCGCCAGTTTCGCAATCTCTTTTATATTTGCCATGCGCTCCTCCATTTTCGGTGATAAAAAAGCAGCAAGAGTGGATTTCTCTTACTGCTATCTCATCATAAATCCACTGTCATTTCAACAGGGCAATGGTCAGAACCCATGATATCGGCACAAATGGCCGCTTCGCTGATCCGCTGCTTCAGTCTGTCTGAAACAATAACGTAATCAAGCCGCCAGCCGATGTTTTTCTCACGTGCGTTCGTCCTGTAAGACCACCAGGAATAGGCGCCTTCCCGATCAGGCGATCTGAATGTCGCACACAGGGAGATAGACTTAAAAAATCCGAAAGCCAACCGGAAGAACGCCGGTTTCTCGGATCAGGAGCGGGAAGCGTTCAGCGCCCTGCTGAACGCCGGATTTACCGATTCATTCCGCTATTTATATCCATAGAACACGTGCAGCGGCTTTTCTTTCGAAAAAACAGCCGTGCCTGAGTAGCCTTTTTTCACCGCATAGTTCCAATAGGCGTGATATCCTTCAGGCTGTAATGATACTTGTCCGTCCTGTACTTTTGTTTCTTGCAGACATAGAATATCGGCTTCCGTTTCCTGAACGTAAGTATTGATATCTATCTTTTTCATCACGGCACGCAAGCCGTTTACATTCCAAGAAATCAGTTTCATGTGATCCCTCCTGTCCGGCTCAGCCGGTATTCCAGTGTTTCAATGTTTCCGCCCTCTAATGCCAGCAGCTGCTTTTTCATTTCTAAACCGCCTCTGAATCCGGTCAGTTTCCCGTTTTTCCCGATGACGCGATGGCACGGAACCGTAATCAATACCGGATTTTTTCCAATCGCGGCGCCCACTGCTCTTACAGCTGCCGGTTTCTGAATCATTTCTGCTATATCCGAATAGGAGTATGTCTCGCCGTACGGTATGTCCATAAGCGCTTTCCATACAGCAAGCTGAAATTCTGTCCCGTAAAGATCCACCGGCACTGAAAAAGCTGATCTGCCATTGTCGATGTACTCGGACAGCTCTGCCGTGTAAGACGCCAGCTTTTCATCATCACGTGCCAATCGGTATTGCGGTATTGCTTTTTTTGCCCACTGCTCAAGCTCTTCAAAGCTTCCATGATTTGAACCTATAAAGCAAAGCCCCTTAGATGTGGCGGCTGTATACAGGCTCCAATCATTCCGTGTGAAGAGTGTCCAATAGATCATAGGCTCTTTACTCATATTGAACCTCCCTGTCCCATTTTGGCCGTTTTTCTGTATTCTGTGGGCGAACTCCCGGTTCTCTTTTTAAAAAGAGTCGCGAAATGCGCTGTGTTTGGAATTCCGACAGTCAGAGCGATCTCCATGACTGTCATATCAGTATGCTTTAAAAGGTGTTCCGCCTTCGACAATCTTATTTTCTGTATATACGCAATCGGGGACATTCCCCTGATTTTTTTAAATGTCCGCTGTAAATGATAGGGGCTGCCGTGACACATTTCGGCCAGTACACTCAAAGTCAGGGATTCGTGATAATGGCGTTCAATGTATTCAATGATTTGAGCAATCCATTCTTCATCAGGAAGACGAAGACCGTTCGGCCGGCACCTTTTACAGGGACGAAAATGTCTCTCGAGCGCTGCATCAGCCGTATCAAACACCAGCACGTTTTCTTTATTCGGAACTCTCGATTTACAAGAAGGCCGGCAGAAAATCCCCGTCGTTTTTACTGCATAATAAAATACTCCGTCATAAGAAGCATCATTGCGTATGATTGCGCTCCACTTTTCATCAGTCAGGATATTTCTGTCTGTCTCCATCTCAGCCACCCCCTGTTTTTCAGTATAAACAAATTCATTGCATAAGTACGCGTTTTTGAATAGAGGAGCAAGATAACAAAGATATAGGTGTCAGGAGCACTTCCATGTTTCATGTGAAACATTTCGGCAGGATGGAGGGGGACTGATATAAAAAAAGAGCAGGAGCCCGCAGGCTCTTGCTCTTTTTTCGGCTTACTCGCCAGTTACGTATGGAAGTAAAGCCATTTGACGTGCGCGTTTGATCGCGATAGTCAATTTACGTTGGTATTTCGCGTTTGTTCCAGTTACACGGCGAGGTAAGATTTTACCACGCTCAGAAACAAACTTTCTAAGAAGATCTACATCTTTGTAATCGATGTGCGTAATGCCGTTAGAAGTGAAGTAACAAACCTTACGGCGTTTCGCACGACCGCCTCTGCGTCCTCCTGCCATTGTCATTTCCCACCTTTCTCGTTATGAATATAGCGATAATCTATTAGAACGGAAGATCATCATCCGAGATGTCAATCGGCTTGCCGTCGTTGGCAAATGGATCATCATTAAAGCTGTTCCCTTGATTTCGTCTCTGGTTGTTCTGATTTCCGCCGAACGGATTATCATTTTGGCCTCCGCCAAAGTATTGGCCTCCGCCGCTGTTTCCTTCGTTGTATCCGCCTGATCCAGAACCGCCGCTGTTTTTAGGCTCAAGAAATTGAACACTTTCAGCTTGGACTTCTGTCACGAAGACACGCTGTCCCTGCTGATTTTCATAATTTCTTGTCTGGAGTCGGCCGTCTACGCCGGCAAGGCTTCCTTTTTTAAGAAAGTTTGCAACGTTTTCGGCTTGTCTTCTCCAAGTGACACAATTAATGAAATCGGCTTCACGTTCTCCGGACTGGTTCGTGAATGTACGATTCACAGCAAGAGTAAACGTGGCGACAGCCGCACCGCTTGGCGTATAACGAAGCTCTGGGTCTTTTGTCAGTCTTCCGACTAATACAACTCGGTTAAGCATATGAAAGACCACCTTTTAACATTATATATTTCAAATTGCTTATTCTTCTTCTTTAACAACGATGTGGCGAATGATATCGTCACTGATCTTAGCTAAACGGTCGAATTCAGCAACCGCTGCAGCTTCAGACTGAACGTTTAAGATTTGGTAGAAACCGTCACGGAAATCATTGATTTCGTAAGCAAGACGACGTTTACCCCAATCTTTTGTTCCAGTGATCTCCGCTCCGTTAGAAGTCAATACGTTGTTGAAACGCTCGATAACTGCCTTCTTTGACTCTTCGTCAATGTTCGGACGGATAATGTACATAACTTCGTACTTTTTCATCTGTTTGCACCTCCTTTTGGTCTAAGCGGCCCTATAATGGGCAAGGAGCAATAATTCTATTACTCACAAGTTTATATTATACCAAAGCTCTTGTCCCTTTACAACTGTGTCCTATACATTAAATCGGAAATGAATGACATCTCCGTCTTGGACTACATATTCTTTACCTTCCAGACGCACTTTTCCGGCTTCTTTCGCTCCGGACATTCCGCCGCCTGCCAAAAGGTCTTCATAAGCAACCGTTTCAGCGCGGATAAAGCCGCGTTCAAAGTCAGTGTGGATGATACCCGCACACTCAGGAGCTTTCATGCCTTTTCTGAATGTCCATGCGCGCACTTCCTGTTCGCCCGCCGTAAAGTATGTCGCAAGGCCGAGAAGAGAGTATGACGCTTTAATCAGCTGATCAAGACCTGACTCTTCGATGCCGAGCTCCTCAAGGAACATTTGCTTTTCTTCGCCTTCCAATTCAGCAATTTCAGACTCGATTTTCGCACAGACGACGATAACTTCGGCGTTTTCACCCGCGGCGTACTCCCGGATTTTCGCAACATATTCATTATCTGAAGGATCAGCCACTTCATCCTCGCTTACATTTGCCACATAAAGCACGGGTTTTGACGTAAGCAAATGAAGCTGCTTCACAAGCTTTTGCTGTTCTTCCGTAAATTCAACGGAACGGGCAGGCTTTTCTTGTTCGAAAGCTTCTTTTAATTTAGACAGAATGTCAAATTCAAAAACCGCTTCTTTGTCTTTTTGCTTCGCAAGCTTGCTTACACGCGTGATGCGTTTTTCGACTGTCTCCATGTCGGCAAGAATCAATTCAAGGTTGATCGTTTCAATATCGTCAATCGGATCGACTTTCCCTGACACGTGCGTAATATTGTCATCAGCGAATGCCCGTACAACGTGACAGATCGCATCTACCTGACGGATATGAGAAAGAAACTTATTTCCGAGTCCTTCACCTTTAGATGCGCCTTTTACGATCCCCGCGATATCAGTGAATTCAAACGCTGTCGGCACCGTTTTTTTCGGGTTCACCAATTCAGTCAGCTTTTGCAGACGTTCATCCGGCACTTCCACGATTCCCACGTTCGGATCAATTGTACAGAACGGGTAGTTGGCTGATTCGGCACCAGCCTGGGTAATTGCATTAAATAACGTCGATTTTCCGACATTCGGCAAACCGACAATTCCAGCAGTTAAAGCCATTCTTTCATCTCCTCTATATCAAACCATCATCGTATAAACGTATTGTAAACCTAGAGCAATTATAAGGAGGTTCATAGGAAAAGACAAGCTGAGAAAAAAGCATTTCCCGCCCTCTCTCTCCTTAGATTATCCTTTTTTAACCGCTACCAGACAGTCAAAAAGCGTACTTCCCATTCCATTATCGGAATTTGAATCCTTTGTGAGCATGTTGACGGAGCCTCCGAATGCCGCCCACATGCCTTCATCTATATTCACCGTCTTCGGGTGAGCCTGCTTCATGATTTTCACCCTGCCGCGCAGACGGCCGCGGTCATTGTATACCTCTGCCGTATCTCCGTCTTGAAGTGAAAGCTCCTCGGCGATATCCGGCGACAGGTCCACCTGAATCTGCTGGAGCTTTTCAATAAACGGCACGTGCTGTGAATGATTGGAGCGCTGCGGGTGAATGGACAGCAGCGTATACGGGTATTTCCCGGCAAGCCCGGCGTCATGATAAACAGACTCCTCCGGCACCTCCAATTGAGGGAGGCCGCTGTATCCTTTCTCTTCTGCCAGTGACGAGACGAATTCAAATTTTCCGCTCGGGGTTAAAAATTGAAAATCACTCCACGGAACCTGTTTGACCGGAAGCGGCATATGTCCTTTTTCCTTTAATTGCTCAAGGGTGATTCCTTCTTTCTCCAAAGAAGAGAGCCCCATTTTTAAGAAATCTTCCGTACTGTAATCAAACAGCTCCCCGAATCCGAGACGCTTTGCGAGTTCCGTCCAGATCCAGCGGTCTGATTTTGCCTCTCCCTGCGGTTCCGCAAGCTTCTTGCCATATTGAACATAGTGATGATACATGCTGGAATAATAAATATCTTCCTCTTCGAAAACAACGGCCGTCGGCAGCACATAGTCACAGAGCTTCGCCGTATCGGTCATGACCGAATCAATGGCCACTGTGACCGGTGTTTTTTCAAACGCTTCCTTCACTTTTTTTGTATTCGGCACCTGTGTCAGCGGATTGCCGCACGTCACGATGATCATCTCAATCGGCGAATCGGCTGCATTCAGCGCCTCTTCAGCTTGAGTCATCATCGAAAACGTTCTCGAACTTTTCTTCAGATCAGGACGGGTGAGCTCGGCCTTTGCAAAGCTTTCACCGACTTGCACATTTCCGAAGTTTGCGCCGCCGCCTTTGATACCGACATTTCCGCTCGCCGCAGCTAAAGCGTCAATCCACCGTATCGTCCCGCCCCCGTTTTTATATCTCTGCATCCCAAGACCCATAAAAGTGGAGGCGGGACCGTCAGCATATAAATCAGCAAGATATTCAAGCACTTCTAAAGACGTTTCTGTTTTCTCAATGATCTCCTCAAAAGAAATCGTCTTCAGAAGCTTTTCTATTTCTTCAAAACCGACCGAATGCCTTTGAATGAAATCGGAATCGGTTCTGCCGGTTTGGCATAATATTTTTAAAACACCCGCCGCAAGCCAGCCATCCATGCCGGGTTTGACGGATATATACCGATCGGCAAGCTTTGCAGTCGGGTTAAAAATAGGATCAATGACCGTCAGTGTCGCTCCTTTTTTCTTCACCTGCTGAAGATGATGATAGAGGTGCATATTCGTCCGGGACACGTTTCTTCCCCATACGATCACATGCTTGCTGTGATAAATATCAAGCGGTCCATGCCCGTAAGAACGCCCGAAATCCCAGCGCTGCGCTTCAATGCCGGAACCCCAGCAAATGCTGCCCGCAATCTCCGTTACACCGCCGTATCCATTAAAAAAACGCTGGTCGAGCGCCTTCAAAAGACCGTTATTGGCGTAATCATGACTGTGCAGCACTGCGGCAGTGCCCAACGTCTCCTTAATCACCGCCATTTTTTCAGCAATTTCATCTAACGCCTGCTCCCAGGAAATGCGGACAAATTCGCCGTCTTTCTTTTTTAAAGGAAAACGAAGCCGTTCCGGCGCATTCGTTTTCGTCTCCAGCATTCTGCCCCGGCCGCAAATTTTTCCTTCCGTAATGGGATGATTCGGGTCTCCGTCTACTTTCGTCACCTTTCCATCCTCAACTGTCACCAAAAAGCCGCAGCTGTCCCAGCAATTCAGCGGGCACGCTGACTGATGCACTTTGCTCATCGGGCCTCTTCCTCTCCTCTATATGAAAAAGCATGAGCGCCAGCCCTTATGATGTGGGCTCCTCATGCTTGACGAGTACTTTTTTCAGCTTTCTCTCAAAATCTCTTCTCGGAATCATGACACTGTGGGAACAACCCGTGCATTTGATCCGAATATCCATTCCCATCCGAATGATTTTCCACCTGTTTTCACCGCAAGGATGCGGTTTCTTCATTTCAACAATATCATTCAGGCCAAAGTCTTTATCCGCCAAGACCCTTCACCTCTCTCCATAGACTGCTTTATTTATTGTACAAAAAAAGACAGGATAAGAGCAACGGCCGCACTCAAAATGAGCATTATACTTTTTTCCATCTCCCTAAAATAGGGTAAAGAAGAAGACATACCAGCAAATAAAGACTTAAAAGCCCGTAAATGGGATATAAAATGGCGATCAAATCTGAAAAACCGATTGTCGTAAAAGGCACCATCACAGCTAAAAGAAGAGATACGAGCGTCCATCTCGGCAATTTCAAAAATGCAAGCATGCGGCTGGACAGCCCGAACAGACCGGTCACGGTTGTCGTATAGATGGCTAAAAAAAGCACGGCGGCCATACAAAGAAATAACGGATAAGGAGCGCCTTCAAGGACGGCGAAAAGAGGCATCTCATATTGTGTAAGACTGCCTGAAAGCTGCACAAGCGTTTCATTGTAAACAAATGAAATCACACCGAAAATCAGCCCGCTTGCAACACTTGCGATTTTCGCTTCTCCCAGTCCTTTCATATCTTTCCCGATTGAAGAAAGAACAGCGACAACAGAAAGGATGTTTAAGGACGTGAAGGTAATGCTTGCCGGCCAATTATACTGGCGGGTCAAATCTATCGTCCACGTGTAATGATGGGTTGTCTGAAAAAAGACCAATGCATATAACAGCCCCGCTACAAGAATCGGTATCAAAATACTATTCAGAGATAATATTCCTTTTATATCCCAAAAGAATAAACCGACGGTCACAATGCAAAGAAGAAAAATACCGATCCAAAACGGCAGCTTGTACATTTGCAGCGTCACACCGCCGCCGGCAATCATAACCATCGTCATCGAAAACAAATAAAACATAATAAGCACATCATAGACTTTAGCAAGAGCCGGCCCCATCAGATGCTCAAGCACAGGTAAAAAGTGCGTTGATTGAACCCGATAGCTGATCTTCAACACAATATAAGCCGAAATCGTAAACATGACTGTAAACAATACAATAGCCAGTCCGCTTTCGACACCGAAAAACTGCCATATTTCCTGCCCGCTTGCATACCCAGCCCCAATCTGGCTGCTTAATATGAGCAGCATCCACTTCATCCCGGCTCTCCACACCCTCATCACCTCATAAAATTTCTGATAATCTCCGCATATTGCTACTATATTGAGTGACAGCGGCAATCATTCATACAAATGGGACAAATATGGTATGATAACGACGATTGACTATTCAGAAAATTTTATTTATATAAGGAGCTCAAATCGTGTACATCAGGCGTTTAACCGTATGTGATACCAAGCCTTACTCCGATATCAGGCTCAAAGCTTAAAAGATCACCCGGACGCGAGGCTTGAATCCGGCAATGCCATCGTGCTTGGCGCCTTTGAAAAAGACAGACTGATGGGAATCCTCAAGATCTCCAAGCATTCGCTGTTTAACCTAAGATACATTGCGGTTATCGGTTCTATGTATATTTCCCCCAAACATCGAAGGTCAGGCGCGGGAAAAGCGTTACTGACGGAAGCCATCAGCCAGGCAGCAAAAAAGATGAAAGACACAGAACAGCTCCCTCTCTCTGTTACTCAACAAATGAACCCGCAAAGAAACTCTACGCTCAGTTAGGATTTATCCTCTTTTCTGCAGAAAAAAGAGCGCTGAAATTAGATCATCAGCAATATGTAATGTAGATCAAATGGTCTTATTTCTTTCATGAACTTAAAGAATAACTGCTCTGAGTTCTTTTTTCTATCCCGCTCTTTTCAAACAACCGGCATGCTGATCATGACATAAGCATAAAAAAAGGCAGCGCTGGATATACTGTAAACAACCATACATCACCAAAAACAACAATGTAATACTCGTATGACATGACAAGGAAGTGAACCTTATGAATCGAAAAGGCGGGCTTTTTTCTCAAGAACGGGCAAAACAATATGTATCTCATACGGATTCTTCTGCTGCGAATCAAATACAAGCGATCCTTACTTCATCTTTACGTAAAGCAGCCGGCAGACCGTTAGTCACCGTGTGTATCGGTACAGATCGGTCGACCGGAGATTCATTAGGTCCGCTCGTAGGAACAAAGTTAGAAAAAATGAATTTAGGCAGATTGCACGTTTACGGCACGCTGTCAGATCCTGTTCACGCCGTCAATATGAAAGACAAGCTGAAAGATATTCAACATCTACATAAAAATCCGTTTATTATAGCGGTTGATGCTTGTTTAGGCCGCGTCAAAAGCGTAGGCTCATTTCAAATCGGCGATGGGCCGCTGAAGCCCGGAGCAGGTGTTCAAAAAGATCTTCCCGAAATCGGTGACGTCCATATCAACGGAATCGTCAATGTCAGCGGGTTTATGGAGTATTTTGTCCTGCAGAATACGAGGCTTCATCTTGTTATGAGCATGGCAAATGTTTTAGCAGAGGGGTTACAGCTGACAGATAAATCAGAAGGCCGGCAGGAACGGCTCAGTCCGTTTCATAAGCTGACAAGACGTATATAAAAAAACCATCTTTTTTTAAAAAGATGGTTTTTACGCTTCTCTTTCAGACAATAGTTCTAGGATACGTTCAAGATCTTCATTTGAGAAAAACTCAATCTCAATCTTCCCTTTTTTCTTTTGTCTCTTAATATTTACTGTTGTTCCGAAGTAATTTTGCAAATACGATTCCCGCTCTTTTAACACAACATCTTGAACAGGTTCTTTTTTCTTTGTTTCACGTGGAACATTGTTGTTTAACTGCTGAATCAGCTGCTCAAGCTGACGGACGTTCAGCTGTTCTTCAACCACTTTCTTCACAAGCGGTTCAAGCTTGTTTTTATTTTTCAAACCAAGCAAGGTTCTGCCGTGTCCCATGGATAACGTACCTTCTGCAATGAGGTTCTGGATGCTTTCCGGCAGCGTCAGCAGTCTTAAATGGTTGGCAATATGAGGCCTGCTTTTCCCGAGCCGTTTAGCGAGCTGTTCCTGGGTTAAATCCAAATGCTTCAGCAGTGAGTCATATGCCAGAGCTTCTTCAAGCGGTGATAAGTCTTCACGCTGAAGGTTTTCCAAAAGAGCGATTTCCCGCATCAGTGATTCAGATAAATCCCGCACGATAGCCGGCACTGTCTCTTTACCGGCAAGTTTTGCGGCGCGGTAACGGCGTTCGCCGGCTACAATATCATAGCCCTTTAATGATTTTCTCACGATAATGGGCTGAAGAATGCCATGCTGAATGATGGATTCCTTCAGTTCATCTAATGACTCATCGTCAAATTGTTTTCTTGGCTGATAAGGATTGGGGCGCAAATCACTGATTTTAATCTCTTCCACTGTCTCTTCAGACAAATCAACCTGATTAAACAACGCGTTAATCCCTTTTCCGAGCCCGCCTTTAGCCATTCGCTGCCACTTCCTTTGCTAAATCTAAATATACTTCCGCACCTCTCGAACGCGGATCGTATAATATGATCGGCTTGCCGTGACTCGGCGCCTCACTTAAACGGACATTGCGAGGGATAATGGTTTGATACACTTTATCTCTAAAGTATTTCTTTACCTCCTCTATCACTTGAATGCCGAGATTCGTTCTGGCATCAAGCATCGTCAGAAGCACTCCTTCTATCATTAAGTCGGTATTTAAATGTTTTTGCACAAGCCGAACTGTATTTAATAATTGACTCAATCCTTCAAGAGCGTAGTATTCGCACTGAACCGGGATAACGACTGAATCTGAAGCGGTAAGCGCATTAATCGTTAATAACCCGAGAGACGGAGGACAATCAATAATCATGTAATCGTAATTTTGTTTCACTGATTCTAATGCTCTTTTCAGCCTGACCTCCCGTGAGATCGTTGGAACCAATTCGATTTCCGCTCCCGCAAGCTGGATCGTGGCCGGAATGACATCTAAGTTCTCTACTGAAGTCGGTTTAATAATATCTGTAACATCTGCATCATCTACTAAAATGTCGTACACACAATGATCCACATCGGCTTTTTCAATCCCTAATCCGCTCGTTGCATTGCCCTGCGGATCAATATCAACAAGAAGAACCCTTTTACCTATGTAAGCCAAGCAAGCCCCCAGATTAACAGAAGTCGTCGTCTTCCCGACTCCGCCTTTTTGGTTCGTAATTGCTATGATTTTTCCCACGATGTCACCTACCTTCACATGAACATGTACTGTCTTGTTTCTATCTTATCAAAAAAAGAGTAAAGCGTTTTATTTTTTTCATAATTTGTTTATCAGCAAGTGAAAAAAATGTAAACGAAAAAGACACTTTCTAATATAAGTTCTCCGATAAAGTGACTTTTTTGACTGTAAAAAGACAATTCACGACACAAAAAGATAAAATTTTACATATACAATGTATAGTGCACAATAAATCTATCATTATCTCAAAATAGTTTTTTGATTAAAATAAAAACTCCCCTGCTCATCAGGAGAGTTTTTATTTAGGTATCCGAATGGTAAGCTGGATGTACTCTTCGAATTCTTCTTCTTCAGTATTCAGTCTGACGCCGCTGTCTTCTACCATGGACAGTGACTGACGAATCGTATTCATCGCAATTCTTGTATCCCTGCTGAACGCTTTGCGTCTCGGCTTTGGTTTCTGCTTATTCTGTTCAAGCATTTTCACCACTCTGTCTTCCGTCTGCTTGACGTTTAAGCTTTTCTCAATGATTTCCGCAAGCAATGTGACCTGAAGCTCCGGCTGTTTGAGCGGAATCAGTGCTCTTGCATGACGTTCCGTAATTTTTTTCTCCATAATCGCATCCTGGACCGGTTCCGGGAGCTTTAACAATCGGAGCTTGTTCGCAATCGTTGACTGGCCTTTTCCTAAGCGCTGCGCCAAGGCTTCCTGTGTTAAATCATGAAGTTCTAACAGCCTTGCGTACGCATGAGCTTCCTCAATGGAGGACAATTCTTCCCTTTGCAGGTTTTCAATCAAAGCGACAGATGCTGTTTCCGTATCAGAAAAATCTTTAATAATTGCGGGAATCTTCTCCCATTCAAGCGTCTGTACCGCTCTCCAGCGCCTTTCACCCGCAATGAGCTCATATTGTCCTTCATCTTCTGTATGTCTGACAACAATCGGCTGAATGATGCCGTGTGTATGGATAGTCATTGCTAACTCTTTGATTTTTTCATCTGAGAAAATGGTGCGTGGCTGAAAACGGTTGGGAACGATAGCATGTACCGGTATTTCGAGTATCTCTTCTTTGTTTGTATCATGCTCAGCTATCTCCGGTTCCTCTTCCTTCTCACCAAACCCGAAGAAACGAGAGAATGAATGCTTCATGTACCTACACCACCTTTAAAAACTGCCATTTTTATAATTCTATTTTCTCATGGTTTTTCCTGCTGTATCTTCATCAATTTTGCAGAAAATATGATGGAATTGTCACATCAGGCTGTCTAAATTACCCTTCAATTGGCGATTTATTTGGAGTACCCGGTTTTCTCGGATATTTTTTCGGAGTGCTTTTCGTCTTGCGAATGATCATAATGTTCCGTTCACTTTCTTCAACAGGAAGTGTAAAGGAATGAACTTGTTCAAGCTCTCCTCCCAATACTTTAATCGCCTTTTGCCCCGCTTTCAGCTCTTCATCAGCAGCTGCTGCTTTCAGTGCGGCAAATACGCCGTTTTTCTTGGCCAGCGGCAGACAAAGCTCACTCAGGACCGACAGACGCGCCACCGCACGGGCCGTCACGAGATCGAAGCTTTCCCGTACGTCTTTCCGCTGTCCGAATGTCTCCGCTCTGTCATGGACAAATGTCGTATGCTCTAATTGTAAAGCATCAGAGAGAGTTTCCAAAAACGTAATCCGCTTATTCAGTGAATCGACGATGGTGACATGCAGATGCGGGAAGCAGATTTTGATGGGCAGGCTTGGAAAACCGGCGCCGGCGCCGACATCACAAAGAGTGGTGACCTTTTCAAAATCAATATAAAATGCCGCCGTTATCGAATCATAAAAATGCTTGAGATAAACTTCCTTTTTCTCAGTGATGGATGTCAGATTCATTTTTTCGTTCCATTCCACGAGCATCCGGTAATACAACTCGAATTGCTCCAGCTGGCGGTCAGAAAGGGAAATCCCTTTCTCCGCTAAACTGGATGTAAATTCATCTATATTCATGCCGTCATCCTTTCTATTCAGCTACCTTGGCAATACGGCCCTGCTCCAGGTATACCAGCAGGATTGAAATGTCTGCCGGATTGACGCCGGAAATACGGGACGCTTGAGCAACTGATAAAGGACGCACTTCTTTCAGCTTTTGACGGGCTTCAGTAGCAATTCCTTTAATGGCGTCATAATCAATCCGATCAGGGATTTTTTTGTTTTCCATTTTCTTCAGCTTTTCCACTTGCTGCAAGGATTTTTCGATATATCCTTCATATTTCACCTGAATTTCCACTTGTTCCGCCACGTCTTGCGGAACCGGAGAATCTGCAGGCGCAAGTTTTGTCACTGTTTCATAGTTCATTTCCGGACGTTTCATTAAATCTGTGCCGCGCACTCCGTCTTTCAGCTCGCTTCCGCCGAGTGAACGGATATATTCCTGATTCTCAGGAGACGGCTTGATAATAACAGACCAGAGACGTTTTTTCTCTGCCTCGATCGCCGCTTTTTTCTTCTCAAACGCTTCATAGCGCTCATCAGAAATTAAGCCGATATCGTGGCCGATTTCCGTCAGACGAAGATCCGCGTTGTCGTGACGGAGCAGCAGTCTGTATTCCGCCCGTGAAGTCAGCAGACGGTACGGTTCATTGGTTCCTTTCGTTACCAAATCATCAATCAATACACCGATATAAGCATCGGAACGGCTGAGGATCACTTCTTCTTTTCCAAGCGCTTTGCGGCCTGCGTTGATCCCTGCCATAATTCCTTGCCCGGCTGCTTCCTCATAACCTGATGTACCGTTAATTTGACCGGCTGTGTACAGGTTAGGGATTTTTTTCGTCTCCAGTGTAGGCCAGAGCTGCGTCGGTACAATCGCATCATACTCAATCGCGTATCCGGCTCTCATCATCTGCACCTTTTCCAGTCCCGGAATGGTCGCCAGCATCCGCTGCTGCACGTCCTCAGGAAGACTCGTGGATAAACCTTGAACGTATACTTCCTGCGTATTTCTGCCTTCCGGCTCAAGGAAAATCTGATGACGCGGTTTATCATTAAACCGAACGACTTTATCTTCAATCGAAGGGCAGTATCTCGGTCCCGTTCCTTTAATCATACCGGAATACATTGGTGAACGATGCAGGTTGCTGTCGATGATCTCATGAGTCTCAGGACTCGTGTAAGTCAGCCAGCAAGGCAGCTGATCGGTAATGTATTCAACTGTTTCATATGAGAAAGCGCGCGGAACCGGGTCCCCCGGCTGGATTTCTGTTTTGCTGTAATCAATGGAATCGCTTGAGACACGAGGAGGCGTGCCCGTTTTAAAACGGACGAGATCAAAACCGAGCTCCTCTAAGTGCTCAGAAAGTTTAATAGACGGCTGCTGGTTATTCGGACCGCTTGAGTAAGACAGATCACCGAGAATGATCCGCCCTCTTAAATACGTTCCGGTTGTCAGCACGACCGTTTTTGCCTTATATTCAGCACCGGTTTGCGTAATGACACCGCGGCACTCTCCGTCTTCAATGATTAAACGCTCGGCAATCCCTTGAAGAAGTGTCAAATTCGGTGTTTTTTCCAGCGTATGCTTCATTTCGTGCTGATATTGGAATTTATCCGCCTGCGCACGCAGCGCCCGTACGGCCGGACCTTTTCCTGTATTCAGCATTCTCATTTGAATATGAGTTTTATCTATATTTCTAGCCATTTCTCCGCCGAGCGCGTCAATTTCGCGGACGACAATCCCTTTTGCGGGGCCGCCGACAGACGGATTACATGGCATAAACGCAACCATATCAAGATTAATCGTCAAAACAAGCGTTTTGGCTCCCTGGCGCGCGGATGCGAGGGCAGCCTCAACACCGGCATGCCCGGCGCCGATGACAATCACGTCGTATTGGCCTGCTTCATACCCCATGGTTTTTTCCTCCCTTTTATTTACCTAAACAAAATTGTGAAAAGAGCTGATCAATTAAGCTTTCGTGGACGGCATCACCGATGATTTCGCCCAGCAGCTCCCAGCACCTTGTCAAATCAATTTGGACCATATCAATCGGAACATCCTGTTCAATTCCGTTCAGCGCATCATCAATCGCTTGCTTTGCCTGATGCAGAATCGAGATATGACGGGTGTTGCTGACATAGGTGAGGTCTCCGCTTTCGATCGCTCCTGTATAAAATAGCGACTGAATCGCTTCCTCTAAATCTTGAATGCCTTCTTCTTTCAGCAATGAGGTCGTGACGACAGGCCGGCCTTTCGCCAGTTCCTTGACGCGCTCAGCGTCAATCTTAGCCTCAAGGTCCGTCTTATTCATAATGACAATGACGTCCATTCCCTCAACCGCTTCAAACAATTTTACATCTTCTTCAGAAAGCTCTTCGCTGTGGTTAAGCACAAGCAAAATGAGATCCGCTTCCTTCAGAACCTGCCGTGACCGTTCCACACCGATTCTTTCGACGATGTCTTCTGTCTCACGGATTCCGGCGGTATCGACAAGCCGAAGCGGCACGCCTCGCACGTTGACATATTCCTCAATCACATCACGCGTCGTTCCCGGAATATCGGTTACGATCGCCTTCGTTTCATGGACAAGGCTGTTAAGCAGAGAGGATTTTCCGACGTTCGGACGGCCGATGATCACGGTAGACAGTCCCTCACGCAAAATTTTCCCCTGCTCAGACGTACGGAGCAGCGCCTCGATTTCTTTCTTCACGCCGCTTGCCTTCTCCACTAAAAGCTGATGCGTCATTTCTTCGACGTCATCATATTCCGGATAATCTATATTAACCTCAACATGTGCAAGTGTTTCTAACAGCTCATCACGCAGACGGCGGACAAGCGCGGAAAGCCGTCCTTCCATCTGGTTCATGGCGACATTCATGGCACGGTCCGTTTTGGCCCTGATCAGATCCATCACCGCTTCCGCCTGTGAAAGGTCAATCCGTCCGTTTAAAAATGCGCGCTTCGTAAACTCACCGGGTTCTGCCAGTCTCGCACCTTCTCTTAAAGCAAGCTGGAGCACCTGATTAACCGTCACAATACCCCCGTGACAGTTGATTTCAATGACATCTTCCCTTGTGAATGTTCTGGGCGCTCTTAAAACAGACACCATGACTTCCTCAATAATCCGTCCTGTCGTGCTGTCCGCGATATGCCCGTAATGAATGGTATGCGATTCTGCCGAACTGAGCGTTTTGCCTTTCGGACCCTTGTACATTTTGTCGGCGATCTTTACGGCTTCCGGGCCGCTCAGCCGAACGATCGCGATCGCGCCTTCACCCATCGGAGTTGAAATCGCTGCAATTGTATCCATGCTGTTCACCTCTCTTTATCTCTGTTTCCATCTATATAAAAAATTTTATTTACGCCAAAATTAAAAGATAACATAGTTTGGTTTGAAGTGGAAGTTACGTTATCCACAAAGGCAGAAATTCATCCCTTATTACTTTAACTTATCCACATGTGAATAACAATTAATTTTATTTCCTAAAACCTTTTTTATCAACAGCATAGACCGAAAAAGAAAAAACTTAAACGCTAAAAATGCGATTCTGCTTAGGAATAGAGCCATTTTTACCAATAAAAAAACCGAAGTTCCGATTTTACCCGGACTTCGGTTTTCTGCTATCTTTATGGGAAATAACGAGATGGCGGTACCGGCCTTCACCGGTAGAAAACGTTTTGATATTTGGATGCTTTGACAGCGCGTCATGGATGATTTTTCTTTCACCTGACGGCATCGGTTCTAAATGCACATCTTTTTTCGTTTTCGACACTTGCTTGGCCAGCCTGTTTGCCAGCTGATCCAGAATTTCTCTTCTTTTCCGCCGATAATTCTCAGCGTCGACAACGGCTTGGCGATACTGGCCGGAGCCGCGGTTCAAAACAAGCTGCGTCAATGTTTCCAGGGCATTGAGTGTTTGTCCTCTTTTGCCAATAAGCAGCGCCGCTTTTTCACCTTTAATGTGAAAACAGACTGTTTTCTTGTTTTCTTCCGTAACAATCTCAGAAGGCCCGGCAATGGAATGGATGATTTCTTCCAAATACGCTTTCGCTTCCTGAACAGGATTTCTTTTCTCTTCCAGTTCTACGATCGCATTCTTTTTTCCGAAAATACCCAAAAACCCTTTATATTCTTCTTGCACCACCGTTATTTCTACTTGATCTTTCGTCAGTTGAAGTTCCTGAAGGCCTGATTGAACTGCTTCTTCGACATTCCGTCCCGCAGCAGTCACCTTCTTCACTTTTTCTTTCCTCCCGCTTTCTGCGTTTCCGGATCGTGTTTAATGTCAGGTCCTTTAATAAGGAATGTCTGAGCAATCATAAACAGGTTTCCGACTACCCAATACAGAGAAAGCGCGCTCGGGAAGTTGATCGCAAATACGATGATCATGATCGGCATAATCCATACCATCATTGCCATTTGAGGATTCTGAGTCGGATTTCCGGCCATCATCAGCTTCTGCTGGACAAAAGTGGCCACACCGGCAACGATAGGAAGAATATAGTAAGGATCCTTCTCTCCTAGGTCAAACCATAAAAAGCTGTGCTGTGAAATGGCTTGCGTACGCATAATGGCGTGGTAGAATCCGATCAAAATCGGCATTTGAATCAGGATCGGGAAACATCCCGCCAGCGGGTTTACCCCGTGCTTTGAAAACAGGGCCATTGTTTCCTGCTGAAGCTTCTGCTGCGTTTTTTGATCTTTAGAGCTGTATTTTTCTCTGAGCTTCTGCATTTCAGGCTGCAGCGCCTGCATCGCTTTTGAGCTTCGAAGCTGCTTGATCATCAGCGGCAGAATCAGCAGACGAATTAAAATCGTAACGATGATGATCGATAAACCATAGTTATCGCCCGTCAGTTTCGCTACGTACGTAATGACTTCTGACAATGGATACACAACATATTTGTCCCAGAAATGCGGACTATTCGCCGTAATCGGCTCTTTCACACTCGAGCACCCGGCCAGCAGCACGAGCATACCGACCATACTCAGTAGTAACCATATTCTCCTTTTCAAGAACGTTTCCTCCTATACCAATCTTTATAAACCTTGTATGTATTTTAGCATCTTTCAGTTTCAAATGGCGTTCATTTTTCGCCAAATAAAAGGAAGCGCTTTTAAAAACGTGAAGAAAACAAAATATGAGCTATTTTGACGAAGATTTCTTATATAATGAGGTTTTTCTGAATAAGTGCTGCAGACTCTTTTTCGTTTCTTCAAAACTGAGGTCGCCGGCGGGTTTTCTTGCGATAATAATAAAATCTTTCGGCTTGAGCAGCTCTTTTTCCTCCTGAACAGCCTGCCTTATTAACCGCTTCACCCGATTGCGCACGACGGCATTGCCGATTTTTTTACTGACAGAAAGCCCTACCCGGAGCTCTTCCTGTTTCGGCTGATCAAGCGTATACAGCACGAACTGGCGGTTTGCCATAGACGTTCCGCGTTTAAACACTTTTTGAAAATCTTCATTTTTCTTTAACCGATTTCGCTTCTTCACTTTAATTCACTCCGATATTCACTCGCAGAAACTTTTATTTCTATCTAAAAAAAACGGGCCGCCGGAATACTGAAGAAATTTCTCCAGTACCGGGCGACGCATGACATCTCACTCTCTTAATGTGAAAAAAGACCACTGACATTATTCAGTGGCCTAAGCTGATAATACTTTTCTGCCTTTGCGGCGACGGCGTGCTAATACTAGACGACCGTTTTTTGAACTCATACGGCTTCTGAAGCCATGAACTTTACTGCGTTTACGGTTATTCGGTTGGAATGTTCTTTTCATTTATGACACCTCCCTCGAGGAATAGCTGTTAAAGACAGTCTTACTTATTATATTTGTGCTGCCTATTCATTGTCAACTTCAGCAGTGCTTTTATTTCTTACAACCATAATAGGATAACATACCTTAATCAGTTTAGAAACCTTATTTTTCATATTCCTTTTTTTAACGCAAAAAAAAAACCGGCTCCCTCGAAAAAACGACATGTGGATAATTTTTCGGTCTTTTTTTAATATCCACAATCGTTATCGACAACATTTTCACATTGCTAACCCCTGTGGACAAAGATTTTTCAACAAGTTGTCAGGTTTGTGGATAAGATTACGAGAACCATTGCAAGTCCTCGCTTAATTTGATATTATATTTGTGTTTTAACTCTTAATTACTTATCCAGTCCATTCTCCTTATCCACAATTTGTGGATAAGTTGTGGATTGTTTTCACACAGCTTGTGTAGATTGTTGTCCACAACTTGTGGAATTTGTCGAAAAGCTATTTTTCTACTATACTATATGTTTTCAACATTTCGTGTGTACGAATGGTCAGAGCCATATGCTCTTTTTTTGTGTTCTATAACAGGGAAAGGGCGCTGATTTTTAAAGAAAAGGAGGGCTGTGCCGGATA